>CAWFNA010000001.1:0-171405 GCA_963817105.1 uncultured Actinomycetes bacterium
CGCCTTCTAACCGGCCGCGAGCCCGAGCAGCCGGGCCGCGTTCTCCTTCAGGATCAGCGGCCGCACCTCGTCCTTGAACGGCGCCTGCTCGAAGTCGGCGAGCCAGCGGTCGGGCGTGATCAGCGGGAAGTCGGAGCCGAAGAGCACCTTCTCGCGCAGCTGCGTGTTCGCGTACTGCACGAGCTGCGGCGGGAAGTACTTCGGCGACCAGCCGGAGAGGTCGATCCAGACGTTCGCCTTGTGCAGGCAGATCGAGATCGCCTCGTCCTGCCACGGGAACGACGGGTGCGCGAGCACGATCTGGAGCTCCGGGAAGTCGGCCGCCACGTCGTCCAGGCACATCGGGTTCGAGTACTTGAGCCGCAGCCCGCCACCGCCGGGCAGCCCGGTGCCGATGCCGCTGTGGCCGGAGTGGAAGAGCGCGGGGAGGCCAGCCTCGGCGATCGCCTCGTAGAGCGGGTAGGCGCTCGGGTCGTTCGGGAAGAACTCCTGCAGGTTCGGGTGGAACTTGAACCCCTTGACGCCGTGGTCGTCGATCAGCCGGCGGGCGCGCTCGACGGCATCGGGGCGCCCGGGGTCGACGCTCGCGAAGGCGACGAGCACGTCCGGGTTCGCACGCGCCGCGTCGGCGATCTCCTCGTTGGGGATCGGCGGCAGGCCGCTGCGGGCCTCCCAGTCGACGGTGAAGAGCACGGCTACGAGGTTGCGCTCGCGGTAGTACGCGGCGACCTCGTCCACCGTCGGCAGGGCCTGGTCGCTCTTGAAGTAGCGCCTCGAGGCGGACCGGAGCTCCGGCGGCAGCGGATCGTGCCCGGCTCGGGAGCGCTCCGTATGCACGTGAACGTCGATCGCGGCGACGGTTGTGACGTCGATCATGGCGCCGGCGGATCATCCTACGTCCGGTCTGGACGAGGGCGAGTCGACCGCCGGCATCCCACCTGCTCGAACCCCGAAACAGGCCGTGTCCCATCCCCTGGAACACGCGTGATCGCTCCCGGTTGACTCCCCCTGGACCGTCCGCTTAGATCGAACACGCCGCGACTCGCGTGGCAGCGCTGTGGCGAAGGGGCCAAAAAAGGAGGAAGGATGAGATCGAGGAAGCTCATTGCCGGAGTCGTGTTCGCGGTTTGCAGCGTCGTCGCTTTGACGCTCGCTGCCTGGGCGACCGGCGGCGCGTCCCGCTCGGCGGCCGGGCCCATCGGATCCGGCAAGGCTTCGGCGAAGAAGTCGGTGTGCGGCCTGGGGACCGGGAAGAAGGCGACCGGGACGCCGATCAAGCTCGGCGCGATCAACATGCTCATCCCCGGCGTCGACTTCACGACCCTTGCCAAACTCGCCGACGCCTACTTCAAGTGCGTGAACGACAACGGCGGCATCCATGGCCGCCCCATCAAGCTCATCCAGTACACCGAGCAGCTCAATCCCGCCCAGCAGGCGTCACTGGCCAGGAAGCTCGTCACGAGCGACAAGGTCGTCGGCGTCGTCGCCAACACGAGCTTCACCGAGTGTGGGACGAACTGGAAGTACTTCCAGTCCAAGGGCTACCTCGTGATCGGCGGCGGCGTCCAGGCGGAGTGCTTCGGCACGCCTTCCTACGTCGAGTCGAACATGGGCCCGCGCTACTCGAACATCGGCGCGGCACAGGCGCTGCTCAAGCGCGGCGCCAAGTCGCTCATCATCGCCTCGCCGGACACGATCGCCGCCTATGCCGACGGCGGCGTCCTCAAGCTCGCCAAGGCGAGGGGCATCAAGGGCCAGAGCGTTCCGGTCAAGCTGCCCGTGACGGACGCGAACTCGACGATCCTCCGACTCGTCCAGGCCGCGGGCCAGGGCGGCGGCGTGATCCTCGACTTCACGCCGGACACCGCCCCGGCGCTGATGAAGGCCGCGATCCAGCAGGGCTTCGTCGATCGGGTGAAGTGGGGCTCCTCCACGCCGATCGCGAACGAGGAGATGGCGAAGCAGTTCCCGCAGTTCGACGGGAAGATCTTCATCAACAACGAGTTCAGCAACCTCTCGAGCACGGGGCCGGACGAGACGCTGTATCGGAAGATCAACGCCAAGTACACGCCGAAGATCGCGATCCAGGCGTTCGGCCAGATGGGGTACCTGGACGCGAAGTTCGCGACGATCGCGCTGCTGAAAGTCAAGGGCGCCGTCACGGCAAAGTCGTACAACAGGGCGGTCCGGGGGCTGAAGAACGTCAAGACCGACATGCTGTGCAAGCCGTGGTACGTCGGCCCGCTCAAGTACCACATCCCGAACAACTACGACATCACGGTCACCTACAGGAAGGGCAGGGTCGTCGTCGCGGACAAGTGCTTCGCGATCGCGCCGGTCGACGCCGAGATCGTGCAGACGCGCAAGTGGGAGCGTCAGTTCAAGCTGAACACCGGGAAGTAGGCACAACCAGGACAACATCAACAGCGATCAGGGAGCCCGTGGCTACGCGTGGCTAGCGTCCTTGGCTTCACGGTGTTCGGCGTGGACTGGGTGTTCCTCAAGCCGTACATCGTGCTCGGCCTCGCGCTCGGCGGCGTCTACGCGCTGTCCGGCGTCGGCATCGTCGTGCTGTACCAGGCCACCGGCGTGCTCAACCTCGCCTTCGGCGCGGTGGGAGCGGCGGGCGCCCTGATCGCGTACTGGATGGTCAACCACACGAGCCTGCCGCACTGGCTCGCCTACGCCGCCTGCGTCGCGTTCGGCGGGGTCGTCAACCTCGTGTACGGGGTCCTGTTCGGCCCCGCCTTCGCGAAGCGGGATCCACTCGTGAAGATGATGGGGACGCTCGCCCTCACGCTGATCCTGCTCGGGATCATGGCCTGGCGCGCCCCGGCCGGAGGGGCGTTCGTCCGAGTCCTCACGCTCCCGACGACGAATCACACCTACGCGCTCTTCGGCGCCGTCGTGAGCCTCACGCAGATCCTCGCCCTCGCCTTCGCGGTCGCTCTCGTGATCTTGACGACGGTGTTCCTGCGCTTCACGAGGCTCGGCACGGCGTACCGGGCGGTCGCGGATGACCGCGAGATCACGGCCACGCTCGGCGTGCCCGTCCGCCGGGTGGAGGCGACCGCCTGGCTCGGCTCGGGCCTCGTGTGCGGCGCCTCCGGGCTCCTTCTGGCCGACCTGTACACGTCGCTCGACTACGCGGCGCTGACGTTCCTCGTGATCTCGTCGCTCGCAGCGGCGCTGATCGGCCGGCTGCGATCCCTCTGGGTCACCTTCGCGGGAGGGCTCGCCGTGGGCGTGGTGCAGGCGATGCTGACGCCGTACAACTCGGTGACCAACTACCGGGCGGCGACGCCGTTCGTGCTCTCGATCATCATGCTGCTCTGGCTCGCACGCCGCCGGGTGATCGTCTTCTCGCCGAGCACGCGCTGATGGCGGTCGCGGAGGCCGGCGAGCGAAGGAGCTGGCCCGCGGCCGTCGGGCTGGCCGGGCGCAGGAACATCGTCCGGGCCGTCGCGACGGCGGCGCTGCTCGTGATCGCGCTGTTCTTGATTCCCGCGACGCTCGGCAGCGACTGGGTCAACACCTTTACGAGCGTCGCGATCTACTCCGTCGTCGCCGCGGGCCTCGTCGTCCTCTACGGGCGGGTCGGGATGATCTCGCTCGGCCAGATCGCCCTGCTCGCGATCGGCACGTGGACGGCGACGCGGTTGAGCTACGCCACCAACATCCCGTTCCCGTTGCTGATCCTCGTCACGGCTTCGATCACCTGCGTGATCGGCGTGCTGATCGGCCTGCCCGCGCTGCGGCTCTCCGGCCTCTACCTCGCGCTGATCACGCTCATGGCCGCCGGCGCCGTCAACGTCGTCCTCGGGGCGATCGACTTCCCGAACGGCGGCGGAGGGTTCACGGGCCGGACGGCGGTCGTCAACCTCGCGGGGCTCGCGCCCGTGAGCAGGCCGTCCGGTGCGGGAGGTGACGTCGCGTACTACCGATACGTCGTCGTCGTCTGCGCGCTGATGTTCCTGCTCACGCTCGTGCACTTCGCGACCAAGCCCGGCCGGGCGTGGGCGACGATCCGCGAGAGCGAGCCGGCGGCGCTCGCGGCCGGCGTCAACATCACGCTCTACAAGATCTGGGCGTTCGCCCTCGCGTCCTTCATCACCGGCGTCGCAGGCTGCCTGCTGGCGGCGGAGGTCGGCAGGCCGACCGTCTACGGCTTCCCGACGCAGGACTCCCTGACGATGATCGCGACCGCGCTGATCGGCGGAATCTTCACGCTCTGGGGCGCGATCGTCGCCGGCGTGTTCATGCAGCTCGTGCCCTTCATCTTCCAGGCGGAGTGGCACATCAACCCCAACTTCCTGCTGGTCATCTTCGGGATCGGCCTGCTGCAGGTGCTGCTGACCGCGCCCGGCGGCCTCGTCGACCAGTTCCCGAAGGACATGGCGAGGCTCGGCCGGGCGATCTACGGGCTCTTCCGGAAGGCGACCGGCGCCGTGAGGCGGTCCGGATGATCGAGGTCGAGAAGCTCACCGTCCGCTTCGCCGGCGTGACACCGATCGACGACGTGACCGTCACGTTCCCGGGCGGCGCCTGCGGCCTGATCGGCCCGAACGGGGCGGGGAAGACGACCTTCTTCAACGTCCTCTCCGGGTTCATCAAGCCGGCGGCGGGCTCGATCCGCGTCTTCGGAGAGGATCTGCTCAAGCTCGTCGACTTCCGGCGGGCGCGCTGGGGCCTGCGGCGCACGTTCCAGACCGAGCAGGCGATCCAGCAGCTCTCGATCTTCGAGAACGTCGCGATGATCCACGAGCACTCGCGGTCGTCGCGCTCCGCCCGGCGCGCTGCTGTCCTGGCCGCGATCGAGTTCGTCGGGCTCGAGGCGTCGCCGTACGCGAAGGTCGGAGGGCTCGGCGCCCGCGAGCGGCGGCTCGTCGAGGTCGCGCGGGCCGTCGTCGGGGAGCCGCGGATCGTGCTGCTCGACGAGCCGGCTGCCGGCCTCCCGGAGCGCGAGACCGAGCACCTCGGCGGGCTGATCCAGCGGATCCCGACGGAGTTCGGCGCGCTCGTCGTCCTCGTCGACCACGACATGACGCTCGTCTCGGGATGCTGCGAGACGACCGCCGTCCTCGATTTCGGCCGGCTGATCGCCTCGGGGCCGACCGCGGAGGTGCTGCGGAACGAGGACGTCATCCGCGCCTACCTCGGCGCCGAGGACGCGGCGTGAGCGCCCCGACACTGCGCCTCGAGGGCGTCTCCGTTGCCCGGGGAGGCCGGCCCGTCGTGCGGGAGGTGTCGATCTCCGTCCCGCCGGGGGAGGTGACGACGCTGCTCGGCGCCAACGGCGCGGGCAAGTCGACGCTGGTGCTGGCCGTCGCAGGCGTGCTGCGGCCGAGCGCCGGCCGCGTGCTGCTCGGCGACCGCGACCTCACGAGCGCCCCGCCCGAGCGGATCCGGGCGGCCGGCGTCGCCGTCGTCGCGGAGGGCAGGCGCCTACTGCCGCTGCTCTCGGTCGAGGACAACGTCCGCATCGCGACCTACACGCTCGGCCGGGACGAGCGACGGCAGCGGATCGCATACGCGTTAGAGCTCTTCCCCGAGCTGGGGCGGCGCTGGAACGCCCAGGCGCGCCTCCTCTCCGGCGGCGAGCAGCAGATGCTCGTGCTCGCGCAGGCGCTCGTCTCCCGTCCCGGGATCCTGCTCGTCGACGAGCTCTCGCTCGGGCTCGCGCCGGTCGTCGTGAAGCGGTTGGTCCCGACGATCCAGGCCGTGGCCGCGGACGGCGTCGGCGTCCTGCTGATCGAGCAGTTCGCGCACGTGGCGCTCTCGCTCGCCAAGACCGCCTACGTGCTCGAGGGCGGCCGGATCCGCTACGAGGGCGTGGCCGACGAGCTGAAGAATCGCCCGGACCTCCTCCACTCCGCCTACCTCTCCGCAGAGGAGATCGCCGAGGGGGCGGCCGGTGGCGACTGAGCTGAGGACGCTCGGCGGGCGGGCCGGACGCCGTCGAGGCGACTCTGCGAGCTGCTCGTGCCGGGCTCGAAGCGCGTCGGGTCGGTCGTCTACCTCGATGCGCTCGTGACCGGCATGCCGCCGGAGGTGCAGGGAGCCGTGCTCGCGGCGATCGACGCGCTGGCACCCGCGGCCGACGGCGGCGCCGAGGCGCTCGCCGAGCACGAGCGGACGCCCGAGTTCGGGTTGCTCCGCGCCCTCGCGGTCGAGGCGTACTACAGCGACTTCGTCGCGCCCGGCAAGGACGGCCCCGGCGCGTGGGCGGAGATCGACTTCAACTCGCCGCTCGCGACCAGGCTGAGCAAGGACTGGTCGTATCTGGGGATCGCGTGAAGGACCGGTTCGACGTCGTCGTGGTGGGGTCGGGCGCGGGCGGGGGCGTCGTCGCGGGCGAGCTCGCGCAACGCGGCCGGGACGTCCTCCTGCTCGAGGCCGGGCCGCACCTCACGGCCGCGGACTTCGTCCGCTGGGAGGCGAAGGCGACCCACGACCTCTTCTGGCCGCTGCGGCTCGCGCCGCTGGACAACGGCGAGCTGATCGCGTTCCTCGCGGGGCGGTGCGTCGGCGGCACGACCACGATCAACACGAAGGTCGCGCTGCGCGCCGACGAGCACGACCTCGCCAAGTGGCACGCGGCGAGCGGCCTCACGAACGACGGCGGCCAGCCGTTCGCGCCCGCCGACCTCGCGCCCTACTACGACCGCGTTGAGGGCGTTCTCGGCGTGCGCGAGCGCAGCGACTGGACGAAGAGCGTCCACACGGTCGGGGCCGGCTTCCGTGCGCTCGGCGTCGAGCTGGAGCCCGTCCATTCCTACACGGACGCGAACTGCATGCGCTGCGGCTCCTGCCTGCAGGGGTGCCCGACCAACGCCGGCAAGTCGACGATGAACACGTACATCCACGACGCGCTCGTCGCCGGCCTGCTCGAGCTGCGCGCGAATGCGTCCGTGGAACGCGTGCTGATCGACGGCGGCCGGGCGACCGGGGTCGAGTACGTGGACGAGGACGGCGAACGGCGCGTCGTCCGCGCCGGCGTGGTCGTCGTCGCCGCGGGCGCCCTGAACACGCCGCAGCTGCTACTCCGGTCGGGGCTCGAGAACGCCTCGGTGGGACGCAACCTGGGCCTGCACCCGGTGCGCCTCGTGTACGGCCGCTTCGACGAGCCGCAGGACGCGCACATGGTCTATCCGATCAGCGCCCACTGTATGGACTTCCAGCACGACGAGGACGGCGGCTTCGTGATCGAGGCGACGACGATCCAGGACCCGATCTCGTTCGCGACCACGCTCTGCAACGAGGGCGGGCCGCTGTGGGGAGAGCCGCTCGCCGAGGCGCTGCGCGGCTTCCGGCACTGGGCGGGGCTGCTCGCGCTCGCCAACGACGACAACGGCAGCGCGGTCGTCGTCGAGGAGGGGGGAGGGGAGCGGTTCGACGTCCACTTCGGGCCGCACGAGCTCGAGCGGATCGACCGGGGCTTCCGGTTCTGCCGCGACGTGCTCGAGGCCGCCGGCGCGACGCAGGTCTGCTGGAGCGGGCTCGCGTCCACGCACGTCCAGGGCACGTGCCGGATGGGCGACGACCCGGCGCGGTCGGTCGTCGACCGGAACTGCGAGTCGCACGAGGTCGAGCGCCTCTTCGTCGGCGACGCCTCGTTGATCCCGCGCACGCTGTCGGTGAACCCGTCCCTCACGATCATGGCGCTCGCGACCCGGCTGGCCGACCACCTCGACGCCGAGCTCGGAGCCGCCGCGTGAAGGCCGCGCTGATGTCCGCGTACCACCAGCCGCTCGAGCTGGTGGAGCGACCCGAGCCGGAGCCCGCGCGGCCGCGGGACGTCGTCGTCCGGGTCGGCGGCGCCGGCGTCTGCGCGACCGACCTGCACTCGATCGACGGCCTGATGGAGGTGGCGGGCGTGAAGGTGCCGCTCGTGCTCGGACACGAGAACGCCGGCTGGGTGCACGCCGTCGGCGACGGCGTCACCTCCGCCGCGGTCGGCGACCCGGTTCTCCTCTACCCGCCGTACAGCTGCGGTCTCTGCGTGCCCTGCCGCCGCGGCCTCGACATGCACTGCGAGCGGCACGAGTTCACCGGCCTGACGCGCGACGGCGGCTTCGCCGAGTACGTGCTCGTGGACGAGCGCTCGCTCGTCCCGCTCCCGCCCGGCCTCGACCCGGCCGAGACGGCGCCGCAGGCGGACGCCGGCCTTACCGCCTACCACGCCGTCAAGCGGCTCCTGCCCCGGCTCGTCCCCGGGACGACCACGGTCCTGATCGGGATCGGCGGGGTGGGCCACATCGCGCTGCAGCTCGTCCGCGTCCTCGGCGGCGGCGCCGCGATCGCGGTCGAGACGGACGAGCGGCGCCGCAGGCTCGCGGTCGAGCTCGGCGCCGACCAGGTGCTCGGCGAGGAGGCCAACGTCGTCGGTGCGGTGCGGGAGCTGACGGGCGGCGCGGGTGCCGACGTGGTGCTCGACTTCGTCGCCACGGACGAGACGCACGCGGCCGGCGTGGAGATGCTCGCCCAGCGCGGCCTCTACTCGACCGTCGGCTACGGCGGGCTCGTGTCCGTCCCGTCGATCGCGTTCGTCTCGCGGGAGATCGAGGTCGTCGGCAACCTCGTCGGCAGCTGGGTCGACCTGTGGGAGATCGTCCAGCTCCACGGCCGCGGCGAGATCACGCTGCGGACCGAGGTGCACCCGCTCGAGGACGTGAACGACGTGCTCGACCGGCTGCGCCAGGGCGACATCACCGGGCGCGCGGTCCTCGTGCCGTGAGCCCGGCCGGGCTCGCGCAGGGCGAGGTCCTCTGGACGCCGCCGGCGGACGTGGCCGAGCGGACGGAGCTCGGCAGCTACCTCGCGTGGCTCCGGCGCGAGCGCGGCCTCGACTTCCCGGGCTACGACGAGCTCTGGCAGTGGTCGGTCACCGACCTCGAGGGCTTCTGGTCCTCGCTGTGGGACTACTTCGGGATCCGGGCGAGCGTGCCGTACGAGCGCGTCCTCGGCTCCCGAGCGATGCCGGGCGCGGAGTGGTTCCCCGGCGCGCGGCTGAACTACGCCGAGCACATGCTCGGCCGGGACGACGATGCGGGCGAGGTCGCCGTCGTCGCCCACTCGCAGACGCGGGATCCGGTCGAGCTCACCTTCGGCGAGCTGCGGGCGCAGGTCGCGCGCGCGCGCGCCGGGCTCGAGCGCCTCGGCGTCGGCCCCGGCGACCGCGTCGTCGCGTACCTGCCGAACATCCCGGAGACCCTGGTCGCGTTCCTCGCGACGGCGTCGCTCGGCGCCGTCTGGGCCACGTGCCCGCCCGAGTTCGGCGTGCGCAGCGTCGTCAGCCGGCTCGGCCAGCTCGAGCCGGCCGTCCTGCTGGCGGTCGCCGGCTACGGCTGGGGCGACCGGCGCGTCGACCGCCGCGAGCCGATCGCGGCGATCCGGGCGCAGCTGCCGACGCTCCGGGCCGTCGTGCACGTGCCGTACGTCGGCGGAGAGGACGACGTGCTCCCCGACGCGACGCTCGTGGGACGACCTGCTCGCGGAGGACGGGCAGCTCGAGTTCGAGCAGGTGCCGTTCGCGCATCCGCTCTACGTCCTCTTCTCGTCCGGGACGACCGCACTGCCGAAGGCGATCGTCCACGGGCACGGCGGCATCCTGCTCGAGCACCTGAAGAACCACGGCCTCAGCTGGGATCTGCGGCCGGGCGACCGCCTCCAGTGGTTCACGACGACCGCGTGGATGATGTGGAACGCGCTCGTCTCGACGCTGCTCGTCCGCGCGTCGATCGTGATGGTGGACGGGAACCCGTCCTATCCGGACCTCGCGCAGCAATGGCGGCTCGCCGAGACGACCCGCCCGACGATGCTGGGCCTCGGCCCGGCGTTCGTGATGGCCTGCCGCAAGGAGGGGGTGGAGCCCGGTCGGCGCTTCGACCTCTCGTCGCTCCGCTCGATCGGCGCCGCGGGGTCGCCGCTGACCCTCGAGGGCTTCGAGTGGCTCTACGACCAGGTCGACCCGGGCGTCCTCCTGAACACCGGAAGCGGCGGCACCGACATCTGCACGGGGATCGTGCAGGGGAACCCGCTGCTGCCGGTCTACGCGGGCGAGATGTCGGGACGCTGCCTCGCGGTCGGGGCCCAGGCCTTCGGGCCGGACGGGCGGCCCGTCGTCGGCGAGCTGGGCGAGCTGGTGATCACCGAGCCGATGCCGTCGATGCCGGTCGCCCTCTGGAACGACCCCGACGGCTCCCGCCTGCGCGCCGCCTACTACGACGACTTCCCCGGCCTCTGGCGGCACGGCGACTGGATCCTCTTCACCGAGCGTGGGAGCTCGGTGATCACGGGCCGCTCGGACGCGACGCTGAACCGCGGCGGCGTCCGCCTCGGGACGAGCGAGTTCTACGTCGTCGTGGAGGAGGTCGACGAGGTGCTCGACAGCCTCGTCGTCCATCTCGACGACGCGGACGAGCTGCTCCTCTTCGTCGCGCTCCGCGAGGGCGTCGAGCTCGACGACGACCTGCGCGCGCGGATCGCGTCGGCGCTGCGCGGCTCGCTCTCCCCGCGCCACGCCCCCGACGAGATCGTCGCCGTCCCCTCGATCCCGCGCACGCTGACGGGCAAGAAGCTCGAGCTCCCGTCAAGCGGATCCTCTCCGGGACCGACGCCGGCGAGGTCGTCAGCACCGACGCGCTCGTGGATCCGGGCGCCGTCGACGCGTTCGTCGCCTATGCGCGCACGCGCGCGCACCCGACCGGCAAGAACGTCGTGGGTTAGCTCAGAACGGGTACGTCGTCGCCTGCTCCTGCGCCGTGAGCCACTGCCACTCCGTCCAGAGCTCGAGGTTCGCGACGCCGCCGAAGTGACCGCCGTTGCTGGAGGCGCCGAAGCCGCCGAACGGGGCGGGCGGCTCCTCGTTGATCGTGTGGCCGTTGACGTGGACCATCCCCGCGTGGAGCCGCTCGGCGATCGCGGCCGCCCGCAGGGGTGAGCCCGACTGCACCGCGGCCGCGAGGCCGTAGTCGGTCGAGTTGGCGAGCTCGACCGCCTCGTCGTCGTCGCGGAACGAGATCACCGGCGCGACCGGCCCGAAGATCTCCTCCGCGAACGCGGGCATCGTCGGCGTGATGTCGCCGAGGACGGTCGGGGAGAAGAACAGCCCGTCGTTCGTGCCGCCGACGAGGACCTTCGCGCCCTGCTCGACGCTCTCGTCGACGATGCGGCGCACCCGACCGAGCTGGCGCTCGTTGATGATCGGCCCGAGCGCGACCTCCTCGGTGTTCGGGTCGCCGATCGGCAGCCGGCCGGCGCGCTCCACGAGCGCCTCGGTGTAGGCCTCGACGATGCTCTCGTGGACGATGTGGCGGCCCACCGAGAGGCAGATCTGCCCCTGGTGGAGGAACGAGCCCCAGGCTCCGGCCGACGACGCGGCCTCGATGTCGGCGTCGTCGAGCACCACGAGCGGGCTGTTGCCGCCCATCTCCAGCACCAGCCGCTTGAGCATGCGGCCGGCGGTCTCTCCGACCTCGTGGCCGGTGGCGGTCGAGCCGGTGAACGAGATCATCCGCACGTTGGGATCGGCGACGAGCGCCCGGCCGACCTCGCCGTCGCCAGGGATCACGTGCAGCACGCCCTCCGGGACGCCCGCCTCCTCGAACAGCCGCGCGATCACGACGCCGCCGGTGATCGGCGTGTTGTGGTCCGGCTTCAGGACGACGGCGTTGCCGAGCGCGAGCGCCGGCCCGACCGAGCGCATCGCCAGCACGTAGGGGAAGTTCCACGGCGTGATCACTCCGACGACGCCGATCGGGACGCGCCGGGCGACGCTCGTGCGGCCCGGCGTCATCGAGGGCAGGACCTGGCCGAGCGGGTGCGAGATGAGCGCCGCGGCCATGTCCAGCTGCCCGATCGACGCCATGATCTCGTGCTCGACCTTCCCGCCGATCGAGCCCGACTCGCGGACGAGCCACGTGGCGAGCTCGGCGTGATGGCGGTCCATCAGCTCCGCGGCGCGGCGCACGACGGCGACGCGCTCGGTGAACGGCGTCGCCGCCCACTCGCGCTGCGCCTCCTTCGCCGACTCCGCGGCGCGCGCGATCGCGTCGGGATCCCCGACGCCGGCCGTGCCGAGCACCTCGCCCGTGGCGGGCTCGACGCTCTCGATCTCGCCCGGGGCGTCGACCCAGCCGCCGCTGTAGATCTTCCCGGTCCACTGCTGCTCGTCGAGCAGGTTCCCCGCTTCGACGGCCGGTTCGGTCGTGACGGTCACTGCCGCTCCTTTCGTTCCTGGTCGCTCACGCTGCCGCTGCCTCGGCCGCCGCCTGCGACGGGGCTCCGGTGCGGATCAGATCAGCGGCCTTCTCGGCGATCATCACCGTCGGCGCGTGCGTGTTGCCGCGCGTGATCGTCGGCATCACGGACGCGTCGACGACCCGGAGGCCCTCGACCCCGTACACGCGCAGCTCGGCGTCGACGACGGAGCCCATCGCACAGGTCGAGGTCGGGTGGTAGACGCTCTGCCCTGCCCGGCGGGCGAAGGCGAGCAGGTCCTCGTCCGAGTCGGACTCGGGCACGCTGAAGGGCTCCCGCTCGACCGCCTTCATGGCGGGCTGGGACGAGATCTCGAGCGCGAGTCGCATCCCCGCGATCATGCTCTGCCGGTCCTCCTCGGTGGTGAGGAAGTTGCAGAGCACGCGCGGCTTCGAGTCGGGCAGCGGGGCACGCAGCATCACGCGGCCGCGGCTCGTCGGCTTCACGATCACCGGGCCGTAGCAGTAGCCGTGGTCGCCCGGCGCGGTGAGGCCCTCGTCGAAGAAGAGGGACGGCGCGAAGTGGAACTGCACGTCGGGCGCCGGCAGGCCTGGCCGCGTCCGGAAGAAGCCGCCGGCCTCGGGGATGTTCGAGGTGAGCGGCCCGCGCCCCTCGCGCTCGAGCAGCTCGAAGTTCTCCGGCGTGAAGGTGGCGAACAGGGTCGGCTCGTCGGTCAGGTAGTTGACCTGCGCCATGCAGTGGTCCTGCAGGTTGCGGCCGACGGGCAGGCTTTCCCGTACGGCGATTCCGAGCGGCTCGAGCTCCTCGGGCGGCCCGATCCCCGAGACCATCAGCAGCACCGGCGACTGGAAGGTGCCCGCCGAGAGGATCACCTCGCGCTCGGCGCGCACGGTTTCGACGACGCCGTCGCGGACGAGCTCGACGCCGACCGCCCGGTTCCCCTCGAAGACGAGCCGCTGGACGAAGACGCCAGTCCTGACCTCGAGGTTCGGCCGGTCCGACGCGGGGTGGAGGTACGCGTCCGCCGTGCTGCAGCGCCGGCCGTTGCGCTGCGTCAGCTGGAAGCGGCCGACGCCCTCCTGGCGCTCGCCGTTCAGGTCGGGGTTGAGCTCGTGGCCGGCCTGCACCGCCGCCTCGAGCATCACGTCCACGAGCGGGTGCATCGAGCAGCTGTCGCAGACCGCGAGCGGCCCGCCGACGCCGTGGTAGTCGTCCGCGCCGCGCTCGTTGTCCTCCGCGCGCTTGAAGTACGGCAGCACGTCGTCGTAGCCCCAGCCCTCGCAGCCCAGTCGCCGCCCACTCGTCGTAGTCGGCGCGGTTGCCGCGGATGTAGATCATCGCGTTGATCGAGCCCGACCCGCCGATCACGCGGCCGCGCGGCAAGTAGAGGCGCCGGCCGCCCAGCCCGGGCTCCTGCTCGCCGAGCAGGTCCCAGTCGAGGCCGGACTTGAAGACCGCGGGGAACGCCGCCGGAATGTGGAGCTCCGGGGCCGTGTCGGGGCCGCCCGCCTCGAGCAGGAGCACCTCCACGTCGGGATCCTCGCTCAGGCGCGCGGCGAGCACGCAGCCGGCCGATCCCGACCCGACGATCACGTAGTCAGCCGCCATTGCCGCACCACCTCGGGTCGATTGCCAGGGAGAGCTTAAGGCGCGTGCGTTAGCGTTGCCCGGGATGGCTGCGGACACCGCGCTGCTCGCGCTCTACTGGACGGTCTCCGGCCCGGTGGACGTCCACGTTGGACGCGAGTGGAGCCTCTTCGACTTCGCCGACCGCTGCGAGCACGCCGCCAGGGTCGGCTTCAGTGGGACCGGGCTCTGGCACGCCGACCTCGAGCGGGTCCGCGAGACGCGCTCACTCCCGGAGATCAAGCAGGTCCTGGACGACCACGGGCTCGAGTACCTCGAGCTCGAGTTCCTGATGGAGTGGTTCCTCGACCCGGACGACGAGCGGCGCCGCGTCTCGGACGCCACGCGCGAGCTGCTGTTCGAGGCCGCCGCCGCGCTCGACGCGCACCACGTCAAGGTCGGGAACATCCCCGGCACGCCGTGCGAGCTGCCGCAGCTGACGGAGCGGTACGCGGAGCTCTGCGCCGAGGCCGCCGAGCGGCACGGCGCGAGGGTCGTGTACGAGTTCATGCCCTTCGACGCGAACGTCCGCGACCTCGACTCGGCGCTCGCAGTCGTGGAGGGCGCCGACGCGCCGAACGGCGGGCTCGCGATCGACACGTGGCACATGGCCAAGCTCGGGATCCAGCCCGACGACCTCCGCCGGATCCCGGCGCGGCACCTCGGGTGGGTCGAGCTGAGCGACGGCCGCTACGAGAGCATGGACGACCTCGTCGACGAGACCGTCAACCACCGGAAGCTCCCGGGCGAGGGCGAGTTCCCGATCAGGGACTACGTCGAGGTGTGCCGCGAGCTCGGCTACGGCGGCCCGTGGGGCGTCGAGGTGCTCTCGGAGGATCTGAGGAACCGCCCGATCGAGGAGATCTTCGACCGCGCCTACGCGACATCGAGCGCGCAGCTCGCGGCCGAGGTGGAAAGGAGTGCCGGTGTCTGACCATGCCCTGGACGGCGAGCGCCTGATCTGGATGTTCACGCAGATGGTGCGGATCCGCGAGTTCGAGGAGCACGTGAAGTCGACGTTCGAGCAGCACCCGGGCGTCATCCGCGGCCACACGCATCTCGCGGACGGCGCGGAGGCGTCGATCGTCGGCTCGCTCGCGGCGCTCCGGCCGGACGACCAGCTGCTCGCGACCTACCGCTGCCACGGCTATCCGATCGTGCTCGGCACCGATCCCAAGGCGATGATGGCCGAGATCTACGGCCGCTCCACCGGCCTCTGCAAGGGGTACGGCGGCTCGATGCACCTGACCGACGTGAGCCGCGGCTTCCTCGGCACCTCGGGCATCGTCGCGCAGGGCATCCCGCACGCGACCGGCGCCGGCTACGCGGCGCAGATCCGCGGCGAGGGCCAGGTCGTCCTCTGCTTCTTCGGCGACGGCGCCTCGAAGCAGGGCGCCTTCCACGAGTCGCTCAACATCGCGTCGCTGTGGAAGCTCCCGGTCGTCTACGTGCTGGAGAACAACAGCTACAACGTCGTCACGCGCGTGGAGCAGGAGGACGCCAACGCCGCGGCGGGCGAGCCGCTCGCAATCAAGGCGGCCGCGTACAGCATGCCGGGCACGACCGTCGACGGCGGGGACCCGGTCGCGGTTCACGAGGTGGTCGGCGCAGCGGTCGAGCGCGCCCGGTCAGGCGAGGGGCCGACGCTCGTCGAGTCGCGCGTCTACCGCCTCAGCGCCCACGGCAACATCATCGCCCCGCCCGGCGTGCCGCTCCACTTCCCCGAGCACGAGGCGATCGAGATCTTCGGGGCGCCCGAGGAGTACGAGGCGGCGAAACGCGGCGACCCCGTGCCCCGTTTCCGCGGGCGGCTCGTCCAGGACGGCACGCTCGGCGCCGAGGAGGCCGACCGGATCGCCGAGGCCGCACGGGCCGAGATGGACGAGGCGGTCGCCTTCGGCGTCGAGAGCCCCTTCCCGGCCGCCGAAGACGCGACAAAGTACGTCTACGCATAGGAGGGACGCGATGGCACACGAGCTCCCGTACATCGCCGCGATCGGTGAAGCGATCCACCTCGAGATGGAGCGCGACGACAAGGTCCTCTACTTCGGGCAGAACATCGCCACGACCGAGAACGACCCGTTCCTGCAGGCGTTCGGCGGCGACCGCGTGCGTGTGACGCCGATCTCCGAGACGGCCGAGATCGGAATGGCGATCGGCACCGCGTTTGCCGGCTACCGGCCCGTGGTCGAGCTCTACATGGCCGAGTTCATGCTCGTGGCGATGGACCAGGTCGTGAACGAGGCGCCGCGCTTCCACTACATGACCGGCGGCCAGGTGACGGTGCCGATCGTCCTCAAGGCCGGCTACGGGTTCACGGCCGGGTGGGCGGGGCAGCACACCGGGTCGATCTACGGGATGTTCATGGGCGTCCCCGGCCTCAAGGTGGCCGTGCCGGCGACCGCCGCCGACGCGAAGGGCCTCATGACCGCGGCGATCCGCGACGACAACCCCGTCGTCTACTTCCACCACTACCTGCTGACGCTCGAGCACGGCGAGGTGCCCGACGGCGAGCACGTCGTCCCGCTCGGGGAGGCGGCCGTCCGGCGCGAGGGCGGCGACGTCACGATCGTCGCGATCGGCTGGATGGTCGGGAAGGCGCTCGCCGCGGCCGAGCAGCTCGCGGCCGACGGAGTCGACGCCGAGGTGATCGACCCGCGCACGCTCGCGCCGCTCGACACGGCGACGATCCTCCAGTCCGTGGAGAAGACGGGCCGGCTCGTCGTCGTCGACCAGTCGACCCGCCACGGCTCCGCCGCGGCCGTGATCGCGGCCGAGGTCGCGTCGGAGGGATTCGCGTCGCTGAAGGCGCCCGTCCGGCTCGTGACGGCGCTCGACGCCACGATCCCGTACAGCCAGCCGATGGAGGAGTACCTCCTGCCGGACGAGACGAAGATCGTCGCGGCCGTCCAGCAGGTGCTCGGCTCGCAGGCCGTCCCCGCGTAGACGAGCTCGAGCTCCTCCGCCTGATGTGGCGGATCCGCGCCTTCGAGGAGCGGGTCGGCGAGCTGACGCGCGCGAACGAGGTGCACGGCCTCGTCCACCTCAGCATCGGCCAGGAGGCCGTCGCCGCCGGCGTCTGCGGGCTCCTCCGCGCGGACGACCCGGTCTACAGCAACCATCGCGCGCACGGCCACGCGCTCGCGAAGGGCGCGCCGATGGAGCGCGTGATGGCGGAGCTGATGGGGCGGGCCGACGGGCTCTGCCGTGGGCTCGGCGGCTCGATGCACCTCGTCGACGCCGACCACGGCTTCCTCGGCGCGACCGGCGTCGTCGGCGGCAACGTCCCGCTCGCGCTCGGCAGCGCACTGGCGGGGCGGCTGCTCGGCCGCGACTCCGTCGCCGTCGTCTTCTTCGGGGACGGCGCCGTCCAGGGCGGGATCTTCGTCGAGTCCGTCAACCTGGCCGCGCTGTGGGGGCTGCCGGCGATCCTCGTCTGCGAGAACAACGGCTTCGCGGAGTTCACCCCGCGGTCGGCGCACACGAATGTCGAGCGGGTGAGCGACGTCGTCGCGCCGTACGGGCTCGAGCGGGAGACCGTGGACGGGAATGACGTCCTCGCCGTTCGCGACGCCTGCGCCCGCTTCCTCGCGGCCGCGCGCCGCGGCGAGGGTCCCTTCCTGCTCGAGTGCCTGACGCACCGCCTGCGCGGGCACTACGAGGGTGACCCCGAGCGTTATCGCGAGGCGCTCGCGGCGGAGGAGTGGCAGGAGCTCGACCCGATCCTCCGGCTCCAGCGGCGGCTCGGCGTCGGCGGCGGCGAGCTCGAGCAGGCCGCCCGCGCGGAGGTCGAGGCGGCGGTGCGGTTCGCGCGCGACAGCCCGTTCCCTTCGGCCGACGCGACCGGCGCGCTCGTCTACGCGTCGTGACGCAGACGACGTACCTCGAGGCGATCCGGACGACGCTCGCCGAGGCGATGCGCGCCGACCCGGCCGTGCTCGTGCTCGGCGAGGACGTCGCGGAGGGCGGCCCGTGGGGAGCGACCGCCGGGCTCGTCGACGAGTTCGGCCCGGAGCGCGTTCGCAACACGCCGATCAGCGAGGCCGCGATCTGCGGCGTCGCCGTCGGGGCCGCGCAGTCCGGGCTCCGCCCCGTGGTCGAGATCATGTTCGTCGACTTCCTCACGCTCGCGCTCGACCAGCTCGTCAACCAGGCGGCGAAGGCGCACTTCATGTCCGGCGGCCAGCTGCGCGTCCCGCTGGTGCTGCGGACGCAGGGCGGCGCGGGCCAGCGCGGCGGCGCACAGCATTCGCAGAGCCTCGAGGCGTGGCTGACACACGTTCCCGGCCTGAAGGTCGCGATGCCGAGCACCGCGGCCGACGCCGCCGGGCTGCTGAGGGCCGCGATCGCCGACCCGAACCCGGTCGTCCTGGTCGAGAACAAGACGCTCTACTTCCGGCGCGAGGAGGTGCGCGACGAGGCGGTCGAGCTGGGGCTCGCCAGAGTCGTGCGGCCCGGCAGCGACGTGACCGTCGTCGCGCTCTCTCGGCTCGTCCACGAGTCGGTCGCCGCCGCCGAGGAGCTCGCGTCGGACGGGATCGACGTCGAGGTGATCGACCCCCGCACGCTCGTCCCGCTCGACCTCGACACGATCGTGGAGTCGGTCGCGCGGACGCACCGGCTCGTCGTCGCGCACGAGGCGGTGGCCAGCGGCGGCTTCGGCGCCGAGGTCGCGGCGCGCGTGCAGGAGGCAGCCTTCGACGAGCTCGACGCCCCGATCGCACGCGTCGGCGCGCCGTTCGCGCCGGTTCCCTTCAGCCCGCCGCTGGAGGACGCGTATCTGCCCGGCCGCGCCGAGGTGGCCGCCGCCGTCCGCAGGCTGGTCGCCCTGTAGCGTGGACGGACATGACGATGCCGGCGGTCGCGGTGCTCGGGCTCGGCGAGGCGGGCGGCCGGCTCGCGGAGGACCTCGCCGCGGCAGGCGTCGCCGTGCGCGGCTACGACCCCGGGCCGGCCGCGGAGCCCAGCGGGGTGACGCGCGCTCCCGAGGCTGAGGCCGCCGTCGCCAAGGCCGACGTCGTCCTGAGCGTCAACTCCGGCGCCGCCGCGGTCGGCGCCGCCGAGGCGGCACTGCCCGGGCTGGGTCCTGGCACGATCTACGCCGACCTGAACACGGCCGCGCCGGAGCTGAAGCGGGAGCTCGCGGCCGTCGTCGAAGCCTCCGGCGCGTCCTTCGCCGACGTCGCGCTCCTCGGTCCGGTCCCGGCGCACGGCCTCCGGACCCCCGCCCTCGCCTCGGGCGCCGGCGCGCAGGCGTTCGCCGTCACGTTCGCGCCGCTGGGGATGCCGGTGGAGGTGGTCTCCGACCGCGCCGGCGACGCGGCGACGCTCAAGCTCGTGCGCTCCGTGTTCATGAAGGGCATTGCGGCCGCCGCGATCGAGAGCCTCGAAGCGGCGGAGGCGGCGGGCCGGCGCGAGTGGCTCGAGCACGAGATCGCGGACGTGATCGGCGAGCCGTTGCTCCTCCGCCTGGTCGAGGGCAGCCACAGGCATGCGATCCGCCGGGCCGACGAGATGGAGGCGGCGTGCGCGCTGCTGCTGACGCTCGGGATCGAGCCGAGGATCGCGTCGGCGAGTGCGTCGCTGCTCGCGGGCCTCGCCGGGCGATAGGGTCGCGCGGCATGCTGCACGAGCTTGCGCGGATCGGCCACGTCGAGCTGCTGACCCCGAAGCCCGAGGAGAGCCTCCGCTTCTTCGTCGACCTGATGGGCCTCGAGGAGGAGGCGCGCGAGGGGCAGTCGGTCTACCTCCGCGGCTGGGGCGACTACCTCCGCTACAGCCTCAAGCTCACCGAGGCGCCCGAGCCCGGGCTCGGGCACATGGCGCTGCGCGCGTGGAGCCCGGACGCGCTCGAGCGCCGCGTCGCCGCAATCGAAGCGACCGGGCTCGGGAACGGGTGGATCGACGGCGACGTCGGCCACGGCCCCGCCTACCGCTTCACCGACCCCGACGGGCACGTGCTCGAGCTCTACTACGAGGCGGAGCGCTACGTCCCGCCGGAGCACCTCCGCCCCTCGTGGCGCAACCAGCCGCAGCGCTACATCGGTCGGGGCGCGGCCGTCAAGCGGGTCGACCACGTCAATGCGCTGGCGGCCGACGTGCGCTCGTGCCGTGAGTTCGCGCAGGACGTGCTCGGCTACCGCCTCTACGAGCGCATCGAGCTGGACGACGGCACCGAGGCGGGCGCCTGGATGAGCCTCTCGATCGCCGCCCACGAGCTGATCTACGTCCGGGATGCGTACGACGTCCGCGGGCGGCTCCACCACGTCGCCTTCTGGGTGGACACGCGCGAGGAGTGCCTCCGCGCCGCCGACCTCTTCGTCGACAGCGGCGTCTACATCGAGGCCGCTCCCTCGAAGCACGCGATCGCGCAGGGGTTCTTCGTCTACGTCTTCGAGCCCGGCGGGAACCGCGTGGAGGTGACGACGGGCGGCTACTTCGTCTACGACCCGGACTTCGAGCCGATCGTGTGGACGGAGGCCGAGCGCGGCCGCGGCCAGTTCTGGGGCGTCCGGACGATCGAGAGCTTCCACACGTACGGGACGCCCGACGTGGGCGAGACGCACGCGACCTCCTGACGGGACCCTCGCTCTCGGTGGAGGCGCCTGCCGCGGGTGCCGGCGGGACGGTTATAGAATCCTGCCCCCAGATCGCGGCTCAGACCTGCGATCCCAGCGTCCACCCCGAACCCGTGGAGGTCACGCGATGAGCAGACGACTTCGGCGTTCCCTTGTTCTGACGACCCTGCTGGCCCTCTTGCTCGGCGTCTCCGGCGCCGCGGCGCCGAGCGGCCTCGCGGACAACCCGACCGAACACCAAGGTCGCCGGTATCGACGTCGACGCGACGACGATCCCGCAGCTCGAGAAGTTGATGAACTCGCACCAGATCACCTCCGTCGAGCTGACGAACTTCTATCTCCGGCGCATCCGCCAGCTCAACCCGAAGCTCCACGCGGTGATCACGGTCAGCCCGACGGCCCTCGCTCGACGCACGGGCGGCCGACCGGCGCGACGCAACGGCGACCACCGTCCGCTGCTCGGGATTCCGATCATCGTCAAGGACAACATCGACACCACCGGCATGCCGACGACAGCCGGCTCCTGGGCACTCGCCGGGAGCACGCCCGACGACGCGTTCATCGCGAAGCAGCTGAAGGCCGCCGGCGCGATCATCATCGGCAAGGCGAACCTGTCCGAGTGGGCCAACTTCCGGTCCGGCCCGTCGTCGAGCGGCTGGAGCGGCATCGGTGGCCAGACGAACATGCCCTACGTCCTCGATCGCAACCCGTGCGGCTCGAGCTCCGGCTCCGGCGTCGTCGCGGCTGCTGATCTCGCGGTCGCAGCCGTCGGCACGGAGACGGACGGCTCGATCGTCTGCCCGTCCGGCGCCAACGGCGACGTCGGGATCAAGCCGACACTCGGGTTGTGGAGCCGCGCAGGCGTCGTCCCGATCAGCGCCGAGCAGGACACGGCCGGCCCGATCGCCCGCAACGTGACCGACGCTGCGGTCCTCCTCGGCGCAGCGACCGGCGTCGACCCGCACGACCCCGCGACCGCCGCTCAGGCCGGCCACGCCTTCACCGACTACACGCAGTTCCTCGACGAAGAACGCGCTCAAGGGCGCTCGAATCGGCGTCTGGCGCGCCGGCACCTACGACCCGGCGACTGGTGGGCCCGGTCGTCGAGCCGATCCTCGGCCACGTGATCGCCGCGCTCAAGGCCCAGGGTGCGACCGTGATCGACCCGACCGACATCGACCTGTCGGCGACCGCCAACGAGGTCCCGGCGCTCCTGTGCGAGTTCAAGACCGACATCGCGACGTACCTCCACACCTACGTCCACGGCACGAACCCGGTGACGCACGCCAGCCGTACCCGCAAACGCTCGCCGACCTGATCGCCTTCGATCAGGCCCATCCGAACCTCGAGGGGCCGTGGAACGATGCGGTCTTCGAGGCTGCCGAGGCGACGAACGGCCGTGACGCCGCTTGCGCCGCCTTCCGTGCGGCGACGACGCCGCCCCTTCAGGCGCGAATCGACCAGCCTCATGGCCGCGAACCACCTCGACGCGATCATCGCGCTCACCAACGGTCCGGCCTGGCCGACGAACGACAACCCGAACGAGGGCGACCTCAACGGCCACTTCGAGTACTTCGTGGGCTCGTCGACGGCGGCTGCGGTGTCGGGCTACGCCGACATCACGGTGCCCGCCGGCTACGACGCGGGACTGCCGATCGGGATCACCTTCATCGGCGGCCGCTGGGCCGAGCCGAAGCTGATCGGCCTTGCCTACGACTACGAGCAGGCGACGCACGTTCGCGTCCCGCCGCAGTTCATCCCGACGATCGGCGACGCGCTGTTCCCCGGCGTCCCGAACCCAGCGGCTCAGCAGGCGCTGCGGCGCAACGCGACCCAGGGTCTGCGCGATCTCTTCGTGCGCTTCCGGTAGAGGCATCCCGCGTACCCGCCGGATCTCGAAGAGGTCCGGCGGGTACGCTCCGGGTCGTTGGCGCTCTACCTCTTCAACTTCGTGAAGGGGGACGCAGCGGACGGGCTGCGCGAACAGGCCGCCGCGTTCCTGCGGGTCAGGATGTGGGGCGTCGGCGCGGACGAGCGGCACCGCGACGCGCTTGCCCCCGGCGATCTCGTCCTCATTTATCTGGGCGCGCCCGAGCGGGAGTTCATCGGCCGCGCCGAGCTCGGCTCGGCGGTGCATGACTGGACACCGTCCGAGGCAGAGGTGTACCCAGGCGATTCTCCCGGCGGGGTGTTGCTGGCTCGGGTCGAGGAATGGGACCCGCCCGTACCCGTCGATGCCGTCCTGTCGAAACTCGACCTGGCTGGTGGTGCGAAGGCGGACCACGACGCGGGGGTTCTTCGGATCACCGCCGGCGAGTACGAGACCACCGTCGCCGTGGCGGTCGGACGCGCGCACTCGACTGGCTGACCTGGGCGTCGCGAGGCCGGAGTCGCTATATGCGAACATATGTTCGTGGCGGCCGCGACGATCCTCCACGTCGACGTGGACTCGTTCTAGGCGCCGGTCGAGCGGCGCGACGACCCGAGCCTGCGCGGACGGCCGGGCCTAGCTCCTCCGGCGCCTACGATCGGGCGGTCGCTTCGTTCCCGGCGAGCGCGATCAGGGCGGCGACGAGCTCGTTCGTCGCGGACAGGTACGGCGCGTGGTCGGTATCCAGCTCGACGACTCGCCGGCACGGGTGCTCCCTGATCATCCGTCGCTGGAGCGCCGGCGGGATCGACTGGTCCCGGTTCGCCACGACGTAGGAGCGGGGGATCGACGCCAGCAAGGCGTCGTCGATGCGAACGGGAGTCTCGAACGGCGCGACCGGCTGGGGGCGCCGCCGGGCCACCGCCCGTGCCGCCTGCTCCGGCGTGCAGCAGTTGTAGATCGCCTCCGCCGTCGCCTCGTCAGCGAGGAACGCGACGGGCGGGTCGCCCTCGACGACGATGTTCGCCTGGATCATGTCGTCCTTGCCCTCCGGGAGGCGCGTGAGGTCGAGGAGGCTCTGGCCGTCCGCGGGCATGAAGGCGCAGACGAAGATCAGTGACTCGACGAGCTCGGGGGCGAGGGCTGCCGCCTGCGTGACGATCACGCCGCCCATGCTGTGCCCGACGAGGACCGCGGGCTCGGGCCGCTGCGCCAGCACCGCGCGGACGCGCTCGGCGCAGCTCTCGAGGGTGACGCCCTCGACCGGTGTCTCGTCGTCCCCTGCGCCGGGGAGGTCGAGGGTCTCGACGGTGTGTCCGGCCGCTTCGAGCGGCGCCGTGACCGGCTCCCAGCACCAGGCGCCGCCGTAGGCACCGTGGACGAGGACGAACCGTGCCACCAGTCGCCTCCTAACCGGTCGTCAGCACGAGTTTGCCCTGCGTACGGCCGGTCTCGCCGACCTCGTGCGCGGCCGCTGCCTCCCCGAGCGGGAACGTCCGGCTCACGTGGGGGCGAAGCCGTCCCGCCTCGACGAGGCCTGCGATCGCCTCGAGGCCGGCGCGGTCCGGCTCGACGAGGATGCTCCTCACCTCCACGCGCTCTCCGGCGAGCTCGCGCAGCGACGCGAGGGCGGCTCCCGAGAGCGTGACGAGGATGCCGCCGTCGCGGAGAGCGGGCAGCGCCTGCCGGCCCGACTCGTCGCCGAAGGGGTCGAGCACGACATCGGCGTCCCGGACGCGCCCGGCGCCGTCCTCCGTCGTGTAGTCGATCGCCTCGTCCACGCCCAGGTCGGCCAGGAACGCGTGCTTCCCGGCTCGCGCGGTGCCGACCACGTACGCGCCACGCGCCTTGGCGATCTGGACGGCGAGGTGGCCGACCCCGCCCGCCGCGCCGAGCACGAGCACGCGCGCGCCAGGCTGGACATCGGCCGTCTCGACGAGTGCCTGCCACGCCGTCAGCCCAGCGAGCGGCAGCGCCGCCGCCTCGACGTCCGCGAGGCCGTCGGGGGTTCGTGCCAGCTGGCGGGACGGCGAGGTCACGTACTCGGCGTACGCCGCCGCCTCGCGGGGGAACCGCGGCATGCCGAAGACCCGGTCGCCCACGTCGAAGCGCGTCACGCCCATGCCGACCGCCTCGACAGTGCCGGCGACGTCCCAGCCCACGGTGAACGGCGGCTCCCCGAGGAAGCCGCCGCGGACGCGGGTCTTCCAGTCGACCGGGTTGACGCCGGCGGCGGCCACGCGCACGAGCACCTCGGTGGGCGCCGGGTCGGGCGTGGGTGCCTCCGTGAGCTCAAGCACCTCCGGCCCGCCGAGGACGCGCTGGCGGATGATGTGCATCGTCGGCGAGGATTGTTGTATACACGCCGCGGAGGAGAGGCACTGATGGCTGCGCCGGTGACGACGAGCTCCGCTTTTTCGAGCCCCTACGAGATCGCCACACCGCCCGGGTGCGAGGGGTGGCAGGACATGTATCCGGCCTACGCGCTGTTCGACGAGTCGCGGCGCGAGGTCGACGAGGGCAGGTTCTGGTTCTGGAACTCGATGCACTTCCCGGTGCCGATGCCCGCGTTCGACGTGGCGTGCATCGACGCCCCCTACCAGGCGGTCGGCGCCTGGCAGAACCGATTCTTCGCCGTCCCGCCGGCGATGGGGATCGACTACCGCATCGTCAACGGCTACGTCTACATCTCCGGGAACCCGGTCACCGATCCCGAGCAGATCGCCGAGCGGGTCGGGTACTTCCAGCGCCGCGCGGGCTACTACTTCGAGCACTGGGACGAGCTCTACACCGGTTGGAAGCAGAAGATGCAGGCGCTGATCGCCGAGATCACCGAGCTGCCCGTCCCGGACCTGCCCGAGTACGAGCCGGACGAGGTCATGCTCGAAGACGGGCGGAACACCGCGTTCTACGAGCTCCTCGACGCCTACGGCCGGACACTCCGCTGCGCCGACCTCATGTGGCAGCACCACTTCGAGCTCCTGCTGCTCGGGTACGGCGCCTACGTCACGTTCCACGACTTCTGCAAGAGCCACCTGCCGGACATGCCCGACCAGCACGTGGCGCAGATGGTCGCCGGCATCGACGTGCTGCTGTTCAAGCCGAGCGCCGAGCTCCGCCGGCTCGCGCAGCTCGCGATCGACAGCGGCGTCGACGGCGTGTTCGTCGAGGGGCGCTCGCCACGTGAGATCGACGCCGAGCTCGAGCAGAGCGACTCCGGCCGCGCCTGGCTCGAAGAGCTCGAGCGAATCAAGGACCCGTGGTTCAACATGGCCACGGGCGACGGCCTCTACCACTACTACCGCAGCTGGTACGACGATCCCAGCATCCCCTACGCCTCGGTCGTGGGCCACGTGCGCGCGCTGAAGGAGGGCGAGGCGGTGGAGCGGCCGAGCGAGGAGATCGCCCGCGAGCGCGACCGCCTCGCCGAGGAGTACGGGGCGCTGCTCGACGAGGAGTCGCGCGGGGCGTTCGTCGAGCTGCTCGGGCTCTCGCGCATGGTCTTCCCGTACGTCGAGGAGCACAAGTTCTTCTGCGACTACTGGTTCCTGACGCGCTGGTGGAACAAGCTGCGCGAGTTCGGGGCGCTGCTCGCGAAGCACGGGTTCCTCGAGGACGGCGAGGACATCTTCCAGCTCGGGCGCCACGAGGTCGCCGAGGCGCTCGACGAGCTCGTCCTGACCTGGGCGACCGGCGGGAAGCCGCTCGGGCCGACGCTGTGGCCTCCGATCGTGGCGCGGCGCAAGGAGCTGCTCGAGCGCCTCGCGGACTGGACGCCGCCGCCGGCGCTCGGCGCGACGCCCGAGGCGATCACGGACCCGATGTCGATCATGCTCTGGGGCGTCACGACACAGCGCGTCCAGGAGTGGGCCAACGCGGAGGAGGACGGTGCCCGCCTCACCGGAGCCGCCGCGTCCCCGGGCGTGGTCGAGGGCCTCGCGCGCGTGGTGGTCGACGTCGAGGAGATCGCGCGGGTTCGGGAGGGGGACATCCTCGTCTGCCCGATCACCTCGCCGGCCTGGGCGCCGATGTTCTCCAACGTCAAGGCCGTGGTCACCGACATCGGAGGCGTCATGTCGCACGCCGCGATCGTCTGCCGGGAGTACGGGCTCCCCGCGGTCGTGGGGACGGGGCGGGCCACGTCGGCGATCCGGACCGGCCAGACGATTCGCGTCGACGGCTCGACGGGCATCGTGACGATCCTCGACGCGTGAGGGAGTGAGCGCGGCCTACACCCGCGCGCTCGGCGAGCTGCGGCGGTCGGACGCCGGCGAGTTCGGCGGCAAGAGCGCGAACCTGGGCGAGCTGCTCTCGGCCGGGCGTCGCCGTTCCGCCCGGCTTCGCGCTCGGCGCGGGCGCGTTCCGCTCGTTCGTCGAGGCGACGGGCCTCGAGGGGACGATCGCTGCGGCCGCTGCGCGGGCGTCGGGCGGCGACGTCGCGGCGGTCGACTCGGCCGCGAAGACGATCGGCGAGGCGATGCGGTTCGCAGCGTTGCCCGAGGAGGTTCGCGCAGAGCTCGTCCGGCACCACGACGAGCTCGCGCAGACAGCCGGCGAGGAGTCGCCGCCGGTGGCGGTGCGGTCGAGCGCGCTCGGTGAGGACGGCGAGGACGCGAGCCACGCCGGCCAGCAGGAGAGCTTCCTCTGGGTGCGCGGGATCGAGCAGGTCTGCGACGCGGTCCGCGACTGCTGGGTGAGTCTCTACACACCGCGTGCGATCAGCTACCGCGCTGTGCTCCGGGGGGATGGCCCCGAACCGGCGATGGGCGTGACCGTCCAGCTGATGGTCGACGCGGAGATCTCAGGCGTGATGTTCACGTGCAATCCCGTCAGCGGCGACCCGAGCATGGTCGCGCTCAACGCGAGCTGGGGGCTGGGCATCGCCGTCGTCGGCGGCGAGCTCACGCCAGACGACTACCTCGTCAGCAAGATCACCGGCGAGGTGGTCCGCCAGACGGTCGGCGTGAAGCACGTCGAGTACGTCCCGCACGCCGGTGGCTCCGGCACCGTGCGCGTGGACGTGCCGGCCGAACGGCGGGAGGAGCCGTGCCTCGGCGAGGCGGAGCTCACCGCGCTCGTGGACCTGGCTCGGCGAATCGAGCGCCACTTCGGCGGCCACCAGGACGTCGAGTGGGCGATCGCGCGGGGGTCGACGCTGCCCGGCTCGCTGCACGTCCTCCAGGCGCGCCCCGTGACGGCGGCGGCGAAGCCCGCGCCGAAGCTCTCCTCCTCCGCGATATCGCTCGTCATGAGCACGTTCGGCGCTTCCTCCCCGGAGACCGAGCGGCGATCCTGAGCTGACGCATGCCCCTGAACGAGGAGGACATCCGGGAGATCCTCCGGCTCATCGACGAGTCGGACCTCGAGGAGCTCCGGATCGAGAGCGGAGACCTCTCCCTGCACGTCCTGCGCGGCGAAGCGGCTGCGGCCGCGGTCGGGCCCGCGAGCGCGGACGAGGACGGTGCCGCGCCCGGCGACCTCCTGACGATCGCCGCGCCGATGCTCGGCACCTTCTACCGCGCCTCGGCCCCGGGAGCGGATCCGTTCGTCGACGTGGGCGCACGCGTCGAGCCGGACACCGTCGTCTGCCTGATCGAGGTGATGAAGATGATGAACTCGATCCCGGCGGGTCTCGGCGGCACGATCGTCGAGGTCTGTGCCGAGAACGCCGAGCTCGTCGAGCACGGGGCGCCGCTCTTCCAGGTCCGGCCCGACCGATGAGCCGGCTGGTCGACATCGTCGACACGACCACGCGTGACGGAAACCAGAGCCTCTGGAGCGCGACCGGGCTGACCACGCCGGACGTGCTCGCGATCGCGCCGACGCTCGACCAGGTCGGGTTCCACGCGGCCGACTTCACGTCGAGCACGCACATGGCCGTCTCGGTCCGCTTCCACCGGGAGGATCCCTGGGAGCGGATCAGGCTCGTCAGCGCTGCGATGCCGGACACCCCGCTGAGCTTCATCACCACGGGGATGCGCTTCATCTCCTGGGTCCCGGCCGACGAGGAGGTGATGCGGCTCGTCTTCCGCTGCGTCGTCCGGAACGGGATCCGCCGCTTCCAGGTCGCCGACCCCTCCAACGACCCCGCGCGGCTGCGGCGGCTGGCGCGGATGGCGCGCGAGGAGGGCGTCGAGGAGATCGTCATCGGCCTCACCTACTCGATCAGCGACGTGCACACCCACGCGTACTACGCCGAGCGGGCAGCCGCGCTCGCCGACTGCGCCGAGATGGACCGCCTCTATCTCGAGGACCCCGGCGGCCTCCTGACCGCCGCCGCCGTGTCCGAGCTGGCGCCGCACTTCCTCCGCGCCGCGGGCGAGCGCCCGATCGAGCTGCACAGCCACTGCACGATCGGCCTGGCCCCCTTCGTCTACATGGAAGGGCTGCGGGCCGGGTTCCACGTGCTGCACACGGCCGTGGCCCCGCTCGCCCGCGGCACGTCGAACCCGGCGGCCGAGACGACGCTCGCCAACCTCGAGGCCGAGGGCTTCGGGCACCGGCTCGACCTCGACGCGCTCGCGGCCGTGTCGGAGCACTTTCGCGAGCTCGCGCGCGAGAAGGGGCTGCCGGTCGGACAGCCGCAGGAGTTCGACGCCACCTACTACCGCCACCAGTTGGCCGGGGGCATGGTCTCGACGACGCGGCGGATGCTGGCCGAGCTGCGCAGGCCGGAGCTGTTCGACGCCGTGCTCGAGGAGGTCGGGCGCGTACGCGCCGAGATGGGTTATCCGATCATCGTCACGCCCGTCTCGCAGCTCGTCGCTACCCAGGCCGTGCGGAACGTGATCGACGGCGAGCGCTGGTCGAATGTCTCCGACGAGACCGTGCGCTACTTCCTCGGGCACTACGGCGAGCCTGCGGCTCCGGTGTCCCCCGAGGTGACCGAGCGCGTGCTCGGCCGCCCGCGCGCCGAGGAGCTGCGGCTCGTCGAGCCGCTGCAGCTCGAAGGTGCGCGTGCGCGTTTCGGCCGGCGGATCTCCGACGAGGAGCTCCTGCTGAGGCTGACGATGCCCGCGAAGCAGGTGGACGCGATGCTCGCCTCCCCGCCCGCGGCGGCGACGCCCGGGCCGGCCGCCCGTCCGGGACGGCACCCGGTCGTGACGCTGCTGCACGAGCTCGCCCGGCGGCCGTCGCTCAGGGAGGTCCACGTCCGGAAAGGGAACGACCTGGTCGTGTGGCGCCGTGCGACTTGACGACGTTCGGGGCTTCGTCCTCGACGTCGACGGGACGCTCGTGCACCGCGCCGGGGACGACGTCCACGTCCAGCCGGGCGCGCTCGAGCTGATCGAGCGGATCCGCGCCTCGGGCCGGCCGCTCGTCCTCTTCACGAACGGGAGCCACGCGCCGCCCGAGACCTTCGCGGAGGGGCTTCGCGCCGTTGGCCTGCCGATCGCGGACGAGGAGCTGCTGACGCCGCTGCGCAGCGTCCAGGTGTACCTGCGACCGTGCCCGCGACGCCGCGGTGCTGCTGTTCGGCACCGAGGCCGCGCGCGAGTACCTCCTGCGCGCCGGGCTCCGGATTGTCGACGGCGACGACGCGACACGCGCCGACTTCATCTTCGTGGCACACACCAACGCGGTCGACTTCGCACAGCTCGAGCGGGCCGCCCGGGCGATCGGGGCCGGCGCGCGCCTCCTGACCGGCAGCTACGCGCCCGCGTACGCCGGCGCCGACGGGCCGATCTTCAGCCGTGGCGCCATGGTCGCGGCCGCGATCGCGAAGGTCACTGGGGCGCGGCCGGTGATCGTCGGCAAGCCCTCGCGGGCCGCAGTCCGGACGGTCAGCGCACAGCTCGGGGTCCCGTCGCAGGAGGTCGCCGTGATCGGCGACGACGTCGGGATGGACATCGCGCTCGGCCGTCTCGGTGGGTCGCGGACGGTACTCGTGCGCAGCGGGATCAGCGGCGACGTCGTTCTCGACCGGGTAGTCGAGCGGCACCGCCCGGACGCGGTCGTCGACGGCATCGTGGACGTGCTCGACTGGCTCTCGTAGTCGAGCATATGCGAACATACGTTCGTGTCGGAGGCGACGATCCTCCACGCCGACGCCGACGCGTTCTACGCCTCGGTCGAGCAGCGCGACGACCCGAGCCTGCGCGGGCGGCCGGTGATCGTCGGCGCAGGCGTCGTGCTCGCGGCGAGCTACGAGGCGAAGGCCTGCGGCGTCCGCACGGCGATGGGCGGAGCCCGCGCGCGGCGGTTGTGCCCTCAGGCGATCGTCGTCCCGCCGCGGATGTCCGCCTACTCGGACGCGAGCAAGGCCCTCTACCGCGTCTTCGAGGAGACGTCGGGGCGCGTCGAGGGGCTCTCGATCGACGAGGCGTTCCTCGACGTCCGCGGCGTGCGGCGGCTCCTGGGCAGCCCGACCGAGATCGCCATCCGGCTCAGGCGGGAGGTCCGGGAGCGCGTCGGCCTGCCGATCACGGTCGGCGTCGCGCGGACGAAGTTCCTCGCGAAGGTCGCGAGCGGCGTCGCGAAGCCGGACGGTCTCCTCGTCGTCCCGCCAGACCGCGAGCTGGCGTTCCTCCATCCGCTGCCGGTCGAGGCGCTCTGGGGCGTCGGCAAGGTGACCGCCGAGCGGCTGCACGGCCTCGGGATCACGACCGTCGCGCAGGTGGCGGCGCTGCCCGAGGGCGTGCTCGTGTCGATGCTCGGGCGGGCGGCAGGGCGGCAGCTCCACGCGCTCGCGCACAACCGGGACCCGCGCCCGGTGCAGCCGGGGCGGCGTCGCGGCTCGATCGGGTCCCAGTGCGCGCTCGGCCGCCGCTACCGGACGCCGGAGGAGCTCGACACCGTTCTGCTCGGGCTGGTCGACCGTGTCACCCGCCGGATGCGCACCGCCGGACGCGTCGGCCGCACCGTCGTCCTGCGGCTGCGCTTCGACGATTTTTCGCGGGCGACGCGGTCGTTCACGCTCCAGCGGGCGACCGCGGACACGCAGGCCGTGCTCGACACCGCCCGAGGTCTGCTGGCCGCCTCGATGCCGCTGATCAGGAGGCGCGGGATCACGCTCGTCGGGATCGCGGTGGCGAACCTCGAGAACGACCTGCCGAGGCAGCTCCTCCTCCCGTTCGACCGCCGGAGCCGCGCCGCGCTCGACGCGGCGGTCGACGACATCCGCGAGCGCTTCGGGCTCGCGGCGATCACCCGCGGCGTCCTGCTCGGGCGGAATCCGGGCTTCACCGTGCCGCTGCTCCCGGACTAGCCGGCGTACGCCCGCTCGAGCCCATCGATCTCGATCTTGCCCATTCCCAGCATCGCCTCCATGACGCGCTGCGCCTTCGCTGGGTCCTCGTCCCCGAGGAGCTCGCTCAGGAGCCGCGGGGCGACCTGCCACGAGACGCCGAACTTGTCCTTCAGCCAGCCGCACGGGCCGGGCTCGCCGCCCTCGGTCAGCCGCTCCCAGAGCTCGTCCACCTCCGCCTGCGTGTCGCAGCTGACGAGGAGCGAGATGCCCTCGGAGAAGGAGAACGACGAGCCGCCGTTCAGCGCGACGAACGGGCGTCCCTCGAGCTCGAAGGCCGCGGTCATCAACGATCCCTTCGGGCCGCGGCTTCCCTCGCCGTACCTCCGCATGTCCGTGATCCTCGAGTTCGGGAAGATCGCGGTGTAGAAGTTCACGGCCTCCTCGGCCCGATCGTCGAACGTGAGAAACGTGGTGACGTCCACTGCGAACCTCCTCGGTGTCTTGAACTGCAACTTGGACCGGCGGCCCGCTGGAAACTCATCGTTGCGATGACGCTGCTCGCCGACCTCGTCACCGCTTCGAACCGCGTCGCCGAGACGAGCTCCCGCTCGGGCAAGATCGCACTTCTCGCCGACCTGCTGAGGACGGTCGACGCCGACGAGGTCCCGCTCGCCACCGGCTTCCTCTCCGGCGTCCCACGCCAGGGTCGCGTCGGCATCGGCTACGCGGCCGTCTACGGCATCGAGGCCGAGCCGGCCGCCGCCGCTCCCTCGCTGACGATCGGGGAGCTCGACGCGGCGATCACCGAGATCGAGGCCGCGACCGGAAGCGGGTCGGCCGGGCGGCGCAAGCGGCTGCTCGGCGACCTGCTGGCACGCGCGACGGAGGACGAGGCGGCGTTCGTCAAGCGCCTCTTCACCGGTGAGCTGAGGCAGGGCGCCCTCGCCGGGATCATGGTCGACGCGATCGCGAAGGCGGCCGGCGTGCCGATCGAGGCCGCGCGCCGGGCGCTGATGCTGTCCGGCGACCTCCCGCGCACGGCGGAGATCGCGCTCACGGGGGGCGAGGCAGGCCTGCGCGCGGTCGGCTTCGAGCTGTTCCGCCCCGTCCTGCCGATGCTCGCGTCGACGGCCGAGAGCGTCGCCGAGGCCGTCGCGGCGTTCGACCTCGCGTCGGTGGAATGGAAGCTCGACGGGATCCGCATCCAGATCCATCGCCGGGGCGACGACGTCCGGATCTACACCCGCAACCTCAACGAGATCACGAGCGCTCTGCCCGGGATCGTGGCGGCGGCGGGTCGGCTCCCAGTGCGGCAGGCGGTGCTCGACGGCGAGGCGCTGTGGCTCGGCGAGGAGGGGCCGGTTGCGTTCCAGGACACCGTGGCGCGGATCGACGCCGACGCGCCGCCCGAGGGGATCGCGACGTTCCTGTTCGACGTGCTCCACGTCGACGGGGAGGACCTGCTCGACACGCCGCTGCGCGAGCGAGCGGCGCGGCTGCATGCGCTGGCGCCGGAGCTCGAGGTCCCGCGGCTGCTCACCTCGAGCGCCGAGGAGGGCGAGCATGTGCTCGAGGAGGCGCTCGCGGCCGGGCACGAGGGCGTCGTCGTCAAGGACGCCGCCTCGCTCTACGGCGCCGGGCGGCGCGGGAAGGCGTGGCGCAAGGTGAAGCCGGTGCGGACGTACGACCTCGTCGTCCTCGGCGCCGAGTGGGGGCACGGCCGGCGGAAGGGCTGGCTGTCGAACCTGCACCTCGGCGCCCGGGATCCCGCCGCCGGCGGCTTCGTGATGGTCGGCAAGTGCTTCAAGGGACTGACCGACGAGCTGCTCCGGTGGCAGACGACGGAGCTGCTCGAGCGCGAGACCGGCCGGCGCGGCATCGCCGTCCTCGTCCGGCCCGAGCTCGTCGTCGAGATCGCGCTGGACGGCGTCCAGTCGTCGACGCGCTACCCGGGCGGCGTGGCGCTGCGGTTCGCACGCGTCAAGCGCTACCGGCCGGACAAGAGCGCCGACGAGGCGGACACGATCGACGACCTGCGCGCCCTCCTGCCCAGGCGGGCGTGATCAGGCGGGCAGCCAGAACGCGAGCTCGCGCTGCTCGGCGCCCGCGGTGAAGTACTTGTTCTGCCAGGTGTCGTCGTCGACCAGCCCCGCCCAGGTGGGCACGGCGTCCTCGTCCGCCGCGGTCGCGGGCACGTCGCCCTGCTCCGCCTGGTGCTGGTAGTAACGCCAGCGGTACTGGTTGTAGACGCCCATGACGTAGACGGCGTAGGCCTCGGCGAGCGCCCGGTTGCCGTCGATGATCACGAGGTTGTCGTCGTTCTTGCCCGACGCCTTCGGGCCCATGTTGTGCGAGCCGGTGATCACGCATCGGCTTCTCGCCGAAGGGGTCGATCACGATGCACTTGCTGTGCACCATCACCATCGAGTAGTTGAGCTCCTTCAGCCAGAAGCCCTGGTCCTCGTCCACCGCAGCCGGGAGGACGACGCTGATGTCCGCCTCCGTCAGCTCGCCGCGGTGGAGGAGGCCGACGACGGGGTGGGTGGCGGTGCTCGGGTCCTGGTTGACCACACCGTGGACGTGGAGCTCCGGGTCGAAGGTCGGGGAGCCCGCGGCCGTGCGCTCGACGATGTCGTTCAGGAGCGTCCCCACCGGCCCGGGGTTGAACATCAGGAAGAGGATGCCGTCCTTGGCGCCGGTGATCCGCTCGCGGGCCGAGGCGAGGTCGATCGTCCCGCGCACGGGGGCGAACCATGCCTGGGCGCTCGCGCCGGCGTCGAGCGCGGTCGTCCGAGTGGTGTCGTTGCCGACGAACAGCGCGTCGGGGTAGTCGTTGCCCGCGCTCGTGAGCAGGTCCCACTCGCTGCGGAACCAGCCAGCGATCTCGGCGTTCTCGATCAGGATCGCGTTGTTCGACTGGGTGCACAGGCCCGTGATCGTCCAGTTGGTGCTGCCGGTCCAGACGGCGGTGGGGCCGTTGGCGTCCGAGACGACAAGGAACTTGTTGTGCGCGAAGTGGCTCGACGTCTTGACGAACCGGTCGCGGACGTCGACCTGCTTGTCGCGCAGCGCCTTGCGGGCGTCCGCGTTCTCGTCCTCGTCCTTCGTGCCGTTCGAGAGGACGACGTGGGCACGCGGCCCGAACGCCTGCAGGGCCTCGATCAGCTGCGGGTCGTTCAGCTCGAACAGCGCCGCGTGGATCTCGCCGCCGGACTGGAGCGCGTCGTCGAGCAGCTTCGGCAGCTTCCAGAGGACGGCGCCGCCGAGGAAGTTCCTGATCCGGTCACCGGGCGCCTCGATCGCCTTCGTCAGGACTGCGCGCGTCTCGCCGCCGCGCTCTCGCAGGGCGCGTGAGAGCCACTGCGTCGCGACGATCCCGCGGTTGAAGTACGCGCTGACGCCGTTCCCGACGTCGGTCGTCACCGTGACGGGATCGCTCCAGGGAGTGGCGTTCGCTGCGTCCTCGACCAGGTTGCCCTTCTCGCCCGTGAGCGGAACGGCCTGGTAGGTGACGGGCTTGCGCTCCGGCGCGTAGTCCGACCACATCAGGCGCTGGATCGGCCACTCCGTGCTCGGGCGCTTCGTCCCCGGCGGCGCGGTGTCCCCGGCGAACCCGACCCACGTGTCGAGGACTGTCTCCTCGTCGGAGCCGACCGTCTTGCGCTTCAGGGCGAAGCCGAGGCAGCCCGGGATCGGCTCATCCGGCTGCCAGACGACGAACGAGTGGTCGGAGTCCACGAACGCGCGGATACGGGCCATCACGCGAGGGTGGACCTCGTCTCGAACGAAGTCAAGACGCAGTCGAGGAAGCCCGCCAGGCGCTCGGCCTCGGCCTCGAGCTGGGCGCGCGCCCATGCGGGCAGCCGTCCGAACGGCTCCAGCTCGACCAGGAGCCGCCGGCCCTTCCGCGTGTGCCTCCAGACGCCGACCATCCGCCCGTTGACCAGCAGCACCGGCGACAGCCAGCCCTGCGGGCGATAGACGCGAGCCCTGTGCCGCGGGTCGAGCAGCGCCGGCCCGTCGCGGGCGGCGCCGACGATCCACTGGTCGAACGCCGGGAGGAGCCGCGCGACGTCCGTCGGCTCGGCGTTCGCAAGGTCGTCCGCATCCCGTGCGAGCACCCAGAGGCGGTCGCCCTCCACGTCGACCTCGACGGCCTCGTCGTCGAGAGCCGCCAGCATCCGCCTCGCGCGCGCGCGCGAGAACCCGGACCAGATCGCGAGCTCTTCCGCGCCGGCAGGCGAGTACGCCGCGAGGAAGCGGCGCGCTACCTCGCGCAGCGCCTCCGCCCGATCGGGTCGGACGATCCGCCGGCGAACCCACGTCTCCGTGCTCGTGAATCGGACGCGGTTGCCGTCGCTCGCCGCGAAGCACAGCTGTCCGCGAAAGGAGGCGGGCTTGAGGTACGAGCCCCAGCTGGAGCCGATGTAGCCGGCGAGGGTCGGATCGCCCGTGATCCGCTCCACCTCGGCGGCGAGCTCCTCGCGCGAGAGGACCTGCCCGTGGAGCGCCCGGCCGACGGCGTCGTTGAGCGTGTCGACCTCCGGATGACCGGTCATCCCGCGGTCCGTGTACGTCGAGAGCGCCGCGAGCCAGGTGCCGAGCTCCGCCGCCGGCAGGAGATGCAGCGTGCCCCGCATCGCCCAGAGCTTCACGAGCGAGCGGCGCTTCCAGAGGGCGTCGGCAAGCCGTTCGCGCTCGAGCCCGTCAATGCGGGCCCACAGGCTCAGCTCGGCGGACGACATCAGCTGCGCGTGCAGGCCGCAGATGTCGCCGACCACGCGGAGGAGGTCGGACGGGGCCGCCCGCTCGACGAGGTGGTGACGCACCATGCGCCACGCGAGCGCCCGGCGCCATGCCTTCACGTCGTGCGATCGAGCTCCGCGAACGCGAGCCGGAGCTGCTCGCGCTCGGTCGCGAGGCTGTTGAACACGCGTGCGAGGCGTCGCTCGCCCTCGGCCGTGAGTCTGAGGTGGGCGACGCGGGCGTCCGTCTCCGACTGCTCCCGCTCGACGAGCCCCGCGGTCTCGGCGCGCTTGACGAGCTCGGTGACGGTGCTCTGCGCCAGCTTGAGGCGCTCCGTGAGCTGGGTGACGGTCGTCTGCTCGCTCCCGTCCTCGGCCCCCTTGATCATCAGGAGCAGCAGGTGGCGCTGCGGGGTCAGCCCGTTCGCCCGGGCGACGAGCTCGCTCTCGTTCAGGAAAGAGCGGAGCGCCGCGCGGAAGTTCGCGACGTGGATTGCCTCGGCAGTGTCGGTCAGGCGTTCCTCGGCCATCCGTACATTCTTGGCGCTGGAAGGATCGCGTGCCGAACTTTCCCGTCGTCCTCGGCGGGTAAGACGCGCGCCGCTTCCGACACTCACAGGCTGTCATGCGACTTCGAAAGGAAGGTGAAGCGTGAGTACCACACTCGAATCGACAGCTGTTGCACAACGCACGACCCCTGCGCGTCCGGAGGCGGCGGAGGCCGACGCGTCCCTGCGCGACGCGCGCTACCAGGCCTACCTCTTGCTGCGGGTCGCCTTCACGGCCGCGCCGATCCTCTTCGGCCTGGACAAGTTCACGAACGTCCTCGTCGACTGGCCGAAGTACCTGGCTCCCTGGGTCGACAACATCGTCCCCGGCAGCGCCCAGAGCTTCATGTACGTCGTCGGCGTCGTCGAGATCGTCGCCGGGATCGCCGTTGCCGTGAAGCCGCGCTACGGCGCCTACCTCGTCGCGGCCTGGCTCGCCGGGATCATCCTCAACCTGCTGACGTACTCCGGCTACTACGACATCGCGCTGCGCGACTTCGGCCTGATGCTGGGCGCGCTCACGCTGGGGCGGCTGGCGTCGGTCTACGACCCGCCGCTGCGCCGCCGCGGCTGACGTGCGCGCACGTATCGCGGAGAAACGGGAGGTGGCGAAGGGGACGCTGCTCGTCGTCTTCGACCTGCTCGGCCGGGAGGTCGACTTCCGGCCGGGGCAGTACTTCTGGGTGACGCTGCTCGACCCGCCCTACGACGACGACAAGGGTCCGCGCCGTCACCTGTCCGTCGTCACGTCCCCGAACGACCGCGGCGTGCTCGGGCTCTGCACGCGCCTGCGGGACAGCGCCTTCAAGCGCTCGTTGGCCGAGCTGCCCGTCGGCGCCGAGGTGGAGGTGGAGGAGCCGAAAGGCAGCTTCGTCCTCCCCGACGAGACCGACCTCCCGTATGCGTTCGTCGCGGGCGGGATCGGGATCACGGTGTTCCGCAGCATGCTGCGCTACATCGCGGAGGAAGAGCTCGGCCACCGCGTCACGCTCGTCTACTCCAACCGCGACCGCGAGTCGACGGCGTTCCTCGACGAGCTGGCCGAGCTCGAGCGCTCGAACGAGCGCCTGGACGTCGTGCTCACGATGACCGACGACCCCGGCTGGGACGGCGAACGGCGGCGCATCGGGCCCGACCTGCTGCGGGACCACCTCGGCGGCGACCTGGACGGGTTCCGGTACCTGCTCGCCGGGCCGCCGCCGATGGTCGAGGCGGTGACCGACCAGCTGCGTGCGGCCGGCATCCCGGAGGAGCAGATCCGGCCCGAGCGCTTCAGCGGCTATTAGAACTCGTTTCACAATGAGCACGGGCCGCTGGAACACGCTGCCCGGCCCCCGGCCGCGTCCTCAGTCGCACCCATAGCTACGGCTATGGGCGCTCCCTGCGTCCTTGCCGGGAACCGGCCAGCGCGCCCCATCGGCGCGTGAGTCATTCTGAACCGAGTTCTGAGGGGAGGTAAGAAGTGGCCGGCCGGCGGCGCCAAGAGGGTGTGCGGACGGAACTGAGACAGGAGCTGGGTGGTCGCGACGTCCTGCGCTGGCGGCGCGCACAGCTGCTCCACGCCGGCTTCCCGCGAACGGCCGCAGCGCAGGTGGCCGCCGACCGGCGCTACGACCTGCACGGCCTGATCGGGCTGGTGGAGCGGGGCTGCCCGCCCGATCTCGCTGTGCGAATTCTCGCGCCGCTCGACGAGGGAGCGGACGGATGACCTGCGCCGGGACGGCTACCGTTGAGCGTCAGGCGATGGAGGCTTCCGCTCATCCCGCCGCCGCCGAGCCGGGCGGCGGACCGGGACTCACGCGACTGGCTGCGCGACCTCCGCGCGGACGGGGCCGACCGCGAGGCCGCGGTCGCGCGCCTGCACGCGCTGCTCCTGCGCGCGGCGCGCTTCGAGGTCGCCCGCCGGCGGCCGACACTGCCGCACCTGCGCGGCAACGAGCTGGACGAGATCGCGCTCGAGGCGGCGGACGACGCGCTGATGAGCGTGCTCGCCAAGCTCGACGACTTCCGCGGCGCCAGCCGCTTCACGACGTGGGCGTACAAGTTCGCGCTGCTCGAGGCGGCCGTGAAGCTGCGCAAGCGCGCCTGGCAGGGACGCGAGGTGCCGCTCGAGCCGGAGAGCTGGAGCCTGTTCACGAGCGGCGGCCTCGGGCCCGACGCCGAGCTGGAGCAGAGCGAGCTGCTGCGGTCGGTGCAGGAGGCGATCGCCGAGGTGCTGACGCCGCACCAGCGCCGCGTCCTCGTCGCCCTCGCGCTCAACGGCGTCCCGATCGACGTCCTCGCCGACCGGCTCGGCACCACCCGTGGCGCGCTCTACAAGACCTTGCACGACGCGCGCCGGAAGCTGCGTAAGCACCTGCACGAGACCGGGCTGTCGCTCGAGTCATGGCTCGAGGAGGGAACGTGATGGAGCGACCCGAGCTGAAGCAGGCGCTCGGCCGGCTGCTCGGCCCCGCCGGGCCGGAAGTCGGCTGCGACCAGTGCTTCGAGCAGCTCGACCGGTTCGTGGAGCTCGAGCTCGCCGGCCGTGACGCCGACGCGGAGCTGCCCGGCCTGGCCGCGCACCTCGTCGGCTGCCCGGCCTGCCGCGAGGAGCACGAGAGCCTGCGCGCGCTCGTCGGCGGCGACCAGGCTCTCTAGCCCGGCGACACGTAAGACCCGCCGCGCCCGCGACCGAGAACGGGGCGGGGGCGGTCGCGATCCAGCTCCGTCGTCGCGTGCTGGCAGCCGAGCAGGCGGATCTCCCGTCGCTGCTCGCCGAGGTCGAGGCGGCGGCCGCCGCCTGAGGGTCACGCGTCGGCCAGCACCTCCGCGATCGTCCGGTGGGCGCCGGCGACCATCACCGGGTTCGTGTGCATGTAGTAGGGCAGCACGATCAGGGCGAGCGAGAGCGCCCAGCCGCGGCCGCGCGCCCAGGTCGCCTCGTCGACGCCGAGCACGGCCCGGAAGACGGGGCGGGTCTCCGCGGAGAGGAAGCTCCACGCGACGGCAAGGTCGCAGGCCGGATCGCCGACGGCGAGCGTGGCGAAGTCGAGCACCGCGGTGAGCCGGCCGCTGTCGACGAGCAGGTTCCCGGGTGTGAGGTCGCCGTGGATCCACACGGGAGCCGCGCTCCATGGCGGCTCCCCGAGTGCCGCCTCCCAGGCCGCGGCAGCGGCCGTCGTGTCGACGACGCCGTCGAGGCTCGCGATCGCCTCCCTCGTAGCTGCGTCCCGCCGCGCGAGCGGCACGCCGCGGGAAGAGTCGCTCCGTCCCGGCGGCGGGGCGGCGGGTGAGTCGATCCCGTGCAGCGCGGCGACGAAGCCTGCGAGGTCGGCCGCCGCCCGGCGGGGATCGGCGATGTGCGCCACGATCGCGTTCTCGCCCGGAAGCCAGCGCTGGATCGACCAGGAGCACGGGTACTCGTCCGTCGGCTCACCCTTTGCGAGCGGGACGGGAATCGCCAGCGGCAGGCGCGGCGCGAGGATCGGAAGCCAGCGCTGTTCCTTGTCGATCTGCCCCTGCGCCCACTCGGCGCGCGGCAGCCTCACCGCCATGTCGTCGCCGAGCCGGTACATCGCATTGTCCGTCCCGGACGAGTGGACCGGGACGATCGGGAGGTTCGCCCAGTCCGGGAACCGGGCCGCGAGCAACCGCCGCACCAGATGCGCGTCGGTCGCGATCTCGTCCTCGTGCATCCGCAGGGCCGGAACGTGCAGCCCGGGGATCCGGTCGTCGTGCGTCGGCATGCTCGACGCACTTTGCCGAGGGGAGAGGCGTAGGTTGTGCCCAACCCGACCAGGAGGCAGAGATGGCGTACGCGCGCGTAGTGACCTTCGACGGCGTCGACAAGGCACGGATGGACGAGCTGAAGAAGCAGCTGGAGGAGGGAGAGAAGCCGGAAAACCTCCCGGCAAAGGAGCTCCTCGTGCTCCACGACCCGGGTGCCGACAAGTCGCTCGTGGTCATCTTCTTCGACTCGGAGGACGACTACGCGACGGGCGACGCGGTGATGAACGCGATGCCCTCGGGCGACACGCCCGGGACCCGCACCGGCGTCACGAAGTACGAGGTCGCCTACCGCGAGACCATGTGACGTTGACGCCGACCGGGCCCGGCGGCGCAACGGTCGGTGCCTGAGCCAGAGCTCGCGGGCCTGCTGCGCGAGCGCGCTGCGGAGCACGCCGTTCCCGGCGCAGCGCTGGGCGTGCTCCGCGACGGCGTGGTGACCGTCGCGTACGCCGGCGTCGCGGACGTGACGACCGGCGAGCCGGTGACGGCGGAGACGCGCTTCGCGGTCGGGTCGCTCGCGAAGTCGATGGTCGCAACGGTCGTCGCCCGCCTCGCCGACGAGGGCCGCCTCTCGCTGGACGATGCGGTCGCAGGGCACGTTCCCGAGCTTCGCGGCGCCGGCTGGGCGCAGCGCGCCACGGTGCGCGACCTGCTCGCCAATCGTTCGAATGTCCCGCTGACGGACGAGCTGGAGTTCTCGACCTTCCCGGGCGAGGACGACGAGGTGCTCGCGCGCCTCGCCGCGAGGGTCGCGACCGAGGAGCCGGCGGCGCCGGTCTGGTCGTATTCGAACGTCGGCTGGGCCTTGCTCGGTCGCGCGATCGAGACGGCGACGGGGCTCGTGTGGGACGAGGCGATGCGCGCCGAGCTGCTCGTCCCGCTCGGCATGGACGAGACGACGTTCGTCCACAGCCCGGTGGCAGAGCCGCGCGCCGCGGGCCACGACGTCACGGCCGACGGCCCCGTGCCGGCCGAGGCGTGGACGCCGCGCGCGCTCGCGCCCGCGGGAACGACGATCCTGGCGACGCTGACGGACATGCTGCGCTTCGCGGAGGCCCATCTGTCGGATCCCGCGCTCGCCGTGCTGCGGGTGCCGCACGCCGAGATCCGCATCCACGGCTGGCTGGACGGCTGGGGCCTCGGCTGGGCGCGGTTCGACTGCGACGGCGGCCCGCTCTGGGGCTGGGACGGCTTGCTGAGCGGGCAGCGCGGGATCCTTCGCATCCTCCCGGAGCAGCGCAGCGCGGCCGTGCTCCTCACGAACGGGAGCACCGGCCGTGCGCTCTACCGGACACTGTTCCCCGAGCTCATGGGGGCCTGGTTCGACGTCGGCGTCCCGGCGCTGCGGCTCGAAGCGTCGCCCGGCGCAGCCAGCGACCTTTCGCGGTTCGCCGGCGTCTACGCGTGGCCGGACCGGCGCTGCACCGTGTCCGCCACCGATTCGGGCCTCGTACTGGAAGCCGACGGCCGCACGCAAGACGCGCTGCCGATCGACGACCGAGCGTTCCTTGTCGACGCCGCCGACCCGGACAACCCCGCCGTCACGTTCGGGGCCTTCGACGCGGCCGGGCGGCCGGAAGTCCTCTACCTGATGCTGTGGGGGCTGCCTAGGCGGTGACCTGCGCGAGCGCCGGCACGTCGATCTGCAGCGCGGGATCCGCGGCCGGGACGGCCGTCGTCTCGGCGCCGAGCTCCCCGCGGACGATGTTCGCGCCCTGCGCGAGCGCCGAGGCCTTGTAGAGCGCGATCGGCCTGGGCACGCCCTGGCGCCCGAACCCGCAGTCGGAGGAGAGGACGAGGTTCTCCGGCTCGATGTACTCGAGCGCCATGCGGACGTCGGCCGCGACCTCCTCCGCCGTCTCCACCTGCAGCGCGCGGTGGCTGATGAAGCCGACGGCGATCTTCTTGTCGAGCTTGCCCTTGTACGGAGCGAGTTTCGGGAGCAGCTGGTGGCCGTTGTGCTTGGACTCGATCGTCCAGACGTCGGCCTTCACGCGGTCGAGGAAGATCTCCAGCGACGGCTCGTAGGAGATGCTCGGGTCGAAGCAGTGCTGCGCGCCCGGGTTCCCCCAGCAGGTGTGAACCCAGACCTCGGCTTCGTCGAGGCCCTCGGTGGTGTGGTTGAGGAGGTCGACGTAGAAGTCGAGCGTGGCCTCGTCCGCGCCCCAGGCGGCTGCGCTGTGGATCGCCGGCTCCTCGATCTGGACGACCGTGCACCCCGATGCGACGAGCTGACGGAGCTCGGCGTTCAGGATCGTCGCGAGGTCCCACATCAGCTCCCGCTTGTCGTCGTCGTAGACGTCGGTCTGGACCGTCAGGACGGTCGAGGCGAGGTCGGCGGCGATCGTCCCGAACTTGACGGGCTTCTCCGTCCGCGCCTGCGCGACACGCCAGATCTTCGCGAACTCGAGCGGGACGCGCGGGCCGATCTTGTCCACGATCGCGTGGTACTTCCAGCCGCCGACGATCTCGTTGAGCCACGTGCCGATCGGGTACGTCCAGCCGGCCGTGGTCTCCGTGTCGTATTCGGAGATCCCGCTCAGGCGCTCGGTCGGATACGAGAACCACGAGCGGCCCGCGAGGTCGAAGTCGAGGTGATAGTCGCCGTTCGTGAGGATGTCGAGGCCGGCGAGCTCCTGGTCGCTGATCACCGACGCGACGGCGTCGATGTGCTGCTCGCGGAAGCCGACGTCGCCGAGCGCGGTCGAGTACGGGCGCTCGAGCAGATTGCCCGTGTACCAGCTCGGCCGTGGCCACGAGCCCGTGACCGTCGTCGGGAGGATCCGATCCTTCGTGGCTGTGTACATGCGCCTCGACTCCTTTCGCCCCTCGAATCTAGGAACGTGTGCACTCGGGATGCACGGCTGTGCAACCGGGCCGAACGTACACCACCGGGGCTGCGGGCCTCAACCGGCGGCGTCAGCGCGCCGCAGGCAGAGAGCGGCGAGGTCCATGCCGTAGACGGGCTGGTAGGTCTCGCAGCCGATCCGCGCCGAGAAGAAGTCGCGGCTCGCGGTGGTCGCGAATGGGACGGCCGGGACGAGATCGCGCTCGAGCTCGAGCTCGAGCCGGTTGGAGGCGCGATAGCGCTTCGCTCCCGAGAGCTTCGCGGCGGCCTTGAGCTGTCGATCGAACGCAGGGTCATGGAAGTGAGAGACGTTCGGAGCGCCGCTCGGCTCGACGATGCGGAACTCCTCGAGTGCGCCCAACGGATCTGGAGAGGCGAATGCCCATCCGGAGACCGCCAGGTCGAACGGCTCGCCGGGTCGAGCGATACGCCTGAAGAAGTCCGCGATCGGGAACTCCTTCACCTCGACGTCGATGCCGAGCGGCGCCAGGTTGCGGCGGACGACCTGCGCTTCCTGCACCCACGGCGGAAGGTTCGGGGTGTACATGATCGCCGTCGCGTGAACGCGACCGGCTAGGCGCTTCGCGCGCCGGAGGTCGGGGCCGTTCAGCGGGTAGAGATGGAAGTCCGGCGCTGCGTCGGACGGAGGCACGTAGTCGTCCGTCGCTTCCCCTGCATTGAACGGATTGACCTCGGCGTACCTGCGTCCCTGAGCCACGAGCGCTGACCGGTCGAGCGCGTATGCCACCGCGCGCCGCAAACGGACGTTGCCGAAGAGCGGCCTGCTCGTGTTCATGTGGAGATAGCGCTCGCCGAGCGCGGCGGTCACGAAGTACCGCTGGTGCCCGGCCCTGGCAGCCTTGCTGCCGGGGCCGTACCTCGACTCGAGCTTCGGGCCGGCATCGCGGGGTAGCTCGAGGGCGTAGTCGGCCTTGCCCGCCTCGATCTCCTCGAGCGCGCGCTGCCGACCTATACCGATCGTGAACACGATCTCGTCGAGGTGGTTCGGCCGGCCGCCATGGTAGTTGGGGTTCCGTCTCAGCACGATCTGCTGCCGAGGCGTATACGACGCGACGTAGTAGGGGCCTGCGGAAGAGATGTCGTTGAGCCCGTTCGGGTCGACCGGCGTGTCGCGCGGGACCGCGCACGCTATTCCGGTTGCGAGGTTGGCGAGGAAGGCACCGTCCGGCCGCGTCAGTCTGATCGTGAGCGTGCGCCCCCGGGCGACGACGCCTGAGATCGTGCGCGCCTTCCCGGTCACGTAGGCGCGGTAGCCGACGATGCCGCTGAAGGGCATCGCGAGACGCGACTTCGTGCGCGGGTCGGTCACGCGTTCGATCGTCGACTTGAATGTCGAAGCCGTGACCGGCTCGTTCGACGGCGGTGAGAAGCGGAAGCCGGAGCGGATCCTGAACGTGTACGTCGTGCCGCCGTTCGTCGGCACGGGGACGGCGTCGGCGACCTCGGGGACGATGTGCGACCCCTCCGGTGCGGGTGCATCCGGGTACGTGACCAGGTTCGCACAGGTCGCGTAGAAGAGGTAAGGATCGATGGACACCGCCGGATCCAGCGGTGCGAGGTCGTATTGAGTGGTGATGCGTGCGACGCCGCCCCTCGCGGCCGTAGGCGGAGGCGCGGGCGCGACGGCGACCCACACGTGCCCCGCGGCCGAGCCCAGCGCGTCCGGCGTCCCACCGAGATGGATCCTCTTGTCCACCTTGCCGGAGCGCGGATCGAGCCGCATGACGGTGCCGTCGCCGCCGTTGGCGACCCAGAGGGCAGCCCGCGTGGCGAGCACGGCGGTGGGCTCGTCGCCGACGCGGGTCGCGCTCGCGACGGCGTTCGTCCCGGGATCGATCCGTACGACCCGGTCGTCATCGGCGTTCGCGACCCAGACGCCCGCGGCGTTCACGGTGACGGAGACAGGACCGTGACCGACCGGGATCGTCGTGGTCACGAGAGTCGCCGGGTCGATGCGGGTGACCGTGCCGTCGGCACGGTTCGCCACCCAGAGGGAGTCGAAGCCGGCTCCGATCGCCGACGGATCGTTGCCTACGTCGACGGACCCGGTGCTCCGACCGGATGCCGGGTCGACTCGCAGGACGTAGCCGTCAGGGTCGACAACCCAGATCGACTCGAACGCTGCCAGCAGTGACGAGCCCGGCGGCACCTGCCCACTCGGCCTGGCGGAGAGATGCCTCTGCAAGGTCACGCGGTCGTACCGCGGGTCGACCTTCGTGACGTCGCCGTACCCCTCGGTCGCCCAGACGCCGCTGCTCGTGGCGGTGAGGCCCGTCGGCGCGCCGCCGAGCGGGACGCTTCGCACCGCCCGTCGCGACGACGCGTTCACCCGTGTCACGCTCTGATCGTCGAGGTTCGCAACCCACAAGGCTCCTGCGCGCGACGTGACCGCGACCGGTCGAGTGCCGACGGGAACGACTCCGGCGATCGAACCGGACGGTTCGAGGGCGACAACCGAGTTCGCGGCGACGGTTGCGTGCGCCTGGCCCCGCGTCGCCGCGAGGATGCCCGTGACGGCCGCCGCGGCTACGACGACCGCCAACCCGGCCGCCGCGAGCCCCCTCCGGGACCTCGACTGGCGAGCGGGAGCCGGCTCCGGTTCGGACTCGTCCTGTGGATGTGCGGCAACGACGCTCTCCGCCTCGTCTCCTGCCGACGGGGTCTCGAGCAGCTCGCGATAGATCGATTCGGTCTCGGGGGACGGGTACGCCCCGAGCTCGTCGGCGAGCAGCCGCCGGCACCGCTCGTACGCCTGCAGTGCCTCCGCCCGGTTGCCGGCGGCGACGTGCGCTTCCATCAGGCGGCGGTAGCCCGTCTCTCGGAAAGGAGTGAGCACAATCGTCTGCTCGGCCCACTTCGCCGCCTCCGGCGCATTGCCCGAGCGCAGACAGGCATCGGCGAGGATCGACAGTGCCTCGCCACGGACGTCGGCCAGGTCGCGCCGCTTCTGCTCCACCCACGCCGCGTCCTCCCCGGGCAAGAACGGCGCCTGTAGGAGCGAGGCGGCCACCGTGGCTGCGGTCTTTGCTCCGTCCACGTTGCCGGCCGCGAGCGCCTTCTCCGCCTCCTGCGCCGCCTTCGCCGCGGCGGTGATGTCGACCCAGCTGCCCTCGGGTAGCTCGAGCCGGTAGCACCCGAACGCCGCCGTCAAGATGCTCCTGCCGCCGTCCGTTCCGTTCGCGAGGAGCGCGCGCAGCTTGCTCACGAGCACCGTAAGTGCCTTGTCCCAGGTCGCAGGGGGCGTCTCGCCCCAGAGCACGTCGGCGAGCTCGTCCCGCGGCACCGGGCGGCTCTGCTCGGCCACGAGGTAGGCGAAGAGCAGTCGACCCTGCCGTCCTGGAAAGCGGCCCTCGTCAATGACGACGCCCGTGTGCTCGATAGCCACACGACCAGCGAGGAAAACCTTCAGCGGGGGACCTCCTAGCCTCGCTCTTACCTTCATCTTGCCTCGATCTAGGGGTGCTTTCCTAGCCTCGGCGCGAGGACTCGTGGACAAGCTGCTTCGTTGCCACTGTGGATTCGAGGCTCGCGCCCTGCACGAGGAGGGGCTCGTGGCGGAGGTTCAACGCCACGCGTTGGACGCGCACGGGATGGCGCTCTCCCACGACGAGGCGCTGCTGCTCGTCTTCCGCAGCGGGCTCGACGCGACAGCACCCTCCGCGGCCCCTCGGGACATGACAGCTCGAGAGACGAAGGAGGAGAGATGAGGTCGAAGTGGTTCATCGCCCTGCTGGTCGGTTTGTTCGGGGTTGCCGTGTATGTCGGCAACGTGTTCGCGACGCCGGCGACGGGGCAGTCGACGACGACGTTGGCGAAGTCGGTGTTCGATTCGATCAACGTGAAGGCGCATGCGGACCCGGCGAGCGTCTGGAGGGCGAAGCTGAGGACGAAGGGGCTCTCCGACGTGTACGTCGTCGACAACAAGTTCGATCCGGTCAATCACACGACCGGCGTGGTGGCGGGCTCGGGTTGGCATTCGCATCCGGGGCCGAGCCTGATCTTCGTGCTCGCGGGGACGGTGACGAACTACTCGAGCGCCGACAAGAACTGCAAGGGGCAGTCCTACAGCGCGGGGCAGGGGTTCATCGACTCCGGGAAGGACGTGCACAACCTCCGCAACGAGGGGGACGTCCTGGCGGAGACGATCGCGGTGCAGTTCCTGCAGAACGGCGCACCGAGTCGCCGGATCGACGCGGCGCGTCCCGCCAACTGCCCGTTCTAGGAGCCTCTGAGAGCGAGCTGGGGGGCGGGCTTCCGTCCGCCCTCCATGTTCGCAGGAAGCGGCAACGAAAAGAGGAGATTCAATGCCACATCTACCCCCCATCCATCCGACCCCGGGTGGCGGCGAGCCTGTCTACACCTTCCGGCTCGACCAGTACCGGATCGCCGATACGCGCTCCCCTCACAACGACACGGACGTTGTCGCCTACACGCTGACGGTGGGCGATCAGACCTACACGCAAACGCTCCCTCCGTCCGACGTCAACAACGGCAACCACGACGTCTGCCTCGAGTTCCCGGGCATCAAGATCCCGGCCTCGTCGACACCGGTGACGATCGCCTTCGCGATCGTCAACTCCGGCCACGACTCAGCTGCCGTCGAGACCGCTCTTCAAACGGGTGTCGACAAGGTCATCTCTGGCGAGCTCGGCCAGGACAACCCGCTGTCGGCGGCCGCCATGACCGCGGTCAATGCGGCGCTCAAGCTCATCTTCGCCGACTGTGACGGCACTGTCGCGGCCGACTCGCTCAAGGTCGAGCGTTCCGCGCTCGACGCGACGATCCCGCCAACCGGTCGCGTCCAGACACACACCAAGCACTACCCGGGAACCGACTCCGAGGCGGGCTGCGGCGGTAACTCGGACTACTACGTCACGCAAACCGTGATCCGCACACACGACGGCGATCCGAACCAGCCCTTGGCCGGCAGGACCTTCATCATCGCCGGGCGCTCTTCCGGCCTCGTCCTCGACGTCCCCGGCGGTAGTCACAGCCCTGGACTACAGATCCAGCAATACCCGGACAACGGCACGGCCGCCCAGCACTGGCGACTCACGCCGACAGACAGCGACTACTTCATGATCCACTCGGTTCTCAACGGGCTCGTTCTCGAGGTCGCCGGTAACTCGCACGCAGACCACGCCCACATCCAGCAGGCAGCGCAGACCGGCGAGAAGAACCAGCACTGGAAGTTCGAGCCCGTGCCGGTGACGACCGCCGACCTGCCTTTCCCGGTCCTCGCCAACAGCAACACCTACTACCGAATCCGCTCCCGCTCGAGCAACAAAGTCCTCGACGTGCCCGGACGCTCAGCGGACCACGTCGGTATCCAGCAGTTCGCCGCGAAACCGAACGGCTATGACAACCAACTCTGGCAACTGCTCTCGCTCGCTCCTCCCGCTCCCAGCGCAACCGGCGGCGAGAACCCACCCCCGGTCATCCCCTAACAAGACACCCGTTGTGAGCCTCAAGGGATTGGTGGGGGAGGCGATGTCCTCCTCCACCGTCTCCTAGACCTCCGAGACCGGCACAGCCGTGTCGTGCCGCTGTACAGATCGGGGCATTTGGTCGCCACGAGGCTTGACCCGACCTCCTCGTTCGTTTATTCATACTGGACAGTGGCCGCCGCTCACGACCCGCGTTCGCGAACCAGGACGGGAGGCTCGCCCGACGCGACGAGGGCGGTGGACTGGGAGCAGCGGATCGACTTCCCGAAGCTGCGCCGGGACAGGCTCGACCGCGCGAAGGCTGCGCTCGAGGCGTCGGACCTCGGCGCGGTGCTGCTGTTCGACCCGAACAACATCCGCTACGTCACCGAGCACCCACATCGGCGAGTGGGCGCGGGACAAGAACGCCCGGTTCGCCCTCCTCCCACGCGGCGGCGACCCGATCCTGTGGGACTTCGGCTCGGCGGCGCGCCACCACCGGATGTTCGCGCCGTGGCTGCCCGAGGAGAACTTCCGCGCCGGCGTCTCGCCGATGCGCGGGGCGATGCCCGTCGAGACCGGGGTCCCGGACCGGCTGGGCAAGCGGATCGCGTACGAGCTGCACAAGTTCGACGTCCACGACGAGCCGCTCGGGATCGACATGGCCGACCTCCTCACGATCGAGGCGCTCCAGCGCGCCGGCATCCGCGTCACCGACGGGTCCCAGGTGCTGCTCGAGGCGCGCAAGATCAAGACGGCGCAGGAGATCAGCCTGCTCGACCAGTCGGCCGGGCTCGTCGACGCCGTCTACGAGGAGATCTACCGGATGCTCCGGCCGGGCGTGTACGAGCACGAGATCGTCGCGCGTGCGCACCAGCTGCTCTTCGAGATGGGCTCGGAGCAGGTCGAGGCCGTCAACGCGGTGTCGGGCGACCGCTGCAACCCGCACCCGCACGTGTTCTCCGACCGGCTCCTGCGACCGGGGGACCAGGCCTTCTTCGACATCATCCACTCGTTCATGGGCTACCGGACGTGCTACTACCGCACGTTCAACGTCGGCGGCGTCAACGCGGCCCAGCTCGACGCGTACAAGCAGTGCCGCGAGTGGCTGGACGCGGCGATCGCGCTCGTCCGGCCCGGCATGACCACCGACCGGATCGCCGCGGTCTGGCCGACCGCCGAGGAGCTCGGCTTCGCCGACGAGGAGACGTGCTTCGGCCTCCAGTTCGGGCACGGGATCGGCGTCGGCCTCTACGAGTCGCCGATGATCTCCCGCGTCCACTCCCTCGACCACCCGGTCGAGATCGAGGAGGGGATGGTGTTCGCGCTCGAGACGTACTGCGCCGCGACCGACGGGCGGTCAGCGGCTCGGATCGAGGAGGAGGTGGTCGTCACCGCCACGGGCTGCGACATCATCACGCGCTTCCCGGCCGAGGAGCTGCTCGTCGCGGGCCGCACCTACGTGCGGGGCGCCGACCTCATCGCGAAGGGCGACGAGGTCGGGCACGACGGGAACCCGGGTCTCGCGGCCGCGGTTGCGTCGTCGGCGGTCGTTGATCCCGCCGGCGTCGCCGGATGAGCCCGGACACGGGGACGCACCGGCTCGCAGACGGGATGCCGGGCTACCGGCTCGTCCGGCGCGAGGACGTCGAGCCCGTCGACGCGCTGCCGGGCCGCTCCAGCGGCCTGACCTCATGCCGGCTCGTCGACGGGACGCTCGGCTCGACGCACATGGCACTGACGCTGGTCTCGCTCGTCGAAGGGCATGTCGACATGCACCTGCACTCCTACGAGACGGGCTTCTACGTGCTCGAGGGGGAGCCTGTCCTGTACCTGGACGGGCGCGGCGTCCAGCTCGGGCCGGGCGCGTGCGGCGTCGCGCCGGTCGGCGTGTCGCACGCGTTCCGGTGCGACGGCCGTGCGCGCTGGATCGAGATGGCCGCGCCACGGCCCCGCGTCGACGGCGGCGACACCCACTTCCTCCGGCCTGCGCCGGACAGCCCGGCGGAGCCGCTCGACGTCCGCGACCCGCGGAACCGCAACCTCTTCCTCCTGGGGGACGGCGAGATGGACCTCGATCGCCTCAAGCGCGGAGCCGCGGTCGCCGCGCCGACCGTGTCCGCGAGCATGGCGACCGCCGTCCTCGCCTACAGCGGAGTTGCCGTGAAGATGCTCGTCGACCAGAGGCTGGACGCGCAGCTGCACACGATGTTCATGGTCGACTACCAGCCCGGCGCCGTCGCGCACCCGCACGACCATCCCTTCGAGGAGTCGTACTACATGCTCGAGGGCGACGTCGACGTCGTCGCGGACGGCGACCGCTACACGCTTCGGCCGGGCGATTTCTTCTGGACGGCGGCCGGCTGCGTGCACGCGTTCTACGAGACGCAGGGAGGGCGGGTGCGGTGGCTGGAGACGTCGGCGCCCGGTCCGCCGCCGCGCCACTCGTACCGCTTCGAGCGCGACTGGGACTATCTCGTCGAGCGCCTGGCCTCCGGTGCGGAGCCCGTGCAGGCGTCGGATACGGTCTCGCGATGACCGATCTCGCGCCCAGCTCGAACGCCCTCGACCGCGGCGGCCTCGAAGCGTCGAAGGTCGGGAACCGCCTCCGCGCGGAGCGGGAGCGCCTGGGAATCAGCCTGCGCGAGCTCGCGCGGCGTGTCGGAGTCTCGCCGAGCCTCGTCTCCCAGATCGAGCTCGACCGTGTGAACCCGTCCGTCAGCACGCTGTACGCCCTCGTCACCGAGCTCGGGATGACGATGAGCGAGGTCTTCGGCGACCCGCAGCCGAAGCGGGTCGTGCGCCAGCTGGGCGGCGACGGCCTGGCGGAGCGGCCGGAGACCCGGCGCGTGATCAACCTCGCGTCCGGCGTGCGCTGGGAGCGGCTGACGCCGCACATCGACCGTGACGTCGAGTTCCTCTACGTCGTCTATCCCGTCGGCGCCGAGTCGTGCTCCGAGGACGCGCTGACGACGCACGGCGGCAGGGAGTACGGCTACGTGAGCAGCGGGACGCTGGGCGTGAGCGTCGGCTTCGAGGAGTACGAGCTCGGGCCGGGCGGGTCGATCGCGTTCGACTCGTCGTCTCCCCACCGCCTCTGGGCGATCGGCGACGAGCCGGTGCATGCGATCTGGGTCGTGATCGGACGGGCCGCCGACCCGCGCACCGCGGCCGCATCGGACGATCCGGCCGGCTAGCCCGCCGGAGCCTCTCCCTCGCGCGCCCGCAGGCGGCCGACCCCCTGCCAGTTCGAGCGGGCGCGGGCGATCAGCTCGGGCGCCTGGTACAGCACGAGCGCCAGCAGGATCAGCACGCCGATCGTCATCTGCGCGTACTCGGTCGGCTGCTGGAAGAGCGGCAGGACATTGTCGATCTCCGTCAGGAAGAACGCCGCCAGGAACGTCCCCACGAAGGAGCCTCGCCCGCCGGCGAGGCTCGCCCCGCCGAGCACGGCCGCGGCGATCGACTCGAGCGCCTCGTTCCCGATGAGCGGCGACCCGATCTGGACCTGGGCGACGGTGTAGAAGGACGCGACCGACGCCATTACAGAGCAGACCACGAAGGCGAGGAACACGGTGCGGCCGGTCCTCATTCCGATCCGACGCGAGGACGTCTCGTCGAGGCCCACGGCCCGCATTGCCAGGCCGCTGCGCGTCCGGTAGAGCCAGATGTCCGCCACCACGGCGAGGACGACGACGCCGATGAAAGCGACCGGCACGAACCCGATGCTCCTCGTGAGAGCGTCGACCACGTCGCTGTTCACAGGTCCCTCCGGATGGTCGCGGAGCCAGAGCGAGGCGCCCTCCAGGATGCTGAGCGTGCCGAGGGTGGCGATGATCGACGGCAGCCGGAAGAGCCGGATCAGCGTCGCGTTGAAGACGCCGGTCGCGAGGCCGACGCCGATCAGCGCGAGGGCGCCGAAGAACAGCGCGAGCGTCGACTCGTCGGGCTTCATCGTGAACGACGCCGTGACGACGCACATCGTCATCAGCGCCGCGACGGAGACGTCGAACCCGCCCACGAGCAGCGCGTTCGTCTGGCCGATCGCGACGAGGGCGAGCGGCAGCGTCGTGAGCAGGAGGTTGCCGATGTTGTACTTGGTCAGGAACGCGTCTGAGTGCATCGCCGCGTATGCGCCCAGCGCGACGATCAGCGTCGCCATCAGGATGAGCGGGATCCAGCCCCGGAGCGTCCCCGCGCGGAGCTTCACGTCGCGTCACCCTCGGCCGCGGTCGGGGCGGCCGCGACGCCGGAGCCGACGATCGCCTCGACGATCCGGCGCTCGCCGAGCTCCTCGCCCGGGATCTCGTCGACGATCTGCCCCCGCGACATCACGATCACCCGGTCGCAGAGCCCGGCGAGCTCGAGCGGGTCGCTCGACTTGACGACCACCGCGACGCCTTCGTCGGCTTTCGCGCGCAGCGCCTCGTAGATGTCGAACCGGGCGCCGACGTCCACGCCCTGCGTCGGCTCCTCGGCGAGGATGACGTTGACGTCCCCGCGCAGGAACGGCCGCGTCAGGGAGACCTTCTGCTGGTTGCCGCCGGAGAGCGACTGCACCGGCTGCTCGATCGACGCCATCCGGATCTGCAGCCGCCGCGCCAGCTCTGACACCGTGCGCCGCTCGCGCCCCCGCCGGAGGAAGCCGAAGCGGACGAGCGGGCGGAGGACCTGGATCGTCGTGTTGGCGCGGACGCTGAGGACCGGGAAGAGGGATTCGTGGGCCCGGTCGGCGCTGAGCAGGACCACGCCTGCGCGGAGCGCGCCCAGGGGCGACCTGGTGTTCAGCTCGCGGCCGTTGCAGGAGGCTTTCCCGCTCGGCCGCTCGACGCCGGCGAGCGCGCGGAGGAACTGCACCTGGCCGTTGCCCTCGGCGCCGGCGATCCCGAGGATCTCGCCCTTCTCGACCTTGAGGTCGATCGGGCCGAAGCGCTCGCCGCGCAGCCCGGAGACGTCGAGCAGCACCTCGGGGACGCGGCCCTCGCCGGTCCGCTCGGGGAACGCCGCCTGGAGCGGGCGCCCGATCATCAGCGCGACGAGCGCGTCCTCCGACATCGTCGCCGCCTCGAACGTCCCCTGACCGACCCCGTCGCGGAGGACGGTGACCCGGTCGGCGATCCCGAGCACCTCGGGCAGCCGATGGCTCACGTAGACGATCCCCACGCCCGCTCTGCTCCGCTCCAGCACGAGTGCGTGCAGCCGCGCCACGTCGTCCGGCCCGAGCGCCGTCGTCGGCTCGTCGAGGAGCAGCACCTTCGGCCGGGCGAGGAGCGCCTTGACGACCTCGAGGAACTGCCGCTGCGCGAGCGACAGCGCCCCCACGGGCGCCGCTACCGGGAGGTCGAGCCCGAACTCCTCCAGGGTGGACGCCGCCCACTGCTCCATCTGTCCGTACGTGGGTTGCTCGTCCCCGCGCATCGCGAGATAGAGGTTCTCGGCGACGGACAGGTCGAGGACGTGCGAATAGGTCTGGTACGCGATCCCGAGGCCGAACCTCCTGGCCTCGGCGGGCGAGCCGCGCCGCCGCCGGATGCCGCCGATCTCGACGACGCCGTCGTCGGGGCGAGGTAGCCGCTGGCGACCCCGAGCAATGTCGACTTCCCGGACCCGTTCTCCCCGAGGAGTGCGTGAACCTCGCCCGCCCGGCAGTCGAAGCTGACGTCGCGGAGGGCTTGCACGGCTCCGAACGCCTTCGAGACGCCACGCAGGGACAGCACGGGGCTCGCGGGCCCGGGAGTCGACATTCGATCTGGCTCAGGACTGTGTGTGTCTGGTCGTTCTCCTTACTAGGGGTACATCTTTTTCAGTAGCGCGACCGGCACGAGCGAGGTCGCCGAGGCTTCCTGCGGGTAGCCCTTCACGCATGAGTTCCGCTTCGCCTGATTCTGCAGCTGGATCGGGAACACGATCTGCGGCGGGATCTTCGCGCCCTTCAGCTTCATCATCGCGGCCGTCAGGGCGACCCGGATCTGCGAGTTCCCGGCCGTGTAGTAGTAGACCTTCAGCTTCGGGTTGTGGAGCTTCACCGCGGCGCAGCCCATGGCGACGTCGTCCGTCCGCAGCGTCAGCACCGCGTTGAACGGCTTGCCGGCGGCCTTGTACGCGGCGAAGGCGCCCTGCGCCATCCCGGCGCCGTACTCGTAGCTCCAGCCCTTGATGTTCGGGTGTGCCGCCAGGATCCCGGAGACCACCTGCTGGACCTTGGACGAGTCCCAGTTGGTCGGCTCGGTGGCGACGACGTGGATGTTCTTGTTCAGCGCCGGCCGCTCGCACTTCTGCCAGCCGAGCGAGAGCGGGTTGCCCGGGAAGCCGCCGAGGAACGCGATGTCGCCGGACTTGACGTCCCGGTTCATCACCCTCGCGTAGGCCTTGCCGAGCCGGCAGGTGTCCTCGCCCACGACCGTCGTGTAGTTCGTGCCTGGGCCGGTCACGTAGCCCCACGCGTACGTCGCGACCGGGATGCCGGCCTTCGTCGCCTCCTTGAACACCGGCAACATTGCGTCGCCGAAGTCGGGGTAGGTGACGATCGCGTCGACGCCCTGCGCGATCGCGGCGCGGAAGTCGGTCAGGGCCTGGGTCGGATTCGAGTGCGCGCTGGTGTAGATGATCTTGCCGATCGACTTGTACGTCAGCGCCTGGAGGATGAACTCCATCTTCGAGATCTGGCGGTAGATGTTCTCGCCGAACCCCTCGATGTAGGCGACAGTGAGCTTGCCGCCCGTGCCGGTGGTGCAGCCGTTGTTCTTCCAGCACCTGAGCGCGAGCGCCTGGTTGACCTTCTTGTCGGCGCGGCCGAGCCCGGCGAGCGCGATGTCCTTCGCCGTCTTGTTCGCCGGCAAGAGGTTTGCCTGGAAGAGCGTCTTCTTCAGGATCGACGTCTTCGCCTTGTAGACCTCCCCGAAGCCGCCGGCGCTGGATCCAACCTTCGTCGCGCTCGCGTCCGGCCGCTTGCCGATGTCGCCGCGACCGGCCGCGACGAGCACGAGCATCGCCGCGAGTAGGACCAGCACCAGTCCGGCGATCCTCGCATCGGGCCTCTTTCGTACGTGCATCCTGCCTCCTCCTTTCACTTCTCAGCTCTTGCTTTCGTGGATCGCGAGCCCGTCGCTCGCGCGGGTTTCCGCCGGCCGCAGGACGCGGCCCAGGAGTGATGCCAGCCGGTCGCCGGAAACCATCATCCCGGCGATGATCGCGGCTCCGAAGACGATGAACTGCAGCGCCGTCGAGAGCCCGAGGATGGCCAGCATCTGTGTCAGAAAGGTGAGCGCGAGCGCAGCCACCCACGTCGACGTCGCGCTGGCGAGGCCGCCCGAGAGCGACGCGCCGGCGATCACGACCGCTGCGATCGGCGCGAGCAGGTACGCGGCCCCGAAGTTCGGGTCGACGCTGATGCGCACGCCCGCGAGCAGGACTGCGGCGCCCGCGTAGAGGGTGCCCGCCGCCGCGTAGGCGAACACGACGTGCGTCCGGACGTGGACGCCGGCCATCCACGCGGCGCGCGGATTCGCGCCGACCGCCTGGAAGCGCCGTCCCGGGGCGGTGTAGCGAAGCGCCAGCGCGACAATGATCGTGATCGCGACACCCGTCCAGAACACGACGCTGACGCCGAGCGGCTTCTTCTCGGCCCACGACGAGAGCGCGCTCGGCACGTCGGACTCCTCCGCGACCCCGCGCGAGTACTTCACGCCCCAGGCGAGCACGATCTGGCCGACCGCCAGCGTGACGATCAGCGGGTTCAGCTTGAGGATCCCGACGAAGAAGCCGTTGACCAGCCCGACGAGCACGCCGAGGCCGAGGCAGGCGAGGATCGCGAGGGCCAGGCGGTCGTTCGAGCCCTGGCCGACGCCGACGATCAGATTCCCGCCGAGGAACATCACGCCCGGAATAGAGAGGTCGATTCCGGCGTGCATGATCACGAGCATCTGGCCGAGCGCCGCAACGGCGAGGATCGCCATGTAGGGGAGGACGAAGGCCCACGACGTGCTCTGCAGCGCGTCCGGCGCGATGATCGCGGCGACGATCGCCAGGACTCCGGTGGCCAGCCAGATCGGCAGGAAGCGGGCCGCGACGACCGCGCTCGCGACGAGCGAGGAATACCTCTCGCCGGCGGGCGCGACGAAGCCGTCGCCGCTGCTCGGGGCGCTCACGAACGCCCTGATCCGAGGCGGCACGACGGTGAATGGCTAGCCGCAACCAGGAACCCATTCTCAGCAGGTGCGGCGAGAAGTGTCAACTGTGGCGGAACGCACGTCACAAAACCTCGCGGTCCGTGCATCCCCGCTTAACGACGGGAATGCAGCGCTGAAGCGCCTCGCCGCGCCAGAACGTCCTGCTCAGGGCGTTCGTAGTGCGTTGACCCGTCGGCGGACGGGCGTTTATGCTCGCTGTACATGCGGCGGCGAGAGATTCCCGTCCGACGAGTCAAGGAGACAGAGGCATGAGCTCGCAGCGGCTTTTGATCCGCAACGGCTTCGTCGTCTCGATGGATCCCGACGTCGGCGACGTGCCCTACGGCGACGTCCGCGTCGAGGACGGCAAGATCGTCGAGATCGGACGCGGCCTCGAGGCATCCGACGCGGAGCAGATCGACGCGACCGGGATGATCGTGATGCCGGGGTTCGTCGACACGCACCGGCACACATGGCAGACGCCCGTTCGCGGCGTGCTCCCGTGCTGCACGCTCGACAACTACTTCGCGGTCATGCTCGGCAGCGTCGGCGGCCACTACCGGCCCGAGGACGTCCACATCGGCAACTACGGAGGGGCGCTCGAAGCGCTCAACGGCGGCGTCACGACGCTGCTCGACTGGTCGCACATCAACAACACGCCGGATCACTCCGACGCCGCGATCCAGGGGCTGAAGGACTCCGGCATCCGCGCCGTCTATGCGCACGGAGTCCCGACGGGCGGGGAGTGGTGGGCGTTCAGCGAGCTCGAGCACCCGGAGGACATCCGCCGGATCCGGGACACGTACTTCTCGTCGGACGACGGGCTGATCACGCTCGCGCTCGCGGCGCGCGCGCCGGGCAACTCCAGCTTCGACGTCGCCAGGCACGACTGGGAGCTCGCGCGCGACCTCTCGATCCGCATCAGCGTCCACGTCGGCATGCGGCTCACGAGCGTCCATGTCCACCACGTGAAGAACCTCGACGACCTCGGGCTGCTCGGCGACGACACCACCTACATCCACTGCACCGACTCGACCGACGAGGAGCTCGACCTGATCGCGAAGACGGGCGGGAAGGCGTCGGTCGCGCCGTACGTCGAGATGCTGATGGGCCACGGCCCGCCGCCGACCGGCCGGCTCCTCGACCGCGGCGTGCGCCCGTCGCTCAGCGTCGACGTCGTCTCGAGCGTCCCCGGCGAGATGTTCACGCAGATGCGCACCGCGCTCGTGGCGGAGCGGATCGGCGCGTTCACGGACACGCCGGACCTCGCGTTCGAGCCGACGCTGACCCACCGGGACGTGCTCGAGTTCGCGACGATCGACGGGGCGCGGGCCTGCGCGCTCGAGGACAGGACCGGCTCGCTCACGCCCGGGAAGCAGGCGGACATCGTCCTGCTCAACACGAATGCGATCAACACTGCGCCGATGCTCGATCCGATCGCGACGGTCGTCACCTTCGCGGACACGTCCAACGTCGACACGGTGCTCGTCGCCGGCCGCGCCGTGAAGCGCAACGGCCGCCTCGTCGACGCGAGCCTCGACGACGTCATCCGGAAGCTCGAGGAGTCGCGCAACCACATCCTCTCGCGGGGCGAGCTGCTGCCGGACTGGGCGTCGGAGCCGCTCGCGGCCGTCTAGACCCACTTTCCTCCCAAGGGCTCGGCCTTCCCCCAGGGCCGAGCCCGTTCCCTTCCGCGCGAAAGGAGATCGAGATGGCCAGTGGCACCGTCGTCGTCGTCGGCGGCACGCAGGGGCTCGGCCGCGAGGTCGCGCAGTTCTACGCCGACGGCGGCCGCGACGTGGTCGTCTCAGGGCGCGACCAGGCGCGCGCCGAGGCCGCGGCCGGCGAGATCGGCGGGTCGACGAGCGGCGTCGCGCTGGATCTCGCCGAGCCGGAGACGATCGCCGAGCGACTCGCCGACGTGGGCGAGGTCGAGCACGTCGTCCTCGCCGCGATCGAGCGCGACTCGAACGCCGTGCGTGAGTACGACATCGCCGCGGCGCTGAGGCTCGTCACGCTCAAGCTCGTCGGCTACACGGAGGTCATCCACACGCTGGCGCCGCGGTTCGCGCCGGAGGCAGCCGTCCTCATCTTCGGCGGCCTCGCACGCGACCGCCCCTACCCGGGGTCGACGACCGTCACGACGGTCAACGGCGGAGTCACGAGCCTCGTGCGTACGCTCGTGATCGAGCTCGCCCCGACGCGTGTCAACGCGATCCACCCGGCGATCGTGGGGGACAGCCCCCAGTGGCGCGACATGGCGCAGGATCGCCACGACGCGCTCGTCCAGCGGACGCCGATCGGGCGCCTCGTGACGATGGCGGAGATCGTCGACGCGTGCCGCTTCCTGCTCGAGAACAAGGCGATCAACGGCATCAACCTCGCCGTCGACGGCGGCTGGATGTGCATGTGAGCCCTCAGGCAACCCATGTCAGCGCGGCGAAGGTGCGTCGGCCCTGAGGCGGGCGGCCTGCCTCGTCAGGTAGCGCTGCTCGGGGAGGCTCGTCGTCCGGCTCGCGGCGGCACGGTAGTGCTCCAGCGCTCCGTCCGCGTCGCCGGCCAGCTCCAGCAGGTGCGCGCGGACGGCGTCGAGGCGGTAGTGGTCCGCCAGTCGCTCGTCCACGCCGTCGAGGACTGCGAGGCCCGCGGCCGGACCGTCGGCCATCGCCGCCGCGACGGCCCGGTTGAGCGTCACGACCGGGTTGCCGGTCATCTGCTCGAGCAGCCCGTAGAGGGCGAGGATCTGCGGCCAGTCCGTATCGACTGCGGTCGGGGCCCGGTCATGGAGCGCGGCGATCGCCGCCTGCAGCTGGTACTCGCCGACCGCGCCGTGGCCGACCGCGCCGTCGAGGAGGGCGGTCCCCTCGGCGATCAGCGGGCGGTCCCACAGCGTCCGGTCCTGTTCCGCCAGCGGGACCAGCTCCCCTTCGGGATCGGTGCGCGCGGGGCGTCGGGCGTCGACGAGCAGCATCAGCGCGAGCAGGCCCGTGACCTCGACGTCGTCCGGAAGGAGGCGGTGCACCATCCTCGTCAGCCGGATCGCCTCCGCCGACAGTTCCGTGCGGTGCACCTCGGCGCCGGTGCTGCTGGCATAGCCCTCGTTGAAGATCAGGTAGAGCACGTGGAGCACGGCGCGCCGTCGTTCGGCCTGATCCTCCGCCGTCGGGAGCCGGAAGGGCTCGCCCGAGGCCTTGATCCGCTGCTTGGCCCGGCTGATCCGCTGAGCCATGGTCGCCTCGTCGACGAGGAACGCGCTCGCGATCTCCGCGGTCGTGAGCCCCCCGACCGCCCGCAGCGTCAGCGCGATCGCCGACGCGGGGGTCAGCGCGGGATGGGAGCACATGAACAGCACCACGAGCGTGTCGTCCTCGTCGGGCGCCCGGCCCGGCGGCGGCTCCTGCGACGCCCGCGTCTCGCGCTCGCGCCGCGACCGCTCGCTGCGGAACTGGTCGATCAGCCGCCGCTCGGCGGTCTGGATCAGCCAGCCGCGCGGCTTCTCCGGGACGCCGTCCCGCGGCCAGTGCACCGCGGCCGCGAGCAGCGCCTCCTGGACGGCGTCCTCGACGGCGTCGAAGTCGCCGTACCGGCGGGCCAGCGCGCCGAGGACCTGCGGCGCCAGCTCGCGCAGCAGGTCCTCGGCACCGGAAGGAACGTTCAGCCCTCGCCGCCCACGTGCTCCAGGAACGCCTCCATCTCGGCAACGTCCGAGGGGCCGCTGGTCATGATCTGGCGCACGTGGATCGGCTGCTCGAGCGGAACGCCGTCGGGCCCCGGCACGGCCGAGATCTTCGCGGCGATCTCGAGCGCGCGCTCCTCCGACTCCACGTCGACGATCTGGTACCCGGCGACCCACTCCTTGAACTCCTGGAAGGGGCCGTCGGTGACCACCGGCGCCGTGCCGTTGGACGTGACGATCTTGGCGAGGTCGGGCGGCGACAGCACCTCCGACTCGACGAGCTCACCGCTGTCGACGAGCTCCTTGTGGAGCGCCCGGTAGTAGTCGAGGTGGGCCGTGATCTCCTCCGGCTTCCACTCCTCCATCGGCGTGTCGACGACGCCGGCCTCGAAGTTCACCACGAGCAGGTATCTGGTCATCTCGCTCCCTTTCTGCTTTGTGCCCACCTTGGCACGGTTACCAGGAGAACGGAGCCGGTGCTCCGTTCTCGACATGGTCAGCAGCAGTTGTACGAAGCTTCAGAGGCCGCCACGAAGGCCGGCGGCGGCCCTATCGGACGGCCGCCTGTGCAACCGCCACGCCCACCCGACCGACCGCTGGCACATCGGGCACCGCTCGGGAGGCACGGGCCGTGCCACGCCGTAGCCGCAGCCGCGGCAGACGAGCGTCCACGAGCCCGAACGCTCGCGCTGGTCGTCATCGGGCTCATGGTCGGCCGTCACGAACGTCCTCCGACGCCGGTGAGCGCCCGCCTCATCTCCGCCACGGCGGACTCTCCGGCGGCCTCGACGATCTCGGGCCGCTCGAGCACCCTCGCGCGCTGCTCGGGCGTCGACCGGTTCCGGACGTAGGGGTCGCCGAGAATCTCCTCGAGCGTGCGTCCGCGCGCGCACTCCCGCCCGACATATTGGGCGAGGTACTCCTCCTGCCTCGAAGAGGAGAACAGGAACGAGAACGGGTTGGGAAGCCTCATCAGTCTCGAGCCTGCCCACGCTGCCGCCCCGGCGCCATCGGGTCACGGCTCCATCTCTGACCCTCGTGCTACGCCTGGATCAGGCCGCGGCGGATCGCGTAGCGGGTCAGCTCGACCCGGTCGCTCATCCCGAGCTTGTCGAGGATGTTCTGGCGGTGCCGCTCGACCGTCTTGACACTGATGACAAGCTCGGCCGCGATCTCCTTCGACGTGTACGCCTCCGCGATCAGCTTGAGCACCTGCAGCTCACGCGGCGTCAGGATCTCGAAGTCCCCGTCCTCCGGACGGCCGCGCTCGATGTAGTCCCGCACGAGGGTCGTGATCGCCGACGGGTAGAGGAACGACTGTCCGCGCATCGTCCGCCGGACGGCGTCGACGAGATCTTGATCGGCGTCGGACTTGAGCACGTAGCCGGAAGCTCCGGCCTTCAGCGCCTCGAAGAGGAACTGCTCGCCGTCGTACATCGAGAGCATGAGCAGCTTGAGCTCGGGCTTGCGCTTGTGAAGCTCGGCCGCGGCCTGGATGCCGGTTAGCTTCGGCATCGCCACGTCGAGAACGACGAGGTGGGCGTCGCTCGTCAGCGCCGCACGAACGGCTTCGGCGCCGTCGGCCGCCTCCGCGACGACCTCGAGATCCGGCTGCGCGTCGAGCACCGTCCTCAGGCCGGAACGCACGATCGGGTGGTCGTCGGCGACGACGATGCGCGTGACGAGCGGGATCGGCATCAGAGCGCCTCGGCGGGCACCTCGAGCCTGATCTCGACGCCGCCGGCGCGGCTCGGCTTGACCGCGAGCGAGCCGCCGACCAGCAGCGCCCGCTCGCGCATCCCGCGCAGGCCTCCGTGCCCATTCGGCGTCGTCATCGCGGGCATGCCGCGGCCGTCGTCGACCACGCGCAGGACGACGCTGTCCGTGCCCGGCTCGAGCGTCAGATCGACGCGGGCGGCTCCGGCGTGGCGGGCGACGTTGGTCAGGCTCTCCTGCGTGATCCGGTAGACCGCGAGCTCCGCCTCCTCGGACAGTCTCGGCAGGTTCGCCGCGAACCCGCGCTCGACGGCGATGCCGCTCTGGTCGGAGAAGGTGCGCGAGAGCTCGGTCAGCGCGCTCACGAGCCCCAGATGTTCGAGCAGCGCGGGCCGCAGCTCCTGCGCGATCCTGCGCACCTCCTCCAGCGCCTGGCGGACCGCCCGCCTGGCCTCGTCGGCGCGAGGACGGAGCGTCGGGTCGGCGCGGGCGAGCGCGTCGAGCTGGAGCAGGACGCCGGTCAGGACCTGGCCGACCTCGTCGTGGAGGCCCTGCGCGATCCTCAGGCGCTCCGCCTCCTGCGCGGCCGAGGCGCGGCGGCTGCTCTCGCGCCGCTCGGCCTCGAGTCGATCGAGCATCTCGTTGAAGGCCCGGACCACCTCGACCACCTCGACGCCGCCGCTCTCCGCCAGGCGTTGCCCGGGCCGGAGGAGGTCGACCATCCGCATGCGCTCGACGAGGCGGTCGATCGGCGAGAGCGTCGGCCGTAGAAGGAGCAAGTTGGCGGCCAGCATGACGACGAGGCCGACGGCTAGATCGAGCGTCTCCACGACGGCGAGCGAGGCGTGGATGCGTCCCTGCGCGAGCACGAGGACGAGCGTTCCAACCAGCAGGAGCCCCGCGTTGATCGCGAAGACTCGCCAGAGCAGCGGTAGCCGTGAGAAGCGCATCGCGGGGGGATCGCCGATCGAGTTCTAGCGGTCGGCGGCCGCGTCGGCCAGGGCGAGCCGTCGTCTGCTCCGCTTGCGGGTCGCCGGCGGCGCGATCAGCACCGGCACCGCCTGTACGGCCTCCAGCTCGCGGGCGAGCGTGCAGCGCAGCTGGCGGCCGCGCGCGCCGCGGGGCCGCGAGCCGATCACGATCACGTCCGCGCCCTCCTCGGCCGCGACCTGGGCGAGCGCGTCGACACGGCTCCCGGCCACCACGCGCCTGTCGACGTCGTCACGCCGCTCGAGGACGCCCAGGGCGGACTCGATCGCCCGGTCCGCGACGTGCGCGGCGTCCGAGTCGCCGGGCGCCGGGTCCGAGATGACGTGCACGAGCACGAGCCGGAGCCCGACACGGGCGGCGAGCGCGCCGGCGAGCTGCGCCGCCGCACGCCCCTCGGGAGCGTCGACCACGCCGCAGACGATCGTTCCGTGCATCTCTTGCAGCATCGCGATGGGAGCCTGCGGGCGCGATGGGCGCAACACCCCATTTGCCTGCCTGGAAAACGGGACCGAAAAGATGGGCTCGCGGCCCGATTGTCGCGGCCTCGCTCCGCGCCGATCGTGTGGGCGTACCGCTCCGCGAGACCCGTGGAGCGATTCCGTCAGGAGGGACGATGAACGAGAGGTTGATGACGGCCGAAGGTCTCGCCCGGCTCAGCGAGGAGCTCGATCGCCTGAAGACGACCGGGCGGCACGAGATCGCCGACCGGCTCCGTCATGCCGTCGCCACGGAGACCGACCCCAGCGTCGACGCCGACTACCTGGCCGCACGCGAGGAGCAGGCTCGCCTCGAGGCGAAGATCGCCCGGCTCGAGCAGCGATTCTCCTCGGCACGGGTCGTGGAGCCGGACGATGCCAACGGCGCGGTCGACCTGGGAGAGCGCGTCCGCCTGCGCGACCTCGACACCGGCTCGAACGTCGTCTACGAGCTCGTCGGCTCGTTCGAGGCGGATCCGGCGGCCGGCCGCATCTCGGCGGAGTCACCGGTCGGGCGAGCGCTGATCGGCCGCCGCCCGGGCGACGTCGCTCTCGTCGAGGCCCCGAAGGGCCGGGTGCGGCTCCGCGTCGTCGCGATCGAGGCCGCCTGAGCTCGAGCCGCCGTCGAGATGGGGCCTCGACCCCATGGTCGCGTGGGGGTCGAGGCGGCACACTCTCAGGCGCGGTCGCCGAGCTTCCTCTCGGCAGGCAGGCCAGTGGTGTGGATTGCTGGGGCGACCGAGCCCGGCGAACGTCCGGGCGCTGCGGGGACAGGCCGGAGCGCGCGAGAGCGCGCTCCGGCAAGGCGATCACGACTCGGAGCGTGAGCGCAGCGAGTCCGCCGTCTGCTCGAGGAGGTCGAGCGCGTCCTGCAGGCCGCCTTCCATCCTGGAGTCGATGATCGCGTCGCGCGACGCCTTGCTCGTGGCCTCGATGAGCAGCGTGAGCATCGTCCGCCCGTCGGCCTCAGCGAACGTCGCGGTCTTGACCACCGCCCCTTCCTCGTCGGACACGCCCTCGGGGAGGCCCTCGTAGACCTCTGTGGAGATGATCCGCTCGTTCGGGACGAGCTCGACGTACCGACCGTGGAAGCCGACCTCGGCCCCGCTGTGGGTGACCATCACGTACCGCCACTCGCCGCCGACACGAAGGTCGATCTCGACCACGGTCACGTCGCCACGGTTCGCGTGCCACCAGCGCTTGACGAGCTCCGGGGTCGTCCACGCTCGGTAGACGAGGTGCTTCGGAGCGTCGAACTCGCGGGTGATCAGGATCTGCTCGTCCGTCGGGAGCGTCAGCGTCGCGGACTGGCTACTCGTCGTCGTCATCTCCGTGTTCCTCCTTTTCCTTGAGCTCGTCGAGCACGGTGTCGAGCTCGTCGAACCGTTCCGACCACAGGTCCTCGTAGTCCTTGATCCAGTCGTGGATGGGCTTGAGCGCGGGACCGTTCAGGCGGTAGAGCCGCTGCCGCCCGTCCTCCCGCACGTGGACCGCGCCCACCTCCCGGAGCACCCTCAGGTGCTTCGAGACCTGTGGCTGACCAAGCCCGAGCAGCCCGACCAGGTCGTTCACAGGGCGCTCGCCGCCGGCGAGGGCGTCCAGGATCTGCCGGCGCCGCGGCTCGGCCACCGCGTTGAACGCATCCGCCGTGGTCGCTGCCCGTGCCATGGCTGGACAATACATACCGATATAGGCATATGTCAAGCCAGAAGAGCTACGGAGGGCTGTCGGCCTCGAAGGCGCCCGTCTGGTATGCGAGCACGACCGCCTGCACGCGGTCGCGGAGCTTGAGCTTCTGGAGGATGTGCGTCACGTGGGTCTTCACGGTCGTCTCGCTGATGAAGAGCTCCTGGCCGATCTCCGCGTTCGAAAGCCCGCGGGCGACCAGCCGGAAGACCTCGTGCTCGCGCTCGCTTAGCTCGTCGAGCTCCTTGGACGGTGCGGGACGCGGGATGCGGCCGAACTCCTTGATCACTCGCCGCGTGACCGTCGGCGAGAGGAGCGCGTCGCCCGCGGCAACCGTCCGGATCGCGGCGAGCAGCTGCTCGGGCGGCTCGTCCTTGAGGACAAAGCCGCTGGCTCCGGCCTTCAACGCCTCGTACACGTACTCGTCGAGGTCGAATGTCGTGAGGATGAGGATCCGCGCGTCCGCGTTGGTTACGAGGATGCGCCGGGTTGCCTCGATCCCGTCGAGCTCGGGCATCCGGATGTCCATCAGGACGACGGTGGGATCGAACCGTCCGGCCTTCTCGACGGCCTCGAGCCCGTTGGCCGCCTCGGCCACCACCTCGATGTCCTCCTCGACGGAGAGCAGCATCCGGAAGCCGGCCCGTACCATCGACTGGTCGTCCGCCACGAGGACGCGGATCACGGCCGCTCTCCGGTGAGCGGCAGGCGCGTGCTCAGGACGAATCCGCCTCCCGTGGCCGAACCTGTGGTCATGTCTCCGCCGTAGATCTTCACGCGCTCGCGGATTCCGACAAGGCCGTGCCCGAGCCCGTCGCTCCTCGCGGTGCCCGCTCCGTCGTCCCGCACCTCGAGCTGCAGCTCGTCGGGCCGGTAGCGGACGGTGACGTCGGCGTGCTGCGCGTGCGCATGCTTGAGCGCGTTCGTCAGGCCCTCCTGGACGATGCGATACGCCGAGAGGTCGATCGCGCGGGGGAGGGAAACAGGCTCACCGTCGACGTGCAGTCGGACAGGGAGCCCGGCGCGGCCGACCTCCTCGAGCAGCGCGTCGAGCCGGTCGAGGCCTGGATGCGGCTCCAGCTCGGCCTCGTCCCCGTCGGACCGCATCGCCACGAGCAGGCGGCGCATCTCCGCGAGCGCGGTCCGGCCGGTCTGCTCGACGCCCTTGAGCGCCTCGCCGTCGTCGGCCAGCAGGGCCCCGAGCTTGTGGCGGACCGCGCCGACCTGGAGCACCATCACGCTCATGGCGTGCGCGACGATGTCGTGGAGCTCGCGCGCGATCCGCGCCCGCTCCTCGGCGGTCGCGATGCGCGCGGCCGCTTCGCGCTCTCGCTCGGCCTGGGCCGCACGGACCTCCGCCGCATCGGCCTGCTGCGCGCGCTCGCGGAGCGCGTAGCCGGCGAGCCAGCCGATCGCGAAGAAGAGGGGAACGAAGAAGAGCTCGGAGGCGTCGTGCGCCGGGTCCTGGTCGACGATGATCGCCGCACCGCCGACCACAGCGCCGAGGCCGATCCACGCCTCGAGCTCGTTGCGGAGGTTGCCGAGTAGGAAGGCCGCCGCCAGCCCGGCCGCGGAGATCGCCGGCGTATCCGAGATCAGCCGCCCGTCGACGAACGAGAACGCAGCGCCCAGCAGCCAGACGGTGAACGGCGCGCCGAAGGGGAACCGGCGGCGCAGGAGCAGCGGCGCGATCGTCGCCGCCGTCGCCGGCACCGTGAACCATGGCGTCGTGCGCGGAGCATCCGGGTCGTTGCTCCGGAACGCGGCGGCAAGCGTGGCCGCGACAGTCGCGACCACGACCACGGTGTCGAATCCGTATTGGCGCGCCAGCGCCCAGACCCTGCTCACGCAGGTGAACGTACTGCAGGCGCAGGTAGGCCGCCTCCTACCGAGGTAGGAGCCGGAATCGGCGGCTGGTACGACCGCGAACGCGCCCCGGCGACGATGCCCCGCGCAGCCCGTGCTCCTAGCGTCGAGCCATCAACTCGATGAAAGGGAGCACCATGAAAAGCACAGCGTTCACGATGTCGCGCATCGTCGCGATCGCCCTCCTCGGGCTCGCGACGATGGGCCTCGCGTATCTCCACTTCACGAGCGGCGAGGATCGCGTCTCGGTCCCGCCGGGAGCACACGCGGGCCAGCTCAACCTCCATGCGTGCCGCTACGCCACCGAGGGCGGCAGCTACGGCGCCGACTGCGGCACGCTCGTCGTGCCCGAGAACCGGCACGAGGCGGGCTCGCGCCTGATCGCGCTGCCGGTCACGCGCATCCGCGCCCGCTCGGCCCATCCCGGCGTCCCGATCTTCCGCCTGCAGGGCGGCCCGGGGATCACGAACATGACGTTCGAGGCGGCGAGCCGGCTTGCGCAGAAGCGCGACGTCGTCCTCGTCGGCTATCGCGGCGTCGACGGCTCGTCGCGGCTCGACTGCCCCGAGGTCGCCTCGGCCCGCGCGCACGCGCGCGAGTTCCTGACCGAGCAGTCGTTCCGCGCCGACGGGGACGCCTTCAAGGCGTGCGCGCAGCGACTCCGGGACGACGGCGTCGACCTCGCCGGCTACTCGCTGCCCGAGCGCATCGACGACTTCGAGGCGGCGCGCCGCGCGCTCGGCTACGACCGCATCGATCTCGTCAGCGAGAGCCTCGGGACGCGTCTGGCGATGATCTACGCCTGGCGCTACCCGCACGCGATCCACCGCTCGGTGATGATCGGCGTCAACCCGCCCGGGAACTTCCTCTGGAGCGCGAAGACGATGGGCGAGCAGATCCGCCGTTACGCCGCGGCGTGCGCGCAGGACGCGTCGTGCAAGAGCCGCACGGGCGACCTCGCCGCCTCGATCCACTCCGCCTACGCGGACATGCCCAGCCGCTGGTGGTTCCTCCCGATCAAGCGGGGCAACGTCAAGGTGGCCGCGTACTTCGGCATGGTCAACGCGACCACCGACGGCTCCGGCCCGCTCAACGGGCCGTGGACGATCGACACGCTCCTCTCGGCCGACAAGGGCGACGGGAGCGGCGCCTGGCTCCTGTCGATGCTGGCGGGACTGATGTTCCCGCACGGTCAGGTCTGGGGCGACGTCGCTGCGGCTGGCCGGAGCGACGCCGCGTTCGCCCGGCGGTTCTTCGCGTCGCATGCTGACCGCGGCTCGGTGATCGGCAGCCCAGGCACGGACCTGATCTGGGCGGACGGCCGGCTGCTCGACGCGTGGCCCGCGAATCCCGACGAGAACGAGTACGCCCGCGTCCAGGACTCGAAGGTCGAGACGCTTCTGGTCGGCGGCAAGCTCGACTTCGCGACGCCGCCGCAGAACGCGGCGCGGCAGCTTCTGCCGCACCTGCCGAACGGCCACGAGGTCCTCCTGGACAACCTCGGCCACACCGACGACTTCTGGGCGTACGAGCCGGCCGCGAGTAGTCACATGATCAACACGTTCCTTGCCGGCGGCCGCGTCGACACCTCCCGCTACACGCCGGCCAGCGTCGACTTCACGCCGGCGGTGGGCCAGGTCGGGATCGCAAAGATCGTCGCAGCCGTGATGCTGGGGCTCGCGGCGCTGACGGTCGTGTCGCTGCTGTGGCTGGGCCTGCGCGTGCGGCGCCGCGCGCTCGGGCGGAAGGGCGCGGCGGCAGTGCGCTCGGTGTACGCGCTCGTGCTCGGCCTCGGCGGTCTGTTCCTCGGGATGCTGATCGCGCTGACCGCGCTGCCGACGGTGCCGCTCAACGACGAGCTGCTCGCGTCGCTCGCAGTCGGCGTACCCGTCGCGCTGGGCGTCTTCTTCGCCTGGGTCAGTCCCGCCTGGTCGTCACGAACGAAGGTGACGGGCTTCGCCGTCGCGCTCGGCGGCGCGCTCCTCGGCGCGTGGCTCGGGTACAACGTGACGTCCGCAGCGTTCGGGCTCCTGGCGCCGCTCGTCGCCGTGATCGGCGCGGTGGTCGGCGGCAACGCCCTCGTGCTCGGTCTCGACATCGCGTGGGACCGGCAGGCGCACCGGCGCGTCGCCCCGACGGCCGCCGCCGAAGGGCTCCAGGCGAGCATCTCCACGAGCTGACCGGCGACTCGTCCCGCTTTCGCGGCTCCTACTCAGGTAGGAGCCGCGACCGTCTTCGGGGACGAGCGCGACTCCGACCTCGCGCCGACGACCCCGCGGCCGTGCCCTCGTAGCGTCGACGGCATAGACGAACCAAGGAGGAACGAGCTATGTCACTGCCACGCCAACACTCCAATCTCGCGGCCCGGATGGGCCGCTGGAGCGCAAGCCACTGGAAGACGGCGGTCTTCGGCTGGCTCGCGCTCGTGGTCGTCGCGTTCGGCATCAGCAGCGCGATCGGCGTCGAAGACCATCGACAAGAACACCGCCGGGCCCGGCGAGTCGGGCCGCATGGACAGGATCCTCGACGCCGGGTTTAAGCTCCCCGCGAACGAGAGCGTCCTGTCCAGAGCCGCAGCGCTCGGGCCGGGACGCCTGCGTTCGACGCCGCCGTCCGCGACGTCGTTGCCCGGGTTTCGAAGGTCGCCGCCGTGCAGAGCGTCCGGTCGCCGAAGATCGCGAAGGACGGCCGGGCCGCGCTCGTCGAGTTCGAGATCCGCGGTGACAAGGACAAGGCCGGCGACAAGATCGCACCGGTCCTCGCCGCAGTCGCCGCCGCGGAGCGGAGCCACCCCGGCTTCTTCGTCGGTGAGTTCGGCGACGCGAGCGCAGCCAAGGCCGTCGACACGCTCTTCGCACACGACCTCGGCCGAGCCGGCGTCATCTCGCTCCCGATCACGCTGATCATCCTGGCCGTCGCATTCGGCGCGCTCGTCGCGGCGGGAATCCCGCTCCTGCTAGCGCTGACGGCCGTCTTCGCGACGTTCGGGCTCACCGCGCTCCCGAGCCACGTGTTTCCGATCGCCCAGGAGGCGTCCGCCGTCGTGCTGCTGGTCGGGCTCGCGGTCGGCGTCGACTACTCGATGTTCTACCTCCGGCGCTTCCGCGAGGAGCGCGCCGCGGGGCGCAGCCAGGAGGCGGCGCTCGAGGCGGCCGCGGCGACGTCGGGGCGGTCGGTGCTCATCTCCGGCCTGACGGTGATGGTCGCGATGGCGGGCCTGTTCCTCACGGGCGACGCGACGTTCGCCTCGTTCGGCTACGCGACGATGATGGTCGTCGCGGTGGCGGTGCTGGGCTCGCTGACCGTGCTCCCGGCGCTGCTGTCGAAGCTGGGCGACCGGGTCGACCGTGGACGCGTCCCGTTCGTCGGCCGCCTCGGCCGCGGCGACGGCGAGGGGCGCCTCTGGGGAGCGGTTGTCGACCGTGTCCTACGCCGGCCGGTGCTCTCGGCCGTGATCTCGGGAGGACTGCTCGTTGCGCTCGCCCTGCCGGCGCTGCAGCTGCGGATTGCGACGCCGGGGCCCGAGGCCGCCTTCCCGAAGTCGCTCGACATCGTGAAGACCTACGACCGCATGCAGCAGGCGTTCCCCGGGACGGCGCTCCCCGCGAACGTCGTCGTCAAGGCCCCGAGCGTGAAGGCCCCCGAGGTGCGGGCCGCGATCCAGCGGCTCGAGCGCCGCGCCCGCACCAGCGCCGACATGGGTGAGCCGATCACCGTCGACGTGAACGGAGCCGGCACGGTCGCGAACATCACCGTGCCGATCGCCGGGACGGGCACCGACCCGGCGTCGAACACCGCGCTGGCCGAGCTCCGCGACGAGCTCGTGCCGCAGACGGTCGGGGCGCTCCCGAACGTCGAGGCCGGCGTGACGGGCCTCACGGCCGAGTGGAAGGACGCCGGCGAGCAGATGAAGTCGAAGCTCCCGCTGGTCATCGGCTTCGTCCTCCTGTTCGCGTTCGTTCTGATGCTGGTCGCGTTCCGGTCGATCGTGGTCGCTGCGAAGGCGATCCTGCTCAACCTGCTGTCCGTCGCAGCCGCGTACGGCGTGCTCGTGCTCGTCTTCCAGCACGGCATCGGCAAGGGGCTGCTCGGGTTCGGCAGCACGTCCGGGATCGACCCCGTCGTCCCGCTCCTGCTCTTCGTGATCCTGTTCGGGCTCTCGATGGACTACCACGTCTTCATCGTCAGCCGGATCCGGGAGACGTTCGACCGCGGCGCGAGCATGGACGAGGCGATCTCGCACGGGATCAAGTCGACCGCCGGGGTCGTGACGAGCGCGGCCGTCGTCATGGTCGCCGTGTTCTCGGTCTTCGCGACCCTCTCGTTCCTGATGTTCAAGCAGTTCGGCGTCGGGCTCGCCGTAGCGATCCTGATCGACGCGACCCTCGTCCGCGGCGTCCTCCTGCCCGCGACGATGAAGCTCCTCGGCGAGCGCAACTGGTACCTCCCGCGCTGGCTCGAGTGGCTGCCGCGGCTGGAGCACGACGAGGCGGCGCCGGCGCCCGAGGCAAAGCCCGTCCTCTCGGCTTAGCCGTTCGCAGATCCCGGCCGGGCGCCGACCCGGCCGGGATCCGTCCGCGCTAGATGCGCGCGAGCGCCGCCACCACCGCGTCGGTGTCGGCGACGACGCCGAACACGCCGTTCTCGACGGTCGTCATGTGGAGCGCCGCGTGATGTGCTGCGGGATCACCGGACCCGCACGCATCGCTGACGAGCAGGCACTCGAAGCCGCGATCGATCGCCTCGCGCAGCGTCGAGTGGACGCAGACGTCCGTAGTCACGCCGGCGACGATCAGGGCGCGTGCGCCTCCGGCTGCGAGGATCGGCGCGAGGTCGGTTCCCCAGAACGCGCCGTTCCCGCTCTTGTCCACGACCGGCTCGCCCGGGATCGGCTCCAGTTCCGGGACGATCTCGAACCCGGGCTCGCCGCGGATCAGGAGCCGCCCCAGCGGGCCGGGCTTGCCGATTGCCGACGTGCCGTCCCGGACCCGCGCGAGCCGGTGCGGCGGCAGCTCGCCGAGATCCGGCCGGAACCCCTGCCGCGTGTGGACGACCGCCAGGCCCGCGGTCCGCGCCGCCTCGAGGAGCCGGCGCGCCGGTCCGATCGCCGACCGGACGGCGCCGACGTCGTAGCCCATGGCCGCGAGGTACCCGCCCGCCTCGAGGAAGTCCCGTTGCATGTCGATCAGCAGGAGCGCGACTCCGCTCCGGGTCAGGCCGTCGTGCGGGAACGGACGTGGATCCGCGTCGATCCGCATCAGTGGCTCGGTCAGGTTTCGGGCTCGCCGCGCTTGACCACGGTCGTCACGACCCGGAGGCCGAACCGGCCGGGCATCAGCACGACGTCCCACATCTGCTTCACCATGCCTCCGCCCGGCAGTTCCTCGGCGATCGACTCCACGATCTCGTCGGTCGCATCGAGCACCTCTCCTCCTACGTCGAGTGCTCCGCTCGCCATCTCGCCCGCGTTCGCGACCGCCGCCATCGCGATCGCGCTCGAGATCGCCAACCCGAGCTCCTCGACCGTGTCGCGGACCTCCTGCGCGGCCTTGTCACGCGCCTGCCCGAGCTCCTCCGTCGACTGTTCCGGGCGGGTGGCGAGGCGCCACCACGTTCTGATCCGGCTGCGGCTCAGAGCGACCGCGAGCACGGTCCCGACCACGAGCCACGCCGCGCCGAGCACGAGCGCCGCCAGCCACGGCGACATGACGGCCGAGAGCCCGTAGACGGCGGCCACGTTCGCGAGCACGAAGGCCGAGAGGAACGCGACCGCGGCGAGGCAGGCGGCGACGATGCCACGGGCCGCCCGGCGGGCCTCGGGCATGTTCTGGGAGGCGGTGAGCTCGGCCTGGCAGAGCGCCAGGGCGCTCATGTCATGGCCCAGCTCCACCAGCAGCTCCGTGACGGTCGGCTTCTCGTCGCCCGCCTCGTGCTCGTCGAGCTCTTCGGTCTCGTCTACGTCTGGAGACGCTTCAACCGTGTCCACCGTCGGCCCTTCGTCTATCGCTGCCGGAGCCTAGTCCGTCGGGACGGGGGAGCGCTTCCTCGAGCCGCAGCGCTGGTCTGAGGTCAGTGCGTCAGTCCGAGCACGTGGGCCTTGGCGGCTGCGAACTCCGTGTCGTCGAGGGAGCCCGTTGTGTGGAGACCTGCAAGCCGCTCCAGCTCGCCCGTCGCGCCTTCCGACCGAGGAGCCCGCCGATGACCGACGGCTTCGCGGACCGTCTCGAGCAGGCCGGTCGGCTCCGTATCCGGAAACTCGCGTGCCGTCTGGCGTCGCAGCACCTCGAGGCCGAGGAGCGCAAGCACGAACCACACGATCACCGTGCGGGGGAAGCCGAACTGCGGCGTCGGCCGCCACCAGAGCAGCAGGAGGTAGCCGCCGATGACGATGGGATAGGCGACGTCGGCGCGGCGCAGGTACGGAGACACCGCCCGTCGCGCCCGCACGGCACGCGGCCTCGGACTGCTCAACCAGATCCCGATCAGCGCGATGACCGCGATGATGATCGCCGTCCAGCCGTCGCCGCGGAGGAGCTCTGTCAGGATCGAGTAGACCCGCGCGGCCGCGGGCCCTGCCGACTCCGTCTTCACGAGGTGATCGACGAGGTAGCGGCCGATCAGCGTCTGGACGACGAGGATGATCAGGCCTGCAGCGAGCAGTCCGATCGCGAGGGCGCGCAGCTCCACCCGCCGGTGGCCGCGCGCCAGCCATACCGCCGCGGCGGCCGCCGCGAGCGCGAGCGCCCAGATCCAGTCGGCGACGAACCGGAGCAGCCGGGTCGCGTCCTGGGCGGTCTTCAGCTGCCCCGACTCGACGATCGTCACCTTCGCCGAGCCCCGGGGGATGCGGGCCTCGAGATTCGGGATGAACGAGAAGCGGTTCCCGAGGTCGAGGACGAGCGGACTGACGTCCAGCACGACCTTGCCGCCGCTCGTCTGAGCGATCCTCGTGTTCCCATCGAGGACGGCGACGAACTGGCGCTGGGCCGCCGACGCAGCGCCGACGAACACGTCCTGCACGCCCGGGCGCTGCAGCAGCCGCCGCGCCGAGCGGTCGGCGGTCTCGCGCACGGCACCGGCGATCGGGCCCGCGAGCCCGTCCAGGTTCGCCGGCAGCCGCTTCTGCAGCGCTGCCGGCACGTCGACGTTCGCATAGAGCTGGTCGGTCAGAGTCGCGGCGACCTGCTCCTGCACCGTCCTGTCGGCGATCAGCGCACGAGCCGTATGGCGGAACTGGGAGGTGTCGAGCGCCTCCCGCTTGACGAAGTTGGCGAGGACGCTGACGATCGCGAGCAGGATCGCCACCACCGTCAGCGAGCGGGCGGCGAGCAGTCGTCGCCGGGACGCGACCGGACTGGAGTCCTGGGGCGGCGGGCTCGGCGGCGGAGGGGCTTCGGTCATCACAGGCGGCGCGGTCGGACGTCCGCGGCCGCGCGTGAGTGTTCAGTCTTTGTCCGGCAAGTCCTCCGACTCGACCCGGTCGGTGCAGCCGAGGCTCGACGTGAACGTCAGGTCTGGAAGCCGATGGTGCGGTGTGTCCCGTCGCAGAACGGTTTGTTGCCCGAACCGCCACAACGGCAGAGAGCGACGCGTGTGTCCTCGCGCACGACATTGCCGTCGGCGTCGACGATGCGGACGCGACCGCGAAGGAAGAGCGGGCCGTTCGGGCGCGGCTCGAGCGTCGTCGGCTCCTGAGGCTCCTCCTGCGGGCCGCCGTCGAGGCGGCGGAAGTGAAGCGCGCCCGTCGGGCAGGTGAGAATCGTTTCCGCGATCTCGTCCGGGACGGCTCCGTCGGGGTCGACCCACGGGCGCGCCTCGGGCTTGAAGACGTTGTTCAGCCGGCGCCAGCAGTTCCCCGAGTGGATGCAAAGGCGCGGCTCCCAGATCACCTCGATCTCCTTGTTCGCGTAGAGCCGGCTCGGGCCGCGCTGTTCTCGCGGCGACCGTGTCGTGTCACAGCACGAGGTCGGCGTACTCCGGGTGCCGCCGGAGATACTCCGACACGAACGGGCAAAGAGGTATCACTTTCAGCCCGTGGGCGCGGACGTCGTCCAGCGCGCTCTCGACGAGCCGTGTGCCGAGGCCGCGGCCTTCGAGCTCCTCGGAGATCTCGGTGTGGAGAAAGACGCGCCCCTTGGGCCGCTGCCGGTAGACGAGCTCGCCGACGACGCCACCGTCCAGGACGAGCTCGTACCGGCGCGCCTCGGGGTTGTCCCGGACCGTGACCGCCGCTTCAATCACCGTCCGAGAGTACTCGAGACCTGTCGCCCCGCTGCCGAAGACGGTGGGCTGAGACGCCCCCTCTAGAGTGTCGTCGTGCTGAGAGGGCGCTGCGGATGCAATGCCGTCGGCTACGAGGTGTCCGACGAGTTCATCGTCGCGTTCAACTGCTACTGCTCGAACTGCCGTGCAGATGACGGGCTCGGCCTTCTTGCCATGGGGCGAGATCGAGCCCGAGAAGCTGAGGGTGACCAAGGGTGCCGACTCGTTGATCTTGATTGGCGATGCTCACGACCACCACGCGAGGCGCTGCGGGAAGTGCTTCTCGCTGCTGTATTGGACGGGCTACGAAGGCAAGATCCGAGTGCCCTATGGGTCACTGATCGACGAGCCGAGGCTCAAGCCGACGGCTCACATGTTCGTCGGCTCAAAAGCTCCTTGGTACGAGATCCTCGACGACCTCCCTCAGCATGACGAGTACCCGTGGCCTTGATTTACGCCCAGGGCAGACGAGCCCAGTTCGGCGGCCGCTCTCGCCGGAACCGCTCGACCGTCGCGTACGCCTGCCTCCAGTCGGAGGTCTCCTCCGCCACGCTCGCGCCGTAGCGCGCCGCGAGCTCCGACACCGGGTAGTGCACTCCGGTCCCCGAGCGCGAACCGACCATCAGGATCACACACGGCCCCTCGCCCGCACCCACGAAGGCGTGCTCGGTCCACGGGGAAGAGTGGAAGAAGTCCCAGAGCCGCAGGCGTCGCTCCTCGTCCTCGACGAGCAGCGCGCACTCCCCTGAAAGGACGAGGAACGCCTCCTGGTTCGACTCGGCGTGGTAGAGACCGGTCTGTCCTGGCTCCAGGACGGTGACGTTGATCCCGAGCTGGGCGAACTCGACCGGCGGATCGCCGTACTCGTTCTCGAAGGCGCACCTCGCGCCCCTCCTCTCCGAGAACCACCACTCGCTGTCGCGCACGTTGACGACGAACCAGCCCTGGGTCACGGGCGTGAGCCCCGATCCGAAGTCCTCGAGTTGTGCTCCGGGCACGGACGCGATTCTCGCACCGCGGTTAGTCGCGAGCGTCGCCTCGGAGCTAGTCCTCGCCTTCCCAGTACTCGACCGTGGGTCCGGGCCTCGCGAACATGATGTCTTCATCCTCGACGCCCTTGGCGAGAACCTTTCCGGTGTCGAGGTACTCGACGATCTCGCCGGGGATCATCGAGGAGAGCATGAGTACGCGAATAGGCGAGTCCGTTCGGTTGATGATCTGATGCGCACCCTCCTTGCCGCGCGGAAAGCAGACGGCGTCACCCTCCTTCAGCACATGTTCACCCTCGGGCGTGCGCAGCGTGGGCTCGCCGCGGAGCACGATCACCCATTCCTCATTCAGGTGGTGCGCGTGGTAGGGCCAGAGCCTGCTGCCAGGCTCGACCTCGGACATGGTCGCGCCGATTAGCTCACCGCCGATGCGTTGGCCGACAAGCGCGCCCTTGAAGCGCCAGCCCTCGCGGTCCCTCGTCCCGTCCCACTCGTCGCTGTTGAGATTGAAAGTCCTCATTCGGTAAACCCCGAGCACGCGCGGCCTCCGTCGGGGCATCTCGAGGCGGCTATTCTCCATCGCCGTGCCCGCCTACGTTGTCAGAGCGCTGGACGAGTCGACCTGGCCTGCGTTCGCCGCGCTGGTGGAACGCAACAATGGCATCTTCGGGGGCTGCTGGTGCATGGGGTTCCACGAAGACAACAAAGGCACGGTGCCCCCCAAGCGCGAGCGGAAGCTCGCTCGCGTGCGGGCAGGCACGGCGCATGCGGCCCTCGTGTTCGACGGCGACGACTGCCTGGGCTGGTGCCAGTTCGGCGCGCCCGACGAGGTGCCGAGGATCAAGAACCGCGCCGTGTACGAGAAGAGCCTGACGGCGTTGCCGGACTGGCGAACCGCGTGCCACTTCGTCGGCAAGGGGCACCGTCGCCAGGGTGTCGCCACCGCGGCGCTCGCGGGCGCGCTCGACCTCATCGCGGATCTCGGCGGCGGGAGGGTGGAGGGCTACCCGGAGGACGCAGGCTCGGTCCCTGCCGGCTTTCTCTACCACGGTGCTCTGTCGACGTACGAGGGACTCGGATTCGTGCGCGACCGCAAGATCGGCAAGCACCGCTGGGTCGTTACAAAGGTGGTCGAGCCAAAGCCTTAGGCGGCGTCGCGACGCTCCAGGGACATTCTCGAACGCCGGCGCATGCAAGACCGCGACCACCTGAGTAGTACGGCGTGCCCTTCCACGCTGCGAGGCACTTGGGGGATCCCTGCTTCAGTGGCCCGCTCGCCGCCGAAATCAAGCACTAGGATGCCCCCGCTGCAAGTGTCGGCATTCGGAGCTCATCCAGGAGGTACGGCTAGATGGCGGAGGCCAAGCAGGTTGTCGAGCGGCACGTCGACGCGTTCAACGCACACCAGCCGGACGCCGATCCGTGGGCTGAAGACGCCGAGTTCGTGGTACCGGGTGCGTCGATGCGCGGCCGTGAGGACGTGCTGGCGTTCCTCGGCGCTTTCCAGGAGGGATTTCCCGACGGGCGGCTCGAGCTGTCGCGGGTCTTCGGCGAGGGCTCCCTCGTCGCAGCGGAAGGACGGTTCATTGGCACGCACAGCGGCGTGTTCCGCACGCCCTCTGGCGAGGTCCCGGCCACCGGTCGGCATGTCGAGTTCCGCTGGATGTCCGCCTATGAGGCTCGTGGCGACGAGCTCGCCTCCGAGCATCTGTTCTTCGATCAAGTCGAGCTCCTCGCCCAACTTGGCCTCTAGACGCGAGAGAGATCAGCTTTCTTTACGTCAAGGTCGAGTGCCCGGGCCCGACGCCGTTTCGCCAACCCCCAAGGCTCAAGCGCTCGTAGTCGGGACTCCACGCGCTGAGTAGCGATGGCCCTAGGACGAGAACAAAGCATGACGACTTGAGCTAGGACGGGGACGGGTTGAGTAGCAACTAGCCGATGCGGGTTGGGCAAGTGCTTCGGCGGCGCTATAGTCAAGGCGCCGGTGTCCCGAGCACCAGACCGTCGTAGATTCCGAGCGGGGAAGCCACACCACACTCGGTTGCGCCAGCGTTCCGCATGACGGCTGAGCCCGGATCATCCGCGGAGCCAGGGTGGCCGGGCGTGAAGCTAGGTGGGCGGGGACGAGCAGGCGGGAGTTCGTTTCCGCGTCAGGCGGGCGGATGTTTCCAGACGACTGTCGTCCGCCCCGAATCGACAGGGGTGACGGTTTCTGTCGGTATCGCACCGAGTCTCTCGGCGACCCGCTGAGAGCGGACGTTATCGGACGAGATCAGAGAGACAAGCCGGTCGATGGATCGACACCCATATGCCCATTTCCGGATGGCCGCGGCTGCTTCGCTCGCATATCCGTGGCCCCAGTGCGCACGTATCAAGGCCCACCCAAGCTCCGGCTGACCATGGCTTCCTGCGTTAGCCCAGGTCGAGGGCGTCCAGCCGCGTGTATCGAAGATCATGAGACCGGCCTGGCCGACCACCTGCTGGTCGGTAGCTGCGGTCTCAATGATGAACGCACCGAGCCCGTCCGTTCTCCAACCACCGATCCATTCTTCGATGATGGCTCGTGCTTCCTCGGTTGCTGAGACGGGCTCTTTGCCCAAGCCATGCATCACCTCGGAGTCCGTGAACAGGTCGTAAAGCGCGTCCGCGTCCCGCAGAGTCGGCGTGCGTAGGCAAAGCCTGTCCGTATGAAGGAGCACCTCCCAGGACGAGGCGTCAGGAGCCACGCCAAGAGGCTAACCGGAGCCGCAACCGCCGCTTGGGCCAGTGTGCTCTCGCCTGACATCGCTCATCAGGCCTGCCGCGCTGAGTAGCGTGGATCAAATAGGGCATAACGACCGCTGTCATGATCCGGCCGCGACAGCGTTCAGGCGAGAGCGCGCCGCCCACACGACGGCGCGGTGGGCGTGGCATCCTGATTGGCGTGCGCGTCCTCGATCGATCGCTGTCGCGGTTCCCCAGGCCACTCCGAACACTGATCGACTGGACGCTTACGATCACCCTTGCCGTTATGGGAGTGCTTGTCTTCCAGGCCGAGATCGCGAAGCCGTACAGGATCCCCTCGGCCTCGATGGAGCCGACTCTCCATTGCGGGAAGCCTGCGGACGACTGTAGGTCTCGCGTCTCTGATCGAGTGATCGCGAACCGAATCGTCTACCGGTTCCATGCACCCGAGCGTGGCGACATCATCGTCTTCAACGCGCCTGCCAGGGTGAAAGCGGCTTGCAACGCCAGTGGCGTGTTCGTCAAGCGGATCGTCGGGCTTCCTGGCGAGCAGGTTTCGATGCAAGAGGGTCACGTCCTCATCAACGGAGTTCGGCTGAGGGAGCCTTATCTCGCCCCCGCCTATCGCGGGCGGGAGAGCGGCGAATGGCCTCGGAGCCCCCGAGCCGGCTACTTCGTGCTCGGCGACAACCGCGCGATGTCGTGCGACTCACGCCGTTGGGGCGTCGTTCCGCGCGAGAGCATCATCGGCCGAGTCGATATCCGGTACTGGCCGCCCAATCGGGCGGGCGAACCCTAGCCAGCCAGCTTCTCCTCCACGCCGGTGCCGCGGATGCACCCTGAACGCGGGCTACGTCCACGTCGCTACGAACGATCCCACCGGATTCGCCACTCCGTCGGCGGATTAGAGTGCCTCGGCCTGTGGCCGAACGAGTCCTCACGCTACGCGAGCTGAACCGCGCGACACTCGCGCGGCAGCTCCTCCTCCAGCGCACGCGACTCTCGCCAACGGCGGTGATCGAGCGCCTCGTCGGGATGCAGGCGCAGTCGCCGCAGGCTCCGTACGTCGGTATCTGGACGCGCACGACGGGGTTCCGGCGCGGGTCGCTCGAGCGGCTGCTCCGGCAGTCCACGATCGTCAGGGCGACGGCGACGCGGCAGACGCTGCACCTCGTCACGCGGCGCGACTATGCGCTCATCCGGGCGGCCTTCCCCTGGGAGACGGAACGGGCGAATCAGCTCGCCCCGTCGGTGCGCGCGCTCGCAGCCGGGGGACCCGTCACGTCGGCGGAGGCGCTCGCCCACCTGGAGAGCGAGTACGGCCTCGCCGGCGTCGATGCGCGCCGCGCCTGGCAGACGGCGCGCGTCGCAGCGCACATCGTCCACCACCCCGAGACGGCGCTCTGGCAGCCGCGCAACGAGCAACGGTTTGTCGCGATCGAGGAACCGGAGGCGCACGTCCCGGTCGAGGCGCGCGTCGAGATCTTCCGCCGCTACCTCGCGGCCTTCGGCCCCTCGACGCGCCGCGACATCGGAGCCTGGAGCATGATCCGCGTGGCCGAGATCGACGCTGCACTGGAGCTGCTCGAGCCGCTGCGCCGCTTCCGCGACGAGCAGGGCCGCGAGCTCCTCGACGTCCCACGAGCGCCGCTGCCGGACGCCGAGACCCCGGCGCCCGTACGCTTCCTGCCGAAGTGGGACAACGTCCTGCTCGCCTGGGCCGACCGGACGCGCGTGCTCCCCGAGCAGTACCGGAAGACGGTGATCAAGATGAACGGCGACGTCGCGCAGACGTTCCTGGTCGACGGATTCGTCGCCGGGATCTGGCGCGTCGACGACGGCCGTGTCGTGCTGGAGCCGTTCGAGCCTCTTTCAGCCGCGGCGCGGCGCGAGATCGAGGACGAGGCAGGGCGTCTGGAGGCGTTCCTCGCCGAGCCCTAGTCGCGCTCGGCGAGCAGCTGCTGCATGCGCGCGATCTCGATCCGCTGGCCGTCCTCGACGTTATGCGGTGCCACGCTTCGGATCGTACGCAGCAACCACGCAACGTCCACCCCGTCGGCTGGGCCAGTGTGCTCTCGCCTGGACATCGCCCGAGGGCCTGCCACGCTGAGTAGGAAGGATCAATAGGGCAGAACAGTCGCGTTAGGTGGGAACACGCTCGCCCAGGCCACTCTCGCCCCGTTGGCTTCAGAGTCCTCGTCGGAGCCAATCGTCTCGGCGAACCTCGTACACCGTCATCGGCTCGCCCGAGCGCCCGCGGCCTGGGCCACGCGCTGCGAATCCGAGCTTGGCGGCAAGGCGACGAGATGGTTCGTTCGCTCCCTCCTCGATGTAGGCCGTGATGCTCTCGACGTCGGTACGGCCCCAGAGGTCATCGATTGCTGCTTCCATCGCCTCGGTCGCGATGCCTTCCCTCCGCCGCTCCTCGGTCACCCACCAGCCCGCCTCGACCTCGTCGGACGCGATTCCCTCGATGCCATGACCGGCAAGGCGCAGCTCGGCGCCGCCGAGGAAGCTCTCGTCTCGTCTGTCCCGGATCGCCCAGGGGCCGAAGCCGTGCTCTCGCCACTGCAGCTCGGCGGCGCGAGTGTCGCGCAATGCGTCGGCGGGGTTGTTCGACGCTCGTGCGTGCTCGGCCTCGTCGAGTCGTCTCAGCGGGATCAGGATCAGACGCGCTGTTCGGAGAACGATCCCGCCGCGTGCCGGCCCCGCTGATTCGCCCGCGTAGCGTCCATGCACGCCCGCAGTATGGCCCGATCCGTTCTGGTGTTATTCCCGAACTCATTGGCCCACGTCAGGGCGCTACCGCCTGAGTAGCGTGGATCAATAGGGCAGAACGGCGTCAGGGGCTTTTCGCCCTGCGGTCGCGACGGGCAGGCGAGAGGAAGCTCGCTCTGTCGAACCAGCGAGTCGTCACTCGCTCAGGTCGGCGTTAGTGTCTTTCGGTACCAATGGTGGGCACTGCCACGATTACTACGACTGCTGCAGTTGCCGGCCTCGTTGCAAGCCTTGGAATCGGCAGTGTCATTGGCGCCGTCGCCGCTGGCTGGATTGCCCAGAGGGAGAAGTTCCGCGAACGCACCATCGAGGCGTGCGATGAGTTCCTCGAGAAGGAGAGCCGCGCGCGTGAGTTGTTGTTTCATGCCGAGCGTGCCCTCTTCTGCTCGATCGCGCCGAATCCCATGCGATGACACCCGGCGACCCGCAGCGGGGCGCTCGCCGACGCGACTGCGGCGTGCCGCGTGTTGCAGACACATGCCTAACCGGCTGTCACTCTTCTTTGGTACAGGCGAGGCGCGGGCGGCGGCTCACCAGGCTCACAGGGTTGGCGCGCGGTACTTCTCCTGGCGAGACTCCCTCTACACGTTCGCCGTCGATGACGGCCCCCGACCGAAAGCCGGCGAGAACGAGCATTTCGAGGTGAGGAAGGCAGGCGTACAACGCGTTCGCGCAGCACGCAAATGCTGTCATCAGGCCGCGGTTGAGGGACTCCTTCCCTGCAGGGCGGCGGAACGCTTGACGGCTCCCATCTGCTTCGCCGAACCGTTCGTTTCTGGCTGAGTGGCAGCGGCTCCGCAGCTTGCTCGCCGGCCGGAGAGGCTCGCATCTGTAACTACTGAGTAGCGGTAAATACCCGACTCCCTCAGGCGAGAGGACGCTCGCTCAACTCGCGGTCCTAGCCCCAGAGCTCGAGAAAGAGTAGACGGGCGGCTCAGCCCGGCGGATGATCACGTCGGGCATGCGAGACGACCGCCCAAGCGGCACGGTCACTTTCCTCTTCACCGACGTCGAGGATTCGACGAAGCTTCTCGACGAGCTCGGTGCGGAGGACTACGCGGAGGCGCTCGGCGAGCACCGACAGCTGATCCGCGAGGCCTGCGCTGACGGAGGCGGGGTCGAGGTCGACACCCAGGGCGACGCGCTCTTCCTGGCCTTCCCCACCGCGCCCGGCGCACTGAAGGCTGCTGCGGCCTTCACCGAGGCGCTCGCTCCAGGTCCCGTTCATGTACGAGTCGGCGTGCACACCGGGACGCCGCTTCGGACCGACGAGGGTTATGTCGGCGGCGACGTCCACCGCGCGGCGCGCATCGCCGCCTGCGGCCACGGCGGGCAGGTGCTCGTGTCGGCGTCGACTGCACAACTCGTCGAATTCGAACTCACGCGACCTTGGCGATCACCGGCTCAAGGACCTGTCCGCTCCCGAACGCCTGTACCAGCTCGGCGAGCGCGAATTCCCGGCGCTCAAGTCGCTCTACCGCACGAACCTGCCGATCCCGGCCACGCCGTTCCAAGGAAGGGAGCAGGAGCTTTCCGAGGTGGTCGAGCGCCTGTCGAAAGACGATGCTCGCCTCCTCACGCTGACCGGGCCCGGAGGGACAGGGAAGACGCGGCTCGCCCTGCAGGCGGCGGGCATGGCTTCGGAGGACTATCCCGACGGCGATCTTCTGGGTGCCGCTTGCGCCGCTTCGGGACCCAAGCCTCGTCCTCGCGACAGCTGGCCAGATACTCGGCTCGAAGAGCGCTCTCGCCGAGCACATCGCCGACCGGCGGATGCTCTGTCTGTTCGACAATTTCGAAGCAAGTCGTGGAGGCGGCAAGCGACCTCGCGGCACTCGTCAGCTGCTTGCCCGAACCTCGACGTCCTCGTCACGAGCAGGGAGCGCCTGCGCGTCTCCGGTGAGCAGACCTACCCCGTGCCGCCGCTCGCCGAGTCAGATGGCGAGGCGCTCTTCGCCACGCGAGCCCGCGCCGTCGATCCCTCCTTCGTCCTGACCGACGCGGTACGAGAGCTGTGCCTGCACCTCGACGAGCTTCCGCTCGCCATCGAACTCGCCGCCGCCCGCACCGGCGCTCTTCAGCCCCGAGCAGGTGCTGGAGCGCCTCTCCGAGCGCCTCGACCTGCTGAGAGGCGGACGCGACGCCGATCCCCGCCAGCAGACGCTGCGCGCGACGATCGAGTGGAGCCACGACCTCCTCTCGGGGGAGGAGCAGCTTCTCTTCTCCCGCCTCGCCGTCTTTGCCGGAGGGTGCACGTACGAGGCTGCCGAGGAGATCGCGAGGCGCAGATCCTCGACACCCTGGAGTCGCTGCTCGACAAGAGCCTGGTCCGCAAGCGCGACTCGAAGCTCAAGCTCCGCTACTGGATGCTCGAGACGATCCGCGAGTACGCGGTCGAGCAACTCGAGGCGTCGGGAGAGGCCGACGAGCTACGTCGGCGGCACGCAGAGTGGTTTCTCGATCTGGCCGAGGAGGCCGAGCCCTATCTGCGCGAAGGCAGCCAGGAGTGGATAGCGCGCCTCGATGCAGAGCACGACAACATGCGCTCTGCTCTCGATTTTTGTGGAGTCTCGCGCGAGGGTCAGCTCAGTATGAGGCTGACGGGCGCGCTGACGCACTTCTGGTTGGGCCGCGGCCACCTGAGTGAGGGCCGGCGGCGCTTGGAGGCTGCGCTCTCCTCTGATGCCCGTCCGACAACTGCCCGCAGCAAGGCGCTGACCGGAGCCTCGTTCATGGCTCTACGGCTTGGAGACCATGAATCTGCCCGCGCCCGAGCGCAGGAGGCGCTTCGGCTGTATCGCGATCTCGACGATCCCTGGGGGGTTGCCTACGCGACGATGACGGTCGGCGTCACATTCGCCGAGGCAGGCGATCTGGCAGCTGCCCGGCCGTTCTTGGAAGCGAGCATGCTCGCCTTTCGCGAGCTCGGCAATGAGTACTACACAGGAGTGGCGGCGGAGAACGTCGCCTGGGTCGTACATGGTCTTGGCGACAAGCATCGCGCGCGGGCGCTCCTCGAGGAAAATCTCGAACGAGCGCGTGCGCTCAACAATCGGCGCCACGAGATGATCGCGATCGACGGGCTGGCCATTTTCGCTCGTGACGACGGTCGGCTGGAGGAAGCCCTCTCGATGCTCGGGGAGGTCCTGAAATTCAGTCGGGAGCTGGGCGATCGCCTCGAGCTCGCGATCGGTCTCGGCAGCCTCGCGGAGGTGCTCGCTCTCGCTGGCGAGTCGTACAGGGCGGCTTGCTTGTTGGCGAGTTCGGAAGCTCTGACGGAGGAGATCGACGCAAGAACGCCATGGTGGGCAGCGGAGAGGAACGAGAAGACCGCTCGCGTGATCCGCGAGCGGCTCGACGAATACGTCTTCGATCAAGCCTGGGGGCAGGGTGCGAAGCTGAGCCTCGAGGAGGCGTGCGCACTCGCACTGGGCGAAGCTGAGCGGAACACAAACGCGAAGGGCGGCCCGTAGCCGCCCCGCGTGCGCATCAGGCCTGCCGCGCTGAGTAGCGTGGATCAATAGGGCAGAACAGTCGGGTCGGGTGAGAACACGCTCGGCCAGCCGAGGTTCTTTGCGCTCGTAGAGTTCAGCCGATCTAATCGGTCAGAGAGGGAAGCCTGGCGAAACTACTACAACCAGGTGAAGAGGTTAAGAGGGCGATCGTCGCGCGTATTCGGGGCGGCCAGGATCTCCTAGCCAAAGCTGAGATCGCTGAAAGGTCCGGAGGATATGAAGACTGGATGGCTCTGTTCGCTCAATGGCGCGAAGCGACGGCCGCCGAGCTCACTGCACTCTATGAAGAGAGGGAGACAGCGCGGGAATTCACCGCTGTCACAGGGACGGCAGATCACTCATCCCCGCAGTTCACCTTTCCACACAGGAAGAGAGCGCTCGAGACGGGGCTCTTCTGGCTGGAGCGCCTGATTGACAGACTTGAACTTGCGATCGTGGAATCGTCAGATGCCACGGCGATAGAGAGTTTGCATCCCGCGATCTCGTCTTCGTGCCGCAAGCTTTACGAGGACGGCGCTTATGCAGAAGCAGTCGAAAAGAGCTTCAAGATAGTTCGCGACAGGCTTCGTATTCTCACAACCTACGAGACCGGATCGGATGCCTTTGGCAAGGGCAACCTCTACGTAGACGGGGCGGCAGCTCAGCATGTCGATGGAGATTTCCAGGCTGGCGTGAAGTTTCTGACGATGGCGATCGATCGCTTCCGTAACGAAAAGGTCCACACCGCGGATGGAAACATCAGCGATCCGATCCGCGCCTATGAGTACCTGCGTCTCAGCAGCCTTGCCATGCATCTCCTCGAGAGGGCTCAGAGCCGCCCCTCAGCATCGTAGAGTGATGTGCTCAACCCCTTGCCTGGTGGCCTAAAGCCCTGTCCTGTCGAGCGTTCGGCGCCGTCGGTCGTCTTTCGCTGGTAGTCACTACGCTGAGCCTGCAGAGGCGCCGTCCTCGAGCGACATTCGCGCACTCAATGGCCGGCGCACGTCAGGCCGCCACCGTCTGAGCGGCTGGTTCAGGCCCGTGCGGCGCGCTTGACGAGTTTGAGCCTGGCGGCGTGCCCGCTCTCGCGCTCGATCTCCGGCACCGTGACGACCTCGATCGGCGGCGGGACGGCTCCGGAGGATTCGAGCACGTCGAGCACCGCGGCCCGCACCCGCAGAGGAGTGTCGGCGGCCGAGTCGCGCGGGACGATCCGGATCTCCAGCCGCCCGTCGTGCTGGACGACCTGGTACTGACGGAGCTCGGCGAGGCAGGCGAACGGCTCCCGGAGGCGGTAGGGATGGACGGCGACCTCGCCCCCGCGCGCGCCCGGGAAGCGGAGGATGTCGTCGCTCCGCCCCTCGACCGCGGCGATGCTTCGATACGGCAGGGGGCTCGCGTGCGTGTCGCCGGCGAGCATGACCGAGTCGGAGAGCTCGTAGCGGATCAGCGGCTGCGTCCGGTTGACGAGATTGGTCACGAGCACCTTGAAGCCCGGGACGCCCGGCGGGACGGGCCGGTTGCTCTCGTCGACGACCTCGACGATGGAGAGGTCCTCGTAGAGGTCGAGCTCCCGTCGCGGCGGCGTGCTCGTGGCGATGTACAGCGTCTCGGTCGACGCGTAGACCTCGACGGGCACGATCCCCCAGGCGTCTCCGATCCAGCCGCGCGCCTCGTCGGTCAGGACCTCGCTGCTGACGCCGACGATCCGCGGCGCGATCCGAAGCCGTCCCTCGAGCTGCTCCTGCGCGAGCAGCGCCGCGACGCTCCGTAGGTGAGGACGGCCGCGGGCTGGTACTCGTTGAGCGAAGCCACGGTCTCGTCGAGCGGCGTCGAGACGGAGAGCACCGGGGCTCCGGACCGGCCGGAGCGAAAGGCGGCGAACAGCTCTCGCGTGATGTGGAGCGGGTTCGGGGCGCTGATCGCCGCGAGCCGCGTCTCGGGGGTGAGGCCGACGCGCGCGAACAGGCGCAGCGAGACGGCGACCTTGCCATGTCGGTGTCGTGGGTCGAGGCGGGGGCTGTGGTCATCTCGTCAGTCCAATCGCGATGGCGGTGTGCATCTCCTCGAACAGGTCCGCGGAGACGGAGGAGGGGTCGAGCAGGCGGTCGAGCGCCATGCCGCGCGCGAGCGCGTTTGAGCCGCGGGCGATGTCCTTCGTCGGGATCGCGAAGGTGACCCCCTGACGGGCGCCGAGCTCGTCGATCAGCCCGGCGATGATGGTGAAGAAGCGCTCGCGCCGCTCGGCGACGGCGGTCCGGAGCGCCGGGCGCCGCGACGCGTGCGCCCAGAACTCGAGCAGGAGCGGCGTCCAGCGCGGCTCGCCCTCGTCCGCCGCGACCATGGACCGCGCGACCGCGCGGTAGCTCGACTCGAGGTCCTTCTCGTCGAGCAGGACGTCCGCGAGGATCCACGCCCGCCGCTCGAACTGGGCGTCGAGGACGGCGAGGAACAGCTCGTCCTTGCCCGCGAAGTTGGAGTAGACCGCGCCCTTCGAATACCGGCGCGCTCCGCGATCTCGTCGAGCGACGCGCCGTGGAGGCCGCGCTCGAGGAAGACCTCGAGGGCGGCGGCGACGAGGCCGCCACGCGTCTGCTCGCGGCGTTCCGCGTGGGTCAGGCGACCCATTTGAATACCAAGAGTATTTCCATACGCTCAGTATCTTTAGCGGTTTGCGAGGAACTCTGTCAAGCCTCGCGACCCGGGGCCAGGCGCGGGTGGCTGTAGGCTGCCGCGCGTGATCCCGTGGATCATCATGGCCGTGATCGCCGTACCGCTCGTCGTGGTCGCCTTCATCGCGTCGCGTCGCAAAACGGCCTCGGGCGAGCTGTCCGCAAGTACGGACGCGGACGAAAGAGCGCGAGTCGAGCAGGAGTTCGCCGAGGCCGAGGCGTACGAGGCGGAATGGCGCGAGGAGGACAAGGAGCGGTACCACCAGGAGCGCTTGCCCTAGTCCGCGCAGAGCGCTTAGCCGGCCCGAGGACGGTTGAGCGATGACACCCGCTCCCTCACCACCGCCTGGGGCTTCTCCCGATCCGGCAGAGCTCCTCAGGAGCCGCAGCTACATGGCGCTCCTGGCATTCGGCGCCGTCATCGGCGTGCCGGTGGCGACGGTTGCGTTCTTCTTCCTCAAGGGGGTGGACGAGGCTCAGCGTTACCTCTTCGCAACGCTTCCCGGGGAGCTGGGGTTCGACGGGCAACCGAGCTGGTGGCCGATACCGCTGCTTGCCCTGAGCGGGCTGGTGGTAGCGCTCACGATCCGGCACCTGCCGGGGACGGGAGGGCACAAGCCGGCGGAGGGGTTCAAGGCATCCGGGCCCGTGCCGCCGATCGAGCTCCCCGGGATCGTCATTGCAGCGTTCGCCACGCTCAGCCTCGGGGTCGTCCTCGGCCCGGAGGCGCCTCTGATCGCGATCGGCAGCGGCCTCGGAGTCCTCGCCGTCCACCTGCTCAAGCGCGACGCGCCTCAGATGGCCAGTGTCGTGATCGGCGCCGCCGGGAGCTTCGCCGCGATCAGCACGCTCCTCGGCTCGCCTCTTCCGGCCGCGTTCCTGATGATGGAGGTGGCCGGGATCGGCGGCGCGATGCTCGGAGTGGTGCTCGCGCCCGGGCTGCTCGCTGCCGGTGTCGGCTCGCTGATCTTCATCGGGCTCGACAACTGGACCGGCTTCAGCACCTTCTCGCTCGCAGTCCCGGACATCCCTCCGGCCGGCAGCCCCGGTGTGTCCGAGTTTCTGTGGGCGCTCGCGATCGGCGTCATCGCGGCAATCCTCGGCGCCGGCATCAAGTGGCTGGCGCTGGCGCTTCAGCCGATCGTCGAACGCCGAAGCGTGCTACTGACACCCGTTGTCGGCGTCGCGATCGGCGTTGTCGTCCTGATCTTCGTCGAAGTAACGGGGAGAAGCTCCGCCGAGGTGCTCTTCTCGGGACAGAATCAGCTCCCGGGCCTGATCGAAGGCGCCGCCGGCTGGACCGTGGGCGCGCTCCTGATGATCGTCCTCTGCAAGGGCCTCGCGTACAGCTTCTCGCTGAGCAGCTTCCGAGGCGGCCCCATTTTCCCGAGCATGTTCATCGGCGCCGCCGGCGGCATTGCGCTCTCCCACCTTCCCGGCCTGCCGATGATCGCGGGTGCCGCAATGGGTATCGGCGCGCTGATGGTCGCAATGCTGGGACTGCCGCTCACGTCCGTTCTCATCGTGAGCGTGCTCCTCGAGGCCGACGGCCTGACCCTGATGCCGCTCGTGATCGTCGCCGTCGTGGTCTCCTACGTCGTCTCGGCCCGGCTCCGTCCTAGCCCCGTCTCCGCGGCACCCTCGTAGGCAGCCGGATCACCGCGCACGAGCCACTCCGAACGACGCGAATCCCATGACCAGAGCAACGATTGCACTGAACCCGTAGACGGTGGGCAGCGACACGCCGTGGTCGAGCAGCGGCCCGACCCCGAACGCGGCGATCCCGTAGCCCAGCTGGTAGAAGGCGATCACTCCGCCGGCGACCGCGGCGGCCATCGTCGGCGAGCTCCTTCTCGCCGAAGCCGATCGTCAGCGGAAGGAGGGCGGAGCAGCCGAGCCCCGCGACGCCGAACGCCACGATCCCGGCGGCGGTGGCGTCGTCCGGTAGGAGGGCGATCACCACGAAGGTTGCGGCAAGCAGGAACGGCAGGACGCGGTACGTCGTGCGCACGGGCAGCCAGCGCTCGACGGCGGCGCTGAGGACGCGTCCGACCGTGACCATCGTCCAGAACGCGGTGAGCGCGATCGCAGCCTGCGTCGTCGAGGCGCCGAGCTCGCTCGTCATGTCGAGCTGCGACCAGTTGCCGTTGACCGTCTCGCAGAAGCCATAGAGCACGGCGAAGGCGGCGAACATCCAGAAGCGAGTCGGGGATGCCCGCCGTCCTCGACGAGCGCGGGCGCGTCCGTACGCAGCGGGAGGCCGAGGCTCCGAACGAGAAGCGCGGTGAGGAGGATCGCCGACAGCACCGGGAGGCCCCACCAGAAGCCGAGCCCCACGAAGATCGCGACGAGCACCGGCGCGAATGCCGTGCCAAGCCCGAGCAGCGCGTTGAGGACGAGGACAGACGATTCGACCGCGGCGGGATGGAAGGCCGCGGTCAGGGTGTTCAGGGACGGCACTGTGAGGCCGAACCCGACGCCGAGGAACGCCGTGGCGACGAGCAGGAGCGGGAAGGCGACGGACGTGTCGTCCTCGACGAACGTGCTGGAGATCAGCAGCAGCATCGAGACGAGGCTGCAGACGAGGCCGGCAAGGTAGACCCGCTTCGTGCCGAAGCGGCCGCCGAGCGACGCCCCGAGCAGCGACGCGGCGATCGCAGTCGCGACCTGGGGCAGGAACAGGACGCCGTACTGCGTGTTCGACAGGTCGTACCGGTCGGGGTCGGTGAAGATCGTGCTGGCGGCCGGGAACGTGACCAGCACGATCCCCTGCGCGGCCCCCGCCGCGTAGACGACGGACGTCTCGGCGCGTGACGCGATGGCCACCTCGGCGAGTTTCTCGCATCGGTGAGATTCGCGGGTTCACCCGGTCTGGGTGAACAGCCCTCGGCGACGCTCCGGGAGAGTGGTCGACTCTGCCCACACGCGGGACCGCGCTGAGGCGACGAAAGGGGAACGAGTGACCGCTGACGCACCCACCACGGCCCAGACGGGTCAGCCACCAAAGCTCGAAGGCCGCCCTGCCGACCGCCTGGTGGTCTTCGGGATCACGGGCGACCTGGCGAAGGTCATGACGTTCAGGTCGCTCTACCGGCTGGAGCAGCGCGGCCTGCTGGATTGCCCGATCCTCGGCGTGGCGGTCGACGACTGGTCCGTCGACCAGCTGATCGAGCGTGCCCGCGAGTCGATCGTGGGCACCGGCGAGCAGCTCGACGAGGACGTCTTCAAGCGCTTCGCCGCGCGCCTGTCGTACGTCGCGGGGGATTTCGGCGACGCCGCCACGTACGAGCGGGTCGCGGACGCGATCGGGGACGCGAGCCTGCCGGTCTTCTACCTCGAGATCCCGCCGTTCCTGTTCGGCAGGGTCATCCAGGGTCTCGCGGAGGCCGGGCTGACCAAGTCGGCCCGCGTCGTCGTCGAGAAGCCGTTCGGGCACGACCTCGAGTCCGCGCGCGCGCTCGCGGACGAGATCCACGCCTACATCGACGAGTCGCAGCTCTTCCGGATCGACCACTACCTCGGGAAGATGGGCATCGACGAGATCGTCCATCTGCGGTTCGCGAACTCGATGCTCGAGCCGATCTGGAGCCGCAACTACCTGTCGTCGGTCCAGATCACGATGGCGGAGGACTTCGGCGTCGAGGACCGCGGCCACTTCTACGATCCGGTCGGCGCGCTGCGCGACGTGGTCGTCAACCACCTGATGCAGGTGGTCTCCCTCTGCGCGATGGAGGCGCCGGCACGCGGCGACCCGCAGACGATCAAGGACTCCCAGATCGCGCTCTTCCGCGCCGTCAAGGAGGCCGACCCGGCGCACTACGTCCGCGGCCAGTACGACGGCTACCGCTCGATCGACGGCGTCGCGCCGGACTCGAGCACCGAGACGTTCGTCGCCCTGCGGCTCGAGATCGAGAACTGGCGCTGGGCCGGCGTGCCGTTCTTCATCCGCGGCGGCAAGCGCCTGCCCGTCACCCAGACCGAGCTCCGGCTCGTGTTCAAGCATCCACCGCGGCTCGGCTTCGCGGCGTTCGACCGGGACATCGAGCCGAACCAGCTCGTCGTCAAGCTCGACCCGTCGACCGGCGTGCGGCTCGAGCTCGACGCGCACCGGGCGGACGGGCCCGGCCCGATCGAGCTCGACATGGAGTTCTCCGCGGAAGGCGGCGAGGGCGCCACGCCGTACGAGGTGCTGCTCCACGCCGCGCTGGTCGGCCAGAGCATCCGCTTCACCCGACAGGACGCGGTCGAGGAGCAATGGCGGGTCTTCCAGCCGCTGCTCGACGCACCGCCGCCGGTGCACCCGTACGCGCCGGGATCGTGGGGGCCCGAGGCGGCGAACGAGCTGGTCTCCGGTCACGGGCGCTGGCACGGCCCCTGGATCGCCTCGTGACGGCCGAGCCCTCCACCAAGTCGGGCCCGCAGAGCGCGGCCGCTCCCTCGCCGTTCCCGCCGATCGCCGACTACGCGTTCCTCTCGAACTGCCACACCGGCGCGCTCGTGGCGCCGGACGGCGCGATCGACTGGCTGTGCGTGCCGAGCTTCGACTCGCCGAGCATGTTCGGGAGCCTGCTCGACCGCGCAGGCCGGCTTCTTCCGGCTCGGGCCCGTTCGGGATCAACCATCCGGCCGACCGCGGCTACGTGCCGGGGACGAACGTGCTGGAGACGACCTGGAAGACGCCGGCCGGGTGGATCGTCGTCCGCGAGGCGCTGACGATCGGCCCGTGGGATCACGAGGACGCGATCACGCCGCACACGCGGCCGCCGGCCGACGACGACGCCGATCACATGCTCGTGCGCACGGTCGAATGCCTCGACGGGAACGTGGAGGTCGAGCTCGTCTGCGAGCCGGCGTTCGACTACGGCCGCGAGCCTGGCGACGTGGTCGCTCGTCGGCGACGACCGTCACGCCGCCGATGCGACCGGAGCGCGGGCAGACCGTCCGCCTCCGGTCGGACCTCGCCGCTCGGCATCGAGGGCAACCGGGTGCGGGCGCGGCACACGCTCAGCGCCGGCGAACGGGCCTACTGCGCTCTGTCGTGGGCCGAGGAGCCTGACGACGCCCGCCGATGTCGACGACGCAGATCGCGCGGATCGACGCGACCGTCCGCTTCTGGCGTGCGTGGCTCGGCCGGGCGCGCATCCCGGACCATCGCTTCCGCGATCCCGTCCAGCGCTCGGCGCTCGCGATCAAGGGCCTGACGTACATGCCGACCGGCGCGACCGTCGCCGCGCTGACGACGTCGCTGCCCGAGACGCCCGGCGGCGAGCGCAACTGGGACTACCGCTACACCTGGATGCGCGACACCACGTTCACGCTCCAGGCGCTGCACTGGCTCAACCTCGACTGGGAGGCCGACGAGTTCATGCAGTTCGTCGCCGACGTCGAGCCGACCGAGGACGGCTCGCTGCAGATCATGTACGGGATCGACGGCCGCCGCGACCTGACCGAGACGACGCGCGACGACCTCTCCGGCTACGCCGGCGCGCGACCGGTGCGGATCGGCAACGGCGCGTTCGACCAGCGCCAGAACGACGTCTTCGGCGCGGTCCTCGACTCGATCCTGCTCCACACCCGCCGCGCGGAGCGCCTGCCGAGGCGGCTGTGGCCGATCGTCGAGTCGCAGGCCGAGTGCGCGACGAAGGCGTGGCGTGAGCCCGACCAGGGGATCTGGGAGGCCCGCGGCAAGCCGCAGCACTACGTCTCCTCGAAGCTGATGGGCTGGGTCGCGCTCGACCGCGCCGCCCAGCTGGCGGAGATCACGCGGCGACCCGGACAAGGCGGAGAAGTGGAGGGCGACGGCCGAGGAGATCCGCGCCGACATCCTCGAGCACGGCGTCACGGAAGCGCGGCGTCCTGCGCCAGCACTACGAGACCGACTCGCTCGACGCGTCGGTGCTGCTCGCCGCGATCTTCGAGTTCCTGCCCGCGCGACGACGAGCGGATGCAGGCGACCGTCAACGCGATCGCCGAGGACCTGACCGAGAACGGCTTCGTCCTCCGCTACCGCACCGACGAGACCGACGACGGGCTGTCCGGCAAGGAGGGGACGTTCCTCATCTGCTCGTTCTGGCTCGTCTCCGCGCTCGCGATCATCGGCGAGCTGCAGCGGGCGCGCGACCTGATGGAGAAGCTGCTGCGCATCGCTTCCCCGCTCGGTCTCTACGCGGAGGAGTTCGACGCCGAGACCGGCCGGCACCTCGGCAACTTCCCGCAGGCGTTCTCCCATCTCGCGCTGATGGAAGCGGCCGCCCGGATCATCGTTCCCGAGCTGATGGACCAGTACTCGACCCGGCTCTGAGGAGGAGACATGGACGCCTACGACGTGATCATCATCGGAACGGGCGCGGGCGGCGGGACGCTCGCCCGGCACCTCGCGCCCTCCGGGAAGCGGATCCTCCTGCTCGAGCGCGGCGACTGGCTGCCGCGCGAGCCGTCGAACTGGCTCGCGCAGGACGTGTTCGTCGACAACAAGTACGTCTCGCCCGACACGTGGTACGACGAGAGCGGTACGCCGTTCCAGCCGCAGGTCCACTACTTCGTCGGCGGTGCGACGAAGCTCTACGGCGCGGCGCTCTACCGGCTGCGGCCGAAGGACTTCGGCGAGCTCCACCACCACGACGGCATCTCGCCGGCGTGGCCGATCACCTACGACGAGCTCGAGCCGTACTACACGCAGGCCGAGCACCTCTACGAGGTGCACGGCGCCCACGGGGAGGACCCGACCGAGGGGCCGCGCGAGCGCGCAGTACCCGTACCCGGCCGTGTCGCACGAGCCGCGGATCCAGCAGCTCCACGACGACCTCGAGGCCGAGGGCTACCACCCGTTCCACGCGCCGTGCGGGATCCGGCTGAACGAGGCGAACATGCCCTACAGCGCCTGCGTGCGCTGCGCGAACTGCGACGGCTTCCCGTGCGCGGTGCACGGCAAGTCGGACGCCGAGGTGCTGGGCGTGCGCCCGGCGCTCGAGCACTCGAACGTCACGCTGCTCACCAACGCGAGGGCGACCAAGCTCGAGACGAACGAGGCCGGGACCGCCGTGACCGAGGTCGTCGTCGAGCGCAACGGCGACACGGAGCGCTACTCCGCCGACATCGTCGTCGTCGCCTGCGGCGCCGCGAACACGGCCGCGCTGCTGCTCTCCTCGGCGAACGACAAGCACCCGAACGGGCTCGCCAACGGCTCCGACCAGGTCGGCCGCAACTACATGTTCCACGCGAGCTCGGCAGTGCTCGCGCTCTCACGTGAGGAGAACCCGACCGTCTTCCAGAAGACGCTCGGGCTGAACGACTTCTACTTCGGCAGCGACGAGCACGACTACCCGCTCGGGAACATCCAGATGGTCGGCAAGTCGCAGGCGCCGATGTTCCACGGCGAGAAGCCGACCGAGACGAAGCTCGCGCCGCACTGGTCGCTCGAGGCGATCGCGAAGCACGCGATCGACTTCTGGCTCTCGACCGAGGACCTGCCGCTGCCCGAGAACCGGGTGACCGTCGACGGCGAGGGACGCGTCACGCTCGCGTACAGGGCGACGAACGACAAGCCGAAGGAGGAGCTCTACAAGAAGCTGAAGTCGATTGCTGGGCAAGCTGCGCATGGAGCCCGACCACCTGTTCGGGCGGTTCGCCTACATGAAGAACGAGATCCCCGTCGCCGGCTGCGCCCACCAGGCAGGCACCTGCCGCTTCGGCTCCGACCCGGCGACGTCGGCGCTCAACGTCGACTGCCGCGCGCACGAGGTCGACAACCTCTACGTCGTCGACACCAGCGTCTTCCCGTCGATCGGCGCGGTGAACCCGCGCTGACCGCGATGGCGAACTCGCTGCGCGTCGGCGACCACCTGCTCGGGCGGATGGGGGCTTGATGCGGAGATGGGCTCCCGTCCGGCGAGCAGATCGAGCTCCGCGCCGGCGACCAGCGTGTCGTGGTCGTCGAGGTCGGCGCCGGGCTCCGCTCGTACACCGCCGGAGACCGGGCGATCCTCGACGGCTACGGCGAGGACGAGATGGCCCCCGCCGGGCGCGGGCAGGTGCTCATCCCCTGGCCGAACCGGCTCCAGGACGGCGCCTACGAGTTCGCGGGCACGCAGTACCGCCTCCCGCTCAACGAGCCCGAGGCCGGCAACGCGATCCACGGCCTCGTGCGCTGGGCGGCCTGGTCGGTGGGCGAGCGAGACCGAGGATCGAGTCGTGATGGAGCACACGCTGCATCCGCAGCCCGGCTATCCGTTCGCGCTCGCGCTCACGCTCGAGTACGCGCTCGTCCGACGCCGGCCTCGCGCGTCACCTCGACCGCGACGAACGTCGGACGTGAGGCCTGTCCGTACGGGAGCGGCATGCACCCGTACCTGACCGTCGGCACGGAGACGGTGGACACGGTCGTCCTGCGCGCGCCCGGGCGAACCGTGCTGCAGACCGACGCGCGGGGGATCCCGGTGGGCGCCGCGCCGGTGGAGGGCACCGAGTACGACTTCAGGCAGCCGAGGGCGATCGGCTCGACGAGGCTCGACAACGCGTACACCGACCTCGAGCGCGACGACGACGGGCGCGCCCGGGTGGAGCTTCGGCATCCGGACGACGGGAGCACCCTCTCGGTCTGGCTCGGCGAGGGCTACCGGTACCTGGAGCTGTTCACCGGCGACTCGCAGCCGAGCGTCGACCGCCGGAGCCTCGCCGTCGAGCCGATGACCTGCCCGCCGAACGCGTTCCGGAGCGGGGAGGGCGTGCTCGTGCTCGAGCCCGGGCGAGTCGACGACGGCCGAATGGGGGATCCAGGTATGAGCGACGACGATCTTGCGGTCGCAAGGCAGTTCCTCGAGGCGCTCGCAGCGGCAGCCAGGACGGGCGACCACGACGGCCTCTATCCGCTGCTCGCTCCCGACGTGGAGTGGCTGACACCGCTGCGCAACCTGCACGGCGTCGGGGAGGTGCGCGATCAGCCGTCGTGGCCCTGGATCGCGCCGCGGACGAGCCTCGAGATCGACTTCGAGGAGAAGGAGACGACCGATCTCGGCGGCGGCCGGATCGTCTCGGACTTCCGCGAGGTCTACCGGACGAAGAGCACGGGCGACTTCGCCTACGCGCGCGACCGCCGGATCGAGCTGACGATCCGAGGGGACAAGGTCGCCCGCTACGAGCTGAGGTTCGACGGCTCATGACGAACGAGCGTCCACGCGTCCTGATCCTCGGCGGCGGCTTCGCCGGCGTCGGCGCCGCCAAGAAGCTCGAGCAAGCGGACGCCGAGGTCGTCCTCGTCGACCGCCACGACTACCACACCTTCCAGCCGCTGCTCTACCAGCTGGCGACCGGCCTGCTCGAGACGACCGGCGGTCGGCCACTCCCTGCGCGACCTGGTCGCACGACAGGACAACACGACCGTGCACCAGGCGACCGTCACCGCCGTCGACCTCGACGCGCGACAGGTCAGCTTCGACGAGCATCGCGCCGCTGGGCTACGACTACCTCGTCCTCGGGCTGGGCGCCGAGGTCAACTTCTTCGGCACCGAGGGCGCCGCCGAGCACGCGTTCCCGATGTACACGCTGCCGCACGCCGTCCACCTGAAGGATCACCTGCTCGAGCGCTGGGAGGCCGCCGACCGCGATCCGAGCCTGATCGAGGACGGCGCGCTCAACGTCGTCGTCGTCGGCGGCGGCCCGACCGGGCGTGGAGACCGCGGGCGCGGTCGCCGAGCTCTACCGCGCCTCCTTCGCCAAGGACTACCCGTCGATCCCGCAGGACCAGGCGCGCGTGATCCTGGTCGAGGCCGGGCCGGAGCTGTTCTCGATGTTCAAGCCGAAGCTCCGCGAGTACGCGACGAAGGCGCTCACCGAGCGCACGGTCGAGGTGATGACCGGCGCGCTGGTCGCGTCGGTCTCGCCCACGCGGGTGACGCTCAAGTCCGGAGAGGAGCTGAAGGCGCACACCCTCGTCTGGGGCGCCGGCCTCCAGGGCAACAAGCTCGTCCAGTCGCTCGGGATCGAGCTGGAGCGCGGCAACCGCATCGGGGTCGGGCCCGACCTCACGCTTCCCGACCACCCCGAGGTCTACGTGCTCGGCGACGTCGCGGCGATCACGGACGCCAAGACGAAGCAGGTCCTGCCACAGCTCGGGTCGGTCGCGCTCCAGTCCGGCGAGCACGCGGGGGAGACGATCGCCCGGCGGATCGCCGGCAAGGAGCCCAAGCCGTTCGAGTACAAGGACAAGGGCACGATGGCGATGATCGGGCGCGGCGCCGCGGTCGTGCAGATGCTCGGCGGCCGCACGATGACGGGGAAGAAGGCGCAGGCGGCCTGGGGCGACGGTGCACCTCGCGCTGCTGCCGACGAACGAGGACCGCGCGAAGGCCATCGTCGACTGGGCCGGAAGCCGCGTTCACCCATCAACGCGTCGGCAGGATCACCGTGGAAGATGACTAGGTGGTGAGCGTGATCCTCGCGTCATCGACCGTGGACCTCGCGCGGGCGCAGTTCGCGACGACGTCGCTCTACCACTTCCTGTTCGTGCCGCTGACGCTCGGGCCTCGGCCCGATCGTGGCGACCTTCCAGACGCTCTGGTACCGGACGGGGAACGAGGCGTGGCTGCGGCTGACGCGCTTCTTCGGGACGCTCTTCCTGATCAACTTCGCGATCGGCGTCGCGACCGGGCTCGTGCAGGAGTTCCAGTTCGGGATGAACTGGTCGGTCTACTCGCGCTTCGTCGGCAACGTCTTCGGCGCGCCGCTCGCGATCGAGGGCCTCGCCGCGTTCATGCTCGAGTCGACGTTCCTCGGCCTCTGGATCTTCGGCTGGAACCGGCTCTCGCCGCGCCTGCACCTGGCCACGCTCTGGATCGCCGTCCTCGGAACCTGGATGTCGGCGTACTTCATCCTCGTCGCGAACTCGTTCATGCAGGACCCGGTCGGCTACAAGATCGTGAACGGCGAGGCGCAGCTCACGAGCGTCTGGAAGCTGCTGTCGAGCGACTGGGCGCTGTGGGCGTTCGGCCACACGATCTTCGCCGGGCTGACCGCCGGCGCGGCCGTCGTCTTCGGCGTCTGCTGCTGGCAGCTCGCCCGCGAGGCGAAACCAGGAGGTCTTCCTGCGCGGCGCGAAGGTGGCGCTGATCGTCCTCGTCCCGATCGCGTGCCTCAACCTCTGGTTCGGCAGCCACTTCGGGATCCTGGTCACCGAGCTGCAGCCGATGAAGATCTCGGCCGCCGAGGCGCTCTGGAACACCGAGCAGCCGGCGTCCTTCTCGCTCTTCCAGATCGGCGGCTTCACGCAGAGCGACCGAGACGCCGAGCTTCAGCATCGAGGTCCCCGATCTCCTCTCGTACCTCTCGACCGGCTCGTTCAACGGCAAGGTCGTGGGCCTGAACCAGCTCAACCAGCAGTACGAGAAGCATGTACGGGCGCGGGCAACTACGTGCCGCCGGTCCAGCGCGATCTACTGGAGCATGCGCGTGATGGCGTACGCCGGCTCGCTGGTCGCGCTCGTCGCGATCCTCGGCGCGTTCCTGCTACTGGAAGCGCAGGCTCGAACGGCTCCGCTGGTTCCTGTGGGTCGGCGTCGGCGACGACGTTCCTGCCGTTCATCGCCTGCCTCGCCGGCTGGTGCCTGACCGAGATCGGACGGCAGCCGTGGATCGTCCAGGGCCTGCTCAAGACGCGACCAGGCGAACTCGCCGAACGTGAGCACGACCTGGCTCGCGATCAGCCTCAGCGTCTTCGTCGACGCTCTACCTGATCCTGCTCGTCGTCGACATCTGGCTGATGCGGCGGTACGCGAACCTCGACCCGTCGAGCGAGCCGGAGCACGGCGGCGAGGTCACGCCCGGGCCTGCGCCGGTGGTGGGCTACTGATGGATCTCCAGATCCTCTGGTTCGTGCTCATCGCCTTCCTCTGGTCCGGCTACTTCCTGCTCGAGGGATTCGACTTCGGCGTCGGGATGCTGCTGCCGTTCCTGCCGCGCAACGAGTCCGAGCAGGCGCGCGATGTTCGGGACGATCGGGCCGGTCTGGGACGGCAACGAGGTGTGGCTCGTGGTCGCCGGCGGCGCGACCTTCGCCGCGTTCCCGGCGTGGTACGCGTCGATGTTCTCCGGGCTTCTACATCGCGCTGCTGCTCGTGCTCTTCTTCCTGATCGTCCGCGTGGTCTCGTTCGAGTGGCGCGCGAAGAGCGACGAGCCCGCGCTGGCGCACGATCTGGCTGTGGGCGAACACGGTCGGCAGCTTCGGCGCGTCGCTCATCTGGGGCGTCGGGCCTCTCGGCCCTCCTCTACGGCGTGCCGCTCGACTCGAACGGCGACTTCACCGGCACCTTCTGGGACCTCTTCAGCCGGTACACGATCCTCGCCGGCCTCGCGGTCGTCGCCGTCTTCGCCTTCCACGGCGCGACGTTCCTCACGCTCCGGACGACCGGTGAGCTGTGCGAGCGCGCCGGCCGCGCGGCCCGGCGGCTCTCGCTCCCGGCCGTCGTCGCTCGGCGCCGGCTTCCTCGTCTCGACGGTCGTCGTCGCCGTGCAGCGCAACGACAAGGACGTCTTCCCGCCGGTCCTGCCGGCCGCGATCGGGATCGCGCGCGCTCGTGCTCGCGGCGTTCCTCACTCGCAGGCGGAGCGGCTGGGCGTTCGCGACGACCGCGGTCGGGACGGTCGCCGCCGTCGCGACGCTGTTCACGAGCCTGTATCCGCGCGTGATGGTCTCCGACCCGAACTTCGGCAACAGCCTCACGGTCGAGAACGCCGCGTCGGCGCACTACACGCTCGCGGTGATGAGCGTCGTGGCGCTGATCGTCGACGCCGGTCGTCCTCCTCTACCAGGGCTGGACGTACCGCGTCTTCCGCCACCGGCTCGGCGGCGACGAGCCGACGCCGGAGTCCGAGCCGGGCCCCGAGCTGCGCGCGCAGCCCGAGGGCTAGGCCGTGCGGGCGCTCGACCCGCGCCTCGTCCGCCGCGCCCGGCCGGTCCGCGTGCTGCTCGGCGTCGACGCGGGGCTCGGCCTCGCGACCGCGCTGCTCGTGCTCGTCCAGGCGACGCTGCTCGCGCACATCGTCGCTCGCGCGTTCCGCGGCGCGTCGCTCGGCGCGCTCGCGACCGACCTCGTCCTGTTCGCGCTCGCCTTCGCCGCTACGCGGCGCTCTCGCGTGGGGCTTCGAGGTCGCGGGCTCGCGCGCCGCGGCCGACGTGCTCTCCGAGCTCCGGCTCGAGCTCGTCGCGCGGCGGCTCCGCGCGCAGCCGGCGGCGCTCGACGGCGTCGAGGCGGCGGAGATCGCCGCGGCCGGCGTCCAGGGCGTCGACGGGCTCGCTGCGTACTTCGGGCGCTACCTGCCGCAGGTCGTGCTCGCGTGCGTCGTGCCGCTCGCCGTGCTCGGCTGGGTCGCCGCCGTCGACCTCACCTCGGCGCTCGTGATGCTCCTGACCCTGCCGCTCGTGCCGGTGTTCATGTGGCTGATCGGCCGCTACACCGAGGAGCGCACGCGCGAGCGCTGGCTGGCGCTCCGGCTCCTCTCGACCCACTTCCTCGACGTCGTGCGCGGGCTGCCGACGCTGCGGCTGCTGAACCGCGAGCCGCGCTCAGGCCGAGCGGATCGGCGAGGTGAGCGAGCAGTACCGGCGCGCGACGATGGGGACGCTGCGCGTCGGGTTCCTCTCGGGCTCGGTGCTCGAGCTGGCGGCGACGCTCGGCGTCGCGCTCGTCGCCGTGACGGTCGGCGTGCGGCTCGTCGACGGCGGGCTCGGCCTCCAGGCCGGGCTGACGGTGCTCGTGCTCGCGCCCGAGCTCTACCTGCCGCTGCGCCAGCTCGGCGCGCAGTTCCACGCGAGCGCGGACGGGCTCGCGGTCGCCGACCGGATCCTCGCCCTCGCTCGACGCGCCGGCCGAGGTCGGCTCCGGCGGAGCGCTCTCGGCGCCCTCGCCGGCGGCCGCCGCGGTGCGCTTCGAGGGCGTGTCGTTCGCGTACCCGGCGCGGCCCGGGCTCGTGCTCGACGGGCTCGACCTGGAGCTCGCCCCGGGCGAGACGGTCGCGCTCGTCGGCGAGAGCGGCGCCGGCAAGAGCACGGTCGCGAGCCTGCTCCTCCGTCTCGCCGAGCCGACGGCCGGGCGCGTGACCGTCGGCGGCGTCGACCTCGCCGCGCTGCGACACGGACGCCTGGCGCCGTCAGCTCGCGTGGGTGCCGCAGCACCCGACGATCTTCCGCGGGACGGTCGCGGACAACATCCGGCTCGGCCGACCGGACGCGGGCGACGCGGCGGTTCGCGACGCGGCCGAGCTCGCCGGCGCCGACGGGTTCGTCGGGGCGCTGCCCGACGGCTACGAGACGCTCGTCGGCGACGGCGGCCGGCCGCTCTCGGCCGGCGAGCGCCGGCGGATCGCGCTCGCGCGCGCGTTCCTGCGCGACGCGCCGCTCGTCGTCCTCGACGAGCCGACCGCCGATCTCGATCGCGAGAGCGCCGAGCTCGTCGGCCGAGGCGGTCGAGCGGCTCCGCCGCGGCCGCACCGTGCTCGCTGATCGCGCACCGGCCCGAGCTCGCCGCGCGCGCCGACCGCGTCGTCGTGCTCGAGGGCGGCCGGGCGGCCGTCGGCTCCGGGCGGGAGGCGGCATGACGCCGACGCGCCGCCGGCTGCTCGCGCTCGCGGGGGCGCCGCGCCGGCGCGTCGCGCTCTCGGTCGGGCTCGGCGCCGCGACGGTGCTCTGCGGCGTCGGGCTGATGGCGACGGCCGGCTACCTGATCTCGCGCGCCGCCGAGCGGCCGGCCGTGCTCTCGCTCGACGGTCGCGATCGTCTGCGTGCGCTTCTTCGGCCTCGCGCGCCCGCTCGCGCGCTACCTCGAGCGGCTCGCCTCGCACGACCTCGCCCTCCGCGCGCTCGGCCGCGCGCGCGTGCGCGTCTACGAGCGCGTCGAGCCGCTCGCGCCCGCCCAGCTCGAGGGCTACCGGCGCGGCGACCTGCTCTCGCGGCTGGTCGCCGACGTCGACTCGCTCCAGAACCTGCACCTGCGCGGCGTCGGGCCGCCGCTCGTCGCGCTCGTCTCGGGCGCGGTCTCGGTCGCCGTCACGGCCGCGTTCCTGCCGGCCGCGGCGGTCGTCCTCGCCGCCGGGCTCCTCGCCGGCGGGATCGCCGTGCCGGCGGTCGCCGGCGCGCTCGGCCGGCGGGCGGGCGCGGCTCGAGGCGGCTGCGCGCGGCGAGCTCTCGGCCGAGCTCGTCGAGACTCGTCCGCGGCGCGCCGGAGCTCGCGGTCTACGGCGCGCGAGGACGAGCGCCTGGGCCGGCTGCGCGAGGCCGACCGCACGCTCGTCCGCCTCGCCCGGCGCGCGGCGCTCGCCGACGGCGCCGGCGACGGGCTGAGGCTCGTCGTCACCGGCGCGACCGTCGCCGGCGTGCTCGCCGTCGCCGTCTCGGCGCACGCGGCGGGACATCTCGACCGCGTCCTGATCGCGATGCTCGCGCTGCTCGCGCTCGCGTCGTTCGAGGCCGTGCAGCCGCTCTCGCAGGCCGCGCGCGAGCTGGCCGAGACGCTCGCGGCCGGGCGGCGGCTGCTCGAGCTGACCGACCGCGAGCCGGCGGTCGTCGACCCGGCCGAGCCCGCTGCCGCTTCCGGCGGAGCCGTTCGCGGTCGCGCTCGAGGGCGTTCGCGCGCGCTACGCGCCGGGCGAGCCGCCGGCGCTCGACGGCTTCGACCTCCGGCTCGAGCCGGGCCGGCGGGTCGCGCTCGTCGGCCCGAGCGGCGCCGGCAAGACGACGGTCGACGAACCTGCTCGTCCGCTTCCTCGACCCCGAGGCGGGCCGCGTCACGCTCGGCGGCCGCGACCTGCGCGAGTACCGGCAGGAGGACGTCCGCCGCGCGATCGCCGTCGCGGGCCAGGACTCGCACCTCTTCTCGACGACGATCCGCGAGAACGTCCGCCTCGGCGCGACCGATGCGACCGACGACGAGATCGAGGACGCGCTCCGGCGCGCGCGGATCCTGGACTGGGTGCGCGGCCTGCCGGACGGCTGGGACACGCTCGTCGGCGAGGAGGGCCGCGAGCTCTCCGGCGGGCAGCGCCAGCGCCTCGTCGTCGCGCGCGCGCTCCTCGCCGGACGCGCCGGTGCTCGTGCTCGACGAGCCGACGGCGCACCTCGACACCGCCGACGGCCGAGCGGCTGATCGACGGACGTGCTCGACGCGGCCGGCGACCGCTCGGTGCTGCTGATCACGCATCGCCCCGAAGGGCTCGACCGGATGGACGAGGTCGTGGCGCTGCCGGCAGGCGCAGCGCCGCGCCGCGCGTAGTGTTCTTCTCGCTTCCGACCTGGGCGCTCGCACTCGTCATCCTGGCGATTGTCGGAGCGGCGGCGGCTGTCGGCTATGCGACGGGCTACTACCTGCGCGAGCACGAGGCGAAGGTGCGCGAGCCCTTCGGCGTGCTCCAGGCAGCCATCCTGGGCGTCGTCGGCCTGCTCCTTGCCTTCGGGCTCACGCTCGCGGTCGGGCGGTACGAAGACCGGCGCGCGGCCGCGGTCACCGAGGCGAACGCGATCGAAACGACGTATCTCCGCGCCCAGCTCGTCGCCGAGCCCGCGCGGACCAGGTCGCTCGTCCTCCTTCGCCGCTACACCGACCTCGCCCTGCAGGTCTACAGGGAGATACCGGGCAGTCCCGGCATGCGACGCACGACCGGAGCCGAGGACGTCCTCCAGCGGCGGCTGTGGGGCCTCGCCGGGCAGGCGATCGGCGGCGCGCCGCTCGCGAGTGCGCCGCGGCTCTACGTCGACAGCCTCAACTCGACGTTCGACGCACAGGCTGCACGCCTCGCTGGGCTCATGAACCGCGTTCCGGGCGCCGTGCTGGCGCTCGAGGTCTTCGGCGCCGCCGCGGCTCTCGGCGTGCTCGCCCTGCACATCTCGATCCTCGGTCGCGGGCTCATGCCGCTGGTCGTGACCGGCGCGCTCGTCACGCTCCTGCTGCTCGTGACCTTCGATCTCGACCGCCCGACCCGCGGGCTCATCGACGTCCCGTCCGCGCCGCTCGCCGCGGTCCGTGCGTCGATGGTGCTGCCTCCCGCGGCAAGTGGGCCGACCCAGCCGTGAGACGGCGATGAGCATGCGCAGGAGCGCGGCCTAGCCGACGGTCCGGTGCTTCAGCTTCGCGTCTACGGAGATTCGGCCGCGATGGCTGTCGTCGCGGAGAGGCTCGAGTCTCTCCCGGGGCGCGGCACGTGAGCTTGGTCGAGACGACGCGGGACGGGGATGCGCTCGTGAGCGCGGACCTCCGCCCCGATGCGGCCGATCGTGCCCTTGCGACGCTCGAGTCGCTCGGCGTGTCGGCCGACGACATCACGCTGGTGCAGCTCGACACGATCGCGCTCGCGGGTGGAGCGGGCGACGTGACGGGTCTCATCTGGGCGGACGTGCTCGGCCGGGCACGCCTCCAGGCGCGAGCGCCGGGCCGCTACCTCGTCCTGATGGCGGCGGCCGGCGTCATCGCCGGCCTCGCCGTCCTCAACGACAGCCCGACGCTGATCGTCGGCGCGATGGCCATCAGCCCCGACCTGCTTCCCGTGACCGCTGCCTGCACCGGGCTCGTCTTTCGCCGCCGACGGCTCGTCGTGCGCGGGCTCGCGGCGCTGATCGTCGGCCTCGGCGTCGCCGGTCTCCTCGCCGCAGGGGTGGCCGCCCTGCTCGACGGGCTCGGGCGGCTCCCGGAGGGGTTCAGCCTCGGCGAGTTCTCGGCCGCGCAGACCCACGTCAACGCGACCACGATTCTCGTCGCTTTCGCCGCCGGCGTCGCCGGGATGCTCGCGGTCGAGACGCGGGCGAGCGCTGCGGTCGGCGTCGCGATCTCGGTCACCACCATCCCGGCGGCCGCCTATCTCGGCGTCGCACTCGGGATCGGCGAGCTTCGAGAAGTCGTTGTCCGGCCTCGCAGTGCTGGGCGCGAACGTGGCGATGATGCTGATCGGCGGGTCGATCGCCCTCGCAGTCCAGCGAGCCATGGCGTCGACTCCCTCGATCGCGGGAGGATGAGTGAGGCGGTGATGGCGCGGTGAATCTCGTGTGGGCGGGCCTCATCGTCCTCGGCGTCGCCGCAGTGGCGATCGCGGCGATGCTGCTCGTCCGCCGAGGTGCCCCTGAGGGCAGCTACTTCGAGGATGGCGATCGCGCGTCCGGGATCTTCGGCGTCCTTGCCACCGGCTTCGCCGTGCTGATCGGATTCGTCGTCTTCCTCTCCTTCGAGAGCTTCGACACGTCGCGCAGCGGCGCCGAAGCAGAGGCGCGGACCGTGGTGCAGCAGTTCGAGACCGCGCAGTTCCTGCCTGTCGCCGTGCGAGCGCGGCTCTCCGGTGATCTCGTCTGCTATGCGCGCGCGGTGATCTACCAGGAGTGGCCGCGGATGCAATCCGGCACTCTCGGCGATTCGAGGAACCCGTGGAGCCTGGCGATGCTGCGCACCTTGCGGACGACGGAGCCACGCTCGGCGTCGGAGCAGACGGCCTACGCCAAGTGGTTCGATCAGCGATCCGACCGAGAGGACGGGCGCGCGGACCGCATCCACGGCGCCGAAGGAGTGATCCCACTTCCGGTCTGGATCGTCCTCCTCCTCGCCTCCGGCGTCATCTTCGTCTACATGATGTTCTTCGCCGACAGCGCCGAGCGGGCGATCGTGCAGGCGACGATGATGGGCGGCGTCGCGGTCGTCATCACATCGACGCTGCTGTTGCTGGTGTTCCTCGACCATCCCTACGAGTCGGGAGTGGGCGGTCTCCGCCCGGTGGCCATGAAGCGCGCGCTCACGCAGATTCGGCAGGAACGGGCGTTTGCGCGGGAGAGGATCATCGTCCCGTGCGACTCGAAGGGGATCGCGCAAGGAGCCTGAGTCGGCAAAAGGAGTGAGACGATGAGGAACGCGGACGACCCGCCCCGATCGCTCGACCCGGGTTCCGCGCCGGCCTCCGAAGAGGGCGCGACGCACGTCCTGGACGAGAGCGCAGCGACCGGCGGCAGCTCTTCCAGGCCGAAGCCGGTGCCGCACTTCACGCCCGCCGAGCGGGTCGCCCGGGGCAGGGCCGCGCGCTCCGAGCTTCCGCGCTCGGCGCACGCCTCCTGGGAGCCGGCGCCAAGACGCACAGATCCCGTCGATCTGCTCGAGGAGCAGGCGCAGACCCGTCTGCCAGAGCTCGGCCCGATCCGGTACGGGCGCATGCTCGTGTCGCCGTTCACCTTCTTCCGCGGCGCCGCCTATCTGATGGCGGCCGATCTCGCGGATGGGCCGCGGACAGGCCTACACGCTCAACTCTGCGGAGACGCGCACCTCTCCAACTTCGGCATCTTCGCCGCGCCGGATCGGAGGCTCGTCTTCAGCATCAATGACTTCGACGAGACACTTCCGGGGCCATTCGAGTGGGACCTGAAGCGGCTCGCCGCGAGCGTCGTGGTGGCGGGCCGGGATCGCGGCTTCGACGAGGCGGTCTGCCGCTCGGTCGTGATGGCGGCGGCGCGTGAGTATCGCGAAGCGATCGCCCGCTTCGCGGAGATGCGCAACATCGACGTCTGGTACACGCGCCTCGACGTCGCGGCGATCCTCAAACAGCTCGGAGCATCGGCGTCCCGCAAGCAGATGAAGCGCTTCCAGACCGACGTCGCCAAGGTGCACACGAAGGACAGCATGCGAGCCCTCGCAAAGCTGTGTCGGACCGTCGACGGCGAGCTGCGGATCGTCGGCAACCCTCCCCTCGTCACGCCGATCGAGGACGTCCTCCCAGATGCTGAGCAGGACGACCTGGAGGACGTCGTGCGGCGCATGATTCGCACGTACAGACGCACGCTGCCGCGCGACCGGCGCAACCTGCTCGAGAGCTACCGGTACGTGCATGCCGCTCGGAAGGTCGTCGGTGTCGGCAGCGTGGGTACCCGCTCCTGGATCCTGCTGATGGTGGGCCGCGACAAGAACGACCCGCTGTTCCTCCAGTTCAAGGAAGCGCAGGCCTCGGTCCTGGAGCCGTTCCTCGGGAAGAGCCAGTACACCCAGCACGGACGGCGCGTCGTGGAAGGGCAGCGGATGATGCAGGCGGCGCCCGACATCCTGCTCGGGTGGGAGCGAATCGTGACGATCGACGGGGAAAAACGGGACTTCTACATCCGGCAACTCTGGGATGCCAAGGGCTCGGTGGACGTCGAACTGATGGACCCGCCAGAGCTGGAGGCCTACGGCCAAGATCTGCGGCTGGACGCTCGCGAGAGCCCACGCGCGCTCGGGCGACAGGATCGCGATCGCCGCCTATCTCGGCAGCGGCGACTCCTTCGACCGCGCCATGGCCTCGTTCTCCGAGACGTACGCCGACCAAAACGATCGGGACTACCGCACGCTGAAGGAGGCAGCAGCGTCCGGCCGCATCGTCGCCGAGATGGGAGTTTGATCACTCCGCCCTCGGATGCACGACTGAGGCGCTGAGCTGTAGCGGGCGGGCCTTGCCGGGCGTGATCGTCGCCCGCGCCGTCAACACCTTCACTCAACCCGGACCACGGCCGGTTGCGCGTGGGCGCGCGACCGCCGCAGATCGAGTACGAACACCGAGCTTCTCGTAGGCGTTTTCGAGGCCGTTCGACGGGAGCCTGGACGCCCAGGACGACCGTAGGGGTCGGCCGTGTCGGAGTAGGGGAAACCCGCTAGAGCGGCCGTCGGAAGCCGCCTAGGGTCGAGGGCATGAGAGCTCCAAGAAAGGACGCCATGTTCAGTAGAAAGCTGCTCGGCGCGCTTGCAGTCCTTGCCGCGACGGTCGTGTCTTCGGCGTCCGCCGCGGGGAACTCGGCGCAGGCCGACAATCGCCCTGTGCGCTTCTGGTCCTTCCACGAGGTGCAGGAGGGCGTCGGTGACGTCGAGCTTGCATCCGAGTCCGGGGTGGGCGGCCGGTTGGAAGAGAGCGTCGTCTTCGGCCCGGCGGCCTTCAACTTCCCGGAGAGCCACCGCAACGACACGCTCGCCCGTGGCCGCGCCTTCTCGTCCGCCGACGGCAAGCGGTTCGACGTGCTGGCCCAGGCCCCGACGGTCAGCGTCGGCCGGCGAGGGTCGCCCAAGGGCGGCTCCTCGCATCTGGAGCAGTTCCAGGCCTTCGAGAAGCGATCCGACTTCGCTTCGCTGCGCATCACCATCTCGCAGGCGATCGTCGACGCCATCGATGCAAACGGTCCGAAGCTCCTCCGTACCGAATGCCCGGCCACCTTCGACTGCCGGCCGATCAGGGGCTTGGTCCGCTTCCAGGCGAGGGCCTACGCCGAGTCGGCCGGTGGCGACTTCTTCCGGCGCGGGGGCGTCGCGTACGTCGAAGGTAACCAGGGGCATTGGACGATCAAGGCACCGACGTCATCTGACTCGAGGGCGCGGCTCTGGGACAACGACGACTTTCGCCTCGATGAGGACTTCGAGAACACCGGAAGCGGGTCGCACGCGCTCGCGCGGCTGCGCGAGCCGGTGACGATGGACGTCAACCTCTCCTCGCTTCGAGACCACGAGCTGTTCGCCGTGCAGGTCACCCTCGATGCTCAGACCTTCGACGCCCGTGGCCGCGAGTCGGCGGTCGAGGCGTTCATCAGGGATCCGCAAAGTGCTGTCCCCGCGCTCGTCGAGACCGCGGGCCTGAAGCCCCGCGGCGCGCCGACGTTCACGGCGCCCCCGATCGAGGCGCTGCCGGAGGCGCAGTGCCCGGCCGGGCCCGACCCGGCGGCCGGGACGCTGCAGCTGAGCGAGCCCACGTACGTCACGGACGAGACGACCGGAGTGCCGATGCTCCTCCTGGTCACCCGCACGGGCGGCACGAGCGGCGAGGCGAGCGCCGTGGTCACCACGAGCGCCGGCTCGGCGGATGCAGGTACCGACTACACCGAGACGAGCACGCGCGTCGTGTTCGGCGACGGAGACTCGGCCCCTCGGCTCGTCGAGATCCCGATCCTTCAGGACGAGGAGCCCGAGCCCGAGGAGACGTTCTCGGTCTCGCTCACCGATGCCCGGTGCGGCGCTGTTGGTGAGCAGAGCCGGACGGAGGCGACGATCGTGGACGACGACTCGCCCGACGAGCAGCAGGCGAGCTTCACGATCGGCGGCACCGTCACCGGACTGCAAGGGTCCGGCCTGGTGCTCGACAACCTGGGCGCCGACCTCGGCGTCGGTAACGGGCCGTTCGCGTTCCCCGGCGCCGTCGCCGACGGCCTGCCCTACGACGTCACGATCGCGACCCAGCCGAACAGCCCCGACCAGGTCTGCACGGTGACCAACGGCTCGGGCACGGTGACGGGCGCCGATGTGACCGATATCGCCGTGGGCTGCGCTCCCCCGGCGCCGTCCTCGGGACTCGATCCGACGTTCGGTGGCGACGGCCGGGTGTCGACCGTGGTCGGCCACGGCGAGGCAGAAGCGGTTCTCGTTCAGCCCGACGGCGGCATCGTCACCTTCGGCCGTCGCGCCGTGAGCGGCGGCATCGACTTCGCGCTCACGCGCCACGACTCCGACGGCAACCTCGATCCAGGCTTCGGAGCCGGCGGCATCGTCACGACCGACCTCGGCAGTCAGACCGACGAAGCCTTCGACGCGGCGTTCGATGCCGACGGTGGATTCGTGGTCGTCGGGCGCACCGACGGTCCGGGCTCCAACCGCAACTTCGGAGTCGTCCGCTATCGGGCTGACGGCAGCCTCGACACCGGCTTCGGAGCCGGCGGCATCGTCGAGACCGACTTCGCCGGTCAGGTCGACCAGGCCAACGCGGTCGCCGTGCAAGCGAACGGCAAGATCGTCGTCGCCGGGCTCGCCGCCAGGACCGGTGTGGCGGGCGCAGACAACGACTTCGCGCTTGCCCGCTACCTCGACGACGGCACGCTCGACACGAGCTTCGGCGGGGACGGGATCGTCACGAGCGATCTCGGAACAAGGACGGACATCGCCCGTGCCCTCGTCGTCCAGCCGGACGGCCGCATCGTCGTCGCCGGCACGGTCGATGACGACGTCGCGCTCGTGCGCTACGGCGACGACGGAGAGGTGGACACCACCTTCGGCCGCAATGGCGTCACGATCACCGAGTTCGGCTCGGACGACTTCGCCAACGGTGTTGCGCTGACTTCCGACGGCCGGATCCTCGTCGCCGGGCACACCCTCGGGACCGGACTGAACACCGACTTCGCGCTCATGCGTTACGGCTCAGACGGTGCGCTGGACGAGTCGTTCGGCAAGGGCGGCATCGTGACGACCGACATCGGCGGCGGCGACGACTTCGGAGAGGGTCTGACCGTGGACACCGCCGGCAGGATCGTCGTCGTCGGTCGTGCGACCAGCTCGACGATCCTCGACATGGCCGTCGTCCGTTACGACGGCAACGGCACCCTTGACGCCGGCTTCGGCGAGAACGGCATCGTCGAGGCCGACTTCCACGGCAGCGGGGAGTTCGGGCAGGACGTCGCCATCCAGGCCGACGGCAAGATCGTGGCGGCCGGGTACACCGCAAACGGCATCGACACGGAGTTTGCCCTGATCCGCATCAATCCCTAGGCGCGTATTAGCTGCTCGCGGCGTCCGCCATCGAGGCGACGCGCGGCGCGGAGCTGTTCCGGAGGAGCACCGCGGCGAATGCCAGGCCTCCGATCGTCATCAGGGCGGAGAGGACGAGGAAGAAGGTCGAGAGCGAGACGTAGCGGAGCGCCTCGCCGGCGGCGAGGAAGCCGAGCGGGCCGGCGATCGTCGCGACCGTGAAGACCGCCGTGATCACCTTCGGCCGGAGCGCCTCGGGCGTTCGCACCGTGAGCACACCGGCGATCGGCGCGTTGACGAGCGGCGTGAAGAATCCGAACGCGCCGACCACGATGCCCGAGAGGGCCCACGGCAGCGGCACGGCGAGCAGGTAGAGCGGTAGGGGCATGACGACGATCGCGACCGCGGCGAGCTTCAGGAGGTCGGCCTTGCGCGCGAGCTGCTGCGCGGCGAGCGCGCCGCAGAGCGCGCCGACGCCGAACGCCCCGAAGAGGTAGCCGAGGACCTTCGCGTCCGCGTCGTAGCGGAAGTACGCGAGCGCCTGGATGCCGATCAGGAGCCCCTGCACGACGAAGTTGAGCGCGCAGGCGGCGATCATGAGCCGCCCGAGGAGCTGGTCGCGCGCGAGGAAGCGGAGGCCGGCGAAGATTCCCTGCGACTCCGTAGTCGCGGCGACGCGGCGGCCGGCCTTGACGACGAGCAGGATCGTGAGGAACGAGAACACGTACGTGCAGCCGTCCACGACGAGCACGGTGGACGGGCTCGTCGCCGCGATCAGCACGCCGGCCAGCACCGGCCCCGCGATCTGCGTGATCTGCTGCGCGCCGGCGAGCACCGCGCTCACCTGCGTGACCGCCCGCTCGTCCTCGCCCGCAACCTCCGGAACGACGATCCGCGCCGACGCGAAGTAGGGCGCGGTGAAGACGCCGATCGCGAAGGTCACACCGAGGAGCGCAGGGAAGGAGAGATCGCCCGTCGCGTGCAGGATCGGGATCACGAGCATGAGCGGCCCGCGCGCGGCGTCCGAGATGAGCATCGTCCGCTTGGCGCCGAGGCGCGCGATCACCGAGCCCGCCGGGAGGCCGACGACCGCGATCGGCAGCATCTCGGCCGCGAGGACCCAGCCCATCTTCGCGGTCGAGCCCGTCGTGGCGAGGACGAACCACGGCAAGGCGATGAACGTCATCGCCGAGCCGGTCAGCGAGACGAGCTCCGCGGAGATCAGGCCGATGAGGGAGCGGCTTCGGGGCACGGGGAGATAATAATACGTCTGTACGGTTTTGTAAAGTGCGGTCATGCCGAAGGTGAGCCAGGAGCACCTCGACGCCCGCCGCGCCGAGATCCTCGAGGGGGCACGCCGCGCGTTCGCGAGATACGGGTACGGGGGCGCGACGGTCGCCCGCCTCGAGGAGGAGATCGGGCTGTCGCGGGGGGCGATCTTCCACTACTTCGACTCGAAGCTCGACCTCTTCGTCGAGCTCGCATTCGTCGACAACCTCCGCTACGTGGGCATGCTGACCGAGCACGGGGTCGAGGCCGTGCTCCGGGCGATCGCGGCCGCGGACCGGGACTGGCTGAACGTCCTGATCGAGACGGAGGTGCGGCTCTGGCACGACCCCGAGCTCCAGCAGCGGATGTCCAAAGTGGAGCAGCGAGCGCAGGAGCAGAGAGAGCAGCTCCTCGCCTCGTTCGAACGTGCCCAGGCCGAGGGTCGACTGCGGACGGACCTCGACCTGGCCGACATCGTCGACTTCTCGACGATCCTGATCAACGGGCTCGCCGTCCGGGTTGCGGGCGGCGACCCGATGAGCATCGACGCCTTCGTACGCCTGGTGAACGACGCCCTACTCCCGCGCGGTCAGGAGCTAGCGTTCCCGTCGTGAGCAGCACCGCGGCTCCCACGGCCGGCGCAGGCGCAGACGAGCGGCCGACCCTCAAGCAGCTCCTCGAGATCCTCGGGAGCGACCTGGTCGAGGTCGTGGCCACGCCGCACGGGATCGACGTTCCGGTCAACGAGCCCGTGATCTACGACTCGACCGAGCGGCTGGCGATCGTGCCCGGCGCGGTCGTGCTCGCGGTCGGGGTCCAGGGCGGGACGCCGCAGGCGTCGCGGTTGCTGACCGAGGCCGCAGAGGCGGGCGCGGCCGCCGTCGTCTTCAAGGGGACCGCGGACGAAGCGGCCGCCGGCGTCGCGGTCCTCTCCGTCCCGGAGGAGCTGACGTGGACCCAGCTGCACGCCTTCGTCCTGAACGCGAGTCGCTTCTCCTCGCAGGAGAGCTCGGGTGGTGGGATCGCAGGCGTCCCGCTCGGTGATCTCTTCGCCCTCTCGAACGCGATCGCGGGCATGGTCGGAGGCGCGGTCACGATCGAGGACCCGAGCAGGCGCGTGCTCGCCTACTCGAACCTCGACGACCAGCCGATCGACGGCGGCCGTCGCCGCTCGATCCTCGGACGGCAGGTCCCGGACATCCCCGGCATGCGGCAGCTCTACCGGCAGCTCTTCTCGACCGCGGGCGTGATGACGGAGGACGGCCTCGTCCTGCGGAAGCTGCTCGGCATCGACGATCTGCGCTCGCGCTCCGCCGTGGCGATCCGTGCGGGGACGCAGGCGATCGGCTCGATCTGGGTCGTCCACGACGATGAGCGCCTCAGCGAGGAAGCGGAGCGCGCGCTCGTCGAGGCTGCTCGGATCGCCGTGCCGCACGTGATCCAGGCGCGGGCGGCCCGTGACGTCGACCGGCGGATGCGCGCCGAGATGGTGCTCGCCGTGCTCGAGGGCCGTGGCTCCGCGGAGGAGACCGCGAGCCGACTCGGGTTCGCGCCGACCGAGGCGCTCTCGCTCTTCGCCCTCCAGCTGACGAGCTCCGAGTCAGGCGATCGACGAGCTCGAGCGCGAGCGGCTCGTGGATCTCGTCGGCTTCTACTGCGAGGTCTTCCGGCGGTCGAGCGCGGCCGTCGCGAGCGGCCAGAACGTGTACGTCCTGCTCCAGGGCGAGCGGACGATCGTGCCGGAGCGACTCGTCCGGCTCGCCCAGGAGATCCAGGCCCATGCCGAGACGCGACTCGGAGTCGGCCTGCTCGCCGCGATCGGATCGACCGTGGAGAACGTGCACGACGTCCCGCGGGCGCGGCGCGAGGTCGAGAACGTCCTGACGGTGCTCGGCAACGACGCAAAGGGGCGGACGGTGGCCACGGTCGAGGACGTCCGCAGCGAGGTCGTCATCCTCGAGCTGCGCGAGGCGAGCGCCGCCCGCCCGAGCCTCACGCGCGGGAAGCTCGAGCGCGTCCTGGCGTACGACTCGGCGCACGGGACGGCGTACGCGCAGACACTGCGCGCCTACCTCGACGCGTTCGGGGACGTCGCCACGGCGGCGACGCAGACCTCGATCCACCCGAACACGTTCCGCTACCGGATGCGGCGGCTCGTCGAGCTCTGCGACCTCGACCTCGCGAATCCCGAGGAGCGCCTGGTCATCGAGCTGCAGCTGCGCCTGCTCGGGGACGACACGTCTCGACGGCGGTCGTCACCCGACGGAGAACCTCCGGCAGCGGCGTGACGCCGAGCCCGGGCCCGGTCGGGACGGCCAGTCGCCCGTCGTCCAGCACGAACGGCTCGGTGAGGTCCTCCTCGTAGTACCTCCCTGACGCCGACGTGTCCCCCGGCAGCGTGAAGTTCGGGAGCCCGGCCAGCGCGACGTTCGCGGCGCGGCCGAGGCCCGTCTCGAGCATGCCGCCGCACCAGACCGGGACGTCGAGCGCCGCACACACGTCGTGGACGCGGCGCGCCTCGAGATAGCCGCCGACCCGCCCGGCCTTGACGTTGACGACGCTGCACGCTCCGAGCGCGATCGCGGCCTCCGCCATGCGGGCCGACGTGATCGACTCGTCGAGGCAGACGGGCGTGCTCGCCAGTTTTGCCAGCTGGGCGTGGGCGGGGATGTCCTCCTCCGGGAACGGCTGCTCGATCAGCAGCAGGCCGAACTCGTCGAGCGCGGTGAGCGCGGGGATGTCGTCGACGCCGTACGCGGCGTTCGCGTCGACCTGGAGCGCGATGTCCCCGAAGTGCTCGCGCACGGCGCGGACGGGCTCGACGTCGTAGCCCGGCTCCACCTTCAGCTTGATCCGTCGGTAGCCCTCCGCCAGGTGCCGCTCGACCGTGCCCAGCAACTCGGCGACGGTCTCGTGGATCCCGATCGAGACGCCGCAGTCGACCTCGGTGCGGACCGCCCCGAGGAACGCGCCGAACGAGACATCCTGTGCGCGCAGCTCGGCGTCGAGGATCGCCATCTCCACCGCCGCTTTCGCCATCGGGTGGCCGCGGACCGGCCGGAGCAGCTCCGCGACCTCGACGGCCGCGACGTCGTCGACGGTGAACAGCCTCGGCAGCAGGTGCGTGCGGATGACGTCCTGCGCGCCGTCGACGTACTCAGCCGAGTACAGCGGCTCGACGAGCGCGACGCACTCGCCCCACCCCTCCGAGTCGGGCCCGATCACGCGCACCAGGAGGATGTCGCGGTGGTGCTGCGTGCCGAACGAGGTCGTGAACGGCTCGACGAGGGGGATGTGGACGCGGCGCAGCTCGACGAGGTCGATCTTCATCGTGTGAGGACGAACCAGCCGTCCCGCGTGATCGCCTCGGCGCGAAAGCCGTCGGAGAGCGATCGGCCGACGGTGTCGCGGAGGGCGCGCCGCCACGCGTGCGCGCGGCCGGCGTCGGACTCGCGGAGCCGGACGATGTCCTCCGGGATCCAGGCCAGGAGCGTGTCGCCGTCGGCAGTCGCGGTCGTCGGCGAGCCGGCGGCGTCAGCCTGCAGGATCACCGCCGCGTCGGTCTCCGGCGCGGCCGCCTCGGAGGTGGAGCGGTCTGCCGCCGCGGCCACCCGGTCGGATGCGAGATCCCAGAGCACCTCGACGCGGTCGGTCTCCTCGCCCGAGTTCAGGCGGTCGTCGATCCGGCCGTAGAAGTCGTCGTGGTACGCGACGATCGTCGCGCCGAGCTTGACGAGGTTGAAGAACATGTTCATGCGTACGAGGGGATCCGCCGTCCACCGGACCGTGAGCGCACCGTGCTCCAGCGCCCACGTGCGCTGGAACTGCTTCAGCGCGAAGCCGACTGACCGTCCCTGGAGGGTGGGGTCGACGCCGGTGATGTGCGAGTGCAGGTGCAGCTCGCCTCCCTCGATCCCGAAAAAGCCGAGGGAGATGCCGACCAGCTCGTCACCGGACCATGCGCCGGCGACGAAGTTGTCCGCGTGGGACAGGGCCCTGAGCAGGCTCGCAGGCGCCTTGGGCTCGTCGTCGTCCCAGATGCGCGAGACGAGCTGCGACCCCGACTCGAACTCCGGCAGCGTCTCGAGCACGCGGACGTCGACGCCCGCGTGCTCCGCCGCCTCGCGGGCCGCAGCGGCGGCGCGATCCTGAGGCGCGTCCAAAGTGCGGAGCTCGATTCGACTCATGCCTCGATGCTTCCACGCGCGTCCGGTTCCAGCCTGGTCGGCGCACACAAGCTTCGGGACCGGACTTTGGGGTGTGAAACGATCGGAACCCTTTGGAGGGCCTGCTCGCACAGCTGCGCGACCGGACGCCGCAGATGGTCGATGCGCTGCGCATCCTGGTCGAGGCTGAGTCGCCGACGGCGGATCCCGCCGCGTGCGCGGCGTGCGCCGACGTCGCCGACGAGCTGGCGTCGCGGCTGCTCGGAACGCGCGGAGAACGCTGCGAGGTGGACGGGCGCGTGCACCTCCGCTGGCGGTTCGGATCCGCGGACCGCGTGCTCCTGATCGGGCACCTCGACACCGTCTGGCCGCTCGGGACGCTCGCGTCGTGGCCGTTCGCCGCCGACGGCGAGACCGCGACCGGGCCCGGCGTGTTCGACATGAAGGCCGGCGTCGTCCAGCTCCTGTTCGCCCTGAACGCCCTCGAGGCGCTCGACGGCGTCGTCGTCCTCCTGACGTCCGACGAGGAGATCGGGTCGCCGACGTCGCGCGCGCTGATCCAGGAGACGGCGGCGTCCGTCGAGGCGGCGCTCGTGCTCGAGCCGAGCGCGGCCGGAGCGTTGAAGACCGAGCGGAAGGGCGTCGCGACCTACCGGCTCGACGTCGAGGGACGCGCGGCGCACGCCGGGCTCGACCCCGAGCTGGGCGTGAACGCGGCGGTCGAGCTCGTCCACCAGTTGCTGGCCGTCGTGGAGCTGGCCGATCACGCCCAGGGGACGACCGTGAACCCCGGCATCGTCGCGGCGGGCACCGCGGTCAACACCGTCCCGGCCCAGGCAACGGCGCAGATCGACGTGCGGACGAGGTCTCGCGCCGAGGCGGACCGCATCGACGCCGCCTTCCGCGCGCTCCAGCCCGTCGCCGCAGGTGCGGTCCTCGCGGTCGAGCGGGTCTCGGCGGTGCCGCCGTTGGAGCGAGCCTCATCGGCGTCGCTGTTTCGTCGCGCCGAGAAGCTCGCGCGCCGGCTCGGGCTGCCGGCGCTCACGGAGGCTGCCGTCGGCGGCGGCTCCGACGGCAACATGATTGCGGAGCTCGGCGTCCCGACCCTGGACGGCCTCGGCGCGATCGGAGACCACGCGCACGGCCGCGGCGAGTACGTCCGGATCGGCGCGATGGCGGAGCGTGCGGCGCTCGTCGCGGCGCTCGTCGAGGATCTCCTTGTCGGCGGCACCGAGGGCACGGCCTCCGATTAGGCGTCGAGAACGAGGCGAGGGCTGGGCCGCGAGGAGAGGCTTAGGCCGGTGACTCGCCGCCAGCGAATCGACGACCTGACCACGGTTGCCGTGCCGGAGCAGCCCGCCCTCTCACCGGACGGCGGCGAGGTGGTCTACGTGCTCCGCACGATCGACGCGGACGCCGACAGGGCCGTGCGTGCCCTCTGGCGAGTCGGAGCACGGACGGGCGAGCCGCAACAACTGACCCGCGGCACCGCGGACATGTCGCCAGCCTGGTCGCCGGATGGATCGCGGATCGCCTTCCTCCGCGCGCAGGACGGGCCGGCGCAGATCTGGACGCTTCCGGCCGCGAGGCGGCGAGCCGCAGCAGCTGACGACGCTGCCGCTCGGCGCCGGCGCGCCGGTCTGGAGCCCCGACGGGTCGAGCATCGCGTTCGCCGCGGCCACCGACATGCTCGCCGACGAGGGCGAGGACGACGCGGCCCGGGCGAAGCGGGCGGCGGCGCCGATCGTCGCCGACCGGCTCGACTACCAGGCCGACGGAGCCGGCTTCATCCGCACGATCCGCAAGCACGTGCATGTCCTCGACCCCGAGACCAAGGACTGCCGCCAGGTCACCCGCGGCGACTGGCACGCCGGTGACCCGTCCTGGTCGCCGGACAGCGAGAAGCTCGCGTTCGCGGCGGCGACCGCGCCCGACGCCGACCTCCGGCCGCGCGTCCCTGTCCACCTTGTCCACGTGGGCGAGACCGATGGGACGCCGGAGCCCGTCGCGCTCCACGATGGGCTCGCCGGCGCGATCACGTGGAGCAGCGACGGCTCGTCGCTACTCGTCGTCGGCTGGCCCGGCGATCCGGTCGGCCACCAGGGCCTGTTCCGCGTGCCGCTGGACGGCGGCGAGGCCGAGAACCTCGCGGCCCCCCTCGACCGGAACGTGATGCAGGGCGGGCCGGCCTATCCTGGGGGGCTGCCGCAGCTCGCCGAGGACGGCCGAGTCGTTGTCTTCTGCGTCCGTGACCGCGGCTGCACGCACCTGTACTCGACGCCGCTGGAGGGCGGCGCTCCCGAGCCGGTCGTCGCCGGCGCCGGCCGCGTCGTCTCGGGCCTGTCGCTCGCCGGCGGGACGGCCGCAGTCGTGCTCGCCACGCCCACGTCGCTCGGCGAGATCGTCGTCGTCGACCTGGCCACCGGCGAGGAGACGGTCCGCACGAGCCACGGCGAGAGCGAGGTCGAGCTGTACGTGCGCGAGGAGCGCGTCTTCGCGATCTCGGACGGGGTCGAGGTGCACGGCTGGCTCATGCGCGACCAGTCGGTCGCCAGGCCCCAGCCGCTCCTGCTGGACATCCACGGCGGGCCGCACAACGCCTGGAACGGCGCCGCCGACGACATGCACCTGTACCACCAGGAGCTCGTCCGCCGTGGGTGGACGATCCTGCTGATCAACCCGCGCGGGAGCGACGGGTACGGCGAGGAGTTCTACCTCGGCGTCCGCAACGCGTGGGGCGAGGTCGACGCGAAGGACTTCCTCGAGCCGATCGACGACCTCGTCGCGGAGGGCATCGCCGATCCGAAGCGGCTAGCGGTCACCGGCTACAGCTACGGCGGCTACATGACCTGTTACCTCACGAGTCGGGACGACCGGTTCACGGCCGCCGTCGCGGGTGGTGTCGTCGCCGATCTCACCAGCCAGGCAGGCACGGCCGACATGGGGCACTTCATGAACGCGTACGAGCTCGGCGGCACGCCGTGGGCCGACCGCGAGCGCTTCGACGCGATGTCGCCCTTCGCGTCGGTCGACCGCGTCGAGACGCCGACGCTGATCCTCCACGGGGCCGCCGACCAACGCTGCCCCGTGGGCCAGGCGCAGCAATGGCACACCGCCCTGCGCGAGCTCGGCGTCCCGACGCGGCTCGTGCTCTACCCCGAGGCCGGGCACCTCTTTATCCTCGAAGGCAGGCCGTCGCACCGCATCGACTACAACCAACGTGTCATCGACTGGGTGGAGGAATACGCCGTGGAAACTCGCACGAAGATCGATCAGAAGCACTGGCAGCGCCGACTCGGCGAGATCGCCGAACGGCATCGGGTGCCGGGCGCCACGCTCGGGATCCTGCGCTTCAACCCCGACGGCGAGGACGAGCTCGTCGAGGCGGCGTACGGCCTCCTGAACAAGGAGACGGGCGTCGAGACCACGACCGACTCGGTCTTCCAGATCGGGTCGATCACGAAGGTCTGGACCGCGACCGTCGCGATGCAGCTCGTCGACGAGGGCAAGGTCGACCTCGACGCGCCCGTCGCCGACGTGCTCCCCGAGCTCACCCTCGCGGACGAGGACGTGGCGAAGCAGGTGACGCTGCGCCAGCTCCTCACGCACACGAGCGGCATCGACGGCGACATCTTCACCGACACCGGGCGGGGCGACGACGCGGTCGAGAAGTACGTCGCCCAGCTGGCGGACGCCGGCCAGAACCACCCCATCGGCGCGACCTGGTCGTACTGCAACTCCGGCTACACGATCGTCGGGCGCGTGATCGAGAAGCTGACGGAGGGCACCTGGGACGCCGCGATGGGCGAGCGGCTCTTCACGCCTCTGGGCCTGCAGCACACGGGGACGCTCCCGGAGGAAGCGCTGCTCCACCGGGCGGCCATGGGCCACATCGGCGACGACAACGACCGCGCGCCGACCTGGGTCCTGCCGCGGTCGGCCGGCCCGGCCGGCCTGATCAACTCGACCGTCGCCGACGTCCTCGCCTTCGCGCGGATGCACCTCGCCGGCGGCGTCGCGGCGGACGGGACGCGCGTGCTCAGCGAGGAGAGCGCGGCGGCCATGACGGAGCACCAGGCCGACGTGCCCGACAAGCACACGCTCGGGGACTCGTGGGGGCTCGGCTGGATCCGCTTCGACTGGAACGGCCGGCGCCTGATCGGCCACGACGGGAACACGCTCGGCCAGGCGGCATACCTGAAGCTCTTCCCCGACGAGGGCCTGGCGGTCACGCTCCTCACGAACGGCGGCAGCGGCCACGACCTCTATGTCGAGCTCTACCGCGAGATCTTCGCCGAGCTCGCGGACCTCGAGATGCCGGATCCGCTCAAGCCGCCGGCCGAGCCCGTGGAGGTCGACGTCGACTCCCACGTCGGCACGTACGAGCGCGCGAGCGTCAAGATCGAGGTGCTGAACGACGGCGACGGGCCGCTCCTGCGCACGACCGTCACCGGACCGCTCGCCGAGCTGATGCCGAAGACGACCGAGGAGTACGCCCTCATCCCAGTGGAGGACAACCTTTTCGTCGTTCAGCCGTCACAGACGGAGACATGGATCCCGGTGACCTTCTATGAGCTGTCGGGCGGCGAGAAGTACATGCACTTCGGTGCCCGCGCGACGCCGAAAGTGGGCTAAGGAGCGGCGCCGGTCGCTGAGGCGACTGGTGGCCGCTCGTGTGGAATCACCAATCTCGCGCTGGGCGTTCGTCCGAGGCGACGAGGCTGGTCGATGACCGCGGTTCCATGATCTGTACGAGCGGAAGGTCGGCGAAGGGGGCTCGCCAACCCGGAAAACCTGGCATGGTCGAATGGGAGGGTGTAGATGCGTAGGGTAGTTGGTGCAATCGTGACCGCCGCCGCGGTCGTGTTGCTCACAGCAGGTCTCGCGACCGGAAGCCTGGGCCCCGGCGGGGGAGCGGGTTCTCTGGCGGCGTCGTCCCCGCAGGCTTCGGCGGCGAAGGCCGCCGTCAAGGGCACGCTCACGATCGCGATCGGGAGCGACCCGGGCAACCTCGATCCACAGCTGTCATTGCTCTCGACGACGCGAGGGGTCAACAACTTCGCCTACGACACGCTCGTCCACATCGTCGGGCCGGGCCAGGTCCCGGTCGGGGCTCGCGACGTCCTGGAAGGTGCTCTCGACGACGAGGGTCCGGTTCACGCTGGTGCGTGGCGCCACGTGCTCCGACGGCAGCGCCATGAACGCGTCGGTCGTCAAGCGGAACCTCGATTTCGTCAGCGACCCGAAGAACAAGTCGCCGCTGCTCGGCGTGTTCGTCCCCCCGAACCTGACGGTCGCTGCGAACAACAGGGCCCGAACGGTCACGGTCACCAGTCCGACGCCGAACCCGTTCCCGCTGCAAGGGCTCGGGCTCGTCCAGATGGTCTGCACGCGGGGCATGAACAACCGCTCTCTGCTCGTGCACCGCGCAATCGGGAGCGGCCCGTACCGGCTCACGCAGGCGGTCTCCGGTGACCACTACACCTTCGCGGTGCGCAACGGATACCACTGGGGATCCGGCGGTGGGACGACCCGCGCGCTGCCGTCGAAGGTCGTCTTCAAGGTCGTCTCGAACGAGACGACGACGGCGAACCTCCTGCTCTCGCACGGCGTGAACATCGGCTCGATCATCGGTCCCGACCGCACGCGTCTGAACCGGGCCAAGCTGTTCAAGGTCGTCCTGGCCGCCACGCCCAACGAGTTCTGGTTCAACCAGAACAGCGGCCACGCAGCCGCGAACGCGGGCGTCCGCCGCGGGCTCGTCCAGGCAATGCGGCTCACCCAGATCGGATCGATCATCACCTCCGGGCGGGGCGTGCCGATCAGGACGTTGACGAGCCAGGCCTTTACGCCGTGCAAGGGGAACTCCGTCAAGGGGAGCATCCCGGCCTACAACCCGACCGCCGCGAGGGCGGCCCTCTCGAGCCGTCCCGCGATCAGGATCGTCTACCCGTCGGATTTCGGCGCTTCGATCACGGCGGCGATGGAGCTCCTCCAGGCTCAGCTCTCGACGGCGGGCGCGAGGGTGACCCTCGTCGGAGGCACCGAGACGGATCTCTTGACGGCGCTCTTCGGCACCGGCAACTGGGACATTGCGTTCGCCCCGGTGACGGTCGCGAACCCGTCGCAGCTCGTCGGGCTCGTCTCGGGGCCGGCAGCGCCGAACGGCGCGAACTTCAGCAACATCGACAACGCCTCGTACAAGTCGCTGTCCACGTCCGCGCTCGGGAAGTTCGGCGCGGCCGCGTGCAGGGACTGGATCAGGGCGGAGTCCGCGCTGATGCGGGGCAGCGACGTCGCTCCGACGAACGTCACGACCACCGCGACGTACGGCAGCAGGGCAAGGTTCGGGCTCGACGTCGCGGGCATCATCCCGACGAGCGTGAGGCTCACGAAGTGAGGTGACAGAAGCCTCGGCTTCTGTCCCGCGTCCACGGCACTGGTGGGCGGACCATCCCCGGTCCGCCCACGTGGTGCGCCGTTCGGCTCGACTCGTCGTCTCGCTCGTCCTGTTGCTGACGGCGACGTTCGTGATGATCCATCTCGTGCCTGGCGACCCGGTTCGGGCATCGCTGGGGTTCACTGCGCCGGAGAGCCTCGTCCGCGAACGGCGCGCGGCGCTCGGGCTCGACGATCCAATCGCCACGCAGTACGTCCACTACGTCGGTCGTGTCCTGCACGGCGACTTCGGGACGTCGCTGACGTCGCAGGAGCCGGTCACCGACATTGTGCGCGCACGCTTTCCGGCCACGTTGCGCATCGCGGGGCTCGCATTCCTCGTGGCGATGCTGATCTCGATTCCCCTCGGCGTGACGATGGCCGCGGCAACCCGTGACGGCCGGCGCCGGGGTGTCGAGCTTGCGTTCACCTCGACGTCGGGCGCGCTCGCCTCGATCCCTTCGTACTTGCTCGCGGTCGGCCTCGTCTACGTCTTCGCCGTCACGTGGAAAGCCCTGCCGGTGGCAGGCCGCAGCGGCGCCTCGTCGTACGTGCTCCCGGTCGCCGCGCTCGCGATCGGGCCGGCGCTCGCGCTGTCGCGGATCGTCCGGGTCGAGGGCCTCAGAGTGCTCGACCAGGACTTCATCCGCACGGCTCGCGGGAAGCGGTTGTCGCCCCGCCTGGTGTATCTGCGGCACGCTCTGCCCAACACGCTGACCGCAACCCTGACGATCGCGGGCCTCCTGCTCGGCACCCTGATCGCCGGAACCGTCCTCGTGGAGAACGTCTTCGCCTGGCCGGGACTGGGGACGTCGCTCGTCCAGTCGGTCGCCGCGAGGGACTACCCCACGGTGCAGGCGCTCGCCGTGATCTTCGGAGGGCTCGTGCTCGTCATCAACTTCGTCGTGGACATCGCGCTCGGCGTGATCGATCCGCAGTCGACGATCAACGACCGGTAAGCGGCGTTGTCCCGGCGCTGGCTCCAGGTGCTGCGCAGCCCCGTCGGGGCGGTCGCGTTCGTGATGGTCTCCGTGATCGTCCTGCTTGCGATCGTCGCGCCGGAGATCTGGTCGCATGCGGCATCCCGCTTCGACTTCACCGCCACGCAGCAGGGACCGAGCCGCGAGCACCTGCTCGGCACCGACGCGCTCGGGCGCGACATCCTCGACAGGATCCTCGTCGCCACGCGCCTGTCGGTCTCGCTGGCTGCCCTCGCTACCGGGCTCGGCGCTGCGATCGGCATTCCGATCGGCGCGCTGCCGGTGATCGCCGGCCCGCGGCTCGGCCGTCTCGTCGCCGGGTTCATCAACCTGACCGTCGCCTTCCCGGCGCTCCTGCTCGCGATCTTCGTCGCCGGGATCGTCGGCGTCGGCGCGCGCGGAGCCGTGATCGGCCTCGGCTGCGCCGTCGCGCCGTACTTCGCGCGTCTGAGCCAGACGCTGTCCGCGTCGGTCGCCGGCTCCGACTACGTCGCCGCTGCGCGCGTGCTCGGCGTCAGCCGCCCCAGGCTGATCTTCCGCCATGTCCTCCCGAACATCGCCGAGCCGCTCCTACTGACGATCACGATTGCGATGGGGGACGCTCTGCTCGCCCTGGCCGGTCTGAGCTTCCTGGGGCTCGGTGTCCAGCCGCCCTCCTACGACTGGGGGCGGATGCTCAACGAGGGACTCGATCGGATCTACGTCACGCCGGTGGTGGCGCTCGCGCCCGCGGTCGCGATCGTGCTCGCGGCGGTCGGCTTCAACCTCCTCGGCGAGGCCCTCGCCAAGGCGGCGAGCGGCCGGACGGCGCCGCCGCGCTGGAAGGGCGCGGGGACGAGCGGGGGCGCTGGCGCAGTCGACGCCGAGCCGCCGGCGGCGGCCGCGGGCCGCGCCGACACCGAGCTCGTCCTCGAGTGTGAGGGGCTCTCCGTCTCGTTCCCCGGCGGGTCGGTCCCCGTGCGCGACATCTCGATGTCGCTCGCGCCCGGGGAGATCGTCGGGATCGTCGGCGAGTCCGGCTCCGGCAAGAGCCTCACGGCCATGGCGATCGCCGACCTGCTGCCGGGGCAGGGGCGCATGACCGCCCGCCGTTTGCGGTTGTTCGGGCAGGACCCGCGTATCGCTCGACGCCGCAGCACGGCGCAAGCTGCTCGGCTCGTCGCTCGCGATCGTGTACCAGGATCCGATGTCCTCGCTCAATCCGGCTCTGCGCGTCGGGACGCAGCTCACGGAGGTCGCCGAGGAGCACGGCGGCGCGACGCGATCGGAGGCACGGGAGCGGAGCGTCGACCGCCTGCGGCTCGTGCGCGTGAACAACCCCGAGCGGCGTGTCCGTCAGTTCCCGTACGAGTTCTCCGGCGGGATGCGCCAGCGGGCCGTGATCGGCATGGGCCTGATGGTCGAGCCCCGGCTGATCATCGCGGACGAGCCGACGACCGCGCTCGACGTCACGGTGCAGCAGCAGATCCTCCGACTGCTCGACAACGCCAGCAAGTCGTCCGGAGCAGCGGCCATCTTCATCTCGCACGACATCGCCGTCGTCTCGCAGCTCTGTAGCCGCGTGCTCGTGATGTACGCCGGACGTATCGTCGAGGAGCTCGACATCGAGGCGCTCACGGAGCAGCCGGCGCACCCGTACACCGCGGCGCTCGTCGCCGCGGTGCCGACGATGGAGTCGGAGCGCGGCCGCCGGCTCGCGACGATCCCCGGGCGCGCTCCGGGGCCTTTCGATCATTCTCCGGGCTGCCCATATGCGTCGCGTTGCCCACGTGTGTCCGAGCGCTGTCGCGTCGAGATGCCTCCGCTGGAGCCGCTCGGCGACGGGCATCGCGCCGCATGCTGGCATCCGATCGGCGCGGGGGAGAGCCCGGCGCCGCTCGAGGAACCGCTCTCGACGCGCGACGTCGCTTGACCACCCTCGAGACCCGTGAGCTGACGGTGCGGTTCGGTCGCGGCACGTCGACCCTGACCGCCGTCGACCGGGTCGACCTGCTGGTTCCCGAGCAGACGATCCTGGGGCTCGTCGGGGAGTCGGGGTCCGGCAAGTCGACGGTCGCGCGCGCCCTCGTCGGACTCACCCCGATCGCGGGCGGCGACGTCCTGCTCGACGGAGAGTCCGTCGTGGGTGGGCGCAGTCGCCGCGTGTCGGCGCATCGGCGCGTGCAGATGGTCTTCCAGGATCCGTTTGCGTCGCTCAATCCCCGGATGACCGTGGGCGCGGCGATCGCGGAGGCGCTGACGGTCGGTCGCCGCACCGAACGAGCCGCGCGGGGGGAGTCGGTCACGGACTACCTCGAGCTCGTGCACCTCGATCCGGCGGTCGCGGAGAATCCACCGAGCCAGCTGTCCGGGGGCCAGCGTCAGCGGGTCGCGATCGCGCGGGCGCTCGCCGCGCGGCCCGAGGTGCTGATCGCCGACGAGATCACCTCGTCGCTCGACGTCTCCGTCCAGAGCGCGGTCCTCAACCTCATGCGCGACCTGCAGCGGCAGCTCGGGATCTCGATGATCTTCATCTCGCACAACCTCGCGACCGTCCGCTACGTCAGCGACATGCTCGCGGTCATGTACCTCGCCCGAGTCGTCGAGGTCGGATCGACCGAGGCGGTCGTGGCCGCACCGGAGCACCCGTACACGAGGACGCTGCTGGGCGCCGTCCCGCGCCTCGGCGTCCGCATCTCCGAGGGGGAGGCGAGCGGCGTCGACGCCGTCGAGCCTCCGGACCCGCACGACCCCCCGGCGGGCTGCCGGCTGCACCCGCGCTGCCCGATCGGCCCGCTGGTCGATCCGACGAGGCAGATCTGCATCGACGCCGACCCGCAGGACGAGGCGGGCACGAGGCTTCATCGAGCGGCCTGCCACTTCGCCGCGCGAGCGATCCCCGGCGACGTCTCGGACGCGCGCGAGCCGACTACGGCCTGAGGCCGTCGATCACGACCTGGACGTAGCGGCGCCACGCGTCGCTCCGTCCGGAGTTCATCGACGCCTGGATCGCCGCGCCCACGAGCGCGCCGATGTCGCGCGAGTCGAGGCCGCGACGGATGGCGCCCGAGCGCTGCGCGCGGCGGATCAGCCTCCCGGCCGCCTCGTGCAGCTCTTGCTTGGCGTCCGAGACTTCCGCGAAGCCCTCGCACTGCTCGATGCCCTCGAAGAGGGCGCGGTCGCGTCGGCACGCCTCGGCGGCGACCCACATGAACTCCTCGAGGGCGGCTCCGGTGTCGGGCTGCTCGAGGAGCTCGTGCACGCGCGCGACCAGCTCGTCGAGGCGCGCGCCGATGACCGCGGCACGAAGCGCATCCTTCGTCGGAAAGCGGCGGAAGATGGTGCCGTGGCCGACGCCGGCGCGGCGCGCGATCTCGTCCATGGTCACGTCCGGCCCGAGCTCGGCGTACGCGTCGGAGGCCGCCTCCAGGATGCGGTCGAGGTTCCGCTGTGCGTCGGCGCGAAGGACGGTCATCAGGCAGCGACGCGCCAGGGGCTCGTCGGACGCAGCCTGCTCCTCGATGCGCGCCACGTGGTGCTTGCGCAGGAGCGCGAGCATCACGATCAGCGCGGCGATCATGACCACGGCGCCGGCCGCGAACGCCCAGTGGAAGCCGACGACGAGGGCGTGGGTCGGCGTGCCGCCCGCGGACGCCATCTTGCTCGTGGCGAGCGTCGACAGGATCGCCAGCCCGAGCGCGCCGCCGATCTGCTGCGACGTGTTGAAGAGCCCGGAGGCAAGCCCCTGATCCTCGTTCTTGAGCCCGGTCGTTGCGATCAGGGTCAGCGGCATGAACACCGCGCCCATCCCGAGCGACGAGAGCACGAGCGCGGGCAGGACGTCGGCGACGTACGAGCCGTGCACCGGCAGCTGCGTGAGCAGCAGGAGACCGCCGGCGGTGAGCAGCATCCCCACCGCGGCGACCGGCCGGACGCCGATCCGCGGCGCGAATTGCGAGGCGAGCCCTGCCGAGACCATGATCCCCGCCGTGAACGGCAGGAAGGCGAGACCGGCTTCGAGCGGCCCGTAGTCGAGGACGCGCTGCAGGTAGAGCGTGTTGAAGAAGAACATCGCGAACATTGCCGAGGCGGCGAGGAACATCGAGACGTTCGCGGTCAGCAGTGAGCGGATCCGGAAGATCGACAGCCGGACGAGCGGCGCCTTCGCCCGCAGCTCGATCGCGACGAACGCCGTGAGCAGCACGCCGGAGAGCGCGAAGAGGCCGATCGTCTTCGCGGATCCCCAGCCGGCCGACTGCGCGTCGACGATCGCGTAGACGAGTGTCATCAGCCCGCCGGTCACCGTGACTGCGCCGGCGACGTCGTAGCTCTGGTCTGCGTGCTCGTCGCGGGACTCCGGGATGAGTCGCAGCGAGAGCACGAAGGTGACGATCCCGACCGGCACGTTGACGAAGAAGATCCACGGCCAGGAGAGGTACTGCGTCAGGATGCCGCCGAGGAGGAGGCCGACGGCCGAGCCGCCGATCGCGATCGCCGCCCACACGCCGAGTGCCTTTGCACGCTCGGCGCCCTCGCGGAACGTCGTCGCGATGATCGAGAGCGCAGCGGGCGAGACCAGCGCCGCACCGAGGCCCTGCAAGGCGCGCGCGCCGATGAGCATCCCCTCGCTCGAGGCGAGGCCGTCGAGCAGCGACGCGCTCGTGAAGATCACGAGCCCGAGCAGGAAGATCCGCTTGCGGCCGAGGAGATCGCCGGCCCGGCCGCCGAGGAGGAGAAAGCCTCCGAAGACGAGGGTGTAGGCGTTGACGATCCACTGCAGGTTGTTCTCTGACAGACCGAGGTCCTCCTGGATCGAGGGGAGCGCGACGTTCACGATCGTCGCGTCGAGGATGACCATGAACTGCGCCAGGCAGATCAGGACCAGGACGACCCACGGGTTGGTTGCTCTACTCATTCGGCGGCTGCCTCGCTCTCATCTGGACTCTTCAGTCCGCTTACCGTAGCAAGAACCGGACTCGCCGGTCCGCTTGGTGCGTGGTGCGGGATCCGCGGGCGGTAGGTTGTGCGCGATGCGTTCCACGCTGACGTCCTGTGGGTTCCTGCTCGCAGTCGGGCTGGCGGCAGGGTGTGGCGGCAACGGCGGCAGCAACAGCACGGCAGCCACGGCCGAGCTGCCTCCGTTCGTTGATGTGCCCTGGGTGCTCGACGGCGGCCTCGAGGTGACGGGCTGGGAGGCGGTGCGACCGAGCGCGACCTTCACGGGCGGGACGGTCGGTGGATCGACCGGCTGCAACCGCTTCACGGCTCCGTTCACGCTCGACGGAAGCTCGCTCCGGATCGGGACGATCGCGTCGACCAAGATCGCTTGCCAGCCCCCTGCCGATGCGGTGGAGCGCGAGTACCTCGATGCACTTGGGCGTGTGGCTCGTTGGCGCTCGGACGGTTCGCGCCTCGTCCTGCTCGACGAGAATGAGAACGAGCTGCTTCGGTACGCGGCCGCGACGCCGGTGGGACAGTGGGAGGCGACCGCGATCCAGACCGGCGACGCGCTCGCCAGCCCTCTTCCCGGGACGAAGGTCACGGCGAGGTTCGCCGCCGACGGCACGCTCACCGGCCTGGCCGGCTGCAACAGCTATCACAGCTCGTTCACGACCGATCGGGGCGGGATCAAGATCGATCCGCCGGCGGCGACCAGGAAGGCCTGCGCGTCCCCCGACGGCGTGATGGAGCAGGAGGCGGCCTACCTCGCCTCGCTCCCGACGGCGGATCCACTACCGGCTCGACGGCGAGTCGCTCGCCCTCCTTCGGGCTGACGGAACCTTCGTCGCGTCCTATCTGCGCGCCGCCAAGCCCTGAGGGAAGAGGCGTCTCTCCGCTCCGAGGTGTGACGGCCACTCGAGCTTGCTCGCGCGCCCGAAGAGGAGGTACGCGCGAAGCGCCGCGCGCATCGCGTCGACGAAGCCGTCGACGCGCCGCGGGTCGAACCCGTCCTCCCACCAGAGATCGAGAACCTGCACGCGTCCGTCGTCGCGCTCGATCCGCGGCTCGATCCGGCCGACGAACCGGTCGCGGAAGAGGATCGGCAGGACGTACCAGCCCCAGCGCCGCTTTGCCGGCGGGACGAAGAGCTCCCACACGTAGTCGAACCCGAACAGCGACCCGAGCAGGGCGCGGTCCCAGATCAGCGGGTCGAACGGCGGGAGGAACGCGACGGAGGGCGGCGGCTCAGGCGGCGCTTCGAGCAGCGCGACCTCGGTGCGGAGGACAAACCGCTTGGCACGTACGCCTTCGACCTCGACCGGAACGAGCTCCCCGTCCTCGACGAGCTGCTGCCGTAGGGCCGTGCGACCCGGAAAGCCCGGGAGGCGCGGGTCGGGTTTCGCGTAACCGAGGCCTCCGAAGATGTCACCTCCGCCGCCGATACCGAGCAAGCCGTGCGCCCGGAACCGCGAGAGAAGCTTGTGCCGGATCTGCTCGACCAACGGGACCTCGCGCGCGAGGACGTCCGCCGGCACGAGCCGCTCGATCAGGTCGTAGTACCGGCGGTTGCCGTCGCGTCGGGCGAGGCCGAGCACGCCGGTGTAGCAGTACGCCTCGAGCACTTCGCGGACGACGTTCGTCGGCATCCCAAACCAGTCGGTCGTCGCACCGCGCTCGCGTTCGAAGTCGAGCGACGAGAGCGGCCCGTCCGCGCGAACGCGCTCGAGCACTCGCTCCGCGACCGCCGCGTTGTCGGCAATGAGCGCTCTCGACCTGCCACTCAGAGCGCCTCGAAACCACGGGAAGTCGCTCGTCAGGACGAACGACAGGCCTTTGTTGTACGCCTCGAACACCTCGCGACGCTCGTAGAGCCGATCGAACCAGGCGGGGTCGTAGTCGGCGACGCGCGCGTGGAGCACCAGGTCGTGACTGCGGCCAGCGACCGCCAGCGGGTCGAACTGCAGCGAGCCGAAGCGGCGAAGGACCTCGAGCACTGCCTTGCGCCCGCCTTTCAGCGACCGCGCAGGCGCGAGAAACTGCCGCGCGACGAGGAAGCGCCGCGCCGCGTCGGCTGCCACTTTCACCCGCTGGTCAGGAGAGCGCGCGCTCGAGGGCTTCCCGGTCGAAGGGCCCTCCGTGCGACTCGAGCAGGTGCTCCACCGGCAGCTCGAGCAGCGGGCGCAGGCCCCCGACGACCTGCTCGCGCGTCACGTCTCCGCTCAGCCACCGGGGGTTGACCTGGGGGCCCTCGCCGAAGTCGGCGAGCGTGTCGCCTGCAATGACGGCGCGGTGGCTCTCGACCCAGAGCACCATGTCGTTCGGCTTCTGGCCGGGGAACGCCTCGACGCCGACGGGCAACCGGTCGCCGGCCGAGTACGGGCGTGCCTCGCCCTTGTTCTCGCGGAGCAGCCAGACCAGGTCGGGGCTCCCGTCCCCGGCCTGCTCGGCCGTGATGCCGTACGTCTTCATGAGGTACTCCGCCGTATCGGGCAGCGGTGTGTAGACAGGCACGCCGAGCCGCTCGACCAGTCCCTGCGAGTCGCGCTCGTGCCAGGGCGAGGTGAGCACGATCGAAGTCTCGCGGCCGGCCGCACGTTCCTCGATTTCGCTCGGAACGGCCAACGGATCGAAGAGGAGCAGCCGCTCCCCGTCGTCGCTCGCGTAGGACGACACGTTCTTGTTCCACGGCTCGGTCGGCTCCCACTCCGGGTGCGGCGCCTCCCAGTGCCACAGGCCCGGTCGCAATTCACGCACGGCCCGATCCTACTGACGCCCTGGCGCACACGCCGCAGTCCTGCCCCGTCGCATGCCTGATACTCGGCACTGCGATCTATGAACATCGTCTGGGCGTTCCTGATCACCGCCGCGGTGACCGCGGTTGGGGTAGCGGCTCTGTTGCTCGTGCGTCGCCGCGCGCCCGAGGGCGGCTACTTCGAGGACGGCGATCGCGCGGCCGGAGTCTTCGGCGTCCTCGCGACCGGGTTCTCCGTGCTGCTCGGATTCATCGTGTTCCTGGCCTTCACCAGCTACGACCAGTCGCGAAGCGGAGCCGAGCAGGAGGCTCTGGTTCTCGTGCAGCAGGTCGAGAACGCTCAGTTCTTTCCACGGCCGGCTGCCGGCGAGCTGACCGGCCAGTTGGTCTGTTACGGGCGATCGGTCGTGAACGACGAGTGGGACAGGATGCGCGCGGGCACGCAGGGAGACGCGATCAACCCGTGGAGCGTGAAGCTGTTTCGGACGCTGCAGACGGTCCGGCCCAGGACCGCGCCCCAGCAGTCGGCCTATGACAAGTGGCTCGACCAGACGTCCGCGCGTGAAGAAGCGCGCCGTGATCGCATCCACGGTGCGGTCGGTGTGATTCCGACGACTCTCTGGATCGTGCTGTTCTTCATCGCAGCGGTCATCTTCGTGTTCACGCTCTTCTTCGCCGACCGGGGCGAGCGCCCGGTCGTGCAGGGCATGTTGATCGGATCGGTCGTCTCGGTGATGACCGTCCTGATGCTGTTGCTCTACGGGCTCGACAATCCATTCCACACCGGGGTGGGCGGGCTGAAGCCGGTCGCGATGGAGAGGTCGCTGCGGATGGTCGACCAGGCCCTCGGCGCGGTCGGAGCGCAGGTGCGGCTCCCGTGCAATGCGGTCGGGAAGCCGATCCCCCAGTGACGACAGCCGACGGAGGCCGCAACAGGGTCGAGCTGGTGGCGACGGTGCTCCTCGCTGTCGCAACCGTCGCGACGGCGTGGAGCGGCTACCAGTCGACCAGATGGAACGGAGAGCAGGCGAAGGCAGCGGCCCGCGCGAACGCGTTGCGAATTGCGTCGGCGAAGACTTCGGGTCTGGCGAACAGTCAGACGGAAATCGACGTGGCGACCTTCACGCAATGGGTCAACGCGTACGCACAGAAGCAGACGCAGCTCGCGGACTTCTACTTCAAGCGCTTCCGGAAGGAGTTCCGGCCCGCCGTCGGTGCCTGGGTCGCGTCCAGGCCCCTCAAGAACCCGGATGCGCCCCTGACACCGTTCGCGATGCCGCAGTACAAGCTCGAGGCGCGCGCGGAGTCCGACCGTCTGGACGCCCAGGCTGAGCTCGAAGCCGCTCACGCGCGCCGCAATCTCCAGCGTGCATCGAACTACGTGCTGGGCGTCGTCCTCTTCGCTTCCGCGCTGTTCTTCGCCGGGATGAGCACGAAGCTGACGTCGCTGAAGCTGCGCGTCGCGATGCTCGCCATCGGCTGCGCCGTCTTCCTCCTGACCGCCCTCTGGATCGCGACCTCACCGGTCAGCGTCACCGTCTGAGCGCGAGAGTCGAGGTCGAGTGAGGATCTGCTCGCTGCTTCCCAGTGCGACCGAGATCGTTGCCGAGCTGGGCCTCGTCGACTCGCTCGTCGGCGTGTCGGAGGAGTGCCGCTGGCCGCCGGCAGTCGTCGGGACGCCCGTCGTCACCGCGGCTCGAATCGACTCGTCGGCGCTCGCGAGTGCCGAGATCGACGCGGCGGTTCGCGCGTCGGTTGCGGATGGCCGCTCGCTCTACGCGGTCGACTCGGCGCTGATCGACGAGCTGTCGCCGGATCTGATCATCACGCAAGACCTGTGCGCGGTCTGCGCGGTGTCGAGCGCAGACGTCGCCGGCGCCTGCCGCGTCGACGTGGAGACGATGTCACTCGATCCGAAGACCTATCTCGACGTTGCGGGCTCCGTTCGTCTCCTCGCGAGGCGACTCGGCGTCGCGGAGCGCGGCGCGGCGATTGCCGACGAGATGCTTCGCGCGCTCGAGGAGACCCGTGCACGAACCCGCGGCCTACCGACACGTCGCGTCTTCTTCGCCGAGTGGATCGAGCCGCCGTTCTGCGCTGGCCACTGGCTGCCCGAGATGATCGAGGTGGCCGGCGGCTCCGACGTGCTCGGCCGGAGCGGCGAGCCGTCGCACTCGACCACGTGGGACGAGGTGCTTGCACTCGAGCCCGAGCTCGTCGTGGCGGGGCCGTGCGGCTTTGGAGCCGAGGAGGCGTCCGCGCGAACGGAGGGCCTCGAGCTGCCCTGCGAGCTCGTCGCGGTCGACGGAGACGCGTACTACTCGCGTCCCGGGCCGCGACTCGCCGACGGCGTCAGGCAGCTCGCGCACCTCCTGCACGCGGCCTCGGTTCCGGATCCCGGGCTGCCCGAGATCCGTCGCTAGCGCTCGATCTCGTCGTCCTCAGCTCACAGCTTGCTTCACGAGTGCGGCGATCCTTGCCTCGGCGGCGGCGGTCAACTCCGTCAGCGCGAAGGCGGTGGGCCACATTGCGCCTTCGTCGAGGTTCGCCTTGTCGCTGAAGCCGAGCGTCGCGTACCTCGTCTTGAACTTCTGCGCGCTCTGGAAGAAGCAGACGACCTTGCCGTCCTTGGCGTACGCGGGCATCCCGTACCAGGTTCTCGGCGAGAGGGCCGGCGCGCTGGCCTTGACGATCGCATGGAGCCGCTCGGCCATGGCGCGATCCGGTTCCGGCATCTCGGCGATCTTCGCGAGCACGTCGCCTTCCCCGTCCGCCTTGCCCTTCTTCGCGCCGGCCGCCTTCAGCTCCCGGGCGCGCTCCTTCATCGCGGCTCGTTCCTCGGCCGTGAATCCCTTTCTCTTCTTTGCGGGTTTTCTCGGAGCCACTGCGAACCACCTCCCTGCGATCGATACGACCTCGAGATCAGAGCTCCAGGCGTGAGCCCATGATCACGGTACGGTCGCGCGGGAGGTGGAAGTACTCGGCGGCGTCGGCAGTGATTTGCGCGGTCGCGAGGAAGAGGCGTTTCCGCCAGCGGCTCATGCCGGGTGTGTTGCCTCTGTGGAGCTCGATCGTCGAGAGGAAGTACGACAGCCTGCTGCCGTCGAGTCGGCATTCGATGTCGGCGTTCCGGATCAGCGGAAGCAAAGCGGGGACGTTCGGATCGTCCATGTAGCCGAAGCGCGCGGTGACGTGGGTGATCCCGTCGTCTCTGTAGCCGAGGTCGTCGACGACGATCCGCTTCGCGGTCGGGACGTGGGGAACCGGGCGGGTTTCGAGCGAGAGGATGATGACGTTCTCGTGGAGGATGCGGTTGTGCTCCACGTTCGCGCGCATGGCGAGCGGTGTGGTGGCCTTGCCGCGATTGAGGAAGATCGCCGTGCCGGGCACGCGTTGCAGCGGCGGTTTCATGTCGTGGAGTTGCTCGACGAAGGCTCGAAGCGGACCCTCGTCGCGTTGGCGTTGGCGCGTGACGAGCTCGCGGCCTCGCTGCCAGGTGGTGAGGATGGTGAACGTCACCACGGCGATGAGCAGCGGGAGCCAGGCGCCGTGTACGAGCTTCGTCAGGTTGGCGCCGAAGAAGAGCAGGTCGACGGCGACCAGGCTGCCGCCCCCGATGGCGACGACCCACAGTGGTTGTCGCCACTGGTGACGGACGATGTAGAAGAAGAGCAACGTGGTGATCGTGATCGTGCCCGTGACGGCCATCCCGAATGCGTAGGCGAGCGCGCTCGAGGTCTTGAAGGTGACGACGAGCGTGAGCACGGCAACCAGCAGCGCCCAGTTGATCCAGGGAACGTAGATCTGGCCGATCCTCTCCTCCGAGGTGTGTTCGATCCGTAGCCTGGGGAGGTAGCCGAGCTGGGCCGCCTGCTGCGCGACCGAGAACGCTCCGGTGATCACTGCTTGCGAAGCGATGACCGTCGCGGCTGCGGCAAGGAACACCATGGGAAGCTGCGCCCAGCCGGGCAGAAGCAGGAAGAAGGGGCTGCTGATGCTGCTCGGGTCGCCGAGGATCAGGGCGCCCTGGCCCATGTAGCTGAGGACGCAGGCGGGGAAGACGAGCAGCAGCCAGATGCGGGTGATCGGCGCGCGGCCGAAATGCCCCAGGTCGGCGTAGAGGGCCTCGGCGCCGGTCACGGCGAGAACGACGGCGGCCAGCGAGAAGAACGCGACCGAGAAATGCCCGAACAGGAAGCCGAGCGCGTACGAAGGCGACAGCGCCTTGAGGATCTCGGGGTGGTCGATGATGCCGCGCACGCCGCCGGCGCCGATCGCGAGGAACCAGACCGCCATGACCGGCCCGAACAGACGGCCGACGGCACCCGTGCCCAATCGCTGCACGAGGAAGAGGCAGACGATGATCGCGGCCGTGATCGGGACGATCAGGTCGCTGACCGACGGCGCGGCGACCTTCACGCCCTCGATCGCGGACAGCACCGAGATCGCCGGCGTGATCATGCTGTCGCCGAAGAACAGTGAAGCGCCGAACACCCCGAGCGCCGCCAGCGCCAGCTTCGTCCGGCGCCCGCCCGGAACACCTCGCCGCCGGATCAACGTGATCAGCGCCAGGATCCCGCCCTCGCCGTCGTTGTCGGCACGCATCACCAGCAGGACGTACGTGACGGTGACGATGATCGTCACCGACCAGAAGATCAGCGAGACGATCCCGAAGATGCTCTCCCTGGTCGCCGCGACCGGGTGCGGATCACCCGGATTGAAGGCCGTCTGGATCGTGTACAGCGGACTCGTCCCGATATCCCCGAAGACGACTCCGAGGGCACCGAGCGCCAAGGCTCCTTGAGCTCCGCTGCGCCCGGTCACGGTTCGATTTTCGCGGCTACGGGTCCCGCCGCGCCGCCCGCGTCGACTCGTTGCGCTACGGGTAGCTGACGACGTCCACGGGTACGTCGGCGTTCGCAGCCGTCGACGGGCCGCCGGTGCCGTTGATCACCGACAGGATCCCGCCGCTGCCGTGCGTCGGGTCGAGGAACACCGTCAGCAGATCGTGGAACTGCACCCCCGAGGCCGTCGGCGACTGGAACGCCTCCGTCGCAAAGATCGGCACGCCCTGGTTGAAGAAGGAGTAGCTCCCCATGCCGTAACCCTGGAAGCTCGTGACCTTCGGTGAGACGGCGAAGGCCGGGTACCCGTTCGTTGTCGGACTCGACATCCACGCCGCCTGCGAGGGCGGGTCATACGGCATCTCGTTCTGGAAGAAGACGACTTCGCCGTTCTGCCCGTTCCAGACGACCTCGGACTTCTGGTAGTGCTCGACGAAGAGCCCGTATGCCGACACGTTGTCGCCGTTGACGATGACGCCGGTGTCCGCCGTGTTCGCAGTCCAGCCGACGCCCGATCCGTGATCGGCGCGCCATGCCCAGATGTGGTCGAGGATGGTGTTGTCGGAGTTCACGACGAGGCTCGTCGTCGCCTTGCCCGGCGCTGCGCCGCCGATCCGGAAGAAGACGTCGCTGAGCAGCGTCGGGTTCCTCGCATCACGTGTGAACAGGTTGCCGAAGCGGCTGCCGACCCTCACGAGTGCGGGCGAGTTGACGGGCCCCGCGTCCACGATCAGCCCGGAAATCTTGATCCCGGGCGCGCTCGTCGTCTCGATCGCCGCGTTGCCGTGCGTCGGGACGAGCGTCGCGAACCCCAGACCCAGCACGACCGTGTTCGGGTAGAGCACGGTGATCGGGTGCGGCAGGGCGTAGACGCCCGGCGTCAGGATCAGATTCTTGCCGAGCGCGAGGGCCACGTCGATCGCAGCGACCGGCGTCGACGGCGACGCGATGAAGAAGCGGCTGAGCGGGATCGACGTCCCTGGTTCGCTGCCGCTCGTGTAGGTCGGCCCCACGGAGTTCGTTTGCACCGCGGGGACGAACACGCTCCACTTGCCGGAGGCGTCGGCGGTGAGGAACGGTGGCTCCTCCGACACGCGCGCGGACGCCACGTTGGTGTACTGGCCGACGCCCGGCCCGAACGCGGTTGCCGGCGCGCCGATGTCGCCGAGGAAGACCTGGTTCCAGACGAAGTTCGACCACTGGCCGATCGTGCTGTTCCGGGTGAAGTACTGCTGCTGGCCGAAGTTGCCGACGAGTCCGTTCAGCTCGTTGTTCGCGAAGAAGCCACCGCTGACGAAGCCGCGGTTGCAGTAGTCCTGCAGGATGAACGCCCCGTTGACGATGACGCTGCGCACCGGCGACGCCTGGGAGACTGCGAACAGGTCGTTCGAGTTCTTGCAGCCGGCATCCTCACCGTTGTTCGGCGCGTAGGCGGGCGGCTGCGCCGGTAGGTGGACGTTCAACGTCAGGTTCGACAGCGAGCGCCAAAAGTTGTTCAAGCCGTCGCAGGTCCCGCTGGCGTCGCACTGGTTGAAGACGTCGACGGCGCCGTTGATCACCACGGCGTTCGGGGTTGGGCCGAGCCCCGCGACCTGCGTGTAGTAGCCGAGCTGGAAGACGAGTGGATTCTCGGGGGATCCGTACGTGCCCGGCTCGAAGAGGATTGCGTAGCGCTGCGAACCGAACTGGTTGGAGACCTGCTGGGTCGCGACGGCGTCGAGCGCCGTCTGCACGGCGGTCTGAGGCATCGAAGGATCGAGCACGATCACGCCCGGTCCGAACCTCGGAGTCGCCGCGGCCGCCCGGCCCGACGCCAGCAGCGCGGCTAGGCCTAGCACGACGAGGGCTCCGGCGAGCCGGATTCGGCGAGTGGTCATGGGCGGAAACCTCCTCGACTCGAACGGTCCGTTCGGCCGACGCTACCGCACACCCCTAGACGGCGACGGTCCGCACGTACGCGGAGGCCCCGGCAGCTGGAGGCGCACCGAGGCGAGGGCTCACGCCGGGGCCCTACGCCTCCGTGCACTTCGGTGGCAGCACTGTGGCTGTCGGCGCCCGTGCGAGAGAGAATGACCGCGTGCAGATGACGGCGCGCCTGATCGCCTGCGGCCTTGCCCTGACGGCCTTCGTCGTGGCCGTCGCGGGACTTGTCCTCGATCGCCTCGCGGCCGCGGAGGACGTGTCCGGGTCCGGCGCGTGGTGGCTCTACCCGTTCCTCCTCGCGGCGATCTGTACGCCGGCCGCGGTCGGCGCGCTGATCGTCGCGCGGCGGCCCCGCAACCCGATCGGCTGGATCCTCGTCGTCGGCGCGCTGTCGCTCGTGGCGGTGCTGGCCGCGGAGCCGTACACGTGGGTGGCGCTGGAAGCGCATCCGGGCTCGCTCCCCGGCGGCTCGTGGGCGGCGCTCGTCTCCTCGCTGTGGCCGGTCTTCTTCGCATGGCCGCTGGCCATCACGTTCGTGTTCCCCGACGGCCGGCTGCCGTCGCGGCGGTGGCGGCCGTACGCGATCTTCGCCGTCGGCTCGATGGCGCTCCTCGTCGTGTTGCTCGTGATGTCGGAGAAGCTCGAGAGCCCGTTCGAGGACGTGGCGAATCCGTTTCCCGCCCGCTGGCCCGACGCGCTCGGCTTCCTGAGAGGCCCGGCATGGCTCGCGGTCTTCGCGAGCCTCTTCGTCGGCGCGGCCGCGGTGCGAACGCGGTACCGGCGCTCGACCGGGATCGAGCGGCTACAGATGCTCTGGCTGGCGTACGCGGCGCTGCTCGTGCCGCTCGGCATCGTGTGCTTCCTCGTCTGGGGCTTCGTGGTCGGCGAGCCCGGCGACACGGTCTTTGCCGTCCTGCTCGCGTCGCAGGCCGGCGTCGCGCTCGCGGTCGGCGTCGCCGTGACCCGCTACCGGCTCTACGAGATCGACCGGCTGATCAACCGGACGCTCGTCTACTCGGCCGTGACCGCGTCGCTCGGGCTCCTGTATGCCGCCGTCTCGCTGCTCGCGGGTGTCGCCGTCGGCCGCGGCTCGACCTGGGTCGCGGCGCTCGCCGCCGTCCTCGTCGCCTGCGCATTCGGGCCGCTGCGCCGGCGGGCGCAGGCCGCGGTCGACTGGCGCTTCGACCGGCCGCGCTACGACGGGCTACAGCGCGTGAACGCGTTCGTCGACGACGTCCGCGAGGGGAGGCGCGAGCCGGAGGAGGTCGGCGCCGTGCTCGCCGCGGCACTCCGCGACCCGAGCGCCGAGCTGCTCTACCGGCTTCCGGCGAGCGAAGCTTACGCCGGCGGCGCCTCGATCGTCGTCGGCGACCCTCCCGACGACGGGCGCGCCGTGACGAAGGTCGAGCACCGCGGCCAGGAGATCGCCGTCCTCCTGCACGCGCCCTCGCTGCTCGACCGCCCCGACCTGCTCCGCAGCGTTCTCGCCGCCGCGAGCCTCGCGATCGAGATCGCGCGCCTGCGAGTCGAGGTGCGCGTCCAGCTCGCCGAGGTCGAGGAGTCGCGATCGCGCGTCGTCCAGGCCGGGTACGAGGAGCGCCGGCGGCTGGAACGCGACCTGCACGACGGGGCACAGCAACGGCTCGTGACGCTCGGGATCGTCCTGCGGCGGCTGCAACTCTCGCTCCCGCGCGAAGCCCAGATCCTCGGACCGGCTCTCGACTCGGCGGTCGACGAGGTCGGGAGAGCGATCGAGGACCTGCGCACGATCGCCGCGGGCATCCGGCCGCCACGCCTCGACGAGGGCCTCGCCGCTGCTCTCGCCGACCTCGCGCGGGGGACGCCCGTTCGCGTCGAGCTGGAGGCGACGCACGAACGGCTTCCGCCGCAGGTCGAGGCGGCGGCGTACTTCGTTGCGTGCGAGGCGGTCACGAACTCCGTCAAGCACGCGGCGGCGTCGCACGTGCGGATCGAAGCGACCGTCGTCGAAGGAGCCCTACTGCTGGTGGTCGCCGACGACGGCATCGGCGGCGCGGCCGCTGCCGGCGGCACCGGGCTGACCGGCCTCGCCGACCGCGTCGAGGCCCAGGGCGGGACGCTCCTGATCGACAGCCCGCCCGGCGCCGGCACGCGGCTCGAGGCGGAGATCCCATGCGAATCGTGATCGCCGAGGACACGGTCCTCCTGCGCGAAGGCCTCGCGGGCCTGCTGGAGGACGCCGGCCACGAGGTCGTCGCCAGGGTCGGCGACGCCGACACGCTTCTCGTCGTCGTCGCCGAGCACGAGCCCGACCTCGCCGTCATCGACGTGCGCATGCCGCCCGACTACGACCACGAAGGGATGCGCGCCGCCGCCGAGATCCGCCGCGACTACCCGCAGACCGCAGTGCTCGTCCTCTCACAGCACGTCGAGACCCGCTACGCGCTCGAGCTGGTCGCGACCGGGGGCGGATTCGGGTACCTGCTCAAGGAGCGCGTGCTCGACGTGAACGAGTTCCTCGATGCGGCCCGGCGGGTGTGCGACGGCGGCTCTGCGCTCGATCCGGAGGTCGTCGCGACGCTCCTCTCGCCGCAGAGCCGCGACGACCCGCTCGGCAAGCTGACGCCGCGCGAGCACGAGGTGCTCGCGCTCATGGCCGAGGGGCGGACGAACGCGGCAATCGCGAAGCGGCTCTGGCTGACCGAGCGCACCGTCGAGACACACGTCCGCTCGATCCTCGGCAAGCTCGGCCTGCCGGCGGGCGGCGACGACCACCGCCGCGTGGTCGCCGTGCTGGCGTACCTGCGCGCCTCCGCACGCTGAACTCCGGTGCTGGCACCGAGGCGCATCTCAGTGCCCGTCACGACGACTTCGGGCGGATCCGGCCGTAGCGTCTGAGCCAGCGCAAACCGCGCTCGACAAGGAGGATGAGGTGTCAGCAACTGCGGCGGTCGGAGCTCAGGCCACAACCACGACGAGGACTGCCGGCGGGCGGCTCGGTGCGCTTGCAGGCCTCGCGTTCGCGTTCCTCTTCTTCATGGGGACGGCGACGCTGAACATCCCCCACGGCGTGAGCGACGCGAAACTCGTCGCATGGTGGGCGGACAGCGGGAATCAGACGACGGCGATCGTCTCGATGTACCTGTTCATCGTCGCCGGGCTCTGCTTTCTCCTCTTCCTGGCGAAGCTCCGGTCGCGCCTGCTTGCGGCGGAGGGCGGCACCGGCGAGCTGACCTCGCTCGTCGTCGCGAGTGGGGCGGTCTTCGTCGCGATGCTGCTCGTCGCCGCTGCGTCGCGTGGAGTGATCGGCTTCGCCGTCAAGTCGCCGGGCGACAACGAGTCGCTCCCGGGAGCCGACACGCTCCGTTACCTGCCGCAGACCGGCTACGCGGCGCTCGGCATCGGCGGCCTGCTCGCCGCCGCGGTCGCGATGGCGACGACGTCGTGGCTGATCGTGCGGACGGCGGTGTTCGGCCGCTGGCTGGTGTGGCTCGGCTCGGCGACCGCGCTCGTGATCGTCGTCGCGGCGGCGGCGCTCGTGGGAATGGTGGCGATCCCGGCGATGCTGATCTGGGTCATGGCCGTCAGCGTCGCGATGTGGCGCGGGCCGCGGTAGCCATGGCCTTGCGAAGGCACGCCCGTTACTGGCCTTGCGCCGTGACGGTGATCGCGGTCGGTGCGTGCGGCCTTGTTCTGACCGGCTGCGGTGGTGGGGCGGGCAGCGCCGACACCTCGTCGAGCGGCTCGTCCACTCGTGCTGCGCCGGGGAAGGACCTCGACCGCGTCGTCAGCATCGACGGCAAGCGCGGCCTGTACCTGAGGTGCACCGGCAGCGGCTCGCCGACCGTGCTGATGGAGGGAGGCGACGAAGACACGGCCGATTCGTACGCGTTTGCGGAGCCCAGCATCTCCGAGTTCACGCGGACCTGCGTCTACGACCGCGCGAACCTGGGCCGCAGCGACCCCGCGGCCGGGCCGCGCGGGCTGTCGGATCTCGTCGGCGACCTCGAGGCGCTTCTCGAGGCCGCCAAGATCCCTGGCCCGTACGTTCTGGTCGGCACCTCGGGCGGTGGCTATATCAGCGCCGGCTATGCGTACGAGCACCCCGACGAGGTCGCCGGCATGGTCTTCGTCGAGGTCCCCGGCCCGTTTCGCAATCCGCCCCGGGCGATCGTCGAGGAGACCGACCCGAGCAACCCTTCGAACATCGAACGCCGTGACTACCTTCAGGTCGAGAAGGACGCCTGGGCGGCTCGCAAGCGGATCGGCGACATCCCGTTCACGATCATCAGCAACGAGTACTCGGCCGCGGAGATAGGCGCCTCAACGTTCCCGTCGGAGGCGAGAGGGATGCGGCGCAACGTCTCGGACCAGAAGGGCTGGCTGGTTCTCAGCCCACGCGCGAAGCAGATGGTGGTGCATACCGGCCACGCGGTCGAGGAGCAGGATCCGCAGCTCGTGATCGACGCGATCCTCGATGTCGCCAAGGCTGCCCGGGCGGCGTTGCCCTGACGCTTCGCACACGCGTTGAAGGGCTGACCCGTTTGCCAGTGTTCCAGAAGCTGTTCCGCAGCTCTACTTGTCACCGGCTGGGGTGGTCGAATCTGGAAGGGAACTCCGGCGTGACAGTTCTGTCCGAGATTGGTCACTGGTCAGCCGGGGGTGGTCCGCGTTGAGAGACCGTGCGGTTCGCGTGGGTTCGCGAGGTCAGATTGATGACCGTTGTGGCGAAAAGGCTTAGGGTCGCCGCATGGCGCCATCAGTCGCACGATCTGGTTGAAGATGGTTGCTCTGGTGGTCGCTCTGGCTTCTCTGACGATCAACTTTGGGCTGATCGATCTGATCGATGGTTACACGGGGTACATCGACCAGGCGCGCAATCAGGTGCTGGACGCGGGCTGGGGGTTGGTCTTCGGCGTGATCCTTCCGTTGGGTCTGCTGGCGCAGCTTCGCCGTCCGGAACGGCGGATCGCGGGGATTCAGCAGGCGGCGGTTGTCGCCTTCGCGCTTGCTGCGGCGGGCGTTGCGGGAGAGGAATGGCGGTACGGGGCTCTCGCCGCCGGACTAGCCGGCTTGTGTGCGGTGTTGGTTGCTCTCCATCCGGCGCGAGCGTCATTCCGCGCGCGCGGGCAGCGTCTGGAACCGGTGATGCTCGCGCTCGCAGCTATTGCCACCGTTCCGTCCCTTGTCTACGCCTGGCGGATGGCCTCGGCGCAGCGGCGCGATCTTCCGCCCGCTGACGCCGTTTCGAACGGTCTGCACCATTGGCTCGTGATGACGGCGCTCGCGCTGCTGGTGCTGCTTCTCGTGCTGCTCGCCGCCCTTCGCACCATGGGTTGGCGCATACCGGCAATCAGTGCCTCGATCGGGGCGGGCGGATGGGCGATCTCCTGTCTCCTTGCGTCGGAATCGGCGGCGGGAAGCGAAGGCCATGCGTGGGCATGGGCGGCCATCAGCTGGGCGGTGGTGACATTCGCGGCGACGTCTGGCCGCGAACACGTGACCGAGCGGTCCAGGCAGCAGCGCTCGTGTCAGGCGCGTGATCCGGCTAGGCCGGCCGCACCGGGGCTCCCAGCCCGAAGGTCACGGCGAGGGGGGTCAGACGCCAGGGACGCTCGTCAACGCGACTTGGCGACCACGGCCACCCGCGTGCCTACGGGGATGCGCCGGTAGAGCCACTCTGCGTCGCCGTGCGGCACGCGAACGCAGCCGTGCGACGCTGCTGTCGGTGGCACGGCGGGCGCCTCGTGGAAGGCGACGCCGCCGACGAAGTAGCTCGCCCACGGGAGCCAGACCGCGTATGGCACCGACCAGTCCTTCCTGAACTTCCGCGTCACTGCGAAGCGGCCCGTCGGTGTGTCATAGCCCGGCCTGCCGCTCGAGATGTGCAAGACGCGGATGACCGTGTTATCCAAGATCAGGAGCAGCACCTGGCGGTCGAGCAGCACCTCGACGCGCCTGCCTTTCGCGCCTTGCGTGCGCGGCGTCGGGCGCTTTGCCGCGTCGAGCGCCTTGCGCGTGATCGGCCCGATCTTGCCGTCGCGGCCGATGCCCGCCCACTTCTGGAACGACATCGCGGCGTTGAACGTGCCGCGTTCTCGCGGCCGTCCGCCTGCGCCTTGTCGAGAAAGCCGAGCGCGACGAGCCGCTTCTCGAGCGCGAGCATGCTCGCTTTCGCCGCCGGGCCCTTCTTGGTCTTCGCGACCGTCGGCTTGCCTTTCGGCTTGGCGAGCATCGCCGCGGTGACCGCCTTGCGCAGGTCGACGCCCGGATAGAGCTCCTGACGGACGTCGCCATCCACGCGCACCTTCACGGCGTCGACCCCCGGCACCTCCGTCAGCGTGAGCACGAGCTGCGCGAACCGTGCCGGCAGGCTCTCGGCGCTCGTGCCCGAGGCGAACTTCGCACCGAGGTCGATCGAGGCGACACCGTGCTCGACGGTCAGGCTCTTGACCCGCACGCCGGCCGGCAGCTGCGAACGAATCCCTTCTTCGTTTCCGCGGCCGTCGGGCCGGCGAGCAGCTTCTCGACCGCGGCCTCGACGCCACTGCCGCGGCGGCTCACGACGACGGGCTGCTCGCCCTTCAAGAAGGAGACGTTGACGCTCACGACCCGTCGATCTTGCCAGCAGGTCCGGCGCTCGCGTCAGCACCCGCAGCTTCGCGGGTCGGGTCTGCATCATCCACCGAACGCGCTTGCGATCTCGTCGCACGTGCCCACGGAGGCGACGTTCCGCATCGCGTAGCTAAGCGCTGCGTTCTGCCACTCGTCGTCGACCGTCGAGGTCCCGTCCGAGGCGACGACCGGGCGGTAGCCGGCATCAGCGGCGTGGCGAGCTGTGTGCTCGATCGACATGTTCGTCCAGGCGCCGGTGATGATCAGCGTCTCGGCGCCGAGCCCGCGCAGCAGGATGTCCAGCCTCGTGTTGTAGAAGCCGTTCATCCGCATCTTCTCGACGACGTGATCGCCGTCCTGCGGCTCGAGACCGTCGACCGGAGCGGCGCCCCAACTGCCGCGGACGAGCGCGTCCGCATCCTTGACGCCCTGGAAGAGCGGCGCATTCTGCTTCAGGCCGGGTGCGCCCTGCTCGACGATGTACCAGACGTGGATTACCGGCACGCCGGCCCTGCGCGCGGCGGCGGCGAGGCCCTTGACGTTCTCGACGACGTTCTGGCTGGTTCGCATGCGCGGCCGCGCCGGAGTCGGCGAACGCGCCCCCCTCGATGATGGCGTCGTTCTGCAGGTCCTGGATGATCATGGCCGCAGCCTTCGGGTCGATCGTGTCCATCGCAACCGTCCTAGGTCATGTAGGGCTCGTGACGCGGCCCGACCTTGGTCCGGATCGCGTACAGGGACGTCGAGCTCGGGATGAACAGAGTGCGCCAGTCGTCGCCGCCCCACGTCATGTTGCCAGTGTTCTCCGGGACGCTGATCACGCCGAGGTGCTCGGCTTCGGCCGAGATGACCCAGACCCCGTTCGGTCCCGTCACCCAGATGTTGCCGCGCTCGTCGCACTTCATCCCGTCCGGGACCCCACCCTCGACCACGCCCGAGCCGATTCCTTCGAAGAACATGCGGCCGTTCGAGAACGTGCCGTCGGCGTGCACGTCATAGGCCTTGATGTGTGCCCGCGGCGTGTCGTTGATGTAGACGAGCGACTCGTCGGGCGAGAAGCAGACGCCGTTCGGCATCTCGAACTCGTTCTTGTCGACGACGAGCTCGATGTCGTCCGGGCCGCCGCCCGGCGGGATCCGGAAGACGCCCTGCCAGCCCAGCTCGCGCTCGCGCTTGACCCCGACCCCGGGCAAGCGCCCGTACCACGGGTCGGTGAAGTAGATCGACCCGTCGGAGCGCACGCAGACATCGTTGGGGCTGTTCAGGTACTGGCCCTCGTAGTGATAGGCCAGCACCTCGCGCGAGCCGTCTTGCCGCTCGCGCCAGAGGGCGCTCGTCACATGCTCGCAGACGATCAGGTCGAGGTTGGCGTCGAGCGTCATCCCGTTGCACTTGAAGCTCGGTCGCATCACCTCCTCGACTCCCTGGCCGGGGGTGTACTTCCGCCGGACGTCGCCGGGCATGTCGGAGAAGAGCAGGTACCCGTCCGGATGCCAGATCGGACCTTCGGTGAACGTGAAGCCCGTCGCAACCTGCTCGACCTCCGCGTTCTCGTCGACGAGCTCGCGCAGCTTCTCAGAATGCCCTGCGATTGCCATGCGCCCTCCCTTCAGCGGCGAGATGCTGATCGACGATCGGCAGCACGAGCTCGACAACCTCAGCGACCGTCAGCCCGTCCGTATCGATCACCGAGTCGCTGACTTGCTGGTAGAGCGGGGCTCGAGCCGCAAGCTGGTTGTCGAAGAAACCCTGCAAGTCGTCCGAGTAGATCGGGCGGTGCGCCTCCCGGTGGAACCGGGCAGCGAGAGTCGAAGGTTCGACACGAAGCCAGATCGCACATATCTCCGGGTTGCGCAGAGCCTCTCTGCACGAGCTGTCCTCGATCACGCTCGCCGCCCCGCTGACCACCCCCGGGGTGGGGGATCGGAGCGCTCCGAGGAAATGCTTCGCCTCGAGCGAGTGAAGCACGACGATGCCGTCGCGATTCCGCAGCTCGCGCGGGGTGAGACCCGACTCCGCCGCGAGCCGGCTGTCGTTGTCGTCGAAGCGGACCCCTAGAGCACTCGCGAGCTGCGTACCGACAGCCGTCTTCCCCGTGCCCATAAGCCCAAGCAGAGCGACGTGGCGGCCGAGTGGTTCTGCCGCGTGGGAGGCCGTGGGAACGTCCGTATCGACGGTCGGCTGTTGCGTCGTGCGATCCAAATTGCCTCTCAGATTGACAATCGCCAGGCGATGCTCGTATACTCGCGGAATTACCGGTAAGACCAGTTCGGTAAGACCAGTATAACCAGCGGTTCGCAAGTGTTCGAGCCACGTTCGCAGGTTCGCAGGTCGGCTCGATGTCGCGCCGCCACGAGGCGACCGCGAGCCGTGACGGATCACATCGGGTGCTCCGTCGTGTCCCGGGCCGCCTTCTCGCGGCCGAGAACTAGCAGGATGGAAAGGAGCAACGACCGATGAAGGCTCCACGTTGGACAGTCCTTCTCGCAGTTGCAGTCATGGCGGCGATCCTGATCGCCGTTGCCTCAGCCGCGTCGGCTCGCAGCACCAAGAGCGAAGCCGGGCCGTACAAGATCGCTCTCGCCAACTCGTTCATCGGCAACACCTGGCGTGTCGAGATGGCGAACCTCTTCAAGGGCGGATGCAAGATGCCGCCCTACAGCAAGCAGGTGACCTGCTCTGTTTACAACTCAGGTAACGACGTCGGCAAGCAGACCCAGCAGATCTCGAACCTGATTTCGCAGCGCGTCGACGCGATCGTCATCAACGCAGCATCTCCGACGGGCCTGAACGGAATCATCAAACAGGCTTGCGACCGTGGGATCGTCGTTGTGTCGTTCGACAATGTCGTCACGGCTCCGTGCGCCCAGACCGTGAACACGAATCAGCTCAAGTTCGGCACGCAGATGGCGCAGTACCTGGTCGATCAGCTGAAGGGTAAGGGCAACGTGATCATGGTCACGGGCGTTGCCGGCACCTTCGCCGACTCCGAGCGGAACAAGGGTGCGGAAGCTGTGTTCAAGGCGAACCCCGGAATCAAGGTTGTTGCCAAGTACAGCGGCAACTGGGCCTCCGCTGACGCGCAGCGGGCGACAGCCGCTCAGCTTCCGTCGCTGCCGAAGTCGACGGCGCCTGGGTGCAGGGCGGCACCGATGGAGTACTGAAGGCGTTCGTCGACGCTGGAAAGCCGCTCCCGATCACAGGGGGCGAGGCCGAGAACGGCTTCCGCCGGTTCCTGCTGCCGCAGGGCTACAAGGGCAACCACGTCCAGGGCATGTCGCTCGGCCAGCCGCCGTTCCTCTCGCTCGTCGCCCTCGAACTGGCTCGTGAGATCCTGATGAAGAAACACGCGAAGTCGAACATCGAAATCCCGTTCCCCTTCGTTACGGACAAGACCGTCAAGCAGGGTCTGACTGTGTTCCCGACCCTTCCTGACAGCTTCTTCGCCGACTTCACCGACTCGGGTCCCAACGCAACGCTTGTCATCTGCGTCAAGGCGGCGCTGACAGGCAAGCCTTGCCCCGGGGTCTTGAACGTCCGGCTCCCCAAGTAAGTCGCCGGAACGGCTGGTGGTCGCTCGTTCCTCCCGGGCGACCACCAGCCAACTCCTCGACCGACACAATCCCCGAGATGAGCGACGAGACACGGACCACGCCGGCCGCGCAGAACCTGGCCATCGAAGCAATCGGCATTTCCCGCTCCTTTGGAGGTGTCGAGGCACTCACCGGGGCGGCGCTGACGGCGAGCTTCGGCGAGGTTCACGCGCTCGTCGGTGAGAACGGCGCCGGCAAGAGCACGCTGATCAAGATCATCGGGGGAACCGTGAAGCCGGACGCCGGTTCGGTCGTGATCGACGGGGAAGACGTGACCGCCTCCGGTCCCCGGGCTGCCCGCCGCCTCGGCGTCGGCACCGTGTTCCAGGAGTTGACCCTGTTTCCCTGGCTGACGGTGGCCGAGAATCTCTTCGTCGGGCGCGAGCCCCGCGGCCCCGCGAGGTTGATCCAGCGGCGGAAGCTCCCTCAGCGCGCGGCCGAGGTTCTCGAGCGCTTCGGAGTGAACGGCATCAACCCCCGCTCTCTTGCGGGTTCGCTCCCTCTCGCGCAGCGCCAAATGGTCGAGATCACGTCCGCCTTCATGCGCGAACCGCGCATCCTCCTTCTCGACGAGCCGACCTCGGCGCTCGCCGAGCGTGAAGTCGAGTGGCTGTTCGGGCTTGTCCGCCGCCTCCGTGACAACGGGGCTTGCGTGCTCTTCACCTCGCATCGCTGGGGTGAGGTCGGCTCTCTCGCCGATCGGATCACGGTACTGCGAAACGGCAGGCACGTGGCGACAGAGCACCAGTTCACCGAGCACGAGGCCGTCACTCTCATGACCGGCCGAACGATCGATCGCATGTACCCGGACCGGCCGGCGCTCCCAGACGCTGAGAGCGAGGTCGCGTTGAGCGCCGAGGGATTGGAGGGCGACGTCCTGCACGGAGTCTCCTTCGATCTCAAGCGAGGCGAGATACTCGGCATCGGCGGCCTCGCCGGCCAGGGGCAGCCCGAGCTGTTCCTCTCGCTGTTCGGGGCGCGGAAACTCTCGCGAGGGCAGATCTCGATCGGGGGTAAGCGGGCGAAGCTTCGAAGCCCAGCAGACGCGATCAAGCGAGGCCTTGCGATCGCGCTCGTCCCGGAGGACCGGAAGACCGAGGGACTGATGCTGCCGATGTCCGTGAAGGACAATCTCACGCTCGCCGTGCTCGACAAGATCAGCAAGGCCGGAGTGATGCGGCGTCGGCGAGAGCTCTCGCTCGTCGCGGGTGTGGCCGAGCGACTCCAGATCAAGACCCGTAACGCCGGACTCCAACCGGTCGGAACCCTGTCAGGTGGCAATCAGCAGAAAGTCCTGATCGGGCGATGGCTTCTCGCCGAACCCGACGTGCTCCTCCTGTTCGACATCACGCGCGGCGTCGACGTCGGGACGAAACACGACATCTACGAGCTCGTCGTCAACCTCGCGGCAGAAGGGAAGGCACTCCTCTACTACTCGAGCGAGACAGAAGAGATCGCGCAGCTATGCCACCGCGTCCTCGTGATGCGCGAAGGACGCGTCATCTCCGAGCTGTCGGGCGCGGAAGCAAGTGCGGAGGGTCTCGTCGCTGCCGCGCTGCGCGAGGGCGATCGATGAGTGACATGCCAACGGGCGCCGCGACGCTTGTCTCCGTTCAGTGGATGGCGCCACTCGCTCGCGCAGAACATGTCCTTCCTGCTCTCGTTCGTGATCCTCGCCGGGCTGACACTGCTCTACATCGGGCTGTTCCACGGCCAGCTGAACGCCTACCCCGGCACGTTCGAGTGGACATCGGTTGTCAACACCGCTGTCCCGACAGTCCTCGTGGCGGTCGGCCAAACGATCGTCGTGATCACCCGTGGCATCGACCTTTCCGTCGGAGGCGTCATCGACGTCTCGAACGCGCTCGCGGCAACGCACATGAAGGACAGCCTCGCCAGCATGGTCGGCTGGTCGCTCGCGATCCTCGCTCTCGGCGCGGCCTTCGGTGCCATCAACGGGATACTCGTCGCCTACGGCCGCCTCCAGCCGATCCTTGTCACGCTGGCAACGCTCGCGATCCTGCAGGGGCTGGCGATCTGGATCCTCCCGGAGCCGGGCGGCTTGATCCCACCTTCCTACTCGAACACGCTCGCAAGCACGCAAGGACCGTGGAGCCTCCTCTTCATCGCACTCGTGGCAGTCGCCTGGCTGGTGCTGCGACGCATGACAATTGGCGTTCGGATCTTCGCGATCGGAAACGACGAGTCGGCTGCCCGCGCCCACGGGATTCCGGTGCGCCGCGTGAAGGTCATCGCTTTTGCTCTGTCAGGGCTGCTTGCAGCGGCCAGCGGACTCTTCCTCTCCGCGAGCACGACGGGTGGCGACGCAGCCGCCGGCGACGTCTACATTCTCACGTCGATCGCAGCCGTCGTACTCGGAGGAATCAGCTTCTACGGCGGACGAGGTAGCGCGCTCGGGAGCATCGCCGGCGCTTTCGTGCTCACGATCCTCACGAACGTCCTGTTCTTCGCCGGCATCAATCCGCTCTACCAGTCCTTCTTTCAGGGCCTCTTCCTCGTCCTCGCCGTGTTCCTCGGCGTCATCCTCGGCCGCCTCGTGAAAGCAAGCACATGAGCGAAGCCAGTAGCCCCGGTTCCGGCACGAGAGCGCGGGATCTTCTGACCGTGGATCGTCGCCGAATTCTCGTCACCTTCGGCGCAGCGATCCTCGTCTTTCGTCGTCGGAGCGTTCCTCCACCCAGGCTTCGCCAGCGCCGCCAGCGTCAAAGCGATTCTCGTCATCGCGTCGTTCGTCGGTCTCGTCGCCGCCGGCCAGACATTCGTTCTTCTCGTCGGCGGTATCGACCTCTCCGTTCCGTGGGTGCTGAACGCAGCCGGGGTGCTGTTCGCCACCGCTTCGCTCGGACGGGACTCTCGCGCTGCCTATGCGCTGCTGCTCGCCCTCGGGCTCGGTGCGCTGGTGGGACTGGTCAACGGTCTCTGCATCTCGTATCTCGCTGTCCCGGCAGTCGTAATGACCCTCGCGATGAACGGGATCATGGAAGGGCTGACGCTTGGCCGTACGCAAGGGCTCACATGCGAGACGTGCCGCTCATACGCCCCGACCTGCCTTGCAGAACGCGATCCACGCTCAACTCGCCGGCATCCCCGTCCAGCTGATTCTCTGGTTCGGGGTGATTCTGGCTCGTCACCTTCATCCTCAGTTTCACGACGTTCGGCCGCAAGATCTACTCGACGGGAAGCAACGCCGTAGCCTCCTACCTCGCCGGCGTCAACGTACGAGCGGTGACCGTGATCCTCTACATGCTGAGTGGCTTCTTCGCGGCCCTCGCCGGAATTGTCCTCGTCGCCTACAGCGGTCAGGCGACGCTTGGCCTGGGTGACCCGTTTCTCTTCCAGTCGATCGCGGCGGCCGTGATCGGCGGCGTCGCGATCCTCGGCGGGCGCGGTCACTATCTCGGCGCGGTCGCCGGCGCGATCAGCCTCATCGCCCTCATCAGCCTCCTGCAGGCGGAGAACATGCCGGACTACGGGCGCAGCATCCTCTACGGCGTCGCGATACTCGTCGTCCTGCTCCTCTTCGGACGAGAGGAGCGGACATAGGACGCCCGCGGCTCACAAGAGCGATCGATGAGGGGCAGGTCGTGACCCTCGGCGTCAGCGTGCTGGAACCCGGGATGCACACCTGGACCGGAAAGAGATGACGATCGACCCGTCGGGCCTTGCGGCGACGAAGGCGGCGCCTGTCTGATGGAGCCACGAAGCCAGCTCACGCGAAGCGACATCGCCGAACGTCTCGAGGCGGAGGTTCACGCACTCGGCTCAACGGCCGGTGCCAAGCTGCCCTCCGAGCGCGACCTGGCGCAACGCCTTGGCGTCAGCCGCCCCCTCATCCGTGAGGCGATGCAAAGCCTGGTCGAACGAGGCCTCGTCGAGGTATCCCCCGGGCGTGGCGCTTTCGTTCGTGCGGCGTCGACGACAGAGGCAGCTCGTCCGCTCGGTTCCCACTACCGCCGCCAGAACATCACGTTCCGCAACCTGATCGAGGTTCGCGCGATGATCGAGCCGCCGGCCGCCCGGCTCGCGGCGAGCAGAGCAACCGATGCGGAGATCGAGGCGCTCCGCGAAGCCGTGGAACGAAACGACGCCTCGAAAGTCGTTCTGGAGCGGGCCCGCTGGGACCTCGCCATCCACCGGATCGTCTCGCGGATGCCGCACAATCCGATGATCGAGACCACCTTCGAGTCGATCGTGCCGCTCATCTTCGAGCTCATGCTGCGAAGCCTCAGCGATCGAAAGGTCGTGGCCGCGTCTGCCCCGTACCATCGCGCCCTCTACGAGGCAATCCGAGACCGAAGACCCGAGGACGCCTACGACGCGATGCTCGCACACCACGAAAGCGGCCGCCTCGTCTACGACGCCGACCTCGACTCGAGCATCCACGAAGTCGCGCAACGCGAGCTGGCGAAGCTCCTCGGACCAAGCGCCTCGATGGAGCGCGTTGTCAGCGAGGTCCTCCGCGAGCCACCTCTCGCAACATCTGTTTTTGCCGAGGCGGCACCTGGCAGCCCCCAGTAGGCGCCAGCTCACCCGCCGCTCGCGGGTCACTCGGACTTGACACGCGAATCGTCTTCGATGAGCTTGCGGAGCCACACCTCGCCCTCGGAGAGATGGATCAGATCGGCGGCCCTCGCGAGCTCGGCATCCCCCTCGCGGAGCGCCTCGAAGATGTCCCGGTGACGCTGTCTGGTCGTCTCGATCGCGCCCCGTTCGGTGGCCGCTACCCAGAGGCGCGCCCGCAGCGTCCCCCCCGACAGGTTCTGGATCAGCGAAGCCATGGTCGAGTTGCCGGACGCGGTGGTGATGATCCGGTGGAACTCCTCGTCGGCGGCGATGAACGCCTGCGTCGTCACGGCAGAGTCCATCCGCTCGAGACAGGCCTCGAGCGCCACGTAGTCGTCCTCGCCGAGGCGCGTTGCGGCCATGGCGGTGGCGACCGGCTCCAGTATCCGACGCACCTGCTGCAGCTCGACCAGCTTCTCGCCCCTCAGGAGGTCGCTGACGAACCCCATGCCCGCGAGCAGGAGCTCGGGCTCCAGGCTCGTGATGTACGTGCCGTCACCGACGCGAGGCTCGAGGACGCCGATCAGCGTCAACGCGCGCACGGCCTCACGGAGCGAGTTCCGCGACAGACCCAGCCGCTGCGCGAGCTCCTGCTCCTTCGGCAGGCGCGAGCCCGGTGAGAACTCTCCGTCGATGATGAGCTGCTTGATCTGGTCGATCGCCTGGTCGGTGACGGCGACCATGCTCTAGCCGGCTCCTGCCGCTCGACGTATCGTCTCGTCGAGCTCGTAGAGGTCGCGCGCCGTCTCACCGAGAATCAGAGGGACACTGTCGGGCGCCACACGCTCCAGCACCTCGACAAGCGTCCCCCAGACGCGGTCGTAGTCGCCGTTGAGCAGCGCCACCGGCCAGTCGCTTCCGCACATCAAACGGTCTGGTCCGAAGCTGTCGATGGCGACCTTCACCGGGTCGATCAAGTCACCGACGTCCCAGTCCGCCCGGCCGATGGCGGTGTTCAAGCCGGAGATCTTCGCGTAGACGTTTTCATGGCTCGCGCAGGAGCGGATCAGCGCCTCCCACTCGTCCATCCGATCCGACCCGATGGGTGGCTTGCCGAGGTGGTCTATCACGAGGCGCAAATCCGGAAATCGGACGGCGAGCTCAGCCGTATCCCGGAAATGATGGGGGAAGACGACAGGCAGCTCGAGGATGAGTCGGCTCTCGACGACGAGGGCCAGGCTCTCCAAGACCTCCGGCTGCATTATCCAATGCGGATCTGGCTCATCGTGGATCAGGTGGCGCACCGCGCGGAACTTCGAATGATGAACGAGCTCCGCGAGTCGTCGGCGGCAGCGGCTGGGTTCGGCGAGAGGCAGCCAAGCTGTCACGGCGCCAACCCAGGTGACGCCATCGGCAAGCTCGAACAGGTAGTCGGTGTCCGAGTCGAGGCTGGCTCCCTGGACCAGCACAGTCCGGTCGATTCGATGAGCGGCCAGCGATGGCGCCAGCATCGCCGGTTCAAAGATCCCGTCGATCGCGCCATGATCCGGCGTCATCCAGGGCAGCGGATTCCTCGCGGTGTTCCAGAAATGGTGATGCGCATCAACGATCATCGTGATCACTCGGAGGGGACGCGGCCGGCCGCGATGTCCGCCCAGACCGGGCCGTCAGGGAAGGCGTACTCGTCGAGCGACTCCGCGCAGTATTTCGATGCTGTACCCGGGTGCTCGAGGGGCGAGATACCTCCCGTCGCGCACAACCGCAGGCTCGGTGAAATGCTCGTGAAGGTGATCGACCCATTCGACAACCCTGTCCTCGAGCGATCCGCTGACCGCGACATAGTCGAACAGCGCCAGATGCTGCACGTACTCACAGAGACCGACTCCGCCCGCGTGAGGGCAGACCGGGATCCCGAACTTCGAGGCCAGAAGAAGGATCGCGATCGCCTCGTTCACGCCTCCGACTCTGCAGGCATCGAGCTGGCAGACATCGATCGCCTTGGCTTGAAACAACTGCTTGAAGACGATGCGGTTCTGAACATGCTCGCCTGTCGCAACACGAATCGGCGCTATCTCACGCCGGATACGCGCATGACCGAGAATGTCGTCCGGACTCGTCGGCTCCTCTATCCACCAAGGGTCGTGATGTCCAAGGAACCTCATGGATGAGATCGCCTCGTCGACGCCCCATGCTTGGTTCGCGTCCATCATGAGCACCCCATCTGGCCCCATCGAACGCCGAATCAGTGCTGCACGTCGGTCGTCAGCCTCCAGATCGGCGCCGACTTTCATCTTCACGTGCCTGAAGCCATCCAGTCACCGACTGCTTGACCAGCGACTCGACCATCGAGTCGTCATAGCCGAGCCACCCAGCCGAAGTCGTATACGCCGGATAGCCGCGCTCGAGCATCGTCTCGATCCGCGCGTCCCGACCGCGGCGCATGTCCCGAACCCTCTCGAGTGCCTCCTCCGGGGCAAGCACATCGTCGATGTACCGGAAGTCGACGCAGCCGACGAGCTCCTCGGGCGAGAGATCGGCAAGGAGCCTCCAAAGCGGCTTGCCTTCGGTCTTCGCCCAGAGATCCCAGACGGCGTTGACGACCGCCGCCGTCGCGAGATGAATCACACCCTTCTCAGGGCCGAGCCATCGGAGTTGGCTGTCAGAAGTAAGACGGCGCCAGAACCCTCGCATGTCGGCGCAAATCCGATCGAGGTTCTCCCCTACGACGAGCGGTGCGAGGGAACGGATTGCAGCAACGCAGACCTCGTTCCCACGGCCCGTCGTGAACGTGAGCCCGTGACCTTCGAGTCCGTCGTCGCGGTCGGTGCGCAGCGTCACGTAGGCGGCCGAGTAGTCCGGGTCAACGTTCAACGCGTCCGAACCATGCAACCACCGAGAAGTCGGAAATCGAACGTCAGCGGTGTCGAGGCCGACGATGGTGGCGCTGCTCAAGGATGCGTCCGGGACACAATACGTCCGATCTGAGAGACCTGAATAAGGGACAAACCTCGCACTTCCTGGGTAATTAGACCGTATCGACCCGATCTTTGCAAGGTTCACTTGCAACCGACTGAACCGACCCGCCTTCTTGTATCTGGGCTCGGAACCGTGCCGACACGGGTAACAAGGGTCTGGCCGAGCCAGCGCCGGCCGTGCGAATCTCACAGCTGCGGTTGCGCAGACGGCAGCGCTTGAGCACCTGTGCGACTCTCTCGCGCCGACCTGGCTATGCCACTCCTAGCTGCCGAGCTCATCGTCGGAGAGCGAAGCGAGCTTCTTCGGCACGACCATCCGCCAGGCGTCGAAGACGAGCTCGCGGAGCTCGTCCTTGTCGATGGCGTCCAGGCGAACGACCAGCCACTGGTAGCGCATGTCGGACGGCCTGGGCCGCAGAAACCTGTCCGGGTATGTCTCGAGCGCAGCTTCGCGCTCCTCCTTTGGGAAGGCGAAGCCCATCAGCGTCTCGTCCCGGGAGAAGGCCAGATACACGATCCGTCCGACGCGGAACTTGACCCGACCCCTGACGAGGACCTCGTACGACCGCGGCAACCCCGCCGTCAGATCGCGAACGTCGTCGATCCTCACGGCCATCTCGCGAAGAGGTTAGGTCACCAGGCGCTGACCGCCGTGTCAGATTCGTGGCCGGGGGCGATCAGGGCGACTCTACTGTCTGGCCATCGCGACTCTGAGCCGCTCCTCGGGGGCGATCAGGTGATCGGTGTCCTCGGCCGCGGCGTCGATGTCGAGCTGCACCCATCGAACCTTGCCGGTGAACCCACTGTCCTCCGGGCCGTAGTCGTCGCTCACCGGTGTCGCGGTGTCGTGACCGACGTCGGTCGTCTCGTCCGCCGAGAAGAGCATCGGCACGGTGCCCTCGACGCGGCCGCCGCCAACCTCAGAGCCGTCGAGATAGAGCGTGACATCGCCGCCCTTGCCCAGGCCACCACCGTCGTAGGAGAACTCCATCCGCAATTGGTGTTCCCCCGTCGGGATCCCGTCTTCCCCGTAGACCTTGAACTGCTGGAGGCCGAAAAGGTTGTAGCAGTAGGCCGGTCTCCCATCCTTGACGTACAGGGCGAAGCCACCGAACGCGCCTCCCTGGGAGAGGATCACGCCCTCGGCCCCTCCGTCAGGCACGACGATCTCGGCCGTGATCGCATGCGACTTGTTCTTGAGCGACAGGACTGAGTGCTCCGACAGTCGCCCCATACCGCCGAAGAGGAGCTGTGAGGTGCCCTGTACGAGCTGCGGCCTCCCGGCCAAGTCGGGGTTGAAACGCTCGAAGCGGCGGTCGTCGAGGGGAAGCACGTTGTACTTCGCTGCCTCGATCAAGAAGAGACGTTGGAGTACCGCGAGCTTCTCGGGCTGGGCGGCAGACAGATCGTGTGCCTGCGTCCAGTCGTCGGGGCCATAGAGCTCCCAAACGTCATCGTCGAACGCGGGCATCTCGGTTGCGGCCCACGGAAGGCTGTGTCGCGTTACGGCAGTCCAGCCTTCGTGGTAGATGCCCCGGTTGCAGAACATCTCGAAGTACTGCGTCCTGTGACGGTCATCCGCGCCCGCGTCGTCGAACGAGTACGCCATGGACACGCCCTCGAGCGGCTGTTGCAGCACGCCGTTGACGCTCAAAGGCTCGGGTAGGCCCGCGGCCTCGAGCACCGTCGCCGCGATGTCGATCACGTGATGGAACTGGGGACGGATCTCGCCGCGTGCCTCGATCCCCGCGGGCCAGTGGACGACCGTGCCGTTTCGGGTGCCTCCCCAGTGCGACGCGACCTGCTTCGTCCACTGGTACGGGCGTGTCCATCGCGTGCGCCCAGCCAACCGCGAAGTGGTTGTACGCCGCGGGCGTTCCGAAGTCGTCGATGCGCGAAACCATGAACTCCGTTGTCTCGAGGCCGAACGCACCGTTCAACACGACAAGCTCGTTGAAACACCCATTCGGCGTTCCCTCGGCCGAAGCGCCGTTGTCACCGATCACGTAGTAGATGAGCGTGTTCTCGAGGATCGCAAGGTCTGCGAGCGCGTCGACAAGCCTCCCTACGTGATGGTCGGTGTGCTCGAGGAACCCGGCATAGACCTCCATCTGACGTGCGAGAACTGGCTTCAAGTCATCCGGCATGTCATTCCACGCGGGGATCTCCTCCGGGCGCTCGGTGAGCTGCGCGTCAGGGGGGATGACGCCCAGCTCCTTCTGCCGCGCTGAACGTACGCTCGCGGAGCGCGTCCCATCCGTCGTCGAACTTGCCCCTGTATTTCTCCGACCACTCCGGCCGGACGTGATGCGGTGCGTGAGTCGCCCCAGGAGCGAAGTACACGAAGAACGGCTTGTCGGGCATCAACGCCTTCTGCTGGCGGATCCAGTCGACGGCGTGATCGGTCATGTCCTCGGTGAAGTGGTAGCCCTCTTCCGCCGTTCGGTCGGGCTCGACCGGAACCGTGTCCTGATAGATCGCAGGCGCGTACTGGTTCGTCTCACCGCCGATGAAGCCGTAGAAGTGCTCGAACCCCGAGCCCGTGGGCCATGCGCCGAACGGCCCCATGGGGCTTGTCTCCCAGACCGGCACTTCGTGGCACTTGCCGAACTGTGCCGTCGAGTACCCGTTCAGCTTGAGCGTCTCCGCCAGCGGCGCTGCGGTGTTCGGCCGGATCGAGTTGTAGCCCGGGGCGGACGTCGCGATCTCGGTGATGCCGCCCATACCGACCGAATGGTGGTTTCGCCCGGTGAGTAGAGCCTGCCGAGTTGGAGAGCAGAGCGCAGTGGTGTGGAAGCGGTTGTACTTCAGTCCGGCAGCTGCGAGACGCTCGGCAGCAGGTGTCGCGCATGGCCCACCGAACGCGCTGGATGCGCCGAAGCCCACGTCGTCGAGCAGGATGACCAGCACGTTCGGCGCTCCGTCAGGCGGTCTGATCGGCTGGATGGGCGGGAACGATGTCCCGGGCTCTTTCGCGTCATACGTCGTGGGGCCGATGGGTGTGATGTCGGGAACGGGCAGGACGTCCCGCTTCGGCTGCGGACTCTTGTTCAACGCGCCTCCCTCGTCTGGCACACGGTTGCGTCGGTGCGCGATGAGCCTAGTCCGCCGCCCTGGCCCGCGGGAAAGCGAGGTTCCGGCTCGCGCACGCATCGCGAGCCATTGTTGTCCGCGATAGGTTCCGCGCGTGACCGTGCAGCAGTGGGTAGACGCGTACGCGCAGGCCTGGCGAGAGCGAGATGCCGACGCTGCAGCGAGGCTCTTCACCGAGGATGGCCTGTACCGCGCCCACCCGCTCCAGGTTGCACACCGCGGCGCGGAGGGTGTCCGCTCCTACTGGGCGAACGTCACCTCGACACAGGACCGAGTCGACGTGAGGATGGGCCGGCCGGTGGAGACGTCGGACGCGCGGCGAGCCGCGGTCGAGTTCTGGGTGAGAATGCTGAACGGCGGCGCCGAGGTGACGTTGATCGGGATCCTGTTCCTGCGATTCGCCGCAGACGGGCGCTGCGAAGACCTGCGTGAGGCGTGGCTGTTCGAGCCGGGCGATCACGCCCCCCACGAAGGCTGGGGCTCCTGAGGCAGCCAGACCGGGGCGCATCGGCCGGTCGACACGACCGGTCCGCGCGAGATGGGCGGCTCGAGGCTCGGGTCATGAGGCCTCTCGGGTCAGATCCGTGTCAGATCAGGCCGACGCCTGCCGACAACCCTGACCGAACGCTCGGGCTGAGCTGCGCGCGAACCCAGATGACCGTCTCGCGGAAGTCGAGGTCATGGGAGGCGCAGCCTCATACCGCGTCCGGGTCGTCACGTTCCTCGCACTCGAGACAGATCCACACCTCGCTCCGCGTCTCACGAGCGCTCAGCGCCGCGGGGACCATGGTGACGCCGCAAGCAGGGCAGATAGGCGGGCGCTCGTCGTCCACACCGGAAGTATGGAGCCTCGTGCGCCTCGGCCGCCGCGCCTACGTTCCCGATCGCCCGCACGCGAGGGAATGACACGGCGGAGGTACCGACCCCCGCCGCGATCCAGCGATAGTGATGGGGCTCGGTCCACGCTCCTCATCCCGAACACAGACCTTCTCTTACGCGCACGCGCGCGTACGCGGCGACGGGCTTGCCAACGTCGTGGTGGAGTGATTTGTGGCCCGAGGGTGCCTCGGTGGGGCCGTGCTCCGCGAGAGGAGTGAGATCATCGACGTCGAGATGACGACGATCGCCAGTGCAGTGCGTAGCCCGACGGCGCTGGCGGCGAAGCCGATCGCGGGCGGCCCTGCGAGGAATCCGAGCCAGCCGATCGTCGAGACCGCCGCGATACCGACGCCGGGGGGCACGCCCGCCGTCGATCCGGCCGCGCGGAACACCACGGGCACGATGACCCCGACTCCCGCGCCCATGACGGCGAAGCCGGCGAGCGCCGCGGGCGTGGAGCCGACGACCAGTGCCAGCCCGAGACCCGTTGCCGCGAGCAGGCCGCCGCCGCGTGCGAGCGCCTCCGGGCCGAGGCTGCTGTTCAGGCGATCGCCGACCACGCGGCTCGTCGCCATCGCCAGCGAGAACGCGGTGTAGCCGAGCGCGGCGACGGCTGCCGTGGCGCCGAGTGAATGGGACAGGTAGACGGCACTCCAGTCCGCTGCGGCCCCCTCTGCGAGAAGCGTGAAGAACGCCGCCGCACCGAGCAGCACGAGTCCCCGGGGTGGGCGGGTGAGGACCGGCGCGGACCGGGCGTGTCCCGGATCGTGGGGGAGCAGCTGACGCCCTCCGAGCAGAACGCCCGCAGCCAGTGTGATCGCCAGCGCCGCGTAGTGCGCCCGCGGGCCGATCCCTGCGCTCGCGGCGAGCGCGCCGATGCCGGCTCCCGCCAGCGCGCCCGCGCTGAACGCCGCGTGGAAGGACGAGAGGATCGGCCGCCCCACCAACCGTTCGAGCGCGAGACCCTGTGCGTTGGCGGACACGTTGATCGCGCCGAACCCTGCGCCGAAGACGACGAGTGCTGCGGCGAGGGCAGGAAGGTCGGTCGCGAGCGATGCGAGCAGGAGCGCGATGCTGCCACCCACGAGCGCCGCGAGGGTGACCGCGCGGCTTCCGATCCGCTCGCCCAACCAGCCGGCGAGTGGCATCGCGAGGAGGGCCCCGAGCGACATCGCGAGGAGCGCAACCCCGAGGCTCGCGGTCGTCAGCTGCGCCTGGTGCTGCACGGACGGGATCCGCGCCGCCCACGAGCCGATCATGAGACCGTCTGCGAGGAACACGAGCGTCAGTGCGATGCGCGTTCCGCGCATCAGGCGAACACCACCTCGACGCCGGCTTCGCGGTATGCGTCGAGCTGCTCCGAGGACGCCGACTCGTCTGTGACGAGATAGGTCAGCTCCTCGAGCGGCGCGATCACGTACGGCCCGGCCGAGCCGAGCTTGTCCGCCGAGGAGACCGCCACGACCTCGGCGGCATTCGCGATCATGGTCCTCTTCACATACGACTCCTCGAGGTCGAGCACGGTGATCCCGATCTCCGGATGCAGGCTGCAGACACCGAGGACGAGCACGTCGGCCCGCACCGACCGCAGCGACTCGACGGTCGCCGCACCGACCAGCGCACGGGCTTCCTTGTCGAGCATCCCGCCGACCACGGTGACCTCCACCGTCGGATGGTCGGCCAACGCGACCGCGACCGGAGGGCTGTTCGTGATCACGGTCGCCTCCAGATCCGACGGCAAATGGCGGGCCACCTCGAGCGTCGTCGTCCCCGAATCGAGCAGGATTACCTGGCCTCGACGTAGGAGGCGGCTCGTCGCCTGCGCAATCGCCACCTTGGCCTCCTGGTCCTGCTCGAGCCGGATCGCATAGGGGCGTCCGCCGACGGCAGCCGGCAACGCCCCTCCGTGGACGCGTCGTAGCAGGCCCGCCTCGCCGAGCTCGCGCAGATCGCGGCGAACGGTGTCAGGCGAGACGGCGAGCGACACGCTCAGCTCGGTGGCGACGACCTTCCCGTCGTGTCGGAGCTGCTCGAGGATCAGCTGGCGCCGCTCTTCGGTCAGCATGTGATCTATTCAAGCAGAAACAGGCAGATACACGCATGAACGTGTTAACTCGTGCAGATACACGCACTGCACGCGGATCTGCGCTTCGGCGACCGACCCTTGCGCTACCGCCAGACGTGTTCGTTGTCCTGCAGCAGCGTCGCGCGCAGCCTGCGGAGGATCGACTCCCGGCCGAGAATCTCGAGCCCCTGGTCTACGCCCGGCGGGTCGCCGCGAGGTCCTCCAGCTCCTGCCGGTCGATCAACGCTCCCGGGATCACGGCGACGCGGGAGCGTGTTCGTGCGTTGAGGGTCGCCGTTCGCGTGCCGCCCTCGAGCAACGCCCGCTCGCCGACGATCGCCCCAGGCCCGATCTCGGCAACCTCTTCGCCGTCGATCACCACGGCGAGCACGCCGTCGAGGACGAGGTAGAGCTCGTCGCCGGGAGCACCCTGCTCCACAAGCGTCTCGTCCGACTCGAGCGTGCGTCGCTCGGGGATCATCTTGCCCGCCATCAGCTCGCGCGAGATCTCTCGTTCGAGCGCGCTCTCTGCGGCCGTGACGAACGCATCGGAATCCTCGTCGCCCCATGGAGTTCGCTCGCCGTGCGTCCCCGCGTACCAGGCCTTGAAATCGATCGTCCCGGACTTCGCGATGAGGTTTCCGTCCCGGTCGTAGATCCAGTGCCTGGGGAAGGTGCTCGCTCCGACGAGTTGGTGCTCCGAGGAGCCGTCCGTTCGGATCGTCAGCGCGAGCGTCGTCCAGGCGTTCGCCGAATGGATCCGGAAGAATTGCCCCCCGATGGACCTGCGCGGAGCCGGGAACCCAGCGCGGCCGCCGACCGTCTGGACGAAGCGGACGGCGTCTTCCTGAACGTCCGGCTCCTGCCGGAGGACCTCGAAGACGGCGGCGGGAATCGTGATCTCCGTGACGCCGCGGTTGACGAGCGCCGAGCCGACGAGTCCGGTGCCCTCGTACCCGTGGCTGACGATCTTCCCGTCCTCGACGTCGATCCAGGCAGACAGTCGATTTGCCTCGCGAAAGCGATCCTCGGCGCGCAGGCGCTCGAGGTCGCCTTCCTCGAGATGCTCGGGCGGCGGCTCGTCGTAGCGCGCGACCCCGAGCTCGAACGGAAGCTTTGGCATCTCCTCGATCGCATCCGCCGGAATCCAGGAAATCGCCGTGACTGATGACTCGATGCGCATCTCGCACCCCCGCACTCGACCCTCTCCACGCTAGAGCATCCAGAGAGCATTGCCTAGTCGACCGCATGGTCGTCCCGAACGCCTCTGGTCGCCATCACGCCAACGAGGCCGGCGAATCTGTCTCTTAGGGCTTGGTTCTCGTCGGGATCGCGGCGATGTCGTCGAAGACGACTTTGCCCAGGCCTCTCGCCACCTCGACCATGCGGTCGGCGCCCTGCGATGGGCCGCCGATGCGGAGGCACGCATCACATCTCTCGAGCACCCGTTCGGCGACCGGATGGAAAATCTCGTCGAAGGCCTCATCGCCGACGCCCGTCGAGCCGGCAGCCTCGATCAGTGGGAGCGCGAACCATTCGCCCATGACGGGAAGGTGCCCGAGCCGGAAGAGTCTGAGCGCCGCCTGAGTCATTGCCTCGACATTGGCTTCGATCAGGGCAGGGTCATCGTTCGTCCCCGACCGGTATGGGCCGGCCACGAGGATCATCAGCGGGTCATCCATCAGTCTCCCTTGGCGAAGAACGCGGCCGCGTCAGGCACGGACGCGTTTCGCAGGCTTGCACATTCGAGGCACCGCCCCGTCGCGTCCCGCTACGTCCTCCTGCGCTCGCTGGATTACCCATTGCGGCACGCGCTTCGAGCACCTGTGATCTGACAAGCATCTGACACGGGCTCCCTAAGCACGACGGGCCCGGTCGCGGGTTGTACCGTCTCCCGGATGGCGCGGGACATCGACAGAGGCATGCGGAAGTGGACGCTGCTCGCCGTCTGTGTCACGACGTTCACGCTGCGCAGGGCCGCGGCGTCTGTACCACCGACCGGAGGGAGCATCGGTGCCTGAGCGAGACGGATACATCCCTGGCGTGCCGTGCTGGATCGACACGACACAGCCGGACCCTGACGCTGCTGCCGCGTTCTACCGTGGCCTGTTCGGCTGGGAGTTCGAGGAGACGATGCCGGCGGGGTCGGGCGGCAAGTACCTGATCGCCCGCTTGCGCGGGGGCGATGTGGCTGCCGTATCGTCGCAGCCCCAGGGAGCGCCTTCGGACGCGGTCTGGAACACCTACATCTGGGTCGAGAACGCCGATGCGGCGGCGGCAAAGGCGCGCGAGGCGGGCGGGAGCGTCGTGAGCGAGCCGTTCGACGTCACGGACGCCGGCCGGATGGCGGTGCTCGCCGACCCGGAAGGGGCCGTTTTCTGCGTTTGGCAGGCGCGCAAGCACAAGGGTGCGCGCGTCGTCAACGAGCCGGGCTCACTGAACTTCAACGTCCTCAGCATCCGCGACCCGGAGGCGGCGAAGAGCTTCTACGCCGCCGTCTTCGGCTGGACGACGCTCGACCTCGGCGCGGGCGAGTTCTGGGCGCTGCCGGGGTACGGCGACTACCTCGAGACGCTCACGCCCGGAATTCGCCGGCGAACCGTGGAGCTGGGCGCTGCCGGCTTCGAAGACGTGGTCGCGGCGATCGCCCCCATCGCCGGCGATGATCCAGACAGCTCCGCGCACTGGGGCGTAACGTTCTCTACCGCCGATGCCGACGCGACGGCGGCGAAAGCCGCGGAGCTCGGCGGCACCGTGGTCGCCCCGCCGATCGACGCGCCGTACTCGCGAATGACCGAGCTCGGCGACCCGCAGGGAGCGACGTTCTTCGCGACCGCCTTCGTGCCCGAGAACAAGGACGTCGGCCGCAAGACGAGCTGAACGCGCCCTGGTCACGGGTTGAGCGAGTGCAGTCGTGGCCAGAGGCGCGACCATGCCTCGGTGGTCGTCGCGCAGGTCCAGATCGGGGCGCCCTGTTCCTCGTTGTCGAGTGCCACACCGTTGTCGATCCGCGCGGAGAGGACGCACCCGCGGAATTCGCCGCGTAGCGCTTCCCGGTGGTGGTAGCCGACCACGATGATCGGATGCGCGCCGTCGGGTGGGCGGCCGAAGCGCCAGAACGCGTTGTGCCCCGAGTACGCGCGCGGGATGCCGTGCGCGCGGCCGTACCGTGCGATCGCGCCCGCCTCGCCGTAGTTGCTCGCATAGACGACGGCGGTCGAGCGCTCGGATTGCGGCAGTTCGTTCCACACGCGCCCGACGGTCGCCGCGAAGGTGGGCCAGCCGATCGTTTCGATCGCGTCCTCGTTGAGGTCGGGAATCGGCGTCGCATGCACGTCCTCGACCGGCACCAGCGGCAGCGTGATGACCGCCGCGACCGCGGCAGACACGGCAATGGCAGCCCCGAGAGCCAGCTTCCGAGCTCGCCTGTCTCGCATCCAGCTCTCGGCGACCACACCGCCGGCGCCGAGCAACACGAGGAGGAAACCCATCGTGTAGTACGGCTTCCCGCCCGTCACCAACGCAATCACGAGCAGAACGACGTACGCGAAGCCGAGTGGACGGTAGGGCCGCGCCTCGGGCCGACGCAGCAGCCACCAAAGACCGCCAATCCACAGCGGTGCGAGGAGCGGGCCGATCAACAGAAACTGGAGCGGAAGGAGCTGAACGCGGTAACCGACCGGGTCCTCCTGCCCGATCTTGTCGGCGAGCTCGAGCTGGGGCCAGCCGTGGCGAGCCTGCCAGAGAAGGTTCGGCAGCCACAGCGCGAACGCGAGTCCGGCTCCGCTCCACAGCCAGGGATTGCGGGCCAGATCCCAGCGGCGTGCGAGAAGGCAGCCGCACGCGAGCGCCACGACGAGAAGAAGCACGAGCTGCTTGTTTTCGAGTCCGATGCCGGCGACCAGACCGACGAGCAGCCACTGCCGCGCATCCCCGCCGCCGAGGATCCGCGCCACGACGTACACCAGCGTCACCCAGACCAGCACGTCGAAGGTCGTCGTCGAGAGAAGGTGGCCGACCGCCATCGCCGCCGCCGACGCGGCCGTTGCCAACGCCGCCACCGCCTGTCCCGCAGCTCCTGCGCCCAGCTCCCGGGCGATCAAGGCGACAAGCACGACAACGAGAGCCATCGCGACAGCCGACAGCATCCGCAGCCCGCGCGGGTCTGCGCCGAACATCCATTCCGAGAAACGGCCGACAAGCGGGGTAAGCGCCGGCTGGTCGTCGTACCCCCACGCCGGATGTCGGGCGGCGACACGGAAGTACAACTCGTCCCGGTGATAGCCGTAACGGTTCGACGTCACCACCAGCAACAGGAACTCAGCGGCTGCGACCGGCAGTACGAGCAACCAGGCGACTCGATACCGCCGATGACCCAAGATGGCGCCGACAGTATCTCGCCCGATTCGTCGGCGCCGTGTGGCCGGCCGTACACGGACTAGGGCTATCCGGCCGGCCGGGGCGATCCGTCCCATCGTGGGCGGATGAGGAACCGCTTGCTCGGGCGTGTCGCGGTTGAGCTCATCCGGGCGCGAGGTCGTCAACGTGATCGGGCTGGCCCGTCGCCGTCGAGCCGCCAGGGTCGCTCGTAGAGGCACGAAGGCGGCGATTGCTCGAGGACGAGGCCCGCGTGTGAGGTGACCTCAGCAGTGGTACTTGCCCGAGGTCTTTATACCTGGTATATATACTAGGTATGTTCAGGCTTGGCGATCTCTTCATGAGCGTTCCTCATGCACTCCTTGCCCTGCTGAGCGAGGGACCGAAGTACGGCCTGCGGCTGCAGACCGAGTTCGAGTCCCGGACGGGTGAGGTCTGGCCGCTGAACGTCGGGCAGGTCTATACGACGCTCCAGCGGCTCGAGCGGGACGGGCTCGTCGAGGCCACGGGAGAGGGCGAGCGGTCGCGGAAGCGGTATCGGATCACGTCCGCAGGCGACCGCGAGCTGGCCGAGTGGCTTCGCAACCCGCCCGATCTCGTTCCGCCCCCGCGCGACGAGCTCGTGATCAAGGTGCTTGTCGCCCTGCAGATCCCCGGGATCGACGTCCACGAGCTCCTGCAGGTCCACCGCCGGCACGTGATCGAGACGATGCAGCGCTATACCCAGGTCAAGGCCGCGGCCGGCGAGGGCGACGTCGCACTGGCGCTCGTCGTCGATGCCGAGCTCTTCCGGCTGGAGGCGATCGTCCGCTGGCTCGATGCCGCCGACGTCCGCCTCAAGCAGCTGCCTGCGCCTGCGCCGACCGAGGTCGCGGACCTGCCGCTGCAACCAACTCGCACGATGGAGGTTTCACCATGACAAGCGCACTCGAACTGCGCCAGGTGTCGAAGATCTACGGTTCCGGCCCGAGCGAGGTGCGCGCGCTCCACGATGTCGATCTGTCGGTCGAGCGCGAGGAGTTGGTGGCGGTCATGGGCCCGAGTGGCTCGGGCAAGAGCACGCTCCTGACGATCGCGGGCAGCCTCGAGGAGGCGAGCAGCGGCCAGGTGGTCGTCGACGGCGTCGACCTCGCGACCGTCTCTCGCTCGGATCGTTCGAAGCTGCGCCGCCGGTCGATCGGGTACGTGTTCCAGGACTTCAACCTGCTCCCCGGGTTGACGGCGCTCGAAAACGTCACGCTGCCACTCGAGCTCGACGGCGTCCGCGCGAGAGCGGCACGAATGACGGCGCTGGGCGCGCTGGAACAGCTCGATGTGGCGGACCGCGCCGATCGCTACCCCGACGAGCTGTCGGGCGGGGAGCGTCAGCGCGTTGCGATCGCACGCGCGATCGTCGGCGAGCGCGGGTTGCTGCTCGCCGACGAGCCGACGGGTGCGCTGGATTCCGTGAACGGCGAAGGGGTCATGCGCCTGCTCCGCGGCGCGACCCAGCGGGGCGTCGCCGGGGTGGTCGTGACGCACGAGGCGCACCTCGCCTCGTGGGCCGACCGTGTCGTCTTCCTGCGCGACGGCCACGTCGTCGACCAGACGGTCGCTCCTCCGGGGCCGGAGTCGCTGCTCGTAGCAGGTGATCGGCAATGACGACGCTCGCTCACGGGTCACCGCTCGGGGGATCGAGACACGGCGGCGTGGCCGCGCGTCGGGCGGTCATCCGGTGGGCGGGACGCATGTTCCGCCGCGACTGGCGGCAGCAGCTCCTGGTGGTGACGCTCCTCACGGTGGCCGTCACAGCCGCCATCGGCAGCATCACGATCGCCTCGAACGCCGTTCCCGCCGACGACAGCGACTTCGGCTCGGCCAACCTCTTGCTGACGTTCGACGGCTCCGATCCGCGGGGGCTCGAGGCCGGGCTCGACGCCGCCCGGAGATCGTTCGGAACGATCGAGGTCATCGGCCACCGCTCCGTGCCCGTCCCCGGGGACGTCGAGAAGGTGGATTACCGGTCACAAACCCCCGAAGGCCCCTACGGCGACCGACCTGCTCGCGCTCCGCCGAGGCAGCTACCCGACCGGCCCCCGCCAGGTCGCCGTCACCAACGGCGTCGCAGAGTCTCTGCGATTGCAGATCGGATCGACCCTGGCGCTCGACGGGCGACGACGGACGGTCGTCGGCATCGTCGAGAACCCGCGAAAGCTGAGCGACGAGTTCGCTCTCGTCTCGCCCTCGTCCGCGCGCCCGGACCGGGTCACCGTGCTCGTCGAGGCGAACGCCGTGACGCGCGAGTCCTTTTACCGTTCCCAGGGCGACCACGCCAAGTCGGCCTTCGCGGGCTCCATGGAACGTGGAAGCGACGTCAGCAGTGCGGCGGAGACGCTGGCGATCTTCTCCGTCGCCACCGTCTTCCTCCTGCTGGCCTCGTTGGTTGCGGCGGCAGGGTTTGCAGTCGTCGCGCAGCGACGGCTCCGGCAGCTCGGCATGCTCGCGGCGGTCGGCGCAACGCAGAAGCACCTCCGCCTCGTGCTGGTGACGAACGGTGCCATCGTCGGGGCGATCGCCGCACGTCATCGGGACGGTCGCTGGCCTCGTGCTCTGGGTCGTCTCCGCACCAACGCTCGAGTCCGCGGTCGACCATCGCATCGACCGTCTCAGCCTCCCCTGGGGGCTGATCACGACGGCCGACCTCCTCACAGTCCTGGGGGCGACCGCCGCCGCCTGGTGGCCCGGGCGAACGGTCTCCCGACTTCCCGTCATGCTCGCGCTCTCGGGGCGACCGCCCACGCCGAGGCCCGCACGCCACTCGGCGATCGCGGCCGCGGCATTGATCGCGGTCGGCATCGGCTGTCTCGCACTGTCCGGCCGAGACAGAGCACCGCTCATCGTCGCCGGACTCATGACGACGATCGTGGGCAGCCTCCTCCTCGGCCCGCTCGCGATACGCACCCTCTCGGCCGTAGCCGCGCGAGTCTCGATCGCGCCTCGACTCGCACTCCGAGACCTGGCCCGGTATCAGGCCCGCTCCGGAGCGGCGCTCGCCGCGGTCACGCTCGCTCTCGGGATCGCGACGGCCGTGGTCGTCACCGCCTCCGCCGAGGAGGCGAAGGCGGCGGCCGAGCCGCCGACGCTTTCCGACCGACAGATCCGGGTGTATCTCGGCCCCCCGGATGCGCGGCAGTTCACCCCCGTCGACGCACCCGCACAGCTCGGACGTCTGGCGGCGAGCGTCCGACAGCTAGCCCACCAACTCGACCGCGCCACGGTGATCCCGCTCCGCAAGGCCATGCAACCGGGCGCTGCGCCCCTTCGTCGTCGGCGATACCCGAGTGATTCCCGCCATCGAGCTCGCAAGACGATTCGACGGCCCCGCCGGCCGCAAGGAGTACCGCGCCCAATCGCAGCTTCTCGTCGCCACGCCCGCGGTGCTCGAGTACCTCGGAATCGACCCCGCCGCGGTGGACCCGAGCACCGACTTCCTCGCCGACCAGCAGCGTCGCGGCCGAGGAGCTCGTCATCCCGAGCTTCACGAGCCACGACGAGATCGCCGTCACGAACGTCCAGAAGATCGAGACCGGAGAGCACCTCTTCGGCTCCACCAGCGCGCCGCCGAACCTCGTCACACGCGCCGGCCTTCGTCGCCACGGCTGGAAGCAGGTCCCCGCGCGGCTGGCTCGTCGAGTCGGGCCGGCCGCTGACGAACCAGCAGATCGCAGACGCCCGCGACATCGCGTCGAACGCCGGTCTCACGATCGAGGTCCAGGGGAAGGGTCGATCCCAAGCGACGGCCAAGGACATCGCGACGGCCGCGGGCGCCGTGCTCGCGCTCGCCATCCTCGCCCTGACGGTCGGGCTGATCCGTAGCGAGAGCGCCGGCGACCTCCGCACCCTGACCGCGACCGGAGCCGACTCGAGCATCCGCCGCACGCTGACGGCCACGACCGCCGGGGCACTCGCTCTCCTCGGCGCGCTCCTCGGCGTCACGGGCGCCTATGTCGTCCTCCTGGCCATGTACCACGACGACCTCGGCCACCTGAGCGACGTGCCGCTCTCCTACCTCGCCGTCGCGGTCGTCGGCGTCCCGCTGGCCGCGGCGGCTACCGGGTGGCTCCTCGGCGGCCGCGAGCCGCCCACCATCGCCAGGAGCGTCATCGAGTGACCACGGCTACCGCTGCTACGAGCTGATCGAGATCATCGAAGACGTC
>CAWFNA010000002.1:0-203677 GCA_963817105.1 uncultured Actinomycetes bacterium
AAGATGATCAAGGCGCTCGGTATCGCGATCGAGATCGCCGAGTACGAGGCCGAGCTCGAAGACGAGACCGCCTCGTAGCAGTGGTCCGGGAGGGCGCGTGGGAGATGTCCCCGCGTGCCTATTCCCGCCGCCGCAGCACGAACGAGACAACTGCAATGCACGGCTCAACGTATTGACCGCTCTCAATGCATTCCCGAATAGGAGGAAATGATGGCAGATGACAATCTCGTCCTTGTGGTCGGTAGCTACTCGGTTTCCGGGGCTGCAGCCGATGACTTCAAGGCGCTCAAGGCCGGCGAGGACGCCGGTGACTACCAGGTCGTCGGGGCCGTCGTCCTGAACCGCGACGCCAGCGGCAAGGTCGATGTGGCCGAGCACGACAGCGGTGCCCACGTCGCAGGCGGCGCCGTTCTCGGCGGCACCGCCGGGCTCGTGGTCGGGCTGTTCGCGCCGCCGCTGCTTGCCGCGACCGCGGTCGGAGCCGGGATCGGCGCGGTCGTCGGCAAGCTCAAGAAGAAGCACGAAGAGAAGCAGCTGGGCGTCGAGATGGAGGAGTACCTGCCGCCGGGATCGTCTGCGGTCGTCGCGATCGTCGATGACACCTACGCGGACAGGGTCGAGGCCGCCCTCGTCAACTCGGACAAGCGGATCAACAAGGCAATCGACAAGGACGACTACGACGAGCTCCAGAAAGCTCTCGCCGACTCGTCCGACGAGGTCACGAAGGCTGTGAACTCCTAACCGGCCGGTACGGGAGGGCCGGCACACACGCCGGCCCTCCCCGCCACCAACAAGGGACATGACGATGACATCCACTCGCACACTCAGCCTGATCACTGTCATGGTTTCGCTGGCGTTCCTCGCTGCGGGCTGCGGCTCGAGCGGCGACAACTCGACGACAACGACGCCACCAGCGCGTCGGCGACAGAGACATGGGCGAGCGGTGTCTGCACGTCGCTCACGACCTGGCAGGACGCGATCAAGTCAGCCGCCGGCTCTCTGAAGAGCGATCCCACAAAGAGCGGGCTCCAGACGGCCGCCGACGATACGAAGTCGGCGACGCAGACACTCGCTTCCGACCTGAAAGGGCTGGGCAAGCCCGATACCCCATCCGGGCAGCAGGCGAAGGACTCGCTCGATCAGCTCGCGACGAGCTTGCAGCAGAACGTGGCCACGATCGAAAACGCGGTCAAGGGCGCCTCCGGCATCAGCGGCGTCATCGCTGCCGTCTCATCGGCGACGGTCACACTCGCGACGATGGGAACAGAGGTCAAGACGACGGTCGCGGACCTCCAGGGACTCGACGCGAAGGGCGAGCTGAAGAGCGCATTCACGAGCTCGAGCGCCTGCAACACCCTGACGAGCGCAGCCGGCTCGTGAACGCAACGATCGCCGCCGGCACGGCGGTCGCTGCCGTGAGCCCGCTTCGCGACCGGTCGCGGAAGCGACGCCTGGTCAAGGTGGGCGGCTGGATTGCGGTCGTCGCGTTGCTCCTGGTCGTCTTGAACCTGTTGGGCGTCGACGTCCGCGGCTGGCTGACCCATCTCTGGGATCAGCTCAAAGCCGTCCCGGTCGGCTATCTGGTCGCCGGGGTGCTGCTGCAGGTGGCCCAGACGACGTTCAACGGGGTCGCCTACTACGGGATCCTCCGCTACGCCTACCCGGACGCCGGCGTGGCGCTGTGGCCGATCGTGACCGCCTATGCCGTCGGTGTCGGGATGAACAGCTTCCTGCCGGCCAACATCGGCACGTTCGTGACGCTGCTGATGTTCGTCGCGATCGTCCCCGGCTCGAGCTTCGCGGGGATCTTCGCCGCCTACGTCGTCAACAAGATCTTCTTCACCGTCGTCGGCGCGCGTCGTCTACGGCCTGATGTTCCTCCAGGCGGGAGCGGCCTTCGACGTCGAGCTCGGCTGGTTCCGCGACCACGCGCTGCTCGCGCTGCTGATCATCGTCGGCGGTGCGTTCCTGATCTTCGTGCTTGGACGGATGTTCTGGCACAAGCTGAAGGGCCTCTGGGAGAAGGCGGAACAGGGCGGCAAGATCCTCACCGATCCGAAGGCGTACGTCACCCGGGTCCTCCGTGGCAGGTTCTCAGCTACGCCGCGAAGCTCGGCGTGATCGTGGTCTTCCTGGCCGCGTACTCGATCCCCGTCACGTTCGGCTCGGTTGTGCACGTGATCGGCTCGAGCTCGGCCGCGAACGTGACCTCGGTCACACCAGGGGCCGTCGGCGTCACCCAGGCGGCCAACGCGGCCGCGTTGCGCGATTACACCGACGGCGCAACAGCGACCGCCTACTCACTGAGCCAGCAGCTCGTGACCTCCGCCACCAACGTCGTCTATGCCCTCGTGCTCGTCCTCCTCATCTTCGGCTGGACGGGCGGCAAGGCTCTCGTCTCGACGTCCTACAGCGGCGCAAAGGAGAAGGTGCACAAACCGAAACACGACGAACCCGAGGCAACAGGCGCGGGCGGGGATGCGTGATGAGGCATCCCTGCGGACACAGCGGAGCGATGGTTGTGGTGACAAGCCAGCGACGCTTGGCCGGCACAACACCGCGAGAGCGATGACGACGTCACACGCTCCCGTAAATAGGCGCCGGTCTCTGAGGGTCGGCCGCGTCGTCGTCGGCTGGGTGATCAACACGGTGGCGTTGATGCTGCTGGCCTGGATTCTCCAGGGTTTCTCGATCGAGAGCTGGTGGAGCGGCCTTGCTCTGGCGGCGGTGCTCGGGTTGCTGAATGCGCTCGTCTGGCCGCTGCTGATCCGGGTAGCGCTGCCGTTGACCGTGATCACGCTTGGATTCGGGGTGCTTCTCCTGAACGGTGTTTTCGTCTGGCTGGCCTCGGATGTTCTCTCAGATCGGTGCAGATCAGCGGGTTGTGGACGGCTGTCGTCGTTGCGCTCGGCCTGACGCTGATCAACAACGTGGTGACGTTGTTCCTGGGGATCGACGATGACGATCTCTACTACCGCGAGGTGATCAAGCGACACGCGCGAAAGTCGAAGGAAACGGCGGCGCCGAGCAACATTCCGGGGGTCTTGTTTCTGGAGATTGACGGGCTCGCGCACGACGTGCTCGGGCGGGCGATGCGGGACGGAAGCGCGCCGACGATGGCCGCCTGGCTGCGCAACGGCTCCCACTCGATGATCGAGTGGGAGTGTGACTGGTCGTCGCAGACCGGAGCGATGCAGTCGGGGATCTTGCAGGGCTCGAACTGGGACATGCCGGGTTTCCGCTGGTGGGAGAAGGACAGGCAGGAAGCGTTCGTCTCGAACAGCCCCAAGAACGCGAGGGAGATCGAGAAGCGGCACTCGAACGGCAAGGGCCTCCTGTACGCGGACGGGGCCAGCAGGGCGAACCTCGTCTCGGGTGACGCACCCCACTCGATGATCACGATGAGCACCGTGCGCGAGAAGCGCGAGGGCCGCCTCGGCGAGGACTACTTCGCCTTCTTCGCCAATCCCTACGACGTCACGCGCACCTTCATCCTCGTGATCAAGGAGATCGTGGCGGAGATCTGGCAGCAGACGCAGCAGCGACGTCTGCAGATCGAGCCGCGCGTGCACCGTGGCTGGTTCCCGTACCCCTTGCTTCGCGCCTACACGAACGTGCTCCAGCGCGAGCTGGAGGTGGCGTCCACGATCCAGGATCTCTACAGCGGGCGACCGGTGATCTACACGATGTTTCTCGGCTACGACGAGGTCGCCCATCACTCGGGTATCGAGCGGCCGGAGACGCTGAGGGAGCTTGCGAAGATCGACAGGGCGTTCGCGCGGCTCGCTCGAGCCGCCGAGGACGCGCCCCGGCCCTATCGCCTCGTCGTGCTCGCCGATCATGGCCAGTCGCAGGGAGCGACGTTCAAGCAGCGCTACGGGCTCTCGCTCGGCGATCTGGTCACCGAGAAGTGCGGTGCCGACGAGGTGCTCGTACCGGGAGGCGTCGACGAGGGCTGGGGCTACCTGAACGCTGCCGCGACGGAAGGGGCGTCCTCGTCCGGGGTGACGGGCGCGCTCACCCGGCTCGCCACCAAGAGCTCGACCGCGAACGATGGCTCAGTCGACATCGGCGGTGCGCGGGACGAGTCGGGCCGGAAGCTCAGGCACCGGGAGAAGAAGGGCGCCGAGGGGCCGCCCGAGGTGACCGTGATGGCGTCGGGCTGCCTCGGCCTGATCTCGTTCCCGCGGATCGAGGGGCGGGCCACGCTCGAGCAACTCGACGACCGCTACCCCGGCCTCGTCGAGGCGCTCCGCACGCACCCCGGAATCGGCTTCGTGCTCGTCCACTCCGACAGGCGCGGAGCCGTCGTACTCGGGCGCAGCGGCACGAACTACCTGGACGAGAAGCGCATCGAGGGAGACGACCCGCTCGCCTCGTTCGGCCCCAACGCCGCGCTGCACGTGAAGCGCACCGACACCTACCCGCACTGCCAGGACATCATGGTCAACAGCACCTACTGGACAGGTGTGGACGAGGTCGCCGCCTTCGAAGAGCTGTGCGGCTCACACGGCGGCATGGGCGGCACCCAGAGCCGCCCCTTCATCCTCTGCCCCTCTGACTGGACCCCGCCGTCGCAGCAGATCGTCGGCGCCGAGAACGTCCACCTCCAGTTCGTGCGCTGGCTCGTCGACCTGGGCCATACCGCCTACGCCGGCCTGCCGGACGACCCGCACCGACTCGTCCCGACACCGACCGCCGAACCAAGCGAAGCGTAGGAACGATGACCACCGGCCCCTCCAGATCGTGATCACGTTCAAGACGCTGCTGCTGGCGGTCGCACTCCTTCTGCTGACGTGGGCTGTCGTCTCGATCCGCGACACGCTGCTGGTGGTCTTCGTGGGGATCTTCCTCGGGCTCAAGGCCGGCGCTGCCGCCCTGCCTACCTTGGTGTGCAGCGGGGTTCGCTTTTCCGTGACGCCTCGAACGGTCGCCCTACTCCGCTGTAGTGCGTGCTGGCAGGCTGTCGCCGCGCGTTCGTAGCACGGCGACGATGGCGATCACCAGGTAGCCGAACGCGGCCACCCTCGGGGCGAAGACTGCGAGGACGATCACGCCGACGTAGAAGCCGATGTTCGGCGTGGCCGCGAGGGTGATCGCAGTGATCTCCTCCTCGGTCACCTCGGGCTTGAGGACGCGGCGGTCGCGGAGTATCGAGGCCCACATGACCCCGAGGAGGACTGAGATCACAAGCAGCGTCCCACCGTAGAAGATCACTGCTGCTCGCTCCGCGTCGGTGTCATGGATCGCCTCGGCCATCAGCTTGGTCGGGAAGGGCAGAAATGACACCGCCATCAGCAGCAGGAGGTTGATCAGCATCAGCTGCCTGTTGGCGTACTGCAAGCGCCTGAAGATGCCGTGGTGCGCACCCCAGATCCCCCCGATCGTGATGAAGCTCGTCACATAAGCGAGATACGACGGCCACTGATGGGCGATGCCGCTCCAAAGGTCGTTGAACGCCGACTCGGGAACGCTGATCTCGAGGATGAGGAGCGTGATCGCGATCGCGAAGACGCCGTCACTGAACGCCTCCATGCGGCCGGTGCCCCAGTAGTTACCCACCTTGACTCACTTCAGCTTTCGGACGCAACGGTCCTGCGCGCCGCTCGCGCGCGACGTCGACGCAGGGCTAGTAGCCTCGGCGGTCACGCGCCGAGCCTACTCGAGCTCTGAGCCTAATAGTCGACCGACTCCCTCTCGTTGAGAGAGGTGGTCGTCGTCGCGGCTCGGGTGTGATTCCTCGATCTCGTTGTCGATCGAGGAGGTGACGCGGTGATCCAGCAGGGTCGGGTGTTCAAGCTGAAGGCGACGTGCGCGTACGCGCTTCATGGGCACGAGCATCGCGATGATCGACCTCCACTACGGCCACCTCGCAGTCGACAGCTACCAGCACGCCGTCTCGCTCCTCGACGCGCTCGCGCTCGAACGGGCCGTGGACGCTGGGTGGACACCGGCGCGCAAGCGCGCAACGCCGCACGGCGACACGGTTTCCAGGCCTCCAGGGAGGCGTTCGCGGCGGGCGGTGGACGCTCGGTGGACGCCGAGGTCTGAGGCCGTCACAACCAGAACTCGTAGAGGGTCTGATTAGCAGGAACTTCGCGAAGCCCTCTAACGGACTCGAACCGTCGACCCCCTCCTTACCATGGAGGTGCTCTACCAACTGAGCTAAGAGGGCGCTCGCGCGGGATTGTAGCCGGGGTCGGCGGCCGCCTAGAGTCACGCGATGCGCGCGCGGCGGACGATCACGGTGGTCGGCTGCCACGCGGGCGGCGAGGTCGGGAACGTCGTCGTCGGCGGGGTGCTGCCGCCGCCAGGCGACACCGTCTTCGAGCAGATGCAGGCGCTCGCCCGCGACGATTCGCTGCGGCGGCTGCTCCTGCGGGAGCCGCGCGGGAGCGTCGCGGCACACGCGAATCTGATCGTTCCGCCAACGCGCGACGACTGCGACGCCGGCTTCATCATCATGGAGCCGACCGAGTACCCCGCGATGTCCGGCTCGAACACGATCTGCGTCGCGACCGTGCTTCTCGAGACCGGCATCGTCGCGATGCAGGAGCCGGAGACGACGCTGCGGCTCGAGGCGCCGGCCGGGGTCGTCCAGGTCACCGCTGCGTGCCGCGACGGGAAATGCGAGAGCGTCGAGCTCACGAACGTCCCGTGCTTCGCCGAGCACCTGGACGCGCAGCTCGAGGTGGAGGGCCTCGGCACGCTGACCGTGGACGTCGCGTTCGGCGGGATGTGGTACGCGATCGCGGACGCGCACGCGCTCGGGTTTGCGCTCGACCCGTCCGAGGCACGCGCGCTCTCCGACGCCGGCGAGCGGATCCGCTCGGCCGCGCGCGAGCAGCTGCCGTGCGCCCACCCGGAGCAGCCGGAGATCGCCGGCGTGAGCATCGTCCAGATCGCAGAGCCCTGGCGCGGCCTCGGCGCCGTCTCGAAGAACGCGGTCGTCGTCGCACCCGGCCGGCTCGACCGTTCGGCGACCGGCACCGGCCTCTCCGCCCGGATGGCGACCCTGCACGCGCGCGGCCTGATGCGGCCGGGCGATTCGATGACGCACGCCTCGGTGCTCGGCACGACCTTCGACGGGCGGATCGTCTGCGAGGCCACGGTCGGCGGACGTCCGGCGATCGTCCCGGCAATCTGCGGCAGCGCGTGGATCACCGCTATCACACAGGTGATCGTGGACCCGAGCGACCCGTTCCCGGAGGGCTACCTCCTGTCGGACACGTGGCCCGGGCCTGACGTCCAAGGCTGATTCAGGCTGTGGCCGCCTTCCGCGCGACGTCGGAGATCACGCCGGCGAGCTCCTCGGGCCGCGACCACATCGGCCAGTGGCTCGTCGGCAGGTCGACCCAGGTGAGGTTGCGGAGCTCGGCGAAGCCTCCGAGCCAGGTCTGGCCCTGGTCGATTGCGTCCTTGTACTGAGCCGACGTGTATCCGGTCGCGATCGCCGTCGTCGGCACGTCGAGCCGAGCGTCGTTCGTCAGATTCGGCCCCTCGCGCAGCACGCCGCCCGGTTCGGGGACGGCCCGCTGCCGGAACGTCTCGAGCTGCTCCTCACTCAACCCGTCGAGGTTCTCCTCCGCCGCCAGCTCCTCCCAGTCGAGCGGGCTCTCGGCGCCTTCGAAGGAGGGGTCGAGCGCAGCGGTGGCGGGCCCGGAGTCGACGTAGACCATGGCCGCGATCCGGTCCGGGACGCGATCGCTGGCCGCGTAGCCGGACGCGCCGGTCCCGCTGTGGACAGCCAGCACGACGGGAACGCCGGCCGCTTTGACCGCGTCGCAGATCGCATCCACGTGGTCGGACAGCGTGATTCCGGAGCGGTCTGCGTCGGCCGACTCGAGACCGGGCAACGTGAGGGGCGTGACGTCGTGGCCGTCCGCCCTGAGCGCGGCGGCGACCTCGTCCCACGCCCACGCGCCGAGCCAGAATCCGGGAACCAGGATGATCGGCGCCGCGTTAGTCTTCGTCGTGCTCAAGGCTTCCTCCTCCGGTCGATGTTGCGTCTCTCGAACATTGTCCGACTATAGCATCGTGTGTCGAAGGTCGTACGCCGGTGCTAGAGTCGAACGCATGAGCGGTCATGCCTGAGACCACCGTCGACGTGCAGGCGCTGTACGCCGCCCTGGACAGCAAGCGGAAAGGCCAAGGGACGAGCTGGCGCGAGGTCGCGCGCGAGCTAGAGATCAGCCCGTCGACGTTCAGCCGGATGGCGCAGGGACGCCGGCCGGACGTCGACACCTTCGCGACGCTCCTGCGTTGGCTCGGGATGCCGGCCGAGTCGTTCATGCGCTCGACGAGGGACGGGCCCGGCGCCGCCGAGGAGCCGGTGGCCATGGTGTCGTCGTACCTTCGCTCGGCGCGGAACATCGAGCCGGAGGATGCCGAGGCGCTCGAGGAGATCTTCCGCGCCGCCTACAGGCGCCTCGTGCGCGAGGCGTAGGGCGGGGGATGGCTGCCGAGCTCCGGCGAGGGTTCAAGAGCGACGCCGAGCGCATCGCCGAGCTCGTCCGCGGCGACCTGGGCCTCGTGCCGCTCGCCCGGCTCGACTGCTTCGCTCTCGCGGACGCGTGGGGGATCCCCGTCGTCTCCCTCGGCGAGCTGCGCGAGGACGGAGCGTCCGAGGCGAGCATCCGCAGGCTAATGGCACCGGACGCGGGCTTCTCGGCGACGACGATCGTCGTCGGGCCCAGGCGCCTGATCGTCTACAACCCGCGCCACGAGCAGGGCCGGAAGGCGAGCAGCCTCGCCCACGAGCTGGCGCACGTGATCCTCGAGCACGAGGCTGCGCCCGCCCTCGGCGCCGGGGGCTGCCGACACTGGGACGGGGTGCAGGAGGCCGAGGCCGACTGGCTCGGCAGCACGTTGCTCGTCCCGCGCTCGAGCGCGCTCGCGTGGATGCTCGGGAGCGACGACGTCGATGCCGGCGCCGCCAACTTCGGCGTCAGCGTCGAGCTCTTCCGCTGGCGTATCAATCACACCGGCGTTCTCCGTGAGGTGGCGAAGGTCCGGCGCCGGGCTTCGACGGCGCGCTGAGGTGAGGCTCGGGAAACTGGAGACGCCCGTCGGGACGTTCACGATCGTCGTCGGGGATCTCGGTCTTCGCGCCGTCCTCTTCGCCGGCGAGCCGGTACCCGAGGATGCGGTGCGTGGGCGAGACCCGCTGCTCGTGGCGGCGGAACGGCAACTGCGGGAGTACTTCGCCGGCGAACGGCGTGAGTTCGAGCTTCCGCTGGACCTGGCCGGGACATCGTTCCAGCGGCGGGCGTGGACGGCGTTGGCGTCGATCCCGTACGGCACGACGATCAGCTACGGCGAGCAGGCTCACCGACTCGGAGCACCAGGTGCCGCACGTGCGATTGGGTCGGCCAACGCTCGGAATCCGGTCCCGATCGTCCTGCCGTGCCACCGCCTCGTCGGTGCGGACGGCGGCTTGACCGGCTACGGCGGCGGCCTCGATGTGAAGCGCGCGCTCCTCGAGCACGAGGCGAGAGTCAGATCCGTAAGTCGCCGACACGGACCTGCTCGGTGAGCAGGCGGCGGAAGCGCTCGAGCCGGCCGGCGACGTAGGAGCGGCAGAGCTCCCTGCCCGCCGCGTACGTGAACACGTACGTCCGCGAGGTTCGCTCGTTGAAAAACCGGATCAGATGGTCGGCCAGCTGGGGGTTCAGGAGGCCCCAGCGCTCGAGGTACGCCTTCGTCTGCTCGGTGCTCGCGCCGGCCTCGTGGAACATCAACGCCCCGTTGACCTCGGCCCACCGCAGCGGCTGCATCGCGCGCTCGACCGCGAGCGCGTGGGCGAGATCGAAGTCGATGCCGGCGTCGTGCAGCACGGCGGCGAGCGCCGTCCCGCCGTCTCCTTCGAGGAGGACGTTCGGCGCGAGCTCGGCGATCCCCTCGGAGACGAGCGACTGCGGGGCGGGCACGAGCACGATCGTCTCCTCGAGCAGGCCCTGTCCGCGCACGAGCAGGTGCTCCTTGCAGCAGCGCTCCACGTGGTGGCCGGGATACGTCTCGTGGATCGCGAGCCGGAGGAGCTCGATCGCCGAGATCGGCAGGCCGACGTTGACGGAGATCCGGCTGCGCAGGTCGCCGAGGTAGGTGCAGAACGCCAGCCAGGGCTCGTCGTGCACGATCTCGAGCGAGACGTCTTCGCCCGCCGGAAGCTCGACCAGGCGGCGCGTCAACCCGCGGGCCACCTCGATCACCGCCGCAGTCACGGCCTCGACCCGATCGGTCGGCACGAGCGTTGACGTCCGCCAGCCCTCGTAGCGCTCGGCGAGCGGGCCGTTTCCCGGGAGCAGATCCTCGAGCTGCTCCTGCGCGGCGGTGAAGACGGCCTCGTCCGTGTGAGTCGGCCGCACCCCGTAGCACCCCTCCACCTCGTCGGCGTACGAGCCGGGCTCGCCCGCCAGCGCGCCCGCGTACGTGCGCAGCCCGACCACCTGGTCGCGCAGCCAGCCGTCGTCGAGCTCGTCCAGCAGTCCTTCCGCCGCGGCGACGAGCGCGCGCGGCTGCACCGGCGGCCCGGCCTCGACCGCCGCCGCCAGCTCCGGAGGCCCGAAGTAGGCGTCGACGATCCCGTCGACGTGCTGGCCGAGCTGGAGCCCGAGCGTGAGATAGCGCTCCGCGGACGAGCCGGCCACGCGCCGAGCCTACGCGCTACTGAGGCTCTGACGCTCGGTGCTCGAGCTGACGCTCGTAGTCGGCCTGGTCGTAGTTGCCAGGAGGTCCGGGAACTCGGTCATGAACGAGCGGGCGACCCCGATCTCCGTCGGCTCGGCGCCTTGCGGGCGACGCAGCTTCTCACATCGCGAGAAAGCCGAAGGCGACGAGACGCGCGGCGCAGCGGCGGCGCGAAGCGCCGCCGCGGAGTGCGCAGGTAAGAGCGCACCAGTGGGGGCGGGAGGATTCGAACCTCCGTAGGCTGAGCCGACGGGTTTACAGCCCGTTCCCTTTGGCCGCTCGGGCACACCCCCGGGGCACGCCATTGTAGCTTTGCGTCGTGGAACGTTTCGACGCGGTCGTCGTTGGCGCAGGACCGGGCGGAGCCCTCACCGCCTATCACTTAGCTCGCGCGCGCGCGCGCGTGTTAATGGTGGACAAGGCCCGATTCCCCCGTGACAAGCCCTGCGGCGGCGGCCTCACCTACCGCGCGCTGCGGCAGCTCCCCTTCTCGGTCGAGCCTGTCGTGGAGGACGTCGTCTCGCGGGTCGAGTGCCGGCTGCACTACCACCGGTCGTTCGAGCGCGGCCACCGGCCGCTCGCGGTCATGACCCAGCGGCGCCGGCTCGACGCATTCCTCGCCGAGCGTGCCGTGGAGGCGGGCGCCGAGTTCCGGGACGGAACCAGGGCCGTGGTCGAAAGCGACACGCGCGTCCTCATCGGGGGCGAGCCGGTCGAGACCGGCGCCGTCATCGGCGCCGACGGCGCCAACGGGCCGGCCGCTCGCGCGCTGGGCCTCGGCGGCGAGATCGTCCACGGCGTCGCGCTGGAGGGAAACCTCGGCTACGACCGCGTCCCGCGCGAACGCTACAGCGGGCGGATGGTGCTCGAGCTCGCCGTCGTGCCCGGCGGGTACGGCTGGGTCTTTCCGAAGGGCGACCACGTCAACTTCGGGGTCGGCGGCTGGGAGTCCGCCGGACCGCGCCTGCGCGCCGACCTCCGGCGGCTCTGCGACGAGCACGGCGTCGACGCCGACAAGCTGACCGACGTCCGCGGGCACAGGCTGCCGATGCGACGTCCCGGCACCGTCCTCGCACGCGGCCGTGCCGCGCTCGTGGGCGATGCGGCGGGGCTCGTCGACCCGGTCTCGGGCGACGGGATGTACGAGGCGTTCTTCAGCGCGCGGCTCGCCGCCGCCGCGACGATCGACCTCCTCGAGGGCCGTGCGGACAGCCTCGAGCCGTACCACGCGGTCGTGTCGCGCGCGCTCGGGCCGGTCGCCGCTGCCGGCTGGGGCGCGAAGGTCGCGCTCGACCGCTATCCGCGCAGCGTGTTCGCGCTGATGCGGCTGCCGATCACCTGGCGTGCGCTGGAAAAGGTCGTCCTGGGCGAGGTCTCGAGCCCGACCGCGACGAAGGGCGCGGAACGGAAGGCCATGAAGGCCGTGGAGGCGCTCGCCCGCGCCGCCGGTGATCCCGGCCGCGACTTCAAGTCCGCCGTGGCCTGACGGCGGTCAGACGAGCTCGGTTGCGGTCGATCATCCGGAGCCGGTCGCTCCGCGCCTAAAGAGCGGCTCGCCGGCTGCCGATGGAGGCAAGACCGCTCATGGATCTGAATCCCCTGCTTCGAAACGCCGTCGCGCTCGGCGCCAGCGACATCCATCTCAAGATCGGCCAGCCGCCGATCCTGCGTCGCGACGGCTCGCTCGGCCAGCTGGAGGGCGCTCCGCCGCTGGGCGAGGCCGACCTCCGCGGCGTGCTCGAGCTGCTGACCGCGATCGCCCCGCCCAAGCTCCAGGGCTTCGACGAGACGGGCGACCTCGACATCGCCTACCAGTCCGAGGATCTGCCGAGATTCCGCGTGAACGCGTTCCGTCAGCGCGGTGCGATCTCGTTCGCCTTCCGCGTCATCCCCAAGAACGTGCCGAACTTCGAGCAGCTCGCTCTTCCGACCGGCGTGCAGAAGCTCGCCGAGGAGCACCGCGGCCTCGTGCTCGTCACCGGCGCGACGGGATCCGGGAAGACGACGACGCTCGCCGCGATGATCGACTACATGAACCGGACGCGTCGGCAGCACATCGTCACGATCGAGGATCCGATCGAGATCATCCATCCCGACCACGGCTGCATCGTCAACCAGCGCGAGGTCGGGCTCGACACCACCGACTTCATGCAGGCGCTGCGGCGCGCGCTCCGCCAGGACCCGGACGTGATCCTGATCGGCGAGCTGCGCGACGCCGAGACGGCCCAGACGGCGCTCCAGGCCGCCGAATCAGGGCATCTCGTCCTCTCCACGCTGCACACAGTCGACGCCGCCGAGACGATCGGCCGCATCGTCGAGTTCTTCCCCGGCGTCAAGCAGCCAATGATCCGCTCGATCATGGCGGGCGTCCTCAAGGGCGTCGTCAGCCAGCGCCTCTTGCCGCGCATCGAAGGCGGCCGCGTCGCAGCGGTCGAGGTGATGGTCACGAACTCGCGCATCGCCGATCTCGTCCGCGAGAACCGCGCCGAGGAGATCACCGACGCGATCGAGGAGGGCAAGTTCCACCACATGCAGTCCTTCACCAACGCCCTGATCGACCTCGTGCGCGCCGGTGAGGTCGACCGCGAGGTCGCCGCGAACGCGTCCACGAACCGGCACGACTTCATCGTCTCGCTCGATCAGGCGCTCAAGGAGCAGGCCCACGCAGAGCGCATCCGCCGCATCGACGCGGGCGAGGAAGTGGAGGAGCAGCCCGCCGAGCCTGTCCGGTCGTTGCCCGAGCCCCCGCTGCTCCCGCAGCTGCGCGTCGCAGACGCCGGCTGATGAGGCGGACAGCAGTCGCAGCGCTGGCGGTCTTCGCGGTCGCCGCCGGAACTGCCCGGGCGCAGCCGACGATCGGGTTCACGCTCACGAGCGCGCCGCCCGTGGTCACGCACATTCCATCCGCGAGCGCGCAGCCGGCCGTCCCGCATGCCCGCCTTCCGAGCGCCTCGACCCCGAACTACCCGGGTGGGGTCTCGATCCCGGTCTCGTTCACGACGCCCCCGTCCCAGCCGCAGCGCCTCTCGGTCGGCCAGCTCGTGCCGATCTGGCAGCAGGCCGGAGCCGCGTACGGGATCCCGTGGCAGGTGCTCGCCTCGATCAACAAGATCGAGTCCAACTTCGGCCAGAACATGGGCCCGAGCTCCGCGGGCGCCATCGGCTGGATGCAGTTCATGCCGGACACCTGGCTCCGGTGGGGGACGGACTCCGACGGCGACGGCGTCGCCGACCCGTGGACGCCCTCCGACGCGATCTACTCGGCGGCGCGCTACCTCGCGGCCGCAGGCGGCCAGACCGACATCCGGCGCGGGGTCTTCGCCTACAACCACGCCGATTGGTACGTGAACGAGGTGCTCGACCTGGCGCACGTCTACGGCCAGGCAGCGCCGGCGCAGACCGCGGATCTCCAGCGCGTCCAGGCCGCCCTGCAGCAGGCGCGGAAGCGCGTCGCGGCCGCGAACAGGGCCGCATTCGCCGCCGACCTCTCCGTCATGCGGCTACGGAAGCAAGCTTCGGGGCTCCACGCCCGGGCGAACGCGACGCAGCTCCTCTCCGACCGCCTCGCCTACGATCGCCAGGCCGTCCTCCTCGACGGCCAGATGCGCGACGCGGCTGTCCAGGCGCAGGCACGGCACGACGCGCTGACCGAGGCGCGGGACAAGCTCGCCGCCGCCACCCGGAACGCCTCGGCGCCGTCGTTCTCCCCCGCCGTGGGGACGCTGATGGGCGCGCCGTCCTACTCCGGCGGCTACGTGTTCCCCGTCGGCGGCGGCCCGCAGGTCGTGTCGGTGGGGCACTCGCACCACGACTACCCGGCCGCGGACATCGCCGCCCCCGCAGGCTCGCCCGAGTACGCGCTCGCCGACGGCGTCGTCGTCAGCGCGTGGGCGGGGATCGACTCCCGCTGCGGGATCGGTTTCACGATGCAGGCGTTCGACGGCCAGGTCTGGACGTACTGCCACATGGCCTACCGTGAGCCAGACGTGATCGAGGGCGCGGCGCTCCGTGCCGGACAGCCCGTCGGCCTCGTCGGGAGCACCGGCCACGCGACCGGCCCGCACCTCCATCTGCAGCTCCAGCCGGCGACGGAGTACCCGCAGAGCGAGGCCTGGTTCCAGGGCTTCGCCGGGACGGCCTTCCAGTGGCAGGATGCGCCGACGCCGCTGCGATCGCTCGAAGCCGTTTCTCCTGCACAGACCCGGGTTTTTAGCGTCGTCGAAGACGCGGACCCGGTGATCGGCTTTACCCGCTAAGGGGTTGAGTTGAGAGGTCTTTCTGCCGATGGCCGCTGCATGGCAGTTCTTGCGGCCCGCCTGCCTCGCATTGCTCTGATCGGAGGCGTCCTCCTCTTCGCATCGGCCACCCTGACCTGGGGTGCCGCGAAGCGGCTGACGGCCGTCCCGACCGCCAAGCGGACGATCATCGTCAAGCCCACCGTCGTCGTTCCCGACGTCACCGGCCAGGCGTTCGTGTTCGCCAAGGGAGCGCTCGAGGACGCCGGCTTCGCATGGCACGTGAACGGCAAGGTCCACGGCTACTCCACGAACACGGTCGCGATACAGGCGCCGGCGGCCGGCACGAAGCTACTCGACACCGGCGCTCCGGTCGTCGACGTGACGCTCACGCGCGGCAAGTACGAGGAGACCGGCCGGCCGGAGGATCTCGCGCCCTACATCGGGACGGACGTCGTCCCGGCGAACCCGGCTCCGGTCGCCGACCCGGTCGCCCCGGCTGCACCGGTCGCTCCGGTCGCGCCGGTCGTGCCGAAGGCGCCGGTCGCGCCGGTCGCACCGAAGGCTCTGGTCGCGCCGAAGGCACCGGCCACGAAGCCCGTCTCCAAGCCCAAGCCCAAGTCGAAGCCTGTGGCCAAGAAGGTGGCGCCGGCCGTGAAGCGCCCGCCGGCCTTCGTCGTCCCGGGCGCCCGGAAGGAGCCGCTCGACGAGCTGCCGCTGACCGAGCGCGCCCGCCTGCTGAACGCCTGGCTGAGCGCCCATCGGCACCCGAGCGACGCCAACGTCAAGCACTTCCTCTACCAGCAGTCATGGGTCGTCACCGGCGCGAAGTTCGGCTGGTGGCACGGGGCCGAGGCGCTCCGCACCCTGATCGCCGTCGACCGCCGCGCCCAGTCCCTCTGGGGGATCGGACGGAAGAGCGAGCTCGACGCCCGCCGCGCGCTCGCGAAGGTCGGGGCGAGGTCACGTTGATCGGGCGGCTGCGGCGCGAGGGCGGATACAGCCTGATCGAGATGCTGGTCGTGCTCTCGATCATGGGCATCGTCATGACCGGCCTGACGACGGCCTTCGTGTCGGGCTCGAAGGCCGAGAGCGACCTGAACCGACGCTTCCAGGCGCAGCAGGACACGCGGCTGGCACTCGATCGCATCCGCAAGGACATCCACTGCGCGAACGACGTGACGCCGTACGCCCAGAACTCCCTCACCCTCAGGGCAACAGCCTGCGGCGGGGACGCCAGCTGGTGCACCGTCGCCGTCGCCGGACCGATCACGCGCTACGCGCTCTATCGCCAGGCCGGCGCGACCTGCGGCTCGGCCGGCGGGTTGAAGGTGGCGGACTACCTCACCACCGCCAACGTGTTCACGGCGTTCACGCACCCGACGGGATCGCTCGCGGCGGTGTCACTCGACTTCCCGATCAGCATCAAGGGCAGTCGCATCGGCCAGTACGAGCTCAAGGACACGATCTACCTCCGGAACTCGACGAGGCCCTAGCGGGCGCCCGCCTGCGTCCCTCAACTCAGGGACGCACAGTGCCGATACGACCTGCATGGACTTCGCGCTCGCAGGGCTCTTCCTCGCGCCCGGCCTGGCAATTGGCAGCTTCCTGAACGTCGTCGCGGCGCGCATGCCGCTCCGGCGGTCGATCGTCTCGCCGCCGTCGGCCTGCATGTCGTGCGACACGCGGATCGCGTGGTACGACAACGTCCCGCTCGTCTCGTGGGCCGTGCTGCGAGGACGTTGCCGGAGCTGCGGGACGCGCATCCCGTTCGTCTACCCCGCGATCGAGCTCGTCACCGCGCTGCTCGTCGCCGCCTGCGTGCTCGCGTTCGGCCTCACCGCCGACGCGGCCGTCGCAGCGGCCTTCTGCGCCGTGCTCGTCGCGGTCTCAGCGATCGACCTCGAGCACCGGATCATCCCCAACCGGATCGTCGTGCCGGCCGCAGCGGCCGCGCTCGTCGTCCAGACCGCGCTCCATCCGAGCGTCGAGTGGGCGGTGGCCGCCCTGGCTGCCTCCGGATTCCTGTTCGCCGCCGCGCTGGCCTATCCGGCCGGGATGGGGATGGGCGACGTCAAGCTCGCCCTGCTGATGGGCGCCGTACTCGGCCGAACCGTCTCGGTGGCGCTCATGGTCGGGATGTTCGCCGCGCTCGTGCCGAGCGTCATCCTGCTCGCCCGCCACGGGACGGCCGCCCGCAAGATGGGTATCCCCTTCGGCCCGTTCCTGGCCGTCGGCTCCGTCGTCGCCCTGTTCTGGGGCCACGACCTCCTGGACGCCTACTTCTCGCTGCTGCACTAACCGCCGTGGTTAGCCCACCGCGGGCTAATCCGTTCGTAGCGAAAGTCCTCAGCTTTTCCCTCGGTTCTGCCGATACCTCGTTCGAGGGATACAAACATGGACATCGAGCGTCCTCCGAGTCTGCGCACCGTCGGGTCGCCTCCGGCCGGTGCCACGCCGCAAGCAGGAGCCCCGTTCGGCAGCCCGCCGCCGATCAACGCACTCGCTGAGCTCGTAGCAGACCTCCTGGCGTCAACCGGTCTCGTTCCGGCCGACAAGCTTGCGCTGGTCCGGGGTGGGGTGAGCCCGGGCGGCTCCTTCGCCCAGGCGCTGATCGAGCAGCAGGTCGCGACGAGCGAGGGCGTGGCCCGCACGCTCGCCGTCCGCTACCAGATGCCGCTCGTCGAGCTGGCGATGACCGGCGTCGACCCCGAGGCGACCGGCCAGATCCCCCTCCACGTGCTGGAGCGGGTCGTCGCGCTGCCGTATGCGCTCGAGGACGGGAAGCTGAAGGTCGCGCTCGCGGACCCCGGCAACATCCAGGCGATCGACGAGCTGCGGATCGCGAGCACGCATCCGCTCGAGCTCGCCGTGGCCCCGCGCGAGGAGATCGAGATCGAGATCAAGCGGCTCACCCGAGCCTCCGAGGCGTTCGGCGCGCGCGCGGTCGTCGAGGACGCATTCGCCGCCGGGGTCGAGGAGGAGGAGGCCGACGACCTCGAGGTCGAGGACGGCGTCTCCGACGCGCCGCTCGTCCGGCTCGTCAACTCGCTGATCTTCCAGGCCGCCGAGGACGGCGCCTCCGACGTCCACATCGAGCCGCAGGAGGACTCGCTCCTGATCCGGTTCCGCATCGACGGTGTCCTCCACGAGATCCAGCGCGTCCCGAAGCGGATGACCGCCGGCGTCGTGACGCGCCTCAAAGTGCTCGCGAAGCTCGATATCGCCGAGCGCCGGAAGCCGCAGGACGGCCGCATCTCGCTGAACGCCGCGGCCGCCGGCCGCACGCTCGACATCCGTGTCGCGACGCTCCCGACGGTCGAGGGCGAGTCGGTGGTCATGCGTCTGCTCGACAAGTCGAAGAAGGCGCCGACGCTCGAGGAGCTCGGCATGGCCGAGGAGATGCGGACGAAGTTGTCCGAGATCGTCAAGCTGCCGACCGGTGCGCTGCTCGTCACGGGACCTACGGGCTCCGGTAAGTCGACGACGCTCTACGCCGCGCTCAACCAGATCAACCACCCGGAGATCAACATCATCACGGTCGAGGATCCGGTCGAGTACCGGCTCGCCGGTGTCAACCAGGTCCAGATCAACATGCGCGCCGGGCTGACGTTCGCCGCAGCGCTGCGGTCGATCCTGCGCTCCGACCCGGACGTGGTGATGGTCGGCGAGATCCGGGACGGCGAGACGGCCAAGATCTCGATCGAGGCCGCCCTCACGGGTCACTTCGTGCTCTCCACGCTGCACACGAACGACGCGCCGCAGGCGCTGACGCGTCTGAACGAGATGGGCGTCGAGCCGTTCCTCACTGGGGCCGCGGTCTCGGCCGTCCTCGCCCAGCGCCTCGCGCGCAAGCTCTGCGCGCACTGCTGCGAGCTCTACACGCCGTCGGTCGAAGAGCTCCTGAGGGCGCGCGTATCGCCGGACATCGCCGCCGCCGCCGACGGGATGGCGTTCTACCGCAAGCGCGGCTGCCCGCGCTGCGGCCAGACCGGCTACAAGGGCCGGATCGGCATCTACCAGCTCCTGACGATGAGCGAGCAGCTCGAGGCCCTCGCCGTCAAGAAAGCGACGCGCGAGGAGATCGAGCGCGCCGCGATCGAGGAAGGCATGCGCACCCTCTGGGACGACGGCCTGGCCAAGGTCGCCAGCGGCCTGACGTCCATTGAAGAGCTCACCCGCGTCTCGGTCTGAAGCCTTCGCCTTCAGACCGACCTAGAACGGACGGGCGGGCGGCCAAGGCGTCAGACTGCGGCCGTTGCTGATGACCCCCGCCAAGCGCCGTCCAGCCGACCGGGCACGGCCCCCAAGGCTAACTGGGCAGCTCGCCAGGCTGAGATCTCAACCCGCGTGCGCCGCTCACGTTCCAGCGGTCGAACGTCCCTCCGTGTCGCTCGGCGAGGTCTTCCATCTCTGTACGCAGTCGGATGATCGATTCCGCGCTCAGGAGGAGCCTCCGTCCACGTGCGTAGACATGCCAGAAGTCGTCTCCCTTCATTTCCTCGACGTTTCCGACGTCCGGCCAGCCGAGCGAGCCAAGCTCCGCGCACGCCGCGCGTGCGCCCGCACGGTTGAAGAGGAAGCTGAAGGACACCGCCATGGGGCGTTCGGTATTGAGTGCTTGATGGGTTCGGGCTAACTCCAAGTGTTCGCGGTCGTAGGGCGTCAGGCTCACGCTCGTCCCAGTGTCCCGACGTGCAACCCACACCGGTGACCAGGAGTAGCCACCCAGCCCGTTGGTTGCTTGTGCGTTGAGGCGTTCCACCATTTCGACGGCCTGCTCTTCGAGCCAGAAGACCTCCCAGACCGTCACTTTCGGATCACCATCCGGAGTGCGGTCGACAAGGAAGATCGCGTAGGCGGTGCTCACGCCCTCATTTTGGAGACTCATCGCCGCAAGAGCGACGGCCGGGCGACTCGAGCGTGGCAACTACCAGCGGACCGCGTACAAGGGCGACAGCGACCTCGTCTTCTGGCATCCCGACCGTGGGGCGAGGATCGCGCTACTGCGCGTGCACGTCGCAGCCCAACACCATCAGGGCTTCGACCGCCTGTGTCACGAACGCGGTCGCCTCCTGGGCGTTCGCGAACGTGTACGGCCCAGGGCGTTCCGGGGCCGCGGTGCGCGCACCGGCGGGGTAGACCTCCGCCTCGACCACGCACGAGTCCCCGTTGTCGACGGCGCGGAGAATCGCCACCGAGCGACCGTCCTTGCGCGCGTGGCGCACGAACAGCTCTCGCCCCCCAGCGTACGGGGCGGCGGAGCTCACGTCCCGCGAGCGGCGTTGTAAGCGGCCTGCGCGACGGTCTCCTTGTCGGCGAAGCCTTTCAGCTGCGCGGAGACCTTCGCGGGGCGGGTGAAGACGAGGACGGCCGGATCGGCGAGGAGACCGAGCTGCTCGGTCAGCTTCCCGACGTCGGCCTGGCTGAGGACGTTGAGCCCGACGAAGCCGGCACCGGCCAGAGCCGCGCCCGCGCGAGCCTCGGCGAACGCGATCCCGTCGACGGCCGACTGCGGGTTGTAGACGGCCGCGACGACGGTGCGGTTGACGGCGAGGCTCTGGGCGAGCGAGAGGGGGAGCCCGGCGGCGAGCGCGGAGGCCAGCTTGGCGCGCTCGGCCTGAGCGGTGCGCACTGCGGGCGTGGGGGACGTCTTCGGCTCGCTCTTGGCGGGCCGGTGCGCGGCCGGTGCGGAGGTCTTAGCGGCCGGCGCCGACGTCGGGTTCTTTGCGCGGGCGGACGCCTGCGCGGCCACGGACTTCGCCCGGCTGACGGCCGGGTTCTGCGCCGGCACGACGGCCGTGGCGGAGCCGGAGCCGCCGCCCATGAACTTCATCGCCCCGCCGAAGCCGAGCGCGAGCAGCAGGCCGATGAGGGCGACGATCCGGATTGGAGCGCTGACAGACAGAGCCACAGTAGTTCTCCTATCGGCAGTCGTGGGATTCCGCTTTACAGGTGGGCTGGAACGGAGAGGGCGCGGTTTCCCGCGCCCTCACGTTGTTCGGTGCTAGCTGGGTTGCTACGAGCAGGTCGCGGCGGTGAAGGTGGCGTCGGTCTTGACGCTGATCACGCCGGCGGGGCCGTGCTTGAAGGCGGTCCAGCCGCCCTTGCTCGTGTACGCGCAGTAGTCGGTCGCCGACAGGCCACTCAAGGTGTAGACCCCGACCGTGTCGTCGAGCGACTGGTCGTAGTTGGTCTTGAGCAGGGTCACGGTCATGCCCTGGTAGCCCTTGGTCGTGGTCAGGGCATCGACGTCGGCGGCGGTGCCGTCGTTGTCGGCGTTCCACGACTCGATGCTCGGGACCATCGAGCGGATGTTGGCCTGGGCGGCAGCCTTGTTGGCGCGATCCTTGAAGGACAGGTACGACGGGATCGCGATCGCGAGCAGGATGCCAATGATGATGATGACAACGAGAAGCTCGATGAGGGTGAAGCCGCTCTCCTCACCGGCCAGACGCTGCCGAATCTTGCTGTTCAAGCGGGACATGCAGAAGCTCCTTCCATCGGGACACGAACAAAGTGGTCCGAGAGGCATCGGTGTATCCCTCACGCTGGGTGACCCTCGAACGAGGGAAGCGTCCGTCGGACAGATGCCTGCTGGCCAGGATCGTCAAGGTGATCTCTCGGAGAACGAGTGAGGGCGCGGTTTCCCGCGCCCTCACGTTGTTCGGTGCTAGCTGGGTTGCTACGAGCAGGTCGCGGCGGTGAAGGTGGCGTCGGTCTTGACGCTGATCACGCCGGCGGGGCCGTGCTTGAAGGCGGTCCAGCCGCCCTTGCTCGTGTACGCGCAGTAGTCGGTCGCCGACAGGAGGCTCAGGGTGTAGACCCCGGCCGTAGCGTCGAGCGACTGGTCGTAGTTGGACTTGAGCAGGGCGACGGTCATGCCCTGGTAGCCCTTGGTCGTGGTCAGGGCATCGACGTCGGCGGCGGTGCCGTCGTTGTCGGCGTTCCACGACTCGATGCTCGGGACCATCGAGCGGATGTTGGCCTGGGCGGCAGCCTTGTTGGCGCGATCCTTGAAGGACAGGTACGACGGGATCGCGATCGCGAGCAGGATGCCAATGATGATGATGACAACGAGAAGCTCGATGAGGGTGAAGCCGCTCTCCTCACCGGCCAGACGCTGCCGAATCTTGCTGTTCAAGCGGGACATGCAGAAGCTCCTTCCGTGGGGACGCCAAACGAAGTGGCGGCCAAGGCATCGGTCGATCCCCCACGCTGGGTGACCCTCGAACGAGGGAAGCGTCCGTCGGACAGATGCCTGCTGGCCAGGATCGTCAAGGTGATCTCTCGGAGAACGAGTGAGGGCGCGGTTTCCCGCGCCCTCACGTTGTTCGGTGCTAGCTGGGTTGCTACGAGCAGGTCGCGGCGGTGAAGGTGGCGTCGGTCTTGACGCTGATCACGCCGGCGGGGCCGTGCTTGAAGGCGGTCCAGCCGCCCTTGCTCGTGTACGCGCAGTAGTCGGTCGCCGACAGGAGGCTCAGGGTGTAGACCCCGGCCGTGGTGTCGAGCGACTGGTCGTAGTTGGTCTTGAGCAGGGTCACGGTCATGCCCTGGTAGCCCTTGGTCGTGGTCAGGGCATCGACGTCGGCGGCGGTGCCGTCGTTGTCGGCGTTCCACGACTCGATGCTCGGGACCATCGAGCGGATGTTGGCCTGGGCGGCAGCCTTGTTGGCGCGATCCTTGAAGGACAGGTACGACGGGATCGCGATCGCGAGCAGGATGCCAATGATGATGATGACAACGAGAAGCTCGATGAGGGTGAAGCCGCTCTCCTCACCGGCCAGACGCTGCCGAATCTTGCTGTTCAAACGGGACATGCAGAAGCTCCTTCCGTGGGGACGCCAAACGAAGTGGCGGCCAAGGGCATCGGTCGATCCCCCACGCTGGGTGACACTCGAACGAGGGAAGTGCCGCTTGAAAAAGGGGTACTCAGCCGGGCAGTAAAGGAAGCCGCACCTCCTGCCGATAGCTCGTTCGAGTTATGGCGGCACTCACCTATTCGATCGACGACCTGCTGGAGCAGATGGTCGCGCTCCGGGCGTCCGACCTCCACGTGACGGTGGCCTCAGCGCCTGCCGTTCGCGTGCGTGGAGAGATGGAGCGCCTCGACGGCTACGACCCGCTCACGGGCGACGACACCCAGCAGCTCCTCTACCGCATCCTCTCGAGCGAGCAGCAGAAGCAGCTCGAGATCAAGCGGCAGCTCGACTTCTCGCACTCGGTGCCCGGTCTCGCCCGCTTCCGCGTCAACGTCTACTTCCAGAAGGAGTCGGTCGGCGCGGCGTTCCGGATGATCCCGGACGAGCTGAAGACGCTCGAGGAGCTCGGCATCCCGTCGACGCTGCACCAGCTCGCCGAGAAGCCGCGCGGCATCGTCCTCATCACGGGCCCGACCGGCTCCGGCAAGTCGACGACGCTCGCCGCGCTGATCGACGAGATCAACCGCAACCGCGCCGAGCACATCCTCACGATCGAGGACCCGATCGAGTTCCTGCACCGGCACAAGCGGTGCATCGTCAACCAGCGCGAGATCGGCCCCGACGCGACGACGTTCGCCGAGGCCCTTCGCGCCGCGCTCCGTCAGGACCCCGACGTGATCCTCGTCGGCGAGATGCGCGACCTCGAGACGATCTCGACGGCACTGACCGCGGCCGAGACGGGCCACCTCGTCTTCGGGACGCTGCACACCCAGAGCGCGCCGTCGACGATCGACCGCATCATCGACGTCTTCCCGCCCGAGCAGCAGGAGCAGGTGCGGATCATGATCGCCAACTCGCTGCAGGGCGTCGTCACCCAGACCTTGATTCCGACCGCCGACGGCGTCGGGCGCGTGCCCTCGCTCGAGGTGCTGCTCCCGGACGACGCCGTCCGAAACCTCATCCGCCAGGGAAAGGTCGAGCAGATCTACTCGGTCATGCAGACGAACACGTCACGCGGCATGCAGACGATGGAGCAGTCGCTGGCCGACCTCGTCCAGCGCAGCATCGTCAAGCTGGAGGACGCGCTCTCGCGCTCCAGCCGCCCGGCACAGCTGATCGGCCTGCTCGAGCGAGCAGGCGTTCCCGTCAACCTGCCCGGCGAGGAGCCGCCGCCGCTCGCGGCCGGCCTTCGCGTGGCCGGGAGCTAGCCGTGAGCGACTCGATCTGGAAGAAGGACATCAGCTTCGGCCGCAAGAAGGCGCCGGCTCCCGCTCCCGCCGAGGAGACGCAGCAGCCCGAGGCCGCCGACGAGGCGCCCGAGCAGTCGACGTCGATGTGGAAGAAGGAGATCAGCTTCGGCCGGAAGAAGGCCGAGCAGGCGCCGAAGCCGGCCAAGGCCGAGCCCGCTGAGGCTCCGTCCGAGGAGTCGACCTCGATCTGGAAGAAGGAGCTCTCCTTCGGACGGAAGAAAGCGGTCGCGCCCGAGGCTGTCGCCGTCCCCGAGCCCGCCGCGGCGCCCGTCGCGGAGCCGGTCTCGCAGCCGGGCCCGGCGCCCGCGCGCGAGGAGCTGCCGGACGCGATCGCGAATGTGCTCGCGCCGCCGCCGCCCGCGCCGGCGCCCCAGGCCGTCGAGGCGGAGGCTCCCTCCGTGGAGCCCGACTACGGCTTCCTCGCGCCGGAGGCGGTCGAGGAGCCGGTGGCCGAGCCTACGCCTGCGCCCGTCGCCCCGGTCCTGAGCTTCGCGGTCGTCCACGACGAGACGCCCGAGCCTGTCCCTGCCCCCGAGGCCGTGCCGGCGCCCACCCCGCTGCCGATCATCGTTCCCGAGCCGGTGGCGGTCCCGGAGCCCCAGCCCGCCGTTGCCGAGGTGCCTGTCGAACCGGTCGTCGTCAATCCGCCCGTTCCCGCGGCCGAGCTGCCGGTGGAGGCACCGGCTGAGACTCCGGCCAAGGTTCCGTTCTGGAAGAAGGAGCTCTCCCTCGGCGGCGGCAAGGCGAAGGCGCCCAAGGAGAAGAAGCCGAAGGCCGAGAAGGCGCCGAAGGAGCCGAAGCAGCCGAAGGAGCCTAAGGCGAAGAAGGAAAAAGCGCCCAAGCAGCCGCGCAGCCTTCGCCTGCCCAAGGTGGAGAAGTCCGGCGGCAAGAGCTCGAAGCGTCTCGTCGGCCTGAAGGTCGGCGCGTCTCAGGTCGCGGCCGCGCGCGTCTCGAACAACGGCGTCGCCGAGCTGCTCCAGGTCGCGCGCCAGCCGCTCCCGACTGGCATCGTCGTCGGCGGCGAGCTGCGGGACCCGGCCGCCCTTGGCAACACGCTGAAGGAGTTCTTCGCCAAGAACAAGCTGCCCAAGAAGGGCGTGCGCCTCGGAATCGCCAACAACCGGATCGGCGTCCGCACCTTCGAGATCGAAGGGATCGTCGACCCGAAGCAGCTCGACAACGCGGTCAGGTTCCGCGCGCAGGAGACCCTGCCGATCCCGATCGAGGAGGCCGTTCTCGACTACAAGGTCCTCGGCGAGCACATTCGCGAGGACGGCGTGGCGGTCAAGAAGGTGCTTCTCGTCGTCGCGTACCGCGACCTGATCGACCGCTACGTCGAGGCCTGCAAGCAGGCGGGGATCACGCTGAGCGGGATCGACCTCGAGGCGTTCGCGCTTCTGCGCGCGCTGCAGGCTCCCCAGGAGGGCGCCGGCGGCAACGCGGAGGCCGCGCTCGTCGCGGTGGCGATCGGCCACGAGCGCTCGACGTTCGCGGTCTCGGACGGGCGCACATGCGAGTTCACGCGCGTCCTCGACTGGGGCGGCTCGGCGCTCAACGTCGCGCTCGCCCGGGCGCTCGACGCCGCTCCGTCGGAGGTCGAGGAGCTCAAGCGCTCCCTCGCTCTCAACAGTGGCGCAGTCCCGGACGGGATGGCGCCCGAGCGGGCAGCACAGGCGCGCGACGCGATGATGCGTGCGATCCAGGGCTTCGCGCGCGAGCTCGTCGCCTCGCTCCAGTTCTACCAGAACCAGCCCGGCTCTCTGGGCATCGGAGAGATCGTCCTCAGCGGCGGCACGGCGCACCTCGCCGGGCTCGCCGAGGAGCTCGAGCGCCTGATCGGCGTCCGCGTCCGTGTGGGCGATCCGCTCGCCCGGATGAAGGTTTCGAAGAAGGTCGGCGAGCCCGAGCAGATCGGGTCGCTCGCCGTCGCCATCGGCCTGGGGATCGAGGACTAGGCAATGCGTGCGGTCAACCTCCTTCCCAAGGAACATGCCGAGCCGACGTTCAAGAAGGAGCAGCTCCCCTTCGTCGTCGGCGGCTGCGTCGGTCTCATCATGGTGGCGCTTCTGGTGTCGCAGTCCCTGAGTCAGAGCGGGAAGATCGCCTCGGAGCGCCAGGCTCTGAACGATCTGCAGGCCCAGCTTGCCGCCCTGCCAGGGCCGCCGCCCGGGCCCACTCCGGGACAGACACAGCTCGCCGAGGACCAGAACACTCGGCTAGCCGCACTGCAGAGCGCGCTGACGACCCGTGTCGCGTGGGATCGCGTCCTGCGCGAGTTCTCGCTCGTCCTTCCAGAAGACGTCTGGCTGACGCAGATGAGCCTCCGGTCGCCGGTCTCGCCGGCCACGGGACAGGCACCAGAGGGTGACAGCGGGCCTACAGGGTTCACGATCGAGGGAAGCACGTACTCGCACGACGCCGTGGCGCGGTTGCTTTCACGGCTCGGCGTGGTCCCGGACCTCACGAACGTCCAGCTCGTCAACTCCGCTGCCGAAAGCGACAAGGGCCAGACGATCGTCAGGTTCACCATCTCTGCGGACATTCGCGCCGACCGGAAGGGCTCGTCGTGAGCAAGCTCGACCTCAAGAAGCTGCAGCCGAAGGCGCTCATCCCCTTGATGGCCGTGGGTGTGCTGCTCGTCGGCCTGATCGGCTGGTTCGTCTTCGTCCACCCGAAGGCCGGCGAGGTCAAGAAGCTGCAAGGGCAGCAGCAACTGATTCAGCAACAGATCAGCGACCAGCAGGCCAAGACGGCAGCCGCGCGGAGCGTTCCCAAGGTCCACGTCGCCGACGTGTACCGGCTGGCGAAGGCAATGCCGGACAACGCGGACATGCCTGACCTCCTGCTCGAGTTGAGCCAGTTGGCCCGGGACTCGGGGATCGAGTTCTCGACGATCGCTCCCGACCCGGCACTGCCATTGGCGGGGTTCAGCGTGATCCCGATCAATGTCACGTTCTCGGGCAACTTCTTCAGCCTCACGGACTTCCTCTACCGGCTGCGCACGCTCGTCGACGTCCAGAACGCGCGCCTCGAGGCCACGGGACGGCTGTTCAGCGTCGACACGATGCAGTTCTCGCAGGCGGCTGACGGCTTCCCGCACATCCGCGCAGAGCTCCTGATCGACGCGTTCGTCTTCGGAACCGACGTACCGACCTCCGCGGCCGGGGCCACGCCGTCGGCCACCCCGACCGAGACCACGTCCACCGACACGACCTCGACCGAGACCACACCCACCACATCTACTGAGCCGACGGCGAGTGCGTCCGCGGCTGGGACACCCTGATGAGCGCGAAAAAGAAGCGGCAGGACGCTTTCAAGGCGAAGGAGAAGAAGCAGAAGATCATCCTCGCCGTCGGCGGCGTCCTTTTCTTGGGGCTGCTCGCGTTCCAGGTGCCTCGGGTGATGAAGCAGATGAACCACGGCGGTTCGCCCCCGGCTGCGGTCCCGGCAGTCTCGACGCCGAGCTCGACGTCGCCGACGCCCGGCCTCCAGGCGCCCACCACGGTCCAGGGCACCGGCTCGAGCTCGAGCTCGTCCGACTCGGGCGGCGCGAGCCTGATCACGAGCTCGGACACCAGCGCCGCCGAGGGTCAGCTGACCTCGTTCAGCCGCTTCGAGAGCAAGGATCCGTTCCAGCAGCAGGTCGACGCCTCCACCACGGTCGCGAGCACGGCGGAGCCTGCCCCCGGCTCGGCCTCCTCGGGCCCGCCCACCGGTTCGCCCTCGTCCGGCGGCTCGCCCCCGGGCGGCACGCAGCCCGCGCCCGGCGGCGCGGTCATCTCGGTCAACGGCACGCTTATGAGCGTGACGGCCGGCTCCGACTTCCCGCAGGCGTCCCCGCTCTTCCACCTCATCTCTGTGACTGCGACGACGGCGAAGCTCTCGATCGCCGGCGGCTCCTACTCGAACGGCGCTCCGTCCGTCACGCTCCACGTCAACAAGCCCGTGACGCTGATGAACACGGCCGACGGAACGCGCTACAAGCTGATCCTGAAGCCGCAGGGCACGCCTGTTCCGGCCTCGGCCGCTCCGACGAGCACCGCGCCGGCGCCGACGACGCCGACGCCTCCCTCGCCCTAGCGGCGAGCGTCTGAGACCGCACCCAGCAACGACTCGCGCCGCGCGTTCGCGGACCTCAGGTGATTGCTGTTGCTTCCGGCGTCACGCTGCCGCCGGACGAGCGCGAGTGGTGACGGCCCGTAACGAAGCCGTCAACCTGGCATTGTGAGAGCCCTGCCAAGGCTGCCTCGAAGCGGACGACGATCATCGTCTGACCGCGCGGCCGCGAACGACACGGGAGAGTGCAATCTCATGGCGGAGTATCACGACAGGACGGCAGCGCAGGTGCGCTTGCAACTGACCGAGGCGTTCCAACAAGTCGACCGAGGTCGCCACATCAAGCGGGACGACGCTTCATCGTGCGATGTGCATCTCGACCACGCACAGACACACGCCGACGCCGCAACGGCTGCATTGGCCGGGGGTGATCTTGACGAAGCCGAGCACCAGATCCTCCTCGGCTTCACTGAATTGGCCGTCTATGACTACTGCGTGGTGGCATCCTCATGAATCGTCGTCGAGCGCGCGTCGCGGCGCTAACCGACGCCGCCCTTGTCGTGTTTCTCGCGTGGCGGGCGGCTGGATCGTGACCCCCGGCGTGCTTCACCTGGAGCCGCTCAGGGCGAAGTTCGGCGCCCTGCGCGATCCTGGCCGACCTGATTCCCAAGCTGGTCAGTTCAACACTTGGTCAAGGTCAGGCCAGGTCTGTGCAACTGATCAGACCAGGCCTGAGCAACTGGTCAGACCAAGACTTGGTCAGACGGCTCGCCTGTGCGGCCGTTCGCGGGAGCCCCCGCGAGAACCCGCGGCTGCTACTGGCCCGTCGACGTGTCGAACGTCGACGAGATGCGCGCGATCGAGCGGCCCGTCTGGGCCAGGTCGCGAACGACGACCGTGATCACCTTGAGCTGCTGGCCGCCGGACGGCGTGTCGTAGTAGAGGTAGGTGTCGACCCGGTACTGCTTGTTGTCCGCGCCGGTCATGGTGCGGCTCGGGTCGCACGCGTTGGGGACGCCGGCGCAGACGCCGCCCGTGATCGTCGGGACGAGCGCCTTCGGGGCCGTGATCGGCGCCTTCATGTTGCTTTGGTAGACGGAATCGGCCGTCCAGGTCGCGTCGGCGACGGCGGAGTTCCACTCCGTCGTGTCCTGAAGGATGTTCGTGTACTTCAGGCCGCGGAAGAGCTCCATCTGCGTCTCTGCGAGCGTCGCCGCGTTGGCGACCGTGCTGGCGCGGCCGAGCGCCGCCGTTCCGGACGTGAACGCGGCCACCAGGGCGAGGATGCCGACGTTCAGCATCACCATCGCAATGATGAGCTCGATCAGGCCGAAGCCAGCCTCTTTTGTAGCTCGCCGCACGTGACCTGTATCGGCACAGTGCGCATGTCCCTCAAGCGGGGCAATCCCCCGGCCGATAAGCAGCAGTGAATGGCGGCCTTTGCCTACTCGGCTATCAACGCCCAGGGCGTCGAGACCTCGGGCGAGCTTCACGCCCCCGACATCGGGGGGGCGCGTGAGCAGCTGCGCATCCGCGGGCTGCTCCCGAGCGACCTGAAGGAGATGCGGGCGAGCGGCGAGGAGTCCGCGCGCACCGTCTTCAAGAAGATCAAGCCGAAGACGCTGCAGATCTTCTCGCGGCAGTTCGCGACGATGATCGAGGCCGGCCTGAACGTCGTCGCGGCGCTCGTCATCCTCGAGGAGCAGACCGAGGACACGTACTTCGCCGACATCGTCGCCGAGCTCCGTGCGGACGTCGAGGGCGGACTGCTGCTCTCGCAGGCGATGGCGCGCCACCCGAAGGTGTTCGACCGCCTCTTCATTGCGATGGTGCAGGCGGGCGAGGCGGCCGGAATCCTCGACACCGTGCTCGACCGCGTCGCGTTCCAGATCGAGAAGGCGACGCAGATCAAGCGCCGCGTCAAGGGAGCGATGCTCTACCCGACGATGGTGCTGATCTTCGCCACCCTCGTGCTGTGCGGAATGCTCATGTTCCTCGTGCCGGTCTTCGTGAACATCTTCGCGCAGCTCGGCGGCGAGCTGCCGACGCTGACCCAGTACGTCGTCACGGTCTCCAACTTCCTGCGAAACGACTGGTACATCATCTTCCCGCTCGGCATCGCGACGTTCTTCGGGATCCGGAAGTACAAGAAGACCGAGCCGGGCCGCCAGATGTGGGACCGGATCAAGCTCAAGATCCCGATGAAGATCGGCGACGTCGTCCTCAAGGTGACGATGGCGCGCTTCTCGCGGACGCTGTCGACGCTCGTCGCCGCCGGGGTGGACATCATCGCCGCGCTGGAGATCACCGGGCACACGTCCGGCAACTGGGTCGTGGAAACCGCTCTTGCGGACGTGCGCTTGAAGGTTGGAGAGGGCGTCCCGATCGCCCAGCCGCTCGTCGAGAACCCGATTTTCCCGCCGATGGTGAGCCAGATGGTGAAGATCGGAGAGGAGACAGGTGAGCTCGAGAAGATGCTCTCGAAGATCGCCGACTTCTACGAGGACGAGGTCGATGCCGCGATCTCGACGCTGACGTCGATCATCGAGCCGATAATGATGATCGCCGTCGGGCTGATGGTCGGCGTCATCATCATCTCGATGTACCTCCCGATGTTCAAGATGCTCACCCTCGTCAAGTAGATGGCGGCTGCGCGCCTTTCCTACGCTTGGTTTCTGGTAGAAGAAGTCGCAGGCGGCGAGGCGCGCAGTGCGGCCTGTCACAGGAGGCCACGCCTCACCTCTTGGGGGATCCGGGATCGAGCGATCCTGACCGAGGCAAACGACAACGCGGTGCGGCACGCATCGGTGGACCAAGGAGATCGGAAATGACAGTGAAAACGCACAGAGAGCAGACGAGCCCACGGACGCGCCGCGCGCGCCGGCTGTCGCTGCTCGCCGGGCTTGGCGCGGTCGTTTCCTGCGTCGCCGCGATGTCGGGGTCGGCGGCAAGCTTCGACGACACCTACCCCTGCCCCGCCCAAGGGCTGTACTTCAAGTGCCCGGCCGCGCAGGTCGGCCAACCCTACTCGCTGCAGCTGACCGGGAAGGGAGGCTGCGACCGCTACCGCTGGCAGCTGATCGGTGAGATGCCCGCCGGGATGACGATGTCGGCGAGCGGCAAGGTTTCAGGCACGCCGACCGGCGCAGGCGAGACGCATCCGTGGGTGATCATCCACGACCTGACCAAGGAGGAGGGTGGCTTCGCCTGGTGTGGCGGGGACAATCACTCCGAGCGCCAGTTCCAGTTCATGGTCACCCCCGGGCTTGCGATCGGCACCGACTCGGTGTCGGGCGGAACGGTGGGGCAGCCCTACTCGGCAAGCCTGAGCGCGACCTCTGTGACGAGCCTGAACCCGACATCGGGATCGCCGGCGCAGGCGACCTGGTCGCTGCAGTCGGGAAGCCTGCCGCAGGGCGTGACGCTCTCGCCTGCGGGCGTGATCGCCGGCACACCGGCCGCGGAGGGCAGCTACAGCTTCGTCGTCAAGGCAAGCGCGGGCGACGTCAGCGCCACGAAGAGCGTGACGCTGGTCGTGCGCGCCGCGCTGGCGATCACCTCGCCGCTCCAGTCGGCACCCGAGCAGGCGCTCGAGGTCGGCATCCCCTACAGCCTCGACCAGAGCGCAAGCGGCGGCGACGGCAGCTTCCACTGGACGATCGGCTCGGGCGCACTCCCTACCGGACTCCTGCTGTCCGAGGCAGGCAGCATCTCGGGCACTCCGGTGAGCGCCGGCCGCTATCCGGTCACGTTCAAGCTGACAGACGGCGAGGCTCGCAGCATCACACTCGCTGCGACGTTCAGAGTCGCCGCGAAGCTCCAGCTCTCGTCCGCCCGGCTGAAGCCGGCGAGGGTCGGCCGGCTCTGGCGCGCGCAGCTGCAGGCGACCGGCGGCGTGGCGCCGCGCACGTGGTCGATCGTGCGCGGAAGGCTTCCGGCAGGGGTCAGGTTCGGCGCCAAGCCCGGTTTGCTCGTCGGCACCCCGCGCAAGATGGGGACGTATCGGCTGGTCGTGCAGATCTCCGACTCGCTCGGAGCGAAGGCCTCGCGCGACCTCACGATCACGGTCAAGCGCTAGTCTCGCGCCGTAGCCGCCCGAGCGCGGCTACGGCGTGAGGCAGTGCTGTCGCATCAGCGGCTCGATGACCGGCGCTGTGCGCGTTGCGGCCGCAGACTAGGGGATCAGGTTCCCGAGGCTGATGCCGCCCTGGATCAGCTTGTCGATCGGCGTCTTCTCGACGAGGCCGTGCAGGACGGGCGCGAGGAACCCGGGAATGTGACCCTGGCGCTGCTCCTTGTCGATCGCGCTGTCGAGCCCGGCGCGGATCGCAACCTCGATCGTGTGGTTGTCCCAGCGCCGTGACCCGCCCGAGGCCGGGCTGAGCGAGAGCACGAGCTCCTCGCGGGTCGTCCCCAGCCGGCACGCGGCGCCGTCGAGCCCTTCGAGCACGACGCGCTGGACGGCTCCGGACAGGCCGCCTCCTTCGAAGGGCGCGCGGGGCTGGCACGGGCGTGCGGCGGTCGGCGAGACCGGGCCGGCGGCACCGTTCGCGAGCTCGACGACGACGAGGACCAGCGCGCCGAGCACGAGTGCGGCGAGGATCGCGACCGGCGGCGCGATGTGCCGGGTGCTCACGACACGACCGTCCTCCGGAAGAGCAGCGCGACGGGGATTGCGAGCGCGGCCAGCAGCGCGGACAGGAAGAACGCCGGCCGGAAGCAACGGGTGATCGTCTCCTCGATCGAGCTGACGAGTTGGTCACGAACCGAAGCGAGCGTCGCGTCGTGCTTGGCGCCGTGGTCGTCGAACGGCTTGCTCAGATCCGGGACCTCACCCTGGGCCGCCTTCCGGAAGAGCTGGACCAGGTCGTAGGCGACCGGCACCTTCGTCCGGAGCGAGATCGGCGCGTCGAGGAGGATCGACGTGGCGCGCACCTCCGCCCGGTGCCCGGCGGACGGCAGCGTCGACGCGAGCAGCGGCGCGATCAGCCCGAGCGCGAGGACGAGCCCGAGGTGCCGGACCCCGATCGTGAGCGTGCCGCTCCGGCTCAGGCCCGACGCCGTGTCGAGCGCCGCGTGCGAGAGCACCGGCACTGAGAGCCCGAGCCCGGCGCCGCAGAACGCGAGCGCTGCGATCACGTAGCCCGCAGAGGGCGACGGGATCAACGCGAGCCCCACGAGCCCGATCGCCAGGAGGGCCGCCCCGCCGCAGACGGCGTGCAACGGGTCGAGCCGGCGCTCGAGCGGGCGCACGACGAGGGTTGCCGCAGGCAGGACGCTGACGATGGCGGCGCCGGCGATCGGCGAGTAGCCCCACACGGTGATCACGAGGAGGACCGCGAGGAAGAGCACGCCGACGAGCGCGCCGAAGAGCAGGCCGATGCAGACGTTGGCCGGGATCGTGCGTCGGAGCTCGGGTCGCCAGCCCTCCTCGAGCGCCGCCGCGGGCGCCGTCAGCGCCACGATCAGCGCCGCGCCCGCGACCGGCGCCTGGGCGACGAAGATGGCGCGCCAGTCGAAGGCCTGGGTGAGAACGCCGCCGAGCGCAGGCCCGAGCGCGGCGCCGAATGTCCCGGCGACCGTCCAGACCGTCGCACCCGCGGCCCGCGAGCCGGTCAGCGCGACGAGCACGGGGAGCGACCCCGCCAGCAATAGCGCGGCGCCGACGCCCTGGACGCAGCGCGCGCCGATCAGGAACGGGAGGCTGCCCGCGGTCGCACATGCGATCGAAGCGACGAGGAAGAGCACGAGACCCGCCGCGAGGACGAGCTTCCCGCGGACGCGGTGCACGAACAGCACGAGCGCGATCGCCGCCACCGCGACGGCCACGTTGTACGCCGTGAGCACCCACGCCACGCCCTCGATCGACGCGTTGAAGCGCGCGTAGAGCTGCGGCAGCGCGAGCACGACGATCGACGAGTCGGCGAACGCGATCGCGACGACCATCGCGATGAGGACGACCGGGAGACGGGAGCGCGAGGGGAGCGCGTGATCGACCAAGGGCTTCTACGCGGGACCGCGGTCCGTCGTCGCGGCGTCGCCCACGGCGCGATGCATCTCCTCGTAGAGCCGCTCGACATCCTCCGTTCGGAAGCGGCGGACGCCCGTGGGGAGCTTCACCGCGTGGATCAACCCCGACTGCTCCCAGCGGCGAAGCGTGTTCTCGTGGACTCCGAGTCGTCGAGCGGCTTCGCGTACGCCTAGCAGGGCCATTCGCGCGTCCTCCTCTGGTCGAGTCGTCGCACTTGGTGCAGACGCTCTGCTCAGTGTGCCTGAGGGAGATGAGCGGCGAAAGCGCGGTGTGGGTGGGGTCGAGCGAGGTGGGGGAGGGGGAGTTGAGGGCTGTTCTGATCGACTCGAGTGAAATAGTTGAGAAGATGTATTGCATTGAGAAGGTAGATATGGTAGATTTGGTAGTGCAAGCAACGCGCGACCGCCCGAAGGAGGTAACCCGCACAAGAACGAGAGGAAGAGGCGGCCCGGCTGCAACCGAGCCGCCCACGATCCCGAGCAGTCCTCCCCCGCTCTGACCGGAAGGAGAACAACCGTGACCGCCAAGAAGATACTCGCGATCGTCGCTGCAGCGACCGCGACGGCCGGCCTCACCGCCTGCGGCAGTACCGGCGCCGTCGGCCGCCTCGGCGAGCTGAAGCGGGTCGCCCGAACCTGCCCCGCCCACGCGGATCTCGCTGCTTACGTCGCCTGGGACGTGCGCCGCCCGCTCAGAGCGCGCCGGATCACGGCCGTCCGCCTCGAATCGCTTCAGCGCACGGCCGAGAAGGTCGCAGCGTGCGGTGGGCGGCTGCGGGTCGCGGCGTTCGGACCGACGGCCGCATCCACGGCGAGGCTGTTCGATGGCGAGCTGCGGCCGCGCGGCGCCACGGAGAACGCCCGGCTGCTGCGGGTGCCGCACCTCGCCGATCAGGTGCTGAAGGACGTCCGGGGAGAGCTGCCGGGCGTGCTCGCGGAAGTGTCCGGACAGAGCGCGGACCCGGTGAGTCAGCTCGCCGCCGCGGAGCAATTCCGCCGACAGCTCGGACCCGGCTACGCGCTGCACGTCGTGATCGAGACGAGCGGCTCCGGGCCCGGCGTCCCGATCGCTCGGTCGTCCGAGTTGGCCGCGAACACGGCCATTCCGGACCTGACAGGCGCCGACGTCGTCGTCGCCGGGCTCGGCAAGGTCGGGCGCGGCGCTCCCACGCCGACACCCGTCGTCGACGCGCTTACGCGACTTCTACTCGCAGCTCTGCGAGCGCACGCACGCGCGCTCCTGCCTGGCCATCACCGATCTCGCGCCACTTGGAGGCTGACCCGCGATGACAATCGACTTCGATCCGATCGAGGAGCTCCTGGAGGCCCAGTTCAGGGCCGTCGACGAAGCGAAAGCGATTCCCCGGCCGAAGGGGGTCGCGAGGTTCTACCTCGAGGAAGCCGCCGAGAAGAAGGCGGCCGAGCAGCCGCTGCTCTGGGAGGCGCGCGGCGAGGCCGAGGCACGCCAGTGGGAGATGAAGGCGGCCGGATTCGAGTACGCCGCCGCGGTAGCGACCTCGCACGTGGACGCGCAACGGGACGTGGTTACCGGAGCGCGGGATCGGTTCGAGCTGACCGCCCGCACCCTCGGTCCCTACACACGGCGCGCGTCCGGAGAGAAGCTGCCGTACTACCTGCGCTGGGCGCTGATCCTCGGCGGCGACGTCGCCGGCGTGGCGGGGGCGGCGATCCTCCTCGGCGAGACCGTCGGGCTCGGCGTGCTCCAGGCGATCGCAAGCGGCACCGCGGCAATCACGAGCGGCCTCCTCGCGCAGGAGGTCAGGGATTCGCGCCTGGCGCGGAAGCGGGAGAAGACGCCGAGGGACCTGACGCCCGAAGAGCGACGGTTCGCGCATCTGTTCCGAGGGAGGGACAGCGGCGAGCGAATCGTCAAGTGGGTCGTCGCCGTCGGCCTCCTCGGGAGCGTGCTCATCGCCGGCAGCATCTTCGCCCTCCGGTACTCCACCGAGGGCTCGACCGCCGCGTGGGCGTTCGGCCTGCTCGCGGCCGCGATCGCGCTTGCCTCGTGGGCGAACGTGTACCACTACACGGACGAGGTGTCCGATCTCGTCGACGCCCGGCGCGCCGACTACGCGCGGGAGCTGAGGCGCCTCAAGGCGCTCCTGCAGGCGCCGGAGATCTCCGAGCACGAGGCCGCGATCGCGCAGGTCGCGTCGATCAGGGCCGAGTCCGTGAGTCGCGGTCTGGCTGCGCAGAAGGCCGTCGAGGCGGCCGGAGCACAGCTTCTCAACGACCAGGCGGACGTGGCCGGGCACGGCTGGAGCGACCGCGGCGAGGGAAGCTCTGACGAGCAGGAGCGGCCCGAGAGCGAGCTGCAGTCCCGGTTGCGGCTCCCGCGGATCGACCTGAGCGTCGCCTACGAACCGGTGGCCGAGCTGGTCGTGGGCGCCGACGGCGACGGGCGCCGTGAGCCGTGAGCGGCCTGCGCTCGATCACCCAGGTGGGATGACGCCGACCCGCGGGAGACCCGTTGGAGTTGCGGGGATGACGAAGCTCGCCGCCTTCGCCGCGCTGTTCGCCGCCGGGATTCTCCTCGGTGCCGGGCTCGGCGTCGGCGGTGCCCAGCTCGTCACGACCGAGACGACGACCACGACCATCCCGGAGACGACGACGGCTCCCGGGACGACCGTCGTCACGACCGTCCAGCAGACGACCACGCGACGCGTGCCTGTCCCAACCACCACGTCGAGCTCGAGCTCGGAGAACGACACCGAGACCTGGGTCTGGGTCGTGCTCGGCATTCTCGCTGTCGCCGTGATCGGGCTCGTGATCGCGCTCCTGACGCGGCGCGGCGGAGGCGGCGGCGCGATGCCGCCGGAGGAGCGGCGCCGACGGCTCGACGCCGCCGTCGGCAGCTGGGCGACTCAGGGCTGGGCGGTCGAGAGCCAGACCGGGGACTCCGCCGTCCTCCGGCGCGGCGGCGACCTGATGGTCGTCAGCATCGACCCGGCCGGCCAGGTCAGCTCCCGGCCGATCGCGGACCCGTAGACGTCGGTCGGCGACAGGCCCCGCGAACGGGGCCCGTCGCTCGCCCCGAAAACCCTCCTAGTGCATCGAGCGGTGCGTCCCCGGCCCGATGCGGTCGAAGCCGCCGTACAGGACGACGTTCCGACCGGCGTGGTGCTTGCTCTTGACCTTCGGCTGGACGACCCAGCCGTTGTAGCTCGGCTCCACGTCGACGTCGGCGCGATGCGCCGCGTCCAGCGCGTGCTCGTACGCGGACCGCGCCCACCGCCACGCGTCGGGATAGTCGTGGCCGGCCATCGCCTTCTGTGCCTTGCCGACGGCGTCGTCCGCGGCGGCGAGGTCACCGGCGCCGCCGCCGCGCTTGCTCGCGAGGACTCGCCCCGAGACCACGTTCGCGTTGATGATGTAGCCGGCGGCCTGGTGCCGCGCCGCGTTGTCGCGATCGAACTGGCTGAAATCCCAGTTCAGGTCGATGTAGCTCATCATCGAGTTGCTCTCGTCGGCGTCCCAGACGAAGTAGTACGGCCCGGCCGGGTCGTAGTCGACGCCGGTCGTCGAGTCGTAGCCGTCGTGCGGATGACTCATCCCGAAGTGGTGCCCGTACTCGTGGATCTCCGTCGTCGTCAGGCCGTAGCCCGCCTCGATCACGCTCGGCGAGATCCAGGAGAAGACGAAGCTCTGCGTCCCGTCCACCCAGTTGTCGTCGGCGAAGCCAAGGAACCCGGGCGCCAGGTCGTCCGTCGTCGCGTAGCTGAACTCGGGCGCCTCGTAGAGACGCGTGCCGCGCGGATCGCTGCTGTGCCCGCCGTCGTCACTCGGCGCGACGTCCTGGTCGAGCGCGTCGTTCAGATGGAGCGCGTTGTAGAGGAAGAGGTTCGCGTCGCCCGGATACTGCGTCCGGTTCGGGAAGCAGAGCGTTGCTGCCAGCCACTGCTCGTAGCAGCTGCGCGCCTTCCCCTTGAACGGCAGGTCCTGCTGGTCGGCGTTCATCGGCGTGGGGAAGAGCTCGCTCTCCTCGTGAACGAGGTAGCCAGGCTTCTCGTAGGCGGAGCTGGCGTCGACGCCCGGCCAAGCCTCGTAGGTGTTGAGGTCGAGGTTGATCCGACCCGGGAGCAGCTCCGGCGTCAGGTAGGGCGGATAGAGCGGCGAGCTCGTGAACAGGAGGTTGATCGCCGCGTACCTCGCGACCTTGCTCAGATCGCCCGTCAACGCCGTCCGCGACCGGTAGCCGCCGTTCGCGTACTCCCAGGCGGGCGGGATGCGGTAGTCCGCAAGGCCGTCGGCGTCGATGTCCGCGTTCGTGATGTCGTAGCCGCCGCCCCAGGCCTCCGGCCCGGCTGAGAGGTCGTAGAACCAGATGCGGTTCACGCCCCGCCTGTTTCCGAGGCCGGTCTCCTCGTCGTCGGGCGTGGTGCCGCCCCAGGCGATCAGCTTGCGGCTGTCGCGATTGATCCCGAAGTCGAAGCCAGTGTCCGGATCGGGCTCGCCGAACTTCGTGTACACGTGGTCGATGAAGTCGGGCCGGCCCCACCAGTTGACGAAGAAGACCGTGTCGCGCCGCGTGTCGACGCCGGCCGGAGCGTTGTCGATCAGCCACTTCTCGACCGTCGGAGCGTCGATGTAGTGGTTCTGGCCGACGTCGCGTGTCCCGTCCTGATCGTTGTAGTCGTCCTGGAACTCGGTTCGGGGCGCGTTCCGGGCGAGACGCGTCAGCGCGGAGAAGAGCGAGTTTTCCCATGACGCGCCCGTATAGGTGATCGAGTAGTCGTAGGTGTAGTCGATCCCGAGCGGCTCGCTCAGGCCGTAGAAGCTCCGCGACCGCACGACCGGCTTGTAGTGCTGCGGCAGGCCGCGGAGGAAGTCCCCGGCCTTCACGTCGCCCGGCCCGAAGCCGACGAAGACGACGTTGACGGGCACGCGCTCGTTCAGGCCGGCGCTCGGGACGCCGGGTTGAAGATGTGTGAAGCCAGCTCCCGACGCGGCCGCCGGGCCCCCCAACGCGACACCGACCGCCGCGACCAGCACCGCAACGAGACTGACCCGCATCTGTACCTCCTCCGTGGTTTGGAGGAACCTAGAAAGCCCGGAGGCCGGGGTCAACGGTCCGCAGAACGACGGAGTCCCGCTCCGGCGCGGTGCCGGGGCGGGACTCCGAAGGGTGAGGCGTCAGTCGATCAGGCGGTCCACTTGCCGACGTTCCAGACCGGGCCCTCGTTCGTCGGGTTCTCCTTGAGACCCTTGAGCTTGGACTTGTAGATCAGGTACGTCGGCTTCTGGAACATTGGGATCGTCGGCAGATCCTTCGCCATCAGGGCGAAGGCCTGGTTCGTCACCTTGGCCTGCTGCGCCGAGTCGAAGATCGTGTTGGCCTGCTTCAGCAGCTTGTCGACCTTCTTGTTGCAGTAACCGGTCGTGTTCTGCTGGGCCTCGTTCGTCGCGTCGTTGCGGCAGCCGTAGATCCCGTCGAGCCCGGAGATGTCCGGGTTCCCGATCCAGGCGTAGAGGATCATGTCGTAGTCGCCGTTCGGCAGGCGGTCGGTGAGCGCGTTCGGCGAGTCGTCGGCCTTGATCTCGATGCCGACCTGCTTCAGCTCGGCCTGCAGCGCCTCGAACGTCAGCTGGCGGAGCTGGTTGCCCGACTTCCACACGAAGTTGAAGGAGGCGCGCTTGCCACCGCAGCTGTAGATCCCGTCGCCGCCCTTGGTGCAGCCGTGCGACTTCATCAGGTTCTCGGACTTGGTCTTGTTGAACTTCAGGTAGCCCCAGTTGGACCTGTAGTAACGGCTCTGGGTCATGATGAACGTGTCGTTCAGCACGGGCAGACCGGGAGCGATGTCCGTCGCCGTGTACAGGGCCTTGACGATCGCGGCGCGGTTCATGCCGTAGCCGATCGCCTGCCGCACCCACAGGTTGCGGAGCAGCGGGTTGCCCTTGCCCTTGAAGCCCGTCTGGAAGTCGACGTGCTCGAAGCTCGGGCCACGGCCGACCTGCGTCTTCAGGCCGCGCTGATGCCGGAGCGGCACCAGGAACAGCTGCGGCTGCGGATAGATCACGTCGACCTCGCCGCCGCGGATCTGCTCGGCGGTCGTGTTCGTGTCCGGCAGGAACCGGTAGACCAGCTTCGCGAGCTTGGCCTTCGGGCCCCAGTAGCTGTTGTTGCGCAGCAGGGTCAGCTGGCGACCCCGCTGCCAGGCGCCCTTGGGGAGGTAGAACGGCCCGCTCGAGATCGGGTTCCCCGTCTTCGGGTTGTTGAGATCGTTGAGCCAGACCTTGTTGAAGTCCTGTCCGCTGAGAGCGTGGCTCGGCAGCGGCTGGCCGAAGAGCGTCTTCCAGCCGGCGAACGGCTTTTTGAAGATGAACTTGACGGTCTTGCTGTTGATGATCCTGGTCTTGGCGATGTCCTCGTAGCCGATCGTCGAGAGGATCTTCACGTTCGGGTTCATGATCGTCTTGCGCGTGAACTCGTAGTCCTGCGCGGTGATCGGCTTGCCGTCGTTCCAGTGAGCGTTCTTCTTGATGTAGTACGTCACCGAGAACGGGTTCTTGGTGATCGTCGCCTTGGAGATCACCTCAGGGTGGAATGTGAAGTCCGGGTAGACGCGATAGGTCGTCGCGAACACCGGCGAGGCGATCTCGGCGCCCCAGAAGGGGTCGCCGCCGATGATGTTCGTGTTCAGGATCCCCGGCTCCTGATCCGCGCCGAAGACGACGGTGCCGCCTGCGTCCTTGGACGCCGGGCTCGCTGCGCCCGACGCAACTGCCACAAGCGCGACAAGCGTCGCTCCGACGAGGAGCAAAGCTCTTCGTCTCTGCATCTGCCTTCCCTCCGTCGATTGGAAACTCCGGCAGCACGAAGTGGCTGCCTTTTCCAGATCTGACTCAGAGATCAGGCGCAAGTTGGAGAGTAATCAGCAAACGTAATGTCTGCCTTCTTATTACTCTCGATATTTGGCGACTCCGGCAGGCAACATCGAATCTGTTGTGCCAGCGGGGCCTCTGTTCTTCCGTGGAGGGACCTCGCCACGAAGAGGACGCGCGGGCCGAGCCGCACCCCTCGGCCCGCGTCCGCCGCACTCGAACGACTTGAAGTCGACGTGCGCTCGCTCGACGCGGGCGAGGATGGCCTGTGCGTGCTCGAGCAGCACCTCGCCGGCCTCGGTCAGGGTGACGCTGCGGCGGCCCTTCGACCGCTCCACCAGCCGGTGGCCGATCCGTCTCTCGAGGATCGCGATCTGCTGGCTGATCGCAGACTGGGTGAACCCGAGATGGGTCGCGGCCGCCCGGAACGAGCCCTCGCGGGCGATCGCTCTCAGCGCTGCGAGGTGGCGCAGCTCGACGCCGGCCCACGAGCCAAGTGCTCCAACCTGCCCCGAGTAGGGGTCGCTCGCGCCGGCGCTCAGCCGCCCTTCTGCTTTCCGCCTACCTGGGACTGCGCGATGAGCAACGAGCCGGCCACCATCCGAGGCTAGGCCGACCCTGCGAGCGGCGCTTCCACGATCCTGCGCAGTTCCCGCGCACCGTGCCGCCCGACCCCACGGACGACCGACGGTTGAACGCCGAACACGGATCGGAACGCCGAGCTGAAGTGACTGTGACTGCTGAACCCGAGACCGCGACCGAGCGCGGCGAGGTCGGACTCCCCTTTGGCAAGCCGCTCGACCGCGATGCGAAGTCGCAGGTGCGTGCGGTACGCGTGGAGGGTGAAGCCAGTCCGGTCGCGGAAGACCCGGGCGAGGTGGAACTCGGACGTGTGCAACCGTCGCGCGAGGTCGGCCAGCGTCGTCCTCCCCGACGGGTCGTCCGTCAGGATCGTCTTCGCCGCCTCGACAACCCGGTGCCGCTCGAGCTCGGTGCGATCCCGTCCGGCGCGGGCGCGGACGCGGTGGAAGGCGGCCGCGGCCCAGATCGACCGCGCCACGGCCTCGTGCACGAGCTCCTCCGCGTAGAGCGTGTCCGCGGGCTCGTCGAGCAGCTCGCGGACGGCGGCATGGTGGAGGAGGTACGCACGGGCGTCGCTCGGGCCGTGCCGGAAAGGCAGCTCGCCGTCGTTGCCGAGGCACGAGGCGACCACCTTCGGCGCGGCCTCGACGAAGATCGCGTCGTCGCCGCGGCGGTCATGCAGCGTTCGCCGGTACTCCTGCGCCGGGTTGAAGAAGAGGACGTGGTTCGGATTGGCCAGGACTGCCTCCGAACCCAGCTGCTCGATCACGACGCTCGTCCAGGGGAACACGACGTGCGCGGCCGCCGTGACGGCGTTCACCGTGCGCCAACGGGCATCGTCGGGCGTACAGCGGAAACGGCCGACCACGAGCTCCGGAGTCCGGAGGAGGATCGATATAGAACACGTCATCCTCGCCTTGGTTAGACGACGGGAAGCGCCATCGGTCGGGAAACACGCAAGATCGTGATAACTCGGCTGGTTGCTACACTCGCCCGGCCTCGGCGGCGTAGCTCAGCTGGTTAGAGCGCTGCACTCATAATGCAGAGGTCGGTGGTTCGAGCCCACCCGCCGCTATGTCGCCCGTGGGACCGCTTCAGCGGTGGGAAAACGTCCGCTGCTAGCATGCTGCGGCCCCTTGGCGGTGCGTCAGCCTGCCGGGAATCACAAAAGGGAAAGAGATGGCAACCGGAGTCAGAGTCGCGATCACGCTCGCCTGCACGGAGTGCAAGCGGCGGAACTACCAGACGCAGAAGTCGAAGCGGAACTCGCCCGACCGGGTCGAGTTCAAGAAGTACTGCCGCTGGTGCGGTCGACATACCGCGCACCGGGAGACTCGCTAGGCGTGGCGCGCCAGACGCGTTCCCAGCGCCGCGCCCGGCGCGAGGCGCAGCAGGCCTCGGGTCAGCCGGTGCCGCGCCCGCAGGCCGCTGCGGCGACCGCCGGTCGTCCCGCGCCCGCGCGCGCGACGACCGAGGAACGGCACATCCCGGGCAGCAAGGCGAAGAACTTCGTCGCCGAGTCGTGGGCCGAGCTGAAGAAGGTCGAGTGGCCGGGGCAGCAGCAGCTGATCCAGGGCGTCGTGGTCGTCCTCGTCGCCTGCTTCGTCGTCGGCATCTTCCTGTACGGCGCGGACCTCGTGTTCAAGCGTGTCGTCGAGAACCTCCTCCTGAGGTAAGAGAGAGCCGCCGATGTTTCGCTGGTACGTGATCAACACCTACTCCGGGCACGAGAACAAGGTGAAGACCAATCTCGAGCATCGGATCCTGTCCATGAACCAGGCGCCGCGCTTCCGCCGAGTCGTCGTCCCGACCGAGCAGGTGATCGAGACGAAGGAGGGCCAGAAGGTCCAGACGGAGAAGCGCGTCCTCCCGGGCTATGTGCTCGTGAACATGGACATGACCGACGAGGCCTGGACGGTCGTGAAGAACACGCCCGGCGTCACCGGGTTCGTCGGCGCCGGCGCGAAGCCCGTCCCGCTCGCGCAGAGCGAGGTCGACCGGATCCTCCACACGGGCCGCGGCGACGGCGAGCGCCCGCGCGCGCAGGTCGAGTTCTCGCTCGGCGAGTCGGTGAAGGTAACCTCCGGCCCCCTCTCCGACTTCGACGGCGAGGTCGTCGACGTGAACGCGGACCAGCAGAAGCTGAAGGTGCTCGTCGACATCTTCGAGCGCCAGGTCCCCGTGGAGCTCACGTTCGACCAGGTGAAGAAGATCGACTAGGAACCAATGGCCAAGAAAGTCCTCACACTGATCAAGCTCCAGATCCCGGGCGGGCTGGCGAACCCGGCGCCGCCGGTCGGCCCTGCGCTCGGCCAGCACGGGGTCAACATCATGGAGTTCTGCAAGGCGTTCAACGCGCAGACGGCGCAGGAGAACGGCCGCATCATCCCCGTCGAGATCACCGTCTTCGAGGACCGCTCGTTCACCTTCATCACGAAGACGCCGCCGGCCGCCGTCCTGATCAAGGAGGCGTTGCGTGTCGAGAAGGGCTCCGGCGAGCCGAACCGCGAGAAGGTCGGCCGCCTGACGCGCGACCAGGTCCGCCAGATCGCCGAGACGAAGATGCCCGACCTGAACGCCCGCGACATCGACCAGGCGATGCGGATCATCGCCGGCACCGCGCAGTCGATGGGCGTCGAGACGGACGTGCTCGCATGAAGCACGGTAAGCAGTACCGGGCGGCACGGGGGCAGATCGACCGCGAGCGGGTCTACAGCCCGGTCGAGGCGATCCGGATGCTCAAGGGCTTCGACGCCAAGAAGTTCGACGAGACGGTCGAGGCGCACTTCCGGCTCGGCCTGAACGTGCGCCATGCTGACGAGCAGCTGCGCGGAACGCTGATGCTCCCGCACGGCACGGGCAAAGAGGCGCGCGTCGCCGTCTTCGCGGAGGGCGACAAGGCCCGCGAGGCGGAGGAGGCGGGCGCCGACGTCATCGGCTCTGCGGATCTCGCGCAGCGCATCGAGGAGGGGTTCACCGACTTCGACGTGGCCATTGCCACGCCTGACCAGATGGGCACCGTCGGCCGGCTGGGCCGTGTCCTCGGCCCCCGCGGGCTCATGCCGAACCCCAAGACCGGCACCGTGACGATGGAGGTCGGCAAGGCCGTCCGCGACGCGAAGGCGGGCAAGCTCGAGTACCGCACCGACCGCGGCGCGAACGTCCACGTCCCGATCGGCAAGAAGAGCTTCGACGAGAAGCAGCTCGTCGAGAATTACGCCGCCCTCGTCGACGAGATCGTGCGCGCGAGGCCGGCAGCGGCCAAGGGCCGCTACATCCGGCAGATCACGCTCGCCAGTACCATGGGCCCCGGAATCCACGTGGATCCCCAGAAGACGAGAGGCATCGTCGAGGAGCTGGAGGAGGCACCGCAGGAAGTTTCAGCGTAGTCACGCCCGTCGCCTGAGACAGGAGGCCGGACGCGAAGCGTCCTGTCCGCGCAAGCGGACCAGGGAAGGGGGCCGGGGGGAACCGGGAGGTTCACCCAGCTCCGAGCAGAGCGCCAGAAGCCCTCCCGAGGCGGATCGGAGACGAGGTTCACCTCTTCTGCGAGCCCGCCTGCGTGCGGGCTCGAGTCGTTCAAGGAGGTGCACAGTGAAGAAAGAGGACAAGGAGCGAGTCGTCGCAGAGCTCACCGAGCGCCTGCAGACGTCGGACACGCTGATGGTGGCCGACTACCGCGGGCTGACGATGACGCAGATCGACGACCTGCGCGGCAAGCTCCTGGAGCAAGGCGCCCGGTTCTCGGTTGTCAAGAACACGCTCACACGCCGGGCGGCCGAGGCCGCCGGCGCCGACGCCCTGCTCGCGCTGCTCGACGGCCCGACCGCGATCGCGTTCCTCGAGTCGGACGGCGACCCGGTCGCCGTCGCGAAGGCGCTCTCGGATGCCGCGCGGGAGACGCGCATCCTCGCGGTCCGCGGCGGCATCCTGGAAGGGCGGCCGATGGAGGCGGAGGAGATCGAGTCCCTCGCCAAGCTGCCGCCGGTCGACGTGCTGCGCGGCCAGGTGCTCGGTGCGGTGACGGCCCCGCTGACGACGATCCTCGCGCTGTTCACGGCGCCGCTGCAGGACCTGTACGGCGTGCTCGAAGCCCGGATCGAGCAGCTCCGCGAGCAGGGTGACACGTCCGGTGCGACGGAGCCCGAGCCGGAGGAGCCGGTCGCGGAGGCGGAGGCCGCTCCTCCCGACGAGGGAGAGAGCGGCGCAGAGCCGCAAGGTGAGGCAGAGCGGGACGAGGCAAGTCCGGAAGAGACACAGGAACCCGAAACGCAGACAGAAGAGGAGGGCCAGTAATGGCTGCCAGCGCAGTCGACAAGGTGTTCGACGAGCTCGGGAAGATGTCCGTGCTCGATCTCGTCGAGCTCAAGAAGAAGATCGAGGACGAGTGGGGCATCACCGCCGCCGCTCCGGTCGCGGTCGCCGCTCCCGGCGCTGCGCCGGCGGCCGGTGACGGCGCCGCTGCGGCCGAGGAGAAGACCTCGTTCGACGTCGTCCTCAACGCGGCCGGCGGCCAGAAGATCCAGGTGATCAAGGTCGTCCGCGCGATCACCGGCCTCGGCCTGAAGGAGGCGAAGGACCTCGTCGACTCGGCTCCGAAGCCGGTCAAGGAGGGCCTCGCCGAGGACGAGGCCAACTCGATCAAGGCGCAGCTCGAGGAGGCAGGCGCCACGGTCGAGGTCACTTAGCGTCGGGACCCAGACGGGGGGAGCCGGACCGGGCTCCCCCGTTTCTCTCACCCGTTCCAGGGGGCGAGCGGCGAGCTGGTCCTGCCGACCACCAATCCACAGTAGGTCCCTGAAACGGAGGCAGACGGAATGCGCAGAACTCTCATCCTCTTCGGCGCGCTGATCGTGGCGGCGGTGCTCGCCGTCCCGGCGCTGGCCGGAGCGAACGCCCCCACGGCGCAGGCCGGCGTGAGCCAGGCCCAGCCCGGGAAGGGCGCTCAGGCGAAGAAGCTGATCGCGGGCGCTCGTGCGAAGCTGAAGAAGCTCGACGCGGCGACGCGGGCGGCGGTCAAGCAGGCGATGGCGCCTGCCCTGAGCGCGTGCAAGGCGGCGCGCGACGGCGCCAAGAGCGGGTCGACGTCGAATGACGCCGCCAAGGAAGCCTGCAAGCAGGCCCTGGTGTCGGTCAAAGACGAGGTGAAGCAGATCCTCACGAAGGCCCTGGCCGAGCGGAAGCAGATCCTGCAGGACCTGAGGAAGGCTCTGGCCGCGCTCAAGGCCGGCGGCTAGCCGATCCCGCCATGCGACGTGACTGAGGGGCGTCCCGCGGGGCGCCTCTTGTCGTTTTGGGACGTTCTGGTCTTTCGCCCGACCCTGCGGTACACTCCGGCCAGCACTCGGCGGATTCCGCATGGGTACCCTTGCGCAGAAGCGGGGGATTTCGGTACCCTTGCTGGTTGCGCCGCTGTTCCGCTGTCCACATTTCGTCCGCCGCCGTAGTCACGTTCGCACCGCATCTCTAAGGGAGGCTGCTTCTCTTGACCAGCAGGGTCGCTGCGCCTAGCGCGCGCACGGGTTTCTCGCGTCTCAAGCACGTTCTCGACCTTCCCAACCTGATCGATATCCAGAAGACCTCGTTCCAGTGGTTCCTGGACGAGGGCCTGAGGGAGACGATCGACGACATCTCGCCGATCGAGGACTACACCGGCACGCTCGCCGTCGAGTTCGGCGCGTACAAGTTCGGCGAGCCGGCTGCCTCGATCCGCGAGTGCCGGGAGAAGGACCTGACCTACCAGGCCCCGCTCTCGATGACCGTCCGCTTCGTGAACAAGGAGACGGGCGAGATCCGCGAGCAGACGGTCTTCATGGGGGACTTCCCGATGATGACCGACTGGGGCACGTTCATCATCAACGGCACCGAGCGCGTGATCGTCACGCAGCTCGTGCGGAGCCCGGGCGCCTACCTGATGGAGCCCAAGGACGCCACGAAGCAGGTCTTCACGGCGAACCTGATGCCGAGCCGCGGCTCCTGGCTCGAGCTGGAGATCGACAAGAAGGGCGTGGTCTACGCGCGCATCGACCGGAAGCGGAAGCTGCCGATCACGACCCTGCTGCGGGCTCTGCCGGAGGAGGATCCGTCCACCGGCTTCAAGCTCGACACCTCCTCGAACGAGGCGATCCTCAGCCTGTTCGGGAATTCGATCTACATCCTCAACACGCTCGACAAGGATCCCTCCACCCGCGAGGAGGAGGCCCTGATCGAGGTCTTCAAGAAGCAGCGGCCGGGTGAGCCTCCCACGCTCGACAACGCGCGGAACCTGCTGCGGGCGCTCTTCTTCGACCCCAAGCGCTACGACCTGACGAAGGTCGGCCGCTACAAGCTGAACCAGCGGCTCGGGGTGGACGTCCCGGAGGACACCCGGGTCCTGACGACGCAGGACATCCTCGCGCTCGTCCAGAAGCTCGTCGAGCTGCCCGCCCAGCTGGGGGTGCCCGAGGACTCGCGCGACTACGCCGCGGACGCGATCACGCTGAACCGCGACCCGATCCGCGGGGACCTCGACGAGTACGAGCACTTCGGCAACCGCCGGCTGCGGACGGTCGGCGAGCTGATCCAGGAGGCGTTCCGCGTCGGTCTCTACCGCATGGAGCGCGTCGTGCGCGAGCGGATGACGACTGAGGACGTCGACACGATCACGCCGCAGACGATCATCAACATCAGGCCGGTGGTCGCGGCGCTGAAGGAGTTCTTCGGCTCCTCGCAGCTGTCGCAGTTCATGGACCAGACGAACTCGCTCGCCGGCCTCACGCACCGGCGACGCCTGTCGGCGCTCGGCGCCGGCGGCCTCACGCGCGAGCGCGCGCCGATCGAGGTCCGCGACGTCCACCCGACGCACTACGGGCGCATGTGCCCGATCGAGACGCCGGAAGGCCCGAACATCGGCCTGATCGGTTCGCTCGCGTCGATGGCGACCGTGTCCGAGTTCGGCTTCATCCAGACGCCGTACCGCAAGGTCGCCAACGGCAAGGTGACGGACGAGATCATCTATCTCGACGCCGCCGAGGAGGCGCAGTTCACGATCGCCCAGTCGTCGGAGCGGATCGACGACAAGACCGGCAGGTTCGTGCACGACCAGGTGCTCTGCCGTTCGGTCGAGGGCGAGGCCGTGATGTCCGCGCCGAAGGACGTCGACTACATGGACGTCTCGCCGGCGCAGATCGTCTCCGTCGCGACGGCGCTGATCCCGTTCCTCGAGCACAACGACGCGAACCGCGCGCTGATGGGCGCGAACATGCAGCGGCAGGCGGTGCCGCTGATGATCGCCCAGGCGCCGCTGGTCGGCACCGGCCTCGAGTACCGCGCCGCTGTCGACACCGGCGACGTCGTGGTCTCCGACCGGGCCGGGAGTGTGGTCGACGTCGACGCCGAGCACATCGTCGTCGAGACCAAGGACGGCCGCGACAGCTACCAGCTGACGAAGTTCATGCGGTCCAACCAGGGCACGCTGATCCACCACAAGCCGATCGTCGGCCTCGGCGACAAGGTCGGGGCGGAGCAGGTGCTGGCGGACGGCAGCTCCACCCACGACGGCGAGCTCGCGCTCGGCGCGAACCTGCTCGTCGCCTTCATGCCGTTCGAGGGCTACAACTTCGAGGACGCGATCGTCATCTCGGAGCGGCTCGTGAAGGAGGACGTCCTGTCCTCGATCCACATCCACGAGTACGAGATCGACGCCCGCTCGACGAAGCTCGGCGACGAGGAGATCACCCGCGACATCCCGAACCGCTCGGAGGAGTCGCTCAAGGACCTCGACGACCGAGGCGTCGTGCGCATCGGGGCCGAGGTCGGGTCGGGCGACCTGCTGGTCGGCAAGGTGACGCCGAAGGGCGAGACCGAGCTGACGGCGGAGGAGAAGCTGATCCGCGCGATCTTCAAGGAGAAGGCACGCGAGGTCCGTGACACATCGCTGAAGGTCCCGCACGGCGAGGGCGGCAAGGTGATCGACGTCAAGACGTTCTCGCGCGACGCAGGCGACGACCTGTCGCCGGGCGTCAACGAGCTCGTCCGCGTCTACGTCGCCAAGAAGCGCAAGATCGCCGAGGGCGACAAGCTCGCCGGCCGGCACGGGAACAAGGGCGTCATCGCCCGGATCGTCCCCGAGGAGGACATGCCGTTCCTCGAGGACGGGCGCCCGGTCGACGTCGTGCTCAACCCGCTCGGCGTCCCCAGCCGGATGAACATCGGCCAGATCCTCGAGACCCACCTCGGGTGGGCCGCGGCGCACGGCGTCTTCAGCGAGGACGGCGCAGGCCCGAACGGGTTCGCCGGCAAGCCGATCAGCGCGGACAACCCGCACGCGGTCGCGACGCCGGTCTTCGACGGCGCGAGCGAGGAGGACGTCGACGAGGCGCTCGTGAAGTGGGTCGCGGACAACCCCGACTCGCCGATCAAGTTCCTCGTCGACCAGAAGCGGCCCATCGGCCGGAAGTGCTCCGGCAAGGTGCGCCTCTTCGACGGGAAGAGCGGCGCGCCGTTCGAGCAGAAGGTGACGATCGGCTTCATGTACATCCTGAAGCTGCTCCACCTCGTGGACGACAAGATCCACGCGCGCTCGACCGGCCCGTACTCGCTCGTCACGCAGCAGCCGCTGGGCGGGAAGGCCCAGTTCGGCGGCCAGCGCTTCGGCGAGATGGAGGTCTGGGCGCTCGAGGCCTACGGCGCCGCGTACACGCTGCAGGAGATGCTCACGATCAAGTCCGACGACACCGTCGGGCGCGTGAAGGCGTACGAGGCGATCGTGAAGGGCGAGAACATCGCCGAGCCCTCCATCCCGGAGAGCTTCAAGGTGCTGCTGAAGGAGATGCAGTCGCTGGCGCTCGACGTCAACGTCCTCTCCGACGAGGGGACGGCCGTCGAGGTGCGCGAGGAGGACGACGAGCTGCTCCGCGCCGCGGAGGAGCTCGGCATCGACCTCTCGCCCGGCTCGCTGCGCGCGGCCGCACGCCAGCCGACGGCGGAGGAGCAAGAGGAAGGGCAGGAGCGCATCGACCAGGACGGCGAGATGGCGCTTCCGAACGACGAGGAGCTCGGCAACCTCGAGGAGGTCGACGCTGCGACCGGGGACGGGGAGGCGACCGGGGGCGGGAACGAGGAACCGGCTCCCGCCGACCTCGCCGACGTGGAGCTCGAGGACTAGAGCGGACGACCAGGACTAGGTACTAGAAGGAGTTGAGGGAACACTTGATCGACATCAACGATTTCGACGCGATCCGCATCGGACTGGCGTCGTCGAAGCAGATCCGTGACTGGTCGTCCGGCGAGGTCACGAAGCCCGAGACGATCAACTACCGCACGCTCAAGCCGGAGCGCGACGGTCTCTTCTGCGAGCGGATTTTCGGCCCGACGAAGGACTGGGAGTGCTACTGCGGGAAGTACAAGCGCGTCCGCTACAAGGGGATCATCTGCGAGCGCTGCGGCGTCGAGGTGACGCGGCAGAAGGTGCGGCGTGAGCGCATGGGTCACATCGACCTGGCCGCGCCGGTCTCGCACATCTGGTTCTTCAAGGGCGTCCCGAGCCGGATCGGCTACCTGCTCGACATCGCTCCGCGCGAGCTCGAGAAGGTCCTGTACTTCGCCGCCTCGATCGTCACGCAGGTCGACGTCGACGCGCGGCAGAAGGACCTGAACGACCTCGAGGACAAGGTCAAGGCCGAGTCCGAGCGGATCTACGTCGACCGCGACGAGGCGCTCGCCGCGCTCGAGGGCCGGCTCCAGCGCCGCCGCGACTACTTCGCGAAGGGCAAGGAGAAGGACTTCGACGAGGACGACGACTTCTGGTCGCGCGGCCTGTCGAACTGGGCCGAGGAGCAGGCGATGCCGACGCTCGAGGAGGCACGCACCCTCGCCGGCGGCATGTTCCCGCACCTCGTCGGCCAGATCACGACCGAGGACTCGAAGAAGATCCGCGAGCTCGTCCGCAACGCCGCGATCCGCGAGGATCGCAAGCTGACGCCGCGCGAGCTGGAGAACGTCGCCGTCGCCGCGGAGCAGATCCGGAACGGCCTGAAGCCGCTGCGCAAGGAGCAGGACAAGGCGACCGGCTCCAAGAAGGGCGCGATCTCGAAGCACATCAACAAGATCGTCGACGCCCTCCTCACCGGCGGCGAGCTGACCGACGAGGACGAGAAGTACGTCAAGGAGATCGACCTCAAGAACGTCGAGCGGTCGCGGGAGCTGGGGAACGGGCTCCTCGGCGAGGTGGTCGAGCAGGCGGACGACGACACCGACGTCCGCGAGCTGGCGAACGACCTCTGCCTCCGCACCGACGGGAAGATCCGCAAGGAGGACCTCGACGGGATCGTCCAGTGGTCGCTGAAGGTGCGCGAGATGTACCTCGACATCGAGTCGCGGCGCCAGGACGCCCGCGACGCGGCCGTCGACTCCGTCAACCGGCTCGAGCAGACGTGGCTCCTGTTCAAGGACCTGGAGCCGAAGCTGATCGTCAACGACGAGCAGCTGTTCCGCGAGCTGAAGGACCGCTTCGGCTCGCCGTACGGCTTCGGCGTCTACTTCCGCGGCGGCATGGGCGCGGAGGCGATCCGCGACCTGCTCAAGGACCTCGACCTCAAGGCCGAGGCGGCCTCACTGCGGGAGACGATCCGCACGTCCAAGGGCCAGAAGCAGCAGCGCGCGATCAAGCGGCTCAAGGTCGTGAACGCGTTCATCACCTCGGAGAACCGTCCCGAGTGGATGATCCTCGAGGCGGTCCCGGTGATCCCGCCGGAGCTCCGCCCGATGGTGCAGCTCGACGGCGGCCGCTTCGCGACGAGCGACCTGAACGACCTCTACCGCCGCGTCATCAACCGGAACAACCGCCTCAAGCGGCTCCTGGACCTCGGCGCGCCGGAGATCATCGTCAACAACGAGAAGCGGATGCTCCAGGAGGCCGTCGACGCGCTGTTCGACAACGGCCGCCGCGGGCGCTCCGTGACCGGCCCGGGCAACCGGCCGCTCAAGTCGCTGTCCGACATGCTCAAGGGCAAGCAGGGCCGGTTCCGCCAGAACCTGCTTGGCAAGCGCGTCGACTACTCGGGCCGCTCGGTGATCGTCTCCGGGCCGAGCCTGAAGCTGCACCAGTGCGGGCTGCCGAAGCTGATGGCCCTCGAGCTCTTCAAGCCGTTCATCATGAGCCGGCTCGTCGAGCGGAAGTCCGTCCAGAACATCAAGGCAGCGAAGAAGTACGTCGACTCGATGACCGAGGAGGTCTGGGACGTCCTCGAGGAGGTGATCGCCGAGCATCCGGTGCTCCTGAACCGGGCGCCGACGCTGCACCGCCTCGGCATTCAGGCCTTCGAGCCGGTGCTCGTGGAGGGCAAGGCGATCCAGGTCCACCCGCTCGTCTGCCACGCCTTCAACGCCGACTTCGACGGCGACCAGATGGCTGTCCACCTGCCGCTCTCGGCAGAGGCGCAGGCGGAGGCACGGATCCTGATGCTCTCGGCGAACAACATCCTCTCGCCGGCGTCAGGGCGTCCGCTCGCGACCCCGACGAAGGACATGGTGCTGGGCACCTACTACCTCACCTACTGCGAGACGGATCTGTCCGCTGTCTCGGTCGAGGACCTCAAGCCTCATCCGCGGCGGTACCAGAGCGAGGAGGAGGTCGAGTTCGCGCTCGACTCCAAGCAGATGACGCTCCAGCAGCCGATCGAGTACCGGCACGGCGACGAGCTGATCCTCACGACGCCGGGCCGCGTGATCTTCAACACCGAGGTCGAGCGGGCGCTGCACGAGCACGTCACGAGCGGTGAGGTCGGCGGGCACAGCTTCATCAACCGCACGCTGCCCAAGCGGGAGATCGACGGCTTCATCATCGAGTTGGTCGACCGCTACGGCGCCCACGCGATCGCGGGCGTCCTCGACAAGATCAAGAGCCTCGGCTTCCACTACGCCACGATGGCCGGCGTGACGATCTCGAAGAACGACATCGTCATCCCGACCGACAAGGAGGAGATCCTCGTCGAGTACGAGAAGCGCGTCGCGGCTGTGGAGCAGCAGTACGAGCGCGGTCTCATCACCGAGGAGGAGCGCCACGAGTCGATCGTGAACATCTGGACGGAGGCCACTGACACCGTCGCGGACGCGATGGAGCGGACCTTCTACGAGCTGAACCCGATCTACATGATGGCCAACTCCGGCGCCCGCGGATCCTCGAAGCAGATCCGCCAGCTGGCCGGCATGCGCGGTCTGATGGCGAATCCGAAGGGCGAGATCATCGAACGCCCGATCAAGGCGAACTTCATGGAGGGCCTGTCGGTGCTCGAGTACTTCATCTCGACGCACGGTGCCCGCAAGGGCCTCGCCGACACGGCGCTCCGAACGGCCGACTCCGGCTACCTGACCCGGCGCCTGGTCGACGTCTCGCAGGACGTGATCATCCGCGAGGAGGACTGCAAGACGAAGGAGTACGTCGAGCTCCCGATCCGGCTCCCGGAGGGCCTCAACAAGAGCGTGATGGGGCGGATCCTCGCCGACGACGTCCACAAGCCACTCGCGTCGGGCAAGCCCGGGAAGACGGTCGTGGGCGAGAGGGGCCAGGACGTGACCCAGCCGGTGCTGCTCGACATCATCGAGGGCCTCGGCGAGACCGTCGACGAGGTGAGGCTGCCGGTCCGGTCGGTGCTGAAGTGCAAGAGCGAGTTCGGCGTCTGCAGGAAGTGCTACGGCACCTTCCTCGCGACCGGCCACGCCGCCGAGATCGGCGACGCGGTCGGCATCATCGCCGCCCAGTCGATCGGCGAGCCGGGCACCCAGCTGACGATGCGGACGTTCCACACCGGCGGCGTCGCCGGCGCGGACATCACGCACGGCCTTCCGCGCGTCACGGAGATCTTCGAGGCGCGCAACCCGAAGGGAGCGGCGACGCTCGCGGAGGAAGGCGGCCGCGTCCACGTCGAGGACACGGACCGCGGCCCGAAGGTGACGATCGTGACCGACGAGGGCGCAGCCGAGGAGGAGGACGCCAAGGCGATCCAGCTCCCGCGGCGCACGCGCATGCTCGTCACGCAGGGCCAGGAGGTCGTGCCCGGCGATCCGCTGCACGAGGGCTCGCTCAACCCGTCAGACCTGCTGCGGCTGAAGGGCTACACCGCGACCGAGCTGTACCTCGTCGGCGAGGTGCAGAAGGTCTACAAGTCGCAGGGCGTCGAGATCCACGACAAGCACATCGAGCTGATCGTGCGTCAGATGCTCAAGAAGGTGCGCGTCGAGAACGCCGGCGAGACCGACCTGCTCCCGGGTCAGCTCGTCGACAAGAACGTGCTCGAGCGCGAGAACGCGCGCGTGAAGAAGGAGAAGAAGGAGCAGGCGACGTTCGAGCCGCTGATCCTCGGGATCACGAAGGCGTCGCTCGCGACCGAGTCCTTCCTGTCCGCCGCGTCCTTCCAGGAGACGACCAAGGTGCTGACCGACGCCTCGATCGAGGGCAAGGTCGACCGGCTGCTCGGCCTGAAGGAGAACGTCATCATCGGGAAGCTGATCCCGGCGGCGACGGGGCTGAAGAACTACCGGGGGATCGAGATCGGCCCCTCCGAGAAGGTGCCGGTGGCGGCGTACACGCGGCCGGCGACCGAGGAGCAGCTGCTGGCGGCGCTGGAGGAGATCGGCTCCGACGGCGGCGACGGCCTCGACCTCGGGGCGCTCGGGCTCGACTTCGGCGGCACGCCGGGGTCGGACGCGACGACGTCGCACGAGGCCGGCGAGGCGGAGGAGGTCCCCGAGGTGGACTCCCCCCTCGACGGCGAGTCGTAGCCCAGACGTAAAGCGTTTGTGAGCGGGGCCGGGCGTTGCCCGGCCCCGCGGCTACCTTATGGACGTGACGAGATTCGGGGTGCTCGCCGCGATCGTGGCCGTGCTCGCGCTGGCCGGAGGCTCCGGAGCCGGTGCGAAGGAGCTCCAGGCGAGCTGCAACATGCTGTCGGCGAAGGGGCCCTCCTGGGTCGACTTCGCGGACGGCTCCGTACCGTTCTGGCGCCTGTTCGCGAAGCCGGGCGTCGTCGCCGCTGCTTCGAACCTCATCTATCCGCCCAGGCTGCGTGCGGCGGGGGCCAAGACCGTCTACTTCGATCTGTACCTGAAGCGGCGGGTCGGGACGCCGAGCGCGCCGGCCGACCCCGCGACGATCGTGGCGACGGCGGACAAGTTCTACGCGTACGCGTCGCAGTCGATGGACTGCTCGAACCCGATCATCGCGGAGAACGAGCTCTTCGGCGCCTGGGCGCCGACGCCGTGGTCGCCGACGACCGCGCAGTACCGCGCGAACGTGCTCGCCTTCCTCCAGCGGTTGCGGGAGCGGGGAGCCCAGCCGTGGCTGCTCGTCAACAGCGCGCCCGCCACTGCCGACGCGGCCGGCGACTGGTGGCGCCAGGTGATCGCCGTGGCCGGGATCGTGCGTGAGATCTACTTCCCGGCCCCGCTCCTGTACCAGCAGGGCCCGGTGCTCGCGAGCCGGACGATGCGGCAGGCGTTCCGGAACGGGATCCTCGACTTCACGCGGGCGGGCGTCCCGGTCTCGAAGCTCGGGATCTATCTCGGCTTCCAGACCACGAGGGGAACGGGCGGGAGAGAGGGGCTCGCGGCAGAGCCCTGGTACCGGACCGTGAAGTGGCAGGTGCTCGCGGCTCGCTACGTCGCGCGCGAGATGCACTTCAACTCGATCTGGTCCTGGGGCTGGGCGGAGTGGAAGACGACGCCCGGCGAGCACGACTCGCACAAGCGGATCGCGGCCTGTGTCTACCTCTGGACCAGGAACGCGAACCTCTGCAACGCGCCGGCCACGGCCGGCAAGGGCTTCGTCCGCTCGCTCGCCGAGGGCCAGCCCACGCTCGCGCCCGGGCTCCGCTGCCGCCTCTCCTCGAGCGTCGTCTCGTGGAGCGTGATCAACCCGATCCTCAAGCTGACCGGCGATCCCGACCTCGCCTTCTCCGCGGCCTTCGCGCGCACGGTCCAGCAGCGCGTCGCCCAGGTCACGTACGCCGAGATCCTCACCGCCGAGCGCTCGCTGATCTCCGCCCGGTTCGGCGGCTCGCGCGCCGCCTACAAGGCTGCGATCGCGCAGGCACACACGAACCTCGCCGTGGCACGGTCGATCATCGGGGACGAGCTACGGCGTGCACGCATCGCATCTCGCCTGCCCGTCTCGGCGCCGACGGCGAAGCAGATCGCCGACTACCGCGACAGCTACGGCGACCTCCAGGCTCGCCTCGTCCAGACGAGCGACGGGGCCTCGTGGCTCGGCGGCCGGCGCGTCGGCTACGCGATCGAGGCGACGGCGCCGGGCTCGCTGATGGGGATTCCGACGAGGCGCTGGTCGTTCGTCTGGTCGCCGCTCGGCGCGGTGCGCGTGCGCCCGCTGGGGCCGCCGGAGCCGCTCGGCGGCGTGCCGTTGAGCAGCGCCCGGCCTTCGATCCGCGCGGTCCTGATCGCACAGGCGCGCGAGGCGCGGTTCCCGAACTGGCTGGCCGCCGCGGAGCGGGGGGCGTTCCCGGAGGCGACGTGCTGGCGCGACCAGTTTCCACAAATCGGCGATGCCGATTTGTCGCAATATCTGCCATTCCTCCAGATGTGAACGCGGGGGAACCATGCGGTTCCCCCACGCGAGCTACTTGCTAGCTCGCACGAGGAAGCCACTCCGACCCTGGCGGATCGTGATCTTCGCGAAGCCGGCGTCGTCGAAGAGCCGGCGGATGCCCTCGCGGTCGTAGTCGAAGATCGGGCAGCTGTTGATCACCTCGTAGCGAAGCTTCCGGATCGGCCCCTTCGTCCACGTCCAGCGTGGGAAGCTGGCGACCGCCGAGCCCGAGCACAGCTCGCCGATCCGGCGCGTGTGCGCGGCGGCGTCCTCGATGTAGTCGAAGTAGCCGAGCGCGAGGACGAGGTCGAACGGCCCGTCCAGCGGCGTGGTCAGGAAGTCACCCTGGACAAGCTCCACCTTGTCGCCGAACCGCGCGAGGCGGTCGCGTGCGAGGTCGAGCATCGTGTCCGAGAGGTCGACGTCGAGGTAGCGCGACGCCCCCTCGTCGAGGATCAGCTCCCCGATTCGCCCCGAGCCGCCGCCGACGTCCAGGACGGACGGCGCCTCGTAGTCCCCGGCAACCTCGACCGCCAGCTCGCGGCGGTTGAAGAGCCCGGGACGGAGGAGCCGTTGAACCGCGTGCTCCTCGTCGTAGAGATGGTCAAACGAGAACGCCTTCCGGCGAAAGTGCTCGCGGACGCGCCCCGTAGCGTCTGGCGATGTCGTCATAGGCCTGGTCGTAGCTCAGCAGTCGGTAGTGGCGGGCGATCTCCCGCAGCCTCCGCGCGACGAGCGGCCGTCCCGCGTTGCGCCAGAGCGACTTTCCGGCTGCCGCCAGTCGCTGAGTGGGCGTGGGGGACGGGAGCGTCGCGCGCAGCGGCTCCGGGTCGAACTCGTACGGGTGAAAGTACAGGACAGGGTAGGCGGTCTGCCGCTGCACGGCGCGGAGCCCACGCACGAGCGCCGCAGCCGGCAGCACGCGCCAGTAGCTGCCGCCGCCGATCGGCATCCGGCCCCAGACCGGGATCGGGAGCTCCCAGAGCTCGCCGCCGCCCTCCAGCTCGAGGCGGAACGGCTCTGGCGGCACGGGCGTGATCCGGTCGGGGACGCGCGGCGAGTCGTACTGGCTCGAGTCGCACCGGAAGCCGAGCTCGGCGAGCACTTCGTACGCCCACGGCGTGCGGCGGTTGATCGAGAACGCCGGCGCGCGGTACGCGACCGGTCGGGCCCCGGCCGCGTCCGCGATCGTGGCCACGGCGCGCTCGACGTCGGTACGGAACTCGTCCCGCGTCTGGTCGTACACGCGCGCGTGCGCGTAACCGTGGCACGCGAGCTCGTGGCCCTGCGCGGCGATCCCGGCTACGAGGTCCGGGTAGCGGGCGGCTGTCATTCCGAGAACGAAGAAGGTCGCCCGCGCCTCGAGCTCGTCGAGCAGCGCCAGGATCACGTCGACCTGGCGCTCGAAGGCAGGGTGTCGCTGATCCCAGTCGGCGCGCCCGTAGCGGCGGTGGACGAGCTGGTGCCAGTCCTCGACGTCGAAGCTGAGCAGGAGCGCAGGCTGGTCGGCCATCCCGCGACTGTACGAGCTAGACCGGGGAGCTGGCCGCGACCGCGCGTCCCTTGCCCGAGTTCTTGGCGCGGTAGAGCGCGTCGTCCGCCCGCTGGAAGAAGGAGGCCGAGTCGTCCTCCGGCCGGAGCGCGGCGACGCCGGCAGAGAGGTACAGCTTGCGGCCTTGGCTGATCGGCCGAGCGGAAACGTTGTGCTGGATCCGGCGGTAGAGCTGGTCGGCGTCCTCGAGCGACGATTCGGGGAGGATGACGGCGAACTCGTCGCCGCCGACACGGCAGGCGATGTCGGCGCTGCGGGTGACGTCCCGCACGCGGTCGGCCGCCTCGGCGAGGACGGCGTCGCCGGCGAGGTGCCCGATCCGGTCGTTGACCGACTTGAAGTCGTCGAGGTCGAAGACGATCAGCGCCAGCTTCCGCTGGTAGCGATCCGCCCGCGCGACCTCGCGTGTGAGTGTCTCGTGGAAGAACCGCCGGTTGTGCAGACCGGTGAGCGCGTCGAGGTCCGCCAGCTGGCGTGCTTCCCGGAACCGGCGCGCGTTCTCGATCGCCGGGCCGGCGCGCAGCGCGAGCGCCTCCAGCTCCTGGACGTCCTCCTCCTCGAAGCCGTGCTCCGGCGAGCGCGTGAAGACCGTGAGATAGCCGCCCGCCTCGTTCCCCGGCAGCGGCACCGCCAGGCCCTCGTGGATGCCCGTCTCGCTCTCGGCCGAGCGCGCGAGCTCCGGGTACGTGTAGGTCATGGTGATCGAGCGCGCGAGGCGGCCGTCCGGCGGCCCGGTGATCGCGTGCCGTTCTGCCTCCTCGACGGACAGGCCGAGCGTCGCGACGACGGGCTTGCCTCCCCGCGGGTCGGCGAGCAGCACGAGCGCGGCGTCGACGCTGCGGAGCTTGCCGGCGGCCTCGAGGATCCGGGCGAGGACGTCGTCGAGGTCGATCGAGCCGACGAGGTCGCTCAGGATCCGGCTGCGCCGGGCCTCCTCCTCCGCCCGCTCGAGCGCCAGGGCGAGCTCCCGGCCCAGCTCGCCCATCCTGGCATTCAGGCTCGCGACGACCGCGGCAACCCGCTCGTCGGCCGATGATGTCGTTCGCCGGCGCCGGAACAGCAGCACGGCGAGTAGGACGACGACCGCCCCGAGCACAGCCGAGATCACGATCAGCACGTCAGTCGTCATTCGCCGCCCTCTCTCGGCACTACTCGGAAGTCGGAAAAGCGGGTGGTCCTCCCAGCCTAAAACGTCGCGACGTGCCCCCGAGATTCCCCTGGCCATGCGGGTTCGCGCGTTTGCAGGGCATCACCCGTTTCGGTACCATGCCTCCTCCGGTTGGCAGGGCCATCGGCCCCGCCGACCGTTGCTGTGTGAGAAGACTCATCCTCGGACATCTCGGAGGTTCATGCCCACCGTCAATCAGTTGGTTCGCAAGGGTCGCGAAGCTCAGCGGAGCAAGACGAAGACCCCTGCTCTAGCGGGCGCCCCGCAGCGGCGCGGCGTCTGCACGCGCGTCTACACACACACCCCGAAGAAGCCGAACTCGGCTCTCCGGAAGGTGGCGCGCGTCCGGCTGACGAACCAGATGGAGGTCACGACCTACATCCCGGGCGAGGGCCACAACCTGCAGGAGCACTCCGTCGTGCTCGTGCGCGGCGGCCGCGTCAAGGACCTGCCGGGCGTCCGCTACAAGATCATCCGCGCCGCGCTCGACGCGGCCGGCGTCTCCGACCGCAAGCAGGGCCGTTCCAAGTACGGCGCCAAGAAGGGCTCTTAGTGGTCTCCTCGGCAACATTCAGTGCGTCTCTGATGCGAGAACGTCACCGAGGAGACCACTGATGCCACGCCGTGCAGAAGTCCAGGCTCGGCCGGTCCCTCCGGATCCGGTCTACAACTCCGCCCTGGTCACGCAGGTGATCAACAAGGTCATGTCCGACGGCAAGAAGTCGGTCGCGGAGCAGATCGTCTACGACTCGCTCACACGGGTCGGCGAGAAGACCGGGAAGCCGCCCGTCGAGGTGCTCGAGCAGGCGGTCAAGACCGTCACGCCGGTGCTGGAGGTGAAGTCGCGCCGCGTCGGCGGCGCGAACTACCAGGTGCCTGTCGAGGTGCCGCAGCGGCGTGCGCGAACACTCGCCGTCCGCTGGCTCGTCGACCACGCGCGCGACCGCCGCGAGAAGGGGATGGTGGACAAGCTCTCCGCCGAGATCCTCGACGCCCTCAACCAGCAGGGCGGCGCGTTCAAGAAGAAGGACGACGTCTACCGGATGGCCCAGGCGAACAAGGCGTTTGCGCACTACAGGTGGTGAGCACGATGGCCGTCGACACCAAGGCAGGAATCGGGCTCGAGCGCGTCCGCAACATCGGGATCATGGCCCACATCGACGCGGGCAAGACCACGACGACCGAGCGGATCCTCTACTACACCGGCCGCACCCACAAGATGGGCGAGGTGCACGAGGGCGCCGCCACGATGGACTGGATGGCACAGGAGCAGGAGCGCGGCATCACGATCACGTCGGCGGCGACGACGGCGTCGTGGCGCGACTTTCGCATCAACATCATCGATACGCCCGGCCACGTGGACTTTACGGTCGAGGTGGAGCGGAGCCTGCGCGTGCTCGACGGCGCGATCGCCGTCTTCGACGCCGTCGCGGGCGTCCAGCCGCAGTCCGAGACGGTCTGGCGGCAGGCCGAGCGCTACCGCGTGCCCCGCATCGCCTTCATCAACAAGATGGACCGGACCGGCGCGGACTTCTTCGCCTCCGTGCAGTCGATGGTCGACCGCCTCGGGGCCCATCCGGTGCCCGTGCAGCTGCCGATCGGGCAGGAGGAGCACCACCGCGGCGTCGTCGACCTCGTCGAGATGCGCTCGATCACGTACGTCGACGACCTCGGCACGAAGATGGAGAGCGGCGAGGTCCCCGGGGAGCTTGCGGAGCAGACGCACGAGTACCACCACCAGCTGATCGACTCGATCGCCGAGTTCGACGACGAGCTGATGGAGACGTACCTGCTCGACGAGGAGTCGGTCACGCCCGAGATGATCCGGCGCGCGCTGCGCAAGGGCACGCTCGCGGGGAAGATCACGCCGGTCCTGCTCGGCTCCGCCTTCAAGAACAAGGGTGTCCAGCCGCTGCTCGACGGGGTGATCGACTACCTGCCAAGCCCGCTCGACGTGCCGCCCGTCCACGGGATCGACCCCCGCACCGAGCACGAGCTCTCACGGCGCCCGGCCATAGACGAGCCGTTCTCGGCGCTCGCCTTCAAGGTCATGTCCGACCCATACGTCGGCAAGCTCACCTACTTCCGCGTCTACTCGGGCCAGGTCAAGGCGGGCGAACGCGTCCTCAACACGACCACCGGCAAGACCGAGCGGATCGGCCGCATCCTCCAGATGCACGCGAACCACCGCGAGGAGCGCCAGGAGATCGGGGCAGGGGAGATCGCGGCCGGCGTCGGCCTGAAGGACACGACCACGGGCGACACGCTCGCGACCGACACCGCGCCGATCAAGCTCGAGTCGATGACCTTCCCGGACCCGGTGATCTCGGTCGCCGTGGAGCCGAGGTCGAAGGCCGACCAGGACAAGCTCGGTACGGGGCTGCAGCGCCTCACGGAGGAGGACCCGACCTTCCGCGTCCGCACCGACGATGAGACCGGCCAGACCCTGATCGCGGGCATGGGCGAGCTCCACCTCGAGATCATCATCGACCGCCTCAAGCGCGAGTTCAACGTCGACGCGAACGTCGGCCGGCCGCAGGTGGCCTACCGCGAGACGATCGGCAAGCCGGTGGAGAAGGTCCAGGGCAAGTTCGTCCGTCAGACGGGCGGCCGCGGCCAGTACGGCGACGCCGTCATCAACGCGACGCCGATGGATCCGGGCGACGGTTACGAGTTCGTCGACAAGATAGTCGGCGGGAAGATTCCGAAGGAGTACATCTCGAGCGTCGACCTGGGCATCCAGGAAGCGATGGAGTCCGGGGTGCTCGCGGGGTATCCCGTCGTCGACATCCGCATCGAGCTCGTGGACGGCTCGTTCCACGACGTCGACTCGAGCGAGATGGCTTTCAAGGTCGCCGGCTCGATGGCATTCAAGGAGGCGATGAAGCGGGGCAAGGCGAAGCTGCTCGAGCCCGTGATGGCGGTCGAGGTGATCACGCCCGAGGACTACCTCGGCGACGTGATGGGGAACCTCAACTCGCGCCGCGGCCGGGTCGAGAGCCTCGAGCCCGTCGGCAACGCCCAGGTGATTCGCGCGAGCGTCCCGCTCGCGGAGATGTTCGGTTACGCGACCGATCTGCGCTCGATGACGCAGGGTCGCGCGGAGTTCACGATGCAATTCGACCGCTACGAGGAAGTCCCTCAGTCGATCGCGACCGAGATCGTCTCGGCCGAGGCGTAGTCGAGGAAGGAGCGAAGGAGCAGCATGGCCAAGCAGAAGTTCGAGCGCACGAAGCCGCACGTCAACGTCGGCACCATCGGTCACATCGACCACGGCAAGACGACGCTCACCGCGGCGATCACCAAGGTGCTCTCCGAGCAGGGGACCAATACGACCGCCACCAGCTTCGACGAGATCGACAAGGCTCCCGAGGAGAAGCAGCGCGGCATCACGATCAACACTGCGCACGTCGAGTACGAGACGGAGAACCGCCACTACGCGCACGTGGATTGCCCGGGGCACGCCGACTACATCAAGAACATGATCACGGGCGCCGCCCAGATGGACGGTGCGATCCTCGTGGTCTCGGCGGCCGACGGCCCGATGCCGCAGACGCGCGAGCACATTCTGCTCGCCCGCCAGGTCGAGGTGCCCGCGATCGTCGTCGCGCTCAACAAGGCCGACATGGTCGACGACCCCGAGCTGCTCGAGCTCGTCGAGCTGGAGGTCCGTGAGCTCCTCTCCAAGTACGAGTTCCCGGGCGACGACATCCCGGTCGTGCAGGTCTCCGCGCTGAAGGCGCTGGAGGGCGACGGCGAGTGGACGCCCAAGATCCTCGAGCTGATGCAGGCCGTGGACGACTACATCCCGGAGCCTGAGCGCGACGTCGACAAGCCCTTCCTCATGCCGATCGAGGACGTCTTCACGATCACCGGCCGCGGAACGGTCGTCACCGGCCGGATCGAGCAGGGCAAGCTCAAGACGGGCGACGAGGTCGAGATCGTCGGCATCCACCCGCAGGTCGAGAAGACCGTCGTCACCGGGCTCGAGATGTTCCAGAAGACGCTCGACTACGCCCAGGCCGGCGACAACGCAGGGGCGCTCCTCCGCGGCATCAAGCGCGAGGAGGTCGAGCGCGGCCAGGTCGTCGCCAAGCCCGGCTCGATCACGCCGCACACGCACTTCAAGGCCGAGGTCTACGTCCTCTCGAAGGACGAGGGCGGGCGCCACACGCCGTTCTTCAACGGCTACCGGCCGCAGTTCTACTTCCGGACGACGGACGTGACCGGCTCGATCAATCTCCCGGAGGGCCAGGAGATGGTCATGCCGGGCGACAACACGAACATGGAGGTCGAGCTGATCCAGCCGATCGCCATGGACCAGGGTCTGCGCTTCGCCGTCCGCGAGGGTGGCCGCACCGTCGGCGCAGGCGTCGTCACCGACATCATCACGTAGTAGGGAGGCGCCGGTTCCCGTGGCACAGAAGATCCGAATCCGGCTGAAGGGCTATGACCACCAGCAGCTCGACCGGTCGGCTCAGTCGATCGTCGAGACGGCCCAGCGAACCGGCGCCACCATCACAGGCCCCGTGCCGCTGCCCACGGAGAAGAACGTCTACTGCGTGATCCGGTCCCCGTTCAAGGACAAGGACTCGCGGGAGCACTTCGAGGTGCGCACGCACAAGCGCCTGATCGACATCCACTCGCCGACACCGAAGACGGTCGACTCGCTGATGCGGCTCGACCTCCCGGCCGGCGTCGACATCGAGATCAAGCTCTAGGCCATGAAGGGGATCGTGGGGAGGAAGCTGGGGATGACGAGCGTCTTCGACGCGGAGACCGGCGTCGTCACGCCCGTTACGGTGATCGAGGCCGAGCCGTGTCCCGTCGTCGAGGTGAAGACGGCGGACACGCACGGCTACGACGCGGTCCAGCTCGCCTACGACCCTGTCCCCGACCGGAAGGTGACGAAGCCCGAGCTGGGCCACCTGAAGAAGAACGGCGTCGAGGGTGCGTTCCGCCACCTCCTCGAGCTGCGCGGGCAGAGCGAGCTCGTCGTCGGCGAGAACGTCACCGTGGAGGTCTTCGCGCCCGGGGAGAAGGTCAAGGTCAGCGGGATCTCCCACGGGAAGGGCTTCGCCGGGACGATCAAGCGGCACAATTTCCATCGCGGCCCCAAGACGCACGGCTCGCACAACGTCCGCAAGCCGGGGTCGATCGGGGCCTCCGCCACGCCCTCGCGCGTGTTCAAGGGCATGAAGATGGCCGGCCGGATGGGCGGCAAGCGTGTCACGCAAGTCGGGCTCGTCGTCCACGACGTCGACGCGGAGCGGAACCTCCTGCTCGTCAAGGGCGCCGTGCCGGGCCCGAAGAACGCGTTCGTCGAGGTCCGTGAGGAGGTGCGGCGCTAGTGGCCGTGCCGAAGGCACCGCTGCTCGACGGCGCCGGCAAGGCGTCGAAGGACGTGACGCTCGAGGAGTCGATCTTCGCCGCCGAGGTGAAGCCCCACCTCGTGCACGAGACCGTCCGCGCGGAGCTGAACGCCGCCCGCGCCGGGACGCGCGCGGCGAAGAGCCGCGGCCTCGTCGCCGGCGGCCGGGCTAAGCCGTGGCGGCAGAAGGGCACCGGTCGTGCCCGCGCGGGCACGACGCGCGCGCCGCAGTGGACCGGCGGCGGCGTCGCCTTCCCGCCGACCCCGCGGAGTTTCGAGGTCAAGGTCAACCGCAAGGCGCGCCGCTCGGCGCTCCGAGGAGCGCTCTCGCAGCACGCCGGCAACGGCACCTTCGGCATCCTCGACGGCTCCGCGTTCACGGAGCCGTCGACACGTAAGGCCGCGGATCTGCTGTCGGCCTGGGGCAAGGAGGCGCCGGTGGTCGTCGTCGCGACCGAGGACGAGGCCAACGTCCTGAAGTCGTTCCGGAACCTCGAGCGCGTCGTCGTGACGCTCCCGTCGGAGCTCGAGGTGTCCGCGGTCGTCTGGGCGCGGTCGCTGCTCGTCAGCGAGGCAGCGCTGGATGCGGTTCAGGGGCGGGCGTCATGAGCCTGCATCCGAACGAAGTCCTCCTGGCACCGGTCGTGACCGAGAAGGCGTACGCCCAGATCGACAACAACAAGTACTCGTTCCGTGTCCATCCCGACGCGCACAAGACGCAGGTCCGGCACGCCGTCGAGGAGCTGTTCGAGGTCAAGGTCTTGCGCGTGAACATCTCCAGGGTGCAGCCGAAGCCGAAGCGGCGCGGCGTCCACCGCGGCGCGAAGCCGGGGTGGAAGAAGGCCGTCGTGCAGCTGCGCGCCGGCGACACGATCGAAATCTTCCAGGGAGCCCAGGTCTGATGGCGATCCGCCGCTACAAGCCGACCAGCCCCGGCCGCCGCTTCATGACCGTCTCGAGCTTCGAGGAGGTCACGAAGTCGAAGCCCGAGAAGTCGCTGACGGAGAAGCTGACGAAGAAGGGCGGCCGTAACAACAACGGCCGGATCACCACGCGCCACCAGGGCGGCGGCCACAAGCGCCGCTACCGCGTGATCGACTTCAAGCGTACGAAGGACGGCGTCCCCGCGACCGTGGCCGCGATCGAGTACGACCCGAACCGATCGGCGCGGATCGCCCTGCTCCACTACGCGGACGGCGCCAAGAGCTACATCCTCGCTCCCGCCCGGCTCCGCGTGGGCGCGAAGGTCGAGTCCGGCCCCGGCGCCGACATCCGGCCCGGCAACGCGCTGCCGCTGACGAACATCCCGACCGGGACGTTGATCCACAACGTCGAGCTGAAGCCCGGGCGCGGGGGCCAGCTGGCCCGCTCGGCCGGCTCCGGCGTCCAGCTCGTCGCCAAGGACGACGGCTTCGGCGTCCTCCGGCTCCCGTCGGGGGAGATGCGTCGCGTGCCGCTCTCCTGCCGCGCGACGATCGGGCAGGTCGGCAACGTCGACCACGAGAACGTCACGGTCGGCAAGGCGGGACGCAGCCGCTGGCAGGGGAAGCGGCCGTCGGTGCGCGGCTCGGCGATGAACCCCGTCGACCATCCCCACGGCGGCGGCGAGGGCAAGTCGAAGGGCGGCCGCCACCCGGTCACGCCCTGGGGCGTGCCGACGCTCGGCAAGCGCACGCGCCGCAAGCACAAGGAATCGGATCGGCTGATCGTCCGCGGGCGCCGCCGCGGAAAGGAAAAACGGTGAAAATGCTGCGCATTTTCACCGTGGAATTGGTTAGGACTTCGCTTCGCTCGTCGGAAATGAGGGAGAAGGTTGAGTAGATCCAGCAAGAAGGGCCCGTTCGTCGAGGAGCGGCTGATGGGCCGCATCGAGGCGATGAACTCGTCCGGGGACAAGCGGATGATCCGGACCTGGTCGCGCACGTCCACCGTCTTCCCGGAGATGGTCGGGCACACGATCGCCGTCCACGACGGCAGGAAGCACGTGCCCGTGTTCATCTCCGAGCAGATGGTCGGCCACAAGCTCGGCGAGTTCGCTCCCACCCGCACGTTCCGCGGCCACGCGGGCGATCGCCAGACACAGGTGAAGAGGGGACGCTAGTGGCGGCGACCGAGAAAGGGCTCGAGGTGCGCGCCGAGGCGAAGTGGGTGCGGATCTCGCCCCGCAAGGCCCGGCTGGTCGCGGAGCACATCCGCGGGCGCAGCGTGCTCGAGGCTCGCAGCGTGCTCGCGTTCACGACGCGCGACGCCGCGCGCGAGCTCGACAAGGTGCTCCGATCCGCCGTTGCGAACGCGGAGTCCCAGCACCAGATCCCGGACGAGCGGCTCTACGTGTCCGCCGCGTACGTGGACGAGGGGCCGATGATGAAGCGCTGGCGCCCGCGCGCCCGCGGCCGCGTAGCCCGGATCAAGAAGCGCACCTGCCACATCACGGTGAGGGTGGCCGAGATCCCGGTGCAGGAGGCTCCCGCAGCGAAGAAGCAGACCAAGCCAAAGGCAGAGGCCGCCGAAGCTCCAAAGCGGAAGGCGCCCGCCAAGAAGAAGCCCGAGAAGAAGCCTGAGGAGGCGAAGGCCTAGTGGGTCAAAAAGTCCATCCCGGCGGGATGCGCGTCGGCGTCATCCACGACTGGAAGTCCAACTGGTACACGGGCAAGAAGGAGTTCCCGGCCTACCTGATCGAGGACATCAAGATCCGCGAGCACATCAACAACAAGCTCGCGCATGCCGGCCTGTCCGACATCCTGATTCGCAAGGACAAGCAGCGGATCACCGTCGACATCTACACGGCCCGGCCGGGGATCGTGATCGGCAAGTCGGGCGTCGAGGTCGACGCGCTGCGCCGCGAGCTGCACGCGCTCACCAAGAAGAACGTCCACATCAACATCAACGAGATCAAGCGTCCCGAGCTCGACGCGAAGCTCGTCGCGCAGTCGATCGCCGAGCAGCTGCAGAACCGCGTCAGCTTCCGGCGCGCGATGAAGCGCGCGCTCGCGTCGGGGATCCGTTCCGGCGCCAAGGGCATCCGCATCCAGTGCGGCGGCCGGCTTGGCGGCACGGAGATGAGCCGCTCGGAGGCCTACTCGGAGGGCCGCGTCCCGCTGCACACGATCCGCGCCGACATCGACTACGGCTTCGTCGAGGCGAAGCTGCCGTTCGGTCGCATCGGCGTGAAGGTCTGGATCAACAAGGGCGAGATCATGCCCGAGGGCTACGGCGGCCTCGACACGGACAAGGACGTCCGTCTGGGCGAGCAGGACCAGGCCCGCCGTCGACGCGGCGGCGTGCAGGAGGGCCTCGGCGCCTCACGCGAATCGGGCCGCGACCGCCAGCGCGACCGTGAGGGCCTCGGGCCCGTGCGGCCGCAGCGTCGCCGCGGCGGCCAGGGCGGCCGCGGGGGCGGCAGGCCGTCCTCGCGCGACCGTGCCCCGCGGCAGGAGAACGTCGAGCGTCCGACCACGGACGAGCCGGCTACGTCGGCCGAGGGCCGCGAGCAGCCGCAGGTCGAGCCGCAGGTGGAGACGACGCCGACGCCGCAGGCCGAGGAGCCGACCAAGACGGACGAGTCCGGGGGCGAGGCGTAGGCGATGCTGCTCCCGAAGAAGACGAAGTACCGCAAGTACCAGCGCGGCCGTCGACGCGGCAAGGCCAAGGGCCAGACGTCCGTCCAGTTCGGCGACTTCGGGCTGAAGGCGCTCGAGGTCGGCTGGGTCACCAACCGCCAGATCGAGGCTGCCCGAATCGCGATGACGCGCAAGATCAAGCGCGGCGGCAAGGTCTGGATCAACGTCTTCCCGGACAAGCCGGTGACGCAGAAGCCCGCCGAGACGCGCATGGGCTCCGGCAAGGGGTCGCCCGAGCACTGGGTCGCGGTGATCAAGCCCGGGCCGCGTGATGTTCGAGCTGGCCGGCGTGCCCGAGCCGCTGGCCAAGGAGGCGCTCCGCCTTGCCGGCAACAAGCTGTCGGTCAAGACGAAAGTCGTGAAGCGGGAGGCGGATCTCTTTGCGGGTTAGCGATCTGAGGGCGATGACGGACGAGGAGCTCGCCGACGCGCTCGCGGACAGGCGGCAGGAGCTGTTCAACCTGCGCTTTCAGTCCGCGACCGGCGCGCTCGAGAACACGACGCGGTTGCGGCTGGCGAAGCGTGAGATCGCGCGCATCCTGACGGTACGCAACGAGCGCGCCGACGCAGTGGAGACCACATGACGGACGACACCGAGAACACCACACCCGAGAGCACGGACGAGACGCCGCCGGTCGAGGAGGCCGCGGCGGAGACGCCTGCCGCCGAGGAGGAGACCACGGCACCGGAGGCGGAGGAGGAGGCGGCTCCGGCCGCCGAGGAGGCTCCCGCGGCTGAAGCCGTGGAGGAGCCGGCCGCCGAGGCCGAGGGCGCGGATGAGCCTGCGCCGGAAACAGAGCCCGCCGAGGAGCCGGCTGCGGAGGCCGAGGCCGCCGCGGAGGAACCCGCCGCCAAGCCCGCCGCCGAGGAGCCTGCGCCGCAGCCCGCGGCCGAGCCGAAGAAGAAGCGGAAGCGCCTGTCGCGCGGCCTGCGCCGCCAGCGGACGAAGACGGTCCGCGAGCGCCCCGCGACGCGCAAGCCGATCACGCGCGTGCCGAAGCCGGAGTCCGAGCGCGGCCGTCGCCAGGAGCGGCGCGGCGTCGTCGTCTCCGACGCGATGGACAAGACGATCGTGGTCAAGGTCGACACGATCAAGGCGCACCGGCGCTACAAGAAGGTCGTCCGCCGCAGCGCCAAGTTCCACGCGCACGACGAGCAGAACGAGGCGAAGATCGGCGACGTCGTCCTGATCGTCGAGACGCGCCCGCTCTCGAAGACGAAGAACTGGCGCCTCGCCGAGGTCGTGGAGGCCGCAAAGTGATCCAGCAGGAATCCCGCCTTCGGGTCGCCGACAACACCGGCGCGCGCGAGATCCTGTGCATCCGCGTCAAGGGCGGCTCACACCGCCGCTACGCGCGCGTCGGCGACGTCATCGTCGGCACCGTCAAGCAGGCGACGCCGCAGGGGACGATCAAGAAGGGCGAGGTCGTCCAGGCGGTCGTCGTCCGGACGAAGAAGCCGTTCGGCCGCGACGACGGCACCACGATCGCGTTCGACGAGAACGCCGCGGTGATCATCGACAACCAGCGCAACCCGCGCGGGACGCGCATCTTCGGGCCCGTCGCACGCGAGCTGCGGGAGAAGAACTTCATGAAGATCGTCTCGCTCGCCCCGGAGGTTCTCTGATGCAGACGATGCGGATCCGCAAGGGCGACCTCGTCCACGTCCTCACAGGCAAGGACCGCGGCAAGCAGGGCCGCGTGATCGACGCGCGGCCGAAGGACGGAAAGCTGATCGTCGAGAACCTCAACATCGTCAAGCGGCACACCAAGCCGCGCCCGATGCAGAACGCGAGCCGCATGGGCGGCGCGACGATGACGCCGGGCGGCGTAATCGACAAGCCGGCGCCGATCCCGGTCGGCAACGTGATGATCGTCTGCCCGAGCTGCAACCGGCCCACGCGGATCGGCGTCGTCGAGCGCGAGGAGCACGACAAGCATGTGCGCATCCGCGTCTGCAAGCGAGCCGACTGCGGCCAGGAGATCGACAAATGACCGAGACGAACGGCTATACGCCCCGGATGAAGACCCTCTACGAGGGCGAGCTGCGCCCGCGCCTGCAGGACGAGCTCGAGCTGCGCACCGTGATGGAGGTCCCGCGCCTCGACAAGATCACGCTGAACATGGGCGTCGGCGAGGCGAAGACCGACGCGAAGGCGCTCGACTCCGCGATCGAGGAGCTGACGACGATCGCCGGCCAGCGCGCCCAGGTGCGCCGGGCCCGGAAGTCGATCGCGCAGTTCAAGATCCGCGAAGGGATGCCGGTCGGCGCGCGCGTGACGCTGCGCGGCGCGCGGATGTACGAGTTCCTCGACCGACTCGTGACGATCGCGCTGCCCCGGATCCGCGACTTCCGCGGCCTCAACCCCCGCTCGTTCGACGGCCGTGGCAACTACTCGCTCGGGATCCAGGAGCAGATCATCTTCCCGGAGATCAACTACGACGACATCCAGCAGGTTCGCGGCCTCGACGTCGCGATCACGACCACCGCGAGGTCGGACGAGGAGGGGTTCGCGCTCCTGCGAAGCCTCGGCCTCCCCTTCGCGGCGGACGGAAGGGAGCAGTAAGTGGCGAAGACCAGCCTTCGGATCAAGCAGTCGCGACCGCAGAAGTACAAGACGCGCGCCTACTCGCGCTGCAACCGATGCGGCCGGCCGCGTGCCGTCTTCAAGAAGTTCGGCCTCTGCCGGATCTGCCTGCGCGAGCTCGCGCACCAGGGCGTGATCCCGGGCATGACCAAGTCGAGCTGGTGAAGGAGCACCGATGCTGACCGATCCAGTCGCCGACATGCTCGCCCGCATCCGCAACGCCAACAAGGCGCTGCACGAGCGCGTCGAGATGCCGAGCTCGCGCCTGAAGGTGGAGATCGCCCGGATCCTCAAGGAGGAGGGCTACATCCAGGATTTCCACGTTCAGAGCGGGGAGAGCTTCGATACCCTGGTCATCCAGCTGAAGTACGGCCGTGGCCGCGAGCGGGTCATCACCGACCTGAAGCGCGTGTCGAAGCCGGGCCGCCGGGTCTACGCGGGCAAGGATCGCCTGCCGCGCGTGCTGGGCGGCATGGGGGTGGCGATCATGTCCACGTCGAGCGGCCTCGTGACGAGCAGGACCGCGGAAGAGAGAGGAGTCGGCGGCGAAGTCCTCTGCTTCGTCTGGTAGCGAATGAGTCGTATCGGCAGAGCTCCCATCGAGGTCCCGAGTGGCGTCAGCGTCTCGCTCTCGCCTGGGCGCGTAATGGTCAACGGCCCGCTCGGGGAGCTCTCGCAGCAGATCCCGACGCGGATGCAGATCGACCAGACGGACGGCACAATCAAGGTCACGCGCCCCACCGAGCGCGGTGAGGATCGCGCGCTGCACGGCCTGACGCGGTCGCTGATCGCGAACATGGTCGAGGGCGTCACCAAGGGCTTCGAGAAGCGACTCGAGCTCCAGGGCGTCGGCTACCGCGCGGCGCTGCAGGGCACGGACCTGCGGCTCGACGTCGGCTTCTCCCATCCCGTCGTGAAGAAGCCGCCGCAGGGGATCACCTTCGAGGTGCCGGTCCCCACGCAGATCGTCGTGAAGGGCGTGGACAAGCAGCAGGTCGGCCAGACGGCCGCCGAGGTTCGTCGCGTGCGCCCGCCCGAGCCGTACAAGGGCAAGGGCATCCGCTACGAGGGCGAGTACGTCCGAAGGAAAGTTGGTAAGCGCGCATGACCTGTCGAACCGAATGCCGTTGTCGCGGGGGAACCTCCCGGTTCCCCCATACCCCCTCCACTGGTCCGCTGTCGCGGACAGGCGGCTGCGCCGCCGGGAAGCGCGCGTAATGCCGGTGATGACCGTGAGGGAAGCGCGCCGGCGCCGCCATCGCCGCGTCCGCGGCAAGGTGCAGGGCACGGCCGAGCGGCCGCGCCTCGTCGTCTCGCGCTCCAACAAGGGCATCGCTGCGCAGCTGATCGACGACCAGGACGGCCGCACGCTCGCGGCCGCCAGCTGGCTGCAGCTGAAGACGTTCAAGGGCAACAAGACCGAGCAGGCCGGTGAGGTCGGGAAGCAGCTCGCGCAGAGCGCGAAGCAGGCCGGGATCGAGACCGTCGTCTTCGATCGCGGCGGCTACCTGTACCACGGTCGCGTGAAGGCGCTGGCAGACGCGGCGCGCGAGGGAGGACTAAGCTTTTGACCACTGTAGAACGTGAAGTAATCAGGCGCGAGGAGCGGGAGAGCCGCGAGCTCAAGGAGCGCGTGGTCGAGATCAACCGCGTCGCCAAGGTGGTCAAGGGCGGCCGGCGGTTCTCGTTCACGGCGCTCGTGGTGATCGGCGACGAGGTCGACCGCGTCGGCGTCGGCTACGGCAAGGCGCGCGAGGTCCCACTCGCGATCACGAAGGCCGTCGAGGACGCGAAGAAGAACCTCTTCACCGTCCCGAAGCACGGGACGACGATCACGCACGAGATCCTCGGACGGGCCGACGCCGCGCGAGTGCTGCTGCGGCCGGCCAGCGAGGGAACGGGCGTCATCGCCGGCGGCGGCGTCCGCGCCGTTCTGGAGCTCGCCGGGATCCGCGACATCCTCGCGAAGAGCCTCGGCACGACGAACCCGATCAACATGGCGAAGGCCACGGTGAACGGCCTGAAGCGGCTGCGCAGGCCCGAGGAGGTCGCGAAGACCCGCGGTGTCTCGCTCAGCCAGGTGCTGCCGTACAAGGCTCCGGAGCCGGTGGAGGAGTCGGAGCCGGAGAAGGAAGAGGCTCCGCCGGTCGCGGCCGAGCTGCCGGCGGAGACGCAGGAGATGCAGGATGGCGAAGGTCCGGATAACGCAGGTTCGTAGCCAGATCGGCGAGAGCCAGCGCCATCGCGGCACGCTGCGCGCGCTCGGCCTCGGCAAGATCGGCAAGACCGTGGAGCACGACGACGGCCCGGTCCTGACAGGCATGCTCAGGAAGGTCCGCCATCTCGTGCGGGTGGAGAACGGCAGTGGCTGACGACCTGAGCCTCTCGAACCTCAAGCCGGCGCAGGCGCGCAAGGCGCGGAAGCGCGTCGGGCGCGGCCTCGGCTCGGGCAAGGGCCGGTACTCCGGTCGCGGCATCAAGGGCCAGAAGTCCCGCTCGGGCTCGCACAAGATGCGCGCCGGGTTCGAGGGCGGTCAGATGCCGATCTACATGCGCCTGGGCAAGCAGCGCGGCTCGACCTCGAGGGACGCGATGCCGATCGGCCCGTTCCGCACGTCGACGGTCCCGGTCAACGTCTTCCAGCTCGAGCGGTTCGACGACGGCGCCGAGGTCACGCCCGAGTCGCTCGTCGAGGCCGGCCTGATCAAGAACACGAAGACCGATGTGAAGATCCTCGGCAACGGCGAGCTGAAGAAGAAGCTGACCGTCTCCGCGCACGGCTTCTCGAAGACCGCACGCGAGAAGATCGAGGCCGCCGGCGGCACCGTCAACTGGCTGCGCGGCGAGCCCGTCGAGAAGAAGCCCAAGAAAGCGGCACCGAAAGCCGCGGCGCCCGAGCCTGAGCAGGCAGCCGAGCCTGAGCAGGCCGAGCCCGGGGAGGCCGAGCCCGCCGAGACGGAAGCGCCCGAGGAGGCGTAGTGCTCACCTGGCTAGCGAACGCCTGGCGCGTCCCGGAGCTCCGCCACCGGGTCCTCTTCACCGCCATGATCCTGGCGCTCTACCGGCTCGGCTCGTGGGTGCCGGCGCCGGGCATCGACCAGGACTCGATCGAGAACTTCTTCTCCTCGGGCGGCCGGGGCCAGGGCATCTTCGGGCTCCTGAACACGTTCTCCGGCCAGGCGCTGTCCCGGTTCTCGCTCTTCGCGCTCGGGATCATGCCCTACGTCACGGCCTCGATCATCCTCCAGCTGATGACGGTGGTCGTGCCGTCGCTCGAGCGGCTGCAGAAAGAGGGGGAGGCTGGCTACGCGAAGATCAACCAGTACACGCGCATCCTCACCGTCGGGCTCGCGGCGGCCCAGTCGACCGGGTACGCGCTGCTGTTCAAGAAGTCGGGCGCGCTGCAGGCGAACACCGGCCGCGTCGTCCTGATCATCGTCACGCTCACGGCCGGGACGACGCTGCTGATGTGGATGGGCGAGCTGATCACGAAGCGCGGGATCGGCAACGGGATCTCGCTCCTGATCTTCGCCTCGATCCTCTCCTCGATCCCGACAGGCATCAGCGCGTGGATCAACGGCGGGACGCTCGAGAAGCTGTTCCTGCCGCTGATCGCGCTCGGCGTCATCGTCGCGGTCGTCTACATCCAGGAGGGCCAGCGCCGGATCCCGATCCAGTACGCGAAACGGATGGTAGGGAGACGCCAGACCTCCGGCGGGTCGACCTACATGCCGCTGCGCGTGAACATGGCCGGCGTGATTCCCGTGATCTTCGCGGCGGCCGTGATGGCGCTGCCGCCGACGATCGCGAGCTTCTTCCCGAGCACGCAGAGCTTCGTGAACCAGCACTTCCAGTTCAACAGCCTGCCGTACCTCTTGTTCGAGGCGTTCCTGATCGTGGTCTTCACGTACTTCTACACCGCGGTCCAGTTCAACCCGGTCGACCAGGCCGAGAACCTGCGCAAGTACGGCGGCTACATCCCGGGCATCCGGCCCGGCCCCCCCACTGCCCAGTACCTGGACCGCGTCCTGACGCGCCTGACCTTACCCGGCTCGCTGTACCTGGCGGCCATCGCGATCCTGCCGGGACTCTTCATCCACTACTTCAACTTCTCGCAGGCGACGGCACGCGCCCTCGGAGGCACGTCGGTGCTGATCGTCGTCGGCGTCGCGCTCGACACGATGCGACAGATGGAGTCGCAGATGATGATGCGCTCCTACGAGGGCTTCCTGAAGTAGCCGCCTCGTGGCGCTGAACGTCCTCCTCCTCGGCCCGCAAGGCGCCGGCAAAGGCACGCAGGCACAGCGGATCTCGGCCGAGTACGAGATCGCGCACATCGCCAGCGGCGAGATCCTGCGCGCCGAGATGGCCGCGGGCACCGACCTCGGCCTGCGTGTCAAGGACGTACACGACCGCGGCGACCTCGTCTCGGACGACCTGATGATCGAGCTGATCCGCAGCCGTCTTGCACACTCGGATACCGACGGCGGCTTCGTCCTCGACGGCTTCCCCCGCACGACGGTCCAGGCCGAGGAGCTCGGCGTGATGTTCGACGAGATCGGCCGCAGCTTCAGCGTCGTGTTCGCGCTCCAGATCCCGGACGAGGTCGCGTTCCGGCGGCTCCGCCGCCGGGCGGAGATCGAGGGGCGGCCGGACGACACCGACGAGGCGATCCAGCGCCGGCTCGAGAACTACCACCGCGAGACCGCGCCGCTGATCGAGTACTACCGCACGCGCGGCAACCTCGTCCCGATCCACGGCGAGCGGCGCGAGGGCGAGGTCTTCGCCGAGATCCAGCGCGCACTGGAGCAGGTGCCGGCATGATCGTCCGCAAGTCCCGGCAGGAGATCGACGGCATGGCGCGGGCCGGCGAGCTCGTCGCGGAAACGATCGCGCTCGTCGGCGAGAGCATCCAGGCAGGCGTCACGACTGCCGACCTCGACCGCATCGGCGAGGACTTCATCCGCGACCACGGCGGCGTGCCGACGTCGAAGGGGTACCGCGGTTTCCCGGCGGCCCTCTGCATCTCCCCGAACGCGATGGTCGTCCACGGCATCCCGGGTGCATACGAGGTGAAGGACGGCGACGTGATCTCGATCGACGTCGGGATCACACTCGACGGTCTGATCGCCGACAGCGCCTGCACGTTCGCCGTCGGCGACATCGACCCGGAGGCGCGCCGCCTGCTCGAGGTCTGCCAGGAGGCCCGCGACGCCGGGATCGCGCAGGCTCGGGTGGGGAACCACGTCGGCGACATCTCGGCGGCCGTCCAGGGAATCGTCGAGGGAGCGGGATTCTCGGTCGTGCGCTCGCTCGTCGGCCACGGGGTCGGCCGCAGCTATCACGAGGACCCGCAGGTCCCGAACTTCGGCGAGCCCGGCCGCGGGCCGCTGTTGCAGCCCGGGATGACGATCGCGATCGAGCCGATGATCACGGCCGGCCGTCCCGACGTCTACCTCCACGACGACGAGTGGTCGATCTCGACGGTGGACGGTTCCACCGCGGCCCATTTCGAGCACACGGTCGCAGTCCTCGACGACGGCCCGCGGATCCTCACGGCTGCAAAATCGCGGGAAAAAGCGGGTTTGCTACCATGACCCAGTCGCGGCGGGGCTCGCTCCGCCGTCTTTTCGTGCCCACGTAACAGAAAGGAAATGGCCCAGAAAGAAGAGAAGATCGAGGTCGAGGGCGAGATCACCGAAGCGCTCCCGAGCACGATGTTCCGGGTGCAGCTCGACGGCGGTCAATCCGTCCTGGCCACGATCTCGGGGAAGATGCGAAAGCACTACATCCGGATCCTTCCGGGCGACAAGGTCAAGGTGGAACTGTCCCCCTACGACCTCACCCGAGGCCGAATCACCTACCGACACCGATGAAGGTCAGACCCTCAGTCAAGCCGATGTGCGAGCGCTGCCGCGTGATCAAGCGGCACGGCAAGACCATGGTCATCTGCACGAATCCGCGACACAAGCAACGGCAGGGTTAGGAGCAGCGTGGCACGCATCGCCGGAGTGAATCTCCCGAACCAGAAGCGGCTCGAGATCGGGCTCACCTACATCTACGGGATCGGCCAGCCGACGGCGCACAGGGTCGCAGTCGCGCTCGGCCTCGATCCCGACACCAAGATCCGCGACCTCACCGACGACGAGGTCACGAAGCTGCGCCAGTACATCGACGAGAACGTCGAGGTCGAGGGCGACCTGCGGCGAGAGCGCTCCCAGGCGATCAAGCGCCTGTCCGAGATCGGCGCCTACCGCGGGATCCGCCACCGGCGCGGGCTGCCCGTGAACGGCCAGCGGACGCGCACCAACGCGCGCAGCCGGAAGGGCCCGAAGAAGACCGTCGGGCGCGGAAAGAAGGCGAAGTAGCGTGGCGCCACCTCGTCGACAAGCGGCCCGTGGCCGCACGCGTCGCCGCGTCAAGAAGAACATCGCGATCGGTCAGGCGCACATCAAGACGTCCTTCAACAACACGATCGTCGCGCTGACAGACAAGGACGGGAACGTGATCGCCTGGGAGTCGGCCGGCTCCGCCGGGTTCAAGGGCTCCCGCAAGTCGACGCCGTTCGCCGCCCAGGTCACCGCCGACGCGTGCGCGCGCAAGGGGATGGAGCACGGCCTGCAGAAGGTCGAGGTCTTCGTCAAGGGGCCGGGCTCCGGCCGCGAGACGGCGATCCGCTCGCTGCAGGCGGCCGGGCTCGAGATCCTCGGCGTCAAGGACGTCACCCCGCAGGCGCACAACGGCGTCCGCCCGCGGAAGCGGAGACGGGTCTAGATGGCCCGCGACCGTTCCCCCAAGTGCAAGCAGTGCCGCCGCGAGGGCATGAAGCTCTTCCTCAAGGGCGAGCGCTGCCTGACGGAGAAGTGCGCGATCGAGCGGCGCTCGTATCCGCCGGGCGAGCACGGCCGCGGCCGGATCAAGCAGTCGGAGTACCTCCTGCAGCTGCGTGAGAAGCAGAAGGCTCGTCGGTACTACGGCCTGCTGGAGAAGCAGTTCCGCACCTACTACACGAAGGCCGCCAAGGGCACAGGCGTCACGGGCGAGAACCTCCTGCGGATGCTGGAGACGCGCCTGGACAACGTCGTCTACCGGCTCGGCTTCGCCGCCTCGCGCGCGCAGGCCCGCCAGCTCGTGCGCCACGGCCACTTCCAGGTCAACGGCCGCCGCGTCAACATCCCGAGCTACCAGGTCAAGCCGGACGACGTGATCACGGTGGCAGGCGGGTCCTCCGCCGAGCAGGTGATCCGTGACGCGACCGACCTGACGGCGTCGGTGGCGCCGTGGCTCCAGGCCGACCACGACGGCCTCACCGGAAAGATCCTCAAGTGGCCGGAGCGCGAGGAGATCGACACGCCGGTCCAGGAATCGCTCATCGTCGAGCTCTACTCGAAGTAAGGCCTACGGCCCCTAGTCACAGGAAGGACACGCTTTGGCAACAAGAACCAGCCTGATGGAGTTTCAGATCCCCAAGATCGTCCACGAGGAAGTGGACGAGCAGCGCGGGGTCTTCGAGATCGAGCCGCTCGATCGCGGCTTCGGCTACACGTTCGGCAACTCGCTGCGCCGCGTGCTGCTCTCGTCGCTCGAGGGCGCGGCGGTCACCTCGGTCAAGATCGAGGGAATCTCGCACGAGTTCACGACGCTGCCCGGCGTCCGCGAGGACGTGACGGACGTGATCCTCAACCTCAAGAACCTGATCTGCCGCCTCCACGGCGACTCGCCCGAGATCGAGGTGCACGTCGTCAAGCGCGGCGCCGGCGCCGTGCTGGCGTCCGACATCGAGGCGCCCGCCGAGCTGGAGGTCCTCAACCCGGACCTCGAGATCGCGCATCTGTCGGACCGCGGCAAGCTCGAGATGACGCTGACGATCGGCCGCGGCCGCGGCTACGTGCCGGCGGAGCTGAACCGCGGGCCTGAGCACACGATCGGCGTCATCCCGATCGACTCGATCTTCTCGCCGGTGCGCCGCGTCGCGTACGACGTCGAGGCGGCCCGTGTCGGCCAGCGGACGGACTACGACAAGCTGCGGCTCGACGTCACGACGGACGGCTCGCTCTCGCCGAAGGACGCGATCGCGCAGGCGTCGGAGATCCTGATCCGCCAGCTCGCGATCTTCACCGACCTCGATCGGATCGAGGGCTTCGGCGAGGCGGCCGCGGGCGACGGCGCGCAGCCGGAGATGCCCCTCGCGCACGGGATGGAGAACTTCCCGATCGAGGAGCTCGAGCTGGGCGTCCGCTCGTACAACTGCCTGAAGCGCGTCGGCATCGAGACGATCGGCGACCTCGTCACGAAGACCGAGAACGAGCTCGCCGGCATCCCGAACTTCGGCAAGAAGTCGGTCGAGGAGGTCAAGGAGACCCTCGCGGCGCACGGTCTCACGCTGCGCGGCGACGAGGGAGGCCTGGGCGCTTAGTTCGGTGGCAACCACTTCGGCACTCGATATGGCCTCTCCACGTAACCAGGACGCGTAGCGTGCGGCACCACCGCGCAGGGAAGAAGCTCGGCCGCGACTCCGCGCACCGGAAGGCGCTCTACGCCAACCTCGCGGGCTCGCTGATCGAGCACGGCCGGATCAAGACGACCGTGGCGAAGGCCAAGGCCGTCAAGCCCTTCGCGGAGCAGATGATCACGCTCGGCAAGCGCGGCGACCTCCATGCGAGGCGGCTCGCGCTCGCCGAGCTCCGGTCGCAGGACGTCGTCCACGTCCTCTTCGCCGAGGTCGCGCCGCGGTTCGCGGACCGGCCGGGCGGCTACACGCGCATCGTCAAGCTCGGGCCGCGCCAGGGCGACGCGGCCGAGATGGTCTTCCTCGAGCTCGTCGACTACGAGCCCGCAGGCGCGCGGGCAACCACAGGCGCCGCGGGCTAGCCTCCCGTCATGGGAGCGCTCGGCGCACTCGCCTCGGCACTCGTGCTGGCCGGCGGGTGGCAGGCGCGCGCGCCGCTGCCGCTCGCACGATCAGAGGTCGCCGGCGCCCGACTCGGGACGCAGATCGCGATCGTCGGCGGCTTCCTCGCCGACGGCCGGAGCTCGAGCCGGGTCGACCTGTACTCGCCGGCACGAAACCGCTGGTCGCGCCTGCCGCCGCTCCCGGTGGCGGTCAACCACGCGACGGCCGCCTCCACGGGCGGGCGGCTGTACGTCTTCGGCGGCTACCGGATGCTGGGCGCGGCGCCGCTCCGGACGGCGTTCGTCCTGCGGGGCGGCAAGTGGCGCCGCCTGCCGGCGCTCCCGGCCGCGCGCGGCGCCGCAGGCGCCGTCGTCCTCGGCGGCTCGATCTACGTCGCCGGGGGTGTCGGCCCGGCCGGGGTGGCGCGGACGATGCTGGCCTTCGACCTGCGGCGCGGCCGCTGGCGAACGCTGCCCGGCCCGACGCCGCGTGAGCACCTCGGTGTCACGACCGTCGGCGGGAGGCTCTACGTCGTCGGCGGCCGGGTCTCGGGACGGCCGCTCGCGCTCGTGGAGTCCTGGTCGCCGTCGAGTGGGCAGTGGCGCCGCGAGGCTCCGCTGCCGGAGCCGCGCGGCGGGACGGCTGCCGGGGTCGCGGCGGGCCGGATCATCTCCGCGGGCGCCGAGTCGGACGCGGGCACGAGTAACGCCGCCTACGCCTACGACCGCGCGCGAGGCACGTGGAGCCGGCTCCCCGACGTCCCGACTGCGCGACACGGGCTCGCCGTCGTCGGCGTCGGCTCGACGGTGCACGTGATCGCGGGCGGCCCGGTGCCGGGCCTCTCCGTCAGCGCCGCGAACGAGGCGCTCGACGTGTCGCCCTAGAGAGCGAAGCCGAGGGCGGCGCTGACCGACGCGATGATGACCCCGCCGAGGGTGACGGATCCGAGCGCCTTGATGAAGCTGTCCTGGAAGTAGCGCCAGCGCAGCCACGCGAGCATCACGAGCTCGAAGGCGACGACCACGATCGCGAGCACGATCGCCGCCTCGTAGCGGGGCAGCAGGAACGGCAGCGTGTGCAGGATCCCTCCGACGAAGGTGCCGAGGCCGGTGATCGAGCCGCGCACGAACGGAGTCCCGCGGCCGGTGAACTCGCCGGTGTCGGAGAGGCCTTCCGAGAATGCCATGCTGACCGCCGCCCCGATCGCGGTCGCCAGGCCGGCGACGAACGCATAGTGCGGCTTGTGCGTCGCCAGCACCACGGCGAAGATCGGCGCCAGCGTCGAGAGCGACCCGTCGATCAGACCGACCATCGCGGGCTGGACCCGCTGCAGGAGGAAGGCGTTTTCCTCGGACATTAGTAGAGCATATCAGTCAAGGCGCAAGTACCTAGAACATAAGGAACACCTGACAAGAGTGATCAGGGCGGCCTGACATGCGCGTGAAGCTAACGGTCGAGTACGACGGCACCGGGTTCCGCGGGTGGGCCGCGCAACCCGAGCAGCGAACGGTCGAGCAGGCTTTCCGCGAGGCGTTCGACCGCGTGTTCCCTCGCTGGGGCTCTCTCGCCGTCGCCGGCCGGACCGACACGGGCGTGCACGCTCTCGGCCAGGTCGTGAGCGTCGAGGTCGACGGCGGGCCACCGGTCGACCGCGCGGCCGAGGCGCTCAACGCCGTGCTCCCCGCCGACGCCTCGGTGATCGCCGCCGAGGAAGCGCCCGAGGATTTCCACGCGCGGTATTCGGCCCGGTCGCGCAGCTACCGCTACCGCATCCACCGTCGCCGGTCGCCTTCTCCGTTCGAGCAGCGCCGGTCGTGGTGGGTGCCGTGGCCGCTGGACGAGGAGCGCCTGGCCGACTCGGCCGACCTTCTTCTCGGCGAGCACGACTTCCGCGCGTTCACGCCGACGGAGACGCAGCACGACGTGTTCCTCCGGAACGTCCTGTCGGCGTCGTGGCATCGCCGCGACGACGCGCTCGAGCTCGAGCTCACCGCCGACAGCTTCCTCCGCCACATGGTGCGGACGCTCGTGGGGACGATGCTCGAGGTCCCGCCCGAGCGGATCGCCGAGCTGCTCGAGGGCCGTCCGCGCGAGGAGGCCGGGACGACGGCGCCCCCGTGGGGCCTGTACCTCGTCCGGGTCGACTACTAGAACCGGAACGAGTGCGCGCGGCTGAGGAAGAAGCCGTGGCCGCTCCTGTTCGCGCAGCGCAGGCCGGTCGCCCTCGACAGGCACGTGATCCCGCCGCGGCTCCAGCGCGTCCCGTACCGGAGCACGCTCGCCGTCGGGCTGAACACCGAGTCGCTCACGCAGCCGACCCGGGTGCGCCCGGCGCGGCCGAGCTCGTACGTCTGGCCCCAGTCGAAGTCGCACCCCGGAGGCTTCGCCGGCTTTGGCACGAGCCCGCTCCGGATGTCGCAGCGGAGCGTGCCGAAGTAGGCGCAGTAGATGTTCTTCGAGGGCGTGCGGAAGAACGAGCCCGCGGCGGTCGCAGGGGTGGATGCCGTCAGCACCAGCGTCGCCGCGGCGAGGAGGGGAGCCAGGCGCACGCGACGATCGTACGCCGACCTGTGCCGACTTCGTAACGACTCGACCACAAGGGACTGTCCCCAGACGTGGCCGCTGCGGACACGTCCTAGTTGGAACAAGAGTGTGACGACTGCTCCACAGGCGGCTGCCGATCCGGCCGCGGCTACGATCGCTGCGATGCGGTTCTCGGTCGTCCTCTTCGATCTCGACGGCACGGTGATCGACTCCGGCGCGATCATCCTCGCCTCGATGCGCCATGCCGCGACTGAGGTGCTCGGCGTCGCGCCGCCGGACGAGGAGCTGATGGCGACGGTCGGCGGGCCGGGGCTCGAGGCGCAGATGCACGCGCTCGCCCCGGATCGGGTGGACGAGCTCGTCACGGTCTACCGGGCACACAACGAGCCGCTGCACGACACGCTCGCCTGCTGCGACGGGATGGACGACGTGCTCGTTCGGTTGAAGGACGAGGGCCGCCGCCTCGGCATCGTCACTGCGAAGCGCCGCGCAACGGTCGAGCTCGCGTTCGCAACCGTCCCGCTCGGGCACCTGTTCGAGACCGTCGTCGGCGGTGACGAGACGGAGCGCCACAAGCCGGATCCGGAGCCGCTGCTGCTCGCGCTCGAGCGGCTCGACGCAAGTCCGGAGGACGCCGCCTACGTCGGGGACGCCCCCTTCGACGTGCGTGCGGCGAAGGCTGCGGGGATCCACAGCGTCGCGGTCACGTGGGGCGGCATCCACCCGCGCGAGCGGCTCGAACGGGAGGAGCCGGACACGATCGTGGACACCGCGGAGGAGCTCCTTGGCGTCCTCTAGGACGCGGGCCCCGAAGAAGCGCGCCGCCGAGCTGCGCGAGCAGCTCGACTACCACCTCTACCGCTACCACGTCCTCGACGACCCGGAGGTCTCGGACGCGGAGTACGACCGGCTCTACGACGAGCTCGTCGCGCTCGAGGAGGCGTACCCGGAGCTCGTCACGCCCGACTCGCCCACGCAGCGCGTCGGCGCGCCGGCGTCCGACAAGTTCCAGAAGGTCGATCACCCGACGCGGATGGGCTCGCTCGACAAGGTGACGACCGACGAGGCGCTCGAGAAGTGGCACGAGGACGTCTGCAAGCGGCTCGGCGCGAGCGACGTGGTGTACGTCACGGAGCCGAAGATCGACGGGCTCTCGATCAACCTGATCTACGAGCAGGGCCTTTTCCTGCGCGGGGCGACGCGCGGCGACGGCGCGCGCGGGGAAGACGTGACGCCGAACGTGCGCACCATCAAGGCGATCTCGATGCGGATGCAGCTGCGCGCCCGCGAGACTCCGCCGCCGCTGCTCGAGGTCCGTGGCGAGGTCTACCTCCCGCTCAGCGGCTTCAACGAGCTGAACCGGCGCCTCGTCGCGGAGGGCAAGAAGCCGACGCCGAACCCGCGCAACGCGGCCGCCGGCTCGCTGCGGCAAAAGGACTCCTCGATCACCGCGCAGCGGCCGCTCTCGATCTGGGTGCACGGGCTCGGCGTCCGCGACGGCCTGCCCGTCGACGGTCACTGGGACTCCCTGGAATGGCTCCGCGCGCACGGCTTCCGGACGAACCCGTACGCGGAGCGCCACGAGACGGTCGCGTCGGTCGGGCAGGCATGCAAGGACTGGGAGAAGCGCCGGATCGAGCTCGACTACGAGATCGACGGGATCGTGATCAAGGTCGACTCCTTCGAGCAGCAGCGGCGCCTCGGCTCGCTGCACGAGCGGCCGCGGTGGGCGCGCGCGTTCAAGTGGGCGCCGATGACGGCGAAGACGAAGCTCGAGAAGATCGCGATCCGCGTCGGCCGCACCGGGGCGCTCAACCCATGGGCGATGCTCGAGCCCGTCGAGGTCGGCGGCGTGACCGTCTCGCGCGCCACGCTGCACAACGAGGAGGACATCAACCGCAAGGACATCCGCGAGGGCGACATCGTGATCGTCCAGCGCGCCGGCGACGTGATCCCGCAGATCGTCGGCCCGGCGGGTGAGCATCAGCCGGGGACGAAGGCTTTCAAAATGCCTGCAAAATGCCCACTTTGCGGCGCGGGAATCGTCAGGCCGGAGGGCGAGGTCATGCACCGCTGCCCCAACCGCGCGTGTCCGTCCCGCGGGCTCGAGTCCCTGATCAACTGGGTGCAGGCGGCGGCCGACATCGAGGGCGTCGGCGAGCAGTCGGTCCGGCGCCTGTGGGAGCTCGGGCTCGTTCGCTCGATGCCGGACCTCTACCGGCTGACCAGGGAGCAGCTGATGGAGGTCGAGGGCTACGCGGAGATCTCGGCGACGAACGCGATCGAGTCGATCCAGGCGTCGAAGCAGGTTCCGTTCAACCGCGTCCTCTTCGGCCTCAACATTCCCGACGTCGGCTGGGTGACGGCGGTGAACCTCGCACGCCACTTCGAGCGGGTCGACCGGATGCTCGACGCGACGCAGGAGGACATCCAGGAGGTCGACGGGATCGGGCCCGACCGCGCCGAGTCGATCGCCGAGTGGTTCGCGGACGAGGCGAACCGCGCGCTCGTGGACGAGCTGCGCACCCTCGGCCTCCGCTTCGAGGTCGGCGACGAGCTCAGGCCTGTCGAAGGGCCGCTCAGCGGCCGGACGTACGTGATCACGGGCACGCTCGAGCGCTACAGCCGGGACGAGGCCGCGGCGGCGCTCGAGGCGAAGGGCGCGAAGGTCGGGAACTCGGTGTCGGGCAAGACGACCGCGCTGATCGTCGGCGAGGAGCCCGGGGCCTCGAAGCTCACGAAGGCGCGCAAGCTCGAGGTGCCGCTCGTCGACGAGGCCGGCCTGCTCGAGCTACTGGCCGGCTAGCACCGTCGCGAAGCGGTCCTGCGCCCGGCGGGCCCACCAGGACGGGATCGGGTTCCCGTTCTGGAGCACCGCGAAGACGTAGCGGTCGCGGACGAAGCCGGACAGGGCGGACGCCTCGCGCGTGGTGCCGGTCTTCGCGAGCACGTTGCCGCGCGCGGGCGGCTTCTGCAGCCGGCTCTCCATCGTCCCGTTGACGCCCGCGACCGCCAGCGCCGCGACGAAGGCGGGCCGGAGCGTGAAGTTCGTCCACGCGGCGCGCAGGATCGACGTGATCGCCTCGGCGCTCAGCCGGTCGAGCAGCGAAAGCCCGGAGCCGTCGACGATGCGGACACCGGCCATCGGCACGCCCGCCGCCACCAGCGCCTGCGTCACGACCGCCGCACCCGCCGCGCTCGTGCCACGGCCTGCCTGCACCGCGCCGAGCTGCTTGAGCAGCAGCTCCGCCGTGAAGTTGTCGCTCTCGCGGTCCATGAAGCGCAGGATCGTCCAGAGCGGCGCCGAGACCAGCTGGCCGAGCGGGAACGCGTCGTCCGGAGCGACGCCGAGCTGGACGGCTCCCGTCACGGCGACACCGGCCGTCCTCAGCGCGCGGACGAACGCCGTCCCGGCAGCGGCCGCCGGCGCCTGAGACAGGTACCCCCCGACCCGGTCGCGGTCGACGACGAGCGCCGAGAGCGGCGGCGACTCGTACAGGTAGAAGCTCGACCTCCAGCCGGTGACCGTCCGCCGCTTGTCGAACAGGGACTCGTCCGCGAGCACGCCGCCCGTGACGCGGCGGATCCCGGCGGCCCGCACCTGCAGCGCCAGCGCGCGCAGGCCGGGGCTCGAGAGCGTCGGGTCGCCGCCGCCGCGGAGGACGAGCCGTCCGCGCCAGGTCGTCCCGTCGAGCTCGCCCTCGCCGAGGACGTCCGTCTCGAGCCGGTACATCGGCCCCAGGGTCGCGAGCGCGGCGTAAGTCAGGGGCAGCTTCTCGTTCGACGCCGGCGCCAGGGCGAGCGTCGGGTTCTGGGTGTAGACGGTCGTGCCGGTCGTCAGATCGAATGCGATCGCCGCGGACCGGGCGGCGGACAGGTGCGGCACTCGCAGCGCCCGCGCGAGCTTGCGCTCCAGAGGCGTCGGTGCCCTGCCGGCCGCCGGCGCCACCGCCGGAACGGCGAGGGCGGTTACGGCCGCGAGGACGGCGAGATGACGGCGGCGCACCGGAATCCCATTCTTGGAAGGGGTAAGGATCGAGTCAAGGAAGTGGGTCCCCAGGCCCGCGAAGATAGTCCACGCGGCCCATGTTTCCGTCCGGGCCCGTCCCCGATACTTGAGCGAGAGCGCCCGGCAGCTTCCCTGAAGATGATCCACGACGAGATCCGCCAACTCCTTGCTGTGCCCGTCACCGGTCCGGGTGCGGCGACGCTCGCCGCGATCGAGCAGACGCTGACCGCAGGCTACGCCGAGGCGCTGGCGCTGGAGGCGGAGAGGTGGCGGATCGAACGCCGTCTCGGCGAGGTCGCGGCGCTGATCGGCGGCGGCGACGCCGCCCACGCCGACGAGCTGGCCGGCCTCGGCCGCAGGCTCTCGGCCACGGATCGCGAGCTGACGGGCCTCCGGGCACTCCTGGACGAGCTGCGCGACCGCGCAGGCGCTGTCCGCGCCGCCGCGGCCTGAGCGCTAGACGATCCCGCTCCTGACCGCGTAGACCGCGGCCTGGATGCGGTTCTCGATCTGGAGCTTCATCAGGATGTTCGAGATGTGGTTCTTGACCGTCTTCGGGCTGATGTGGAGCTCGGCGGCAATCATCGCGTTGTCCTTGCCGTTCGCGATCAGCTTCAGGACCTCGATCTCGCGGTCCGAGAGCTCGGAGCGGATCGTTTCCTCGATCTCGGGCTGACGGCTCGACGCCCGGATCAGCTGGAGGACCTTCGTGGCGATCGTCGGCGAGATCAGCGACTCGCCCTGGGCAGCGGCCCGGATCCCCGCCATCAGGTCCTGGATCGACGAGTTCTTGAGCAGGTACCCACACGCACCGGCGAGGATCGCGTCGATCACGTCGTTGTCCTGATCCGAGATCGTCAGCATCAGGACGCGCGTCAACGGTGCGACCGAGCTGATGTGCCGCGTCGCCTCCACGCCGCCCATGCCGGGCATGTTCAGGTCCATCACGACCACGTCGGGAGCGAGCTCGCGCACGATGTCGAGCGCCTCCTGACCGGCCGACGCCTCGCCGACGATCTGCACGCCTTCGTCCTCGAGCAGCGTCCGCAGCCCCGTGCGGAAGAGATCGTGGTCGTCCACGATCAGGACGCGCAGGCTGTCTTGTGTTGAGCGCTCCCCTGTCGCTTGCTCGGTCACGTCCTGGCGAACTCCCCCCGGCGGTGCGGGGAGTCTAGTGGAGCGTGATCGTGACGAGGCGTCGTCCCCATGCCCGCGCCTGCGCCTGCGTCGGGAACCAGAGATCGATCGTCGCGCCGCGGACGCCGCCGCCCGTGTCGGCCGCGACGCCCTCGCCGTAGCCAGGGATCGAGAGGCGCGTGCCGAGCGGGATCACGGACGGGTCGACGGCGACGACCCCCCATCCGACGGGCAGGCCGGCGGACGTGCTGCCGGCGATCGCGTACCCCGTCGCGGTGACCGTGAGCGTGCCTTCGGCTGCCACCGGCGCGACGGTCGGGGCAGGCTCGGCGGCCGTCGGCACCTGCGACTCGAACGCGGTCGAGCGCTGCGCGCCCATGCTCGCGGTCGCCGAGAGACGCGCGATCTCGCGCGCCCGCAGCTGCTGCCCGCTCCGCAGGGACGCGACGTAGCGGAGGCGCTCCGTCCGCGCGGCGGCGAGCGAGGCCGCGGTCTGCGCAGCCTGCGCAGAGAGGGCGCGCAGCTTCGCCGCTCGTCGGGAGAGCTCCGCCGCGAGCACGACGAGGCGGCCGCGCGCCGACGTGCTGTCCGAGACGGCCTGCTGGTCGAGGTGGGCGGTCCGCTCCATGTCGTCGAGCCGCGAGATCGCGTCGCTCAGCGAGGCGGCGCCGAGGAGGACGGCGATCGCGTCGGGCCGTCCGTTCTCGTACAGCGATCGCAGCCGCGCCGCCAGGCGGCTTTGTGAGATGCGGAGCACGCTGCGGGCGACGGAGAGCTCGTGCGCGACTCGCGCTCGGCCGCGCTCGACCCGGGCGGCCTCGGCCCTGACGGAGGTGAGCTCCGCGCGTGCGCGCGCGAGGCGGGTGTCCAGCGCGTAGAGGCTCAGCACGGCGCTGCGCGCACGTGTCGCGGACGTCGCCTGCTGGTCCCGCAGTTCGCTGATCCGGCCGGTCGCGCCGGCGCCGGCGGACGCCTGTAGCACGGTCATGAACACCGCGCCGACGACTGCCAGAGCTAGCGCTGGGCGGCTCTCCCTACGCCCGAGCACGGGCGGGACCGTACCAAAGGCCCTGACTTTGTGCGCCACGTGCCAGGTGGACTTTTGGCACTTCTTTGGCTCGTTTTGCGGTTGCGGCCATCCGACTACCTTGCTAGGGTGCCCGACTTGTGACGTCCCGGCCCCTCCGGGACGCCATCACACCCAGCCCCCAGTCCCAGGTGTCCCCCACCCGAAGACGACAGGCGCAGGCAAGCGTTGCGGCTGTTGCAGTTGCCCTTCTTGCCGCCGCAAGCGCGACAGCCGACCCCGGCTCCGTCGCCGCCAAAGAGGCGCAGGCGCAGCAGGTGCTCGGGCAGATCCAGTCGATCGACTCCCAGCTCGGCAGCGCCGTCGAGGCCTACAACCTGGCCAACGTGCGGCTCGCGAAGATCGAGACCGACCAGCGCGAGAACCGCCACGAGCTGACGGTCGCGAAGTCGAACCTGAAGCGCTCGCAGAAGTCGCTCGCGGCGCGCCTGGTCGCCGCCTACACGTCGCCGCAGGAGAATTCCACCCTCGCCGTCCTCCTCGGCGCGACGAGCCTCGAGGACCTCCTCAACCGCGTCGAGACGATCGACTCGACGTCGCGCCAGGACTCGCGGATCCTCGGCGAGGTGAAGACCTTCAAGCACGCGGTCGAGCAGCACCGCGTGCAGCTCGCCAATGCGCACGACGTCCAGCGCCAGATCGTCGCCGAGCGGGCCGCGCAGAAGCAGAGGATCGAGTCACAGCTCGCGACGCGCCGGCAGCTCCTCTCGTCGATCCGCGGCGAGATCTCCCGTATCAAGGCGGCCGAGGCGGCGCAGCAGCGCCAGCTCGCGGCCGCGGCGGAGGCGCGCTTCTCGAACGCGGCGCCGCCGTCGACGAGCGGCGTGGCGGTCGGTGCAGCGGCGACGACGCCCGAGGGCTCGACCTTCGCACCGCCGAACGTCCACGGTGGCGTCGTGGGCGTCGCGATGCACTACCTCGGCGTCCCGTACGTCTGGGCCGGCGCGTCACCGCGCGGCTTCGACTGCTCGGGCTTCGTCATGTACGTCTTCTCCCAGATCGGCGTCTCGCTCCCGCACAGCTCGTACGCGCAGTTCGGGATGGGGACGCCGGTGTCGATGAGCCAGCTCCAGGCCGGCGACCTCGTCTTCTTCTCCGGCGCGAGCCACGTCGGGATCTACATCGGCGGCGGTCAGTTCATCCACGCGCCGCACACCGGCGACGTGGTCAAGATCTCGTCGCTCAGCGGGTACTACTCGTCCGCCTTTGCCGGCGGCCGCCGCATCTAGCGCCTAGCGCACCTCGCGGCGCAGCGAGAGGTAGAGCACGGCCGCGACGGCGGCCGGCAGGAGCCACCAGGCCGCCGCTCCGCTCTCCGCGAGCACCGCGGTCGCCGCCAGCGCGACGACGACGCCGGCCGCGACGCGCCAGTCGTCCCCGACGACGAAGTCCCACCAGAAACGGCCGAACCTGCGCAACACCCTCACGCGAGGGCGGGCCTCCGCCGCCGGAGCGTGGAGACGAAGGCGAACGACAGCGCAGCCACGAACACGAGCACGACCGGCAGCGACGCGTCGCCGCCGGGCCAGTCCGCGCCTGCGCCTTCCGCTGCCCAGAACGTCCCGAACGTCGTCAGCATCACGCCGACGGCGAACTTCAGCGAGTTCTCGGGGACGCGCGCGAGCGGCGCGCGGGCCAGGGCCCCGACGACCACCACGAGGACGGCGGCCGCCGCGGCGCCCGCGGCGGCGAGCGGAATGCTGCCCTGCGCGCTGCCGAACGTCAGGACGATGAACGCCACCTCCAGCCCCTCGAGCAGCACGCCCTTGAACGCGATCGTGAACGCGTACCAGTCGAGCCCGGCGCGGCGCTCCGAGCCTGCGGCGCGCGCCTCGGCGGTCTCGCGCGCGAACGCCTCCTCCTCGTCGTGCAGGGCTCTGTAGCCGGCGGCCCGGAGGATCGCCTTCCGCAGCCACTGGAGCCCGAAGATCAGCAGGAGCGCGCCGACGACGAGTCGGAGGTCGTCGATCGGCAGCCGTGTCAGCGCCGGCCCGAGCACGGCCACGATGACGGTCAGCGCGAGGCCCGCGACGACAGCGCCCGTGAGCGACGAGCGCCAGTCGCGGGTGACGCCGACCGCCAGGACGATCGTCAGCGCCTCGACCATCTCGACCGCGCTCGCGAGGAATGCCGAGGCGACGAGGAACGCCGCGCTCAAGCGTAGAGGCGCTCGATTTCGGCGGCAAAGTGCTCCTCGCAGACGCCGCGCTTCAGCTTCAGCGTCGGCGTCACCTCGTCCTCGTCCGGAGAGAAGTCGCGCGGCAGGATCACGAAGCGCTTGATCTGCTCGTAGCGCGAGCGCTCCCGGTTCACCTCGTCGACAACCTCCTGCATGCGCGCCTCGGCGCCGTCGAGCGGCACGTCCTCGGCGAGCGTGATCAGCGCCGCGACGTACGGGCGCCGGTCGCCCACGACGAGTGCCTGCGAGACGAGCGCCGAGGTCTTCAGCGCGTTCTCGAGGTTCTGCGGCGCAACGTTCTTCCCGCCGGCGGTGACCAGGATGTCCTTCTTGCGCTCGGTGATCGTGAGGAAGCCGTCTGCGTCGATAGAGCCGAGGTCGCCGGTGCGCAGCCACCCGTCGCCGGGGAGGATCTCCCTTGTCGCCTGGGCGTCCTTGTAGTAGCCGCCGAAGATCGTCTCCGTCCGCAGGAGCACCTCACCGTCCTCGGCGATCCGGAGCTCGACGCCGGGCATCGCGGTGCCGACCGTACCGAAGCGGAAGCGGTCCGGCCGGTTCACCGTCGCCGCGGTCGTGCACTCGGTCAGCCCGTAGCCCTCGAGGATGAGGATGTCGAGCGCGTGGAAGAACTCGATGATCTCCCGCGCCAGCGGAGCCCCGCCCGACAGACCGGCGCGGAGGCGGCCGCCGAGGCGCTGCTTCACCTTCGAGTAGACGAGCCGGTCGGCCACCTTGTGCTGGACCTCGAGCGACCGCGGCACGGGCCGCGCCGCCTGGCGGAGCTGGCTCACCCGCCGGCCGACCTGGAGCGCCCAGTCGATCAGGCGCCGCTTCACGCCTGTCTCCTCCTCGAACGCCGTCGCGACGGCGGCGTGCACCTTCTCGTACACGCGGGGCACACTCGGGAAGACCGTGGGCCGCACCTGCGGCAACGCCTCGGCGACGGCGTACGGGTCCGGGCAGAACGCGAGCGTGTAGCCGACGTGGGGGGCCTGGAGGTGCATCAGCCGCCCGAAGTTGTGCGCGAGCGGGAGGTACAGCAGCATCACGTCGCTCGAGACGGCGAAGTCGTCCATCTGCCGCGTCTTGTCGGCCATCTCGTAGTAGTTGCGGTGGCTGATCATGCAGCCCTTCGGGGGCCCGGTCGTGCCCGACGTATAGATGAAGGTGAAGAGGTCGTCCTCGTCGATCGCCGCGGCCGCCTCCTCGACCGCGTCCGGGTGCGCCTGCGCGTGCGCGCGGCCGCGCTCGCGCAGCCCGTCGAGGTCCGCGAACGTGAGCACGTGCTCGAGCTCGACGCCGGTGATCTTCTTGCGCTGCTCGTCGTCCTCGCAGAGGACGCCGATCGCGTCGGAGTGGCGCAGGATGTGCTCGGCGTCCTTCGGTGAGCTGTTCGCGTAGACCGCGGCCCCGACGGCGCCGATGCGCCCGAGCGCGAAGTCGAACAGCGCCCACTCGAGGCTCGTCGAGCCGAGGATCCCGAACGTGTCGCCCTTGCGGAGGCCGAGCGCGAGCAGGCCGTGCGCGAGCTCGTCGACCGCCTGTCCCGCCTCCTCCCACGAGACCTCCCGCCACGCGGCGCCGTCCTGCACGAGGTATGCCGGGCCGTCCCATCCGGCCGCCAGGCCGTCCTCCCACAGGCGGGCGATCGTGCGCTGCCGGCTCGTCGCCTGGGTGTCTTCGGGGAGTGCGGTCGCCTCGGTGGCCATACGTCTCACAGATTAGTCCGGTGCGGTTTCCCGAACGCGGGCACGCGGGGCGGCACGACGTGCGCACGCGGGATCGCACCGCAAAAGAGTCGTGCTCCCCCCGTTCCCGCGGCTGCCGCCGCCGAGCAGGCTGAGCGAGTCGATCCAACCCCCTCCCGAGGAGATACGCAACCATGATCCGCACAGGGCAGACGCTCGAGAACCCGGTCACCGGCGAGCGGCTCATCTTCCACAGGACGTCCCGCGACACCAACGGCGAGTACGTCAAGGTCGAGACGATCCTCCAGCCCGGCGCCGTCGTGGCCGCCGCCCACATCCACCCCTACCAGAGCGAGCGGTTCCAGGTCCTCGCGGGGAAGGTCGGGATGAAGGTCGGCCGCAAGCGCATCGAGGCCGGGCCCGGTGACGTCGTCACCGTCGATCCCGGAACCCCGCACAAGTTCTGGAACGCGGGCGACGGCGAGGCTCGCTTCGTCTGCGAGGTGCGCCCCGCCGCCGAGTTCGAGCAGCTGATCGAGACGATGTTCAGCCTCGCCGCCGACGGGAAGACCTCCCGCAAGGGCATGCCGAACCCGCTCCGGCTCGCCGTGATCGCGAAGCACCACTTCGACGACGTCCGGCTGCCGGTGATTCCGCAGGCGCTGCAGCGGGCCGCGCTGGCGCTCGGCGCCCCCATCGGCCGTGCGTTCGGCTTCACGCCGACCTACGAGCCCTCCGGCGAGCCCGAGGTGGCCGTCGCGTAGCAGGGAAGCTGGGCCGCAGGGCGAATGGGGCCGGTCCCACTAGACTTCCGGGAGCGGCCCCATGCGCACGATCTGGAACGGATCCATCAGTTTCGGCCTGGTCAACATCCCGGTTGGCCTTGCCATGGCGACGACGCCGAAGGCGAAGCAGTCGGACGTCAGCTTCCGGACGCTGCACCGCGAGTGTCGGACGCCTATCCGGCAGAAGCGCTGGTGCCCGACCCACGAGCGCGACGTCGGCCCGGACGAGATCGTGAAGGGCTGGGAGGTCGCGAAAGGCGAGTTCGTGATCGTCGAGGACGCCGACCTCGAGGCGATCCAGATGCAGGACGACTCCCGCTCGATCGACATCATGCGCTTCGTGCCGCTGGACGAGGTCGACCCCGTCTATCTCGACCGCACGTACTACCTAGCGCCCGCGTCGCAGGCGAGCGCGCGGCGGCCGTACGTCCTGCTGCTCGAGGCGATGAGGCAGGCCGAAATGGGCGCTGTAGGGCGGTTCGTCCTCCGCGGCTCCGAGTACTTCTGCCTGATCAGGCCGAAGGGCGATGCCCTCGCGCTCGAGACGCTCTACCTCGCCGAGGACGTCCGCTCCCAGGCCGAGATCGACGAGGCCGTGGCCGACACGAAGGTCAAGGAGGCCGAGCTCGAGCTCGCGAGCCAGGTCATGCAGAGCCTCGTCGGCGAGTTCGAGCCGGGCGAGCTGGTCAGCGAGTATCGTCGCGACCTGCGCTCGATGCTCGAGGCGAAGCTGTCCGGCGAGGAGATCGTGAAGCCGGAGGAGCCGGTCGTCGACGCGCCGGTCGTCGACCTGTTGGAGGCGCTGAAGGCGAGCGTCGCTGCTGCGCAGGCGGGCAAGGGCTCGAAGGATGACGAGACGAAGAGAGCCGCCCCGAAGAGCGGCTCTCGAAAGCCTCGGGCCGCAGCAGCCCGCAAGTCGGCCTAGTCAGTCCTCAGTGCTGCTGCGGAACCGCACCTAGCGCCTCGAGCTGCGCCGCGAAGAGGGTCTTGTCGATCTTGCCCTGGTAGATGGGCACGCCTTCTTCGACACAGACACGGATGACCTCCTGGCGGTCGATCCCGAGCTCCTTCGAGAGCTCTTCGGGCGTGAGGTGGTTCGCCATTCGCCTTCTCCTTATCCCACGAAAAAGCCCGCCGGCGCTGCGAGCACGAGCGGGCTAGATCGAGCCTTGGAATGTTGTTGCCGGATTCAAAGGGCCGGCCCTCCCAGAGCATCCATTACGACACAGGATAATCGCCGCCCGTGACGCACGTAAAGCTCGCCGAGCGCCGACTCGAAGTGAAGGGGACGAGCATGCGCTACTTCGTCGCCGGGCAGGGGCCCCCGCTCGTGCTCGTGCACGGGCTCGGCGGCTCAGCCGCCAACTGGGGCGAGCTCGTGCCGCTGCTTGCAGCGTCGCGTCGGGTGGTCGTGCCCGATCTTCCCGGGCACGGGGGCTCCGACCCGCTTCCCGCGGTCGCGAGCATCGGCGCGTTCGCCGACCGCGTTGCAGCCGTGGCCGAGCACGAGGATGCGCTGCCGGGGCCGGTCGCGGGCCACTCGCTCGGGGGCCTGGTCGCGCTCCACCTCGCGCTCCGGCGTCCAGAGGCCGTGACGAGGCTCGTGCTCGCCGCGGCGGCCGGCCTGAGCATCGGCACACGGCTTGGACAGTCGCTCGTGACCGTGTCGATGACGATGCGGCCCGGTCGGCTGGTCGCGCGCCACACCGACCGCGTGGTGCACTCGCCGCGGCTCCGGCGGGCCGTGCTCGGCCCGTTCTACGTTGCCGATCCGGTCGGCCTGACCGAGTCGGGAGTGCGCGGGTTCCTCGCCGGGCAACTGCTGCACACGGACATCGGGAGCGCCTGGCGGGCGCTGCGAACGGACGACCCACGCGAGCAGCTGCACGCAGTCCACTGCCCGGTCCTCGTGCTGTGGGGCGCGGTCGACGCGCAACTGCCGCTCGACGACGCGTTCGAGTACACGCGCCGCCTGCGGGCGCGGCTGCGCGTGATCCCGGACTGCGGGCACTTGCTCATCGGCGAGCGACCCGACGCCTGCGCCGACGCGATTCTCGGTTTTGTCTGAGGCGTCCTACGACGCGGCTGCCGGCTCGAACGGCACCACCTCCGCCAGCTCCTGGGGTGGGGACAGGAACTCCACCCGGTTGGCCACGATCTCGACGAGGCTCCGTTTTTGGCCCTCGTCCTCCCAGGCGTGGGAGCGGAGCCGTCCCTCGATCCCGACGCGCCGTCCCTTGCAGAGGTACTGGGCGCAGAGCTCCGCCTGACGGTCCCAGACGGCGACGCGGAAGAAGTCGGCCTCAGAGTCCTTGCCGCCGCGGTTCACGGCCACTCTGAAGCTCGCCAGCTTCTTCTCTTCGGCGAGCTCCTTGAGCTCCACGTCGCTGCAGAGGTTGCCGATCAGGTTCACGGAATTCACGCGGTCGCCTCCTCGTTGTCGCTGAAGGCAACATACCGGGGAAATCGATACCGAACTGTGTCGGGAGTGGCTAATCTGTGCGCCGAGCTCGGGGTGTGGCGCAGCCTGGTAGCGCGCTCCGTTCGGGTCGGAGAGGTCCCCAGTTCGAATCTGGGCACCCCGATGGAGGCACGGGGGAACCCCTGGTTCCCCCGTAGCCGGCTAGGCAGGGTGAAACCGATCCGTCCTGCCTCAGTGCCGCGGCGTCAAACAACGCCGATGGACGATCGCGGTGCACTCGTCCTCGACGTAGTCCATCCCGCTCGCGGCCGCGATTGCCCGCGCCTCCGGCGAGACGAGCTCCAGCTGAAGCCATAACGCCTTGGCGCCGACGTCCGCTGCCTCGCGGGCGACGCCCGGGCAGGCGTCCAGGCGACGAAAGACGTCTACGAGGTCGATCGGCTCGTCGATCTCGCGCAGCGACGACACGCACGGGACACCGTGCACCTCGTCGCAGTCGTGCGGGCGCACCGGGATCACGCGGTATCCCTGTGCCAGGAGGTAGCGCATGACGCCGTGGGAGGGGCGGTCGGGCTTCGGCGACGCGCCGACGAGCGCGATCGTCTTCGTCTCGACCAGGATCTGCGCCGGGGAGCGCATCGTCCCGAGCCTAGTCGACCGTGCGGATCGTCCGCGTCGTGAGAGCGGTGAGGAAGGCAGCGGCGCAGAAGGCCGAGGACGCCGCGATCAGCGTCGACGGCGGCGCGACGCCGGAGAGCGCCGCCCACAGTCCGAGCCCGACCGGGAGGAGGCCGAGCGAGCCGAACCAGTCCATCGAGATCACGCGCGACAGCATGCGCTCGGGGACGCGCTGCATCAGCATCGTGTCCCACAGCGTGATCCCGAACCCGAGGCAGGAGCCGCGGAGGACGCTCGCGAGCGCGGCGCCGGCGAACGACGGCGTCAGCGCGACCGCGACGGTCAGGCCGCTGTTGACGGAGAGGAGCGCATAGATCAGTGGGCCGCGGCGATGTCTCGGCGACACCTGGCCGAGCACGATCGAGCCGATCACCATCCCGACGCCCTGGAGTGCGAACACGAGCCCGTAGGACCCGACTCCGCCGCTCCACTTCTCCTCGATCAGCTTCGGCAGGAGCACCTGGAACGACGCGTATCCGACCATCACGGAGAGGGAGAACATGCCGATGGTGACCCACATCCACGGGACCGAGGCGACGTACCGGAAGCCCGAGGTCAGCGCGCCGACGAGGCCTTCAGACGGCTCGGGCTCGAACGAACGCGGGCGCGCGAGCGCCAGCAGCGCGGCCGAGACCAGGAACGACGCCGCGTCGACGGCGAAGATCGTCGCCGAGCCGGCGGCTCCGTAGATCGCGCCCCCGATCGCAGGCCCGATCACGAACGCCGCCTGCCGGGAGATCGCGATCAGCGCGTTGGCCGAGCCGAGCTGTGCGGTGTCCACGAGCAGCGGGACGATCCCGCCGAAGGCCGGCTGAAAGAGGCCGCTGGCGAGACCCTGCATCGCGACGAACGCGATCAGGACGCCGAAGCCGAGGTGGCCGGACGCGTCGACGGCTGCAAGCCCGCCGACCACGGCCGCGCGTGCGAGGTCCGACCCGATCAGGAGCTTCCGGCGCGAGTAGCGGTCGGCGAGGACGCCGCCCAGGAGCAGTGTCGTCACGACGCCGGCCGCCTCGACGAGCAGCACGATGCCTAGCGAGCTCGCTTCGTCCGTGAGCGTGAATGCGCGCCAGCCGAGCGCCACGACGAAGGCGGCGTCGCCGATCTGGGAGATCGTCTGTCCGAAGAAGAGCAGCCGGAAGTCGCGCTCCCGCAGGGCGTCGAGGAGGCGTAGACGCGACGTCGCGGCGGCGGAGGCTTCCACGGCGGGCAAAGCTATCTTTCCCCCATGCCGGATCGGATTCGCGTCGCGTGCGTGCAGATGACGAGCCGGGCTGACAAGGCCGCGAACCTGGAAACGGCGGAGCGCCTCGTCGCGGAGGCGGCCTCGACCGGCGCCGACGTCGTCCTGCTCCCCGAGAAGTGGAACGCGATCGGCAGCGTCGAGGAGCTCCACGCCGCCGCCGAGCCCTCGACGGCGGCGAGTCGGTCGCGGCGATGGCGGGCTGGTCGCGTCAGCACGGCGTCACGCTCGTGGGCGGCTCGATCACCGAGCGGCGCGAGGGCCGGGAGAAGCTCTCGAACACGAGCCTCGTGTTCGGCTCGGACGGCCAGATCGTCGCGACGTACCGGAAGATCCACCTCTTCGACGTCGAGGTAGGCGGCGTCGTGTACCGCGAGTCGGAGGCGGAGGAGCCCGGCGACGCGCCGGTCGTCGCGTCGGTCGAGGGCTGGGGCGTGGGGCTGACGGTCTGCTACGACGTGCGGTTCCCCGAGCTCTACCGGATCCTCGCGCTGGAAGGCGCCGAGCTCACGACCGTGCCGGCGCACTTCACGACGCCGACGGGCAAGGACCACTGGCACGTGCTTCTGCGCGCCCGCGCGATCGAGAACCAGCTCTACGTCGCCGCCGCGGCGCAGGTCGGCGAGACGCTGCCGGGGAAGCCCGCGTACGGCCGCTCGCTGATCGCCGACCCGTGGGGGACGGTGCTCGCGCAGGCCCCGGACGAGCAGACGGTGATCGTCGCCGAGCTCGACCGTGCGCGGCTGCTCGACATCCGCGCGAAGCTCCCGTCGCTGCGGAACCGGCAGCCCGAGGCGTACCGCTGGCCGACGCGGGTCTGACGCCCGCCGCCTGGCGCGAGACCGCCGACCAGCTCGTCGCCGACTGTGCCGAGGAGTGGGGGCTGCGGCTAGGGGAGCCGTACGTGCCGGGCGTCGTCGGCCACGTCGTGCGCGCCGAGCTCCCGGACGGGACACCGGCCGTGCTCAAGGTCTTCTGGCCGCACCGCGAGGCGGAGCAGGAGGGCGACGCGCTCCAGCGGTGGGACGGCGACGGCGCCGTGCGCCTGCTCGCGCGCGACGACGCGCGGAACGCGCTCCTGCTCGAGCGCTGCGAGCCCGGCACGCACCTGACGGCCGCGGGCCCGGACGCGGCGCTCGACGTCCTGGTCGGCCTCCTGCCGCGGCTCTGGAAGCCGGCAGACGGAGTCCGGCCGCTCGCCGACGAGGCGGCCTGGTGGGCCTCGTACCTGGAGGAGCGCTGGGACGAGTCGGGGCGGCCGTACGAGCGGCGCCTCCTCGACGCGGCTCTGGACGCCATGGCCGGGCTCTCGCCGACGCAGGGCGAGCAGGTCCTGCTGCACCAGGACCTCCACGCCGACAATGTGCTCGCCGCGGAGCGCGAGCCGTGGCTCGTGATCGACCCGAAGCCGTTGGCGGGCGAGCGGGAGTTCGCCGTCGCGCCGATCGTGCGCGGCGCGGAGCTCGGGCACACGAAGCGCGACGTCCTCCACCGGTTCGACCGGCTTGCGTCGGAGCTCGGGCTCGACCGCGAGCGCGCGCGGGGCTGGGCGATCGCGCAGACACTTGCCTGGGCCTACGACGTCGAATGGCACGAGAGCCACCTCGACGTCGTGCGCTGGCTGCTAGAAGCAGGCTGATGCTGCGCGCCGTCCTCTTCGACGTCGACTTCACCCTCTGCCGGCCCGGGCCCGAGCTGTCGCCCGACCGGTACGCGCGAATCGCGGCCCGCCACGGGATCGAGCTCGACACGTCGCGCTACGACGAGGCTCGAGCGACCGCCGCGCTCAATCTCAAGCGGCATCCGGAGCTGCTCCACGACGACTCGATCTGGCACGCGTTCACGGAGGAGCTCTTCATGGGGATGGGCGGGCCGGCCGAGCTCGCCCCGGACTGCGCGAGCGAGATCGAGCGCGGCTGGGAGGACGCGGAGAACTTCGAGCTCTACGAGGACGCGCTCCCGGTGCTCGACGAGCTGCGAGCGGCGGAGCTCCGGATCGGCCTGGTCTCGAACGGGATCCGCGACCTGCACGCGTTCGTCGCGCATCACCGGCTGGACGTGGACGCGATCGTCGACTCGCGCCGGCACGGCCGCGTCAAGCCGCATCCCACGATCTTCCAGGCCGCGCTCGAGCGGCTCACCGTCGGTGCCGGCGAGGCCGTGATGGTGGGCGACTCGATCGAGGACGACATCGAGGGCGCACAGGCGCTCGGGATGCGTGCGCTCCTCGTCGACCGCGAGGACCGCCATCCGGAGGTGGCGGATCGCCTCCCGGATCTGCTCGGGCTGCCGGCGGCCCTGGGCATCGTGCGCCCGGGGTGAGCGGGATTACGATGAGATCGTGCCCGACTGGCTGATCTGGGCGATCGTCGCCATCCTCCTGGCAGTCGGGGAGATCTTCACGCCCGGCCTGTTCTTCCTCGGGCCGATCGCGCTCGCGGCGCTCGTCGCGGGCATCGCCGCGGCCGTCGGTCTCGGCGTCGCCGTCCAGTTGCTCGTCTTCATCGCCGGCTCGGCCGCCTCCGTGCTCCTCCTCCGCCCGATCGCCAGGCGCCACCTCCACATGCCCGTGGCGATGCGCACCGGCACCGCGGCGCTCGAGGGGACGAAGGCCCTGGTCCTCCAGCGCGTCGACGCGAACGGCGGTCGCGTCCGGATCGGCGGGGAGGAGTGGTCGGCGCGCTCGTTCATGGAAGATGGGGTCTACGAGCCCGGTGAGCGGGTCGAGGTCGTCAAGATCGAGGGCGCAACGGCGCTCGTCTACGAGTAGAAAGGGGGCGCACATGTCTGCGCCACTCATTGTCCTGCTGGCGGTCGCGGCGTTCGTGATCCTCGCGGTCGCGCGCACGATCCGGATCGTTCCGCAGGCGCGGGCCGGGGTCGTCGAGCGGCTCGGGCGCTACTCGCGGACGCTCGCGCCCGGTGTGAACATCGTCGTCCCGTTCGTCGACCGCATCCGCGACATGGTCGACATGCGGGAGACGGTCGTCTCATTCCCGCCGCAGCCGGTGATCACGGAGGACAACCTCGTCGTCAACATCGACACCGTCATCTACTTCCAGGTCACGGACCCGAAGGCTGCGACGTACGAGATCGCCAACTACATCCAGGCGATCGAGCAGCTCACCGTGACGACGCTCCGCAACGTGATCGGCGGCATCGACCTGGAAGAGGCTCTGACATCGCGCGACCAGATCAACGGTCAGCTGCGGGGCGTGCTCGACGAGGCGACCGGGAAATGGGGCATCCGCGTCAACCGCGTCGAGCTCAAGGCGATCGACCCGCCGGCGACGATCAAGGACGCAATGGAGAAGCAGCTGCGCGCCGAGCGGGACAAGCGTGCGGCGATCCTCACGGCCGAGGGCGTGAAGCAGTCGCAGATCCTCACGGCCGAGGGCGAGAAGCAAAGCGCGATCCTGCGGGCCCAGGGGCAGCGCGAGGCGGCGATCCTCAATTCCGAAGGCCAGGCGAAGGCGATCGACACCGTGTTCAGGGCGATCCACGAGGGCGACGCCGACCCGCAGCTGCTCGCCTACCAGTACCTGCAGGTGCTGCCCCAGATCGCGCAGGGCGAGTCGAACAAGATCTGGATCATCCCCAGCGAGGTCACCCAGGCGCTGGGCGAGCTGACGAAGGCGCTGCCGCGCGGGAACGCGGCGCCGCCTCCGCCTCCTCCGAAGGAGGGCTAGAGCCCGAGCTCCGCGCGCCAGGCCTCGGTGTGCTCGCCGAGGCGCGGGGCGGGCGCCGTCGATGCCGGACGGCCGTACGCCGGGGCTGCGTCGGCAAGCGTCGCGACAGGCCCCGCGCAGACGTCCTCGCCGTCGAAGAGTGCCAGCCACTCCGCGAGCGGACGCGCGCGGAAGATCTCCTCCAGCTCCGCGTGGGCGTCCTGCGCGCGCGAGAGGAGATCGGGTCGCTCCAGCAGCTCGCAGAGGCGTCGCCAGAAGTGCGGCTCCAGGGCGGCGATCGTCAGGTAGCCGCCGTCGGCGGCTTCGTAGATCCGGTAGCAGGCGAGCACGCCGGTGAGCGGGCCCGCGAACCGCGCCAGCTCGTGCGCCTCGTGCGTCATCGAGACGACGATGTGCGCGCCGCCGCCCGTTCGCTCGCGCTCGAGCAGGGCGGCGAGGATCCGGGTGACGGCGCGTCAGCGCCCCGGCGGCCAGGTCGGCCACCGGAAGCGGCGGCATTGCCGGCGCCGTCGCCTCGAGCGCGCCCGCCCAGCCCATGTAGTTGAGGTCGTGCCCGGCCCGGCGATCGTCCGCCCCGAACCCCGTGATCGAGCAGTACACGATGGACTCGGGCAGGTCGGCAGGCCCGACCCCGAGGCGTTCCGCGACCCCGGGCCGGAAGCCCTCGAGCACCACGTCGGCCCGGCGGCAGAGCGCGGGGCCGAGCTCCGAGTCCCGCTTCGCGTCCCAGATGACGGACTCCTTGCCCGCATTCAGCGCCGCGTCCCACTGCGGGGCGACGTCCCGTACAGGGTCTCCGTCCGGCGCTTCGAGCCGCACGACGCGCGCGCCCAGGCGGAGCAGCTCCCGGCTCGCGAACGGGCCGGGGAGGTTCCGGGTCAGGTCGACGACGACGGTGCCCTCGAGTGGCTTCACTATGCTCAGGTCGGTGGTCGAGCGGTCGAACGGCCAGGAAGACAAGCGGCGCCTGATCCTTCACGCCGCTGTGCGGGTGTTCGCGCGGAAGGGCTACCACACCTGCCGCGTCGGCGACATCGCCGAGGAAGCGGGTGTGGCGCACGGGCTCCTCTACCACTACTTCCCCTCGAAGGAATCGGTCCTCGACGCCGTCTTCCGCGAGACCTGGTTCGACATCGTCGGGGCGGCGCAGCGCGTCGAGGAGACGGACGAGCCGGCACGCGAGCGGTTGGCCGGGATCGCCAAGATCCTGCTCCGCGCCTGGAAGCGCGACCCGGACCTCGTCACGGTCGTCATCCGCGAGGGCCTGCGCAGCCCGGACCTCCAGCGGCGCGTCGCCGAGATCCGGCAGGCGTTCGAGGCGATCGAGCGGATCATCGCCCGCGGGCAGACGGACGGCGAGTTCCGGGACGACGTCGACCCGCGGCTCGCGAGCGTCGTCTTCTACGGCGCTCTCGAGGAGATCCTCACCGGGTGGGTGCTCGGCACGCTTCCGGACGGCGAGGAGCAGATCGCCGCGGCCGAGCGCACCGTCGTCGAGATCGTTTGCGGCGGCCTCGCACCCGACCGAGCAGCGGCGCCGGCCTAGCGACGTGACCGGGGCCACGGCTCAGCTCGAGCGGCATGCGCCGCCCGTGCGGAGGTCGCTCTTCTGGACGCTCGGCCTCGGCGCTTTCGGTCTGGCGTTCTCGATCACCACGACGGCGGCCTATCTGCCGCCTCTGCTCTCCCGGTTCACCGACTCCGGGACGGTCATCGGGCTGGTGCTCGGCGCGGAGGGCGTCTTCGCCCTCTCGCTCTCGCCCGTGATCGGGCCCTGGAGCGACACGTTCCACACGCCGCTCGGCCGCCGCCGTCCGTTCATGCTGGCCGCGCTCGGGCCGCTCGCGTTCACGCTGCTGCTGATGCCGTTCATGCCGAACCTCTGGACGACGGCGCTGATCGTGTTCGCCTTCTTCTTCGCCTACTACGTCTACGAGCCGCCGTACCGCGGGCTGTATCCGGACCTGCTGCCGCCGACGACGTACGGACGGGCGCAGGGGATCCAGCATGTGCTGCGGGGGATCGCGCTCGGCGCCGCGCTCGTCGGCGGCGGCTTCCTGCTCAAGGCGTGGCAGCCGGCGCCCTTCGTGCTGGCGGCGTTCGTGACGGCGGCGGCCTGCGGCGCGGCGATCGTGTGGGTCCGCGAGGACGGCGGGCACGGGCGCGTCTTCGCGGGCGTCGGCGCCTATCTCAGCCAGAGCTGGCGCATCCTCGTCGAGGAGAAGGACGTGCGCAGCTTCCTGATCGCCAATGCGGCCTGGGAGGGCACCTTCGCGGCCGCCCGGACGTTCGTCGTCCTGTACGTGATCGAGGGGCTGCACGAGTCGAAGGCGATCTCCTCCGCGATCCTCGGCGCCGTCGCAACCGGCTACGTGATCGCCGCGATCGTCGCCGGCCGGCTCGGCGACCGGTTCGGGCTGGCACGCGTGATCCTGTTCGCGTCGCTGATCTACGGCGGCGGCTTCCTGTTCGCCGGGACGGCGTCGTCCTGGCAGACGTGGTATTTCGGCTTCATCGTCCCGGTCGCCATAGCCGGCGGGACCGTGATGACGCTCGCGTGGGGTCTCCTGTTCAAGCTGATGCCGCCGGAGCACCGAGGCGCGATCTCGGGCCTCGCGACGACGACCAAGGGGCTCGGCCTGTTGCTCGGCGCGCCGATCGCCGGTGCCGCCATCGACCTCGCCAAGCCGTGGCTGACCCAGACCGACGGCTACCAGATCCTCTGGCCGGTCTGCGGGATCCCGATCCTCGCGGCGATGCCGCTCGTCTACCGGCTGATGAAGATCGAGCCGACCGGTCCGCCGGAACCGCTGGTTGGCTGAGACCGAGCCCAACGCCGTCGATAGGGTGACGCGCGTGGCGCTCTGGGACCGGCTCGCGGAGCTCGAGGTCGACGTCGAGGCGGCCGGGACGGAACGGCTGAGCGTCGACGTCTCGACGCAGTTCACGCGCGTGACCACCGTCCTGTCGCTCAGGGGTCGCGGCGCCGTGGGCGTGGGGGAGGACGTGACCTACAACGCCGAGAACCACGACTGGTTCCCGACGGTCGAGCCGACCGGCCCGACGACGCTCGGGGAGCTCTCGCGCGCGCTCGACGAGCTTTCGCTCTTCCGGGAGGAGCCGCGGATGCACGCCGCGCTCGACTACCGACGCTGGGCACTCGAGTCGGCGGCGCTCGACCTTGCGCTCCGGCAGAACGACCTCTCGTTCGCCGCCGCGCTCGGCCGCGAGCTCCGACCCGTCCGCTTCGTCGTGTCGACCAGGGCCGACGCGTTCGCGTGGCTCGAGCACGCGCCCGGGCTCGAGCTGAAGCTCGATCCCGAGAACGACTGGGAGCGGCCGTTCATGGAGCGCCTCGCCGCCACCGGCCGCGTTCTTGTCCTCGACCTGAAGGCGTACTACAGCGGCACGCCCGTCGACGTCGAGCCGGATCCGCAGCTGTACAGCGCCGTCAAGGAGCTCTTCCCGGAGGCGGTGCTCGAGGACGCCTCGCTCGACGGCGCGTGCGGCGACGTCCTGCGCGGGGAGGAGCGGAGGCTCAGCTTCGACGCTCCGATCCACTCGCTCCAGGACCTGCTCGGGCTCCCCGTCGACCCCGGCTGGCTGAACGTGAAGCCGTCGCGTTTCGGCACGGCCGAGCGGCTGCTCGAGTGCATCGAGCACTGCGAGGCGAACGGGATCCATCTATACGGCGGCGGCCAGTTCGAGCTCGGGCCGGGTCGGCAGCAGATCCAGAAGCTCGCCGCCGTCTTCTATCCCGACGGCCCGAACGACGTCGCGCCGGGCGACTACAACACCGGCGAGCCGAGGCCCGGCCTCCCGCAGAGCCCTCTTTCGGCGGCGGAAGGACCCGGCTTCTAGACTCGGTCGCCGGGGACGACCATGCCGCGGACCAGAGCGAAGAAGGCGACGGGGCTCGCGCGGGAGAACGAGCGGCTCGCGCGCGAGCTTGACCGACGGGCCGAGGAGCTCGAGCGAGAGCGCGAGTTCCTGGAGACAGTCGTCAACACCACGCCCGCCCTGTTCTGCGTCGTCGGCGAGGACCTCCGGATCATCCGCTACAACAACGCGCTCGAGTTCCTGTGCGGCCGGGTCGGCGGCGACGAGACGCGCGGTGCCCTCTTCCACAAGGTGTTCCCGGTGCCGAAGGAGGCCGCCGACGTCAAGCGGAGGCTCCTGAGCCAGGACGAGGACGTGGAGCACGAGAGCGCATTCCGGCGGGCCGACGGCACGACCGCGATCGTCTCCTGGATCAAGCGGCGGGTGACCGACTCAGAGGGGCGGCCGTGCATCTTCTTCTCGGGCGTCGACGTCACGACGCTGAAGCACGACCAGGAGAAGCTCCGGGCGTCGCGCTCACGGGTCGTCCAGGCGGCAGACGCGTCCCGGCGCAAGCTCGAGCGGGACCTCCACGACGGGGCCCAGCAGCGGCTCGTCAGCGTCTCGCTTGCGCTGCGGATGGCGCGCAGGGCGTTGAAGGACGGCAAGGCGACCTCCGCCGCCAGGCAGCTCGCGACGATCGAGGCGGAGCTCGACGAAGCGCTGGAGGAGCTGCGCGAGCTGGCGCGCGGGATTCATCCGGCTGTCCTGACGGACCAGGGCCTGCCGGACGCGCTCGAGATGCTCGCCGTTCGCTCGATCGTCCCGGTCGAGGTCGAGGAGGCTCCGCTAGAGCGCCTGGACTCGCAGGTCGAGGCGGCGGTCTACTACGTCGTGGCCGAGGCGCTGACCAATGTCGCGAAGTACGCCCGCGCGAGGGTGGCGAGCGTCCGTGTCTTCCAGCAGGACGGCCACCTCGTGACCGAGGTCGAGGACGACGGTGTCGGCGGCGCGGACGCCGGCGGCGGCTCCGGGCTCAGCGGGCTCTCTGATCGCGTCGAGGCCCTGGACGGCGAACTGTCGATCGACAGTCCCAGGGGCGGCCCGACGATCCTGCGCGCGCGGATCCCTGTCTAAGAAGTCGAATCGAAATGAAGGGACCCGGTACCGGCCTCGCCTGCTCCCTTGTCTTTTGAGACGGCTTCGCAACTCGGTCTGAAGATCGGCCACCTCTTCGCCGTGAAGGCGCCCATGGTTTCAATGGCGAGATTTCACGTACCTGGCGCGCTGAAGCTGTTTTCGAAAGCCGAGCCGCTCGTAAAGCGCAGCCGCACCTGGGTTGTTCGTGTTCACGTGCAACAGTGCCTCAGCGAGTCCCTCCGCCTGGAATCGGCGTAGCGTCTGCGCGATCAGTGCGGCACCGAGCCCGCGCCTGCGCCACGTCGGCACGACCCCCATCTGGTCAATCCAGCCGGCCGGCGGGTCGAGCTCGACGGTGAGGAAGCCGACCGGCTCACCACCTGCGAGCGCAATGAGCGAGAGGTCGCGCCGGAACTCCTCGCGATCGTGGTCATCGACCCACTCCTCGCCTGGCGGCTCCCGGAATCCCGGCCGGTCGGCAAAAGAGGCGCGATAGGCGGCGAAGAACAGCGCCGCAGTCTTCCTGCTCCAGGGCAGCACCAGCTCCACGTCGGCCGGCAGCGGGATCTCGCCCACGGCGATGCCGAGATGGCGCACCATTGCGTCCTCCACAAACTGCTGCTCGAAGCCACGGCTCACATAGATCGCATGCGCGTCGACGGTCAGTGCCTCGTTGCGGATCGTGAGCTCGGCGGCGTCACCTGGTGCGTGCTCTTCGGCCCACTCAAGCAGATGAGTGCCGACGCCGCACCGCCGATAATCCGGGTGCACGGTTCCACCGAGCGTGGTCCCCCTCACAAAGCCGACACCGATGATCGCGCGGTCCCGCGCGGAGGCGCAGACGGCTACGTCGGCCGCCAGTGCATCCTCGACGAGGTCGCTGACCGTCTCCGGGCCGTCCGTGCGCTTGACCGCGTGATCCAGCTCGAAGAGTCCGTCAGCGTCGTCGGCAGAAACGCCGCGCCGGGCGCCGGCTCCATGTCGCAGTCATACCAACGCGAAACTCCTGGCGAAGACGGTCACATGAAACGAGCTCTAAGGAGGCACCGGCGGTCTAGCGAAACGCGTCCTCACCGGTCAGGGCCTTCCCGACCGTGAGTGTGTGCACCTCGTGCGTCCCCTCGTAGGTGAGGACAGACTCGAGGTTGTTCATGTGCCGGATGACCGGGTACTCGAGCGTGATCCCGTTGCCGCCGAGGATAGAGCGCGCGGTTCGTGCGACCTCGAGGGCGCCGCGGACGTTGCCCATCTTCCCCATGCTGACGTGCTCGGGCCTCAGCGTGCCGTCGTCCTTCATCCGACCGAGGTGGAGCGCGACGAGGCTGCCGCGGTTCACCTCGAGCGCCATCTCCGCCAGCTTCTCCTGCGTCAGCTGGTAGCCCGCGATCGGCTTGCCGAACACGAGCCGCTCGCGTGCGTACTCGAGCGCCGCCTCGAAGCAGGCGCGCCCCGCGCCGACGGCGCCCCACACGATCCCGTACCGCGCCTCGTTGAGGCAGGACAGCGGCCCGCGCAGCGTCGAGACCTCGGGGAAGCGGTTCGCCTCGGGCACGCGCACGTCGCGCATGACGAGCTCGGACGTGACGGACGCGCGTAGCGACAGCTTGCGCTTCATCTCCGGCGCCTCGAACCCCGGCATCCCGGCCTCGACGAGGAACCCGTTGATCGCGCCGTCGTCGGTGCGCGCCCACACGACCGCGACGTCGGCGACGGTGCCGTTCGTGATCCACATCTTCGTGCCGTTCAGGATCCAGTCGACGCCGTCCCGCCGCGCGTGCGTGCGCATCGAGGCAGGGTCGGAGCCGGCGTCGGGCTCGGTCAGTCCGAAGCAGCCGATCGCCTCGCCGGTGTGCATCGGCGGGAGCCAGCGCTCCTTCTGCTCCTCCGTTCCCCAGCGCCAGATCGCGAACATCGCCAGCGATCCCTGGACGGAGACGAGGCTGCGGACGCCCGAGTCGCCGGCCTCGAGCTCCATGCAGGCGAGCCCGTAGGCCACGGCGCTTGCGGCGGGCAGGCCGTAGCCGTCCAGGTGCATCCCGAGAAGTCCGAGCCGGCCGATCTCGGGCGCCAGCTCGCGGGTCGGGAAGGCGGCCCTCCTCGAACCAGTCGCCGACCTCGGGGAGGATGCGGTCGCGGACGAACTCGCGCACCGTGTCGCGGATCGCGCGCTCTTCGTCGTCGAGCAGGGCGTCGAGCGCGAGGAAGTCGTAGGGATCGATCGCGGCCGGCTGCCTGGTGATCGCCATCGGCCGGATCGTACCCCCGGTACGGTTCGGCGGTGCTCGGCGCGCTCGTGACCGCGGCGGCGCTGATCGGCCTGACGCCACAGCAGAAGGCCGGCCTGCTTGTCGTCTCCGGGCTGCCCGTCGCGCCGTCGGCCGGCGGTGTGATCGTCCGCCAATGGGACCGCGACGAGCCGCGACCGCGCGGCGTGCTCGTCTACACAGACCAGGAGGGCGGCGTCGTGAAGACCTACCCGCCCGTGGCGCCCTGGAAGGCGGCGTCGCAGATCCGGAGCAGGGCAGAGGCCTACGCCGCCGGGGTGGAGACGGCGCGCGGGCTCCGGAATCTCGGCGTACACGTCGACCTCGCGCCGGTGCTCGACCTCCGGGATGGGCCGCTCGGGTCGCGGCAGTACAGATCGCCGTCCTTCGGGGTGGCGTTCGCGCGCGGCCTGGCGGCGGGCGGCGTCGCCGCGTGCGCCAAGCACTTTCCCGGCCTCGGGCCGTTACCGGTCTCCACCGACGAGCGCCTGTACGTCCACGGCCATATGCGGCAGGCCGACCTTGCGCCTTACCGGGCCGCGGTGGCGGCGGGCGTCCCGTGCATCATGGTCGGGCACGGGATCTACGACGACGTCGGGCCGCGCCGCGCGACGCTCGAGCCCGCCGCTTACCGATTGTTGCGGAGGCTCGGGTTCCGCGGCGTGGCGATCACCGACTCGCTCGGCGTGCTGGACAGCCCGTTGGCCCCGCTCTGGGCCGTCGAGGCCGTCCGCGCCGGGGCCGACATCGTGCTCTTCCCGAAGGCTGCCGACGCGGCGAGGGCCGTCCACGCGCTCGTTCCGCTCGCCCGCCGCGGCGAGCTGGATGCGCACGTCGAGCGGGTGCTCCACTTCCTCGCTCGCTACAGTGGTTGACTGACTGGTCAATCAACATACGCTGAGGGAGTCATGGCAACGATCGAGCAAGCTGCCGGCAGCGGCGTCTCGTTCGCGCTGACAGAGGAGCAGCGCGCGCTCCGCGACCTCGCGCACGAGTTCGCGGAACGGGAGATCCGGCCGAAGGAGCGCGAGTACGACGAGCACTCGACGCACCCTGCCGACGTGATCGCGAAAGCGCACGAGGTCGGGTTGATGAACCTCCACATCCCGGAGGAGTACGGCGGCCTCGAGCTCGGGGCGTTCGAGGGCATGCTCGTCGGAGAGGAGCTCTGCTGGGGCTGCGCCGGGATCGGCACCGCGATCGCCGCCAACGGCCTCGGCCACGGGCCGGTGATCATCGCCGGCACCGACGAGCAGAAGCGCGAGTGGCTTCCGCCTCTGCTCGAGGAGCCGCTCCTGACCTCCTTCGCCCTCTCGGAGCCGAACGCCGGCTCCGACGTCTCCGGCATCGAGACCACCGCCGTCCGGCACGGGGACGACTACATCCTCAACGGGTCGAAGATGTTCATCACGAACGCCGGCCACGCCGACTGGCTCACCGTCTTCGCGTCGACGGACAAGTCGAAGGGCCATCGCGGGCTGACGGCGTTCATCGTCCCGACGAGCCTCGACGGCGTGATCGTCGAGAAGCACCTGGACAAGATGGGGCAGCGGTCGACCGACACGTCCGCGCTCGCGTTCCAGGACGTGAAGGTTCCCGCGGCGAACCGGCTGGGCGAGGAGGGCGAGGGCTTCAAGATCGCGATGAAGACGCTCGACTTCACGCGCCCGGGCACGGCGGTCGGGGCCGTCGGAGTCGCGCGCGCGGCGTTCGAGTACGCGGCGCAGTACTCCAAGGAGCGCGTGCAATTCGGGATGCCGATCGCCATGAACCAGGGCGTCAACTTCCTGATCGCCGACATGGCAACCAAGATCGAGGCGGCCCGGCTGCTCTGCTGGCAGGCGGCGTGGCTGATCGACCAGGGCCAGCGGGCGACGCTCCAGTCGAGCTATGCGAAGCGGTTCGCGGCCGACATCTGCATGGAGGTCACCACCGATGCCGTCCAGGTCTTCGGCGGCTACGGGTACATGAAGGAGTATCCCGTCGAGAAGCTGATGCGGGACGCCAAGCTGTACCAGATCTACGAGGGCACCTCGCAGATCCAGCGGCTCGTCATTGCAAGAGAGCTATTGATGCCGCGAGACTAGGCGTCTCGTGACACTGGAGATCGATCTCAGCGGGCGCGTCGCGCTCGTCACAGGAGGGTCGCGCGGGCTCGGGAGAGCTGACGCGCTGACGCTCGCCCGCGCGGGCGCGGACGTCGTGATCGCGGACATCCAGGTCGAGTCCGACGCGGGCGACGACGTCGACCGCTGGGGTCCGCTTGCCCAGGCCGCGCGGGCGCAAGGCCTCGTGTTCAGCGAGGCGACCGCGCAGGAGATCCAGGAGATGGGCCGGCGCGCAGCGGCAATCAAGTGCGACGTCACCGACCGGGCGCAGGTCGACGCGGCCGTCACCCGAACGGTGGAGGAGTTCGGCTCGCTCGACATCCTCGTCAACAACGCCGGGACGCTCGATCACGTCGGGCAGATCGGAGACCAGGCGGCCGAGCTGTGGGAGCGTGACCTGCGTGTCAACCTGACCGGGGCGTTCAACTGCGCGCAGGCGACGTGGCCGCACATGCGCGAGCGCGGGTGGGGGCGGATCGTGAACATGGCCTCGGTCGCCGGCACGCTCGGTGGCTTTGGGCAGGCGAGCTACTCGACGACGAAGGCCGGGCTGATCGGGCTGACGAAGACGCTCGCCCTCGAGGGCGCCCGGCACGGGATCACCTGCAACGCGATCGTCCCGGGGATCATCGGCACAGAGGCGTTCGGCTTCGGCAACCCCGACATGAACGAGCGGATGGTCAAGCGCGTTGCGCTGCGCCGGCCGGGCGAGCCGCAGGAGATCGCGAGCACGATTGCGTTCCTGTGCTCGGACCTCGCGTCCTACATCACGGGCGTGGCGCTCAACGTCAGCGGCGGGATCGAGCTCTTCACCTTTTAACTGGTTCGCGCGCGGGCACCCCTAACCCACCACCCACGTCCTATTCTACCGGGGAAGGTGTGACTCTGTTGCCCGAGAGGGCAACGAAAGTGTGACGACCACGGCTGCGAGGCGACACGAGTGGGACGGCAGCGCCGGGAGCTAGACTTCGCGGCCTTGTCGGGTCGCCCCTCAACTCGCCACCCGGGCCCGGGGCGACCGGCGCCGAAGCGCCGGAATGTCGTCCTGATCCGCCGCGCAACGCTCGCCGCGGTGGTCGCAGGGCTCACCGGAATCGTGGTCGGGCTCGCCTTCGCGGGCTCGCCCGAACGGCTCGCCGACGGCATCCACATCGCCGGCATCGATGTCAGCGGCCTCACGCCCCACGACGCCACGGCCCTCCTCGAGCGGCGGGCACGAGCGCTCGAGAACGCACCCGTCGCGTTCCACGCCGGCGGTCACGCCTGGCACCTGAGCGCGGAGCAGCTCGGCGTCCGCGCCGACTGGGCGGCCGCGGTCGACGCCGTCAAGCAGCAGGGGGACGGCTTCGGCCCGGTGCGAGGCTTCCGGCGTCTCGACCTCCGGTTCTTCGGCGCTGACGTCGCGCCCCGGACGGAGGTCGAGGACGCAGCACTGAACTACGTGCTCGACCAAGTGGCCACGACCGTGAACACGGCTCACCACGAGTCGCGGATCGTGCTGCGCGGGCTCCAACCGGTGATCGTCGCCGGGCGGAAGGGCCGCGCCCTCGATCGCGGCGAGGCGGCCACGACGATCGTCCGCTCGCTCGCGAGCCTCTCACGCGAGTCCGTCGATCTCCCGGTGCGCACGGTCGCTCCGCGCGTGTCCCGCGACGACCTCAAGGTCGCGCAGGCGGAGGTCCGGACTGCCCTGTCGGCGCCGATCCGCCTCTCGCTCGGGAAGACGCGCTGGCGCTTGAAGCCGATCAAGGCCGCGACGCTCCTCGAGCTGCCCGCCGATGGGCAGACCCAGGTGCGGATCGGGGGTTCCGGCGCCGACCGATGGTTCGGCGCGCTGGCCCGCTCGGTCGACCGTCCGCCCGTCGACGCGGACTTCGCGATCACCAAGGGCGGGATCCATGTCATCCCCGATCGCGACGGCTACGCGCTCGACGTACCGGCGAGCGCGCAGCGGGTCCTACGAGCCGCGCTCGTCTCGGACCCGGCGCTCCGCCGGACCGAGCTCGTCGCCCAGGCCGCCCACGCGGAGCGGACGACGAAGGAAGCGCAGGCAATGCACATCAGCGGGCTCGTCGCCCAGTACACGACCTTCTACGGCGGCGATCCAAATCGCGTTCACAACGTCCAGCTGGTCTCGCACCTCGTCGACCGACACGTGATCGCGCCGGGCGCGGAGTTCTCGTTCAACGAGACGACGGGCGCGCGCACGGCCGCGAAGGGTTTCCTGGAGGCGCCCGTCATCATCAACGGCGAGCTCAAGACCGGGCTCGGCGGCGGCGTCTGCCAGGTCTCGACGACCGTGTTCAACGCGGCGTACGAGGCCGGCCTGTCGATCACTGCGCGCACGAACCACGCGCTCTACATCAGCCACTACCCGCAGGGGCGAGACGCGACGGTCAACTACCCCGACACCGATCTCAAGTTCATCAACGACACCGGCCACTGGCTGCTCCTCCGGACATGGGTGGGCTCGTCCTCCCTGACGGTCGCCCTCTACGGGACGCCCGTGCACCGGCGCGTCGTCTCGGAGACCGCGCCGCTCGTCGCGCACGGGCCGATCCCGACGAAACCTGACTACGACTCGTCGATGCTCGCCGGAGAGCGCGTCGTCGAGGAGACCGGCGAACCGGCGCGGACGACGAGCGTCCGCCGGCGCGTCTACTCGGGCGGCGGGAAGCTGCTGTACGACTCCACCTTCTACTCGTCGTACCGCGCGGAGCCGACGGTCGTCCGCGTCGGGACGCACCCACGGCCGAAGCCCAAGCCGACGACGACGGACACGACGACCACGGGCACGACGGGCAAGAAGACGCCCAAGCCCCCGAAGCCCACGACGTCGACCACGACGCCGACGACTACGCCGGCGCCGACTCAGCCCTAGCGATTGCCTCTCGCAACGAGGCCGGGATGCGCGTCGGGCGGAATGTCTTTGCGTCCACGCACGCGTGCTGCGTCCAGCCCTCCGCCATGAGGTCGTCGCCGCACACGATTGCGTACTCGTACCGGAACCGCGCGCCGCGCACGTCGCGGACGCGCGCGTGGATCCGCAGTCGGTCGTCGAACCGCGCCGGCATCCCGTAGCGCAGGTTCGCCTCGACCACGAGCGCTTCCAGGCCCTGCTCCCGCAGCGAGCGGTACCCGCCCGCGTACTCAGCGAGGTATGCCACACGCGCGACCTCAAACCACACGAGGTAGGAGGCGTGGTGCGCGACGCCTTGCGCGTCCGTCTCCGCGAAGCGGACCGTGACCTCCGTGTGGAAGGGGAACCCGTCGATGCGCGCACTCTACGGAGGTCCTGTCGACGGGTTGCCGGCGGCCGTCTGCGGGCGAAGTCTTAGATTTCCTTTACGAACGTTGCGTACTTTGGGCCTCGTGCGTGCGCGACGTGGGCGGTGCTCGCTGGTCCCGGCGTTCCTCGCAGCCGCGGTCGTCGCCCTCGTGGCGTCTCTCCAGAGCGCAGCGGGCGGCGCGGCACGGCCGGAACGGGCGTCCCAGGCCCGGGTCGTCGTGACCCTCTCCGACTTCAAGATCCGCCTCTCGCGAACGACCGTGTCGCCGGGCCGGGTCGTCTTCGACGTGGTCAACAAGGGCCGCGTCGTCCACGACATCGCGTTTCCTGGTCATGGCAGCTCGCGTCTCCTCCGTCCGGGAGGGCGCCAGCGCGTCACGCTGACGTTCAGGAAGGCCGGCTCCTTCCGATACCTCTGCGCCGTCCCCGGCCACGCGGCGCTCGGGATGAAGGGCACGCTGCGCGTGGGCAAGGGCCCCGCGCCGAAGCCGCCCCCGCCGGCGCCGCCCCCGCCCGTCGTCAGCGGGAAGGACGTGCAGCTCACCCTCGTCGCCCAGGGGCTCGGCACCGCTACGGAGGTCGTCGCGCCGCCCGGCGATCCGAGCCGCCTGATCGTCGCCGACCAGGACGGGCGCGTCTTCCTGCTCAAGGACGGCGTCCCCCAGCCGAAGCCCTTCCTCGACCTGCGCGACCGCGTCTATGCCGACGGGGAGAAGGGCCTGCTGTCGATCGCGTTCGCGCCCGACTACGCGACGAGCCGGCTCCTCTACGCCGACTACAACGACCTCCAGGGCAACCTGCGCGTCGTCGAGTTCCGCGGATCCACGGCCAACCCCGACGTGGTCGACGCCGCGACCGGCCGCCAGCTCCTGGAGATCCCGAAGCCGACCGCCGACCACAACGGCGGAATGCTGCAGTTCGGCCCCGACGGCGACCTCTACATCGCCGTTGGCGACGGCGGCGCCGACCCGCCGACGATCCCGATCGGCGCCTACGGGCAGACGCTGGGCGACCTGCTCGGCAGCATCCTCCGGATCGACCCTCGCCACGGCGCCCCATATGCCGTTCCGGACGGGAATCCATTCGCGCACACGGCCGGCGCCCGGCCGGAGATCGTCGCCTACGGCCTTCGCAACCCCTGGCGCTTCTGGATCGATCCGCAGACCAACGCGATGCTGATCGGCGACGTCGGGGAGGGGAGCCGCGAGGAGGTCGACCGCCTCCCGCTGGACCGGCTCGGCCTGAACTTCGGCTGGCCCTGCATGGAAGGCACGATCGTGCCGCCGCCGATCGTCCCGCAGCCGGCGTCGTGCGTAGGCGCGCAGGTCACGCCGCCCCTCTTCGAGTATCCGCACTCGCCGACGCGCTGCTCGATTATCGGCGGCGTCGTCGCGCACGAGCCGCGCATCCCCAAGCTCGACGGGCTCTTTCTCTTGACGGATCTCTGCGAGGGGGCGCTCTACGCCATCGATCCCGCGCAGGGGACACAGACCGCGATCTCGCTCGAGCTCTCCGTGCGCCAGCCGACGAGCTTCGGAACCGATGCGCAGAACCGCATCTACGTGACCACCGCGGAAGGACAGCTGTACCGGCTCGACCCGAAGTCCTGAGGCTGGCCGAGCTCGTCGGGACGAGGCAGCCCTGCGTCGTGCTCACCGGTGCGGGCATCTCGACCGAGAGCGGGATCCCGGACTTCCGTTCGCCGACCGGGATCTGGGCCGAGTACGACCCGATGGAGTACGCCTCGATCGGGGCGTTTCAGCGCGACCCGGTGAAGGTCTGGGAGTTCTACGCGCTGCGGTTCGACGTGTTGACGAGCGCCGAGCCGAACGACGGGCACCGGGCGCTTGCGGAGCTCGAGCGGCGCGGGCTCGTCCGCGGGGTGGTGACGCAGAACATCGACACCCTGCACGAGCGGGCGGGCTCAGGCGACGTCGTCGAGGTGCACGGCTCGATCCGCTACGCCGACTGCCTCGCCTGCGGCGAGCGGGTGCCGCTCGCCGCGGTCGTGGCGGCGCTGGAAGACGCGCCCGCGCCGCCGTGCCCGCGCTGCGGCGAGATCCTCAAACCGGGCGTCGTCATGTTCGGGGAGCTGCTCCCCGAGCGGGAGATCGACCGGGCGTTCCAGCTCGCGCAGGAGGCGGCGCTCCTGCTCGTTGTCGGCTCGTCGCTGGAGGTGCACCCGGTCGCCGGCCTCCCCGACACCACGCTCGAGTCGGGCGGTGAGCTGGCGATCGTCAACCGGGGCCCGACGCCCTACGACCGGCACGCATCGGTGAGGGTGGACGGCGGCGCCGGCGAGACGCTCGCCGCGCTCGTCGCCGAGCTTGCCTAGGCCGCGGCCCTTTTGACCGGCGTCTCGTCGAGGAGCCGGCGGCAGTTCGCGCAGACCCTGCGTTCGACCTCGTAGGGGACTCCGCTCCGCTGCCTGATCGCGAGCGTCGTGACCGCTTTGTGCTTGTGGATCCGCTTCACCGTCATCTCCGCTTCACAGTACTTAGACGGCACGTAGCTCCCCGGGTTTGTCAGCAAGGAGTCACAGGATCTTCACCAGTCGGTGAAGCGCGTGTTCCGAAGCGCGTTCGCGGGTACTGCGTTGATCGTCCGTGCCGAGCACGGGATGATGCGGACGACACGAGCGAACACATAGTCGAGGAGGACCCGAACGATGACTGGTTCAGAAGAGAAGACGTTGGTCAGCCGGCTGGCCGACGCAGGCGAGGGGGCGATTCAGAGGCTCGCCGGCGCGCCCGGCGCCGACCGCGTCACCGGTGCGATGACGTCCATGCGCGAGCGGATGGACGACATGCAGAAGAAGCTGCGCGGCCTCGACGAGCTCGGCCGGCGACTCGAAGACGTCGAGCAGCGGCTCGACAAGCTCGAGGGGAAGAAGGGCGGCTCGTCGAAGGCGTCGGAGCCCAAGGCCTCCGCGCGCAAGGCCTCCGAGCCAGGCGCCGCCGAGGCCGGCAAGAGCTAGCCGCCGACGCGAACCCGGAGCGCGTCCGCGACGATCTCGAACCGCGCGGGCGTCGTCCCCGGCTGCTCGCCGTCGAGGACGATCGGGAGCGGGACGTCCGCCGTGACGTCGACGGCGCGGCCGCGGAGCACCTCGATCTTCGGGTGCGACAGGTGCTTGCCGCGGTAGATCTTCGGGAACGTCCGCACGAAGTCGGCCTTCGTCACGTCGCCGATCAGGAGGACGTCGAGGCGCCCGTCGTCGGGTGACGCCTCCGGAGTGACCCACATCCCGCCTCCCGCGTAGTCGCCGTTCATCGCGAGCACCTCGAACATCTGGCCGCTGCGCTGCGTGCCCTCGACGTCCACCGTGACCGGCGCGCTCTTCCAGCGCGCGAAGACGGCCACGGTCGCGACGAGGAACGAGACGCGCCCGCCGGCGGCCTTCGAGCTCGAGTTGGCACGTCGTGCGATCGCGCCGCTGATCCCGGCGCCGGCGAAGTTGGCGAAGTACGCCTCGGCGTCCGAGCCGTCCCACGCGACGAAGCGCGCGCGGCCTGCGTCGATCGTGCGGACGCGCCCGTCCTTCGCCACGGAGACCGCGGCCGCGAGGTCGCGCGGGATCCGCAGGCTCCGCACGAAGTCCTTGCCGGTCCCGCGCGGGAGGACGGCGAGCTCGACTTCACCGGCACGCCCCGACGCCAGGAGGCCGTTGACGACCTCGTGCACGGAGCCGTCGCCTCCGACGACGACGACCACGCCCGCGCCCTCCGCCGGCGGCATGCGCGGCGAGCTCCGCGAGGTGACCGGGCGCCTCCGAGATCAGCGCGTCGCCGGTCAGCCCCTGGGCGGACGCCTGTCGCGAGATCTCGGGCCAGCGGCGCCCCGTCGACCCGTTGGCCGAGGCCGGGTTGACGAGGAAGACGACCCGCTCCGACCTAGACACGTTGCAGCTGTCGCGGGAACGCAGCATGCCGAGGTCGCTGCATCTTCGGCGTTACCAGGACGCGTAGCGTTGGGGTCAGTGCTCGGCGGTGGCCGTCGCGAGCGCCACGCGCGTCATCCGGTCGACGGCGTTGCGGAGCTCCTCGTCGGTGATGCGCGTGAAGACGCCCTCGACGACGATGTCGCTGACGGTGAGCAGGCAGCCCGCCTCGGCGCCGCGGATCGCGCCGACGGTGAACAGCGCGGCCGCCTCCATCTCGACGGCGAGGACTCCGCGCTTCGACCAGCGCTCGTACTGGCCTTCGTCCGGGTTGTAGAAGACGTCGCTGGAGACGATCGGCCCGACGTGCATCGGCTGGCTCATCTCCTTCGCGACGTGGACGGCGCCGTGGATCAGCGACCAGCTCGCGGTGGGGCAGTGCGGCTCGTTGCCGACGAGGTGCATCGCCGTCGAGTCGGCCGGGACGGCCGAGAGGGCGACGATCAGGTCGCCGAGCTGGTGGTGCGGCTGGAGGCCGCCGCAGGTCCCGACCCGCAGCAGCTTCTTGACGCCGAGCTGGACGAGCTCCTCGAACACGATCGTCGCTCCGGGGCAGCCCATGCCGGTGCCCTGGACGGAGACGGGCTTCCCTTCCCACTCGCCCGTATAGCCGAGCAGCCCGCGCTCGGCGTTCCGCTGCTGCACATTGTCGAGGTACGTCTCGGCGATGTACTGGGCGCGCAGCGGGTCGCCGGGGAGGAGGCAGGCCTCCGCGTACTCGCCGGGCTCCGCTCTGATGTGGATCGGCATGGGTGGGGACACTAACCCGTGCAAGGATGGCCGACGTGGACGAGGCGATCGACCCCGGCCTCGACCAGATCCTCCGATTCTGCGCCGAGGACCCGGTCGAGCGCGTCTTCCTCGAGGACGTCGCGCGGCGCGGTCTCGGCCGGTTCTCGGCGTTCGCGGAGCGAGGGCGGCTCAGCGCTCTCTGCCACGTCGGCGCGAACGTCGTGCCGTCTGGACGGGACTGCGGCCGGTTCGCGGCGGCGACCGTCCGCGGCCGGGCGCTGATGATCATCGGCGACGAGGGGCCGGTCACCGCGCTCTGGGACGTCGCCGCCGACCAGATGCCGTCTCCGCGGGACGACCGGCCGGGGCAGCCCGTCTACGTCATCGAGACGCCTCCTGAGGGCGCGGGGACGGGCCTGCGGGCAGCAGACGAGCACGACTACGACCTCCTCCTGCCGGCCTGCGCGGCCGCGCACGAGGAGGAGATCGGCATCGACCCGCTCGCGCGGGACGCCGAGGGCTTCCGCTGGCGCACCCGCTCGCAGATCGAGGAAAGGCGGTCGTGGGTGTGGGTCGAGGACGGGACGATCCTGTTCAAGGCCGAGGCGTCGGCATGGACGCCGTCCGCCGTCCAGCTCCAGCAGGTGTGGGTCGATCCGCCCGTCCGGAACCGGGGCTACGCCCAGCGCGGGCTGCGGGACCTGATCCGGCTGCTGCTCGAGCGCGTGCCCGCCGTGTGCCTCTTCGTCAGGCCCGAGAATGCGGCGGCGATCCGCGTCTACGAGGCGGTCGGGATGCAGCACAGAGGGTCGTACAGGTCGCTGATCTTCTGATGCCGTCGCCGCTGTGAAGCGGCCCGGTCAACCCCGAAAGAGTGTCGAGCGGTGCACGGTCCTCGCCGAAGAATCGGGCGTGAGACCCCGCATCACTGCGGCAGCGGGACTCGCGCTGGTGGTCGCTGCGCTCGGGTTCGTCAACCTGGTCCTGGGCCCGACGGGCAGCCAAGCCGGCGTCGTGCACACCTGCTACCCCGTCGACAGGCAGTTCATCGTGTCGGCCCAGCTCAACATGGTCGCACTCGGGGAGACCGCCGACGACTACCTTCGGGGCAACGCCAAGTCGGGCGAGGTGATCGGCGAGACCAACGCGGCGATGCGCTCCCTCGGCAACACGCGTCCCGCCGATCCGTCGCTGACGCAGACGAAGGCCGTCCTGCGCGCGATGTTCCTCGAGTATGCGAAGGCGATCCAGGCGAAGTCCCACCACAACTCGCCCGGGAAGCACATCTACCGGGCGTACGGGCTCGCGAACTTTGCGCACGACCTGCTTTCGCACGAGCGCGGCGCGCTCGAGCAGCAAGGCTGCGACGTGTCGCCCCTCCTCTAGCGCCGCCTGCGCCACACTTCCGGGATGGACCTCCGGGAGCGCGTCGAGGCGCACATCCGCGACCGCGGCCTGATCGAGCCCGGCGGTGAGGTCACGTGCCTCGTCTCCGGTGGAGCCGACTCCGCCTGCCTCTGGCACGTGCTCGGGGCGCTCGGCTACAGGGTCGTGGCGCTCCACGTGAACCACGGGCTCCGCGGAGCAGAGTCCGACGCGGACGCGCGCTTCTGCGCGGAGCGCCTCGGCGCCGAGGTCGTCGACGGTCGCGGTGGGGTGACCGAGGACGAGCTCCGGGAGCTCCGCTACTCGTTCGCGCGCGATCGCCTACGCGCGACGGGCCACACGGCGACCGACCAGGTCGAGACCCTGCTGTACCGGCTCGCCGCCAGCGGGACGACCGGCGGGATCAAGGCTCGCCGCGAGGACGGCGTCATCCGGCCGCTGCTGAGAGTCTGGCGTGAGGAGACCGAGGCCTACTGCCGGGCCGAGGGCGTCGAGTTCCGCGTCGACTCGAGCAACGCCGGGACGAAGCGCGGGCTCATTCGCACCGAGATCCTGCCGCGGCTCGAGCAGCTCCATCCCGGCGCGCGCGAGAACCTTCTCCGGGCGGCCGAGGAGCGGTCGTCGCGGCTCGACGCCCTGCTCGCGTCCACCGCCGGCTCGACGCGGGTCGACCTCGGCGGCGGCGTCACGGCGGTCCGCGAGTACGACCGCGTCTGGGTCGAGCGCACGCCCGTCGCGCTCGACCACGAGGTGCGCTGGGGCGAGTGGCGTATCTCTTCCGACCGCCCAGGGCTTAGGGTAAGGGCCTGGCGCGCCGGCGACAGGCTCGCCGGGCGATCGAAGAAGATCCAGGACGTGTTCGTGGACGCGAAGATCCCCCGCTCACACCGCGAGACGTGGCCGCTGGTCGTGCGCGGAGACGAGGTCGTCGCAGTCCCCGGGATCGTCGAGGCCGAGGGCGTCAGGGCGCACCGCATCGAGGAGCGTGGTCCGCGTTGACGTGGCCTCGCACGTGACTGGCGCGCGTAGCGTGGCGGCTGAGCTCGAGCGCGCGGTCACCGAGATCCTCGTCGACGAGGAGACGCTGCGGAACCGCGTGGCCGAGCTCGGGGAGGAGATCTCGCGCGACTACGCGAATCGTGACCTGCTGCTGATCGGCGTGCTCAAGGGCGCCGTCTTCTTCATGGCCGACCTCATGCGCCACCTCACCGTCCCGTGCGAGATCGACTTCATGGCGATCTCGAGCTACGGCGCCTCGACCGATTCGAGCGGCGTCGTCCGCATCCTCAAGGACCTCGACATCAACATCGAGGGCCGGGAGGTCCTCGTTGTCGAGGACATCATCGACTCGGGCCTCACGCTCTCCTACCTGATGCGCAACCTCGAGGCGCGGATGCCAGCGAGCCTGGAGGTCTGCGCCCTGATGACGAAGCCGGAACGGCGGCAGATCGACGTGCCCGTCCGCTACATCGGCTTCGAGATCCCGAACCGCTTCGTGATCGGGTACGGGCTGGACTTCGCGGAGCGGTACCGAAACCTCCCCTACGTGGGTGTGCTCGACCCCGAGCTCCTGCCGGAAGGGGCTTAAGAAAGGGCCTGGGCAAGCCGAAGCGTCACGGTGAAGCTCAAACCGACCTTGCTACCCTGCCGAAAGACTCCTAGTGAACCGTTTCTTCCGTAGCGCGCTCTTCCCGCTCGTCATCATCGCCGCCCTCGTCTGGCTGGCGCTGCAGACCCTGAGCGGCCACGGCCAGAAGGTCGAGAAGCGGACGACCTCTGAGGTCATCCAGATGATCCAGAACGACCCGAGCCAGATCGAGCGGGTCACGATCACCCCGAACAAGCACGAGTTCACGGTCGAGCAGAAGGGCAACCAGCCGAACATCAAGGTCCACTACGCGACCGACCAGGCGGAGGCGGCGGTCGAGCAGAAGATGCTCGAGAGCAACGTCGACTTCGACTCGAAGGGGACGGGCTCGTCGCCCTGGTGGTCGATCCTCACCTCGCTGCTGCCGTTCGTCCTCCTGTTCGGCTTCTGGATCTTCCTGATGAACCAGGTGCAGGGCGGCGGCTCGAAGGTGATGTCCTTCGGCAAGTCGCGCGCGAAGCGAATGACGCCGGACTCGCCGAAGATCGGCTTCAAGGACGTCGCCGGCGTCGAGGAGGCGGTGGAGGAGCTCCAGGAGATCAAGGAGTTCCTGGAGAACCCGAAGAAGTTCCAGGCACTCGGCGCGCGGATCCCCAAGGGCGTGCTGCTCTACGGGCCCCCCGGCACCGGCAAGACGCTGCTCGCGCGCGCGGTCGCGGGCGAGGCGGGCGTGCCGTTCTTCTCCATCTCGGGCTCCGACTTCGTCGAGATGTTCGTCGGCGTCGGCGCCTCGCGCGTGCGCGACCTGTTCGAGCAGGCGAAGCAGGCGAACCCGTGCATCATCTTCATGGACGAGATCGACGCGGTCGGCCGCCATCGCGGCGCCGGCCTCGGCGGCGGGCACGACGAGCGCGAGCAGACGCTGAACCAGCTCCTCGTCGAGATGGACGGGTTCGAGCTGAAGGACAACATCATCCTGATCGCGGCCACGAACCGGCCTGACATCCTCGACCCGGCGCTGCTCCGCCCGGGCCGCTTCGACCGTCAGATCGTCGTCGACCGGCCCGACCGGAACGGCCGCCGCCAGATCCTCGAGGTGCACTCCAAGGGCAAGCCGCTCGGGCCCGAGATCGATCTCGACACGCTCGCCGCAGGGACGCCCGGCTTCACGGGCGCCGACCTCGCGAACCTCGTCAACGAGGCGGCGCTGCTCGCGGCGCGCCGCGGCAAGAAGGTGATCGAGCAGGAGGAGCTCGAGGAGGGGATCATGCGCGTGATCGCCGGCCCCGAGAAGAAGACGCGCCTCTTCACCGAGGAGGAGCGCCGGATCACCGCGTACCACGAGCTCGGCCACGCGATCGTCGGCTACTACCTCGACCAGGAGTCCGACGTCCACAAGATCTCGATCATCGGCCGCGGCCAGGCGCTCGGGTACACGATCTCGCTGCCACGCGAGGACCGCTACCTCACGACCAAGAAGAGCCTGATGAACAGCCTCGCGATGACGCTCGGCGGACGCGCGGCGGAGGAGATCGTCTTCAACGAGGTCACCACGGGCGCCGCCAACGACCTCGAGAAGGTCACGTCGACGTCGAAGCAGATGGTGATGCGCTTCGGGATGAGCGAGAAGCTCGGCCCGCGCGTCCTCGGCCGCGGCCACGACCAGCCGTTCCTCGGCCGCGAGCTCGGCGCCGAGCCGGACTATTCCGAAGAGGTCGCCCGCGAGATCGACGACGAGATCCGCCGGATCATCGAGGAGGCGCACTCGACGGCCCAGCAGGTGCTGCGCGACCACATGGAGGAGCTCCACCGGGTCTCCGCGATCCTGATCGAGCGCGAGACGATCGACAAGGAGCAGTTCGAGCGCCTGCTCGCCGGGGAGGCCCAGGAGTCCGTGTTCGCGGACGAGCCCGCCGCGGCGCCGGCTTTGCCGCCGTCGGAGGAGAAGAAGCGCCAGCCGCAGCCGAAGCCGCGGCCCTTCCCGCTGCCCGGCTCGGCGATGCAGCCGCCGCCGCCGGATCCCGCGAAGAGCTGACGCTCTCGACCGCCTGACCGCCGTGTCCCGGAAGGGCTCGGAGCCGACGTGCCCCAGGCGGGGCTGATCCGCCAACCAATAAGGATTTCGAACGTCTTAGCCCGCGAATGACCCGGTGCGCGGCTGTGCTCGCAGTCGTCGTGACCGGCGGCATCGTGGCGCTCGCTGGCACGGCGCACGACGCCCGCGGCTACACCCGCTGGCTGGGTGACTGCGGTCCCGTAACGCCTCTGCCGAAGACGACGCCCCACGCAACGCACGTCCAGTTCAACTTCGCCTACGCGCCGAAGCCGCTCCGCAGCGGGCAGTCGGTGACCTGGGTCGTCCGGGTGGCGAACCCCTCCCGGACGTGGTGGCACCTCGAGCTCACCGCCCCGTCGCCCGCGGACGTCCTGCTCGGCTGGCCGTTTGCGCCACCTGTGACGGGGTCGTTCCTCTTCCGGACGCGGGACGTGGCCTACGCGTGGAGCCTCGGGCACGGCGTGGACGGCCTGAAGGTCGTACGGGAGCTTCGTCCGCGCACCGCGTTCACGTGCGTCCTCAAGGACGTTCTCAACGTGAAGCCCGGCCGGTACAAGCTGCTGGCGATGCTGAATCTGGCGACCCCTGGCGCGCCGTTCTACGCGCGCAAGACCGTGGATGTCGGCCCGATGTGCGGCCATCCGTGCGAGTGACTTAAGAGGCGCGCTCGGCGGGCGTCGTCGGGGAGCCAGACGGCGTGACAATCGACACAGGTCGGTGTGACTGCGACCCGTTCGATTCTCACGGCGCGGAGCCTAGGCCGCCGAGCCCCTAGGCCCAGAGGCGCTCGCGGGTGCGATCGGCCGTCGACGGTGGCGGGCCGTCCATGCGCGGCGCTCGCGGCCAGGTGTAAGCGATCGCCGCGAGCCAGGGGGCGCCGAACAGGAGCGAGAGCCAGAGCGCGTTCATCGGTCGAGTGTGCCAGCCGCGCGGCGAGCTTCGGACGCGCCCGGCTCTCTTTTTCCAGATTCCTTACATTGGCGGGCCGCGGCTGTCCGCCGTCGACCCAGCCCGAGCGGCACGGCCGGCGCCTGGGCACGACCGTCGCTTCGGCCACGGAGCACACACAGGAAGTGCTGGACGCCGGCACCTCGTCATGCTGAGATGCGTTCGTGAGACCAGACCATGAGATGACCTGATGAGCGTCGACGGAAGGGGCCGCGCTCGAGGGCGCATGCTCCGACGAGCGGTGTTGATCGCCGGCGGTCTCGTGCTGTTGGCCCTTGTCTTACTCCTCAGCGGACACTGGGTCCTGGGGGTCGTCCTTGCGGTCGCCGCCGCTGCCGCGGTCTGGGTGTACTTGCAGGCGCGAGCCGTTCGTTAGGCCCCATCGGGGAAAGCGGTGTCGCACGGCGTTCCGAGGAGCGTTCGAGCGGCGAGAGCTAAGCGTCGACACTCGTCCGCGCGCCTCGACCCGACATATCGGCATCCCGCGCTGCTTTAGGAGCTCTTACCCGTAGGCGGCTGCGACGCCGGCCTGCCAGGATTCCCAGAGCCGCGCGTAGCGCTCGCCCTGCTCGACGAGCTCGGCGTGCGAGGCTACCTCCACGAGTCGGCCGCGCTCGAGGACGGCGACCCGGTCGGCGCGCTCCGCCGTCGAGAGCCGGTGCGCGATCGTGACCATCGTCCGACCCTCGCCGACCGCCGCCAGCGCGGCCTCGACGGCCGCCTCCGTGCCGGGGTCGAGGCTGGACGTTGCCTCGTCGAGGACGATCACCGTCGGGTCGGCGAGCGCGACTCGCGCCAGCCCGACGAGCTGGCGCTCGCCCGCGGAGAGCCGGAGCCCACGCGTCTGCACGTCCGTCTCGAGTCCTTCGGGGAGCGAGGCGAACCGCTCGAGCGCCCCGATCCGCTCGAGGGCTGCGGTCACCTCCTCGTCCGTCGCGTCGGGGCGCGCCAGGCGCACGTTGTCGGCGATCGAGCCGGTGAACAGGTGCCCCTCCTGCGGAAGCAGCACGATCCGCCGGCTGAGCGACTCGAGCGTTGCGTCGCGGAGGTCGACGCCGCCGAGCTCGATCCGGCCGTGCTCCGGGTCGTACTGGCGCATCAGCAGCTTCGAGAGCGTGGACTTGCCGGCCCCGGTCGCGCCGACGAGCGCGACGTGCTCGCCAGGCTCGATCTCGAGCGTGACGCCCTGGACCACGGGCCGCGCCGCGTCGTAGCCGAAGGTCACGTCGTGGAAGGCGAGGATGCCCTCGGGCGGCAGCTCCGTCGCGCCCGGCCGCTCCATGATCGCCACCGGGGCTTCGAGCAGGCCGGTCACCTTCGCGAGCGCCGCCAGTCCTTGCCGGAACTCGCCGATCCACTCGCTGAGGCGCGCGACCGGGTCGAAGAGCTGGATCAGGTACAGGACGAAGGCCGCGATCGTCCCCTCGGAGATCTCCCCGTCCTGGTAAAGGGAGGCCGCGACGAGCAGGACGGTGACGAGCGCCGCGGTCTGCGCGATTGCGATCACCGGGAAGAGCCGCACGTTGACGTACGACGCCTGCCGCCAGGCGCCGACCTGCGCATGGCTGCGCGGCTGGTAGCGCTCGAGCGTGTGCCGCTCGCGCCGGAACGCCTGCACGACCCGGACGCCGGCGAAGCCCTCCTGGAGGGCGGTCAGGGTCTCCGCCACGCGGTCGCGGATCGCGTTGTACGCGCGTCCGGCTCCGTGATGGAACCCCCAGCTCGCGACGACGAGGATGGGCAGCGCAGCGAGCGATGCCAGCGCCAGCACCGGCGAGAGGATGAGCAGCGCGACGAGCGTGAGCGTGATCTGCAGCACGCTGCCGACCACCTCGATCATCGCCTCGCGGACGAACTCCGTCAGTGCCTGCACGTCGGACGTCAGCCGCGACACGAGCACGCCGGCGCGCTCGCGCTCGAAGAAGCCCAACGGCAGCGCCTGGAGCTTGTCGAACGCCGCCGTCCGCAGCGCGCCGAGGAAGCGCTCGCCGGCCCTTGCCGCGAGCAGGATCTGGGCGCGGACGACGAGCGGCTTCACGGCCGCCAGGACGAGCAGCGCCGCCGCCGCGCGGTCCAGCGGCCCGTAGTCGTCTTTTTTGATGCCGGCGTCGATCGCATAGCCGATCAGCGCCGGTGCGGCGAGCGTCATCATCGTGGCGACCACGACCGCGACCGCCGCGCCGAGGTAGTAGCGGCGCACAGGACGGACGAGCTCGCGCGTGTGCCGCAGGACGAGCCGGCCCGGGGCGCGCTCCATCAGGCGGCCTCCTCGAGCGCCAGCAGGGCGCGGTAGCGCGCAGACCGCGCGACGAGCTCGGCGTGGACGCCCTTCTCGACGATCCGGCCGTGGTCGAGCACCGCCACGCGGTGCGCGAGCGCGATCGTCGCGGGCCGGTGGGCGATCACGAGCGTCGTCCGCCCCTCCATCACCGTCGCGAGGGCGGAGCGGATCTCGTGCTCCTTGGCCGCGTCGACGGCGGAGGTCGCGTCGTCCAGGACGAGGACGGCCGGGTCGGCGAGGATGGCGCGGGCGATGGCGATCCGCTGTCGCTGGCCGCCCGAGAGCGAGAAGCCGCGCTCGCCGAGGACGGTGTCGTAGCCGTCCGGGAGGTCGGAGACGAACTCGTGAGCGCCGGCGAGCTCGGCCGCGTGCACGACGTCCTCGTCCGCGGCGCCGGGACGGCCGAAGCGGATGTTCTGGGCGACGGTGTCGGTGAAGAGGAACGTGTCCTCGAACACGAGCGCGACGGCGCGGCGGACGTCCGCGATCCGCAGGTCGCGCAGGTCGATCCCGTCGAGCAGGACCCGTCCCGCATCGGGGTCGTACAGGCGCGCGAGCAGGCCGGCGACGGTGCTCTTGCCCGAGCCGGTCGCGCCGACGAGCGCGAGCGACTCGCCCGGCGGGACGTGCAGGTCGAGCCCGTCCAGCACCGGCTCGTCGTCGCCGTGACCGAAACGCACTGCCTCGAGCCGTACGTCGCCGCGGACGCGGCCGTCCAGCTCCAGCGGATGCTTCCGCTCGCGCAGCCGCGGCTCCGTCTCCAGCACTTCCGCGATCCGCTCGCTCGCCGCCAGCGCGCGCTGGACGGTCGCGACCCGCTGCCCGAGGATCCGCATCGGCCAGACGAGCATCACGACGTAGGCGTTGAACGCGACGAACGACCCGAGGCTCAGGTCGCCTGCGATCACCCGCCGGCCGCCGAGCCAGAGGACGGCGAGCAGGCCGAGGAGCGGCAGCGCCTCGAGCGACGGGACGAACACGGCGTCGATGCGGGCGACGTCGAGCCCGCGCTGCACGATCCGGTCGCTCTGATCACGGAAGCGGGCCCGTAGGGCCGGGCCGGCGCCCAGCCCTTTGACGACGCGGATCCCCGTGATCGTCTCCTCGGCGATGGTCGCCGACCGCGCCAGATCCTCCTGCAGACGGGTCGTCCGCACGTGGTACCGCTTCGAGTACGCCCAGCCGGCGGCGCCTACGAGCGGCAGCGGCACGAGCACGACGAGCGCGAGCTGGACGTCGATCGTCAGGAGGACGAGCGCGACGGCGAACACGGTCAGGACGTAACCGATCGTGTGGCCGACCGCGTCGAGGAGGCGGGCGATCATCTCCGAGTCGGAGGACGCCCGGCTCATCAGCTCCCCGGGGCCGACGCGGTCGTGGTAGGTCGCGTCGAGGCGGAGCGCATGGGCGAAGATCGCGTCGCGGACACGGGCGTCGCCGCGGGCACGGTTCCTGATCGCGAAGACGTGGCGGGACGCCCCTGCGAGCACCTCGAGCAGGCCCGCGCAGAGCAGGACGAGCAGCCACAGTCGCAACGTGCTGCTGTCGCCGGCCAGGATCCCGTGGTCGATCGCGCGCGCGACGATCAGCGGCGCGGCGACTGCGCCGATCTGCCACGCGAGCCCGGACAGCGCAGCACCGGCGACGCCGCCGGACTGCGAGCGCACGACCGCGCGCAGGAATCGCCAGGCGGCCGCCCGCCGCACGGCTGCTTCCCCTGAAGCCACCCCGAGAAGTATCCGAACGTGTCAAACAGCGAGCGGTACGCTCGTCTCGTGAGCCGGCCGCCGATCGAGGAACGCTTCCCGCGCCCGTCGGTGATGGGCGTCGTCAACGTGACGCCGGACTCGTTCTCCGACGGCGGCCTCCACCTGCAACCGGCCGCCGCCGTTGCGGCGGGATGGCACATGCTCGACGAGGGAGCCGCAATCGTCGACGTGGGCGGCGAGTCGACCCGGCCTGGATCGGAGAGCGTGTCGGCCGAGGAGGAGCTGCGCCGGGTCGTGCCTGTGCTGGAGGGCCTCCGGGGCGCGCCGGTCTCGATCGACACCTCGAAGGCCGAGGTGGCCCGCCGAGCGCTCGAGCTCGGAGCCGAGCTCGTCAATGACGTCACGGCGCTCCGCGGCGATCCGGGCCTGGCCGAGGTCGTCGCCGACGCCGACGCCTACCTCTGCCTGATGCACATGCAGGGCGAGCCGCGCACGATGCAACGCGGCCCGAGCTACGGGGACGTCGCCTCCGACGTCGCGGCGTTCCTGGCGGAGCGGCTCGAGCTCGCGGTCGCCGCCGGCATCGCCGAGGAGCGGATCTGCCTCGACCCGGGCATCGGCTTCGGCAAGACCGTGGAGCAGAACTTCGAGCTGCTCCGGCGGCTCGACGTTCTCGCCGCCCTCGGCCGGCCGCTCCTCGTCGGGTTTTCCCGGAAGAGCTCACTGGGCCGGCTGCTCGGCGACCCGTCCGCGACGACCGGGCCGCTCTCGGCGAGCGTCGCCGCCGCGGTGGTCGCCTACGAGCGCGGCGCGACGATCCTGCGCGCCCACGACGTCCGCGAGCACGTCGAGGCGTTGACCGTGGCCGCCGCCGTCACGGCGTCGTGATCGTCGTCGAGGTTGCCGGGCTCGAGCTCCACGGCCACCACGGCGCGACGGCGGACGAGCAGGAGCGGGGCCAGGAGTTCCTGTTCGATCTCCGGCTCGAGGTCTCGGACGCCGCGCTGTCCGACCGCCTGGAGGAGGCGGTCGACTACGAGGAGGTCGTCCGCTGCGTGGAGGAGGTGTCGGACGGGCGGCGGTTCTCCCTGCTGGAGGCGCTGGCGGCGGCCGTGGCGGACGCGATCGTGGCGCGATTCGCCGTCGAGCATGTCCGCGTCCGCGTGCGCAAGCCCGACGTGCGCCCGGCCGGCCACAACGTCGAGTGGACGGCCGCTACCGTCGAGCGACGGTCGTCGCGATCCTGAGCGTGTACGACGCGTCGAGCGTGCTCCGGCCGGGACGGACGTCGGCGTACACGTAGACCGCGCGGGCGCCGCCGTTCAGATACGACACGCGCTCCGGGACGCTGCCGAGGTGGGCGCTCTGCGCGAGCGGAGCGATTCGGAGCGCGCGAGTCGAGCGGCGCAGGAAGCGGAGGTCGACCGGGCCCGCCGTCGTTGCGGTCACCCGGCGGCCGGCCGGGACGAGCACGCGGTAGATGTCATGCGGATCCTCGTGCGGGTCGACGCGGGCCGTGACCGTGGCGGAACCGTGACGGAGCGTCGTCAGCGGTGGCGTCCCGCCGGCGAACAGCCGTCCCGGCTCGACCTCCGCCGGGTCGTCGTTCGGCTCGAAGGGGTCCTTCGCGGGTGCCGGCTTGGCGAGCGCGGCCTCGATGTCGAGGATCCCGTAGCCCGACCGGACGTCCCAGCCCGGGGCGCCGACGTCGTGCGCCGAGCGGCGCATGATCTCGAAGAGCTGCGTGCTGTCGAGGTTCGGCCGCACCGTCCACACCCAGGCTGCGGCCGCGGCGACCATCGGCGACGAGAAGCTCGTCCCGGCGGCGTCCAGGACGTAGCCCGAGGAGGCGAACGAGGTCGGCTCCGCGACGGGGATCTGGACACCGGGCGCCGCCAGGTCCATCCACGGCGTCGTCGTCGAGAAGTCCGTGACGACATCCTGCTGGTTCGTGGCGCCGACCGTCAGCACGTGCGGGTACTCGGCGGGGAAACTCGCGATGCTCTCGCTGCCGTCGTTCCCCGACGCCGCGACGACGAGGGAGCCGGAGCGCACCGCGAACGCAATCGCGCGGGCGAGCTCGGGGTTGTCGAAGGGGCCGCCGAAGCTCAGGTTGATGACGCCGGGCCCGCGTCGCGCCGCCTCCCGGATGCCCTGGATCGCGGACCTGTCCGACAGGAGGCCGTTGGGGCTCGCGTCCCAGCTGAAGAGCCGCACGAGGGGATACACACCGACGACGCCGACGCCGTTCTGGGGCGCCGCGATCACGGACGCGACCGCCGTTCCGTGGTCGTCCTCCTGCTCGTCGACGGACTGACGGTTGAGCAGCGTCGTCTCCGGCCGGTTCGCGAACTCCGGATGGCTGATGTCCAGCCCCGAGTCGACGATCGTCACCGGCTTCCCCGGACCGGGCGGAACCGTGCGGTCCGCCCCGATCACGCCGCGCCACCACTCCGCCCCGAGGAGTGGATCCTCCGCTGCGACCCGCGAGGCAGCGACCGAGCTCGGCCTGCCGCCTGCGGCCCGCGCCACCTCGAGGCCCCCGGTGGCGGCTGACGGTGACGCGGCCGACAACGCCACGAGCGAGGCAAGGAGCGCGAGCAAGGCAAACCAGCGTAGCCGTCACGTCTACTTTTTGGTGCTGTGCGCGCCTTCGTCGGCCTCGGCTCGAACCTCGGCGACCGCGAGCTGATGCTGCGGCGGGCGGTCGACGAGCTCGACCGGCTGCCCGGAACGGAGCTCCGCGGCGTGTCCGCCTTTCGGGACACCGCGCCGGTCGGCTACCTCGATCAGCCGCGGTTCCTGAACGCCGCGGCCGAGCTCGAGACGGAGCTCTCCGCGCGCCGGCTGCTCGACGAGCTGCTGCGCATCGAGGCCGACCTCGGCCGCGACCGCGCGCAGGCGCCTCCCCAGGGGCCGAGGACGATCGACCTCGACCTCCTTCTCTTCGGCGAATCCGAGATCCGTGAGCCGGGCCTCGAGGTGCCGCACCCGAGGCTGCACGAACGCCGGTTCGCCCTGGAGCCGCTTTTCGACCTGGATCCAGCGCTTTTCGTACCGGGGCGAGGTCCGATCGAGGCCTTGCTCGCAAGGCTAGACTCCGGGCTGTGAGTCACCTCGACGAGCTGGACGAGTTCGAGGCCGAGCTCGAGCTTCGCCTCAAGCGCGAGTACACCGCCGTCTTCGGCCTCTTCCGCTTCTGTGTCCTGACCCAGGACGCGACCTACCTCTGCAACAAGCTCGACCTCCAGCAGGTCTCCCAGCCGAGCTATCCCTTCTTCCACGTGCGGATGGAGGACGTGTGGGTCTGGGACAAGAACCGGCCGATGCGGATCATCCCGCGGGCCGAGGTCTGGACCTCCAGCGACATCACCGTGGAGGAGCTGCGCAGCGAAGGCGACGAGCCCGGGCTGACCGCGGAGGCGCTCGCCGAGAAGATCAGCGACTCGCTTTCTTCCGAAGACGATCTTTCGTAGATCGGGGCCGCGTGCCGGGCGAACGGCCGAACCTGTAGACGCGGGTTAGGCTCGACACATGCTCCTCGCAGTTGACGTGGGCAACACGCAGACGGTCTTCGGGCTCTTCGATGGCGACGAGCTCGCCGAGCACTGGCGGATCGCGACCGAGCGGCATCGGAGCGGCGACGAGCTCGGGGCGATGTTCCGCTCCTTCCTCGATCTCGCCGGCGTCGACGGGATCGTCGTCTCGACGACCGTCCCGCAGCTCGCCCGCTCCTACGCGGACTTCGCGGAGCGGTACGCCGAGGCCGAGCTGCTGGAGGTCGGGCCAGGCGTCAAGACAGGAATCCCGATGCGGTACGACGACCCGCGGGAGGTCGGCCCCGATCGGATCGCCAACGCCGTCGCGGCGACCGCCCGCTACGGCCCGCCGTGCATCGTCGTCGACTTCGGCACGTCGACGAACTTCGACGTCGTCTCGGCGGCGGGGGAGTACGTCGGCGGTGTGCTCGCGCCGGGCATCGAGGTCTCGATGGACGCGCTCTTCCAGCGCGCGGCGCGGTTGTTCAAGGTCGACTTCGCCGAGCCGCCGACGGTGATCGCCAAGAACACCGCGGCGAGCCTCCAGTCCGGACTGGTGTTCGGGTTCGCGGGCCAGGTCGACGGCATCGTCGAGCGGATCCGCGCCGAGCTCGGCGTCGAGGCCCAGACGGTGGCGACCGGCGGGCTCGCCGAGCTGATCGCGCCACACGCGCGCACGCTCGAACGGATCGATCCGTTCCTCACGCTCGAGGGTCTACGGATCGTCTGGGAGCGGAACCGCTAACCACCTCCGTAGATCGAGATCGGCATCTGGTCGAGGAGGATCTCGTCGGCCGGATCGGGTAGCTCCTCCTCGAGGCGGGCGACGATCTCGGCGGCGCCCGGGGCGGCTGCGAGTAGCCGCGTCACGACCTCCTCGGTGGAGTCCAGCTGGACGAGCTCCTGCTTGAACGGGCGCGGGAACCGGCCGCGCCCGAGATACCAGCCGTAGAACTTCTTCAGGAATCCCGACGAGCGCCGCTCGCCGAGCTCGCGCACCGTCTCGCGGATGAAGAGGATCAGCTCGGCGGCGACCTCCTCGCGCGACGGCTCTGTGCCGTTCCCGTCGAGCATCTCGCGGAGCGCCCACGGATTCCCCTGCGCGCCGCGCCCGACCATGACCGCTGTGGCGCCGGTGGTCGCAAGCACCGTCTGGGCCTTCGCCCGGGACGTGACGTCGCCCGACGCGATCACGGGCACGTCCACCAGCGAGACGAGCTCGGCGGTGAGCGAGTGGTCGGCCTCGCCGGTGTACATCTGGCGGGCGGAACGTGGATGGAGCGTGAGCGTCGCGGCCCCCGCCTCGACCAGCCGCGGGCCCACCTCGAGGCAGGCGCGCGAGCCGTTCTCGAGCCCGCGCCGCATCTTCACGGAGACCGGGACGTCGACGGCGCCCGCGACCGCGTCGACGATCGCGCAGGCGTGCTCCGGATCCTCCAGCAAGGTCGCGCCCGCGCCGGTCTTCGTCACTTTCTTCACGGGGCAGCCGAAGTTGATGTCGACGAGATCGGCGCCAGCGGCCTCGACCATCCGGGCCGCCTCCGCCATCACGTGGGGGTCGGACCCGAAGATCTGGATCGCGAGCGGATGCTCGTCCCGCGCCACCCGGAGGTAGCCGAGCGTGCGCTCGTTCCGGTGCTCGATCCCGGCGCACGAGACCATCTCTGAGCAGACAAGGCCGGCGCCAAAACGCCGCCCCTGGCGCCGGAATGCCTGGACGCTGACGCCCGCCATCGGCGCCAGAACCACGCGCGTGGGGATCTCCACGTTGCGGATCCACCAGGGCTCCCGAAGATTCACCTGCACAGAGCGCGAAATCGTAGCGGTAGGGCTGTTGACGCCGACCTGTCGTGGCGCTACCATTCCCGCCCGCGACGGCGCCGGTAGCGCCGCCTTTTTTCTGTAAGAAGGGGTGTAGCGGCTGTGAAGGAAGTCATCCTGACGCCCGAGGGCTACGAGAAGCTCAAGCACGAGATCGAGTACCTCTCGAGCGACAAGCGGCGCGAGGTCGCCGAACGGATCCGGGTCGCGCGCGAGTTCGGCGACATCGCCGAGAACGCCGAATACGACGACGCGAAGAACGAGCAGATGCTGCTCGAGCACCGGATCGCGACCCTCGAAGAGCGGTTGCGCGACGCCCGCGTGATCGACAAGAAGGACATCGCGAAGGACGTCGTGTCCGTCGGCTCCAAGGTGAAGCTGCGCGACGTCGACGCGAGGCAGACGGTCGAGTACCACATCGTCGGCTCGGCCGAGGCCAATCCGTCCGAGAACAAACTCTCGAACGAGTCGCCGGTCGGCAAGGCGATCCTCGGCAAGAAGAAGGGCGAGACGGTCGAGGTCGCAGCTCCGCGCGGCTCGCTCAAGTTCAAGATCCTGGAAATCAAGGCGGCCTAGGCGCAGGACAACCGGTCGGCGACTGCTCGCGCCGTGCGATATCCGGGACGCGCGTGACCGGCTGATCGCGTAGGGTCGCGGCGATCGATGAGCCTGCCGAAGCGCTTCCCCGATCGGGACGAGATCGCAACTGTTCGCGCGCAGGCCGACCGCCTCGAGCCTGGAGCCGAGGCCGGCGACGAGCACCGGCTCGCCGGGCGCGTCATGGCCCGTCGCGACATGGGCAAGCTGATGTTCCTCGACCTCGTCGACCGGAGCGGTCGCATCCAGCTGCTCGTCCGTCCCGAGGAGGTCGGCGACGCCGACTTCGACCTCGGCGACATCGTCGGCGTGACCGGAGTGGCGACGAAGTCGCGCCGGGGCGAGCCGTCCGTGGCCGTCCGCTCCCTCCAGCTGCTCGCGAAGATCCACTCGCCGCTGCCCGACACCTTCCACGGGATCACGGACGTCGAGCAGCGCTACCGGCGCCGCTACCTCGATCTGCTCATGAACGAGGACACGCGGCGCGATGCGATCGTGCGGTCGCGGATGGTTTCTGGAATCCGCGCGTACCTCGACGGGGAAGGGTTCGTCGAGGTCGAGACGCCGATCCTCCAGCCCCGCTACGGCGGCGCGTTCGCGGAGCCGTTCGCCACGCACTCGGAGTACCTCGACCAGGACGTCTATCTCCGGATCGCGGACGAGCTCTACCTCAAGCGCCTGATCGTCGGCGGGCTCGAGAAGGTGTACGAGCTCGCGAAGGACTTCCGCAACGAGGGCGTCTCGTACAAGCACTCGCCCGAGTTCACCCAGGTCGAGTGGTACGAGGCGTACGCCGACTACCGCGACACGATGGAGCGCGCGGAGTCGCTCGTGGAGCAGGCGGCCGACGCCGCGATCGGGCGGACGCGTGTCACCTTCCGCGGCCACGAGGTCGAGCTCGCGAAGCCGTGGCAGCGGGTGAAGTTCGTCGAGGCGCTCGAGGCGAAGGGCGCCTGGTCGCGCGAGCAGGACGAGCTACGGGCGAAGCTGGACGAGGCCGGGGTCGACACCAAGCACGACAAGACCTGGGCACAGCTTGTCGACCACGCGTACTCCCACTTCGTCGAGCCCGAGCTGATCCAGCCGACGATCGTCCACGACTGGCCGATCGAGCTGTCGCCGTTCGCGCGGACGACCGACGACGACCCGTCCGTGGTCGAGCGGTTCGAGTGCGTCGTCGGCGGGATGGAGTTCGGCAACGCCTTCAGCGAGCTGAACGACAGCGAGGAGCAGGCGCAGCGGTTCGCGCTGCAGGCGGCCGAGCGCGAGGCCGGCGACGTCACCGCCGAGGAGGGCGATCCCGACTACGTGGAGGCGCTCTCGTACGGGATGCCGCCGACCGGCGGCTGCGGGATCGGGATCGACCGGCTCGCGATGGTGATCGGCGAGAAGGACGCGATCCGCGACGTGATCCTCTTCCCGGCGCTGCGGCAGCGCGGCTAGACGACGTCGGCCGGGGCGGGTTCCTCGAACTCCGCCGGCGCGTTCTCCGAGAAGGCGATCACGTCGCGGAGGATCGTGTCGAGGTCGCGCTCGGGCTCCCACCCGATCGCCGACCGGATCTTGCCGATCGCCGGGGAGCGGTGGAGCATGTCCTCGATCCCCAGCCCGAAGACTTCCTCGTAGGGCACGTTCACGAGCTCGGACTCGGAGCCGGTCAGCTCGCGCACCCTCTCGGCGAGGTCGATGATGCGGATCCGGTCCGTGGAGCCGACGTTGTAGATCTCCCCGGACGCCTCCTCGTGATCCATCAGCGTGGTCAGGGCGCGGATCGTGTCGTGGACGTGGCAGAAGCACCGCGTCTGCGTCCCGTCGCCGTGGATCTGGATCGGCCGCCCTGCGAGCGCCCACTCGACGAAGCGCGGGACCACCATCCCGTACTGCCCCGCCTGCCCGGGCCCGACGGTGTTGAAGAGGCGCACGATCACGCAGTCGAGGCCGCGCTCGTCGTGGTAGCCGAGCGCGAGGAACTCGTCCATCGCCTTCGAGTCGGCGTAGAGCCAGCGGCGCGCGGTCGTCGGTCCGTAGATCCGCCGGTCGGTCTCCGTAAGCTCCTTGAGCTCGCGGTGGTCGCCGTAGACCTCCGATGTCGACGCGACCAGCGCCCGCTTGCCGAACCGCGTGCAGTACTCGAGCACGGTCTCCGTTCCCTGCACGTTCGTCACGAGCGTGTGGACGGGCTGCTCGACGATCAGGCGGACGCCGACCGCCGCCGCGAGGTGGTAGACGACGTCGCACTTGTGCACGAGCTCGTTGACGATCGAGGGGGAGAGGACCGAGTCGACGACGAGGTGGTAGTCGGGACGGTCGCGGAAGCGCGCCACGTTGCGCAGGTTCCCGGTCGAGAGGTCGTCGAGCGCGTACACCTCCCAGCCGTCCGCGAGCAGCGCCTCGGAGAGGTGCGAGCCGATGAAGCCTGCGCCCCCCGTGACAAGGGCTTTGCCCCGTTCTCCCACGCGCATGAGCCTATAGAAGGGGTCTGAGGGCGCGGCATGCGGCGCCGAGGGCCTGTGTATGTTGACCCCCGTGACGCGCGTCCTCGCCGACTGGCGATTCTGGATCGCGCTGGTCGGGACCGCGATCGCGTTCGGCGTGGCGGCGATCGTTTCGGGAACGGTCGACCGCTCCTGGCGCGCCGAGACGTCGATCGTCGTCGGCACGGGCTCGGGACCGCTCCGTCCCGGGGAGGACGGAGCCACCCGCACGCTCGCCGAGCGGCTCGACGACCTCGTCCGCAGCGACCAGATCGCGGCGAACGTCGTCTCGACGCTCCACCTGGACGAGTCGCGCTCCTCGTTGCTGAAGCGGATCTCGGTCGGCGTCCCCGAGCCCGGCCTGCTGCGGATCCGGGTGAAGGACGCGAACCGCCTGCGCGCCCAGCAGATCGCGCAGGAGATCGGCTTCCTCTTCCCGCGGCTGATCGAGCGGCGCTTCCCGAGCCTCAACGCGCCGGTGTGGGATCCGGCCCACCTCGTCGGGAGACCCGCCCGGCACTGGGGCCGCAACCTCGGCATCGCTGCCCTGGTGGCCGTCCTGCTCTGGGCGATCGCGCTCGGGCCGTTCCTGCTGGGGTGGTTCTCGAGGGTCTTCGAGGCGCGGCCCGCCCAGGTGCCGGTGCCGGCAGCCGCAGCCGCTGCGGCGCCGCCTCCGCCGATGCCGACGCCTGCGCCGGCTCCAGCGCCGCCGCCGGCGGTCAGCCTCCCCGAGCCTGAGCCGCAGCCAGAGCCGGAACCAGAGCCGGAGCCGGAGCCGAGCCGGAACCCGAACCGCCGGAGCCTGCCCCCGTCGTGGCCGACCCCGGGGACTGGAGCTTCCCCGAGCTCGAGCGCCTCGTGCGCGAGCACTCCGGAGAGTTCCCGGATCGGGCGGAGGAGTGGGAGATCTACCTCGAGTCGATCCGCGAGTACGCCGGCCCGGACGGCCGGCTCCCTGCGAGCCTCGACTGGCTGATCTGGGACACGTTCGGCGAGCTGCTCGAACGCCGCGGCTGATGTAGGTGTACATCAGCGGTGATGTCTGTGGACACAGCCATCACTCGGTTCTCGGCGTCGCGACGTCAGGACACGCTCGTAGTCGCCCGGCCACGGCCAAGCTAGACTCGTCGGCCGATGGGTCTCCTCGACAACCTCGGCGGCTTTGGCGGCCGCGACATGGCCGTGGACCTCGGCACGGCGAACACGCTCGTCTACGTCCGCGGCCGCGGGATCGTGCTGTCCGAGCCGTCGGTGGTCGCGATTGACCAGCGGACCGGCGAGGTACACGCCGTCGGCGTCGAGGCGAAGCGAATGCTCGGCCGGACGCCGGGCACCATCTCGGCGATCCGTCCGCTCAAGGACGGCGTGATCGCCGACTTCGACGTGACGGAGCAGATGCTCCGGCACTTCATCCAGAAGGTCCACCAGCATCGCTTCGCGCACCCTCGCGTGGTCGTCTGCGTCCCCTCGGGTGTGACGGGCGTCGAGAAGCGGGCCGTGGAGGAGGCGACGCTATCCGCCGGTGCGCGCCAGGCGTATCTGATCGAGGAGCCGATGGCTGCCGCGATCGGCGCCGGGCTGCCTGTGGCAGAGCCGACCGGGAACATGATCGTCGACATCGGCGGCGGCACGACCGAGGTCGCCGTCATCTCGCTGGGCGGGATCGTCGTGTCGCAGTCGCTGCGGGTGGGCGGCGACGAGATGGACGAGGCGATCATCAATCACATCAAGCGGGAGTACAAGCTGCTGATCGGGCAGCAGACCGCGGAGGAGATCAAGCTCGAGGTCGGCTCCGCGTGGGACATGCGGAGCGAGGTCCAGGCGGAGGTCCGCGGCCGCGACATGCTGACTGGGCTTCCGAAAACGGTCGTCCTCAACTCGGACGAGATCCGGCGCGCCCTCGACGAGCCAGTGGCGCAGATCATCGAGGCGATCAAGTCGACGCTCGACAAGACGCCGCCCGAGCTCGCGGCCGACATCATGGACCGCGGGATCGTCCTCGCCGGCGGCGGGGCGCTGCTCACGAACATGGACGCCCGCCTACGCCACGAGACCCAGATGCCGGTGCACCTCGCCGAGTCGCCGCTGACGTGCGTCGCCGTCGGATCCGGCCGCAGCCTCGAGGAGTTCGAGGCGATCCACCGCAGCGCGCGCGCCCGCAGGAACAACCACCGGCGCTACGGCTCCTGAGCCGACGCCCACGCCGGGGTCCGGGCACGCTAACCTAAGCCGTTCCGTGGCTCGCAACCGCAGTGTCAGCGCGGTCCTGGGCGGGTCGGTTGCTCGTCCCCGCCCACAGCCGTTTCCCTCCCGCAATCGGTCCGCCCTCCGCCGGCGCGCCGTTGTCGGTGCTCTCGTGCTGCTCTCGCTCGTCCTGATCACCGCGTCGTTCCGCGAATCGGACAATGGGTTCCTCCACCGGGTCGGCGGCGGCGGAGCCACCGTCCTGCGGCCGTTCGAGGTTGCGGCCGAGCGGGTCGCCCGGCCGTTCCGCGACGCGTACGGCTACTTCGCCGGGCTCGTCCACGCGAAATCCGAGAACGCCCGCCTGCGGAGCGAGCTCGACCAGGCCCGGCAGCAGGCGAACCTCGGCCGCAGCGCCGTCCGGGAGAACGACCGGCTGCGGGCGGCGCTCGGCTTCATCGACAGCCCCAACTTCCCGCGCGACTTCCACCCTGTGAACACGCGCGTCCTGGGCGCGCCGGCCAGTCCCTTCGAGCAGCAGGTGATCGTCGCCGCGGGCTCCGCGGACGGCATCAGGCTCAACGCGCCCGTCGTGACCGAGGACGGCCTGGTCGGGCTCGTCAGCGCCCTGACGGGAAGTGCGGCCCAGGTGACGCTGCTGACCGACGAGGAGAGCGCCGTCCCGGCCCTCGACCTCGACAGCAGCACGAACGCGCGGGGGCTCGTCCGCCGCGGCCAGGGCGGCTCGCTGATCCTCGACCGCGTGGCGAAGACCGCCCAGGTGGCGCCGGGCGACCAGATCGTGACGGCCGGCTCGCGCTCGCGGCAGTTCCCGTCCCTGTTCCCGCGCGGCATCGCGATCGGCACGGTGACGAGCGTCGGCCGAACGGACACGTCGCTGTGGACGCACGTCCAGATCCAGCCGTTCGTCGACTTCGGGAGCCTCGACTCCGTGATCGTGCTCGTCTCGAAGCGGCGCAGCCCGGTGCTGCCGTGACCGGCCAGGCGCTCGACGCGGTCAAGGCGGCCGGCGTCCTCTTTCTCGCGGTCGTCCTGCAGATCTCGATCTTCTCCGGGGTCGACATCCTGGGGGGGCGGCCGGATCTGCTGCTCGTTACGCTCGTGATGGTCGCCCTCCAGCGCGGCGCGATCTTCGGCGCCGCCGCCGGCTTCGGGGCCGGGCTCCTGTACGACATGGGGACGTTCGGCACGCTCGGCTTCATGGCTCTGCTCTACACGCTCGCGGGCTACTGGATCGGCCGCTACGGGGAGACGACCGGCCGCGACCGCAGCCATGCGCCGCTCCTGTCTGTCGCCGTGGTCACGATCCTGTTCGCCGTCGGCGCGCTGATGCTCCACTTCATGCTCGGGGAGAACGCGCCGGCGCGCGCGGTGCTCGTCGACTCGCTCGTTCCGACGATCCTCCTGAACCTCCTGCTGACGTTCCCGGTCCACGCTGCGATCCGCAGGATCCTCCGTCCGGCCCCCTGGGCCGAGCGGGCGACGGAGGTCCGGCTGCTTGGCTGAGCGCTCGAAGTCGGGGCGGTTCCTCCCGCCCGACCCCCGCACCGCGGAGCCCTACCGCCTGACCCCGCGCATCGCGCTGCGGATCGGGATCCTCGGGATGCTGACCCTGACCGTCTTCGCGGTGCTGCTGCTGCGGCTCTGGGCGCTGCAGGTCCTGAACGGGACGCAGTACCTCCGCGCCGCGCAGAACAACCAGTTGCGCACGGTGCGGGTGCAGGCGCCGCGCGGCCCGATCCTCGACCGCTACGGCCGCGTGCTCGTCTCCAACGTCGCGGGAACGGCCATCCAGGTCTGGCCCTCCGACCTGCCGAAGGACAAGGCGACGCGGATGCGGGAGCTGCACCGGCTCGCGCGGCTCGCCCACGTGCCGTACATCCGCATCGCCCGGGCGATCCGCCGGGCGCGCCACGACCCGTTGAGCCCCGTGACCGTGAAGGAGCAGGTCGGGGAGCTCCGCGTCGACTACCTCAGCGAGCGCGCGAAGGACTTCCGCGGCGTGAAGCTCGCGGACACCTACCTGCGCGCATACCCGCGCGGAGACCTCGCCGCGCACCTCCTCGGCTACGTGGGCGAGATCAACGCGCCGCAGCTGAAGGCGCTGAGGAGCCAGGGCTACCACCTCGGCGACGTGATCGGGCAGGCAGGCGTCGAGCGGCAGTACGACAGCTACCTGCGTGGCACGCCGGGGGTCGATCGCCTCCGCGTGGACTCGCTCGGCCGGCCGCGGAGCGACTTCGAGCCGATCGTCCCGCCGCACGCCGGAAACGCCCTCCGCCTGACGATCGACCTCAAGCTCCAGCAGGCGGCCGAGGAAGCCCTGCGGTTCGGGATCCAGGCCGCCCACAACGACCAGTGCTACGGCTGCTGGGCGGCGAACGGCGGCGCGGTCGTCGCGATCGACCCGCGGGACGGGTCCATCCGCGCGCTCGCCTCCTATCCGACCTACAACCCGTCGTTGTACGTCGGCTCGGTCAGCCGGCGGGCGCTCGACAACGCCGGCCTGACGTCGCGCACGGCCAAGGTGATGAACTATCCCGTCCTCGACCGTGCGATCGACGCGGCGTATCCGCCCGGATCGACGTTCAAGCCGATGACCGGCCTCGCGGCGATGGAGGAGCACCTCGTCGAGCCGTACTCCACGCTGCCGTGCACCGGCTCGTACACGGTCGCGCGCCAGGTGTTCAAGAACTGGGATCCCTTCGTCAGCGCCCAGATGACGATGCCGACCGCGCTCGCCGCCTCGTGCGACACCTACTTCTACCAACTGGGCTACCGCTTCTACGGAATGCGGGGCGTCGCCCGGATGCAGAAGTGGGCGAGCCGGTTCGGGTTCGGGCTGCCGACCGGCGTCGATCTCTCGCCCGAGCAGCGCGGCCTGCTGCCGACACCGGCGTGGCGCAGGCGCACCTTCACGCGGAAGACCGACCCGCGGGCGTGGCAGATCGACAGCCTCTGGAAGCCGGGTGACTCGATCCAGCTCGCGATCGGCCAGAAGGACCTCCTCGTCACGCCGATGCAGATGGCGCGCTTCTACGCCGCGATCGCGAACGGCGGCCGTCTGGTGACGCCGCACCTGCTGATGGACGTGGAGCTGCCGTCGTCGAAGGGCCAGCCCGTGAAGGTGCTGCCGTCGAAGCCGATGCCGGCGCCCGAGTCGACCGGCATCGACGCCGCCGCCCTCGACGTGATCAAGCAGGGCCTCTACGAGGCGACCCACTCGACGCTCGGGACGTCGACGGCGATCTTCGGCAGCTTCCCGATCCCGATCGCGGGCAAGACGGGGACGGCGGAGAAGGTGATTGACCCCGGCGACGGCTACCCGCGCCTCTTCGACCAGTCCTGGTGGTGCGGCTATGGGCCGGCCAGCGAGGCGCAGCTGGTCGTGTGCGCCATGATCGAGAACGGCGGCCACGGCGGCACCGCGGCGGCGCCCGCGGCGGCGAAGGTGTTCGAGGAGTACTTCCACACGAAGATCGCCAACACGACCGCGGTGCACTCCGACTGATGGTCGAGTACGTCGGCACGCGGCCCACGGCGCGCGCGCGCAGGCGGCGCGAGGCGGCCGAGGTCGGCTCGTTCGTCCGCAGCCTCGACTGGGTGCTGATCGGCTCGGTCGCGGCGCTGATCGGCTACGGCCTCTGGGGGATCCGCGGGATCACGGGCCACGACGTCCCTGGAAACCCCGACTACTACGTCACGCGGCAGGCGGTCTTCGTCGCCGTCGGGCTGATCGGGCTCGTGGCCGCCGTCGTGATCGACCCGGCGCTGTACCGGCACCGCTGGCGCTGGATCGTCGGCCTGATGGCGGGCTCGATCGCCCTCGTCTTCCTGGCCGGCCCGATCCGCGGCTCGAAGCGGTGGCTCGACCTCGGCTTCTTCCGCTTCCAGCCGTCCGAGTTCGTGAAGGTGCTCTTCGTCCTCGCGATCGCGGGCTTCCTCGCCGAGCGCGGCAAGCGCCTGAACGAGCCCCGCACCACGCTCGGCGCGGTCGGCGTCGCGGCGGTTCCCATCGGCCTCGTCTTCCTCCAGCCCGACTTCGGCACCGCGATGGTGTACGGCGCGGCACTCGTGGCGGCGCTCTTCGTCGCAGGAATCCGCTGGACGCACCTCGGCGCGCTGCTCGCGGGAACGGTCTGCGTCGCCGTCCTGGTGCTCTGGGCCCTACCGGCGGTCGACGTCCACCTGCTGAAGCCGTACCAGGCGCACCGCCTGACCGGCTTCCTCAATCCGGACAGCGACCCCGGCGGCACGACCTACAACATCACGCAGTCGAAGAACGCGATCGGAGCGGGCCAGCTGCAGGGTCGCGGCGTCGAGGGGTCGACTCAGACGACCCTGAACTTCCTCCCCGAGCACGCGACCGATTTCGTCTTCGCGTCGTTCGCGGAGGAGCGGGGCTTCGTCGGCTGCGCGATCCTGCTTGCGCTCTACCTGCTCGTCGTCTGGAGAGGCCTGCGCGTTGTGACGCTCGCCCGCGACCCGTTCTCGGCGATCGTCGCCGGCGGGCTCGTCTTCGCCCTGGTCTTTCAGATCTTCGTGAACGTCGGGATGACCATGGGCATCGCGCCCATCACCGGCATCCCGTTGCCCTTCATGAGCGTCGGCGGCTCCTCGATGATCACGAACCTCATCGCGGTGGGCCTCCTTCTGGGCATCGCCGCCCGCGCCCGCCGGCGGCGCTGAGACCGCGGCGGAGGCTCGACCGCCCAACTGGCCAAGCCTACGGCTCCTGGTTACAGGGAGAGGCCATGCCGAAACCCTGCGTGGTAGCTCTCATGCCGCAGCCGCTGGTCGCAACTTCGCCCGTCGCGTCCTGATCGCACGCAGGCGCTGGCTGAGGCGCGCCCACGCCCAGGGCTCGACCTCCTTGTACCGGATCGCCGTCTGACCGCGCGTTGCCTCGAGGTACTCGAACCAGGCGTCGGCTTCCTCGATCAGGAGCAGTTCGTGGGCTTCGCGCTGTCCGGCCACTGCGTGCACCTCCTGCGGTCAATGCGATGCGCGCAAGGGTAGGACCACGGTCGGACGGCAGAGATCCCGCGAAAGGTTGGTTGCTACTCTGCCGAAAGAGATATGCATGTTCCTATTCATGACGACCTGCCGCGCGCGCTCCGCCCTGCCTTCGGGTGTGCCGCAGCGCGCGCGCACGAAGGAGTTTTCGCTTGCGCTGGTTTCGAAGACGAAAGGACGAGGAGCAGGCGCCGGAAACGGCGGCCGCTCCACCTGCACCACCGATTGACGTAACGCCCGAGCCGCCGGCTCCCACGGCCGGCGACGACACGACCACAGCCCAGAAGCCCAAGCGCCGCCGCGGCAGCCGAGGCGGCCGCGGGCGCAACAAGCCCGGCGAGACCGCCTCGCAGAAACCTGCGGCGGCCTCGCAGAAACCTGCGGCGAAAGCCGAGGCGAAGCCTGCCGCGAAGCCGGAGCGGAAGCAGCCGGAACGGAAGGGGCAGCAGTCGCAGCGGCGCGAGCGCGCGCAGCAGCAGCGCCGGCGCCGCGAGCCGCCGAGGCGTGCCCCGCTGCCGGCGGCGAAGCGCGAGCTGCTCGTCTCCGTCGACGTCGGCGAGCAGCGTGTCGCCGTCCTGGAGGACGACAAGGTCGCCGAGGTGTACCTCGAGCGTCCGGAGCGCCGCTCGATCGCCGGCAACGTCTACCTCGGCACCGTCGACAACGTCCTGCCGGGGATGGAGGCCGCCTTCATCGAGATCGGCCTCGAGAAGAACGGCTTCCTCTACGTCGACGAGATCGTCACCCCCGAGCTCGAGGGAAAGCGCCACGGCAAGAAGATCCAGGACCTCATCAGCCGCGGCGAGACGGTCATGGTCCAGGCGGTCAAGGACCCGATGAAGACGAAGGGCGCGCGGCTGACGACGGAGATCTCGCTCCCCGGCCGCTTCGTCGTCTACGTCCCGCAGGGCGAAGGCCAGGGCGTGTCCCGCCGGCTCGAGGACGACGAGCGCCAGCGGCTGAAGGACATCCTCAAGGCGATCATGCCCAAGGAGGGCGGCGTGATCGTCCGCACGGCCGCCGAGGGCGCGTCCGCGGAGGACATCGAACGCGACCTCGTCTTCCTCCAGCGCCTCTGGAAGTCGATCCAGGAGCGCGCCAAGAAGGCAAAGGCGCCCAGCCTCGTCTACCAGGAGGCCGAGCTGCCGCTGCGGGTCACGCGCGATCTGTTCACGGACGACTTCGAGCGCGCGGTCGTCGACCACGAGCGCACCTACAAGCGCGTCGTCGGCTACCTGAAGAAGACGTCACCGCACATGGTCGAGAAGGTCGTCCGCTACAAGGAAAAGGAGCCGCTCCTGGACGCGTACGGCGTCGAGCGAGAGCTCAAGTCGACGCTGAACAAGCGGGTCGACCTCCCGTCAGGCGGGTACCTGATCTTCGACTACGCCGAGGCGTTCACCGTCATCGACGTCAACACCGGCCGCTTCGTCGGCGGTCGCGGCAGGAACTCCAGCGGCCGGCTCGAGGACACGATCACGAAGAACAACCTCGAGGCCGTCAAGGAGGTCGTCCGCCAGCTCCGGCTGCGGGACATCGGCGGGATCATCGTCATCGACTTCATCGACATGGCCAATCCGAAGAACCGGGCGACCGTCGAAGAGGCGCTCCGCACCGAGCTCGAGCGCGACCGGACGAAGACCTACGTCGTCGAGATCTCGCCGCTCGGGCTCGTCGAGATGACGCGTCAGAACGTCACGGACGGCCCGCGAGAGGTGATGACGAAGAAGTGCCCGACCTGCGGCGGCGACGGGATCGTGATCTCCGAGGCGACCGCCGCGCTCGACGTCGAGCGACGCCTGCGGACGCTCGCGACGGGATCGCGCAGCCAGGCGTTCAGCGTCGAGCTCGAGGCGAAGATCGCTTCGCTGCTGATCGGCCCCGGCGCCGTACGGCTCACCGAGCTCGAGGCGCTCACGAAAAGGCGGCTCTATCTCCATGGCAAGCAGGGCGTCCACCTCGACCACTTCCTCGTGCTCGCCGAGGGGAAGCGCGACGACATCGCGCCGACCGGGCCGGTGGAGGAGGGAGCCGAGGTCGAGCTCAAGCTCGTCGAGGTCGGGCTCCACGACCCGGGCGCCGGCGTCGGCAAGCTCGACGGGGTCGACGTCTGCGTCGCCCACGCGGCGAAGCTCGTCGGGAAGAAGGCGAAGGTCCAGGTCGACCGCGTCTTCGACGGCATCGTCTACGCGACGCTCGTCTCCGAGAAGAAGCAAGCCGTCGACCAGCCGATCACGGCGGAGAGCGAGGCCGAGAAGCCGACGCGGAAGCCGCCGGCGCGCAAGTCGGACGCGAAGGCGCCCGCGGAGCCTCCTGCGGCGGAGGCCGAGACGGCGCCCACCGAGCTTGCGGCCGAGGAGGTCGCGAAGGTCGCCGAGGTCGAGACGGTCGCCGAGGCCGAGCCGGCTCCGGAGGCCGAGACCGACACCGAGGCCGAGACCGACACCGAGGCCCCGGCGAAGAAGAAGACGCGGCGCGGCAGTCGCGGCGGCCGCGGACGGAAGAAGCCCGCAGGTGCAGCGGCGGCTTCGGGGAACGGTGCCGGCGCACCCGCGGACGGTGCGGCTGCAGCGGCGAAGATCCACGTCCCCGATCCGGGCCTCGGCACCGAATCCGCGGAACCGCCGGACCCGCAGGAACCGCCGGAACCGCCGGCGGATGAGCAGCCGGCAGACGAGCAGCCGGCGCCCTCCGAGGACGGAGCCGAGGCGCCGCAGACGCCGCCGAAGAAGAAGACCCGCCGAGGGACGCGCGGCGGCCGCGGCCGGAAGAAGAAGCCGGCGGCCGTGACGACCGGCGCGGACGGCGGCGACCAGGCCGAGGAACCGGCCACCGAGACGACCGGCGACGGCGAAGCGTGGGACTACGTCCCGATGTCGGAGTGGGGCGACCAGGTCGACCGCGGCTAGGGCCGCCAGGCCGGGGCGTCCTTGTCCGCCTGGCCGCTGGTGAGCCGGACGAGGCCGGTGCCGTCGGCCCGCATGATGTAGAGCTGGTCGTTGCCGTCGCGGTCGCCGATGAAGGCGATCCGCTCGCCGTCGCGTGACCAGGCGGGCGCGAAGGCGTCGTTCGCGCCCGGCGTGAGCATCGTCCGGCGCCCGTCGCCGGTGTCCAGGACGCAGACGTGCCAGCGGTCGCCGTCCCTGCACTCGAACGCGATGCGCCCGTCACGGGGCGACCACGCCGGACGACGGTCGTCCCCACGGGCGGGGAGCGAGGCGCGGCGGCCGGAGCTCGGCGCCACGACGAAGATCCGCCCGCCGTCGCCCTCGTCGGACTCGTAGGCCAGGAGCGACCCGCTCGGCGACCACGTTGGCCAGGCCGCGTCGCCCGCAAGCCTGCGTGCCGCGCCCGTGCGCACGTTGACGACGTAGAGATCGCCGTCACGGACGAGCGCGAGCCGCTTGCCGTCCGGCGACCACGCGGGCTCGCCTTCGCGGCCCTCGCCGGCGAGTCGCCGGCCGGCGACGACGACGTCGGCCCTGCGCTGGAACGCGAGGCGGCCCTGCCGCGACCACTGCGGGGCCAGGTCGGTTGCCTTCTCGTTCGTCAGCTGACGCAGCCCGCGGCCGTCGGCACCGATCTCGTACAGGTGGAATCGTCCTGATGGCGCCATCGGGAAGACGATCGTCCCGGGCCCTGCCCGTGCGAGCGGCGTGTGCGGCGTCCGTTCCGCCTGCTCGCCGGCGCCGATGAGGACGAGCACGGCAACGGCGAGAGCGGGCACAGCCGCCGCTGCCGCCGGGATCGTCCGCCGCGGCGGCGCTCCGTCGTCGGCGACCCGCAGGAACAGGATCCCGATCAGCAGGCCGACGGCGAGGATCACCGCCCACGCGAGGTTCGGGCCGGGCTGCAGGACGCTCGGCATCGAGAACGACGCCCAGCCGCGCTTGACCACCTGCTCGTACCAGCTGTCGTTGAGGACGTTGCCGAGCCCGTACGTGACGAGGACGCCGAGGTAGAGGCCGACGAGCGTGCGGAGCCCGCGCGACACGCTCGCGAGCGCCCGCGAGAGCAGCAGGGCCGTGAGCACGAGCAGCGTCCCGTCCATCCCGTGGTGGTGGCCGTGGTGAACGGCCGGATGGAGCCGCGCCTGCCCGAACGGCGCCCACCATGCGGACATGCCGTCGAACGAGAGCCCGAGCTCGGCCGCCATCCAGGGCAGCGCCACGACGAGCACGACCAGCCCGACCACGACGCGCAAGCCGTCGCCGCGATGGCGGGCGGGCGGCGAGATCCCCGCGCGTGCCCGCCAGATCGTCAGTCCGAGCGCGACGGCGACGCCGGTCGCCGGGATTGCGTTCGCCCACTTCGCGTCCAGGTCCGCCTGGTCGATGATCCCTGGCCAGAAGATCGCGGCGCAGAGCACCGCGGCGGCGACTCCGACCGCCCTGAGCGCCCGTGTCGTCACGAGCGCAAGGATCGGCAGAGCCACGAGCGCGGTCGGGAAGTTCAGGAAGACGAGCGCGCGCCCGAGCCCGGCCGAGGGGCCGGTGCCGCTGACGTGGTAGAGCTCACGAAGCGGCTCGCGCGAGTAGGTCGCAAAGACCGCGGACGCGACGACGAGGAAGAGCGCCCAGACGGCGAGCGCCTCGCGCGGCACGGGCTGTTGGCGACGCGCCGCCACGGCCGCTAAACTGCCTCGCTCGCGGGCAAAACGCCCGCGTTTTCCACGAAAATGGCTTCGACGTACGCGATCATCTCACTGGGCGGCAAGCAGTACCGCGTCCGCGAGGGCGAGCGGCTGCTCGTGGACCGCGTCGGCGCCGACGAAGGCAAGACCTTCCACCCGGACATCCTCTTCCTCGGCGGTGACGGGGACGGCCAGTTGAAGCCGAGCGTGACGGTAACCGCGCGCGTCGTCGGCCACGTCCGCGGCGACAAGATCCGGATCGGCAAGTACCGCCCGAAGTCGGGGTACCGCCGTCACACGGGCTTCCGCAGCGCGCTGACGCAGATCGAGATCGAGTCGATCGGCGGCGGCAAGGGCTCCGCGCCCGCGAAGAAGGCGGACGAGGCTCCCGCCGCGAAGAAGGCGGAGGACGCGCCCGCCGGCATGCCGAAGGGCTACGCCGACATGACGGTCGCGGACGTGTCCGAGGGCTCGAAGAAATGGAACAGGCCGATGCTCGAGGCGGCCCTCGCCTACGAGCAGGAGCACGCCAAGCGCAAGGGCGCGATCGCGGCGCTCGAGCACGCGCTGGCGGCGAAGGAGGAGCACTAATGGCGCACAAGAAGGGACTCGGCTCGTCGCGCAACGGCCGCGACTCGAACCCGAAGATGCTCGGCGTGAAGATCTTCGCCGGCCAGGAGGTCAAGTCCGGGATGATCCTCGTCCGCCAGCGCGGGACGAAGTTCCGCTCCGGCCCGGGCACCGGCCTCGGCCGCGACCACACCATCTTCGCCACGCGCCCGGGCACCGTCACGTTCAGGACGAGCGGCGAGCGCCGCTTCGTCGAGGTGGCGGAGGCCGCAGCAGCCGACTGACGTCCGATGTTCCACGATCGCGCCCGCATCCACGTGCAGGCGGGTCGCGGCGGTGACGGCAGCCTCCACTTCCGGCGCGAGAAGCACGTGCCGAAGGGTGGTCCCGACGGCGGTGACGGCGGTCCCGGGGGTGACGTCGTCCTCATCGCGGATCCCGACCTTCGCGACCTGTCCGGTTTCCGGCGCCGCCGCTCGTTCGAGGCGGGCAGCGGTGAGCCGGGTCGCGGCTCCCTCAAGCACGGGGCGACCGGGGACGCAGTGGAGCTGCGGGTCCCGGTGGGGACTCAGGTTTTCGACGCCGACGCCCAGCTCGTCGCCGACCTCGCGACGTCGGGCGCGCGCATGGTCGCGGCGCGCGGCGGCACGTCCGGCCGCGGCAACAAGCACTTCGCCACCCCGACGCGGCAAACTCCCCGCTTCGCCGAGACCGGCCTCCCGGGCGAGACGGCCGACCTCGAGCTGCAGCTCAAGCTCCTGGCCGACGCCGCGCTCGTCGGCCTGCCCAACGCCGGCAAGTCGTCGCTGCTGACGCGGATCTCGAACGCACGGCCAAAGGTCGCCGAGTACCCGTTCACGACGCTCGCGCCGGTGCTCGGCACCGTGGACGCGCCCGATGGACGCCAGCTGACGGTCGCCGACGTCCCCGGGCTGATCGAGGGCGCGAGCCGAGGCGTCGGCCTCGGACACGAGTTCCTGGCCCACCTCGAGCGCGCGAGGCTGCTCGTCCACGTGATCGACGCGAGCGAGGACGACGCGGCGCAGCGGTTCGAGACGATCGACGCCGAGCTCGCGGCGTACGGAGCCGGCCTGGAGACGCGACCGCAGGCCGTCGTCCTGAACAAGATCGACCTCCTGGCCGAGCCGCCGGAGCTCTTCTTGGAGGACGACCGCGTCGCGCGCGTCTTCCGCGTCTCGTGCGCCACCGGCGCCGGGATCGAGGAGTTCCGCCGCACGCTGTTCGAGCTCTGCCCGGCGGCGGAGCCCGAGTCCACCGCGGACGAGCACGGCCTCGTCGACTTCCTCGTCTATCGCCCGCGGGCGAAGGGGCGGCGGTTCAGGATCCTCCGCACCGACCGCGGCTTCCGTGTCGCCGGCGAGCCGCCGGAGGACGAGGAGGAGCTCACCGCGGCGCTCGAGGCCGCCGGAGCGCGGCAGGGCGACGAGGTGCAGATCGGGGACGACGTGCGCGAGTGGGCGTGATCGCGCTCCTCGGCGGGACGTTCGACCCGCCCCACAACGGCCACGTCGCGCTCGCGCGGGGGGTCCTCGAGCGGTTCGCCCCCGAGCGACTGGTGATCCTCGTCGCCGAGCGGCCTCGCCACAAGGAGGTCGAGCTCGACGCCGAGACGAGGCTCCGGCTCGCGCGCGCGGCCTTCCCGGCCGACGAGGTCGTCCTGGACGGGCACGAGCGGACGGTCGACACGCTGGCCGAGGGCCCCTGGCGCGACCCCCTGTTCGTGATCGGCGCGGACGAGTTCTGCGACTTCCCCACGTGGAAGGACCCACCGAGCGTCCTGGAACGGGCCCGTCTGGGCGTGGGGACGCGGCCCGGCTACCCGCGCGAGCGCCTCGAGGCGGTGCTCGAGCGGCTCTCGCGACCCGAGCGCGTCCTCTTCTTCGACATCGAGCCGCTGCCGATCTCGTCTCGCGACCTGCGGGAGCGCATCGCGCGCGGCGAGGCGATCGACGCGTTCGTGCCGCCGCCGGTCGCGGCCCTCGTCTCGGAGCTCGGGCTCTATCGGGATGCCTAGCTACACTGCGCGCCGACCAAAGGATCTGACGGACCGCTGACGACTCTCGAACAAGCACGCCGCATCGCCGGCATCGCACAGGACAAGCTGGCGCAGGACGTGGTCATCCTCGACATGCGGCCGGTCGTCTCCTACACCGATTTCCTCGTCATCTGCACAGGGCAGAACCCGCGGCAGGCCGCCGCGATCTACGACGAGGTGCACCGCCGGCTGAAGCACGAAGTCCGGCTCCTGCCGCGGACGGTCGACGGCCAGCGCGAGTCGACGTGGATCGTCGCCGACTACCTCGACGTCGTCCTGCACGTCTTCACCCCCGAGGCGCGGGCCTACTACCGGCTCGAGGATCTCTGGGGCGACGTGCCGAGCGTCGAGGTGGCGACCGCCTCGGCCTGAGGCGTCCCGACCACGGCGGGTACAATTGGAATCCCGTGGGGCCATAGCTCAGTTGGGAGAGCGTCTGGCTGGCAGCCAGAAGGTCGCCGGTTCGAGCCCGGCTGGCTCCACTTCGAGCCCTTACGGGCAGGGTGGGTAGATGCAGCTTGTCGTCCCGGTCGTAGTCGTCGGCGGCGGCTGCGGCGGCTCGAGAACGGCCGTTCCTCTGGCGGAGACGGCGTACCACTTCGCGCCGAAGTTGGAGCTGCCCTCGCCGTTCGTCTGACCCGGCCGCTTGTCGAGCGCGAACGTGTAGAGCGGATGCCGGTTGTAGGTGACCTGCATGCGGCCGTCGCTGCGCCGCGTCCGCCCTAGCAGCGACGCTCTGACGCCGGGGCCGCCGGTCGGCTTGGCTCCGCTGACCACGGGCGGCCAGAACTTCGCGCAGCTGCCGCTACAGGCGCTCCTGCCGGACCGGTCCCTGGCGAACAGGTAGATCGTGTGGCCCCGCGGGTTTACGAGGATCGGACCGAGCTTCGTCTTGTGCAGTGAGACGGTCGCGTTCGTCCTCGTCGGGCCGGCGAGCGAGCCTGCGGCCAGGAATCCGGAGGCATGGCCTGGACGTACCCATCCCAGACCGCGACGGGGGATGTCCCCGCGTCGCATGTGCGGTCAGACACGAGGGGAGAGCGCAGATGAAGCGCATGCTGGTCCTGATCCTCGGGGCAGTGCTCGCGGTTGGGTTGGTCGTTCAGGCCTCCGGCGCGAGCTCGGACGGACGAAAGGTGCTCGAGTTCGACACGATGGCTGCAGTCAGCGGCCCCTTCATCGGCTCGGCGAATCCGATCCGCGGAGTCAACGGCGGCGGCCTGCCCTGGCAGATCGCCGAGGGCAAGGGCAAGCTGCGAGCCGACGGAAGGCTCGAAGTTGAGGTCGAGGGCCTCGTGCTGCTGAACGCGGCACCGGTTCCGCCCGCGGTCAGAGGGACGAATCCGATCGCCAACTTCCGCGCAGTCGTGAGCTGCCTGACGAGCGTCAACGGCGTTCCGACCACCACGAACGTCGCGACCGACCCGTTCCCGGCAACGACGACCGGGGACTCGGAGATCGAGGCTACCGTCCGCCTGCCCAGCCCCTGCTTCGCGCCGATCGTCTTCGTCGGGCCATCCCCGACGACATGGTTCGCGGTGACCGGCGCAGAGTGAGCACGCACTAGGTCAGAGGAGAACAGGGGGCGGCCGGGCGGCCGCCCCCTCTCGCCTGGAAGGACGCGGTCACCCGTCGGTGTGCTTCAGCGTGGACTCCTGGCGCTGCGCCTCCGCCAGGGTCAGCTCGCCTGAGCACACCTTCCGGTTCAACTCGTTCTCGGTCTGGTCGACCTTCAGCGCCCGCTCGATCGGCTCCGGCCAGAGGTTGCGCGGGTCGGTGGGGTGGCCGCCCAGCTCGAGGCTGATCAGGTGGTCCTCCTGGTAGTCGGACGGCGAGCCGCCGACGCCGTACTCGCCCATCTGCTTCACCTTCAGGTCGGACGTGTAGCTCGTCGGCGGCCGGACCGTCCGGGTCCAGCCGCCCACGCAGACCGTCTCGTTGATGTTCGCCTGCGTGACATCGGGATTGACCACACCGGGCGTCCGGACCGGATCGGCGAGGAGGGCCGGCCCGCCGGGCCGGTGAGGGACGCCGAACGCCGCCAGGGCCAGGGCGACGACGGCCGCGAGGACGAGAGCGAGGCGCACACATCGAGGGTGCGGTCACGGCACCGCGGCCGCAAGACGCTCTTTCGGACTAGGCCGCGCGGTCCGAGAGCGCCTCGATCTCGCGGTGCTCCGCGAGCCGGCCGAGCGCCTGTGCCTCGATCTGGCGGACGCGTTCGCGCGTCAGCCCGAGGATTCGACCGATCTCCTCGAGCGACTTCGGGTCGCGGTCGCCGTCCATGCCGTAGCGAAGCTTCACGACGTCGCGCTCGCGGTCCGGCAGCGTCTCGACGGCCTGCCTGACGGCCTCCTCGGTGAGGCTGACGTGGAGCTCCTCCTCCGGCTCGGGGTGCTCTCCGGCGAAGAGCTCGCCGAGGCTGGCGTCGCCTCCGTCGCCGACCGGCCTGTCGAGGCTGGTGACGGCACGGGCGGCGGCATGAACCTCCTTGACGTGCTTCAGGGAGAGCTTCGAGAGCGCGGCGATCTCCTCGTCGGTCGGCGCCCGCTCCAGCTTCGCGGTCAGCTCGCGCTCGGCGCGCGCGATCTTCTGCTCGCGCTCGACGATGTGGACGGGGATGCGGATCGTGCGCGACTTGTTCGCGACGCCGCGCTGCACCGCCTGCCGGATCCACCAGGTCGCGTACGTCGAGAACTTGAAGCCACGGCGCCAGTCGAACTTCTCGACTGCGCGGATCAGCCCGATGATCCCCTCCTGGATCAGGTCGAGCAGCGAGACGCCGTGACCCTGGTACTTCTTCGCGATCGAGACGACCAGCCGGAGGTTCGAGTTGATCATCAGGTCCTTCGCGTCCTTGTCGCCGCGCTCGATCCGCTTCGCGAGCTCGACCTCCTCCGGCGCGGTGAGGAGCTTGTACCGGCCGGCCTCGTTCAGGAACAGCTGCAGCGCGTCGGTCGTCGCGACGGCGACCTCGCCGTTGACGTAGGCGTCGCCGTCGACTGCGTCGGCGCGCGCACAGTCGTCCGTGAGCGAGATGTGGCGCTCCTCCAGCTGCTCGAAGAATCCCTCCACCTGGTCGTCGTCGAGCTCGGCCTCCTGGAGGAACTCGTTGACCGCCGAGAGGTTGAGGCAGCCCACCTCCTCGCCCTGGTCGAGCAGGACCCGTAGGCGCTCGTCGACGACCATGGCGGGAATCTTCCCACGGCTGCGGCTGTCGTAACACCCCTGTCCGAAACGGCCACTTGTGGTGCCGCTCCTGTGGAGCGAATGTCACGAAGTCGTCTCGGTCTCGCCACACATCCGTGCGCAGCCGCGCCCTACCCTCGGAGCGAGTCCGACAGGAGGTGCTCTGCATGGAACGCTCGAGACGGCGGCGACGCCTGCTCGGGGGAGCCCTCGCCGGCGGGTTGGCCGGCGTCGTGACCGGCGCGGTGATCGCAGCTGCCGCGCCTCGGGTTCACGAACAGGGGGAACCGGACATCGCCCCGACGGCGATCATCGACGCGGCGCACGTGCCGCCGCTCCTCACCGTGCCGGGCGAGGCGGTGACGCTCCGCTACGCGATCGTCTGCCCGGGCTCCGGCGCGGCTCCGTTCGCGGGCGCGTGCGACGGGGGCGGCGACGTGTATATCCGGGCCGGCGCGACCGGGCCCTTCACGCGCCTGCCGCTCCGCCGGACGGCCGACTCCGTCGACGGGCGCTACGTCGCGGAAGTTCCGCGCGAGATCGCAGGCTCCCGTGACGGCTTCTCCTACTACGCCGTGCTGCGGAACGACGCCACGCGCGCCGCGATGACGCTGCCGGCCGGCGGAGGAGACGCTCCGACGCGGAGCATGCCGCTCGTGCACGCCGTGACGATTCGGCTCGCCCCGCATCGATTCGGCTCCACCCGGGCGGCCGACGCTGCGCGTCGTCGAGGCGCCCTGGGGAGCCGGCGTCGGGCAGGTCGCGCTCGACGACCCGCCGGGAGGGCTCCGGATCGGCCCGTCGTCGTTCGACGTCGCCCCTGACGGTGCGGTCGTCGTCCTCGACGGCGGCAACGCTCGGTTCGAGCGGTGGTCGGGCGGGCGCGTCACGTCCGTCCACGCCGACGTCGACGGCGCCGCGGACGACTTCGCGCTCGCACCCGACGGGACCGCCTACGTCGCCGACGGGCGTGGTCGTCCGCCGCTGCTCCGCCACCTCGGCCGCGACGGGCGCATGCTCGAGGCGGCGCCGCTCGCCGAGCGGACGTGGTCGCAGCTCCGCGTCGGGCCCGGCGGCCCCGTCATTCAGCAGGAGCCGTCAGAGCAGTGGCTGCCGGCCGCACCGGCACTGCCTCGGGCCGCCAAGGTCCGCGCCGGCCGCGCCGGCCGCGGGCTCGCCGACGGCAGCGACGTCGTGATCCTGCGCGTGGGCGCCGGCGAGCTGCGCCTCGCCCGGGTCGTCGACGGCGCAGTGCGCACGGGCTGGCGGATCCTGAGCGACACGCCGCTCGGCGAGGTCCAGCTGGCCGAGCCGATCGGCAACCGGCTCGCGGTGGTCGTGAAGGCGTACACGGACACCGCGGACGAGTTCGTCGTCCTGATCCTCGACGGGCGCGGCCTCGTCCGGCAGTTCTCCGTCCGCTCGTCCGAGTGGGCGGCGAGCGCGCCGCTGGCACGGTTCCGGCTCGTGGGGCGAGCGCTCTACCAGCTCGGCTCGACGCCGGACGGCGCCTTCGTCGACCGGTACGACCTGGAGGTGACGCGATGAAGCCGCTCGTCCTGGCCTTCGCGATCGCGGTGGTCGCCGCCACGCCCGGCGGGGCCGGCGCGTACCACAACTTCTGGGCGAAGTGCAATTCCGCCGTTGCCCAGAAGAACGAGTCGCTTACGCGCGACGGCGCCCAGACGTACTCGTACACGGCCGCCTACGAGGGCTATCAGTGGGGCGGCGGCTGTTGGAACAACAACGACGTCGACGAGGGCTGGGGAGACCCGCCGATGGACGTGAGCCAGCGCGGTGAGGGGCCCGATTGCTCGGGCCTCGTGTTCAAGACGTGGAAAGAGTCCGAGAACACGTCCGACGGCGCGCGGTACTACTGGAACCCGATCCGGAACGTGCACGGGCCGTACACCGCGGCCTCGTTCCGCGACGGGATCGGCGCGCCGAACGGCCTGATCTCCAAGTCGCTCGCGGGCGTCATGGATGGGTTCGCGAGCGGCTCGCACGTCGGCCTGATCTTCTTCCGCGGCAGCGGGGGCTGGGATCAGGTGATGGAGGCGAAGTGCGAGGCGTGCGGGACGAACATCATGTCCGAGACGTACCGCTCGCAATCGGCATACGGAGGGATCCGGCGCATCGGGTGGACCGGCTGAAGCCCCTTGCCGTCGCCGTCCTCGTGGTTCCGGCGGCGTTGTCCGTCGCGGGCGAGCCTGCCCGCGGCGGGCCGCCGCCCATCCCCGGCGCGGTCGTCACGTCGGTCCACACCCGGCGGGCACCTGGCCTCGCCGCGACGTTGCGCGCTTGCCGCGGGCGCGGGCCCACGGGAGTGGGCGAGGAGCACGATCGTCGTCGAACGAGTCGGTCTGGTCGGCCGGACGCTGTCCTTCCGGACCGCCGACGGGAAATCGCTCGTGTCGTGCGACTCGATCGGCGTCCCGGTCGAGGGTCGGCGCTGGTGCGGGACGTCCACCGGCGCGCTGGTCGCCGGCCGCCTCCGGGACCCGCGCCTGACGCTGTGCCAGCCACGCTCGGGCAGACCGGTCGGCTTCATCTGGGTGACGCCCCGCCGACGAGCCGGCTGGATCGGCGTCGTCCAGCGCAGCCGCCTCGAGCTCTACCGCGTCGCAGCAGGGCTGCCTGTGCGCATCGCGAGCGACCGTGACGTCCACGTCCACGGTTCCAGCGCCACCTTCTACGTCCGCCAGTATGCGGCCGCCGGGAAGCTCCTCGTGAGCCAGACCGTCGCCGCGCGAGTAGCCGGGTAGCAGAGGGGTACACTCCCCGCACCGTGTGGGAGCTGATCTTCCTGATGGTGATCATGAAGATCCCGATCGTGTACCTCTGCTGGGTCGTGTGGTGGGCGATCAAGGCCGAGCCCCGCGGCGAGGAGGGGGCCGCGCTCCGCGCCGAGGCAGGAGACTCGCCCGGCCCGCCCGGCTGGGAGTTCCGCCGCGCCCGCAGGCCGCGCCCAGGCAGGCCGCACGGCAGCCCGACGCGTATCCAGCCGCGCACTGCTCGCGCCGCGCTCGCCCGCAGCCGGAGATAATCCACCGTCGTGGCTGTCGACGTCGCGCGAGAACCGGTCAGCGAACGCGGTCACGTGCGCGAGCTGGCGTTTCTCGTCTCGATCGGGTTCCTCGTCGTTGGCATCGCCGGGTTCATCCCGGGGATCACGACGCACTACAGCGACATGTCGTTCGCCGGCCACGACTCCGGCGCGAAGCTGCTCGGGGTCTTCCAGGTCAGCGTCCTGCACAACCTCGTCCACCTCCTCTACGGCGTGGCCGGGATCCTGCTGAGCCGGACGAGCTCCGGCGCGCGGACGTTCCTCGTCGGCGGCGGCCTGATCTACCTCGTGCTCACCGTCTACGGCGTGCTGGTCTCGGAGGGGTCGGGCTGGAACTTCGTGCCCGTGAACCACGCCGACAACCTCCTCCACCTCGGCCTGGGGCTCGGCATGGTCATCTTCGGCCTCCTGCCCGAGCGCGCACCGGGGCGGCCGGGAGAGACTCTCGCCGGCTTCTTCGCCGCCGCCGCGCTCGTGGCGAGCGCGATCGGGCTGGCGGATCGACCGCTGCGGTTCGTCCCGCTCGCAATCCTGATGGCGCTGTTCGCGGCAGCGCTCGGTGGCCGGCACGAGCGACTCGCGCAGTTCGCCGTTGTCTTCTGCGGGGCGTGCTTCGTGCTCGGCCTCACCTTCGCGGTCGTCACGAGCCACCCGCTCTGGTAACCGCCGCGAGGCGGCCGCCGTTGCTACAACAACGGTGATGGCGGACGTCGACGGCCTCAACGCCGGCTACGCGCAGGATCTGCTCGAGGAGTACCTCGAGAACCCGGCCGCGGTCCCGTCCGAGTGGCGCCACCTGTTCGAGAGCGGCGAGAGCGACCTCGTCGCCACGCATCCCGGCTTGAACCGCCTGCTCGAGCTCTTCGGCGGCAACGGGCACGCGGTGGCCGCTCAGGCTCCATCGGCGCCCCCGGAGCCGGCACCGACCCCGGAGTCTCCACCGGCGGCACCGACGCCCGCAGCGCCTCGGGAGCCGGTCACGGACGAGCTCCTCGGCGCCGTCGCCGCGGCGATGGCCCTGATCAAGGCGCAGCGGATGCACGGACACCTCGCTGCGCGACTCGACCCGCTAGGCACGGAGCCGCCTGGCGATCCGGCGCTCGAGCCGGAGCGGCTGATTCCGAAGCTGACGCCCGAGCTCCAGGCGCGCATCCCGGCATCCGTCCTCCGCCTCTACGTCCCCGGCGAGACCCTGGCAGAGGCTCTGCCGCGGCTCCAGGAGACCTACTCCGGGACGATCGCGTACGAGATCGAGCACATCTCCGACCACGAGAAGCGCCTCTGGCTCCGCCAGGCGATCGAGTCGTGGAAGTACCGAAAGCCGCTCTCGGTCGAGGAGAAGCGCAAGCTGCTGGAGCGGATCTCACGCGTCGAGGCGTTCGAGCAGTACCTCCGGCGGGCCTTTCTCGGACAGAAGCAGTTCTCGATCGAGGGCGTCGACGCGCTCGTGCCGATGCTGGACGAGACAATCGAGCTCGCCGCCGAGGACGGCGCGCACGAGGTCGTGATCGGGATGGCGCACCGCGGCCGCCTCAACGTTCTCGCGCACACGCTCGGCCTCGGATACGAGTCGATCATCCGCGAGTTCGAGGGCGAGAAAACGATCGACGCGGTCGTCGCGACCGACGAGGGAGGCACCGGGGACGTCAAGTACCACCTCGGCGCCGAGGGCATCCGCTCGACGCCGTCCGGCGATGTCACGGTCACGCTCGCCTCGAACCCGAGCCACCTCGAGGCGGTCGACCCCGTTGTGGAGGGCCGGACCCGCGCGGAGCAGACCGACCGCTCGACCCGGATGGGCCTGCACGACCCGAGTGTCGCCCTCGCCCTCCTGATCCACGGCGACGCGTCTTTCCCCGGCCAGGGCGAGGTCGCCGAGACGCTGAATCTCGCCGCGCTCGAGGGCTACTCGGTCGGCGGCACGCTCCACCTGATCGCCAACAACCAGATCGGCTTCACGACCGACCCGAGCGAGGGTCGCTCGACCCGTTACTCGAGCGACCTGGCGAAGGGCTTCGACCTGCCGATCATCCACGTCAACGCCGACGATGCGGAGGCGGCCATCTCGGCGATCCGGCTTGCGCTCGCGTTCCGGCGCCGCTTCGAGAGCGACGTAGTCGTCGACCTCGTCGGCTACCGGCGCCACGGCCACAACGAGCAGGACGAGGCCGCGTACACCCAGCCGCTGATGGCGGCCGAGGTCGCCGCGCATGCGACTGCACGCGAGCAGCTCGCGGCGCGCTTGGTCGAGGAGGGCGTGGTCACCCAGGAGGAGGCCGACGCATACGTCGAGCAGGTGCTGGTGGAGCTCCGTGAGGCGCACGAGCACCTGAAGTGGTCGCTCGCGTCGCCCCAGGCGCCGGAGGAGCGAATCCCGATCTCCACCGGCGGCGACGTCGTGACCGCTGTCGCGGCCGACCGTCTCCGCGAGCTGAACCAGCAGCTCTTGCGCGTCCCCGACGGCTTCACTGGCCATCCCAAGCTCCTCCGCCAGCTCGAACGCCGGCTGGAGACGATCGAGTCGGGCGGGATCGACTGGGGCCAGGCCGAGGCGCTCGCCTTCGGGTCGCTGCTCGTCGAGGGCATCCCGATCCGCCTCACCGGACAGGACACACAGCGGGGCACGTTCTCGCATCGGCACGCGGTCCTCCACGACGTCGAGACCGGCGAGACCTTCACACCGCTCCAGCACCTGGACGAGGGCGGCGCCTCGTTCGAGATCTTCAACTCGCCGCTCTCCGAGTACGCCTGCGTCGGCTTCGAGTACGGCTACTCCGTGGCCGCGCCCGAGGCGCTCGTGCTCTGGGAGGCCCAGTTCGGGGACTTCGTCAACGGGGCGCAGATCGTGATCGACCAGTTCGTCGTCGCCGGACTGGCCAAGTGGCGGGAGACGACGCGCCTGACGCTGCTTCTGCCGCACGGCTACGAGGGGAACGGCCCCGAGCACTCCAGCGCGCGGCTCGAGCGCTTCCTCCAGCTGGCTGCGCAGGAGAACATCCGCGTGGCGAACTGCTCGACGTCGGGCCAGTACTTCCACCTGCTCCGCCGGCAGGCGCTCGACGCCGTCGGGCGGCCGCTGATCGTGATGACGCCGAAGGGCCTGCTGCGGCTCAAGCAGGCCTCATGCACGCTGGCCGAGCTCGCCGAAGGGACGTTCCGGCCCGTGATCGACGACCCCGACGCCGACCGTGGTGCCGTGACCCGGGTGGTCTTCTGCTCGGGGAAGGTCTACTACGACATCGTCGGCCACGAGCAGCGGGCGAGCGTGCCTCACGTAGCGGTGGCGCGGCTGGAGCAGCTCTATCCGTTCCCGGTCGACGCCTACGCGCAGGTCGTTCGCTCCTACCCGAACCTGCGCGAGGTCGTCTGGGCGCAGGAGGAGCCGCAGAACATGGGCGCGTGGCGCACGATCCGCCACCGGCTCGAGGAGCCGCTGCGGGATCAGGGCATCCCGCTCACCTTCGTCGGGCGTCCCTGGCGCGCGAGCCCGAGCGAGGGCTACCCGACCGCCCACCTGCGCGAGCAGGACCGGATCGTGCGCACCGCGCTCGGCGCGGCGAGCTAGCGCTTCCGGTTCTTCAGGTTCTGGCGCGCCTGGACCGCGGCAGCCGCGATCTTCGGCCCTTGTGTTCGCGCCACGTCGATCAGCTGCCGGCGCTGCTTCGGAGGCAGGCGCCGCCAGATGTCCCAGGCCGTTAGCGCGAGGCCGACCGCCCCGGGGCGCCGGAGGAGCTTGCTAGGGGCCATGGGCCTATCTTCCCACAAGCGGCTCGAGCGGCCGGCGGCTTAGGAGCTCTTACTCGTCGCGGCCGCGTCCGCGGCCTCCCTGGCCGCCCCAGTGGCCGTCGCCGCCGTGATCGTTGCCGCCGCGGCCACGGTTGTCGTTGCCGCGGTTTCCTCCCTGGTCACCGCCGCGGCCGCCGTCGTCGGAGCGGCCACGACCCGAATCCCGGCCATCCCTGCCGCCGCGGTTGTCTCCGCAGCCGGACGGCGTGGACGGCTTGCCGGCGCCGTCGTCGGTGGGGGGTAGAGGAGGCGGCTTCTGCGGGCTGGTGGGGGGCGCCGTCGGGGCGGGCGGAGGAGTGGTCGATGCGAGCACACGCGGCGGCTCGGTCACGCCGGTGGCAGGCGCGGTCACGACCGGCTTGGGCGGCGCGGGCGCCGCGGGGGTCGGCGTGGGGGCTGGCGCCGGCGCCGGCGTGGACGGGCCGGGGGTGGGCGAAGGCCGACCGGGCGTCGGCTTCGGCTTCGGTGCGGGTGCCGGGATGTGGCGCGTGATCAGGGCGCTCCGCTGGCGGCTCGTTACCACTTCTTCGTGCCGCAGCCGGCGGCTTGCCAGTGCGGCCGGGCGAGCGCTCGATCCCGGCCTCGGCATCTCCGCCGCCCGGGGTGTCCGGCCGGGAAGCTCAGCCTCGACGTGGATGACGCGCTGGAGCGACGACGCCGGTGCGGTGAGCGCCCGATGGACCGCCGAGCCGCCGAGCCGCCCAGGCAGAGCCATCGCGCCTGCGACTGCGGCCACCATGAGCGCACCGGCTAGAACGCGTGCGCATGTTCCCCTCATGTTTTCCCCCTCTGGAGCCGACAACTGTTCTTGAGACGTCTATCGGCAGGGGAAGCCGGGGGGTTTAGCCGCTGTGGCAAGTTTCAAAGTCAAGCTCGTCGCATACTTCTTGCTGCTCTCGTTGCTGCCGCTCGCGGCCGCGTTCTGGGGCTTCTCGACGGTCGCCGCGCGGAGCGAGACCCGCCGCGTCGACGCTCTGCTGCAGGCCGGGCTGCGCGCCTCGCTGGCGAGCTACCAGGACGAGCTGCGGGCCGCCGACCGCGAAGCGGCGGCGATCTCGCGGAACCCGGCCTTCCAGCGCGCGCTGATCGAGCGCGACAGGCTGAAGCTGCAGCGCCTCCTGCTCGGGCATCCGCGGCTCGCCGTCATCGCCGGGGACCTCCGGATCGGCTCGCACTTCCCGTTGGCGGCCACGCGCGAAGTCGCGGTCGTCGGCCCCGCCGGCTCGCGCGGGATGGTGATCGCGTCGGTGCCGCTCAACGCCGGTCTAGTCCACCGCCTCGACCTGCGCTCCGGCCTCTCGGACGGCAGCCACGTCGTCCTGCTCGACCACGGCCGTGTAGTGGCAGGCCCGGGCGGCGTCAGCGGCCGTCTGCACACGCCGGCAGGCCGCACCGCGACCGTCGATCTCGGCGGCACGCGCTACCGGGCCGTCGCGGCCGGGACGCTCCAGGAGCAACGCGCCGCGACGCTGGCCGTGATCAGCCCGCAGTCCCAGATCGACTCGGCCAACTGGGCGTCGCAGCGACGCCTCGTGATCGGCCTCCTTGCGTCGCTCGTGGTCGTGCTGCTGGTTGCCTACATCGAGGGACGATCGATCGTCGGCTCGATCCGTCGGCTCGTCGACGCCGCCCGCGCGATCGCCCGCGGCGACCTCGAGCAGCGGGTCCCCGTCCAGGGACGCGATGAGCTCGCCCTCCTGGCACGCACCTTCAACGACATGGCCTTCCAGCTCCAGACACGTCAGCAGGAGCTCGCCGCGGAACGCGGACGGCTGCGCGAGGCGGTCGATCGCTTCGGCGAGGCGCTGGGGGCCACCCACGACGTCGATCAGCTCCGCCGCGTCCTCGTCGAGACCGCGGTCGAGGCGACGGGCGCCGTCGGCGGAACGGTGGTCGGGCCGAACGACGAGCTCCTCACTGTCGGGACGCCGGACGACGGCCCGGACCGGATCGAGCAGCCGCTCGTCGCCGGCCAGGTCAGCTACGGCTCGATGACCCTGTTCGGCCAGGGGTTCTCGGACGAGGACCGGATGACGGCGGTCTCGCTCGCCGGCCAGGCGATCGTGGCGCTCGAGGCGGCGCGGCTCCACCGAATCGTCTCCAGCCAGGCGCTGGTCGACGGACTGACCGGACTCGCCAACCGCCGCTCGTGCGAGGAAGCCCTCGACACGGAGCTCACGCGCGCGGCGCGCTTCCCGGCCCCGCTCGCAGTCGTCGTCGCCGACCTCGACGACTTCAAGGACGTCAACGACCGGTTCGGGCACCAGGCCGGAGACGTCGTCCTCCGCGAGTTCGCGGCCCTCCTGCGCGAGAACCTGCGCGACATCGACGTCGCGGGACGCTGGGGCGGCGAGGAGTTCCTCCTGCTCCTGCCCGGCACGGATCTGGACGGCGCAGTCCACGTCGCCGAGCGAGTCCGGCGTGCGCTCGAGGCACGCACGCTCCTCTCGGTCGACGGCGCGCCGATCCCGGTGACGTCCAGTTTCGGGGTCGCCGCCTACCCGCGGTCGGGCTCTGCCGCGGCCCTGTTCGCGGACGCTGACGCCGCTCTCTACGACGCGAAACGGCACGGAAAGAACCGCGTCTCGGCCGGCTCTCAGCCGTATTTGACCGCCCACAGCAGCTCTCGCTGACGCCCCCGGGTTGTGGAACGGCCCGATGCACGGGCTAGAATCCGCCGCTGTAACGCCCAGTCCCCCACCGCAGGAGGCCGTATGCCGGTCGAGACCCCGTCGATTTTCGCGCAGGTCATCCAGGATCACCTCGAGCTGAAGGAGCGCAACTCCCGGCTCGAAACGACGATGCCGCTCACGCAGTACAAGCACGAGGATCCCTTCGACAACCACCCGCTGTTCAAGACCGAGGAGCAGGCACGGCTCGAGGAGACGATGGACGGCCAGGAGCCAATCGCCGTCGCCGAGCCGACGGTGCTCGCGTGGCCGGGGGAGGAGACGGCGGAACAAGCAGGTTCGGACACGGAGGACGGCCTCTGGAGCCGGAGCCGCGACTTCGACTGGGGCGACTGAGCCTCCGCGAGAGCTCCGCTTTCGCTTCGATTTTAGGTACGCCGCTCATCGCGGATTGAGCGAGCGGGGCTGAGCCCCGCGCTCTAGGAAGAGCGGCTAGGGGCGATTGTTTCTGCTGTGCGTTCGGTGGCGCCTTCGGCGTCCCCGCCCGCATCTGTTCGGCCTCCGGCTAAGTCGGCTTCGCCTGTCTTAGCCTCCGGCCTTGCTCAGCCACGTTTGCCGCTATTCCCTCGGCCGGGGGATACGAGACATCCCCCAGGTGGCGATGCTGTGAGTCGGCTCGGAAAGGGGCTCCAGATCCTGCGGCTGCTGTTCCCAATCCACTGTTGAACGATCCCGCTCATCCGTTGAGGCTGATCGACGGGCGCGAGGCTGCGCTCGTTGCGGACGACCGGTCCCCCGTCGAGTCGTATCGTCGGCTTGCGGACGTCTTCCACCATGTGCTCGGGGAGCAGAGCCTCGACGCGCTCCTGGAACGGATCGGCGGCGCGCTCGGCGAGCTCGTCCCGCACGACGCCCTGACGATCTACGAGGCCGACGAGGCGCGGCGCCTGCTCGAGCCGGTTTGGGCGCGCGACAAGTGGGCGGACAAGATCCTCGCAGACACCTGTCCGTTCGGCACCGGCCTGACCGGCTGGGGCGTCGAGCATCGCGAGGCGGTGCGCGTGAACCAGGCGCACCTCGACCCGCGCGTTTCGACCGTGAGCGGAACGCCGGCCGACGAGCCTGAGGCGCTGATCACGATCCCGCTGATCTCGCGCGACAGCATCAAGGGCGCGCTCAACATCTATCGCCTCGGCGAAGAGGCCGCGTTCGACGACGACGAGTTCGAGCTCGCGCAGCGGTTCGCCGACGCCGCCGCCCTCGCGCTCGACAACGCCCAGATCCGCGCGCGGCTCGAGCACCAGGCGCAGACGGATCCGCTCACGGGCCTCTACAACCACCGCTACTTCCACGAGCGCCTGCGCGCCGAGCTCACGACCGCCAGCCGCTCGCACGACAGCGTCTCCGTGCTGATGCTCGACATCGACGACTTCAAGCGCGTGAACGACGTCTTCGGTCACGGCGCGGGCGACGAGATCCTGCGCGCTCTCGCGGAGACGCTCCGGGGCTGCGTCCGCCTCGGCGACGCGGTCTGCCGGCTCGGCGGCGAGGAGTTCGCGATCGTGATGACGTCGCGCGGCCCGGAGAACGCCGAGCACCTCGCGCATCGACTTGTCGATCGCGTCGCGGAGGAGGTCTTCGACCCCGCCGGCCGGATCACCGTCTCCGTCGGCCTCGCGCGCGGCCCCGAGCACGCCATGAACCCGCGCGAGCTGATCGCCTGCGCCGAGGCCGCGATGATGACCGCCAAGGCGCGCGGCAAGAACCAGATCGTCGTCTACGACGAGGGCGGCCTCGAGCGGCCCGAAGGGGAGGCCGTTCCGTCGGCCCGCGACGTTCGCTCGATCGCGCACATGAAGATGCTCCAGAGCCTCGGCGGGAAGCTGAACCGGCTCAACGACGTGCGCGAGATCGGCAACGTGATCGCGAACGAGCTGCGGTCGCTGATCGACTATCACAACTGCCGTGTCTTCGTCGTCGAGGACGAGAACGTCGTCCCGATCGCCTTCGTCGGCACCCTCTCCCGGGTGCGGCCGTCCCTGGAGCTCCTCGCCGCGAAGCTCGGGCAGGGGATCACGGGGCACGTCGCGTCCACCGGCGAGTCGCTCCTGGTCGGGGATGCGGCCAACCACCCGCTCGCCAAGCAGGTTCCCGGGACCGACCGGATCGACGAGTCCCAGATCTGCGTCCCACTCCGGTACGGCACGCGCGTGATCGGCGTGATCGTGCTCTCCAAGCTCGGGCTCGATCAGTTCGACGAGGACGACGTCCGTCTGCTCGAGGTGCTCGCCGGCCACGCGGCCGTCGCGCTCGAGAACGCATCGCTGTACGAGTCGGCCCGGCGCGAGGCGACGCGCGCAACGCTGCTGCTGGAGTTCAGCCGCGAGCTCGCGATCGCGGAGGACCTCGACCAGGTCGCGGACCGGATCGTCGAGCTGGCTGCGCGAGCGCTCGGCGCGCCACAGGCCGCCGTCTGGCTCCAGCAGGACGCCGGCGAGGAGGTGCAGGTCGCCGCCACGTTCGGTTACTCGGAGCACGAGCGCGGGCGACTTGCGCGCGTCCGCCTCGACAGCGAGCGCGGCGCGACGTTCCTGGCCCACGGCAGGCCGTTCCTGCTGAAGGCCGAGGACGTCGAAACCTTCTGCGGCGGGCAGGACCTCGCGCTGGGACGGCCATGTGCGGTTGCCCCGATCGCGCTGGACGGCGGCCGGCTCGGCTGCATCGTCGTCGCCGTGCCGTCCGACGGCACCTGCTCGGAGCAGCAGCTCCAACTCCTGACCGGCATCGCGCACCAGGCCAGGCTCGCCCTCACCAACGCGGGCAACTTCGCCAATCTCGAGCAGACATTCCTCGATACGGTCGAGGCGCTCGCGAACGCCCTCGAGGCGAACGACGAGTACACCTCGTCGCATGCGCGATGGATCACGGACCTCTCGCTCAAGGTCGGCGACGGCCTTGGCCTCGACCCGCGGCAGCTGAAGCGCCTCGAGCTCGGAGCGCTCTTCCACGACATCGGCAAGATCGGGATCCCCCAGGACATCCTCCAGAAGCCCGGCCCGCTGTCCGACGAGGAGCGCGCCGTGATGGAGACGCATCCCGAGCTCGGCGAGCGGATCATCGCCCCGATCGACCGCCTCGAGGAGGTGCGCCCGATCGTGCGCCACTGCCACGAGCGGTACGACGGAGACGGCTATCCCGACCGCAAGGCGGGCGACGAGATCCCGATCGAGTCGCGGATCATCTTCGTCTGCGACGCGTTCCACGCGATGACGACCGACCGCCCCTACCGGCGACGTCTGTCCGACAACGAGGCGCTACGTCGGCTCGAGGAGGCGGCCGGGACGCAGTTCGATCCGGACGTCGTCGAGGTCTGCAAGCGCGTGCTCGAGCTCGAACAGCCCCACTAGTCGCCGCTCCTAGCTCTCGCGCCGCCTGCTTCCGGACAGCGAGTCCAGTCCTTCGCTGAAGCTGACGTACCGCTCCGCCGGCTGCATCGCCACGCGCTCGCGCAGCCGCTCCGTGTCCTCGAGCCGCAGCTCCCGCCGGCGCAGCTCCTCCTGGCGCGCGGCGAGGGCCGACTGGAGCTTCCCCAGCTCCGCCTCGCGCGCGACCAGCTCCTGCTCCACGCCCTCGACCTGACGCTGGCGCCGTGACAGCTCGTTGCCCTGTTCCCCCCTGTGCTGCTCGGCCTGGGCGGCGAGTTGCGTCTCCCGCTCCCTGAGCGTGCGCTCCCGCTCGTCGAGCGTCGCCCGCAGCGACTCGAGATCGCCGCGCGTCGCAGCGGTCTCGTGGCCGCTCGCCTCGAGCCTGGCTGCCCGCTCCTCCAGCTCGCCGGACTTCCGTGCCAGCTCGGCCCGAGCCACCTCGACCTCGCTGCGCTGCCGTGCAAGCACGGCGGCTGCGGCCTCGGCCTCAGCGCGTCGCTGCGCGAGCTCGGCCGCGGCGGTCTCGGCTTCGGCGTTCCGGCGCGCGAGCTCCGCCCCGGTGGCGGCCTCCGCGTCCTCGCGCCGCCGATGGATGGCCGCCTCGAGGGCGGCCGCCTCCGCTGCGCGCCGAGCGACGTGCGCATGCGAGTCGTCAAGCTCTGCTGCGCGGCGCTCCAGCCCAGCTTGCGCCTCCTGGAGCTGCTGGCGCTCGGCCTCCAGCTCGCGCCGCTGCTTTTTCGCCTCTTGCTCCCGTTCGGCGAGCGCGTTCTCGTGTGTCGTGAGCTCCCGCTCCCGCTCCCGCACCTGCGCCTCCGCCGCGGCGAGCGCCTGCTCCTTCGGCAGGAGCGCGGCGAGCCGCTGCTCGATCTCGGCCTCGCGGCGCGTCAGGAGCTCGTCCGAGTACGCGTCGTCGGCGCTCTCCGGCTCCGCCGGCGTCTCGTCGGCCCGCGGATGTCGTAGCCGGCGCCACCGACCCGCACGCGTCGCGGCATCGCGCTCCTCCAGCTCGAGGCGACGCTGCTCGAGCTCGGCCTCGTGCGCGGCGACCTGCGCGGCGCGCTCGCGGAGCGTCCGCTTCAGCTCCTCGATCTCGGCGAGCTCTTCCGCCCGGTGGCGCTCCCGCTGCTCCGCCAGGTGCCGCGCGAGCCGGAAAACCTCCTCACGGTCGAGCTGCTCGGCAGCCTCCGGTGCGGCCGACTCCCAGGAATCTTCGTTCGGCTCCATTTGCAGGCAATCTAGCTCGGAGACGATGGCAGGGCCGCGCCTGGCTCAGCTCCTCCGCGCGCCGCATGTCCCGGGCCTCCGCTCATACGTGACATTTCTCCCGGAATCTCCGATAGTGCTGGCGTGCAGTGGCGCCTTCTGGCGGACGTCCCCGACGACGAGCTGCAACAGCTGCTCACGATCGCGCGCCGCCGTCCATTCGACCGGGGCGAGGTGGTCTTCCACGAGGGAGACCCCGCCGACTCGCTCCACCTCGTCGTCAGCGGGCGCCTCGCGGTGCGGATCCGCACGCCGCTGGGCGATACGACGCTGCTGGCGATCTACGGCCCGGGCGACGCCTTCGGAGAGCTCGCACTGGTCTCGCAGAGCAGCCGGTCGGCGACCGTCGTCGCGCTCGAGGCGGCCGAGACGAGGACGATCTTCCGGGACGACTTCGAACGGCTCCGGCAGCGACATCCGGCCGTCGACCGGGTGATGGTCACCCTGCTCTCCGAGCGGATCCGCGAAATGAACGAGCGCCTGCTCGAGGCGCACTACGTCGACGCCGAGACCCGTGTCCGGCACCACCTCCGGCAGCTCGCGGCCCTGTACGAGCGGCCCGACGGCGCCGTGATCCCGCTCACGCAGGAAGAGATCGCGGAGATCGCCGGCACGTCGCGCGCGACCGTGAACCGCGTCCTTCGTGAGGAGGAGCGGCGCGGCGTGATCGAGCTGAAGCGAGGCAAGACGATCGTCCGCGACCCCGAGCAGCTCGACCGACGGCCGCGCTGATCCGCGTCCCCGAGTGTCACGACCGTGACATTCGGGGCGTCATCCGCGTGAACGACGCAGGAGCCGCATCCTCGTACCGTCCCCAGAGACGATGCAAGGAGGTACGACGATCGCACCCGAGCCCAGAACCGGCGCCGGAACGGAGCGGAAGCCAGAGGCTTCAGGGGGACTGAGCCTCTACATCCCCGTGCCGGGTATGCCGATCGGGGGGTTTGCGATCTACGACGACACGCGGGCCCGTATTGGTCGCGGCGCCCGCGTGTCGGCCCGTACCGAGCTGCGTCGCGACGACGCCAAGACGTCGCGTCGATTCACCACACGCTGGAACTGGTAAGGCCCTCCCCCGACGGTGGGCGCGCTATGCGGCGGCGCGCCCACTGCTCAGCGTGATCCCTCGCGCGAGTGAGCGGCGGATGCTGTTTCTGCCGATGAAGTGTCTGCGGCATGCGGATCCTTTCGACATGGAGTAAGCGGTGGACCGGCGTCCTGGGACGTCTGGGCAACGAGCGCGGAATGGCGCTCGTGATGGCGCTCGGCATCACGGTCTCGCTCTCGATCGCTGGCACCTCGGTCGCCTACTACACCGTCAAGAACTCGCACCACTCGGTTCGCAGCAAGCAGCGACAGAGCGCCGAGGCGCTCGCCGAGGCCGGGCTCAACAACGCTCTGTCGATCCTGCGCTGCTCGAGCGCGGACCCGAACAACGCCGCCTGCGCGAACCCGCCGAAGTTCGCGAACGACACGACCTTGCTGCCGTCCACGACGATCACGCTGGACGGCGGCTCCGCGACCTACTCCGGGACGCTCTACTCGGACGTCACCGGGTACACGAGCGCCGGCGTCCCGATCGGGAACACCGCGCACAACCCGTGCGAGGCCGGGAACCCGGACGGAAGCGTCTGCGCCTGGTACCTCGTCTCGACCGGGACTGTCCGCGGCGACGGCCTCTCCCCGACGGTCATGAAGACGCTGACACGCACCGTTCAGGTGAACGGCATCAACGACGGCGCCGAGGCCGGCTCGTGGAGCCGCTTCTACCAGGACAACGCCACTCCCTGTCTGACGATCGACCACAGCACCTTCGTGACCAACGTGGGCACGCGGGGCGACCTCTGCCTCCGCGACGGCGCCGCGGTCACAGGCGCGAGCGTGAACGTCGACGTCGGCGGCAACATCAGCATCCAGGGCCCCGACACGTCGACGAGCGCAATGATCCCCGCGGCGGCCACGGGGACGAGCTGGACAACCCCGACGAACGTCTACACGAGCAACAACGCCTACGCCACGTACAGCGTCGGCACGGGAGCGAACAGCAACTATCTCGACGTGACCAGCTTCGGCTTCGCGATCCCGGCGACGGCGCTCATCCGCGGCATCAGCGTCTCGATCGAGAAGAAGGCGAGCGCGACTAGCGCCCTCAAGGACGACGACGTCTACATCAAGAAGAGCGGCTGCACCGACCCGTGTGGCACAGACCATGCGAACACCTCGAACTACTACACGACGTCGGACGCCGCCACTACCTACGGGAGCACTTCAGACCAGTGGGGAAAGACCTGGACGGCCGCGGACATCAACTCGTCCAGCTTCGGCGTCCACTACCGCATCCACAACTTCAGCGGTGCGGCGGCGACTGCATCCATCGACCAGATCACGATCACGGTCACCTACTCGGCCGACACGAACGGAATCGGCGCCTCGGGCTCACCGGTCAACACGGTGAACGTCGGCGGCACTTGCACATACAACGCGCAGTCTGCGCACATCCCCTGCACCGCGACCGACCACGTCTACGCGACAACGATCAACAGCCTGGCGGCGGCGTCGAACCCCGCGATCGACATGCCCCAGGTCGACTTCGACTACTGGTGGGCGAACGCGAAGCCCGGTCCGAAGCACTTCTGCACGAACGCGAACCCGGGCCTGCCGACGAACTTCTTCGACAACGACGCCAACACCACCACGAAGCCGAACAAGAGCATCACCATCAACGGCGAGATGGCCGCCTCGAACAGCAGCTACGACTGCGAGGTGTGGGAGAACGGCGTGCTCAAGGGCATGCTGAAGTGGGACGCCCCTCACCATCGGCTCGACATCAAGGGCGTGATCTTCGTCGACGGGAACTTCCGCTTCGACGAGGACGGCGAGATCATCCACTACTACGGCCGCGCCAACATCATGTCCTCGCGCGACGACGAGATCGACGCGCTCGTCTGCGCCGGCGGCCCGACGGACGTCAACGGCTATCCCACCGGCAACACCTACGCGACGAGCTGCTCCGCGAACATGTCGAGCTGGGATCAGTCCCAGAACATGATGGTGCTGATGTCCCAGATGCCGAACGAGTACGACCAGGGCAGCACGACGTGCGCCGGCAACACGCCGCCGACCTGCTACAACGGCCACCTGCCGTCGGGCTTCCAGGGGATCATGTTCTCGACCTCCGACTGCCTGATCCACCAGAACTTCCTGGACAGCGGCCCGGTGATCTGCGACACGATCACGCTCCCGGATGAGAGCAACGTCAACCCGTTCTTCTTCACCTTCCCGTACGTCGGGAACCTGACGGACGGCCAGAAGTACGGCGACGTCACCACGGCCGTGCACTTCGAGCTCGTCCTCGGCCCACAGTCCGGCTAGCGCCGCGGGCGGGAATGCCCGCGCCGAGGCGGCGGCCTCGTCGTAAGGTGTCGGCATGCGGTGGTCGTGGGCTCTTCTCATCGGCTGCGTTGCCGTCGTGCTTGTCGCCGCGGATGCATCGGCTCGCCGGAATCAGGCTCTCCCGCGGGCGACCGTCGATCGGCCCGACGATCTCGCCGGACCGCAGGTCCACGCCTTCTACGTCGTCCCGGCCGGAAACGACGATCGCGCACTGGACACGGACGGGACGATCTCATCGTCGGTCGGGAACTTCGAACACTGGCTTCAGACGCAGACCGGCGGTCGCCAGCTGCGCGTCGACACCTTCCAGGGCAAGCTGGACGTCACGTTCGTGCGGACGGCCGAGACCGACGCCCAGCTCGCCCAGCAGGGTGCCTTCGTCCGCGACGCGATCGAGCGTGAGCTGATCGCCCGCGGGCTGACGAAGCCCGGGAAGATCTACGCCGTCTACTACGACGGCCACAGCACGTTCGCGTGCGGAGGCGGCGCCTGGCCGCCGGTCCTGCCGGGGATCGTGGGAGCGCTGTACCTGCGTGCGACCTACGGGGCGGGATTCACCTGCTACGACCCGTCCCTGTCGAAGAGCGCCACGCAGATCATGGATCTCGCGATCCTGCACGAGCTTCTGCACACGCTCGGCTTCGTCGCGGCCTGCGCACCGCACCACGTCCTGGCGGGCCATGTCGGTGACAGCCCGACCGACCTGATGTACGCCGGGCCGCTCGCGTGGCAGCCGTCGGTGCTCGACGTCGGCCACGACGACTACTTCGACGCCCACGTCGCCGGCTGCCCGGACCTCGCGACGAGCCCATACCTCGTCTCTGCGGGCCCGAGCAGCTACGCGCTGAGCGTCCAGGTGGTGAAGCAGGGAGGAAGCGGAACGGTCTCGACCGCGCCGCCCGGCCCGATCAGCTGCCCTCCGACCTGCACCGCCCAGTTCGCACCGAATCAGGCCGTGCAGTTGCTCGCGCGGCCACGGGCAGGCTCACGCTTCGTGCGCTGGGGCGGGGATTGCGCCGGCGCCGGGACGAGGCGCGCGTGTGCGCTGACGCTGACGGGTGACAAGGCCGTGACGGCGACCTTCGTCAAGGCGCTCGAGAAGTGCAAGCGCGGGCAGGGGTCGAGAAGGAAGCATCGCTGCCGACGGAGCTAGCCGGGCGGGCGTAAGCTCTCGGCATGAGTCAAGAGGCGATGGATGTCGTCAACCGCTGGCGAGCATCGAATTTCGAGCGTCGAGCGGTTGAGGACGTCCTTGCAGAAGACGTGGAGTGGGTTGTCCCGAGCCGCGGCGGAGTAGCCACGCTGCGCGGAATCGACGCAGTTCTCGGGTGGTACGAGGCCGGCGGGGCCGCTGACGACGGAGTGCCAGAGGATCTCGGAGGCGCGGATAGTGTCGATTTGTCGGAAGAGCGGGGCGAGCTGGAAGACTTCGGGGAGGGCCGGGTCGGCTCGCTCAATCGCTTGATCTACACGCGGAAGGAATCGGACGAAGTCGCGGACGTGAGGACTGCCCGGCTTGTCTACACGGTGCGCGACGGGAAGATCGTTCGCTACGAACTCGAGAACCTCGACGAGTCCGAAGTCACACGCGCTCCCGCCCACTGATCGGCAAGCTCTTCCGGCTTCATCGGGTAGCCCAGCGGTGGGGAGCGGGGCAGAACACGTCGGGGTCGTCCACCTGGGATAAGGTCGCGTCGTGCAGAACGCGACGCCGATGGTCTCGTACGAGGACGTCGCTGCCGCGATCGATTGGCTGGCCGAAGTGTTCGGCTTTCACGAATCCGGCCAGCGATACACGGACACTGATGGACGGGTGACGCATGCCGAACTGGAGCTCGGCGGCGCGACGGTGATGCTCGGTTGGCCGGGATCCGACTACCACAGCCCTGCCCACCACGCCGCAGAATGCGAGCACGCTCGTCGGTGGTTGGCGACACCGTGGGTGATCGACGGCGTTCACGTAACGGTCGACGACGTGGACGGGCACTACGAACGGGCTCATGCGGCAGGGGCAACGATCCTCCGTGAGCTGGAAGACCTTCCTTTCGGCAGGCTCTACAGTGCGGCCGACCTCGAAGGCCACCGGTGGATGTTCATGAGCCGAGCCTGACAGAGGCTCGTTTACACGGTGCTGTAATCGTTCCCGATTCGACCGGCCACGAGTACGCAAAAACCTGACCAGGAACCTGACCCGGCCGGATTCCGTCTCCCGGCCAGGCAACCCCGAGAGCCGTAAGCCCGCTATCCATACGGCCAGCTGCCGAGCACCGCGCCGCTCGACTGAAGCGCCGCGGCGATGGAGGATTACACCGCGGTCTGGACGGTCGAGCCGGTCGCCGGCTCGTAGCCGCACCGTCGCTGTCATGATCCCGCCGCCCATGACAGGGAGGACGGGCGCCGACTCGCGATCGGCCCCACCCACGGCAACAGCGCGTTGGCGGGTAACGGCGCACGAGGAGGTTCGAGGATGCAATCAGGCACGCAGGCGAGCGCGTATCCCGTCCAGTTCTCGGTCGAGTACCCCGACCGTGATCTCGATCGGGTGACGACGGCGCTCAGGTTGATCTGGGCGCTCCCGATCGTGATCGTGGTCGCGAGACCATCCAGGGCGGCCCAGAGGGCTGGGAGACGGGCTGGGACACGCACGGACAGGGCCAGGCGGTCGCACTCAGCGGCACAGCCCTGCTCTTCGTGCCGCCCGCACTGGTGACGGACGAGTACCCGCCGTTCCGGCTGGGCGCCTGAACCGCTCGGCAGGCTAAGGACGAAGAGGAGGCAACGAATGAGGAGACGGCTGCAACCTGAGGACTACCGGAGCGAGCAGGTCACACGCGGCTCGATCAGCGTCTGGCACCGCGAGGACGGTACATGGGGTGTCAGCTTCGAGCCTCACGAGGGCGACCCCGAGTACCCCGGCGTCACGTACACGCCTGAGGACGAGCTACGTCCTCCCGACTTCCCGACCGAGTACGACCCCGAGGCGCTGATGGCATGGGCGAAGGAACGCTGGTCCGGACCCGTACCTAAGGACGGCTAGCAGGTCAGCCGCTCAAGGTGGTCGTCGGACCCGGGCAAGACCTGGTCTGTGACGCAGCCCCAGTCCCGGCCGGCCGCCGGCAGGCCGCGTAGCGCCCGCGTGTCACCGGGAAGCCGGCTCCTGCTGTTCGCCACAGGCCCGGGCGGTCAGGCGCTCCACCTGCTCGACATCTGCGCCGACCGCGCGCTGGGTCACCGAGAGGCCTGGGGGCCGAAGGAGTCGCGGTGAGAGGGACAAGTGCGACTGCCTGCCGCTCAAGCGAGAGGACGCTCGCACACCTTGGCGTGCTGCTGCCCGTCTCAGTTAGGTAGGTACCGATCGCGCACGGCTGTGGTGGTCTTCGCTGGGAGGGCGTTGGTCTTCATGAGCTCCTCGACTTTCACTGAGGAGAAGGTCGCCTGCTCGACGAGGAGAGCTCGGTAGCGGCTGCACGCCTCTGCGAAGTCCGCATTACCGGCGGGGTGTACGACGACGTAGCGGCCCAACGTCCACATGCCGCTCGCATGCTGGAGCATCGACAGCAGCAGCAGATGCTCGAGCCACATCTCGCAGAGGCCCGACTTCCCTTTCACCTCGTCGACAGCACCCCTGCGGAAGGCGCCCGACCGCTCGGCGACCTCCAGGTACCGCCAGAGGTTGCCCGGCTTCGGGATCTCGGGCTTGAGCCACTCGTGGTACTTGACGTCGACTCCGACGATCCCCTGCGTCCCGTCGCCAAGGTCGAGCAGGAAAGTCACATCGAACGCCCGGAGGCTTCCGAGGTAGGCCGGATCGAGACGACCGGGCGAGTGTGCGAAGCGGACGTCGCTCACGGTTCCAGCCACGTCCGGCCACCAAGTGTGAACGAGTCGGTCGGCCAGCTCTAAGTCGACGGCCAGGTCGCCAAAGAGGTTGAACGCCATCGCCGCCGACGAGAGGAGGTCGGCCCACAGGCGCTGCTGATCGAAGCTCTGGTGAGGTTCGATCAACGACGTTCGCGTCCTCGCCGCGTCGACTGCGGCTGCAGTGAGAAAGTTCGCGCCGGTCTCTCTCGCGTAGTCGAGCGGAAGGCGGCTCCCGACAAGCCTCGCCGGCCTACCGTCGGGTCGCGGTGAGATCGGCTGCGAGCCGATCGGGTGCGCGCTGGCCTCGCGCCACTGAGCCTGGTGATAGCGCAACCTGCGACGAAACTCGGTCATCGCCGGTCGCCGCGGAACCAGGTCTTCCGCCTCCCAGCAGTGTGCCGCCTCGAGCTCCTGCCTCGTCAAATCCTCACGCATGTCGAGATCGTAGGCACGCCCCGCCTCCTGGCTCGAGCCTGTTCCTCAAGAGACGTCAGACCTGACGATCTACAGCCGTTCCTCGGCGGCCTTAGCCCGTACGGTCCGTTCGGCTAGAGACTGCATCGCGGGCGGCGATTCAGTCACGCATCCACGCACGACGGTGCCTCGAAATCGGAAGTCGTGCTCGAGCGCCGCTGTGAGCCGCACGCGGCTGCGATCAGGCTGCCGGTGTCATGCGGCTCTCCCAGGACCCGCATGGCCGCCCGATCTGCGTCGTGACGACGCCGAGCATGAGTCAGGCGGTGGGCACGCGCTTCAACGTCCTGGGCGACACGATGTTGAGCGCCCCCGACAGCGGCATCACCTGGATAGCCGTCAAAACGGGCAGGCCGAACACGGTGACGGCCAGGCGCAAGAGCGACAGGGACTGGCTGCCGGTCGATCCGAGGTACGACGGTCGGTTCAGCCGCGTCTGACCAGACGGCTCGTCACCTTCACCCGAGCCGTCCGATAACGACACCCAGCGTCAGCGCAAGCAAGCCCGCAACCAAAGTCCCAAGCGAGTAGGCCGCGCCGAGCACGATGTGCCCTCGAGCAAAGAGTCGGTACGTCTCAAGCGAGAGAGTCGAGAACGTCGTGAACCCGCCCAACAGTCCAATCGTGATTGCTGGACGGAGGGCCGCGTGGGGGTCAGGGTGCGCGTCGAGCCGCGCCACAGCAGCGCCGAGAAGGAACGACCCACCGACGTTGATTGCGAAAGTGACCCAGGGGACGTGATGGGCGTCGCGGCGGAAGGTCACGTCAAGCCCGTAACGCGCTGCTGCGCCAAGAGCGCCTGCGAATGCGACGACAAGAGATATCGGCACGATGGGACTCCCTTCGTTCTAGGAGCCATCAGCCGTGAGCGGCGGTTCTAGGCGAGCCCCATCGCCCTTAGCGCCTTCGCCGCCCCGATTTTTCTGGACCCTTTCTCCCGGCGACAGTCCCCGTCGGGGTTGATCCTCGTGGGGGGAGGGGGAGTCCTCCCACACCGCGAGCGCCCACGTCCCGCGTCCGGCGCTTGGGCCACGCAGCCGGAGCGGTGGAGAGAGGCTGCAGTTCAGAGACGGCGACGGTCGCGCCACCACTCGATCGCCGCGCGGGGTAGCGCTGCCAGACCGAAGGCGATGAGGAACACCCAGAGGACGATTGCCCTGGGGTAGAGGATCAGTCCGACGAGGCCGACGACCATGAAGGCCCAGCCAGCCGCTGCGATCGCCCGATGGGCGGTGGTATTCCGGGGCTGGCGCGTTAGACGTACTCCTCGCTCTGCGCGGCGGCGAGGCGACGGTCGACGCGGCGCTCCCGTTCGGCGTCGGGCAAGAACCAGCGCTCTGCGATCGCGGTCGGCACGACGGCTGAGAGGACGACCACCGTCACGAGGAGCGAGAACTGCGTCTTGTCGATGATGCCCGCGTTCAGGCCGTACAGGGAGGAGATTGTCCCGAACGTCAGGCCGGTGCTCATGAGCAACGTCGTGAACGTTGCGTGCCGCCTGTCGGCGCGTCGCGCGAGCGGGTAGATGAACCCGATCTTCGGGAGCATCTTCGCGGCGAGCAAGGCGGCGAGCAGACCGAGATTCGCGAAGACTGCGCTGAGCGAGACGTTCATGCCGCCCTTGATGAAGAAGAACGGCGTTAGGAAGGCGAAGGCAACGACACGCAGTCGCTTCTGCTCCTCACGGTGCTCCTGGTAGTGGCGGCTCATGACCAGCCCGAGCACGAACGCCGGTAAGACGGCGTGGCCGTTCGATGCGTCGGCCAGCACCATCAGCACGAACAAGCAGAGGAACACCAGCTTGATCTCGGGCTCGATCACTCGGTCTCCGTATCGGCCGAAGAACCAGGGCGCGATGCGCGGAAGCGCGACCACTAGCGCAACGGAGACGGCGAGGAACACGGGGAACCACAGGTTCGGCTTGATGAAGATCGCCGACAGCGCGAGCGCGGTACAGAGGTCGGTCACGAACGTGGCGCTCATCAGGAGCTTGCCGATCCCTATGGCGGTCAACCCCCGCTCCACGAGGACGGCATAGACCACCGCGAGCGAGGTAGTCGACAGCGCCGTCCCGGCAATCAACGACGCCCGCGTGCTCCAGTCGAGCAGCAGATACGCGACGGCGGACGCGACGACGAACGGCCCGATGAAGGACACAACGCCGATCCCCAACGAAGCCCCGAGGCGGCGGCGCATGTACGACGGATCGACCTCCATGCCCGCCAGGAACGTGAGCACGATCGACGCGAACTGCGCAATGAAGTCGAGCCACTCCTGAGTCTGCAGGTGGAACGCGTTCCCAGCCAGAACGCCCAGCGTTAGCTCGAGCAGGGCGACCGTGATCCCCAGCTCGACGGACAGCATCGAGGCAAGGAGCACGACCGCTGCGAGCACGGCGGCTAGTTGAATCGCGTCCATCTGTGACCTCCACTTCGCGTCGGTTGACGTTCCGTAGAGGCCATCAGCGCCGGGGCGCGGTTACGGCGAGCCTCATCGCCCGAATTGCAGACTGGAGCCTAGCTAGCCCGGGCCTCTAAAGCGGCGGAGTGCGCGAGGGCCTTACCGCGCCTCAGATTGATCCCCCGCGAGAGGCGTGGGAGCCCACGAACGGATGTCCCACGTGGGGTGACTGCACGACGCCTGAATGCCGCCCTGCGAGTGATCGGCGACAGCGTCATGGAGATGATCCATGCAAAGCCCAGCGTTGCAGTATCGGCACAGGGCAACAGCCGTCGTCGTTGAGCCGTCCCTCGCACACTCGAAGCAGTTCATGTTGCAGGCCTCCTCTCACAAACCGAATGCAGAAGACGTTCGGTAGAGGCCATCAGCCCCGAAGGGCGGTTAGGCGCGAGCCTCATCGCGCTGTGTGTGAATCGTACCGTTCCTGTCGGCCTAGACGACTCGGGCGACCCCTCTACGTGGCGGGAGCGTTCGTCGGGTCCCGCTGCGGACATTTTGCGGACACGACGCCTGGACCGTTCTCGATCCTGAATACGAAAGCCGCGCGTTTGCGCGGCTTTCTTGTGTGGAGCGTACCGGGATCGAACCGGTGACCTCCGGCTTGCAAAGCCGGCGCTCTCCCAGCTGAGCTAACGCCCCGTCGGCGGCAGTGTAGCCCTGCCGCTACGCGGGCTCCGGCCAGGAGGGGGAGGGAAGAGGCCCTTTGCCGGAGCCCGCTGGGTGAGTGCTAGGCCGCGCGCTCGAGGCGTTCCTCGACGCGGGCTCGCGCGACGATCTGGTCGCGGTTGCCGAAGCGGAGAGCGGCCTTCAGTGTTCTGTGGTCGTCCCACAGGTGGGCCAGGTGTGCGTCGATCCGTTTGATCTCGCTCACGACCTCCGGGTCGTGACCGCGGGATAGGTCGTTCCAGAGCTCGGTCCGGCGCTCGCTGACCCGCTCGATCTCTTGATGGATCTGGTTCAGGGTCATGTCGGGGAAAACGCCGCACCGCCGGAAGTCATTCCCGCGGACCGAGGAAGAACAGGATCAGCACGAGCGCGCCGACTACGGCGGCTCCGACGGCGACGGCGTTCAGGAGCGTGACCACGGTCGCTCAGGCGTAGCCGAGCTCGTCCAGCCTGTCCTCGTCGATCCCGAAGTAGTGGGCGAGCTCGTGCAGCACGGTGATCCGGATCTCATCCTCGAGCCGGGCGGGATCGTCGCCGAACTCGTCCTCGAGGGGGATCCGGTAGATCGTGATCCTCGCCGGCATGTATTCCTCATCCTCGAAGAGGCCGAGGAGGTCCGGATCGTCGGCGTGCTCGTCCTCGACCACGACGGCGACGTTCTTCAGGCCAGCGGCGATCTCCCGCGGCAGCGAGTCGAGCGCCCGTCGCACGTGCGCCTCGAAGCCGTCCACGTCAGTAGACCGGCCTTAACGGCCGCCGTTTGGCGACCAGGTAAACGGTCACGACACCGAACGCGAACCCGCCGATGTGCGCGAAGAACGCCACGCCGCCACTCTGCTGCGGGCTCATCAGGTTCACGCCTCCCTCCAGGAGCTGCAGACCGATCCACACGCCGAGGAACCAGATCGCGGGTATCTCGCGCAGGAACACGAGCCCGAAGAAGATCAGCGTCAGGACGCGCGCGCGTGGGAGCAGGAGGAAGTACGCACCGAGGACGCCCGCGATCGCGCCGCTCGCGCCGATGTTGGGGACGCTCGCGTCCTGCACCGTGCCGAAGTGGAGCGTCACGAATGTCTGCGCGGCGGTGGCGGCGAGCCCCGCGGCGAGATACCAGATGAGGAATCGGAATCTCCCGAGGGCATCCTCGACGTTGTTGCCGAAGATCCAGAGGAACAGCATGTTCCCGAGTATGTGGAACCAGCCGCCGTGCATGAACATCGACGTGAACGCGCTCTCCCACCACGGCAGGTGGTGCGCGTAGACCTGGTCGCCGACCTGGACGGGCTGGCACGGCCCCTGCACCGTGCACGGGTAGTAGCCATCGGCGGCGACGTCCTGGTCGACCGACGTGCTGCCGCCGATCTCCCAGAGCCAGACGAGCGCGTTCACCGCGATGAGCGCGACCGTCACGACCGGGAAGGTCCGGGTCGGGACGTTGTCCCTCAGCGGGATCATGTCCCTGAAGTTTCGCGGCCCTACCGGACCAGCGCGGTTTCCTCGATCAGCCCTTTCTCGACGAGGACGTCCCTGAGCGTCGGCTCGCCCGTCTCCTGCAGGCGATACGTGACGCGCAGCGCCGGCTTGTCGATCTCGATCAGCCGGCGAAGGTCGATCGGCGTCCCGATCAGGACGAGGTCCGCGTCGGAGCGCGCGATCGTCTCCCGCAGATCCTCCATCTGCTGCTTCCCGTAGCCCATCGCGGGCAAGAGCGGTCCGATCTCCGGGTACTCCCGGAAGGTCTGCTCGATCGAGCCGACCGCGAACGGCCGCGGATCGACGAGGTCTGACGCGCCGTGCTGCCTCGCTGCGAGCACCGCCGCGCCGAACGTCATCTCGCCGTGGGTCAGGGTCGGGCCGTCCTCGATCGCGAGCACGCGCTTGCCGAGGATGTCGCCGGCGTCGCCCTCGACGTGGAACGGCGAGGCCGCCAGGACGATCGTCGCCCCGGCCGCGTGCTCGTGGATCGACGCGAGGACCGCGTCGACGCCCTCCTGCGGGGCGCTGTCGATCTTGTTCACGACGCAGACGTCCGCCATGCGCAGGTTCGTCTCGCCGGGGTGGTACCGGAGCTCGTGACCCGGCCGGTGTGGGTCGACGACGACGACGTGGACGTCGGGGCGAATGAACGGCGTGTCGTTGTTGCCGCCGTCCCAGAGGATCACGTCGGCTTCGCGCTCGGCGGCCCGGAGGATCCGCTCGTAATCGACGCCGGCGAAGACGAGGTTCCCCTCGGCCAGGTGCGGCTCGTACTCCTCGCGCTCCTCGATCGTCGCGTCGGCGGCGTCGAGGTCCTCGTAGCGCTCGAACCGCTGGACGGCCTGCTTCGTCAGATCGCCGTAGGGCATCGGATGGCGGAGAACGGCGACGCGCTTGCCGGCTTCGTGGAGGAGCTCCGCGACGTGGCGGGTGGTCTGGCTCTTGCCGGAGCCCGTGCGCACGGCGCAGATCGCCACGACAGGCTTCGTCGAGGTCAGCATCGTCTCCCGCGGCGCGATCAGACGGTATGACGCCCCGGCCGCCAGGGCGCGCGAGCCGACGTGCATCACGTGCTCGTGCGTGACGTCCGAGTAGGCGAACACGACCTCGTCGATCTCGTGTTGGGCGACGAGCTGCTCGAGCGCCGACTCGGGCAGGATCGGGATTCCCTCCGGATACAACGATCCCGCGAGCTCGCCGGGGTAGATGCGCCCGTCGATGTTCGGGATCTGCGTCGCGGTGAACGCGACGACCTCGTATGCGTCTCGATCGCGGTAGGCGACGTTGAAGTTGTGAAAGTCCCGTCCGGCCGCCCCTGCGATCAGCACTCTGGTCCTGGTCATGCATAAAGCTTATGCAGGCGCGCAGGACGGACGTACTGGCCGTTGGTCGTGATTTGGGCGCTAGGCGAGGACTTCGCGCACGCGGTCGGCGACCGCTTCCATCTCGAGCGTTGCGCCCGTCACCTCTTTGAGCATCTCCTCGGCCCGCATCCGCTGACCCTCGCCCCAGAGCTCGCGCAGCAGCGAGCCGGCGTCGCGGCTGGTGAACCAGCGCGAGCCGAACCTCTCCTTCAGGTACGCCCGCAGCTGAGCCTCGAACGCCCAGGAGCGGAGGTAGGAGGAGACGTAGAAGCCGGAGTCCAGGTCGGCAAGGTAATGCGCGGCCGACGGCTCGATCTTCAGGGCGTGGCTGAGCAACTCGACGTAGCGGTCGCGCATGGTCGTCACGTCCTCGGCTGCATGGAACTCGACCTCGTACAGGATCTTGGCGCAGTAGCGGCGCACGAAGAACAGGAGCCCCGTCGCGCCCTCGACGGCGTACTCGCGGGGGCGCGAGAAGTTGAGCAGGCGTGAGAGCCACTCCGGCTCGTCGGTCAGGTGCTGCAGGAGCATCGCCCAGCCCTCGGTGACCGCGTTGTCGCCGAGGCGCTTCTCCTCCATCGCGAGATCGGGTGCCGTGTTCGCGAAGTGCTCGGCGTGGCCGGCCTCGTGGAAGAGGGCGCGCCAGTCGTCCGGGCCCCCGATCGGCTGGATCACGAGCATCACCTTGTCGGGGATCTCGATCGGGGCGCAGAACGCGCGCGGCGTCTTGTTCGGCCGCTCCTCGAGGTCGAGGTGGACGTTCGCCTGCGACTTCAGGTCGATGCCGAGGTCGGCGAGCGTGCCCTCGAGCGCTGGCAGCATGCGGTCCTTCGGGAACATCGCGTCCCACTCGGGCGCCCGGAACAGGCGCGGGACGTCCCAGCGGCGGGCCTCGCCGAGGCTGACGCCGACGCGAGCCCGAAAGAGACGGTCGGCGGCGTCCTCGTACAGGCGCTCGGTCGAGTCGAGGAGCTCGCGGCACTGCTCGGCGAGGTCGTCGAGCGCCGAGGTCGGGAGCGCCTTGCGGTAGAGCTCCAGGTAGTTGTCGAAGCCGAGGTCCCGCGCTGCGCCCTGCACGGTCTGCGCCGCCTCGAGGTAATGCGGGTTCATCCGCTCCTCGAGCAGCTCGTTCGCCAGCGCGTCGAGCCGCTCGCGCGTGTGCCGCTCGGGCTCGTTCGCGATCGCCGGCCGGATCATCCGGTAGGGGATGTCCTTGCCGTCGATCGTCACCTCGAGCTCCGACTCGAGCGCTGCGAGCCGCTCGGCGTGGGTGCGGGTCAGCTCCCCGAAATAGCCCTCACAGGAGAAGCGCCACAGCTCGCGCGCACGGTCGCCGCCGTTGACGGCGAGGCCGATCGACTTGACGGTGTCGGCCTCGGTCAGGTTGCGGTGGCGCTCGTAGATCGGCGTGAGGTCGAACGTCTCTTTGTGGCCCGCGTAGTGGAGATAGAACTCCTCGTCCAGCTCGGCGATGAAGCGGTCGGCCTGCTCGCGGTACGCGTCGAGCTCGCGGTCTGACAGAGGGGCCGGCGGCATGGGTTTCGTAGGATACGGAAGCAATGCGGGAGATCAGCCTGCGAACCGAGCGGAAGACTCAGTTCGTCGACATCACGTCCCGAGTGCAGGAGGCGCTCGGGGAGACGAACGGCGCCGCGGCCGCTCTCGTCTACGTTCCGCACACGACCGCGGGCGTCACGATCAACGAAGGGGCCGACCCCGCCGTCGCCGCCGACCTCGAGAGTGCGCTCCAGCACGTCGTCGACGACCAGTGGGAGTGGAAGCACGTCGAGGATCCCGACGGCCCGAACGCGCCGTCGCACGTGCGGGCATCCCTGATGAGCCCGCAGATCCTCGTGCCGCTCGACGACGGCCGGCTCGCGCTCGGGACCTGGCAGGGGATCTTCTTCTGCGAGTTCGACGGGCCGCGCGAGCGGAAGGTGTACGTCACGCCGCTGGCCTGAAAGCACGAAGGGGCGCCGAAGCGCCCCTCCGAGTCCAGCTGACGGCCGTCGCTACTTCGTGAACGACGCCCGCATGTCCTTCACCGCGGCGTGCGCGGCCTTGACCGCGTCGCGGGCGGCCGAGCGCGCCTGGTGGACGGCGTCACGCGCAGCCTTCAGATCGGCCTTCAGGGCCTTCCTCGCGCCCTTCGTGCCCTTCAGTGCGGCGAGATCGCTCTTCAGCTGAGCCCGGTCGGCCTTGAGGAGCGCCCGCGCGGCGCCGGCGTCGGCGTGCAGCTTCGCGAGCTCGGGCTTGATCGCAGCACGCGCCTGCGCCTTCGTGCCGCCCTTCGCCGCAGCGGCGTCGGCCGCCAGCTTCTGGGCGTCCGCGACGAGCGTGGCGCTCGTCGAGGTCGCGTCGGCCTGCAGCTTGGCGAGATCGGCCTTGACGGCCGCGGTCGGATCGGCCTGACCGCTGGCGACCGCCGGGACGGCGAGCGCAGCGGCGAGCCCGATCGAGGCAAGGACTGTCTTCATAGGTTGGAGACCCCTTTCATCGAGAGAGAGTGGACTGAACGTAGCGACGATCTGTAAGCGCTTCGTTAGAGCAACGCAAAGCGTTCCCCGGGGTGACGGCGGTACCCTCCGAGGCGGTGTCGGCGCCCGTCCAGATGGACCAGGAGCTCGAGCTCACGATCGATCGCCTGGCCTATGGCGGGAACGGCGTGGCGCGCCTGAACGGCTTCGTCGTCTTCGTCCGTCGCGGCCTTCCGGGAGACCGCGTTCGGGCCCGTGTCACCAAGGTGCAGCGGCGCCATGCCGAGGCGCTCGCCACCGCCGTGCTCGAGCCCGGGCCGCAGCGCGTCGAGGCGCCGTGCGCCCACTTCCCGGCCTGCGGCGGCTGCCGCTTCCAGGACCTCGCCTACGAGGCGCAGGCCGCGGCGAAGGAGGAGCAGGTCGGGGACGCGCTTCGGCGTATCGGGGGCATCGCCGAGCCGCCGCTCGAGTCGATCCTCGCCGCCGACGATGCCTTCCACTACCGGAACAAGCTCGAGTACTCGTTCACGCAACTCGATGACGGGCCGACGCTCGGCTTCCACAGGGCCGGCCGCTGGGACGAGGTGCTGGAGATCGAGACGTGCTGGCTGACGACCGAGCTCGGCAACGCGATCAGGAACCGCGTCCGCGAGTGGGCGCGCGAGGAGCGGCTCCCCGCCTACGACCAGGCCGAGCAGACCGGGTACCTCCGCCACCTCGTCGTCCGGGAAGGGCGCAACACCGGACAGGCGCTCGTGCTGCTCGTCACGGCCGCGGGCGAGAAGTTCGACGCCGGGCACTTCGTCGACGTTGTGCGCAGCTTCCCGGAGGTGCGTTCGATCCACTGGGCGCAGAACGACTCGCCTGCGGAGGTGACGAACCTCCCGACCGAGTTGCTCTGGGGCGACGACGCGATCGAGGAGGAGCTCTGCGGGCTGCGATTCCGGGTACGGCCGAACGCGTTCTTCCAGACGAACACCGGCATGGCTGAGCGCCTTTACGGGCTCGCGCGCGACTTCGCGTCACTCACGGGCGGCGAGACCGTGTACGACCTCTACTCCGGGATCGGCACGATCGGGCTGACGCTCGCGCGTGACGCGCTGACGGTCTGGGGGATCGAGGTGTCGGAGGAGTCGGTCGCGTGCGCGCTCGAGAACGCCGACCTCAACGGGATCACGAACGCCGCATTCTTCGCCGGCAACGTCGGCCAGTCGCTCGAGGAGTTGCACGGACGCAGCGGCGATCCGGACGTCGTGGTCGTCGATCCGCCGCGGGCGGGCCTCGCCGGCAAGGCGCTCCGGCGACTCGGACGGATCGGCGCGCCGCGGATCGTCTACGTCTCCTGCAACCCGACGACCCTCGCGAGCGACGTCAAGCAGCTTCGGGCCGACTTCGGCTACGAGCTCCTCCGCGCCCGGCCGGTGGACATGTTCCCGCACACGCCGCACGTAGAGACCGTCGCGCTGCTGGAACGCCGGGGCGACGCGAGCGAGGCGAACGACTAGAGGTACACGCGCGCGCGCTCCCCCGCCCACTCAAGGGTGGTGGCCACTCCCACCACCCTCGCCATCGAGCGTATCGGCCTCGGGCGCACGGGTGGGTGACGATTCGGTGCCAACTTCGGCCGCGGTCGCCGCGGCGTCTGCAGGCTCCGGTCGCCGGCGGAGTTGCCGCCACAGCAGGTCGGCGTTCACGATCAGGAACGCGAGTGACAGCAGCGGCAGCGCGGGGAGGCCGCCGAGGCTGAAGACGCGCTCGAGCACATCGCTGACCGCGAGCGCGATCGTCGCGCCGAAGGACGCCACCATCGCCAGCCACGTCCAGCCGGGGCGAAGCCCGAAGCGGGCCGCAGCGGCAAGGAAGAGCGCGAAGAAGAGGAGGTCCGGCAGGCCGAGGTTCGCGGCTGTGTTCTCGCCGGGAATCGGAAAGGCGAACGACAGGTTGGTGAACACCCGCTCGTGGTGCTGGACGATCACCTTCGTCGGCCCACGGGCGACCGAGTAGGCGTCGACGACGGGGATGATCGCGGCGACGAGCACGACCCACGCGACGGTCTCGAAGTAGGTCAGGAACCAGAACCCGATCAGGGTGACGGCGGCGAGCTTCGCGAAGTTCTCGGCCGTGTGCCAGCCCGCGACGTTGAGCGCCCAGGCGAGGACGCCGATCGCAGCGCCGGTCGGGAGCAACCCGCGCCACGTGCGCAGCGGCAGCGCGAGCCAGACGAACGAGAAGCACGCCGGGATGAGCACGAACGACAGGAAGACGACGTCCCACCAGTCCGACTCGTCCCACAGACGGTCGTGAACGGCGTAGTAGGCGGCGAGGCCGGCTGCGAGCCCTAGTACGGCGGCAACGCGGCCCACCACGGGCCGAGTGACTTGAACGCGTTCCAAAACTCCGTCTTGGCCGGGGCCTCGTCGAGGGATGCGTCGATGTCCGGAACGACCAGGGCGTCCACCGTCGCCGTGAACCGCTGAAGCTCGCCGGGCTTCCACTCGAGCGTATCCGCGAGCGGAAACTCGATCGAGTTCAGGAACCCGAGGGCTGCCTCGCCCATCGGGACGACGAGCTTCGGCTGGACGATGTGGAGCTCGCGCGTCAGGAACGGCCGCGACTCGTCGTCGTCCCCGCCGGCGAACTTGACGCAGTTCGTCCCGTACACCGAGGTCGGGTCGACGCGCAGCCGTTGCAGCGACTTGAGGATCGCCTGGCCGGCGCGGCCGTAGAAGGCGACGCCCTCGTTCACCTCCGCCGGCTGCGGCAGATGCTTGATCAGCATGACGTCGGCGAGCGGATGGCCGGACCCGACCACCGGTACGCGTGTCCCGCCGCCGGCGCGCGCGACCTCGTCGCCGAGCTCGTTGATCTCGACGATCGCCTTCTGGAGGTACTTCTCGTAGATCTCGTCGGTGGCAGGCACCAGGCTCGGACCCTGTTCTTCCTTAGCGGACCCGTTCCTTGGCCTGGGCAACCCACTTCAGCGACTGCAGGTACACGAGCGAGCGCGGCCGGCGCAGGACGTGCGCCGTGTGCAGGCTCAGCAGGAGCTCCTCGGGGCCGTGGAATGCGCGCATGCGCATGGCGCCGGTCCCGACGCCCTGGAGCACGTGCGCGTCTGAGCCGGCACCCATCGTGAGGTTGTACTTCGTCGCGAATCGGAGCGCCTCGTCGTTGTACGCCTCGAACAGGAGCCGGGCGTTGTAGACCTCGAACACGTCGATGTCCGCGAGGTGCCGGTGCAGCGTCGACGGGTCGGGGATCGAGTGGAGGCGGTCGAACGGGTGGGGGAGATAGACGAGTCCGTTCTGGGCCCTGATCGCCGCGATCGTGTCCGCGAACGACATGCCGCGCGGGATCTCCTCGTGGAGGTAGAGGCCGATCACCTCGCCCTGGCCGTCGGTCTTGATCTCCTCGCCTGGAACGACGACGAGCTTCGTGCCGCGTGCCGCCTCGACCGCTGCCAGCGCGCCGCCGAACACATTGTGATCGGTGACCGCGATCGCCCCGAGCCCGACCGCCTGGGCGTACGCCACGAGCTCATCCGGTGCGACGGCGCAGTCGTGCGACCAGTTCGTGTGCATGTGGAGGTCGCAGAGGATCCAGTCGCGGTCCTCGAGCGGCGCGCCCTCCTGCCTCGGCCCGCGCCGACGTCGTGCGAGCGAGCGGTAGACCTCGTCCAGCGCTGCCGCGGCCGCGGCGAAGCTCTGCCCCTCGACCGAGGCGCGTGCCGCCTCCGAACGGCGCCTGCGGAACGCGTCGTCCTCCGCCAGGCGGGCGAGCTCGGCGCCCGCCAGCTCGGGTTGCTCGGCCGTCCCGGGCGGCGAAACGATCGCGCAGCCCGCGGCCGAGGCCTCGAGCGTCACGCGGCGGAGGCCCTCGAGCGCGGGGACGAAGAGGCTCGCCGAGGCGAGCAGCGGCGCCCGGGCGGCGGCGTCCCGCGCAGTGCGCACCGAGACGCGGCCGCGCAGCCGGCGCGGGATCGTCGGCCGGCCGGTCAGCGGCTTCGTCCGTAGGAGGACGAGCTCCCAGTCCGGAAGCTCGGCCAGCGCCCGGAAGACGGCCCGGGCGAGCGGGCGCTCCGCCGGCCGCCATTCGAGCACCACCTGCTTCCGTTTCGCGGCCGGGCTGAAGAGCTGGAGGTCGACGCCGTCCGGGACGACCCGGTAGTGGCCGGGGAAGCGCGCCGAGGCGGCTGCCACCGTCTCCTCGCTCGTCGCGAGGAGCGCGTCCAGGCGCCCGAGCAGCCGCTCGCGCTGCGCACGGCCCGGCGGATACCCGAGCCGCGCGGGCGAGAGGAACGTCGCGACGGTCAGTGCCTGTGCGTCGCGCAGGGCGAGGTACGAGAGGCTCGGGAGGCCGGGCTCGAAACCGTGGACGACGTCGAATCGCCCCAGCGCGAGCGCGAGCGAGAGGTTCGCGCGCGCGCCGACGGGCACGCCCATGCGGCTCCGGCGGGAGATCGGGACGGCCGGCCCGAGCGCGACGACCTCCGCGCCGAGGCCGTTCAGCAGCGCGCGCCTGCCGGCCGCGAGGTCGGCGGCGCGGTTCGACGGCGCGAGGATGGTGACCGAGTGACCGAGCGCGCGCAGCTCCCGCGCGATTCCCGCCACGTGCTCGTTGACGTCGTGCGGCTGCGACCACGCGAACGGCGTCACCAAGCAGATCCGGAGACCCATCTCGTTCGAGTTTAGTGACGTGCGCCGGCCCGGCCGGCGCGGGCTCAGCGAGCTGCCGCCGGCTTTGCCGACCTCGTCTTGCGCGCGTGCTCGCGGATGAACCGCTCGGTCGCCTCGTACGCCTCGTCGTCCACGATCTGCTTCGGCGGCGACTTCATGAGGTAGGAGCTCGGCCCCTCGAGCGCGCCCGCGACCCCGTCGTTGAGGGCCAGCTTCGCCAGCCGGACGGCGTCGATGACGATCCCGGCCGAGTTCGGCGAGTCCCAGACCTCGAGCTTGAGCTCGACGTTCAGCGGCACGTCGCCGAAGGAGGAGCCCTCCATGCGGATGTACGCCCACTTGCGGTCGGTGAGCCACGGCACGTAGTCGGACGGTCCGACGTGGACGTTCCCGGCGCCCAGGTCGTAGTCGAGCATCGAGGTGACCGCGTTCGTCTTCGAGATCTTCTTCGACTCGAGCCGCTCGCGCTCCAGCATGTTCAGGAAGTCGGAGTTGCCGCCGACGTTGAGCTGCATCGTCTTGTCGAGCTTGACGCCGCGCTCGCGGAACAGCGAGGTCAGTACGCGGTGCGTGATCGTCGCGCCGACCTGGGACTTGATGTCGTCGCCGATGATCGGCAGGCCCTTGTCCTCGAAGCGCTTCTGCCAGTAGCCCTCGCGCGCGATGAAGACGGGCATGCAGTTCACCATCGCGCAGCCGGCCTCGAGGATTTGCTCCGCGTACCACTTCGTCGCAGCCTCGGAGCCCACGGGCAGGTAGTTGACGACCACGTCGGTCTTCGTATCGCGGAGGATCCCGACGACGTCGTCGGTCGCGCCGGGCGCCTTCTCGACGACCTCGGAGATGTACTTGCCGAGCCCGTCGTGCGTCATCCCGCGCGAGACCTTGATCCCGGTCTTCGGGACGTCCGCGAACTTGATCGTGTCGTTCGGGTGCGCCCAGATCGCCTCCGACAGGTCCTTGCCGACCTTGGCGGTCGTGACGTCGAAAGCGGCCGTGAACTCGATGTCGCGGACGTGGTAACCGCCGAGGCTGACGTGCATGAGCCCCGGGACGAACTCGTCGTCCGGAGCGTCCTTGTAGTACTCGACCCCCTGCAGCAGCGAGTTGGCGCAGTTGCCGACGCCGATCGAGCGCGACGCGAACCTTGTCGTCGACCCGCGCCTTCCCGTTCTGCTTCCCGTTCTCCTGAGCCATGCCGAGCGACCTCCCTATCGCAATCCTGCTATGCGCCAGGACGATAGCAGGTTTGCGATGGGATCGGGCTTGCGTTCAGCTTCGCGATCGGTCTACCGGCTCCGCGCTGAGAGCTGCGCGTCGATCGTGCGGTCGCCGGTGACCGTGAACGTGCACGGCTCGAGCGTCAGGCACTCGTTGGCGAACCAGCGCACGAAGAACGATTCCCACCCTTCGTCAGGCGACACCGGTGTGGCCGTGAGTGTTAGTTGCGTCCCCAGCGGAACGACGTAAACGCACGTCTGGTTGCCCGTTCCCGCGACGAGCTCGCAGTCGACTAGGCTGCCCGTGACGCGTCCTCCGCCCGCGAACGGCGGCTTCGGATCCTCTAGACGGACCGTGAGGATCGCGGCGTTCGGGATCGTGCACCGCAGCACCTTCGACGCTGACTTCGCCGATTGCGGAGTGGACGAGATCTCGACGACCCCCCTGGAAAGCCGGCGTGTGGCACGGAATGCCGGCGAGATCCTCGAGCGAAGCAATCCCGCGTCCGGGATCGCCTTTTTCTCCCTTCGGTCCCGCCGGTCCCTTTGGGCGGCCGGACCTGCCGGTCAGGTTAGCCGGACGGGTTCCAGGTGAGCTCGGTCTCGAGCGAGGTGCAGTGGTTCATCAGGTTGCCGGACGCCAGAGACTTGTCGATCAGCCCGACTGTGCCGACGTTCTTGACCATGCAGGCGGTGAAGACCTTGTCATCGTCCGGGATGGTCGCGTATGCGATCCCGCCCGCGAGCGATAGAGCTGCGGCAGCCGCTGCGACGACGGCAGCGCCGCCGCGCCCGAGTTGGATCCTCCTCATCGTCTTCTCCTTCCGCTTCCCCCACGCGCGTCTCGTCCGCCGCCCTTCGTGAGCTCTTCGTCGCTCGCTCGACGCGTACGATCCTGAGCCGCCGACGCCGTGTCCTCGGTCGGCTCCGTCCGCTCAACACGCGAGCACTCCCCTGATGCGGTTCGCATCCGCGATCCACTCCGCCGCTTGTGCAGGTGAGATCCCGTGCCCCGACAGGAGCTGCACCGCGGCCACGAAGGCTCTGAGCGCGGTGCACACGGCCTGTCGCTGCACGGGATTCGTGGGATCGAAGCCGGCGACCAATGACTGGAGCCTTCCGATCAACTGCGTCTTCGTCGCGGGCGGCAGCGTCGAAGCGTTGACGACCTTCTGGATCAGGCGGTTGAGCTGTTCCTTGGCCCCGAGAACCGTGATCTTGAACGAGCGGTTGCTCGTGTTCCCGACGTGGTCGGTCGCCCTGCAAGGGACCGTGGTCGTGCCGATCGCGACAAGTGACCCCGCACCGGGCGTGCAGGTCACGCTGGGATTGGGATCGGCCCTGTCCGAGGCAGTGACGATGAAGGCGACGATCGCGCCGGCCGGCGAGGTCGCGTCCACAGTCATGTCGGCAGGCAGGTAGACGGTCGGCGCTCTCAGGTCGATCTTGTTGCCTCCGACCGGCCCTGCGGTCGCGCAGTTGCCGGCGAGGTCGCACACCTGCCGCGACTCGGTCGACGCATTCGCATCCTCACTGCCGTTCGGGACCGTTGTGGACAGCGAGAAGGAGGCGTCAGCCGCGTGGGCAAGACCGGAGCCGCCATCGCGGGCAGTGCAGCCGATCGAGATGTTCGCGGCGTGCCAGACGCCGTCGGCCGTGTCGCACGTGACCGTGGGCGGCGCGGTGTCGGACGGGTCGTTGGCGGTGATGGTGCAGGTCTTTGTTTCGCCGGCGGCGATGGTGCCGCCGCAGTCGGCTGAGTGGGTGATCGTGTAGCCGTGCGGGGGGATGCCGACGTCGTAGGGGCCTGGGTCGAGCGTCACGGTCGTGCCGGGGGCTGCGGCGCCGGGGAAGCTGGCGGGTGAGGGGTTGGTGGCGAGCACGGTCAGTGTGAAGTCGGCGGGGGTGAGGGTGCCGCCGTCGTCGTTGATGACGTTCGTGATCACGACGAGCGTGCCGCGGTTGCGGTCGTTGGCGGTGATGGTGCAGGTCTTTGTTTCGCCGGCGGCGATGGTGCCGCCGCAGTCGGCTGAGTGGGTGATCGTGTAGCCGTGCGGGGGGATGCCGACGTCGTAGGGGCCTGGGTCGAGCGTCACGGTCGTGCCGGGCTGCGGCGCGGAAGCTGGCGGGTAGGGTTGGTGGCGAGCACGGTCAGTGTGAAGTCGGCGGGGGTGAGGTGCCGCGTCGTCGTTGATGACGTTCGTGATCACGACGAGCGTGCCGCGGGTTGGCGGTCGTTGGCGGTGATGGTGCAGGTCTTTGTTTCGCCGGCGGCGATGTGCCGCCGCAGTCGGCTGAGTGGGATCGTGAGCCGGGCGGGGAGGCCGGGGTCGAGCGTCACGGTCGTGCCGGGGGCTGCGGCGCCGGGGAAGCTGGCGGGTGAGGGGTTGGTGGCGAGCACGGTCAGTGTGAAGTCGGCGGGGGTGAGGGTGCCGCCGCCGTCGTTGATGACGTTCGTGATCACGATCAGCGTCGCCGGCTGGTCGTCGGCCGTGATCGTGCACGTCTTTGTTTCGCCGGCGGCGATCATGCCGGCACAGTCCGGCGAGGCCGCGGAGTTGTATCCGGCAGGACCGTTCTCCGACACCGAGTAGGCACCCGGGTCGAGCGTCAACGTCGTGCCCGGAGCTCCGGCGCCCGGGAAGCTCGCCGGCGTCGCGTGGTTGCCGGCCACGCTCATCGTCCAGTCGGAGGCCACGGCAGTGCCGCCGTTGTCATTCACGACCTGCTTGATCACGATCAGGGTCGCTCTTGGCTTGAAGAACTCGGGAAGCGCAGTGACGCCGCCGCCCAGTCCCGACACGTCCGACGGCGTGGCGCGCGCGGGGCCTGTCGCCCCGTCTCCCAATTGACCGATGTTGTCGGCACCCCAGCACTTGGCCACACCGCCGACCAACGCGCAGGTGTGACGGAAGGCGGGGCTGATCTGGTCGATGCCGCTCAATCCGGGTACGTCCATCGGGGTCAGCTGGTTGGCGTTGATCGTGGTGAAGCCGAGCTGGAACGAGAGGTTGTTGCCCCAGCACTTCGCTGTGCCCGCCGCCATGAGCGCACAGGTGTGGAGATCCCCGGCGCTGACCTGGGCGACGCTGCTGCCGAGTCCCGAGACGTCGACCGGGATCGATCGGTTAACGGTCGTCCCGTCACCGAGCACACCAGACGCGTTGTCTCCCCAGCACTTGACGGTGCCCGCTGTCGTAAGCACGCACGTGTGGTTGCTGCCGGCGGAGATCTGGACGACACCACTGCCCAGCCCCGAGACGTCCACCGGTGCGGACCGGTTGACGTTCGTGCCGTCGCCGAGCTGGCCGGCGCTGTTCAGCCCCCAACACTTCACCGCGCCCGTCGTCGTCAGCGCGCAGGTGTGACTGAAGCCCGTGCTGATCTGCGCGACGCCGCTGCCCAGCCCCGAGACGTTCACCGGTGTCGACGCAGCGATCGGGAGGTTGGCGTCTCCGAGTTGGCCCGCTCCGTTCAGGCCCCAGCACTTCACCGCGCCCGCCGGCGTCAGTGCGCACGTGTGGTTATTGGCGGCGCTGATCTGAGCGACGCCGCTGCCGAGTCCCACGACGTCGACCGGCGTCAGCCGGTTCGTGGTCGTCCCGTCGCCCAGCTTGCCTCCGAGGTTGCTGCCCCAGCACTTGGCCGCGCCGGTCACGACGGCACATGTGTGGAGAGAGCCCGTCGTGACCTCGGTGGCGCCGCTCGTCAGTCCGGAGACGTCCACGGGCGCCGAGCGGTCCGTCGTCGTCCCGTCGCCGAGCGCGCCTGCGAAGTTCGAGCCCCAGCACTTGACGGCGCCCCGGCTCGTGACCGCGCACGTGTGTTGCGCCTGGGGGCCGGCCGGCGCCGCCGGCGCGAGGCTCAGCAGCAGACCTGTGAGCAATGCGAACGCCAACACGATCCGCCGGGTCATCTTTGGTGCCTCCTTGCGGGTAGTGGCTTAAACACCGCGCTGCCCCAGTTCACGGGGAGGGGCGAGTCGGCCGGAACTCATCCCAGCGACCCCGAGCTTTCGACGGCCTCGACGATGCGCTCGCACTGCAGTGCCGCGCGTCCGGCCGCTCGGCGCATCGCCGCAGCGACGGCGCCTCGAAGACATGAAGGATCGTCTCGTCGCCGGGGAGGAAGGTCGTCCGCACGTATCGGACGCCCGCTCCCTCGTCTGCGAGCGAACGTGCGCGCTCGCGCGCTTCCTCGACGGCGGCGGGAGAGTCGGCCAGATACGACTCGACGAGGTAGCTCGGCATGCGACTACGGTCGCAGCGAGCGCCCCGCTTCGTAACGTGGAAACCCCAGGAGTTTGCTCGGCCTGAGGCAGGAGCTTGCCTGCCGCCGCGGCTAGGCATGGCTGGGCGGCCGATCATCGGGGAGGCCAATTCCTGCGACGACGGCGTCAACGACACGGATGAAGGTGAGCCCGACCTCTGTGGCGACGCGACCCACATCGTCTTGCGAGTCACCTTCGAAGACGTAGAAGCACGTCTCGTCTTCGGGCACGAAGATCGTCCGCCGGTAGCGGACCGCGTCGGCGAGCTTGGCGACGGCTGCCCGAATCTGGCCCGCCTGCTCCTCGAGCTCTGCCGCTCGCGACGAGGGGAAATAGGCCTCGACGAAATACTCCACCGGGTTGCTGCCACCCGTCGACAGGTCCGACGCGTCACTTGCCGACGTGGAGCTTCCCTGCCGCCTCGCCGGCAGTGTTCTTGAGCGTGTGAAGGTCGATGTAGCCTCCACGCTGGCCAAGCTCGACGAACAGGTCCGGAAAGACCTGCTGGATCGTGATCCACTTACCAGAGACGCACTCGACGTTGTGGCCGTCGCAGACCGGATAGCGCCCAGTGAATCCCGCGTGAGTGATCCTGGCCACGTGGAGCTCGGCAACGCGTACGCGGCCGCTCATCCCGGAGTACGTGAGTCGGAACCTCAGCGAATGCGCGGAAGGGGAATAGACGGCCTGAAATGTGCCGCGGGCGGTTCGTTTGCGGAATTCCTGGTGCTGGCTCGGCGTCAAGACAGCGCTCAGCTTGGTTGGCGGGGCGTCGGGGTTGGCCGGCGCCGCGGCCGCGCCTGCAATGACGACCGAAACAGACGCAAGCATCGCGAGCGCCGTCCCACAAAGGACGAGCGACGGACGGATCAACTGCAATCTGGCGGCCATCGGTTCCTTCCTCGAGATGTGATGGAGCGAGTCGAGGCTAAGGGGGCGCCGGGCCGCTGGAAACGATGAAATCCCTAGGGTTTGAGGTCGGGTGAGCGGGCCAGCTCGGTACGAGAGCGCACGCCGAGCTTGCGGTAGACGTTCCGCAGATGGAACTCGACCGTCTTCTGCGTCAGGAACAGCCGCGCCGCTGCCTCGCGATTCGTGAGACCGGCCGCGACGAGCTCGGCGACCCGGTACTCGGTAGCTGTCAACCCCCACCCGGCAGGCGCACGACCCGCGATGCGCGCAAGCTCTGCCTGCGCCTCTTTCGCCCAGAAGGCGGCGCCGAGATCCTCGAAGATCGTCAGCGCACGACCCAGGGTGTCTCTCGCAGCCGTGCGTTTCTTCGCTCGCCGCTGCACCGAACCGAGCGCAAGGAGTGTTCTCGCGGACTCAAAGGGCATCGACACGCGCTCGTGCGTGGCCAGCGCGCGCTCGAGTGCACCGAGGGCATCGTCGATGTCGCCACGCGCGGCGGCAAGAAGTCCCCGACAGCGTCCGGCTGCGGCGAGCGCTGAGGCACGGTTGAGGGCGCGCCCGCGTTCCTCGAGCCAGTCGAGGAGCGTCGCGGCCTCCTCAATGCGCCCGACCGCGACAAGCGCCTCGATCTCGTCGGCGACGAAAGGGACCGCTCCTGGCTCGCCGACTCCAGCGGCAAGAAGCCGCTGACGCTCCCGTGAGAGGACATGCACGACCTCGGCCGGGCGGCCGAGCGACAACTCGAGTAGGCCAAGCGCCCAGACGCTGTGGATCCGAGCGACGGCCGCGCTGTGTTCGCCGGCGAGCGTGAGCGCACGATCTGCGTCCGCGCGTGCTTCGGCCTCGAGCCCGAGCGAGGCGCGCACGAGCGCGAGGACGGACAGAGAGAAGCCCTCGTAGTGCTGCTGCGCTGCCTGCAGCGCCGCTTCGTGGGCCTGCTCCCCGATCCGTGCGGCCTCCCCCCAGCGGCCCGCGAGGTATTCGGCCAGGGCGAGCGAGGTAAGGATGTTGGCCATCGAGCTTTCGTGGCCCCGCGCGGCTGCCTCGTCGAGGTGGCGGCGCATCAGACGTGTCGCCGAGGGAGCTTCGTCCGTCCAGAGCTTGATGTAGGCGTGCGCCCACGCTGCCGACGAGTCCACGCGCTCGACGAGCGCGTCCTCGCCCCGTTGCTGGGCGGTTTGCAGCGTCGAGGCAGCGCCGGGATGCCCGAGGACCGCTTCGATGAGCCCTATCGTCGCCAGCGCTTCCACGCGCAAAACCGGCGAGCCCGCTCGAGCTGCAAGTTCGGCCGCGAGCGTGGCGTGCGTGAGGGCGCCCTCGAGGTCTTCTCGCATGAAGAAGAGCGTCGAGGCGAGCCCTTGGGCCGCATCCGCACGCACACGGTCTTCTGTTCCCGGCTCGGCAAGCGCGCTCCGCAAGACCTCGGCGGCCAGCGGTTGGTTCCCTTCATACCGATGCAACAGGCCGAGTACGACGAGCGCCTCGGCACGGACGCTGCCCTCGCGCACAGTGGCCAGCGTCTCTTCGAGCAGCGCGCGCGCCCGCTTTGCATCGCCGGCGATGAAGCTGTAACGCCCAGCGGCAACCGTGCGGCGGTGGATTTCGTCGATGAGGTCGTGAGGCGTGAGCTGCGCCGCCTGTTCGCACAGATCGGTCGCTGCCGCAGTTGCGCCTCTTGCCCGCGCAACGGCTGCAGCCCGCTCAAGCACGCGCGCGACGTCCTCGTCGGCACCTCTCGCGCCCAGCGCGAGATGCCGCGCTCGCTCCTCAAAGCCCCCGACCACTGCGGCGAGGCGGCGATGAGCCTCGCGGCGTTCGACCTCATCCGCCGATCCATAGGTGGCAGAGGCAAGGAGTGGGTGGGTGAATCGGATTCGGTCGCCATCGATGGAGATCACTTCGGCCTCGATCGCCGGGCGGAGGGTCGTCCGAGGATCACCCTCCAGAGCTGCCGCCAGCACCGCGAGTCGTGGCTCAGAACACGCAGCCACAAAGAGGAGCGCCGCGCGCGATTCGTGTGAGAGAGCCGCGATGCGTCCACGGAGGAGCTCCCCGATCGATCGAGGAACCGGAAGGGGCCGGCCGGGATCCCTGGGCCAGCCTTCCTCCTTGAGAGCTCGCGCGATCTCGATCGCGTAGAAGGGATTACCCCCTGCGGTTTCGTGCAGCTTCCGCAGGACCGGGCGGGAGAGGACAAGGCCGAAGAGCTCATTCAGCACTCGATGAAGGGCTCCAGTCGTTAGCGGGCCCACCTGAATCGAGACGAGATCGTCGCGGGCCAGCGCGCCCCCGAGCCCGAGAGGACGACGCGCCGCGCTGTCCGTCCGACCTGAAAAGAGAAGACCGACGCGCTCCTCGCGCAGGCGTCGGCCGGCAAAGCCGAGGACATTCGCCGACCCGCCGTCCAGCCACTGGATGTCGTCGACCGCGACCAAGACGGGCGCGGATGCGCTGAGAACGCGCAGGGCAGACAGAAACGCGACCGCAACGGCCCGCTGGTCGGGCACAGTTACCTCGCTCTCCGCCAGCAGAAGCGCAACCTCGAGTGCGTCGCGCTGCGGGGCAGGTAGCTCGGGCAGGATCTCGCCGACGCTATCGGCGAGCAGGTCGCCGAGAGCGGCGAACGACATTGCCGTCTCGGTCTCGGTTGGTGACGCCGTCAGAACTCGGAAGGACCGATCGATCGCAACTTCGATCCCCGCCCGCCAAAGAGTTGTCTTTCCCATGCCTGGCTCGCCCTCGAGGAGCATGGCCGCGGGACGAGCCGCCATGTCCTCTAGGAACGCGTTGAGTCTCGCGAGTTCCTCTTCCCTCCCGATGACGTGTTCGGGGGCCATCGTCCTCGTGCCGATGGTAGGAGAGTCGTACTCCGGAGAGAAGGACAGCTAGGTCCGATAAAGAGGACGCGTTTGACGCGAGAGCCCTGCTCGGCGCCCGGCGTGGCCCGGTCGGCGACAGCCCCGCCACCGCAGCGAGCCAGGCGGGGAACAGACGCCAAGCCGTCCGGTGTGATCGAACAAGCACGGGGCGCCACCCGGCCGACCCGCCTGCGAGCGCGGTCAGGTCACCTGGAATGAACGTCGTCCGCACATACCGGACGCCCGCACCCGACTGCCTCCTCGAGGTTGGCGTTCAGTTCGGGACGACCGGAAAGAGCCGATGTCGCTCACCTCGGTGCCACCGCCTCCCGACACGCGCGCACGGAAGAGCGGCGCGTTCGACCGCGCGCGTCACTGCCGAGGCTGTCGGGGCCGAGCTCGACGAGCGCCTGCGCGCTCTCGCCAAGCCGACGCTGAAATCGCCGGCTCGACGTCCGTGAGCTAGGTGCGCTCGCGCAGCTGCTTGCGGACGAACAGGATCCGCTGTAGCACCGTCAGCCACGCGCTCGCAGCCAGGAGGGCGATTGCTCCGACGAGCAGCCAGATGCTGATCGGTGCGAGCACGAGCCCGCCCGTGATCACGACCACGCGCTCGGCACGTGAGCCGAGGCCGACGTCGCCGCGCAGGCCCATCCCCTCCGCCTTCGCGCGCGCGTAGCTGACGAGGAACGAGCCGGCGATGCCCGCGATCGCGAGCGCGAGGGCGACGGTGTGGCCGTAGCGGGCGAAGACGAGCGCGATGGCGCCGATCATCGCTCCCTCGCCGACGCGGTCGGTGGTCGAGTCGAGGAACGCCCCGAACGGCGTCGTCTTCCCGCCGGCGCGGGCAAGTGCGCCGTCGAGGATGTCCAGGATCGAGCCGACGACGAACACGATCGCGCCGGCCCAGTAGAAGAGCCACTGGTTCCGGTCCTCGAAGAAGACGAGCACCGCCGCGGCGAGGCAGAGCGACACGCCGGACGTGGTCAGGACGTTCGGCGTGATGCGCGTACGGGTCAGGCCGACGATCGAGCGCGACGCGAGCGCGCGCGCGCCGGTCGTGTAGCCCTGCTTGAACCTCTGGAGAACGGCCGTGTCCCTCAAAGGGCCGCGACTATAGCAACTTTGCGATAAGACGCTTCGTCGGGGCGCGGTAGACCACGGCGAGCGCGACCGCCGCGAGCACCACGCCGGCGAGGACGTCGAGCCAGAAGTGGTTACCCGTCGCCATCACCGTGAACCAGACCCACAGCGGCCAGATCGCCCAGATCGCCTTCGACCACCAATGGCGGCATACCGAGAAGAGGACGAGACCGACGATCAGCGCGTCGGCGGCGTGCAGGCTCGGCATCGCGGCATACGGATTGGACGCGAGCTCGATCAGCCCGCTGCCGTGGTTGAGCCCGCCGAACTCGGCGAGCGTGTCGCCGAACCCGATCGACGGGAACATCCGCGGCGGGGCGGTGGGGAGGAGCACGTAGCCGATCAGGCCGAGGGCGTTTGCGAACAGGATCGTGTTCCGGAACCGCGTGAACGCCTCGTGGCGGCGCAGATAGACGAAGAGGAGCGCCAGGCCGACAACCGTGAACTCGGAGTTCCAGTAGGTCCAGGAGACGAGCGCCTCGAGGAACCGCGACGACTGCGTCCAGCCCTGGAGCGTCAACTCGCCCAGCCCCGCGAGCCGTTGCTCGAGGTCGATCACCCTCCAGCCGTTGGCGAAGGCGCGGGACGGGTCGCGGTCGGCGACACCGCGGGCGATCTGGTACGCGAACAGGAACCCGAACCAGATCAGCAGCTGGCGGGCGAAATCGAGATAGCCGCGCGGCAAGTAGCGGCGGCCGACTGCGGCGACTGCGGCCGTCATGACCGTCTAATTCTAAACGGCGCGGCTGCTGCTCGGCAGCACCTGCCCGGAGGGGGCAGTATCAGCCGCCGATCTGGCTCATGGAGCGGGATGCGCGCACGAAGCCGGGGTCGTTGATCTTGTGCTTGAGCTCTTTGTGACGAACCGCGTACCGGATCAGCTCGACGATGCGTTCGTCGCTCGAGCCGTCCCGCAGCGGCGCCTTCAGGTCCCACTCGCGGCGGGAGAAGAGGCACGTACGCAGCTGGCCGTCCGCGGTGAGGCGGATCCGGTCGCAGCTCGAGCAGAAGGGCTCCGACACCGGGTTGACGAAGCCGAGCTCGCCGACGCCGTCGGCGAACGCGAACCGGCGGGACGTGGACGACGGCTTGGCGGGCAGCTCGACGAGCGGCCCGAAGCGGTCCTCGACGATCGCCCGGATCTCGGCGCCCGTCAGGACCTGGTCGTCGCGCCACGCCTGGTCGGCGTCGAGCGGCATGAACTCGATGAAGCGGACGACATACGGCTTGCGCCGCGCCAGCTCCGCGAGCGCCGGCACCTCGGTCTCGGTGAAGCCCTTGACGGCGACGCAGTTGACCTTGATCGGCCGCAGCTCGGGGAACTGCTCGGCGGTCTCGAGCCCGCGCAGGACCGCGTCGAGCGCGTCCCGCCGCGTGATCTCGGCGAACCGCACGTGCGACAGCGAGTCCAGCGAGACGTTCAGACGCCGCAGGCCGGCCGCGACGAGCGGCTCGGCGAGCCGATCGAGGAGGACGCCGTTGGTCGTCAGCGACAGGTCGCGGATCCCGTCGATGCGGGCGAGCTGCTCCACGAGCACGGGGAGCTCCCGGCGGACGAGCGGCTCGCCGCCCGTGAGGCGCACCTCGTCGACTCCCAGCTCGGCGAAGATGCGGCCGAGCCGCGCGATCTCCTCGAAGGAGAGGATCTCGTCCCGGCCTAGCCACTCGAGCCCCTCGGCGGGCATGCAGTACGTGCAGCGGAAGTTGCACTTGTCGGTGACGGAGATCCGCAGCGACCGGATCTCGCGCCCCCACCCGTCGCGGAGAGGCTCCACGCGCCAAGCGTAGACGTTCGCATCCGAGGCCCGTGGACAGAATCGCGCCGTGGCGCTCGTCGCGCTGATCGCGGTCACGGCAGTCTGGGGCATCACCTTCGTCCAGGTGAAGGACGCGGTCGAGCTGTACCCGCTGTTCGCGTTCCTCGCCGTCCGGTTTGCGATCGCGACCGTCACGCTCGCGGTCGTGGCGGCGGGGCGGGTGCGGGGCCTCGGTCGCGGCGGCGCCGTCGCGGGCGCGTGGCTCGGGCTCCTGCTCGCGTCCGGCTACGCCCTCCAGACCGCCGGCCTCGAGCGCACCACCGTCTCGGGGACGGGGTTCGTGACCGGGATGTACGTCGTGCTGACGCCCTTGATCGCGCTCGCGCTCTTCCGTGCTGCGATCGCGCCGGCGGCCTGGGCCGGCGTCGTGCTGTCGACCGCCGGCCTCCTGATGCTCGCCGGCGTGCACGGTTCGCCGGCCGGCGACCTGCTCGTCCTCGCCGGCGCCGCCGTCTACTCGGTCCAGATCGTCCTGATGGAGCGCTACGCGCCCCGCTACGACGCGCGCGCCTTCACGCTCGTCGAGATGGCGGCGGCCTGCCTCGGCCTGCTCGCGGTCGCGCTCGCACGCGGCGATCTCGGCGTCCCGCACGGCTGGACGGTCTGGGGCGCGCTGCTCGTGACCGGGATCTTCGCGAGCGCGCTCGCGTTCCTCGTCCAGACGTGGGCCCAGCGGCGGACGTCGGCGACACGCACGGCACTCGCGTTCACGATGGAGCCCGTCTTCGCGGCGCTGTTCGGCATCACGCTCGCAGGCGACCGGCTCGGCGCGCTCGGGTGGGCGGGCTGCCTGGCGATCATGGCCGGCATCCTGCTCGCCGAGCCGGCTGCAGCCTCCGTGCTCGTCAGCGCCGTAGCGCGGCGGCGCTAGCCGCCTGTCCGCGGAGCGGACCAGTGGAGGGGGTTCGGGGGAACCGGGAGGTTCCCCCGAGGGCGCCGGCTGGCTACCGGCGCAACGCGTACGCGAGATTCACGACCGCGATCGCGACCCAGGCAATGATCGCGACGATGACTCCGCCGGGCGTGCCCGGCCCGGCGCCGCCCCGGTGGCGCCGATGCCGATCCCGAGGGAGCCGAGCGGCAGCATGAGCGGGATCGGCCGCCGCTCGGCGGGCCGGCGCTCCTCGAGGCGCTCGTCGATCCGCCGGTCGACCTTCTCGAGGAAGGCGTCGATCACCTCCGGCTCGTACTCCGGCCCGAGCTCGCGGCGCGCCTCGAGCGCGGTCTCCACGTCCTGCCG
>CAWFNA010000003.1:0-50651 GCA_963817105.1 uncultured Actinomycetes bacterium
ACGCGAACCAGCCGAAGACGAGGTCGGCCTGCCGGACGGCGCTCGCGACCGCGGCCGGGTTGGCGTAGCGGCCCGGCTGAGCCCACTCCCGCACGTCCCAGCGCTCGCGCAGGAGCCGCAGGTCGATCTCGACGAACGAGGCGGGCCGGCTGTAGACGAAGAGGATCTGCACGAGCGAGTCTGCGCCGCCGCCGTGAAGCGCGCGGCGGCGGAGATTATCGCGTCGCCCTAGTCGTTAGGTTCTCGTCGCCGATGGCGGAGCCAGTCGTCCATGTCTCGGAGCTGACGAAGGTCTTCAAGGTCGCCGAGCGGGAGGCCGGGCTGCGCGCTGCCACGAGGGGCATGTTCCGTCGCGCGTGGCGCGAGGTCCGCGCCGTCGACGCGATCTCGTTCGACATCGGGCCGGGTGAGGTCGTCGGCTTCCTTGGTCCAAACGGGGCCGGCAAGACGACGACGCTGAAGATGCTGTCCGGGCTCCTCTACTCGACGGGCGGCGACGCCCGCGTGCTCGGCCACGTCCCCTCGAAGCGGGAGAAGGACTACCTCCGGCGGATCACGCTCGTGATGGGCAACCGCAACCAGCTCCAGTGGGACCTGCCCGCGCTCGACTCGTTCGAGCTGCACCGCTCGATCTACCGGCTCCCGCGCGACCAGTTCGTCGAGACGCGCGACGAGCTGATCGATCTGCTCGACATCGAAGACCTGGTGCGGAAGCCGGTGCGGCAGCTCTCGCTCGGCGAGCGCATGAAGGTCGAGGTCGTCGGGGCCCTGCTCCACCTGCCGCAGGTGCTGTTCCTCGACGAGCCGACGATCGGCCTCGACGTCACGATGCAGAAGCGGATCCGCTCGTTCGTGGCGGAGTACAACCGGCGCCACGGAGCGACCGTCCTGCTGACGAGCCACTACATGGCGGACGTCGTCGCCCTGTGCAAGCGCGTGATCGTCATCCACCACGGTCGGATCCTGTTCGACGGCGAGCTCGCCGCCCTCAGCGACCAGTTCGCCGCCTACAAGACGATCGAGGTCGACCTCGCGGACGGCACCGTGTCGCTCGAGGCGTACGGCGAGGTGCTGGAGCACAACGGCGACCGGGTCAAGCTCCGGGTCGAGAAGACGGAGGCCCCGCGCGTGGCTGCCCGCCTGCTCAGCGAGCAGCAGATCGCCGATCTGACGATCGAGGAGCCGCCGATCGAGGACGTGATCGAGCTCGTGTTCGCGCAGGAGGCGATCGGTTCCTGAGCGCCATTGCGCAAGGCCCGCGGGAGGAGTCGTGGCTCCGCTCGATGCTGGACTTCTACGGGACGACGATCCGGACGTCGATCCAGTCCGAGTTCCAGTACCGGGCCGCGACCTACATGTACATGGTCGGGATGGTCGCCGAGCCGGTGATCTACCTCGTGGTCTGGTCGACGATCGCGGAGTCGAACGGCGGCTCCGTCCAGGGCCTCACCCCGGGCGACTTCGCCGCCTACTACATCGTCTGGACGCTCGTCCGGAACATGAACATCGTCTTCACGCCGTACGGCTGGGAGTGGCGGATCCGCGAGGGGCAGTTCTCGGGCCTGCTGCTGCGGCCGATGCATCCGATCCACTACGACATCGCGCAGTTCGCCGGGAGCAAGGTGATCTGGGTGCTCTTCTACCTGCCGATCGCCGCCGGGCTCTCGTTCGCGTTCCATCCCACTTTCGACATCTCGATGCAGGAGGTGCTCGTCTTCGTCGTCGCGATCTGGGGCGCGTACCTGATCCGGACGATGAACCTCTGGCTGCTCGGGATGGTCACGTTCTGGACCACCCGCGCGAGCGCGATCTTCGAGACGTACATGATGGCCGAGCTGCTGCTCTCCGGCCGGCTCGTGCCGCTGACGCTGATGCCGGACTGGGCCCAGACGCTCGCCAATTTCCTGCCGTTCAAGTGGACGTTCTACTTCCCGATCGAGGCGCTCGCCGGCGACCTCTCGACGGCGCAGCTGCTCGGCGGTCTCGGGATGCAGGCCCTCTGGACGGCGATCGGAGGCGTGCTGGTCTGGGTCTGCTTCCGGCGGTCGGTCAGGCACTACACGGCGGTCGGGAACTGATGCTCCGTCGTGATGCTGCGTTTCTGGCGACTGCACGAGGGCGCCAGGCAGGACAGGAGGCCCGATATGGACACATATCGGGCCGACTGAGGACGCGGCATGGCGGGCTCGGCTCCGCCAGAAATGCACTGACATCGCCGGACGGAGCATCCATAATGCGCGTGCTCCGCGTCGGCTGGATGTTCTTCCGCGTCGGCGCGTTGAACGAGCTCCAGTACCGCGCGAACTTCTTCGTCCAGCTCTTCAAGTCGCTGCTCTCGCTCGTGGTCGCGCTGATCGTGCTGCGGCTCGTCTACTCGCACACGGCCGAGCTCAACGGCTGGTCGCAGTCCGAGCTCCTGATCGTGCTCGGGATCCAGCTCCTCATGGGCGGGATCGTCCACACCGCGATCCAGCCGAACATGCAGCGGTTCGTCGAGGAGGTGCAGGACGGGAAGCTCGACTACGCCTTGACGAAACCCGAGGACGCCCAGGTGCTCGTCAGCGTGCGCGAGGTGCAGATCTGGCAGCTCGTGGACGCTGTCTCGGGCGCGATCGTGATCGCAGTCGGCGTCGCGGGACTGGAGACCTCGGTCACAGTCGGCACCGTGCTCGGCTTCGTCGGACTGCTCGCCGTCGGCGTCGTCCTCATCTACTGCTTCTGGCTGATCATCGCCACGGGCGCGTTCTGGATCATCCGGATGTGGTTCATCGGGGAGCTCTTCGAGGGCGTGTTCCAGACCGGCCGCTGGCCGATCGGGATCTATCCCGGCTGGCTCAGGTACAGCCTCACGTACCTCGTGCCGATCGGGTTCGCGGTCACGGTGCCCGCCGAGGCGGTGACGTCGCGGCTCGAGTGGACGACCGTCGTGGTCGCGCTCGGCTTCGCCGTCCTGCTGTTCGGCTTCGCGCGCTGGTTCTGGCGCTTCGGCCTGCGTCGGTACTCCGGCGCCTCGGCGTGACGCACGCCGCAGACCCCACTCCGTTACCAGTCCGTAACCGAGCGGCAGCCCATCGCCGCCCGACCGCTCCTTAGGTTCGCACGGGCCGGCAAGCAGGCCGGCCGAATCGAACTGGGGAGGACATCTTGAGTCGAAGACTCGGCCGACGAGCGCCCGCGTTGGCGGGCACCGCGCTGCTCCTGTCCGTCGTGTTCGCCGCCGCAGGCGCGGCGGCACCGCCCGACAAGGTGCAGCTCTCGAACGTCGCGCAGGCGAACACGAGGTCCGACGGCTACGCGCCGGCACCGATTCTCTCGCCGGAGCTGGCCCAGATCGTGGTCGCGCAGGGATCGACGAAGCTGGAGAACCCGAACGCGCTCACCTCGTACTACGGCTACGACAACGACACCCTCAACACGGCCGGCCAGCCGCAGATGGTGCCGACGCCGACGAGCCCGACCACCGAGGCGCACAAGACCGAGCCGGACAAGAACGTCTATCTCGTGTTCAAGCAGGGGCTCGGCGGTCCCGATCCGAAGTACGACTACGGCGACCACTTCCTCTTCCAGGGACACGAAGCCGGCCCCGGAAGCGGCAACGGGTCGCTCGGCTACATCACGAGGATCAACCTCGACGCCGACGCCGCCCACCGCGTGACGCTCTACCCGACCACGGACGACAACGGGCAGCCGGTCAACGTGATCGACGGGGTGACCTGGGACCCGTGGGCGAAGAGGCTCGTGTTCACGACCGAGAACGCGCTGGAGCCCACCTACTCCGTGAAGGCTTCATGGCCGTCGGAGGTGGACGACATCTCGGGATCGATCGGACGCGGGGGCTACGAGGGCATCCAGAACGACTCCGACGGGAACCTCGTCATCGACGAGGACATCGGCGGCTCGAACAAGACCGGGACCACCGCCCGGCGGCCGAACAGCTTCATCTTCCGCTTCGTGCCGAAGACGAAGAGCGATCTCACCCGCGGCAAGCTGCAGGTGCTGCAGGTGCTGAACGACGCCGGCCAGACGATCACGTTCGAGAGCCAGCTGCCGCTGATGTCCCCGGACCAGGTCGCGCTGCACACCTACGGCAAGTCGTTCCGGACAAAGTGGATCACCGTCCACGACACGGCCGTGGACGGCACCGCGCCGTTCAACGCGAACACGCTCGCGAAGGCGAACGCGGGGACGCCGTTCAAGCGGCCGGAGAACGGGCTCTTCCGCCCCGGCTCGGACTTCCGTCAGTACTTCTTCGACGAGACGGGAGACACGAGCGCGACCAGCGTCGAGAACGACTGCTGCGGCGGCTGGGGCTCGGTGTTCAAGCTGACGCAGTCCGACCCGTCGGCCAACACGGGCAGGCTCTCGCTCTTCTACAAGGCGAACGAGACGACCGCGTCGTTCGACAACAACGCCTGGCTGTCGGACAGCCAGATCTCCTTCGTCCAGGATCAGGGAGACGGGCTCCACGCCGCGGCGAACCAGCTCGACTCGGGGTTCGTCCTCGACGCGAACGTCGACTACTCGAAGGGGAAGCAGCCGCTGCGCTGGCTCGCCCAGGGGCGCGACGCTTCGGCCACGCTCGACGCGGCCAACGGCGGCTTCGGCAAGAACGACGGTGACAACGAGATCACCGGTATCCATGTCTCCGACGGCGACACGGGCACCGACGGCATCCTCGGCGCAAAGTCGCCACAGCTCTTCGACGACGGCTGGCGCTGGTTCTGGAACCAGCAGCACGGCGACAACTTCACGTTCGAGGTGATTCCCGGCTCTTCGGGCAAGAAGGACCGCTAGCCAAGGGTGTTCGACGCGCGGCGCGCTCAGGCGCGCTGCGCGTCGAACATCCCCCACTCCTCGCGGAGCGTGTTGCAGATCTCGCCGATCGTGGCGCGCGCCCGCAGCGCCTCCCGCATCGGGACGAGGAGGTTCCCCTCGCCGGCGGCGACACGCCGCACCTCGGCGACCGTCGCCTCCGCATCGGCCGCGTTCCGCTCGGCGCGCACGCGGGCCGTGCGCTCGAGCTGGCGACGCTCCGCCTCCGGGTCGAGGCGATGCAGCTCGATCGGCTCGCTCTCCTCCTCGGTGAAGCGGTTCACGCCGACGATCACCCGCTCGCCCGCCTCGATCTCTCGCTGGTACCGGAAGGCGGCCTGCTCGATCTCGCCCTGGACGAAGCCCTGTTCGACGGCGGCGACGGCGCCGCCGAGCTCGTCGATCCGCTCGATCAGCTCCCACGCCTTCTCCTCCAGCTCGTCGGTCAGCGCCTCGATGAAGTACGCCCCGCCGAGCGGGTCGGCCGTGTCGGTGCCGCCCGCCTCGTGGGCGAGCAGCTGCTGCGTGCGGAGCGCGATCCGGGCGCTGCGCTCGTCGGCAGCGCCAGGGCCTCGTCGAAGCCGTTCGTGTGGATCGACTGCGCGCCTCCGCACACCGCCGACAGCGCCTGCACCGCGACGCGGACGACGTTGTTCTCCGGCTGCTGGGCCGTCAGCGTCGAGCCGCCCGTCTGCGCGTGAAAGCGGAGGGCCTGCGCCTTCGGGTTCGTGGCCCCGAAGCGCTCGCGCATGATCCGCGCCCAGAGCCGGCGCGCGGCCCGGAACTTCGCCACCTCCTGGAAGAAGTGGTTGTGCGCGTTGAAGAAGAAGGAGAGCCGCTCGCCGAAGTCGTCCGGGCGACAGCCCCGCGTCGACCGCGGCCCGGCAGTAGGCGATCCCGTTCGCGAGCGTGAAGGCGAGCTCCTGCACCGCCGTCGAGCCGGCCTCGCGGATGTGGTAGCCGGAGATCGAGATCGTGTTCCACCGCGGGATCCGCTCGGCGCAGTAGGCGAAGAGGTCGGTCGTCAGCCGCATCGACGGCCGCGGCGGAAAGATGTAGTTCCCGCGCGCGACGTACTCCTTGAGGATGTCGTTCTGGACCGTGCCTCGGAGCTGCCCGCCGCCGACGCCCTGCTCCTCGGCGACGAGCTCGTAGAGGAGCAGCAGGAGCGCCGCCGGGGCGTTGATCGTCATCGAGGTCGAGACGTCGCCGAGCGGGATCTCCGCGAACAGGAGCTCCATGTCCGCCAGCGAGTCGATCGCGACGCCCGTGCGGCCGACCTCGCCGTCCGCGCGCGGGTCGTCCGAGTCGTAGCCGAGCTGCGTCGGCAGGTCGAAGGCAACGCTCAGACCCGTCTGACCGCGCTCGAGGAGGTAGCGGAAACGGCGGTTCGTCTCCTCGGCGGAGGCGAAGCCCGCGTACTGGCGGATCGTCCACGGGCGTCCCCGGTACATGTCCCGGTAGGGCCCGCGCGTGAAGGGGAAATCGCCGGGGAGCTCGGGCTCCTCAGGCGCGTCGGCCGCCGTGTAGACCGGCTTGACCTCGATCCCCGAGTCGGTCTCGCGCCCGCCCTCGGTCGTCGCCATGGGTCAATCGTACGTCCGTCGGCGTATCGTCGGCGCTTCCCTTCTGCGACAGGAGGTCGAGCGAATGGGCGGACAACCGCTATCGGGTGTCTACCGGGCGATCGTCACCGACAACCGCGACCCGGAGGCGCGCGGGCGCCTGCACTTGCGGGTTCCCGCGGTGGAGAGCCGGGACGTGTGGGCCGAGCTGGCGACGCTGATGGCCGGCGACGGCTACGGGACGCTGTTCCTGCCGGAGATCGGCGACGAGGTGCTGGTCGCGTTCGAGGCAGGAGACCCGGACCGTCCGTACGTCATCGGCGCGCTCTGGGGCGCGGGCGAGCGCGTGCCGGCCGGCGCCCCTTCCACGAAGACGATCCGGACCCGCTGCGCCACGATCACGATCGACGACGCGCGCTGCGAGGTGCGCGTCGACGCGCCGGGCGGGATCCGGCTCTCCACGTCGAGCCGGCTCCGGGCGCAGGCGACGGACGTCGAGGTCGATGCGGTGCAGCTCTCCTTCAACAGCTCCACGGCCACGTTCAGCGGCATCGTCAGGTGCTCGACCTTGATTGCCGATAGCGTCGTCGCGGCGAGCTACTCGCCGGGCATTGGGAACGTGATGTAACGCTGTCACAATCGACCGCATATCTGCGGTTAGACTTGGAGGGTGGTCAGCGGCGATCTCCTCCGCGAGGCCCGGCGCCGGGCCGGTCTCTCCCAGGCGGAGTTGGCGCGGCGTGCGCAGCGACCGACGTCCGTGATCGGACGGTGGGAGAGGAACGAGGTCAAGCCGAGTCTCGAGACGCTCCGCGATCTCGTCGGGGCGTGCGGGCTCGAGCTGAATTTCAGACTTCAACCCGCCGACCGCTACCAGGACGCTGTCATCGCGGCCGCGCTTGGACTGACGCCGGCGCAACGTCTCGAACAGGTCGAGGCCGCCGCCGAGCTGATCCTCGAAGGCCGCCGGCATCTCACTCGTGGGTGACTCGGAATCGGCCGACCCAGGGGTCTTCCGGCCACGGGCGATGCTCGAGTCGCTCCACGCCGAAGGCGTCGACTATGTCGTGATCGGCGGGACGGCAGCGGCCATCGGAGGAGCCACGCACGTGACATTCGACCTCGACATCACGCCGGATCGGTCGCGCGACAACCTTGATCGGCTCGCCACGGCGTTGCGGCGAATCAGCGCCCGCCTCGTCGCCGTGCCGGACGAGGTCGCGGCGGCCTTTCAGCTGGACGGCCCCACGCTCGGGAACGGCTCCGTGTGGAACTTCGAGACCGACCACGGGCGGCTGGACGTCGCCTTCGAGCCGAGCGGGACTCAGGGGTACAAGGATCTGCGCCGCGGGGCGAACGAGACCGAGATCGACGGGATGCGAATCCTCGTGGCGTCGCTCGAGGACGTCATCCGCTCGAAGGAGGCGGCCGACCGCGAGCGCGATCGCGCAGTCCTGCCCGACCTCCGGCGGACGCTCGAGCTGAAGCGTCGTCTCGAGGAAGACAGATGAAGGTCACCGTCAGGCTCTTCGCCGGTCTCCGCGAGCACGCGGGCTGGGGCAAGCGAGAGATCTCCGGCGTCACGCACGTCGAGGACGTCTGGCCGGCGCTCGGGCTCGGGCTCGAGCCGGCCGGGCTGCTCTACGCGGTGAACAAGGAGTACGCGAAGCGAGAGCACAAGCTGGCCGAGGGGGACGAGGTGGCGTTGATCCCGCCGGTCAGCGGCGGCTCGTTCCGGCTGAGCGAGGGGCCGCTCTCCCTCGACGCCGTCGTCGAGGAGGTGCGCTCGGACGAGGCCGGGGCGATCGCGAGCTTCGTCGGGACGACGCGCCTCCGCTCGCGCGGCCGAATGGTCGAACGCCTCGAGTACGAGGCCTACGCCGGCATGGCCGAAGGCGTCATGTCCGACATCGCCGACGAGCTGAAGACCCGCTACGACCTGTGCGAGATCGCGATCCACCACCGCACCGGCACGGTGGAGATCGGCGAGCCGTCGGTCGTGATCGCCGTCTCCGCCCCGCATCGCCAGGACGCCCTCGCCGCGTGCCGCGACGCGATCGACACGCTCAAGGAGCAGGTGCCGCTCTGGAAGAAGGAGATCTACGAGGGAGGCGAGGAGTGGATCGGAAGGGGTTCCTAGCTACCGTGAGGTCGTGAGCCAGCAGGAGTCCTGGGTCGGGCGCCGGTTCGCCGACATGTCGCCCGAAGAGCAGCGGGCGTTCCTCGAGGCGTACGGCGAGCCCGAGCGCGACTACCACGCGCTCGACAACGGCACCGAGCCGCAGCGCGAGTACACGCCGATCCAGCCGGGTGGCGGCACCGACTGGCGGGCGATCGGCCGGAAGGCCTGGGCCCCGATCGCGGCGCTCGGCGCCTTCCTCGCCAAGTTCGGCTTCGTCCTCGTCAAGTTCAAGTTCCTCTTCTCGATGATCATCTCGTTCGGCGCGTACCTCCTGTTCGGGCCGTGGTGGTTCGCGCTCGGCCTCGTCGGGCTCCTGTTCGTACACGAGATGGGGCACGTGCTCGAAGCGAGGCGCCAGGGCCTTCCCGTCTCGGTGCCCGTCTTCATCCCGTTCATGGGCGCGATGATCACGATGAAGGAGATGCCGCACAACGCGTGGCGCGAGGCGCGGCTCGCGATTGCCGGGCCGATCATCGGCTCGCTCGGCGCGCTCGTCCTCTACGCGCTCGGCGTCGCGTTCAACTCGCACGACCTCAAGGCGCTCGCCTTCCTCGGCTTCTTCATCAACCTCTTCAACCTGCTTCCGGTGGTCCCGCTCGACGGCGGACGGATCAGCGCCGCGCTCCACCCCAGCCTCTGGTTCGTCGGCTTCCTTGCGCTGATCGGGCTGGTGATCTTCCGGCCGAACCCGCTGCTGATCATCATCCTGCTCCTCGCCGGCTCGGAGCTCTGGCGGCGCTGGCAGACGCGGGCGCATCCCGAGATGCAGGAGTACTACCGCGTCGAGCCGCACCGGCGGCTGATCATCGGGCTGCTCTACTTCGGCCTCGCCGCAGCGCTCGTCCTCGGCATGCACGCCACTCACGTCCCGCGCAACTTCTGATGCCGATGGAAGACCGGCGGCTGCTCGACCGGCCACACGAGGCGGCCGACGAGCTCGAGCGCCACGTCCAGACGATCGCGGCGGAGTTCCGGGACGGCTTCCGGGCCGTCGAGCGGATCGACCGGCCCGCGGTCACGATCTTCGGCTCGGCGCGCGTCCGCGAGGGCGACGGGCCCTACGAGCAGGCGCGCGTGGTCGCGCGGCGGTTCGCCGAGGAGGGCTGGGCCGTGGTCACCGGCGGCGGCCCCGGTGTGATGGAGGCGGCCAACCGCGGCGCGAAGGAGGGCGACGGGCTCTCGATCGGGTTCAACATCGAGCTTCCGCACGAGCAGCACCTGAACCCCTGGATCGACGTCCAGCTCACGTTCCGCCACTTCTACGCGCGCAAGACGATGTTCGTGAAGGCGGCGGAGGGCTTCGTCGTCTTCCCGGGCGGCTTCGGGACAGCCGACGAGCTGTTCGAGTCGCTGACGCTCATCCAGACGGGAACGGTGCGTCACTTCCCGGTGATCCTGTTCGGCTCCGACTACTGGGCGGAGCTCCTCACCTGGGTGCGCGGGGAGATGCTCGCCGACGGGATGATCTCGCCGAACGACCTCGACCTGCTCCACGTGACGGACGATCCGGAGGACGCCGTCGCGCGCGTGCTCGAGTGCTACGTGACGCGCTGCGCCGAGCTGCCTGCCGCACCGGTCGAGGCCGACGCTCGGTGACGTAGAGCTACGGTTTGCCGCATGGAGCTGCGCGACCTGCCGTCGGTCGACGAGCTGGCGCGGAGAAGCGGCGACCCGTTGGCGGTCGACGCGGCGCGGGCCGTGATCGCGCGCGCACGCGAGACAGTCCTGGCCGGCGATGAGCCCGGCGACCTCGAGGAGCGCCTGCACGACGAGCTCGCCGCCGCGCGGCAACCCGCGCTGCGGCGCGTCCTCAATGCCACCGGCGTGATCGCCCACACCAACCTGGGCCGCGCGCCGCTGGCCGAGGAGGCGCTCGCGCGTGTCGTCGAGATCGGCCGCGGCTACTCGAACCTCGAGTACGACGTCGAGGCCGGCGGCCGCGGGTCGCGTCAGGCGCACGTGGCGCAGATCCTCCGCCGGCTCACCGGCGCCGAGGCGGCGCTCGTCGTCAACAACAACGCCGCCGCGGTGCTGCTCGCGCTCGCCGCGCTGGCCGAAGGGCGCGACGTGATCGTCTCGCGCGGCGAGCTGATCGAGATCGGGGACGGCTTCCGCATCCCCGACGTGCTCGCGCGGAGCGGCGCGCGCCTCGTCGAGGTCGGGACGACGAACCGCACCCGGGCCGCGGATTACGACAGCGCGATCGGGGCAGAGACCGCCCTCCTCCTCCGCGTCCACCAGTCCAACTTCCGGATCGTCGGCTTCACCGAGCAGCCGCGGCTGGAGGAGCTCGCCGGCGTGGCGCGCCGGCACGGGCTCCCGCTCGTCGACGACCTCGGCTCGGGGGCGCTCGTCGGCGTCGGCGACGAGCCGACCGCGCGGGCGAGCCTGACCGCCGGCGCGGAGCTCGTCTGCTTCTCGGGGGACAAGCTGCTCGGCGGGCCGCAGGCCGGCATCGTCGTCGGCCGGGCCGAACTCGTCGAGCGCCTCCGCCGCCACCCGCTCCAGCGGGCGCTCCGCGCCGACAAGCTGACGCTCGCCGCGCTCGAGGGGACGCTCCTGCTCTACCTCGGCGCGGCGGAGCGGATCCCGGTGCTGCGGATGGTGCGCGAGGACGCGGGCGCCGTCCGCGAACGGGCCCAGCGCCTCGCGAAGCTCGTCGGCGGCGAGGTCGAGGAGACGGTCGCGCGGGTCGGGGCCGGAGCGCTTCCGCTCGCCGAGCTGCCGAGCTTCGCGTGCGCCGTCGAGGAGGAGCTGGCCGCGCCGCTGCGCCTGGGCGATCCTCCGGTCGTCGGCGTCGTCCGGGACGGGAGGCTGCTCCTGGACTGCCGGACGCTGACCGACGACGAGGCCGCGGAGACCGCGGCAGCCGTCGCGGCGGCCCGGGCATGAGCGACCTGTCACCCGAGGAGCGCCTCTGGAACCTGGAGCGCGGCGCGCTGGCCACGAAGGCGCTCGGCGTCGCTGCCGACCTCGGAGTCGCAGACGCGCTCGCGGACGGGCCACGGCCGGTGGCGGACGTGGCGCAGGAGGTTGGAGCCGTCGCGGAGGTGTTGCATCGAGTCCTGCGGGCGCTTGCGAGCGACGGTGTGTTCGCCGAGGAGGCCCCGGGAGTCTTCGGCAACACCGAAGCGTCCGAGCTCCTCCGCCACGGCCGGCCGGGAAGCTGGCACGAGTTCGCGCATCTGTTCGGGGGCGTGTTCTACGCCGCGACGGACACGCTCGATCCGAGTACGCCGGACGCCACGTTCACGCGGAGGTTCGATACCGACTTCTGGTCCTGGCTCGCGGGGAATCCACCCGAGCGCGCTACCTTCGACCGCGCCATGGCCGGCGGCAAGGACAGGACGGCCGAGCGTCTCGCCGTGCTCGACTGGCGCCCGGACGAGCTCGTCGTGGACGTCGGCGGCGGCAACGGCGCGCTGCTGAGCGCGCTGCTCGCGCGGCGGCCGGAGCCGCGCGGGATCGTCTTCGATCTCCCGGAGACGGAGCGGGACGAGGCGAGCTTCGGCGACCGCCTCGACTTCGTTGCGGGCAGCTTCTTCGAACGCGTGCCCGAGGGCGACGCCTATGTCCTGTCCGGGATCCTCCACGACTGGGACGACAAGGCTGCGGCGGCGATCCTGCAGACGATCCGCGCCGCGGCCAGGCCGAAGGCCCGACTGCTCGTGATCGAGTCGGTCATCCAGCCGGGAAACGATCCGGACGGCGCCAAGTGGCTCGACCTGCTGATGCTCGTCCTCGCCGGCGGCAGGGAGCGGACCGAGGCGGATTGGCGCACGCTCCTCACCCGTGCCGGATTCGAGCTCCAGGCGGTCGAAGAGGGGCTGATCGAGGCGACATGCCCCTGACCGTCGGCACCGCGGGCCACGTCGACCACGGGAAGACGTGGCTCGTGCGGGCCCTGACCGGGAAGGACACCGACCGGCTCCCGGAGGAACGCGAGCGCGGGATCTCGATCGACCTCGGCTACGCGCCGCTCGACCTGGCCGACGGGCGCCGCATGTCGCTGATCGACGTCCCCGGGCACGAGCGCTTCGTCCGGACGATGGTCGCGGGCGCGACCGGCATCGACCTCTTCCTGCTCGTGGTCGACGCGACGGAGGGCGTCCGCCCGCAGACGCTCGAGCACCTCGCCGTCCTCATCCTGCTCGGCGTCGGCCAGGGCGTGATCGCGGTGACGAAGGCGGATGCCGTCGACGAGGAGACGCTCGAGCTCGCGATCGCGGAGGCGCACGAGCTCGTGCCGAGCGCGCCCGTCGTCCCGGTGAGCGCGAGGACCGGCGTCGGCCTCGAAGACCTGCGCGCGGCCCTCGGCGAGGTCGCGGCACGCGTCGAGCACGCCGGGAGCGAGGCCCCGACGAGGCTCTTCGTCGACCGCGTGTTCACGCTGCGGGGGATCGGGACGGTCGCGACCGGGACGCTGTGGTCCGGGACGATCGCGTCGGGCGACACGCTCCGCGCCGAGCCGCCCGGGATCGCGGTGCGGGTGCGCAGCGTGCAGGTGCACGACGAGACGGTCGACGTTGCGGCGGCGGGCCAGCGCGTCGCGGTCAACATCCCCGGCGTCGACCGCAAGCTGCTCCGCCGCGGCGACGCGCTCGTCGCGCCGGGCGCGTACTCGCCGAGCTACCGCGTCGACGTCGAGGTCGAGGAGCTCGCGCCGATCCCCGACGGCGTGCTGGTCCATCACGGCACCACCGCCACGCTCGCGCGCGTCGTCCGCGCCGGCCCCTACGCCCAGCTGCGGCTGGCGTCGCCGCTCGTCGCCGCGCGGGGCGACCGGCTCATCCTGCGTGGGCAGACGACGATCGGCGGCGGTCGCGTGATCGAGCCTGCGCCGCCGCGGCATGCGAGCCTCGAGCGGTTCGAGCGCGAGGCCCGCGGTGAGCGCGTCGTCTACGCGCCGGTCCGGGACGACGACGGCCGGTGGGTCTTCGCCGACGAGTGGCTCGAGGAGCTGCGGGCCGAGCTCGAGCGGCGGTTCGAGGGCGCCGACCCGCTCGACCCGGGCATCCCCGCCCCGGCGGAGCCCTGGCTCGACGCCGTGCTCCCGCGGCTGGGACTGGAGCTTCGCGGGTCGCGCCTCTACCGGCCCGGCGCGACCGGCAACCTCGCGGGCCGCGAGGAGGAGGCGGCGAAGCTCGAGGCGCAGCTCGGCCTGGAGCCGGTGAAGGTCACCGACAGGGCGCTGGCCCGCTTCCTCGAGGAGCACGGCCGGCTCGTCCGGGTCGGGGACGGCCTCGCCGTCTCGCCGCGCGCGTACGAGGAGGCGCGGGCGGCTCTCGTCGGCGAGATCGAAGACACCGGCTCGATCACGCTCGCCCGCTTCCGCGACCTGATCGGAGCATCGCGCAGGACGGCGCAGCTCCTGCTCGAGCGCTTCGACGCCGACGGCATCACGCGCCGGGTCGGCGACGAGCGGGTGCTCCGGCGCGCCGCCGCGCGGCACTGACTCCGAACGAGGGATCGACGGGCGTGCCGCCCGCGCCGAAGGTCTAACCGGCGAAAGTCCTCAAATCTGCGGAAAGGCGGCAACCAATGTCTGCGGTAATTCTGAAGCGCAAGCTGCGCAACTTTCCGGCGGCCAACCTGACTCTGCGCGTCGTCGGCTCTTAGCTCCGACCCACTTCCAGTCGAAACAGGTCCGGCCGGTGGTAGTGACCGGCCGGATCGAACCTCTGCCGCTCCTCGTACAGCCGCATCGGGTCGAGCTCGGCGTAGAGCACGCCCTCCTCGTCCCACAGCGGCCCGGCCAGGTACGAGCCGTCCGGCCCGAGGATCGCGGAGCCGCCCCTCCCCACCAGCTCGTCGCCGTCGGCCAGCTCCACGTCGTCGGGATAGGTCGACGCGCGCTGGAAGACGCAGCAGCTGAGGACGAACGCGCGCGACTCCCGCGCGATGTGCCGCATCGACTCGTGCCACTCCTCCGAGTCGTCGGCGGTCGGGGCGAGGTAGATCTGGACGCCCGACTCGTAGAGCGCGAACCGCGCGAGCGGCATGAAGTTCTCCCAGCAGATCAACCCGCCGACGCGGCCGATGTCCGTCGTCAGCGCCTCGAGCCCGTCCCCGTCGCCGAGCCCCCAGACGAGGCGCTCGTGGTTCGTCGGCATTAGCTTGCGGTGCCGCAGCGCGAGCTCACCCGCCGGCGAGTACACCAGCAGGGAGTTGTAGATCGTCCCGCCGTCGAGCTCGTTCGCGCCGACGGCGAGCCACAGCCCGTGCTCGCGGGCAATCGCGCCGAGGCGGTCCGAGTCCGCGCTGGGGATCTGGATCGACTCGCGCGCGAGCCGGCCGAAGACGGCCTTCGCGTCGGCCCCGGCCGCGAGGAACCGGACCCAGCGATTCGACGGGTAGACCGGGATGAACGCCTCCGGAAAGAGCGCGAGCCGCGCGCCGCCGGCCGCCGCCTCGGCGGCCAGCCCCGCCAGCTTCTCGATCGTCGCCGCGCGATCGAAGACCACGGGCTCCGCTTGGATGCACGCGACGCGGACGGGTTGCTCCATGGCCCCGACGCTACCTACGCCTTGGTGAGCTCCGCGACGAGCGCGTCCTCGCCCTCGTAGTCGAACTGGAGGTACTGCGCGCCGCGCGGGAGGACTTCCTGCCAGTCGCGGTCGCGCGTCGCCTCGAGCAGCCACACCACCTGGGCGTCGATCGCGTCGTCCCACGTCGTCGCCGGCGTGTACCCCAGCTCGCGCTCAGCGGCGGTCATGTCGACGATGAACGGTTTTGCGGCCGACCACGGCGTGTTGCCGACCATGCCCCGGCCCTCGGCGTCCGGGAGGAGCACCTCAGTCCATTCGTGACCGACCGTGCGCGAGATCCGCCGGGCCATCTCCAGCACCGTCGGCGGGTCCGGATCGCCACAGTTGAAGACACCGCTCGCCTTCCGGTCCGCGATCAGCCGCACGAGCTCGCCGATGTTCGACGACGCCGTGGTGTGGAAGTGGTTCGCGCCGCGGAGGGTGAGAGCGATGTACGGCCGCTTGTCGACCGCGCGCTTGACGAAGAACCACTCCCGCGCCATCCGGTCGCCAGGCCCGTAGATCGCGCACGGTCGGACGATCGTGGCGGGGACGCGCCCGTTCTCGAGCAAGCGCAGCTCGAGTCCCACCTTCTTCGTGGAGTACGTCTTGTCGCTCGGCTCGACAGTTGGCTGCGTCTCGGGGATCGGCCCGTCGAACTCGGGGAAGTCGTCGGCGGTCTCGGCCTCGTCCAGCGTCCGCCCCGCGTCGTCCGCGTACACCGACGCGCTCGAGATCGCGACGATCGCCCCGACGTCCAGCTCGAGCAGCTGGTCGGCGTGCGCGGCCTCGAACGGGACGACGTCGACGAGGAGGTCGAACCCGTTGGCGGGGATCAGCGCGTTGTCCTCGTCGCGGTCGAGGTGGACGATCGGGACGTCCTCCAGCCCGGGCGGCTGCAGAGACTCCTTGCTCGCGAGTATCACCGACCACCCGTCGTCTAGGAGGCTCTTCGCGATCGCGCGCCCGACGTCGCCGGTACCACCGAGGACGAACGCGTTGCGGGGCACGGAGCTAGAGCTCGGCGACCGCGTCGCCGACGGCGATCTCGCCGCCGGTGAGCAGGTCCGCGTTCAGGCCGGCGCGGTGCACCATCCCCGCGAGCACGCCCGGCCGGGTCATCGCCTGCAGATCGGCGCACGGCTCGCACAGCTCGACGCCCTCGCACTCGACGTCGCCGATCCGGAACCGCTTGCCGACGAGCCCGTTCACGTCGATGCCGCGGACCTCGATGTTGCGGCGGGACTCCGCCGGCGTGAGCGGGATACCCGTCTCGGCGACGAAGGCCTCGACCGCCTCGGCGGCGATCAGCGTGATCGCGCGACCCGACGGCGCGTTCCCGTCCGCGTAGAAGTAGCGGTTGCCGCGGAGACCCGTCCCGGCCACTGCCTCCACGCGCTCGACGGGCTCCGGAAGCTTGCCCTCGGTGTCCGAGATGAAGATCCCCTCGACGCGCCCGGTCATGGCTCAACCCTACCGGCCGAACCCGCCGCCGCCGGGCGTCTCGATCGTGATCACGTCGCCTGCCTCGAGGTCGCGCGTGACCTTCGCGGGGAGCGGCTCGCCGTTGACCGCGTTGCGGCCGGACGCTCCGGGGTCGCCGCCGCGCTCGCCCTGCGGCTCGTGCGACCGCCGTTCGGAGATGATCGAGAGCCGGCACGCCTCGAGCACCCGCAGCTCCCGGAGGACGCCGTCACCGCCCCGGTGCCGGCCGCCGCCGCCGGAGCCCTTGCGCAGCGCGTACCGCTCGACGCGCAGCGGGTACTGGAGCTCCAGCGCCTCGACCGGCGTCGAGAGCGTGTTCGACATCGCGACGTGGACGCCGCTCGGCCCGTCCGCGTCGGGGCACGCTCCCTGCCCGCCGCCGATCGTCTCGTAGTAGGTGAAGCGCTCGTTCCCGAGCGTGACGTTGTTCATCGTCCCCTGCCCCTGCGCGGGGACGTCGATCGCGTGCCCGAAAGCGCGGAAGACCGTGTCCACGATCCGGGACGACGTCTCGACGTTGCCCGCGGCGACGGCCGCGGGCGGACGCGCGTTGACGAGACAGCCCGCCGGAGCGCGCACCGCGACCGGCGCGAACGCGCCGCCCGACGCGGGCAGGTCCGGGTCGACCAGCGCCCGGACGACGAAGTAGCAGGCCGAGCGCGCGACGGCCAGCGGGCAGTTGAGGTTGCCGTCGTGCTGCGGCGACGTCCCGTCGAAGTCGACGTCGATCCCCTCGCCGGCGATCGTCACCGCGACCCGGACGCGCAGCTCGTCCTCGACCGGCTCGAGCACGTCCTCGGCCTCGTAGCGGCCGTCCGGAAGCGCCGCGATACCCGTCCGCATCCTGCGCTCGGAGTAGGCGTAGAGCTCGTCCATCGCGGCGGCCACGTCATCGCGGCCGCGCCGCGCACAGAGATCGGCGATGCGCCGCTCGGCGAGGCGGTGCGCCGCGAGCTGGGCGCGCAGGTCGCCGCGCCGCTCGTCCGGGTTCCGCATCTGCGACACGAGCCCGGCGAGCGTCTCGTCGTCCAGCCGGGTCGGCGGGATCACGACACCTTCCTCCTCGAGCGTGCGCGAGTCGGCCGGCATCGAGCCCGGCTCGCGCCCACCGACGTCGGCGTGGTGGGCGCGCGTGACCGCGAAGCCGACCTCGGTGCGGGAGACGGTGGTGATGTCCGGGAGGTGCGTACCGCCGGCGTACGGGTCGTTGAGGATCCAGGCCTCGCCCGGCTGCGGGTCGTGCTCCAGCACGGCCGCGACGGCGTCCGGCATCGCGCCGAGGTGGACGGGGATGTGCTCCGCCTGCGAGATCATCCGCCCGCTCGCGTCGAAGAGCGCGGTCGAGCAGTCACGGCGCTCCTTGATGTTGGCGGAGAACGCCGACCGGACGAGCGCCGCGCCCATCTCTTCGGCGACCGCCCGGAGCAGCGAGCCGACGATCTGGAGCTGGATGTCTATGCCCACGCCGCAGGTGGATGTAGATGGAGATGTAGGTGGATGTATGTGCTTCCTCTCATCTGCGCTCGAGAACCAGCGTCCCGTAGGGATCCGTCGCTCCGCCCCACCCCGCCGGCACCCACACGGTCGCGCCGGCGAGCGCCAGGACACGCGGTCCCTCGACCTGGACGGCGCGCGTCGCGCGCAGCGTGACCGTCGGGCCTGGCCGGATCTCGGCGGTGCGCACCGCGACCAGCTCGATCGGGCGCTCGCGGTCGGCGAACCCGTACAGCTCCCCGTGCGCCCGGTGGAACGCCCCGGCGAGGTCGTCCTGCAGTGGGAGGGTCAGCTCGAAGGACTGGCCGGAGTAGCGCAGATCCGCCTCGCCGCTACGGGGCAGCTCCCCGGCCTCGGCGAGAGGAACGAGGTACGACTCGACCGCGTCCCGCCGCTCCTCGCTCGCCACGAGCCCGAGCGCCGAGAGCACGCCGGCGGCCTCGGGGACGAGCACGGTCCGCACGCCGAGCTCGTCGGCGAGCTCGCACGCATGCAGCGGGCCGGCACCGCCGAAGGCGACGAGCGCGAACCCGGCAGGGTCGTGGCCGCGCTCGACCGAGACGACGCGCAACGCGCGCAGCATCTCGGCGTTGACCACGGCGACGACGTCCGCTGGATCCACGTCGCCCAGCGCCCGCGCCGCCGCCTCGCGGTCGAGCTCGATCCCGCCGGCCAGGGTCGCGGGGAGGCGCCGGAGCAGGAGGTTGGCGTCGGTGACGGTTGCCGCCTCGCCCCCGAGGCCGTAGCACGCCGGCCCGGGGTCGGCGCCCGCGCTCCGGGGCCCGACGCGCACCGCGCCGCCGGCGTCTCGCCAGACGATCGAGCCGCCCCCGGCGCCGACGGTGTGCAGGTCGACGGTCGGCAGGCGGATCGGCAGCCCGCCGACCTGGCGCTCCGTCGCCCGCTCGGCGCGGCCGCCCGCGATCAGGCACACGTCGGTGGAGGTTCCGCCCATGTCGAACGCGATCGCGTCCTCGATGCCGGCGAGGGCCGCCACGTGCGCCGCGCCGACCACCCCCGCGGCCGGCCCCGAGACGAGGATCGTCGCCGGATGCGCTGCAGCCTCGGCCGGGCTCGCGACGCCGCCCGACGAGCGCATCACGAGCGGCTCCGGGAGCCCGGCGGCCGCGCACGCGCCCGCTAGCGCGCCGAGGTAGCGGCCGGCGACCGGCCCGAGGTACGCGTCGGCGGCCGTCGTCGAGGCGCGCTCGTACTCGCGGAACTCCGGCGCGACCTCGTGCGAGGCGACCACGTGGACGCCCGGGAGACGGCGCCTCAGCTCGTCGGCGACGGCGCGCTCGTGCGATGGGTCCCGGTACGCATGGAGCAGGCAGACGGCGACGGCCTCCGCGTCCACCTCGGGCAGCGACTCGAGGTCGAGCGGCTCGAGCACGCCCTCCGGCGCGATCCGCTCCCGAACGCCGAAGCAACGGTCGAGCGGGACGAGCGGCTCCGGATGGGCCGCACACGGGCGGTAGAGGTGCGCGCGCGTCTGCCGCCGCAGGTGCAGCAGATGCTCGAAGCCAGCCGTGGTCACGAACGCCGTGCGCGCGCCCTTCCGTTCCAGCAGTGAGTTCGTCGCCACCGTCGTGCCGTGCGCGAAGCGCTCGACATCGCCGGCGCCGGTCGCCCGCGCGGCGGCGATCACCGACTCCTCCTGACGCGCCGCCGTCAGCACCTTGGCCGTGCGGAGCTCGCCGCCGTCCAGCGCCACGGCGTCGGTGAAGGTGCCGCCGACGTCGACGCCGAGGATCGCCACGGCCGCAGTATCCCGCCTGCCACACTGGCGTCATGGCGGCAGTGCTCCTCGCCCTCGCGCTGACGTTCCCGCACGGGACGGCGACGATCACGACGCCGAAGGCGCACGTGAAGGTGCGCGTCGAGATCGCCGACAACGATGCGCGCCGTGGGCGCGGCCTGATGTTCCGGCGGCACGTCGCCCCGAACGCGGGGATGGCGTTCGTGTGGCGCGCGGACGTCGACAGCGGGTTCTGGATGAAGAACACGCTCGTCCCGTTGTCGATCGCCTTCTACGACGCGAAGGGCCGGATCGTCCGGATCATGGACATGCCGCCGTGCACGGCCGACCCGTGCCCGGTCTACGACCCGAGGGCGACGTACCGCGGCGCGCTGGAGGTCAACCGCGGCGCGTTCAAGCGCTGGCGCGTCCACGTGGGTGACCGCATCACGGTGCGCCGGTCAGGTTAGGGTGCGCGCCGGAGCGGCCGGGCCCGGTGGCCCAGCCGGTCTTCAAAACCGGTGAGGCGTGGCAGCCCCACGCTGGGCAGGTTCGACTCCTGTGCCGCTCCGCTAGAGGGAAACCCCTGCAAGCCGCCCATAAACCAGGGGAGATGACTCGACCCGAATCCCACGCCCATCAGGATCAAAGCCACCGATCCGGGTGAAATCGCCACAGCGAAGCGACGCTAAACGATCCCTGCCGGGATCAAACCGCACGCAGTCTGGCGCTGTAGCTCGCCGCTCCCGACCGCCACATGCCGCCGTCGCGGCGCAGCCCGGCCCGGTCTGGAATGGACACGACTGGGTCATAGGCGGTGGTGCCCATTGCGCGGTCGACGCACGAGAGTCACCGCCAGCAGAGACCTCAACTCGCGGCTAGTGGTAATTGACGAGGGAGCGTCCTATCCTCCCGTGCTGAACGGCGACTGGCGGCGGGCCGTGACGATCTGCGGTCAGAAGGAGGGTCGCGGCTGGTGAAGGGTTGGCTTGCTGAGCGTGAACGGAGAAGCGGACTAAATCCGCGGCGAGTCGGTTGGGTCGTAGTCGCGGCGGCGGCTGCGGCCGTTCTCGCGCTCGTCGCCGTGAGTGCGGGCGCTACAGCAAGCGAGGCGGGTGCGCGGCCCGACGTGCGCACCGCCGCTTCGGCGGGCGACGTTGCGGCGATCAGTACCGGTGGCGAGTGGTCGTGTGCGCTCACGCGTGAGGGTGGCGTCAAGTGCTGGGGTCAGCAGGGAAGCGGCGAGGTCGGCAACGGCTCGACGATCGGCGGCCACGTGCTCGCCCCGGTCGACGTCGTCGGCCTGACGCGCGGCGTCAAGGCGATCGGGTCCGGCCAGTACAGCTCCTGCGCCTTGCTCGTCAACGGCACCGTCCGCTGTTGGGGCTTGAACGACCGTGGCTCGCTCGGCAACGGCTCGAAGCAGCGCGCAAGCGGCGTTCCCGTTGTCGTCCGGGGACTGAGGGGAGCGAAGGCGCTCGCCGTTGGCGGCGGTAACGCCTGCGTGATCACCGCCACGGGCAGCGTCAAGTGCTGGGGTGACGCCGACGGAAACGGCAGCACCAAGGACGCGCATGTTCCGATCAGCGTGCGCGGCCTGCCGAGCGCGGCGAAGGTGCTTGCGGTCGGCGGCTACGGCGCCTGCGCGGTCTTGGTCAAGGGCGGCGTTTGGTGTTGGGGCCTGGTTCTCTTGGGCCACTTCCGCAAGCCGACTCCGGTCAGCGGGTGGGGTAGCGACGTCCGCTCGCTGAACATGTTTTGTGCGGTCACAGGCTCTGGGGCGCTTAGCTGCCTGGACAGACAGCACGATGGTGCCTCGCACCTGTCCACGCACTTCGTTTCCGACTACGGCAGCGGCCTCAAGGCGGTCTCGACCGGGATCGGCGACGCATTCTGCGTCGTCACTGCCTCGAACGGCCTCAAGTGCTCCGGAGATGACCTCTCCGGCGCGCTTGGAAGCGGGCAATACGGCACGACCGGAGAGGGTGTCGTCGACGTCGTCGGCCTTCAGAGCGCCGTCAAGGCGGTCGCCGTGGGCTCGGATTTCACGTGCGCGCTGCTGGAGAGCGCCCGGATGAAGTGCTGGGGGTCGAACCAGTACGGGCAGCTCGGGATCGGCCGTCCCGTCCCAAGTCCTGGCTTCACCTACCGCACGCCGCAGGACGTCGTTCCTTGGCAGTCGCTCACACTCCGTTCCTCGAGGCCCGCAGGCTCGATCGCCCAAGGCACCGCCGTTACCTTCACCGGCAAGGTCTCCCCGCCGGGACCAGCCACCGTGCGCTTCGAGGTCTCCCGTCGGGTCGGCGGCAAGTGGCAGCTCGTCTCACGCCACGACGTCACGGCGAACGCGGCAGGCGGGGCGACCTACAGCTTCTCCTTCCCTGCGACCGGCGTGTGGTCTGTGCGGGCGATGGCGCTCGCGAACGCGGCAACCGCGAGCGCCTGGAGCGCGCGGATCGTCTACCGGGTGAGCTGAAAGCCTGATCCTCGGCGCGCAAAACGTTCGAGGGTTGCTAGTTCGGGTTCGCCTCCGCCTTCCAGCCGTAGACTCGGCGGGTGACCCTCTACGGCATCGCGAGCGCCCTGTCAGGCGACGTCCTCGACTGGAACCTCAGCCGCGAGGAAGCCGACCTCACCCTCGCCGAGATCCTGCTCGATGAGCCCGACTTCATCGACCTGCTCTGGGTCGAGGGGATCGACTTCGACCTCAGCCCCAACTAGCAGCAGGAGCGCGAGCGAACGGGCCACGGACCGGGCCACGCCGTCCGCGAGCCGCATGGTTGAGCCATAAACCGCCGATCCGAAGTCGCCTTCAAAACCGGTGAGGCGTGGCAGCCCCACGCTGGGCAGGTTCGACTCCTGTGCCGCTCCGCTAGAGGCGAGGGCCCGACGAGACGGCTCCCAGTACCGCTACGGATGGAGCTAGAGATCGATGATGGGCTTCAAGCCGAGGGCGGTCATCGCCGTCTTGTAGTCAGCATCGCTGAGCACCCCGCGGAGCTCCTCCGCTGGATCGCTGGACTCCGAGTACTGGCCGTCTTCCACGACCACGATCACCCGCTCATCGTCAGTGACGTACACGTTGGTGCGGCGGCGATCGTCGTGTGCGATCTCCTTTCCCGTGAGCCGTCCGGTGAAGAAGCTCCCCTCCCCGTCTTGCACGGCGAACTCGAACGTCTGCGGTGCGCTGAGCGTCTGAGCCACGGTCCTCCTCCTCTCGAGTTCGTCAATCACGGCCTCCCGCAGTAGGCGAGAGAGCGGCAGATCGGCCTCCTTGGCTTGTTGCCCGAGTTCGTCAGGCAAGTACAGATTGACGTTCATGCGCAGACTCTTACCGATAAGCGCGTAGTACGTCAAATATGCGCTTAGTGGCGCGACTCGGAGGTTGGCGGAGCAGACAGGCTAGACGGCCACGTCACCGCGCAGCCAGTCATGATCACCACGACTGAGACGTCCGCCGCACGACGGGCCGGACCCTACGAAGGAGGCAACCCGTGTGTCGCTGGCTCGCATATTCCGGATCCACCATCCGACTCGAGACTCTGCTCTACAAGCCGCAGCACTCGCTGATCGACCAGAGCCTCCACTCGCAGATGGGCGCGGAGACGACCAACGGCGACGGGTTCGGGGTCGGCTGGTACGGCGTCGGTGACACGCCGGGCGTCTTCCACAGCATCGAGCCCGCCTGGAACGACCGCAACCTCCGGGAGCTGTCGGCGCACATCGAGTCGCCGATCGTGTTCGCGCACATCCGTGCGTCCTCCGGATCGCCGATCCAGCAGACGAACTGCCATCCGTTTCGCCACGGCCGCTGGCTCTGGATGCACAACGGGATGATCCGCGACTTCCACACGCTGCGGCGGGAGCTCGTGCTCGCCGTCGACCCCTCCCTGTACCCGGAGATCGAGGGGTCGACCGACTCCGAGGTGTTCTTCTTCCTCGCACTCACGCTCGGCCTCGAGGACGATCCACCGGCGGCCGTCGCGAAAGCAGTGGGCCTGATCGAGGCGACGGGGGAGCGCCTCGGCGTCACGGACCCGATCCAGATGACGGTCGCCACGACCGACGGCGAGCGGCTCTGGGCCTTTCGCTACTCGACCGAGGGGAAGTCGCGGTCCCTCTTCTATTCGACCGGCGTGCCGGCGTTGCGCGAGCTGCACCCCGAGCTCGAGGTGCTGCAGATGGTCTCGGACGAGTCGCGCCTCGTAGTATCCGAGCCTCTGCGGGACCTCCCCGGCGCCTGGAACGAAGTGCCCGAGTCGAGCTACGGCGTCATTCAGGCCGGCCAGGACGAGCTCCGCCCGTTCGCGCCTGCTTCTCCTTGATCAGTGGCTGAAGCCCGACGCCGAGGCGGCGTCGTGCACGGGCTCCGGCTGCTTCTGCAGACGGGGGAGCTGCCGTTTCAGGTCGTTGATAAGCAGGTCGGCCATGTCGTGAGTGAAGCCGCGTTTGACGACGACCCGAAGCGCCGCGAGGTCGGTGCGCTTCTCCGGAAACGTGTACGCCGGCAGCTGCCAGCCACGCTCGCGCACCGCGTTCGAGACGTCGAAGACGGTGAAGTTGTCGACGTCGTCCCGGAGCTTGAACGCGAACACCGGCAGCTCGTCGCCGCTCGTCAGGAGCTCGAACGGCTCGAGCTCCGCGATCCGCGCAGAGAGCCGAGTCGCCACGTCGCGCGCGTAGCCCTGGACCTTCCGGTACCCCTCGAAGCCGAGGCGGAGGAAGTTGTAGTACTGGGCGACGACCTGAGCCCCGGGCCGCGAGAAGTTCAGCGCGAAGGTCGGCATGTTGTCGCCCAGGTAGTTGACCCAGAAGATCAGGTCCTCCGGTAGCGACTTCGCGTCGCGCCACACGATCCAGCCGACACCCGGATAAACGAGCCCGTACTTGTGCCCCGAGGCATTGATCGACGCGACTCTGGGCAGCCGGAAGTCCCACTCCAGATCGGGGTCGAGGAACGGTGCGACGAATCCCCCGGACGCGCCGTCGACGTGGACGGGCACGTCGAGACCGGTCCGCGACTGGAGCTCGTCGAGCGCGTCGCAGATCTCCTTCACCGGCTCGTAGGAGCCGTCGAACGTCGAGCCGAGGATGGGAACCACGCCGATCGTGTTCTCGTCGCAGAGCGCCACGGCCTCGTCGACCCCGAGGTGGAAACGGTCACCTTCCATCGGGACGAGGCGCATCTCGACGTCCCAGTAGTTCGCGAACTTCTCCCAGCAGACCTGGACGTTGATCCCCATGACGATATTGGGCGTTCCCGTCGGCTTTCCCTCGGCCGCGCGCCGCTGCTGCCAGCGTCGCTTCAGCGCTAGGCCGCCCAGCATCGCCGCCTCGCTCGAGCCGGTCGTGGAGCAACCCGTCGCCTCGTCCGCGTCGGGCGCGTTCCAGAGGCGGCTCAGGATGTTGACGCACCGCATCTCCAGCTCGGCGGTCTGGGGATACTCGTCCTTGTCGATCATGTTCTTGTCGAAGCACTCGGCCATGAGCTTCTGCGCCTGCGGCTCCATCCACGTCGTGACGAACGTCGCCAGGTTCAGGCGCGCGTTTCCGTCGAGCATCAGCTCGTCGTGGATGATCTGGTAGGCGACATCGGGCGGAAGCTCGCCCTCCAGGAGGGCATGCCGCGGGATGCGCTCGCCCTCGAGCGCGAAGAGCGGCGGGACGGCGACATCTTGCGAACCTCCGCCTGGTGCTTTCGGATGTTTCAACGCCATTCCGGCAACCCTACGCCTCGACGGCACCGGTATACGTAGGTGGCGATGGCGCCCGCTCCTACACCCGCAAACGTGCTCGGGCGGCTCGCCGACGACACCCGCCTGCGCGCCTTGTCCGCGGTCGCCCTCGGAGCGACGACGGTTGCCGACGTGGCGGAACGCGGCGGGCTCGGCGACGAGCAGGCCGCGCGTGCGCTCGGGCAGCTGCTCGCATCCGGCGTCGTCGTCGAGAAAGGGCAGGGGTTCGAGGTCGACCTCGACGTCTTCGCGCGCACGGCCCGCGCGGCCTCGGCACCGCGCGAGCAGCCGGACCTCCGCGGCGCAACGCCCGAGCAGGCGACCGTGCTCCGCAACTTCCTCGGCCCCGACGGGCGCATCGAGGAGCTCCCCGCCCGAGCGGCGAAGCGCCGCCTCGTCCTCGAGTACGTCGCCGGCCGCTTCGAGACCGACCGCCCGTACGCCGAGCAGGAGGTGAACGACACCCTGCTGGAGCTCCACGACGACTACGCGGCGCTCCGCAGGTACCTCGTCGACGACGGCCTCCTCGAGCGCGAGGCGGGCGTCTACCGGCGCCCGGGCGTAGGCGATCCGTGAGCCAGTGGCTCTGCATCATCCGCCCGCCTCGGGCGACCTTCATGGAGGACTCCACGCCCGAGGAGGACGAGGTCATGCAGGCGCACTTCCAGTACCTCGAGGGGCTGCTCGAGGACGGCCGGCTCATCCTCGCGGGCCCCTCGCTCCAGCCGCCGTTCGGGATCATCGTCTTCGAGGCCGAGGACGAGGAGGAGGCGCGCCGCCTGATCGCCGCCGACCCGTCGGTCGCGTCCGGGATCCAGCGGCCCGAGCTGCATCCGTTCCGCGCGTCGCTGACGCGCTAGCCTGGCTGGGCGACGCCGCGGAGGAAGCGACGGACGGCCTCGAGGTAGACGTCGGGCTGCTCGACGAAGCTCATGTGCCCGGCGTCGGGAACGAGCACGAGCTCGCTGTTCGGGATTCCCTCGTGGAGGGCACGCGCCGCGCGGGGCGTCGTCGTCCGGTCGTGCTCGCCGACGACGACCAGCACCGGCTTATCCACTCCGCCGAGCCTCGGCCGGAAGTCGAAGTCGCCGTAGCCGACGTTGGCGAAGTGACGGAGGACGTCGGGCGTGCCGATCGTCTCGTCGCCGTACCCCGGCGGCGGCTCGCCGTGGAAATGGAACGGCATCTGGACGCGGGTGAGCTCGCGCAGCTCGTCCTCCGTCTCGACCGTCTTCTCGTCCTCCCAGCTCGCGGCGATCGTCAGGCCCGCGTCGCCCATCGCCTCGAGCGAGGCTTCCACGTCCGCCATCAGCAGGTCGCTCGCGTCCCCGCCGCCCGAGATCACGTATGCGGCGGCGGTCCCGATCTCCGTGGCGTGACACGTCGCGATGATCGCGCCGAACGAGTGGCCGAGCAGCGCGAAGCGGTCGAGCCCGAGCGCCTCAGCGAGCAGGTCGACGTCGCGCGCGAAGACCTCCAGCGAGAGCGTGCGCGGATCGACGCGCTCCGAGCGTCCCTGTCCGCGCTCGTCGACGTACAGGACGCGGAAGTCCTCCCCGAGCGGGTCGAGGTACGGCCGGAACGCCGTGTGATCCATGCCAGGCCCGCCGTGGAGAACGACCAGCGGAAGACCGTCGCCGACCTCCTCGACGGCGAGCCGGTAACCGTCGCTCAGCGTGACGAGCACGCGCGGAGCGTACGCCGTCACTCGATCAGCACGCGGCGCAGCGCGTCGTGCCACGCGGCCCGCATCGCCTCCAGGTCGGCAGGATCACCGGCCGGCTCGTAGACGGCACCGCGGCGGATCAGCGACCGGATCGCGTCGTCGTCGGGCCAGAGGCCGATCGCGCGACCGGCCAGCGCGGCCGCGCCGAGGGCGGTTGTCTCCTGCTCCGCCGCGACCTCGACGCGGCAGCCGACGAGGTCGGCCTGGAGCTGCATCACGAACCCGTTCGCGCTCACGCCGCCGTCGGCGCGCAGCACCTCGACGCGGCTCGGGAAGGCGTCCAGGACGTCCGCGACCTGGAACGCGATCGCCTCGAGCGCCGCCCGCACGACGTGCGCCCGCGTCGTGCCGCGGGTCAGACCGGTGACCAGCCCACGCGCGTCCGGGCGCCAGTGCGGCGACCCCAGGCCGGTGAGAGCCGGGACGAAGTAGACGCCGTCGGTGGACTCGACCTCCAGGGCGAGCGCCTCGCTCTCGGCCGCGTCGGCGACGAGCCCGAGGCCGTCCCGGAGCCACTGGATCGCGGCGCCGCTGACGAGGATCGCGCCCTCGAGCGCGTACCCAGCCGGCGCGGCCGCGGTCTCGAGCAGCCCCGCCGGCGCGGGCTCCCGCTCCGCCCCGGCGTGGACGAGGACGAAGCTCCCAGTCCCGTACGTCGCCTTGGCCTCGCCACGCTCGAAGCAGCCGTGGCCGGCGAGCGCCGCCTGCTGGTCGCCCGCGATCCCGGCGATCGGCAGCGTCACGCCCAGCAGCTCGCCCTCGCCGACGACCTCCGCCGAGCCGGCGACGCGCGGCAGGACGGCGCGGTCGACGCCGAAGAGCTCCAGGAGCTCGTCGTCCCAGTCGAGCGAGTCGAGCCCGAGCAGCATCGTCCGCGAGGCGTTCGTCCGGTCGGTCACGTGCACGCGGCCACCGGTCAGCTTCCACACGAGCCACGAGTCGACCGTCCCGAACGCGAGCCCCTCGGTGGGCGCGTCGGCGCGCGCGAGCAGCCACTCGAGCTTCGTCGCCGAGAAGTACGGGTCGGGCAGGAGCCCGGTGCGGGCGCGGATCAGCTCGAAGGGGAGCTCGCGGCAGCGGTCGGCCGTGCGTCGGTCCTGCCAGACGATCGCCGGCGCGACCGGGCGGCCGCCCGCGCGCTCCCAGAGCACGGTCGTCTCGCGCTGGTTCGTGATCCCGATCGCCTGCAGGTCGGCCGGCCGGACCCCGGCGGCGCCGACCGCTTCCTCGGCCGCCGCGAGGACGCCCGCCCAGATCTCCTCCGGGTCGTGCTCGACCCAGCCCGGCTGGGGGAAGTGCTGCGTCAGCTCGCGATAGCCCCGGCCGCGGATCCGCAGCTCGTCGTCGACGACGAGGCAGGTCGTCCCGGTCGTGCCCTGGTCGATCGCGAGGATCACCGGCGCAACAGCTCCTCGACGCGGGCGCGCACCTCGGGGGAGTCGCGGCCCGTCAGAGCCAGCGACGTCCGCCGGCGGAGCACGTCCTCGGCGGTCGACGCCCACTCACGCCGGCGCGCGTAGAGCACCTCCGCCTCGGTCTCCGGGACGTCGGGGCCGAGCGGCTCGAGCGGCCCGGCGGCGAGCACTTCCCAGGCCAGCGTCCCGTATGCGCGCGCGAGCCGCTCCGCGACCGGCCGGGCGAGCTCCGGACGGCGCCGCTGCAGCGCGTCCGCCCCGACGTCGGGATCGATCGCGCCGGGGAGCGGCCGCGGCCGCCGGTCGATCCGGTGGAGGTCGAGCTCCGGCCGCAGCGCGTGCAGGACGGCGAGCGCGATGCGACGGTACGTCGTCAGCTTCCCGCCGGCGACCGAGAGCATCGCGAGCCGCCCGCGGGTCAGAGTGGTCTCGCGCGGCGCACGCAGCGTGTTCGAAGCCCCGGCCGGCAGCACGCGGACGCCCGCGAAGCGGCTCCGGATCCCGCCGGCGGCAAGGTCGATCGACGCGCCGACCTCCGCCAGGATCTGCCGCTCGTCCTCGTCGGTCGCGTCGGCCGCCCCGGGGTCGCCGTCGAACGGCGCGTCGGTCGTCCCGGCGAGCAGCATCCCCTCCCACGGGATCGCGAAGACCACCCGGGCGGCCTCGACCGGGATCGTCACCGCGGCGCCCCAGCCCTCGGCGCGCTCGAGCACGAGGTGCGCGCCCTTGCTCAGCGTCACCGAGGTGCCCGCGGACGGATCCTCGAGGCGCCGGACCGCGTCGATCCAGGCGCCGGTGGCGTTGACGACGGCGCGGACGGCGACGTCGATCGTCTCGCCGTCGACCGCGATCTGGGCGGTCGGCCCCGCGTCGAGGCCGACGAGCTCGGCGCGGTTGAGGACGACCGCGCCGTTGTCCGCCGCTCCGCGCACGTTCGCGAGCGTGAGCCGCGCGTCGTCCGTCTGCGCGTCGGGGTAGATGCCGGCCGCGCGCAGCCCGTCGCGCCGGAGGGCCGGCACGAGCTCGACCGCCGCGTCCGGCGCGATCATCCGGCCGCGCTCCGAGATCGCGCCGGTCAGGCCGGCGTAGGACCAGAGCGCTCCGCGGATCGGAATCCGGCCGTACGGGCCGCCGCGGTAGACCGGGAGGACGAAGCGGAGCGGGCGGACGAGGTGCGGCGCGACGACCTCGCTCAGCGCGCGCACCTCGTCGAGCGCCTCGCGCACGAGCCCGAAGTGGCCCATGCGCAGATACCGGAGGCCACCGTGGACGAGCTTCGACGACGCGCTGGAGGTGCCGGACGCGAAGTCGTCCCGCTCGACGAGCGCGACCGCGAAGCCGTGCCGCGCCGCGAGCTCGGCCACCCCGGCGCCGATGATCCCGCCGCCGACGACGAGCAGGTCGAATCGCTGTGAACGGAGGCGCTCGAGCTGGGTCGCACGCGGGTCGTCCACGCGCGGGAGACCCTATCCGGCGCGCGCACGTTTCCGCCCCGGGCATCATTCGTGCCCGTGCTCGCCGAGGCCGCAACCGCCGCCGCGCTGATCTGCCTCGACCCGGGCCACAACACGCTGCCTTCAGTGGGCCGCCAGACCGAGCCGATCGGGCCCGGCTCCCCGGTCTGGAAGATCAAGGACGGAGGCGGCGCGTCCGGCGAGGCCGCGGTCGCCTACGCGATCGCGTTGAGGACGAGGGCGCTCCTGCACGCGGCCGGCTACCGCGTGGCGATCACCCGCGGCGCGCGCCCGTACACGGGCGGGAACATCGCCCGGGCGCGGTTCTGCAACGTCCGTGACGCTGCGCTGATGATCCGGATCCACGCCGACGGCTCGTCCAACACGACGCTGCACGGCGTGCAGATGCTCTACCCGGCGCTGCACCGCGGCTGGACGGACGACATCTACGGCCCGAGCCTCCGAGCGGCACGCGACGTCCAGGCTGCCGTCATCCGCTCGACCGGGGCGGCCAACCTCGGCCTGACGCCGCGCTCGGACCTGACCGGGTTCAACTGGGCGAACGTTCCGGCGATCCTGATCGAGACGGGCTTCATGACGAACCCGCTGGAGCGGCGGCGACTCCAGTCGGCCGCGTATCAGCTCAAGATCGCCCGCGGCCTGCTCGCCGGGACCGAGGCGTTCGTTCGTCCCTAGCTACTCGGTTTCCCGCATCTGTTCCACGCGCGCGCGACCGGCCTCGTGCACCTCGCGCCGGCGCTCGTCGGCGCTCGGCGTCGCCGGCTCGGCCTGGTCGACGGTCGTCTCCGCCGCCTCGAACTCGTCCCGCTCGTCGACCACCGAACGCGCCTCCGCGAGCTTCTGCCTCAGCTCGTCCGCGCGCGGATCGGGGGTCTCCGCCTCGGAGGTCTCCGCCTCGGCGGGCGGCCGCCGACGGAACAGCCAGGCGAGCGGGCGCCTCATCGCGGCGATGCTACACTCGCCGTCGCTTCCTGCCTCGCCATCGCGCCGTCCGTTCCCGAGCGGCGCCAGCCGGCGGGGCCGACTCAGACCACAGGAAGGGAGGTCTCGGGAACGATGGTGGCATACGAGATTTTGCTCATGCTCGATCCAGACCTGGCCGAGGAGCGCCAGGAGGAGATCGTCGTGCGCGCGCGCGAGTTGATCGAGCGCGGCGGCGGCACGTGGGTGCGCCAGGACATCTGGGGGCGGCGTCGCCTCGCCTACGAGATCGACCACAAGCACGAAGGGACGTACCACTTGCTCCAGTTCGACGCGGAGCCCGAGACGCTCGACGAGCTGTCCCGGATCCTCCGCATCACCGACGGGGCGATGCGCCACCTGGCGACCCGACGGATCGCCGGCTCGCAGACGTCGGCGCCGCCTGAGCTGCCCGAGCCCGTCCAGGAGCCAGTCCAGGAGCCCGTCCAGGAGCCTGTCTATGCTGACACGAACACACGTTCGGAAGAAGAGGAGTAACCGATGGCCAACATCAATCGGGTCGTGCTCGTCGGGAACCTGACGCGGGACCCCGAGCTGCGGCACACGCCCAGCGGCACCGCCGTCTGCAAGCTGCGGCTGGCGGTCAACACGCGCCAGAAGGACGCCCAGGGCAACTGGGGCGACAAGCCCAACTACTTCGACGTCACCGTCTGGGGCAACCAGGGCGAGAGCTGCGCCCAGTTCCTCTCCAAGGGCCGCCCCGTCGGCGTCGACGGCCGGCTCGACTGGCGCGAGTGGGAGGCGCAGGACGGCACCAAGCGGCAGGCCGTGGAGATCATCGCCGACAGCGTCCAGTTCCTCGGCAGTCGCGAGGGCGGCGAGGGCGGCGGCGAGCGTCAGTTCGTCCCGGCCAACGCGACCGCGAGCACCGGTAGCGAGGACTTCGGCCCGACCGACGACGACATCCCGTTCTGATGGCGGACCGGCGAGACAGGCAGCAGCAGTCCCGCAAGCGGCCCGGCCAGGGTGGCCCGATCCGCAAGCGCGGCTGCTTCTTCTGCAAGGAGAAGGTCGACGAGATCGACTACAAGAACGGGAACCAGCTCCGGCGCTACATCTCCGAGAAGGGCAAGATCCGCTCCCGCCGGATCACCGGCGCGTGCCGGCGCCACCAGCGTCAGGTCGCCGTCGCGATCAAGCGGGCGCGCGAGATGGCCCTCCTTCCGTACGTCTCGGATAGCCGCTGACCCGATGGACGTGATCCTCACCCAGGACGTCGAGAAGGTCGGCCTCCGCGGCGAGATCGTCAGCGTCGCGCGCGGCTACGCCCGCAACTTCCTCCTGCCGCGCAAGCTCGCGCAGGAGGCGACGCCGGCGCGGGTGGCCGAGCTGGAGAAGGTGGATGCGCACCGCGCCAGGCACGAGGCGAAGACGTTCGAGGACGCGCAGGCAGTCGCCGAGCGGCTCGGCCAGGTGGAGCTCCGCTTCGACGTCAAAGCCGGCCCGACCGGCTCGCTCTTCGGCTCGGTGACCCCGACAGACATCGCCGACACGCTCTGGAGCACGCACAAGATCCGGGTCGACCGGCGCAAGATCGAGACGGAGACGATCAAGCGCATCGGCCGCTACCAGATCCCGATCGAGCTCTTCCAGGACGTCACCGCCGAGGTGCGGACGCTCGTGGTTCCCGAAGGCGGCGAGCTTCCGCCGGAGGAGGAGCTGGAGGCGATGGAGGCCGCCGAGCGGGCTGAGGCTACCGAGGCGGAAGCCGAGCCGGAGGAGGAGCTGCTGGACCTCGACGCCCTCGACGCGGCGGCCGCGGCGCAGGATCCGGAGGTCTCGGCCGACGCGGAGATCGAGCCGACGCCCGAGGACGTCGCCGGCGAGTTGGCGGACGACGAGTTCGACCGCGCGGTGGACGCCGACCCGGCTGAGCACGACGAGACCTAGGAGCAGTCGGCGCAGGCGCCGGTGAGCACGATCTCGTGCTCTTCCACCGAATATCCGGATGAGCTGGCCGCCTGGTCGATCGCGCGCTCCAGGCTCGGGTCGGTGAACGACTCGACCTTGCCGCAGTCGCGGCAGACCAGGTGATGGTGGTGGTCACCGTCGGGCCGTAGCGGCTCGTAGCGGGCGATCCCGTCGCCCGCGTCGATCCGCTTCACGAGCCGCAGTTCCGCCAGTGTGTCGAGCGCGCGGTAGACGCTCGCGATCCCGACGGGACGCTTCGCCGACCGGAGGCGGTCGAAGATCTCCTGGGCGCTCAGGCAGCAGTCCTGCCGCTGCAGCAGCCGAACGACCGCCTCACGCGCCCCGCCGCTGCGGTAGCCGGCGCCGTCGAGCACCTCGCTCACGTGCTTGGCCCAGTCCACGCCCGCACTGTATCGTCCCTGCGGTGAAAAAGAGAATCGTTCTTATTCTCGTTACCGTCGGCGCAACTCTCTTCACCACGGGCTGCGGCGCCGGCGTCGGCGCGTCGTCCGCCGGCCGCGAGACCGTCGCGGCGTCGTTCTATCCCCTCGCCTACGCGGCCGAGCGCGTCGGCGGAAGCGCCGTGGACGTCGAGAACCTGACGCCGACCGGCGCAGAGCCGCACGACCTGGAGCTCACTCCCCGGGAGGTCGCACGCATCCAGGCGGCCGACGTCGTCCTCTACCTCGGCGACGGGTTCCAGCCGGCGGTTGCCGACGCCGTCCGCGGGACGCAGGGACAGGCGGTCGACCTGCTCAGTGGCATCCACCTCCGCGCGACCGACCCCCACGTCTGGCTCGACCCGGTGCTGTACGAGCGGGTCGTGCGGCGTGTCGGAACCGTGCTCCGCCGGCCGGCCCGCGCAGAGCGGCTGATCGCCTCGCTGCAGTCGCTCGACCGCGACTACAGGCAGGGCCTCGCGCACTGCGCGCGCCGCGACGTCGTCACGAGCCACGCCGCCTTCGGCTACCTCGCGCGGCGGTACGGCCTGCGCCAGGTGCCGATCACCGGGATCGCGCCGGAAGTGGAGCCGACCGCGAAGAAGCTCGCCGACGTCGTCAAGGTCGTCCGCCGCACCCGGGCGACCACCGTCTTCTTCGAGACCCTCGTGTCGCCGCGACTCGCCGAGACCGTCGCGCGCGAGGTCGGGGCGCAGACCGCCGTCCTCGACCCGCTCGAGGGGCTCACTCCGGCCGAGCAGTCGAGCGGGGACACCTACCTCACGCTCATGCGGCGAAATCTCCGCGCCCTACGGAAGGCGCTGGCGTGCCGCTGATCGTCCGGCTCGAGGGCGTCTCGTTCGCGTACGGGCGCGGCGCGCCTGTCCTGCGCCAGGTCGACCTCGAGGTGGAGCAAGGCGAGTTCGTCGCGATCGCCGGCCCGAACGGCGGCGGCAAGACGACGCTGCTCCGGCTCGTGCTCGGCCTCGAGCGGCCGGCCACCGGCCGCGTGGAGGTGCACGCCCGCCGCATCGGCTACCTCCCCCAGCGGGCCCAGGCGGCGATCGACGCGCCGATCACGGTCCGTGAGCTCGTGACGGCGGGCCGCGCATCGCGCACGCGTCTCGTCGGGCCGCTCGCGCGCGGCGATCGCGCTGCGGTGCGCAGCGCGATCGAGCGCGTCGGGCTCGCGGACCGAGCCGACCGGCGACTCGCGACGCTCTCCGGCGGGCAGCAGCAGCGCGCGTTCATCGCGAAGGCGCTCGCCGGGGAGCCCGACCTGCTCGTGCTCGACGAGCCGACCGCCGGCGTCGACGCCGAGGCGCAGGAGGCGGTTGCGTCCCTGCTCGAGGATCTCAGGCGCGACCTCGGCGTGACGATCCTGTACGTCTCGCACGAGTTCGGCGCGGTCGAGCACTTCGTGGAGCGGATCGTCCTCGTCCGGCACGAGATCGTCTTCGACGGTGCTCCTTCGGACCTGCCCGGTGTCTGGCACGACCCCTCGCACGTCCATGCCTGATGCTTGACCTGGAGTTCATGCGGCTCGCCTTCGGGGCCGGCATCGTCGTCGGGCTCCTCGCGCCCGCGGTCGGGTTCTTCCTCGTGCAGCGCCGCCTCAGCCTCATCGGCGACGGGATCGGGCACGTCGCCTTCGCAGGCGTGGCGCTCGGCTACCTGCTCGACCTGCCGCTCGTCCTGACCGCGCTCGCGGTCTCCGTCGTCGGAGCGCTGGCGATCGAGCTGCTGCGTGCCCGTCGCCGGGCAGCCGGCGACCAGGCGCTCGCGCTCGTCTTCTACACGGGGATCGCCGGCGGCGTCGTGCTCGTCTCGGTGGCCGGCGCGCTCAACGTCAACCTGTTCCAGTTCCTGTTCGGATCGATCCTGACGGTCACGCACCACGACCTCGTCGTGATCGCGACGCTCGGCGCGGCGTCGATGCTAGTGATCCTCCTCCTGTACCGGCCGCTCGTGGCAACCGTCGTCGACGAGGAGTCCGCGCGCGTGGCCGGCCTGCCGGTCCCGGCCCTGAACGTCCTGACCGCGGTGCTCGCCGCTGTCACGATCGCGGTCTCGATGCGGGTCGTCGGGATCCTCCTGATCGCGGCGCTGATGGTGCTCCCCGTGATCGCCGCCGGGCGGCTCGCGTGGAGCATGGCCTCGACCGTCGTGCTCTCGATGCTCGTCGGCCTAGGCTCGGTCCTGGCCGGGATCACGCTCGCGTACTACGCCGACCTGCCGCCGGGCGCGACGACGGTGCTCGTCGCGGCCGCGGCGGCGTTGGTGGCGATGCCGCTCGGCGCGTTCGCGCGCTGAGCGTCAGGACGGACGGGCCCCGAGGGTGATGCGAACCGTGTGGGCCTGGCCGTTGCGCATGTACTTGATCGTCACGCTGTCGCCGGGCTTCCGGGCGTCGATCGCGGACTGCAGCTGAGCGGTCGCGGTGACCTTGTGGCCGTTGATCGCGACGATCACGTCGCCGACGCGGAGACCGGCCCGGGCAGCCGGCGTCCCGCTCCGGACCTGACCGACCTTGACGCCGTTGGCTGCGGACTCGACGCCGACGCCGAGGTAGGCGTGGCGAACGTTCCCGCTGGCGATCAGCTGGGAGACGATCGAGCGCACCGTGCCGGACGGGATCGCGAAGCCGACGCCGTCGCTCCCGCCGGAGTCGCTCTCGATCTGGGAGTTGACCCCGATCACGCGGCCGTTGAGGTCGAGCAGCGGCCCGCCGGAGTTGCCGTGGTTGATCGCGGCGTCCGTCTGGATCGAGTCGTTGATCGTGAAGCCGTTGGGTGCCGACATCGAGCGGTGGAGCGCGCTGACGATGCCGCTCGTGACCGTCTCCTCGAGGCCGAACGGGCTCCCGATCGCGACGACGCCTTCGCCGACGCCGACGCGGCTCGAATCACCGAGCGTGAGCGGATGGAGAACGGAGCTCGGTGCTTCGAGCTGGATCACTGCCAGATCGGTCGACGAGTCGCTGCCGACGAGGGTCGCCTTGTACATCGCGCCGTTCCAGAGGCGCACCGAGATCGACTGCGCGCCGTCGACGACGTGCTGGTTCGTGACGATATGGCCGCTCGTGTCGATGACGAAGCCCGAGCCCTGCGCCTTCTGCGACTGGCTGCCGCCGAGCGGCGTCGACTGACCGGCCGACGTGACGGTGATCTCGACGACGCCCCGGTAGGCGCGCTTGTACACGTCCGCGACGGAGAGCGAGCTGCTGCTCGCCGCGGGCTGCGAGCTCGCGACCGTCACCTGGCGCACGACGGTCTTCGAGTCGGAGTTGGAGAGGGCTGCGTAGGTCGCGGCGCCGCCCCCGGCGCCGACCAGGACAGCGCCGGTCAGGGCCGCTGCCGCCGTGAGCATCCGTGGTCGCTGAGCCATGTTCAGGAGTTCCTTTCGATTCAGGTCGTTGGAGACACGTCCATCGAAGCAACGCCGCCTAAGACGCCCCTGAAACTGGCCTAAGACCTTGGTAAGAAACCGCGCGAGGCCGCCGCCTGTGGACAGCCTGGGGATGAGCATCCACAGCCCCTGTGAATTCGCGCGGAAGTTCCCGCTCGGAGCGGACGAACCTTCCACAATGTGCCGTCCGACTCAACTGGCATGCTGAACCGTTCTTCCTGCAAATAGGCGGTTTCTCCATGTCGATAACCGACGAGTCCAGACCTGGCAACCCACAGGCCCGAGTGGTTAGCTCGGCGCGCATGGCTCCTGTCGCCCAGCTCGCGCAAGCCGCTCCGGTCGCGCCACCCCAGAACCTCGAGGCCGAGGAGTCCGTCCTCGGGGCAATGATGCTCTCCCCGGGTGCGATCGGGGCGGTGAGCGAGATCCTGGACGCGTCCGACTTCTATCGGGAGAGCCATGCCCGGATCTACCGCGCCGCACTGGGGCTGTACGCCAAGGGCGAGCCGGTAGATGCGATCACGCTCGTCGACGAGCTCGAGGAGCGTAGCGAGCTCGAGGAGGCGGGTGGCCGCGTCCGCCTCCATGAGCTCGCAGCACTCGTTCCGGCAACCGCGAACGCCGCCCACTACGCGCGGATCGTCAACGAGATGGCGACGCTGCGCGGGCTCATCGCCGCCGGACAGGAGATCGCCCAGCTCGGCTGGGAGCGGCCCGGCGAGACGTCGATCCTCGTCGACCGCGCCGAGCAGGTCGTGTTCGACCTCACGCAGAGCCGCACGACGACCGAGTTCTCGCACATCGAGGACCTCCTCAAGGAGAGCTTCGAGCGGATCACTGCGCTGTACGAGGCGGGAGCGGACGTCACCGGGGTGCCGTCCGGGTTCCGCGACCTCGACCGCCTCACCTCCGGCTTCCAGGAGGGGAACCTGATCATCGTGGCCGCGCGCCCCTCGATGGGGAAATCCGCGCTCGGGCTCTGCGTCGCGGCGAACCTCGCGCTGCGCCACGAGACGCCGGTGGCGCTGTTCACGCTGGAGATGTCCAAGTCCGAGGTCACGCAGCGGCTCCTGTGCAGCGAGGCCAAGGTCGAGTCGCAGCGGCTCCGCACCGGGAAGCTCGGGCAGGACGACTGGCCACGCCTGGTCGCCGCCGGAGACAAGCTGATGAAGGCGCCGATCTACGTCGACGACACGGGGTCGATCACGATGATGGAGATCCGCTCGAAGGCGCGGCGGCTCAAGTCGAAGGAGCCGAAGCTCGGGCTGATCATCGTCGACTACCTGCAGCTGATGACCTCCGGGACGACGGCCGAGAACCGCGTCCAGGAGGTGTCGCAGATCTCGCGCGCGCTGAAGGTGCTCGCGCGCGACCTCGACGTCCCGATCCTCGCGATGTCGCAGCTCTCGCGCGCGGTCGAGCAGCGCCACGACAAGCGGCCGATCCTCTCCGACCTGCGCGAGTCGGGCTCGATCGAGCAGGACGCGGACCTCGTGATGTTCGTCTACCGCGACGAGTACTACAACGAGGACTCCGACCAGCAGGGGCTCGCGGAGATCATCCTCTCGAAGCACCGCAACGGGCCGACCGGCACCGAGAGGCTCTCCTTCCTCAAGCGCTACGCGAAGTTCGCGGATCTGGCGGCGTGATGGCGACGGTCCTCCACGACCAGACAGTGAGGATCGCGCCGCGGGTAGTCGCGTTCACCGTCGTCTGCGAGGAGTGCGCGAGGCTCGGGGAGAGCTTCCCCAGCGTCGACGGACGGCTCTCGCTCGACCGGCGGCACGGCACGATCGAGTGCCGGCACGGGCATCAGTTGCAGGTGGAGCGGGCGGGCTAAACCGGGGTCGAGGTTCGCATCGGGATCCCGAGCCGGGCGGCCGCCCACGGGATCGTCGCGCCCTGGCAGATGACCGAGAAGGCGACGACGACGAACACGATCTCGTAGATCCGGTTGGCGTCCTCAACGGCGCCGAGCACCGCAAACGAGGCGAGCAGGATCGGTACGGCGCCCCTGAGGCCGCTCCACATCACGAAGATGCGCTCGTTCCTGCTCAGCGTCGTCGGGAGAAGCAGCGGCCCGACCGCGAGTGGCCGAGCGACGAGCGCCAGCACGACGGCGAGCACCAAGCCGTCGAGCCAGCGGTGGTTCTCCCCTAGCGCCGTCAGGTCGACCGTGAGTCCCAGCGCGACGAACACGACGATCTCGGCGAGGCTCGCGAGTGACGTGTGGAAGCGCTCGATCGCGCGTTTCGCGGGGATCTCGGCGTCGCCGATCAGGATCCCCGCGATGTAGACGGCGAGGAACCCGGAGCCGTGGGCGACCGCGGCGACACCGTAGATCACGCCTGCGAAGGCCAGCGTCCGGAGTGGGTACAGCGATGCGTTCGGTAGGACGATGCGCCGAAGCGCCACGGTGAGGAAAGCGGCGCCGAGGACTCCGACCGCGACGCCCACGCCGAGTTGGAGAAAGAACTCTCCGACCGCCCGACCAACCGAGGTCGAGTCGTTCTGCGCGAGGCTGACCGCGGCCAGCATGAGGGCGATGCCGACGGGATCGTTCGCGCCCGACTCCCCTTCCAGGATCGTGCCAGTGCGACCGGCGACTTCCTTGCGTCCGAAGACCGAGAACATGACCGCCGGATCCGTAGGGGCGACCGCCGCGCCGATCAGTCCGGCTGTCTGCCACTTCAGATCGAGGAGGTAATGAGCTGCGAGCGTCATCAGGCCGGCCGTCGCGAACGTGCCGAGGAGGCCCAGCGAGATGATCGGCTTCGCAGACTCGCGAAAGCGGCGCCACCCGACCCGCATGCCGCCGTCGAAGAGGATCACGATCAACGCGAGAACGGCGATCCGCTCGACGTCGCGAATCGATAGGCGCTCGCCGAGCGTCGGCCAGATGTCCGATGCGACCGCCGCTGCGAGGAGGAACAGGCCTGCGGCCGGCACGCGGAGCTTCTCGCTGATCTTGTTGGAGAGGACGGCAACGGCGAACGCGCCGGAGACCACGAGCACGATCGCGCCGAAGGTCGCCACCTCGTCCATCGGCGGACCCTAGCCGTACCCTCTGGCAGACTCGAGCCGTGCCCGCGACCGTGATCGTCGGCGCGCAGTGGGGTGACGAGGGGAAGGGCAAGATCGTCGACCTGCTGGCGCAGGAGTCGGATGTCGTGTGCCGCTACCAGGGCGGCCCGAACGCGGGGCACACGATCATCGCCGGCGGCGAGACGTTCAAGATCCGGCAGATCCCGAGCGGCGCGGTCTCGGGGAAGACCTCGCTGATCGGAGCCGGCTGCGTCGTCGATCCGGAGGTCCTGCTCGGCGAGCTCGACGATCTGGAGGCGCGCGGCCTCGACCCGCGCGTCCTCGTCGTATCCGGCAACGCCCACCTGATCATGCCGTGGCACCTCGCGATCGACCAGGCGTCCGAGCGTCGCCTCGGCAACCTCCAGATCGGCACCACCCGTCGGGGGATCGGGCCGTGCTACGCGGACAAGGCGTCCCGGATCGGCATCCGCGTCCAGGACATACTCGACTCGAAGATCCTCCGTCAGAAGATCGAGGTCGCGCTGGCGGAGAAGAACATCTGGCTCGAGCGCGTCTATGAGGTCGAGCCGTTCGAGCTCGAGGAGGTCGCCGACACGGTACGAGGAGTACGCGCAGCGCCTGCGCCCGTTCGTCGGCGACACGTCGCTGCTGCTCGACCGCGCGCTGCGCGAGGGCAAGGACGTCCTGCTCGAAGGAGCGCAGGCCACGCTGCTCGACCTCGACCACGGCACGTACCCGTTCGTCACGTCGTCCTCGACCGTGGCGGCGAACGGGGCGGCCGGGATGGGCGTCGGGCCAACCCGGATCGACCGGGTCGTCGGGGTCGCGAAGGCGTACGTGACGCGCGTCGGCGAAGGCCCCTTCCCGACGGAGATCGAGGGCGCCGACCAGCGGCGCATCCGTGAGCTCGGCGGCGAGTTCGGGACCGTCACCGGGCGGGAGCGACGGTGCGGCTGGCTCGATCTCGTCGCCCTCCGCTACGCGGTGCGGCTGAACGGGATCGGCTCGATCGCGCTGACGAAGCTCGACGTGCTCTCGGACTTCGCGGAGCTCCCGGTCTGCGTCGCCTACCGGCTGCGCGACGGCACCGAGACGACCGAGTTCCCGGCGCACCAGAGCGACTTCCACGCGGCCACGCCGGTCTACGAGGTGCTCCCCGGGTGGGACGATCCGCTGGGCGGAGACCTGCCGGAGGCGGCGCGCGGCTACGTCGAGTTCGTCGAGCGCGAGCTCGAGGTCGAAATCTCGCTCGTCGGCATCGGCGCCGAGCGCGAGCGGGTGCTCGCCCGCCCGTGACCCGACTCGGTCAGAGCCGCAGCTCGTAGAGCAGCCGTTCCTGGCCTTGGCGCGGGGCATCGCCCGCGACGCGGGTGAAGCCGTACAGCTCGTAGAGGCGCTGCGCCGCCTGCATCCGCTCCGTCGTGTCGAGCGTCATGCAGCGGATCTCGTGCTCGCGCGCCCAGAGCAGCGCCATGTCGAGGAGGCGGCGGCCCGATCCCGCGGCCACGCTCGCCCGGCCGGAGATACATCCGTTTCAGCTCGACAGAGGCATTGTCGACCCGGCGGAGAGCGACACTTCCGACGACGCGCTCGCCGCGGAGAGCGACCCAGACCGCCTCGTAGACGGCGGTGGGATCGGCGAGGTCCGGGTCGAGCTCGGGATCCGCGGCGAAGCCGAACTCGGTCAGCGTGTCGGAGACGAGACCGTGGAACCCTGGCGCGTGCTCGGCGTGGAACGGGACGATCCGGAGCTCGAGCCGGGTGAGGTCGGCCGGCGTGTTGACGTTGGCGAGCGCGTCCGGGTCGAGCTCGACGACGGCGGCACCGAGCTGCTCGACCGCGTCGCGGAGCTTCAGGCGGCCTTCGTCGAGGCTGCGTTCGAGGTCCGGCAGGGCACTTGTGCGAAGCGCGCACGGCAGCGGGCCTGTCTGCGGCACGGCCGCGCGTCCGGAGCAACCGTCCGCGAGCGCGTGGAGGTGCTCGGGCGCCAGCACCGGCATGTCGACGGGAACGATCACGGTGAGCTCGTGCGCAGCCTCGCGCAGGCCGGCCACGACCCCGGCGAGCGGCGCGCGGACGTCCACGCCGTCGTCGACGAGCGGGAAGGGGAGGTCGAGGCCGTCGTCGGCCTTGCCGACGGCGATCCGGTCCGAGGCGACGGAGCCGAGCGTCCGCCAGGCGCGGGCGGCGAGCGTCTCCCCGTCGAGCGTCGCGAGGGCCTTGGCCGAGCCGAAGCGGCGGCTCGCGCCGCCGACGAGGAGGATCCCCGTCAGCCCAGGAGCCGCCACGGCTCGCTGTAGACGTTGACGCGCCCGTCGCGGACGAAGCCGCAGAGCGTGATCCCCCGGTCCCGCGCGAGGTCGACGGCGAGCGTCGACGGCGCGCCGATGGCGACCACCAGCGGGCAGCCTGCGATGGCTGCCTTCTGGACGAGCTCGAACGAGAGCCTTCCGCTGACGCAGAGGACGCGGTCCGACAACGGCAGGCGGTCGGCCCGGTGCGCCCACCCGATCACCTTGTCCATGGCGTTGTGGCGGCCGACGTCCTCGCGGAGGCAGAGGAGCTCGCCGCCGGCGTCGAAGAGCCCGGTGGCGTGGAGACCGCCGGTCGCCTCGAAGGCCGCCTGGCCGGCCCGCAGGCGGTCGGGAAGCGCGGAGACGAGCTCGGCCGAGACGCGAAGGCCGCCGGCGACCCGCGGAGCCTCGACCGCTACGGCATCGAGCGCCCCTTTTCCACAGACACCGCAGGAGGACGACGTGTAGAACGTGCGCGCGAGCGAGCCTGCGTCGAAGCCGGCGGCGTCGACGTCGACCGTGTTCGCCGCGAGGTCGTCCGGCAGCCGAGCGGAGCGGGCCGGGATCCCTTCCGAGAGGCAGAAACCGAGGGCGAGCTCCTCGTCGTGACCCGGTGTCCGCATCGTGACCGCGATCGGCCGGCCGCCGACCCGGATCTCGAGCGGCTCCTCGACAGCAAGCCGGTCGCGGTCGCGCGCGCCGCCTGGCAAACGCAGCGTCTCGACGGCGGAGGCCGCGTACGGCGGCACCTCGAGTGCAGGCTTGTCCGCCGCCATTGGCTCAACCAGCCTAGCCGCCCTCGCGAGGCCGCATCGACCGTGCTCGGTGGCACCCCCACCCATAAAGGGCGGAGGCCGCTCCCTCCGCCCTCGACAGGCGACGCTATCGAGGAAATCCGGACGCGAGGGTGCCGATTTCGTGCCGAAATCTCGCCTCGGCTCTCGCCCGCCGCCACGTGAAGGCGAGGCTCCCCTGCGTCGACGTCCGGCGCACCACTCGAACCCGCCGCACGCCCTGGTTAGATTCGCGCACGTGAAGGTGCTCCTCGTCGGGTCGGGTGGACGCGAGCATGCGCTCGCGTGGAAGCTCGGTCAGGCGCCTGGGCTCGACGAGCTTCACGCGGCACCCGGGAACCCGGGCATCGCGCGGCTCGGAAGCTGCCATCCCGTCCGTGCCGGGGACGGCGAGGGCCTACTCGCGCTCGCGGGCTCGATCGGAGCCGACCTCGTCGTGATCGGACCGGAGGCGCCGCTGGTCGCGGGCGTCGCCGACGACCTGCGCCATGCCGGCGTCGCCGTCTTCGGGCCGAGCGCCGCAGCGGCGCGGATCGAGGGCTCGAAGCGGTTCGCGAAGGACGTCATGACCGCGGCCGGCGTCCCCACAGCGCAGGCGCTCCCCGTCGCGCGGCCGCCGTGCGTGATCAAGGCGGACGGGCTCGCGGCCGGCAAGGGCGTCTTCGTCTGCCGCACCGCGCAGGAGGTCGATGCCGCTCTTCGCGCGGCGGCCGCCTTCGGCGACGCGATCGTGATCGAGGAGCTGCTCGAAGGAGAGGAGGTCTCGGTCTTCGCGCTCTGCGACGGCGAGCACGCGGTCGCCCTCCCGGCGGCACAGGACTTCAAGCGCATAGGCGACGGCGACACAGGCCCGAACACCGGCGGGATGGGCTCCTTCTCGCCGGTGCCCGGCTTCGGCACGCCCGAGGTCGACGAACTCCTCGATCTCGTCCACCGCCCGGTGATCGAGCACCTCGCCGAGCACGGGACACCCTTCATCGGAGCGCTCTTCGCCGGGCTGATGGTGACGCCGGAGGGGCCGAAGGTGCTCGAGTTCAACTGCCGCTTCGGCGACCCGGAGACGCAGTCGCTGATGCCGCGCCTCGACGGCGACCTCCTCGCGTGCCTCACCGCAGCGGCAAACGGGGAGCTCGGGGATGTCGAGCTCCAGGCAGCGGACAACGCCGCCGTCACCGTCGTCCTCGCGGCGGGTGATTACCCCACCGCCGGCGACACCGGGACGCACATCGACGGCATCGCGGACGCGGAGGAGTCCGGCGCGCTCGTCTTCCACGCGGGCACCGCCTTGCGCGACGATCGTGTAGTCACGAACGGCGGCCGCATCCTCGACGTGACGTACGTGGGCCGGACTGTCGGCGAGGCGCGCGAGCGCGCGTACGAGGCGGTCGACCGGATCTCGTTTCCGAAGATGCGCTTCCGATCCGACATCGCGGCGGTGGCGCATGTCTGACGCGCTGGTCGGGATCGTCGTCGGGTCCGAGTCCGACCGCGAGCGGATGCAGCCGGCGCTGGAGGAGCTCGCCGCGCGGGGGATCCCGCACGAATTCGAGGTCCGGTCGGCCCACCGGCAGCCGGACGCGGTGGCGGAGTGGGCGCGGACGGCACGGGAGCGAGGGCTGAAAGTCCTGATTGCGGGCGCCGGGCTCGCCGCGGCTCTGCCCGGGGTCGTGGCCGCGCACACCGATCTGCCGGTGATCGGTGTGCCGCTCCGCTCGTCCATGAGCGTCCTCGACGGGCTCGATGCGCTCCTCTCCATCGTCCAGATGCCGCCCGGTGTGCCCGTTGCGTGCGTCGGGGTCGACAACGCGAAGAACGCGGCCGTGCTGGCCGCGCGCATCCTCGGCGTGTCGGACGGCGCCGACACGCACCCTCTCTAGACTTGAACCGGTGATCGCCCGGTACTCCCGACCGGCCATGGCCAGGATCTGGTCGGAGGAGGCGAAGCTCGAGCGCTGGCTCGAGGTCGAGCTCGCGGCGCTGGACGGGTGGGCCGAGGTCGGCGCGATCCCGGCGGACGACGTCGCTGCGATTCGCGCTCGAGCGGTCGTGCCGACGCCCAAGCGCGTGGCCGAGATCGAGCGCGTGACCGACCACGACACCGCCGCGTTCGTCGACGCGGTCGCCGAGCACCTGGGGCCCGAGGGGCGATGGCTTCACTACGGGCTGACGTCGTCGGACGTCGTCGACACGGCGCTCGCGCTCCAGATCCAGGAGGCGGGACGATTGATCTCGGAGGGGATCGAGCGCGCCCTCGCGGCGGTCGTCGCCCGCGCCGAGGAACACCGGCACACGATCTGTATCGGCCGCTCGCACGGGGTGCACGCCGAGCCGACGACGTTCGGCTGGAAGCTCGCCGGGTGGGCGTTCGAGCTCGACCGGGCCCGCTTGCGCATGGCTCACGCCCTCGAGGCGAACCGAGTCGGACAGCTGTCCGGCACCGTCGGGACCTACGCGCAGGTCGAGCCCCAGGTCGAGCGGATCGCCTGCGACCGGCTCGGGCTCGAACCGGATCCGCTCTCCACTCAGGTGATCGCGCGCGATCGCCATGCGGAACTGCTGGCGGACCTGGCCCTCTGCGCCACCTCGATCGAGCGGTTCGCCACGGAGATCCGGCACCTCGCGCGCACCGAGGTGCGCGAGGTCGAGGAGCCGTTCGGGAAGGGCATGAAGGGGTCGTCCGCGATGCCGCACAAACGGAATCCCAAAGTGGCTGAGCGGCTGTGCGGGCTTGCGCGGGTCGTGCGCGCCGCGGCGCTCGTCGGGCTCGAGAACGTCCCCCTCTGGCACGAGCGGGACATCTCGCAGTCCTCGGCGGAGCGGGTCGTCGTGCCGGACGCGTTCCTCGCGCTGGACTACATGCTCGACCGGTTCGCCTGGATCGTCGAGGGGCTCGTCGTCTATCCCGACCGGATGCGGCGCAACCTCGACGCCAGTCACGGCCTCGTGTTCAGCCACCGGCTGCTGCTCGCGCTCGTCGAGTCCGGTCTCGCACGGGACGACGCGTACCGGCTCGTGCAGACGCATGCGATGACTGCGTGGGAGGACGAGCGCGACTTCCGCGAACTCGTCGGAGCGGACGCCGACATCGCCGGTCGCGTCGATCTCGACAGCGTCTTCGACCTCGACGCGACCGTGCGTCACGTCGACACCGTGTTCGAACGTCTGAACGCCCTCGTCCGGAAGGAGGAACCCGTCCATGCCTGAGGCAGCCGTTCACGTCGGCAGCGGGAAGGTCCGCGAGCTCTTTGCCCTCGACGACGATCGCCTGCTGCTCGTTGCCAGCGACCGGATCTCGACCTTCGACGTCGTCCTCCCCACCGAGATCCCGGACAAGGGCCGCGTGCTGACCGGCCTCTCGGCGTTCTGGTTCGCGCGGACCGAGGAGATCGTCCCGAACCACCTGCTCGCCCTGCGATCCGACGGGCGGTCGACCGAGTGCCGGCGTCTGGAGATGCTCCCGATCGAGTGCGTCGTGCGGGGATACCTCTCGGGCTCCGGCTGGAAGGACTACCGCTCGACCGGCGCCGTCTGCGGCCATCCGCTGCCGTCCGACCTCGTCGAGTCGGCGCAGCTGCCCGAGCCGATCTTCACGCCCTCGACAAAGGCGACCACAGGCCACGACGAGAACATCGACCGCGATCGGGCGCTCGAGCTGATCGAAGCCGAGGTGTACGACGCGGCCGAACGGGCTGCGCTCGAGCTCTACGCGTACGCCGCCGCATACGCTCGGGAGCGCGGGATCATCATCGCCGACACGAAGTTCGAGCTCGGGATGGCCGCCGACGGTCGGCTCGTGCTGGGCGACGAAGCGCTGACGCCGGACTCGTCCCGGTTCTGGCCGGACGACGGGTACGCACCGGGCGGGCCGCAGCCGTCGTTCGACAAGCAGTTCGCCCGCGACTACTGCGAGTCGATCGGCTGGGACAAGGACTACCCGGGCCCCGAGCTGCCGGACGACGTCGTCGCCGGGACGCGCGACCGGTACGTCGAAGCGTTCGAACGCCTCACCGGCATCTCGTTCGACGCCTACTGTGCGGACCCGTCCGTGGTGCTCCGATGAAGGCGACCGTACTCGTACGCCCGAAGGCGGGGATCCTCGATCCGCAGGGACAGGCTGTCGAGAGCTCGCTGCGCCAGCTCGGCTTCTCGATCGGAGAAGCGCGCGTCGGCCGCGTCGTCGACCTCGACGTCGAGGCCTCGGATCCGGACGCCGCTCGCGCCGAGGTGGAGCGCATGTGCGAGCAGCTGCTCGCGAATCCCCTGATCGAGAGCTACGAGATCGAGCTGACGGGAACGGAAGCGTGAGCTCGCCGCAGCCGCGGATCGGCGTGATCCGGTTCCCGGGCTCGAACGACGACCGGGACGCGCTCTGGGCGCTCGCGGCTCTCGACGCCGAGGCCGTGCCCGTCTGGCACGCCGAGAGCGAGCTGCCGGATCTCGACGCCGTCGTCCTGCCCGGGCGGGTTCTCCTACGGCGACTACCTCCGCTGCGGCGCGATCGCGCGCTTCTCGCCCGCTATGGGAGCGATTTCCGAGTTCGCGGAGGCGGGAGGTCTCGTGCTCGGGATCTGCAACGGCTTTCAGATCCTCTGTGAGGCGGGGCTGCTTCCCGGCGTGCTGCGACCGAACGAGTCGCTCACGTTCGTCTGCCGCGATGTGCGCGTCCGCGTCGAGCGCGCCGACACGCCGTTCACCGAACGCTGCGAGCCGGGGCAGGAGCTCGTGATTCCGGTCAAGCACGGCGAGGGCTGCTGGTACGCGGGCGACGAGCTGTACGCAGAGCTCGAGGGACGAGGCCAGGTCGTCCTCCGGTACGCGGAGCCCGTGAACGGGTCTAGAGATGACGTGGCGGGCGTGGTCAACGAGGCTGGCAACGTGATGGGACTGATGCCGCATCCCGAGCACGCCGTCGACCCGCTGCTCGGGTCGGCCGACGGGGCGCTCGTCCTGGCGTCGCTCGTCGACGCTGCCCGCGAGCGGGCGCTGGCGATCGTCTAGGCGCCACCCCTTCCGAACGAGAGCACCTCGGCCAGGCCGGGATGCTCCGCCAGCGCCGCGCCCAGCCGCTCGAGATCCCGGACGCGGAGCGTCACGGGCCCGCGCCGGACCGCGCCGCCGGTGCTGTATGCGAAGCGAACCAGACCGCTCGCCCTTCTCGGTCACGAGGAGCTCGATCACCGACGCGAAGCGCTTGTCGCCGGCGCGCTGGGGGAGGGTCAGCTCCTCGAGCTTCTCCGCGCCGCCCCAGGGCGTCGCCGTCTTTCCGTTCGCCTTTGTTGCCATCGACGACAACCTAGCGGGCACGGTGTCACGGCTGTGTCACGGCTTAGTGACGAGATCGTCGCTCCGGTTGCGCGGCACGCGACGAACCCAGTCTCCGCTCCTATGCCTCCATCGGGACGTGACCCGGCAGCGCCACGACGCGCCCGAGCCACGCCTCGATCGCCGGGTACGAACCGAGGTCGAACCCGCCCTCGTCCGCAGCGTGCGTGTAGGCGTAGAGGGCGATGTCCGCGAGCGTCGGGGCCTCGCCGACGAGGAACCGCCGGTGCCCGAGGTGGCCCTCCATCGCTCCGAGGGCGCGGTGGCCGGCGGCCGTCCGCTCCTCCACGCGGTCGGCGAAGGCCTCGGGACGGCCGGAGTACGCGAGCCAGAAGCGGAGCACGGCGATCGCCGGCTCGTGGTCGTACTGCTCGAAGAACATCCACTGGAGCACCTGAGCCCGCTCGTACCGGTCATCAGGGACAAACGGGGTCCCCTCGCCGAAGTACCACAGGATCGCGCCCGACTCGGCGAGCGCCCGCCCGTCGTCGAGCACGAGCGTGGGCACGCGCAGCGCCGGATTCAGGTCGCCGAGGACGTCGCCTCGGTTCGAGCGGTCGACCACGTCCACCGTCCGCCGCTCGTACGGGACTCCGACGTGCGCCAGGAGCAGCCGCACCTTGTAACAGTTGCCCGAGACCGGGCTGTCGTAGAGGAGCAACCGGCTCAGACCGCCAGCCGGCCGGCGGCGCGCAGGATCCGGAGGGCGTTGAGCGTGACCATCGGATATGGCGCCCGCCCCCAGTCGACGACCTCGACGTTGCTCCCGGGGCTGCCGGGCCGGCGCCACCAGGCCCGCCCGGATCTCCAGGTGCCATCGTCACGCCGCTGCCCCACCAGGACGTCGACCGCCTCGTGCGCGCGCTCGTCCTGCACGAGCCCCATTCGCGAGAGGAGCAACAGAGCCTGCGGCACGTCGTAGTGCCAGTAGGGCGGGTAGTGCGGCAGGAGCCAGTCGTCCTTGATCACCTCGCCCGTCCGCAGCGAGCGGAAGAGGCAGTGCTCCAGGAGCAGCTCCGCCGTGCGCTGAGCCGCCGCGTGAGCGTCCTCGTCGCCCGTGGCGAGCCAGTACTCGTGCAGGCCCCACATCGGCGGGAGCGACTCGTTGAACGACGAGCGCCTTCCGGTCGCGCGCTTGTCGCAGTTCCAGCCGCCGTCAGGCCACTGCCACCCGACCAGCGACTCCGCGAGCAGCCGCACGCGCGGATCCTCTGCCAGCCCGAGCCGGCAGCAGACGGCGAGCGCATTCCCCTCCTGCGAGCCGCAGCGGCGAACCAGGCCGTCGATCGTCTCGATCCGCTGCCGATGCCCGTCGCCGGCCAGCCAGTCGAGGACGGTCCCGGCGGCGCGCACGGCACGGGGCTCGCCCGACGGGACGGCCAGCTCGACGAGCGACACGAGCCGCCAGTGGGCGCCGCCCCACTTGGCGTACGGGTGGCGGCCGAAGCCGCCGTCCGCCTCCTGCCCGTCGAGCAGGCCGCGAACGAGCGGCCCGGCGACGATCGCGTCAGGGTCGTACGCGACGTCCTCGCCGAGGACGTCGCGGCGCGTCAGGTAGACGATCGCGGGCTCGTCGGAGGCAAGCAGCCCCTCGACCGCGGCGCCCGCCTCCACGACGCCCGGATCGGCCGTGGCCGCCACGGGCTACTTGCCGCTGCGGTCGATCAACTCGATGCGGTAGTCGTCGGGATCGCGAACGAAGCAGATGCGCGAGCCGCCTTCGACCACCCGGTACGGGGGCCGCTCGGGCTCGATGCCCTGGCCCGCGAGCTTCCCGAGCGTCGCATCGAGATCGTCGACCCCGATCGCGATGTGCCCGTACGCCGTGCCAAGCTCATACGTGCGCCCGTCGTGGTTGTACGTCAGCTCGAGGACGTTCTCGTGATCACCGATCGAGTAGAAGTAGTTCGTCGCCTCGAGCTCGCCGTTTCGGACGATCTCGAGGTCACGCGAGAAGCTGAAGCCGAGCGCCTCGTAGAACTCGCGGCTCTTCGCCGGGTCGGTGATCCGGATCATAGTGTGGAGGAACTTCGCCACGCTTCAGGATCCTAACCATCGTCCTCGTCACGCAACCGAATCACCGAGCGCCCGCCTCGCTTCCGAGGTGGCGTCAGCCGGACAGGGATCGTGGGCGATCGCAAGAACAGCACCTGCGGCACCCGGCCGCTCGTTTCCAGACCACATCCAGAACCAACGAGAGCGCCGTGATCGTGACGATCGCATGAACGTGCCGCCAAGCGTGCTCACGGTGTCGAGACGACGCCGAGGCCGGCTAGCACAGTGTCGACGACGTCTTGGA
>CAWFNA010000004.1:0-10634 GCA_963817105.1 uncultured Actinomycetes bacterium
TGCCACGACGAGGAGCGGGCCCTCGGTCGTGAGGACGGCATCCCGCTGCGCAGGGTTGAGGTTGGCGAGATACGCCTCTGGCGACTGCACTGGCATGTTGGCCGATGCTAGCGCCGCAAGGCGAGATAGCGGCCGAACGCCGCAAAGCCCGCGAGACACGCGAGCGCCTCGGCGGTTCCGTTGAGGGCGCCGTCGAACGGATCGCCCTGGACGGCCGCGACGAGGAAGACGACGAGCCCGAGGCCGAAGGCGACACGGCGGGCGAAGCGCCACGGATCCGTGCGCCCGAAGCCGAGGTCGTCGAACAGGTCGCCGGGGGCGCCGGCGACGCGGGGCCGGAGGCGCGCGGCGACAGCGACCGGGAGCGCGGCGAGCACGAGGAGCGGCGTGGCGACGGCGACACCGGCCAGCGTGAGAGCGACCCACCACGTTGCGCTGTCGTTCCTGAGCTCGAACGCAAGCACTCCGAGCGCGATCATCGTGACCACGCCGAACGCGAGCGCGATGGCGGTCCGCCTGTTGATCACCGTCAGCTCCGCGCTCGGCAGGACCGGCTCCCGCCTGCGCAGCACGCGCAGGAGCGCGAGCGAGCCCGCGACGAACGAGATCTGGGGCGCAACGATCACGGCCACGAAAGCAAGCTGGGCCAGGGGCGACCAGGTGTCGGGCGGCGGGTGCCCGGCCAACGAGGCGCCGACGAACGAGACGGCATAGACGGCTCCCGCGACGCCGAGCGCAACGAACGCTCCGACTGCGGCCCGGCGGGACGCGCGGGCTCCCAGCCCCGCGGCGAAGGCGTTCGCGACCTCGGCCGGCGTTCCGAAGCGTTCGAGCGCGTCGTCGTCTGAGCGAAGGTGATCCTCGGATTCAGCGAGGATCCTTCGCCGCAGGCGGGCCGGGATGCCGACGTCGACGAGCTCGAGGTCGAGCGCTTCGAGATAGCGCTCGATCACGTGACGACCGCCTCGACGGCGTGCGCGAACGCCTTCCACTCGTCGCGACCCTTCGCCAGCTCGCTACGGCCGCGCCTCGTGAGCTGATAGACGCGGCGGCGCCGACCCGCGGCGGTCGTCCACTTGCTCGACAGGAGAGCGGCGGCTTCTAGTCGATACAACGCCGGATAGACCGTGCCCTCGGCGAGGTCGAAGGCGCCTTCGCTCGCTCCGCGCAGCTTCTCGACGACGCCGTAGCCGTGCAGCGGACCTTCTCGAAGCGTGGCCAGGAGCAGGAAGTCGACGTGGCCCTTCAATACCTCGGATCGCAAAGTATTGCGAGCCTAGGTACGCAGGCTTCGTCTGTCAAGGACCGTAGACGTTGGCGACCATCGCGTCAGCCCATTGCTGGCGGTACGCGATGTAGCCGGCGGCGCTCGGATGCAGGTTGTCGCCGGAGATCAGGTTCTGGTGCGTGATGAAGAACTGCCAGAGGTCCGGGCCGTGCACGACCTGTGGGAAGTTCGCGTAGAGAAGCTGGATCTTCGCGTTCAGACCGGGCCCGCAGCTCTGGATGTTGGCCGTACGCGCCCACGGGATGGTGGGGACGACCGGCACCTTGCCCGCGTTGACCACAGCCTGGACCATGGTCACGTAGTTGTTGTAGAAGGTGGTCGCGCTCATACAGCCGTTCGCGTCGTTCGTGCCGTAGGCGAGGCCGATATAGCGGCCGGGGAAGATCGACAGCCACGTGTTCATGTGCGAGGCGCCGTCGGCGGAGAGGAGCCCGCCGATCCCGCCGTCCTCGGCAGACGGGAAGTACGCTGGGCGCGCGGCGTTGATCAGCTGGCTGAAGTTCGGGCCCGATCCGCTGACTGGCTCGTGCGGCATGCCGTCCTGCGTGATCGAGTCGCCGTAGAAGATCCAGCTGTCGGAGGCGCCGTCCGCGCTCGCGTCGTGGACATCCATGTTCATCTCCGCGTCGTTGTTGCCGGAGGAGCCGTCGATCGCGGTGACGTTGATGCGGATCCAGTTGTTCCCGGCCATGTTCACGAGGTGAGTTCGCGAGTGGTACTTGTTGTTCGTGACCGTCGCGAGCGTCACCCAGCCGTTCGCCGGAGGCTGTCCGCCGCCGGCCGCGGGATTGACCTGGATCGTGTAGCTGCCCAGATTGTCGTAGCCGACCTCGCCGACGACCGTGTGGTCGTACGGCGTCGTGATCGGGTCGTTGTACCAGCCGACGACGACCTGCCCGCGGTGCTCGGCGGGCACTGACGAGAGGTCGTACGCGAGCCAGGCCGGGCTGCCGGTCGAGCGCCAGTACGTCGAGTAGCTCGAGTCGTTGGCTCCGCTCGCGGTCCCCGAGGAGGCGAAGGCGGGCTTGCCGCGGCTGATGACGGGCATCGGCGCGGGCGCGCCCGGCGGGGGTGGCGGGGGTGGCGGGGGTGGCGGAGGTGGAGGTGGAGGTGGAGGTGGAGGTGGGGTGGAGGTGGAGGTGGTGGAGGTGGAGGTGGTGGAGGTGGAGGTGGAGGTGGAGGTGGAGGCGGTGGAGGAGGCGGAGGCGGAGGAGGAGGCGGAGGCGGCGGTGGTGGCGGCGGAGGCGGCGGAGGTGGCGGAGGTGGAGGCGGCGGAGGCGGAGGCGGCGGAGGCGGCGGCGGCGGAGGTGGTGGTGGTGGTGGAGGTGGAGGAGGAGGAGGAGGAGGAGGAGGATGGGGGTGCGGCTTCCCGTGCCTCACAACCTTCGTCATCTTCGAGTGCGCCCACGACGAACCAGAGCCGTTCGTCGCCTGGATCAGCACGCGGAGCCGCGACCCGACGTCGCCTTCAGTGACCCGGTACGTGGCGTTCCGCTTCTTGCCGAGCGTCACGCGAGCGAAGGTCCGGCAGGCCCGTCCCTGCCCGCCGCAACGCTGCCAGGCGTAGCGGAACCTCGTCGGCGACCCGGTCCAGCGACCGTGCGAGGCAGCGAGCGTCTTTCCGCTCACGGCGTGCCCGCTGACCTTTGGTGCCGAGACGTTGTGCGGCATCCCTTGGGACCATGCGCCCGACACGCCGGCGAGGAACAACATGGCGGCGAGCAGGCTTAGTGCGATCGGGGTGACTTGGCGGCGTTTTCGCAAAGGAGAGCCTCGTACTTTCACGTCGAGATCGGCCGGAGCGGCAACTTCCTCAATCCCCGAACGAGGCTCCCTCCGCAAAGAGGTCGGTCTACTCCGTTCCGCAGGATTCGGAAGCTTATTCGATGTCGATAGCTTTGGGACGTGGCGTACTCGTACGGCTCGATCGACGAGATGGGCGACGGGGTCTTCCGCAAGGTGCGCCGCGAGCTAGGCGTCACCGCGTTCGGGGTCAACGCGCTCGCTCTGGCACCGGGCACAGTGAGCCGGCCCCACTTCCACGACGAGCAGGACGAGCTCTACTTCGTTCACCGCGGCCGCGCGCGCTTCGAGGTTGCAGGAGACTCGTTCGAGCTCGATCCGGGCGGAGTCGTGCACGTCGAGTCGACAACGCCGCGGCGAGTCACGAGCATCGGCGAACACGACCTCGTCCTGCTCGTGGTCGGAGCGAAAGCGGGTTACGTCGGCCGCGACGGCCACCTCGCAACCCCGGAAGCCTTCTAGCTCGTCGCCTCCTCGAGCGCCGGCTCGAGCCACACGACCGCCGCCTCGAGCGAGGCCGGGTCGGCCGACTTGACGACGACCTCGACCGTCGCGCCGTCCTCGTGGAACTTCGGGTACGAGCCGACGAGCACGCCCGGGTAGCGGTTGCCCATCGCCTCCAGCACGCCGACGATCTTCGCCTCGGTCGTCTCGTACGTCCGGCGCCACGACGTGATCGGGCGCTCCGTCTCGAGCTCTGACGTGACCGTGGCGAACATTGCCTTCATCTCCGCCGGCAGGCCGGGCATCACGTAGACGTTCCGGACGACGAACCCGGGCGCGCCGCCGAGCGGGTTCTCGAGTGGGCGCGCTCCTGCGGGAAGGTTCGCCCAGCGGGCCGCGTACTCCGGATCGGAAGGGAAGCGCGAGCGCAGGCTCGCGGCGAGATCGGCAACCTCGTCTTGCGGAGCCTCGAAGGCGGCCGAGATCGCCTCGCGCGTGATGTCGTCCGGCGTCCCGCCGAGCCCGCCGGTGACGAGCACGATGTCGGCGCGGTCGGACTCGGTGCGGACGAACTCAGCGACGCGGTCGATCTCGTCGGGCAGCGACGCCATCAGCGTGACGACCACGCCTAGCTCCTCGAGCTGCTGCGCGAGCCAGGCCGCGTTCGTATTCACGGTGTCGCCGGAGAGGAGCTCGTTTCCGATCGTGACGATCGACGCGGTGACTCGGGCCGCCATCGGCCGAGACTAACGGAGCGGGAACGGCCTGCGAGCGAGCGCCGGAAGCACCTGCGACGTAACCCAGACGGGCGTGACTGCGTAGCGCTTCGAGTAGCGATAGCTCCCATCCGAGCGGCGGAGGCTCGCGAGGTAGCGGAAGGCTCGGCGGCCCGGTTCCTTGTTTGCGGCGATGAAGGCCTGGATCGCCCACCCGGTGGACTGCGCGTCCGACGAGCGGCCGGCGACCAGCGCGAACCCTCCATCGGGCCGTTGGAGCTTGTGCAGGTACGCGAGCCCGCGCCTGATCGGGCGTGCACGAGGTCCGACTCCGGCGGCGCGAAGGGCCTCGATCGCGGCGGCGGTGTCGTTCGAGTCCGGCGCGCCGCGCGGGTACCAGGACCAGCCTCCGCTTGGGCGTTGCGCTCTCTTGAGGTACTGGACGCTCGTTCCAGCCGGGCGGCCGGCGGACCGAAGTGCGAGCACACCCCAGATCGTCGAGTTGACGAGTGTGCCGATGCGCCCGGTCGGCCCGCGCATGTCCTCGAGCCGGGCGACCAAAGCGCCTGTGTCGCTGCCGAGAGCCCGGAGCGCAAGGATGCGCAGCGCGACATCGTTAGCGCTCGTCGCGGGGACAGTGGTGAGGTAGTCGGCAGGCGAGCGGTCGGGTGTCTTCCCCGCCGCGCTCAATCCGAGCACTGCCCAGGCCGTGAGGTTTGCGTCGGAGCTCTGCCCTGTCTCGGCGAAACCGCCGTCGGACTGCTGATGCGAGGCGACGAACTCGGATGGAGAAGCCGCGAGCGCGAGAGCGGCCGCGGCGACTGCAATCTTCACGCCCACACGACCTCCGTCCGCATCCGGCGCGCGTAGCGCTCGAGCAGCCGCCGTAATTCCGGCCCGATAGCGAGCGCGATCACGACGTTGCCGACGGCGTGCGCCATGTCGAACCAGACCCCCTGGGCGAAGACGACCGTGAACGCCTGCCACGTGTGCGGCCAGAAGCTGACCCAAAGCCAGACGTCCATCAGCGCGCTGAACGCGAAGCCGAGCACGAAGCACAGCGCTGCGAACGGGATCCGGCCGCGGATGACCGGCGCGAGTGCCGCGCCGGCGACGCCGCAGGCGCCCCAGGCGAGCATCTGCCACGGCGTCCACGGCCCCTGCCCGAGGAAGAAGTTCGACGCCAGCGCGGCAACTGCTCCCGTCGTGAAGCCGGCCCGCGCCCCGAGTGCGGCGCCGGCCGCGATCGTGATCACGGTCACCGGCTGAACACCCGGGACGGCGACGAAGAGCACGCGCCCCGCGGCCGCGACCGCAGCCAGCGTGGCCACGAGCGCGATCTCCTTCGATGCGTTGGGGCCGCTCTCGAGCCAGGCCGCTCCGGCGACGAGCAGTCCCGTCGCCGCCAGCAACAGGGGCAGGCCCGACTGCGCAGGATCGATCGCAACCCACGCAGCTGCTGCGAGCGCGGCCGCGCAGGCCCCGAGGGCTGCCAGCCTAGGCATGCGCGAACTTCCGGGCTTCGAGGTGGACGACACGGTCGGCGACGTCGCCCGCGAACACGAGGTCGTGCGTGACGATCAGCGTCGCCCGGCTCGCGGACTCGCGCCGCAGGATCTCGCTCAGCCCGCTCTTGCGCGGCGGGTCGATTCCGCGGGTCGGCTCGTCCAGGACGAGGACGTCGGGCTCGGCAACGAGCACGCTCGCAAGTGCGAGGCGCTCCCGCTCGCCGCTCGAGAGGTCGCGTGGATGGCGCCGCTCGAGGCCCGCCAGCCCGACGAGGGCGAGCGCCTCGCGCGCGCGGGTGAGATCGCCGCCGACGGCGAGCGACACTTCGCGTTCTGCGCGTTCGGTGACCAGGTATCGACCCGGGTCCTGGGACAAGTAACAGACTCTGCCCCGGCGCTCGACCGTGCCGTCCTCGGGCTCCAGCAGTCCCGCCACGATCTTCGCGAGCGTCGTCTTGCCGACGCCGTTGCGCCCCGTTAGAGCGACAACCTCGCCGCGCCGGAGCTCGATCGACGCGCCGTCGAGAGCGCGCGCGGAGTCATACGAGTAGCTCACGTTCTCGGTGGTGACGAGAGTCTCTCCCTCGCCCCCACCTTCGTTCGGGATCGCCGCCGGTCGCGGCAGGTAGGCGAACTCGAGCCGGGCCAACGCCTCGTCGCGCGGAGCGTCGAGCGTCAGCCGTCCATCCTCGACGAAGAGCACGCGGTCGCAGCGCTCCAGCGGGAGCGTTGGCCGCTGTTCCGAGACGACGACCGCTGAGCCCAGCTCGCACGCCAGGTCGAGAATCGCCTCGGCTCCTTCGGGGTCGAGCTGCGAGGTCGGCTCGTCCAGGAGGAGCAGCGAAGGCCCGATCGCCAGGACAGCGGCAAGACAGACACGCTGGAGCTCGCCGGCCGAGAGCGTCTCCGTTCGCCGTTCGGCGAGGCGCGCAATTCCGGCATCGGCGAGCGCACTGTGGACGCGGGGCCAGATCTCCGCCGGAGGCGTGCCGAGGTTCTCGAGCCCGAATGCGACCTCGTTCTCGACGCGGCCGAAGACGATCTGGTCCTCGGGGTCCTGGAACAGCGAGGCGACCTCGTCCGCGAGATCGGCCGGGCTGAAACGGCGGGTGTCGCGTCCGGCGACCTCGACCCGGCCCTCGAAGCGGCCGCCGTGGAAGTGCGGAACGAGGCCGGCCAGTGCCCGCAGCAGCGTCGACTTCCCGGACCCTGATGGGCCGAGGAGCGCCACGACCTGGCCCGGCTCGACCTGGAGCGAGACGTCGGCCAGAGCGGCTCGCTCCGCGCCGGGATACGAGAACGTCAGTCCCTCGACCCGTGCTAGAGCCATACAGCTCCCACGCAGAGTAGAACGGCAGCGGCGAGCGCAAGACGGTCGAGGCGCGTCCATGGCGGTCCGGGCGCCCGAGTGCGCCCCGCCCGGCCGAACCCGCGCGCCTCCATCGACTCGGCGAGGCTCAGCGCACGCTCCAGCGAGCCGGAGAGGACGGGCGAGAGCAGGCGCGCATGCCCGCGGATCCCGTCGACGCGCACGCCTCGCCCGCGCAACGCCTCGACGAAGCCGGCCGCGTCGCGCTCGAGCGTCGGTACGAGTCTCGTCGCGAGGCCGACCGCCAGCACGGAGCGGCGCGCGAACCCGGCCGCCTGGAGAAGGCGGTCGAGATCGAGGAGCAGAGCGTAGGCGGCGAACGCCAGCCCCACCGCCGCGAGTCGAAGCGCCTGGATACCCGCTGCGGCCAACTCTTCGCTCGTCACGTCGAGGTAGCCGATCACGGGGATCTTCGGCCCCTCCCAGATGACGTGCGTGCCGACGTGCGAGACGAACGGGCTCAGGACGAACACCGAGAGGGCCGAGACCAGCGTCCCGGTCAGGTAGATCCAGCGCCGCCCGCGTGGGGCGGTCAGGCAGGCCGCGAACAGCCCGACGGCGATCCCGGCGACGACCCAGCCTCGCTCGGCGGTCAGCGCGACCGCGGCGAGCGCGGCGAGGAGAGCGGCTGCCGGGACCGGGCTCATGGCACCTGGTAGCGGTAGCGGAAGCGGTCGGGGTGCTTTGCGAGCGCCTGGGCGTCACCGGCGAAGACGAATCGGACCGGCGAGCCGGCGTCGCCCGAATCGCGGAGCGAAGCCGTGAATCGCTCTGTGCCATTTACTGTGTAGAACACATTCGCGTCCTCGGGAGGCGTGTCCGAGAGAGGCGCGACGGATGTGGCGTGGAGGAGCCGCCCGACTGCGCGGGCGCCCGCGGCCTGGCCCGCCGCGTACCGGACCGCGACGGGGCGGGTGTGGCCCGCGAAGCCGTGCAGGAACGGCTCGGGGAACGCGCCGACTACCACCGGTTCGCGCATCTGGCCGCGCCAGGATCGGAAGTCCCACCATTCGACGTCACCCGCGTGCAGGCGGTAGTCGGCGGCGCTGCGATCGGCTTCGATGCCGTTCAGGAACCAGAACCAGTCGCGCTGCTTCGAGGCGTCGCCGGCGATGCCCTCGATCGACTGCACGAACCGCCCGCTGTACCTCGTCTTCACGTCCAGTTCGCGGTCGAGCGCCTGCATCGCCGTCAGTCCGACCGGCACGGTGCGCACGGCGAGCACACTCGCTCCGCGGTCGCGCGTGACCCAGAGCGTCGCGCTCCCCGAGCCCGTGCGCTCGTGCCCGCAGCCGGGCAGCAGGACGAGCGCAAGGGCGGCGAGGAGCGCACGTTTCACCTGAGCGCGTTCGAGCGCACCGCGTTCGGGAGCGTCGCGCGGACGAGGCCGCGATGCTGGCCCACGCAGCCACGGCCGGCCTTCGTCTTCACGCTTCGCCCGTCGACGAGCAATCGCGCGCCGGCTGCGGGAGTCGAGACGCCCTGGTCGTTCTGCGAGGCGACCGTGTAGCAGTTGCGCGCCTTGCGCTTGCGCAGGAGCAACGTCGGCGACCCGCCCTGCTCGGTGAAGGTCGACCAGTACCAGAGCACCGTGTCGCCGTCCTTGAGCGTCGCCTGGTCGGCGCCGACCGGCGGCGAGGCGCCGTTGACCTTGTAGCTCCAGCCGTTGGCACCAGCACCCGGGTAGAGCCCGATCTGGTCGACGAAGGGGCCGAACGAGGTCGCGAGCACGTGGTAGTAGAACTCGCCGGCGACGCTCGCCGCATCGAGCGCGGACAGCGCGTTCGTCCCGGTCGTGAGCGTCGGCTCGGTCGAGCCGAAGATCGTCGTCGTCTTGCCCTCGACGCGCACCTTCACACGCAGGGCGAGCGCCGGAGCGGCCAGCGCGCACGCGAGCAGCGCGACGCCGGCCAGAACGATGAGTCGTCGAAACACGAATCCTCCTTCCGCGAGGGGTTCGGAGTTGTGCGGCGGCGCGGAAGGTCTTCTGACTCGGGGCTCCCCCCTTCCACCACCTTCCCGGCCTCGCGGCCAGTGGTCTTCGGCGGAAGAGCAACTCCCCTCACAGCGGCGGGACCGTCCCGGATTCACACCGGGTTCCCTTGCCGCGTGCCGTTTCGCGACCTTATCACGCCGGCCATCGCGATCGAGGGGCGGCGCTCGTTGCGTACGCGAAGAGGCTGAGGTCGACCGCGTAGACGCCCACGCCGGCCAAGCCGGCATGGGCTCTATGGTCGGCGTCGCAAGCGACGCCTTAGCGCGCCCCGTTCGGTCGTCCCTATCATGGCCAAATGCCAAGCTCGCGGGCGCTCTCGCTCTGGCTGCCCGTGATCGTCTGGGCGGCCGTCATCTTCACGTTCTCGTCGATCCCGAGCCTCACCACGGGGCTCGGAACCTGGGATCTGATCCTGCGGAAGGGCGCGCACATGACCGAGTACGCGATCCTCGGCTTGCTGCTTCTGCGGGCAATCGGCCGAGAGCTGCCCGCCCTCGCGGTCGGAATCGGCTACGCGGTCACGGACGAGTTCCACCAGCACTTCGTCCGCGGCCGCCACGCGTCCCCGATCGACGTCCTCATCGACACGATCGGGCTGGTGATCGGAATCTTCCTGGTCAGCCGTCTCTTTCAGACGCGGCCGGTGCCTGGCACTGGACATGCCCGATGAAGCCGATCGCGATCGAGCTCGACGTGCTCGGCGACACGCGGCCGCTCTGGAACGACTGGCTCGCGGACGCGGCACGGCGCTTTCATTCGATTTCGCCGCTGGACCCGTCCGCGCTGCCAGAGGATCGCGGAGAGGCGGCCGAGCTGCTCGACGTCTGGGCCGAGGGCGGCGTCGGCGACTGGCGGGCCGCCCTCGGGCGTTTCGCCGAGGACCGCGCTCCCGTCTACCTGCGGCCGGATGCGGAGATCAGCGCCGCGCTGCGAGAGCTCGCGGCGCGCGGCCATCGGCTCGGCGTCTTCACGGACGCACCTGAGGCACTAGCGCGAATCGCCGTCGCCCAGCTCGGGGCCGACCGCAGGATCGAAGCGCTCGAGACCGGAGCCGGGGCGCTCGAGCTCCTGCTGGCCAAGCTCGGCGAGGACGCGCGTCGTCGTCCGGGAACGGTCCGGCCTCCCCTTACAATTGGCGCGATGAGAGAGAACGAAGTCGGCGATCGCCAGCTCGACGCCCTGCTCGAGCGGCTCGACAAGATGAATGCGGAGCTGCACGCCCTGAACCGCAGGCTCGATTCCGGCGAGCATCTGGCGCCGATCGTGTACGAGATCCGCGCGCTCGGCGAGTCGCTCCAGGCGCTCGCGTACGCGGCGCTCGGACAGACGGCGCCGCAGGTCCGCCGCCGCCGCGCAGGGTAACCAGAGATTCCCGCCCTGCTGAGGCGACTCAGCGGCTGAGCCGGAAGACCGTGCCCAGAAGCGAGACGAGGTAGAGCTCGCCGCGCGGGCTCTCGGAGAAGGACGCGAGACCGTCGACCGTGAACGGCTCGGTTCGGGCCTGTGTGCC
>CAWFNA010000005.1:0-449644 GCA_963817105.1 uncultured Actinomycetes bacterium
CGCCGATCTGGATCTTGTAGCGGCCTTTCAAAACGTGGATCGTCTCCTCCTGCTTGTGGTGGACGTGCAGGGGCGGCCCGGCGTTCGGGGCGACCTCGACGGTGAAGTAATCGAAGGCGCCACCGGTGTCGTCGCCAGTGACCTTGAAGATGAGGTCACGTCCGGGGCCGGACTGGAGCCGAAGCCCCTCGTTTGGGGCGAGAACCGTGTATTGGAGCGTCGTCACTTCAATTCTCCTCTCCGATCCGATATACTTCATACACGCAAACAAAACAATAGGAGATTTACTTTACTGTGTCAAGTGATCTGGACGACCCCGAACGCTGGCTCGACGACCTCCCCGAACCCGACGCCTTCACCGAGCAGGAATTCCACGCATGGCGCGGGCATCTCCGCCTGCACGAGACCACCATGCGCGAGATCGACCGGCGCCTCCAGCAGCACTGCGACCTGTCTCTCGCCGACTACGGCATCCTGATCACGCTCGTCACCGCCCCTCAATTCAGACTGCGCATGAGCGAGCTAGGCGCCCGACGAATGCTCACTCCGAGCGGAATCACCCGAGTGGTGTCACGCCTGGAGGAACGCGGCCTCGTCCGCCGCGTGCCTGACGCCACGGACGGGCGCGCCGCCCTGGCCGCGCTGACCAAACCTGGGCTCAAGGCGCTGCGAAACGCACAAGTCATCCACCACGCGACGGTGCGCGAGGCGTTCCTCGAACGACTCTCACACCGGGAACTCGACCGCCTCGCACAGCTCTACGAAAAAGCCCTTCCCGGCGTCGTCACCGCGCCCGTCTCGCCCCCCACCCTCCCGCCGAGCGCAGAGCCATGCGCACTCGCCTGAACCGTTGATCACTCCCCGGTAATCCGCTCGCGGCGGGACCCCTAACTACGCGGGGGGTGACGCCCCGTCGAGGACATTTCTTCACGCGCGAGAGCTTGTTACTCGCTCGAAGCGAGCTCATCGTCGCCGACCATGTGCTCGACCAACGCGGAAAGGACGGGTTCGTCCATCGATGCGAGCTTTACCAAGCCTGCGTGCAACCGCTCGAGCTCGCGTTCCGACATCGAGTCGAGATCTACACCCGGAGTGGCCTCGGGAGGGCGAACCCTTTGCAGCCAGCGCAGCGGAATCTCCGCGGCACGGGGATCTGAGACGGCGCGCTGACGAAAGCCCTTTCGATCTCCGCGTCAGAAGGGGGCTCGCCTGAGCCCCGTTGCGCGCCCCGAAGATTACGCGACGCGGGACTCCGATGAGCGGCGGGGTACCACCCCCGCCGCCAGGATCGGCATCGAGAGCGGGCGGTTCGTGCCATCGACCGCCTGCTGAAAGAGCAGGAGGTCGCTCGGCAAGCCCTGTATCCATGGGGTTTCCAGAGGGCATGGTGAGGGGATGGTGACCGCCCGATCCAGGGTCCCGTGCGTGGCTCGCGATCGCGGGTACGGGGTCAGCAGCGCGGGCGCCCGACCTGCCGCCGGGGACGCCGCAGCTTCCCCGGCGGCAATCAAAGCGTGAGCAACTGGACGCCAACAGTCACCTAGCCAAAGGTCGCGCTTGCCCAGGCCCGCCCCGTGTGGCGCTGCGCGACCGAGTCCGCCTCCGGCCAGTCGGCTTCTTCCCCCGAGGCTAAAGCCGGCGTCGCCGCACGACATCGGGCGATGCCCTTTACCGCCGACATCTTCCGCCAAGGGCAGCCCGCGCTTGCTCGCGCGAGTGCGACCGAGCACCGGCGTGACCCTCGACCATCGCTCGTGTCAGGCGGCCGAGATGCCTCTGGTCTGGCTGGCGCCGGCGGTGGCGGCTGGAGCACCGCACGGATCTTCTCCACCGCGGCGAGCAACTCGAGTACGTGCGCGTAGCTCTCCGCGCTGTCACCAGCGTCTAGTGGAGCTGACACGGACGCCGTTGTCTTTTGGCCCGCGACCTCTGACGTCTGCGTCACATCCATACGCGGCCGGAGCTTGTCGGCGTTCGCGCGCGCTCGCGCCGGATCGACGCGTCTGCGGTGACGAGCGCGGCCCCGATCACGCCGGCAAGCGCGACAAGCGCGATCGACTGCTGATTTGTGATCGGAACCCCGAACGCAACAACGGCGGCGATCACTGCCTCGCCGACCGCGACGACCTGGAGGCGTGTGTGGTCCGGTGTCTGGATCTCCTTCGCGGGAGCCTCGTCGCCCATGCCGCAACCTTCCCTCGACCGATTTACGAGCTCAAGACGGTGTGGCGGCCGCCCTTCTTCCCTCGAGCGGCCTTTCCCCGTACGAGCCCGGTACCCGGATCCAAGGCCCCGCGCGCGGGCGCGCGATCGCGGGGGGAACGGGGCTAGCTGGTCAGCCCCTCGACGAGATGCGGGTGCTGCGTGAGGATGCGGCACTTCAAGGCGTCCCGCTGCTCCCGCGTCATGGCGCTGACGTCGAGGTGATCGCTCGAGGGCTTTCTTACCCTGCGGCGCGCACCTGCCGGCCGTAGACGAGCTGCACGTAGGAAACGGCGACAGCAGCTGCTTGCGGCCATCCTTGTCCTTGAGCCCGCGGCGAAGCGCGGCAAGAACAGCCGGAAATCATCGTCCATGAGGGCGTTCGCGCTCGCAGACGCTCAGTCGGGCTTCTTCGACATCAGGCGCGTTACCCGTCGGCTCTCTGCCTGGTCGTGTAGTACACGGCAAGCGTCGCATGCGTCTGCGCCTTGACGTAATTCGTGATGAGTCCAAGCCGGCCCTTGAGCAGTCGCTCCGCTTCCTGTGCGTGATGCTCGGCCCGTTCATCTGCGCTGGCCTGTGCAGGAACGACAGCCATTCCAGTCACCCCCTTCCTTTCGCGTCCGGTAACGCCCGCGGAGCGGGATGCTCCTCCCGCTCCGCGGGCTAGGGCTGCCACTATCAGCTGCCCGATGTCCTCCTGCTGAAGCCCCATTTCGCCACGGACATCGTCGCGAACAAGGCGAAGAGTGCGACGAAGATCCCGGACGGGATCGTCGTGTGGTTGCCGTCGTTGCTGTATCCGACGAAGTCCGGGCCGAACAGGGATGTGAGCAAACCGCCAGCCAGATTACGGCGATCGCCAGCGAGGCCCACAGATCCCGAAGCTCGACCAAAACCGACCTTCTAACGAGCGACGAAGGCTCATGCGGAATCGAGGTCATGTCACCTCCTCTCGTCTACTTGAGCATCGCGAGAGCGCGACCACATGGCATCGGCGAAAGCACCGATCACGGGTTCTTCCCACTACGGAGGCGACCCGCTCCGAGGGGTAGGGCGCGTCGCTCGCGTTCGCGGGGTACGGGCCGGCACGTCCTAGCTGGTCAGCTCATCGACGAGACGGGGATGCTGGGCGAGGATGCGGCGCTTGAGCGCGTTGCGTTCCTCCCGGCTCATCCGACTGACGTCCAGCGGATCTGCGGGCTGCTCATCCTCGGGCTGCTGCAACTGCCGGCCGTAGACGAGCTGCACGTAGGAGACCGCTACAGCAGCAGCCTTGCGCGCGTCCTTGTCCTTCAACCCGGAGCGAGCGCGGCGAGAACATCGGGTCAATCGTCGTCGAGCGCGGCTGCTGCGCGCTCGCGGACGCTCATCCGCGACGGTTCAGCGCGAGAACGTCAACCTGACGAGGCGGGGGTATGTCCTCGTCGCGTAGGTGACGGCGAGGTCGGTGCCGCTCAGTTCGGGATGTACTTTCGCTGCATAGACATTGGCGTTCGGTCGGTCGGACTCGGGTGGGCGAAAGACAATCCGCGGACTTGACCATGGGCCCTCGATCGTCTGTGCGAACGACACGACGATCGTGGTCGCCCCGAATCCTTCGCTGCGGACGAGGATCCAGCGATCGAGTTTGCGGTCGAATGTGAGCGAGCATTCCGGGCCGGCATTGGTGACGATCGGCGTTGGAGCAGGACTGAGATTCGAAGCGCGTACCCACCCCCGGCGGCCGGCCCACCATTGCGCTCTTTCGAGCTTGCCAGCCGCGAGATCGTCTGCCTGCCAACGCAGCAAGTACCCCGGGAAGGGACGGCCGCCCCGCGCGGGAGCGCCAACGACATAACCCAACGTCCGACGCGGTTGACGGCCTTGCCCGGATTGAATCGGGCCAGCGTCGGCGGCGGGGTCATCAGCCGAAAGCGCCACCGCGCTGGTGTCCCGGATGCGTCCTTGATCACAGCCAGCCGCCAGCCGTCGCCTTCGAAGTTGAAGCCGGGAGGGCCCTGCGGGTTCTCCTTGACGCGATCGAGGAACACAGCGAGTCCGCGGCCCAATCGGATTCCGTGCTGGGGCCAAAACCAGCGGCTCCCGTCCTCGGGGAAGTAAACCCAGGAGTGCTGCCGTTCCTCCGCCAATAAAACCTCATCGACGAGTCGACCGGGTTGCTGCCCCGCTCGATGGCTACCGTGTTCCGCACGAACGCGGCCTCCGACCTGACATGTCTCGGCGTCGTCGCGATGAGCGTGTCGTTGAACAGCCACAGTGCGGCCGTCCCCCAGCGGCAATGAATAATCGGCGTCGGAACCGAGCCAGCTGGGATCGCGATGGAACAACACATCCGCTTGCGGCCACTGCCTCGCCTTGACCGCGATCGTGGCGTCCCGAAAGTTCGCATCGCCACGATCGGCTCCGACGAGGACGACACAAGTGAGCACTACGAGCGATCGATGCATCCACTGCTCCGAATCAGACGAGAAGCGACTCGCCTGTTCGTCTCGGGACTGACCGGATCCCGTTTGTCGGTCCAGTTGTTATGGTCTGGTTGTTCGTCCGTCCTCCAGCGGCACGCGTACTCATCTCGAGCAGCTCGCTGCGTGAGTGGCCGTAGGAGGATTCGATGTAGGGATTCTGCCAAGGTGCTCCCGAACTGGCGGCCGTACACGAGCTGCACGTACTGGATTGCGACGGCGGCCGCCTTCCGCTTGTCGGTGTCCCGCAATCCCGCTCGTAGAGCCGAAAGAACGTCCGGCCAGTCATCATCCAAGGCGGCTGCGGCGCGCTCTCTGACGCTCAGTCGCTCGGATCCAGGGGCCCGCGCGTCGCTCGCGATCGCGAGGGTACGGGCCGGGATCCTAGCGGGTCAGCTCCTCGACTAGATGGGGATGCTGGGCGAGGATCTGGCGTTTCAATGCGTCCCGCTGCTCCCTCGTCATCGGGCTCACGTCAAGCGGGTCAGCCGGGCTCCTCGTCCTCGGCTGCTGCAACTGCCGCCCATAGACGAACTGCACGTAGGCGATCGCCATCCTCGCCGCCTTCGGCATCCTTGTCCTCAGCGCGTCGCAGGGCGGCTAGAACGTCTGGGAAGTCGTCATCGAGGGCCTGGGCGGCACGTTCTCGGACGCTCAGTCGCGCGAGAGGGAGGACGGGCGCCGACTCGCGATCGGCCCCACCCACGGCAACAGCGCGTTGGCGGGTAACGACGCACGAGAGCGACGGTGCGGCTACGAGCCGGCGACCGGCTCGACCGTCCAGACCGCGGGTGACGTCCTCCATCGCCGCCTCTGCGGGCGGTGGCGGGACGTCGAGGATCCGGTAGCTGCGGCCGGCGCGGATCATGAACATGTCACCGACGCTCCAGCGCGGCTCGAGGCACATGAACCAGCGGGGTCGACCAGCTCGCTGTCGGCCGTGACGAGCATGAATCGGATGCCATCTGACAGCCCTCCTGTTCTCCTGGCTGGGGCCGGACGGCAACGGTGTTCTACCACTGCTCGTGGGGCCCTCCGAGCGCGCCGTTAGACTCGCTCTCGAGTCGCGTCCTGGCTCGTCTCGAAAACATGTCCGGCGTTCGGCCCCCTCCGGGGCCGTTGGTGTCCGGGGTCGTCCGAAGCCGCTGCCTACGCTTCGCGACATGAAGGCGCGACACCGCCTCGAGAGAATTCGGGACAGCGACATGGCAGCTCTTGTCGGCGTAGATCGAGAACGCCGCCAGCGGCTCATCCGACAGGCCGCGGATACGGCTTGACCGGCGCAGTACTGAGAGCCTCTGTCCGCAGCCGCGAGGCGATACTCCGCGCCCTCGTACGGCACTCCGCCGCCTCGCACCCGCCGGTTCGTCCGGCATTGGCGGCAGCCCGATCGGCCCCGCGTCCTGCGCGCGCTCCGTGTTCGAGCCGCCCCCGCGAGAGCCGGCCTTCACGGCGTGTCGCTCGCACGTCGGGCTCGCGCGGCGACCCCCCAGAATCTGACCCTGACGATTTAGACGCGCATCAAGTCGGCGAGGGGACGACGTCAGCGGGCCTCGTTGCCCGGAGCGGCTGCGCCATCTGCCGCGGCCCTTGCGGTGGGTGCGATGTCCTGACTGCGGCGCGCGCGCCCCGACTCGGGCGCTCCTCGAGCGCCATCGCGTTCGCGACTGCTGCGGGATGCCGGATGGAGGCGGGAGCCGTGAGCGCCCAGCCGACGACGCGGCGGTCGTGGAGGAATCGGCCCCCGCTGTTCTCCGCGTACTGGACGAACCCCGTGGACGGGGCAGAGGATCCGCCGCGCCTCCCGTGCCGAGCTCGCCAAGCGTGCCGGCTATGGGCAGTCCACCGGGACATCCGCGAAGGGCCGGTCCGGTGAGCCGCGAGAACGTCCAGACAAAGTCCCGTCGCCTACTCGTAGAAGGACGTATCCGAGTCCTCAGCGCGGACGAGGACGGCCTGAGCGCCGAGGTTCGCGGCGACTCGGCTCGTATCTACATCGTCCACTACGACGCCGACGGGTGGGGCTGCTCGTGCCCCGCCCGAGGCGCTTGCGCCCACCTCAGGGCCGTCCAGTTGATCTTCGTGGTCGAGCCGAGGGGATCGCTGTGAGCGATGACTTCGCCGCGGCATTTGAGCTCTTCGAGCAGATCGGCGTCTTTCCTCGCGCTACCGCAAAGAAAAGGCCGGGACGTCCCCGAGGGTCGCTCGGGCCAACGCGAAAGCGATCCGCGACGCCGTCATCGAGCTCGAGGACGAGTACGACGTGATGACCGTCCGGCAGGTGTTCTACGCGCTCACCGTCCGCGGCGTCGTCGCGAAGACGGAGGCCGGCTACCGGCAGGTGCAGCGGCAGGTCCTGCTGATGCGCCGCGAAGGCGTGCTGCCGTGGGCGTTCATCGCGGACGGCACCCGCTGGGTGCGCGAGCCGGAGACGTGGGACACAGTCGACGACGCGCTCCAGCGAGACGGCGCGCACGTACCGGCGGAACCTCTGGCGGTCGCAGAACGTCCGGCTCGAGTTCTGGCTGGAGAAGGACGCGCTCGCGTCGATCGTGAGCGACGACGACGTTCAAGTGGGACGTGCGGCTGATGGTGTCCCGCGGCCAGTCCTCGGACACGTACTGCTACAACGCCGCGCAGGAGGCGCGACGGCGTGGGACGAGGCCGGCGTCGAGACATTCGTCTACGCGCTGTACGACGCCGACAAGTCGGGCCGGATCGCCGCGCGAGAAGATCGAGGAGAAGCTGCATCGCCTACTCGGACGACGCGCCGATCACGTTCGAGCTGCTCGCGGTCACCGATGAGCAGATCGAGCGAGTGGAACCTGCCGACGAGGCCGGCGAAGGAGAAGGGCGAGCCGGACGCCGTCGAGCTCGACGCGATCCCGCCCGACAGGCTGACGGCGCTCGTCGAGGACGCGATCCGTCGAGCACATCGACGCGGACGCCTGGCGCATGGAGCAGGCGGCCGAGGAGAGCGAGCGCGAGATCCTCGAGCGGATAAGCACGGGGTCCCCGTGAGCGACGGCTGGAGCTCGATGTCGCCCCGGCAGCCCAAGACCTGCTCCGGTTGCGGCAAGAAGATCGTCCTCAACGCGGAGGCGTTGATGTTCCGGACGATGTCGCCGCTCGAGACGTGGCACGTCCGCTGCCGGCCAGCCCAGGGCAAGGCGTGACGTCCCAGGCCCGCACCGCGATCGAGGCCGCGTTCCTGCGGATCCTGCGCCGCCGCTACGGCGCGGACTTCGTGATCGTCAGGCAGCCGCCGCGAGCGGCTGCGGCTCGTCACCCGTCCGCGGCGAGGGAGCGCCGCCACGAGCTCAGGCTGATGCCCCTTCCACACGAGCGTGATCCTGTCTGCGACCGGGCGGCCGTCGTCCTTCGCGACGAACACGGCATCCAGGCCGGCCGAGAGCAGCTCGCGCTTCTCCGCGATCGTGAACGTCTCCCACTCCTCCTGTACGTCGACGAGGTCCGGGAGGCCGGGCGCGGTCGTCGCTGCCGCCTCCAGGGCGTCTCGCGCCTTCTCCACGTCCGCCTGGCGAGGCTCGAGGCCCTGCCTGTACAGGTCAGCGCCGAGCTCGCTGACGCTGACCGTCGCGACGTACGCGGAGAGCTCGCGTTCCGCGGCCGCGAGAGCAGTCTGGAGCGCTTCGATCTCCGCGTGCTCGTCGGCGGGCCTGGCGAGGATGCCACCGGGGGCCAACTGCTCGAAGAAGCGAGCGACGACGACGGGCTCGACGAGGTGAGCCGTCGCCTCGACGGGGGCGGTGCAGTCGCCGAGTGCGTAATGCCGACGGCAGCGCAGAACATCGACGCCGCGGCTGCGAGTGCGGGCGACCGCGAACCGGCAGCCGGCGCAACGGCACAACCCGGCGAGCAGGCTCGTCTCCTTCGCGCGCCGGTCCGCCTGCGGCCGGAGGCTCTGGACAGTCTTGAAGAGATCGGCCGGGACGATCGCGGGATGGGCGTCCTCGCGGACGTGCTTCCCCTGCCTCGCCTGCCCGGTGTAGACGGGGTTCTTGAGCATCCGGGCGACGGTCGCCGACGTCCACATGCCGACGCCGCCGGGGCCTCCTGGCGCGCGCTCGTTGAGCATGTCGACGACGTCGGCGAGCGAACCCCCGGATGCCCGAAGCTTGAACGCGGCGAGGACGGCGCGGCGCTTGACCGGGTCCGGCTCGAGCTGCTGCCCTTCGGCTCGGGGCGAACGTAGCCGTACGGGACGAACGCGCTGATGTGGACGCCGCGCCCGACGACCGCGCGTTCCTTCGATCCCTCGAATCCTTCTGCGCGCTCCGCGCGGCCCCACTCGGCCAGCAGCAGCAGCAGCCGCAGGATGAACTGACCGATGGCGTCGTTGGCCTTGCTCGTGTCGATGCCGCCCTCGACCGCGGCGACGAACCCGCCCGCCTGGTGGATCTCCTCGATCGCCTCGAGCCCACCCGAGAGGTTGCGCGCGAACCTGTCCAACCGGGCGACGACGATCCCCTCGATCTCCCCCTGGTGGACGCGCTCGATCAGCCCGCGGAGCTTCGGCCTGTCCATCCTGCCGCCGCTGACGTCGAGTTCCTCGACGACGTCCACGAGCCGCCAGCCGCGCGCCTTCGCGTAGTGCGTGATCGCGTCCCGTTGCGCCTCCGGAGACTGGAACGAGTCGCCCTCACGACCGCCGACCCGACTGACCCTGATGTAACCGCTGACCCGTCGCGCTGCCATCTCCATCTCCCTCCGTCGCTGCATCGCACTCTATCACCCTCTTTGTTGCTTTACAGCCCTGGACGTTCGTCGTCATCGGCGACGACGCTGTCAAGGAGCAGATCCGCGAGGCGGCCGAGCACGAGGAAGAGCTCCTCTACAAGGAGCGGGCGAGCGACCAGTACCTCGACGCGCTCGAGCCGATCGGGACCGACTGGATCAAGCCCCACATCACCGACGCGCCGTACGTGATCGTCGTCTTCGAGCAGGCCTGGAGCCCGGACGGGAGCGGCGGCAAGCACAAGCACTACTACGTGCGCGAGTCGGTCGGGATCGCGGTCGGCTTCCTGCTTGCCTCGCTCCACGCCGCGGGGCTCGCGACCCTGACGCACTCGCCTGCGCCGATGGGCTTCCTGACCCGGATCCTCGGGCGGCCCGAGAACGAGCGCCCGTTCATCCTGATCCCGGTCGGCTATCCGACGGAGGACGCCCAGGTGCCGGACGTCGCCCTGAAGAAGAAGCCGCTCGACGAGATCAGCGACATCGTCTAGGCGGCGAGGGCCCTCGGCGCCAACGCGGCGTCAAGGTTCGCGACCGTCTGACGAAGCGCGCGCTCGACGCCGCGGCGCAGGAGAAGCCGGTCGTAGAGGCCTCGGAGCCCAGATCTCGGCTCGTACTCGACCGCGAGGCGGTAGAGGAACCCGCCGTTGGCCGGTACGAAGTGTCGCTCGTGATGCGCATCGGGCATCCCGCTCTGGGTGCTCTCGTACTCGACGAGTCGGTTCTCCTCGAAGTTCCGCAGAGTCATCCGAAGCTCGACTTCCCGCCCAAGGAGCCGAACGGCGATGCGGGCCTCGTCGCCCGGCGCACTCCAGCGCGAACCGGACTCGATCCGGACGAACCCGGGCCAGTACCGGGGCCAGTTGGCCGTGTCCGTAATGAACGCGAAGCCGGTTTCGACGGGTATCGCAAAGTGGTGCTCGCGCTCGATCCGAATCATCTGCGCACTCCACACCATCTCCTCGGTCAATCGCTATCGCTCCAGTGGAGCATCGTCGCCACGCGCCCGAAGCCTGCGCGCTCGTACACGCGCTGGGCCACGTCGTCGCCCGGCGACAGGATGCACGTTCCGGCTCCCGCGGCGAACGCGCCTGCGGCCGCGGCGGCGGTGACGGCGCCGGCGAGGCCCCGGCCGCGCCACGGCTCGGCGGTGGCGACGCCCACGATCTCGGTGTAACCGTCGACGATCCGCGTCCAGCTCGCGGCCGACACCGCCTCATCGCCGGCGCGGGCCAGCACAGCGCCTCCTCCGTTCGGCCGGGGATCGCGGATCTCCTCGTCGATCGGGACGGCTTCGCCGCCGAACGCGACGCGCTGGAGGTTCGCGCAATCGCGCACGTCCGCGTCCTCGACCGGGGCGACCCGGAGGTCGGCGACGTCGGCCTCGGCCGCTCGGAGCCCTTCCGGCGTGCAGGCCATCAGGGGTGTCCGGAGCTCCTGCCGCATCCCTGCCGCCTCGACCGACGCTCCAAGCCGCGGGGCCGCCTCCTCCACCCACTCGAGCCGCGGAAGCCGGTGGTGGTCGCAGAAGACAGCTCGTAGCTCTGCCACAGCCTCGCTGGCCGGTGCCACGTCGCCGTCGGGAACGGCGTAGTTGAGGTATCGAAGCGAGTCGCCGTGATCGAGGTAGGCCGTGAACGGGGGCACCGGGATCACCGTGCGCCCGGGCGCGGCCACGGCGCGCAGGAACGCTTGCAGGCGCTCCGCGTCCGTCAGGAGAAGTACCGCTCGCGCGGCTCGAGCCGGCCCCCGGTCAGCCAGCTGAACCGGCCGCGGCAGATGATCTGGACGTGCGCCGCGGCCGGGTCGTCCTCGGCGTGCTCCTCGCGGTAGCGCACGAGCCAGTCACGAACCTTCTCCTCGGAGTCGACCCGGGCCTTCCGCTCGCCGTCGACGAGGAGGTCGAACTTCGGCACCGCCGCTAGCCGCCGGCGGCGGCGTACTCCGCCGCGCCGGACTCCGCCAGGGCCGCCTGCGCCGCGGCGAGGCGCGCCAGCGGGACGCGGTACGGGGAGCAGCTGACGTAGTCCAGGCCGAGCTCGTGGCAGAAGAGCACCGACTTCGGCTCGCCGCCGTGCTCCCCGCAGATCCCCAGCTTCAGGTCGGGCTTCGTCGCGCGGCCCCGCTCGACCGCGATCCGCATCAGGTCGCCCACGCCGCTCTGGTCGAGCGTCTCGAACGGGTTCCGCTCCAGCACGCCGTCCTCGAGGTAGTAGGTCAGGAACTTCCCCTCAGCGTCGTCACGGGAGAACCCCAGCGCGGTTTGGGTGAGGTCGTTCGTCCCGAAGGAGAAGAAGTCCGCCTGCGTCGCGATCTCGTCGGCGCGTACGCATGCGCGCGGGAGCTCGATCATCGTGCCGCACAGATACTCGCCTGCGTCCTCCTCCTCGGCGACCGCGACCGTCAGCTCACGGAGGCGCCGGAGCTCCTCCTCGAAGGCGACGAGCGGGTGCATGATCTCGACGAGCGGCGCATCGCCGGTCCGCTGCTCGACGGCCTTCGCTGCGCGGACGATCGCACGCACCTGCATCTCGTAGATCTCCGGGTACTGGAGCCCGAGCCGGCACCCACGCGTGCCGAGCATCGGGTTCGACTCGCGCAGGGCACGGATGCGGCGGCGCATCCGTTCGTCGGCCGCGTCCTCCTCGTCCGGGAGGAACTCGTGCAGCGGCGGGTCGAGCAGCCGGATCGTCACCGGCAGCCCGGCCATCGCCTCGAAGATCCCCTCGAAGTCGCCCTGCTGGAACGGGAGCAGCTTGTCGAGCGCCGCGCGCCGGCCGCGCTCGTCCTCGGCCAAGATCATCTGCTGCACGACCGGCAGCCGGTCTTGCGCCATGAACATGTGCTCGGTTCGGCAGAGGCCGATCCCCTGCGCGCCGAACTCGCGCGCCTTGGTCGCGTCCTCGGGCGTGTCGGCGTTCGCGCGCACCTTCAGGCGCCGGTGCTCGTCCCCCCACCCCAGGATCGTCTCGAGGTCGTCGTTCACCTGCGGCGGCACGAGCGGGACCTCGCCGACGATCACGGAGCCGGTGCCGCCGTCGATCGTCAGGGTGTCGCCTTCGGACAGGGTCTGATCCCCCAGCGCGATCGTGCGCGCGTCCATGTCGATCGAGAGGGCCTCGCAGCCGGCGACGCACGGCTTCCCCATCCCGCGCGCGACGACCGCCGCATGCGATGTCATGCCGCCGTGGGCCGTCAGGATCCCCTTCGCCTGGATCAGCCCGTGGATGTCGTCCGGTGTCGTCTCCCAACGGACGAGGATCACGCTCTCGCCACCCTTGCCGCTCTGCTCGGCCGTGTCCGCGTCGAGCACGATCCTCCCCGAGGCCGCGCCGGGCGACGCGTTCAGGCCCTTCGCGGCAACGTCCCACGTCGCGGCCGGGTCCAGCATCGGGTGGAGGAGCTGGTCGAGCTGCGCCGGGTCGATCCGGGCGATCGCCTCCTCACGCGAGATCAAGCCCTCCGCGGCCATGTCCACAGCAGCCCTCACGGAGGCGGCCGCCGTCCGTTTCGCCGACCGGGTCTGCAGGAGATACAGGTCGTTGTCCTCGACCGTGAACTCGATGTCCTGCACGTCCCGGTAGTGCCGCTCGAGGCGGCTCATCGTCTCCAGGAGCTGCTCGAACGCGTGCGGCAGCTGCTCCTCCATCTCGGCGAGCGGCTGCGGGGTGCGGATTCCCGCGACGACGTCCTCGCCCTGCGCGTTCGGGAGGAACTCGCCGTAGAGGCCCTGCTCGCCGGTGGACGGGTCGCGCGTGAAGGCCACGCCGGTGCCGGACGTGTCGCCCTTGTTTCCGAAGACCATCTGCACGACGTTCACGGCCGTGCCGAGGTCGTTCGGGATGTCGTACATGCGCCGGTAGGCCTGTGCGCGCGACGACTGCCACGAGTCGAACACGGCGACGATCGCGCGCCGGAGCTGCTCGCCCGGATCCTGCGGAAACTCTCTCCCCGTGCTTTCCCGGTAGGCAGTCTTGAGCGTCTCGATCCTCTGCTTCAGTTCGCCGTCGGGGTCGAACCGGTCGTAGTGCACGGCGTCCACGGTCTCGCCGTACATCTCGATCAACCGCCGGTAGCAGTCGCGGGCGAACCGCTCGTTCCCCGTGGTCGCAGCCAGTCCACCCACGGACTGGTCGTTCAGCCCGACGTTCAGGATCGTGTCCATCATCCCCGGCATCGAGATCGCCGCGCCGGAGCGCACCGAGACCAGCAGCGGGTCGGATGCGTCGCCGAAGCGCTTGCCGGTCTTCTCCTCCAGCGTGCGGATGTGCTCCTCGAGCTCGTCCTCGAGACCGTCCGGGAGCTCCTTGCCGTTCTCCATGAAGGCGCGGCAGGCATCCGTCGTGATCGTGAAGCCGGCCGGAACGGGCACGTCCATCTGCGTCATCTCCGCGAGGCCGACGCCCTTGCCCCCGAGAAGCTCCCGCCCGCCCTCGGAAGGCTGGTCGAAGTCGTAGATGTACCGCGCCCGGGCCAAGGCGCAGATCCTTTCACAAATCCCCTGCAATATTGGCGTTATGCCTGACCGGACAATCGTTGCGATCGGCGGCTTCGCCGATGTGGATCATTTGCTCGACTACGTGCTCGACGCCGCGCGAGGGCGGCGCGTCCTCTACGTCCCGACTGCCGGGATGGAGAACACCGACTACACGGTGTGGTGGTACGGGATCCTCGCGAAGCACGGCGCCTCGATGTCGCACCTGCATTTCTTCCCCTGGCCGCCGGCCGACCTGCGCGAGCGGGTGCTCGACCACGACGTCGTGCTCGTCCCGGGCGGGAACACCGCGAACATGCTCGCGATCTGGCGCCTGCACGGGTTCGACGCGGTCGTGCGCGAGGCGTGGGAGAGCGGCGTCGTCCTCGCGGGCTGGAGCGCGGGCGCGATCTGCTGGTTCGAGGCCGGCGTCACCGACTCGTTCGGGCCGCAGCTGGGCGGGCTCGACTGCCTCGGCTTCCTCCCCGGCAGTGCCTGCCCGCACTACGACGGCGAGGAGCTGCGCCGGCCGCGCTACGCCGAGCTGCTGCGCGAAGGTTTTCCACCGGGGATCGCGATCGACGACGACGCAGCCGTCCGCTACGACGGCACGGAGGTGGCCGAGGTCGTGTCGGCGAGGTCGGGCGCGACGGCCTACCGCGTCTCGGTCGACGGCGAGGAGCCGTTCGGGGCGAGATCGCTGCTGTGAGCCCGAGCCGACTCGATCGCCTTGTCCATCGACCAGCCGGCGAGCGAGACGCCGTCCGGCATGACGACGTCGATCTGTTCTCGTCGGCGGAAGCCGTAGGCCTCGTAGAAGGGGAGGCCGACCAGGGTTGCGACGAGGTACAGCTCGCGAAAGCCTGAGTCTCGAGCCGCGCTCTCGCACGCTTCGAGAATTCGGCGGCCCAACCCCCGGCGTGCCCAGCCGGGGCTCACGAACATCGCCCGCACGCGCGCCGCCTCGCGCTCGGGATCGAGGGCGCGCACGTCGCCGTGCGAATCCCCGCTGCCGGTGTAGGGCTTGTTCCGGCGGCTCCAACCGCCGCAGGCGACCAGCTCGTCGCCGCTCTCGAGCAGGAAGTACGTCCCGTCCTCGAGCATCATCGTGTCGGGCTCGGCGACGTAGCGGACGGCGCTCGCGGTCTGCTGCTCGTCGTACGCGAGCGGGAAGAGCGCCGCGATCGAGGCCTTCATCAGCGCCTCGATTCTCGGGGCGTCGGCGGGAGCAGCGACGGTGAGCGTCGGATCGTGGAGAAGCATCGCCCTTTCCTCTGTATGCTCCTGATAGGAGCATGGAGGACTCTACTCCTATCGAGAGCAAGGGTCAAGAACGTGCGCTGACGACCACCTCGTACGCCGTGCTGGCGATGCTCGCGCTGCGCGACCACTCGACCTACGAGCTCACGAAACAGGCGCGGCTCTCGATGCACTACATCTGGCCGCGCGCGGAGAGCAACGTGTACGCCGAGCCGAAGCGCCTCGTCGCCGCCGGCCTCGCCGGCTCTCGCAAGGAGTCCACCGGCAAGCGACCGCGCACCATCTACTCGATCACCGACGCAGGACGTGCGGCGCTCACGAGCTGGCTCGCCTCCCCCAGCAGCCGGGAGCGGTACGAGTCCGAGGCCCTGATCAAGATCCTGTTCGCCGAGAACGGCACGCTCGCCGACCTCCGCGCGTCGATCAGGTCGATCCGCGACGAGGCCGCCGCCGGCCTGGAGCACTGGCAGCGGATCGCGGATGCGTACGAGGCGGGCGAGGGGCAGTATCCCGAACGCTTTGCCGTCAGCTCGGTGGTCGCCCGTCTCCTGGGAGAGCAACAAGCCGCGACCGTGCGCTGGGCGGACTGGGCGGAGCAGATCGTCTCGCGCTGGGCCGGTCCCAGGGGGCCGAGCGCGAGCTGGGGCGTGAAGACGATTCGCGCCATCGGGGAGCCTTTTCCAAAGCGCTGAGCCGCAGATCAGCGCCGGCGCGCACGGAACTCAGCGATCCAGGCGGCCCAGCGAAGCCCCAGCCAGATCGGCGTCAGCACCACGTAGAAGAGGAAGATCCCGACGGGGAGCACGAGCCACCAGACCCCCCACCGCCAGAGCGGGACGGGCGGCTTCGGCCGCGGAACCGTCGGGTTTTCCTGATCGTCGCGTGACACTTCCGCGGCTAGCTCGAGACGGCTGCCTCGGCCCTGCGCCCCTCGACGATCCGGATGATCCGGTGCGCGGTCTCCTCGATCGAGACCTCCGAGATGTCGATCACCGGGCAGCCGATGCGACGGTGGACGGCGGCGGCGACATCCAGCTCCTCGTAAACCTCCATCAGACCGGCGTAGCGGCGGTCGCGGGCGCCGAGGTTCCGGAGCCGGCCGCGGCGGATCTCGGCGAGCCGGTCGGGGTCGATCGTGAGCCCGACGATCTTCGCCGGGTCGAGCTCCCAGAGCTCCTTCGGCGGCTCGATCCCCTTCACGATCGGGACGTTCGCGGCCTTGTGGCCGAGGTACCCGAGGTAGATCGAGAGCGGGGTCTTCGACGTGCGTGAGACGCCGACGAGGACGATGTCGGCCTCGTCGAGGCCGGTGCCGACCCCGTCGTCGTACTTGACCGCGAACTCCATCGCCTCGATCCGCCGGAAGTAGGCCGGGTTGAGCGGCGCATGCGATCCCGGGGTCATGCTGGCCGCGCGGCCGGAGACGCGCGCGACCGCATCGATCGGATGGCCGAGCAGGTCGCAGTAGTGGACGCGCGCGCGGCGGCAGAGGCGACGCATCGCGTCCCGCATCTCGGGGTGGACGAGCGTGTAGACGACGACGGCGGGCCGGCCGCGGGCGCTCGTCACGGCGAGCTCGAGGTCCTCTGGCGTCTCCACGCGTGGGTGCCGGATCTCCTCGAACTCCTGGTCGGGGAACTGGGCCTCGAGCGCCTGGACGAGCCGGTGCGCCGTCTCGCCGGTCGAATCCGAGACGATGTGGAGCTCCACGGCCGGCTGTCCCGCCACGGAGCCATTGTCGCCGTTACCGTTTGGCGCCGTGGCCACCGACGTCGTGACGATGGACAAGATCGTGTCGCTGTGCCGGCGGCGCGGCTTCGTCTTCCCGTCGTCCGAGATCTACGGCGGCCTCGGCTCGACCTACGACTACGGTCACTACGGCGTCCTGCTGAAGAACAACATCCGGGCGCACTGGTTCGAGGCGATGGTGCAGGAGCGCGACGACATCGTCGCGCTCGACTCGGCCGTGATCCTGCACCCGCGGGTGTGGGAGGCGTCCGGCCACGTCGAGGGCTTCACCGATCCGCTCGTCGACTGCCGCACCTGCAAGCTCCGCTTCCGCGCCGACAAGCTCGACGAGGAGCGGTGCGGCCGCAAGCCGAGCAGGCACCCCGGCGAGTTCAGCGAGTGCGATCTCACCGAGCCGCGGCAGTTCAACCTCATGTTCGAGACGACCGTCGGCGCAGTGCAGGAGGAGGGATCGCACGCCTACCTGCGACCAGAGACCGCGCAGGGCATCTTCATCAACTTCAAGAACGTCCTCCAGCTCGCACGGCGCCGGCCGCCGTTCGGGATCGCCCAGGTCGGCAAGTCGTTCCGCAACGAGATCACCCCGGGCAACTTCCTCTTCCGCGTCCGCGAGTTCGAGCAGATGGAGATGGAGTTCTTCGTGCCGCCCGACCAGGCCGAGCGGCTGTACCGCTACTGGATCGAGGAGCGGTTCAACTGGTACCTCCACTACGGCCTCCGCGAGAGCCGCCTCCGCGTGCGGGAGCACGGCGAGGAGGAGCGGTCGCACTACTCCCAGGGGACGAGCGACATCGAGTACCTGTATCCGATCGGCTGGGGCGAGCTCGAGGGGATCGCGAACCGCGGCGACTTCGACCTCACGCGGCACACCGAGTTCTCGACGACGAAGCTGGAGTACGTCGGCCCGGACGGCGAGCGGTACGTCCCCTACGTGATCGAGCCCGCGGTCAGCATCGAGCGGATCTTCGTCGCGCTGCTCGTGGACGCCTACGACGAGGAGACCGTCGGGGAGCGCGAGCGCACCGTCCTCCGGCTCCACCCCGAGATGGCGCCGGTCACGGGCAGCGTCCTGCCGTTGATCGCCAAGAGTGAGGACATGGTCGGGAAGGCGCGCGCACTGTACGAGGGCCTGCGGCGGCATCATCGAGTGGAGTACGACGACAACGGCGCCATCGGCCGCCGCTACCGGCGGCAGGACGAGATCGGCACGCCGTGGGCGTTCACGATCGACGAACAGACGGTCGAGGACGACACCGTCACGGTCCGGGACCGCGACTCGCTCGCGCAGGAGCGTCTTCCGATCGGAGGCGTCCGCGCCTGGCTCGACGACGCGCTCGCGCGCGCCTGGACGACGCCGAAGGGCGACTAGGACGGCGGCCGCTCGAGCACCCGCTCGGACGGCTCGGCGAAGCGGAATCTGCGGTAGAGGTCGTGGGCGTCCCGTGTGTGGAGAACCCAGCGGAGCCCCGCGTACGGGCCGTGCTCGACCATCTGGCGGACGAGCTCCACGCCCGCGCCCTGCCCGCGGTACTCGGGGAGGACGTACACGTCCGCGAGGTAGGCGACCGTCTCCCCGTCGGTGAAAGCGCGCGCGAAGCCGACCTGCCGGTCGCCGTCGTAGAGCCCGACGACGCGCGCTGCATCGCGGACGAGGCTCTCCACCGTCTCCCGCGGCCGACCCTCGGCCCAGTAGGACTCGTTCGCGAGGAAGTCGTGCACCGCGTCGACGTCGACGCGGTCCGGATCGTCGTCGAGCTCGAGGCCGTCGGGCAGCCTTCGCCGGGTCACGCGCTGCGCAGCGTCCGCAGGCGGAAGTTGCCGAAGTACTCGTACGCCGCGGTGATCACGGCGAGCGTGTCGCGCGCGGAGCGGTCGGCGAGGCCGACATCGCGGGCTTCCGCGAGCGGCCGGCCGAGCAGCGCCTCGATCCCACGAATCCCGGCCGGCGAAAGCGACAGCGCGTCGTCGGCGCACGCCCGGCACACCGCGCCTCCCGCACTCGCCGAGTACCCGACCAGCTCCCCGTCGCTTCCGCACTCCGAGCAGCTGGTCAGGTGCGGGAGGTAGCCGGAGAGCCAGAGCAGCTTGAGCTGGAACGAGAGCACGAGCGGGTCGAGCGCGGGACGTCCGGCGGCGGGGTCGATGCCGTCGAGGAGGTCGAGGAAGCGGGTGAGCGCCTCGAACGCGCGCGGGTTGCGCTCCTGCTCGGTGAAGAGGCGCAGCATCGCCTCGGCGCCGACGAGCCCGACGGCGAGCCGGTACGAGTCCTCCCGCGCCCCGTGGTGCGAGTGGACGAGCTCGACACCCGTGACGGTCTGCAGCTCGCCGGAGCCCTGGTGGAGCATCAGCTCGACGTGCGAGAGCGGCTCCAGCCGAGCGCCGAACCGAGACTTCGTCTTCCGGATGCCCTTGGCGAGCGCGCCGATCCGCCCACGCTCGAACGTGTACAGGTGAAGCACCCGGTCCGCCTCCCCGAACCTGAGCGAGCGCAGGACGACGGCCGGCGTCTTGTAGGCGCGTCCGGCCACGGCGATTCCAGTCTAGTGCTGGGTCGTGACAGGAACCCTTCGGAAAGTCGCGGCCGAAGCCGGGCTCGGTGCCGGTGACGGCTGGCACGTCGGGCAGTACCACGTTCCGCGACCGGCGACGCGGATCTTCTCGATCGGCGTGCCACACCGATCGCACGGCTCGTCCGCACGGCCGTAGACCTTGAACTCCTCCTGCATGCGGCCGCGGGACCCGTCCGGCCTGGCGTAGTCGCGGAGCGTCGCGCCCTGCCGGGCGATCCCGGCCTCGAGCGCACGACGGACGGCGGTGCGCAGGCGCCCGACGTCGCCGGGCTCGAGCTCGCCTGCCGGAGTGAGCGGATGGATGCGCGCGCGCCACAGCGCCTCGTCGACGTAGATGTTCCCCATCCCGGCGAGCGTGCGCTGGTCGAGCAGGGCCGCCTTGATCGGTGCACGGCGATGCGCGAGCCGTTCACCGAGCCGCTTCGGAGTGAAGTCGGGCGAGAGCGGCTCCTCGCCCAGGCGCCGGCCGAGGTAGGGCTCGAGCTCGCCGGGCTCGAGCAGCAGCCACGTGCCAAAGCGGCGGACGTCGCGATACGTGACGTCCGATCCGTCGTCTAATTTGACAACGGCACGTCGGTACGGGTCGTCGGCCGGTCTCCCGTCGGCAACGTGCCTCAGGCTTCCCGTCATCCGGAGGTGGATCAGGAGAGAGCGACCGGATTCGAACCGAACAATCAGATACTTGCCACGACGTTCAACGGCCGCGACCTGCTCGCCCTCGAGCTCGTCGGCCACCGCACGCGGCTCGAACGGACGCACGAGGCGCATGTCCGAGATCTCGACGCGGTCGAGCCTCCGGCCGGTGAGCACGGGCGCGAGTGCGGCCCGGACGGTCTCGACCTCCGGTAGCTCGGGCATGTGGCCAGCGTAGTCGGCGGCGCTAGCCGATCGTCTCGAGCACGATCGGCCGCTCCGGCGGCGGTGCCTCGTCAATCGTGTACGCGGCGAGGACCTCGGCTACCGCTTGCTCGGCCGCCGTGTCGTCGCGGGCGTACACCTCCGCCAGTGGCCTGCCCGTCTCGACGCGGTCCCCGCGCTTCGCCAGACAGCGCACGCCGACGGCGTGGTCGAGCGCATCGTCCTTCCTGCGGCGACCGGCGCCGAGGTGCACCGCTGCGACCCCGACGGCTACAGCACCGATCGACCCGACGAAGCCTCCGCGGTCGGCGGCGACCTCGCGCACGACCGGTGCGGTCGGCAGTGCTGCCTCGTCCGGGTCGCCGCCCTGCGCCTCGATCCACCGTCGGTAGGTCGCGAGCGCCGACCCGTCGGCGACGGCGCTCTCGGCACGCGCGCGTGCCGCGCCCTCGTCGAGGTCCAGGTCCGAGAGCGCGAGGAGGTGCGCGCAGGACGAGAGCACGAGCTCCGTGAAGTCCGGTGGCCCTTTGCCTCGCAGCGTGGCGATCGCCTCCCGGACCTCGAGCGCGTTGCCGACCGCCTGGCCGAGCGGCTGATCCATGTCCGTGAGGACGCAGACCACCTTGCGGCCGGCGCGGCGACCGAGCTCGAGCATCGCCTCGGCGAGCGTCCGTGCAGCCTCGAGCGTCTTCATGAAGGCGCCGTCGCCGACCTTGACGTCGAGCACGATCGCGTCGGCGCCGCCGGCGATCTTCTTCGACATGATGCTGGACGCGATCAGCGACACGTTGTCGACGGTCGCCGTCACGTCGCGGAGCCCGTAGAGGAGCTTGTCCGCCGGAACGAGATCGGCGGTCTGGCCGACGATGGCGATACCGACGTCGCGCACCTGCGCGAGGAACTCGTCCGGGCCGAGCTCGATCCGCATTCCCGGGATCGACTCGAGCTTGTCGAGGGTGCCGCCCGTGTGGCCGAGGCCGCGCCCGCTCATCTTCCCGAACGGGACTCCGCACGCGGCGACGATCGGCCCGACGGCAAGCGACGTCTTGTCCCCGACGCCGCCGGTCGAGTGCTTGTCGACGACCTTCCTCCCGATCGCCGCGCCGAGATCGAGCGTCTCGCCGCTTCGGATCATGGCCTCGGTGAGCGCGAACGTCTCGGCGGGCGACAGGCCGCGGAAGTAGACGGCCATGCAGAACGCCGCCATCTGGTAGTCGGGCACCTCGCCGGCGACGTAGCCGAGCACGAGCTCCGAGAGCTCGTCGGCGGCGAGCTCTCCGCCGTCCCGCTTGCGCTGGATCAGCTCTGCAGGGTGGATCACGCGCGGATGCTCAGCGCTCGACGATCGGCTGCCCGGGGATGCGGCGTGATGGCGTCTTGCCTCCGAGCCACGCGTTGACGGTCGCGCCGACGTCGGAAAAGTCGCCTTCGTGGATCCGCCCCGCCGCGTTCTTGCCCTCCACGTACGCGAGCAGCAGTGCGTGCTCGCGGGAGTGGTCGGTCGACGCAGTCGTCGGGTCGCACCCGTGGTCGGACGTGAGGATGAGCAGGTCGTCCGGCCTGAGCGCGTCCAGAAGGTCGGGGAGGCGCCGGTCGAAATCCTGCAGGCAGCGGTGGAAGTTCAGCGGGTCGTTGCGGTGCCCCCAGAGCGTGTCCGTCTCGACCAGATTCGTGAAGATGAAGCCGTCCTCGACCTCGCGGAGCAGCTGCTCCGTCTGCGTGATCCCCTCGACGTTCGACTTCGTCGGGTGGGACTCGTCAATGTCCTGGCCGGCGAAGATGTCCCCGATCTTTCCTACGCCGTGGACGGTCATCCCGGCCTCGCGGAGGAGCGTCAGGTAGTTCGGCCGCCTCGGCTCGAGCGAGAAATCGTGCCGGTTCGGGGTCCGCTCGTAATTGCCGGGGTCGCCGATGAAGGGACGGGCGATCACGCGGCCAACCGCATCCTTGCCGGTGAGGATCTCCCGCGCGATCCGGCACCCCGCGAACAGCTCCTCGAGCGGAATCGTCTCCTCGTGTGCCGCGATCTGGAAGACGGAGTCCGCCGACGTGTAGACGATCCACTTGCCCGTGCGCTGGTGCTCCTCGCCGAGCTCCTGGATCACCTCCGTCCCGGAGGCTGCCTTGTTCCCGATGACGCCGCGGCCGGTGCGGTGCATGAACGGGTCGATCACGTCGTGCGGGAAGCCGTGCGGATACGTCGGCATCGGTTGCGGGGTCACGATCCCCATCAGCTCCCAGTGGCCTGTGGTCGTGTCCTTGCCCTTGGAGCGCTCGAGCAGTCGGCCCGCGACCGCGGGCGCTCCCGGCTGTGGCGGGCAGCCTTCGAGTGGCTCGACGTTCCCGAGGCCGAGCGCCTCGAGATTGGGCAGGTCGAGACCGCCGACGGCATGGGCGACGTTCCCGAGGGTATCCGACCCCGCGTCGCCGAACTCGGCGGCGTCCGGAAGCTCACCCGCGCCGACGGCGTCGAGCACGATGACGCATGCCCGCGCCATGCGGCTATTCTAGGTCGGCCATGCTGAACGTCCTCGGTCTGTTCGGCTTGCTCGTCTTCATCGTCTGCGTGATCTCGCTGTCCGCGGCCGTGACGTGGCTCGTCGTGCGCATCTCGCCGGCGAAGTAGCTCCCCGGCTAGACCGTGGACAACGGCAGGACGTCCTCGAGCGGCGCGTACTCGAGGTCGTGCGCCTCGGCGACGGCCTCGTACGTCACCTTGCCGTCGAGCACGTTGACGCCGCGGGCGAGCGTTCGGTCCCGGTTGACGGCCTCGGGCAGGCCGTGGTCGGCGATCGCCTCGACGTAGGGGAGCGTCGCGTTGGTGAGCGCCTTCGTCGACGTGATCGGGACGGCCCCCGGCATGTTGGCGACGCAGTAGTGGGTCACGCCCTCGACCGTGTACACGGGCTCCGTGTGGGTCGTCGGCCGCGACGTCTCCGAGCATCCGCCCTGGTCGATCGCGACGTCGGCGAAAACGGCGCCGGCCTTCATCCCGATGAGCATCTCGCGCGTGAGGAGCTTCGGGGCGAGCGCGCCGGGGATGAGCACGGCGCCGATCACGACGTCGGCGTCCTGCACCGACTCCTCGATCTGGAGCGTCGACGACATGACGAGGCTGACGCGGCCGGAGAGAATCTCGTCCAGGTGCCTCATCCGGTCGATCGACCGCTCGAGGATGGTCACATTCGCCCCGAGCCCGAGCGCGATGACGGCGGCGTTGTAGCCGACGATCCCACCGCCGATGATGACGACGCGCCCGGGCGCGACGCCCGGTACGCCGCCGAGGAGCAGCCCGCGGCCGCCGAGCGGCTTCTCGAGGAAGTACGCGCCGGCCTGCGCGGCGAGGCGGCCGGCGATCTCGCTCATCGGCGCGAGAAGGGGGAGCGCCCCCCGGTCGGTCTCCACCGTCTCGTAGGCGACGGCGGCGATGCCGCTGTCCACGAGCGCTTGCGTCAGCGGCTCGTCGGCAGCGATGTGGAGGTAGGTGAAGAGGACGAGCCCGTCACGGAGGCGCTCGTACTCCGGCTCGATCGGCTCCTTCACCTTGAGGAGAAGCTCCGCGTCGGCCCAGACCTCCTCGACGGGAGCGATGCGCGCGCCGACCAACTCGTACGCCTCGTCCGTGAAGGCGCTCCCCTCGCCGGCCCCCGTCTCGACGACGACGTCGTGGCCGCGCTGGACGAGCTCCCGAGCGCCGGCAGGCGTCAGCGCGACGCGGTACTCGTCGGTCTTGATCTCCCTGGCGACACCGATCCGCACAGCCGCCGAACCCTAACCTTTTTGCCTGCTCAGGCGACTTCCGGTGCGAAATCGGCACGCCTGTGTGCGTCCCGGCCGGGTACCGTCGACAGCAAGGGAGGAAGGCACCCACCCCCAAGGGGGCGGGGTACGCCCTCGGTTCTTGCGCTCCCCCGGGCGGGTCGTCCTAGCCGTGCTCGCGGAGGAAGAGGAGCAGGCCGACGAGAGTCTTCGCATCCTCGATCTCGCCGAGGTGCTGCTCGAGCTCGGCGACCGGCCATCGGACGACCTCGAGCTCCTCGTCGTCCTCGAGACGCGCCTCGCCGGGCTCGGCTCCGTCGACGAAGAACAGGTGCATCCGCTCCCGGCAAAACCCCGGCGTCGTCCAGAACGCCGACACCTCTCGCCATGTGCCGCCGTGCAAGCCTGTCTCCTCGGCGAGCTCGCGGCGCGCCGCCTCGGCCGGGTTCTCCCCCTTCTCCATCGTGCCCGCCGGCAGCTCGACGAGCGCCTTCCGCACGGGCTCGCGGCGCTGCCGCACCAGCGTGACCAACCCCTCCCGGTCGACTGCGACGACGGCGACCGCTCCGGGATGCTCCACGATCTCCTTCTCGTGCTCGCCCCAGCGCTCGACCGTGACGTCGAAGAGCTTGCCGGCGTAGACGGTACGGGAGGCGTCCGGCGTCATCGGACGGCCAACCTTTCCACGAGGCTGCGCTGCTCCACGTCGAACCACGGCGGCGATCCCGCGACTGCGTTCGCGCCCGCGTGCGCCGGATTCCCCGTCGCCGGGATCACCACGTCGACACGCTCGTCCGACAGTGCCCACTTGAGCAGGGCTTCCGGCCAAGATTCGACCCGGAGTGCCGCGAGCGCGTCGGCGGCGGGAGCGTTCCGCAGGAGCGCCCCCTCGCCAAACGGGCGCATCACGATCACCGCGATCCCGAGCTCCGCCGCGAGCGGCAGCAGCTCGCGCTCGCAGTCTCGCTCCTGCGGGTTCAGCGGCAACTGCACGGCCGAGAACCGCCCCGTCCGCAGCGCACGCGCCAGCTCGCCGAACGCGCTCGCCGCGTAGTGGGTGACGCCGAGCCGTCCAATCCGGCCGGCGTCGCGCTCCTCCTCCAGCCACTCGAGCTGTTGCTCCCACGCCACGAGGTTGTGGATCTGCTCGATCTCGACCCGGCCGTACCAGCCGATCTGCCGGCGGAACTGCTCCCGGCCCTCCTCGACCGAGCTCGCCCAGATCTTCGTCGCCACGTCCACCCGCTCTCTCCGGCCTTCGAGGGCTATGCCGAGCGACGCCTCCGCGCCGCCGTACATCGGCGACGAGTCGACGAGACGCGCACCGCCTTCGAGCGCCGCGCCGACGACGTCGCGTGCGAGGCCCGCGTCGCCGCCGAACGTGCTCCACGTCCCGAGCCCGACGACGGGACCGAGCTTGCGTTCCTCCATCTACGCAAGCAACCGGCGGGCGGCTGCCCCGGCGGCGAACGCGGCGGCGAAGAACCACGGATCCTCGTCTGGCCCGCGGCCCATGTGCGCGAGCGGCAGGCCGTAACACGCCTCGCGCCAGCCCGAGGCGTCGACCGGCTCGCTGCCATCGGGCTCGGGGACAGGACAGCCCTCCGGCCAGGGCCGCACGACGGACGGGCCCGCAACCGAGGCGACTGCCTCCGTGTGGTGCGAGAGGCCACGATGGCGGGACCGTCGATCGGCCTCCGAGACGCGCGACGCGAGGATCGCTCGCCCGCCGAGCGCCGCGGCCGCCGCCGCGGCTTCCGCGGCAGCCATCCCGCCGTGCCCGAGGCGCGAGCCCGTGCCGACGACGCCGGGGCCAATCGCGCAGACTGCCGCTTCCGCGCCCGCCGCTGCGGCCCACGCGAGCGCGGAGTGCACGTTGACGCAGTCCACATCGCCGCCGAAGCACGCGCCCACGCCCACCGCCACCTCGAGCAGGCCGCGCGCCCGCAGCGCCCGGACGGCATCCGACAACGCCACCGGCAGCGCGCCGCCGGGAAGCTGGAGGTACGCGACACGCACGCCCGCGAGCGCAGCGCAAACCGGTGCGACCTGGCTGTGCAGCGAGCAGCAGACGACGGGCATCCCGTCGAGCGTCTCGGCGAGCGCTCCGGCCTCCTCCCCGTGCCGCGCGGCCACTTGCACCGGCGTGTACGGCAGCTTCATCACGTGCGCGCCCTCCTCGGCGGGCAACTCGAGCCCGCGCGTGAGGTTGGCGTGGAGAACGTCGAAGCCACCGGAGCCGAGCCCGAGCTCGCGCGCCTGCACGTTCACGACCACGTCGTCGTCCAGCGCCACCGGCCCGGTCAGCTCGGGGTAGGCGACGCAGGGGATGCCGTCGACCTCGAGCCGCACCAGCCCCTCGTGCCGCTCGACGACTGCGGAGACGCGGCCCCGCCTAAGCGTGAGCGTCATCGCGCGCCAGGTCGACGAGCGCGAGCGTGACCTCCACCATCGCGTCGAGGTCGTCGACCGCGATCCGCTCGTCCGGCGTGTGGATGTCCTGCATCCCGTTGGCGAGGTTGAGGCACTGGAGCCCGCGCTCGTTGAAGACGTTCGCGTCGGCGGCGCCGCCGCTCAGCCCGTAGCTCGGCGTGAAGCCTGTTCGCTCGAGGGCCGCGTGGGCGAGCCGCACGACCTCGTCGTCCCGCTTGAACCGGTAGCCGCGGTAGTTCTTGTGCACCTCGGTCTCGACCTCGCAGTCCTCGAGCCCGGCCGCGAACGCGATCGCGTCGACCATCTCCTGGACCACGTCGGCCAGCTTGCGCTCGTCGTGCGACCGCGCCTCGGCGAGGAACGTGCACCACTCCGGGATGATGTTCCCGGCCGTCCCGCCGTGGATCGTCCCGACGTTCGCCGTCGTCTCCTCGTCGATCCGCCCGAGCCGCAGGTCCGCGATCGCCCGCGCCGCGGCGGCGATCGCCGACCGGCCCTCCTCGGGATACATGCCGGAGTGGGCGGCGCGGCCGTGGAACCGCACCTCCATCGAGTGTGAGTAGGGCGCGCCGAGGATCACGTCGCCGATCGGCGCCGCCTGGTCGTAGACGTAGCCGAGCCGCGCGTCGAGCCGGGTGTGGTCGAACGCCGCGGCGCCGAGCAGGCCGACCTCCTCCTTCGGCGTGAACAGGAGCTCGATCCCGGCGTGCGGACGGTTCTCCGCGAGCACGCGACGCGTCGCATCGAGCATGACCGCGACGGCTGACTTGTTGTCGGCGCCGAGAATCGTCCCGCCCGCGTTCCGCACGACGCCGTCCTCGACGACCGGCTCGATCGGGCCGTCCGGTGGGACGGTGTCGAGGTGTGCGCAGAGGAAGATCGGCGTGCCGGCGGTCGTCCCCTCGACCCGCGCGAAGAGGTTGCCGATCGTCGACCCGACCGCGGCGCCGGCGTCGTCCTCGTCCGTGGAGAGGCCGAGGTCGCGCAGGTACGACGCGACGACGTCGGCGACGGCGCGCTCCTCGCCGGGCGGGCTCGCGATCGCCGCCAGGTCGGTGAAGAGGTCGAGTACCTCGGGGGCCACGCGGCGATCTTAGAGAGGGTGCTCTAGGCCGTGACGCCGACTGCGGCGCGCTCACGCATGCGGACGAGCGCTGCGCCGACGAAATCGCGGAACAGCGGCGCCGGCCGCGTCGGCCGCGACTTGAACTCGGGATGGAACTGGCTGGCCACGAACCACGGGTGGTCGGGCAGCTCGACGATCTCGACGAGGCGTCCGCCCTGGAACGTCCCCGACACGACCAGGCCGCCTTCGACGAGGGTGGGCCGGTAGTGGTTGTTGACCTCGTAGCGGTGCCGGTGACGCTCGTGGATCACCGATTCGCCGTACGCGTCGTGCGCGCGCGTCTCGGACGCGATCTCGACCGCCTGGGCGCCCAGCCGCATCGTGCCCCCGAGATCCTCGATCTCCTTCTGCTCGGGCAAGAGGTCGATCACCGGATGCGGCGTCTCCGGATCCATCTCGGTCGAGTTCGCGCCGTCGAGCCCGAGCACGTGGCGCGCGTACTCGGACACGGCGACATGCATGCCGAGGCAGATGCCGAGGTACGGGATGCCGCGGTCGCGAGCGACGTGACAGGCGAGGATCTTTCCCTCCCAGCCGCGCGAGCCGAAGCCGCCGGGAACGAGCACGCCGTCGACCTCCTCCAGCAGCGCCGCGGCCTCGGCGAAGGACATGTTCTCGGCGTCGACCCAGCGCACGCGCACCCGACATCCGTGGTGCGTGCCTGCGTGCTTGAGCGCCTCGTGCACCGAGAGGTACGCATCTTGGAGCTTGACGTACTTGCCGACGAGCGCGATCTCGACCTCGCCGCGACGCTGCTGCAAACGCTCGGTCAGGTCGAGCCACTCGCCGAGGTCGGCGGTACCGAGGGTGAGCCCCAGCTTCTCGCAGACGAGCAGGTCGAGGCCCTCCGCCTGGAGTCGTGACGGCACGAGGTACACGTCCGGGACGTCGGGGCACGCCACCACGGCCTGCGTGTCCACGTCCGCGAAGAGCGCGATCTTCTCGCGGATGTCGGCGCTCAACTCCTCGTGCGAGCGACAGACGACGATGTCCGGGTGGATACCGATCCGGCGCAGCTCGTTGACGGAATGCTGCGTCGGCTTCGTCTTGAGCTCGCCGGCGGCCTCGATGAACGGCACGAGCGTCACGTGCAGGTAGAGCACGTTCTCCGCGCCGACCTCGCGCCGGAACTGCCGGATCGCCTCCAGGAACGGGAGCGACTCGATGTCGCCGACCGTGCCGCCGATCTCGCTGATCACGACGTCGGCCGGCGACGAGACCGTGGACGCGCGGATCCGTGCCTTGATCTCGTTCGTGATGTGGGGGATCACCTGGACGGTCGCGCCGAGGAACTCGCCCTTGCGCTCCTTTCGCAGCACCGAGTCCCAGATCGCTCCCGCGGTGTGGCTCGCCGCCCGGGTGAGGTTCTCGTCGATGAAGCGCTCGTAGTGGCCGATGTCGAGGTCGGTCTCGGCGCCGTCCTCGGTGACGAACACCTCGCCGTGCTGGAAGGGGCTCATCGTCCCCGGGTCGACGTTGAGGTACGGATCGAACTTCTGCGCCTGGACGCGCAAGCCGCGCGCCTTCAGCAGCCGCCCGAGCGACGCGGCGACGATGCCCTTGCCGAGCGCGGAGACGACGCCGCCGGTCACGAAGACGTACTTCGTCGGGCGCTGAGCGCTCATCGGCGCCCAAGCCGATCGACGTGCGCGAGCCCGGGCGTGCGCTCGATCAGCGCGCCGAGCGACGTCCGTTCGCCGAGGAGGGTGAGGCCTGCGAGGGCGCCGATCGCGACCCACCGACCTCGTTCCGTGAAGCGTTCCACGGACTTCAAGCCTAGCATCGCCCCCAGCGCGTTCGCTCCCCCGTCCCCGAGCATCGCCATCTCGCGGAGATCGTAAGGAAGCAGGAGGACGGCGAGACCGCGGGGCGCGTCCAGCACGTGCGCGGCAATGAGGTAGGCCTTCAGGGCGCGGCCCGGCCGCGTGTCGAGCTGGTTGAGCGCGTTGGCGGCGAGACCGACGAGCAGCGCTCCGGAGACGCGGCGCGTCGCGGCGAGACCGGCGAGCGGGATCGCGACCAGCTTGAGGACGCCGGTCGAGCGCCGCGCCCGCAGATGGGCGCCGAACCCGCGCTCGGGGCCGCTCAGGAGGTCGTCGACAAGGCCGATCGCCGCGATCGCCGCCACCGTCGGATCGCGTCGCAGGGCGGTCGTCCAGCCGACGAGCGGCAATCGGTTGCCGCGGTAGTTGACGGCGAGCGGGCCGGCCGCGAGCACCGCGTCGAGCAGCTGGCGGCCGCGGTGGAGGAAGCCGGGCAGGTCCCGCCCGGTCGCGCGGTGCCGGAGCGGCAGCTCGACCTCCTCGACGCGGAGACCGCGCCGGGCGGCGTCGATCGTCATCCGGACCTCGCAACCGAATCCGGCCGCGAGCGGGAAGCATGCGTCCCGCGCGCGGGTCGAGAGCGAGCGCTGGCCCGAGAGCGGCTCGCGCGCCTCCAGGCCGGCACGGAAGCGGATCAGCCCGCGCGCGGCGCGCTTCGCGATCCCGAAGCCGCCGCCCTGGCGCTCCGCGAACGCGGCGACGGTCAGGTCGGCGCCCACCCCGTCGAGCAACGCGAGGTCACCTTCGAGGTCGGCGTCGCAGAGGAGGAGCCGCCCGGGCGACGCCGCCCGTTCCGCCGCCGAGAGCGCCTGGCCCTTCCCGAGGCGCGGGAGGCGCAGGACGATCGCGCCCGCGGCCTCGGCCGCCTCTGCCGTGCCGTCGCGCGAGCCGTCGTCGGCGACGATCACCTCGCCTTCCGGGAACGCGCGCCGGAGCGCTTCGACCGTCCGCCGGATCCGCCGCTCCTCGTCGCGCGCCGCGATGAGGATCGTCAGCGGGTCATCCACCCGCGCCGGGAATGCTCACGGGAACGACCTCGGGCAGGACGCCGTCGCTCGCCGTCTTCTTGACCCCGTAGGCGCCGCCGGGAGCGTCCGACAGGAGGAGCGCGAGCGCCACGCGGCCGACCTTCTTGTCGATGTCGTCCACGCTCGACATCGAGTAGCGACTGAAAGCGGGGACCGCCGACGGCTTCGCCGTCGACGCCTCGACGCCGACGACCGGGATCGGACGGCCAGCCAGCTCGCTGTACAGCCCGTTGAGGAACTTCGCTGTGCCGCCCATCTGCGGCTGAGCGGTCCGCACGACGACAACGGCGTCGGCGGGCCGGCGCATGGTCCCGTTGCGCTCCTCGACCAGCTGGTTCTGGAGCGCGTCCCAGATCGGCGTGTTTCCGCCCAGGACGAACTCGTCGGCGAGCTCGCGGCCGAGGTCGCCGAGCTTCTCGGGGCCGGCGTAGGACGCGAGCTGCTGCCGCTGTTTGAGGATGCGGTCGATCGCGCCGTCGTCCAGCGGCACCGTCATCGCACGCAGACGCAGCTTGAGGGGCGCGCTGCCGTCCGCGAGCGTGCGGTTGATGCTCTTCAGCACGTCGCCGTCGACGGAGCCGATGAAGAGGACGGCGACCTTCTTCCCGTGGAGCCGGTCCTCCAGGACCGCGTTGTAGGCGCTGTCGACGAAGGCCGAGTCCGCCCTGTTCTCGTCCTGCGCCTGCGAGAGGTCCTTGTGCGCCGAGTCGAGCTTCGCGTTGGCGTCGTCCGCCTGACGCTGCAGGCGGTTCCGCTCGGTGTTGCTGAGACCGTGGGACGCGAGCGCGACGCCGACGAGGATCCCGATCACGAGGGCGAAGAAGACGGCGGCGAGCGAGGCGACGTGGTAGCGGAGGTCGAACATCAGGCGCGGTGCTCAGGAGCCGCGGCAGTCTGGCACAGGGCGTACAGGCGCCCGAGGGCGCGGCGGGGCAGCGACCGGCTCATTCCCCATATGAAGGTACCGTCCACGGCCAGGAGGGCCTCGGTGCGATCGTCTCCGGTCGACCGGAGGCGCAGGTCGATGTCGATGCGGTCACCGGTCAGCTGGCACACGAACCGCTCGTACGGCTCGACCGCGAGGACCTGGAGGATCCCGGTCGACGCGCCCTGCCTGAAGAGCGTCGGCCGGTAGCCGCCGACGAGCTCCCAGCGCGCGCCCTCGGCGAAGCCGCGGCGGTCGGGCCGGACCGCAGCGATCCCCGGCCACCAGTCGGAGAAGTGGCCGGGCTCGGCGACGAACGCCCAGACGTCGCGGCGCGACGCGAGCAGCTCCCGGCGGGCGGAGACACGAGGCATTCCCGAAGGGTACGGGGCGTCAGCCGAGGCCGAGCAGATCGAGGAGACGCTGGGAGAGGTAGGCGAAGACGTGCCGCAGCGCCGGAGAGACGGCGATCGCGACGCCGATCGCGGCAAAGCCGGCGAGCGTGAAGAGAATCAGGGGCCAGATCCCGACCTGACGGCTCGCGAGGCGGGACACGCCCTTCGCGTCGATGAGGATCTCGCCCACTTTCAGCCGCGTGACGAACGTCGAGGACATCCCGGCCCGGTTGCGCTCCAGGAACTCGATCAGGTTGAAGTGCGTCCCGACGGCGACGATCAGCTCCGACCCCTTCTCGTACGCGAGCAGCATCGCGACGTCCTCGCTGATCCCGGTGACGGGAACGACCACGTACGGGAGCCCGAGCAGCTCAGCCCGCTCGGCGCCCGGCGCCGGCCCATCGCGGTACGCGTGGACGACCAGCTCGGCGCCGGACCGGAGCGCCTCGTCCGAGACCGAGTCCATGTCGCCGACGATCACGTCAGGCGTGTAGCCGGCGTCCATCAGCGCGTCGGCGCCGCCGTCGACGGCGATCAGCACCGGCTTGAAGTCGCGGATGTACGGCTTGACCATCCGTAGGTCCCGCCGGTGCCCCGGACCGCGGGCGACGACGAGCGCATGCCGGTCGCGGAAGCGGGTGTTCAGTGCGGGGAACTCGATCCCCTCCGCGAGGAGCTTCCCCTCCTCCCGCAGGTAGCGCATCGTGTTGTCCGCGAACGCCTCGAGCGCCTCGGTCACCCGGCCGCGCTGCTCGGCCAGCGCATGCTCGAGCTCCGTCGCGTCGAGAATCTGGCCCGACGCGAGGCACGTCCCGTTGCGGTACACGCCGGCGCCGCGAACGGTGAGGAGCTCGCCGTCGTGCACCAGCTCGAACAGTTCGCCGTCGGGGACGTCGATCAGCCGGACGCCGCCGCGGACGAGCGTGAGCGGGCCGGGATTCGGAAACCGCCCGGACTGCGACGGCGCCACGTTCACGACGACCCGCACCCCGGACTCCAGCAGCTCCTCGGCGGAGACACGGTCGAGGTCGGTGTGGTCGATGATCGCGATGTCGTTGGCGGCGAGCCGCCGGACGAGGTTCTTCGTCCGGCGGTCGAGCCGCGCGTGTCCGGTGTGCTCGATGAACGTGCTCATGTGCGCACGGTCGACAGGAACTCGGCGCCGCCGAGCATCCGCTGCAACTCCTCCCCGCGCTCGTCGTCGGAGAGCTCCTCGATCCGCGTGTGCGTGGGGTCGCCGGGCACCTTCTCGACGCGGAAGTGCCGGTCGGCGACGCTCGCGATCTGCGGGAGGTGGGTGATCGTCACGACCTGGGCCCGGGTGGCGAGGCGACGCAACGTCTCGGCGACCTTGTGCGCGGTCTCGCCGCCGATGCCGGCGTCGATCTCGTCGAAGATCATGGTTTCGCCCCCAGCGACAGCAGCGATGGCGAGCGCGATGCGGGACAGCTCTCCGCCCGACGCGGTCTCGGCGACCGGCGCGAACGGGAGGCCGGCATTCGGCCGGATCAGGAACACGGCCTCGTCGACTCCGGTCGGGCCGCCGTCCCGGGCGGCCAGCTCGACCTGGAACTCGCCCTCACCCATGCCGATGTCCGCGAGCTCGTGGGCGACGGCGGCGGCGAAGCGGGGCGCGGCCTCGGCGCGCGCAGCGTGCAACTCCTCGCCGAGACGCCGGACGGCCTGCTCCGCCGCGGCCAGCGCCTGCGCGGCTGCAGCGGCCGGGTCGTACCCGTCCTCGATCGCATCCAGCTCGGCGCGTGCCTCCCCGGCGCGCGCCAGCAGCTCCTCGTACGTCTGCGCGCGGAAGCGGCGCTTCGCCTCGGCGATGCTGTCCAGCTCGCCCTCGACCTGCTCGAGCCGTCCGGGCTCGGACTCGAGCGACGCGAGGAACGAGCGGAGCTCGCTCGCGGTCTCGCGCAGCCGGAGCTCGGCGTCGCGCAGCTCGTCGCCCGCGCGCGCGAGCTCCGGCGCGATGCGCTCCAGGGGCGCGACGGCCCGCTCGGCACGGGCAACGAGCGCCGCGGCGCCGTCCCCGTCCTCCGGAGAGAGGGCTCCCGCCGCTGTCGCGGCCCCGTCGGCGAGCTCGGTCACATGCCTCAGGCGCTCGCGCTCCGCACGCAGCGTGTCCTCGGCGTCGGCCTCGAGCCCTTCCGTCGCGTCGGCGAGAGCGCGCAGCTCGGAAAGCCGCGCTTCCGCCGCCGCCGCACCCGCCTCCAGGTCGTCGTGCCGGCGGCGCGCCGCGAGCAGCTCCCGCCAGGCGCCGCGCGCCTCGGCCCGACGCCGGAGCTGCTCCTCGCCCGTGAACGCGTCGAGGATGTCGAGGCGGTACGACGCGCGGGCGAGCCTCCGCTGCTCGAACTGGCCCGACATGGCGATCAGCCGTTCGGCCGCCTGGGCGAGGTCTTCGCGCGCGACGCTTCGGCCCCACGCGTAGGCGCGTGTGCGGCCGTCCGGGAAGACACGCCGGGCCAGGGTGAGCCCCTCCTCGTCCGCCGGCCGGAGCTCGGCGAGCGACTCGAGCCCGTCCTCGTCGAGGGCCCCCGCCGGCACCTCGAGCTCGGCCTCGACATAGGCCTCGCCGCCGCCCGCGCCGATCAGCGCCGCGTCTCCTTTCGCGCCGAGCAGGAGGCCGACCGCCTGCGCCAGGATGGTCTTACCGGCTCCCGTCTCGCCGGTGATGGCGTTGAGCCCCGGCGAGAGGGCGAGCTCGGCGTTGCGGATCAGGACGAGGTTTTCGATGCGCAGGCGGCGCAGCACGGCTGGATGGTATGCGGAGCACCCGGCGGGCGACCATGGTCCCGTTCGGGCAGCCTCGTGCCGCGTGACCATTGGATGTACACGCGACAACTCGGGAACCCACCTCCCACCCCGTTGCGTCGAGCGTAACCCCGAGAAACGCGCGCGTGGGTGACGGATCCGTGCCGAAACCGAGCGTGCGCGGGAGCCCGAGCGCGCCCGAGGCGTTCGCCCTACGAGGCGAACGTCTCGCGGTACCGGCGGAAGAAGGTCGCCTCCGGCAGCGTCGCGAGCAGAGCACGGCGCTCCCCGAGACGGATCTTGATCGGCGACGCCCCGTTCACCTCTGCGACCGAGTGGCCGTCCACGAGGACGGTGACGCCGACGTCCGGCGTCTCGTTCCTGATCTCCAGCTCGAGGCCGGGCGGCACGACCATCGGGCGTGCGTGCAGCGAATGGGGCGCGATGAACGTCACGGCCATCGCGTCGAGCCCGCGGACGAGGACCGGGCCGCCGTTGGAGAGGTTGTACGCCGTCGATCCGGTCGGGGTCGCGCAGATCACTCCGTCGCACGGCTGGGTGCCGAGATCCTCGCCGCCGAGCGCCCAGGCGAGCTCGACCATCCGGCCGCGGACGGAGCTCAGGGCGACGACGTCGTTGACGCCGGAGTCGCGGGCCGATCCGGCCTCGACGTCGAGCGTCGTCAACGGGATTACGCGGTAGTCACCGGCGAACACACGCGGCAGCGACACATCGAGGTCGCCCTGCTCGATCGAGGCGAGGAAGCCGACGCGGCCGAAGTTGACACCGAGCACGGGCACGTCTGTCCCGAGGAACTGGTGGAAGCCGCGCAACATCGTGCCGTCGCCGCCGAGCACCACCGCCAGGTCCGCGGAGCCGACGTCCTGGTCGGCGCCCTTGAGCCCGTGCTTTTCGGCCTCCGTGTCGGAGAGGAGCAACTCGACGCCTGCGTCCCCGGCGAGGCGCGCGAGCCGCTCGAGCGCAGGGCCGATCGTGCCGGCCCTGCCGTGCGTGATCACGGCCGCGCGGCGGACGGCTTTCGCCTCAGCTGATCTCGGCTGCGATCCGGACGTCGATGTCATCGGGAAGCTGGGGCTGATCGCGCTGGACGAGATGGACGAAGACCTCGCGGTTCCCTTTCGGGCCCGGCAAGCCGGAGTCTACGACGCCGACGGTCTCGCCTCCCCACGCGAGCGCGGCCTCGGCGACCGCGCGCACCACCCGCCGGCGGACGGCGACGTCCCGCACGACACCCTTCGGCGCCTCCCCGCGCGCTGCCTCGAACTGCGGCTTCACGAGGACGACCGCCTCCCAACGCGGCGCGGCGAGCGCGAGCACCGGCGGCAGCGCCGTCCGGACGCTGATGAACGAGACGTCGCAGACGACGAGGCTCGGCGCGAACGGCAACTCGAGCACCTGACGGGCGTTCGTTCGCTCGAGCACCACGACACGGGGGTCGGAGCGAAGCCGCTCGTGGAGCTGCCCGTAGCCGACGTCCAGGGCGACGACCCGCGCCGCGCCGCGCTGGAGCAGGACGTCCGTGAACCCGCCCGTCGACGCGCCCACGTCGACGCAGTCGCGGCCCGCCGGATCGACGCCGAGGCGGTCGAGCGCGTGCGCGAGCTTCTCGCCGCCGCGCGAGACGAACGGCGGCGGCGCCTCCAGCTCGACCTGCGCGGCCTCGTCGACCTGCGTCCCGGGCTTCGCGTACCCGGGGACGCGGCCTGCGAGCACGAGCGCCTGAGCCTGCGCCCGGCTCTCGGCCAGGCCGCGCTCGACCATCAGCACGTCCAGCCGCTTCTTCACGCAGCGTCGCGGCGCCGGAGCTCGTCCAGCAGCCGCTCCGCGATCGGAGCGAACACCGCGTTCGGCTCCGCGGGCTCCGCCCCGAGACGAGGATCCAGCGGCACCCGGCCCAGCAATGCGACGCCGTCGACCCAGACGCTCCGCTCCTCCGCGACCCGTGGAAAGACCTCGATCGTCTCGCCGCAGTGCGGGCACGCGAGCCCCGACATGTTCTCGATCCCCCCGAGGACCGCAACCCCGGCGTCGCGGAGGAAGCTGACGAACCTCCGTGCGTCGAGGTGCGCGACGTCCTGGGGGCCGACGACCACGAGCGCGCCGTCGAGGGACACGACCTCGACCAGCTGCTGCTGAAGGTCGGCCGTCCCCGGCGGGAGGTCCACGAGCAGGAGGTCGAGCTCACCCCACTCGACGTCGAGGACGAGCTGCCGCAGTGCCGCCGTCAGCAGCGGCGACGCCATCATCAGCGCCTGAGTCTCAGCGAGCAGGAACCCGACCGACATCAGCGCCAGACCGTGCCGCTCGATCGGGCGGAGCTCGACAGCCTCGCGCCGCCAGAGGTGCCACTCCCGAGCCTGCTCCTGCCGCGAGATCCCGACCATGAGCGGGATGTCCGGACCGTAGAGGTCGGCGTCGAGGACGCCGACGCGAAGCCCGCGGCCGGCGCAGGCGAGCGCGAGCTGGAGCGTCACCATCGACTTGCCGACCCCGCCCTTCCCGCTGCCGACGGCCAGTACCGACCGGGTGGCGGGCGTGCTCATGAGGTCCGGGTCGCGAGCGCGTCGACGATCTCGGTCAGCACCGACGTGTCGGCCGAGACCGCCTCGAGGCACGCTTGCGCGCGTCCCGCCGCCTCGTCCGCCAACCGCCGCGCGCCTTCCTCGCCGTGCGTCCGGACGTAGCCGTCGCCGTCGAGGATGTCGTCGACGAACTGGAACAACGGCCCGAGCTCCTCGCCGAACGCGCGCCAGGGCGCCTGGTCGCGCTCCGGCACCCCGGCGACCCAGAGGGCCGTCCCGACCGAGGCCGCGAACAGCCGGCCGGTCTTCAGCTCGTGCACGCCCGGGTCGTCGGGCGCGTTCTCGATCGTGTCGAGGTACTGGCCGCCGATCATCCCAAGGGTCGCCTGCGCCAGCTCCCGGGCGACTGCCGGAGTCGGGTAGGACAGCACCAGGCGGAACGCCTCCGCGAGCATCGCGTCGCCCGCGAGCACGGCGGTCGCCTCCCCGTACTTCGCCCAGGTGGAGGGCCGCCCGCGGCGCTCACCGTCGTTGTCGAGCGCAGGGAGGTCGTCGTGGACGAGCGAGAAGGCATGGACGAGCTCGAGCGCGGCGGCCGCAGGGAGCGCTGCCTCCGGCTCGGCCCCGGCGGCCTCCGCGGCGGCGAGGCAGATCACGGCGCGCACCCGCTTCCCGCCCTCGAGGGCGTAGCGGACGGACTCCATCTGTCCGTGAAGCTCCGGAGTCAGCGCCAGGTCGGAGACGTATGCCTCCGCGAGCTCGCGGAGCTCCTCAGGAGTCCTCACTCGTCCTCCTCTGCGCGTCCTCGATCACCCGCTGGGTCTCGCGCGCCAGCTCGGCCAGCTCGTTCATCAGGTCCGCGACCTCGTCCGGATCCTTCGCCGTGTCGACCCGCGCCCGCAGCTCGCCCACCCGCCGGCTCAATTCCTCGGCCTTCTCGAGCCGCTCGTCCGGATCCGTCACGTCGATCCCGCCTTCTCTCGCACGACGCGCCCAAGTATCCCGTTCACGAGCCGCGCCGCGTCGTCCGTCGCGTACCGGCGGGCGAGCGTGACTGCCTCGTCGATCGCCACCTCGTCGGGAACGGCGTCGCCGTCCAGCTCGTAGAGGGCGATCCGGAGGATGTTCCGCTCGACGGCGCCCAGCCGGTCGGCCGTCCAATCCTCCGACGCCTCGGTGATTCGGCTGTCGAGCTCCGCAGCGCGGGCGGCGACGGCGTCCGCCGTTGCGCGCGCGTACTCGTCCACCTCGCCCTCGTAGAGGGACGCGAGCGGCTGGCCCGTGACGTCCCACTGGTAGAGGAGGAAGAGCGCCGTCCGGCGCGCCGCGCGGCGCCCACTCATGCCGGGGACTCCTTTGCAGCTACCGCGGCGGGCGCGTGGGACCGAGCGCCCCGTTCCTGCGGCGTAACCAGGACGCGTAGCGTTCTCATTCGGCCACCAGCGCCGCGAGCTCGATCTCGTCGAGGAAACTCGTCGAATAGACGCCGCTGCGGAAGGCGCTACTGGCGATGATCTCGGCGGCCGCCGCCCGGGTCGTCGGGATGCCGCGCACCTCGAGCTCGGCGAGCGCGCGCAGCGCCCGCTCGATCGCCGCGGGCCGGTTCTCGTCCCAGACGATCACCTTCGCGATCAGCGAGTCGTAGAACGGCGGGATCACGGCACCCGTCTCGACGTGGGTGTCGACCCGCACGCCGGGCCCGAGCGGCGGGCGGAAGGCCTCGACGACGCCGGGTGCGGGGGCGAAGCCGCGCGTGGGGTCCTCGGCATTGATCCGCGCCTCGAGCGCGTGGCCGCGACGCGGCGCCCGACCGGTCAGCGCGAGGCGCTCGCCGGCGGCGATCCGGAGCTGCTGCCGGACGATGTCGATCCCGGTCACGACCTCGCTGACCGGATGCTCGACCTGCAGGCGTGCATTCAGCTCGATGAAGTACCAGCCGTCGTCGGGCCCGAGCAGGAACTCGAACGTGCCGGCGTTCAGGTAGCCCACGTGGCGGCAGGCGCGCGCAACGGCGTCCTCCATCGCGGACCGGGTCTCCTCGTCGAGCGCGGGCGAGGGCGATTCCTCGATCAGCTTCTGGTGCCTGCGCTGGATCGAGCACTCGCGCTCGCCCAGCGTGAGCACGCCGCCGTCCGCATCGCAGAGAACCTGGATCTCGACGTGGCGCGCCGGCGCCAGGGCCTTCTCGAGGTAGAGCCTCCCGTCTCCGAACGCGGCGTGTGCCTCTGCCTGGGCGGTCTCGTAGGCGTCGTCGAGATCCTCGGGCGCCTCGACGAGCCGCATCCCCTTGCCGCCGCCGCCTGCGCGCGCCTTCAGTAGGACGGGGTAGCCGAGCTCGTCGGCGGCGGCTCTCGCGTCGGCGGCCGTCTCCGGCTCGCCGCCGGGGACCAGGGGCACGCCCGCCTCGGCGACCTCCCGCTTCGCCTGGGCCTTGTCGCCCATGCGCGCCATCACGTCCGCGCTCGGGCCGACGAAGACGAGGTCGTTCGCCTCGCAGGCGTGGACGAACTCCGGGTTCTCGGCCAGGAACCCCCAGCCCGGATGCACCGCGTCGCAGCCCGTGGTCGTCGCGGCTGCGACGAGCGAGGCGATGTTCAGGTAGCTCGCGGCCGCGGCCGGGGGCCCGACCCGGACGGCCCGGTCGGCGAGCCGCGTGTGCAGGGCGTCCGCGTCGGCGGTGGAGTAGACGGCGACGGCCTCGATATCGAGCTCGTGCAGCGCGCGAATGACGCGCACCGCGACTTCGCCGCGGTTGGCAACGAGCACGCGCGTGAACATCGACTAGAGAGCGTCGAGCGGCCTGCCGCCGACCGGCTCGAGCTCGAAGAGGAGCTGGCCGTACTCGACGGCAGCGGCGTTCTCGACGTGGATCGTCCGGACGATGCCTTCGACCTCGGCCTTCACCTCGTTCATGAGCTTCATCGCCTCGAGGATGCACAGCGTCTGGCCCGCGGCCACCGGCTGTCCCTCCTCGACGAACGGCGGCGAGCCGGGCTGCGGCGCCCGGAAGAAGGTGCCGACCATCGGCGCCTCGACCCGAACCAGTCCGTTCGAGGCCGGCGCGACCGGCACCGGCTCCACGTCGCCCGGCCCCAGCGGGACGCCCGGCGCAGCGGCCCCGCCGCCGTCGTCGGTGCGGCGGACGGAGACGCGCATGCCGTCCTCCTCGATCGTCACCTCGCCGATCCCTGACTCCTGGACGATCCGGACGACTTCGCGGATCCGCTCTGCACGAACCTGGTCGACGCCGCCGGCGCCGAGGCGTTCCTCGCCGGTAGAGCGGCCGCGGATCGTCCGCAGCAGCGGCTCCGCCTCATCCCCGAACAGGCCGAGGAGGAGCAGCTCCTCCTCGCTCGCCGCCAGGCCCTCGGCGTCGGCTCGGAGCTGCTGCAGCGGCGGGACGGTGTCCTCCTCCGAGTCGGGGTCGGCGGTCAGCGCCACGGCCCTCACGATGGCCGGGTCGATCGGCCCCGGCGGCGTGCCGAGCCGGCCCTCGACGAGCGCGCGGACCTCGTCGACGACGACCGAGTACCGGCTCGCGGCGAGGACGTTCAGGACCGCCTGCGAACCGAGCACGTGCCCGATCGGTGACGCGAGCGCGGGCGAGCCGACCTCCTCGCGGATCCGGCCGAGCTCCTCCAGGACCTCGTCGAGGCGGTCGCCCGCCGCTTGCTGGCGCAGGTTCGAGTCGAGCGCGGCGACGAGGCCTGCCGGGAGGTCGTGCTCGGCGGCGCGGACGGCGATGCGCGGCGCGAGCGGCGTGACCGGCTCGTCCCCGATCTGCTCGTCGACGAGATCCGACGCCTGCCAGAGCGCCGACACGTCCACGTCGCAGTCGAGGCCCAGCCCGGCGAGCGCCTCGGCGAGCGCCTCGCCGGAGACACGATGCAACGTCAGCGCGAGCGGGTAGATCGCGCACGCGATCAGGTCGGCGCCTGCGCGGGCCGCTTCGAGCGCCGCCGCGAGCGCGTTCCCGGCCGAGCCCTGGCAGTAGATCCCGACCGGCAGGCCAGTGCTCTCGCGCAGCCCCGTCACGAGCTCGCGCGCGCGATGCGGCTGCAGTGAGCCCGTCGGGTCGTGGAGCAGCACCCGGGCGGCGCCGAGCTCCGGCAGCTCGCTTGCCTGCTCGATCAGCGGCGCGGTCTCGCCGGTCCGCCCCGGGCTGTAGACGAGCCCGGCTTCGAACTCGCCGCCTGCCTCTGCGACCGCCTCCGCTGCCTGCCGCAGGTTGGACATGTCGTTGAGCGGGTCGTGGAGCCTGAAGACGTCGATCCCGTTCTCCGCCGCCGAGGCGATGAAGCGGCGGACGAAGTCCTCGTCGACGGGACGCGACCCGACGAGGAAGCGACCGCGGAGCGCGAGCCCGAGCGGCGTCTTCGTGCGCGCCTTCAACGCGCGGATCCGCTCCCAGGGGCTCTCGATGCCGCGCCGCACGGCGCTCTCGAAGCAGCCGCCGCCCGAGACCTCGAGATAGGCGAAACCTGCGCGGTCGAGGATCTCGGCGACGCGTAGCTGGTCGGCCGTCGGCAGCAGGCCCGCGAGCGGGTCCTGACCGAGCAGCCGGATCGTCGTGTCGGCGAGCGCCGGCATGGTGGGGAGCGTAGCGCCGTTAGGTTTTCGCGGATGAACGTGCAAGAGCTCCGGCCCGGCCTCTGGCGATGGACCGCAGAGCACCCCGAGTGGAACCACGCCGAGCACTGGGGCCCCGACGTCGGCTCGGTCTACGCGGAGCTGCCGGACGCGGTCGCGCTCGTCGATCCGCTCGTTCCCGCCGACGGCGAGGCGCGGTTCTGGGAAGCGTTGGACCGGGACGTCGAGCGCCTCTCACGGCCGGTCTACGTCCTGCTCACGGTGCACTGGCACGAGCGCAGCGTCGAGGCGGTGCTCGACCGTTACAAGGCGACGCTCTGGCGCCCCGAGGAGAGGGTCGAGCTCCCCGCCGGTGTCGAGGCGATCGTGGTCGAGGGGGCGGACTGGAAAGAGGCTGCGTTCTTCCTCGAGCCGCACCGCGCGCTTGTCGTCGGCGACCTGCTGATCGGCAGCGCCGGCGAGATCGAGCTCCCGATCCAGTGGTTCCCGACGGCAGAGCAGGACTGGGCGCGGACGGGCCTGAAGGCGGATCTCCACGAACGGCTGCTGCGCCTCCCGATCGAGCTCGTGCTCGTCTCGCACGGCGAGCCCGTCCTCGCGGACGGAGCCGCCGCGTTACGGCGCGCGCTGGAAACCTAGAGGGCGCCTACGCCCGCGAGATGTAGCGCCGCTCGCGCGGGTCGACCTTGATCCGGTCGCCCTGATTCACGAACAGCGGCACCTGGACGACCGCCCCGGTCTCCAGCGTCGCCGGCTTCGTCACGTTCGAGACGGTGTCGCCCTTCACGCCAGGCTCGGTCTCCGTCACGGTCAGCTCGACCGAGGACGGCATCTGCACGCCCGAGGGCTCGCCGTTCACGAGCAGCATCTGGACGAAGCTCGACGGCTGCATGAACTCGAGCGCATCCTCCACCGACGACCGCGGCAGGTTCGTCTGCTCGTACGTCTCCTCGTCCATGAACACGACCTCGTCGCCCGAGTCGTAGAGGTACTGCATGTTCTTCGTCTCGGTGCGGATGCGTGTGAACTTCTCACCGGCGCGGAACGTGCGGTCGACGACCGCGCCGGAGTCGAGCGCCTTCAGCTTCGTGCGGACGAACGCCCCGCCCTTCCCCGGCTTCACGTGCTGGAACTCGACGATGCGCCACACGTCCCCGTCGAGCTCGATGTGCATCCCGTTCCGGAACTGGTTCGTGTTGACGGTCTCGGCCACCGCGGGCGCAAAGCCTAGTTGACCTCGAGCAGGTCCTTGCGCAGCGCGGTCAGGTTCTCGATCCCGTCGTCGGTGACGACCACGTCGTCCTCGATCCGGATCCCGCCCCGTCCCGGGAGGTAGACGCCCGGCTCCACCGTGACGACGTTCCCGGCGACGAGCGTGTCGGACGACTCCGTCGACATGCGCGGTGCTTCGTGCACCTCGAGGCCGAGGCCGTGACCGAGGCCATGCCCGAACGTGCCCGCGAAGTCGGTGCCGTCCACGACCTCCCGCGCGAGCGTGTCCGCCGCGACGCCGGTGAAACCCGCACGGATGCCCTCGAGCGCCGCCTCCTGCGCCAGCAGGCAGACGGCGTATGCCTCCTTCAGCTCGCCGTCGAGCGGTCCGGTCGCGAACGTGCGCGTGTAGTCCGACGCGTAGCCGTCGACCGTGCAACCGCTGTCGATCACGACCGTCTCGCTCCGCCCGATCTCGCGGTCGGTTGCACGGGAGTGCGGTCGCGCCGCGTTCGGCCCGGACGCGACGACTGCCTCGAACCCGACGCCCTGCGCGCCCTCATCGTGGAAGAACTGCTCGAGCGTCCAGGCGATGTCGCGCTCCCTGCGGCCGATGAATCGCTCGTCCGCGAGTCGCTCGTAGACGCGGTCGGTGATCGCGCACGCCCGCCGGAGCGCCTCGAGCTCCGCTCCGTCCTTGACCGCCCGCAGCGCCTCGACGAGACCGCTGCGCGGCACCGGCTCGACCGTTCCCGAACCGAGCGTCTTCCAGCCCGCGTACGAGACGTAGTCGGCCTCGAACCCGAGAGGGCCTGAGAGGCGCTGGGACAGATCCTTGAGCAGCGCACGCTTGGTCTCCTCGAACTCGACGCCCTCGACGGCGGCCGCGGCGTCGGCGTAACGAAAGTCGGTAAAGAGCCGGACGCGGTCGGGCTCGATCAACAGCGCGGCGTTCGAGCTCTTGAATCCGGTGAGGTAGAGGACGCTGACCGGGTTCGTCACGAGCAGCGGCTCGTCGAGCGTCGGCCGCAATCGCTCGATCCGGTCACTCATCGCGCACCTTCCCGACGATGAACTCGAGCGCCTCGCGGTACCCGTCGGGGCCCCGGCCCACGATCCGCTTCGCAGCGAGGTCGGAGATCACCGACCGGCGCCGCCACTCCTCGCGGTTGTCGACGTCCGAGAGGTGCACCTCGACGATGGGGACGCCCACGAGCTCGAGCGCGTCGTGGATCGCGTACGAGTAGTGCGACCAGGCGCCCGGGTTGACGATGACGCCGTCCACGCCGTCGATCGCGTCGTGGCACCAGTCGATGTACTCGCCCTCGTTGTTCGACTGGCGGCACCTGACCTGGCAGCCCAGCTGGGATCCCCACTCGTAGATCCGCGTCTCCAGCTCGTCGAGCGAGAGGCCGCCGTAGATCGTCGGATCGCGTCGTCCGAGCAGGTCGAGATTGACGCCGTTGAGGACGATGACCTGCATCGCGGGGACTCTAGTGCGCTGCGGCGGTCACTCCGCGATCAGCTCGTCCAGCGCGCGCCGGACGTCGTCGGGCGGGACGTCGACGTCCCACTTCGCGCCGCTCTCGTCGAGAAGGACGAGGCCGCGCTTCTTGTCGCGTCCGAGCGCGGCCCAGGCGCGGTCGCGGTCGACCCGGACCGGCTGCGGCTCGAGCACCTGCTCGACGACGTCCGTCGGGCGGCCTGACAGCCGCAGCGCCGCAAGCAGGCCCAGGCCGACGGCCCGGCCGTGACTGAGGCCCTCGTAGCCGGCCGCCGCCTCGAGCGCGTGCGCGAACGTGTGGCCGAAGTTGAGGACGTGGCGCTCGCCGCGGTCGTGCGGGTCGCGCAGGCACACCGCCGCCTTGAACGCCGCGCACCTCCGGACGAGCTCCGGCTGCTGCAGCTCCCACAGCGGCTCGCCGGACAGCAGGCCCGTCTTCACGACCTCCGCCGTCCCCTCCCGCAGCTCGCGCTCCGGCAGCGTCCGCAGCAGGGCAGGGTCGACGACGACCCGCGCCGGCCAGTGGAACGCGCCGACGAGGTTCTTCCCCTCCGGCAGGTCGATCGCCGTCTTGCCGCCGATCGCAGCGTCGACCTGGCCGACGAGCGTCGTCGGGACGGGCAGCCAGTCGACGCCCCGTAGGTACGCCGATGCCGCGAAGCCGGCGGTGTCCGTCACGCAGCCGCCGCCGAGGGCGACCACGGCACCGCGGCGATCGATGCGGAGCTCGCTCCAGAGCCGCTCGACGACCGCGAGCATCTTTGCCGCCTCCCCGGCCGGGACTTCGTGCGTCGAGGCGAGCCGGCGCCCGAGCGCGAGCTGCGCCGCGGCGCCGTGGATGCCGCCGACGTGCGGATCCGTGACCAGAGCTACGCCGCCCTCGCCGGGGAGGAGTGACCCGAGCAGCTCGAGCGTGCCGAGCCCGACCCGCACGCCGGCGGCCGCGAGGACGACGTCGTCCGCGTCACGCGCCACGCCGTCGGCGACCTCGCGGTACCGCGGCCGGCGCACCTCGTACCGGCGGCGAAACTCGGCCTCGTTGCGGGCGAGCGGCCGGTCGCTGCCGCGCGTGCGCATCCAGGCGGTCTCGAGCTCGACGTCGAGGAGGACGACGAAGGCCCCGAGCTCCTCCAGGAGCCCAGGCGTCTCCACCGCGCCACCGCCGAGCGCGACGACGACGGGCTCGCGGCGTGCGCAGATGTCTCGGGCGACGCTCGCCTCGAGCTCGCGGAAGGCGGCTTCACCCTGCGCCGCGAAGAGCTCCGTGATCGGGCCATGCGCGCGCTCGATCTCATCGTCGACATCCACGAACGGACGGCCCAGCCGGTGCGCGACCTCGGGCCCGATGGTCGACTTCCCGGCGCCCATGAACCCGGTCAGGGCGACGTGGCGCCCGAGCGCGTTCTGCCCGCTCATGCGGCCGCGATGCGCCACGCCGGCTGCGCGCCGTCGAAGCCCTTCAGCTCGAGCTCCTCGCGGGTCGCGGTCAACCCGCGCGCGGACAGCCACTCCGCCACACGCCGGTAGGCCTCGTCGCTGAGGACGACCTCTCCCCGCTCGGCCGCCTCCTGGAGCCGTGCGGCGAGGTTCGTCGCCGGACCGAGGACGGACACGTTCGCGCCGGCGGACACGCGCCCGACGACGGCCGGCCCTACGGCGATGCCGACGCCGATGCCGAGATCGAGCAGAGAGGCCTTCCCGCTCAACGCCAGCGCCGCCTCCACCGCGTGCTGCGCGTGGTCGAGCCGGGAGCCGGTGACGTTGAACGTGGCCATCACGGCGTCACCGGCGAACTTGTCGACGATGCCGTGGTGGCGGCCGACCTCCGCGGCGGCCCAGCGGTGCAGGGCGCCGAGACGGTCGACCAGCTCGGCGGGGGGCGTCGTCGCGGCGATCCCGGTGTAGCCGCGGACGTCGGCGAAGAGCGAGGTCACGAGCTGCTCACCCGCGGCGACGAGCTCAGGGGACGCTCCCGCCTCCACCTCCGGAGCTGCGACGGTCACGCCCATCCGCTCTGCCGTGCGCTCGGCGTCGGCGCGGATCAGGCTGGCGCCGGCCGCGTGTGCCGCGGCGACGACGTCCCCGAGGGCCTTCTCGGCCTGCTCGCGGCGGCCGCAGCCGACGAGCGCCTCTGCCGCCAGGATGCGGGCCCGGAGCTCGACCAGCCGGAAGTTGCGCTCCGCAGCCGCGTCGGTGAGGCGCGACAGAGCCGCGGCCGCCGGCTCGTACTCTCCCCGCACGAGCTGGATGTGACCCTCCGCCCCGTCGACCAACACGTCGCCGGCGGCCGGTGGGCGACCGCGCACCTCGGCGACCAGCGCCTCGGCCTCGTCGAGTAGCCCGCCCGCGACGAAGGCCTCCACCGCGAGCGCGATCGTCTCCGAGTAGTAGGAGAGCTTGTCGGCCGCCGCCGCGATCTCGCGGGCGAGCGCGACGGCCTCCTCGACGTCGCCGCGAGCGAGACGGATGCGGATCTGCGGCGCCGCGTCGTACACGATGTCCTGCAGCTCCGTCCGCTCGGACAGTGGCGGAAGCACGGCCGCAGCATCGGCGACGCGCCCAAGCTCGAGGAGGATCTCGGCCGTCTCGACCAGCGTCCGCCAGTGGAACTTGCGCATCCCGGCCTGCTCGTAGGCGGCCCGGGATCTGTCGACGAGCTCCAACGCCTGCCGAAGATCCCCCGCGGCGCGCAACGCCCCGGCGCGCATCAGGAGGTCCAGGTCCGAGACCGCGCCCGCGACCGCCTCGCCCGCGACCTGGTCCAGACGCGCGGTGACGTCGCGGCCGAACATGTGCAGCCGCGTCCAGGTGTCGTTGTAGGCGATGTTCGCCGCGATGAAGAAGTAGCCGCGCTCACGGGCTTCACGGAACGCGTCGTCGAGGAGGGCTTCTCCTTGGTCGACCCGCCCGGTGTCGTAGAACGAGAGCGCAAGCCACGAGGACGCCCAGATCCGCTCGAAGTCTGCGCCGGCCGCGGTGGCCGTCGCGATCGCGCGTTCCGCCGCCTCGATCGCGGCCGCCTCGTCGAACTCGAACTTATGCAGGCCGGCGATGCGGAGGTACGCGAGGGCGAGGTCGGCGGACGGCCCGTCCACCTCGAGCGTGTCGCGCGCATGCTCGAAGTCGGCGAGGGCGTCGCCGGGACGGCTTAGCTCCCAGCGGCAGCGTCCTCGGATCAGCCGGGAGCGCGCCGCTTCCCGCATGTCGCCCTCTACCTCGAGGGCGGCGATCCCCTCGGTCAGCACGTCGTCGGCGGCCTGCGCCTGGCTGCTCAGCCACAGTGCTCGTCCGAGCCGGCACAGCAGGCGTGTCCGGAGCCCTGCCTCGCGCGCGTGCGGCAGGATCACCTCGATCAGCGTGATCGCCTCCCGGAAGGCGAGCGACGCCTCGGCCTCCTCGGCGGCGGCGATGCAGACGGGCACGGCCTCCTCGAATCGCGCCGACGCGAGGAGGTGGCGTGCGAGCTCGGGCGCGCTTGCCCCGGCCGCGTGGAGGACATCCGCCGCCCGCGAGTGGATCTGCTGTCGCCGCGGGAGAACGATCGCGTCGGCGATCGCCTCCTGGGTCAACGCGTGGCGCCACTCGTAGACGGCGACGTCTCCGCCGCGCTCGACGAGCAGCTGCTGCCCGGTCGCCGCAGCGAGCGCGTCGTGGACGGTGTCCGCGTCGCACTCCACGACCTCGACGAGTGTGTCGTAAGGGAACGCGCGCCCGAGCACCGCGCCCGCCTCGAGCACGGCGACGTGCGCGGGCTCCAGCCGGTCGACCCGCAGCAGGATCGCCTCCCGGACGGTCTCCGGAACCTGTAGCTCGTCGGTCGTGCGCCGGCTCCAGTCGTCCCGGTCGACGGCCTCCTTCAGCATCTCCTCGAGCACGAACGGGTTGCCATCCGTCCGCCGGTACATGAGGTCGCGAAACGCCGGGCCGACCTCCTCCTCGATGATCGCCTCGATCATCCCGCCGATCTGCTCGGCTGACAGGGGCTCGAGGACGACCGTCTCGGCGATGCCGGAGCGCCGCCAGCCCTGGACCAGCGCGGTCAACGGGTGCCGCCGGTCGAGCTCGTCCGTCCTGTAAGTCGCCAGGACGAGCGAGCGCAGGCTCGTCACGCGCCGGGCGAGGTGCTCGAGCAGCTCGCGCGTCGCGGCGTCGGCCCAGTGCACGTCTTCGAGGACGAGCAGCACCCCCTGCTCACGCCCCGGCACGCTCAGCAGCGAGACGACCGCCTCGAACAGGCGCAGCTTCGCCTGCGCCGGATCGCCGGCGGCGCGCGGAGCCTCGCCCCCGAGTTGCGGGAACAGCTGGCTGAGCTCCGACCGTGCGGCCGGCCCGACCTCTGCCGCCACTGCCTCGATCCCGCGAGCGTCGAGGTAGTTCGCCGCGGCCTCCACGAACGGCAGATACGGCAGCGACAGCTCCGCTTCGCTGCAGCCGCCCCAGAGCACGGCCCAGCCGAGCCGCTGCGCCCGCCTGGCCAGCTCGGTCGCGAGCCGCGTCTTGCCCATGCCGGCCTCGCCGCCCAGCAGCACGAACCGGCTGTCGCCGGAGTGCGAGGCGAGCAGAGCGTCCTCGAGCAGGAACAGCGGCTCTTCCCTGCCGACGAGGACCGGGCAGAGGACACGCTGGAGCACGCTCCTAGTCTTCCAGCCTCCGCGGCGGTTTCAGCGCGGCTTCCAGGCGATTCGCTCCACGTAGGCGCGGTGGGCCGCGAGGAAGTCGCCGAGGGAGTCGCCGCCGAGCTTCTCCCGGGCGGCCCGCGCGAGCTCCCAAGCGACGCATGCCTCCGCGACGACCGCCAGTGCCTCGACGGCGGCGGTGTCGCTGCGCTCGACCAGCGCTTGCCCCGGCTCGCCGGTGTGGAGGTCGACGGAGGCGAGTGGCTGCATCAGCGTCGGCAGAGGCTTCATCCCCGCGCGGACGACGATCTCTTCGCCGTTGGAGATGCCGGCCTCGATCCCGCCGGCGCGGTTCGTCTCCCGGTGGAGGCCGCGATCCTCGTCGCGGTGGATCTCGTCGTGCGCCTCGGAACCGCGCTTCGCGGCCAGCGCGAAGCCGTCGCCGATCTCGACGCCCTTCACCGCCTGCGTCCCCATCAGGGTCGCGGCGAGGCGGGCGTCGAGGCGGCCGTCCTTGGTCGCGTACGAGCCGAGGCCCGGGGGGACGCCGCGCGCGCGCACCTCGACGACCCCGCCGACGGTGTCTCGGTCGGCTCGCGCGTCGTCGACGCGCCGCTCGAGGTCGTCACCCAGCACCTCTCCCGCGACGTCGATCCCGATCGCGGCAAGGAGCGCCTTTGCAACGGCACCTGCCGCGACAATCACGGCCGTATGGCGGGCGCTCGCCCGCTCGAGCGCATCGCGGACGTCGGAGAGGTCGTACTTGAGCGCTCCGGCGAGGTCGGCGTGGCCCGGCCGCGGCAGCGTCACCTCCTTCGTTCCCTTGCCGGACGGCTCGCCCTCGGGCGGCCATGGGCTCATGCCCCAGGCCCAGTTCGTGTGGTCGCGGTTGCGGACGACGAGCGCCAGCGGCGTCCCGAGCGTGCGCCCGTGCCGGAGGCCCGCCAGCACCTCGACCTCGTCCCTCTCGATCTGCTGGCGCGGGCTGCGGCCGTAGCCCTCCTGCCGCCGGCGGAGGTCCGTGTCGATCGCCTCCTTGTCGAGCACGAGGCCGGCGGGCAGCCCGGTCACGATCGCGACGAGCGCCGGCCCGTGCGACTCACCCGCGGTGACGAGCTCGAGGGGCATCGCGCCGGAGCGTACTGCGTCGAGCCGTCCGCCCCGGACACCCCTGTGGGCGGATCGTCACACTCTTGTTCCAACAGGGACGCGTCTCCAACGGCCACGTCCAGGGACAGACCCTTGTGGATCCGTCGGCACAGAGCCGGCACACGGCGGTTCGGGACACGGCTGGTCGGGACGGGCGGTCAGGCCGAGCGGACGGCGGCTCGCATGACCTCGACCGGGGCCGGGACGCCCGTCCAGATGGCAAACGAGGCGGCGCCCTGCGCGACGAGGACGTCGACGCCGTCGATGACCTGCGCCCCCGACGCTGCCGCGGCCCGGGCCGTCGCGGTCGCCGGATACGGGAGATCGACGAGCGTGTGCCCTGGGCCCAGCTCCGCCACGACCTCCTCGCGCTCGGAGGTCGCGTTGACCACGAGGTCGACCCCGTCCAGCATGGGTGGCCATTCACCGCGCCGCGAGAACCGCGCCGCCGCCGGCAGCGCCTCGGCGAACGCGACCGCGGCGCCGCCGTCCCCGAGGATCGCCGGGCGCTCGAACTCGAGCCCGTCGAGGATCGCCGTGTCCGTCGAGGTCCCGACGACGACGCCGTCCCGCACGACGAGTGTGTTCACCGACGCCGCGTCGGCGCCCACGAGCGCGGCCACGGCGAGCTTGTGCGGCGTCGTCACGTTCGCACCGGCGAACCCGAGCGCCGCAAGGCCGCGGATCGCCTCCTCGAGCCGCTCAGCCGTGACCGGCAGCGGCACGTATGCCCAGTCCAGCCCGCGAGCCGCGAACGCGGCGTTGTGCATCCGCGGCGAGAGCGAACCGGAGACTGGATCGCCGATCAGGCCGACGAGCCGGGTCTCCCCGGCGATCACGGGCCGCCGTAGCCGTGCGCCGCGGAGTACTGGTTGAACGCCGCGTAGCTCGCCGTGAAGAAGTGGTGCTTCTTGTCCGGCTTGCGGACGAAGTAGAGGTAATTCACCTTCGCGGGGTGCGCGGCCGCCTGCAGCGACGCGAGCCCGGGGTTCGCGATCGGGGTCGGCGGCAGGCCGTAGCGCTTGCGCGTGTTGTACGGCGAGTCGCTCTGGAGCTGAGATTCGTGGATCGACTCGGTCGGGGGGATGTCGAGCCCGTAGCGGAGCGTGGCGTCGATCTGGAGCTTCATCCCCTGGCGCAGGCGGTTGTAGATCACCGCCGACACCAGCTGCCGCTCGTCGGGCGAGAGCGTCTCCTTCTCGATCATCGACGCGATGATCAGGACGTCGTACGGCGTCAGCTTGTGTGCGCGCGCGTACTTCAGGTCTACCCGGTTCCAGTTGTCGCAGAAGGCCGCCAGCTGGTCGCGGACGAGCTGTGCCGACGTCGTCTTCGGGAAGAACTCGTAGGTCGCGGGAAACAGGAAACCCTCCATCCCGTGCGTCCTCCCCCTGAAGCACGTGGGCAGCCGTGTCCGGCTGGTCGCGGCCAGGTACATCCGCGACGCCAGGCGCGGCTTGACGTGGCGCTCGCGGCGTGCGATCCGCGCGACAGCCGCGCTGCGCTGGGCCATCTGCCGGCGCGTGAACCCCTCGGGGAAGACGACGTGGAAGGGTTTCGGGTACGCGATCACCGTCGTCGTCTCGCCGCCGTCGGCGGTCCTCCTGGTGACGGTTCGGTAGATGAGCGTGCTCGACGTCTTCAGCACGCTGGAGGACGCCGCCTTCGTGCTTCCGCCGCCGATGGCGGTGACCGTGAGCCAGCCGAGCCCACCGAGCACGAGCACGACGAAGACGAGCGCGCCCGCCCGGCGTACGAACAACCGCCGCTCGCTCGGGCCGCGCCCCGACGGCGGGCCCTGCTTGGGCGGCATCACGCCGGGGCGCCGCTCGACCACGTGAGATAGCTCGTCAGGAGATGAGCGGCCGCGCGCGCGTCCTCCGCGGTTTGCGAGGGCACCTGCTCGGCGAGGTCGGTCGTGAAGCGCTCGTCGAAGGTGACGACCGGGACATCGGTGGCCGTGGCGAGCGACGCGACGAACGCCTCCGTCTCCCGCGCCTGCTCGCCGCGCTCGCCGCGCAGGGTCAGCGGCAGCCCGACGACGACGCGCTCCGCCTCCTCCTGCTCGATCAGCGCTGCCAGCCGCTCGAGCCCCTGCTCGGTCGCCGCGCGTTCGACGACGCACAGGGGACGCGCAACCGTCCCGGTCGGGTCCGAGACCGCGACGCCGGTGCGCGCCCGGCCGAAGTCGAGCGCGACGATCTTCACTTCAGCGCGTCGGTGATCGCTTGCTTGCCGGCCTCGAGCGCCTCGCGCAGGCCCGCCGGGTTCTTCCCTCCGGCCTCCGCCAGCGTCGGCCGGCCCCCGCCACCGCCGCCGATATGGCGGCCGAGATCGCGTACGAGCTTCGACGCGTCGAGGCCGCGCCCGACGAGCGACTCGTCGAGGTTCACGACGAGATAGGCGCGGCCGTCGTCGACGGAGCCCACGATCACCCCTGCAGCTTTCTCCTGCTGTCGGACGCGGTCGGAGAGGTCGCGGAGCTCGCCCCCCTTGAGCGCCTTCGCCTCGACGAGCACGACGTTCGTCGCCCTTGTCCACGATCGAGAACTCCGCCGCCGCCTCGGGTCGCGGCTTACGCGCTTCCTTGCGGACGTGCTCGAGCTCGGCCCGCAGCCGCTCGGCCTCGCGCAGCCCGCCGTGGAGGTAGGCGTACGCCTCGCCGGAGGTCACCGCCTCGATCCGCCGCGCACCGGCGCCGACGGAGCTCTCGCTGAGGATCGCGAACGGCCCGATCTCGGCCGTCGAGCGCACGTGCGTGCCGCCGCAGAGCTCGCGCGAGTAGCCGGCGATCTCGATCACGCGCACGTGCTCGCCGTACTTCTCGCCGAACAGCATCATCGCGCCGAGCTTCCGCGCCTCCTCGATCGGCGTCACGTACGCACGCACGGGCAGGTTCTGGAAGATCCGCTCGTTCACCTGCCGCTCGACCTCCGCCCGCTCCTCCGTCGTCAGGTGCTGCGGGTGCGTGAAGTCGAACCGGAGCTTGTCCGGGCGCACGGCCGACCCGGCCTGGCGCACATGGTCGCCGAGGACGTCCTGCAGCGCCTTGTGAAGAAGGTGCGTCGCGGTGTGGTTCGCCATCGTCGGGAAGCGGACGCCCCACGGGACGACCGCCTTCACGCGGGCGCCCGCGGCGAACCCCTCGCCCTCGAAGAGCAGCGCCTGGTCGTCCTCGAGCCGGTAGGCGTCGCGCAGCACGGCCCGCGCGCCGCCGTCCTCGTCGAGCTCGATCCAGCCAGCGTCGATGACCTGGCCGCCGCCGGCCGCATAGAACGGCGACTCGCGCAGCTTTGCGAGGAAGAGGCCGTCGCCGAGCTCCTCGACGGCGCCGACCTGCGTCAGGACCTCCGTCTTCTCGAAGCCGACGAACTCCGAGCGGAAGCCCGCAGCCTGAGCGAACTCGACCGCCCGCTGGTCGTCGCGCGAGATCGCGGCGCGAGACCGCTCGCGCTGCTCCTCCATCAAGTGCGTGAACTCCTCGTCGTTGACGCCGAGGCCGCGTTCACGCGCGAGCTCCTGCGTGAGCTCCAGCGGGAACCCGTACGTGTCGTGCAGGCGGAACGCGTCCTCGCCGGCGATGTCGCCGCCCCTCTGCGCGACCTCCTCGAACAGCCGAAGGCCGCGGACGAGCGTCTGGCCAAACCGCTCTTCCTCGGCGCTGAGGATGCGGTGGATCTCGTTGCGGTGCTCCTCGAGCTCGGGGTAGCCGCTCTTCATCTCCTCGATCACGACGTCGCTCAGAGCGCGCGAGGTACGGCGGCTCGAGGCCGACGCGCGACGCCTGCTGCACAGCGCGGCGGATGATCCGGCGCATCACATAGCCGCGGCCCTCGTTGGACGGCGCGACGCCGTCGGCCGCGAGGAACGTCATCCCGCGCCCGTGGTCGGCGAGGATCCGGTGCGCCTTCGTCGCCTCGGGCGAGTCGCCGTACGCGACGCCGCTCTCCTCGGCGATCCAGCGCATGATCGCCTGGTAGATGTCGGTCTCGTAGACGGTCATGACGCCCTGGAGGACGGCGGCCGTCCGCTCGACCCCCATGCCGGTGTCGACGTTCTGCTTGGGCAGCGGCGTCAGCTTGCCGTCCGGGTGGAGCTCGAACTCCATGAAGACGAGGTTCCAGAACTCGAGGAAGCGCTCGCAGCGCGTGCAGCTCGGCTTGCAGTCCGGCTCGCCGCAGCCGTGCTCGGCGCCCCAGTCGTAGTACATCTCCGTGTCGGGCCCGCACGGGCCGGGGCCGCCGACCGACCAGAAGTTCTCCGCGCGGGGTAGGAAGACGATCCGCTCCGCCGGTTGCCCGATCTCCAGCCAGTGGTTGTACGCGACCTCGTCCTCGCCGAGGCCGAGCTCCGGGTCGCCGGCGAAACACGTCACCCAGAAGCGCTCGGGATCGATTCGCATGTGCTCGAAGACGAACTCCCACGCGTACTCGATCGCGCCCTGCTTGAAGTACTGGCCGAACGAGAAGTTGCCGAGCATCTCGAAGAAGGTGAGGTGCGATCCGTCGAGCCCGACCTCGTCGATGTCGGGAGTGCGGAAGCACTTCTGCACCGTCGTCAGCAGCGGCGCGGGCGGCTGCTCGCGGCCGAGGAAGAACGGCATCAGGGGCTGCATCCCGGCCGTCGTCAACAGCGTCGAGCGGTCGTCCGCGCGCGGGATCAGCGACCACGACGGCCTGAACGTGTGGCCTTGGGAGTCGTAGAACGCGCGGAAGCCCGCGCGCAGCTCGGCTGACGTGCGCACCGTGGGATTGTAGGGGCGGGTCAGGCGGCTCTTTCGGCGATGAAGATCGTCGGCTCCCGGCGCGCTCTGAGCGGCCGCTCGAGCGGCGGGAGCTCGAGCAGCGGGCTCAGCCACTCCGAGCTGCCGGCGTACGCGCGCATCGCCGCGTCGTCGAACGTGACCCAGCCATAGACGTCGCGCCGTTCGACGCGGGCGAAGTGAAGTTGCAGGAGCCCCGCGCCGCTATCGCTGCGGAACACGGTCTCGCCCATCAGCCGTACGAGCCCGCCGAGATCGGTCAGCTCCCTGAGGTGCTCCGAGGAGTTGGTGACCGCGACGAGGATTCCACCCGGACGAAGCACGCGCGCGAGCTCGGCGAGTGCGCAGTCGATCTCGGCCACGTGGTAGAGCATCCACGCCGCGACGGCGAGGTCGAACTCGGCGTCTGCGAACGGCAGCCGCCGGACGTCGCCGACGCGCGCGTCGATGCCCTTCGAACGCTGGATCTCGACCATCCGGTCCGACTGGTCGATCCCGATCAGCTCGGCGCCGAGCTCCCCCAGGATCCGCACGGCCAGCTCACCCTCGCCGCCTCCGACCTCGAGCACTCGCCCCGGCCGCCGCTGCGCCACGGCCTCGAACACAGCCTCCCGGACGTCCGGCCCTTCGGCCCTTGCGTACGCGGCCTTCCGGGCCGCGAGGTTCGCCTCGGTCTCGTACTGCTCGCGGACGGAGGCCGGGTCGTCGATCCGGCGGCTCAACGCCTTGCGGCTCTGGGCTCGATCTCCTCCTCTACCGCGATCTCCTCGCGGATCTTCTCGAGCGACCGGCGGATCAGACGCGACACGTGCATCTGCGAGATCCCGACCTGCTGCGCGATCTGCGACTGGGTCAGTCCTTTGAAGAAGCGGAGGTGCAGGATCCGGCGCTCGCGCTGGTCCAGGACGCGAAAGCCCGGCGCGAGCACGGCTCGGTCCTCGGAGACCTCGTACTCGTGCTCCTCCGTCCCGATCGACTCGAGCGGGTCGAGCTCCTCCCCGTCCTCCTGGCTGCCGCCGGACGACAGCGACAGGGACGAGTAGGCGCGCCCGGACTCGAGCGCCTCCAGCACCTCCTCCTCCCCGGCGCCGGAGGCCTTCGCCAGCTCGGGAATCGTCGGCGAGCGCCCGAGCTGCACCGTCAGCTGCTCGACGAGCCGTGACAACTGGACGTTGAGCTCCTGCAGGCCGCGCGGGACGCGCACCGACCAGCCCTTGTCGCGGAAGTGCCGCTTGATCTCGCCGATGATGTTCGGCGTTGCATACGTCGTGAGCTCGACGCCGCGGTCGATGTCGAAGCGGTCGATCGCCTTGATCAGCCCGATCGCCCCGATCTGGACGAGGTCCTCCAGCTGCTCGCCGCGGTAGGAGTAACGGCGGGCCAGCGAGCGCACGAGCGACATGTACTGCTCGATCAGCTGCTCGCGCGCGGCGAGGTCTCCTTCCTCGTGGTACCTGCGCAGCAGGACCTTGTCCGACTTCTCGATCATCGCCCCGCGTCGATCCGCTTCGTCAGCTCGACGTGGCCGTCGGACATCTCGACCCGGTCCGACACCGCCTCGAGGATCCGCCGGAGGCCGAGGCCGTCGCCGGCGTCCCGGCCGAGCTCGAGCAGGACATCCGCTCCGACCGGCCCGACGATCGTCCGGACCTCGTCCTCGTCGACGAGCACGCGCACGGTGACGTCCTCGTCGTCCCGGCTTCGCTCGAGCAATGTGTCAACGGCCAACTCCATGTCCTCCAGGCTCTCGTACGTCAGCTCGAGCCGCGCCGCGAGACCGCCGAGCACCAGGTGCGCGACACGGCGGAACGCGTCGTCGGCCGGCAGCGTGAGCGAGATCTCATCCACGTCGATTCGTCCCTTCGCCACGACCCGTGGAGTAAACGGACGATGGCGTGAGTCGGTTCCGCCCGGTTGCACGCGCCGTCGCCGTCACGGGTCGCGGAGCACGATGCCCGCGCCGACGACTGCGCCGTCCTCGTAGACGACGGCGGCCTGTCCGGGCGCGACGCCGAAGGCGGTAGCCTCGAGCCGGAGCCTGAAGCCGCGCCGGGTCTCCTCGATCTCGGCCGGAATCAGAGCCGACCGGTAGCGGAGCTTCACATCGCCGCGACGAACCGGGACGTAGAGCCTGCCGTCGACCGCGACGTCGCGCCGCGCCAGCGACTCGCGCGGGCCGACGACGACGACGTTCGTGCTCGGCTCGGTGCGGAGCGCGTAGAGCGGCTCGGGCGCGGAGACTCCCAGTCCACGCCGCTGTCCCGGCGTGTACCCCCAGTGACCGGAGTGCCGGCCGAGCTCCCGGCCCGACTCGTCGACGAGCGCTCCCTCGATCGCCTCGAGGCCATGGCGGCCGAGGAACGCGCGATAGTCGTCGCCGGCCAGGAAGCACGCTTCCTGGCTCTCTCGGCGTTGCGCGACGGCGAGGCCGGCTTCCGCGGCCTCCGCCCTGGTCTCCTCCTTCGTCGAGCCGCCGAGCGGAAAGACGACGCGATCGAGCAGTGACGGCGACAGCGTCGCGAGCATGTACGACTGGTCCTTCGCCGGATCGGCCGCGCGCGCGAGCAGGCGTCGCCCCCGGTGTCCGACGATGCGCGCGTAGTGGCCGGTTGCCAGCCGGCCGGCGCCGGCGCGACGCGCGAACGCAAGCAGCTCCGCGAACCGGAAGCCGCCGTTGCAGCGGATGCACGGGTTCGGCGTCTCGCCGCGCGCGTAGCCCCGCACGAACGGCGTCACCACGGCTCGCCGGAACTCCTCCCGGAGATCGAGCGTCACGTGCGGGAGCCCCAGCGCGTGGCAGGTCTCGCGTGCGGCGACCACCGCCTCCGGGGAGCAGCACGCACGCTCGGCATCGGGGCCCTCCGGGTCGAGCCAGAGACGGAGCGTCACGCCGATCGCGTCGGGACCGGAGCGCAGCAGGGCGACTGCGCTGTCGACCCCGCCGCTCATCGCGACGGCCACGCGGGTCGGCGACGGATCGGCGCGGAAGACCCGGCCGAGCGCGTTCGCCAGCGCGTCCACCGGGAGCGTCTCCCCGCCGACGGCGGCAGCCTCGAGCAGCGTCAGGCCGAGGAGCGGCCGATCGAGCCCGTCTGCGTCGGCATCGAGGATCCGGCCACCCTCGACGGCCAGGCGCACGAGCGCGAAGTCGCTCCCTCTAGCCGAGTCTCCGAGGAGCTCGATCACCCGATCAGGCTACCGACAGACCCGCCGCGAGTCGTTACAGTGGGCGGGCTCGACCCTGTGCGTGGCTCGCGCATCCAACGTAGAACCAACACCACTGCTGAGGGAGCCCGCGTCCGGCCTAGGCGACCCCGACAGCCGGCACGGCACCCACCTGGTAAGTCCAGGTTCACAGCGGGCGTGAGTCACGGCAGGGTCCGGGCACGCGCTCAGCGCGCGTACCGCCACTTGATCGTCTGCGTGCTGTGCAGGTCGAGGCGGTCGGCGAGTGCCTTGGTCAGGTCGAAGTCACGCCCCGGGACGGTCGGGCCGCGATCCACGACCTGCGTCAGCACCACATGTCCGTGGAAGAGGAGGTACACCTTGACGCCGCACGGGAGGACGGGATGGGCGATCCCGAGCGTCTCCGCCGTGAACGGCTGGCCGCAGGCCGTGCGCTTGTGTGACGCGGTCGGCCCGTACGGCGCAACCCGCGCGGTGTAGTAGCCGTTCTGCGTTCCCGGGACGGGGATCGATCCGGGGACGTCGGACTTGCCGCCGGCGTCGCGTCGCCCGAGCGCGACCGCCGCGACTGCGACGACGAGCGTCACGCCCGCAAGCCAGACGATCCGCTGGAGATGGGCGGGCGTCACACGCGAACGGCGTCGAGGACGTCACCGAACGCCTCGCGCACGACGCCGTCGAACGACGTCGGCAGGACACCGTCGGGGTCTGCGAACTCGCGCAGGTACATGAGCAGGAACGAGCGCTCCTCGTCCCGGATCGCGTCCGCCCCGCTCTGCTCGCGCGCGATCCGCTCGAGCTCCCAGAGGTTCCACCGCTGCGGGACGCCCAGCGACCGGGACGTGAGCGCGACGACGCGCGGCTCCTCGGCGGGGGCGGGCTCGGGTGCGGCGACGGGCGCCGGCTCCGGCTCGGGCTCCGGCTCCGGGACGGGTGCGAGCGCAGCAACGCGCGGCTGCTCAGGGACGGTTTCGACCGGCTCCGGCTCCGGCTCGGGCGCCGGTTCGAGCGCCGGTGCCACGGCGGCGGGCGCGGGCTCCGGCGTCGCGGCGACCGGCAGCACGGCAGGCGGCTCCCGTCGCTCCTCGAGCGGCTCGGTCGGGTTGGCCATCGGCTCCGCGGCCGGCCGTCGCCGGAGACGCGAGATCCCCCACTCGATCGCGGCCATGAGCAGCCAGGCGCACGCCATGACGACGATGATCCAGACGGCGCTGAGTCGCGCGAGGCCCGCCGCCACGGCGACGGCGATGAGGAACCCCGCCTCGATCAGGAACCGGGCGCCGAGTCCACCGGGCATGTCGGGATCCTACGGCTGTTGCTCGTCCTGCGGCCCGGCCTGCTCCTGCTCCGGCTCCTCGGCCGTCTCCGCGGTCGGCGAGGGCGCCTCGTCCTCCGCCGCGGGGCCGTCAGCGTCCTCTTCGGGCTCGGCCTCGGGAGCGGGCGGTTCCGCGGTCACCGTCGGCGCCGCTGCCGCGACCGCCGGGGCGGGCCGCGTCGGCGGACCGGGCCGGCGCGCCTCGACCGAGTCGCGCGCGTCCTCGACGAGCGCGTTCGCCACCCGCGCGATGTCGTCCTCGGGGAGACCGGCGGCCGCGAGCAGCTGCTCGGCGCCATGCTGGGCCCGGGCGAGGATCGCGGAGGCCTGGGCGCGCGCCCACTCGAGCGTCGACTCGACCTCGGCGCGGGCCGCGTTCGTGAGCTCGGTCGCCTGGTGGCGCGACTGTTCGAGCAGCCGGTTGCCACGCGCCTCGGCCTCCTGCTGCTCCTGCGTCGAGTCCCGGTTGGCGTTCGCGACCAAATCCCGTGCCTCGTTCCGGGCGTTGTTGAGCATCTCGGAGCGCTGCCGCTCGCTGTCCTGGCGATAGCGCTCCACCTCGGCCTCGCGCTCCTGGAGCTCACGCCTCCGCCGGCGGACCTCCTCCTCGGTCTTCGCGAGCTGGGCCTGCGAGGCGGACTGGGCGTCGCGCTCGACGGTGTCGGCGAACTCGGAAGCCGCCCGGATCAGGTGCAGCGCGTCCATCCGCACCGCGTGACCCGTCGGCTCGACGGTCTGCGGGCTCCGGCCGGCTGCCTGCAGCACCCGGAGCTGGGCCTGGAGCTGGACGGAGTGCCGCCGGAAGGTCTCGAAGGCCTCCTGAACCCTGTCGGCGTCGTATCCTTCGCCCGCGCGCGGGAGGTCCTCGATCCTCGGGAGCGAGGTCAGCGCTGGGGGTGTGCGTCCTGGTTCCTGTGTCGACATCGTCTGCGGCCTTCGAAGTATGCCGCTTTCGTCGGTTGGCGAGAGCGCCGGATCACTCGGGTTCGGCTTCGACCTTTACATCGATTCCCAGTTCGTCGAGCTGTTCCTGCGTCAGCGCGATCGGCGCACCGGTCATGTAGTCGTACCCGGCCTGGTTCTTCGGGAAGGCCTGCGTGTCCCGGATCCGCTCTTCCCCGAGGAGAGCCATCAACAGCCGGTCGATCCCAGATGCGATCCCGCCGTGCGGCGGCGCGCCCATCGCGAGCGCGTCGAGCAGGAATCCGAACTTCTCCCGCTGCTCCTCGGGGGCGATGCCGAGGTTCGCGAACACCTGCTGCTGGAGCTCGGGCTCGTGGATCCGGAAGGAGCCGCCGGCGAGCTCGAGGCCGTTCCCGACCAGGTCGTACGCGACCGCCCGCGCGCGTGACGGGTCGGTCTTGAGGAACTCGACCGTGTCGTCCGTGGGCCGGGTGAACGGATGGTGCGCCGCGTGCCAGGTGCCGGTCTGCTCGTCGAGCTCCGCCGCCGCCATGTCGACGATCCACCGGAACTCCCAGCGCGACTCGTCGACGAGCCCGAGCTCGCGGCCGAGCTGGAGGCGCAGGAGCCCGAGCACCTTCGCGGCGATGCGCTCCTCGTCCGCGACGAAGAGGATCGTGTGCCCCGGCTGTCGCCAGCGGTCGACGAGCTCGTCGTCGAGGAACTTGGCGATCGGCGACGACATCTGGCCGTCGGCGCGGAAGACGATGTACGCGAGCCCCTTGGCGCCCCACGACTTCGCCTGTGTCTCGAGCGCCTGGAGCTCTGCGCGAGAGAACTCCTTCGGAACGGCGAGGTACCGGACGCAGCGCGCGTTCGCGAACACCCCGAACCCGCTGTCGCGCGTGTCCGCCGTGGCCTCCTGGATCTCCAGCTCGAAGCGGAGGTCGGGCCGGTCGATCCCGTAGCGCAGCATCGCGTCGTCGTAAGTCATGCGCTCGAAGGGCGGCGAGAGCTCGACGCCGATGCACTCCCGCCAGATCCGCACGACGATCCGCTCGATCAGGGCGAAGAGGAACTCGCGGTCCGGGAACGCCATCTCGACGTCGAGCTGTGTCAGCTCCTGGAGCCGATCCGCTCTGGGATCCTCGTCCCGAAAGCAGCGGGCGATCTGGTAGTAGCGCTCGAAGCCGGACATCACCAGCAGCTGCTTCGCGATCTGCGGCGACTGCGGGAGCGCGTAGAACTTCCCTTTCTGCAGCCGCGCGGGGACGACGAAGTCGCGTGCGCCTTCCGGTGTCGGCTTCCAGAGGATCGGCGTCTCGATGTCGACAAAGCCCTCGCGCTCCATCTCCTCGCGGATGATCCGGACGAGCTGCGCGCGGATCCGGAGGTTGCGCTGGAGTGGCTCGCGGCGCAGGTCGATCCAGCGGTACCGCTGCCGCAGCGACTCGTCGACGTTCTCCTCGTCGAGCTGGAACGGCAGCGGCGGGCACGTGCTGATCACGCGCAGGCTCTCGACCTGGAGCTCGACCTCTCCGGTCGGCATCTTCGGATTGACTGTCTCCGGCGCGCGGCGGACGACCTTGCCGGTCGCCTGCAGCACGTACTCGTTGCGAACCTCGTGCGCCGTGCGGGCGGCGTCAGGGGCGTGCTCGGGATTGACGACCAGCTGCGTGACGCCCGTCTCGTCGCGGAGGTCGATGAAGATCAGGCCGCCGTGGTCGCGCCGGCGCGCCGCCCAGCCCGCAAGGGTGACGGTTCGGTCGGCGTGCTCGGACCGAGGCTCCCCGCAGCGGAGGTCGCGCCAGTCGCTCATCCGGCGATCCTGTCCAGGAGGGTCTCGAGCGGCGCTGTCCAGTCCTCTCTCCCCTGCTCGCGCACGGTCGCAGTTCCGCCGTCGACGATCACGGTCCAGCCGGCGCCGAGCCGCGACGCCTGCGTGAGCTGTCCCTTCTCGGAGCGGCCGGCGTAGTCCATGTCGGCGCGCAGGCCGCGCCGGCGAAGCTCGGCGAGCAGCGGCAGCACGCGCGCCCGGTCGGCGCCGGGCTCGCAGACGAAGAAGACGTCGGTGTGCCGCTCGTCCCGAGCAGGCGCCTGGATCGACAGCAGAAGCCGTTCGAGCCCCGCGCCAAAGCCGATTCCGGGCGTGGGCGGCCCGCCGATCTCCTCGATCAGGCCGTCGTAGCGGCCGCCGCCACAGATCGTGTCCTTCGCGCCGAGGTCCTCGCTCTTGAACTCGAAGGTCGTGCGCGTGTAGTAGTCGAGCCCGCGCACGAGCGTCGGCACGAGCTCGTACTCGACGCCGTAGGCGGCGAGCGACTCTCGCACCTCCGTGAAGTGCTCGCGGCAGGCATCGCACAACGACTCGCCGATCCTCGGCGCGTCCGCGAGCGCCGCCTGCACACGGTCGCTCTTGACGTCGAAGACGCGGAGGGGACTCGTCTGCCGCTTTACCCGGGCCTCCTCGTCGAGCTCGGCGTCGTGTTCGTCGAGCCAGGCCGAGAGCCGCTCCAGGTATGCCGGCCGGCAGTTCCGGTCGCCGATCGAGTTCAGCTCGAGCGTGGCGTCGCGAACCCCGAGACGGCGCAGCAGCTCGGCGTAGAGATGGATGACCTCGGCGTCGATCGCCGGATCGTCGGTGCCGATCGCCTCGACCGACAGCTGGTGGTGCTCGCGGAAGCGGCCCTTCTGCGGCCGGTCGTACCGCCACATCGGGCCGATCGTGTAGAGCTTCTGCGGCTGCGGTTCTCGATGGAGGCCGTGCTCGATGTACGCCCGGCAGATCGGCGCCGTCCCCTCGGGGCGGAGGGTCAACGACCGGCCGCCACGGTCCTGGAACGTGTAGGTCTCCTTCTGGACGACGTCGGACCCGCCGCCCGAGGTGCGGACGATCAGCTCGGTGTCCTCGAAGCCGGGCGTGTCGATCCGCCGGTAGCCGTAGAGCCGGCAGACCGCCTCCATCTCGGCCTCGACCCACTGCCACTGTGGCTGCTCGGCCGGAAGGATGTCGTGCGTGCCGCGCGGCGCCTCGAAACGGACGCTCACGCGCGCAGCTCTGCCAGGAACGGGTTGTGCGCGAGCTCCGCGCCGAGGGTCGTCTCCGGGCCGTGGCCGGAGTAGACGATCGTTGCGGGCGGGAAGCGATCCGTGAGCGAGCGGATCGACTCGAGGAGCGTCGCCCAGTCGCCGCCGGGGATGTCCGTGCGCCCGACGGAGCCCGCGAAGAGCACGTCGCCCGAGAAGAGGCAACCGTCCGTGTGGTACGCGAGGTGTGCAGGCGAGTGCCCCGGGACCTGCAGCGTCTCGAACGTGATCCCGGCGAGCTCGAGCGTCTCGTCGCCCTGGAGCAGCACGTCGGGGGTGTGTGCGCGCGCAGGGACCTTGGGTGGAGTGAAGCTGGTGATGTCCTCCAGGAGCCGACGCTCGTCCTCGGCCATGTGCACCGGAGCGCCGCTCGCCTCCGCCAGCTCCGCGACGCCGAGGAGGTGGTCCCAGTGGCCGTGCGTGATCAGGATCGCGACGCAGCGGACGCCTGCCTGCTCCAGCTCGCCGTGGAGCCGGGTCGAAGCGCCGCTCGGATCGATCACAACTGCCTCCGACGCCTCGCTGTCTGCGCGCACGACGTAGCAGTTCGTCCCCATCGGGCCGAGCTCGTATCGGTCCACGGCAAGGCTCACGGGCGACTGAGTCTAACGGCGTGCCCGCGGCGACCTGCACGGCTGTCGGCGGTTAGGATCGAGGCGTGCAGAGCTGGAACCTGCGCGAGATCGACACGCCGCTGGGAAGCCGTTCGCCGGTCGTCCTGCGCTCGGACGAGGCCGGCCGGGCATTGCTGATCTCGCTCGAGCCCGGGCAGGCGCTCGGCGACCACCAGGTCAAGGAAGGGGCGCTCGTTGCGGTCGTCGACGGAGCCGTTCGCGTCCAGGCCGGCGGGGTGACCGTCGACGGCGGGCTCGGCGCCTGCTTCTACTTCGACGTCGATGAGCGGCGGTCGATCTCGTCGGACAACGGCGCCCGGATCCTGCTCGTGCTCGCACCGTGGCCGGGCGAGGGCCACTACCGGGGCGACCAGCAGGCCGGCTAGCGCGGCTTGGGCTTCGGCTTCGCCGGCGCTGACTGCGCTCGGGCGAGCCGCTTCTGGTAGGTCCGGTAGGCGAGCCGATCCGTGAAGTAGCTGAACGGGATGAAGAAGATGATCAGCGGGATCGCAGCCCCGACCCGTGCGTAGATCGAGCCCTCTCGGTTCAGCATCAGCAGCACGACCACGAAGATCGGTGCGAAGATCAGCGCCCGCTTGAAGACCTTGCGCCACGACGGCGGCTCGATCTGGCGTACCGGGCGTCCCCGCGCGTTGGTGGCCCGCGTCGAGCCGGCCCCGCGCGGCGGACGCTCCGCGTCCTTTTCCTGCTTCGCAGCCCGCAGCTCGGCCGGGTCGACCTCGACCTCCTGCCCCTCGTCGTCGACGTAGACGTACTCCCACTCGTGGCGGCGATTCTTCTCCTGCCGACGTCGTTGCTTCTTGGTGGGCACGGGGTTCTAGCGTAACGCCACGAGCTCGCCGCCGATGACGACGTCGGAGACGATCTGGCCGCCGAGGTGGTACGCGAGGTGGCGCCAGTCCGGAGCGTCCAGCAGGACGACGTCGGCCGCATAGCTCGGCGCGAGTCGACCGATGCTCTCCGCGCGTCCGAGCACGGCGGCGGCGTTCAGGGTGCAGGCCGTGAGAGCCTCGGCGGGACTGAGGTGGAGCTGGGTCGCCGCGAGGGAGCAGACAATCGGCAGGCTCTCGCAGAACGAGCTCCCGGGATTGAAGTCCGTCGCGAGCGCGATAGCCGCTCCCGCGTCCGCCAGAGCGCGTGCTGGGGGCATCGGGCGGTCGAGGAAGAGCGCGCTCGCGGGGAGGAGTACGCCGACGACGCCGCTCGCCGCGAGCCTCTGGACGCCGTCCGGGCCCGTCGCCTCCAGGTGGTCGATCGACCGTGCGCCGAGGTCGACGGCGAGGTCGACGGCGCCCCGCTCCGTGAACTGGTCGCCGTGCAGGCGGAGGGCGAGGCCGGCGTCTCGACACGCCTCGAGGTAACGGCGTGCCTGCGACGCGTCGAATGCCCCTCGCTCGAGGAAGACGTCCGCAGCTTCGGCGAGCCCGGCCGCCTCAGGAAGCACCTCGGCGAGGGCGAACTCGACGTAGGCGCCTGCGTCGGGGTGCTCGGGTGGCACGGCGTGCGCGCCGAGCCAGGTCGGGATCCCGCCCGCGGCGGCGATCGCCCTCAGGGACGCGAGCTCCGTGTCGCGATCGAGGCCGTAGCCGGACTTCGACTCGAACGTCGTCGTGCCGCTACGGAGCATCCACTCGCGGTGGCGCGCGACCGCTTGCCGGAGCTCGGCCTCCGAGGCGGCTCGCGTCGCCGCGACAGTGGACATGATCCCGCCGCCTGCCGCGTGCAGCTCCTCGTAGGTCGCCCCTGCCGCGCGCAGGGCGAACTCCTCGACGCGATCGCCCAGGAAGCACGCGTGCGTGTGGCAGTCGACGAGCCCGGGGATGGCGCACCGCCCGCGAGCGTCGAGCTCACGCACGTCGGTCGGAAGCGGACCGAGATCGCGCATCCGCCCGACGTCCATGACGGCGCCGTCCTCGCACAGGACGTAGGCGTCCTCGACCACATGAACGTCACCGAGCGCCGCTCCCCGCGCCGGCACGGTCGCCGAAGCGGGCGTCACCACCTGCGCGAGGTCGCGGATCAGGAGCGCGCTCACGCCGCCGACACTAGAGGCCTCGGGCCGCGGGTGCGCTACGTCGACGGCGCGATCGGAACCTCGAGCCCGTGCTCCTTCGCGGCGTCGATCGCCTCGGGGTAGCCCGCGTCGAGATGGCGGATCACGCCGGTGCCGGGATCGGTCGTCAGCACGCGCTCGAGCCGCTCGGCCATCTCGTCGGTGCCGTCGGCGACCACGACCATGCCGGCGTGGATCGAGTTGCCAATCCCCACTCCTCCCCCGTGGTGGACGCTCACCCAAGTCGCGCCCGCGGCGACGTTGAGCAACGCGTTGAGGATCGGCCAGTCCGCGATCGCGTCGGAGCCGTCGCGCATCGATTCCGTCTCCCGGTACGGAGACGCGACGGATCCCGAGTCGAGATGGTCACGCCCGATCACGACTGGTGCCTTCACGGCACCGCTTCGGACGAGCTCGTTGATCGCGGCGCCGGCGCGCGCCCGATCTCCGTAGCCGAGCCAGCAGATCCGCGCCGGCAGCCCCTGGAACGCGACCCGCTCGGGAGCGAGCTCGAGCCATCGCTGGAGGAGCGGGTCGTCCGGGAAGAGGTCGCGCAGCGCGGCATCGATCGTGGCGATGTCGTCCGGGTCACCGGAGAGGACCGCCCACCGGAACGGACCGACGCCTCTGCAGAAGAGCGGTCGGATATAGGCCGGGACGAAGCCCGGGTATGAGAAGGCGTCCGTTACTCCACCTTCACGGGCCTCACCTCTGAGATTGTTGCCATAATCGAAAACATAGCTCCCGCTGCGGACGTACTCGAGCATCCCCTCGACATGGCGCACAATCGATTCACGTGCGCCGCGGAGATACGCCTCGGGGTCGGACGAACGAAGCGCGGCAGCCTCGTCGACCGAGAGCCCCACAGGCACGTAGCCGTTCAGCGGATCGTGGGCGGCCGTCTGATCCGTCACGAGATCGAAGTGCTCGCCGCGCCGGGCGAGCTCGGGCACTAGCTCGGCGGCGTTACCGAGCAGCCCGACCGAGAGCGGACGACCCTGAGCCGCGGCTGCACGCACACGGGTGAGCGCGTCGTCGACAGAGTCCGTCGCCTCGTCGAGGTAGCGCTGCGACAGCCGCCGCTCGATCCGCGACGGGTCGACCTCGACGCAGAGGATCGCCGCTCCCGCCATCGTGGCCGCCAGCGGCTGCGCGCCGCCCATGCCGCCGAGGCCCGCGGTCAGGATCGTCCGGCCGGCGAGCTCGGGCGAGCCGAAGTGCCGCTCACCGGCCGCCGCGAACGTCTGGTACGTGCCCTGCAGGATCCCCTGCGTCCCGATGTAGATCCAGCTGCCGGCGGTCATCTGGCCGAACATCGTCAGCCCCTCCGCCTCCAGCCGGCGGAACTCGTCCCACGTCGCCCAGCGCGGGACGAGCAGCGAGTTCGCGATCAGCACACGCGGCGCACCGGCGTGCGTTCGGAACACGCCGACCGGCTTGCCGCTCTGCACGAGCAGGGTCTCGTCCTCGCCGAGCTGGAGCAGTGTCCGGACGATCGCGCGCAGAGCCTCGGGGCTGCGCGCGGCCCGACCTGAGCCGCCGTACACGATCAGCTGCTCGGGATGTTCCGCCACCTCGGGGTCGAGGTTGTTCAAGAGCATCCGCAGCGGCGCCTCGGTCGACCACGAGCGCGCGTTCAGCTCCGTCCCGCGCGGCGCGCGGATCCGCGAGAGGTCGCCGCACAGCGCGGCGACCGTCGCGTCGAGCGAGCCGGTCACCGTCACGCCAGCTCACCTACCTCTGCCTCGACGGCGGCGACGAGCGCGCCGTCGCGGATCGAGTCCGCGACCGCTCTCGATGTCCGCCGCCAGCGGCCGGTCGTCGTGGAGCCGCGGCGACAGCGACCGGACGAAGTCGTGCGCTGCCCGCACGCCCGCCCCGGGCTCGAGCGGCGCGAGGAACTCGACCGCCTGGGTCGCGGCGAGCAGCTCGATCGCAATCGCGTGCTCCGCGTTCGCGAGCACCTGCCACGCCTTCAGACCGGACGCGTTCCCCATCGAGACGTGATCCTCCTGGCCGGCGCTCGTCGGGATCGAGTCGACGCTCGCCGGATGGCACAGCGACTTGTTCTCGCTCACGAGCGACGCGGCCACGTACTGGGGGATCATGAACCCGGAGTTGAGCCCGCCGTCGGTGGTGAGGAAGGCGGGCAGCCCGTCCGACAGGTTCGGGTTGACGAGGCGCTCGAGCCGTCGCTCCGAGATGCTCGCGAGCTCCGCCGTGGCCATCGCCAGCGCGTCGAGCGCGAACGCGAGCGGCTGGCCGTGGAAGTTGCCGTTCGAGACGAGCAGCTCGTCCTCGACAAGCACGAGCGGGTTGTCCGTCGCGGAGTTGAGCTCGACGGAGACGGTGTAGTCGACGTAGTCGAGCAGGTCGCGCGCAGCGCCGTGCACCTGCGGCGCGCAGCGGAGCGAGTAGGCGTCCTGCACCTTGTCGCACCAGCGGTGCGCCTCGTTGATCGCGGAGCCCTCGAGCAGCCGGAGGACGTTCGCCGCCGAGTCGGCCTGCCCCCGCAGCGGCCGGAGGGTGTGGATCTGAGGCATGAAGCTCGTGCGTGAGCCCTGAAGCGATTCGAGCGAGAGAGCGGATGCGACGTCCGCCGCGGCGGTCAGCCGCCGTGCGCGTACGAGCCCGAGCGCACCGAAGGCGGCCATGAACTGCGTCCCGTTGATGAGGGAGAGGCCTTCCTTCGCCTCGAGACGTGTCGGCTCCAGGCCCGCCGCGGCCAACGCCTGCCCACCGGGTAGGCGCTCGCCGTCGAACCAGGCCTCCCCCTCGCCGACGAGCGGGAGCCCGAGGTGCGCGAGCGGAGCGAGGTCGCCGCTGGCGCCGACGGAGCCACGCGCAGGGACGTGGGGCAGCACGCCGCGGTCGAGACACGCGAGCAGCAGCTCGACCGTCCCGACCCGCGCGCCGGACGTTCCCTTCGCGAGCGTGTTCACGCGCAGGAGCATCGCCGCGCGGACGATCTCCGGTGGGTATGGCTCGCCGACCCCGCACGCGTGACTACGGAGCAGCCGCAGCTGGAGCTCGCCGGTCAGCTCTTCCGGGATCGAGTGCGAGACGAAGCGGCCGAAGCCGGTGTTGACGCCGTAGGTGTGCTCGCGCGCGCCGTGCGCGGCCCGCTCGACAAGCGCCCGCGCCGCGCGCATCTTCACGCGCGCGTCGTCCGACAGCTCAGCGCTCACGCCGTCGACCGCGACCGCCCATACGTCCTCGACGCGGAGATCGTCCCCGGTCAGGCGAATCGCCGTGGCCTGCGCCATCGCGCGGCCAGTCTAGCTCCGCACGTTGCGCCAACCCGTCGGCGTCACTCCCCGAGCAGGCGAAGCTCGAGGACGCGCGATTCGTCGAAACCGTCGATCCGGAGCGCCGACGCGGCGGCGGCGACAGCCGCGCCGGCCGGCATCAGCCCGACCAGCTCCGACCCCTTCACCTCGACGCCCCGCGCGGCGGCTTCGCGCTCGATCCGGCTCACGATCTCGTGCAGCGCCGTGGCCTCGTAGTCCTCGACGTTCATGCTCACCTGGACGTGACCCGCCTGCGGCAGTGCCAGGCCGAGGGCGCGCACGCCGGGAAAGCCGCCGTCCTGTTCGCGAACGACCGACGCGATCGCGCGGGCCGCTTCGAGGTCGTCGCTCGAGAGATTGACGTTGAAGGCGATCAGCGGTCGGCGAGCGCCGACGATCACGCCGCCCGCCGCCGGATCGAGCCGCGCCGGGCCGGCGTCCGGGTGGACCTCGCCGGCGTCGATGCGGCGCTGCAGCTCCTCGGGCCCGCCGCGGCGGAAGAACGCCGGCCGACGCCCCGGCGCCAGGTCGCCATACAGGAAGACGGGCAGCCCGAGCTCCTTCCCCACGCGCGCCGCAAGCACCCGCGCCGCCGCCTGCGCTCGCGCGCGATCGTCCGGCCGGATCGGGACGATCGGCACGACGTCCGCCGCGCCGATACGCGGATGCGCACCGTCGTGGCGCCGCAGGTCGATCCGCTCGCGCGCACACGCGATCCCGGCGACCAGGGCGTCGACGAGGCCGTCGTCGCCGCCGACGAGCGTGAAGACGGAGCGGTTGTGGTCGGCGTCCGAGTGGACGTCGAGCAGCTCGGCGTCCCGTGACAACGCGTGCCCGATCGCCGCGATCGTGTCGCCGTCTCGCCCCTCGGAGAAGTTCGGCACGGACTCGAGGGGAAACGGCACGCTGCGTACTCTAGGAACGGTGAAGGCGTACTACGACGCCCGCGCGCCCGAGTACGACCAGTGGTATCGCGGGCTCGGGCAGTTCGACGCGCTCGACCGGCCCACCTGGGATCGCGACGTCCACGAACTGGAGACCATCGTCGCGTCGCTGCCGCCCGGGCGAACCCTCGACGTCGCCTGCGGCACCGGCTTCCTCACGCGCCACCTCCGGGGCGACGTCGTCGGGCTCGATCAAAGCGCGCGCATGCTCGGAGTCGCACGCGCGCAGGCGCCGCGCGCGGAGCTCGTCCAGGCGGACGCGCTCGACCTGCCCTTCGCGGACGGCTCGTTCGAGCGCGTCTTCACCGGGCACTTCTACGGCCACCTCGAGGAACCGGAGCGCGAGCAGTTCCTGGCAGAGGCGCGCCGCGTCGCGCCCGAGCTGCTCGTCGTCGACTCGATCACCCGCGCCGACCGCGAGGCGCAGGAGATCCAGGAGCGCATCCTCAACGACGGCACCCGCTGGACCGTCTTCAAGCGCTACTTCCAGCCGGCGCAGCTGGCCGAGGAGCTCGGCGACGGCGAGGTACTGCTCGCCAACCGCTGGTTCGTCGTCGTGCGCGCTTGACGCAGCGCCGGACGCGGTACCGCTCGCTCACCTCGCTGCAGCGGGACAATCGCGTCTGCCGCGCCTGCGTCGACGCCGGCTACCCGCTGGAGTCGCTCCCCGTCGTCTCCGGCTACGCAGGCCAGCACGCGTACATGTTCGGCCAGGCGCCCGGCATCGTCGAGGGGCAGGAGCGACGCCCTTGGCGCGGCCGGGCGGGCGTGAGCCTGCGCCGGTGGCTCGGGATGGACGAGGACGAGTTCTACGCGACGTTCTACTGCGCGTCGGTCACGCGCTGCTTTCCGGGACGAGTGCCGGGCGGCCGCGGCGACAGGACGCCGACGCCGCACGAGCAGGAGCTGTGCGCGTTCTGGCGGAGCTGGGAGCTCGAGCTCCTGCGGCCGCGGCTCGTCGTCGCGGTCGGCGGTCTCGCGATCAAGTGGTCGCTCGGCCGGGCAGCGCTGTCCGAGTGCGTCGGCGAGCGGTTCGAGGTCGGCGATGCCGCCGTCATCCCGCTCCCGCACCCGTCCGGCCGCAGCACGTGGCTGAACGAGCCCGCGAACCACGAACGCCTGGCGCGTGCTCTCGACCTCGTCCACGCGGAGGTCGCGGCGCTGGATTAGGACGCGAGACCCGGGGCTAGAGTGCCGGGGTGGAGGAGCGAGTTCGACCGCCGTACCGGCGCACGTTCGCGCGCCTGCTCGGCTTCCTCCGCCCGTACAAGATCTCGCTCTTCGTCTCGATCGTCCTCGCGGTCGGGTCGCAGACGGCGCAGATCGCGCTGTACGCCGTCACGGGACGAGTGATCGACGACGCGATCCAGCCCCACGACGAGTCCGAGCTTTGGCGGCTGCTCGGCGTCATCCTCGGGCTGGGAGCGGCGAAGGCGGTCTTCATGGCCGGCCGGCGGCTGATCTCCGGACGGCAGGCGCTCGGCGTCGAGTTCGACCTGCGGAACGAGCTCTACGCCCACCTCCAGCGGCTCTCGTTCGCCTACTACGACCGGCACCAGACGGGCCAGCTGATGTCGCGCGCGACCGTCGACCTCCAGGGCGTCCGCTTCTTCCTCGGCTACGGGCTCATCTTCTTCTTCCAGCACGTCCTGACCGTGGTGGCGGTTACGGCGGTGATGTTCTATTTCAACTGGCGGCTGGCGCTGATCACGCTGGCGATCACGCCGGTGCTGGTCGTGATCGCGTACCGCTACAGCCACGTCGCGCACCCGCTGTTGCGGGACGTGCAGCAGAAGCTCGCCGACGTCGCCACGGTCGCCGAGGAGAACATCGTCGGCGTCCACGTCGTCAAGTCGTTCGCGCAGGAACAGCAGGAGCTCGCCAAGTTCTCGGACCGCTCCGAGGCGGTGTTCCAGCAGTCCGTGAACGCGAACCGCCAGCGGGCGCTCTACGTCCCGTTGATCTCGTTCATCCCACTCGTCGCGCAGGGCGCCGTCCTGCTCGTCGGCGGGAAGATGGTCGCGGACGGCACGCTCCCGATCGGCGAGTTCATCGCCTTCAACCTCTACGTCACGATGCTCGTGGTGCCGCTGCGCTCGCTCGGAATGTGGATCGGGCAGGCCCAGCGGGCGACGGCCTCGGGCGAGCGGATCTTCGAGATCATGGACGAGCCCGAGGAGGTCTGCGACCGGCCGGGCGCGGTTCCCCTACCAGCCGGCGAGGGGCGGATCCGGTTCGAGCAGGTCGGTTTCGGTTACGGCATCGGCCGCCCTGTGCTGGAGGACATCGACCTCGAGGTCGCTCCCGGCCGAACGATTGCGCTGATCGGGCACACCGGATCGGGGAAGACGACGCTCACGTCGCTCGTGCCGCGGTTCTACGACGTCACGGCCGGGCGCCTGCTCGTCGACGGCGCCGACATCCGGGACGTCCAGGTCGCGTCCCTCCGATCGGCGATCGGCGTGATCTCGCAGGATCCGTTCCTGTTCTCGGCGACGGTGCGGGAGAACATCGCGTTCGGACGGGAGGATGCGACCGACGCCGAGGTGGAGGAGGCGGCCCGGCTCGCCCAGGCGCAGGAGTTCATCGAGCGGCTGCCCGGCGGCTACGACACGGTGATCGGCGAGCGCGGGATCACGCTCTCGGGCGGCCAGCGCCAGCGGCTCGCGATCGCGCGGGCGCTGATCGTCGACCCGCGAATCCTCATCCTCGACGACGCGACCGCCTCGGTCGACGCGACCACCGAGGCGCGGATCCGGCTCGGGCTCCGGGAGGCGATGCGCGGCCGGACGACGCTGATCATCGCGCACCGACTGTCGACGATCGCCCTCGCAGACGAGATCGTCGTCCTCGAGAGCGGCCGGATCGCGGCGCCAGGGGCAGCACGACGAGTTGTTGACGACGAGCCCGGTGTACCGGGACATCTACGAGCACGGGCTCCTGGAGGCGCAGTTCGTCGAGCGGTTGGAGGCGACCGCATGAGGGTCTGGCAGCCGGGCGGGCATCTGATGGCCCGGCGCAGCGACGTCGAGGACTGGTCCTGGCGGCAGACGCGCCGGCGGCTCGCCGTGCTCGCGCGGCTGACCAAGCCGTACAAGGCGCGCACCGCGCTCGCGATCGGCTCGCTGCTCGCGGCGACGGCGACCGCGCTGCTTCCGCCGTACCTCGCGAAGCTCGCGATCGACGACGGGATCCGGCCCCACGACCTGCACGCCCTCACGTGGCTCGTCGTCGCCTTCCTCGCCGCCGGGGTCGCGAACTGGCTGACGTCGACTGCGCAGACCTACTACACCGGCTGGACGGGCGAGCGGATCCTCGCCGACCTCCGCAACAAGCTCTTCCGGCACCTGCAGCGGCTGTCGCTCGGCTACTACGAGCGCAACCGCGCCGGCGTGATCATCTCGCGCCTCACGAACGACGTGGAGGCGCTCGACCAGCTCGTCACCGACGGCGTGGCCACCCTCGTCCAGAGCACGCTCATGCTCGTCGGCACCGCGGCCGTGCTGTTCCTGCTCGACTGGCGGCTCGCGCTCGCGACGCTGACGATCCTCCCGCCGCTGATGCTCGCGACCGTGTGGTTCCGGACGAGGTCGCAGAAGGCGTACCGCGCCGTACGGGAACGCCTGGGCCTCGTCACGGCGACGCTGGCGGAGGACATCGCGGGCGTGCGCGTCGTGCAGGCGTTCTCGCGCGAGCAGACGAACCTGCGCAAGTTCCACGAGGTCAACGACCACTACCGGCAGGCGAACCAGGAGACGGTCTTCCTCAACGGCGTCTACTTCCCGATCGTCGACATGCTCTCGACGGTCGCGACCGTCTTGGTGCTCGGCTACGGGGGCTACCTGTTCTTCGGCGACTCCGTCTCGCTCGGGACGCTGTTCGCCTTCATGCTCTACATCTCCAACTTCTTCGACCCGATCCAGCAGCTCTCGCAGCTTTACAACACGTTCCTGTCGGCCACTGCGGCGCTGGACAAGATCGTGGACGTCCTCGACACCGAGGCGGAGATCGTGGACGAGCCGGGCGCGCGCGACCTGCCGCCGGTCGAGGGACGCGTCCGCTTCGAGGGCGTGCGCTTCGGCTACGGCCGGGGGCCGGAGGTGCTGCACGGCCTCGACCTGGACGTCGCCCCCGGGACGACCGTGGCGCTGGTCGGCCACACCGGGGCGGGCAAGTCGACGATCGCGAAGCTGCTCGCCCGCTTCTACGACCCGCGCGCCGGCGGGATCACGATCGACGGGCACGACCTCCGCCGCGTGACGCAGGAGTCGCTGCGCCGCCAGCTCGGGATCGTCCCGCAGGAGGGGTTCCTCTTCGCGGGCACCGTGAGGGACAACATCGCGTTCGGGAAGCCGGACGCCGCGCCCGAGGAGATCCTGCGCGCGGCCGAGACCGTGGGCGCACACGACTTCATCCTTCGGCTCGAGGACGGGTACGAGACCGATCTTCAGGAGCGCGGGTCTCGGCTCTCGCTCGGCCAGCGGCAGCTGATCGCGCTTGCGCGAGCCCTGCTCGCCGACCCGCGGCTGCTGATCCTCGACGAGGCGACGTCGTCCGTCGACATCGGCACGGAGCAGAAGATCGAGCGGGCGCTGCGAATCCTGCTCGCCGGCCGGACCGCGTTCATCATCGCCCACCGCCTCTCGACGATCCGCGACGCCGACCTGATCGTCGTGCTGGAGCACGGGCGGGTCGTCGAGCAGGGGTCGCACGACGAGCTGATGCGCAAGGGCGGGCTCTACACCTCCCTCTATGGGGATTGGGCCGCGGCCTAGCGGCCGGGGAGTCGCAGCATCATCCAGAGACCGCCGTGGTCGGACGGCCACAGCCCGCCGGACGTCCTTGTCGACGGTGCCTGGCCGGTGACGGCGCCGCGCACGCCGCGGAAGCCGCCGCGCTCGAGCACGTAGTCGATCCGCTCGTAGAACGGCCCCGCCGGGTCGTGGAGGTCGTCGCCGTGGCAGCAGGTGAGCCCGACGGCGCTCGGATACGCCTGCGGCCAGGTGTCCCGCAGGCCGCCCGCGATCAGGTTCGGGTAGCTGGTCGTCGTCGACCCATCCGGGCGGGAGTTGAGGTCGCCGACGAGCACGACCGGCAGCTTCGTCGCGGCCGGCCCGGCGAGGAGCTCCTTGCTCTGCTGCTCCTGCGTCGGGCGGTCGAACGCCTCGAGGTGGGTGTCGATCACCCGGAACGTGCGACCGCCGACGGTCGCGTCGACGTACGCCCAGCCCCGCACTGCCCTGGCGAGCCCCTGGAAGAGCGGAAGTGTCGTCGGGTAGTTGCCGGCGCGTGCGCGGCGGAGCTTGATGCCCCGGTCGGTCCGCATCAGGATCGCGTTCCGCATCGTCAGCCGGATGTCCATCGTCGGCGGGAAGCCGCTCGGGAACTCCACGTCGGTGTTGACGTTGATCGCGACGAACCGGTACGGAAGCTTGCGGGCGCGCAGCGCGTCCCGGAGGGCTCGCCGGTAGTCGAGCACGACCGCGGTCGCCGGCGTGGAGAGGAAGTCCGCCGGGGTCTGCGTGCGGTACAGCGGCAGCTCCTGGACGCCGACGAAGTCGGGCTTGGCGCGCGCGATCTCGTCCGCGATCGCGCCGGCCCGCTGCGGGAAGTCGTTCGCCTGCACCTGCGCCCAGGCGGCCGCCACGGCGGTAAAGGCCGCGCTCGTCGACGTCGCGTGCAGGATCGGGTCGAGACTGGCGCCGAGGTACAGGTTCCTCGTCATGACGGTGATCGTCCGCGGCTGCGCGGCTGCGGCGGGGCCGACGCCGAGGATCAGGGCTGCGGCGGCTGCGATTGCGGCGCTCTGGCGGAGCACCAGCCGAGGGTACCGCCGATCTAGACTCGAATCGTGGAGCTCGACCCCGAAACCGAGGAGCGAATCGAACAGCCCGTCTCGGCCGAGGCCGAGCGCGAGATCCGTCTAACGCCCACGGAAGCGGTCGCGCAGATGCGGCTCAACGTCCCGGTCCGTGGCAACCGGAAGCTTCGACGCATCCTCGAGCGCGTCAACGCCGATGACGAGCTGAAGGGCTGGTGGCACGTCGCCAACGTCAACGCCGTCGCCCGGCTGCGGATCAACGACCACTCGTGGGTGCACGTCCAGATCGTCACGAACATCGCGCTCAAGCTCCTGCGCCAGCTGACGAAGCACCACGTGCAGCCGTCGGTCGTCGCCGACTACGGGTACGAGAACGACGACGCCGAGGTCGTCGTCACGCTCGCTGCGCTGACGCACTGCATCGGGATGGCGGTCCATCGTGACGGTCACGAGGACTTCAGCCTGTTCCTCGCGGTGCCGAAGCTGCGCGAGCTGCTCGACGGGCTGTACGACGAGCCGGACCGGACGGTGATCGTCGCGGAGGTGCTCCAGGCGATCACGAGCCACCGCGAGTACGGCAAGCCGCTCACGCTCGAGGCCGGGATCGTGCGGGTCGCCGACGCGCTCGACATGGAGCAGGGCCGCTCGCGGATCCCGTTCGCGCGCGGGTCGATCTCGATCCACTCGCTCTCCGCGGCCGCGATCGAGGACGTCGCGATCAAGGACGGCGAGCAGCGCCCGATCCTGATCGAGATCACGATGAACAACTCGTCCGGCATCTACCAGGTCGACGGCCTGCTCAAGGCGAAGCTCCAGGGCTCCGGGCTCGAGCCCTACGTCGAAGTCGTTGCGCACATCGACACGGAGGCCGAGAAGAAGCTCGTCCCGATCTACCGGCTCGAGACCTAGCTGTAGGTGACAAGGGGCAGCACATTAGGCCCAGAACGAGCCTCGACCCGACTCTGACCTTTCGGCCAGTGGTCGTCTCGCGCGTGTGACCGTACCGTCCAGTCATGCAATTCCGATCGCATGCGAGGGCGATCGGCCGCCGGCGTACCACGAGGCTTCACACGGCTGCCCGCACCCTTGGCTGAGCAGCCATGTACCAGGTAGCGGACTCAAACGTCCTCGCGCGCGGCGGGCGCGCGCTGACGCGGCGCGGAACGAGAGTCCGGGTCAGCCGGACGGTCGTGCTGCTCGGCCTGACCAGCATGTTCACGGACGTCTCGTCCGAGATGGTCACGACGATCCTGCCGCTCTACCTGATCTTCTCGCTCGGGCTGTCGCCCCTGCAATTCGGCGTCATCGACGGGATCCAGCAGGGCGCCTCGGCCCTCGTCCGCGTCGGCGCCGGCTTCGTCGCGGATCGCTTCGGCCGCTACAAGGAGGTCGCCGTCTTCGGCTACGGCCTCTCGGCCTTCTGCAGGATCGGCCTGCTCGTGGTCGGGCGGTCGTGGGCGCTGATCGGCGCGATCATCTTCGCCGACCGGACGGGCAAGGGAATCCGCACCGCGCCGCGCGACGCGATGATCTCCCTCAGCACGCCGAAGGAGCAGCTCGGAACGGCGTTCGGCGTCCATCGCGCCCTCGACACCGCCGGCGCCGTCATCGGGCCGCTGATCGCGTTCCTCATGCTGCTGCTGGTGCCGAACGGCTACAACTCGATCTTCTTCCTCAGCTTCTGCTTCGCGCTGATCGGGCTCTCGATCCTCGTCCTGTTCGTGCCGAACCGCCCGGAGCGGCTCAAGGAGGAGCCGGCCCCGCCGCTGACGATGCGCGCCGCCGCAGGGCTCGTGCGGATCCCGGGCTTCACCACCCTGCTCGTGGCCGGCGGCGGCCTCGCGCTGGCGACGATGAGCGACGGCTTCGTCTACCTCGGCCTGCACGACAACCTCGACTTCGCCGGACGGAACCTGCCGCTCCTCTACGTGGCGACGTCGCTCGTCTACATGCTGCTCGCGGTCCCGGCCGGCCAGCTGGCGGACCGGATCGGGCGCGGCAAGGTCTTCGTCGGCGGGTACTCGCTGCTCCTCGTCGTCTACGCCGCGATCATGATCCCCGGTCTCGGGCCGGCCGCCTCGCTCGTGGTCATCGTCGCCTTCGGCGCGTACTACGCGGCGACGGACGGCGTGCTCTCGGCGATGGCGAGCGCGCTGCTGCCCGCCGAAGCGCGTGCGACGGGGCTCTCGCTGCTCGTGACGGTGACGAGCCTGGCGCGCCTCGTCGCGTCGATCGCGTTCGGCGCGCTGTGGATGGTGATCGGCGTCCGTGCCGCGGTCGCCGTCTTCGGCATCGCGCTCGTGCTGGCGGTCGCCTTCGCTGGGATCATCCTGCACGTGTATGGAAAGCAGCCCGAGCCGGCCGATGCGTAGGCCGTCCGCGCGCGTCGTGGTGTTCGTGGCGATCGTGGTCGCCTGCGTCGCCTCGTCGACCGTCTACGTCGGCCGCGCCGTCGCGCGTGCCCACCGCTCGGCGCCGCCGCCGGGGATCCACGTCACCGAAGGCGCCTCGCTCGCGCCCGACGCCTCCGCGGGCACCGCGAGCACGGCGGGGATCCGGACGACCGAGGCGGCGTCCCTCAACGCCACGCAGGGGCCCAAGATCCTGTTCGTCAACATGATCCCGGACAAGACGATCGGCAAGCTCGCCGTCGCGCCGCTGTCGAACCCGGACAGCACCCGCGCGGTCGCCGACCTCAAGTGCGAGCGCGTCTACTACGGCGGTGGGCGCGGCGTCTGCCTCACGCGCGGCGGCCCGCTCAACTCGAGCTACGTCGCGAAGGTCTTCAACGCGAACTTCAAGGTGCTGCGGGAGTTCTCGGTGCAGGGCATCCCCAGCCGCGCGCGCGTCTCGGCCGACGGGCATTACGGCGCGACGACGATGTTCGTCCGCGGCGACAACTACGCCTCGGGCAACTTCTCCACGCGCACCGGGATCGTCGACCTCCGCACTGGTCACACGGTCGTCGACCTCGAGAAGCTGCCCGTCTTCAGGGAGGGCAAGCGCTTCTCAAACCGGAACTTCAACTTCTGGGGCGTCACGTTCGCGCGCGACGACAACCACTTCTACGCCAGCCTCGGGTCCGGCGCAAAGACCTACCTGATCAAGGGGAGCATGCGAAGCCGCATCCTCCAGGTGATCCACACGCGCGTCGAGTGCCCGTCCCTCTCACCGGACGGGACGAAGATCGCCTTCAAGCGCAGCGTCGGGAACCGCGGCGACTGGCGCCTGTACGTGCTGAACCTCCGCACGAGCAGGGAGACGCGCGTCGCGGGTGACGACCCGATCGACGACCAGGCGGAGTGGCTCGACAACGGCCACCTCGTCTACGGGAACGACAACGTCGTCTGGAAGGTGCCGGCGAACGGCAAGGGGAAGCCGACGAAGCTCCTCTCGTACGCCTACTCGCCGGTCGTCATCCGGAACTAACGGAACGACGCGCGACAGAGCCGCACTTCGCAGGCTGCGGGGCAAGGATTCGAACCTTGACTACCCGGTCCAGAGCCGGGCGTCCTACCGTTAGACGACCCCGCAACGGGTCGCCATTGTAGCGGCGCGTTCGGCGCTACACTGAGCGACTCGCGGGGCGCATTCGTCTAGTGGCCTAGGACACCGCCCTCTCACGGCGGCGGCACGGGTTCGAATCCCGTATGCGCCTTGGGTTCTTTCGCTGCAAGAGAGCAAACGATCGCCGCGGCCGTCTAGCGACCGCGGCGATCAGGGATTGGTTCGGCTCAGCGAACCGTTTGCGGATAGCCCTCCCAGCGAGCGGTCAGCGCGAAGAGGACGATGATCGAGAGTGCGATGCCGGTCAGTGTCCAGAGCGTGTACTGGGACGAGCCCAGGAACGAGAGCTGACCGAGGAGATTGATGCTCCCGACGACGATCGTGACCCAGCGCGCCCAGCCTGCGCCGCTTCCGAGCGCGAGCCCAACGAGGACGAGCACGATGCCCCAGATGATCATCAGCCAGCCCCAGGTCGTCACGTTGAACACGATGACCTGGTCCGGCGTGACGACGAAGTAGTGCTTGCGGATCACTGCGATCAGGCCCTGGAAGAAGTCGATGAACCCGATGATCAGCATCAAGATCGAGGCAAAACCGATCCATCCAGCCATCGGTTCTTTCGCGGCCATACTTAGCCTCCCTTGGATGACGACGTACTGCGAACCTGCGTGAGGGTTTTTCGCTGCCGAACAGCGAAACCCTGCCGGTTTCAGAGGCTGATTCGACATGACCGTCGCAACGGGCCAGCAGTCGGGGAAAGCCGCCCGCTAGCGCGAGCTGCAGGCGCGGCGCGAGCCGGTCTTGAGCGCGATCTGCGTGGTCGCGTGCCGACCGCCCGCCGTTGCGTCCAGTTGGAGCTGGTAGCTGCCTCGCGCGAGCCGGCTCGGCAGCTTGATGCGCACGTCGCTGGACCCGGCCTTGAGGTGGCCCAGCTGCTTGCTCAGGAGCGACCGGCGTCCGGAGAAGAGGCGGGCGCGCACGCTCGCCGCCTCCGAGAGGCGAATGTGGAGGCGCACGACCGAGCCGGCGCCGCAAACGACCCGCGACGGGCTCGCGCTCACGGCCAGCGGTGCCTGGCCGCCCGTCGTCGAGACGATCACGGTCACGGCTGTCCCCTGGGCGGCGACCGACCCTGCGGGTGGGTTCTGGGCGGTGATCACCGGGGACGCGGCGGCGCGCTGGGCCGTCGCGGCGCGGCGGACGACGAGACCGCGGGACTGCGCGGCGTCCTCCGCCTGGCCGAGCGTCATCCCGACCATGTTCGGGACGCCGACTAGGGTCTTCGACATCGTCGAGCGGTTGCCGGCGAGGTCGGCGGCGACGACGTTGAAAGAGCGCGTATCGCCGGCGTCGAACGCGCCGACCTTGTACTCGTAGGTGCTGCCGCCGAGGCTCGCGGTCGAGACGCCGTTGACGTAGACGACGAAGTTGGCGAGCGCGTCCCCGGGCGGATCCCAGCGGAGGGTCAGGCCGTCGCCGGCGATGGTCCCGTTGAAGCTCGCGGGCGCCGCTGGCGCCGTCTTGTCCAGGTGGAGCATCCGGACGGGCGACCAGTTGGACGCGTTCCCGTAGGGGTCGTTCGCGCGTGCCTGCCAGTAGTACATCCCGTCGCTGAGCCGCTCGGGGAGCGCCCAGGAGCCCGTCGCGCCGTTCACCAGCTGGCCGGAGATGCCGCTCGAGGCGACCGCGAGGCACGCGCCGTCCGTGCACACGCGGAAGTCGATCGTGCCCGTGCCGGCGAACGACGGCTTGCTGAACGTCGCCTGCAGGGTCGCCGCCTTGACCCACGCGCCGTCTGCCGGGCCGGAGAGGGCCGGAACCGAGGGCTCGGAGGAGTCGAGCTGGAAGCTTCGTGTGGCGCTCCACCCGGACTGGTTGCCCGAGGCGTCCTGCGCCCGCGCCTGCCAGTGGTACGTCCCGCTCGCCAGCGGAGCCGAGGCCGCGGTCGCGAGATCGCCGGGCGAGATCGTCCCGGACGTCATCGCGGCGACGAGCGGCATGCACGCCATCCCGGCCGGGGCCGAGATGGAGCAGATCCGGAAGTCGACGGTGCCGCTATCGCCCGGCGTCGAATCGCCGAAGACGGCGTCGAGCTCGGGCGTCGTGTTGATCATCGCCGCGTCGCCGGGGGAGCTGAGCGTCGGGGTCGACGGTGCGACGGTGTCGACCTGCCAGGAATACGAGGCGGGCGACGTGTCGAGATTGCCGGCCTGGTCGGTTGCCCGCACGGAGAACGTGTGGGTCCCGTCTCCGAGACCGCTGTAGGCGACCGGTGTGGTGCAGGCGCCGTAGGAGCCCCCGTCAAGGCGGCACTCGAACGTCGAGCCAAGCTCGTTCGACGCGACGTCGAAGGTCGCGATCGTGGAGTTGGAGCTCGCAGAAGGCATCGTCGGCCCGATCGTCGTACTCGGCGGCGTCGTGTCGACGACCCACGCGTACGACGCGGGGCTGCCGTCCGTGTTGCCCGCGGCGTCGGTCGAGCGCACCTGGAAGGTGTGGCTGCCGTCGGCCAGGCCGGAGTAGGTCTTCGGCGACGTGCAGGAGGCGAACGCGCCGCCGTCGCGGCTGCACTGGAACGTCGATCCGAGCTCGGGCGACGAGAAGTCGAACGTGGCGCCGGTCGCGTTCGTCAACGTGGCTGGCTCCGACGGGCCGATGCTCGTGTCGGGCGGCGTGGCGTCGATCGTCCAGGCGTACGAGGCCGGGGTCGGATCGACGTTGCCGGCAGCGTCCTTCGCGCGCGCCTGGAACGTATGCAGGCCGTCGGCCACGCCGGAGTAGGTCATCGGGCTGAGGCAGGGTGCGAAGGCGCCGCCGTCGAGCTTGCACTCGAAGGAGCCGGGCTCGGTCGAGGACAGGGAGAAGCTGGGATTCGCGACGGTCGACAGGGATACCGGCGTCGACGTGAGCGAGGTGTCCGGCGCGGCCGTGTCGATCGTCCACCCGTACGTGTTGGTCGAGCCGCCGTTGCCGGCGAGATCGGCGATCGCCTTCACGGAGAACGTGTGGCTCCCGTCGGCCAGACCGCTGTACGAGTACGGGCTCGAGCACGCGGCGAACGCGCCGCCGTCGAGCTTGCACTGGTAGCCCGTCACGGCCTCGTTGGCGTTGAACGAGAAGCTGCCGGCAGCCGAGTTGTCGAGCACCGGCGGATTCGCCGAGATCACCGTCGCAGGCGCGGTCGTGTCGATCACGAAGCTCCGCGACGGGGTCCACGATTTGGCGAGACCCTGCGCGTCCTTCGCCTGCGCCTGCCAGTAGTACGTGTCATCGGAGAGCGGGCCAGTCGGGAGCCACGTCTGCGTGGCCCCGTCCGTCGCCGCGAGCGCGCCGGAGCTCTGAGGCACGGTGCCGCAGCCCGCATCCGAGCAAAGCCGGATCATCATGGTGCCGGCGTCCGCCTCGGGGTCGCTGTAGGTCGCGCCGAGCGTCGGCACGGTCTGCGCGTGCAGGCCGTCGGCCGGGGAAGAGAGGGCGGCCGAGGCGAAGCCGTTCGGCGCCGGATGGACGCTGATCCTGTTGTTGGGATCCCAGGCGAGCAACTGGATCGTGCGGGACATCGCGCCGGCGGTCGTGTACGCGATCGTCTGGTGCCGCCAGAACTGCACGCACAGGTGCTCGTTCGAGGCGAGCGTCGTCGGGCTCGACGTCGTGTACGACGCCGAGGCGGACTGGCTCATCCCGTTGAAGGCGAAGGCGCTCCCGTCGGTAGGCGGCACGACGGTGCCAGCCGGCGACAGTGTTGCCGCTGTCGTCGACCTTCCACATCGCCACGGTCAGCACGGCGGCGCCGTTGGGGTTCGAGTCCGGCCGTGCCTGCGCGTAGAAGGTCCACGTCCCCGCCGCGAAGCTGACGTCCACCGGGCGCGTCGACAATCCAGCCTGCGCAGCTCGACCCGATCGACGGCACGGTCGTCGGCGTGTTCGCGACTGTCGAGGAGGCGAGGGAGACCCCGGGAGCGAAAGGCGCCCAACCGGTCGCGCTCATGGCCACGCGGTTGTCCGCCTCCGGCAGAAGCGTCCCGGTCGTGGCCGTGCTGGTGTCCGTGTAGGCCGCGGTCGGGCCCGGATTCGAGCCGAGCAGGATGTAGGTGCCCGTGTTCGTGCCGGACGGGATCTTCGAGCGGTAGACGTCGGCCCCGACCGGCACGTTAGTCACGGTCACGGGAGCGTTCGTGACGCTCACCTGGTTCGATGCCACGCTTGCCGTTCGCGCCGCACCGCTCGTCGTGACGTAGATGTACTTGTACGGCGCCGGTCGGAACGCCGCCGCTGTTCGGCGTCCCTGCGACGGCGGCGGGAGCGGCGCCTTGAGCGCCGGGAACGGCGGTCGTGACCTGGAAGCTGCCTGTCGCGACCGCCGAGAGCCGGACCCGTCGAGGTAGAGCGTGCCGGTGTACTGGGCGACGCCTGCGCCCGAGCTGCCGGCGAACAGAGGCCGAGCAGCAGGACGCCCAGGAGCGCAGCACGGCGCGACCAGCCGTACGCCGGGAAGCCGTGGGTGCCGCCGCACACGGTGAGTGCCAGGTGTCCGCAGTTTCATTGGTTGAGCGTCACGCGCACGCCGAGGGCGCACCCGTGTCTCCGGCTGCTCCTATCGGCCTGTCCCGGAGCGGCCTTGACGCTTCGAGCGCCCCGCTCACTCGTCCGAGTGATTCGCCCGGCGCTACCGCGAAAGGGGGAGGTTCCCCACCTGGCCTCCTCCTAGGTTGCGTCAGCCTAATTGGCTTTCGACTGCGGCCCGTGCGAGTTGCGCGGGATGGAAGGAGTTTCTGAATGCGGCAAGATCGAAGTCTCCGAGGAGACGTTCGTGGGAACGCGCTGTGGGGCCGGCGCGGTGAGTCCCGGGCGAACGCTCTCTGGGGAAGCGGAAAGCGCGGCATCGTCCTGATGGCGCTGGCCGCGATGCTGATCGTCCCCGTGGCGGGCAGCGCGGCTCCCAAGACCCCGAAGAAGGCGGTGGTCCCTGCGTCGCTCCTGGCTCAGGCAACCGCCAACCCGAACAAGCAGTTCGACGTGATCGTCCAGGGCTACAAGGACACGAACGGCGCGAAGGGTGCGCAGGACGACGTCCAGAGCGAGGGCGGCAACGTCAAGAAGCGGTTTCTGACCGTCGCAGGCGTCAGCGCGACGATCTCGGGGAAGCGCCTCGTCAAGCTGGCGGGCAACCCGCGCATTGCGGCGATCACGCCGGACGTCAAGGTGAAGGTGTCCGGGTACGAGGACGCCACCATGTGGCAGGACTCGACCGACATGGCGATCCTGCAGAACAGCTTCGACCCGAACACGGGCGAGATCACCGGCCCTGCCCCGCAGGCGCCGACGATCGCGGTCGTCGACTCGGGCATTCAGGATCGGTCCGACTTCGACGGCCGGATCGTCCAGAAGGTCGACTTCTGCTCGCTCTGCTCCTCGGGCGGCGGTGACGACCTCGAGGGCCACGGCACGATGGTGGCCGGTGTCGCGGCAGGTGCGGGCGACTACGCCGGCGGCGCGCCGAACGCCAAGCTCGTCTCGATCCGCACGGCGAACGCCAACGGCGAGTCGCGCATGAGCGACGTCATCGCGGCGGCCGACTGGATCCGGCAGAACGCCTCGAAGTACAACATCCGTGTCGCCAACTTCTCGCTGGCCGGCGCCACGGAGACGAGCTTCCGGGTCGATCCGCTCGACCGGGCGGTCGAGGCCCTGTGGTTCAACGGCATCGTCGTCGTCGCGGCGGCGGGCAACCACGGCTCGGACTCGGGCCCGGTGAGCATGTCGTTCGCGCCCGGCAACGATCCGTTCGTGATCACGGTCGGCGCGGTCGACCAGCACATGAACTCCGACGTGAGCGACGACACGATCCCCTCGTGGTCGGCCCACGGGATGACGATGGACGGCTTCCACAAGCCGGACATCTCGGCTCCGGGCCGCTACATGGTCTCGACCGTGCCTCCGACGGCGACGATCCCGGCGACGGTGCCGGACCGCGTCGTCGCGCCCGGCTACATGTGGATGTCCGGCACGTCGTTCTCGACCCCGGTCGTGTCAGGGGCGGCGGCCCAGATCCTGGCCCGCCATCCGGGTTTCACGCCGGATCAGGTCAAGGGCGCACTCATGCTCGCAGCGAACTACCTGCCGAACGACCCGGTGAACGCCGGCGGCGTCGGCGAGATCGACGCGGGCGTGGCGTCCACGATCGACGACCCGCCGAACCCGAACGAGGGCTTCCAGCCCTTCATCCAGTCCGATCCAGCGACCGGGGGCAAGAGCTTCGACTCGGTCAGCTGGAACGAGTACGTCTCGACGCACGCCTCCTGGGCTGCTGCGAGCTGGGCTTCGGCCAGCTGGGCCGAGGCAAGCTGGAACGCGGCAAGCTGGGCCGAGGCGAGCTGGAACGCGGCCAGCTGGAACTCCAGCGTGGACAGCATGATGACCACGCTCGCGAGCTACAGCGAGTCGACGTTCGCTCCATAAGTCGGACGATTAGGTAATGCCTCCGAGGACGGCGCCGGGCAACCGGCGCCGTCTCTCGTTCTAGGCCTCGAGGGTGACGCGGCGGCGGATCGTGCCGGCGCGCAGGTTTCCGGCCGTCAGCCCGATCTCGGTGCCCGCGGGCGCCTCGACCACCCACTCCAGCTTGGCGAGATCGGTCGTGGACTCGTCGTTCCCCCACCAGGTCGTCGAGCGCTTGTCGACCCGCCCCTTCAGCTGCCCGACCTCGGTCTTGACCTCGCCCGCGACGAGGCGCGCGTCCTCCGGCAGGTCGAGCTCGACCTCGATCTTGCGGACGGCCTGCCGCTCGACCGCCTTGTCGGAGACGTTCGTCGGGAGGAAGCCGGAGTTCTGGAGCACGAGCCGCACGAGGAACGACGTCTCCCCCAGCCGCTCGACGTCGAGCCGGCGGGCCTCGAGCAGCGGTGAGATCAGCGCCTGGAAGATCGCCCAGTCGGCGTGCGGCGCGACCTCCTCCTCGAGGCGGTCGAACGGGACGTTGAACCAGTAGTTGACGATGTCCCAGCCGCCGAGCTCGACCTTGCCGAGTTCGGGATGGTCGAACTCGTACCAGTCGACGTAGGCGTCCGGATAGGTCTTCTTCGCCCAGCCCAGCAGTGCGACGTCGTCCTCGACCGGGTGCTCGCGGATCCAGTCGGTGAGGTGGTAGTCGGACAGCCCCGCCTCGCGCTGCGGGCTCCAGAACTCGGTCGTCCACGAGAACACGCCGAGGTGGTCGTACATCCAGTCGTGGGCGCCGCCCTTGATCGACTGCTTCGGGTCGTACTTGAAGTCGTGGAAGACGGAGACCGCGGGGTAGCCCGTCAGCTCGGTGCCACGCTCGCCGATGATCTTGTACGCGCGGAGGTCCTGGGTCGGGAGCTCCTCGTCGGGCCGGCCGGCGTACGGGCGCAGGTGGACGCCGCTGAACGTGTGGTAGGCGACGTGGCCGGTGATGTTCGGCCGCTCCGTGACCGCCTGCACGTAGGCCCGGATCTCCGGCTCGGAGGTCGGGTAGGGGCCGGCGCCGCGCTGCTCGTGCTCCGGCGCCCAGTCGGCGGGGAAGTTGCGGTTGAGGTCGAGCCCCTCGAGCGGCGGCGGCACCCTGATCGTGACGCCGTCGTAGTTCTCGACGCGTCCCTCGGGCATCAGCCGGTAGAACGGCCCGTCGCCGGCACCGTCGACCGGATCGCGCCGGACGAGCAGCGTCGGCTCGTCAGGGTGGGCGCGCCAGGCGCCGTTCGGATCCTCGATGCGCATGTCGAGCACGCGACCGTCGCCGTCCGCGTCCTGGATGCGGAGGCCGTCGTCCTGCTGCTCGCGCGGATAGGGGCGGACGCTCGACCTGATGAAGCGGCGCTCCTCCAGCCCGCGCTCGGCGCCGTCGGGGTTGAGCCGGGGGATGACGTAGAACGTGCGCGTGTCGACGGCGCGCGTCACGAGCTCGTCGGAGCCGTACGTCGTCAGGAGCCGCTGGATCAGGTCGAGGGCGGCGGTGCAGCCCGTCCACTCCATCGAGTGGATGTTCGCCTCGATCAGGAAGGCCGGCTTGTCCAGGTGGTCGCCGGTCTCCGTGTTCGTGACGGTGACGAGCCAGATGTCGCGGTCCTCGAACGAACGGCCGATCGACTCGACCGTGCAGAGCTTCGGGGCCTCCTTCGCCCAGGCGTGCAGCGTGGACGTCAGCTCGTCGTACCCGTAGAAGTGGTCGTACGCGAGCCGTGTCAGCCTACGAGCTCCTCCACGAGCGGCCCGGTGTCGTTCGGGTCGAAGCCGAGCCGGGTGGCGATCTCCTCGCTCGACGGCCTCGTCCCCTCGGCGAAGAGGGCCCGGAGGACGTCCCCCGTCTCGCGCCGGCGCCACCAGTCCTCTCCCACCTCGCGGATCAGGTGTGCGCGCAGCTGCGCGTGCCGGATCCAGGCGCGGAGGTAGTCCGCCGAGTAGAAGCCCGCGTCCATGTCGGCGAGGTGCCCGTCGCGCGGGTACCGCAGCCCCGTCGCGGTCGTGAGGCGGTCGGCGTAGTCGTCGCTCGCGAGCCCGGCGTCGTCGAAGCGGGACCAGAACCCGAGCTCGTAGCCGAGCTTCGCGGTGTAGCGCCGGAAGAGCAGCGCCTCGAGGAACACGGTCGCCTCCGAGTTCTCGGCCGCCTCCTCGTCGGACAGGTCGAAGTACGCAGCGTGCCAGGCGGGCTCACGCGAGATCGCCTCGCAGATGTACGAGTAGATCTCCGTCAGCGCGTGGTCGCGGGAGATACGGCGGAACGTCATCGGCAGGCCCGGGTCCACGCCGGCGTAGTGGAGCGCATGGCCGGCCTCGTGGAGCAACGCCTGGTAGTCGTGGAGCCCGCCCATCGCCCGCGTGATCAGGTGGACGACCTGCGGGGGGTCGGATGCGATCACGCAGGCGCGCGGCGCCTTCTGGGGCCGGTCCTCGAGGTCGAGGCGGATGTGCGGGTCGGCGCCGAGGTCGAAGCCGAGCTGCGCGAGCGTGTCGAGGCAGACCTCGGTCGCGCGCTCCTTCGTGTACGTCGAGGCGAGCGGTGAGAGCCGGCGGACGTAGCTCATGTGCGCCGACGAGGGGATCGCCTCCCGGTCCGGGCCGAGCAGGCGCTCGAACCAGCGGTCGCGCATCTCGACGAACCTCGTCTGGACCGCGTCGCTCGCCTGCACGAGCACGGACTCGAGCTCGCGCATCGAGATCTGCTTCTCCTCCTCGTTGCGCGCAACGGGATCCGGCTCGCCGCTGAGGTCGGCCTCGAGCTCCTCGTAGGCCCGGATCAGCTCCAGGCGCTGCTCGTTGAAGGCGGCCGAGGCCTCGCGGTGGACCTCGCCGAGCTCGTCCCGCTCGGCGTAGTCGTCGAGCACGGAGAGCTTCGCGAGCGCAGTCCGAAGCGGGAGCTCCTCGGACTTGAACGTGACCCGGGCTGCGAGGATCGCATTCTCGAGCTCGTCTGCCCGTTCGGCGAGCTCCGCGGCGATGAGCCCGCCCTCGCAGGTCTTGCGGAGCCGGTAGAGCCGCTCCCGCTCGCCGCCGTCGTCGGTGTCCTGCTCCTCGGCGTGCAGCGCGTCCAGCTGCTCGCGCGAGAAGAGGTCCGCGTAGCGCGCGACGATCGCCGCCTGCTCGGACACCTCCTTCTCGCCCACGCGCACAGCGCGGCCCTCCTCGGACCGCTCGAAGAGATACCTGCCCAGCTCCTCCTCGAACTCGGCGGAGCTCCGGATCGTCGCCCTCGTCGTCAAGGCTGCGAGGACTCTACCCGTCTACCCGGGACCAGAACCTCGACTGTCTGCGACAGCTGCTCGAGCGTGAACGGCTTCGTGATCACCGCCTCGGCCGGGACATCCTCGAGGGTCGACACCTCGACCGAGCCGGTCAGCATCACCACCGGCGTGCCCGGATGGTCGCGCTTGATCTCCACCAGGAACTCCAGGCCGCTCTCCATGCCCACGTGGACGTCGAGCAGCGTCAGCGCCACCGCGCCGTCGGCGAGCGCCTCCCTGGCCTCGGCGATCGTCCCGGCCTCGCGCACGGTCCAGCCCTCGAGCTCGAGGTTGATCCGGCAGAGCAACCGGATCGACGGGTCGTCGTCGATCACGAGGACGTTCTGGGCGGGCCGCCGCTCCACCGTCGGCGCCGAGTCTATCCGCCGTAACCACCATCGAAGCCAGGGCGTTTACCTACTGAAAGTGAGAAACCGCAAACGACAGACTCATCCGCGCGTCGACACGCCCAGCGACCCGCCGGAGTGGCCGCGCCCCACGCCCCACTTCCGCCGCCGCGCCTGGCTCGAGTTCCAGCGCGCGCTCGACCCGCTCGCGCCCCCGAAACAGCTCAGGCTGCCGCCACCGCGCTGAGTCGCCGCAGGGATTCGTCCTTGCCCAGCAGCTCGAGGCTCTCGAACAGCCCCGGGGAGATCTTCGAGCCCGTGACCGCGACCCGGATCGGCTGGAAGGCCTTGCGCGGCGACAGCTCCAGACGCTCCGCGAGCGCACGCAGCGCGGCCTCGATCTCGGACGCCTCGAACGGCTCGACGCCGGCGAGCTCGTCGCGCGCGGCTGCGACGAGCGGCGCGTCCCCGTCGAGCAGCGCCGGATCCGGTGCGACATCGCGGAAGAGGAAGCCCGCGAACTCCGGGAACTGGCCGAACCGCTCGATCTTCTCCTGGACGAGCGGCGCTGCCCGGCGAACGAGCTCGTCGTCCCAGTCGTGGGCCTCGTCGCGCAGCCAGCGCACCAGCTCGTCGGCGTACTCCTCGACCGGTAGCGCGCGCAGGTACATCCCGTTCATCCAGTCGAGCTTCGCGTAGTCGAACGTCGCCGGGCTCGGGACGACGCGCTCCAGCGAGAAGCGCTCGACCAGCTCGTCGCTCGACATGATGGTCGTCTTGTCGTCGTAGCTCCAGCCGAGCAGGGCGAGGAAGTTCAGCAGAGCCGGCGCGTAGTAGCCCGCCTGGCGGAACTCGTCGACGGTCACGGAGCCGTGGCGCTTCGAGAGGCTCTTTCCGTCGGCGCCGAGCACGTGCGAGACGTGGGCATACGCCGGCGGCTCGGCGCCCACCGCCCGGATGATGTTGATCTGCTTCGGCGTGTTGGAGATGTGGTCCTCGCCGCGGATCACGTGCGTGATCCCGTCCCAGACGTCCTCCATCGGCGAGGCGAAGTTGTAGGTGGGACGCCCGTCGGAGCGGACGAGCACGAGGTCCTCGAGCTTCTCGTTGGGGAACTCGACGTGCCCGCGGACGACGTCGTCCCACGCGGTCACGCCCTCGTCGGGCATGCGGAACCGGATCGCCCCGTCGTCCTCGTACGCCGTGCCCTCCTCGAGCAGGCGCTGCGCGACCTCGCGGCAGTCGTCCATGCGGTCGAGCTGGAACGTGACGTCCCCGTCCCAGTCCAGGCCGAGCCAGCGGAGCGAGTCCTGGATCTGCTGCGTCGCCTCCGCGACCTCGCGGCTCGTGTCGGTGTTCTCGATCCGGAGGCGGAACTCGCCCCCCTCGTGGCGCGCGAAGAGCCAGTTGAACAGCGCCGTCCGGACGTTCCCGATGTGGAGGAACCCGGTCGGGCTCGGGGCCATGCGCACGCGGACGGACATCGCTTCGATGCTACGGGAAGGAGTAGCGAGTGGCCGTCCCGGCAAAGTCGCGTTCGAGCCACGCGTAGGCGCGGCGCGGCCGCACGCGGAAGACGGGGACGTCGCCCGGTCCCGTCGGGTCGAACTCGAAGTCGTACTTCGCGCTGTAGAGCTCGCCGACTCTGCGTAGCACGGACTCGTCGGTGACCCGCTGGACGGATCCCTCGACGATCACGACCTCGTCCCCGCTCTCCAGGTGAATGACGATGCGCGGATCGACGGCGAGATTGCGCGCCTTGCGGGAGGTCGAGCCGCTCGAGAAGAAGAGGGAGTCGTCGAGCCAGAGCCCCCAGACCGGCATCGCGTGCGGCGAGCCGTCCGGGCGAGTCGTCCCGATCCAGTAGTTCCGCGCCTGCTCAAGTCGCGCCTCGGCGTCGCTCCAGGGCACCAGGCCCTCGTCGTCAGCGTGGATGCCGTAACCGCCGGGAAAGGTCGGTCGCGACGCGACGGGCTGCGCCATGACGCGATTATCGTGGCGCCGTGCTGTTCGGGGCCCACTGCGGGGGCGGGATCAAGAAGGCGATCGACGGCGCCGAGGGGATGGGCGCAGACGTCGTCCAGCTCTTCGTGCAGAGCCCGCGGGCGTGGCGGTTCCCGAACCACGACCCGGAGTCGATCGAGCGGTTCCGCGAGCGCCGCACGGAGGTGGGGCTCGGCGGCGTCCTCGTCCACGCGCTCTACCTCGTCAACCTCGCGACCCCGGACAGGACGATGTACAGGAAGAGCGTCGACACGATGCGCTCGACGATGGACGCGGCCTGCGCGATCGAGGCGGACGGCGTCGTCGTCCACATCGGCTCGCACCTCGGCGCCGGCTTCGCCAGGGGGCTGAGGCGGATCGTGCCGGCGCTCCGGCAGGTGCTCGAACGCTGCTCCGAGACGACCTGGCTGCTGATGGAGAACTCGGCCGGCGCCGGCGGGACGATCGGCCGCTCGATCGAGGAGCTCGGCGTCATCTTCGATGCGCTCGACGGCCACGAGCGGCTCGGTGTCTGCCTCGACTCCTGCCACCTCTTCGTCTCGGGAGTCGACGTCTCCGACCGCGACGCCCTCGACGCGGCCCTGAAGGAGCTGAACGAGCGCATCGGCCTCGACCGGCTGCGCGCGCTGCACACGAACGACTCGAAGGCGCCGCTCGGCTCGAACCGCGACCGCCACGAGAACATCGGGGACGGGCTGATCGGGGAGAAGCTCGGTCTCTTCCTCGCCGACCCGCGACTCCAGGGCCTCCCGGCGGTGCTCGAGGTCCCCGGGAAGGACGGCCGCGGGCCGAACGCCGACGAGATCCGGAAGCTGCGTGAGCTCCACGAGCGCTGGACCTCGGCCTAGATACCGCTGGACGATCCTCGCCGCGGGGGTCGTCGCCCAGGCGAGCTTCTCAGCGGTCTTCTTCGGCCTGCCGACGCTCGCGCCGCAGATCCGCGCGCAGTACGACCTGAGCCTTCCCGAGGTCGGCGTCGTGCTCGCGGCGCTCAACGTCGGCCTGATCTCGACGCTGCTGCTCTGGGGCCTCGTCGCCGACCGGATCGGGGAGCGCATCGTGCTCGCGACGGGGCTGCTCGGCTGCGGGCTCGCTCTCCTACTCGTTGCGGCCACCTCCTCCACCGCCGGTCTGGTGGTTGCGCTCGTCGGGGCGGGCGCGCTCGGCGCCGGGACGCAGACCGCGAGCGGACGCGCCGTGATGTCGTGGTTCGGCCCGGAGGAGCGCGGGCTCGCGCTCGGGATCCGGCAGACCGCCGTGCCGCTCGGCGGGGCGATCGCCGCGCTCACCCTGCCTGCGCTCACGCAGCACGTCGGGCTCGACGCTGCCTTCCGCGCGCTCGCGGCCGGGTGCGCCGCCGCCGCGGTCGTCTGCGCCGTGCTGATCCGGCGCGAACCGACCCCGGGCCAGGCACCGCCGTCGGGGCCGTTGCGCGACCCGCGGATCTGGCGCCTGTCGCTCGGCAGCAGCTTCTATGTCGCGACCCAGATCAGCCTGCTCGGGTTCCTCGTCCTCTTCCTCCACGACCAGCGCGGTGTTTCCACAGGGGCGGCCGCGGCGGCGTTCGCCGTGACGCAGGTGTTCGGCGGCGTCGCGCGCATCGCCGCCGGGCGCTGGTCGGACCGCCGTCGCCAGCGCATCGTGCCGCTGCTGCAGCTCGGTCTCCTGCTCACGGCCTCGGTGGTGGCGGCCGCCCTGCTCCTCGGGTCGACGCTGTGGATCCTCCTCCCCGTGCTCGTCGCCGCGGGGACGGTGTCCTTGTCCTGGAACGGCCTGTCGTTCACAGCGGCCGCCGAGATCGCGGGCCGGGAGCGGTCGGGTGCGGCGATCGGGCTGCAGCAGTCCTTCCTCGCCGCCGGATCGATCGTCGCGCCGATCGCCTTCTCGGCCGTCGTCCACGCGAGCTCGTGGCGCCTCGCGTTCGTGCTCGCGGCGCTGAGCCCGCTCGTCGGCTACGCGCTGCTCAGTCCGCTATCCGAGCGATGACCTTGAAGGTCGGGCTGCCGAGCGGGAGCTCGTGGAACTCGGGATTGACGCACCCGAGCTCGCCCGACCGGTCGGCGCCGTAGCACTCCTCCACCTCGACGCGGCACATCGGCAGCGGGCTACGGAAGGTGCGTACCGCGCCGAAGCCGTCCCGGCGCACCTCCGCCTCGCGCAGCAGCTCGAGGTCGATCTCGACGCCGTAGACCTTTTGCATGCAGCCGATGTACGTGTGGCCGAACTCCTCGTACGCGTAGAGGAACGGGCACCCGCGCTCGACGCACGCGGACGGGTAGACGACCTTGTCGCAATGGATGCCGCACCGCCTGCACTCGAGCTCGTCCTGCGGTCGGAGGGGCAGCTTCGTGGCGCGTTGTCGCGGATCGCTCACGCGCTCGGGTCGGGCCGCCATGAACGGATTTTGGGGGCTCGCCGAGCACCCGCGCAAGACTTGACAAGCGGCTGCGCGGAAGCTATTGGCCCCGTGCCGCTCTTGACGCGGAGAGACGTTCGACGATGGTCAGGATGTTGGGGCCTCGTTCGGCGCCCGGGTAGGCTAGCCGCCGTGGTGCGCCGTCTCCTCTGGGCCTCGTTCGCCCTGGTGCCGGCCACCTACCTCGCCGACTGGGTGTTCCACGTGGGGAAGGTCGCGCTCTTCGTGCTCGCGGCGCTCTCGCTCATTCCCCTGGCGTGGTTGATCGGCGAGGCGACCGAGCACGCCGGCGAGCACACCGGCCCGCGCATCGGCGGGCTGCTCAACGCCAGCTTCGGCAACGCGCCGGAGCTGATCATCGCGCTGATCGCGGTCGCGGACCAGCTGCCCGACGTCGTCCGCGGCTCGATGGCGGGCAGCGTCGTCTCGAACATCCTCCTCGTCCTCGGCGTCGCGATGGCCGTCGGGCCCGAGGCGCGACTCGACCGACGCTCGCTGCTCGTCCAGCTCGGGCTCGTCTTCACTGCCGTGCTGGTGCTGCTGATCCCCTCGATCCCGGGCTGGCACGGCGATCCCGAGCGGCACTCACTCGCCCTCCTCAGCATCGGCCCAGCCATCTTCCTGCTCGTCCTCTACCTCGTCGTCACCATCACCGGCCTGCGCCGCCGGCCCCCACACGAGGGCGGCGACACGGCCGCCTGGAGCCTTCCGGCCGCGCTCGTCACGCTCGCGATCGCGACGGTGGCGACGGCACTCGTCAGCGAGATCCTCGTCCACTCGCTCCAGCCCTTCGCCGACGCTGTCGGCCTGTCGCAGTTCTTCATCGCGATCGTGATCGTCGCGATCGTCGGCAACGCGGCCGAGCACGGCGGCGCCGTGGTGATCGCGCGGCGCGGGAAGATGAAGCTTGCGACCGAGATCGCCGTCTCGTCGAGCGCCCAGGTCGCCCTCTTCGTCATCCCGGTCGTGACGCTCGTGTCGTTCGCTTTCGCGCAGCCGCTGACGCTCGCGTTCCGGCCGATCGAGCTCGCCACCATGGGGATCGCCGCCGTCTTCGTCGCGTACGTGATCCGGGACGGCCGCTCACGCCGCTGGGAGGGTGGTCTCCTCATCGGCGTCTACTCCTTGATGGTGATCGCGTACTTCGTCGCCGGCGACCGCTAGCCGGGGGCGGTTAACCGAACCTCGCGGACACCGGATGCCTGCATTGAGCCGACGCAGTCAGGCTGGAACACTCACTATGAACCCAAAGGAGGATTTCTCACCGTGAGCAACACCAGCGCAGCCAACGCGGCGGCCGTCGACGCGCCCATGCCGGGTCCGGTGGTGTCCGCCAGAGACGTCACCCGGCGCTACGGCGAGGGCGAGACCGCCGTCGACGCGCTCCGCGGCGTGTCGATCGAGGTCCCGAAGGGACAACTGACCGCAGTCATGGGGCCGTCGGGCTCCGGCAAGTCGACCCTGATGCACATCCTCGCCGGCCTCGACCGCGCCACCTCGGGCGAGGTCATGATCGATGGCACCGAGCTCTCGAAGCTCAACGACACAGAGCTGACGAAGCTCCGCCGCAAGCACATCGGCTTCATCTTCCAGTTCTTCAACCTGCTGCCGATGCTCAGCGCGGAGGAGAACGTCCTCCTCCCGCTCTCGATCGCCGGCGAGAAGGCCGACAAGGAGTGGACCGACGAGCTGCTGAAGCGAGTCGGCCTCGCCGACCGGCGGAAGCACCGTCCGGCCGAGCTCTCGGGCGGCCAGCAGCAGCGCGTCGCGATCGGCCGTGCACTGGTCAGCCAACCGACGATCGTCTTTGCGGACGAGCCGACGGGCAACCTCGACTCGCACACGAGCGAGGAGATCCTGCACCTCCTGCGCGACTCGGTCGACGCCTACGGGCAGACGACGGTGATGGTGACGCACGACGCGCGCGCCGCCGCGATCGCCGACCGCCTCCTCTTCCTCAGCGACGGACTGATCGTCCGCGACGAGGGACAGTCCGACGAACACCACATCCTCGAGGTGATCGAGGAGCTCGGCCAGTGACGCGAGTCGCCATCCGCGGCCTGCTCGGCCGCAAGCTTCGCGCAATCCTCACCGGCATCTCGATCGTCCTCGGCGTCGCGATGGTGAGCGGGACCTACATCCTCACCGACACGATGAACGGCGCCTTCAACACGATCATCACGCAGTCGTACAAGAACGCCGACGTGATCATCAGCGCGAAGACCGCCTTCGACACCGACACGAACGGCAATAGCGTCCAGGGTGCGAGCTTCCCGGAGTCCCTGCTCCCGAAGATCGAGGCGATCGACGGCGTCAAGGCGGCGGAGGGCTCGGTCACCGACACGAAGACGCAGCTCGTCGACCGGAACGGGAAGGCGATCTCGACCCACGGCGGCCCGCGCATCGCCTTCAGCGTCAACCCGACCGGCGACCAGCGCTTCAACCCGCTGAAGCTCACGGCCGGCAACTGGCCGAGCGGCCCCGACCAGATCGCGATCGACAAGGGCACTGCCAGCGGCAAGCACTACGCCGTCGGCGACACGGTCGGCGTCGAGCGCGCCGGGCCGGTGCGCCAGTTCCGGATCAGCGGCATCGTGGAGATACCGGGCGTCTCGTTCGGGAGCACGACCGTCTCGGTCTTCGATCTCCCCACCGCGCAGGACGTCTTCCAGCGGCAGGGCGAGCTCGACGTGATCCGCGTACAGGCTGACAACGGCGTCTCGACGAAGGAGCTCACGTCGAGGATCCAGGCGGTCATCCCGCCGGACACCCAGGTGCGCGACACCGCCGAGCAGATCAAGGTCGACAAGAAGAGCGTCAGCTTCACGAGCTTCATCCAGTACATCCTGCTGGCGTTCGCCGGGATCGCCCTCTTCGTCGGCAGCTTCGTGATCGCGAACACGCTCTCGATCACGATCGCGCAGCGCATCCGCGAGTTCGCGACGCTGCGGACGATCGGCGCCACGCGCCGCCAGATCCTGCGGGCGGTTGTCATCGAGGCGCTCGTGATCGGCACGCTCGCGTCGCTCGTCGGCCTCCTCCTCGGGTTCGGCCTGGCGAAGGGCCTGAGCTCGCTGTTCTCGGCCGTCGGGATCGACCTGCCCACTGCGGGGACCGTCTTCAAGACGCGCACCGTGGTCGTGAGCCTGCTCGTCGGGATCGTCGTCACGCTGTTCGCGAGCCTCCGCCCGGCGCTGCGCGCCACGCGCATCGCGCCGATCGCAGCCGTCCGCGAGGGAGCGCAGCTCCCGCCGGGACGGTTCGCCCGCTGGACGCCCATCCTGGCGATCGTGACGCTCGTGCTCGGCATCCTGCTCGTCGGCTACGGCGTGCTCGGGCACGGCCTTTCCACCGGGAACCGACTGGCGTCACTCGGCTTCGGGATCCTGCTGCTCTTCTTCGGGGTCTCCGCCAACGCGGCGCGGCTGGTGCGCCCGCTCGCGTCCGTCCTCGGCTGGCCGGGGGCACGCCTGGGCGGGACCGCCGGAACTCTGGCCCGCGACAACACGAAACGGAACCCGAAGCGCACTGCCTCGACGGCATCGGCCCTGATGATCGGGCTCGCGCTCGTGACCCTCGTAGCGATCCTCGGCCAGGGCATCCGGTCCTCGTTCGAGAGCGCCGTCGACGACCTCCTCCGAAGCAACTACGCGTTGACCTCGACGGACACCTTCACGCCGCTGACCATCGCGGCCGAGAAGTCGGCCGCGCAGTCGCCGGTTGCGACGACGGTCTCGGGCGTTCGCGCGGGCTCGGCGAAGGTCTTCGGCAGTACGAGCGACCTCACCGGCGTCGACGAGAACCTCCCGAAGGTCATCCATCTCGACTGGAAGGAGGGCTCGACGTCGGTCCCCGCGCAGCTCGGCCTGGACGGCGCCTTCGTCGACCACAAGTTCGCGGAGGACCACGACCTGCACATCGGGTCGCCCCTCACGCTCACGCTGCCGACGACGGAAGAGCTCCACGTGAAGGTGAAGGGCGTCTTCAAGCTGCCGAACGGCGGGTCGCCGTTCGGCGAGGTCACGATCTCGAACGCGCTCTTCGACAAGAGCTTCACCGACCCCGAGAACGAGATGGTGTTCATCAACACCAAGGGCGGCGTGTCGGACGCGAACACCGCAGCGCTCGACAAGAGCGTGAGCGGCTTCGCCGACGCGAAGATCCAGACAGGTCCGGAGTTCAAGACGAACTTCGAGAAGCCGCTGAACAACATCCTGGTGCTGCTGTACGTGCTGCTGCTGCTCTCGGTGATCGTCAGCCTGTTCGGGATCATCAACACGCTCGTCCTGACGGTCTTCGAGCGGACGCGCGAGATCGGCATGCTGCGCGCGGTCGGGATGACGCAGCGCCAGACACGCTCGATGATCCGCCACGAGAGCGTCGTCACGTCCCTGATCGGCGGCGCCCTCGGGATGGTCGTCGGAGTGTTCCTCGCGGCGCTCGTGACGCACGCGCTGTCGGACGAGGGGATCGTCTTCGCGGTGCCGTGGCTCTCGCTGGTCTGGTTCGTGCTCGCGGCGATCCTCGTGGGCATCATCGCGGCGATCCTCCCGGCGCGGCGCGCGGGCAGGCTCAACGTGCTCGAAGCGCTCCAGTACGAGTGAGCTAGGCGCCGAAGATCTGCGGCTTGCGCGTGAGCGGGTAGGTGGCCCAGTACAGCTTGGTCACCTGCCCGCCCTCGTCGCGGACGATCTCGAGCAGCTCCCCCTCCTCCGGGCCCGACACGCCGCGGAACCGGTCGTCCCCCTCGGCCCGGAACACCGCCGGCGGGAGCGCGGGCGCCGCGGCGTAGCGGAGCTCGAGCTGCCCGCTCCGCACCGAGACCACGACCTCGCTCCCCTCGGACCACCAGCGGCCGAGCAGCGGCTCGAGCTCGGGCGGGACGCCCTCGGCAGCGCGCCAGGGCTCGGGCTCGGCCGGGTACGCCTCCGCCGCCTTGACGGCGAGCGCCCGGACCAGCTCCTCGATCTTCACGCCCGCGCCCGAGTTGACGAGGACGGCGGCGCCCGAGCGTTCCTTCGGCGAGACGGCAAGGCCGGCCAGGAAGCCGGGCATCGCGCCGCCGTGCCCGACGAGGACCCGGTCGTCCTCGCGCATCAGCATCAGCCCGAGCCCCCAGCCGAGCTTCCATGCGTCGAGGTCGGCCATCGCCTGGAAGCGCCGCATCTCCTCCGCGGTCTCCTTCGCGAGCACGCCCTCGGCACCCTCGACGAGGAAGGTCCCCCACCGGCAGAGGTCCGCCGTCGTCGACCAGAGTGACCCGGCGGCCGCGAAGGCGCCCTTGATGAGGCTCTGCTCGGGACGCACGGCGTCGGCGTAGGGCTCGACGAGGTAGGGATTCGCCGTCGGCGGCGCCTGCTCGAACGTCGTGCGGTCGAGACCGAGCGGCTCGAGTAGCCGGCCGCGGATGTACTCCTCGTACTCGAGCCCGGAGCGGCGGGCGACGACCTCGCCGAGGAGTGCGAACGCAAGGTTCGAGTAGTGCCAGCGCGCGCCGGGCTGGAGCACCTCCTCGGCGTCGGCGAGGCCGGAGACGAGCCCCTCGCGGTCGGGGAAGTCGAACGTCTCCCACACATACCCGGGCATCTCGCGCTGGAGACCGGAGAGGTGCGCGAGCAGCCGCCGGAGCGTCGCATCGCCGCGCGCTGCCTCAGGGATGTGCCTCGAGAGCGGGTCGTCGAGGTCGAGCTCGCCGGCGTCCCGCAGCTGCATCACCGCGACGGCCGTGAAGGTCTTCGTGATCGAGCCGACGCGGTACTGCGTGTCGGGCGTCGCCACGACCGCCCCCTCGACGTCGGCGAGCCCGAGCGCCTCTTGCCAGACGACCTCGCCGTTTCCGACCGCGGCGGCGCTGACGGACGGGATCCGCTGGTCGGACTGCGCCTCGCGGACGATCCGCGAGAGGTCGGCGACGGGAGGATCAGGCAGACGCAAGAACCCCGAGCGCGCGCGGGATCGCGTCGATCGCGACGGCGATGTCGTCGTCGTCGACGTCGAGGTGCGTGACCGCCCTGACGACCGTCGGATGCACGGTCGTCGAAACGAGGATGCCCTCGCGCTTCATCGCGTCGATCGCGCCGGCGCGGTCCGGGCCCACGTCGATCTGGACGAAGTTCGTCTCCACTTGCTCGAGGTCGACCCGCACGCCGGCCTCGGCCAGGCCTTCGGCGAGCCGCCGCGCCCGGGCGTGGTCGTCGGCGATCCGCTCGACGTGGTGATCGAACGCGTAGAGCGCGGCTGCGGCGACGATCCCCGCCTGCCGCATGGCGCCACCGAAGAGGTGCTTGCCGCGCCGAGCTCGCCCCATCAGCGCGGAGGGGCCGGCGATCAACGCGCCCAGCGGGCAGCCCAGGCCCTTCGAGAAGCAGATCGTGACGGTGTCGAACTCACGGCCGATGTCGGCGGACGTCAGGCCGACCGCCACGGCCGCGTTGACGAGTCGCGCGCCGTCGAGATGGAACGCGAGGTCGTGCTCCTGACAGGTGGCCGCGAGCGCCTTGATCTCGGCGATCGGCCAGGCGCGGCCGCCCGAGCTGTTGTGCGTGTTTTCGACCGTGACGATCCGCGTCGGGGCGACGTGGACGCTCGTCCGGTCGCGGATCTCCGCGACGACCTGCTCGGGCGAGAACCTGCCGGCGGCGCCCGTCAGTCCGATCGTCAGCAGGCCGGAGTGCACTGCCGGGCCGCCCAGCTCCGAGAGCATGATGTGCGCGTGGCGCTCGGCGACGAGCGCGTCGCCCGGACGCCCGTGGACGTTGAGCGCGATCTGGTTCGCCATCGTCGCGGTCGGGACGAAGACGGCCTCCTCCTGCCCGAGGAACTCCGCGCCGCGCCGCTCGAGCTCGTTCACGGTCGGGTCCTCCCGCTTCTGCTCGTCCCCGACCTCCGCGTTCGCCATCGCGTCGCGCATTGCGCGCGTCGGCTGCGTGAGCGTGTCTGACCGCAGGTCGATCACGCGCAGCATTCAAGCACGCGTGGCTCTGTAACTTGACGTTTACGTAACCAATCTGCTACATAAACTGCGTGCAGGCTCTCGAGGCACTCGCCGACCCGATCCGGCGCCACATCGTCGAGCTGCTCGCCGAGCGCGAGCGCGACGCGGGCGAGATCGCGTCTCACTTCGACGTCAGCCGGCCCGCCGTCTCTCGGCACCTCCGCGTCCTGCGCGAGCACGGGCTCGTGCAGGCACGGAGCGAGGCGCAACGCCGGGTGTACTCGCTCGACCCAGCCCCGCTCGAGGAGGTCGACGAGTGGCTGGCTCGCTACCGCGGCATCTGGACGAACCGCCTCGACGCCCTCGACGTGCAACTCCGGCGCGCCCGCCGGCGACGAAAGGAGTGACGATGCTCGCGCAGACGTTCGGCCAGCTCCAGCGCGAGAGCCAGGAGCGCCTCGCAGTGCACTTCGAGCGGGTCTACGACTACCGGCCCGATGAGCTCTGGGCAGCTCTGACGGAACCCGAGCAGCTGCGCGGCTGGCTCGGCGAGGCGGAGGTCGACCTGCAGGTCGGCGGCCGGATCGTGATCCGGTTCGGCGAGTCGGACGAGGAGGTCGCGGCGGGGACGATCCGCGAACTCGACCCGCCGCGGCTGCTCGAGTACGACTGGACGTTCCTCGGCGAGTCGGACAGCGTGCTGCGGCTCGAGCTCGAGCCGCGCGGCGAAGGGACGCTCCTGATCCTCCACCACCGACGCCTGACGCCGCAGGTCGCGATCGGCTACAGCGCCGGCTGGCACGCGCACCTCGACCGGCTCGAAGGGGTCGGCAAGGGCGAGCACGTCGACTGGGACGAGCGCTTCGCCGAGCTCGTGCCCGTGTACCGGGAAGCCGCCGAGCACGTGTAGCTCAGGCGTCGAGGACGGCGCCGTCCCAGGGAGCGAGATCGCACCCCTCGAACCGCGTCGGCTCATCGGCGAGGTTCAGCGCGACGATCGTCGACTCTCCGCGCCGGTACGCCCAGACCCCCGGCGGCGCCTCGACTCGCTCGTAGGCCCCCTCAAGGAGGTCGGGAGTCGACCGTCGCCGCTCGATCAGCGTGCGCGTGAAGGAGAGAATCGAGCCGGGATCGTCCTGCTGCTCGGCGACCGTGGTGCCGCCGCCGAGGGGGAGCCACGGGCTCGTCCAGTCGCCGTTCCAGGGCAGCGGCGTCCGCGCGCCGTCGCGGTCGGCGATGTCGCGCACCGCCTCCGGCGGCACGTCGACCTGTGGGAGACCCAGCTCATCGCCGTAGTACAGGACGGGCGTCCCGCGCAGGGTCAGGAGCGCCGTCAGCGCGCAGCGGGTCTTGCGCGGGTCTCCGTCGCACATGCGCGTCGGGAAGCGCGGGATGTCGTGGTTCGAGAGCATCCACACTGGCCACGCGCCCGCGGGCAGCGCCGCCTCGGTTGCCTCGACGACGTTGCGCAGGGGCTCCGCCGACAGCGGCGAGAACGCGAACGGGAAGTTGAACGCGAGGTGGAGCTGGTCGTCCCCGCGTCCATAGAACTCGGCCAGGCGTTCGAGGTCCATCACCCAGGTCTCGCCGAGCAGGAGCCGATCGTCGTCGTAGGCGTCGACGAGCTCGCGCCACCGGCGCAGGACGGCGAACGTCTCGTCGAGGTCGACTAGCACGCTCGGCTCCGAGTCGTCGGCCCGGTCACGGAACGTCCGGTCCTTCACGATCGCGTGCGCGACGTCGAGCCGGAACCCCGCGACGCCGCGGTCGAGCCAGAAGCGCAAGATGTCGTCGAAGGCCTCCCGGACCTCGTCGCTCCACCAGTCGAGATCCACCTGCTCCGGGAGGAAGCTGTGCAGGTACATCTGGCCGGTCGGCTCGTCGAGCGTCCAGGCGGGGCCACCGCCGAAGGTCGACTTCCAGTTGTTGGGAGGAGCGCCGTCCGGTTTCGGGTCGCGCCAGACGTACCAGTGGCGGCGCGGGTTGTCGCGCGAGGCGCGGGACTCCTGGAACCACGCGTGCCGATCCGAGGTGTGGTTCGGGACGAGGTCGATGACGATCCGGATCCCGCGGCGGCCGGCGTCGGCAATCAACTCGTCGGCATCGGCGAGCGTGCCGAGCTCCGGCTGGACGTCGAGGTAGTCGGCGACGTCGTAGCCCCAGTCACGGTCAGGCGAGACGGTGACGGGGCTGAGCCAGATGCAGTCCACGCCGAGCCATTCGAGGTAGTCGAGCCTCTGGATCAGCCCGCGCAGGTCGCCGACGCCGTCCCCGTTCGAGTCCGCGAACGAGCGGACGTACGCCTGGTAGAAGACGGCCCGCTGCCACCAGGGCTGCATCGGCCGACGCTACCGTGTCCGCCGTGGATCGTGTCCTACTGAGGGAGCGACTCGCGGCGGGCGGGGAGCCCCGCTACCGGGCCGAGCAGGTGTGGGCGTGGGCCGCCCGCGGCGCCGGCGGCTACGAGCAGATGACGAACCTGCCTCGCGCGCTGCGTGAGCAGCTGGCGGCGGAAGTTCCCTTCTCGACGCTCGCGCTCTCGGAGCTGGCCGAGTCGCGCGACGGCACCGTGAAGGCGCTGTTCCGGACGCACGACGGCCATCCTGTCGAGGCGGTGCTGATGCGGTACCGGGACGGCCGCCGCTCGCTCTGCCTGTCGTCGCAGTCAGGCTGCCCGCTGACGTGCACGTTCTGCGCCACCGGGCAGATGCGGTTCGGCCGGAACCTGACAGCGTCCGAGATCCTCGACCAGGCGCTGCACTTCCGTCGGCTCGAGCCCGTCGACCATGCAGTGTTTATGGGGATGGGGGAACCCATGCTCAACGTCGACGACGTGCTCGAGGCCGCGCGCGTCCTGCCAGACGTCGGGATCACGCATCGCAGGACGACGGTGTCGACAGTCGGTTGGCTGCCAGGCTTGCGCCGCTTCGTGGACGAGGTCGGGGAGCCGATCCGCCTCGCCCTCTCGCTGCACGCGCCGACCGACGAGCTGCGGAGCGAGCTGATGCCCGTCAACGACCGCTACCCGCTTGCCGACGTCCTTGCCGAATGCCGGCGGTACTACGAGCTGCGCAGGCGCAAGGTGTTCGTCGAGTACGTGATGCTCCGCGGCGTGAACGACCGGATCGAGCAGGCGCGGGCGCTCGCCGACCTGCTCGACCCGAGGGTGTTCAAGGTCAACCTGATCCCGTACAACCCGACCGGGATGTACGAGGGCTCGTCCAGGAACGCGATCGCCGCCTTCAAGGACGTCCTCGACGCCGCCCGCCTGCCGGCCACCGTGCGACTGACGCGGGGCCGCGACATCGCCGCAGCCTGCGGTCAGCTCGCGGCGGAGCCGCGGGCGACCGTGCGCGCCTGACGCCGTTACCGGGTACACCCGCCAACCGGGCGCCCCTTACCCCGCCCACCAGCCGTCAGGCTACGCGCGAAACCGTGACGTGTCTGGAACGCGACCGTGCCGAAACTGCGCCGATCGCGCGTGCGGGAGGGGGCACGGGGAACGGTTAGCTCGCCCGAGCCAGCGTGGTCGTGCAGGACGACCGGCCGCGCTTCTCGAGGTACTGCTGGTGGTAGTCCTCCGCCTCCCAGAAGGACTGCGCCGGCTCGATCTGCGTGACGATCGGCGCCGACCAGTTCGCCTGCTCGCGTGCCTTGGACTCCACCGCGGCCTCCTGCTGCTCGACGTCGTGGAAGAAGATCGCCGACCGGTAGTTGTCGCCGATGTCCCATCCCTGACGGTTGAGCTGCGTCGGGTCGTGCTTCCCCCAGAAGACGTCGAGCAACTGCCCGTACGACACCTGCTCCGGGTCGTACGTGACCTCGACCACCTCAGCGTGCCCGGTCGTGTGCGAGCACACGTCCTCGTACGTCGGGTTGTCGCGCGTGCCGCCCGAGTAGCCGACGCGCGTCTGCGTCACGCCCTCGATCTGCCGAAACGCAGCCTCGACGCCCCAGAAGCAGCCCGCGCCGAACGTCGCCTTCTTCTCCACTACTCCTCCTCCAGTCTCAGTGCCACAGAGTTGATGCAGTAGCGCGTCCCCGTCGGCGCCGGGCCGTCGGGGAACACGTGGCCGAGATGCCCGCCACAGCTCGCGCACATCACCTCGGTGCGCACCATCCCGTGGGTCGTGTCGCTCTCCTCGTCGATCGCGTCTCCGGCGGCGGCGTAGAACGCCGGCCAGCCGCAGCCCGAGTCGTACTTCGCCTCGGAGCTGAAGAGCTCCGCGCCGCAGCCCGCACAGCGATATGTCCCGGTCTCGAAGGTCTGGTCGTACTCGCCGCTGAACGGCCGCTCGGTTCCCTTCTCGCGGAGGACTTCGTACTCCTCCGGCGTGAGCTCCGCGCGCCACTCCGCGTCGGACTTCTGAACCTTGGTCATTTCCCTCCTCTCGGTTTCCGTTGAACAGTCTTGCGAACGGGCACCGCGTTACGCAGGCTCGCGGAGCCGTCCGCGGTTGCGCATGGCGCAGAGGACGGCCGCGGAGAGGAGCAGCGCGTCCCCACCGAGCGCGAACACGTCCGCCAGGTTGAACGCCACGCCGTACCTGGCGCCGGCAATGACGAGCGGGTCCGGAACGCCTTCCGACCACGCCAGCACCGAGATCAGATTGCCGAGGGCACCGCCGGCAGCAAGCCCCGCTCCGACCGACGCGGCCTGCGAGGGCAGCCGTGGGACAAGGGTGACGAGGGCCACGATCACGCCGGCGGCGAGCACCGCGACACCGGTCGACCGCAAGTGGTGGTACGGCGCTGAGACGGCCGCCTTGTACCCCAGGTCCGCAGCCGCGACCGCCGTCGCCGTCATCACGAGCAGCATGCGCCGACGACGAACGTCGCCCCGGTCCGAGGGATGCGAAGGCTTCATGCCTCTGCCGATCCTAGGCGCTATGAAAGGAGCTACGAACCGCATCGGAGCGTTCTGGCAGTTCATCCGCGACGACGCTGTTGCCCGGTCGCTCGCGCTCGCGCTTTTCCTCGTCGCCTGGTTCGCCGTCACCTGGCTGAGCCTCGGTGTGGCCGCCTTGCTCCCGTACCTCGGGGCCGCCCTGTGGCTCCGGTACCGTCGCGCCGGCAACGCCGACGGCGACGAGCTGGACGACTTGATCTAGTCGGCGCTCGGCTCCGTCCGCCTGCGCGCCGACGATGGGCCCATGGCGCGCCGTCGATACCCGGATTGCGTCTCCCGTCGCGGCCCGGCGCGACTGCGTCCGCTCGAGGACGTCATCTCCCTGCCGCACAGGAGCCCGCTCACACCCGAGCTGACGCGCTCGCTGACGGCCGCGGCCTCTCTGCACGGCTTCCGTTCGGATCTCGAGCGCGTGCCGGTTCGTCCGACCTCGACCACGAGCGAAGCGGGCGCCTACCGGTTCCGGAAGCGGGACCCGATCGACATCAGGGTCTCGGCTCGGAGCGGCAGGATCGCGGCCGGATTCCTGCACGAGCTCGGGCACTTCGTCGACCATCAGCTGGGCTACGACCCACGTCGCAGGATCTGGGCGTCCGCCGTCCATCCCGCCTTCTCGGCCTGGGGCGCCGTCGCGGCGACGTTGACCAGTCGGCCGTTCCCCGGTGGGCGCGCGCGAAGGCGCTATTTCGCCGCCGCGCACGAGGTCTGGGCGCGGACCTACACGCAGACGGTGCTCGCGCGGTCCGGCGATCCCGCGCTACTCACTCGGCTGCGGGCGTTGCAGCGCGGGGATGACCCGTTCGTCTGGCCCGACGACGAGTTCGAGCCGGTGGCGACCGAAGTCGAGCGGGTCTTCGAGCGGCTCGGGCTGACCCAGCTCAGGCTGCCGCTCGCCGCCTAGGCTCTCGCCGGTCAGGCGCCTTTCTGGGCCTCGAGCTGACGCGCCTCGCCGGCCTCGTCGCCGCCGGGCAGCTGCTCGGCAGGGTGCTGGTCGAAGCCGTACTTCACGACGGGCTGCTTCGCCGCACGCACCTCGTCGAGCCGGCCGACGGGGCGTTCGTGCGGGGCCGAGCGGACGATGTCCGGATCGTCCGCGGCTTCACGCGCAATCGCGAGCATCGCGTCCACGAAGGCATCCAGCCGTTCCTTCGGCTCGGTCTCGGTCGGCTCGATCATCAGCGCCTCCGGCACGACCAGCGGGAAGTAGATCGTCGGCGGGTGGAAGCCGTAATCCATCAGCCGCTTCGCGACGTCCAGCGCCGTGATCCCGTGCTCGCGCTTCAGCGTCCGCGCGCTCAGCACGAACTCGTGCATGCACAGCCGGTCATAGGGCAGGTCGTAGGCCTCCCGCAGGCGCGCGAGGAGGTAGTTCGCGTTGAGGACGGCCGCCTCGGACATCCGGCGCAACGCGGGCCCGTACGAGCGGATGTACGCGTACGACCGCACGAACACGCCGAACGGCCCTGTGAACCCGCGCACCTTGCCAATCGACTTCGGCCGGTCGTAGTCGAGGCGGAAAGCGTCCCCGTCACGGACGACCGCGGGCACGGGCAGGAACGGCTCGAGGCTCTCGCGCACGACGATCGGCCCGCCGCCCGGTCCGCCGCCGCCGTGCGGCTGGGAGAAGGTCTTGTGCAGGTTGATGTGGACGATGTCGAAGCCCATGTCACCCGGCCGCGAGATCCCGCAGACCGCGTTCAGGTTGGCGCCGTCGTAGTAGAGGAGGGCGCCGGCTGCATGGAAGATCGACGCCACCTCCTCGATGTGCTCGTCGAAGAGCCCCAACGTCGACGGGTTCGTCAGCATCAGCCCGGCGGTGCGCTCGTCGACCAGCTCGCGCAGGTGCTCGACGTCGAGGTTCCCGCGCGCGTCCGTCTCGACCTTCTGGAGCTTGTACCCGGCCATGGTCACGCTGGCCGGATTCGTCCCGTGCGCGGTGTCCGCCGTGACGATCGTGTCGCGGACGTCGCCTTCGCCGCGGTCGGCGAAGTACGCGCGCATCAGCATCAGCCCCGTCAGCTCGCCCTGGGAGCCGGCGGCGGGCTGGAGCGAGCAGGCGTGCAGCCCCGAGACCTCGCACAGGATCTCCTGCAGCCGCCACATCAACTCGAGCGCGCCCTGCGCGTCGCCGTCGTCCTGGTACGGGTGTAGGTCGCGGAACCCCGGCAGCATCACGAGCCGCTCGTTGACGCGCGGGTTGTACTTCATCGTGCAGGAGCCGAGCGGGTAGAAGCCGGTGTCGATCCCGAAGTTGCGGGTGGAGAGCTCGGTGAAGTGACGGACGACCTCCGGCTCGGCGAGCTCGGGCAGGCGGGGCGCCTTCGTGCGCCGCAGCTCCTCCGGGACGTCCGGCATCGGCAGCTCGGGATACACCGGGAGCTCGCCGGCCCGCCGGCCCACCTGCGAGCGCTCGTAGATCAGCTTCATCGGCCGAGCGCCTCGGCGAGCCGGTCGATGTCGTCGGGCGTCCGGCGTTCGGTGACCGCGATCAGGAGGGCGTCGTCGAGCCCGGGGTAGTCGCGGCCGATCGGATAGCCCGGATGGACACCCAGCCGCTTCCCGTCGGCGATCGCGTCCTTGGCGCTCCGTCCGACCCGGACGGCAAACTCCTTGAACGTTGTCCGATCTGGAAACACCGGCTCGAGCCCGAGGCGCTCTCTCGCGTAGGCGGCGAGGGACATGCAGGTCTCCCCCACTTCCCGGAGCCCCTGTGGCCCGAGCCACGAGAGGTAGACGAGCCCCGCCAGCGCGAGCAGTGTCTGGTTGGTGGTGATGTTGGAGGTCGCCTTCTCGCGGCGGATGTGCTGCTCGCGGGTCTGCAGGGTGAGGACATAGCCGCGGTTGCCCGCGGCGTCTACTGTCTCGCCGGCGATCCGGCCCGGCATGCGGCGGATGAACTCGCTCCGCGCCGCGAGGAATCCGTAGTGCGGTCCGCCGAAGGACTGGTAGTTGCCCGCGCCCTGTCCTTCGCCGATCGCGATCCCGCAGCCGTAGCTCCCCGGCGCCTCGAGCACGCCGAGGGAGAGTGGGTCGACGTGCGCCACCGCGACCGCCTCAGCGTCGTTCGCCGCGGCGGCGAGGTCCGGGGCAGGCTCGAGGCAGCCGAAGAAGTTCGGGTGCTGGAAGATCACGCCGGCGGCGTCCTCGGTATTGCGCCGCAGCTCGTCTGGATCCGTCGTCCCGCCGCGGTGCGGCACCTCGACGACCTCCAGGCCGAACCCGGGCGCGTAGGTCTTGACGACCTGGCGGACCTGCGGGTTCGTCGCCTCGGTGACGACGATCTTCGACCTGCCGGTGGCGTGCTTGGCGATGAAGCAGGCATCCGCTGCGACCGTGGTGCCGTCGTAGCCGGAGGCGTTCGAGACGTCCATGCCGGTCAGCTCGCAGATCGCGGTCTGATACTCGAAGATCGCCTGCAGGACGCCCTGGCTGAGCTCCGGCTGGTATGGCGTGTACGCGGTCAGGAACTCGCCGCGCTGAAGCACCGCATCGACCACCGCCGGGACGTAGTGGTCGTAGATCCCCGCCCCGAGGAAGGAGAGCTCGCGCGTCGTGTCGACGTTCCGGCCCGCCAGCTCCTCCAGGTGACGGGACAGCTCCTGCTCGGAGAGCGCGGGCTCCAGGTCGAGCTCGCGCCCGAGCCGGACGCCCGCGGGAACGTCCACGAACAGCTCCTCGATCGTGGGGACGCCGATCGCCGCGAGCATCTCGTCGCGGTCGCGCTCGGTCAGCGAGAGATAGCTCAACTCTCGGCTACGACCTGCTTGTATGCGTCCACGTCGAGGAGCGAATCCACCTCGGAGGGGTCGCTCAAGCGAATCCGGATCAGCCAGCCCTCGCCGTACGGGTCTTCGTTGACCGTCTCAGGTGCGTCGACGACCGTCGAGTTGACCTCGATCACCTCGCCGGAGAGCGGCGCGATCACGTCCGAGACCGCCTTGACCGACTCCACCTCACCGTACGGTGAGTCGCGCGTCACGCTCGCTCCCTGCTCGGGCGCCTCGTAGTGGACGAGCTCGCCGAGCGAGTCCTGGGCGAACCACGTGATGCCGAGGACGGCCTCGTCGCCGTCGATCCGGGCCCAGTCGTGCTCGCGGTGGTACTTCACGTCGTCGGGATAGCTCTCCGCGGCTGCCACGGCTACGCGCTCTCCTCTCGCTTGTAGATCGGTTTCGTCACGATGCTGGCGCGCCGCGGCTTGCCCCGGACGTCGACCGTGATCTCGGTGTCGGGCGCTGCGTGGTCCGCGGGGACGTACCCGAGACCGACGCCACGGTCGAGCATCGGCGAGTGCGTGCCGGAGGTGACCTCGCCGCCACCGTCGATCGGCATCCCCTGCCGCGGGATCGCTTTCTCGTCCATCACGAACGGGACGAGTTTTCGCTCGGGTCCGCGCACCTTGATCTCGCGCAACTCCTGCGCGCCGGTGAACTCCTTCTCGAGCCGGCAGCACCACCCGAGGCCGGCGGAGATCGCGTCGGTCTCGGGGGTGATGTCGTTGCCGTGGAGCGGAAAGCACGCCTCGAGGCGCAGCGTGTCCCGCGCGCCGAGCCCGCACGGGAAGACGCCCCGCTCGAGCACCCCGTCCCAGAGAGCCTCGGCGTCCTCGGCCATGAAGAGAAGCTCGCAGCCGTCCTCTCCCGTGTAACCCGTGCGGTTGACCATGCAGGGGATCCCGTCGATCTCTCCCTCGGCGAACGTGAAGGCCCGCGCCTCCGGCAGACCGAGCCGTTCGATCGCCCGCGGCCCCTGCACGGCAAGGAGGGCGTACTCGTCCGAGACGTCGCGCACGTCCGAGCCGGGGATCTCCCGCTCCTTCAGCCACCGGAAGTCCGGCTCGCGATTCGCCGCGTTCACGATCAGGAGGAACCGGCCCGGATCGAGCTTGTAGACGATCAGGTCGTCGATGATCCCGCCACGCTCGTTCGTGAGCAGGGTGTACTGGGCCTGGCCGGGCTCGATGCGGTCGAGGTCGTTCGAAAGCGTCGCCTGGAGCAGCCCGGTCGCGCGCGGGCCCTCGACTTCGAACTCGCCCATGTGCGAGACGTCGAAGACGCCCGCGTCGGTTCGGACTGCCCGGTGCTCCTCGATCACGCCGCTGTACTGCACCGGCATGTCCCAGCCCAGCGAACGGCACCATCCGCGCGCCGAGCGCGACGTGACGGTCGTGGAGAGGCGTCTCCTGCAGCGTCCGGGCCATGCCCGGCCGATGCTAACGAGGAAGGGTGCCGCTCCGGCCGAGCAGACGACCGCGCGTGAAACCTCGCCGCCGCGACTTATTCGTCGCGGAGGAACGACGGGACGTCGAGCACTTCGCGTGGCATGTCGAACGACTCCCCGCTCGGGGTGGTCGACGGAATCGGCGCCTCGAACCCGTCCTCGCGCCGGCGCCGGCGACGCCCACGGGCTCCGAAGCCGGTCGCGATCACCGTGACGCGGACCTCGTCTCCCTGGCCCTCGTCGATCACGGCGCCGAAGATGACATTCGCGTTCTGGTCGGCGGCGCTGGTCACGACCTCGGCGGCCTCGTTCACCTCGAAGAGACCGATCTCGGCCGGGCCCGTCACGTTGAGAAGAATCCCGGTCGCGCCCTCGATCGACGCCTCCAGCAGCGGCGACGAGACTGCCGACCGGGCCGCCTCGGCGGCCCGGTTCTCGCCCGATGCGGCGCCGATTCCCATCAGTGCCGAGCCGGCGTCGCGCATGATCGTCCGCACGTCCGCGAAGTCGAGGTTGACGAGGCCCGGGACTGTGATCAGGTCGGTGATCCCCTGGACGCCCTGGCGCAGGATGTCATCCGCCATGCGGAACGCATCGACGATCGACGTGCGCTTCTCGACCACCTGGAGCAGCCGGTCGTTCTCGATCACGATCAGGGTGTCGACGCGCTCGCGCAGGTCGTCGATCCCGCGCTCGGCCTGATCGGCGCGCTTGCGTCCCTCGAATCCGAACGGCCGCGTCACGACCCCGACCGTGAGCGCTCCGATCTCCGCGCCGAGCTCCGCGACGATCGGAGCGGCGCCCGTTCCCGTGCCGCCGCCTTCGCCGGCCGTGATGAAGACCATGTCGGCGCCCTTGAGCGCCTCCTTCAGCTCGTCGCGGCTCTCCTGCGCTGCCGCGAGCCCGACCGCCGGATCTGCGCCGGCGCCGAGGCCGCGGGTCCCCTGGACGCCGATCTGGATCTTGATGTCGGCGTCCGCCATCAGCAGCGCCTGTGCGTCGGTGTTCACGGCGATGAACTCGACGCCGCTGAGCCCGGCGTCGACCATCCGGTTCACGGCGTTCGTCCCGCCGCCGCCGACGCCGACGACCTTGATCACTGCCAGGTAATTGCCGGTCTGGTTCATGTCAGTGGACGGTTCCCGACCTCAAGCTTGACTGGAGCGTTGGGGCGGTCGGAGAGCCGTCGGCACCGAGGGTACGCGCGGATGTCGCTCCTGTCAACGCCGACAACACTCGACCTCAACCTTCGACTTGAGAGTCGGTTCCGGCAACAGGCCGTTCCGGGACTGCCAGGTCGAGGTAGCGCGGTCCACCGACCGACGGCGCGGCGAGTGTCGGGAGGATGCTGCGTGCGACCGCGAGCTTCAACGCCACGTCGATCGGCGGCCCGAAACGCAGCTCGAGCCCTCCGCGCAGGCCGGCCACGAGTCGGCCGTCGCTCACCTTCACGAACGCGATCCGCCGTCCCAGGCCCGCGCCGCGGAAGGCCGTCAGCGTGTGGGTGGCCAGCACGCCTGCGGGGTCGCGCACGATCGCTCCGTTCCGGACGACCGAGACGCTCGGGAGCCAGATGCGGGGCAGCGACGGCTGGGCTCCGCGCTGCACCGGGGCGATCACCCGTCCGCGCGCCGAGACGATCCACGAATCGGCGCCGCGACGCAGCACGGCGACCGGCTGCTCGGGGACGACGGTGATCCGGAGCGTGTGCGGGAAATCGCGGTCGTAGCCGGCGCGGTACACGGTCGGCAGCGCCTCCAGGGTTCCCACGAGGTCGGCGCCGTCGAGCTTCAGCAGGCTCTCCCCTTCCACCGACGCGACCGCCCGGCGCGCCTGCGAGGCGACCGAGGGCGGGGCACCGCTGACGTGGATCCTGGTCACCGAGAACATCGTGCTCTCGCGGGCGAGGAGGTACACCAACGCGACGAGGACGACGCCTGTTGCCGCCAGCACGAGCGCACGCACGGCCGGCCGCAGGGCGCGGAGCTCGCGCCTCGGCGTATGCAGCCGCAATGCCCCTTCGGCCATGCGGCCGAGTTCGCCGTCGTCGCGAACGCTCCTACCGCTCGAGCGGCGGCACGGCCACGTCGCCGAGGAGCTCGACCTCGTGAACGAGCTCCACGCCGAACGATTCCCACGCTCGGCGACGAGCCTCGGCCATGAGCGCGATCGCGTCGGCGGCGCGTGCCCCGTCGGCGTTCTCGATGAAGTTGGCGTGCCGCGGCGAGATGACTGCGCCGCCGATGCGGTGGCCCTTGAGCCCGCAGGCCTCCAGCATCCGCCCCGCGCTCAGCTCGTGGTCCGGGTTCTTGAAGACGCTCCCGTACGTCCGCTTGTTCGTCGGCTGCGCGGCCTTCCGCTGCCGCTGCAGATCGGCTACGAGCGCCTTGATCTGCTCGACGGGACGAGGGTGCAGCCGGAACTCGACACGTGCGACGACCTCTTCGTGCCGGAGACCGGAATGGCGATAGCGCAGCTCGAGCTGATCGGGCGTTCGCCACTCCTCGCCGCGAGCATCGACGACGAGCGCGCGCGCGAGGATTCCGGCCCAGTCGCCGCCGTAGGCGCCCGCGTTCATCCACACGCCGCCGCCAACCGTGCCGGGGATTGCGCACGCGAACTCGAACCCGCCGAGGCCGGCGGCCCGCGCGCGATGGAGGCCGACGGCGTTCGACGCGCCGCCGCCTGCGACGAGCAGCTCGTCACGCGCCTCTGCCGCCGCGAGCTCGCCGTCGAGCCTGAGCACGAGCCCGTCGAAGCCGCCGTCCGCGACCAGCAGGTTCGAGCCGAGGCCGATCGTCGCCACCGGCAGGCCGCGATCCGCTGCCCAGACGAGCGCCTCGCGCAGCTCGTGGACGGTCGCCGGGCGTGCGAGCGCGCGAGCGGGTCCGCCGATGCCGATCGTCGTGAAGCGCGAGAGCTCGGCGTTCTCCTCGAACCTCACGCGAGCGCCTCGAGCAGAAGGACCGCGGCGCGGTCGACATCCCCGGCGCCGATCGTGACCGCCCGGTCGCCCTCGTGCGCGGTCGCCGCAAGGAACGACGCGCCCTGCTCGACCGTCGGTGTCCAGGCGAGCGGCATGCCCGGACGAAGCTCCGCCAGCGCGTCGACGACGAGCTTGCCGGTCACGCCGGGCACGGGCTCCTCTCGGGCGGGATAGACGTCCGTCACGGCGACGACGTCCGCGGCTGCGAGAGAGGCGGCCAGCTCCCGCGCCAGGTGGCGAGTTCGCGAGAACAGGTGTGGCTGGAAGAGGACGAGGAGCCGGCCGCCGTCCCGCAGTGTCTCGAGCGCGGCCGAGACCTTGGTCGGGTTGTGGGCGTAGTCGTCGAACACCTCGATCCCGGCCGCCTCGCCTTTCCGCTCCAGGCGTCGGCCGACGCCGGCGAAGTCGGCCAGCGCTCGCTCCGCGTCCTCACGTCCCACGCCCGCAAGCTCGAGCGCTGCGAGCGCACAAGCGGCGTTCCGCCGGTTGTGGATCCCGGGAACGGCAAGCTCGCCTTCGTAGGGAGGATGCTCGTCGCCGCGGACGACCTGGGGCACGTGTGCGAGCCATCGCTCGAACAGCTCCTCGACCTCGGCGCGCGAGCCGAACGTCGAATGGTGGTCGAGGTCGATGTTGGTGACGACGGCGATCCTCGGCCGCAGCTGCTCGATCGTCCGGTCGGACTCGTCGCCCTCGACCACGAGCCAGCCGGCGCCGGCGCCGGCGTTCCCTGCGAGCTGCGGCACCTCACCGCCGACGAGGTAGGCGGGGTCCTGCCCGAGCCGAGCGAGGCAGAACGCGACCATCGCGGTCGTCGTCGTCTTCCCGTGCGCGCCGGCGACGACGATCGCGTCGCGCAGAGCCACGAGCTCCGCCAGGAACTCCGCCCGACTGCGGCCGGGGACGTTGCCGGCGAAGGCGGTCGAGACGATCGCCTCCCACCCCCTCGGCGGCGTCGGGGGCTCCAGCGAGATCTCCACGTCGACACCGGCGAGGTGGTCGAGGTACGGCGTGCGCACGCGGTCCCAGCCGCGCACCTCCGCCCCCCACGCTCGCGCGAGCAGCGCGTAGCCGCTCATCCCCGCGCCGCCGATCCCGGCGAACCAGAGGCGGCGCCCCTCAAGCGGCGAGGGCAACGAGCTCCTCCGCGATCTCGTCCGCGGCGTTCGGCCTCGCAAGCCCGAGCATCGCGGCGCTCATCTCGCCGAGACGCTCCGGGTCTTCGAGCAGCGACCGTACGAGCTCGGGCGCACTGCCGATCTCGCTCTCGGAGACGATGACCGCGCCGCCTCCGTCCGCGAAGTAGCGGGCGTTCTTCTCCTGGTGCCCGGCCGTGGCGAACTCGCCGGGGACGAGGACGGCGGGCTTGCCTGCGGCCGCCAGCTCCCACACCGAGCCGCCAGCCCGGGCGAGAACGAGGTCTGCCGCCCCGAGCGCGGCGCCGAAGTCCTCCGAGTACGCGAACAACCGGTAGTCCGGGCGGCTAACTCGCGGCCGCAGCACGTCGTAGTCGCGCGTGCCGCACAGATGGAGGACGGCAGGGCCGTCGGGGCCGAATGAGCTCACCGCCGTCTCGTTGAGCAGCCGCGACCCGAGCGACCCACCGAAGACCAGCAGCACAGGCCCCTCGGCGGGCAGGCCGAACACCCGCCGCCCGTCCTCGCGCGACGTCGCCAGCGAGCGCACCGGGATCGGCCGACCCGTGACCAGATACTTCGAGCCGCCCCGTCCGTGGATCGGAAACGAGAGGAAGACCCTGCGGACGAGCGGCGCCGCGAGCCGGTTCGCGAGCCCGAGGTGCGCGTCCGCCTCCATCACCGCTGCCGGGATGCGCTGCGCCGCAGCGGCGAGGACCATGGGCCCGCCCACATAGCTGCCGCCGCCGAGAACGACGTCGGGACGCCGTGCCTCGAGGATGCGCCGGCACGCCCAGGGCGCCTTCAGCGCGAGCAGCGACGCCTGCGCGAGCGCGCGGGAGGGTCGGCGCGTGAGCCCGGCGACGGGGAAGGTGTCGAGCTCGTACCCGGCTTCAGGGACGAGCCGCGCCTCGACGCGATCGGGCGACCCGGCGAACGTCACGTGCACTCCCCGCCGCACGAGCGCCTCGGCGACCGCCAGCGACGGCAGCACGTGTCCTGCCGTCCCCCCGGCCGCGATCAGGCACCGCAGCTCGCCGCTCCGCTCCATGGCCACCGGCGATGTTAAGGAGGATTCCCACCGACGCGAGCGCCACGACGAGGCTCGAGCCGCCGTAGGAGATGAACGGGAGCGGGATCCCGGTCAGCGGCGCCAGCCCGAGGACGGCCGCGAGGTTGATCACAGCCTGGCCGCAGACGAGCGCGACGAGACCGGCGGCGAGCCGCTTGCCGAACGGGTCCTTGCACGCGAGCGCGACGCGCAGACCCGCATACGCGAACGCCGCGAACGCGGCGACGACCGCCGTCACGCCGAGCAGGCCGAGCTCCTCCCCCACGACCGCGAGGATCATGTCCGTGTGCGCCTCGGGCAGGTAGTTGACCTTGCCAACTCCCTGGCCGAGGCCCGTGCCGAAGACGCCCCCGGATCCCATGCTGATCAGGGCCTGCACCGTCTGGAACCCTGCGCCCTGCGGATCCTTCCAGGGGTCGAGGAAGCTGAAGAGCCTCGCGCGGCGATAGGGCTCGAACCAGATCGCGGCCAGCCCGAGGACGACCGCGATGCCCGCGCCGGCGCCGAGCGTCCGCACCGGCGTCCCGGAGATGAGGAGGATCGCGGCGAGGACGATCACGATCGCGATCACGGTGCCGAGGTCCGGCTCGAGCAGCACGACGAGGCAGAAGAGGCCGAGCAGCATCCCGATCGGCCGCCAGAGCTGCTTCAGCGTCTGCGGTGCGGGCCTGCGGGAGAGGTACGCCGCGGCCCAGACCGCGAGGGCGAGCTTGGCCAGCTCGGAGGGCTGAAACGTCGCCGGGCCGAACGAGATCCAGCGGCGCGCCCCGTTCACGCGCGTCCCGATCACGAGCACCGCGAGGCACAGGAAGAGCGACGTGACGACGAGGCTCGGCGCGAGCGCGCGGAGACGCCGGTAATCGAAGCGCGCCGCGGCCATCATCAGTGCGACGCCGATCAGCGCGTAGACGCCCTGCTTCTTCAGGTACGACATCGGGTCGGTGCGCGCGAGCGCGGCCGGCGCCGAGGTCGCGCTGTAGACCATCACGAGCCCGAAGGCGACCAGGCCGAGCGTGACGAAGACGAGCAGCTGCGACTCGAGCTTCGCCTTCGTCATCGCAGCGACTCGACGAGGCGGCGAAAGTGGTCGCCCCGCTCCTCGAAGTTGCGGTACTGGTCGAAGCTCGCGCATGCCGGGGAGAGGAGGACGACGTCGCCGGGACGGGCGTCGCCCGACGCGAGCGCGAGGGCGGTGCCGAGATCGCCCGCGCGGCGGTAGGAGCGGCCGGCGAGGTCGAGCGCGTGCGCGAGCTCGTCCTCGGCGTCTCCGATCAGCTCGATCGACCGGACGTCCTCGGGCAGCGAGAGCGCGAGCTCGGCGAAGGGCTCGCCCTTGAGCGAGCCGCCCAGAATGAGGTGAAGCGGCCCGTCCGCGTACGCCGCGATCCCGCGCCGCGCCGCGGCCGTGTTCGTGGCCTTCGAGTCGTTGACGTAGCGGACGCCGCCGATCTCCGCGACGAGCTCGAGCCGGTGCGGCACCCCGGGGAACGTGCGGAGCGCGGACGCGATCGCGTCGTCCGGGATCCCCGCGGCACGGGCGGCGGCGGTGGCCGCGGCCGCGTTCTCGCGGTTGTGCCGGCCGGGGATGAGCGGCTCGGCAGGCAGGAGGTCGCTCGCACCGAACTCGACGCCCCCCAGACCGAGGTCACGCGGAACGATCTTGACCCGGGCGCGCTCGAAGATCCGCAGCTTCGCGTCGCGGTAGGCCTCGAAGGTGCCGTGCCGGTCGAGGTGGTCGGGCTCCAGGTTGATCAGGACGGCAACCTCGCAGGCGAGCTCGTGCACGTCTTCGAGCTGGAAGCTCGACAGCTCGCAGATCACCCACGTGTCCTCCTCGAGCGTTCCGTCGAGCGAGGTCAGCGGCCGGCCGACGTTGCCCGCGACCTCGACCGGGCGGCCGGCGGCGCGGAAGATCGCGCCGAGGAGCTCGCTCGTGGTCGTCTTCCCGTTCGTCCCGGTCACGCCGACGAGCGGCGGCCGGCCGAGCAGGCGCCAGCCGAGCTCGACCTCGCTCCAGATCGGCACGCCGCGGGACCGTGCCGCGGCCGGCAACGGCGACGCGCCCGGCACGCCCGGGCTCTTGACGACGAGCTCGACTCCTTGGAGCAACCCTTCCTCCTCGGTCCCGAGACGCAGTTCGACGCCAGCGTCGGCAAGCCTGCCGACGTCGACGCCCGCGTCCCGGTCGGCCGCGACCACCTCGACGCCTCGACGCGCGAGCGCCAGGGCCGCGGCCTTGCCCGAGCGGGCGAGCCCGACGACGAGCACTCGGCGGGGAAGCGTCACCGCGCCCTCAGCGGCGGAAGAAGGTGTAGTCGCGGTAGAAGAGCGCGAAGCCGATCGCGCACAGGATCGCGGCGACGATCCAGAAGCGGACCATGATCTTCGTCTCCGACCACGCCTTCATCTCGAAATGGTGGTGGATCGGAGCGATCAGGAACACGCGGCGGCCCCAGTAGCGGAACGACACGACCTGCACGATTACGGACAGCGAGACGAGCACGAAGATGCCGCCGATCAGCAGCAGCAGGAAGATCGTCCTCGTGAAGATCGCCATCGCCGCGAGGGCTCCGCCCAGCGCCATCGAGCCCGTGTCGCCCATGATCACCTCGGCCGGCCAGGCGTTGTACCAGAGGAACCCGACCGCGGCCCCGATGAGGGCCGCGCCCGACGATCGCGAGGTCGAGCCGGCTCAGCGGGCGGTGCCCCGGCGTGTTGCTGCGGATGTAGACGACGACGCTGATCGCCGTGTACGTGAGCAGCGAGATGATCGCGCAGCCGGCGGCGAGGCCGTCGATCCCGTCGGTGAGGTTGACGCCGTTCGCCGTCCCCGCGATCACGAGGAAGATCAGCACGTAGAAGCCGTACGAGAGCTCGATGTTCCAGTGCACGACCGGGATGAAGACGTTCGTCGGCAGCTGCTGGTGGCGCACGGCGAACACGACCCCGACCGTGATCAGCGCGAGCAGGAGCATCTTCCAGCGGCCGCGCAGCCCGAGCGACCGGCGGTGGGTCAGCTTGATGAAGTCGTCGAGGAACCCGACGGCTCCGCACCCGAGCGTGACGAAGAGGACCGTCAGCGCCGGGACCTTGTACTTCGACATCGAGAGGAAGGCGGCCGTCGCAACGACGAGCATGAGCAGCCCGCCCATGGTCGGCGTCCCCTGCTTGACCTTGTGCGCCGCGGGCCCCTCCTCGCGGATGTGCTGGCCGAACTCGTTCCGGCGCAGGAACGCGATGAAGCGGGGGCCGATGATCAGCGACAGCACCATTGCGATCACGCCCGCGACGAGGACGCGGATCACGCGGTCGGGACCTTGGCCAGTGCCTCGGCGATCGCTTCGAGCCCGACCGCGCGCGATGCTTTGACGAGCACCGCGTCGCCGGGCCGCACGACCTCGTCGAGCTCTCGGAGCGCATCGTGGACGTTCGGCGTCCAGCGGCCGGGAACGCCGCCGTCGAGATAGCCGCGCGCGAGCTCCCCGACGGCGAGCACCTCGTCCACTCCGAGCTCGGCGGCAGCCTCCCCCACCTCGCGGTGGTACGCCGGCGCCGTGCGCCCGAGCTCCGCCATCTCCCCGAGGATCGCCACGCGTCGCCGCCCGCCGGCGCGCTCGGCGAGGTGCGCCAGCGCCGCCCGCATCGAGACCGGGTTCGCGTTGTACGCATCGTTGATGAGGAGCCCGCCGCCGGGGAGCTCCCCCTCCTCCCCGCGCCAGCGCGAGAAGTCCACGTCCACGCCGTCGGGCCGTGGCAGACCGAGGGCGTCGAGGGCCGCAAGCGCCGCGGCCGCGTTCTGCGCGAGATGGCGCGCGGTGAAGTTGAAGCTGACGCCCCCCACGACCGTCCGGTCGTCGCGGCGCTCGGCGACCGGCTCGCCCAGGCGGACGACCGTGATGTCGTCGCGATCGACGGGAAAGAGCTCCGGGACGACCGCCGTCCCGCCCGACGGCAGCGCTGCGACCAGCTCTCCTTTCGCCCGCACGACACCCTCGACCGAGTCGACGAGCTCGAGGTGGACCGGCCCGATGTTGGTGATCACCCCGATCTCGGGCCGCGCGATCTCGCACAGCTCCTCGATCTGGCCGAACCCGCGCATCGCGAGCTCGACGATGCAGACCTCGGTGTCGGGCTCGAGCCGGCACAGGGTCAGCGGGACGCCGATCTCGTTGTTGTAGCTCGCCTCGGCCGCGACCGTGCGGGCGGCAGCGGGCGCAGAGCGCGGCGAGGATGTCCTTCGTCGACGTCTTCCCCATCGAGCCGGTGATGCCGACGACGCGTGCCGAGCTGCGCCCGCGAACCACGCGGCCGATGTGCGCGAGCGCCGCGAACGCGTCATCGGGGACGAGGGTGGCGGCGGCCCCGTGCGCCAACGCGTCTGGACGGAACTCCTCGCCGCGGCCGACGGCGACGAACAGGTCGCCGGGCTTGACCCGACGCGAGTCCACCTGCACGCCGGTGAAGCTCCGGGCGCGCGCCTCGACCTCCCCGAGCTGCTCGAGGCCCGAGACGTCGAGCGGAATCAAACCGTCGCCCTCAGCCGCCGCAGGGTCTCCCGCACGACGTCGCGGTCGTCGAACGGGAGCTTCCGGCCTGCGATCTCCTGGCCCTGCTCGTGGCCCTTGCCGGCGATGACGACGACGTCTCCCGCCTCCGCCGACTCGAGCACGCGCTCGATCGCGCGCCGACGGTCGAGCTCGACCTCGAGATCGAGCTTGCTCACGACATCCGCGGCGATCGCTGCCGGGTTCTCGCTGCGTGGGTTGTCGGAGGTGACGAGCGCCTCGTCGGCCAGCTCTGCCACGACCCGGCCCATGAGCGGCCGCTTGGCGCGATCGCGGTCGCCGCCGGCGCCGAACACGCAGATGACACGCCCGCGCGCGACCTCACGGGCCGCCTGGAGCACCGCCTCGAGCGCGTCCGGCGTGTGCGCGTAGTCGATCACGACCGTGAACGGCTGGCCCTCGTCCACCGGCTCGAACCGGCCGGGGACGACCTCGACCGCCTCCAGCCCGCGGCGGATGGCGTCCTCGTCGATGCCGAGCGCGCGTGCCGCGGCCGCTGCGGCGACGGCGTTCTCGCGGTTGAAGCGGCCGCGCAGCCTCAGGTCCGCGGTGAGCGGATCCGTCCGCGCGTCGACGGTGATCGCGTCGGGGAGCTCGGCGGCGAGCCGCCGCCCCCAGTCGTCCGCCACGTTGACGACCGCGCGGGCGGCGTGGTCGAAGAGACGCCGCTTCGCCGCGAAGTAGTCGTCCATCGTCCCGTGGAAGTCGAGGTGGTCCTGGGTGAGGTTCGTGAACACGAGCACTGAGAAGCGGGTGCCTTCGAGACGTCCTTTCGACGAGGCCATGGAGGTCGCCTCCATGACGCATGCGTCGTCGCCGGCGGTGACCATCTCCCGGAAGAGCCGCTGCAGGTCCGCAGACTCAGGCGTGTTCAGCCCGACCGGTCGCGTTTCCCCGCCGACGCGGCGCTCGATGTTCGTGAGGAAGCCGACGCGCCGGCCGGCCGCCTCGAGGATCGAGCGGAGGAGGTACGCGGTCGTCGTCTTCCCATTCGTCCCGGTGATACCCGCGACGTCGAGCTCCGCGGTCGGATCGCCGAACAGCTCGACCGCCGCACGCGGCATCGCCGCACGGACGTCGGGGACGATGATCTGCGGGACGGTGGTCGCGAGGGGTCGCTCGACGACGAGCGCGACCGCTCCGGCCGCGACCGCCTCGTCGGCGAGCTCGTGCCCGTCGACCCGATCGCCGGCGATGCAGAAGAAGAGCGCGCCCGGCGGCACGTCGCGCGTGTCGTAGGCGAGGTCGCCGACCTCGACGGGAGCACCCCCAACGACCTCGGTCGGCCCGAGGGCGGCGATGAGCCGCTCCAGCTCCATAGTCGGCCCGAAGTCTAAAGAGGGAGTCCGCCGCGCCCGCGGCCCCGCGTCCGACGCAACCCAGATCTCTTCAGGCACACGCGCGAACCGGGCGCCCCTTACCCCGCCCACCAGCCGTCAGGCTATCGGGGGAACGCAGACGTGTCTGTCGCGGAAGGGTGACGAATGTGTGCCGGCCACGAAGGCCTCGCCTACCCGGTTCCCGTGGGCGTTTGCGGCGCGTCCGGCGGGACCTCGAGGTACTGGAGGTCGAAGCGGCCGATCTCCGCGAATGCCGGCGCAGCCACGACACCGCCCCAGATCGCGCCGTGCGGCTCGTCCACCGCCACCAGCACGACGAGGCGCGGGCGCGTCGCCGGGACGATCCCTACGAACGAGGCCACGTACTTGTCGGACGAGTACCCGCCGTAGGGGTCCGGCTTCTGGGCGGTGCCCGTCTTCCCGGCGACCTGATATCCGGGGATCGCGGCATACATCCCCGTCCCCTCAGCGACGACGTCGCGCAGCATCGTCATCAACGAAGCGGCGACGGGCTGCGAGACGATCCGCCGGCGGTGCAGGGACGGGCGCCCGCCGCCATCGACGTGATCCACGAGATGCGGCCGCGACCACACGCCGCGGTTGGCGATCGCCGCGTACGCGGAAGCCATCTGTACGGGCGTGACGGCGATGCCCTGGCCGATCGGCACGTTGCCGATCGTCGAGCCGGACCACCGATCCTTCGGCAAGACGATTCCGGGGCTCTCGCCGGGGAAGTCCACGCCGGTCTTGCGTCCGAAGCCGAAGTGCGAGATCCACGACGCAAGCCGATCTCGCCCCAGCAGCTGGGCGAGCGTGATCGCGCCGACGTTGGACGAGTGCGCGAGGATCTGCGCGACCGAGTAGTTCACCGTCCCGCGAGGCTCGGCGTCGTGGACGACGCGGTCGGCGACGTGGATCGAGTACGGGAGGACGAACCGCGTCGACGGCGACACCAGCCGCTCCGACAGCGCCGCGCCCACGGTCACGAGCTTGAACGTGGAGCCGGGCTCGTACGTGTCGGTGACGGCTCGGTTCCGCTGGAGGTCCTGCGGCGCCTGCTGGAACGTGTTGGCGTCGTATCCCGGCTGGACGGCCATGGCGAGGATCGCGCCCGTGCGGGGATCGAGCACGATCGCCGTGGCGCTCTTCGCGCCCCACTTCCGGACCGTCGCGCGAAGAACGCTCTCGGCATTCGCCTGGATCGTCTGGTCGAGCGTCAGATAGACGTCGCGGCCCTCGACCTCGGGACGGTCGGACAGGACGTCGATCGTCTGCCCGGCCGGATCGGTGACGATGGTCTCCTGGCCCGCCCGCCCGGCGAGTGAGCGGTTGCGGGCGAACTCGAGCCCGGACAAGCCCGTCCCGTCGATCCCGACATAGCCCAGGACCTGCGCCGCGACCGAGCCCAGCGGGTAGCTCCGGCGCTCCTCCGGATAGAAGCCGAAGCCCGGGATCTTCTGCCGCTGGAGGGCCTTTGCCTTGCGCGCGTCGGCCTGACGCGTCAGGTAGACGAAGCCGTGCGTGCGGTCGCTGAGCTTGGCGAGGAGCTCGTCCTCGTCGAGTCCGAGCGCTCGCGCTGCGGCCGAGGCGGCTGCGCGGGGATTCGTGATCTGCCTCGGGTTGGCGTAGACGGTCGTCGCTTGCTCCCCGATGGCGAGCTGGACGCCGGTGCGGTCGTAGATCGTGCCCCGGCCCGCGGGGATCGTGACCTGCTCGCGGTGCTGCGTTCGCGCGAGCTGCGAGAGCGACTGCGCGCGGACGCCCTGCAGCCAGGCCGCGCGGACCAGCAGCAGGCCGAAGGCGAGGACGAGAGCCGCGAGGAAGAGCCTGATTCGGCGGTTGACGACGCGCGCCACCGGGCTTCCTACCGGCCGAGCCTCACGTAGGTCGTCTGGTCGGGCGTCGCCTGCGCGTATCCGAGGCGCCTAACGGCGATCGACTGGATCCGTGGCGCGGCGGCATTGCTCGAGATCTGGGAGTTGAGGTCGGCGTTCGTCGCCCGGAGATCCGCGCGATCGCGCCCGAGCCGGTCGAGTGTCATGTTCAGGCGGAGCACCGCCACGTTCATCGCCACGACGCCGGCGAGGAGGGCCGCAAGTGCCCCGATCCAAACGACGCCGGTGATACGCGGGCGCCGGATGACTCTCGGCGCCGGTCGCGGCCTTGGTCGCGGCTTCGACGGAGTCTCTCTCGGGGCCTTGGCGGCAGCGGCCCAGGTCGCCATCAGGTCTTGACTCCGACCCTCAGTCGAGCGGATGTTGCGCGCGGGTTTCCGGCCGCTTCGCCGGCGCTCGGTCGGATCGCCTTGCGCGTAACGCTCCTCAGCTCCGGCTCGCGCCCGCAGACGCAGACAGGAAAGTCCGGCGGGCACTCGCAGCCGCGCTCGCGGTCGCGCATGAAGCGCTTCACGATGCGGTCCTCGAGCGATTGGAAGCTGATCACCGCGAGGCGGCCGCCGGGCCGCAGCATCGCGAACGCCGCCGGCAGGCCCGCCTCGAGCGACGCAAGCTCGTCGTTGACCGCGATCCGCAGCGCCTGGAAGACCCGCTTCGCCGGGTGGCCGTCGCCGAAGCGCGCCGGGGCGGGGATCGCCGCGCGGATCGTGTCGACGAGGTCGCCCGTCCGCTCGAACCGCTGCTCCTTGCGCCGACGGACGATCGCCCGCGCGATCTGGCGCGCGTAGCGCTCCTCACCGTACCGCCTGAAGATCGTCGCGAGATCGCGCTCGTCCGCCTCGTTGACGATCCCTGCGGCCGTCACGTCGGCCGACGTGTCCATGCGCATGTCCAGCGGTGCGTCCGTGGCGTACGAGAAGCCGCGTTCAGGACGGTCGATCTGCATCGACGAGACGCCGAGGTCGAGCAGGATCGCGTCGGCTTCCACGCCGTTGCCGGCCAGCTGCTCGAGCACGACCGCGAAGTCGCCGCGGAGGAAGCGCGCCGGCACGCCGGCGCCCTTCGCGAACCGTTGGAAGTAGTCGCGCGCGACCGGATCGCGGTCGATCGCGATCAGCTTGCCGCTGCCGCGGAGGTCGGACGCGAGCAGCGACGCGTGACCGCCGGCGCCGAACGTCGCGTCGACGACGGTCTCTCCAGGCCGGACGGCGAGGCACTCTCGTACCTCGTCGGCGAGGACCGGAACGTGGTCAGTCGCGGTTGGCGGCAAGGCGTTCGGCAACATCCTCTGCGCTCCCTTCGACGGCGGCCAGCTCCTTGCGCCAGGCCGCGCGGTCCCAGATCTCCACGCGGTCGTTGACGCCGGCGACGACGACGTCCCGCTCGATCTCCGCGTGGTCGATCAGCTCCCTCGGCACCATCACGCGGCCCTGTTTGTCGAGTTCGGACTCGGTCGCCCCCGAGAAGAAGTGCCGCTGGATGCGCCGGCCCTCCGGGCTGAGCGTATCCAGCGCGGAGAGTCGAGACTCGACGAGTCGACCCCAATCCTGACGACGGTAGGCGAAGAGACAGCCGTCGAGGCCGCGGGTGATGACGATGCCGTCCGCGAAGGCCTGGCGGAACTTGGCCGGAAGCGTGAGACGGTTCTTGTCATCGATGGTGTGCTCGTAAGCGCCTAGGAGCATCGTCTGGGGCCGATTCAGGTTACCACTTCGCCCCACTTTACTCCACACTGCACCACTGTCAACCCCAGCGGCCCACCTCAGGGTTCGTCCAGCTCGGCGGCGGAGAGCTGGCCGGGATACGGGCCGCGGCCGGTGAGCGCCGCGGCGCCGCAGCGGGCGGCCACGGCGACGGCCTCTTCGATCGGATCGCCGCGACCCAGCGCGAAGGTCAGCCCGGCAGCGAAGGAGTCGCCACAGCCGTAGGCGTCCACCACCGGTGCGGGGATCGCTGCAGGACGAAACGGCCCGCCCGGCTGTACCCAGCCGCCGAGCGGCCCCGACGTCGTCACGACGACCTTCGGAGGCGGGTCGAGGTCGCCGGCCCGGTAGACCTCGCCCTCGTCCTCGCCGCTTCCGACCAGCACGTCGAGCTCCACTCCGGCGGTGCGCAGGGTCGCGAGCTCCCGCGACGTTGCGACCAGCAGCCGGGCCTGCCTCGCGGCGTGGACGGCTTCGGCGTCGCCGCTGACGAAAAAGACAGCGTCTGCGTTGACGAGCTCGTGCCAGGGAAGGCGGCTGTCGCCGCCGCTCGGACGGAGCTTGTCGCCGAGCACGGTGATCGTCCGCTCGCCCACGTCGTCGACGAAGCACACGGCGCGTCGTTGGGGGGACGGATCGGCCATCGCCTTCACCGCCACGCCTTGCTCCGCGAGCTGGAGCCGCGCACGGCGCCCGAGCTCGTCCGACCCGAGCGAGGTGAACAACGTGCACGCGCCGGCGAGCCGCGACAGCTGCACGGCCGCGACCGCACCGCCTCCCGCCGCCTCGTCCCACGTCTCCAGCGCGTGGACGATCTCGCCCGGACGCGGAACCGCCTCGACCCGCACGAACTCCACCCACTCCACGTGACCGACCACGGCGACGCGCATCGACGGATCCTCACACTCAGGGCCACCGCTGCGTTTCAAGATGTCGTCGATGACGATCCCGCCGTTCGAACGCTTCTACGAGCAACACCGCGACGAGATCTACGGGTTCCTCCGTCGCAGGCTCGGCGCCGACCGCGCCGAGGACGCCTTCCAGGAGACCTTCCTCCGCGCGCTGCGCGCCTACTCCCGGCTGGAGAACGCCGACCACCTGCGCGCGTGGGTCTACACGATCGCGGGCAGGATCGCGATCGACGAGTACCGGCGCACGCCGCCGATCGTCACCGAGCTGCCCGAGCTCGCGAGCCTCGACGGCCGACCCGCCTACGCCGCGCTGGAGCACCTCGCGGATGACCTTCCACCCACCGAGCGCACCGCCGTCGTCCTGCGGTACGGCTACGACCTCGACTACGCCGAGATCGGCGCGGCGCTCGGATCGAACGCGACCGCCGCCCGCCAGGCGGCGTCCTCGGGCATCCGACGACTCCGCAGGAAGGAGCTTCAATGACCGTCTCCCCCGCACTCGACCGCCGCTTCCGCGACGCCGCCGCCCGCGAGGGCCTCGTCGACGTCGCCTATGAGCTGCACGACACGCCGATCGGCACCCTGCTGCTCGCCGCCACCGACCGCGGGCTCTGCCGGATCGTGTTCGACGGCGAGCCTGAGCAGGAGCTGGAGTCACTCGCTCGCGCCTTCGGCCTCCGCGTGCTGCGCTCGGCCGTCCCGGTCGACGCGGCACGCCGCCAGCTCGACGAGTACTTCGAGCAGCGGCGCACCGCCTTCGATCTCTCGCTCGACCTCCATCTTCTGGCGGGCTTCAACCGGCGCGTCCTCGACGAGCTCGTACGCGTCCCCTACGGCGAGGTCGTGACCTATGGCGAGCTCGCGTCCCGGGCCGCTCGTCCCCGCGCCGCCCGCGCCGTCGGGACGGTCATGAACCGGAACCCGATCCCGATCGTGCTCCCGTGCCACCGCGTGATCGGCGCGAACGGCAAGCTCGTGGGCTACGGCGGCGGCCTCGACCGCAAGGAGACGCTGCTCCGGCTCGAGGGCGCGCTGCTGTAGAGCGCCCCGCCGCTGCTACCCTCGGCCCATGAGCGAGCGCGCGTGGCGATCGATCACCTGTAGCCAGCACGGCTAGTCCGCCGCTTCCGACACCAGCGTCCGGGGAAGCGGCGGGAAAGGACGCGAACCGTTGCCCGCGCTCCGGTCCGCGCACCTTCCCGCACTGTCGAGAGGAAGGTGACCGCGATGCCGATGCCGCATCGCACGCAGATGCAAGTGATCAAACGCCGGCTGGTCGGCAAGGAAGGGACGGACCGGATCCGCGAGCTCCGCGCGATCCTCGCCGACCTCCCCGGCTACCGGAACGGGCCCTATGCCGACATCCGGAAATGGGTCGAGTCACAACTCGAGGAGACGCGCACGCGCAAGCGCGTCGTCCATCGGGACTCGATCGCGGTCCGACGCGAGGGGGCCGCGCAGATCGCGTTCGTCGGCCCGCCGAACGCCGGTAAGTCGTCGCTTCTGCAGGCGCTCTCGCAGCTCCAGATCAAGACCGGCGACTACGCGTTCACGACGACGCGCCCCGTGCCCGCCGTGACCCGGATCGGCGGCGTCCTCGTCCAGCTGGTCGAGATACCGGGCCTGATCGAGGGGGCGCACGAGGGACGCGGCGGCGGCCGTCCGCTGCTCGGCGTGCTGAGGGAAGCCGACGCGATCCTCTACTGCCAGGACGCCGCGACCGACCCGGCCGCGCTCCGGACCGTGATCGAGGAGGTGCACGCGGCAGGCATCGACCGGCACGCGGCGCTGGCGGCGACGAAGGTCGACGAGGCGGATGCGACAGCGGTGGAGCGGCTCCGCGAGGCGTTCCCGGAGCTCGAGCTCGTGTCCGTGAGCGTGCTCGACGACGCCAGCCTGGACGGGCTCCGCGATCTCCTGTGGCGCATGACGGGGCTCGTCCGCGTCTTTCTCCGCAGCGACGACGAGGAGCCGGTGGCGCTCCCGCCGCCGGTGACGGTGCACGACGTCGCGGACTCGATCCACCACGAGCTCGGCGAGCGGTGCACGGGGGCGCGTGTGTGGGGACCGTCGGCACGGTTCGCCGGCCAGCGCGTCGGGCCGACGCACGTGCTCGCGGACGGCGACTCGGTCGAGATTGTTGATTAGTCCAGGAGCCGGTAGCCGACCCCCCAGACGTTCGTGACATAGGAACCGCTGTCGGCCGCCTGGAGCTTTCGCCGCAGCCGTGATGCGTGCGAGTCCAAGGTGCGCGTCCGGCCGAGCGAGCGGAAGCCCCAGACGTCGCGCAGGAGCTCCTCCTTCGTGAAGACGCGGTCGGGATCCGCGATCAGCGCCAGCAACAGCTCGAACTCCTTCCCTGCAAGCGGCACGGGACCCCCGGCGACCGTGACGCGGCGTGTCGTGCGATCGACCTCGATCGTGCCCGCGCGCAGCACCTCGCGCTCGGGCGGCGCCGTCCGCCGGAGCACCGCCCTGATCCGCGCGAGCAGCTCCTCGTAGTCGAACGGCCTGGGCACGAAGTCGTCACAGCCGCCCTCGAGCGCCCGCACGCAGTCGACCGAGTCGGAGTCGGGATCGCCGAGGACGATCACCGGCACGTTGCCGTGGCGGCTCCGGTACTCGTCGGCCGCCGACCAGCCGGCGAGGACGAGGTCGGGCTGGGAGTCGTCCTCGACGAGGAGGAAGCCGTCCCGGGTCAGATGACGGACGAGCGACGGCTCGGGCTCGGTGACGAGGAGCGCGGTCGACATGGCGCCGAAGGTAGCGCCGCGTCCTCCGCGCGACCAGATGTCCTTTCGCTCGAAAGCGTGACGAACGATCTACAGGCGGCCGCTTCGGACCACGCCCCAGAAGAGCCAGATCCCGAGCACCGCAGAGAGGACGAACCCGAGGAAGGCGATGATGTTGATTCCCAGCAGCTGCGGGCCCGACGTCGCGAAGATCCCGATCAGGCTCGATCCGATCAACCCGCCGGCGACGATCATCGCGACCACCAGCCGGTTGAAGACGACGTCGATCTTGGACATCAGGTCGTCGAGCCCCTTGTGGACGAAGCCGACCTCGATCTGGCCGTCCCTCACCTGCTCGAGCGTGTCGTGGATCTGGTACGGGAGCTCGAGCGCGATCTGGCCGAGGCGGAGCGACTCCTTCCGTGCCCGCACGGCCATGCGCCGCGGGCCGAACCGCTCGAGCATGAGACTGCGCGCGTACGGCCGTGCGACCTCGAAGACGTTGAACTCCGGGTAGAGCTCGATCCCGACCGAGCCGAGCGTCGCAATCGCACGGTCCAGCAGGAGGAACCGCGACGGCAGGCTGAGGTTCATCGAGTAGATGAGCTGGAACGCCTCCCGGATCACCTGCAGCGGGTCGATCTCGGCAAGGCTCGCGCCGTAGTAGCGGTAGTAGAGCTCCCGCAGCTCGGCGGCGAACTCCTCCTCGCGCTCCTTTGGGAAGCGAACGCCGAGGTCGGCCAGCCGTTTCGGCAGCGCGTCGACGTTCTCGGAGGCCGCGTCGATGAACAGCCGCGTCGCCTTGACCATGTCGTCGTCCGTCAGCTTCCCGATCGCGCCGAAGTCGACGAGGCCGATCTGATCGGGGCGGCCGAGCACGAGGATGTTCGCCGGGTGCGGGTCGGCGTGGAAGAACCCGTGGCGGAAGATCATCGTCATCCAGGTCTCCGTCAGGCGGTGCGCGATCTCGCGGCGGTCCTCCGCCGACCATTCGGCGTGATCGACGTCGACGAGCTGGATGCCCTCCAGCCACTCGAGCGTGAGCACGCGACTGCGGGTGTAGCTCCAGTGGACGCGCGGCACGTGGACGTGCGGATGGCCGGCGAAGTTGCGATGGAAGGTGTCGGCGTTACGCGCCTCCAGCCGGTAGTCGAGCTCGTGGCGGATCGAGCGGGCGAACTCGTCGACCAGCTGGCGCGCGTCGATGAAGTCGAGCGCGCGCACGCGCTCCTTTGCGATCCGCGCGGCCTGGTAGAGGAGCGCGAGGTCGGCCTCGATCTGCCGGGGGGCGCCGGGCCGCTGCACCTTGACCGCAACGCGCTTCCCGTTCGGCAGCGTCGCCCGGTGCACCTGTCCGATCGAGGCGGCGGCGACCGGCTGCTCCTCGAACTCGAGGAACAGCTTGTCGAGCGACAGGGACAGATCCTCCTCGATCACCTGCTCGACCTGCTCGAACGGGAAGGGGCGCACGTCGTCCTGGAGGCCCCGCAGCTCCGCGATGATGTCGGGCGGGAGGACGTCAGGCCTGGTCGAGAGGAGCTGGCCGAACTTCACGAACGTGGGCCCCAGCTCGTCGAGCATCTCCCGCAGGTGCTGGCCGCGCTGAGATGCCTGGCCGTCCATCTCCTCGCGCGGGCCGCGCCGCGGGAACAGGTCGGCCAGGCGGTGCGTGTCGAACCAGTAGCCGAAGCCGTGGCGGACGGCGACCTGGGCGATCTCGGAGAGACGCCCGAGGTTCCGCGTGGCGGGTTGGGCCATCGGCGCAGTCTTGCACGGGTGGCGGGAGCCGAGGCTCTAGGAAACTGGGCGGGGCCCGCCCTCGAGCAGGCGCAGGCGATGCTCGAGCTGAGCGACGCGGAGCTCCAGCTCGTCCCACTCGTCGCGCGTCACGAGCCCGAGCTCGCGGAGCGCGCCCTGGAACGTAGCGCCCGTTCTCTCGCCCACCCGGACGGCGTCTCCGCGCCAACGGCTCGTCACGTCGTCGACCCAGCCGCGAACGTCGTCCCGGCGCATGCCTCCGCGTTCCGAGAGCTCGTCGGCGAGATCGTCGGCCCGCTCCGCCGACAGGACGAGGGCGCCGATCAGGGCGAGCAGCAGGCGCCGCAGGCCTTCCGGCTCCGGGCGCTCGTCCGGCTCCACGTGTTCGTCCCGATCGGTCACGTCAGACATGGCCCGAGGGAGATCCTACGAGCAAGCCTCAGCGCGCGCGTCCGTGCGGGCGTGCGCGACGCCGTTGCCGCCGCTGTTCCCGCTTGGCCGCGGCCCCTGTCGAGACCGCATCCAGGCCGTCGAGCGGCGCGAGCGCCGCGACCGCCGGCGCCGGCTCGTCCGCGGCCGCCTGCTCGACCTCCTCGAGCAGCGCCTCCGCCTGACCCTTCCCGATCTTCTCGTCCTTCCGGCGGGCGTACTCCGGCTCCCGCTCCTTCCACATCGTCAGCAGCGGCGCGGCGATGAAGATCGAGGAGTAGGCGCCTGCCGTGATGCCGACGAGCAGCGCGAACGCGAAGTCCTTGAGCGTCGCGCCGCCGAAGACGAACAGCGCACCGACGGGCAGCAGCGTGATGAACGTCGTCGCCAGGGAGCGCCGGATCGTCTCCCAGAGGGAGACGTTCGCGATCGTCGCGAACGACGAGCGGCGCATCAGCGGGATGTTCTCCCGGATCCGGTCGAAGATGATGATCGTGTCGTAGATCGAGTAACCCAGCACCGTCAGGACGGCGGCCACCGTGGAGTTCGTCACCTCCCGGCCGAGCAGGGCGTAGATCCCGACGGTGATGATGATGTCGTGGATCAGGGCCCCGATCACCGGTAAGGCGAACTTGAAGTCGAACCGGATCGCGATGTAGATCACGATCAGCAGCAGCGAGAAGAGGATCGCCGTGATCGCCGCGCGGGCGATCTGGCGGCCGAAGCTCGACGAGACGGTGGTCTTGCCGATCGAGGTGGCCTGGAGGCGTTCCCCGAGATCGTCCGAGAACTTGTCCAGCCTGTCGCCGGAGAGCGCCCTGGTGCGGATCTGGAACGCCTGGAACCGCTCCTGGCCCTTGTTCGCACCGCGTCCCTGGATGACCGCGTCCTTCTCGCCCTCGAGGCCCGCAACCGTGCGGACGTCGCCGATCGTGTGCGGCGCGGGCGTCTTGAACGTGATCTGCGTCCCGCCCTTGAAGTCGATCCCGAGGTTCAGGCCCTTGGTCGCGAGCGAGACGATTCCCACGGCGACAATCACGCCCGAGATCGCGAACCAGAGGTAGCGGCGGCGCATGAAGTCGATCTGCAGCCATTTCCCCGACTGCTCGCCCTGGGCGCCCATGAAACGCGCGTTGCTGAACCAGCGGAACCCGGCCAGCAGGCCGAGCATCGCGCGCGTCGCGAAGACGGCCGTGATCAGGGAGATCACGGTGCCGATGAGGAGCATCAGGGCGAAGCCCTTGACGCCCGCGGTCGCGACCGCAAAGAGGACGAGCGCCGTGATGCAGGTGACGACGTTCGCGTCGATGATCGTGTGGAAGCCCTTCGCGTAGCCGGCGGCGATCGCGGCGCGCACGGACTTCCCGGCGCGCACCTCTTCCTTGATGCGTTCGAACACAACGACGTTCGCGTCGGCGGCCACCCCGATCGTGAGGATCATCCCGGCGAAGCCCGGCAGGGTCAGAGTCACGTTGAACAGCAGGATCGCGGCGTACAGGAGCACCACGTAGATGGCGAGGCCGAGGACGGCTACCAGCCCGAGGACGCGGTAGACCAGGAGGAGGAAGATCGCAACGAGGGCGAGCCCGATCAGCGCCGCGCGCTCGGCCTCGCGCAGCGAGTCCTTCCCGAGCGTCGCGGAGACGTCGGTGCGCTCCGCGGTGTCGAAATTGATCGGCAGGGCGCCGGTCTGGAGCACGAGCGCGAGCTGCTTCGCCTCGCCGATCGCGCCGCCCTGCCCGAGCTGGATCTGGGCTCCGTTGTCACCCGGGATCCCGTCCGGGTTCTGGACGTAGTCGATGTACGGGGCCGACTCGATCTTGTTGTCGAGCACGATCGCGAAATGCTGGGCGTACGTGGACACGCCCTGCGCGCCGCCCTGCCCGTGGAGGCCGGCGAGGTTGGCGCCGCGATGCGCCTCCCGCCGCGTGATGTCGTGGAAGATCTTCTTGCCCTTGTTCGTGAACTGCATGAGCACGATCGGCTGACCCGTCTGCGGGTCGAAGTCCGCGCGCGTCCCGGACAGCTTCAGCTCGCCGCCCGTCATCTCCGGAATCGGGTTCTTCGCGTTGGCCGGATGGTTCTTGAAGAGGAAGAACCACTTGGGCGAGTTGACCTGGCGGGCCACCTGCACGCAGCCGGCGTCGCAGCTGACGGCGAGCGTCTTGTCGGGGACCTTCAGGATGCGCCAGCCCTTCGGCACCTTCCCGCCGTGGCTCTGGACCACCTTCGACGCGAGCAGCTTCTGCTCCGTCGGAACCGGCCCGACGACCGGCTTGTGCTTGTCGTCGAACAGGTACCACTGAGACGGGGTTGCCCTTCTCCGCGAGCGCCACCGTGGAGGGGCTCGACAGCAGCTCGTAGAGGCTGCCGCTCGCGTTCGGGAACTGCTGGTTCAGCGAGATCGCCGACGGGCCGGTCAGGTCGCCCTCGAGGTCGAAGAAGGAGAGCTGCGCCGTCTTCCCGATCAGCTTCGCGGCGTCCGCGGCGTTGTGGACGCCGGCGAGCTGGATGACGATCTGGCTCGACCCCTGCTTGCGGATCTCGGGCTCGGACACGCCGAGCTTGTCGATCCGCTTGCGCATGATGTCGATCGAGCGGTCGAGATCCTCGGCGGTGAGCTTGTGCCCCTTCGGCGGCACGGCCTTGAGCACGACCTCGAGGCCGCCCTGCAGATCGAGGCCGAGCGTGGGCTTCTTCTCCGCCGGGGAGCCGGGCACGGCCATCACCGCCACGCCCACCAGGGCGAGCACAATCAGGCCCAGCAGGATCAGGTGGTTACGCCGCTCGCGCACTAACGAGGAAGGTTAGCCTCGGTCCGTTCCTCCTGGTCCTCCGCTTCCCCCATTTGGGTGGACTCATTTGGGTCATCTGTGGCCTCGACGAGCTCCGCCGGCTGTTCCTCGGGCTCATCCTCCGCATCGTCCTCGCCCTCGTCGGGCTCGGAGACGACTCCGCCGATCGCGCGCCGCGCAAGCCTCACCTCGACCGCCGGTGCGATCTCGAGGCGCACCTCGTCGTCGTGGACTTCCTTGACCGTTCCGTACAGACCGCCCGCAGTCACGATCTCGTCGCCGACCTCGACCTGGGACAGGAGCTCCTTCTGTTGCTTCTGACGTCGCTGCGCCGGCCGGATCAGGAGCAGCCAGAGCGCTCCCAGGAGCAGCAGGATGAAAACGAATTGTGGCACGGGCCCTCTCCTAGCCGGCAGCGGCGGCGAGCCGTCCGAGCGCCTCGGCCTTGAAGCCCCGGAGCTCGCGCCGCTCGATCGCCTGCCGCGCGTTCGCAGTCAACTCGAGCAGGAATCGTAGATTGTGCAGGCTCAGCAGGCGAAGCCCCAGCAGCTCGTTCTGGTTCACGAGGTGCCGGAGGTAGGCGCGGCTGAACCGCTCGCAAGCCGGACACGCGCAGCTCTCGTCCAGCGGCCGGGGGTCGCGGGCGAAGCGGGCATTCCGCAGATTGAGCCGGCCTTCCCACGTGAGCGCGCTGCCCGTGCGCGCCGTTCGGGTCGGGAGCACGCAGTCGAACATGTCGATGCCGCGCTCGATCACCTCCAGCACGCCCTCGGGGTCGCCGATGCCCATGAAGTAGCGGGGGTGGCCGGCGGGCAGGAGCTCGGCCGCCCAGGCCGTGGCCTCGAACATCACGTCGCGGGCCTCGCCGATCGCCAGGCCGCCGAGCGCGTAGCCGTCGAAGCCGAGGTCGACGAGCTCCAAGATCGAACGGCGCCGCAGCTCGGGATCGGCGGCGCCCTGGGCGATCCCGAACAGAAGCTGGCCCCCGGCGCGGGGCGCTCGCGCGCTGGCGCGTCGCCCACAGGGTCGTCCGGCGTACCGCCTCCGCGAGCGCGGCGCGGGGCACGGAGACGGGCGGGCAGATGTCCAGGCACATGGCGATGTCGGAGCCCAGCTGCGCCTGGATCTCGGCGGCGAGCTCCGGGGTAAAGCGCGCCGGCCGGCCGTCGTAGACGGAGCGGAACGTCACGCCATCGTCGTCCACCGCGGCAATCGTGTCGCGCAGGGAGAAGACCTGGAAGCCGCCGGAGTCGGTGAGGATCGGGCCGTCCCAGCCCATGAAGCGGTGCAGGCCGCCGAGCTCCGCGATCACGTCCTCGCCGGGTCGGAAGTGCAGGTGGTACGAGTTGCCGAGGACGATCGCCGCGCCGACTTCGCGCAGCTCGTCGGGGTCGACGGTCTTGACGGTTCCCTTCGTCCCGACCGGCATGAACGCCGGGGTGGGCACGTCGCCGTGCGCGGTGCGGAGGACGCCGGCGCGCGCGGCTCCGTCCGTCGCCGTGACCGTGAACGTCGCGACCGTGGCCTCAGCCATCTCGGACAGCCCGTTCGTAGAGGGCAACCGGGAAGCGCGAGTCGTCGTCCATGTCGCCGCGGTGCTCGAAACCGAGCCGCTCGTAGTACTCGCGGATCCCCGGGTCGTCGCGCTGGCAGTCGAGCCGGACGTACCCGCGGCCGGCGGCCGCCGCCTCCGCGTCCACCCACTCGACGATCGCCTTGCCGAGACCTCGACCGGCGAACGCTCGCCGCACGGCGAGCTTGTGGAGGTAGACGGCGTCCGGGGACCGCTCGCCCCAGAAGAAGGGGTCGTCCCAGAGCAGCGTCAGCGTGGCCGCGACCTCGCCGCCCTCCTCGACGACGTAGAGCTCGCCCCGGTCGATGCGCTCCCCGAGCTCCTCCTGCGGGAAGGGCACGGGTCCACTGCGCGAACCCGAGCGTCGCGACGTACGCCGACGCCTCGTCGAGTATCTCCCCGGCGACCGCCGCGTCGCCCGCCGTCGCGCGCCGGACGTTCACAGCACCAGCATCGCGTCGCCGAAGGAGTAGAAGCGGTAGCGCTCCTCGATCGCGAGGCGGTAGAGCCGCTGCGTCTCCTCGACGCCCGCGAAGGCCATCACGAGCGCCAGCAGCGTCGACCGCGGCAGGTGGAAGTTCGTCAGCAGCGCGTCCGTCCGCAGGAACTCGAATCCGGGCGTGACGAAGAGCTCCGTGCGACCGGCGAGGGGAGCCCCGCGGGCGAGCGTCTCGAGCACGCGCACGGTCGTCGTGCCCACGGCGAGGACGCGCTCGGCGCCGCGGATCCGCTCCCAAGCCGCTGCCGTCACCTCGTAGCGCTCCCCGTGGAGCGTGTGCTCGCGGAGATCCTCGACGGCGACGGGCCGGAAGGTGTCGAGCCCGACGTGCAGCGTCACGTGCTCGACGTCCAGGCGCGCGAGCAGCTCGGGGGTGAAGTGGAGGCCTGCCGTCGGCGCCGCCGCCGACCCCTCCGTGCGCGCGTAGACGGTCTGGTACCGCTCGGGGTCCCCGAGCGGCTCGGTGATGTACGGCGGCAGCGGCGTCTCGCCGGCCGGCTCGCCGTGGAGGCGGAGCCGCCAGCGCCCCTCGCCCAGGTGCTCCAGCAGCTCGACCTGCCCGTATCGGGAGCCCGCGCGGAGCCGCCGCGTCGGTCGCGCCAGCCCCTCCCACACGCCGTTGCGATCGAGCCGTTCGAGCAGCAGCACCTCCCCTTTGGGACGCTCGATCGGGATCCTCGCCGGAACGACGCGCGTGTCGTTCACGACCACCAGCTCGCCGCCGGCGAGGACGTCCGGCAGCTCTGCGAACCTCCGGTGATCGACGCTCCCGGACACGCGCTCGTAGACCAGCAATCGCGACTCGTCGCGGCGCGCTTGCGGCTGCTGGGCGATCAGCGCCGGCGGCAGGTCGTAGGCGAGGTCGCTGACCCTCATCCGGAGCCAACGCTACCCTTGCCGCCCATGGACGAAGGCGCGATCGAGCGCGCGCGCGACCGGATCCAGCAGCGCACCGACAGCGCCGAGCTGGACGCCCTGCTCGACCGGACGCGCACGAAGCTCGAGGAGCTGGTGGCCGCCGCCGACGGGGCCGCGGCCGGCCTCCCCGACCGCATCGACGACGCCCTCCGGACCGGGCTGCGCGACCAGGTCGCTCCCGTCGGACGCAACCTGGCCGAGATCCGCGGCCTGCTGAACCAGGTGATCCGCCGGCTGGAGCGGCTCGAGGCCGACAGCGAGGCCGAGCGCCATGCCAGCGTCGACGACCTCTCCCTCCTCGTCGACCTGATCTCGACCGGCTGGCAGAACGTGGACGCCCGGCTCGGCCGGATCGAGGGGACGATCACGCGTCTCGAGCAGGGCCTCGAGGAACGCGGCGGAGCGATCGTCTACCGGATCGAGGAACGCCGCCCCGACGCCGCGAACGGAACGTAAGGAGGCTTTGGCGGAATACGGCTGAGCCGTCGGGCCGCGCTGCTCGCCCGAGGCCGCGTCCTCAGTCGCCCCCATAGCTACGGCTATGGGCGCTCCCTGCGTCCTTGCCTCGGAACGACCATCGCACCCCGACGACGAGCAGCATTCCGCCAAACCCTCCTAGGTCACCGCGAGCAAGACGGCCGCGCACACCGCCCACGCGGCCATGCACACCAGAATCGGGACGTCGCGGAGAAGCACCTCCTCCGGCTCCTCCCCCAGATCCTGCCGGTGCACCAGCAGCAGATAGCGGAAGACGCCGAAGACGACGAAGGGGATCGTCACCATCATCGCCTTCGAGTCGCGGGCGGTGAACGTGTACAGCGAGTAGGAGATGACTGTGCACGCGGCGACGATCGCCACGAGCTGGTCGACGAGCGCGAGCGAGTAGCCCTCGAGCACCGGGCGTCCCGGCGTCGCCTCCGCCCCGACGAGCACGAGCTCCCCGCGGCGCTTCGCGAGCGCCAGGAAGAGCGCGAGCAGGGCCGTGCAGAGCAGGAGCCAGGGTGAGATCCGCACGTGCACCGCGGCGGCGCCCGCGGCGGCGCGTACGACGAACAGGCCGGAGATCGCCATCACGTCGATCAGGACGACGTGCTTCAGCGACAACGTGTAGGCCGCCTGGAGCGCGAGGAAGCCGACGAGGAACCCGATCGAGGCGGGACCGAGCGGAGCCACGAGCGCGAACGCCAGCACGGCGAGCGCCGCGGCGAGCGCGTAGGCGGTCCGCGGCCGGAGCTCCCCGCGCGCGACGGGCCGTGTCCGCTTCACGGGATGCGCCCGGTCGTTGGGCGCGTCACGAACGTCGTTGACAAGGTATGCGGCGCTCGACGCCGCGCAGTAGGCCGCGAACGCCGCGAGGGCGTCGAGCCAGCGCCACCAGTCCCCGAGCTTCGCCGCGAAGACGATCCCAGCGAAGAGCAGGAGGTTTTTCGTCCACTGCCGCGGCCGGAGCGCGACGAGCGCGGCGCGGACGGGGCCACGCCGCGGTGGCAGGTCGTGGACCGTTGCGGTCTGCGCCACGCTCACGCGCGAGATGGTAGAGGCGCGGCGCAGGCGCTAGTTCCGCGCCGGCAGCACGAGCGCGAAGCGGCTCCCCCTGCCGGGCTGCGAGTCGAGCTGGATCCGGCCGCCCAGCGCGCCCGCGAGCTCGTGCGCGATCGCGAGGCCGAGCCCGGTGCCGCTGTTGTCCCCCGACCAGAAGGGCCGGAAGATCCGGTCGCGCTCGTGCGGCGAGATGCCAGGCCCGGAGTCGTCGACCGCGACCGACACGGAGCCGTTCTCCGCCGCGAGCTCGAGCTCGACGCGGCCGCCGTCGGGCGTCCAGCGGAACGCGTTCGAGAGCAGGTTCGAGATGATCTGGAGGACGCGGTCCCCGTCCGTGACGATCGTGGGCGCAGCGTCGAAGCGCTTGTCGTACTCGATGCTCCGGCGGCGCGCCTCCTCCCCGAACGCGGCGTACGCCTGGTCGCAGAGCCGACTCATGTCGACCTCCTCCTGGAGGACGGTGAACCGGTTCGCCTCGAGCTTCGCGAGATCGAGGATGTCGCCGACCAGACGGCCGAGCCGGCTCGCCTCCGCCGCGATCACGTCGAGCGACGCGGCACGGAGCTCGGGATCGTCGGCGACGCCCTCGCGGAGCGCTTCGACGTGGCCGCTGATCGCCGTCAGCGGCGTCCGCAGCTCGTGCGAGACGCTCATGAGGAAGTTTCGCTCCTGCTCCTCGGCCTCGGACAGGCGGGCCGCCATCTCCCGGAAGCGGCTGGCGAGGTGGCCGATCTCCCCGCCACCCGTCTCGGGGACCGAGATGTCGTAGCGGCCCTCGGCGATCTCGTCGGCTGCGTCGGAGAGCGCCAGCACAGGCCTCGTGATCCGGCGCGAGAGGTACCAGGCCAGCAGACCCGCGACGAGCAGTCCGCCGACCGACGCGACGGCGAGCCGCTCGAGCAGCGTGATCAGGCGCTGGTTGAGCTCGGTCTTCGGCTTGGCGACGACGAGCGAGCCGAACTGGACGCTGCCCTTCCCGCCCTTGCCGCTCAGGCGCAGCGGATTCGCGACCGCGACGTAGGTCTTGGTCGCCCCGGGTGGCGTGAACTCGAAGTTGAGCCGCCGGTTGGACTGCCAGTCGATCGTGTGCGGCGGCAGGACGCGCAGCCCGCCGGTGGAGCCGGGGAACGGCGAGATGCCGATGAAGTAGAGCCGGTCTCCGGTCGCCTTCTCGAGCCGCGCCGCCGCGAACCCGGGCGCGGCGCCGTTCCGCTTGTTCGCCTGCTCCTGGTACAGCTCCGTGAGCCCGATCGCCTCGCGGCGCAGTTCGTTCCTCGTGAGAGCGCCGACGTAGCCCTGGAACAGCCGCAGCGCGATCACCGCCGCGACGAGGCCGCTGACGGCGATGCCGACGAGGAAGAGGGCCGGCAGCCGGAATCGCAGCGACCTGAACACGGCGCGTTCGCGCTAGGCGCTCACCGCGTCCCGCGAGGGGCCGACCTTGTAGCCGACGCCCCAGACGGTGACGATCGGCGACGCCTCGCCGAGCTTGCGTCGGAGCTGGCGGACATGCACGTCCACGGTTCGTGTGTCGCCCGCGAACGTGTAGCCCCAGACCCGCTCGAGCAGCTGGTCGCGCGTGAGGACGAGGCCGCGATGGTCGAGGAGCTCCCAGAGGAGGTCGAACTCCTTCGGCGCGAGCTGGATCTCCTCGTCGCCGACCTTGACCTCGCGGCGGCCGGCGTCGACGAAGAGGTCGCCGTGCCGGATCGTCTCGGTCTCGAGCTCCTTCCGGTCGGGCGTCGCCCGGCGGAGGATCGACTTCACGCGCGCCACGAGCTCACGCGGGTTGAACGGCTTCGTCATGTAATCGTCGGCGCCGACCTCGAGCCCGATGATCTTGTCGACGTCCTCGTCGCGCGCGGTCAGCATCAGGATCGGGACGTCGGACGTCTGGCGGATGCGCCGGCAGATCTCGATCCCGTCGATGTCCGGCAGCATCAGGTCGAGCACGATCAGGGACGGCTGCGCCGCGCTGACCGACGCAAGCGCCTCGGTGCCGTTGGCCGCGGTGCGCACGTCGTAGCCGGCGTTCTTGAGGTAGAGCGACACGAACGAGGCGATCGAGGCCTCGTCCTCGACCACCAGCACGGAGTGCGTCGTCTGGGCCACTAGGGAGACGTTGCAAGCGAGTTGAGCGTGAACGTGAACGGATCGGCGGGGACGGACTGGTAGTCGTCGCCGTTGAGCGAGTACGACCCGTCCTCGAGAGTTCCTTCGCCGTTGATCGTCACCTGGCCGCGGCCGACGACCGAGAGGTTGATCCCCCTCCCGATCACCCTGATCCGGAAGGCGCCTCCGATCAGCCGGAAGCGGACCTTCGTCCCGCCGTAGACGTCCGTCGTGTCGCTCCGCTCCTTGTGCCAATCGTCCCCGGAGAGGGAGACGATCGGCCCCGTGCCGTCGCCGTCGATCGGGTCGGTGATCACCACCGAGCCCCGGACGAAGCTGCCGATGACGCCGCCCTTGGCGTTGATCACGAACTTGCCGCGGCCGGCATGCACGGACAGCGTCCCGTCGCCGGAGGTCTGGTTGGCGGACGCCGCGAACGACGGCAGGACGAGCAGCGCCACGAGGGCAGCGATGGGCACGAGCCGCTTCATTGCACGTCCAAGTATCGGTTGTCCTGTTGTGCGCCGCATAAGGCGAAAGTAAGGGAATGGTAAGCGCCGATCGACCTCCTGTGGAGCCTCTAGGCTGGCGGCATGACGGGGCTCGCGCTGCTTGCCGTCGCCGCCGGGCTGTCGACGGGTGCGCATGCGCCGGCGCCGCGTCTCCTGGACCTTCGTGTCGCCAGCGGGCCGGTGCCGTTCGCAGGCGACCGGCGGCTGCTCGCGACCGTCAGCCCGAACCACGACGGCGTCCGTGACGTCGCCGTCGTGCGCTTCCGATCTGAGCGCGCCTGCACGGGTCCGGCTCGAGCCCGTGGCGACCCAGATGATCCGCGCCGGCCACGTCGGCACGGTGGCGCTCGCGCGCATCGAGCGGCAGTTCCCCGCGGGCCCGGCCGAGCTGAGCTGGCGTCCCGCTGTGTCGACGCCGCCGCGTACGTACATCCTGCGCCTGACCGTGGTCGCCCCGGACGGAGCGCGCCGCGTGTACGGCGCGTACGGGCCGTCGGGACGTCCGAACGCGCCGGTCGTCCGCGTCCAGGGCATCGACGCCTGGTTCACGAAGCGGAGCTACGCGCCGGGCGAGAGCGCCGAGCTGCGGCTCGCGACGGACGCCCGCTCACTCCGGCTCCAGGTGTTCGCGTACCGCTCGCCGGGTCGCCCGAGCGAGCAGGACGTGCGCACGAACGGTCTCGCGATGACCGGCCCGATCCCGGTCGACTGGAGCGGTCATCGCGACGGGTCCGCCCTGCTGCGGGTCGTCCGGGCCGGCGATTGGCCGAGCGGTCTGTACTTCCTACGTGCCGTCGCCACGGACGGCCGCGTCGGGTACGCGCCGTTCATCGTCCGGCCGCGCCGGCTCGGGACGGAGCGCGTCGGCGTCGTGCTCGCGACGAACACGTGGGCCGCGTACAACTTCGAGGACGCGGACGGCGACGGCTGGGGCGACTCCTGGTACGTCACTGCCAGGCACCGCAGCGTCGACCTCGGGCGCCCGTTTCTCGACTTCGGCGTGCCGTTCCGGTTCCACGACTGGGACCTCGAGTTCATCGCCTGGCTGAACCGGACGGGCCAGCAGGTCGACTTCATCTCCGACGACGACCTCGAGCGGCAGACGGGCGCGGAGCTCGCCAAACGGTACGACCTGCTCGTCTTTCCCGGGCACGAGGAGTACGTGACCAAGTCGGAGTACGACGCCGTCCAGCGATTCCGCGACCTCGGCGGCAACCTGATGTTCCTCGCCGCGAACAACTTCTACCGGCAGGTCACGCGGCAGGGCGACCGGATCGTCCGCGGCAAGCTCTGGCGCGACCTCCGGCGGCCGGAGTCCGGGCTCGTCGGCGTGCAATACGTGGGCTCGAACAACGGCGCCAGGCAGGCGGGCTTCGAGGTGACGGGAGCCGAGACAGCTCCCTGGACCTTCGCCGGCACCGGGTTGTCGAACGGGGACAAGTTCGGCCGCTACGGGATCGAGATCGACGGCATGACGGACGCCTCGCCGCGCGGGACCCAGCTGCTGGCGTACATCCCGAACCTCCTCGGGCCGGGTCGGACCGCCGAGATGACGTACTACGAGACACCGGCCGGCGCGAAGGTGTTCGCCGCGGGCGCGATCAACTTCGCCGCCTCGCTCGACCAGCCGGCGGTCGCACGCCTGCTCGAGAACGTGTGGGCGCGGCTCAGCGTGCCGTAGGCCCGGATCGGCCGGACAGAGGACCGTCCGATCGGGCCGCGAACATTCAGACCGTGACCGAGGACGCCCGCTGTCAACGCACGGCGAACCTGCTGGTCGCGCGCCTCGACGCGCTCGCGCGAACGGCGGACCGCCTTCCCCACCCGGAGGTCGAGCGGCTCGTCGAGCTCGCCTCGGTGGCGACGATGCGAGCCGTCGCGCTCGAGCTGCTCGACGCGGAGCGAGCAGAGTCGATCTGGAGCGACGCGCATCGCCGCCATCCGGCGTTGCGCGGGATCGAGATCCAGCTTCCTCCGGCGCTCGCGGCCTAGTACTCGTAGAAACCGGCGCCGGTCTTCCGGCCGAGTCGTCCCTGCACCTGCAGCTCGACGAGGCGCGCCGGCGGGGCCATGCGGTCTTCCCCCAGCTTGCCGTGCAGAGCCTCCGACGCGTGAACGTGCACGTCGATCCCGATCAGGTCGAGGAGGGCGCAGGGGCCGAGCGGCCAGCCGGCGCCGTTCGTCATCGCCTTGTCGACGTCCTCGGGCCGCAGGTCCGCCTCGTCCAGCACGCGGACGCAGTCGTTCAGAAGCGGGATCAGGATCCGGTTGACGATGAAGCCGGGCGTGTCGTTGCAGACGACAGGCCGCTTCCCAGCGCGCTCGGCCCACGCGTAGGCCGCCTGGACGGCCTCGTCCGTGCTGTGAGGCGTTCGGACGATCTCGACGAGTGGCAGCACCGGCGCCGGGTTGAAGAAGTGCATCCCGATCACGCGCTCCGGATTGGCCGCCGCGCCGGCGATCTCGCCCACCGACAGGGCCGACGTGTTCGTGGCGAGGATCGCGTCCGGCCGGACGATCCGGCCGAGCTCGCCGAACACCTCGCGCTTCAGGGGCAGCTCCTCGAGCACGGCCTCGATCACGAGGTCGCACTCGGCCAGGTCGGAGAGCTCGGTCGTCAGGGAGAGCCGAGCGACGGCGGCATCCCGCTCCGCTTCGGTCATCCGTGACTTCTCGACGGCGCGGCCGAGGTACCGCTCGATCGTCGCCCGGCCACGCTCACCGAGCTCCTCGCTGACCTCGCGACCGACCGTCTCGTACCCCGCCTGGACGCTGATCTGCGCGATCCCGGCGCCCATCGGTGCCGAGCCCGACGACTCCGACCTTCCGGATCTCCATCGTCCGCGAGCCTACTGCGCCTTCTCGGCGAGCACCCAGAGAAAGCTCGCCTCTCCCTGCTCCTCCTCGTGCATCGTGACGATCTCGTCGCGCAGCAGCTCGAGGCCGGCCTCGGTGACGAGCCGGCGGTTGGTGTCGGCGTCGTAGTGGCTGAAGAACATCGGGACGCCGAGCCAGTCGTCCTCGACCGAGTCGGGCGCGTCGCCGACGCCGAGCGAGCAGAGCAGGAGGCCCCCCTCCCGCAGCCAGCCGGCGATCCGCCCGAGCAACTCGGCGTGCTCGTCGCGCGGGACGTGCGTGAGGGTCAGGATCGCGACGACCGCGTCGACGGACCGCGGAGCCACGTCCAGGTCGGTGTAGTCGGCCTCGATGAAGCTTGCCTCGGGGACGTGGTGCCGCGCGAGCTCGATTTGGACGGCGGAGATGTCGACTCCGGTGACGCGGTGCCGCTTCGCAAGCTCGCGCGCCACCGGCACGCCGCGGCCGCAGCCGAGCTCGAGCACGTCCGAGCCGGCACGGAGGCGGCCGTCGAGATCGCGGACGAATCGCATCGCCGGGTTCCCCTCGACCTTCCAGGCCGCGTACCGAAGCGCCATCTGGTCGTAGCCGCGCGCAACGAGCCCCTTCGGATCGGACATGGCCGCTCGGGCCGAGCCGGCCGAGCCGGCCGATGATGTTCCCCCGGGGGTCCCCCGTGTGTTCTCCCCCACGGGTCCAGCGTAACGGCGCGCGGCGCACACGTGTGTGCCGGCTCTGTGCCGAGAGTTAGACGCCGTCCGGACCTAGCCGAGCCGCTCGACGATGCCCGCGATCGCCTGGCCGAAGCCGATGCACATCGCGGCGATCCCGTAACGCGCCTCGCGCCGCTCGAGCTCGTTCAGCAGCGTGGCCGTGACGCGTGCGCCCGTCGCCCCGAGCGGATGCCCGAGCGAGATGCCGCCGCCGTTCGGATTGACGTCGGCCCAGCGCTCGCTCAACCCGGTGTCCCGCATGAACTGGAGCGGCACCGACGCGAACGCCTCGTTCACCTCGATCACGGCCATGTCATCCCAGGACAGCCCCGCCCGCTCGAGCGCGCGCTCGCACGCTTGCGGGTTGCCGTGCAGCATCCGGTACGGATCGACGCCGGCCAGCCCGAACGAGACGAAACGTCCGCGCGGCTCGAGGCCGAGGCGATCGACCGCCCGGTCGCTCGCCACGAGCACGGCCGCTGCGCCGTCGCAGATCTGGCTCGAGTTGCCGGCCGTGACCTTCCCGTCCGGGACGAACGCCGGCTTCAACGCTGCGAGCGCCTCCGCGGACGTGTCGGCGCGCGGGGTCTCGTCGACGCCGAACACGACCCCGACGTGGGGATTCGTCAGCTCGATCGGCACGATCTCCTGCTCGAACTTCCCGTCCTCGATCGCCGCCAGGGCGCGCCGGTGCGACTCGAGCGAGTACGCGTCCAGCTCGTCTCGGGTCAGCCCCCACTCCTCCGCGATCACCTCGGCGGAGATCCCTTGCGGGACGATCTGCCACCGCTCGAGGACCTCTGCCGACAGGTCGCCCCCGTTCGACCCCATCGGCACCCGCGACATCATCTCGACGCCGGCCGAGACGACCACGTCGAGCTGTTCGGACCAGACCGCGGCGGCCGCGTTGAAGTTCGCCTGCATGGACGAGCCGCACTGGCGGTCGACCGTTGTCCCGCACACGGTGTCCGGCCACCCGGCCGCGAGCGGCACCATGCGCGCGATGTTCCAGCCCTGTTCCCCGATCTGCGTGACGCAGCCGAGCTGCACGTCCTCCACCTCGCCCGGATCGAGGTCGTTCCGCGCGACGAGCGCGTTGAGGACCTGGGCTGCAAGGTCGTCCCCGCGGATCTTCGCCAGCGTCCCGTTCTTCCTGCCGATCGGCGAGCGAACGGCGTCGACGATCAACGCGTCGGGCATACGCCTCTAGACTAGCCCCGTGGCCGCGACCGCCACAGAGCGCCGCCTCTTCATCGCCGGCGAGTGGGTGGAGACAGCCGACTGGCTCGACGTCCGCTCCCCGTACTCCGGCGAGGTCGTCGGCCGTGTCGCCAGGGGCGGCGCGGACGAGGCCAGGCGCGCGGTCGATGCCGCCGCGGAGGCGATGCGCGAGCCGCTGCCGGCGCACAGGCGGGCCGAGATCCTCGTCAAGATCGCCGGGGGGCTCGGCCGCCGCCACGACGAGGCCGCCGGCCTGATCTGCGCCGAGGCGGGGAAGCCGCTGAAGACGGCACGGGTCGAGGCCTCGCGCGCGATGTCCACCTACACGTTCGCCGCAGTCGAGGCGCGCAAGCTCGCCGGCGAGATGGTGCCGATGGACGCGGCGCAGGCCGGCGAGGGGAAGCTCGCGTTCACCCTCCGCCGCCCGATCGGGGTGGTCGGTGCGATCACGCCCTTCAACTTCCCGCTGAACCTCGTGGCGCACAAGCTCGCGCCGGCGCTCGCGGCGGGATGCGCCGTCGTGCTCAAACCGGCGAGCCAGACCCCGATGTCGGCCCTGCTGCTCGCCGAGCTCGCCGAGGCCGCGGGATTGCCGCCCGGCTGGCTGAACGTCGTCGTCGGCTCGGCCGCGGACATCGGCGACGTGCTGGTGGAGGACGAGCGCGTCGGCGTGATCACGTTTACGGGCTCCGGCCCGGTCGGCTGGAGGCTGCAGGAGCGCGCGCCGCGGAAGCGCGTCAACCTCGAGCTCGGCAACGCGACGCCGGTGATCGTGGCGGCGGACGCGGACCTCGACGCCGCGGCCGAGAAGCTCGCGGCGAACGCCTTCTCGTTCGCGGGCCAGAGCTGCATCTCGATCCAGCGAATCTACGTCGAGCGCGAGGTCTACGACCAGTTTCTGGAGGGTTTCCTGCCACGCGTGGAGGCGCTCAAGCTCGGCGACCCCGCCGACGAGGACACCGACGTCGGCCCGGTGATCGACGACGGATCCCGCGAGCGGATCCTCGAGTGGATCGGCGAGTCCGGCGGCGACGTCCTGACCGGCGGCGACGTGGACGACGAGGGACTGATCCGGCCGACGGTGATCGCCGGTCCGCGCCCGGACGCGAAGGTCTCCTGCGACGAGGTCTTCGGCCCCGTCTGCACCATCAGCGCCGTCGACTCGCTCGACGAGGCGATCGAGCTCGCCAACGGCACGCGCTTCGGCCTCCAGGCAGGCGTCTTCACGAGCCGCATCGACTCGGCGCTGCGGCTCGCTCAGGCACTCGAGTTCGGCGGCGTCACGATCAACGAGGCGCCGACGTTCCGCAGCGACCAGATGCCCTACGGCGGCGTCAAGGACTCCGGCAATACGCGCGAGGGCCCGGCGTACGCGATCCGGGAGCTCACCGAGGAGCGTCTCGTCGTCATCGGCCTCTAGTTAGATTCCGACCGTGGCGCGGCCACCGTTCCTCCGCCGTGGCTCGGACCTGCAGGCGCCACCGCGCCGGCAGGCGCCGCAACGCCGTTCGCTGCCTCATCCGGGCGTCCTCCGCCGCGAGCGCCGGGCGCTGCTCCGCGTCCGGGAGGAGCGCCTGCGCGACCTCGGCGGGCTGATGCTGGAGATGTACCGGCGCGACCAGTTCCGTCAGGATCTGCTCGTCGAGCGGTGCGAGGAGCTGATGGCGCTCGACGAGCGGCTTCAAGAGCTCGACACGCTGCTGGCGGCAGCGGTGTCGGTGCGGCGCGCGGCGCCGCCGGCCCGCTGCACGTGCGGCGCGCCGCTGACGGGCGGCTCACACTTCTGCGCCAACTGCGGCCGGCCGGTCGCCGCGACCGCGCCGGTCGTCGCGTGCACGAGCTGCGGCGCCGCGATCAGCGCCGACGCGAAGTTCTGCGGCGCCTGCGGCCAGGTGGTGGAGCCGAAGGAGGAGCTGCTCGACGCGTTGCCGGCTCCGGCCGCCGAGCCGGACGACGGAGGATGACGGAGCGCCAGAACGCGCCACAGCCGCCGGAGGCGACATGCCCGCGCTGCGGTGCCCCCACGAATCCCGACCAGGAGTACTGCCTCGAGTGCGGGCTGAGGCTCGGCGGCCCGTACGGCTTTCTCCACAGGCTCGAGCTGGCCTGGCGCGACCGGTTCGGCTCCTATCCGGGTGATTGGATCTGGCCGGTCCTGCTCGGGTTGCTGATCGCGGTCGCCGGGGCGGGTGCGGCGATTCTCATCGGCGCGTCGAACGGGGACACCGGGACACCGATCGTCGCGACAACGGGCGGGTCGGCGCACGTCCCGTCCACCCCGCCGCCGACCGAGACCGTGGCGTTGCCGACCGTCCCTTCGGGCACACCGACCGAGACGGCGACACCCTCGACGCCGACCACGCCCCCGCCGGCCACCACATCGCCTGCGACACCTTCGTCCGGCGGGCTGATCGCCTGGCCGGCAGCCCGCAGCGGGTTCACGGTCGTCCTCGAATCGATCCCTAGCGCAGGCGGCCGAGGCTTCGCGGTTGCCCGGGCCCGCGCGGTGGCGCGTTCGGGCCTCCCCCGCGTCGGCGTCCTCGACTCGAGCTCGTTCTCGAGCCTCCACCCCGGCTACTTCGTGGTCTTCAGCGGCGTCTACGCGACCCGGGCGCAGGCCGACCAGGCACGACTAACAGCTGCGGGAAAGGGGTACCCAGCTGCCTATGCCCGCGAAATCAGGCGGTAGCCGTTTACTCGAAAGGCAACTCGGGCGCCGACTTTGTAACAGCGGCTTTGAATCTATAGACTCCGGGCGGAGCCAGCCCCCGGCATATCATTTACCCCCGCTTAACAAAGCTTCCCGGTGCGTTAACAGGGAGAAAGGGATACTGTGATCGAGGAGTACGCAGCCCGGCTGCAGGCTTGCATGTATCAATACTCGAGAGCGATCTACAGGTCGATTAAGGACTTGATCGACCCGTACGTGCCGGTGGATGTGCAGCTCGAATACCGCCGCTCGGTCCTGGATGAGTGCGAGCAGACGATGGAGCGGCTCGCCAAGGATCCCATGTATTTCGCCCGGCCGGACCGTGCCCTTTTCCAGGACATTCGGCGGTACTTCCCCATCACGGCGCAGGCAGAGGTCGCGTGGGCCGTGCAGGAGGGCGTGAACGCGGCAATGGTGTTCATCGAGGAGCAGATCGAGGCCGGTGCGCTCGACGGCGGCATCGCGCGGTGCCGCGCGACGACGCGCAAGGGCAAGCCGTGCCAGCGCACCCCGCTGCCCGACCGCGACTACTGCCCTTCGCACCAGCACCTCGAGCGCTCGCCCGTCGCTGCCTAGGCGCAACCACGCCGCAAGGCACCGTCCCGTCCTGGCGGACGCGGGTTCAGTCCCCACGGCGTTCGATAGATTCGCCTAGCGTGTCGCACGACACCGACAAGCTGATCCGCCAGCTCTCGCTCGTCGCCTTCCTGATGGCCGAGCGGCGACCGCTGACCGCCCGGGACGTCAAATCGAACGTCGAGGGGTACCAGGAGATGTCGGACGAGGCGTTCGCGCGGCGCTTCTACTCCGACCGCGCCGAGCTTGTCGGGCTCGGTGTCCCCCTCGAGTCGCAGCGGGACGAGTTCACGGGCGAGGAGCTCTACACGCTCCGATCGGAGAACTACTTCCTGGACGAGCTCGAGCTCGACGACGACGAGCTCGCCGCCCTCCAGACGGCCCTGTACCTGCTCGAGGGAAAGTTCGCCTACGCGGAGCCCTTGCGTCTCGCCTTGCAGAACCTCGCCCTGGGGCGGCCCGGCTTCGCCGAGGGAGCGACCGACACCGCCGCCCGCGTGGAGGTGCTCGACCCCGACTACTCGGCCGAGATGCCCGGCCGCCTCGGCAAGCTCGAAGGGGCGATCTCCAAGCAGCGAACGATCAAGTTCCCGTATTTCTCGATCTCCCGGAACCGCCAGTCCGAGCGGACGATCAACCCGTATGGCCTGCTGTCCGACAACGGCAGCTGGTACGTGATCGGCCACGACCTCGACCGGAAGGACATCCGGACGTTCCGCGTCTCGCGCATCCGCGGCGACATCAGGTTCGCCACGCGACGCGAGCGCGACTTCCGGATTCCCACGGACTTCGACATCGACGTCTACCGCGGGCGCGCTCCGTGGCAGATCGGCGACATGGTCGGCGAGGCGCGGATCGAGCTCGCCGGGGACACCGCCTGGTGGGTGATGCGCAGCTTCGGGAGCGCCGGCCGCCTCGAGAACGGGGCGTTCGTCACGGAGTACTCGGCAATCCCGTTGCTCACAGCGTGGATCCTGCGGCAGGACGGACGTGCGATCCCGGTCGACCCCGACGACCTCCGCCGTGACGTGGCCGAGAGCCTGCGCCGGGTCCGGGACGCGCATCACGGCGACCCGCCCACCCCGGCCGCGGAGTCGACCCGCTCCGGCGGGGACCCGCTCGGCGAACGGCCGGCAGGCCCCGTCGTCCCCGAGCGCTTCGCCGTTCTCCAGGCGCTGCTCGCATACCTCCTCGCGGCCTGCGGCGACGAGCGCGACGCGCGGATCCCCGCCCACGAGATCGTGGAGCGCTTCCACATCCCCGAGGAGGAGCTCGAGGACCACCTCTCGCTGCTCAACCTCGTCAACTTCGGCGGCGGCTGCTACACGGTCTACGCGGAGCTCCACGGCGATGTCGTGCGCGTCGACAAGGAGCTGTACGGGGACACGTTCCGCCTCGCCCCGCGCCTGACGCCGCTGGAGGCCCGCGCCATCCGCCTCGCGCTCGAGTTCGTCGGCCCGATGATCGCCGCCGACGCGGATACGCCGCTCGATCGCGTCCGCCGCAAGCTCGAGGAGACGTTCGGTCAGTTCGAGCTCGCGCAGACGCCCGAGCCACGCGGGGGCTCCGAGGAGGAAGGGCTGATCGCGACGCTCAGCCACGCGAGCCGCGACCACCAGGTCGTCGAGATCGAGTACCAGAAAGAGGGGGAGCAGACGTACTCCGAGCACGTCGTCGAGCCGTACAAGCTCGAGCGCTCGCTCCCGTACTGGTACGTGCACACCTGGGATCAGACGCGCGACGCAGAGCGGAGCTTCCGCCTCGACCGGATGCACGGCGCCCGCCCGACGGGCGAGACGTTCGAGCCGCGCGAGGGGTTCGCGGCGACGCGGCTCGGCGACGCGCGCACCGCAAGGGTCCTCTACACGAAGGCGGTGGCGCGCTGGGCGGTCGAGCGCGGCGCCCGGCTGCTGAAGGACGGAACGGCGCTGACGGAGATGCCCGTCGGCAGCGCCGAGTGGCTCGTCGGCGAGATCCTCTCCTACCGTGGGGAGGCGATCGTGCTCGAGCCCGACGACCTACGTCGGCGCATCGGCGTCCGCGCGCGCGGGCTCGCGAGCGAGCTCGGCGTCGCGCGGCTCCGCGTCAAGACCTAGCCCCGCCTCAAGGACCTGGTCCCGCGTCCATCCGTGCCAGCGCCCACTCGGCGTGCTCGCGGAGGAGCTCGTCCTCACCCGCCGCGTAGGGCTCCGCAAGCCGACGCTCACGCTCGCCGCCGGCCGAGTTCCCGAGCGCGACGAGGGCGTTGCGCCGAAGGTACCGCGCGTCGTTCCGAGGCACGTACAGCCGGTCGAACCGCCGGACGAGCTCATCGCCGTCCGCGGACAACCAGTCCGCGAGAGAGACGTGCGGCGTCGCTCCGTGATCCGGCGCGAGCCCGGCGCGCCGCTTCTCGATCCCGCGGTTCCAAGGGCAGACGTCCTGGCACACGTCGCAACCGTAGACCTGGGCGCCGAGCTCTTCGCGGTACTCCTCGGGGATCGGAGCCGGCGCCTGCGTCCAGTACGAGAGGCACTTGGTCGAGTCCACCGTCCCGGGGTCGTCGAGCGCCCCGGTGGGGCAGGCGTCGATGCAGAGCGTGCACGAGCCGCAGTCGAGGTCGAGCGGCACCGTCGGCTCGATCTCGACGTCCGTGACGAGCGTCCCGAGGACGACCCACGAGCCGTGCCGCTGCGTGATCAGCATCGTGTTCTTCCCGTAGAAGCCAACCCCCGCGCGGGCCGCCGCCTCGCGGTCGACATGCTGGTTCGCGTCGACGAGCACCCGGTAGGTGCCGCCCAACCTCCGGCCGAGCTTGTCGAGCCGCTCGCGCAGCACCGCATAGCCGTCATGCCACGTGTAGCGGGCGAGGCGCCCCTCCCCTGGCGCCAGCGGCGGCTCGTCGGCGTAGTAGCAATACGCTGCCGAGACGACCGTACGCGCACCGGGCAGAAGGGTCTCCGGATGGCAGGAGGTCTCCGGCTGCGCCATGGTGAAGCGCATGTCGGCGAAGAGGCCCCGGGCCTGCCGCTCGCGGATGTGGCGCTCCGTCTCCACGTACGGCGACGCCGGCGCCGCCCCCACGACGTCGAGCTCCAGGTCGGCGCCCAGCTGCGCCAGCTCGGCGGCCGTCATGCGACGATTGTGCCTGTGAAGGCCGTTCGCATCCACGAGGACGGTGGGCCGGAGGTGCTCCGGTACGAGGACGCCCCCGATCCGGTGCCGGGCGCCGGAGAGGTGCTGATCGAGCTCCGGGCGGCCTCGCTCAACCACCTCGACATCTGGATTCGCAAGGGGCTCCCGTCGGTGCCGAAGCCGCGGATCCTCGGGGCAGACGGCGCCGGTGTCGTCGCCGGGAGCGGCGAGCGCGTCGTCATCAACCCGGGGATCGAGCACGACGGCCGCATCTCGGTCGTCGGCGAGCACATGGACGGCACACACGCCGAGCTGATCGCCGTGCCGGAGGAGTACGTCCACCCGATCCCCGCCGGGCTCAGCTTCGAGGAGGCGGCCGCCTTCCCGCTCGTGTTCGAGACCGCGTACCGGATGCTCGTCACGAGGGCGCGGCTTCAGCCGGAGGAGTGGGTGCTGATCTGGGGAATCGGCGGCGGCGTCGCGACTGCCGCGCTCGCGATCGCGAAGGCACTCGGGGCGCGTGCCGTCGTGACCTCGTCGAGCGACGAGAAACTCGCCCTGGCGGGCGAGCTCGGGGCGGACGCCGGCGTCAACCACGAGACGGAGGACGTTCCGGCGCGCGTCAAGGAGATCACCGGCGGCGGCGCGCACGTGGTCGTCGAGCACGTCGGCGAGGCGACCTGGGCGCGGACGCTCAACGCCGCGCGGCAGGACGGCCGTGTCGTCGTCTGCGGGGCGACGTCAGGGCCGAACCCGCCGGCCGCCCTCCACCGGATCTGGTGGAAGCAGCTGACGGTGCTCGGGTCGACGATGGGGACGCGCGAGGACTTCAAGGGCGCCTACGACCTGATCGCGGCGGGCAAGGCCAGGCCGGTCGTGGACAAGGTCTTCCCGCTGGCCGAGGCCGCGGCGGCGCACGAACGGCTCGAGGCCGGCGAGCAGCTCGGCAAGGTCGTGCTGCGGATTCCCGGCTAGGGAGGCGCCTCGGCGCTAGCCGATGCCGAGGATGAACTTCGCGTCGTCCGACATCCGGTCGGGGCTCCACGGCGGGTCCCACGTCAGCTCGACGTCGACATCCTCGACGCCGTCGATCTCGCTCGTGACCCGGTGGATGTCCTCCTGGATCATCGGGCCGACCGGACACCCCATGGACGTGAGGCTGTGCGTGACCTTGACCCGCGGGCCGACAACCTCGACGTCGTAGAGGAGACCGAGGTCGACGATGTCCATCCCGAGCTCGGGATCCTCGACCTGGCGCAGCGCGTCGACCACCTCGTCCTTCGTCGGCATCGTCTCCCGAGTGTAGCGGCGTGCCGACCGGGCCTAGTACCCCAGGAGCCGGACTTCTTCCCGCCGTTCGCGGATGAAGAAGTGGAGCCCGTCGACGAAGCGCACCCAGTTGCAGCGGGTGCACATCACGAGCGAATGCGTGCGGGCGCTGTCGGTGAGGTACCGAACACCGCGCAGGAGGTCGCCGTTCGAGACGCCGGTCGCGACGACGATCACGTCCCCGGGCGCCAGCTCCTCGCCCGTGAAGACGCGGGTCGTGTCGTCGATGCCGGCCTCCCGCGCCTGCTCGATCTCCCCGCGGGTCGTCGGCCACAGCTGCGCCTGCAGCTCGCCGCCGAGGCAGCGCAGCGCGGCAGCGGACATGACCGCCTGCCGCGTCCCGCCGATCCCGACCGCGAGGTGGTCGTTCGTCCCGCGGATCGCGGCGGAGATCGACGCCGTGACCGTCCCGTCCTGGATCAGCTTGATCCGTGCGCCGGCGGAGCGGATGTCCTCGATCAGGTCGTGGTGCCGCGGCCGGTCGAGGACGATCGTCGTGATGTCGTTGACGTTGCGCCCGAACGCGTCGGCGATCGCACGGACGTTGTCCGCCATCGGGCTCAGCAGGTCGATCTTCCCCCGCGCGAGCGGGCCGACCGCCATCTTCCTCATGTACATGTCCGGGAGCGTCGGCAGCGAGTCGCGCTCGCCGACCGCGATCATCGACATCGCGCCGTTCCCGCCGCGCGCGACGACGCCGCGCCCCTCGAGCGGGTCGAGCGCAAGGTCGACCTCGGCGCCGCCGGCTCCGATCTCCTCGCCGGCCCGGAGCAGCGACTCCTCCTCCGTGGCCCCGATTACGATGCGCCCCTGGATCGGGAAGGTCTCGAGCGCCGCGCGCATGCCCGCCGAGGCGGCCTCCTCGGCCGCCTCCTGGTCGGCGCGGCCAAGCCACCGGGCGCCGGCCAGCGCGGCGCGCTCGGTCACGCGCGCGTACGACTCGCACTGGCAGAGCGCGCGCCTGGACGACTCCTCCGCGATCTCCGCCGTCTCCTGAACCGTCTCCGCCATTCGCTAGTGCTCCTTCCAGTAATGCTGCCGGAATTCTGGGTCGCGAGCACCAAGCCAGAGGCCCCACTCGTTCGCAGTCAAGGCTGAATGCCTTGGCAAGGGCGAGGGACGACTCTGGCGCCGTGTGCTCGCGGGCCAGAAGCCGGCAAGTATTGCTGGGAGGGGCACTAGACCTGTTGTACCTGCTCTGCGCTCGCGTAGACGAGCTCGAGCACGGATCCGATCGTCGCCTCGACACTGCCACGGTTCTCCAGCACCGGCACTCCCGTGCGCTCCGCCCGCCGCACGATGTGATCCTGCATGCGGCGAATGTCCCCGAGCGCATGGATGTACTTGTCGTGGTGCCGCACGCCCGCGGTGGCCAAGTCCCGGATGACGAAGTGGGTGCTGTGCTCCTCGACGGTCTCGATCGCGAGCACGCACTGGACGACGAGCGCGCCCTCGATCGGCGGCAGCATCCCGGGCACCAGGTGCACGCCCTCGAGCACCATCGACCACCCCTCCTCGAGCGCGCGCTCGATCGACGCCCGGACGCCGACCATCACGTGGCGCGTCTGCTCGAGGAACCCGGCGACGACCGGATCGTCGGCCGACTCCGGTTCGCGGAGCCCCCGCCACGCCTCGAACGAGGAGTAGTGCACGGTCGGCATGAAGTCGGGTGAGAAGAACGCCCGGAGCGTCTGGCGCACGAAATCCGTCGACGTGACGCGCGTGATCCCCAGCCGGTACGCGGCCTCGGTCGCGACGGTCGACTTTCCCGTGCCGGTCGTGCCGCCCACGAGCACGAGGATCGGGAGGTCCAGCTCCTGCAGCTGCTCGGCGCGCCGGATCCGCCTCAGCGCATCGCCGCCGGCCTCCTCTCCGAGCACCTCGAGCACGAGCTCCTCGAAGTGCTCCAGCTCGATCCCGTCCGACTCACGTTCGATGCGGTCGGCGTCGATGCGCCGCGCCAGCTCGTGGGCGCGCACCGGCCGGACGCCGACCGCGATCAGCGCCCGCGCCATCAGCCCCTTCGAGAACGGCTGGTCGGGCGAGCCGAGCGGGAGCGGCTCGAAGCGGCGCGGCTGCTTCATGCCGCGACCACCTCGGCCGTCGCCGCGGCGGCGAGCCCCTCGACCTCGGACTCCAGGTCGGGTTCCCCGTCGAGCGGGACGACCTCGTTGTCGGCGAAGACGACCGGGATCCCACGCGCCGCCGCCGCCTCCGCGACGATGTCGATCGCCGCCGCCTTGATCTCGACCAGGAACACGTCGCCGTCCAGGCGCGCCAGGTCGGCGCGCAACGCGTCACGGCGCGCCAGGTTGCCGGACACCGCGACGTCGGACGCGCCAAACCGCTCACGCAGGTGCGTCACAAGCCGCTCGTGGGCCGCGTCCGGGGCGGTCGTGAAGAAGGCCACGCTCCGCCCCTCGACCGGCTCGACCGGCCGCGGCCGCAGCGCCACCGCCACGACCGGCAACTCCTTCACGTCGAGGATCGCGCGCCGGAGCTCCTCCAGCGGTTCGCCCGGCTCCGCGGGCGTCAGCACGACGAGGTCGGAGATCAGGATCCGATACGCGTTCAGGTAGCCCGCCACGACCTCGGGCGGCTGGCCCGCGCCGGCGACGAGGATCCGCTTGCTCGTCGCGACCGGAGGCAGCGCGGAGCCGCTCCCCTCGAAGATGACGAGGTCAGGCGCCCGCTCGGCCGCCAGCCGGGCGCCCTCGAGCACGTTCGACGCCGTGGTTGCACCCGCGAGACCGCCACCGCACCGGCGGCAGCCGACCGTGACGACCCGGGCCAGCGCGGCGTCCTCCAGGTAGTCGGAGGCGGCGTGCTGACCGGCCCGCGACAGCTCCAGGAGCGACTCGACCGTCGGCGCCACCTCGACCAGCACCGGCTCCGCCGGGCCGCCGCGGCCCATCGCGACCACCACGACGTCGCGCGTCCTCGCAAGCTGGCGCGCCGCGGCGCCTGCGACTGCCGTCTTCCCGACACGCTTGCCGGTTCCGACGATCCCGAGCGACGGCAGCTCGAACGGCTCGAACGACGGCGGGTCGAAGCGGAAGTCGGCGCCGACATACGGCAGGCCCGCCGCGAGCACCCGGCTCGCGACCCGGAACCGCTCGCGCGGCCCGAGCACCGGCTCGTCGGAGAGGTCGACGACCACGTCGGCCGCGACAAGCCCATCCTCCAGCTCGTCCACCACGGGGACGCCGTACTCCTCCCCGCCGCGAAGTTTCTCCGTTCCGCCCGCGACCCACGCGGCCGTCACCTCGTACGGGAGCGCGGCGATCGCGTCGCGCACCACCGGGGCGTAGTGCTCCCCGTCGATCACGGCGAGCGCGCGCTTCACGAGCGCGTGGTCACCTCCCCCTCGATCCGCGCCGTGTACTTCTCGAACTCGAGCGTGTCGATCGAGAACTGGATGATCTTCTCCTGGCCGTGGAACGGATAGCGCCGCCACACGTCGACATGGGTGCCCGAGAGCTCGATCACGTTGTAACAGGGCCGTGTGTTGCCGCGCAGACGGAGGGAGGAGACGGTGCCGGCGTTGACGATGAAGAGATCCTCGAGCCGCCAGGCATACGGGACGTGCTTGTGGCCGGAGAGGACCAGGTTGACCCCGGCGCGCTGGAGGCACTCGATCGCGTCGCCCGCGTCGTAGATGACGTTCCGTTCCCGTCCGGTGCCCGGCACCGGGAGCAGGTGGTGGTGGCAAACGAACACGCGGAGGTGGGCCGGCTCCGCGAAGCTCTCCTCGATCCAGCGGTAGCGGCCGCGGCCGATCTGGCCGTGGTCGAGGTCCGGCTCGGTCGAGTCGACCGCCACGACGACGACGTTGCCGACCCGGGAGACCGAGTTGCGCGCGCCGAACAGCTCCTCGAAGTGCACGTACCCGACGTTGCGCGAGTCGTGGTTGCCGGGGATCACGACGAGCGTGTCGCACTCGATCCGGTCGAGGTAGGCCTTCGCCTGCCGGTACTCCTCCTTGAAGCCGAACGTCGTCAGGTCGCCCGAGCAGACGACGATGTCCGGCTCGAGGTCGTTCACCTCCGTCACGGCCCGCTCGAGCAGGTTCGGCAGGAAGTGGGGCCCCCCGCAGTGGAGATCCGAGATCTGCGCGATCGTGAAGGTCTGGTTCCCCGCCATGCGGGAAGTCTAGGGCCATCCGGACCGGGTGCTACCCTGAGTTCAGGTGACGCTGGAAACCCCGGATTTCCAGGCATATCGAGGCGAGGAACCGCCGCGCTTCGCAAACCGCGCAGAGCTCGAGTGCGCGAAGGTGCTCGACTTCTACGGCGTCCCGTGGGAGTACGAGCCGACGACGTTCGTGCTCGAGTCGGACGCGGACGGAAGAATCGTCGAGGCGTTCAAGCCCGACTTCTACCTCCCCGAGCAGGACCTCTACGTCGAGGTCACCGTGATGAAGCAGTCGCTCGTCACGCGCAAGAACCGGAAGCTGCGGAAGCTGCGGGAGCGCTACCCCGACGTGCGGGTCAAACTCTTCTACAAGCGCGACGTCGAGCGCCTGGCGCAGCGATACCACCTCGAGCTCGCGTCGTAGCCCGTCCGCCCGCGGTCGGGGAGGTCTACCTCACGCGCGAGGAGCTGTCCACGCGCGTCCGGGAGCTCGGAGCTGACATCGCACGCGACTACGACGGCCGCGAGCCGCTGCTCGTCGCGCCGCTGCGGGCGAGCGTCGTCTTCCTCGCCGACCTCTCGCGCGCAATCCCGATCCCGCACGCGCTCGACTTCGTCGAGCTCGCGAGCTACGGCACCGACCCCGACACCGGCGGCCACACGCGCATTCGCCTGCTCAAGGACCTCGACGACGGGATCGCCGACCGCGACGTGATCATCGTCGAGGACGTCGTCGACACCGGGCTGACGCTCAACTACCTGTGCAAGACGCTGCGCCTGCGCGACCCGGGGTCGCTCGCCGTCGTGACGCTGCTGGACCGACCGTACCGCCGCCTCGTCGAGGACCTGCCCGTCCGCTACGTCGGGTTCACGGTCCCGGACGAGCTTTTCGTCGGCTACGGCTTCGACATCGCCGAGCGGTACCGGAACCTGCCGGACCTGCACGTCTGGCGACCAGAAGTTTAGTCTAGACTAACTTTCCATGATGCCCACGCGGGTGGAGGAGCTCGGCCGGCTGCCCGGCGCCGGCGAGCACGTCCTGCGCGGCGGCCGGAAGAACCTCTGGCCGTTCCTGGGCCCGGCCTTCATCGCGGCAATCGCCTACATCGACCCGGGCAACTTCGCCACGAACATCGCCGGCGGCGCCAAGTACGGCTACACGCTCGTGTGGGTGATCGTCGCCTCGAACCTGATGGCGATGCTGATCCAGACGCTGTCGGCCAAGCTCGGGATCGCGACCGGCCGCAACCTGCCGGAGGTCTGTCGGGAGCGCTTCTCACGCCGAACGTCGATCGGCCTGTGGATCCAGGCGGAGGTGATCGCGATGGCGACCGACCTGGCCGAGTTCCTCGGCGCGGCGCTCGGGATCCAGCTTCTCCTCGGCATCCCGCTCTTCCCCGCCGCCGTGCTGACGGGGATCATCACCTTCGCGATCCTCGCACTCCAGCGGTACGGCTTCCGGCCCTTCGAGGCCGTGATCATCGCGTTCGTCTTCGTGATCGGGATCTGCTACCTCGCCGAGCTCTGGTTCGCGCACCCGCCGCTCGGAACCGTCGCCCGCCACGCCGTCGTGCCGGACTTCGCCGGCAACGAGTCCGTCCTCCTGGCGGTGGGGATCCTCGGCGCCACGGTGATGCCGCACGTGATCTACCTGCACTCGGCGCTGACGCAGGACCGGATCGTGCCGCAGAACGACGACGAGGCGCGGACGCTCTACCGCTATACGCGCGTCGACGTACTGATCGCGATGTCGATCGCCGGCCTGATCAACATCTCGATGCTGGTCGTGGCCGCGGCCGTCTTCTTCGGATCCGGGATCACCGACGTCGAATCGCTCGAGACGGCCCACAAGACGCTGGAGCCGATCCTCGGCGGCGCGTCGAGCGTCCTCTTCGCGCTGGCGCTGACCGCGTCCGGGCTCTCGAGCTCCACGGTCGGGACGCTCTCCGGACAGGTCGTGATGCAGGGGTTCATCCACCGCCGCATCCCCCTCCTGGTCCGCCGCCTCGTGACGATGATCCCCGCGTTCGTCGTGATCGCCATCGGCCTCAATCCGTCCCGGACGCTCGTGATCTCACAGGTTGTCCTGTCGTTCGGGATCCCGTTCGCGCTCATCCCGCTGGTGATGTTCACCAGCCGCCGGGACGTCATGGGAGCTCTCGTCAACCGCCGGTTGACGATCGCCGCCGCGATCGCCGTCGCGGCGCTGATCTCAGGCCTGAACATCTTCCTGCTCGTCCAGACGTTCGGGCTTACAGGATGAGCCGGGGCGGCCTCCCGGCCGCCCCACGCCTCACCATCGATCTCAGCGTGCGCCTCTCGCGCCGCGCATGAAGAAGCCGATCGCCCAGAGCACGAGCATGATGAGCGCGATGATCCACAGGATCTTGATCGCGGCCCAGAAGCCGATCACGCCGAGGATGACCACGAGCAGAAGGATGAGCAGAAGCAGACCCACGAGTTCTCCTTTCGTTGACCGTGCTAAGGACCTTCGGCCGCCCTGGGGAGGCGGCAGTCATTCGCAACCGGCGTGACCCGTCCTCGACCCTCGCCGGTTACGAATGACGACAAGGAAACGGTCGACCGCCGGATTCGGGTACGGAGGCTGGGCTAGAGGTACCCGAGCGGATCGACGGGCGTCCCGTTGACGCGCACCTCGAAATGCAGGTGGGGCCCGAAGCAGTGGCCGGTGCAGTCGGAGTAGCCGATCACCTGGCCCTGTGAGACGGACTGGCCGACGCTGACCGCGAACGAGCTCTGGTGGGCGTAGCAAGTGGCGATCCCGCCGCCGTGGTCGATGCAGGTGTAGTTCCCGTAGCCGCCGACCCAGCCCGCGATGACGACGCGGCCCGCCGCCGCGGCGTGGATCGGCGTCCCGGATGGCACCGCGATGTCGATGCCGGCGTGGAGCCTCCCCCACCGCATCCCGAACGGGCTGACGACCGGGCCGCTGACCGGCCAGATGAAGCCGCTGGCGGACGGGGTCTGCGTCGAGCCGGACTGTGACGCAGCCAGCTGGCCGCGGATGCGCGCGTCCTCGGCGGCGAGCGCGTTCGCCTCGGCGATCCACTCGCGCTCCTGCGCCTTCGTCGAGGAGAGCGCGGAGCGCTTGTTGCGGCGGGCCCCGGCGAGCCGGCCTTGCGTCGACACTAGCTCGTCGCGTACCGCCCGCTGCTGCTCCGTCCGGACCGCGACCGCGCGCGTAGCCGACGCAACGGCCGCGCGCGTCACCTTCGTCTTCGCACGGACAACTTTCAGCTCCGCCTTCGCGGTCGCGACCGAGGCCGTGATCCGCTTGTCCTGCTCGGCGATCACGCCCAGGTTGTGGATGTGGTCGAGCGCCTCCTGGAACGAGTCCGAGTCGAGGATGATCTCGACGAGGGTCGGGTCGCGAGACTCGTAGATGTCGACCATCCGCTGGCTCAGCGTCTGGACGACACGGTCGTACTCGTGGTGCAGGAAGATCAGACGGTCGGTCTGGAGCTTGTAGAGCGCGTTGAGCTTGTCGAGCCGCTGCTGGTGCAGCTCCAGGTCGCGCTCGAGGACAGAGAGCCGCTGTGAGACGTCGCCGACCCTGCTCTCGAGCGACCGGATCTCCTTCGTGACGCTCGCGATGTCGGCCGTCAGGCGCGCCTCGTGGGCACGCGCCGCCGCAATCTTCGACTGCAGCGAGGCTATCCGCCCGCTGTTGTCCCCGGCGGCGGGTGTCGCGAGGACGAGGCCGCAGGCAAGGACGAGGGCCAGTCTCCGGGCCATTGCGCTGGGTTCGGCGAGGGCGCCTGCGTCCCTGCCCTAGCTTCGTTCCTCCGGGATCTGCGGCTGTGGCTCGTGCCCGGCCTCGGAGGGCTGCTCAACCGTGGGCGCGATGATGTGCGTTGCCCGGGACTCGAGCCGGCGCGCCTCGATTCGATCCTGGGCTGCCGCTACGACATCGTGCATCTGGGCCTCCGTCGACGCCATCTGGCGGTCGAGCTCGATGAGCCGGCCGCGCGCCGTGTCGATTGCCTGGTCGTCTCCACGGTACACGGCGTCGCCGAGCTCGTACAGGATCCGGGCCCGCTGGGACGCCAGCCGCTTGAGCGCGCGCCGAAGCGCCAGCACGCGCGTCATCGCTCGCCCGCGCGTCGCGACCGAGTCCGCGGCGCCGCCTGCCCGCGCGCGGGCGTGGTGGAGCGCCTCGGCGCTCGCCCGCGTCTTCGGCCCGGCGGGACGGCGCCTCGCGGCCTCGGCGAAGAGCGCCAGCAGGAGCAGCGCGACGCCGACCAGGACGAGCGCGACCGGCCACTGGCCCAGCACGAACAGGACGACGGCACCGGCGGCCGCCGCCACGACGAGCACGAGCACGAGAACCGATGGCGTCACGCCGTATGTGCGCGGCTGGGGCTGCGTGGCCTCGGCAACCTCCCGGCCACACTGGGGGCAGAACCGGCTGTCCTTCCCGATCGCCGCGCCGCAGTGGACGCACTCAGCCACGCGTCGGGACGCGCTCCTCCCTGCTCTCCGCCCGGAGCTCGAGCGCGCGCAGCGTCTCGGCCGCCCGCCGGCGGAGCGGCCCGACCAGCTGGCGGTAGTCGTCGTCCGAGATCTTCCCGGTCCGGTGGTCGAACTCGAGCTCCTTCAGGGCCGCGAGGGCGCGGTCCCGCTCCTCTGACAGCGCCAGGTGCCGCTGCTCCAGCTCGCCGGGCGCCGCGAGCGCGTCGTCGCCGGCCTCGGGCTCGCGCAGGAACGGGAGCGCGACGAGCACCGCAGCGGCCACGGCGATCAGGGCGCCGAGCACGAGCGCGAGCGTCATGCGCGCGCCGTCGCGCCGGCGTAGCGCGCTGCCAGCCGGCGCTCCTCCCGTGCGTCCGGCCACATGGCGATCAGCGAGCCGCCGACGAAGACGAAGCCGGCGAACCAGATGAGGTTGACGAGCGGCTTCGAGAGCGCCTTCAGGTCGACCGTGCCGTTCGCATTGACCTGGTCGGCGATCAGGAACAGGTCGCCGCCCTTCCAGTCCCGGCGGATCGCGACCTCGTTCGAGACCTGGTTCTCCGCGAAGTAGTCGTTCTTGCCGGGCGTGAGGCGAGCGATGCGGTCGCCGCCGCGATAGACGTCGACGACGGCGCGGATGGCCTGGTGGTTCGGCTCCCGCTTCGAGACGAAGCCGCGGAAGACGAGCGTCTTCCCCGCGACCGTCATCGAGTCCCCGGGAGCAAGGCGGTGCTCGCGGACGGTCTGGTACGCGCTCGACCCTGCCACGCCGATCGCGAGGAAGACCACCGACGCGTGGACGATGTAGCCGCCGTAGCGGCGCCGGTTCCGCGCGACGAGCGACGAGAAGGCTCCCGGCCACGACTCGTCCCCCAGGGCTTTTCGTGCGCGCGTCCCGCGCGCGAACTCGAGCACGATCGACGCAAGCACGAAGACCGCGAAGGTGTAGGCGATCACGCCGACGCGGGAGGAGCCTGCGCCGAGCGCGAGCAACACGCCCCCGGCGACCACCGCGGCCGCGAGCGGCCACAGCAACGTCCGGCCGACTGCTCGCAGCGACGAGCGCCGCCAGGCTACGAGCGGCCCGATCCCCATCAGCAGCAGCAGCGGCAGCCCGAAGGTGTGGAGGAAGAAGTTGTAGTACGGCTTGCTGACCGTCGACGTCTCGCCGCGCAGGGCTTCGGAGAGGAGCGGATAGATGACGCCCCACAGGATCGTCAGCGTCAGCGCGACCAGCAGCAGGTTGTTGTAGAGGAACGTCGCCTCGCGCGAGACGAGCGACTCCAGGCGCGTGCGCGCCCGCAACAGCGGCAACCGCAGCAGGATCAGCGCGATCGTCCCGGCCGCGATCAAGCAGATGAAGCCGAGGAACCAGGCGCCGATCGAGCTCTGCGTGAACGAATGAATCGACTGGATCACGCCCGAGCGCGTGAGGAACGTCCCGAACAGCGAGAGGCAGAACGCGAGCGCGACGAGCACCATGTTCCAGACCTTCAGCATCCCACGCTTCTCCTGGATCATCACCGAGTGGAGGAACGCGGTCGCCGCGAGCCACGGCATCAGCGCGGCGTTCTCCACCGGGTCCCACGCGTAGTAGCCGCCCCAGCCGATCTCCACGTACGCCCAGTGCGCGCCGAGCAGCTGGCCGACGCCGAGGAACGTCCAGGCGGCGAGCGTCCACCGGCGCGTCGCCACGATCCAGCGCTCGTCGGTGCGTCGTGCGAGCAGGGCGCCCATCGCGAACGCGAACGGGATCGTGAGCCCCACGTAGCCGAGGTACAGCAGCGGCGGATGGATCGCCATGTACGGGTTCTGGAGGCTCGGGTTCAGCCCGGCCCCGTCCGCGGCCGCCTGCTGGGTGGCGAACGGGCTCGAGACGAACACGAGCACGACGGCGAAGAAGCTTCCGACCAGCCCCAGCACGGGTACGACCCAGGCGACCACGTCCCTTCCGACGTGACGGTTCAGGAGCACGGCCGCGGCCGAGTAGACGGTCAGCACGAGCAGCCAGAGGAGGAGCGAGCCTTCCTGGCCGCCCCAGAAGGCGGTCAGCGTGTAGCCGAGGGGGAGCTCACGACTCGTGTGGTCGGCGACGTACTGGAATGAGAAGTCGTGTCGCGCGAGCGCCGCGAGCAGGACCGTGCTGGCGACGACGGTCGCGCCGAGCGCCCCGATCAGCGCGTTCTGGGCCGAGACCGCGAGCCGGCGCCGGCCCTTCCACGCGGCGTAGCCGCCGGCCAGGCAGGCATAGAGAAGCAGCGCGAGCGCCGTGACGAGCGCCGCGCGGCCGAGATCGGGCATCAGTGCCTCGCCGGGTGAGGCACTAGGAGTCGCGCTTGGGCGAGTACTTCGACGGGCACCTCGTCGAGAGCTCGCTCGCGACGAAGACGCCTGCCCTCAGCTGGCCGCTCGCGATCACCTCTCGACCCTTGGCGAAGAGGTCCGGCTTCGAGCCGCGGAACAGGACCGGCACGGTCGCGCGGCCGTCGGGATCGCGCAGCCGGAACCGGAGGCCCTGCGCGTGCGCGTCGCCGCTGATCGGCCCGAGGACGACCCCGCCGAGCGCGACCTTCCCCTCGTGGCCGGGCAGCTGGCTCGGCTTCAGCGACGGCGTCGTCCCCCCGGCGATCGACGTGTAGAGGAGGAAGACCGCGAGCGCGGCCGCGACCGAGAGCGCGACCACGAGGCGCGCAGGGCTGCGCTTCGAGGGCACGGCGCCAGTCTAGCGGCGTCGTCTCGCGCGTTACGCGTCGTGCGCGGGAGCCGGCCGGCGGTCGGGGATCCGGTACCCGTGGTCGTTGCAGAGCGAGCCCGGATCGTCCTCCGTGAGCGCGTCGCAGTAGCCCTTGCCGTAGGCGGCGCGCATGAACGCCGCCACGACCTCGATGTTCCAGTCGGAGATGTCGCCGGCCTCGCGCCACAGGTCGGCGAGGCGGAGGTCGATGTCCAGCTCCAGCAGATCGATTCGGGAGGGCTTCTTGGCCATGCATTGAGGGTAGAAACAGCGTCGGACGGACCACGCGACCCCCTTTTCTTGTGCGTCGGGCACAAGGCCACGGCCGAATCGACGTGTCCGCTGTAGGCTCGGATGTATGGGCGAGCTGCGGTTCGGACCGGCCCGCGTGCCCTCGCGCGAGAGCCCCGAGGAGGCGATCGTCATCCTTCAGGAGCTCGGCTACACCGCCTGCGAGATCGACTTCGAGGGGAAGTTCTGGATGGACTACCCGTGGGCGGAGCGCTTCGGCGAGCTTGCCCGCGCCGAGGGGATCGTCCTCTCCGTCCACGCGCCGATCGCCGGGTTCATGGGCCATGCGGAGCGCGGAAAGAAGCTCAACATGGCCGTGGGCATGCTCGACCACTCCGCGGGGGTGGCCAGGGCGGCGGGCGCCGAGGTCGTGGTCTTCCACCCCGGCTTCCTGCTCGGCCGCACGCGCGAGGACGCGATCGACTCGGTCGTCGAACAGCTCGGGGAGCTCCGCGAGCGGCTCGAGAAGAAGGACCGGGCGGTCCCGTTCGGGATCGAGATCATGGGCCGGGTCCGCGAGCTCGGCACGGCGGAGGACGTCTTCACGATCTCCGAGCGCTGCGGCTGGGTGCGGCCGGTGCTCGACTTCGCGCACCTGCACGCGGTCACGGACGGCGCGTTCACCGACGTCGAGCCGTTCCGCGAGATCCTCGAGGGCGCCGACGCGATCCTCCCGAAGGACGCCCCGTTCCACATCCACTTCTCCGACATCGCCTTCGCGAACCGGAACGAGACGAAGCACCTGCCGTACGGCGAGGGAACGCTGCGCGCCGAGCCGCTCGGGCAGGCGCTGCGCGGCTTCCGCCGGCCCGCGACCGTGATCAGCGAGGCGCCCGACCTCGAATCGAGTCAGGCAATCAAGTCAGAGCTTTACGCGGCACTGGGCACGAGCTCGGCCAAACGGTCGTCGAGCTCGTCGGCCTCGTCCTCGCGCCCGCGAGCGCGCAGGAACTCGGCATAGGCCGGGAACACGTCGACGCCGACGCGGCAGTGCTCCGCGGCGGCGGCGATGTCGACCGCCTCGCGGAACAGCCGCTCCGCCTCGGCGTCCCGATCCTGCGCCGCGCGCACCTGCGCGAGCGCGACCCGGGTCGTCGCGCGTGAGCTCACGTCCTCGGCGCTGACGGTCTCCCGCGCGGCGAGCGCGTGCTTCTCGGCCTCGTCGACGCGACCCTCGGCCAGCAGAAGCTGAGCGAGCAGCCGCTGGCTCTCGCAGAGGACGCCGCGCTCCTGCATCGGCGCGAGCAGGCGGATCGAGTCCCGGAGGAACTTCTCCGCGCGCGCCGGCTCGCCCCGCCGCCAGGCCAACCGCCCGAGCGACTTGGACGTCAGCGCGATCCCACGCTGCGAGCCAGCCTCCGTCACGAGCTCGAGCGCCTTCGTCAGCCACTCCTCGGCTTCGTCGTACTCGTCGCGCATCCCGTGGAAGTCGCCCTTCACCTGCGCCGCCTGCGCGCGCGCGACGATGTTGCCACTCTCCTCGGCGAGCTCGAGCGCCCGCTCGATCAGCGGCGCCGCCTGCTCCAGGTCCAGCCGGGCCAGGTGGATGGCGGCGAGCTCCCGCGCCGCCTTGCTCTCGAGATCCTTCCGGCCGCCCGCGCGGGCCGCGTCGAGCGCCATGCTCTCGAACTCCTCCGCGACGGTGATCCGCCCCTCGAACCAGGCGACGCCCGAGCGCGTGTCGAGGGCGCCGAAGCGGCCGTCGTGGTCGTCCGCGTCCAGGACCGTCAGCGCCTCCTCGGCCAGCACGGTCGCCGCTTGGACGTCACCCTCCCGGGAAAGCGTCGTCTCGGCGAGCGCAGTCAGCGCGCGCCCCTGGATGCGGGGGTTGACGCCCGCGGCGTCGTCGGCGACGGAGCGCATCTCCGTGGCGAGCACGCCGAGGTCACCGAGCTTCCACGCGGCACGTGCGGCGTTGTACCGCCGCTCGAGTGTCGACTCCAGCTCCACGGAGCGCAGGAGCAGCTTGCGAGCCGACCCCGGAGCCTCGCGCGAGAGCGCCCGCTTGCCGGCCGCCTCGAGCACCTGCGCCGCCGTCTGGGCGAGCTCCTTGGGCGGCCGCCCGTCCAGCTCCCCCAGGAGGAGACACGCCTGATCGAGGTGGTAGGCGCGAATCTCGAGCAGCTCCTTGTCGGCGCGCTCGCGCAGCCATTCCGCGAACTTCATATGCAGGTCGGCGCGCGACGACTTCGACAGCGCGGCGTACGCGACCTCGCGGATGAGAACGTGCTTGAAGCGGTACGGCTCCTCCCCGGTGATCGTCGTGCGGGACTCCCTGGTGAGCAGGTCGCGCATCAGGAGGTCGTCCAGGGAGTCCTCCAGCTCCTCGCCGAACTCGGGCGAGAGGTGCATCAGCGCGCCGGCCCAGAACACGCGGCCGATCACCGAGGCCCGCTGGAGCAGGGTCTTCTGGCTCTGGGGCAGGCGGTCGATGCGCGCCGCAATCAGGGCCTGCAGCGTGTCGGGGATCCGGTCGAAGACGCCGTCGCCGCTCTCGAGCACCATCCGCACCGTCTCCTCCACGTACAGCGGGTTGCCCTCCGTCTTGTCGAGCAGGTGCGCGCGTACGGTCGCAGGCAGCTCCGCGTCCTCGAGCAGCGCGTCGGCGAGGCGCTCGCTGTCGGTGCGCGGCAGCGGCTCCAGCTCGATCGCCGTTGACCGGATCCGGCCGCCGCCCCACCCGGGGCGGACGTCGAGCAGCTCCGGGCGCGCGAGGCACACGATCAGGAGCGCGCGCTCGCGCACCCATTGCGCCAGGTGGTCGATCAGCTCGAGCAGCGGCTCCTCCGCCCAGTGGATGTCCTCGAAGACGAGCAGCAGCGGCTGGACGTCGGCGAGCTCGTCGACGAACTCGCGCGCCGCCCAGGCGATCTCGGGCTGGCCGCGCTCGCCCTCGACGGCCTCGAGCACGCCGGACGCAAGGCCGAGGAGCTCGGCGATCGCCTCGTCGCCGCAGCACTCGATCAGCTTCTCGCGCGCGACCTCGAGCGGGTCGTCGTCCGTGATCCCGGCCGCAGACTTGACCATCTCGGCGATTGGCCAGTAGGTCACGCCCTCGCCGTACGGGAGCGCGCGTCCGGAAAGAATCGTCACCCCCTCGGCGCCGGCGAGGAACTCGCGGACGAGCCGGCTCTTGCCGACCCCGGGCTCACCGTAGATCGTGAAGACGTACGGGCGCCGGTCCCGGATCGTGCGCTCGAGCGTGTTGTGGAGGAGGTCGAGCTCCGCCTCGCGGCCGACGAACGGCGCGGCGAGACTGCCGAGCGGCCGGCCGCCGGCCCCCACGCAGATCGGCCGGTACGCCTCGATCGGCTGGCGGAACCCGCGCAGCTCGAGCGGCCCGGCTGTCTCCGACTCGATCGCGCCGAAGGTCAGGCGCTGCGCCGCGGCCCCCATCAGGATCTCGCCGGGCCGTGCCGCCTGCTGCAGCCGCGCAGCCACGTTGACCGCTTCGCCCGTCGCGAAGGTGGAGTCGGCCTCGTCGACCACGACCTCTCCGGACTCGAGGCCGATCCGTGCCTCGAGCGACAGGTCGTGGACTTTCTCGAGGATCCCGAGCGCGGCGCGGACGGCGCGCTCGGCGTCGTCCTCGTGAGAGATCGGGATGCCGAATGCGGCCATGACCGCGTCGCCGGCGAACTTCTCCACGGTGCCGCCGTGGACGTCGATGCAGCGCGAGACGCTGTCGAAGAACGTCGTCACGCGCCGGCGCACGACCTCCGGGTCGGCGGCCGCGACGAGCTCGGTCGACGCCACCAGGTCGACGAACAGGACTGTTGCCAGCTTCCGCTCCATCCCCTAAGTGTAGGGAGAGGAGCTGCTTGTACCGGGCTCCGCCGCCGCCCGAGGGCGCATACGATCAGCGCCGTGCTCGACCCGAAGGTGTTCAAGGCGTACGACGTGCGCGGGATCTACCCGCACGAGCTCGACGAGGCCGGCGCGTACGCGATCGGGCGCGCCTACGTCGACGAGTTCGAGCCGCGCCGCATGGCCGTCGGCCGCGACATGCGCCTGTCTTCTCCGGCCATGTCCGACGCCGTCATGCGCGGCGCTGCGGACTCGGGCGCCGAGGTGCTCGACCTCGGTCTCGTCGGCACCGAGATGGTCTATTTCGCCGTCGGCGAGCTGGGGCTCGAGGGCGGCATCGCCGTGACCGCCTCGCACAACCCGAAGGAGTACACGGGGATGAAGATCGTGCGCCGCGGCGCCCTGCCGGTCGGAGGCGACTCGGGGCTCCTCGACGTCAGGGCCCGCGCGCAGGGCGATCTCGGCGAGCCGAGGGGTGGCGGCTCGATCCGCGAGCAGGACATCTGGCCGCAGTTCGTCGAGCGCGTGCTCTCGTTCGTCGACGTCGGCGCGATCGAGCCGCTCCGCGTCGTGATCGACGCCGCCAACGGGATGGCCGGCACGATGCTGCCGCCCGTCCTCGAGCACCTCCCGATCGACGCCGTGTGTTGCTACTTCGAGCCCGACGGCTCCTTCCCGAACCACGAGCCGAACCCCCTCCTGCCCGAGAACCGCGAGTTCATCGTCGGCAAGGTGAAGGAGGAGGGCGCAGACCTCGGCGTCGCATTCGACGGGGACGCCGACCGCTGCTTCTTCGTCGACGACGCGGGCGAGTTCGTCCCCGGGGACTTCGTCACCGCGCTGCTGGCCGAGTCGGTGCTCGCGAAGGAGCCGGGCGCGAAGATCATCTACGACGTCCGCGCGAGCTGGGCCGTGCCGCAGACGATCGAGCGCGCGGGCGGTGTCCCGCTCGTCAACCGCGTCGGCCACGCATTCATCAAGCACCGCATGCGCGAGGAGGGCGCCACGTTCGGCGGCGAGGTCTCGGGCCACTACTACTTTCGGGACTTCACGCAGGCCGATTCGGGCGTCGTCCCGTTCCTGCTGCTGCTGGAGCTGGTGTCGCGGAAGGGCGCGAAGCTGTCCGAGATCCTGCAGCCGTACCGCGGGCAGTACTTCATCACCGGGGAGCTGAACACCCCGGTTCCCGACGTCGCGCTCAAGCTCCAGGAGCTGAAGGAGCACTTCGGACGCGAGGGCCGCGTCTCCCACCTCGACGGCGTTTCGGTCGACGCCGAGGACTGGCACATGAACGTGCGGCCGTCGAACACCGAGCCGCTGCTGCGGCTGAACCTCGAGGCGCTCTCGCAGGAGCTGATGGAGCGGAAGCGCGACGAGGTGCTGGGCGTCATCCGACGTTGAGGGCGCGCGAGCTCGGGATCGCGATCGGCTCGCTCGAGCCGGGGCCGGCCGACGCGATCACCGACGTCGAGGGCGTCCGGGTCGGCCACACGACGCTGATCGACGGCGACGACGTCCGCACCGGCGTCACCGTGGTGGTCCCGCCGGAGGAGCCGCTGTTCGCCGCCCCGTTCCGGCTGAACGGGAACGGTGAGATGACCGGGCTCGAGTGGGTGCGCGAGTCCGGCCTGCTCACGACCCCGGTCGCGATCACGAACACCCACAGCGTGGGGGTCGTCCGCGACGCGCTCGTCAAGGCGGCGGTGGCGCGCGCGGGCGCGCCCGACTGGAGCCTCCCCGTCGTCGCCGAGACGTGGGACGGGTTCCTCAACGACATCAACGGCTTCCACGTCCGCGACGAGCACGTCTTCGCCGCGATCGAGGGCGCCTCCGGCGGCGCGGTCCCCGAGGGCAACGTCGGCGGCGGCACCGGGATGATCTGCCACGAGTTCAAGGGCGGAATCGGGACGGCGTCGCGCGTGACCGGCGACGGCCATACCGTCGGGGTGCTCGTCCAGGCGAATCACGGGCGCAGGGGCCGGCTGTGCGTCGGCGGCGCGCCTGTGGGTGCCGAGATCGGTCCGGATCGGATCCCGGTGCCGGAATCGCCGGAGGGCGCGGGGTCGATCATCGTGCTCGTGGCGACGGACGCGCCGCTGCTCCCGCACCAGTGCGACCGCCTCGCACGGCGGGCGGCGCTCGGGATCGGCCGCACCGGCGGCGTCGGCGAGGACTCGAGCGGGGATCTCCTGCTCGCGTTCGCGACCGGGAACCGCGGGCTGGACGACGCCGAGACGACGGTCACGCTGGTTCCGAATCGACGCATGAACGCGCTCTTCGACGCGGCGATCGACGCGACCGAGGCGGCGATCCTGAACGCCCTCCTCGCCGCCGAGACGATGACCGGCTACGAGGGCCACACGGCGCACGGGCTCGACCCCGATGCGCTGCTGGAGGCGCTCGGGAGTTACGGCCGCGGGTGAAGGCGCCGTTCAAGTTCTCGGCGACGACGCGGGTCGCCTTCTCCGACACGGACGCGCAGGGGATCGTCTACTACGGCCGCTACCTCCCCTACTTCGACCTCGCGCGCGTCGAGTACCACCGCCACGTCGGCCTGCTCCGGATGGAGATCGGCGAGGGCGGGGTCGAGTTCGTCATGCGCGCGTGCTCGATCGAGTACTTCGCACCTGCCGTCTTCGACGACCTCGTGGAGGTCTACGTGAGGGTCGCCCGGATCGGCCGGACGAGCGCGACCTTGGAGTTCGCCGCCTACCGGGCGAGGGACGACGTGCTGATGGTGACCGCCACGCAGACGGCCGTGCTGGTCGACCTCGACGAGCGCAAGGCCGTCCCGATCCCCGACTCCTACAGGGACGCGATCCGCGCCGTCGAGGGCGAGGATCTCGAGGCCTGACTAGGCGCCTGGCGGCTCCGGCTCGGCGGGCTCCGCCGGCTCGGTCGGCGCCGTCGGCTCCGCCGGTTCGGCCGGCGCCGGTGCCCCGCCCGAGCCCTGGTGCTCGTACAGCTTGCCGGCACGGATCGCCTCGGCCATCTGCTTGGACTCCTCGCGGTAGACGCTGCCGTCCTCGAACACGATCACCGGGTACTTCCGCTGACCGCTGAGCCGGTCGACATCGTCCCGCTTGCCCTTCGACGTCGGGCCCTTGACCACCTCGTACTCGATGCCCTGCTCGTCGAGCGCCTTCTGCACCTTCCAACACGGATGCGCGCCGACCTTCACCCACAGGTGCGAGCAGCGGTAGAGCTTGATCGCCATCGTTGCCCTCCTCGCGTCGTGACGCGCGGAACCTACTCCCTCGGGCGGGAGAACGCACAGGCGGGCCGGCGGCAAGCCGCCGGCCCTTTCACCTGAGCGAAGCGACAGGTGAAGCCTCTCCAGAGATCGGAGTGGGCTTCGGCCGCGCGCCCGCGCCGCAGTCCTCGGAACGGAGCGGGCGCCGCAGCTTCCGTGCCCTCTCCCCCTGTCCTCTCGTTGTACTCGGAATCCGCCCGGACGCTATCCCTCGTTCGAGGTACCGCGCTCGTTCGGGTGAGAATCCCTCGTTCGAGGGAGCCGACCGGGATGGTTGAGCGGCGCCCATATTCGCCCGTCCGCCGCCTCGCTCGATCGAGGGATGCAACGGCTGGACGTTTCGCGCGGCGCTTTAGAGCTGCTAACGGAATGACCACGCGCTGCTGGGGCGTGGTCGGCGACTGCGAGGCAAGGACGCAGGGAGCGGCAATAGCCCAGCTATTGCCGTGACCGAGGACGCGGCATCGCACCGCCGAACGCGGCCCAGCAGCCCGTGCTTCGTTGCGTTAGGAGCTCTTAGGACGGCGTCAGGCGGTACGCGTCGAAGACGGCTTCGATGTTGCGGAGCGCTTTCAGCAGCGCGCTCAGCGCTTTCACGTCGCCGACCTCCGCGACGTACCAGTTCCGCGCCATCTGATCCTCGACGGTGCCCCCGTACGAGACGATGTTCGCGCCGTGCTCGGCGAACGTCCGCGCGACGTCCTCGAGCAGGCGCGCCCGGTCCCACGAGTCGACCGCGATCTGCACCCGGAAGCTCTGCGAGGCGCCGCCGTCCCAGCTGACCGGCGTGAAGCGCTCGGGGTTCTTCGCGAGCGCCCGGACGTTCGGGCAATCCTCGCGATGGATCGTGATCCCCTTCCCGAGCGAGATGTAGCCGACGATCTCGTCGCCGGGCACCGGTGTGCAGCACTTCGCCAGGCGGACGAGCACGTCCTCCACGCCGACGACGTTGATCCCGTAGTTCTCGCTGCCGACGGCGAGCTTCGCGCGCGGCGCCTTCTTCGGGACGACCTCCTCCTCTGCGACCTCTTCCGTCTTCAGGCGCTGCAGCACCTTGTCGACGACCTGCTTCGCGGTCACCTTGCCGCCGCCGAGGGCGAGGTAGAAGTCCTCGGCCTTCTTGAAGTTCATGTCCCGGATCACCTGTGCGAGCACCGCGGAGCCGGCGAGCTTCCGGTACGGCAGCTTCTGCGCCTTCAGCGCCGACTCGAGCGCGTCACGGCCCTTCTGCTCGGTGTCCTCGCGCGTCTCGCGGGAGAACCACTGGCGGATCTTGTTGCGCGCGCGGGACGACGCGGCGAGCGTCATCCAGTCGCGCGACGGGCCCCGCTCGGCTTTCGAGGTCAGGATCTCCACGAAGTCGCCGTTCTTCAGCCGGTAGTGCAGCGGGACGATGCGGCCGTTGATCTTCGCGCCGACGGTGCGGTGGCCGACGTCCGTGTGGACGGCGTAGGCGAAGTCGATCGGCGTCGAGCCGTTCGGCAAGGTCTTCACCTCGCCCTTGGGCGTGAAGACGTAGACCTCCTCGCCGACGAGGTCGTCGAGGAAGGCCTGCTTGAAGGCGCCTGGCTCGTCGATCGCGTCGGGCTTGGCATCCATCAACTGGCGCACCCACGTCTCCCACGCGTCGTCGGTCCGCGGCGCGCGACCGCCCTTGTAGCGCCAGTGGGCCGCCACGCCGTACTCGGCGGTCTCCTGCATGTAGCGGGTGCGCAGCTGGATCTCGAGCGGGCGTCCCTCGGGCCCGATCACGGTCGTGTGCAGCGATCGGTAGCGGTTGAACTTGGGCATGGCGATGTAGTCCTTGAAGCGCCCCGGCATCGGCTTCCAGAGCGAGTGGATGAGCCCCAGCGCGCCGTAGCAGTCGCGCGTCCCCTCCTCGGCCGAGCGCTCGACGATCACGCGCATCGCCGTGAGGTCGTAGATCTCGTTGAACTCGCGGCCCTTCTTGGCCATCTTGTCGTAGATCGAGTAGAAGTGCTTCGCGCGGCCCGAGATCTCAGCCGGGATGTCGACCTTGTCGAGCTCCGCCCCGAGGATCCGCGCCGCCTCGGCCACCTGTTCCTCCCGGTCGGCCCGGCGCTCGGCGACCATCGCCTTGATCTCGGCGTACTTCCGCGGGTGGAGCGTCTCGAACGCAAGGTCCTCCAGCTCCCATTTGAGGGCGTGGATCCCGAGCCGATGCGCGAGCGGTGCGTAGACCTCGAGCGTCTCCTTGGCCTTCTGCACCTGCTTCTGCTTGCCGAGGTACTCGATCTCGCGCAGGTTGTGCAGCCGGTCCGCGAGCTTGATCAGGATCACGCGGACGTCCTCGGCCATCGCAATGATCAGCTTCCGGTAATTCTCCGCCTCGGCCTGCTCCCGGCTCTGGAAATGGACGCGCGTCAGCTTGGTGACGCCCTCGACGAGCTGGGCGACCTCGTCTCCGAACTCGGCCCGAACGTCGCCGATGTCGGTGTCGGTGTCCTCGACGACGTCGTGGAGCAGCGCGGCAGCGACCGACTGCTCGTCCAGCCGCAGCTGCGCGCAGATGCGCGCAGCGCCGATCGGGTGGAGGACGAAGTCCTCGCCGGAACGGCGCTGCTGCCCCTCGTGCGCCTGGGCCGAGAAGCGGAAGGCCCGGACGATCAGCTCCCGGTCGACCTCCGGGTTGTACGTCGCGATGTCGGCGATCAGCTCATCGATGAGCTCTTGGTGCTGTTCATGAGCCTCGAGGATCGCCATACCCCCATTGTACTCGGGGGTGTTTTTGTTCCCTCCTGGCAGGAATGACGGTTTCCGGACGGAAGTCGGACTCCCCATGACCTGGTTCAGACGACGGCGCCAGCGAAGAACGCTGCTGCGCGCGGCGCGGGTCCTCCTCGCGCTCGACGAGCTCGCGGCCCGCTAAGCACGGCACCCGGCGTAGGCTCCGCGGCGATGCCGTGGTACTACGCGGTCGCGGAGCGCGACCACGAGCTCCAGAACCCGACGAGCGGGGAGAAGATCCGCGTCCTCGGCGAGCGGCTGCGGCTCGGGCCAGCGGCGCAGGTGCTCGACGTCGGGTCCGGCAAGGCCGGGCCGGCAGTGCTCCTCGCGCGTGAGTTCGGCTGCCGGATCACCTGTGTGGAGCGCGCGCCGGAGTTCGTCACCGCCGCGCGCGAGCGTGTCGGCGCGGCCGGGCTCGACGACCGCATCGAGCTCGTCGAGGCGGACGCGGCCGAGCTCCGGCTCGACGAAGGCCGCTACGACGTGGCGATGTGCCTCGGCGCGAGCTTCATCTGGGGAGGGCTCGACGCGACGCTCGCGGCACTCCTCCCCGCGCCGCGCGACGGCGGCGCCGTCGTCGTCGGCGAGCCGTACTGGCGCCGCTGGCCGCTGCCGGACGGCGTCGACGACGAGGGCTTCGTCCCGTTTCCCGACACGACCGAGCGCTTCGCCGCGGCCGGCCTGCGGCTGGAGACGGTGATCGCGTCCTCGGAGGACGATTGGGACCGCTACGAGTCGCTGCACTGGCGCGCCCTCGAGGAGTGGCTCGCCGCCAACGAGGACGATCCCGACACGCCGCGGATCCGAGACCTACACGAGCGAAACCGCGACGAGTACCTCCGCCGGAACCGCGAGCTCCTCGGCTGGGCGATCTTCGTGACGCGGAAGCGCTAGGCGGCTCGCAGCAACGCCGGCTCTGCGAGGAGCGCCCGGAAGCGCTCCGACTCCAGCGGATGCCGGCGCGAACCGCCCGACTCGAGCTCGAGCTCGGCAAAGATCTGATCGGCCTCCGGCGCCCGGCGTTCAGCCGTCCACTGGTCCCGCAGCCACGTGTAGAGCTCGTCGAAGCGGATGTCGGCGTCGAAGATCCGGCGCACGACGAGCTGCGGCGCGATCGTCCCGTTCCAGCGGTTCTCCTGCAGCCGGAACGCGACGTCGTAATTGCCGACACGGCGGTACCGGTCGAGCTGCCCGCCCAGGCCGAACGCGATCGCGCCGCCGGCGTCGACGCCCTCACGGCGAACGCGGAACCGCAGGTGCTTGCCGTCCCCGACGGCCGACGCCTCGACAACCTCGCACGCCGGGGCCAGCAGCGTGACGTCCGGGTTACCGAGGCCGAACGGCGCGAGACGCGCCAGCTCCTCGCACAGGTCCAGCGTCAGCCGGGCGCCACGCGGAATCACGGCGTCGACGACGGTGGTCGGGACGAGCTCCTCCGGCGCGAGCGCCGTCTCGGCCTCGGCCGCGAACGCCTCGGCGAACGCGTCGACCCGCTCCGGGAGGATCGAGAGCCCCGCGGCCGCGCGGTGGCCGCCGAAGCGCTCGAGGTACTTCGCGCACGCGCCGAGCGCCCCGTGCAGGTCGAAGCTCGGAATCGAGCGGCCGGAGCCCTTCCACGACCCCTCGCCGCCGGCGATCAGCACGACCGGCCGGGCGTACCGCTCGACGAGGCGAGACGCGACGATCCCGATCACGCCCTCGTGCCAGTCCTCGCCCCAGAGGACGTAGGCGCGCCGCCGCCGCTTCGCCTCCGGCCACTCTTCAACCTGCTGCACCGCGGCCCGGACGATCCGCTCCTCGACCGCCTGACGGTCCCGGTTGAGCTCCTCGAGCCGGTCGGCAAGCCGGCGCGCCTCCTCGCGGTCGTCGGTGAGCAGGAGCTCCAGCGCCGCGCCGGGATGCCCGAGCCGGCCGGCGGCATTGATCCGCGGCGCGAGCCGGAACCCGACTGCGGCCGAGTCCACCGCCGCCGGGTCGACACGGGCCACGCGCATCAGCGCCTGCAGGCCCGGCTTCTGGGTGCGCGCGAGCGCGCGCAGGCCGGCGATCGCGAGCGACCGGTTCTCGCCCACGAGGGGCACGACGTCGGCGATCGTCGCCAGCGCCACGAGGTCGAGATGCCGGAAGAGCTCCGGCGCGTCGGCGCCGAGCAGCGCCTGGCCGAGCTTGAAGACGACGCCGGTCCCGCAGAGCTCCGGGAACGGGTAGCTCGACGGGCGCGTGGCCACGATCGGGCAATCCGGCAGGGTCTCGGCCTGGCGATGGTGGTCGGTCACGATCACGTCGAGGCCGCGGGCGCGCGCGGCGGCCACCTCCTGGACGGCCGTGATCCCGCAGTCGACGGTCAGGACGAGCCCGCAGCCCTCGTCCGCCAGGCGCTCGACCGTCGCGCTGGAGACCCCGTAGCCCTCGTCAAAGCGGCTCGGCAGGTGCCATTCGACGTCGGCCCCGAGCTCGCGCAGGATCCGGATCGCCAGCACCGTCGCGCAGATGCCGTCGGCGTCGTAGTCGCCGTGCACGCAGATCCGACGGCCGTCCGCCACCGCGGCGCGGATCTGCTCCACCGCCGTCTGCATGTCCCCGAGCAGGAACGGGTCGTGGAGCGGCTGCTCGCCGGCGAGGAAGGCTCTCGCCTCCTCGGGGTCGCCGTAGCCGCGCCGGACGAGAACGCTCGCGGTGATCTCGCTGATGCCGAGCTCCCGGGCGAGGGCGCTCGACTGCCGGTGCGGGCACGGACTGATCGTCCAGGTGCCCTCGTACATCGCGCGATCACGCTACGGAGGCGGTCGGACGGAATCGGGTGCATCCCCTGGTTTACTCGCCTTTCGTGACGGACCAGGCACAGATTCGTGACGAGTTCCTGCTCGACGACGACGTCGTCTTCCTCAACCACGGGTCGTTCGGCGCCTGTCCCCGTTCCGTGTTCGAGCGCTACCAGGCCTGGCAGCGCGAGCTCGAGCGGCAGCCCGTGGAGTTCCTCGGCCGCCGGCTCGACGGGCTGCTCGCAGACGCCCGGGCCGCGCTCGGCGAGTACGTCAACGCCGATCCCGACGACCTCGTCTTCGTCCAGAACGCGACCGCCGGCGTGAACCTGGCCGCCTGGGCGCTCGACCTCCAGCCGGGCGAGGAGGTCATGTCGACCTCGCTCGAGTACGGCGCCCTCGACCTCGCCTGGGAGCACGTCTGCGGCCACGCGCCGGCCCGCTACGTGCGTATGCCGGTGACGCTCCCACTCCAGGACGTCGTCGAGGAGGTCTGGAGCGGCGTCACCGAGCGGACGCGAGCGCTCTTCCTCAGCCATGTCACGTCCAGGACGGCCGTGCGGCTGCCCGTGGAGGAGCTCTGCGCACGCGCGCGCGAGCGCGGGATCGCGACGATCGTGGACGGCGCGCACATCCCCGGTCACCTCCCGCTCGACCTGCGCGCGCTCGACGTCGACTACTACGCCGGCAACTGCCACAAGTGGCTCTGCGCCCCGAAGGGAGCCGGCTTCCTCTATGTGCGCCGGGAGCTGCAGGAGACGATCGCCCCGCTCGTGATCGGCTGGGGCTTCGAGGGCGACTCGACGTTTCTCACCCGCCACGAGAAGCAGGGCACCCGCGACCCGTCGGCGTTCCTGGCGGTGCCCGACGCGATCGAGTGGCAGCGGGAGAACGACTGGGACGTTGTCCGGGCGCGCTGCCGCGCCCTCGCCGCCGAGACGCCCGCCCGGCTCGGCCTCGAGCCGCTCGGGGACGGCCTGCAGATGGTGACGATGCGGCTGCCGCCCGGCGCGCCGGACGATCTCAAGGAGCGGCTCTACGACGAGCACCGGATCGAGATCCCCGTCTCCGACGGGCTGATCCGCGCGTCGTTCCAGGGCTACAACACGCGCGACGACCTCGAGGCGCTGCGCGCGGCGCTCGAGCAGCTCCTGCCCTAGCAGTGGGCCCGCTCTGGCGGAACCGCGACTTCGTCCTCCTCCAGGCGGGCCAGCTGCTGTCCAACGCCGGGACGCAGACGACGTCGATCGCCTACCCCCTGCTCGTCCTCGCCGTCTCGGGCTCGCCGGCGCAGGCCGGGCTCGTGACGTTCGCCCGCACGACGCCGTTCGCCCTCTTTGCCCTGCTCGCCGGAGTCGCCGCCGACCGCTGGAGCCGCAGGCTGCTGATGATCGCGGCCGACGCCCTCCGCGCGGTCGCCGTCGGCGAGGATCGCGGTCGCCCTCACGGTCGGCGATCCCGCGATCTGGCTGATCCTGCTCGCGGCGTTCGTCGAGGGCACGGGATCGACGTTCTTCGGCACCGCGCAGACCGGCGCCCTCCGCGCCGTGGTGCCGCGGACCGAGCTGCCGGCGGCTGCGGGGGCGCAGGAGGCGCGGCGGGCGGCGGTGCGGCTGGGTGGGCCACCGCTCGGCGGCGTCCTGTTCGAGCTCGGCCGCGCGGTGCCGTTCGTCTTCGACGCGGTGTCGTACGCCGCCTCCACCGTCTCGCTGCTGGCAATGCGGACGCCGTTCCAGGAGCCGCGCGAGGCGGCTCCGTCGCGCCTGCGCGCGCAGATCGCGGAGGGCTTCCGCTTCCTCTGGAACCACCCGTTCCTACGCACGACCACGTTCCTCTACGGCCTCGGGAACTTCCTCTTCCCCGGCGTCCTGCTGGTCGTGATCGTGACCGGCCGGGATCAGGGGCTCGGCAGCGGCGAGATCGGCCTGCTCATCGCCCTGTTCGGGGCGGGGACGTTCGTCGGCGCGCTCGCCTCGCCCTTCTTCCGCAGGGTCTTCTCGATCCGGACGATCCTCCTGCTCGAGCTCTGGACCTGGATCGCGTGCTGGAGCTTCGTCCTCCGGCCGAGCGTCTACGTGCTCGCCGCCGCGATGGTGCCTTTCTCGCTCACGGCCCCCGTGACGGACTCGGTGGTGGTCGGGTACCGCGTCGCGATGACTCCCGACCGGCTGATCGGCCGCGTCGAGAGCGTCAGGAGCAACATCGCGCTGCTGATCGCGCCGCTCGGCCCGCTCGTGGCCGGCCTGCTGCTGGACGCGGTCTCCGCCCGCGCGACCGTCGCGGTCTTCGCCGTGTTCGGGCTCGCGCTCGCGCTCTGGGGGACACTGAGCCGTCCGATCCGGCAGGCGCCGAGCCTCGCCGAGTTGAGCGACCTCCCTGTTGCGGCCGGCTGAGCTACTCGCGCGGGAGGTCGACGCCGAGGAGCGTCAGGACGGTGACGAGGACGACTCCGACGACCACGAGGACCGCGATCAGCCGCCTGCGCGGGCTGGCGCGGTAGGACTCCCAGCCGACCCGTCCCCAGAAGACGACGAGCCCGGCGACCGCCGCGACGCCGATCACGAGCACCGGCGCGAGCAGGATCGCGCGCTGGAACGAGAGGTCCGTCAGTGCCACCGCGAGCACGACGAGCGCCGTGACGGCGGCGGCCGCGGTGACGAGGCGGATGCTCACGGGGGCCACGATAGCCCCGAGCTATTCTCAGCCTGTGGCGGAAGCGAACTACGTCTCCGGCGAGGACTACGTCGTCGAGTTCCTGGGGTACCGCTTCGGCTTCAACACGAACGACTTCGAGGAGCGCGTCACGGCCGCCGCCGTGAAGCTCGGTCTCGTCGCCGACAACGAGCTGGACGAGGAGGAGACCGCCGACCTCGTCGAGCTCGTCGAGCGGGACTGGATCGACGAGCCTCGCAGCGAGCTCGGGCGCTACCTCGTCCGCCACTGGGAGCGCGTTTCGCTCGTCGGCGGCGAGGCGCTCGTGTACTGGCTGAAGAAGCTCGTGTTCCGCGGCGCGTGGCTCGACCACCGGGTCAAGGAGGGGCTGCTCGAGGTCGCGTGGGACGACGACATCTCAGACTTCGGCTACAGGGACCCGCGGGGAGGCCGCGCGCTGCTCGAGCTCGCACCCGTTCCGTCGTGGCACGAGCTGCAGTTCCGCCGCTAGCCCGCGCCGGGGCGATCGCGGCGTACCTCGCCGCGTTGCTCTGGGTCGACCGCTACGTCGACCTCCACGGCCAGCTGCTGCTCGGCGCGCTCACCTGGGTCGTCCTCCTCATCGCGGCGCGGCCGTTGCCCGCCGAGCGGCGCGCGCAGGTCGCCGTCGTCATCTGCGCCGCGACCGTCGCCGAGGTCACGGGCTCGATCATCTGGGGGGTCTACTCCTATCGCCTCCACAACCTGCCGACCTTCATCCCGCCAGCACACGGGCTCGTCTTCATGGCCGGCCTCGCGCTCAGCGACGGCCTGCGCCGGCACGCGCGCGGGCTCGTCGCGTTCGCGGCCGCCGGCGCGCTCGCCTGGGGCATCCTCGGCCTGACGGTGCTGCCTCGCCTCGACGCCGCGGGCGCGCTCGGCGTCCCGCTGCTGCTCGCATTCCTGTGGCGCTCGCCGGCGCGGGCGGCCTACGCGGGCGTCTTCGTCGTCGTCGGCGCGCTGGAGCTCTACGGGACCGCGATCGGCACCTGGCAGTGGGCGGCCGAGCTGCCCGGGCTCGGCATTCCGGACGGCAACCCGCCGAGCGGCGTTGCCAGTGGCTACGTCTGGTTCGACGTGATGGCGCTGCTGCTCGCGCCTCACCTGCTCCGCCTGGTGCGGCGCTACCGTCCTTTCGCGACACGATCCGCGGCCGGCGCCGGCCTTGGCGGGACCGGACCGGCGTCCGCACCCGAAACGGCTGCGTAACCCGATCCGCTCAAAGGAGCGGCCGCTGGTTTCCCGCGGCCGCATCGGAGGATGTGAGCTGCGGCCCCTCACGATCCTCCTGGCATTCAGCATCGGCACTACCCGCTCCTGAGCTACCCCCGGACGAGTGAAGTGAAGTAACCCGATGAACCACCGGGCGGGTGATCAGTCAACCCGCCTGGTCGCGCGATATTCATGGCGTAGCAGATGTCCTCGAAAGCCTCACTGCGGCGAGGCGAGGCCCCAAGAACTGCGGCGGGGCCAAGGACTTCGGGAGAGAGGAGCCTGTGCGGCGGGCTCCGCTCCACCCCCTCGGAGAGGAGCCATGCGGCGCTCCACTCCACCACTAGGAGCAGACCCATGCGGCGGGCTCTGCTCCGCCTCCAGAGGGTCGGAACCCATGCGACGGGGTCCGGCCCTCTTCCCCTTCCCGGCCTTAGGTCGCCGCCGGCGGGAGCGAGAAACCCAGGCTCGCTCGATCCTCTTCCGCGGGGCCCAGCGTGACTCTTCGGATCGTGTTGACCGGGACGATCAGCTGTTGCCGGCGGCTTTCCTCGGGATGGACCGTGAGGGTGACGAAGCCGTAGCCGGGCTCGGCGGACAGGGCTTGGAGGGCGAAGCGGTCGCCGTCGGCCAGCTCGACCTCGACGTGCGTCTCGTCGGCCTCGTGCTCGGACGTGAATCGCTCGATCTGGTGGTGGACGCGCTCGACGAAGTCGTCGAGGGACGGCTCGGCCGCGCCCGGGATCCACAGCTCCGGCACGGACGAGAGCCTAGAAGAGCTGCTCGTCGCGCGACGCGGCGCCCGCGCCCACGTGCGCGCGGCCGAGCTCGGTGACGATCCGCCCGCGCGGGGTGCGCTGGATGAAGCCGAGCTGGAGCAGATACGGCTCGTACACGTCCTCGATCGTGTCTGGCTCCTCGCCGAGCGCGACGGCGAGCGTCGAGAGGCCGACCGGGCCGCCGCCGAACTTGCCCACGATCGCGCCGAGCAGCTCGCGATCGATCCGCTCCAGCCCCTGCTCGTCGACCTCGAGCAGCTGCAGCGCCTCGCGCGCGACCGCCGTCGTGATCGCGCCGTCGTGCTTGACCTGGGCAACGTCTCGGATCCGCCGCAGGATCCGGTTTGCGATGCGCGGCGTTCCGCGCGAGCGGCGTGAGATCTCGTCCGCCGCCTCGTCGTCGATGTCGACGTCGAGGATGCGGGCCGAGCGGCGGACGATCGTCCCCAGCTCGGCGGGGGCGTAGTAGTCGAGGCGGAAGGTCATCCCGAACCGGTCGCGGAGCGGTGTCGTCAGGAGACCCGTCCGCGTCGTCGCGCCGACGAGCGTGAACGGCGGCAGGTCGAGCGTCAATGTCCGGGCCGCCGGCCCCTGGCCGACCACGATGTCGAGGCGGAAGTCCTCCAGCGCCGGGTAGAGGATCTCCTCGATCGCGCGGTTGAGTCGGTGGATCTCGTCGACGAAGAGGACGTCGCGGCTCTCCAGCCCGGTCAGGATCGCAGCCATGTCGCCCTTGCGCTCGAGCGCCGGGCCGGCAACCGTCCGGATCCCCACGCCGAGCTCCTCGCGGACGATGTAGGCGAGACTCGTCTTGCCGAGGCCCGGCGGCCCGACCAGGAGAACGTGGTCGAGCGCCTCGCCCCGCGCCTTTGCCGCCTCGAGCGCAATCGTCAGCTGGTCCTTGATGCGCTCCTGCCCGACGAACTCGTCCAGGCGCCCCGGTCGGAGCGTCTGCTCGAGCTCCTGGTCGCCTTCCTGGAACACTGGGACGAGCTGCTCGAGGCTCATGCCGCCCTCTTCAACGCCTCGCGCACGCGCTCCTGCGCGGGGAGATCGGGATCGGTCTCGGCGAGCGCGCGCTCGGCATCGGCCACGGAGTACCCGAGCTCGACCAGCGCATCCCGCGCCATGACGTGATCGCCGGCCGGCCCCGGCGCTCCCGGCGAGGCCACCTCCCCGATCGCGCCCTTGAGCTCGAGCACGATCCGCTCCGCCGTCTTCTTGCCGATGCCTGGGATCGCCTGGAAGCGGGCCGTGTCCTCGAGCGCGATCGCGCGGCGCAGCTCGGCCGCCGGCGACCCCGAGACGATCGCCAGGGCGACCTTCGGCCCGATGCCGTTCACGGAGAGGAGCTGGACGAAGAGCTCCCGCTCGGCGAGCTCGGCGAAGCCGTACAGCTGCAGCGCGTCCTCGCGGACGTGGAGGTAGGTCTGGAGGGTCACCTCGTCCGCCCCGTCCGCCTTGCGCACCGCCGTGGGCGTGGCCGCGACGAGGTAGCCCACGCCGCCGACGTCGACGACGAGGCCGTCCGGCGTGTTCGCCACCGGCCGGCCGCGCAGCCGGGCGATCACCCGGCTACCTCGAGCAGCGGCGGGGCGAGGGCGTGGCAGATCGCGACCGCGAGCGCATCGGCGGCGTGGAACGGCTGCGGCGGCTCCTGCAGGCCCAGGATCGCCTGCACCATCTTTTGCACCTGCTGCTTCTCGGCTCGGCCGTAGCCGCAGACCATCTGCTTCACCCGCGCGGGCGGGTACTCAGCGCACGCGATGCCGGCGCTTGCCGACGCGACCATGACGGCGCCCCGCGCCTGCCCGACCGACAACGCGGTGCGGGCGTCGGCGCCGACGTAGGACTCCTCGAGCGCGACGGCATCCGGCTCGTGCTCCTCGATGAGCCCGGCCACGCCGTCGAAGATCGTCTTCAGGCGCAGCTCGAGGCGGACCCCCGCGGCCGTTCGCCACCAGCCGTGGTCGATGGCCCTGAGGCGCCCGTCGCTTTCGTGGACGATGCCGTACCCGCACGCAGCCGTTCCCGGATCGATGCCGACGACCTTCACGGCAGAAGGCTACGAGGAAGGTCGGACGCCTCCTGCCTCCGGAAAGCTAGGAGGCGACGGCCTCCAGGACCTGCTCGGGGATGTCGAAGTTCGCGTAGACGTCCTGGATGTCGTCGTTCTCCTCGAGCTGGTCGATCAGCCGGAGCACCTTCTTCGCCGACGACTCGTCCCCGACCTCGACCGTCGTCTTCGGCACGAGCGACAGCCCGGCGGACTCGATCTCGAAGCCGGCCGCCTCGACCGTCTCGCGCACCGTCGTCAGGCTCTCCGGGGCGCTCACGATCTGGTACGTCGACCCGTCGAGCGCGACGTCGTCCGCCCCACCCTCGGCCGCGGCGAGCGTGAGCTCGTCCTCGTCGACTCCGTCGGCGCCGACGAGCACGATCCCGCGGCGCTCGAACAGCCACGCGACCGCGCCCGAGCCGCCGAGGTTCCCGTCGTTCTTTGCGAACACGTGCCGGACGTCGGAGGCCGTCCGGTTGCGGTTGTCGGTCAGCGCCTCGACGATCACCGCGACGCCGCTCGGGCCGTAGCCCTCGTAGACCACGGTCTCGAAGTCGGCCTGGTCGGCGTCGGCGCCGGAGCCGCGCGCGATCGCCCGCTCGATGTTGTCCTTGGGCATGGAGTACGACCGCGCCTTCTCGATCGCGTTCTGGAGCGCGAGGTTCGCGGCCGGGTCGGGTCCCCCCTCCCTCGCCGCGACGATGATCGCGCGCGACAGCTTCGAGAAGAGCTTCCCTCGCTTGGCGTCGGCCGCGCCCTTCTTGTGCTTGATCGACGACCACTTGCTATGCCCGGACATGTCCAGCCTCCCGTACGGCCTCCAGAAACAGCTCGTGCACCCGCGTATCCTCCGTCAGCTCGGGGTGGAACGCGGCCACGAGCAGCCGGCCGTCGCGCAGCAGGACCGGGACGCCGTCGTGCTCGGCGAGCACCTCGACGTCGGGGCCGGCGTCGGCGATCCGCGGCGCACGGATGAAGACGCCGCGGAGCGGCTCCTCGTCGCCCGCGAGCCCGAGATCGGCCTCGAAGCTCGCCACCTGGCGCCCGTAGGCGTTCCGTTCGACCTCGAGGTCGGCGAGGCCGAGGTGGTTCCGGTCGAGCACGATCATGCCCGCGCAGGTGCCGAAGATCGGGCCGGGGAACGACCGCACGGCCTCGTCGAGCCCGTACAGCCGCATCAGCCGCATGAACGTCGTCGACTCCCCGCCGGGGACGACGAGCCCGTCCAGCCCCTCGAGCTCATCCGGCTTCCGCACCTCCACGACCTCGGCGCCGAGCCGCCGCAGCATCGACGCGTGCTCGCGGAAGTTGCCCTGGACGGCGAGGACACCGACCCGCGGGCGCACTACCAGCCTCTGGTCTCGAGCAGCTCTTCTGGCCTGAGAGTCGACGCGGAAAGACCGCTCATCGCGTCGCCCAGCCCCTGCGAGACCTTGGCCAGGATCTCCGGGTCGTTGAAGTGGGTCGTCGCCTCGACGATCGCCTTGGCGCGCTCGCTCGGGTTGTCGGACTTGAAGATCCCGGAGTCCACGAAGACGCCGTCCGCACCCAGCTGCATGCAGAGGGCTGCGTCCGCGGGGGTCGCGATGCCGCCGGCCGTGAACGTGACGACCGGCAGGCGGCCGTTCTCGGCGACCCAGCGCACGAGCTCGACCGGCGCCTGGAGGTTCTTGGCCTCGCTGTAGAGCTCGTCGGCGTCGATCGCGCCGAGCCGCTTGATCGTGCCGAACACGGAGCGCATGTGCGTGACGGCGTTGACGATGTCCCCCGTCCCGGCCTCGCCCTTCGTGCGGATCATCGCCGCGCCCTCGGCGATCCGCCTGAGCGCCTCCCCGAGGTTCGTGCAGCCGCAGACGAACGGGACGGTGAACTTCCACTTGTCGATGTGGTTGGCCGTGTCGGCCGGCGTCAGGACCTCCGACTCGTCGATGTAGTCGACCTCGAGCGCCTCGAGGATCTGCGCCTCGACGAAGTGGCCGATTCGCGCCTTGGCCATGACCGGGATGGTCACGCCCTCTTGGATCTCGCGGATCTTGTCCGGATCGGCCATGCGCGCGACGCCGCCCTCTGCGCGGATGTCGGCCGGGACGCGCTCGAGCGCCATTACCGCGCAGGCGCCTGCGTCCTCGGCGATCCGCGCCTGGTCGGCGGTCGTGACGTCCATGATCACGCCGCCCTTGAGCATCTCGGCGAGGCCGCTCTTCACTCGCATCGTGCCGACTTCGGTCACGGGGCCGATTCTAGCCTCAGGCCTTGAGACAGCCGAAGACCTTGTCGTGGTCCTTCGACGGCGGCGTCACCGTCCACACGAGGACCGCGTTCTTCTCGACCTCCATCACGTCGTCGATGTGGGGCCGTAGCTTCCTCGGCGCGAACTTCCGGTAGAGCTCGGAGATGTTGATCGCCTCGCGGTGGTCGCTGCCGAACGAGACCGTGACGGTGTTGCCGGGCTCGAACGCGCGCAGCGACCCGAGCGGCGCGGCCGCGGCGACGACCCCGAGGTTGCTCGCGTCGGTGCGGACGCGGTACCCGGCGCCGCGGAGGCACTTCGCCGTCTCCTGGACGTGGAACGCCTTCGCGGACTCGACACCGCAGCCCGTGACCGCAAGAGCCACGAGGAGGGCAGCCACGACGGTCTCGACGCGCACGCGCCGGACTGTAGCCGGAGGGGAAGAAAGCGTCGCCGGCGCCCGTCTGGTGAACAGCGGCGAAGGGAGAAAACCATGCATTTCATTCATCAGGAGCTCGCCAGGGGTCGTCAGGACGACCTCCTGCGCGAGGCGGAGAAGCACCGGCTGGCCTTGAGCGCTCGCGAGCCCCGCGAGCGGGGTCAGCTGACGTGGTTCCTGACCCAGATCCGGCGTCGGCGGCCGCAGCAGCGGCCGGCTCCCGCCGTCTAGGGAGGCGGGAAGGCGCCGCGGGAGGCGCGCGCGGCCGCTGCGGCGGCGGCGCGCGCCTCCTGCACTCGCGGGTCGTCCTCCAGCGCGGCGAGGTTGACCTCGACCAGCCGCGCGGCTGCCTGTGCCGCGGCCGCGGCGAGCACGAGCGCAACCTCGGCGTCGGCCTGGACGCGCGGCTCACCTCGGCCGGCGGCGTCGGCGGCGAGCAGCGCGACGTCCGCGGCGGCGACGGTGATCGCGAGCGGAGTCGCCGCCGCCGCCGCGAGCGCGGCCCCGAGCTCGTGGTCGCGGCGGTCGGCCGGGATCTCCTCCGGACGGGAGAGCGTCTCCAGCGTGCGCGCGTACGTCTCGGCGTCGGTCTGGGCGAGCGCACCCAGCCGCTCGCGCAGCACGTCGGCCTGGACGGCGATTCCGACCGCCTCGGGCCAGCTGTCGGTCGACAGGCGCGCGGTCATCGCCACGAGTGAGGCGGCCGTGGACGCCGTCACGGCCGCGGCCGATCCACCGCCGGGGGCCGGGTCGGCCGCCGCAAGCGCGTCGAGCCAGTCGCCGACACGCGTGCGGAGGAATTCCTCGCCGTTCGCCACGGCGAGATTCTGTCGCTTATGAGCTGGGGAAGCGGCGCCGGAGTGCGTCCAGCAGGGCCGGGTCGCGCTCGTAGCCGTCTGCCGCCAGCGCCTGCTCGAGATCCTCGACGAGCCGCCGCCGGTAGTCCGCGTCCTCTTCGGCGCGCCGGACGATCTCGTCGAGCCCGAGCCGTGCCAACGGCAGCTCCTGTGCCGCGCGAACCCATCCCTCCGGGGCCGGCGGCAGCTTCCTCAGCAGCTCCGCGATGCGAGCTTCGTCATGGGGACTCATGCCCACTAGACGGCCTCCGGCACCGGTTTCTTCCCTTCGAGCAGATCTTTCAGCCGCGCGAGGCAGCGGGAGATCCGGCTCGCGATCGTGCCGGGCGGCAGGTCGAGCGCCTCGCCGATCGTCCGGTAGCTCTCGTCGCGGCAGAAGAAGCGGTCGAGGATCTCGCGGCAGTGGCCCGGCACCGCCGCAAGCGCCTCGTGCACGGCGAGCGACTCGTCGAGCGTCTCCAGCGTCTCGTCGACGCCGGCGGGCTCGAGCTCCTGGTCGGCCGGCCCCTCGCGGGCGCTCGCCCGCAGGCGGTCGATGCAGAGCCTCCGGGTCATCTGAGCGAGCCAGGGCCGGATCGCGGCGTCGTCCCGCAGCTTGTCGAGGTTCTGGTAGACGCGGGTAAAGACGTCCTGGAAGACGTCCTCCGAGTCGTGCTCGGAGAGCCGGAACGCCTGCACGCAGATGGCGTACACATAGCGCGAGAAGCGCTCGACGAGCTCGTTCCACGCGGCGGAGTCGCCGGCGCGGCAGCGGGCGACGAGCTGCGCCTCGCTGCGGACGTCGTCGGGGTCGGCAGGCATCGACGCGTCATGTATCACTTGCCACCTCGTGCGGCAACAGGCGAAACGGGCCTTGCGGCCCGCTTCACCTGTCGTGCGTCCCCTGGAGGAGGACTTCAGACTGCGACGCTCGGGCGCTTCCGCACCAGCATCACTGCCGCGAGCATGGCGGCCAGGAACAACATGGCCGATGCGCCGATCCCTGCGTCCTTCCAGTCGAACCCGTTGTGGCTCGAGACCACCGTCGGCGTCTCCACCGTGCCGGGGCCGTGGAAGCCTGCGCGATCGTCGACGTGGACGACGTTGCCGGACTTCGCCTCGAGGTTCGCGACCTGGCGGTCGACGTAGTCGCTCGTCGTCGACGCTGCCGATGCCGAGCGCGCCGGCCCGGTCGTCAGGCCGGGACGCCTGGTAGCTGTCGGCGAGCTTCGTCCACCGCTGGTTCATCGCCTGCAGCGCCTGGGGCGAGTAGGAGCCCGACGTGTAGCTCTGCCCGAGCTTCGTCCAGCGCTCGTTCATGGCCTGCAGCGCCTGGGGCGTGTACGAGGCCTTCGACTTCGCCAGCGCCTGCTCGAGAGCCGGCGAGGACGACTGGTAGTAGCTGATCCCCTTCAGCGAGTCCGGCGTGTCCGACGATGCCGAGCCGGACCCGAAGTAGACGTAGCCCTGGGCCGCCGGCACGAGGACCGCCGCCGTGGCCAGTCCGAGGATCAGCCCCTTCATTCGGTTCCACCTGCGATGCGTCATTTCCCTCTCCTCCTGTGGACCCCTCTTGACTGTCCACATGACGGACGGAGGCAGAAAGATCTTCCCGGCTGCTTCAGATTCCTCAGTCGAGGATCGCGACGACGCGCGCAGCGCCGGCACTACGACCTTTTCAAACGGGAAGCGCCTAGCCGGACAGCATGCCGCTGACGAGGGCGCGCCAGGTGACGGGGCCGACGATGCCGTCGACCGAAATCCCGAGTGCCTGCTGGAACCCGCGCACGGCGGCGTTGGTCTCCGGCCCGAAGATCCCGTCGATCTGGACGCCCTGGCTCGGGTCGCCGGAGAGGTTCCGGAACTGAAACTCCTCCTGCACGCCGCGTACGCCTTCGCCTCTGCTGCCGAGGCTGACCTGGACGATCGTCACCGGCCAGGTGTGCGGGCCGACGATCCCGTCGACCGCGATCCCGGCGCTCGTCTGGACAGCCCGGACCGCGGTCTCGGTGTGAGGCCCGAAGATCCCGTCCACGGCGATGTTGTGGCCGTGCGCGCGCAGCAGGTGCTGGAGCGTCCGAACGGGATGCTCGGTGTCGCCACGGCGGACGACCGGCCAGGGCTGGATGCTCGAGCTCATCTGACGGCACCGTGGAGGGTACCGCGCCGGTGAGCCCGTGTCAGCCCGCGAGTTGCCTACGCAGAGGCGAGCGCCTTCTGCTTGAGCGAGTCGTACTCCGCCTGGCTGATCGCACCGCTGTCGAGCAGCGCCTTCGCCTTCTCGATCTGTCCCGCCGCGCCGCTACCGCCACCTGCGGTGTCGCGCACGTAGTCGTCGAACTGGGCCCTCTGGGCGCGTGTCTGCTCGATCCTCCGCTCCGTCATGCCCTTGTTCTCGACGATCAGGTAGACGAAGACGCCGAGGAACGGCAGCAGGATCGTGAAGATCAGCCATCCCGCCTTGCCCAAGCCCGAGATGTCGTGCCGGCGGAAGATGTCGAACCAGACCGTGAACAGGAGCCAGAACCACATCACCCACAGGAAGAAGACGAGCATGGTCCACATCAAGTCGAGGAACGGATAGTCGGCAGCTAGCACCTAAACCTCCATCAGTTGTCGTCACGGGGCCTGCAGGGCGAGCCTACGCCAGCGAGCAGACGGTGCGAGCGGCTACTGGTGGTTCGCGGTGAACGTCACGACGCTCGAGAAGCACGCTGACTCAGGAACCTTCTCGTGCGTCCCCCGGCGGCCTCTCCAGTATGTATCCGGACTGCAGCATCTGCGGAGCCCGCGCAGCAAACTGCTCGGCCGGAGGGACGTACCACCCGAGCGAGTCTGCTAGGCGGTCGATCATGTTGAAGAGCGCGGCAACGTGAATGGCGTCCGCGAGCGCTTCTTCACTCACGCCGGTGGACAGAACTGCCGCGGCATCCGACGGCGTGACGTCGGCAGGACGAACGGTCAGCCGCTCGAGGAACCCGAGCGTCGCCCGGACAGGCTCGCTGACCGGTGCGGCGCGCCAGTCCTCCCGGACCGCCTGCCACACATCTTCACCGAGGGCGTACGACGCGACCGCGCCGTGTGACCCCGTTCAGAACGGGCACTGGTTGAGCGAGGAGACGAAGGCGGCGAAGAGCTCGCGCTCCCCCGCGCTCCAGTCGGATGGGCCGCGCATGGCGAGATCGAGGGCCTCCGAGAACGGCCGGCCGAAGAGCTCGGGCCGGTAGTGAAGCGTCTTGAGCACATCCGGTGGCTCGCCGCCACGCTCGCTCCGGATCAGCTCGAGCACCTCTGCCTCGTGGGCGTCGTGCCCGCTCTCGACGCAGCCGAGCCTCATCGCAGCGCGCGCAGGCCCGCGTCGAGGCGCTCGAGGCCGGCGGCGACGGCTGCGGAGACCGTCAGCTCGAAGATCTCGTCCTCCGAATGCCCTGCATCCTCGAGGGCCTGGACGTCCCCGTCGGTGACTGCGTAGGCGCGTTCACGGACTTTCGTGAGGTACGGACCGAAGGAATCCGGCACGCTTCGCTCGGGTCGCGCCGCGAGACGCAGTCGGGCGACGAGCGGGTCGTAACGGGCGCCGGGGACGGACACTCGCGCCCATACTGCCCGATCGCCGCAGCAGTAGCATGAGTGTCGTATGAGCGCTTCGGCGGTGGCTGCTCCTCGAGGACGAGCGCTCACGCTTCACGGCAGGCGCTATCCGGTCCTGCTGCCGACCTGGCGAGACCCGCGGCTGCACCTGGCCGCCGTGATCATCTCGCTCCAGGTCCTGGGCCAGGTCGCCTTCGACTTCCGGGTCTCGATCGCCCAGATCCTGATCGCGCTCGGCGTCTGCGCCGTGCTCGAGTTCGGCATCGCCTTCTGGCGCCAGGGAGTGCTCATGTGGCCGGCGAGCGCGCTCATCACGGGCAACGGCGTCGCTTTCATCCTGCGCGTTCCCGGCACGGAGCACGGCGACTGGTGGAGCCTGAACGGCTGGTGGATCTTCGCCGCCACGGCCGCCGGCTCGCTGCTCTCCAAGCACCTGATCCGCTTCCGCGGCGGCCACATCTTCAACCCCTCGAACATCGGGCTCGTGGTCTGCTTCCTCCTGCTCGGGCCGGAGCGGGCGGAGCCGCTCGACTTCTGGTGGGGCCCCATGTCCGCCTGGATGGTCCTGGCGCTCGTGATCATCGTCGCGGGCGGGGTCTTGATCCTGACGCGGCTGCACCTGCTCGTGATCGCCGTCTCCTTCTGGCTCGCCTTCGCGGCGGCGATCGCCGTGCTGGCGGCGAGCGATCACACGATGACCGCGAACTGGCATCTCGGCCCGATCACCGGTGTCTCCTTCTGGGTGGCGGTCGCTCTCTCCCCGGAGATCCTGGTCTTCCTGTTCTTCATGATCACGGACCCGAAGACCACGCCGGCCGGTCGTCGGGGTCGCATCGCCTACGCGATCGCAGTCGGGCTCCTGGCCGCCCTGCTGATCGCGCCTGCCAGCACGGAGTTCTGGAGCAAGGTCGCAGTGCTCGGCTCGCTCGCAATCGTGTGCGCCGCGCGGCCGCTGCTCGAGCTCTTCCCGATCCGGCTCCCTCGGCTCCGTGCCCCCAGCCTGGCGGCCGGCGGGATCCTGGCCGCTGCGGCCTGCGCCGGGCTCCTCGTGGTTGCGGGGCTCCCGGCCCGCTCCTCAGCGGGGGCTGCCGGCTCGGCGGAAGACGTCGGACGCCTGCCGGAGATCACGATCCTGCCTTCGAGAGGCGTCCAGTCCACGCTCGGCCGGCCCACGGCAGAGGTGATCGCCCGCGACTTGCTGGCCGAGCTCGCGCCCACTTCCCGCGCCCAGCGCATGGACGTCTGGCTCGAGCGGGGAGCGGGCCAGGAGGCGGCCGTCGTCGTGGCCAGGCTGCACGGTGCGTCCCAGTCGACCGTGCGCATGAGGTTCGAGGACGGTCGCTACGTGATCGCCAAGGGGCGAGGCCTGGTCCGCGCGCCGGCCGAGACTCCCGCGATGAAGCGCGCGGCGGAGAAGGGCTTCGCCGGTGTGCGGCTGACGAACGTCGCCCGGCAGGTGGGGCTCGACTTCCGCCAGGACGACTTCCGCTTCGGGATGTCGAACGACGTCCATTCGATGATGGGCGGGGGGCTGTGCTGGCTCGACTACAACAACGACGGCTGGCTGGATCTCTTCGCCGTCAACTCGTTCTCGGACGCGGACCGCGAAGCCTGGACGAAGCGCGGCGGACCGCCGCGGAGCGCGCTCTTCGAGAACCGTCACGGACGGTTCGCCAACGTGGGTGCCCGCGCGCACGCGAACATCCAGGCGCAGGGGAACGGTTGCGTCGCCGCCGACCTCGGCAACGGGCGTCCGAGCCTGTTCGTCACCACGAACCTCTACAACGTGCTGCTCTGGAATAACGGCGACGGCACGTTCACCAACATCACGCACGCAGCCGGCATCGACGCCTTCGGCACGTTCGGCTGGCACACAGGGGCCGCGGTCGCGGACGTCAACGGAGACGGGCGCCCCGACATCTTCGTCTCGGGGTATGCCGACGTGAACGCCCCCACGCGGTCGTCGGGCGGCTTCCCGCTCAACTACCAGGCGTTCCGCGATCTCCTCTACCTCAACCAGGGGGTGGACGCGCAAGGACATCCGCGCTTCAAGGAGGTCTCGCTCAAGGCGGGGATCGAGACGAAGCACGTCGACCACAGCCTGGGAGCGACCTTCGTGGACGTGAACGAGGACGGGCGGCCCGATCTGTACGTCGCGAACGACCTGGATCCCAACCGGCTCTACATCAACGAGACGGGCGGGCCGCTCGGCTTTCACTTCGTCGAGGAGGGGAAGAGGTGGCGTGCTGCCGACCGGGGCGCGGGCATGGGCATCGCTACAGGCGATTACTCGGGCGACGGGCGCGCCGACCTCGTCGTCACCAACTCGCGTGGCCAGACGCACGGCGTCTTCCGCAGCCGCGGCGCCTCCTTCGTGGGCGGGCGATCCGCCTTCGCAGCCGCCTTCGGGAGCAGCTTCACGGGGTGGGGCGCCTCCTGGGCCGACCTGAACAACAACGGCTACTCCGACCTCGTGGTCGCGAGCGGGGCGATACCGGTCACGAACCTCGCAAAGGACGCCGAGCGCGTCCACGTGCTGGAGAACCTGGCCGGAGAGGGCATGCCCGGCAAGTTCGGGTCGGCAGCTTCGATCGTTGGCCTGGACAGGCTTCCGCGTCTCAACGGGCGCGGAGTCGCGGCAGCCGACTACGACAACGACGGCCGCGTCGACGTCGCCATCAACACGATCGGCGGCCGGCTCGTCCTCCTCCGGAACACGGGGCCGGCCCGGCACTGGCTGGAGGTGAAGCTGCGGACGTTCTCGCCCGGCGCCACCGTCACTGCCGTGCTCCCCGATGGGCGGAGACTCGTGCGCTACGTGCTCGCCGGCTCCAGCTACCTCTCTTCCGAGGATCCACGAGTGCACTTCGGTCTGGGGAACGCGAACGAAGTCAAGGAGCTCGTCGTGCGCTATCCGAACGGGGGCGAGACCCGGCTCGAGAACATCGCCGTCGACCGCATCGTCACGGTCGGCGGCAGCCTGAAGTAACACGACGGGATACCGACCGCCGCGGGCCCTAGGATGGCGCTGTGGCAGCGCCTTTCGACCTCGGCGGAAGTGCGGCAAGCCGGCTCGGGGCCGCGGCAACAGGCGCAGCTGTCCTGAGCTCCGGCTTCGTCGTTGGCTTCCTGCTCGCCGGCTGCGGGGGCGGCGGCGGCACTGCCGGCGCGCTCTCGACCGCGGCTGCTCCCACGCGCTCGACGGCGGCACCCACAACGCCGACGAGGACCCGACCGACGACCACGGAGACGACGGAGTCGGAAACCACGGAGACGAGCCCTGCGCTTCCGCCCCTCACGGTCACCAAGCCGCCAGCGGCGACGGTCACGGTGACGCAGACGGAGACGGCGACGCAAACGGCGACCCAGCCGCCGCAGACGTCGACCGCTACGACCACCACGGGCGTGAACCCGGCCGCCGTCGCCGCCGCCGCCGCAGCAGCGAACAACGAGGAGAGCACGAGCGAGACGCAGTGGGGTTGGATCGCCTTCGGCATCCTCGCGGCGGCAGTCCTCGTCTTCGGGATCGTCTGGTTGCTACGCCGGCGCGGCTCCTCGGGCGACGGCGACGGAACCGCGCCGCCCGTGACCCCGTAGCCCAGCGGCGCGCAGAAACGAGAGAGGCCCGGAGCGTCCAGGCCTTCGTTCTTGCTTCGCGGCTGCGCAGGCCGGCGATCCGCGCCGGGCCGTCGTCCGCCAGCTGCGCCTCGACGGCGTCGTGGACGTCACCCATGGATGTGGTCGACCCCGAGCGCGGCGACGAGCCCGTCGGCTTCGAGCGTCGCGAGGACGTGCGATTTGACGCGCGCCAGGCACAGCGTGACACCCTCAACCGTGACGACCTCGTGCAGCTCGGCCAGCTTGGCCGCCCCCTGCGAGTCGACGAAGTCGACGCCCTCCAGGTCGAGGACGAGCGCGTGGAGCGCGGGCCGGCCGCCCTGGACAATTCCGCGGATGCGTTGGTCGAGCGCCTCGGCGGTGGCGAAGAAGAGGCCGCTGTCGAGCCGCACGACGCCGATCCCCGGGAACGTTTCGTCACCGGGATGCTCGTCCAGCTCCCGGAACACCCGGGTACCGCGCTCGCGGCCGAGCAACGGCATCCGCGGCGAGGCCGCGACGTAGATCAGCCAGGCAAGCGACAGCGCGACTCCCACCGCAACGCCTGCGAGCACACCGACCGAGAGCACGCCGAGGATGGCTGCGACCGCGATCCAGTAGTCGAATCTCGCAACCCGGCGGAGCCGCCGGAGCTCGCCGACGTCGATCATCCCGAACACGACGGCGTCGATGATCACCGCCGCGAGCACCGCCTTCGGGAGGTGCGAGAACACGGGCGCCAGCACGATCAACGTCAGCAGCACGAGGCCTCCGGTGATGAGCGAGGCGGCCGGGGTTCGCGCTCCTGCCGACTCGTTCAGCGAGCTCGCCGACAGGCTCGTCGAGACGGGCATTCCCTGGAACACACCGGCGCCGACGTTTGCCATCCCCTGTGCGACCGACTCCTGATTCACGTCGATGCGATAGCGGTGGCGGGTCGCGAAGGCCCTGGCATCACCGGCCGTCTGCGAGAACCCGATCAGGAGGAGAGCCGCCGAGGCGATTCCGATCGTCGAGAGATGCGTCCGCACGAGATCCCAGTCGGGCAGCGCCGGGCTGGGCAATCCGCGCGGCACGTGGCCGACGAGCACGACCCCGTGTGAGCCGAGGTCGAACAGGGCCGACGCGATCAGGCCACCGACCACCAGCACGAGCGCTCCCGGGACCGCGGGCGCGGTGAAGCGGAGCGCCAGGATCACCCCGAGCGCGACGAGCCCCACGAGCACTGTCGTCCAGCTGACCTGGTCGAGGCCCTGGATCCACGTCGCAAGCTCCCGCCAGGCGCTGTCCCCGCTCGACGACGTCCCCGTCAGCTTCGGCAGCTCCCCGATCGTCACGTCGATCGCAGCGCCCGCCAGGAAACCGGTGATCACCGCCTTGGAGAGGAACTGGGCGATCCAGCCCATCCGGAGCAACGCCAGGAGGAGGAAGAGAACGCCGGTGGCGATCGTGATCGCGGCGACGAGCTGCGCTGCCTCCTGGCCGCCGAGGCTGTTCGCGAGCACCGCACCCCCCGCCACCGCGGCCAGCGACGAGCTCGGCCCCGTCGAGATCTGCCGCGACGTGCAGAAGAGCGCATAGATGATCGCCCCGGCGGCCGCCGCGTAGAGCCCGTTCTCCAGCGGCACTCCCGCGATACCCGCGTAACCGAGGTTCTTCGGCACGATCAGCGCGGTGACCGCGATACCCGCCGTCAGGTCGCCTCGCAGCCACCTCCGGTCATACCGGGGCAGCCACTCGACCACCGGAAGCAGACGACCGACGCCTCGGGCCGACCCGTCGCTTCGCTCGTTCAAGGTCGATCGCTTCTGCTGCGCGGAGGGACCGCTGAGCTAAGAGGCAGGCGGCGTCGTCGAAGGCTTCCCCGGAAGCGCGGCGACCGCCAACACGACGAAGCCGATGCCCGCGAGGATCAGCGCGATCCCGACCACGAGGCTGAAGAGCGAGAGCGCCGAGGCCATGTAACTCACGTTGAGCGCCGTCGAGAGGCCGGTCTCGCTCACCCAGATGTTGCGCGCCCCGTTCGAGGCCGGCTTGTTCGTCTCCGGATCGACGGCCGCGTACTGCGGATTGTTCGTGCCTCCACCGGGCGCGAGCTCCGACTTCGGCGCGTCCGGTTTCGCCGTGTACTGGCCCATCTCCGCGTAGACGTAGCCGCCGGTCGCCTCGAGCGCGTGGATGTTCATGTACTGCCCGAAGCAACGCGCCTCCGACCCGGTGTCGATCGACTCGTTCGCGACGTCGCAGGACGGGAGGTCGACGTTCTTCAGTCCTGCCTTGTTCGCCTCCTCCTCGATCGCCGCCGGCGACATGTCCGGCGTGCCGGTGATCTTCTGCCGCTCGAGCTCGGTCGTGACCGTGTGGTGGCCGTAAATCGCGAGCGCGATCGTCACGATGCCGAAGGCAATCAGGACACCTCCAGCCACGAACCCCCCGATGCGAAAGACTCTCTCTCGCTTCACGCACGCGAGGATCGCATACCGCCCCTCGAGGCGTCTAGAGGTCGCGCAGGAGCTCCTCGGCCCGCTCGCGGCTGATCAGCTCGCGCTCGACGTCGTGCCAGATCAGCTCCCTCGGGTCACGCGTCGGCGGCGGCTCGGGATCCCAACCGCCTCGGCGGTCCGCTTGCGGTTGACGATCCAGCCGTCGACGCCGGCGTGGGTCAGCCAGTAGTCGAGCTCGTCGACGCTGACACAGTGGTAGCGGCCGCCCCTGTACCTCCGAATCGGCCCGAGCGGACGAACGCGACGTGGCGTCGAACGCCTCACCTCGGTGGTCGCGTTCGACCACGTACCGGTGCGGGTTGTAGTGCGCCATCGTCTTCGCGAACCGCCAAGGGACCGAGCCGATGAAGTCGCGCGGGTCGAAGTTCGGCATGTAGGTGCCGGGTTGCAGGTGCTACTGCCTCAGCGTCGAGAGCTTCAGCGTGTAGGCGGTGTTGGGGACGCCCTTGGCGAGGAAGACGTCGGCGTAGACGTAACCGCCTGTCCTGCCGCGGTTTTCTACGAGCAGGGTGTCGCGCGCCCTACCCTTGCGTTGACTCGAGCCGATCAGGTCGCGCCGCTGCGCCGCGCTGGTCTCGAGCACGGTGCCTGTCCCCGCACGCCAGGCTTCGAGGTTGACATCGTCGGCGCCCTGCAGGTGAAGCTTCACGGTGCGCCGGGGCGGCACCCAGACCCGGTAGACGTCCTCTGGGTCTTCGGTGTGGTCGAGCCGTGCACGGGTGGTCGAGCTTCCATGCCCCGGCCTCGTCAGCGGCGGAGCGGCGCTTGCAAACAAGCCGTTTCGCTTCACCATGTACACGTCGTCGTTGGGCTCGGACGGGTCGGGAGGCGGCGCCTGATGAGCGAGCGCCGAGGGCAGGTCAACAAGGCCGAAGCCGGTGCTCGAGTCGAAGCCAGCGCTGGCGATGTCGCCGGCGCTGAAGCGGAGCAGGTCGAACAGTTGCGTGACGTCGAGGCTCCGGCGGACGCTCCACACCCAGGCGGCCGCGGCGGAAACGATCGGCGCCGCGAAACTGGTGCCGTCGAGCACCTCCCAGCCGGCCGGGTTGAACGCGAACGGCTCGGCTGCGACGATGTCCTGGCCGGGCGCGGACAGGTCGACCGCATCGTTCACGTTCGAGAAGGAGGTCGGCTGCCTATTCTCATCGGTCGCGGCGACGGTCAGCACGTGCGCGAAGCTGGCCGGGTACTCGGCCGGGTTTCCCTGTTCGAACTCGTTTCCGGCCGCCGCGACCAGTAGCGACCCCGCCCTGAAGGCAACCAGGCATTCCTGCTCGAGCAACGGGTCCTCGTCGGTCGAGCCGAGGCTCATGTTGATCACCGAGACGCCGCGCCTGACCGCGGTGTCGATGCCGGCGATCACGTTCGAGTCGCTGAGGTCGTGCGCATCCCACGCCCACACGGCCGCGCGCGGCCAGATCCCAACCATGCCGACCCTGTTCGCGGGCGCGGCGGCGACGGAGGCGACCGCGGTGCCGTGAAAGTCGTCCGCCGAATCGGTGAGGAGCTGCGCGTTCAGCGGGACGATCTGTGCGCCCTGAAACTCAGGATGGGCGGCGTCGACGCCGGTGTCGATCACGCTGACCGGCACGGCGGGCGCCGGCCCGGCGCCGAGCTGGTCGGCGCCGACCTGCGCCCGCCACCACTCCTGGTCATAGAGCGGGTCTGAGTAGGCGAGCGTGTGACGGGCGGCGAGCGGTGCGTCTCGCTGGATCCCCGCGACCGCGGCGGCAGCGAGCGCGGCTGGCAGAAACCGCCTCGCCGAAGCGCCGGAGAAAAGGCGGATCTGCAACGAACTCGAGATCTCGCGCGCGCCCGCAAGGGCGGCGCGCCGCTCCCACGCTCGCCCTGAGGGCGAGCGCTTGAACTCGACGAGCAGCGGCTCCTTCCAGCCGCCCGCCGCGAGCGAGCGCAGCCTGGGAAGAGGCGCCAACGCGGAGGCGCGCTCGGGCTTCGACGGAGCGGCGGCGGCAAGCGGCGCCGCGGCGAGCCCGCAGAGCGCGGTGGCCGCCGCGAGCATCGCCCTCGAGGATCGCATGCGCCACCCTACGCATTCCTTTCGTCGAGACGAGAGCGAGGGGAAGGCCCTGGCGCGCGGCCTTCCCCCCTCCTGAGGACTCAGGCGTTGCATCCTGCGGGCCGCGTTTTCTGGATGTTCGCGTCGCTCGGCTTCGGGACGCCGAGGTAGAGCGCGTAGACCTTCGCCGGTCTCGTGCCGTCGTTGCGCGCGAGATGGACGTGGTTCGCCGGTTCGACGAACGACTGCCCCCTGGCGACCTTGAACGGCGCACACGCGTTGACGGTCGGGTCGAAGACGGTGAGCGTTCCGCGGGTCACCACGACGGCAACCGGCGCGCCGTGCGCGTGCCAGCCGAAACTGCCGCCGGGCTTGATCGTGAACGTCTCGAGGATCATCGCGCCTTTGGTGGCCTGGATCGTCGTGGCCTGCATCTTCCCGACGGCGAGCGCCTTTGCGACGACCGGCGGGCTCGTCGCGAGCGACGACGAGGCGGTCAACAGGACGCAGAGCAGTGCGAGCCCGAGCACCTTCTTCTTCATGGTTGTCCTCCTGCGGTCGGTGAACCTGACGCGCCGGACGTTAGGGCGACGGGCTTTGCGCGTTCTTTGCAGCGCCTTAGCGAGCTAGGTTGTCGGACGATGCCTGTCAGCGTGACGCTGCTCGGCGGTTTCGCCGCTGCTGTTGACGGGACGGCGGTTCCCGACACCGCATGGCGGCTGAAGAAGGCGCGGGAGCTCGTGAAGCTGCTCGCGCTCGCGCGCGGCCATCGGCTGCATCGCGAACAGGCGATGGACGTCCTCTGGCGCGACCTCGCGCCGGCCGCAGCCGCGAACAACCTCCACCAGGCCGTGCACGTCGCCCGCCGGGCGCTCGGCGCGGACGTGATCGATGTGGGCGACGAGGTGTTGTCACTGGCGGCCGGGGTCGACGTCGACGCGTTCGACGCGGCCGCCGCGGAGGCGCGTCGGCTGAAGACGCCGGCGGCCTACCGTGTCGCGCTCTCGCTGTACCGAGGCGACCTACTGCCGGAGAACCGCTACGACGACTGGGCGGAGACGCGCCGCCAGGAGCTCGCGGCTCTCGCCGCCGAGCTTGCCGACGAATGGGAGGAGCTCGGGTCGGCGGCGGCGTTCGGCCTGCCGGCGGATGCGAGCTCGTTCATCGGCCGCGGCCGCGAATTGACGGAGCTGGAGTCGCTCCTGCAGCGGGCGCGGCTGCTCACGCTCGCCGGGACCGGCGGTGTCGGCAAGACTCGGCTGGCGCTCGAGCTCGCGCGCGCCGTCGAGCCGACGTACGAGTCGGGCGCCGCGCTCGTGGAGCTCGCCGCGATCTCGGATCCGCGGCTCGTTCCGGATGCGGTCGCGGTCGCGCTCGACGTCCGTCCTCTGCCCGAGCAGGAGCCGGTCGATGCAGTGATCGACTTCCTCGCCCGGCGGACACTGCTGCTCGTGGTCGACAACTGCGAGCACCTGCTCTCCGCGACTGCCGGCTTCGTAGACACGCTGCTCCGCTCGGCGCCGCAGCTGACGATCCTCGCGACGAGCAGAGAGCCGCTGCGCGCGCCGGGCGAGGTCGTGTTTCGCGTCCCCTCGCTCGACATTCCCGATCCGGAGCGCCCGCAGCCGCCGGAGCGCCTCGCGGACTACGAGGCGGTGTCGCTCTTCGTCGAACGCGCGGCCGCCGCGTCGCCGCGCTTCGTGCTCGACGATGAGAACGCCGACGATGTCGCCCGCATCTGCCTCCGCCTCGACGGCCTGCCGCTCGCGCTCGAGCTCGCCGCCGCGCGGCTCGGCGCGCTGAGCACCGCTGCGATCGCGGCACGGCTCGACGATCGTTTCCGTCTGCTGCGCAGCGGCAGCCACGCCGCGCCGACACGTCAGCAGACGCTGACGGCGACGCTGCAGTGGAGTCACGACCTGCTCGAGCCTGACGAGCGCGTGCTGCTCCGGAGGCTCGCGACCTTCGCCGGTGGCTTCGAGCTCGAGGCCGTCGAGGACGTGTGCGCGGTCGACGGCATCGACGCACGCGAGATCGCCGACGTGCTCGCACGCCTCGTCGAGAAGTCACTCGTCGCGATCGAGGACCGGGGCCGCCGCCGCCGCTACCGGCTGCTCGAGACCGTCAGGCTTTACGCAAGCGAGCGGCTCGACGAGGCCGGCGAGACCGCTGCGCTCGCCGACCGCCAGGCGCGCTGGGCGCTCGCGCTCGCGGAGCGCGAGCGGGATTCGCCGCGGCTCGACCGCGAATCGGCGAACCTGCGCCTGGGGCTCGACACGCTGCTCGCACGCGAGCCCGACAACGCGCTCCGGCTCTGCGTCGCGTTGACGCCCTTCTGGCTGCGACGGATCGAGCTCGAGGAGGCGAGACGCCGCTTCGCAACGGCACTCGAGGCCGCGCCCGCCCGGACGCTGCTGCGCGCCGAGACGCTGATCGCCGCGGCTGCGATCGACTTCCGGAGCGGCACCCTCGCGCACGGGATGGCGCTTGCGAAGGAGAGCCACGCCGTGGCAGTCGAGATCGGCGATCGCCGTGCGCAATGGCGGGCACTCCAATTCCTCGGCGAGGGCGGCGTCGCCAGCGATTCGGCGGATGCCCTTCCGTGGCTGGAGCGCGCGCTCGCGTTCGCACGCGCGGAAGGCTTCGCCGCCCTGGCGTCGCTCGGCGTGCACTCGCTCGGAGTCGCGCACTGGATGCTGGGCGGCCTGGCCGACGCCGATCGCCTGCTGGACGAGAGCATCGCCGGCTTCCGCGCGCTCGAAGACTCCGCGGAGACGATCCCCTCTCCACTGAACATCGCGGAGATCCGAACGGATCGTCTCGAACGCCGGCCGGGCGTGCAGCTCCTCTTCGGCGACACGCTGCAACCGTTCGTCGAGGTCTCGTGCGAGACGGCCGTCAGCTACGCGCTTGCGAACCAGGCCGGAGTCGCGCGCGGGCTCGGCGACCTCTCACGGGCACACGCGCTGCTCGACGAGAGCCGTGCGCGCTTCGAGGCTGCCGAAGACGACGTAGGTCTCGCGACCGTGCTCGTGCGGGCTGCGTATATCTCTTTCGTCGAAGGGGATCTCGACGCGGCGCGCCGGGAACTGCAGGGGGCGCTGGACCTACGCACACGGCTGCGCGACCGCCGCGGGCGCGGACTGGCGCTTTCCGGGCTCGGTCTGATCGAGACGGCCGCGGGCGAGTACGATGCCGCCGAGCGGCACCTCGCAGAGGCGCGTGACATCTTCCGACGCGCGGGCGACCGCTGGGGGATCGCGAGCACGCTCTGGCGCACGGCCGACCTCGCGATCGCGCGCGACGAACTCGACGACGCCGAAGCCGCGCTGGAGGAAGCGCATGCCGTCGTGCGCGTGACGCAGCGCGAACGCTGGATCGCCAACACGCTCGCCGGCCTCGCCGAGGTCGCCGTGCTGCGCGGCGACGTCGAGCGTGCGGCGGCGCTGCTCGCGGACGCCCGCGGCCGCTACGCGGTGCGCGACGACGCGCTCGGCGTCGCGAGCGTCGACCAGCGCCTCGCGCAGCTTGCAAAGTGACCGCTAAGGGGGTGCAAAGAGGGGGCCGATAGCGTCGCGCGCTGACAACCGGCGAAAGGAACGAGATGACCACCATCAGTGCGCGAGCGCTCGGAGAGGCAACAGTGCAGGAACTCCGCGAGGCGGTCCACGGCGAGGTCGTGACACCAGACGACCCCGGCTACGAGGAGGCCTCGCGGATCTGGAACGGAGCACACGACGGCCGTCCGGCACTCGTCGTGCGCTGCACCGGCGCCGCAGACGTGATCGCGGCCGTCGGCTTTGCCCGCAGCAACGACCTGACGATTGCAGTCCGGGGTGGCGGCCACAGCATCGCCGGCTTCTCGACGATCGACGACGGAATCGTGATCGACCTCTCGCAGATGAACGAGGTCCGCGTCGATCCGATCGCCCGCCGAGCGTCCGTCGGCGGCGGTGCCGTGTGGGCCGACGTCGATCACGAGACGCAGGCGCACGGTCTTGCGACCACGGGCGGGCTCGTGTCCTCGACCGGCGTCGCCGGCTTCACGCTCGGCGGCGGCATCGGCTGGACGATGCGGAAGTTCGGCCTCGCGTGCGACAACCTCGTCGCCGCCGACGTGGTGACGGAAGACGGCCGGCTCGTCCGCGCGAGCGAGACCGAGCGCCAGGACCTGCTGTGGGGCTTGCGCGGAGGCGGCGGCAACTTCGGCATCGTGACGAGCTTCGAGTTCGAGCTGCATCCGCTCGGGCCAACGGTCTACGCGGGACCGATCTTCTTCCCCGGCGACGCGTCACGCGATCTGCTGCGCACGTTCCGCGACTGGTCGGGCGACGCCCCGGACGAGATCACGGGACTCGTCAACCTGACCGCTGCGCCGCCGCTGCCCGTTATCCCTGCGGAGTGGCACGGCAAGAAGGTCGCGGCGTTCGTCGCGGTGTCGACCGGGCCGGTCGAGGAGGGCGAGCGCCTCGTGTCACGGCTCCGCGCAGTCGCCGAGCCGATCGCCGACGTGCTCGGCCCGATGCCATACACGATGATGCAGTCACTGCTCGACCCGTTGTGGGAGCGCGGGGTTCACGCGTACTTCAAGGCGACGAACCTGGCGCACCTCGACGACGAACTGATCGACACCCTCTGCGCACTCCACCTCGATACACCCGGCCCGCAGTGCGAGATCCACGTCCATCAGATGGGCGGCGCAGTCGGCCGCGTCACCGACCAGGCGACCGCGTTCGCCGAGCGCTCGATGCCGTTCGTGCTCAACGCGGTCACTGCCTCCCGCAAACCCTCGGCGGACGGTGCGCACACGGAATGGGCGCGCGCCGTGATCGCGGCGGCCTCGGGCGCGTCGACGGGCCGCGCCTACGTCAACTTCCTCAGCGATCCCGGTGCAGCAACCACCGCGTACGGCAAGGACACGTACGCGAGGCTCGTCGCGCTGAAGAACGAGTACGACCCGACGAACGTGTTCCGGCGCAACCAGAACATCGAGCCGCAGCCAGCCGCCTGAGTCGCAACGGTGGGTGCTCCCGTCCGTCCCCACACTGCCACTCATCGGCTCTTCGAAAGTAGCCCGCCTGGATTCGAAATCAGGGACCAACGGATTATGAGACGAGGCTTCGGCCTTGGGCCGGAGTGTGATTCGTGGAGGAAAGCGGTCACGCTGCTCGGTTTGCCGGTCTCGACTCGTCTCCCTCATGGGGCCAAATTGCGGCCGACGGGTAACACGCGGGTCACACACACCGCGCCGCCGCGACGGACGCTCCTCGGTTACAGGCGCGCGAAAGCGCCGCCCGGCTGCTGGAGTGTCGCCTAGTGAACTGGATAGCCCGGCTTGCTCGGCGTCCAAGTCGCGGGGAGAAGGGCTGCTGGTCACCTCCGGCATCTAGCTGTCGACCCGGTCGGCGCGTCCTGCGAGACCGCCTGTCAGCGGAGCTGTTTGATGCCGGCCCTCGAGATCAGAAAGCCGAGGCCCGAGCGGATCCGGCAGGTTATCCCGGCTTGCGCCGAGGAGCACGTGACTCCTGCGCCCAGGCCGCTGCCGACCGACTGTTTGCCGTACTTCAGCACCGGCGCAGACGTGATCCTGGTTCCGTCCGAGAAGATCTTGACGCTGAACAGGCAGGTGCTCGGGCCGTGACCCGCGGCGTAGCTGTTGCACACCCCGACCTTCCAGGGAGCGCCTCTCGCGTGGTAGAGGAAGGCGAAACGTGCAGGCTTCACGCTGACGCATTGAACGCCTGCGATTCCGCCGCCACCGAATTCGCAGGCCAGGTTGCCGCTCGGCGAGCGGAAGCGGCGGGGAGAGGCGGTCTTCGCGGGCTTGACCTCGGTCACCGTGTACGGGCCTCTGGCGAACGTCGTGCCGTTCCAGTGCCACACAGCCGAGTGCATCCGTGACGGGAAGCAGAACGGGTCGTTTCGGCGCGGGAAGCCCTGCGTCGTCTTGATGTCGGCGCCTCCGTCGGAGCGTTGAACGAGTTGCATCTTCAGGATCCCGTTGCCCTCGTGGAAGCGGAGCCGCCACTGGTCGCCCTCGAGGCGGAACACCACCCAGCCGACCGAGTACCCGCAGCCGGTCGGCACGGCGATGATCGCACCCATCCCCTGAGATCCGGAGCCGAAGAACGGCCCGCAGAGCACGGCGTTGATTGGAACCTGGGTCAGTCCAACGTCGACCTCGAGGCCTGCCGCGGTCGCCGCCTCGGACGCCGCCGCGCGCGAGCACGCCGGTGCCGCCGCGCTCGCGCGCGCGGGAGCATGGGTCACGGCGACGACGCCGGCGGCGAGCACCAGCCCGAGAGCAGGGAGAAAGAGGGTTCGGGATCGCCGCATAGAGAGTCTCGTGCCGCGCCCACAGCCTCCCACCGCGGCTGCTCGCGGTCAAGCGCGCCCGCCCGTCCTTGAGCACACGGCCGCCGGCGTTGATCCTGCTTCAGTTGTGTGGTGGTTTGCAGGGCTTGTCGAAGTGGAGCTAACCGGACAGCTTTCGAACCTTTCTGAGCCGCTCAGTGAGCTGCTTGCTGATGCATCCCCGGAGCAGCCCCGGACGAGCTAACCGACGCTCGCCGCCGACGCGGACGCAGACCGATCTAGCCCCAACAAGAGACCACGGCTGCGCCGATCCGGCGACGGAACTCGGTCACATCGCTCTCCGGGCAGAGCCGGCGGGAACCGTTTCAAGGCCCGACGAGGACGACGGCTACGTCAGTCGCCGCGGAACATGCGGCTCACTTGCGCGATCCCAAAGACGATCCCGCAGCGTCGGATCGACGAGTGCTGCTCGCGAGTGGAGGCACGGTGGTGAACTGCGCGCTCCTCGCCGCTGACCCTGTCGCTCGAGCCGAGCGCATGACCGGCCAGCGGCGTTTCTGCGGCGCGGAGCCTCGGAGCGTCGTCGCTGTCCGCGCCGAACGCCGGGCCAGGTCGAGCGCGCGCTCACATCCGGATGGGGCCGCGCGCCGCTTTGAGGGCTCCGCTTCGTCCCTCTTGCATGACCGGGCAGGCAGATTGCGGCCGTCTGCCTTGCTCGGTGTCGTCTCGGCTCTCCTCTGAGCTTCCCGCTCGAGCCGCTCAGACCGTGTCCGGTGGAGCCAGATCCTCCATGCATCCTCCCGACAGCAGATCGGTTGAGCCTTCGAGGCTACCAGCGCGGCTGGCGCTGTCGGAGCGCCCGTGCACGGTGGGCCAGTTAGGCGAGGCGGCGCTCGACCGAGACAACCAAGTCGCCGCGGCTCCACCAGCCGCGGTCTCGCCCGGTGCCGCCGTTCAGCATGTCGCGGCCGTTGCGCTTGCCGTCGAGCAGGTCGTCGCCGGCACCGCCGAAGAGCTGGTCAGCACCTGCCTGGTCGAACAGACGGTCATTGCCTGCCTGGCCGTAGATCTTGTCGTTCCCGGCCTCGCCGCCGATCCGGTCGTCGCCTGCGCCGCCGTAGATGCGATCGGCGCCTTTGCCACCGTAGATGCTGGTCTGAGCCGGCGCCGCCGTAGATGCGATCAGCCCCGGCGCCGCCGTAGATGACGTCGTTGCCACCGACGCCGTAGATCGTGTCGTCGCCGCCGAAGCCGCAGATGATGTCGCGGGCCGCCGTGCCATGCAGCACGTCATTTCCGCCGCCACCGGAGATCGTGCAGACGAGCACATTCTGATTGACCTCGATATCACTCGGCGGCGTGCCGGTCGTCCGCGTCGAGTCGTCGGAGACGTGGACGGTCGTTGACATCGCGCCCGACCTGAGCGCCTTGACCACGAGGATCAGGTCAGCGGACTGGCCGGCGGCGAGCGTGCCTACCTGGCAGGTCACGGTCGAGCCGGAGAGCGCGCACGTCCCGAAGCCTGTCGCGTCACCTGTCGAGGCGGCCGTGCCGCCGGGGACGATGGTGGCGGAGACAAACTCGCTCCCGGCGGGAACGCTCAGCGAGATGACGATGTTGGTCGCAGGTGCGTTGCCTCTGTTCGTGAGCGCGAGCTCGGTCGCCGCCTGCTGGCCGACCACAACCGCCTTCGCCGCGGACACGAGCGAAATCTGAACGTCAGGCGCGCCAGGGTGCGGCGTGGCCGCCACGATGACGGCGCTCATTTCAGATCTTGCAAGGGCGGTTCCGCCGGCGTTCGAGGCATTAACCCGGACGCGGAACGTGTGCCCTGCGTCGCCCTCGGCGAGTGTGTAAGTCGAGCCCGTTGCGATGTCGGTGCAGTCGCGTCCGCCGGCGGTGCAACGCTGCCAGTCGTAGCTGTAGCTGGTTGGGTTGTTCGTCCAGTTGCCGTGGCCGGCGTTCAGGGTGCTGCCGACCTGTGCGGTGCCGGACACCGTCGGAGCCGACGTATTCGCAGGAGCCTGCCTCGTGACCGGCACCGAAATCGGGTCGCCGGCCGGGCGGGTGTAGCCCGAATAGACCGCCGGGCTGGGGCCGTGGACGTTGCTCGCCCGGACGGTGACGAAGACGTTGAGACCGGAGTCCTCTTCGCCGAGCGTGTAGTCCGCGCTTGTGGCGTCGGCGATCGGATCGCAGCGGTCGTCGGCGCAGACGAACCACTGGTAGCTGAACGAAGCCGGGTTGTTCGACCACTGGCCGGTGGTCGCGTGCACGGTCTGCCCGGCGGCGATCGTGCCGGTGATCGTCGGCGCGGTCTGCATCTGCGGCTCGTCGCCCGAGCCGGCGACGATGTCGCTGTCGACGATCGAGAACGCTGTGCCGTGAATGTTCTGAGCGCGAACGACAGCCCGCAACGAACGATTCTGGTCGCTGGCGGTGATCGTGTACGAGTCGCCGCCGTTGCCGACGCTGTAGCAGTGCCCGTCGTGGTCGTCGTCACCGGCGTCGCAGCTCATCCACGCGAAATAGCGCGCCGTGGGGTAGTTCGCGAACTCGTAGCCGGTGACGTACACCCTCTGGCCGACCTGAAGGTCGCCCCAGATGGTTCCCTCGGTGACGAGTACCGGTGCAGCCGGGGGTTCAATCGGCCCGAACGCGTCCGTCCGCCCGGAGAGGCTGCCGTCGGCGTTCGTGCCGGTGATCTTGGACCTTGATTGTGTTGCCGATGTCGACCTCGCTCGTGGTGTAGGTCTGTCCGGTTGCGCCGTTGATCGGATTGCAGAACCCCGGCGCCACGGCGTCGTTGCAGCGAAGCCACTGGTACGTGAAGGTGGGGTCGCCTGTCCAGCTGGCACTCGGGGTCGCGGTCAGGGTCGCATCGGGAAGCGCGTCGCCGCTGATCGAGCCGACGTCGCCGTCGAAGGGGGCGGCTTGTGAACCGGCCGTCCACTCGATGAGGCCGTCACCGCTCGGATCGCCGGTCTTCCCTAGTTCGTCGGTCGCGTGCGCCGTGAATGTGTGATGGCCAGGTGAGACGTCGAGCGCGAACGGGCTTGAGCACGGCCCCAGAGACTGATCGTCGAGGAAGCACTCGTAGGTGACGTTCGCTGCCGCAGCGGAAAACACGAAGGTCGTGAACGTGTCCTCCGTCGGATTGTTCGGGTACGAGTCGAAGTGGACATTGAGCTGGTCGGCCGAGTGGAGGACGACGTCTGTCGTGGTGCTGTCTGCGTGGCCGCGGTCGGCGTCGCTGGTCACGCTGACCCTGACCATCATGGTCGAGCCCAACTCGCTGTCTGTGAGGGTGTACTGAGAGTCGGTCGCCCCGTCGATCGCCTCGCAGCCGTCGCCGCAGCGGTACCACTGGAAGCTGTAATCGCTCGGATCCGGGAGCGGGGAACCCGTCCAGGTGCCGGGGTCGGCTGTCAGCGTCTGGCCGACGTGAAGGTCACCCGAGATGGATGGCGCGCGGACGTTCTCGACCGTCGGCGTCAGGTTTGACCAGTCGCCGTGCCCGTGAAAGAGCTGTACGCGGTCTCCATGGCCTTGACCTGAAGACCGAGGTCGTCGGCGGTGAGCCTGTACTGAAGGCCGGTTGCGCCGTCGATCTGTGCGCAGTCGAACATGGCTACGCACCGATACCACTGATAGCCAAGGAAGTCGTAGTTCGACCAGGCACCGGGTCTGATCGTCCAGGTTGTCCCGACGAGTGCGTCCGGGCCGCTGATCGACGGCGAAGCGATTTCAGTGGCGGAGTTGTCGACCTGCAGGGTGATCTGCTGGGAGGCAAAGACAGTTCCGTCGGCGTCGACGACGCGCACCTGGAAGGTGGTCATCCCGTTAGGGAGCGTGGTCGTGTCGACCTGGTAGGTCGTCTGAGCGCCCGGAAGGGTCGCGACGACCTGACCCTGGATCAGGACGTCGACGTGGTCGATCTCCGCCGGGTCGTCGATCGTCCAATCGAGATCGAAGCTTTCGCCGAGGGCGATGCCGTCCATAGGCTCGGTGATCGCGGCCGTCGGCAGTCCGACCGCCGGCGGCGGCTGGTAATTGCAGTTGTTCGGGCTGTTCGCGCAGGGATCAGAGTGACCCGAGTACCCCCAATGGACCCAAACGGTGGTCTCGTTGCCGGCGACGTCACGGGCCGTGAGCGTGAACATGTTCTCGAGGTCGATGCCGAGGGTGAGGGACGAGTAGTCGAATTTGCCACCCTGGCAATCGGAGGCGTGGGACCAGCCGTTGAGGTCGCAGGTGATGGTCGCGTCCGGATCGTCGGTGTGCCAGCGGATCGTGCCGGAGTCGTTCTCGTCTGGATCTGACGGTGAAGCGTCCAGGGTGATCACCGGCTTGGTCGTGTCGACCGTCCAGGAGACGGTCACGGGATCACCGACAAGCTGCCCGTCGGAGTCGGTCGCCTGGACCGTGAGCGAGTGCGCTCCCTCTGCGACGGCCGGGTTGCTCCATCCAGAATTACAGGGCGCCGCCGCTTCCGCGTCGAACCGGCAACTGAAGCCCACGGTGTTCGGAAGCAGCGCGGAGAAACCCACCTCGGCGGCATGATCGGTGGTGAAGCTGCTCGGCTGCGAACCGATCAGCACGCCTGGACTGCCCGGATCGGCGCTCGCGAAGGAGCTGCCGACGAGTGCAACCACGGCGACGGCGAGCAGCGCCAGAGGGAGGAGTAGGCGCCGCATGCCGCACCGCTGGTCACACTGCGCCGCCGCGATGTTGTCCGGCCGGACGCTCCTTGGTTACACGCGCGCGGAGCGCCGCCCGGTTGCTGGCGCGGCCTAGTCGAACAGGACAGCCCGGTTTGCTCGGCATTCAACTCGCGGGGGACCGAAGCTGGCCTGCTTGGTCCGCGGCTGGAGGGAGCGAAGACTCGCCTAGGATCGAGGCGTGGTACGACCCGGATCCTGCTGGAGCCGATCCTCTGACGGGGTCGAACGAACCAAGAGAAGGCGCGTTGGGATGCCACTCGGCGCCGCCTGTGTGCTCGGTCTCTTTCTTACAGGCTGTGGGCAGTCCAAGTCGACCGAGCCGGGGTCGGTGACGGGAAGGTCCGTCCCAGGGCGGACGGTCACCTTGACCGTCGCGGCCGCGTCAATGGAGCCGACGCTCCATTGCGCCCGCCCGGGCTTCTACTGCGAGGCAAGACGCGCCGACCGAGTGGTGGTGCGCGAGGCCGCGACGGATCTCGATCGTCAAGACATCGTCGCCTTTCGCCCGCCGACGCTCGCGTATCGCGAGTGCGGAACGAGACACATCCTCATCCAGCGCGTGATCGGCCTTCCCGGCGATGCCTGGGAGGAACGGGACGGCTCCGTCTACGTCGACGAGCGCAAGCTCGCCGAGCCCTACATCCACATCGACCGGCTGGACATGCAGACGCTCAGCCTCAAGGACATTCTCTCCTCATCCACCAGAAGGATCCCAAAGGGCATGTACCTGATCATGGGCGACAACCGCACCGCCTCGTGCGACTCGCGCCGATTCGGCCTCGTCCCGCGCAGAAGCGTGCTCGGCAAGGTCTTGGAGATCCGCCGCCCGAGCGGCTGACCGCCCAGGCGCGGGAGCCGAGCGCGGTTGGAGCGCCGCTTCGGGGAAAACCGACCGTGCCATCTTGGTTGTCGACCGCGAACTTCAAGACGGCCGACATCGTCGCGCCGCGGGTCGGCAACACCAGCGCAATCCGCTGTGGGGCGTCAATGGTCGACCAGCGTCCTGCTCCTCGGCCGAGCGTTCGGGGCGGCGGCGCAAGCGAAATGAACGCGACAGGCCTGGCTGGAGCGCCGACGACTAGTCGAACATCAGCGCCACGCCTGCGAGGAGCAAGAAGGCGCCGACGAACAGCAGCTCCGTCCGCCAGCGCTTCGCGAACGCAGTGACAGCCACGTCCTGCAAGACGGTTTGCGGAAGCACCGCAAAGCCCAGCATGAGTGCCGCGGCGAGCAGCACGAGGATGACCTCCGGCGAGCGGGCATCTGGCTGCGCGCTTGCGGTGGGGGACTCGCCGATCAGGCGCATCGCTCGGGTGATCGTCACCTCGTCGCGTCTCGTCGGCCGCTGCTCGAGGGGAAACGTTTGCCAAAGGAGCGTCGGCTGCTCACGCGGCTTAGGGGAGCTCGCCGGGGCAGCGTCGACGAGCGCGAGCCCGAGCACGGCGGACGCGACCGCCGCGAGCAACGGAATGCCGACCTTCGCGGTCACTTGATTGTGAGGGGTGTTCCCACGGGCATCAACTCCGCGAGTCGGCGTATCGCTGCGTTGCGCATTCTGATGCACCCGTGCGAGACGCGCCCCGGGACGAGCTCGGGCTGGTCCGTCCCGTGGATTCCGACGAAGCCGCCGCCGGGCCAGTCGGTGAGAACCTCTGAGCGTGCGGTGGTTCCGAACGCGATCGGGCCGTAGAAGGGACTGGCATACCGTGTCAACCGGCTTCGGATCGTGTACTCGCCGGCGGGCGTCGGCGACGAGGCGGTCCCGACCCCAACTGGAGCCGTGAAGACCGGCTCCCCCCGGCGGTACAGGACGGCTAGCAGTCGCCGGCGGTCGATGACGAGATGCGTGTCGACGGTTTGATAGGCGCCGAGGGAGCGCCTCGGAATCCAGCCCGCTGTGTCGTTCGGGAGGATCGGTAGGCGCACGCGCACCCAGACACGACCGGCCGCGTCCGCCGACGCACCGAGGACCGTCAGCGCGTTCGGCACTCGCTCCGGAGTACCGACGCCGAGTGTCGCAACGATCCGCGAGGTTGCCTCCGGTGCGGCATAGGCGACCGTGCGTGTACGGACGATCGCCCAGCGTGAGAGATCGCGCCCTGGGCCGAGCTGTTGCGGCCGGCCGATCTCGAGAGCCGGAGCCGGTGCAGCCGGAAGCCCGCCGAGCAGAACGGACGCGGCCGTTTCGCTCGAGGCGCGGTCAGTTCCGAAGCCGGCCCACAGGAGCGCGGCGACCGAGACGACGACAATGGCCGAGGTCAACCGAGTCGCAAGCCTCAGCCCGTGAACTTTGGTTTCCCGGTCCCTTCCATCCGCGGGCGCGCGACGATGAACCCGGTCGACGCGACGACCTTGCTGATGCTCGCCTTCGAGGCCGGCTCATCGAAGGCGTGCACAGCCGGAACGTACCCGAACAGCTCGCGCATCCAGGCGGCGTGCCGCGCCTCGACCGAATGGATTCCGACCGCCGCCGCAAGCACCGGCTTCGACTTCAGCTTCGGCGCCTGCCCCTTGTACGCAGCCACGGCGAGGTCCTCGAGGGCAACCGCCGTTTTCAGGAACGCCTGCTGCTGCTCGGTCGTCCCCTGGAAGTCGAAGAGCGGCCGGTGGACAGCCTGGGAGCCGAGCAGCTTCTGGAACGCCTCGACGTGCGCCCGCTCAACGGCGCCGACGATGCGGGCCGCCTCGGCGGTCCGGCCCGACAGGGCGCCGCCTCGCTGAGCCTCGGTGTAGAAGGATGCTTGGAGGTACTCGAGCACGAGCGCGTAGTTGAGGATCCCCACGTCCGAGGCAGCGAGTCCGCTCGCGGCCGCTGCGTCGGGGATCCGCCCGAGGAAGGCGGCTGCGACTCCGCCGAGCCCCAGCCCGACGAGTCGCCGCCGCGAGAGGGATGTCTCGGCCGCGGCTCTCGTCTCGGCGATCGCCCCGTCGCAGTCCGCGGATTCGAGGAACTCGTCGAAGCGGCTCCAGCCGTCCGTCGTCATGCCAGCAACCCGATGTCGTGCAGCTCCGTCGCGAGCTGCCTGGCGGTCATCGGCTGGTCGACTGCTTCAGGCGCGGCGATCTGCCCGGCGAGGAAGCGAACCCAGGATGCGTGGCGAGCCTCGACGGACACGATCTTGGCCGCTGCCGCGAGCGTCCCCGATGTGAGATTCGTGGCCTGGCCGTTGTAGCCGGCGATCGCCGCGTCCTCGAGCCTGATCGCGGCGGTCTTGAACGCATCCGGTTCTAGCACCGACAAGCCGAAATCGAAGCTCGGGCGCGGACCTGCCTTGTGCCCGAGCGCCGCCTTGACGGCGGCGAGGTGGGCCTGCTCGTGCCCGAGCGCGGTCTGTGCGAACTTGAGCAGCTCGCCCCGAAGCGATCCGTTCTGAACAGCCTGCTCGTAGAAGGCGACCTGGGTGTACTCGAGCTGGAGGACGAGCTGCAGGATCCGGGCGTCTTGCGCCTTGGACGGTGCCGCGTGAGCATCGGCGAGCCGGAGTCGGCGCGCAAGCAGCGGTACGGCTGCGAGCGCCCCCAACCCGGCGATGCGGACGACCGCCCCTCGCGAGACGGGACCAGCGTCCCCCTGTGGCTGGGTCGGACCGTTCACCGCAGCGTTGCACCCCCTGAGAGCCGCAGAACTCTACGCATGTCTTATCGCAACGCAGGCTCGGGGACAACCTCAGTGCTCTTCTGGCCGCAATCTATGGCGAGAGGGATCCTGCGATGGGCCCGCCTGGATTCGAACCAGGGACCAACGGATTATGAGTCCGCTGCTCTAACCAGCTGAGCTACGGGCCCGCCGCGCGAAACCGTACCGTGCAAACCGGGTTCGCCGACCTTTCGTAGTCTCCCCCGGACATGCGCAGAGCGGCCATCTTGATCGGAGCCTGTCTCGCGCTCGCCGGCTGCGGCGGCAGCTACTCCTCGTCGTCCTCGCAGACCAACAAGGCCGCGGCCGGATCCCCGCAGCAGACGATCTCGATCTCGGAGAAGGAGTTCTCGCTCACCCCGAGCACCGTCACCGTCGACAAGTCCGGGACTGTCGCCTTCAAGGTGACGAACGACGGCCAGCTGACCCACGGGTTCGAGGTCGAGGGCAACGGGGTCGAGCAGGAGATCGGGTCGATCGCGCCCGGCGAGTCGGCGACGCTCAAGGTCGCCCTCTCGAAGGACGGCAGCTACGAGATGTACTGCCCGATCGACGGCCACCGCGGCAAAGGAATGGAAGGTTCCGTCCACGTCGGGAGCTCCGCAGGCTCCGGCATGGACACCGGCGGCACCACGACGACCGAGCAGACGACCACCACGAAGGGCGGCGGCTACGGGTACTAGCGCGGTTCGGACGTGACTCCGCGCGTCTGAACGCGTTTAATACGCGCCCGTGAGGGTGTACCAGCGCGAGACGCAGGTCCGGACCGCCGGCGGGCTCGCTGTACGCGACATCACGGACGAGGTCAACGAGGCCGTCGGCGAGAGCGGGATCATCGACGGGATCGCCTGCATCTACTCGCCGCACACGACCTGCTGCGTGCGCGTGAACGAGTTCGAGTCCGGCTTCCTCGGGGACTTCACCGAGCTCCTCCAGCGGCTCGTCCCGCGCGAGACCTACTACGCCCACGACGACTGGGACAGGCGCACCGAGAACATCTGCCCGGAGGACATGGACTTCGGGAACGGCCACTCCCACTGCATGGCGATGCTGCTCGGGCCGGCGGGCGAGTCCGTGCCCGTCCGCGACGGCGAGCTCTGCCTCGGCACCTGGCAGCGCGTCCTCTTCATCGAGCTGGACCGCGAGCGCGACCGGCGCTGGCTTGTTCAGGTCGTAGGCAACTAGCGAATCCCTCGACTCAGGGGTCGGCGTCCGCCCGAGGCGGGACGACCTAGGACCCAGGCGCCCGCGGCACGCCGCCCGTGATGAACGTGACCGCGACCGCCAGCCGCCTCTCCTCGCTCCTCTTCGCGTTCGGCAGCCTGCTGCTGGCGCTCGCAGGCGCCGCCTACAGCCGACCGGAGGGACTCCACTTCACCGGCGGCGCGCACCGCGTCGTCCAGGGGAACGAGATGTCGGTCTCGCTGTCCGTGAACCCGGCCGGCGCCCGCTGCAACGCGAGCGTGCGGTACAAGGGCGGCGCGATCCAGACCCTCCCCTCGGCTACCGCGACCGGGGGCCGCGCCGCGTGGAGATGGAAGATCGAACGGACGACCAGGCCCGGCCCCGCCCGCCTCTCCGTCTTCTGCGCATCGGCCGGGCGAGCTTCGAGGACGTTCACCGTGATCGGCTCGGTCGTCCCGCCCGCCATCCACGTGGTCAAGTCGGGCTGGTCGGTGCGCCCGATGTCAGGCGCGGGAAGCTCCGTGAGCTACGGGGTGATTCTCGCCAACGAGTCGCCGAACCGCGACGCGCGCGACGTCAAGGTGCTGGTCAACTTCGTCATGGCGGACAACCGCCTGATCGGCTCGGCCTCGGCCCACGTGGACGACATCGCCGCGGGGAGCAGCACGCCGTCGGCGGCGATCTCCTCTTCCCCGGCGGCGCGCCCGTCGCCCGGTTGGAGATCGTCGCGATCACCGGCCGCGCGGGGCCTGCCACGCACACGTTCCCGGGCCTCTCCTCGATCCGCGTCATGCCGAGCCCGTACGAGCCGAACTGGGCAGGGTCCGTCGAGGGCGAGGTCCAGAACGACAGTCCGACCCTGACGCTTGCGCGGGGCGAGCTGACGGCCGTCGTGCTCGACGCCGAGGGCAACGTGATCGGCGGCGGCCACGGCAGCTTCTTCGCGCCGCTGCCTCCCGCGACCCGGCTCTTCTTCAAGATCAGCCAGGGCCTGCGCGCGGTGCCGATCGACAGGGCCGCGGGCGCGCTCGTCTCGATCGTCCCGACCTACAAGTAGCCCTCGGCCTCGAGCAGGAACCCGCCGACGACCTCGAGGTACCGGTCGGTCTCCTCGAGCACGGGCGTGTGCGAGCTGTGCTCGAACACGACCTCGCGCACGTGCGGGAGCCCGCGGACGAGCGTCGCCGCGATCGCCTCCGTGCTGAGGTCGTAGCGCCCCCGGATCACGAGCGCGGGAAGGTCGAGCTCGTGCAGCCGCGGCCGCACGTCCCAGCCCTGGAGCGCGCCGGTGACCGTCCACTCGTTGGGGCCCCACATCGCGCGATAGACCTCAGGGGCGCGCTCCGCCTGCATGCGCTCGAGCACGGGCAGCGCGGGGCCGCGGTAGAAGTGCCGCTCCTCGAAGGCGTCCATCGCCCGGACGTACTCGGGATCGTCGGTCGTCCCCTCGAGCTCGTGGCGGTCGAGCACGGCGACGACGTCGGCGGGCAGCTCGTCCCGGAGGCGTCTGGCCTCCACCTGCCACTCGGCAGCGCTCGCGAGCGTCGAGCTGAGGACGAGGCTGCTCAGGCCGCCGTAGCCGGAGAGCGCGTGCTCGAGCGCGAGCATGCCGCCCCACGAGGTGCCAAGGAGGTGGATGCGGTCGAGCCCGAGCTGCGAGCGCAGCTCGGCCAGCTCGTCGAGGAAGAGCTGCGAGGCTCCACTCGACGTCGTCGGGCCGGTCGGAGCGGCCGCAGCCGAGCTGGTCGTAGACGACGACCGTACGGCCGTCTTCGGCGAGGCGCTCGAGCGGAGCGAAGTAGTTGTGCGTCGAGCCCGGGCCGCCGTGCAGGCAGACGAGCGGGTCTTTCGCCGCCTCGCTCTCCCCCACGACGCGGTACCACGTCCGGTGCCCGCGGAAGTCGATCCAGCCTTCGCGCTCGGTCACGCCGCGTCGGCGGCGGCGCGCGCCGCCTCGACCAGCTTGGCGGGCGCAACCTCCGCATACGCGTCCTCGGCGACGCCCGCGAGCTCGTCCCAGTCGAGCGCGCGATCGAGCCGCATGCCCAGCCAGCCGCGGTGGCCGACGTACGGCGGGACGAAGAACCGCTCGGGATCGGCCTCCACGAGCATCTTCTGCATCCGCTCCGGCGCCGCGCACCAGATCGCGAAGCGACCGTCGCCGTGGTGGTTCGTCAGCACCATCAGGAACGCCCGCTTGCCGCGGACGAAGAACGTCGGCGCGCCGTGGCTCAGGCGCTCACTCGTCTCCGGCAGGCCTAGGCAGATCCTGCGGATCCGGTCGAGCGTCCGCTCGGGGCTACTCGCCCCAGCTCCAGCCGTCGGTGCTCGGCTGGTCGGACTCTTCGCCCCAGCTCCAGCCCGCGGGAGCGGGAGGAGCCGACTCGTCGCCCCAGCTCCAGCCGTCGGGAGCGGGGTCTGCAGCGGCATCAGCCGCCGAGGAGTCGTCGGTCACCTGCGAGTCATCTGCAGGGGCGGTGGCGTCCGCGGGAGCGGCGTCGTCCGCCGCAGCAGCGTCATCCGCGGCCGCGGGGTCGTCCGCCGGAGCGGGATCAGGTGCCGCCGCAGAGTCCGAGGTGGCGGGATCGGAAGCGGACTCCGTGGCCACTGCCTCGTCATTCCAGCTCGAGTCGTCGGCCCGCGCGACGGACGGGGCGGCAAAGGCAAGCACCAGGGCCGCAGCGACGATGATGAAACACGACCTTTTCACAACAGTAACGATGTTCCCTTCAGGCTTCCGGGGCCGCACCGGAAGACCACGCCAGATTGCTAGGAGCCTCAGTATTGCAGCTAGCCCCCACCCCGGCGCATCACCCATTCGAGGGAACGCGGGGCTCTGTTCCGTTCTCACGTCAGTGCAGGAGGAACGGGGCTTCCCATTTCCAGCCGGCACCGACGGCCGAGCCGATGAGAAGACATGCGCACATGCCGAACTGGGTCAATCGGGTGCGGAGGTGCATGTGAATGCTCCTTCGATGATTGAGCGAGGACGCCTTCTCATCGGCATGCGACGCTTTTTGCATGTCCCCTTGGAGGGGGATCAGGACTGCGAGGCGAGCGGCAGCTCGAACGTGAAGGTCGTGCCGCGCCCGGGCTCCGAGTCGACCCAGATGTCGCCGTCCATGCGCTCGAGGAGCTCACGGCAGATGTAGAGACCGAGGCCGGTGCCTCCGACGCCGTGGGTCATGTCGGGATCGAGCCGGTGGAACTTGTCGAAGACCCGCTCGTGCTCCTCCGGGGGGATGCCGAGACCCTCGTCGCTGACGCTGAAGCGCATGCGGCCGTTCCGGGGCTCGAGCCGGACCTGGATGAGCCCTTCGTCGGAGTACTTGACCGCGTTCTCGATCAGGTTGAGGAGCACCTGGCGCAACTTGTCGGGATCGGCGGCGACTGCAGCGGGCGACTCCGGGCGCTCCAGCTCCACCGACAGCGCCGGTGGCAGCCGGGTGCGGGTGGCGTCCACGACGTCGGCGGCGAGGTCCGCGGCCTCGACGCGGGTGATGTACGTGTCCGCGCGGCCGGAGTCGAGACGGCTGACCCAGAGGACGTCGTCGAGCAGGCGCGCGAGCCGTGCAGCCTCCGTCGAGACGATCTCGAGCAACGCCGCACGCTGCCCGTCGTCGAGCTCCTGCTGCTGGAGCGTCACGGCCGCCCCGTACACCGACGTCAGCGGCGTCCGGAGCTCGTGCGAGACGATCGCGATGAACTCGTCCTTGAGCCGGTCGAACTCCCGCAGCCGGTCGAGCGCGGCGTGGATCCACCGCTGGTAGAAGGCGATCGCGAGCAGCGGCCCGACGAGCACGACCGCGACGAACGGCGAGTCGTGCCAGAGCACGACGAGGATGATGCTCAGCGACGCCATGATCGCGAAGGGCGCGAGCGTCAGGACGACCCAGTTCCGGAGCGTCTTCCACGGCGCGCCTCCGCGTGCGCGGGAGACGATCGCGGCGAGCAGTGTGACGTCCACGAGGTAGAAGGCCGTGGCCGCGAACAGCGCCCCGAGGACGCGGCCGGCGAGCGTGCCGTCGTCCATCGCGGCGGCTGCTCCGCCGGCAGCGATCCCGGCGATCACATAGAGCGCGCAGTTGAACGACGCGCGCCTGATCGGCGGGCGCCGTCCCAGCTCCGCGAGGGCCATCGCCAAGAAGCCGACGATCGCCGCCGCGTCCCAGCCGTAGATCGCCGCGACGGCGACGACGAAGATCGTCGCGAGCGACGTGTTGACGCCGACGCCCTCGATCGGCACGGGGAACGCCTCCGCGACCGTCGCGGCCACGAGGAGGACGAAGCTGCCCGCGAGCTCCGACCAGCTCGGCGTCCTCGCGACGAACACACCGACAGACAGCCCGAGCCCGACGATCCCGAGCACGATCACCGGGACGAGCACCGGCAGCACGCGGCGGGTGTCGGTGTCGAAGCGCGCGAGCGGCGTGCTGAAGCGCCTGCGCTCGCCGGGGGCTGGAAGCGGCGGATTGTCGGTTGCGTTCATGGCGCGGTTCCGGGCGGCCGCCCCCCCGGCACTCGGAAAGACCTCACTTCGAGTATGCCACGGGTTCGCACGGATGAATAATTCCCGCCATGGGATCCCTACAGGAGATCACACCGGGGCTGCGGCGCTGGACGGCGCGCCACGACGAGTGGGGCGAGCAGGTCGGCTCGCTCGCGGTCGACACGAGCGACGGTCTCGTCCTGATCGACCCGATCGATCCTCCACACGGCCTGAGGAAACCCGCGCACGTCCTCCTGACGGTCTTCTGGCACGGGCGCAGCACCGGCGAGGTCGGCCCCGAGCACGTGTGGGCATCGTCTCGCTCCGTTCGTCGATTGCGCAACCGCGGCGTCGCCGTGACCGATCCCGTCGGAGACGGCACGGAGCTGCCGGGCGGGATCCGCGTGATCGAGACTGCCCGCGACGGGGAGGTCGTCTTCTGGCTCCCGCGCCACAAGGCGATCGCGGTCGGCGACGTGCTGCTCGGCGCCGGCGCCAAGCCCCGGGCAACCGAGGATGCCCTGCGTCTCTGCCCGGAGCGCTGGGGTGCCACACACGACGATCTGCGAGCGTCGCTCCGCCCGCTCCTCGACCTGCCCGTGCAGCGCGTGCTGGTCTCGCACGGGGAGCCGGTCCTGCGCGCCGGCAAGCAGGCGCTCACTGCGGTTCTCGCCACCTGACAGACCGCGACGGCGAATCCCCAGGAAGGGTGAGTTGCGGCCCGCCGGGCGATCCGATGTTTCTTGAGAAGCCGGCGCCGCCGGCCGTCTGCGGAAGGAACGCCCTTGCTGTCGAGTGAGTCCCAGAGCCCCGAGCAGCTCGTCGCGCGCGTGGAGCTCGACGATCCCACGCATCTACCTGCGCTGCGCGACTATTTCCTCCGCCTCGGCGCGTCCGCGGTCGTGAACGAGGACTCGACGTTGGAGATCCGCTTCGAGGAGGGCAAGGACGTCGACGCCCGCGCGTACCTCCGCACCTGGTCGGCGACGAACGGCGTCTCGGCCCGGACGGTCACCGCCGGCACCCCGGCTGCCCCGGTCAAGCTCGAGGTCAGCCCCCGCGGCGCCAGCCCGTTCGACCCCCCGGTCCGGCTCGGCGACCTGATGGTCAGCAAGGGCCTCATCACCGTCGATCAGCTCTCGGAGGCGCTCGTCGAGGCGAAGGAAACCGGCCAGCTCGTCGGCCGCGTCCTGCTCAGCCGCGGCTGGGTCTTCGAGGACGAGCTCGCGCGCACGCTCGCCGAGCAGTGGCAGCTGCCTTATGCCCGGCTGTCGTCGGTCGGAGTCGACAACCAGGTGATGCGTCTGCTGCCCCGCGACGTCGGCATGCGCTACCACGCCGTCCCGGTGCGCTTCACGGAGCAGAGCATCCTGGTCGCCTTCGCCGACCCGTCCGACCCGGAGGCCCTGGCCGCCGTGCGGAAGTACCTCCCGCAGATCAAGCTCGCGGTGGCCGAGTTCTCGGACATCCGCATGCTCTGGAACCGCGTCGCCGCGTAGCGCGCGACCCTCCCTTCTGAGGTCAGACTAGGCGGATGGAGCCGCCGGCCCAGCCGACGACGTGGCACTACGGCCTTGTCGCGACGTGGTGGGCGGAGTTCAACGCCGGCGGCCCGGAGATCGAGTACTTCCGGCCGTTCGTCGAGCGCGGCCAGCCGGCGCTCGACGTGGCGTGCGGGACCGGGCGCCTCCTCATCCCCTACCTGGCGGCGGGCCTCGACGTCGACGGCTGTGACGTCTCGGCGGACATGATCGCGCGCTGCCGGGAGAAAGCCGAGGCCGCGGGGCTCTCACCAACGCTGTTCGTGCAGCCGATGCACGAGCTCGACCCGCCGCGCACGTACCGCACAATCTACGTCTGCGGCGGCTTCGGCCTCGGCAGCACGCGCGAGCAGGACGCACAGGCATTGAGCCGCTTCCACGCGTGCCTCGAGCCGGGCGGGACGCTCGTGCTCGACAACGAGAACCCGTACGCGGGCGGCTCGCCGTGGCGCCTTTGGCAGGCGGAGGAGCGGGCGGGCCTTCCCCGGCCGTGGAAGCCGCTCGAGGACGTCGAGCGCCGCCGGGGCTCGGACGGCGCCGAGTACGGGCTCCAGTCCCGCGCGGTCGACCTCGACCCGCTCGAGCAGCGGCTCGCGCTCGAGCTCCGGGCCAGCATGTGGCGCGACGGCGAGCTCGTAGGACAGGACGAGCACACGCTTCACCTGACCCTCTATTTCAAGAACGAGCTGCTGCTGCTGCTCGAGCGCGCCGGTTTCGAGAACGTCGTCGTCCACGGCGACCACCGCGCGGAGCCGCCGACGCGTGACAGTCGGTTCGTCGTCTTCGTGGCGACGAAGCGGTAGCTACACCTCGGCGACGTCGTCCAGGAACGCCGCGTTCCCGGTGATCGCCGGCGCCCCGTACGCGAACAGGATGACCTCCTCGTCGGTCTCGTTCCTCAGCTGCACGGGCGTGCCGGGATGGACGGCGATCACCCCGCCCGGCTCGACGTCGACCCGCTGAGGCGGCTCCTCGACGAGCACCGTCAGTGTCCCGCGCAACGGCACGAACACCTCCTCCTGCGTGTTCTCGACGTGCCGCCGGCCGCGCGTGTGGGGCGGGTAGCGCCAAAACTGGGCACGCGACTGCGTCAGCCGGGCGCCGTCGGTGATGGACGCGTGGCTGCGCGGGGCCTGGCCGTGCACGGGCTCTCGCTCCTGCCAGGGCACGGCGTCGGCCTTGATGACGTCATAGGGCATGGTCGTCCTCTATCCGCCGAGCCACTCGTCCCGGTACCGGGTCGGCTGCTTGCGCGTGAACCGGGCGTACGCCACCTGCGGATCGTTCGTCTCGCGCTCGGCGCTCGCGTCGTGCCGGACCGCAGCCTCGTCGACCGTGTAGCCGCCCCAGTCCGGGCCCTCCTGGTGAGCGCGCGCGCCGACCGCGAGGATGACGCACGGTCCGTCGCCGGCGCCGACGATCGTGTGCTTCGTCCTGGAGGGGCAGTGGACGAAGTCCCAGGCGCGGAGCGGACGCTCCTCGCCCTCGACGATCAGGGTCGCCTCACCCGAGACGACGAGGAAGTCCTCCTGGTCGACCTCCCAGTGGTACATCGCCATCGGCTGCCCCAGGCCCAGAACCGTGATGTTGACGCCGACCTGTGGCCAGTCGGTCTTCCCTTCGAAGTCGCAGAAGGCAGAGCGCCCCTCGGCGTGGTACCAGCGCGCGTCGCGCGCGTTGAGCACGAACCAGCCGTCTCCGCTCGGAAGGCGCCCCTCGTCGCTCGATTCGAACGGTGCCTCGGGAACCATCGGCGAAAGGCTACGCGAGTCGCTGTAGAGTCGTCGGGGGATGGCGCGGATCCTCCTGAAGAGCGCCTGGGGCTCGGACGATCCGACGAAGGCGAGCTTCGCGTTCCTCCATGCGAACGCATTCACGGGGCTCGGCCACGAGGCCCAGATCTTCCTGCTCGGCGAGGCGGTCAACGTCCTGCGCGACGAGTTGGCGGACGCGATCGTCCCGGTCGGCTGGCCGCCGCTCCGCGAGACGCTCGCGGCGACGATCGCCCACCGGATCCCGCTTCACGTCTGAGGCGCGTGCTCGCGGGCCCGTGGGGTCGGCACGGAGAACCTCGCCGGCAAGAATGCGACCTTCGCCGACCCGGCGATCCTCGCCGATCTGATCGTCTGGGCCGACAAGATCGTCACGGAGTGACGGCCGAGTGCTATAGCCTCGACGGCCGGGACACGACGAGCGAAAGGACCGACCATGGCGGGCAGGGGCGGGATCGCCGGCATCAGCACCGGCGGCATCATCGTGATCGTGGGGATCGTCGTCGCGCTGATCTGGAGCCTGTTGATCGGGATCATCGTCATCCTGATCGGGCTCCTCGCCTTCGGCGGCTTCGTCAGGGGGAAGTGGTACTAAGAACTCGATTCAGAATGACTCACGCGCCGATGGGGCGCGCTGGCCGGTTCCCGGCAAGGACGCAGGGAGCCGCCCATAGCCGTAGCTATGGGCGCGACTGAGGACGCGGCCGGGGGCCGGGCAGCGTGTTCCAGCGGCCCGTGCTCATTGTGAAACGAGTTCTAAGGCCGACCCCGCGTCGCCCAGACGAGGGCCTCGATCACGAACGGGGCCGGCGGCATGCGCCGCCGACAGATTTCGCGGAGCTGCTCCTGCCGGTCCGAGTCGAGACGCGTGACATAGCCGCCGGCGGGGCCGACGCCGAGCGTGTAGGGCTCCCACCACTCCTCGAAGCTCGAGTACCCGACGCTCACGGCGAGCTCTCCCGGCTCGATCTCACGAAGCCCCGCCGTCTCGAAAAGCTCGGCGAGGTGTCCCTCCCGCGCCCCGGCGAGGTGCGACTCGTCCTCCGCGGTCGGCTCGAGCTCGCGGACGGCATCCCAGAATGTGCTGAGCGGCGCTCGGCCGCCGGCGAAGTCCCAGACGCACGCTGCCACGACCCCGCCGTCGTGCGTCACGCGTGCGAGCTCGCGCAGCCCCGCCACGGGATCGGCCATGAAGTGGACGACGAGCTGCGCCAGCGCGGCGTCGAACTCCCCGTCCGCGAACGGCAGCTGCTCCGCGGCCGCGCGCTGCACGGCGACACCGGGGTGTCGCTCGCGCGCGGCCTCGACGAACGACTCGGACGGATCGACCGCCGCGACAGCCGGAGCGCCCAGCCGCCCGACCAGCGCGGTCGTCAGCGCGCCCGGGCCGCACCCGACATCCAGGACCCGCTGCCCGGACTCCACGCCCGCGAACTCGGCGAACGGCACCGCGAGCTGGACGGAATAGCGCCCCATGAAGCGGTCGTACGAGTCGGCCGGAACCGCGAAGCTCACAGGCGGAACCTACTGTTAGACGGTGCTGCGCGCCGTTGTGCTCGTCGAGGGGATCAGCGACAGGGTCGCGGTCGAGACCCTGGCCGAACGCCGCGGCCGACACCTCGGCGACGAGGGGGTCAGCGTCGTGCCGATCGGGGGCGCGCAGGCGATCGGCCGCTTCCTGACGCGCTACGGCCCCGGCGGGCTCGACGTCACGCTGGCGGGTCTCTGCGACGCCGGGGAGGAGCGGGACTTCGCCCGCGGCCTCGAGCGCGCCGGCTACGGCTCCGACCTGAGCCGGGCCGATCTCGAGCGGCTCGGCTTCTTCGTCTGCGACGCCGACCTCGAGGACGAGCTGATCCGCGCGCACGGGCCGGCGGGGGTGGAGCAGATCGTCGAGGCCCAGGGCGACCTCCGTCCCTTTCGCACGCTCCAGAAGCAGGCCGCGTGGCTCGGTCGACCGACCGAGCACCAACTGCGGCGGTTCATGGGCAGCGGCGGCCGGCGCAAGATCCGCTACGCCCGCTTCCTCGTCGATGCCCTCGAGCTCGACCGCATGCCGCGGCCGCTCGACGCCGTGCTCGCCCGCGTCTAAAGAGCTCCTAGCTGCGACCGTCGAGGCCGGCCAGGTCGACGGCATCCTCGAGCGCCAGTTCGCGTCCTTCGGCCACCAACGCCTCGTAGTCGGCGCCAAGCGCGACTCGCGCCTTGGAGAGGTAGGCCTCCTCGAGCGAGTGCTGGTACGGGCTCGGGTCGTCTCCGAGCGTTTCGCGCAGCGCCTCGGCCGCGCCCCAGAGCCGGGCCGCTCGATCCGGGGCGCCGGCCGCGGCCGCCAGGCCCGCCAGGCCATGGAAGCAGACGTCGAGGGCACGCCGGTCAGTGGCCTCGAAGGCATACGGCAAGCTCTCGGCGAAGAGGCCCCGGCTGCGCTTCGTGTCGCCCTGCAACAGCGAGGCGAGCGCGAGGTGTGCGAGCGACCATTCCGCCTGGCGAGAGTCGCCGAGCTCACGTGCGAGCGCGAGACTGCGTTGGAGTACTTCGGTCGCCCGCTCGTGCGCGCCGACGCCGAGCGCAGACTCGCCCACGTTGCCGAGGACGATGGCGACGTTCAGCGGGTCGCCGGTGCGCTCGATGACCTCCAGGCACTCCTCGTTGAACGCGAGCGCGCGGTCGTAGTCGCCCTGCTGCTTGTACAGCGCGGCCAGGCTGTTGAGCGCCGAGGCCGCCTCCGTCTCGAAACCCTCCTCGCGGGCAAGCGCCAGCGCGTCCTCGAGCAGGCCACGGGCGCGCTCGCGGTCTCCGAGCGCACCGACCGCCCAGCCGCTCGTGGTCAAAGCCGCGCAGAGCTGTGCGGTGAGCCCTGCGTCGCGGAGCAGGGGCACGGCGTCGGCGCAGAGCTCCGCGGCTCGCTCGTAGTCGCCCTGCCAGAGCGCCATGTCCGCCGATCGATAGAGCGCGTTGCCGCGCAGCTCCGCCGGCGCGGATTCGGCACGTGCGATGAGCTCGTCGAGCCAACGCCGGCCTTCGCTCGCGCGCCCGTGGGCGAGCCAGAACCGGTACAGGTCGGCGCTCAAGGCGTGCGCCCCTTCCAACTCGCCGATCTTGAGCGAGAAGGTCAGCGCCGCACGGAGGTTGTCGAGTTCGTCCTCGAGCGCGGCCAGCCAGCGCGCCGCCTCCGGGCCTCGGAGCTCCTCGCCGGCAGTCCGGGCGAGCTCGGCGAAGTACCGCGCGTGCCGCCGCTCGAAGTCGAGGCTTTCGCCGCGCTCCCAGAGCCGCTCCGTCGCGAACTCGCGGATCGTCACCAGCATCCAGAAGCGCTCGTTGCTGTGCCGGACGAGGCTCTTGTCCACCAGGGAGCCGAGCGTGTCCAGGTCGCCGTCGCAGACGGCCTCCGCCGCCTCGAGCGTGCACCCGCCGGGAAAGACCGACAGACGCGCGAACAGGCGCTTTTCGTCCTCGCCGAGAAGCTGGAAGCTCCACGCGATCGCGGCGGCGAGCGTCTGTTGGCGCTCGGGAGCGTCGCGGAGGCCACCGATCAGCAGGTGGAGAGAGCGCTCGAGTCTCGTCAGTATCTGCTCGAGGCTCAGCACCTTCACCCGAGCCGCTGCCAGCTCGAGCGCGAGCGGCAGGTTGTCGAGCCGGACACAGATCGCGGCGACGACTTCCGAGGGCTCGAAGTCGGGTCGCACGACCCGGGCTCGTGCGCAGAAGAACTCGATCGCCTCCTCCGACGCGAGGGGACGCACCGGGTACTCCTGCTCGGCGGAGATCCGAAGCGGCTCCCGGCTCGTCACGAGCACCCTCAGGCCGCGGCAGCGCGTGAGGAGCTCGGCCAGCTGCAGACCGGCGGCGAGGAGCTGCTCGAAGTTGTCGAGGAGGAGCAGGAGTTCCTTGTCGGCGACGTGCTCCGCAAGCTCGCCCTTCGCTCCGAGCACCTGCGCGATCGAGTCCATCACCAGCGCCGGATCGCGGACTGCGGCGAGCGAGACCCACCAGACGCCGCCGGGAAAGTCGTCGGCAGCTTCGGCGGCCGCCTGAGCCGCCAATCTCGTCTTTCCGGTTCCGCCCGGCCCGGTCAGGGTGAGCATCCGGTTCGCTTGGAGGAGGCTCCGCACTTCCGCCACCTCGCGCTCGCGGCCGAGGAACGGCGTCGCCGGCACGGGAAGGTTCGTCTGATGGAGCGTGCGGAGCGGCGGGAACTCGGCGTCGCCGATCTGGTAGAGGCGCTGAGGCTCCGAGAGGTCCTTCAGACGGTGCTCGCCGAGGTCGTGGAGCTCCGAGTCCTCCACGAGCTCGCGGGTGGAGCCGGAGACGACGACCTGCCCACCGTGACCGGCGGCACAGATGCGTGCGGCGCGGTGGACGTCCATGCCGACGTAGCCCTCGTCGGTGCGAGTCGGCTCGCCGGTGTGCAGGCCCATGCGGACTCGGACCGGGCCGCCGTCGAGCGCTTCCTGCGCAGCGGAGGCGGCCGCGACCGCGTCGATCGGTGAGCCGAAGGCAAAGAAGAACGCGTCACCCTGCGTGTCGACCTCGAAGCCTCCGTGCTCGGCGAAAGCCTTCCGCACGGCCCGCCGGTGGTCGGCCAGCAACGTCGCGTAGTCCTCGCCCTGCTCCTGCAGCAGCCTCGTCGAGCCCTCGATGTCGGTGAACAGGAGGGTGACGGTGCCGTTCGGTAGCCCGTCCGTCACAGGTCAAGTCTTGCGCGCCCGCGCCCGCGCGCCAAGCTTCGGCAATGAGCCTACGGCGCGACGTTCTGGTTCAGGTGGAAGACGTTGCCAGGATCGTAGGCGCGTTTGACCTCGACCAGACGGTCGTAGTTCTGGCGGTAGTTGTCTCGAATTCGGCCGTAGTCGTCGTCCTGCATGAAGTTGATGTAGCCGCCCGGCTCCGAGTAGGGCGACAGGGCCTCGTAGTAGTCACGCAGCCATTTGATCCGCTCTTCGTCGTTGGCCGGGTCGGTCCATCCCGCCAGGAACACCATCCCGTAGGTGGCGTCGCGGTAGGCGAAGGCGGTGTCGTTTGCTCCGACCCGGTGGCACGCGCCGTTGATCGGATACATGTGCATCGTGGAGGTCACCTCGGGAACGTTGGACCCATGCTCGACGTGCGCCGCGATTGCAGCGTCCGGGAGGTCCTTGAGGAAGGAGCCTTTCCAGTACGCACGGAGCCCCTTCGGATAGAGCTCGTCGAAAGCTCCGTTCAGGGCCGGGTATGGAAGCGGACCGCTCCCGTCGGCAACGATCTCCGCCACGTCGTGGAACGGCTTCAGGGCTCTCTCGGCCTGGTCGAGCGGGCCGGCCCAGTGCACCACGACCAGGCAGAGGGTGTCGCCGTGGCGGTTTTCCGGGATGAACGGCAACGGCGGGGCGATCTGGAACCCGGGGAAACCTCCGAACTCCTCGGGCGCGTCCCGGATGAACTCGTCGAACATCCGAAACACAGTCGCGGCGTCTTCGAGGTTGTAGAAGAGCGGCCCGGCAAAGACCTGATCGACCTCGGCGAGGCGATACTCAAACGACGTCACGACGCCGAAGTTGCCGCCCCCGCCCCGCAGTCCCCAGAAGAGATCCTCGTTCTCGCGTTCGCTCGCGGTGAGGAGCTTCCCGTCTGCGGTGACCACGTCGGCGGAGACGAGATTGTCGATCGTCAGCCCATGCCCGCGGGAGAGATAGCCGATGCCTCCTCCCAGCGTGAGACCGGAGATGCCCGTGGTCGAGATGATCCCGCCGGTCGTCGCCAGACCAAAGGCGTGCGTTGCGTAGTTGAAGTCGCCCCACGTCGCCCCGGCATCGGCACGAGCGGTCTTGTGTCGCGGATCCACATGCACGGTGCGCATCGCCGACATGTCGATGACCAAGCCCCCATCGTTCGTCCCGAATCCGGGCCCACTGTGCGAGCCACCACGCACCGACAGATCGAGTCCGTGCTCGCGGGCGAAGTTCACGCCTCCGATGACGTCACCGACCTGCTCGGCCATCAAGATCGCGAGGGGGCGCTTGTCGAACATGCCGTTGTGGACCGCGCGCGCCTCGTCGTAGCCGTCGTCTTCCGCGCTGAGCACTTGGCCGCGAATCTGGTCGCGGAGGGGTTGAACTGCCTCGCTGGTCAGAGGGCTCGCCGTGTCGGTGTCTGCCATCTCTCTCGATCCTTCCTGCCGCTTGATGACCCCAGACCGCGCGATACTACTCCGGGATGATCAGCAGCCTGATGAATCAATGATCCTCGTGAAGTTGTTGTACTGGCCGATCAGCATCGCCGGAGGCATTGTCGGCGCTCGCATTGCCGGTGCGGTGTTCGAGCGGACGTGGAAGGTCGTGGGTAGCGAGGGCGACCCGCCGAAGGCCAAGGTCCAGGGACGCGGCCTGGTCGAGGTCGTGGCCGCCGCCACGGTGAAGGGTGCCGTCTTCGGTGGCGTGAAGGCGCTGGTCGATCACGCCAGCGTGACGGGCTTCGCCCGCGTGACCGGCGTCTGGCCCGGAGCGAAGGCCGACGACAAGCCCGGTGACACAACCGACTCCGCCGGGGCCGGCGGGGACCGAACCCGCAGAAGCTGACTCTCCTCCCGCGGGTTCGACCCTGCCAGCTACGTTGGTTGCGAGACGCCGCCGGTCGAGCGGATCGTCTTCGCCTCGTCCATCGGGGCCGAGCTGAACATCAGCCAGACGACTCCGCCGATCAGGCCCCCGGCGAGCGGCCCGACGAGATAGATCCAGAGATCGTCGAAGCTCCAGTTGAAGAGGGCGGGATCGAGCGATCTCGCGGGGTTGAACGAGCCGCCGGACGCCGGGCCGATCGCGTCCGCCGCCGTGAAGATGAAGAGCCCGATCAGGAGAGGCGCCATGACACCTTTCCAGGGCGCGCGGTCATCCGTCGCGACCGTGCAGATCACGATCACGAACAGGGCCGTCGCGATCAACTCCAGCAGGAGTGCACCCCCGTTCGAAATGCCGGGACCAGGAGCTGTGTCGAGCTTGTCGACCGCGAGGCCCGAGTACACGACCGCGACCACGAGAACGGCGACGAAGCCCCCGACGAGCTGGGCCGCCCAGTACGGGATCAGCTCCTTGGCGGGGAATTTCCGCGCCGAGACGAGGCCGAGGGACACGGCGGGGTTGAAGTGGCCGCCCGAGATGTGTCCGAGCCCTCCGATCGCAAGCGCGAGGCCGAGGCCGAACGCGAACGCGATCCCCAGGCTGCTGATTGCCCCGTTGCCGATGTCGACCGAAACGGCGATCGCGTTGAAGCCGAGGAAGAAGAACAGAAACGTGCCCAGCGCCTCCGCTCCGAGGCGCAGACCAAGCGGTGGCGAGTCCATCTACGCACCTCCTTTGACGAGACCCCGTCTCTCCGCTGCGAAGAGTAAGCAGGCGGGCCAGATGGATAAGGTGCGAGTCGGCGGTTTACAGTCCGACCCGGGGGCGGGTACTCGCGCTGTCCGCCGACGACCCTGACGCGAATGCCGGACGCTCCGACAGATCTCCTCCAAAGCACTCCACTCTTCTCGGGCCTGAACCGGAAGTCGCTCGACCAGGTGGCGCGGTCGATGAGCGAGCGACGCTTCCCGCCCGGCCACACGGTGACCGAGGAGGGGACGCAGGGCTTTGGCTTCTTCGTCATCACCGAGGGCGAAGCGGAGGTGACCGTGGGCGGCGAGCCGCGCGAAGGGCTTCGCGCCGGCGATTCCTTCGGTGAGCTCGCCCTGCTGACGGGGCGAGGACGCATGGCCACCGTGAAGGCGAAGACGGATCTCCGCTGTTTCGCGCTCATGGGGTGGGAGTTCGAACGGGTCGTCCGGGAGAACGCCGACCTCGCCTGGGAGCTCCTGCGATCGGTCGCACGCCTGCTCGAGGACGAGCGGCACGCCCGCATGGGCGAGCAGCCGGGCGACGCGTCCGCGTAAGCACGAATCGCCTGAGCGACGAAGCCTGCGGCGAGGGGACGCACGGCGGGAATCGAACCCGCGCAAGGTTTCAATGGCGCGGGAGCTCAGACGATCTTGTGAACTCCCTGGGCGTCGATCAGGAAGCCCTGGCCGGTACGGATCACCGTGCACTTGATCGAGGCTTGCTGGGAAACGCAGCGGAAACGCCCGATCGTCGCCTTCTTGCCAGAGCCAAGCGGTCCCCCGCCGCCGGTGATCGCGGTGTCCGCACATTGCGTGCCAGTGCAGGTTGTGACCCGCCCGTCGGGCGTCATCCTGACGCTGCGCGGACCGTCCAGGCTCAAGCAGTACACATACGAGCCGCGCGCGACGTCGTCGACGATCGCGCAGGAGATTCTCCGGCTCGGCGACAAGAACGTCGCGTACGGAGCGATGACTTCCCAAATAGTGTTGCCGTGAACGAGGAAGAGGTCGCCACGCGTGTCGAGAGCAATGGCGCTGGGGCCGAGCTTCGCACTCCTAGCGGGGCCCCCGTTGCCGGCGCCGCGGTAGCCACCGTCTCTGCCCGACCCCGCGAAGGTCGTGATTGTGCCGTCAGGGCGCACCATCCGCACACGGTAGTGGTCGGCGATGTAGACGTTCCCCAGGGTGTCGGCCGCGACTCCCGCTACGACATAAAGCTTCGCCTTGTTCGCGGGACCCCCATCTCCGGATAGACCACTCACTCCGGTTCCGGCGAACGTGGTGATGATCCCCTTCGTGTCTATCTTGCGCACGCGGTTGTAGTCGCCGACGTAGATGTTCCCCTTTCCATCGACCGCGATCGACTGCGGATCGTTGAACCGCGCCAAGATGGCGGGGCCGCCGTCGCCCAGCGTCGGACCCTTCCCGGCGACCCTGGTCAAGATCCCGTTCGTCACCCTGTCGACTCGAACGCCCAGGTCCTCGGTGATGTAGACGCTTCCCTGCCCGTCGACCGCGAGTCCCTTTGGATACGAGACGTCCGCGTCGATTGCCGGCCCGTTACCGCTAAAACCCTTGCCGTCGTCTCGGCCCGCGAACGTCCGGATGATCCCGCTTCTGATCACCCGCACGCTCGGCGCGCGCTGATCAGCGATGTAAATCGTCCCCTGCCGGTCAACCGCGACACCCTCTGGCTCCTTCAGCCTCCCGTGCATGGCCGGGACCCCTTCATCTCCGTTGATGTCTCGCTCCGCACTTGAGATCGTCCTAACAACCCCGCGACGGATCGTTCGGATCTCGTTGTTCAAGGTGTCGGCGATGTAGACAGTCCCCTGCCCGTCCACCGCGATCCCATTCGGATGGTTGAATAGTGCCTTGAGGGCCGGGACACCCTCCCCGCCGTAACCAGAGGGGCCCTGGCCGGCAATCCTCCTGATCATGTTCTTGCCGGGACCGGTAGCCCGAGTGCCTCCCTGAGCGCCGGCACCAGCGGTCACCACCCCACCTCCGGCGAAAGTCGCAGCGAAAGACGCGGACAACGCCGCCAGGAGCACGACCAAAACGAATCTAGGCCGCATCACGGCCTCGTCTTCGACCAATCCACCGCCGCAAAGAGCCGCCTCTCTGTCTTCCGCCGCGAACAGAGCCTTTCACAGACTGCCCGAACCCACAAGCGAGCGAAACTGAACCTTCGGCTACGGCTCCGAGGTGGGACAATTGCGCCGGTTGTCGATCGTGGAGTCTGACGCCGATAGAGCCGCGGAGCTCGACCGCGGGCGAGAGTCCTATGCGAGTCGGGCATGGCTCGATGCGTATACCGCCCTCGCGAGCGCCGATCGCGCAAGACCTTTGGAAGCCGAAGACCTCGAGCTCCTGGCGACATCAGCCTCGATGGTGGGCCGCATGGACGACTACATGGCCGTGCTCGAGCGTCTCCATCACGCACATGTCGAGGCCGGGCGCCCGCTGCCTGCAGCCCATGCCGCCTTCTGGCTCGGCATGACACTTGCGATCCGCGGTGAAATGGGGCCTGCCGGCGGCTGGTTCGGACGTGCGCAGAGGCTCGTCGAGGGCGTCGGAGAAGACTGCGCCGAGCGAGGACTCCTACTCCTGCCCAGGGTCGTCCAGCTCGAGGCGAGCGGTGACTTCGACGGCGCCTTCGAGGCGGCGCGCGAGGCCGCCCAGATCGCCGAGCGGTTCCGCGTGGCAGACCTCGCAGCCGCAGCACTGCAGTTCCAGGGCATGCTGCGCATCAAGCAGGGGCGGATCGACGACGGCTTGCGCCTGCTCGACGAATCCATGGTCGTCGTCACGGGCCGGGAAGTGTCTCCGATGATCGCGGGGGTCGTGTACTGCGGGGTCATCGCCTGCTGCGAAGAGGCCTTCGAGGTGCGGCGTGCGCGCGAATGGACGGATGCGCTCACCCGCTGGTGCGAGGAGCAGCCGCAGATGGTCGCCTTCACCGGGCGATGTCTCGCGCATCGGGCCGGGATCATGCAGCTGCACGGCGCGTGGCACGACGCGCTCGAGGAGGCCCGCCTCGCGCGCGAGCGCTGCGAGCAGGCGATGAACCGCGCAGCGACCGGCCAAGCCCTTTACCAGCAAGGCGAGCTCCATCGTCTACAGGGCGACTACGACGCTGCCGAGGCGGCCTACAGGGAAGCGAGCAGCTTCGGGCGGGAGCCGCAGCCGGGCTTGGCCCTCCTTCGCCTCGCACAGGGCGACCGCGATGCCGCGCAGGCCGCTATCCGCCGTGTGCTCGGCGAGACAACCGAGCCGCTTCTCCGGGCGGTCTTTCTACCCGCGTACGTCGAGATCCTGCTCGCCGCAGACGAGCGAGACGAGGCCCGTCATGCGAGCGGCGAGCTCGATGCCATTGCCGCCGGCAGCAGCCGCCCGATGCTCGAGGCGATTGCCGCCTACACTCGCGGAGCCGTCGAGCTCGGCGATGGGGACGCTCGAGCGTCTCTGGCGCCGCTACGGAGAGCGTCCCAGCTGTGGCAGGAGATTGGCGCGCCGTACGAGGGCGCGCGCACGCGTTCGCTCCTCGGACTGGCTTGTCGCGAGCTCGGCGACGGCGAGACGGCCGCGCTCGAGCTCGACGCCGCCGGCGCGACCTTCGAGGAGCTCGGCGCCGCGCCCGATCTCGCCCGCCTCGTGACGCTGACGGATGTCGCACCGCACGGGCTGAGCGCGCGTGAGCTGGAGGTGTTGAGGCGCGTGGCTGCCGGAAAGACCAACCGCGAAATTGCCTCGGAACTCGTCGTGAGCGAACACACGGTCGCGCGTCACATGCAGAACATCTTCAGGAAGCTCGGCGTCTCTTCGCGGACTGCCGCGGCCGCCTTCGCCTTCGAGCACCGCCTGGTCTGACGCGCCGGCGTGGTCAGAAATGACCACGCGCTGGCACCGAAAGTTGGCGGATCCGCGCGATGCACGTGAGGAAGGAGCGTCCTAGCGTGCTGGGTGAAGCGAGAGGAGAAGGAGGACTCATGGCAGTGGCGATGATGGTCGACAACCCGCAGGGCTCGGAGGAGGTCTACGAGAGAATCCGCGCTCACCTCGGCCTGGAGAAGCCGGCGGGAGGGATTTTTCATATCGCGGGGCCGAGCCCGAACGGGGGTTGGCGCGTGATCGAGGTCTGGGACTCGGAGGAGGAAGCCGGTCGCTTCTTCCAGGAGCGGTTCATCCCCGCGCTCCACGCGCTCGGCATCGACGGCCCGCCCCCGGCTCGCGAGTTCTGGCCCGTCCACAACGCGATGCGCTGAGGGAGGTGAGCGACATGGGGACGGAGCACCTCAAAACGGTCGTGATCGGAGGCGGCCAGGCGGGCCTCACGGCCGGCTACTACCTCGCACGGCACGGACAGTCGTTCGCGATCCTCGAAGCCGACGATCGGGTGGGCGACGCATGGCGCCACCGCTGGGACTCGCTCCGGCTCTTCACGCCGGCGAAATTCAGCCGCCTGCCGGGCATGCGGATCCCTGGTGCCTCGGCGTGGTCGTTCGCGACAAAGGACGAGATGGCCGATTATCTCGAGGACTACGCGCGTCGATTCGAGCTCCTGGTGCGGACGAACGTCGTCGTTGACGCAGTCACCAAGGTCGACGGGCGGTTCATCGTCTCGGCGGGTGACCTTCGGCTCGAGGCGAAGAACGTGATCGTGGCGACCGGGGCTCACAGGATCCCGAAGCCGCCGGACTTCGCGTCCGAGCTTGACCCCGAAATCGTCCAGATGCACTCGTCCGACTACCGCGGCCCGTCGCAGCTTCGTGACGGCGACGTGCTCGTGGTCGGCGCCGGCAACTCCGGCGCCGAGATCGCGTATGAGCTGGTCGAGACACGCCGGGTCCTGCTCGCCGGCAAGAGCCCGGGTCAGATTCCCGTCCGCCACGGAAGTCTTCCCTCCCGTCCGGGCTTCCGCGTGTTCAGGTTCGTCGGGCACCGGGTCGTGCGGGTCGACACACGGATCGGCCGCAAGCTCGGGTCAAAGCTTCTTGCGACGGCGGACCCGCTCGTCCGCCGGCGAGAGCAGGATCTCGCGGCGGTTGGTGTCGAGCGCGTCGGTCGGGTGGTCGGCGTGCGGCGCGGCCTTCCGCTGCTCGAGGATGGCTCTGTCATCGACGTCCCAAACGTCGTCTGGTGCACGGGGTTTCGAACTGACTTCAGTTGGATCGACCTTCCTGTCTTCGACGACAGCGGACACCCTCGCCACGATCGCGGCGTCGCCGAGTCCGAGCCCGGTCTGTACTTCCTGGGGCTCGTCTTTCAGTACTCACTCTCGTCCGACGTGCTCCCCGGCCGCGGTCGAGATGCCCGCTACATCGCGAAGCACATCGCGACCAGGGCACGAGAGAGTGCGACGACGACACGGTCCACCACGGCGGTCGCAACGGCGTGACGGTTCAGGGAGTGGAGCTGTTCCGGAAACCCGGAACAGCTCTAGTGGAGGCGGCGGGAATCGAACCCGCGTCCGCGGACGCACCGGGCAGAGCGTCTACAAGCGTAGTCCGCCGTTGAATCTCACCCGACGGCCGGAGGCGGACGCCCTACCGGCGGGCCAGCCATCCTTTGATGTCGCACCTCCGGCGATTGGCTCTCCTTCGGTGCCGAGCCCGTTAGTTGTCGCCGCTACCCGAACCACGGGCCCAGCTCGGGGCGACGTCGCTACCTAACTAGGTTAGGCGGCGAGTGCGAGATCGGTCTTCGCACTTGCATTGGTGCCGGTGGTTTTACGAGGCCTACCGGCGACCTCGGCTTGCAGCTCAGCCGGAGAATCGACCACGTCGAAACCAGGTCGCCCCCGTATGTCACCCGAAGTGTAGCCCCGATTCAGCGTCCTTTGGGCTTCGCGAGCTGGACGACCTGGAAGTCTGCCTGCGACGGATTCGGCGTCCCAAACCTGGCGTTGACAGCGTAGAGCCGCCGGCCATGGTCGTCGATCGTCATCGGGACCGAGAAGTCCGGATCCGTGAGCCGGGTGACCACGCGCCCCGTCGAGAGATCCGCCGAGAGCGAGATCACCGCCACACGGTTCAGCTGGTTCTGGACGACGTAGAGCGTCTTGCCGGTCAAGAGGATCCCGTCGCCGTTCGGAACGCTCTCGCCGCCGAGCGAGATCTCGCGCGTGGCGCCGGTCGTCGGATCGATCCGGAACAACTTCCCCTTGTTCGTCTGCACGGCGATCAGCGTCTTGCCGTTCGGCGTCGCGTCGATGCCGTTGAGGTTGAAGCCAGCCGCGAGCGCGAAGTCCCCGGTCAGCGGGATCGTCCGTGCGTTGCCGAGCGCGCCGCCCGGCCCGATCGGAACGCGGAAGAGCACGGCCTTCTGGGAATCCGTGAAGTTACGTCCGGATCGGTGCGCCGGTCCGAGCGTCGTAGACATAGGCCTTCCCCGTCGAGGCGCCTGCGACGACCAGGCGGTTCCTGTTGTCAAGCTCGATCCCGGCCGCGCTCTTGCCCGTCGCCCCCTGGACGAGGATCGCGCCGGTGCCGGTACGGAGATTCCCTCGGTAGACGGCCCCGTTGGCGACAGACCCGACGACGCCGCGGCCGGATCGTTGGTTAGCGGCGTGACTTGAGCGCGCGGTCCATGTCGCGCTGCGCCTCCCGTTTCATGAGGTCGCGGCGCTTGTCGCGAAGCTCCTTCCCGCGGGCGAGCGCCAGCTCGACCTTGGCGCGCCCGCCGCGGAAGTAGAGCCGCGTCGGCACGAGCGTCAGGCCGCGCTCCCGCACCTTGCCGGCGAGCGACTCCAGCTCGCCCCGGTGGAGGAGGAGCTTCCGGTCGCGGTCGGGATCGTGGTTCGCGACGTTCCCCTGCTCGTAGACGGAGATGTGCGCGCCGACGAGCCACGCCTCGCCGCCCCGGACGTCGGCGTAGGCCTGCTGCAGGGAGGCGCGCCCGTCGCGGAGCGACTTCACCTCGGTGCCGGTGAGGACCAGGCCGGCCTCCACCCTCTCCAGTAGGTGGTAGTCGTGCCGGGCCCGGCGGTTGTCCACGATCAGCTTCTCGCCTTTCACGAAGGCGATTGTGCCTGCGCGGTGTGATTTCCTGGCGGCGTGAGCGAGCTTCCGACCGGCGTCGTCACCTTCTGCTTCACCGATATGGAGGGCTCGACGCGACTGCTGACCCAGATCGGGCGCGAGCAGTACGCATATGTGCTCGGCGAGCACAAGCGGCTGCTGAAGGAGGTCGTCGCGCGGAACGGCGGGACGGTCGTCGACGACGAGGGGGACGGGATCTTCGCCGTGTTCACCCGGGCTCGGGACGGCGTGCTCGCGGCCTCCGAGTCCCACCAGGCGCTCGCCGACCACGACTGGAGCGACGGCGCCGCGCCGCGCGTCCGCATCGGCCTCCACACGGGCGAGGCGGAGCTGGCCGGCGACGCCTACGTCGGGCTCGCCGTGCACAGAGCGCGACGGATCTGCGAGGCGGCAGAGGGGGGCCAGACCATGCTCTCGGGCACGACGCGCGACCTGGCCGAGGACGAGCTGCCGGAAGGCGTCCTCCTGCGCGACGCCGGCAAGCGCCGACTCAAGGACATCCCGCGGCCGGAGCGGCTGTCGGAGCTCGCGGTCGACGCCGACCGACCCTCCGGTCGCGTCCGCATCGAGGTGCAGATGGATCACTCGTGGCACCTGGGATGGCCGAGGCGGCGGAACCTCCTGATCGCGGCCGGGATCGCAATCGCGGTCGCCGCGGTCCTCGTCGTGCTGCTCCTCCGTTAGGCGGAGGCCGAGCTCGAGCTCGACGCCATCCAGCCGAGCGTCGCGAGAAGCGAGGCGATCGGGAGGAAGGCGAGCGGAAGGGCGAACGTCAGCGAGAGCATCAGTCGCCCCCCGTCCCGATGATCGCGCCGAGCGCGGCGAGCACCAGCAGCGCTACGACGATCAGTGCGATGAACAGTCGCTTCTTCATAGCCGTGATGTTCAGTCATTCGCAGGGCTGCGTCGTTACGGTTCGCCGTACTTCGGCCTACGGCTCGCTGGTGAAAGCTCGACTCGGCCGTCGACCTTCTCGATCCGCTCCACGCGTACGTGGATCGGGTCTCCGAGCCGGAATGTGCGGCCGCCGCGGCGACCCGCCAACGCCGTCCCGAGGTCGTTCGCCTCAAAATAGTCGCCGCCGAGGCGGCGTGCCGGCAGGAAGCCTTCGAAGACGTCCCCGAAGCGGACGAAGAGCCCCGAGCCGATGAGGCCGGTGATCTCCCCTTCCCACGGCTCCTCCCACCCACGCTCGAACAACTGGGCGTCGAGCAGCCACGCGAGGCAGAGCTCGTCCGCGAGGTACCCCACCTGCGCCGCCGCCCGCTCCCGCTCGGATGTGTGCTGCGCGAGCGCCCCGAGCTCGGGCGGCAACGCCTCGTCCGCGGCGCCGAGCTCGCGCAGCAGCGCCCGGTGGACGACGAGGTCGGGGTAGCGCCTGATCGGCGAGGTGAAGTGGCAGTACGCCGTGCTCGCCAGGCCCGAATGCCCGAGGTTCGCCGGGTCGTAGCGCGCCTGCTTCAGCGAGCGGAGCACGAGCGCGGGAAACGCCTCGCGGCCGCGGCCGGATCGAGATGCGTAGTCCGTCACCCGCTCCGCCGCCTGTGCCGCGAGGTGCGCGGCCGCCGCCGGGCTCAGCTCGTCGAGGTCGGGGGTCGGCGGCGTCGGCACGCCGAGATCCGCGAGCTTCCTGATCAGCAGCGCGATCGCCTGCGGGTCGGGGCGCTCGTGCACGCGGTAGAGCGCCTCGCGGCGGCGGGAGGAGAGCAGCTCGGCGACCGCCTCGTTCGCGCGGATCATCAGCTCCTCGACGAGCCGGTGCGCCGTCGCCTCCGACTCCTTCCACGCGCGCGCGACGCCGCCGCGGCCGTCGAGCTCGAACGCGAGGTCGGGGCTCTCGATCCGCAGAGCCCCGCGCTCGAAGCGGCGGTCGCGGATGTCCGCGGTGAGGCGGTCGGTGCGCTCGAGCGCGGCCGCGATCCCCGGATCGGCCTCGCGGCGCTCGGCCTGCCCGTACGTGAGCCGCGCGTCGCTGCGGATCACCGACCGGTAGAGCCTCGGCGCGCCCTGCGGCGGGAGCTCGACCGTGACGGTCAGGCGGTCCTCGAAGGGCCGCAGGCTGCAGCGGTCGTCCGCGAGCTCAGGCGGGAGCATCGGCGCCGCGCGCCCCGGCACGTAGGTCGTGAAGGCTCGGCGGGCCGCGCCGCGGTCGAGCGGCGACGCGGCGGGGACGAAGGCCGACACGTCGGCGATGTGCACCCAGGCGCGCAGGCCGTCCGGCTCCTCCTCGACCGAAAGGGCGTCGTCGAAGTCCTTCGCGGTCTCGGGATCGATCGTGAAGGTGGTCAGTTCACGCAGGTCGACGCGGCCCTCGAGGCCTGGCTCCGGGAGGTCGTATGGCTCGAACGGCGTGCGCGCGCCGGTGTGGACGAGCAGCCCCTCCAGCACGGCCTCGATGTCGTTCGCGCGCCCGAGGACGGACTCCAGCCGCGCACGTCCCGGGCCGGGCCGGACGACGGCGAGATCGCCGGGCCCCACGTCGCCGAGCCCCTTCCGGTCGAGGACGAGCGGCGTCCCGGGGACGAAGTACGGCTCGCCGACGACGAGCTTGCCGCGCCGGGCGACCTCGACGACGGCGCGCTCGGCCTCGTGCCGCTAGACCTTGAGGAAGCGCCGGATCGTGAAACCGGAGCCGGCCGCGCCGAGGACGAGGCCCGTGCCGACCAGGATCAACGCGTTGAGCGTGAACGCGAGCGCCTGCACGTCGTTCCCCGCGTCGAGCGGGCCGGTGTGCAGCAGCGACGGCAGCGCGAGCTCACGGCCGAGGAACAGCAGGACGATCGCCCCGATCGCGCCTGCGACTCCGCAGAGCACCCCCTCGAGCATGAACGGCCCACGCACGAACCAGTTCGTCGCGCCGACGAGCTTCATCACCTCGATCTCGCGTCTGCGGGAGAAGATCGACAGTCGAATCGTGTTCGCGATCAGCAGCGTCGACGCAGCCAGCAGCAGGATGACGGCGATGATGAAGAACGCCTCGATCACGTGGGCGAACTTCAGCACCCGGTGGGTCGTCTTCTTGCCGTAGTCGGCGTGGTCCACGCCCAGCCGCGGCGCCGACGGGAAGAGCGCCGCCACCCGGTCGATGTCCTCCCCCCGCTTGGGAACGACGATCAGCGAGTCCGGCAGCGGGTTGTACGGGAGGGCCTTGTACTCGTCCGGGTACTTCTTCCGCTCCGTCGCAAGCGCCTTCTCCTTCGAGACGAAGTCGACCCTCTTCACGAGCGCGCTCGACGTGGCGATGCGCGCGACGTCGTTCATCTGCGCCTCCGTCGCGTCCCCCGTGCAGCCGCGACGCGGATCGGCCGAGGTGCAGTAGTAGACGTGGACGACGAGCTCCTTCTTGACGTGGTCGCTCCAGGAGACGACCCACGTGCCGAAGGCGATGAAGAGGCCGAGCAGGAACATCCCGATCAGCACCGTCACGGTCGCGGCGAGCGTCGTCGACACGTTCGCCCCGAGCGAGCGCAGCGATTCGGTGAAGACGAGCTTGAGCCTGCTCACGGGTGCCCCTTCAGTGAATGTTGCCGAGCTTCTGGGTCGCGAGCACCAAGCGATGCAAGGACGCAGGGAGCGCCCATAGCCGAAGCTATGGGCGCGACCGAGGACGCGGCAGCGCGCAGTGTGATCGCGGGCCAGAAGCCGGCGGACATTTGCTGGAGGGGCACCACTAGGACTCGTACCCGCCGCGCCGCTCGTCGCGGGCGAGCCGCCCGTCCTCGAGCGCGATCACGCGGCGGCGCATCTTGTCCACCATCTCGCGGTCGTGCGTGACCATGAGGATCGTCGTCCCCGCGCGGTTGATCCGGTAGAGCAGCTGCATGATCCCGACCGACGTGTCCGGATCGAGGTTCCCCGTCGGCTCGTCGCAGACGAGGAGCGGCGGGTGGTTCACGAACGCGCGCGCGATCGAGACGCGCTGCTGCTCGCCGCCGGAGAGCTCGTCGGGGAGGGAGTTCATCTTGTGCGCGAGCCCGACCATGTTCATCACCTCGGGCACCTTGCGGCGGATCGCGGCGTTGCTCTCCCCCTGCACCTTGAGCGCGTAGGCGACGTTCTCCGAGGCGCTGCGGGTCGGGAGCAGCTTGAAGTCCTGGAACACGCAGCCGATGTTGCGGCGCAGGTATGGCACCTGCGGGCGGCGCAGGCGCGCGAGGTCACGGCCGCCGACGATGATCCGGCCCCGTGTCGGCTCGAGCTCCTTGAGGATCAGGCGGACGATCGTGGACTTGCCCGAGCCGGACGCGCCCACGACGAAGACGAACTCGCCCTTCTCGATCACGAAGCTCACGTCGCGCAGCGCCCTGACGTCCGGGTCGTAGACCTTCGCCACCGACTCGAACACGATCATCGCCCCCGGGCTCGGGAGCGGCTCGGCGGCGCTCGCGCCGTTCGTAGCGGCGGCCGGGATCGCTTGGAGGTCGTCTGTCGGGAGGGTCGTTTCCTGCACCGGTCTAAGGGAGCGCGAGGTCTAGGGCCCCGCACCGGTTAGAGGTCGCGGGCCAGTCTAGCTGACGCACTAGACGGCCTTTCCCGCTGCACGTGCCAGCAAATAGGCATGGATGAAGCCGTTGAGGTCGCCGTCGAGGACACCCTGCGTGTTGCCGACCTCGAAGTCCGTCCGGTGGTCCTTCACGAGCTGGTACGGGTGCAGCACGTAGCTGCGGATCGCGTTGCCCCCGAACCCCATGCTCACCACGCCCCGTTCCTTCGCCAGCTCGGCCTCCCGCTCCTCCTCGGCCCGCTCGGTGAGCCGTGACTTGAGGATGCGCAGCGCCGTCTGCTTGTTCGCCGCCTGGGACCGCTCGTTCTGGCACTGGACGACGATGCCAGTCGGCATGTGCGTGATCCGGACGGCCGAGTCGGTCTTGTTGACGTGCTGCCCGCCGGCGCCCTGGGCGCGGTAGGTGTCGATCCGGAGGTCGTTCTCGTCGATATCGACGACGCCGTCGTCGGAGAGGAACGGGCTCGGGATCACCTGCGCGAACGACGTGTGGCGGCGGTGTGCCTGGTCGAACGGGCTCTGCCGCACGAGCCGATGCTTGCCGCGCTCGGCGCGGAGGATCCCGTACGCGTTCTCGCCCGAGACGGTGAACGTCGCCGACTTCAGGCCGGCCTCCTCGCCCGGGCTCGCCTCGACGACCTCCGTGCCGAAGCCGCGGTCGGAGGCCCAGCGCTCGTACATGCGCAGGAGCATCTCCGTGAAGTCCTGCGCGTCCGTCCCGCCCGCGTCGGACTGGATCGTCACGACGGCATCGCCGGCGTCGTACTCGCCGGTGAAGAGCGCCGCCTCCTCGAGCCGGTCGAGCTCCCGCACGAGCGGCGCGATCGAGTCTGCGATCTCGGCCTCCATGCCGCCGTCCATCGCGAACAGCTCGCGAGCGTCCTCGTAGTCCTGGGTGAGCTGCTCGTAGCGCTCGAGCCGGCGCGTGACGCGCGCCTGCTCGGTCGAGATCCGGGCGGCTCGCTCCTGGTCGTCCCAGAAGCCGGGCTCGCCCATCTGCGCCTCTAGCTCGGTGCGGCGGGTCGCGAGCGCGTCGGGGTCAAAGGTAATCACGGACCCACGCCAGGCGGGATCCGATCTCCTCGAGCTGCTCGCTCAGCGGCTTGTCGTGTTCCTCGGCCACGGAGCGATGTTAGCTCCCACACCCGTCGGGCTCGCCACCGACGAGCGTCTCGAGCGCGCGCCCGGCTCCCACCTTGAAGGCGAGCTCGATTCGTCCGCCGGTCGTCGTCGCGACGCGCACCATCTCGTCCGCGCCTTCGGTCACGCACGCATGCTGAGCCATCCAGTAGGGCGAATAGCGGACTGCGACCCGGTAGCGCCCAGGACCGCCGAGCACGAGCGTCATCGTCGTGTCCCCGAGGCGCTCGACATGCGCCGGGTGAGGCCCGGTGACGAGCGGGGTCGCCCGCGGCACACGGAAGATGATCGCGTGGGCATCCCCCCAGACCGGCGTGAGCCCCGACCGCCCGGTCCGCAGCAGCGCGGCCTCGGCGCGGGCGCTGTAGTCGGGCCGAGCATCGGTGAGCACGACATAGCGCACTCCGAGGTGGCGCAGCCAGGTGGTGTACGCACGCGCAGCGAGCTCCCCGTACAGCAGGCGGTTCTGAGGGAAGTCGTCCTGCCGGTACCAGCCGCGCGCGAGCGGGATGCGCGCCTCGGGGAGGTAGACGGCCGCCCAGTGGCCCATGGTGTCGACCGCCTCCACGCGGTACGAGGGGTCGAGATGCGCGCGCAGGTAGGCGACCGCCGGCTGCCAGTACTCGCGCTTCGAGTCTGCCTCCTGCCGGGAGTGCGTGAAGCTCGCCGCGAGCGGCGTGACGTTCCAGGACGTGGCGAGAAGCAGGGCCGGGAGCGCGAGCCAGAGCGGCCGCCACCGGCGCAGCGAGAACAAGAGCACTGCGATCGGCAGCGCGGCGAAGCGGACGCGCTCGATGTTCTCGCCCAGCTGGGACGGGACGACGAACGCCGCGATGCACGCGGCGCAGTAGATGACGAAGAAGCACAGCAGCGGCCGTGCCCGCTCCACGCGCCACGTGGCTGCGACGCCGAGAATGCAGAAGATCAGCCCCGGTATCAGCTCGACGACCGAGAACGGGAAGCGGCCGCCTGCGGGGAAGACCCTGAACAGGACGACCTCGGTCAGGCCGGCGCCGACCACCACGACCGCCGGCAGCACGAGACGCGACGGGTTCTCGTACCGCGCGACGCCGACTCCGGCGAGCAGGAGCGCGAGGATCACGAAGGCGAGCGGGCTCGCGGCCAGCGTCAGCACCGCGAGCATCGCGAACCGGCCGCGGCGGCCCTGCTGCAGCGCCCAGAGCGCGAGCAACGCGAAGGCCGCGCCGAGCGCGAACGGAAATGCCGCGGACAACGCGGTCCCGGCCCACACGACCGCGAAGGACAGGCTCGAGGCGCGCACGGAGGGCCCCCACTCCCGCTCGAGGATCACGGCGAACGCGAGGGCGGCGGTCGCGATCGATGCAAGCGCGAGGATCTTGATCCCGACCAGCCCCGCGAGCGGGTAGTAGAGGACGCTGTACGTGACGAACGAGTAGCGGCCGGCGTACCAGAAGTTGTTCCAGAGCGCGAAGCCGTGCTCCAGGAACACCGTCCGCTGATAGACGTGCGCGGCGAGGTCGGTGCCCGGCGGGCCGAACCAGAGCAGGACGGAGGCCAAGGAGGCCGCGACCCCGGCCGCGAGCAGGGCCTCGCGCCGGAGGACCCCAGGCCACCGAAGCGTCACGGCGCCTTTCTAGCAGGGTGGCGGAGACCCGGTCGGCCTACCAGAGACCGGCTAGGCGCCGTGGCACTTCTTGTATTTCTTGCCCGAGCCGCACCAGCACGGGTCGTTGCGGCCGATGTTGTCCCGGTCGGAGTTGACGATCTGCTGCGTCGCCGTCGAGCCGCCGCCCGCGAGCGCCGCCGTCGCCACCGCGCCGCTCGAGCCCGCTCCGGCCGCTGCGATCGCGTCGGCGCCGGCCAGGGACTCGTGCTCGTACTGGAGGCTGCCGTCGCCGCGCGAGCCGTTGCCGCCGACAGCGAGCGCCTGCTCCGCCTCGGCCGGCTCGAGCTGCGCGTGGAAGAGCGTGAAGATGACCTCGCCGCGGATCTCCGCGCCGAGCTCCTCGAACATGATGTGGCCCTCGTGCCGGTACTCGACGAGCGGGTCCTTCTGCGCCATCGCGCGAAGGTGGACGCCCTCGCGGAGGTAGTCCATCGAGTCGAGGTGCTCGCGCCAGCGCTGGTCGACGACCTGGAGGATCACGAACCGCTCGAGCTCGCGCATGAGCTCGGAGCCCAGCTCCTCCTCCTTCGCGTCGTACTCGTCCCGCGCGTCCTGCTGGAACTCCTCGGTCAGCGACTCGCGTGAGATGTCGCCGAGCTCCTCCTTCAGCTCCTGGACCGTGATCTCCGTCTCGTAGAGGCCGGCCATCTGCTTGACGAGCGCCTCGAGGTCCCACTCCTCGGAGTACTCCTCCTGCGTGAAGTCCGTGACCGTCTGCTGGACCACCTCGTCGATCCACTGGCGCACCTCATCGGACATGTCCTCGCCGGTCAGAACCTCCCACCGCTGCTCGTAGATCTTCTGGCGCTGGACGTTCATGACGTCGTCGTACTTGAGGACGTTCTTGCGCGCGACGAAGTTCTGCTCCTCGACCTTCTTCTGCGCGTTCTCGACCTGGTTCGAGAGGATCTTCGCCTCCATGGGCTGGTCCTCCGGGATCTTGAAGCGCTCCATGATCCGCTTGATCCGGTCGCCGGCGAACAGCCGCACGAGGTCGTCCTCGCCGGACAGGTAGAACCGGGACTCGCCCGGGTCGCCCTGGCGCCCCGAGCGGCCGCGCAGCTGGTTGTCGATCCGGCGCGCCTCGTGGCGCTCGGTCGCGAGCACGTACAGGCCGCCTGCATCCACGACGCCGTCGCCCAGCTTGATGTCGACGCCGCGGCCGGCCATGTTCGTCGCGATCGTGACTGCTCCGAGCTGACCGGCGTCCTTGATGATCTCGGCCTCGCGCTCGTGCTCCTTGGCGTTGAGGACCGTGTGCGGGATGCCCTTCCGCGTCAGCAGCTCGCTCAGGTACTCCGACGTCTCCACTGCGATCGTGCCGACCAGGACCGGCTGTCCCTGCTCGTGCCGCTCCTCGATGTCGCGCATCACGGCCTGGAACTTGCCCTCCTTCGACTTGAAGATCAGGTCGTTCTTGTCGTCGCGCGCAACTTGGACGTTGGTCGGGATCTCGACCACGTGCAGGTTGTAGATCTCGACGAACTCCTTCTCCTCCGTCTTGGCCGTACCGGTCATGCCGGCGAGCTTCTCGTAGAGGCGGAAGTAGTTCTGGAGGGTGATCGTCGCGAGCGTGACGTTCTCCTCCTGGATCTTCACGCCCTCCTTGGCCTCGATCGCCTGATGGAGGCCTTCCGACCAGCGGCGGCCTTCCATGATCCGGCCGGTGAACTCGTCGACGATCTTGACCTCGCCGTCCTGGATCACGTAGTCGATGTCCCGCTTGTAGAGGGCCTCCGCCTTCAGCGACTGGATCAGGTGGTTGACGAGCTGCGAGTTGCGCGGGTCGTACAGGTTCTCGACCCGCAGCGCGCGCTCGATCTTCGAGATCGCGCCCTGGCCCGGTGCGACCGTCTTGTGCTTCTCGTCGTACTCGTAGTCGACGTCGGGGTTCTCGCCCTTCTGGAGCGGGTCGTGCGGCGCGCTCGCCATCGTGCGGGCGACGCGGGCGAAGTCGTAGTAGATCTGCGCGGCGGTCTCGGGCTCGCCCGAGATGATCAGCGGCGTCCGCGCCTCGTCGATCAGGATCGAGTCGACCTCGTCGACGATCGCGTAGGAGTGGCTGCGCTGGACGGTGCCGTCGAGCGAGACGGCCATGTTGTCGCGCAGGTAGTCGAAGCCGAACTCGGAGTTCGTCCCGTGGGTGATGTCGGCCGCGTACGCCTCCCGCCGCTGCGCGAACGGCATCATGTTCTCGATCGAGCCGACGGTCATCCCAAGGCGCTCGTAGACGCCCCGGTTCCACTCGGCGTCGCGCTGCGCGAGGTAGTCGTTGACCGTGACGAGGTGGACGCCCTTCCCCTCGAGCGCGTTCAGGTAGAGCGCGAGGCTCGCGACGAACGTCTTCCCCTCGCCCGTCTTCATCTCGGCCACGTCGCCCTCGTGCAGCACGATCCCGCCCATCATCTGGACGTCGAACATGCGCTGGTCGGACTGGCGCAGCCGGGCCTCGCGGACGGCCGCGAACGCCTCGAACAGGAGCTCCTCGAGCGTCTCGCCGTTCTCCAGCCGCTGCCTGAAGTCGGCCGTCTTCCCGCGCAGCTCCTCGTCGGAGAGCGCCTGGAAGTCCGGCTCCAGCGACGTGATGTAGGCAGCCTGCTGCTGCAGGCGCTTGAGCCGGCGCCCCTCCCCGACGCGCAGGATCTTCTCGAAGGAACCGAGCTGCTGGGCCATCGAGCTTAGGGTAGCCGACCCGCTGCGCCGGTTGATCTCGCGTCACGGCGCTCACTAGAGGGGATCGGCCTGCACCTCCCAGAGATCGCCGTCGACACGCACCGCGCGGACGGTGAAGGAGTCGCCCTGGCGCAGGCCGACCGTTTCGAGCTCCGGGACAGTGCCGAACGTCTGCTCGCCGTCGACGACGAGCGTCCGGCCGCCGCCGTGCTCGCTGAGCACGATCTCGTCTCCTGCGGCGACGAACTCAGCCAGCTCGATCCGTCGCGCCGCCACCGCCCACACGCTCTCCCTCTGACGGACGCCCTCGGCGCGATACGGCGGTTGGACCTGCGCCTCGAGCGCGTCGGCAAGCGGCGTCAGGTCGCCCTCGGCCTGCCCGTCGTCGACGATCACCGAGCCGTCCGCCAGCGTCACGAACTCGACCTTGTCGCCCTCGACACCGGGCGCTTCGGCCGACACGACCGCGTCCCAGCGGCGGGGCCGCGCCACGCCGTGGATGCCGACCTTGTCCCAGGAGGGGCGCGCTTGCTCGTCCTCGGCAGGATCGAGGCCGCCCTCGCGCGCGAGCCGCCAGTGGAGCGGCTCCTTCCGGAAGAGGCCCAAGACCTACGTCTGAGGCTCTATCAGCCCGTACCCGCCGTCCCTGCGCCGGTAGATCACGTTGACGTCCCCGGACTCGTCGCTGCGGAACACGAAGAAGTCGTGACCGATCAGCTCGAGCTGTAGCGCCGCCTCCTCGGCAGTCATCGGTTTCACGGCGAACTGCTTCGTCTTGACGATCTGCGGGCCTTGCTCCTGCTCGGGGATGCTCATCGGACCTCCGGGTTGCGGGATCCCGTTGCCACGGGGCTGCTTGCGACTGCGCTTGGCGCGGTAGTGCTCGACTTGCCGCAGGAGCTTGTCGGTCAGTTGGTCGATCGACGCCTTCATGTCGCCGGTCGCCTCGCGCGCCCGCAGTGTCGGGCCCTTGGTGAAGATCGTCGCCTCGGCGACCTGGTTCGCGGAGATGGACGGGTTCCGCTCCGTCGACAGCTCGACCTCGACCTGCGTCAGCTCGTGCAGCTGCCGGTCGAGCTTCGCCAGCTTCTCCTCGGCGTACCGGCGAATCGAGTCGCTGACCTCGACGTTCTTGCCCTTCACGTGAAGTCGCATTCGCGTCTCCTTCTGGGCCGGGTCCAATGAATCTAGCGGATGCGAATCGTGCGGGCGAACGTGACGACCTCGACGTGTCGCGCCCCACCCCGGCGCAGCGCCGACGCTGCGAAATGGACGGTCGCGCCGGTCGTGTACACGTCGTCGACGAGAGCGATCCGGGCCGGGACCGGCCCCGCCGCGTCGAACGCGCCACGGAGGTTGCGACGCCGCTCTTCCCGCGAGAGCCCGCGCTGGCGCGGCGCCGGGGTTGGGCGTGCGAGCACGTGAAGCAGCGGCAGCTCCCACCGTTCCGCGAGCTCGCGCGCCAGGGCTTCGGCCGGGTGGTGGCCGCGCTTCAAGGTGCGGTCGCGATCGCGCGGGACGAAGGCGATCGCGGCCGCACGCGGCAGCTCGACCTCCTCGGAGACGATGTCGGCCGCCGCGGCAACGAGCCGCCGTAGGCCGCGCTCCTTCCAGGCGGCGACGACCCGGCGAACGGACGCGTCGTACTCCACCGCCGCCCGCGCGCTCCCGAATCCGAGCCGCCTGCCGGCGCACTCGTGGCAACGCTCGACAGGCCACGCCGTGGGCGCGCCGCAGCGGGCGCACAGCGGCGGCCGGATGCGCGGAAGGCTCGACCTGCAGCCGCCACAGAGCTGGCTGCCGGGGAGGGAGCAGACCGTACATCGCTGCGGCAGCAGCAGGTCGAGCACGCCGTCCACGGTATGCCCGTCCGGCGCACGGGTGTGTGACGACTTCGCCGCGATTCAGCGCCGGCGGGCGAGGTCGAACAGCGCGATGCCGGTGGCGACAGCGACGTTGAGGCTGTCGACGGGGCCGGGCATCGGGATGCGGACGACCTCGTCCGCCACATCGAGCCAGCGCTGCGTGACGCCGTGGCGCTCGCTGCCGACGACCAGCGCGACGCCGCCAGTGGCATCGGCGTCGAGATACTGGCGGTCGCCGCCGGGTGAGGTGACCAGCAGCCTGACGTCGCGCTTGCCGAGCCACGCGGACACAGACTCGAAGGTCGCGGAGGCGAGCTGGAGCTTGAACAGCGCACCGGCTGCGCCGCGGACGGCCTCCGGGTGGAAGGGGTCGGTGGCCGGGTCGCAGAGGACGAGGGCGTTCACGCCTGCCGCGCACGCCGTGCGCACGATCGTGCCGAGGTTTCCGGGCCGCTCGATCGACTCGGCCACGAGCAGGAGCGGGCGGTCGCCCACGTCCAGCCGCGCCAGCGACGTCGGCGGGCGCTCGACCACGGCGATCAGGCCGTCGGGCCGTGCCTGTCCGGCGAGGGCGTGGAACGCAGCGCAGCCGACCTCGTACACGCGCGCGCCGCGCCGTTCGGCGAACGCGACGAGCTCGGCGTCTGTCTCTCCGAGGAAGAGCTCGGGCGCGGCGAACACCTCGCACACTGCGGCACCGGCCTCGAGGGCGCAGCGGAGCTGGCGGTGGCCCTCCGCCAGGAACGTCCGCTCACCCCGCGCGCGGCCGCGCGCGAGCCGCCGCGCCGCCTTGAGCCGGTCGTTGGACGTGCTCGTAATGGAGACCCGACGCGTCATCGCTCCTCCCCCCGCGAGCCGGGAAGCGCAGACGGCGACAGGGTTCCAAGGCCGGAGCTCGCGGGGAGTCGCCGCCGGCGCACGCGCCGCCACGACCGGGAAGAGCCGGCCGCGTCAGCCGATGGCGTGCGCTATCTGGACACGACTGCGGCGAATGCTACGGCGCCGCGCCGGCGGTTGTCGAATCAGGGCTCGGGCGAGTACTCCGCGCGCTGGGGCAGTCCCTCCCGGGCGCGCAGGAGGTTGTCCGCCTCGAGCAGCTGCTCCCGATCGCCGATGTCCATCCACATCCCCTCGAACGCGTAGCCGTAGATCGGCGCCCGGCCGGTGTCGACGAGCCAGACGGGGAAACGCCCCGGCTGGTCCGGCGAGTTGCCGGCGTCCAGGTACTCCGGCAGGAGCGCAGCGTGCTCCCGGTGGTACAGGTAGGTGGCCGTCGCAGCCAGGTCGCTCTGCGGATCGTCCGGCTTCTCGACGATCGACGTGATCCGCTCGTCGTCCTCGATCGTGACGACGCCGTACTGCTTGATCAGCTCGCGGTCTGGAATTCGCCGGACGGCGATCGCGCTGGCCATGCCCTTGCCGTGCCACCAGTCGACATAGCGGGCGAGGCTGTAGTCGAACAGGTTGTCGCCGGCGATCACGAGCAGGTCGTCGCCCTGGAGCCCGGCCTCCTCGACCGTGAAGCGGAGGTCTCCGACCGCGCCGAGCCGGTCTTCGTTCGACGCGGTGCCGTCGTCATGGACGTGGATCGCACGGGCCTTGGCCCAGTCCGTGAAGTCGTCGGCGTAGCGCGCGTTCGTGACGACGTGGATCCCGTCGACATCCGCGACCTCCTCGATGCGCTCGACGATCCAGTCGAGCATCGGCCGGCCGCCGACGGGCAGGAGAGGCTTCGGGAGATCGTCTGTGAGCGGGCGCAGGCGCGTCGCGTACCCGGCGGCGAGGACGATCGCCTTCATGCGAGAGCGGCGAGCGACTCCGCGTACGGCGCACGGTGGACCCCGTGCTCCGTGACGATCGCGGCGATCAGCTCGCTCGGCGTCACGTCGAAGGCCGGGTTGCGCGCCGGGAAGCGGGCGGTGATCTCCGCGGGGTCACGGTGCTCGATCGGGATGTCGGCGCCGGTCGCGGTGTCGAGATCGATGGTCGAGGTGGGCGCAACGACGTAGAGCGGGATGTCGTGGTGCGCGGCCAGCACCGCGAGCCCGTACGTCCCGATCTTGTTGGCCGCGTCGCCGTTCGCCGCGATCCGATCGGCTCCGGTGACGACGAGGTCGATCTCGCCCGCCGCCATCAGCGACGCCGCCGCGGAGTCGGCGATCACAGCGTGCGGAATCCCGAGCGTCTCGAGCTCGAACGCGGTCAGCCGGCTGCCCTGGAGGAGCGGCCGCGTCTCGTCGACAAAGACGTGCTCGAGCAGGCCGCGCTCCCACGCCGCGCGCAGGGAACCGACGGCGCTCCCGTAGCCGGCGGTGGCCAACCCGCCCGCGTTGCAGTGCGTCAGCGCGCGCGTGCCGGAAGCGAAGAGCTCCGCCGCGTGGGCCGCCATGCTGCGGCAGCGCTCGACCTCCTCCGCATGGAGCGCGCGGGCACGTTCCGGCGTGGGGTCGTCGCGCATCTGCTCGAGCGCCCACACGAGGTTGACGGCCGTCGGTCTCGAGGCGGCGAGCGCCTCGGCCGCCTCGTCGAGGTCCTCCCCGCGCTCGGCCGCGAGCGCGAACCCGTAGGCGGCGGCGACGCCAATCGCGGGGGCGCCGCGAATTGCCATGTCCCGGATCGCCGCGGCGACTTCGGCGCACGACGTGCAGGCGAGGTCGACGACCTCGTCGGGCAGCCGGCGCTGGTCGAGGAGGACGACCCGCGGGCCGTCCTCCTCGTACCGCACGATCTGTTCGGGCGTCAACTCCATTGCACTGTCCAGGTCTGTACAACGAGCCTGACCTGGCCTGACCAACCTGACAGACCTGGTCTGACCAGTTGGTCAGGCCAACACTAGGACAAGGTTGACCAATCGACGGAAGCGGACGTGCCTTCTAGGTCCCCTCGTCCCACGACTCGAGGTACCTGGCCTGCTCCTCGCTGAGCTGGTCGATCGTGATGCCCATCGTCTCGAGCTTGAGCCGCGCGATCTCGTCGTCGATCTCGCTCGGCACGGGATAGACCTTCCGCTCGAGCTCCGCGGCGTGCCTGATCGCGTACTCGGCCGACAGTGCCTGGTTCGCGAACGACATGTCCATCACGAGCGCCGGGTGACCTTCTGCGGCGGAGAGGTTCACGAGGCGGCCGTCGGCGATCAGGTAGATACGCCGCCCGTCCTCGAGGGTGAACTCGTCGACGAACGCGCGCGCTTCCCGCGTGTCGGCGGCAAGCGACCGCAGTGCCGGGATGTCGATCTCGACGTTGAAGTGGCCCGTGTTCGCGAGGATCGCGCCGTCCTTCATCGTCTCGATGTGCTCGCGGCGGATCACGGACTTGTCACCGGTCGCGGTGCAGAAGATGTCGCCGATCGCGGCGGCCTTCTCCATCGGGAGCACCTCGTAGCCGTCCATCACGGCCTCGAGCGCCCGCATGGGATCCGTCTCGGTGACGATCACGTGCGAGCCCATCCCCTTCGCACGAAGGGCGACGCCGCGCCCGACCCAGCCGTAGCCGGAGATGACGAAGCGCTTGCCGGCGAGCAGGACGTTCGTCGCGCGGATGATGCCGTCGATCGTCGACTGGCCGGTGCCGTAGCGGTTGTCGAAGAGGTGCTTCGTGTTCGCGTCGTTGACGGCGATCACGGGGAAGCCGAGCGCGCCGTCCCGCTCCAGCGCCCTCAGCCGGATGACGCCGGTGGTCGTCTCCTCGGTGCCGGCGATGATGTCGCCGAGCTGCTCGCGCCGGGCCGAGTGGAGGACGCCGATCACGTCGGCGCCGTCGTCCATCGTCAGCTGCGGCTTGTGGTCGACCGCGGCTTCGATGTGCTGGTAGTAGGTGTCGTTGTCCTCGCCCTTGATCGCGAAGACGGCCACGTCGAAGTCCTCCACGAGCGCAGCGGCGACGTCGTCCTGCGTGGAGAGCGGGTTCGAGGCGCACAACACCACGTCCGCGCCGCCGGCCTTCAGCGTGCGGGCGAGGTTCGCGGTCTCGGTCGTCACGTGGAGGCACGCGGAGACGCGGTAGCCGGCAAGCGGCTGCTCGTGCTCGAAGCGCTCGCGGATCGCGGCGAGCACCGGCATCTGCCGGTTCGCCCACTCGATCCGGCGAACGCCCTCGGGAGCGAGCGTCAGGTCCTTCACGTCATGTCGTTGTGTCGCAGCCATTCAGTCCTTCCGGGTCGAGGTTGGTCAGGCGACGAGCAGTCGTTCGTGCTTGCGCTGCTCCCAGTCGAGGGCGGAGAGCTCCGTCCCCGCGAGCCAGGTGTCGACGGCGCTCCGCAGCTGCAAGTCCCGCCGCAGCCTGGCGGCGAACGCGACGTCGGTCAGTTCGACGTGATACTGCCGGCGCAGCTCGCGCAGCGAGCGCAGCTGGTTCAGCTCGAGCAGCCCGTAGCGCCGGTAGCCGGCGGTCGTGCGGCGTGGGGAAACGAGCCCCATCCGCTCGAGGTACCGCAACATCCGAGGCGACCAGCCGGTATGAGCGGCCGCCTCGCCGACTGTCAGCTCACGCACGTGCAGAACCCTAACACAAGCGTGTCAAGGTTTGCTGGTGCCCTCCCGTCCGTAGCGGTCCTCGAGCCGGACGACATCGTCCAGGTGCGGCGTGGAGACCTCGAGGATCATCGTGTCCTCGAGCGCCGTGACGCGGTGGACGGTGCCCGGGCGGTAGTGGAAGGCCGCCCCGGCCGACACGATCTCCTCCTTCAACACCGGGTCGCCCGCCGATCCGAGCTCGAGCCTCGCCCGCCCCGACTGGACGAGCCACGACTCGTCCTTCTCCCGGTGGAACTGCAGGCTGAGCGACTCGCCCGCCTTGACGAAGAGGAGCTTCCCCACGTACGTGTCCGCGTGCGCCCAGATGAGCTCGTAGCCCCAGGGCTTCTCCACCCTGCGCGGCTCGAACGCCCATGCGTCGAGGCCCTCGAGGTTCGGCGAGTCCATGTTCCTGGGCGACTCTACGCCGTTACGAGGCGGGACGAAGCTCGGGATGCGCCGTGTAGTGCTGCTCCGCACGCATCAGGTCCTTCGGCGTGTTGACCGTGATCCAGAGGCCCTCGTGCCGATACGCGTAGAGCTTCCCCTCCTCGGCGAGCTCGGGGAAGGTCGACTGCTCGTGGTCGCCTCGCCCTGGGAGCCGGTCGAGCGCCTCTTCGTCGAGAACGTAGACGCCGCTGTTCACCCAGTGCGGCAGCCGAGGCGCCTCCCGGAACCCGGTCACGCGGTCGCCGTCGAGGTCGACGACGCCGAATTGCGAAATCAGCGGCGCGACGACGATCGTCGCGGCGGCGCCGTGCGAGCGGTGCGCCGACAGCATCGCGCCGAGGTCGACGTCGTGGAGCTCGTCGCCGTTGAACGCCCACATGGGGCCGTCCTCCTGCCGCTGCGCAGCGGCGAACCGGAGCCCGCCGCCGCGGCCGAGCGGCTCGGGCTCCTCCACCGGGACGATCTCGGCGCCCGCGCCGGAAAGTTCCTGCGCGAACAGATCCGACTGACCCGCGGCGCAGCTGACGATGATCCGCTCGACTCCCGCCCGCGCGAGCTGCGCGACCTGGTAGGCGGCGAGCGGATGGCCGGCGATCGGGACGAGCGCCTTCGGCAGCCCCTGGGCGGCCTCCCCCATGCGGGTCGCCTTCCCGCCGGCAAGGATGATCGCCTCCATCAGGAGGTGACGGTCGTGTCGGGCGACGCGGCCGCCGGCTCGGGCGTCTCCGGCAGCGTCTCGAAGGCCGAGCTCTGGCGTCCGATCCCCTCGTAGGCGAAACCTGCCGCGCGCACCTCCGCCGGGTCGAGGAGGTTCCGGCCGTCGACGATCAGCGGCCGCGCCATCGCCGCGCGCACCTCCGGCGACGCGAGCCCGCGCAGCTCGTCCCACTCCGTGACGATCACGGCGGCTTCCGCGCCCGTCACGGCCTCGAGGACAGACTCGCAAAGCGTCGCGCCTTTCATCAGCTCGCCGGGCTTCGCGACGGGATCCCACGCGCGCACCTCGGCTCCCTCGGCCAGCAGCCGTGACGCGAGCACGATCGACGGCGCCTCGCGCATGTCGTCCGTTCCCGCCTTGAACGCGAGCCCGAGCAGCGCGACCTTCTTTCCGCGCAGCTTCCCGAGGTGCTTCTGCAGCTTCTGGATCACCCGCCGCTTCTGCAGCTCGTTGACCTCGATCACCGCCGCGAGCAGCTGAAAGTGGTAGCCGGAGTTCGACGCGAGCTGCTTGAGCGCCAGCGAGTCCTTGGGGAAGCAGCTGCCGCCGTAGCCGATGCCGGCCCTGAGGAAGTGCGGCCCGAGGCGGCTGTCGAGGCCGACGCCGCGCGCCACCTCGACCACGTCCGCGCCCACGGCCTCGCACACGTTGGCGATCTCGTTGATGAACGAGATCCGCGTCATCAGGAACGCGTTGGCCGCGAGCTTGATCATCTCGGCCGACGCGACGTCGGTGCGGACGACCGGCGCCTCGGTCCCGGCGTACAGCGCCTCGACCGCGACGGCGTCCCCCTCCTCGAACGCGCCGACGACGATGCGGTCGGGCTCCATGAAGTCGCGAACAGCCCGCCCCTCGGAGAGGAACTCCGGGTTCGACACGTAGCCGACGTTCGTGAGGCCGCGGGCCTCGAGCGCCGCGCGCACCTTCTCGCCCGTGCCGACGGGCACCGTCGACTTCATCACCAGCATCCGGCGCTCGTCCGTCCGCGGGAGGTCGTCGAGCGCGGTCCAGACGTACGAGAGATCGGCGTCGCCGGAGTATGTCGGCGGCGTCTGGACGCAGACGAAGAGAACTTCAGCCTCGGCGAGCTCGGCGGCGTCCAGCGTGTAGTGGAGCCGGTCGACGTTGCGCTCGAGCAGCTCCGGCAGCTCGGGCTCGTGGAACGGCAGCTTCCCCGCCTGGAGCGACTCGATCCGCTCCGGGAGGACGTCGCGGACGATCACGCGGTACCCGAGCTCGGCGAAGCAGCCGCCGGTGACCAGGCCGACCCAGCCGGCCCCGAAGACCCCGATCGTGCGCCCCTCAGCCACGGCCGAAAAGCCTACTTACCGCCGAGCGGGCGCAGCCCGCGCGCGATCGCGAGCATCGTCTCGTTCGACAGCGAGTCGACGATGGTGTTCGTGACCCAGTAGGTCGCGCCGTTCTCGCGCAGCACGATCATGTGGAGGTGGGGGCCCGAGTAGTAGAAGTCGAACGTGCGGCCGCGAATGCGGTGCGTGAAGTCCGGGTTCGCGAGGATCGGCGCGTCGTCCCAGTCGGTCTCCTCGATCCCCCAGTACTCGTTCGCGCCGGTGCGGAAGGACAGGCGGACCGCGCGGTGGTGCGCCTGGACGAAGTACCGGCGGACGGGCGCGTCGAACTCCAGCTGTGAGGTGCGCTCGACGACGTGCGGCACCTCCAGCGGAAACGCGAGCTTGCGCCGCACGCTCCGGAGCGCGTTCAGCGAGAGACCCGGGTTCACGACGACGTTCGGGGGCTCCTTCGTGGGGGTCTCGTCCACCGGCGCCGGCGCGAGGTTGCCGTGGAAGGTCTGGCCGACGACCACGGTCGTCAGGGCGCCGTTCGCGAGCGTCCTGATGATCGGCGTGACCGGCTTGATCTCCCCGTCGCCGAAGAGGTTGGCGAGCTGGCGCGCGGCGACCTTGCCGACCGGCTTCGCAGGGTCGTAGTACACCGTCGTGCGGAAGTAGCCGAAGTTCGGCGCGTTCGCCGGCCGCTGCGTCGGCGGGAGGACGATCTGGTAGCCGCGCTGGCCCAACCGGTACGCGGCGTTCGCCGCGGAGCCAGTGACGCCGTTCCCGTTGAGGACGCTGACCGTGACGTTCGCCGGCCGCAGCTGTCGGGAGCGTCGCTTGATCCCGAACGCCACGTCCCGTGCCTTCGCCGGCGCCTGGACGTCGGGCTGGGCGAAGCGTCGCACCGCCGTCTCGATCGAGCCCGGCGCCGCCGCCAGCTCGGCGTAGCCGGTCAGCCCGTCGATCCGCGACTGGAAGATGTGGCCGGGCGGGAGGCCGCGCGCGAAGTAGATGTAGTCCTTCAGCGTGTTCAGGTCGAGCGGCTGGTTGCCGCCGCGCCCGATCGTCACGTTCTTCTCCACGGCGTCCACGATGTCGAGCACCGTGTTCAGGTCGAGTGACGTGGAGATCTGCTGCTTCAACGCCTTCAGGAAGAGCTGCTGCCGGGCGACGCGGTAGAGGTCGGAGTCGAAGTGCCGGAAACGGACGTACGCGAGCGCGTCGAGTGCACGCAGTCGCTGGTAGCCGGGCTGCAGGTTGATCGGCGTGACACCGGGGCAGTTGCTCTCGTCACAGAGGTAGCGGCGGTCGACGTCGACCCAGACGCCGCCGAGGTTGTTGACGAGCTGCAGGAAGCCGCGGAAGTTGACCGTGATGAAGTAGTTGATCGGGAGGCCGGTCAGCGCGCGGACGGTCAGAAGGCTGCCGAGCGAGCCGCACTCGGAGAACGCAGCGTTGATCCGGTCGACGTGGTCGAAGTGACCCGGGCACTTGATGTTCACGAGCAGGTCGCGCGGGAACGACAGCAACGAGATCGAGTTCGTCTGCGGGTCGGCTCGGACGAGCATCAGCGTGTCGGACCGGCCGGTGACCTCCGCCTCAGGTCCCCGCCGCTTGTCCGTGCCGATCACGAGCGCAGTCGTCGGCTGACCGGGAACGGCGACGTCGAGTCGGTTCGCCGTCGCCTTGTCCTGCTTCGTCTTCGGCGCGACCGCGGCGACGAAGCGATGCGCGCGGAGATAGGCCGCGCCGGCCGCCCCGCCCGCGACGACGAGCGCAACGAGGATCGTCCACAGCGAAACCGTTCGGACGATCCCCCAGGGCCCGCGCCGCTCCGGCTCGGGCTGCCGGTACCGCGTCATCGGCGTGCGCACGCCCGGCGGGAACACCGAGCGCCCGTTGCCGTTGAATGGGGCGCCACGGCCCATGCCTCTCTTGAGCGTCGTCTTCATCTGGGGGCAGAAAACACCGCGGCGCCCGGTTCGAGGGCGCCAGCCGGGGGCCAGGATACCTCAGCAGACGGCCGTCAGAGGCCGCTCCCCTTCCCCACCCAACTGGTCGTCACGTCGATGTGGTAGACACGCAGGCGCGTGCCTGACGCCGAGGACCCGCTCGTGTTCGCCGGCAGCGCCAGCCCGCGCCTGACGGACGCGATCTGCCGCGACCTCGGCGTCGAGACGGGGCGCGGCGAGGTGATCCGCTTTCCGGAAGGGACGCTCTTCGTGCGGGTGCTGGAGAACGTGCGCGGCCGCCGCGTCTACGTCGTCCAGTCGACGGTCTTCCCGACGAACGACAACTTCATGGAGCTGCTGTTCTGGATCGACGCCCTGCGGCGAGCGAGCGCCGAGTCCGTGACCGTCGTCGTCCCCTACTTCGCCTACGCCAAGGGCGACAAGAAGGACGAGCCGCGCGTGTCGATCCGGGCCCGCGTCTGCGCCGATGCGATCGAGGCCGCCGGCGCCGACCGCGTTGTCACGCTGGACCTCCATGCGCCACAGATCCAGGGGTTCTTCCGCGCCCCGGTCGACGACCTGTACGCGGCGCCGTACCTGTGCGCCGCGATCCACGAGCTGGGGCTGCCGAGCGTCGTCGTCGTCGCGCCCGACGCAGGCTTTGCCAAGCGGGCGCGGCGCTACGCCAGGAGGCTGGGCGCGCCGCTTGCGATCGCGGACAAGATGCGGGAGGACCACTCGGGAGAGGTCGCGAGCGTCGAGGTGATCGGCGACGTCGCCGGCCGCGACGCGGTCGTCGTCGACGACTTCACGATCAGTGCCGGCACGCTGGTCGAGACGGCGGAGCAACTCGTTGTGCGCGGCGCCTCCTCCGTCACCGCGGTCGTGACCCACGGCGTCTTCGCCGAAGGCTCGATCGAGCGGCTCGACGCGAGCCCGATTGAGCGCTTGATTGTCACCGACTCGATCGAGACGCAGCCGGTGGCGCTGCCTGCGAAGGTCGAGGTCGTCTCAGTGGCGCCGCTCTTCGCGGAGGCGATCCGCCGGATCCACCGGCGCGAGAGCATCAGCGTGCTCTTCGAGGACTAGGCCGCGCAGCCGCGCGGCGAGCTTCGCGAGCAGCGAGCGCTCAAGCGCAGCCGACGGCGCCTTGCGCAGGGAGATCACGCTCAGCGTGGCGTCGCCCCGCCCCTGCGCGACAGCGAGCACGTCGAGCCAGATCGTCGCCTTGACGCCGTTCGCGTCGACCGCGACGGACGCGCGGAACGAGATCGCGTGCTCGCCGAGCTTCGGCGACGGCCGCAACCACGCCTTCGTGACCCTGAGCACGCCGCCGGAGAAGGACTCGAGCGCCTGGCGCAGGCACGGGAGCGCTTCCTTCCGCGCCGTCAGCGTCCAGTCGCCGTGCTGATCGGCCGCCGATCGGAAGATCTCGGCCGACGAGGAGATCGCGGTGCCGGTCGCGCTCGCGAACTGGCGCGAAACCGCCTGCCCGGTGATCGTGAAGCGCGAGAGATCGGGCGCGAACCCGCGGCACGTCATCCCGCCGGGACGGGTGTTCGACTTCACCGGCCCCTGCCTGTAACCCGCCGGCAGGTCACGCAGCGCGAGGTTGATCCGCTTCGCCCAGGCCTGGTCGTGGGCCGTGATCGCGCGGCGCTCGGCCTCGCCTGGCGCGGCGAGCGCGGAGGACACGAAGAGCGCGGAGAGAAGCGCGACGAAACCGAAGCGGCCGGTCATCGCTCCGGTTATCGGCCTAGCCGGTGAGCGCCTCCTCCCTCGATCGAGCCTCGTAGCCCAGGTTCGGCGCGAGCCAGCGCTCGACCTCCTCCACGGCCATCCCCTTGCGTGCGGCGTAGTCCTCGACCTGGTCGCGTCCGATCCGGCCGACGGAGAAGTACCGGGACTGCGGGTGCCCGAGGTAGATGCCGCTCACGGCCGCCGCCGGTGTCATCGCGTACGTCTCCGTCAGCTCGACCCCGACGCTCCCCGCGCCGAGGAGGTCGAACAGCTTCCGCTTCTCGGTGTGGTCCGGACAGGCCGGATACCCGAAGGCGGGCCGGATCCCGCGGAAGCGCTCCGCGATCAGCTCGTCGCTCGACAGCCGCTCCTCGGGCTCGTACCACTCACGGCGCGCCCGCTGGTGGAGAGACTCCGCGAACGCCTCGGCCAGCCGGTCCGCCAGCGCCTTGACCATGATCGCCCGGTAGTCGTCGTGGTCGGCCTCGGCGCGGGCGGCAAGCGCATCGGCGCCGTGGATCCCGACCGCGAATGCACCGACGTGGTCGCCGTCGGCGCTCACGAAGTCGGCGAGGCAGCGGTTCGGGCGCGAGTCGCCGTACGCCGACTGCTGCCGCAGGAAGCAGAAGCGCGTCCCCTCGCCGAGCACGAGGTCGTCGCCGTCCGCGCGCGCCGGCCAGAACCCGTAGACGCCCCGCGCCTGGAGCAGACCGCCCGCGACGATCTCGTCGAGGAGCGTCTGCGCGTCGTCGAACAGCTCGCGCGCCGCCGGCAGCTCGAGGATCGCCGGGAACTTCCCCTTCAGCTCCCAGGCGTGGAAGAGGAATTGCCAGTCGACGTACCCGCGCAGTGTGGCGAGGTCGGGCTCGATCGGCCGGGTTCCCGTGAACTGCGGGGACGGCAGGTCGTCGAACGCGACCCGCTCGCGGTTCGCGCGCGCCGCCTCGATCGCGAGCAGCGGCTTGCGGTCGCGCTCCGCATGCTGCTCGCGCAGCCGCTCCTGGAGCTCGCGGTTCTCGGCGTCGAAGGCGCTCCGCCGCGAGGGCTCGAGCAGGTCGGACACGACCTTGACGACCCGCGAGGCGTCGAGGACGTGGACGGTCGGCTGCGAGTAGGCCGGCGCGATCTTGACCGCGGTGTGCTGCTTCGACGTGGTAGCGCCGCCGATCAGGAGCGGCAGGTCGAGCCCGCGCCGCTCCATCTCGCGCGCGACGTTCACCATCTCCTCCAGCGAGGGCGTGATCAGTCCCGAGAGGCCGACCACGTCGCAGCCCTCGGCGACCGCGGTGTCGAGAATCCGGTCGGCCGGGGCCATCACGCCGAGGTCGATCACCTCGTAGCTGTTGCAGCCGAGCACCACCCCGACGATGTTCTTGCCGATGTCGTGGACGTCGCCCTTGACCGTGGCGAGAACGAGCTTCCCCCGGGCGCGGGAGGCGCCGTCGCCCAGCGCCGCCCTCTCGGCCTCCATGAACGGCTCGAGGTAGGCGACCGCGCGCTTCATCGCGCGCGCGCTCTTCACGACCTGCGGGAGGAACATCTTCCCCGAGCCGAACAGGTCGCCGACGATCGCCATGCCGTCCATCAGCGGGCCCTCGATCACGTCCAGCGGGCGCGGATGCTTCTGCCGCGCCTCCTCTGTGTCGTCCTCGATGAAGTCGACGATGCCGATGCACGAGCGCGTGGGAAAGACGCTCCTCGACCGGCGCCTCGCGCCACGAGAGATCGAGCTCGCGCTTCGTCCCCTCCCCCTTGACCCGCGACGCGTACTCGACGAGCCGCTCCGTCGCGTCGGCGCGGCGGTTGAAGAGGACGTCCTCGACCCGCTCGAGCAGCTCCGGCTCGATGTCCTCGTAGACCGCGAGCTGGCCCGCGTTGACGATCCCCATGTCGAGCCCGGCGCGGATCGCGTGGTAGAGGAACGCCGCGTGCATCGCCTCGCGCACGACGTCGTTGCCCCGGAACGCGAAGGAGAGGTTCGAGATGCCGCCGCTCGTGCGCGCGCCCGGGCAGCGCTCCTTGATCAGCGGGATCGCCTCGATGAACGCCTTCGCGTACTCGTTGTGCTCCTCGATCCCGGTCGCGACCGCGAGGACGTTCGAGTCGAAGACGATGTCCTCGGGCGGCCAACCGTCCCGCGTCAGCAGCCGGTAGGCGCGCTCGCAGATCTCGACCTTGCGGTCGACGGTGTCCGCCTGGCCCTGCTCGTCGAACGCCATCACGACGGCGCCGGCGCCGTAGGCGCGGACCCGCCGGGCGTGGTCGAGGAACTCCTCCTCGCCCTCCTTGAGCGAGATGGAGTTGACGACGCCCTTCCCCTGGATGCACTTCAGTCCCGCCTCGAGCACCGACCACTTCGAGCTGTCGACGACGATGGGCAGGACGGCGACCTCGGGCTCGGTCGCGAGCAGGTTCAGGAACGTCGTCATCGCCTGCTCCGACTCGAGCAGGTCGGCGTCCATGTTCACGTCGAGCAGGTTCGCGCCGCCGCGCACCTGGTCGAGCGCAACGTCAACGGCCCCCTGGAAATCCCCCGCCTCGATCAGGCGGCGGAAGCGGGCGGAGCCCGTGACGTTCGTCCGCTCGCCGATCATCACGAAGTTCGCGTCGTCGAAGATCCGGAACGGCTCGAGGCCGCTGAACCGCGGCACGGACTCGCCTTTCGGGACAGGTCTCGGGGCCTGACCCTCGACCCTGTCCACAATGGCCCTGACGTGTTCGGGCGTCGTCCCGCAGCAGCCGCCGACGACGTTCACGAGGCCGTCGCGGGCGAACTCGGCGAGGAAGCGGCTGGTGTCCTCCGGCTGCTCGTCGTGCAGCCCGAACTCGTTCGGGAGCCCTGCGTTCGGATGGCAGGAGACGTACGTCGGCGCGACGCGTGCGAGCTGCTCCAGGAACGGCCGCATCTCGGTCGCCCCGAGCGAGCAGTTGACGCCGACGATCAGCGGTCGGGCGTGCTCGACGGAGAGCCAGAACGCCTCGGACGTCTGGCCGGAGAGGTTGCGACCGCTGCGGTCGATCGCCGTGAACGACAGCCAGAGCGGCAGGTCCGGCGCGGTCTCGAGCGCGGCCGCGATCGCCGCCTTCGCATTGAGCGTGTCGAAGACGGTCTCGACCAGGAGCAGGTCGACGCCGCCCTCGGCGAGGGCGCGGATCTGCTCCGCGTACGCCTCCCGCACCTGGTCGAAGGTTGCCGAACGGTAGGCGGCGTCGTCGACGCGCGGCGAGACGGAGAGCGACACGTTCAGCGGCCCGACCGACCCAGCGACGAAGCCGCCCGCCTCGTCCGCCGCCTCGCGCGCGAGCCGCGCCCCCGCGACGTTCAGCTCGTGCACCGCGCCCTCGAGCCCATAGTCCGCCTGGCCGATCGAGGTCGCCGTGAAGGTGTTCGTCGTCGCGATGTCCGCGCCGGCGGCGAAATAGTCGCGGTGGATCCCGAGCACGACCTCGGGCCGCGTGAGGTTCAGCAGGTCGGGGTTGCCCGCGACGTCGCGCGGGTGGTCGCGGAACCGCTCGCCGCGGTACGCCTCCTCCCCCTTCACCTCGCGCTGGATCAGGACGCCCCACGAGCCGTCGAGCACGACGATCCGCTCGGCGAGGAGCTGTTCGAGTCTGGTGCGCGCGTCGTTCATCGGCGTTCCCCGTTCAGCCTAGAGAGACGTGCGCCTGCGGCGGCGGGCGGCTCTTTAGGCGTTTGGTAACCCGGTCGCCAAGCTGCCTGTCAAAGCTTTCCGGGTCCCGGGAGGCTACCAGCTAGTCCGGCGCGAGCTCGGGCCGCAGACGGAGGCGCGGCGCCGGTGGCTTCGCCAGCTGCCCCTCGGCCCACAGCGTCGCGAGCGCAGTTCGCGGGAGGTCGCGGAGACGTTCGTACAGGAGAAAGCGCGGCTCCCACTGCGGCCCGAATTTCGCGTTGAACCGGTAGAGGCTCTCGATCTGGAAGTAGGGGTTCGCGAGCCCGACGAGCCGCCCGAGCGCGCGCTCGGCGCGGCTCTGCGGATCGTGCATCCAGCGCGCGAACGCGGCGAAGTTGAGCGAGGCCTCCTCGACGCCGCGGCCGCGGAGGAGCTCGATCGCCCGCACGATCATGTACTCCGTCAGGCCGTTCGGCGCGGCACGATCCCGTCGCATCATCGACAGCGACACGGCGCTGCGTCCGTAGGTCGGGACGAACTGGATGAACCCGCGCGCGGCACCCCCGGAGTCTCGGGCTACGACCAGCAGCGTCTCCGCGTGGTGGTCGCCGCGCAGCGAGTCGAGGGCCATCGAGAAGCCGCGCTCCGGCTCGCCCTGCCGCCAGTCATCGGCTAGTCGCTCCAGCTCGGCGCGCGCATCCTCGCCGAGCAAGCCGCTCTCCACGAGCTCGATGGCGAAGCCAGCCTTCTCGAGCCGGCCGACGGACTGACGCACCTTCCGGATCGTCCGGCCCTCCAGGGAGAAGTCCCCTGTCGCGACGATCGCCTCGTCACCGACGTAGAGCGCGCTCAGACCTGCCTCCGCGAACAGCGGCAGCGTCCGGCTGCTCGCGCCGACCACGCCGAGCTTCAGCCCGAACCGATCGGCGAGCGCGCACGCCTCCGTGACCAGTCCCGGCAGCGCGTCGGCGGGCCCGACGGGATCGCCCGAGACGAGCATGGTCCCGGCCTCCACCCGGTAGGCGAGGAAGGCCTCCCGTCCGCGGTCGAACAGGTAGTGCGTGTCCTCCCGCAGCTTGAAGAACGCCAGCGTGTCGTCCCCGTGAGCCCGGACGAGTGCGGCTGCGGCGCGCCGCAGCTCGGGCCCGGGAAGCAACCGCGCCGGCGCCGGCCGGCGGAAGACGACGTATGCGGCGCCGAGCAGGATCAGCAGGCCGGCTGCGCGGACGAGCGAGGGGATCGCCCGCGCCTCGTCGTAGTACCCGATCGTCCCCGTCTGCCACAGGAGCAGGCGGCCGGTGTTCTCGGCGACGAGCCGGGCGCCGGTCTCGGGCGGGGCGCTGAGCCAGAGCACGGCGAACGCGCCGCCGAGCCACGTCGCCAGGACCGCAGGGAGCCGCCAGACCATGGCGCGCAACAGCGCAGGATCGGAGCGCACCGGGAATGCGCCGCGGCCCCAGAAGAGCACCGCGACTGCGCCGAAGCTGGCAGCGGCATCGCCGAACTCGTGCCTGGTGGCTTCGAACACACCTGCTGCGACAAAGGCGGTCACGGCGAGCACCCAGGCCGCGCGGCGGCGGCGGTGGAGGGACAGCGCGACGAGCGCGAGCGCCGCAGCGGTCGGGAGGGCGAGCGTCTGGAACACCGGGATCGAGCTCAGGGGCCGGAGCTGGAAGAAGAGGTCGTTGCGCCAGGCTCCATCGAAGACCGCGCTCGCGCCGTTCGCGGTGGCCGCGAGCAGGGCCAGCACAGCCGTCAGCGCCGGCAGCGAGTCGAAGCGGCAGACCGGCCGCAGCGGCGGAACGGGCCGGTGGAGGCCGAGCTGCCACGACGCGGTGTCGCGGTGCGAGCGAAAGATGTCGCGCCAGTCCTTCGCGATCAACCACAGCCCGACGGCGGGCAGGGCGAGCGCCGCCGAGTAGCGAACGTGCACCAGGCCCAGCGTGACGGCGGCGGCGTAGGTGCCGGCGAGGACGAGGCCCACATGCCACTCGTGCACGCGGACACCGAACACGAAGACGCGCGGGCCGAGCCGGTGGCTCTCCAGGCGGACGGGCTTCACGTGCGGGAACACGCTCCGCTCATCCTGCCGCTCGGCATCGGCCGTCGTACCGCCCGACGGGCCAGGCCGGCCTGGTCGTTCAGCGGGACTCTCAGCCGTGGCCGACGACGGCGAGCTGGTTCTCAGCGTGCCTGATCCGCTGCTCCAGCTGCCAGCGATCGGCCGTCGACTCGCCTCGCTCGACGCGCTCCAGCTCGCGCTGCGCCGTCTCCAGCTGCTCGCGGGCGCGCGCATCGTCGATCTCGTCGGCGAGGACGGCGTCGTCGACGAGCGCGATCGCCCGGTCCTGCTGCACCTGGAAGAAGCCGGGCCCGGTCGCGTACGCCCGGATCTCCGACCGCGTCAGGTACACGCGCGTCTCCCCCGCCTTCAGCGTCGCGATCAGCGGGGCGTGGCGTGCGAGGACGCCGATCTCGCCGGCCGCGCCGGGAACCACGATCATCTCGGCCTCGCCCTCGAACGCCGGCCCGTCCGGCGTCACGAGCGAGACATCGAACGTCTTCCGCTCGTCAGCCACTGACGCCGGCGGGTTCCGCCTCGGCCTCCGCCTCGGCGGCGTCATCGGACGCGTCCTGCTCGGGCTCGGCCTGCGCGGGCTCGTCACCGCCGCCCGCCAGCTGCCGGCCCTTCTCCACGGCCATCTCGATCCCGCCGACCATGTAGAACGCCTGCTCGGGGAGCTCGTCGTGCTTGCCCGCGATGATCTCCTGGAAGCCCTTGATCGTGTCCTCGAGCTTGACGTACTGGCCGGGCGTGCCGGTGAACTGCTCGGCGACGAAGTTCGGCTGTGAGAGGAAGCGCTGGATCTTGCGAGCGCGTGTGACCACGAGCTTGTCCTCGTCGGAGAGCTCGTCGATGCCGAGGATGGCGATGATGTCCTGCAGGTCCTTGTAGCGCTGCAGGATCTCCTGGACGTTCGTGGCCGTCTCGTAGTGCTCGGCCGAGACGATCCCGGGCTGGAGCGCGCGGGAGAACGAGTCGAGCGGGTCGACTGCGGGATAGATCCCCTGCTCGACGAGCGTGCGCGTCAGCACGACGGAGGAGTCGAGGTGGGCGAAGGTGTTCGCCGGCGCCGGGTCGGTCAGGTCGTCGGCCGGCACGTAGATCGCCTGGACGGACGTGATCGAGCCCTGCGAGGTGGAGGTGATGCGCTCCTGGAGCTGGCCCATCTCGGTGGCGAGCGTCGGCTGGTAGCCGACGGCGCTCGGCATACGGCCGAGCAGCGCCGACACCTCGGAGCCCGCCTGCGTGAAGCGGAAGATGTTGTCGATGAAGAGGAGCACGTCGCGGCCCTCGTCGCGGAAGTACTCCGCCATCGTCAGGCCCGAGAGGCCGACGCGGAGGCGCGCGCCCGGCGGCTCGTTCATCTGCCCGTAGACGAGCGCGACCTTGTCGAGCACGCCCGACTCGGTCATCTCCAGCAGGAGATCGTTGCCCTCGCGCGTGCGCTCGCCGACGCCGGAGAAGACGGAGTAGCCGCCGTGCTCCATCGCGACGTTGTGGATGAGCTCCTGGATCAGGACCGTCTTGCCGAGGCCGGCGCCGCCGAAGAGGCCGACCTTGCCCCCGCGGATGAACGGCGCCAGGAGGTCGACCACCTTCAGGCCGGTCTCGAAGATCTCGATCTTCGCCGACAGCTCGGTGAACTTCGGCGGGTCGCGGTGGATCGACCAGCGCTCGACGTCCGCGGGCGGAGCCTCCAGCTCGTCGACCGGGTCGCCGATCACGTTCCAGATCCGGCCGAGCGTCGGCTGGCCGACCGGCACCGTGATCGGGCCGCCGGTGTCGCTCACCTCGAGGCCACGGGCGAGGCCGTCCGTCGAGTCCATCGCCACCGCGCGGACGCGGTCGTCGCCCAGGTGCTGCTGCACCTCGGCGATCAGCGCGCGGGCTTCCTGGCCGTCCTGCCCCGGGATGTCGATCCGGACTGCGTTGTAGATCCCCGGCAGCTCTTCCGGGAAGACGGCGTCGATCACGACACCCTTGATCTCGACGATCCGGCCGGGTTTCGGGGCGGGTTGCTGGTCAGCCATGACTCTCCTGGAAGGCGCTTCGTGGACAGGACGCTAGGCAGCGTGAGACACGCCCGCCTCGGCCGCGAGTTTAGCCGAATGCCCTGGAAAGTCGGCCGGTTGGCGTTAGCGGGCGGAGCGCCCGCGGAAGCCGTTCGCCATCTGGCCCGGCGTCCGGACGCGGTCGACCTCGAGCGCGTCGCTCACCTGCGGCACCGCGCGGTCCGGGAAGGCCGGCGACGCGACGCGCTGCGCCTCGCGGTTGGCGAGGCCGAGGCTGCCGAGCGCGGCGACCATGACCACTGCGGCTGCGGTGGCAGCCTGCGTCGCCCGGCGCGCGATGCGCCGGTGACCCGGGATCATGATCGGGATCGAGAGCTGCTCCAGCGGCGCGGTCCGGACGATCCGCGTCGCGGCGCCCAGTTCCTCCCGGAACGCGCTGCAGCTCGGGCACGAGGCGAGGTGCGCGTCGACGCGCGCCTCGTCCAGCTGCGTGAGCTCGCAGTCGAGCGCGAGCGACAGCTGCTCGCGCACGCGCTCACAGGATTCCGGGAACGATCTAACGAGCCTCATGACGATTCTGACGGGGCCTCCATCCGAAAGTTAGTCGACACACGCTTATATCTGTCGGCAGCGGGCCGATTCCGATTGAGCCTGAATGCAGGACGTTTGTCTAGCTGCCGGAGGTTGCTGCCGGCTCTTGCGGCTGATCTGCGATTGTCAGCGGCTTCACGATCTCGGCGAAGTGGCAGGCCGACGGATGGCCCTGCCCTCGGTCGACCAGCTCCGGGACCTCCTCCGCGCAGATCGGCTGCGCCTTCCAGCAGCGCGTCCGGAAGCGGCAGCCGGAGGGCGGGTTCGCCGGGCTGGGGACGTCGCCCTCGAGCACGATCCGCTTGCGCTTCCCGCGCTGCGTCGGCTCCTCGATCGGGACGGCCGAGAGCAGCGCCTGCGTGTACGGATGGCTCGGACGCTCGTAGATGTCCTGCTTCGTCCCGAGCTCGACGATCTTGCCGAGGTACATCACGGCGACGCGGTCGGAGATGTGCCGGACGAGCGAGAGGTCGTGCGCGACGAAGAGGTACGTGAGGCCGAAGTCGCGCTGCAGCGTCTCGAGCAGGTTCACGACCTGCGCGCGGATGGACACGTCGAGCGCCGAGACCGGCTCGTCCAGCACGACCAGCTGCGGGTTGAGCGCGAGCGCGCGCGCGAAGCCGATCCGCTGGCGCTGGCCGCCGGAGAACTCGTGCGGGAACCGGTTCGCGTGCTCGGGGGACAGGCCCACCGTGCGCAGGAGCTCGTCGACGCGGTGGCGCCCCTCCTGGCCCTTGTACAGCCGGTGGACGCGCAGCGGCTCGGCCACGATCTCGTGCACCGTCATCCTCGGGTTCAGGGACGCATACGGGTCCTGGAAGACGATCTGCAGCTCCTTCCGGACCTCGCGCATCCTCCGCCGACTGAAGCCCGTGATGTCGACGTCGTTCAGGATGATCTTGCCCTTGGTGGGCTCGACGAGCTTGATGATCGTCCGACCGAGGGTCGTCTTCCCACAGCCGGACTCGCCCACGAGGCCGAGCGTCTCGCCGGAGCTGACGGTCAGGTCGACGCCGTCGACCGCATGCACCTGGCCGACCTGCCGCTTCATCAGACCGGCGCGGATGGGGAAGTACTTGACGAGGCCCTCGATCCGGAGGATGACGTTCCCCTCCTCGGTCCGCTCGTGCACCGCCTCGATCTCTGGCTCGCTCATCCCACCCCCTCCGCCGCCTTCGGCTCGTCGAGCAGCTTCGAGGTCTGGCCCTCGAGCTCCTCGGCGAAGTGGCAGGCGGACAGGTGCAGCGCGTCGCCGATCGGCCGCAGCGCCGGAACCTCCTCGCGGCACTGCGCGCGCCCCTGCGAGAGAAAGCAGCGCGGATGGAACGCGCACCCCGGCGGCCGGTTGATCAGGCTCGGCGGCTGGCCCGGGATCGGCGTGAGGAAGTCCTCGTCCACGGTCAGGCGCGGGAGGCTCTCCATCAGGCCGACCGTGTACGGGTGGCGGGGCGCGGCGAAGATCGTGTGCACATCGCCGAGCTCGACCACCTTGCCCGCGTACATGACGACCACGCGGTGCGCCATCTCGGCGATCAGGCCGAGGTCGTGGGTGATCAGGATCGTGGCGGCCTGGGTTTCCTCCTGGGCCTTGTTCAGGACCTCGAGGATCTGCGCCTGGATCGTGACGTCGAGCGCCGTGGTCGGCTCGTCGGCGATCAGCAGGGCCGGCTGGTTGGCGATCGCCATCGCGATCATCGCGCGCTGGCGCATCCCGCCGGAGAACTCGTGCGGGTACTGCTCGAAGCGCCGGGCCGGCTGCGGGATCCCGACCGTGTCGAGCAGCTGGATGCCGCGCTTCTCCGCGTCGGCGCGCTTGATGTTCGGGTGGTGCGCCTTGATCGCCTCGGTCAGCTGGTAGCCGATCTTCAGGACCGGGTTCAGCGACGTCATCGGATCCTGGAAGATGATCGCCATCCGGTTGCCGCGGATCTTGCGGAGCTGCTTCTTGTTCATCTTCAGGAGGTCCTCGCCCTCGAAGACGGCGCTGCCGCTCCTGATGTTCCCGGGGGGCACAGGGATCAGCCCGAGGATCGACATCGTGCTGACGCTCTTGCCCGAGCCGGACTCGCCGACGATGCCGAGCGTCTCGCCCGGGTAGACGTCGTAGCCGACGCCGTCGACGGCCTGGACGACGCCGTCCTCGGTGTTGAACTCCACGACGAGGTCGCGAATGGAGAGGACGGGATCTGGCATTACGCGCGGACGCGCCGCTGCGTCGGGTCGAGGGCGTCTCGGAGCCCGTCGCCGATGAAGTTGATGCAGAGGACGATCGCCATGATCATCGCCCCCGGGAAGACGACGAGCCACCACGCCGTCTGCATCTGGGTGGCGCCGTCGTTGATCAACAGGCCGAGCGCGGGCGTCGGGGGCTTGATCCCGAAGCCGAGGAACGACAGGGCGGACTCGATCAGGATGGCGGCGGCGACCGTCAGCGTCATGTTGACGATGATCGGCCCGAGGGCGTTCGGGAGGACGTGTCTGAAGATGATCCGGGTGTCGCCTGCACCCGCGGCCTTCGCCGCCTCCACGTACTCCTTCTCGCGCAGCGAGAGGAAGATTCCCCGGACGACGCGGGCGATGCCCGTCCAGAGGAAAAACGCCAGGATCAGCGCCACGTTGTACTGGTTGCCGTTCCCGAACTTGTTCGCGGCGACGAGCAGGACTGCGATCAGCGGAAGCGTCAGGATCAGGTCGGTGAAGCGCATCAGCAGGTTGTCCATCCAGCTGCCGAAGTAGCCGGCGAAAGCGCCGATCGCGGTGCCGATCACCGTCGAGAGGATGGCGACGAGGAAGGCCACGCGCGCCGACGTCCGGATCGCGAACAGGACGCGCGAGAAGTAGTCGCGCCCGAGCAAGTCCGTCCCGAACCAGTGCTGCGAGGACGGGGCCTGCACGATCGCGCTGAAGTCGATCTGGTCGTACTGGTACGGCGCGATCTTGTCCGCGAACACGCCCACGAGCAGGATGATGATCAGCACGACGAGGCTGCCCATCGCGAGGCGGTGGCGGAAGAAGCGGCTGCGGGCGTACGACCACTGGCTCCGCGTCTTCATCTCGAGGCCCGACTCGTAGGCGAGCTCGGTCGCCGGCATGCCGATGGAGAACTCCGTCGGCGTCCCAGGGTCGAAGCGCGACATCGCCTCGGGCCGGAAGATGCCGCCCTCCATGTCGACGTCCGTCAGGTGGCCCTCGTCGGGTCTGCGTGCATGCTCAGTCAAGGCGGATCCTCGGGTCGAGGAAGCCGAGCGCGATGTCGGCGATCAGGTTGAAGATGACGACCATCGTCGCGGTGATTAACAGCCAGGCCATGATCGAGTAGGTCTCGCCGTTGTTGAGTGCGTTGATGAAGTAGAGGCCCATCCCGTCGAGGCCGAAGATCGTCTCGGTGATGATCGCGCCGCCGAAGAACGTGCCGAAGTCGATCGCGGCCAGCGTCACCAGCGGGATCAGCGCGTTGCGGAACGCGTGCCTGAGGATCACGCGTCGCTCGATCAGCCCTTTCGCGCGGGCCGTGCGGATGTAGTCGGCGTTGATCACCTCGAGCATCGAGGCGCGCATGAAGCGGCTGTAGCCGGCGATGCCGATGAGCGCCAGCGTGATCACCGGCAGCACGAGATGCTGAGCGCGGTCCATGACGAAGTGGATGTCCGTGCCCGGGGTCGACCGAGCTGAGCGACGCCGTGTAGAAGACCCGCACGTGCCACTTCAGGAAGATGTTGTTGAAGACGATCTGGAGGATCAGGGCGAGCCAGAACACCGGGATCGCCAGGAAGAGGAAGCTCATCGTGGTGGCGCTGTAGTCGAAGACCGAGTACTGGCGTATCGCCGAGTACACGCCGATGCAGATCGCTAAGAACAGCGTCAGGAGCTCCGCCGCGATCACGAGCTGCAGCGTGTTCCCCATCACGCGCCTGATGTCCGGCAGGATCGGGCGCTGGGTCAGGATCGTCGAGCCGAAGCTCTCCGTGACCACGTCGTGCACCCAGTAGCCGTACCGTTGGATGACGGAATCGTCGAGGTGGTGCTCCTGGACGACCAGGTCGATCGAATGCTGGTTGGCGCGCGGGTTCAGCCTCGCCGTCTCGAGCGGATCGGTCGTCGTCGAGACGAAGACGAAGATCAGGAAGCTCGAGACGACGATCACCGGGATCCCGTAGAGGAGACGCCGGATGATGTAAGTGACCATGTCGGCTCCTACTCCGGGGCGGCGCTGTGCTTGGCAGGCAGGTTCACGTCATTCCCTCCTGGGGCGTCAGACGAATCATGTCATTCAACGCTGCCTGCCGCGAACTTTGATCGCGAAAGCGAATTCCCGCCCCGGCCTACGTGGCGCCGGGGCGGGATTCGCGGTTCAGCAATCCCTTGCGGGAAAGCTTAGGCCGTCCACTTGCCCATGTTCCAGACGGGACCCTCGGAGGTCGGATTCTCCTTGAGACCCTTGAACTTGGACTTGTAGATCAGGTACGTCGGCTTCTGGAATAGCGGGATCGTCGGCAGGTCCCTCGCCATCAAGGCGAAGGCCGCGTTCGTCACCCGCGCCTGCTGTGCGGTGTCGAAGATGCGGTTGGCCTGCTTCAGCAGATTGTCAACCTTGCGGTTGCAGTACTGCTGGTTGTTCTGCTGGGCCTCGTTCGTCGCATCGTTGCGGCACCCGTAGATCGAGTCCAGACCGGAGATGTCCGGGGAGCCGACCCACGCGTACAGGATGATGTCGAAGTCGCCGTTCGGCAGCCGCTCGCTCAGGGCGTTCGGCGAGTCGTCGGCCTTGATCTCGATACCGACCTGCTTCAACTGAGCCTGCATCGCCTCGAACGACAGCTGGCGGAGCTGGTTGCCCGACCGCCAGACGAAGCCGAAGGAAGCGCGCTTGCCACCGCAGCTGTAGATCCCGTCGCCGCCCTTGGTGCAGCCGTGGGCCTTCATCAGGTTCTGCGACTTGGTGGCGTTGTACTTCAGGTAGCCCCAGTTGGCCTTGTAGTACGGGCTCTGGGTCGTGATGAAGACGTCGTTCATGACCGGGAGGCCAGGAGCGATGTCCGTCTGCGTGTACAGGGCCCTGACGATCGCGGAACGGTTGATGCCGTAGCCGATCGCCTGCCGCATCCACAGGTTGCGGAGCAGCGGGTTGCCCTTGCCCTTGAAGCCTTCCTGGAAGTCGATGTGCTCGAAGATCGGCCCACGGCCGATCTGCGTCTTCAGGCCGCGCTGATGCCGGAGCGGCACCAGGAACAGCTGCGGCTGCGGATAGATCACGTCGACCTCACCGCCGCGGATCTGCTCGGCGGTCGTGTTCGTGTCCGGCAGGAACCGATACACGGCGCGGGCCAGCTTCGCCTTCGGGCCCCAGTACTTCGGGTTGGCCAGAAGCGTCAACTGGCGACCACGCTGCCACCCGCCGGACGGCAGGTAGAACGGGCCGCTCGCGATCGGCTTGCCGGTCTTCGGGTTGTTCAGGTCGTTCAGCCAGACCTTGTTGAAGTCCTGGCCGCTCAGAGCGTGGCTCGGCAGCGGCTGGCCGAACAGCGTCTTGTACCCCGCGAACGGCTTCTTGAAGGTGAACTTCACGGTCTTGCTGTTGATCACCTTCGTCTTGACGATGTCCTCGTAGCCGATCGTCGAGAGGATCTTCACGTTCGGGTTCATGATCGTCTTGAGCGTGAAGATGTAGTCCGCCGCGGTGATCGGCTTGCCGTCGTTCCACTTCGCGTTCTTCCTGATGTAGTACGTCACCGAAAACGGACTCTTGGTGATCGTCGCCTTCGTGATCACCTCGGGCCGCAACGAGAAGTCCGGGTTGACCCTGAACGACGTCGCGAACACCGGGGACACGACCTGGCTACCCCAGAAGAGGTCGCCGCCGATGATGTTCGTGTTCAGGATGCCCGGCTCCTGGTCGGCGCCGAAGATAATGGTGCCCTTCGACTGGGCAGAGTTCTGACTCGCCGAGCCGGTGCCCACCAGGGCAAAGGCCACGAGCACGACCCCGGCCAGTAGCCAGAGCTTGCGTAGATGCATCTACTTCCCTCCGTTCGTCCGGGCGCGGAGCCGCTCTCCGAGCCCACCTGTCCTACACCCTTACCCCGCAGGGGCGGGGCATTGTGCCACGAGGGAACGGCTGTATCCCTCGCGCCTGCTCAGACGCCTACGTGGCGCGTTTGTTAGTGGATTGTTGAGTGGTTGTGACGCGTGCCTTCCCGGGTCGAAGCTCGTGCTCAGAGCCACTAGGTCGTCAAGGCGTCGGCACCAGCCACGACCTCCAGGATCTCCTGCGTGATCTCGGCCTGGCGGGCCCGGTTCATGGCCAGCGTGAGGCTGTCGATCAGCTCGCCCGCGTTCTTGGAGGCGTTCCGCATGGCGGTCATCCGCGCGCCGTGCTCCGACGCCGTCGACTCGAGCAGGGCGCGGTACAGCTCCGTCTCGAGGTAGACGGGGAGCAGCCGCGCAAGGATCTCCTCCGGCTCCGGCTCGAAGATGAAGTCGCCGCGGAGCGCGTCCTCCGCCCGCTCGTCCTGGTCGGTCTCGAGCAGGTCGGCGGACAGCGGCAGGACGTCGCGGACCGTGACCCGCTGCACGAGCGCGGACTCGAACGCGTTGTAGACGATCGTGACGCGGTCGACCTCCTCCTCGGTGTACAGCTCCGCGAGCCGGTGCGCGATCCCCTGCGCGTCCGAGTAGCCCGGCTGGTCGGTGAAGCCGGCGAACTCGCCGGAGAGGTCGAAGCGGCGGAAGCGGAGCGAGCCGACGCCCTTGCGGCCGACGCCGACCCAGCGCACCTGCTTGCCCTGGCCGCGGAGCTCCCGCTCGAGCGCGAGCGACCGGCGCAGCACCTGCGAGTTGAACGCCCCGGCGAGGCCGCGGTCGCCCGTGATCGGGACGAGGGCGACGGCGCGCTCCTCCTCGCGCCTCTGGAGCAGCGGCAGCCCCCGAACCGACGTGCTCGCACGGGCCGTGCCGGCCATCAGCTCGAGCATGCGGTCGGCAAACGGCCGCATCGCCTCGATCCGCGCCTGGGCCTTGCGCAGCTTCGCCGCCGCGACGAGCTCCATCGCGCGCGTGATCTTGCGCGTGTTCGCGACCGAGCGGATGCGGCGGCGGATGTCCTGGACCGTGGCCAAAGCGCTACGCGCCTTGGTTACGTTGAGAGGCCACGCCTACTCCCACGTGAGCTCCCACTAGGCCGACACCAGCGCATCCTCGGCTTGCACGTTGAAGCCCTGCTTGAAGCGGTCGAGCTCCTGGTCGAGCTTCTCCGCCGTCTCGTCCGACAGCTCGCCGCTCTCGCGGATCGACTCCAGGATCGAGCCCTCTGTGCGCACGTGCTCGATCAGCTCCTCCTGGAACCGCGGCACGTCGTTGACCGGGATCTCGTCGAGGTGCCCGTTGACGCCGGCGTAGATCGCGATCACCTGCTCCTCGAACGGCCACGGCTGGTACTGCGGCTGGTTCAGGGTCGAGACCATCCGCTCGCCGCGGGCGAGCGACTGCTGCGTCGCCTGGTCGAGCTCGGAACCGAACTGCGCGAAGGCTTCCAGCTCGCGGTACTGCGAGAGGTCGAGGCGGAGCCGGCCCGCCACCTGGCGCATCGCCTTCCGTTGGGCGTTGCCACCGACGCGCGAGACCGAGATGCCGACGTTGATCGCCGGGCGCACGCCCGAGAAGAAGAGGTCGGCCTCGAGGTAGATCTGCCCGTCGGTGATCGAGATGACGTTCGTCGGGATGTACGCCGCCACGTCGCCGGCCTGCGTCTCGACGATCGGCAACGCGGTCAGCGAGCCGCCGCCGTTCTCGTCCGAGAGCTTGCAGGCGCGCTCGAGCAGCCGCGAGTGGAGGTAGAAGACGTCGCCGGGGAAAGCCTCGCGCCCGGGGGGCCGGCGGAGCAGCAGCGACAGCTGCCGGTATGCGTCCGCGTGCTTCGAGAGGTCGTCGTAGAAGCAGACGGCGTGCTTGCCGTTGTAGAGGAAGTACTCGCCCATCGCGCAGCCGGCGAACGGCGCCATCCACTTGATCGGCGCGGCCTCCTGCGCCGGCGCGGAGACGATGATCGTGTACTCCATCGCGCCCTCGTCGCGGAGGCGCTCGTACACCTGCGCCACCGTCGAGGCCTTCTGGCCGATCGCCACGTAGATGCAGATCATGTCCTGGCCGACCTGGTTGAGGATCGTGTCGATCGCGATCGCCGTCTTGCCGGTGGAGCGGTCGCCGATGATCAGCTCGCGCTGGCCGCGGCCGATCGGGATCATCGAGTCGATCGCCTTGATGCCGGTCTGGAGCGGCTCCTTCACCGGCTGGCGCGCGACCACGCCCGGGGCCTTGAACTCGAGCTGCCTCGTCTCGCTCGTCTCGATCGGGCCGCCGCCGTCGAGCGGGTTTCCGAGCGGGTCGACGACGCGGCCGAGCAGCGCCTCGCCCACGGGCACGCTCGCGACCTTGCCGGTGCGACGGACGGGCTCGCCCTCTTTCACGCGCTGCCAATCCCCGAAGAGCGCCGTGCCGACGTCGTCCTCCTCGAGGTTGAACGCCAGCCCGACGACCCCGTGCTCGAGCTCGAGCATCTCCATCGCGACGGCGTTCTCGAGGCCGTAGATCCGGGCGATGCCGTCCCCCACCTGCAGCACGGTGCCGACCTCGGCGAGATCGGTTTCGACGTCGTAGTGCTCGATCCGCTCTTTCAGGATCGCGGTGATCTCTTCGGGGCGTAGCTTCACGTGCTCTCCTTGTCTAGGACGACGACTGGAGCCCGGCGTTCCGGAACTCCGGCCGCTTCTGGGCGATCTTGAGTGCCTGCTGGAGGTCCTTCGCGGCCGCCTCCGAGGTGGGGATCGAGTTGCGGAGCTCCTTCTCCCCCTCCTGGAGCACGTCGGTTCGGCCCGAGGCGAGCTTCGGCACCGCCCCCAGGACGACGTCGGCCACCTCCTCGTAGCTCTTGCAGGCGCTGTGGAAGAGGCTGTTGACGCGCTTGAACTGCTCGTCGTCCGACGTCGGCGGCCCGATCGTCACCAGCCTGTCCGTGCAGCCCTTGAGGTTGTTCATGCGGCGGTTGACGACGTTGATCGTCGTCTGGTTTCCGCTGGCGAGATAGATCCGGATGTTGGGGTTGTTGAGCCCGTTCAGGACCTGGAGGTCCTTGTTCAGCGGCGCCAGGAACCGGTTCACGACGCGGTGCGCCCACTCGTCGGACGTCGTGACGTCCGGGAGGATCGGGATCGCGCGGGTCGTCGCCGCTTCCTTGCTCGAGCCGCAACCGGCGGCCAGAACGGCGAGGGCGATGAGGAGCAGGCCGGCAAACCGCGTCATCACCGAGATGGGACGAGCTCACGGCGCAAACGATTGAGACGGCCGCGCACGCTCGCGTCGAGACGCAGCGATCCCGCCTGCAGCACGAGGCCGCCGATCAGGCTCGGGTCGACGTGGCGGGTCGCCTCGACCTTCCGTCCGGACGCCTGCTCGATCTGGCGGATCAGCTCCTGGGCCTCGGCGTCGGACAGCTCGTAGGCCGTCGTCAGCTCGACCGCGAACCGCCGCTCCTCGCGTGCGACGAGCCGTTCCAGCTCGCGCGCGATCTCCTCGACGTCGCCGATCCGGCCCTTCTCCGCCGTGAGCAGCAGGAAGTTGCGGACGAGCTCGTCGGCGTCGCCGAGCAGGTCCTGCAGCACGTTCGCCTTGCTGCGAGCGTCGATCTGCGGGTTGCGCAGGACCGCGCGGAGCTCGGGCACGTCGTGGACGGCCGCGGCGAAGTCGCCGAGCTGCTCGTGCACCTGATCGAGCCGGCCGTGCTCCTTCGCGGCCTCGAACAGCGCCTGGGCGTAGGTGCGGTGGACGGCGCCTATCGGGTCGCCTCCTGCTCCTCGAACGCGGAGAAGTCGAGGTCGTTGATCGCGTCCTCGATCAGGCGGCGGTGGTCGGCGTCGTCGAGCACCTTGCCCGTCACCTTCGTGGTCGCGACCAGCGTGAGCTCCGCGACCTCCGCCCGGATCTGCTGCAGCGCGCGCTGCGTCTCCGCCTCGATCTGCCTCCTCGTCTCCTCGAGCCGACGCTGGCGGTCAGCCTCCGTCTCGTCACGGACGCGCTGGCGCTGCGCGTCACCGACCTTCCGGGCCTCGGCGAGAATCTCCTCCGCCTGGCCGCGGGCCTGGCCGATCAGGGCGCGGTGCTCCTCGAGCAGCTTCCGCGCCTCGGTGCGCGCGTGCTCCGCCTCCTCGATCGACCGCTGGATCCGGTCCCGCCGCTCGTCGAGCATGTTCTGGATCGGGCCGAATGCGTACCGCTTCAGGACGAACAGGGTCAGCAGGAAGCAGACGATCGTCCAGATCATCAGGCCCGGGACGACCTTGATCAGGCCGGAGTCGGCAACGAGCGACGCCATCAGATCAGGACGTAGGCGAGCAGGCCGCCGATTAGGCCGTAGAACACGACCGCCTCGGTGAGGGCGAAGCCGAGCCACTGGATGCCCTGCAGCTCACCGCGGAGCTCGGGCTGGCGTGCGACCGCCTGAATCATCGAGCCGAAGATGTTTCCGATGCCGATGCCGGCGCCGAGCGCCCCGAGGCCGATTCCGAGGGCGAGCGCGATCGCCTTCCCCTGGTCGACGACGCTGCCCGTGGCAGCAAGCAGATAGGCCAACACTTCCGTACCTCCTTAGTGCTCCGGCTCGATCGCCGAGCCGATGTAGATGGCTGACAGGGCGGCGAAGATGAACGCCTGGATGCCGACCACGATCACGACCTCGAAGAGGTAGAAGGCGGTTGCGGCCGGAACCGAGATGATCGCCAGAGCGACGTTCTCGAGGACGAAGATCAGACCGATGAAGGTCAGGATCAGCATGTGCCCGGCGAGCATGTTCGCGAAGAGCCGGACGCTCAGCGAGATCAGGCGCATGAACTGCCCGAGCACCTCGAGCGGGATGATCAGCGGCAGCATCGCCTTCGGCACCTCGGGGATCCAGCTCTTCAAGTAGCGGGCGACCCCGTTCCAGCGGATCCCCTCGTAGTGCGTGAAGAAGAACGTCAGGAGAGCGAGCGCGAGCGTCACCGAGAGCGACGACGTCGCCGCGTAGATCCCCCACACCGGCAGGCCGTGCCACTTCTCCCCCGTGATCGGCAGCGGGATGAAGCCGAGCAGGTTGATGATGAAGATGAACAGCATCAGCGTCGAGACGTACGGGAACCAGAGGCGGATCGCCTTCGACGGCAGCCCCTGCTCGGCGACCTGCGTCTGGGCGACCTCGTAGATCAGCTCCCCAAGCGCCTGTCGGCGGCCGCGCGGGTTCCAGCGCATCAGCACGAGCCCGACCAGGATCGTCAGCACCGTGCCGAGCATCAGGTACACGACTGCCTTCGTGATCGACAGATCGAGTGGCCCGAGGTGGATCGAGACCCAGGAGTGCATCTCGAACTCGTCCTCCGGATGGAACTCGCCCTTGGCGAAGGCGTCCGCCGGCAGGGCCAGCGCGAAGAGCGTCGCGGTCAGGAGGACGCGTCTCATTTCTCCACCCCGAAGTAGGTCGCGAGCGCGAGCCCGAGCTGGAACGTGTACGCGAGCACGTAGACGACCGCCGCCGCGAGGGCGACGTGCGGGTGCGAGACCGCCGTCGCGAACAGGACCGCGAGGACGATCACAGCCTTGAAGGTCAATCCGAATGCCAGCACTGCTGAGGTCGCGACATTACTGGCGCTGCTGCGCAGGCGTGTCAACAGCACCTCGATCGCCTCGAGGCCGACCCACAGCAGCGCGCCGAGCGCCCAGCCGCTCAGCGGCCAGCCGGCGACGAGGAACACGGGCAGGGCGAGCACGAGCACGAGCACGCCGCCCGCTGCGGGAAGCAGGCGTCCCGGCACCGGCCGCGGCGTCGCGAAGATCCCACTCCGCGTCACAGCGCGCCCCGGTAGCGCCGGTAGACGGAGTACACGGCGAGCGGGATGCCGAGGACGGCTCCGACCAGCGCGCCGATGCCGGCGGAGCCCACCGCCCAGCCGATCAGGGCGCCGAGGGCGATCGCGGCCAGCAGGACTCCGAGAAGGACGCCGCCGGCCGCCGCAGGCTGAATCGACGGACGCGCCGAGGGCTCCATTCCGGCGCGAGCATAGCAAGATTGTGACAGCGGAAATCCGCGTGGAGACTGCGATTTCGGTCGACTTTGTATGCTGCCTCGATGCCGTTCGGGGAACGGACGCGCCCGAAGCTGCTGCTCGAGTTTGTCGCCGTCGTCGCGACCTTCGCCGCGGCGGCGTTCCTGATCTGGTGGTTCAACCGGCCGCCGCCTCTCCACAACGTCCGGCCCGTCGCGGGCCACAACGTGAACATGTCGCGGAACGACCGGGCCCAGTGGGCCGCGGTCGCGGCGATCGATCCGGCGAACCCGAGGGTCCTGCTCGCGGGCTCGAGCGACGCGCTGCAGAACACGCGCGTGTACACGTCGACGGACGCCGGCGAGACGTGGCGGACGCAGCCGGGACCGCCGCCGCAGAAGGCCAACTGCGGGCGCGGGGATCCGGCCGTCGCCATCGGGCCGTCGGGGCTGCAGCTGTTCGCGTTCCTGTCGACGGACGACTGCCGACCGCTCGACCCGCACCTGCAGGTCGCGTCCCGGCGCGGCAACTCGGGCCCGTGGCTTGTGGTCGCAGCCCCGCGCGGTCCGCGCGGGCAGTTCGTGTTCGACCAGCGGCCCGCGCTCGCGGCAGGGCGCGGCGGCGCCGTGCTCGCATGGCTCCGCTTCGTCGGCGCGACCAACGCCGACGAGCAGCGGGTGCTCGTCAGCCGGAGCTCGGACGGCGTGACCTGGTCCGCCCCGCTCCGCCTCCCGTTCCGGGCCCCCTACCAGGCGAGCGTCGCCGTCGCGCCCGACGGGCAGGTGTACCTCGCCGTCGCCGACGCGATCGCCGGCCTCGTTGTCATGCGCTCGCAGGACGGCGGGCGAACGTTCGGCAAGCCTCGGCAGGTGACGCCGCTCCGGGGGATGTTCGCGCCCACGTGCGGCCACGGCGACCAGATCATCCTCGCGCAGCCTCAACGCTGCGTCGGGCCGTCGCCGGCGATCGCGGTCGGGCCGCGTCGCGTCTTCGTCACGTTCTCCCGCCGGGAGCAGAACGACACGCAGGGCGTCGCGGGCGCGGTGCTCGACCGCGACCTTCGCCCGATCCGGCAGGGCCCCATCGGCCCTCCCGACGACGGCGCGGCCGACCAGTTCACCCCCGCAGCCGCGGTCGACCCGTCGACCGGCGACCTGTGGGCCTGTTTCTACGACACAACCGGCGACGACTCCCGCAAGCGAGCGTGGTTCACGTGCACCGTCTCCAACGACGACGCGCGGACGTGGGCGCCGCTGATCCACGCCGCGGACGTCCGCTCGAACGAGACGCGCTTCTCGGCCGACGCCGACGGCTACGGCGACGTGCAGGCGGTGGTCGCGACGCACGGCGTCGCCCATCCGGTCTGGACGGACTCCCGCCGGCTCGCGCGGTCGGAGGAGATCTACACCACGCGGCTCCGCGCTGCCGACCTCCTCCGGCGGGCCCCCTAGGCGGACTTCCGCGCTTCTTGTGGCGGGGCCGGCCGGCGGCGGGCCCGCAGGCTCGTGAGCTTCACGAGCTCGAGCACGTACACGATGTACAGCGAGGCAGCCACCGCGACGATGCCGACCGAGGCGGTGATCACCGTCCGCCAGAGGTGCCACTCGCCGTGCTGGTGCGGCCGGACGAAGCGGACGGCCAGCGCCGCCACGGCGAGCGTCCCGCACCAGGCCCAGATCGTGAGGGCGGCGCGCCGCTCGGTGAACCCGCGGCGGAGGAAGCGGTAGTGGAGGTGCGTCTGGTCGGCGGTGAAGACGCTCTCGCCGTGCTTCAGCCGCCGGAGCACGACGAACGACGTGTCGAGGATCGGGACGGCCAGGACGAGCAGCGGGAAGAAGAGCGTCACGATCGACGCGGTCTTGAGCAGGCCGAGCAGCGGGATCGCAGCCAGCACGAACCCGAGTAACAGCGCGCCGGAGTCGCCCATGAAGATCCGCGCCGGATAGAAGTTATGGCGCAGGAAACCGAGCGCCGCGCCGAGCACGATCGCGGAGAGGACGGCGGCCGAGATCGCCGGGACCGGCAGCGACAGCGCGATCAGCGTGAAGGTGAACGCCGAGATCGCCGACACGCCAGCCGCAAGCCCGTCGAGCCCGTCCAGGAAGTTGACCATGTTCATGATCGCGACGATCCAGAGGACGGACAGCGGCATGCCGATCCACTCCGGCAGCACGTGGATCCCGAGCACCGGGAACGTGAACCGGTGCACCCAGATCCCGAAGCCGACCGGGATCGCGGCGGCGGCAGTCTGACCGGCGAGCTTCTCCCACCAGCGCAGGCCGCGGAAGTCGTCGATCGCGCCGACGGTCGTCGCGACGGCGGCGCCGAGGAGCAGCCCCCGGGTCTCGTGGTTGAGGTCGAGGAACGCGAGGGCCGGGACGAAGATGCCGAAGAACAGGGCGATGCCGCCGAGCCGCGGCACCGGCCGCCGGTTGAGCCGACGCGCCTCGGGGCGGTCGACGACGCCGAGCATCCGTGCCATTCCGCCGACCGCCGGGGTCAGGAGGATGACGATCACGAGCGCGAGGACCGCGCCCCAGATGACCTCGAGATGGTCGGCGAGCGTGTCCAGCATCAGCGTGCGAAGACGAGCCCGACCACGACGACGGCGATGATCAGCCCGAAGAACGCGACGGCCAGGGCGGCGCCGACGCCGGCGCGGCGTGCGTACTCGTCCTCGGGCTCGACCTCGGACCAGCGCTGGTAGCGGCGGCCGAGCCGGCGTTGCTTGACGCTGTGGAGGAGGCCCACTACTTCGTCCCGTAGAGGCGGTCGCCCGCGTCGCCCAGACCAGGCACGATAAAGCCATGCTCGTTGAGGCCGCGGTCGATCGCGGCGACGACGATCTGGACGTCCGGGTGGTCGCGCGTGATGTGCTCCACCCCCTCCGGCGCGGCGATGATCGCGATCAGACGCACCGACGTCGCTCCTGCCTCCTTGACCCTGTTGATCGCCGTGGCGGTGGAGTTGCCCGTCGCGAGCATCGGGTCGAGGAGGATCACATCCCGTTCGGCCACGTCCTGCGGCAGCTTGAGGTAGTACTCGATCGCCTCGAGCGTCTCCTCGTCCCGGTACATGCCGATGAAGCCGACGCGCGCCGACGAGATCAGCGAGAGCACCCCGTCGAGCATCCCGACCCCGGCACGCAGGATCGGGCAGACCGCGACCTTCTTGCCGCTGATCCGTGGGACGCGCGCGAGCTCGAGCGGCGTCTCGACCTCGACGTCCTCGGTCGGGAGGTCCTTCGTCGCCTCGTAGGTCAGGAGCAGCGTGACCTCGTTGACGAGCTTCCGGAAGTGGACGGTCGGCGTGCTCTTGTCGCGCAGGTACGACAGCTTGTGCTGGACGAGCGGATGGCGGACTTCGGTGACGGGCACTACTGCGCGACGTACGTCGTCCAGCCGCGGAACCCGGGGTAGAGCGGGCGCTTCTCGCAGAGCGCCTCGGCCCGGCCCCGCAGCGCGTCGAGGTCGGCGTCCTCCGCCAGCGCCCCGACGATGATCCGCCCCACCTCCCGGAAGTCCTCCTCGTCGAAGCCGCGCATCGTCGCCGCCGGCGTGCCGATCCGGACGCCGGACGCAACCGTCGGCGGCCGCTCGTCGAACGGAACGGTGTTGCGGTTGACCGTCACCTTCACCTCGTGCAGACGCTCCTCCGCGTCCTTGCCCGTCCACTCGGTCGAGCGCAGGTCGAGCTGGAGCAGGTGCGTGTCGGTGCCGCCGGTGAGGACGTCGAGCCCGCCGGCGATGAGACTCTCCGAGAGCGTGTCGGCATTCGTGCGGATCTGCCGCTGGTAGTCGCGAAACGCCTCGGTCGCGGCGATCCGGAAGCACGCCGCCTTGGCCGCGATCGTGTGCTGGAGCGGCCCGCCCTGCATCCCCGGGAAGACCGCGCGGTCGACGGACTGCGCGTGCTCCTCTCGGCAGAGGACGAACCCCGAGCGCGGCCCGGCGAGAGTCTTGTGCGTCGTCGACGTGACGAAGTCGCAGTTCTCGACCGGGTTCGGGTGGATGCCGGCGGCGACGAGGCCAGCGAAGTGCGCCATGTCGCACAGGAGCAGCGCGCCGACGTCGTCCGCGATCTCGCGGAAGCGCGCGGTGTCCACGGTGCGTGGGTACGCCGACCCGCCGCACACGATCAGGCGCGGCTTGCATTCGCGCGCGCGCGCGTGGACCTCGTCGTAGTCGACGACGTTCGTCTCGCGCGAGACGCCGTAGTGGAAGATCGTGTAGAGCCGGCCGGAGAAATTCACCTTCAGGCCATGCGTCAGGTGGCCTCCGTGCGCGAGCTCGAGCGACAGGATCGTGTCGCCCGGCTGCAGCGCAGCCATGTAGACGGCCATGTTCGTCTGGGCCCCGGCGTGCGGCTGGACGTTCGCGTGCTCGGCGCCGAAGAGCTCCTTCGCGCGGTCGATCGCAAGCTGCTCGATCTCGTCGACGACCTCGCAGCCGCCGTAGTAGCGCTTCCCGGGATAACCCTCGGCGTACTTGTTCGTCGGCGTCGAGCCGATCGCCTCGAGGACGGCCGGCCACGTGAAGTTCTCCGACGCGATCAGCTCGATCTGATTGCGCTGGCGCTCGGTCTCGCGCGCGAGGAGGTCTGCGATCTCGGGGTCGACCTGCTCGAGCCCCGCGGTGATCAATTGCTCGAAGGTCTGCTGCGCGACGGCCATCGGCTCTCCTCTCCCTGACTCAGCTGGATCGTACTGCCGACCCCAGTCGTCGGAGCGCCTCCTCGCCTCCCACGGCGCCCGCGCGGAGGACGCGCGGCTCGTCGCCGGTGAGGTCGACGACCGTGGACGGCGTGCCGGGGAGCTCGCCGCCGTCGACGACCGCGCCGGCACCCGCGCGGATCTCCTCCGGAACCTCCTCCACCCGCGCCGGGTCCGGGCCGCCTGGGTGGTTCGCGCTCGTCGCCACCACCGCGCCGAGACGGCCGATCACGTCGGCGGCGGAGCCCGACAGCTCGGGGACGCGAACGCCGATCGCCTCCGGCGTCGTCCCGGTGAGCCAGGGGAACCGGCGTGAGGGGTTCGGCAGGATCAACGTGAACGGGCCCGGTAGCAGCGCGCGCACGGCCGGGTCCTCGCGGAGCTCCGGGAGATGTTGCACCAGCGCGTCGAGGTCGGCGGCCACGAGCGCGGACGGCTGCGCCGGCGGACGTCCTTTGAGCCGGTAGAGACGTTCGGTCGACTCCTTGCGGTGCGGCTCGGCGGCGAGCCCGTAGACGGTGTCGAACGGGAGCACGACCGGCCGCCCCTGCTCGAGCGCTGCGACGGCTTCCTCGACCGCGCTCAGGCGCGACGCCCCTCGACGACGCGCTCCGTCCCCGCGAGGTCGCGCGTGACCCGGACCTCCGCGTAGCCGGACTCCTCCAGCTGCTCCGCGACGCCGCCCGCCTGGCCCGCCCCGACCTCGAGCACGAGCCACCCCGTCCGCGCCCGCCGCGCGATCTCGACATGGAGCCCGGTGTCGACGAGCGCCAGCCGCGGCTCCCAGCGGAGCTCGGCCTGCAGCTCGGAGAGCTCGTCGGCCGCGACGTATGGCGGGTTGGCGACGACGAGGTCCCAGCCCTCCTCCACGGCCTCGACGCCGCCCTCGCGCAGGTCGACCGCGAGGCCGAGGCGCTCCGCATTCTCGTGCGCGAGCGCCACCGCGTCGGACGACGCGTCGACGCCGGTGACCCGCGCGCCGGGGTGCTCGTCCGCGATCGCGAGCGCGATCGCTCCCGTCCCGGTGCCGAGGTCCAGGACGCGCGGCTCGTCGAGGTCGCGGATGACCGCGAGCGCCCGCTCGACGACGGTCTCCGTCTCGGGCCGCGGCACGAGCGCCCGCGCGTCCGTCGTGAGCGTCAGGCGGCGAAACCCCCACTCGCCGAGCACGTACGCGAGCGGCTCGCGCTGCTCCCGCCGCCGAAGGAGCCGCTCGAGCGCCGCGCGGTCGACCGGGCGGGCGCGGTCGGAGTAGACCTGCATGCGCGAGACGCCGAGGACGTGCCCGACGAGCAGCTCGGCGTCGACCAGCGGCGAGTCTACCCCCGCCGACCCGAGCCGGCGCTCGGACTCCGCGAGCGCCTCGCCGACCGTCACTCGAAGCCGCGCCGGCGATCCTCCGCGGTCAGCGCCTCGGTGAACTCGTCGAGCTCTCCCTGGAGGATCCGGTCGAGCTGGTGGACGGTCAGCTTGATCCGGTGGTCGGTCAGCCGGTTCTCGGGGAAGTTGTAGGTGCGGATCTTCTCTGCCCGCTCGCCGGAGCCGATCTGCGAGCGGCGCGTCGCATCGAGCTCCGCCCGCTGCCGCTCGCGCTCGAGCTCGTACAGCCGTGCCCGCAGGACGCGCAACGCCTTCTGCCGGTTCTGGAGCTGGCTCTTCTCGTCCTGCATCGAGACGACGAGGCCCGTCGGAAGATGCGTGACGCGGACGGCCGAGTCGGTCGTGTTCACGCTCTGCCCACCCGGGCCGGTCGAGCGGTAGACGTCCACCTTGAGGTCGTTCGGGTCGATCTCGACCTCGACCTCCTCGGCCTCGGGCATGACCGCGACGGTCGCGGTCGAGGTGTGGATCCGTCCCTGCGACTCCGTCTCGGGGACGCGCTGGACACGGTGCGTCCCGCCTTCCCACTTGAAGACGGAGTAGGCGCCGTCGCCCTTGACGGCAAAGGTCACCTCCTTGAAGCCGGAGCCGTCGTTCGGGCTCGAGCCGAGCTCCTCAACCTTGAAGCCGCGGCGCTCGGCGTAGCGCGCGAGCATCCGGTAGAGATCGCCCGCCCAGAGCGCCGCCTCGTCACCGCCGACGCCCTGGCGGATCTCGACGATCACGTCCTTGCGGTCGGCCGGGTCCGTGGGGACGAGCGCCAGCTGGAGGTCGTCCTCGAGCTCGGCGAGCCGTTGCTCAAGCTCGGGCACGAGCTCGCGCAGGTCGGGGTCGTCGCGCGCCGCCTCGAGGTCGTCGTGCGTCTGCCGCCAGCCTCTGGCCAGGCGGTGCGGGCCCTCGAGCTCCTTCAGCTTCCGGCCGGCGTCCGCCGCCTCGCGGTGGTCGTTGTAGACCGCCGGATCGGACATCCGCTGCTGCGCCTCCTCGTACGAGTGCTCGAGCTCGGCGACGAGATCCTCGATCCCTGCCACGGCGGACAGGTTACGACTTGACTGAAACTTTCATTCGTATAGCTTTGACGCTTCCCGAAATGAAGCAAGGAGGCGCCCATGGCGATCACGGACGAGATCCGCTCTGCCAACGACCGGTACTCGGAGGGCTTCGCGAAGGGAGACCTGCCGATGCCCCCGGGCCGGCACTTCGCCGTCGTGACCTGCATGGACGCACGGCTCGACCCGGCGAAGTTCCTCGGGCTCGAGGAGGGTGACGCACACGTGATCCGCAACGCCGGCGGCCTCGTGACCGACGACGCTCTCCGCTCGCTCGTGATTTCCCACCAACTGCTCGGGACGCAGGAGGTCGTGGTGATCGGGCACACGGACTGCGGCATGCTCACGTTCACGGACGCGGAGCTCCGCGAGCGCCTCGGGCCGGACGCCGAGGGAGTGGTGTTCCATTCCTTCCCCGACCTCGACCAGCGCGTGCGGGAAAGCGTCGAGTCGGTGCGTGAGTCACCGCTCCTGCCCGACTCCTACAGCGCGACCGGTTACGTATACGACGTCGGCAGCGGTGCGGTGCGGGAGGTCACGTAGCGGCTGCTAGCGTCGGCGGCGTGGACGTCGCCGTCGTCGAGACCGCCACGCTCGGGGAGGCGTGGCTCGACGTGTGCCGCGCGATCCTGGCGGACGGCGAGCCCGCGGCCTGGGGCCCGTTGCCGACGGTCGAGCTGGCGCGGCTGACGGTCACGGTCGAGTCGCCCGACCCGGACGACCCGCTGATCGCCCGGCTCGGGGACCCTGAGTGGCTCGCCTGGATGGAGGCGAACTTCGGCCACCGGGAGGACGTCGCGGAGCTCGGCGGAGCCAGGAGCTACGCGACGCGGCTGCACGACTACGAGGGCCGCGACCAGGTCGCGTGGGTCGTCAAGCGACTGCGCGCCGACCCGGCCGCGCGCGACGCGGCGATCACGACGTTCATGCCGCTGTCCGACGCGACCTACGTCCCGTGCGTGAGCCTGCTGGACTTCTGGCTCGCGGACGGCTCCCTCGAGCTGCTGGTCTACGCCCACAGCCTCGACTTCGGCAAGAAGGCCTACGGGAACCTCGTCGAGCTGGCCCGCCTGCAGCGCCGCATCGCCGGCGAGCTCACCGTGCCGGTCGGCGGCCTGGTGGTGCACGTCAAGTCGGCCCACGTGTACGACTCCGAACGGGCCCTGGTCCAGCAGCTGCTCGAAACAGCGCCGACTCTGTAACACCGCGACCACAAGGGACTGTCCCTGGACGTGGCCGTTGGAGACGCGTCCCAGTCGGAACAAGAGTGTGACGTTCGATCCACAAGGGGTCTGAGGCGAGGACACGCGGCTAGCTTGGGCGAATGGCGCGGCGCAAGCGGTCCCACCTCCCCGACGGCATCTACCACGTCGGCACGCGCGGCGTGGACCATTGCACCGTCTACGTGGACGACGACGATCGCCGCTCGTTCCTCGCCATCCTCGTGTCGGTCGTCGAAGACTACGACTGGGACGTGCACACGCTGTGCCTGATGACGAACCACTACCACCTCGTCGTGGAGACCGAGCAAGCGCTCCTCTCGCTGGGGATGCAACGGCTGAACGGTCGGCACGCGGAGAACGTCAACGCTCGGCTCGAGCGCAGCGGCCACCTCTGGGGCGACCGTTTCTGGGTGCGCCTCGTGCAGGACGAGGAGCACCTTGTCGCGGTGTGTGAGTACGTCGTGAACAACCCCGTCCGCGCCCGCCTGGTCGCGCACGCGCGCGACTGGCCGTGGAGCCACAGCCGTTACGGCCTCGAGTCCTAGCCGGAGAGCGACGCGTCGAGCGTGATCTCCGGCACCGAGGCGAGCGCCTGCGAGACCGGGCAGTTCTCCTTGGCCGTCTTCGCGGCCTGCTGGAACGCGTCCTCGTCCACGCCGGGCACCTGGCCACGCACGGTCAGCGCGATCTTCGTGATCCCCTGGCCGGGCTGGAAGGTGACCGTCGCCGACGTCTCGAGCCGCTCGGGCGCGTTCCCCGCCTGCGCCAGGCCGTGCGACAGTGCCATCGCGAAGCAGGTCGCGTGCGCGGCGGCGATCAGCTCCTCCGGGCTCGTCTTGCCGCCCGGCTCCTCCGATCGCGACGGCCAGCTGACGTCGAGGCCGCCGATCACGCCGCTGGTCGTGCTCTCGATCCGGCCGCTCCCCTCCATCAGGCTCCCCTGCCAGGTCGCGTCCGCACGCCGGTCAGTCGCCATTCGTTCCTCCTTCGAGTTCGACGTTGACGGTCACGGTGCCGCTTGCCTTGATCAGGGCGGTGAAGGGACAGCCCTCGTCAGCCTGGCGCGCCGCGTCCTCGAGCGCTCCGGCGTCGACCCCGTCCACGCGCGCCCGCGCGTTGATCTCGGACGCGACGATTCGATGGGAGCCGCCTTCGACCTCGTCGAGTGTCACGGTCGCGGTCACGTCCAGCCGCTCGGGCGGTGTCCCGGCGCCGGCAAGCACGCCGGCGAGCGACATCGTCCAGCACGCCGCGTGCGCCGCCGCCAGGAGCTCCTCCGGACTGGTCTTCCCCTCGGCCGAGCCGACCCGTGTCGCCAGCGAGTACGGCAGGTCCCGGAACGCGCCCGTCTGGGCGGAGATCGCCCCCGACCCGCGCGCGACGTTCCCCTCCCAGGTCACGTCGGCTGAACGTTGCACCCGCGGCACGGGCGCAGCCTACGTCAGGCCATCACCTCGACGCGCCGGGCCTCCGTCGATTCCCGCCCCTCGAGCGCGAGCACCTGCTGCAGCGCGCGAATCGAGACCTCGATCTGGTCGAGGCTCGGCTCGCGCGTCGTCAGCCGCTGGAGCCACAGCCCCGGCGCGAGCAGCGTCATCAGCATGCGGTTGTCCGTGTGCTTGCCGGCGAAACGGATCAGCTCGTAGGCGAGGCCGGCGATCACAGGGAGCAGGAGGATCCGCGTCGCGATCAGCCAGTACCAGTGCGGCCGCCCGAAGAAGGCGAACACGAAGATCGCGATCACCATCACCCACAGGAGGAAGGCCGTCCCGCAGCGCGGGTGGATGAGGCTGAACCGCTGCACCCGCTCCGGCTCGAGCTCCTCTCCCGCCTCGTAGGCGTTGATCGCCTTGTGCTCGGCCGCGTGGTACTGGAACACGCGCCGGAGGTCGGGGAGCAGCGAGATGAGCACGAGGTAGAGGATGAAGATGCCGACGCGGATCATCCCCTCGACGACCACGAACCCCCCGGTGTTGTGGATCCCGATCCAGTCCGTGAGCAGCGCCGGTGTCACCTTGAAAAGCACCACTGCGAAGCCGATCGCGATCGCGAAGGCGAAGATCAGCTGCGAGCGGGTCAGCTCCGTCGCCGGCTCGTCGTCGGAAACGTCCTCGCCCTCCCGCTCCTCCTGCGCCGCGTAGTTCGCCGAGATCGCGAGCGCGCGGAATCCGATCGCGAGCGACTCGCCGAGCGCGATCACGCCGCGGACGACCGGCAGGCGCCAGAGGCGGTGGCGCGCCATCGGCGAGCTGATCGGCTGGTGGACGTGCGCGATCTCCCCATCCGGCTTGCGGACGGCGACGGCCCAGTTCGACGGTCCGCGCATCATCACGCCTTCGAGGACGGCCTGCCCGCCCACCGTGGTCATGTGGGACTAGCCTCTGCGTTCGCGGCCGGCGCGCTCGAGCCGGCGCTGGAACCGCTCCACGCGCCCACCGGTGTCGACGAGCTTCTGCTTGCCCGTGTAGAACGGGTGGCAGTTCGAGCAGATCTCGACGTGGAGCTCCGGGCTCGTGGACCGCGTCTGGAACGTGTTCCCGCAGGAACACGTCACGGTCGCGATTACGTACTCGGGATGGATCTCAGCCTTCATCTGAGGCCAGGATAGCAGCGGCCGTTTTGGCTGCGACGTTGCCGCCCGAGACGACCGCGGCGACCTTCTGGCCCGGCTCGAGCTCCACCTTCCCCTCCAGCAACGCGGCGGTCGTCGCGGCGCCGGCAACCTCGCACGCGAGCTTCATCCGGCCGTAGACGAAGCGGAACGCGTGCTCGAGCGCCTCCTCGGAGACGAGCACGGACTCGACGCCGAGCTCGCTGCAAACGCGGATGCAGTTGGCGCCCGCGTACGGCCCGTTGAGCCCGTCGGCGATCGACAGCGCCTCGACAGTGACCGGCTCGCCGGCCTTCAGGCTCTCGTGCAGCGCGCGAGAGCGCTCCGGCTCGACCGCGACGACCCGCACGTCCGGCTGCAACCCCTTCACGGCCGTCGCGATCCCCGAGACGAGGCCGCCACCGCCCACCTGCACGAGCACGACGTCCGCAGCCGGGAGGTCCTCGAGGATCTCCAGGCCGACCGTCCCCTGGCCCGCCATCACGAGCGGGTCGTCGTAGGGATGCACCAGCGTCCGCCCGGTCTCGGCGATCAGCTCGTCGAGCCGCTCGAACGCGCTCGGGATGTCGGGCGCCTCCGTGTCGATCGTCGCGCCGTAGCCGCGGGCGGCCGCGATCTTCATCGGGCTCGCCGTCTGCCACATGACCACGAGCGCGTCGATCCCCTCGACGCCGGCGGCGTAGGCGAGCGCCTGCGCGTGGTTGCCGGCCGAGATCGAGATCACGCCGCGGTGCTTCTCCTCGTCGGAGAGCGTCGCGAGCTTGTTCAGAACGCCGCGCGGCTTGAACGAGCCGGTGCGCTGGAGCAGCTCGGCCTTCAGGTGCACGTCAGCGCCGACGGCCTCGCTCAGCGTGCGCGACGAGAGCAGCGGCGTGCGGTGCAGCCGCCCGCCGATCCGTTCGCGCGCGCGGTAGACGTCGTCGACGGACAGGAGCGACGTGGCCGCCATACCGCCGATCGTAGTCAGCCAGCGTCGCTCGACGCGTACTCGAAGCCTGCGACGAACGCGCACGTCCTGCGCAGCTCCGCGACGAACCCGTCCGCGTGCAGCGACAGCTCGTCCGCGTACAGCTCGGTCCCGGCCCGCTCGTAGCCGGGCACGATGCAGGCGACGTCCTCGTCCGTCGTCACCGGCGTGGTCGCGCGTACCGAACCGGCGCCGCCGACCCGCAGCTCGTGCGTCCCCCCGTCGTGGCGGATCTCGATCGGGCTCGAACGCACGGCGAGAGACGCGCACGCCTTGCGCACCCACGGGAGCCCGGACACGTGGTCGCCGCCGGCCTCGCCGAGGAAGATCGCCGCCAACGCCTCGTGCTGCTCCGGATTCGCGCGCTCGTCGACGTGGAGGACGAGCCGCCAGGGCGACCCGGGCTCATCGTCGTCGTACCTGTACACCATCGCGACGTGCAGCCCGTCGAGGCCGACACCGGCGGCGCGCCCGGCGTCGACCTGCCAGGACAGCGCGCCGAGGCAGATGCCGTGCGTCGAGCGGCCTCCGCGGCGCCCCCCGACCATGCGGCACGGGCAGACGGCGTCGCAGTTGCACGACTCGAAGTACGTGCCGGCGACGCGCCATGGCAGGAAGGCGCTGGTCACGGCCCGTGATCCTCGCACGCCGATGCGGTCTCCCGGAACCTCGGGCGGGCGCCGCTGCGCGGGGAAAGACTCCTACGTGAGCGTGTACTCGGGGCCGGAGCCGCCCTCGGGGGGCGTGAGCCGGCCGCCCTTCGCGGTGATCGCCCCGCACTGGACGCAGTTCGAAGGCGTGACCGTGACGCCGCCGCCGGTCGCCTCGTACACCTGAGCCGGGCACATGCGCTCCCACAGCTCCGCGAGCTCGGCCGGGACGTCGGCGCGCAGGACGATGTGGCTGGGCTGGTCGTCGCGCGTCTTGTTGCCCGATGCAAAGACGGAGGAGAGCTTGTCGAACGTCAGCTGGCCATCCGGCTCGGGATAGGCCTTCGACGCGCCGGCGCGGAACAGCTCCTGCTCGGCGTCGCGCTCCGTGGCCTTGGTGCCGTGCGGGAAGTGGCCCTTCGTCGCCGTCATTGCGCCGGCCATTGCGCCACCGAGCCAGAAGCCGCGCCCGAACGCCTGGCGCATGTTCCGAACTTCCTCGAGGTCGCTCCAGATGAAGCTCTGCCGGACCGCGTCGTCGTACGCCGCGAGCGCGCCCGGCGTCCACGGGGTCTGGCCTCGCTGCAGGGCCGCCAACGCTGCCTCCGCCGCCAGGGAGCCCGACTCGATCGCGTAGTGGATCCCCTTCAGCGCGGGCACGTTGACCATGCCGGCCCCGTCGCCGCAGATCAGCAGCCCCGGGGCGTGCAGCTGCTTTGGCAGGGAGACGAGACCGCCCTCCGGGATCGTCTTCGCACCCCAGGCGACACGCTCGCCCCCCTCGAGGATCTTGCGGACGAGCGGGTGCGTCTTCAGCTGCTGGAGCAGGTCGTGGACGGACAGCTCGACGTCGCGGTAGTCGAGCCCGACGACCATGCCGACCGTGACCATGTCCTCGCCCATCGGATAGATGAACGAGCCGCCGAACTCGCGGTACTTCGCGGCGGCCCGGAGCGGCCAGCCCATCGTGTGGATGACGCGGTCGAGCGGCCGGGCGACCTTCCAGACCTCCTTCACGCCGAGCGCCCATACCTGCGGGCCCTCGCCGGCGAGCCCGAAGCGGTTCAGCGCGACGCCGGTGAGGTGGCCCTGCGTGCCCTCGGCGAGAACGGTCACGCGCGCGACCACGTCCGCCCCCGGCTCGAAGTTGCCGAGCTCCTGGCCTTCGCGGCCGCGGCCCTTGTCGCCGGTCCGGACACCGCGGACGCGGCCGCCGTCGACGAGGAGCTTCGCCGCGGGGGTCTCCGGCAGGAGCATCGCTCCGCCCGCCTCCGCCTGCTCGGCCAGCCAGCGGCCGAGCTGCGACAGCGACGCGACGTAGTTCCCGTCGTTCTTCATCGTCGGCGGCGCGGGGATCCGCAGCGCGCGGCCGGCGGTGAGGAAGTAGACGGACTCGGCCTCGACCGGCCCATAGAAGGGCATGTCCTCGATCGTCTGCCGGCCCTTGAACAGCCGACGCAGCGCGCGTGGGTTCACGACCGCGCCGGACAGGAGGTGCGAGCCCGGCTGCTTCCCCTTCTCGAGCACTGCGACGGGCACCTCTCCGAGCCGCTCGCGCACCTCGGGCGCGTCCTCGAGCAGCTGGCCCAGCCGGATCGCGCACGCCAGCCCTGCCGGGCCGGCGCCCACGATCAGGATCCCGACCTCGATCCGCTCGTCCTCGGGGTCGGTCGGAGGTGCGACGTAGTCGGCCGGGCGGAACGGCGGCGGGTAGTCCGCCGGCCTTGTCACAAGCCGCGGCGCTGCTTCACGAGCTCGGTCAGCTTCGGAACGACCTGATGCACGTCGCCGACGACGCCGAGGTCGGAGAACTCGAAGATCGGCGCGTTCGGGTCCTTGTTGATCGCGACGATCACGCCCGAGCTCTGCATGCCGACCTTGTGCTGGATCGCGCCCGAGATGCCGCACGCGATGTAGAGCTTCGGCGCGACGCTCTTCCCGGTCTGCCCGACCTGGGTCGAGTAGGGGTACCAGCCCGCGTCGACGACGGCGCGCGTCGCGCCAACCGCGCCGCCGAGCGCCTTCGCGAGCTCCTCGACGAGCGTGAAGTTCTCCGGGCCGCCGAGACCGCGGCCGCCCGCGATCACGACCTCCGCGTCCTCGATCGACGGACCCTCGCTCTCCTCGTGCGCCTGCTCCACCATGCGCGCGCCGGTGGAGAAGTCCTCGAGCTCGACTGGCACGTCCTCGACCTCCGCCTGCCCGCCGGTCTCGACCGGGTCGAACGAGCCGGAGCGGAACAGCGCCACCCGAGGCTCGCCCTTCCAGCCGACGTCGACGTGCACCGAGTCCTGGAGGGCGGGGCGGGTTCCGACCAGGCGCCCGTCCTCGCTTGCGACATCGGCCAGGTCCCAGTTGAGGCCCGCATCGAGCCGCGCGGCGAGCCCGGCGGCGACGTCGGCGGCGAGCACGGAGTTGGCCAGGAAGACGGTGTCGATCCCCTTGTCCCGCACGAGCCGCGCGAGCACGTCGACGCGCGGCTGCGGCAGCGGGGACTCGAGCTGCGGATCGTCGGCGACGTAGACGCGCTTCGCCCCGTAGTTCCCCGCGGCTTCGGCGAGGCCGCGCACGCCGGACCCGATCACGACGGCGGCGACGTCGTCGCCGAGGCCCGCGGCCTTCGAGAGGACGCCGAGCGGCCCCTTCAGGAGCTCGTCGCCGTGGTGCTCGAGAAAGACGAGCGTCGCCATCAGACGAGCCGCTTCTCCGCCAGGTACTCGACGATCGTCTCCGCCGCGCTGCCGTCGTCCTCGATCTTGCGGCTGTCCCCCCGCGGCGGCGGGTCGTTGAGGCCGTAGACCTCCGTCTTCGAGCCCTGCTCGCCGGCGCGCCCCTCCTCGACGCCGAGGTCGCCGAGGGAGAGGGTCTCCTGCGGCTTGGACTTGGCCCCCATGATCCCCTTCAGGGACGGGTACCGCGGCTCGTTGATCGCGTCCGAGACCGCAACGACGGCGGGGAGCGGCGCCTCGATCAGGTCGTAGCCGAACTCGGTCTGCCGCTTGACGGTGAGCTTCCCCTCGGCGTGGCTCAGCTCGGACGCCTGCGACACGACCGGCCGCCGCAACCGCTCGGCGACGGCGGCCCAGAGCACGGCCCCGTCAGAGTCGCCGGCCTGCTGGCCGAAGAGGACGAGGTCGGGGCTCTCGCGCTCGAGCGCCTTGGCGAGCGCGTAGCTCGTGGCGATCAGGTCGGAGCCGGCCGCGGCGTCGTCCGAGACGAGCACGGCGCGGTCGGCGCCCATGGCCAGCGCCTTCCGCAGCGCGTCCTGCGCCTTTGCTGGGCCGAGCGACACGAGGACGACCTCGCCGTCGCCGGTCGCCTCCTTCAGCCGGAGCGCCTCCTCCACCGCGTTCGCGTCGAAGGAGTTCAGGGCGCCCTCGCCCGAGCGGTCGAGGCGCTTCGACTCGGAGTCGATGCGCGGATGCGCGGCCTCCGGGACCTGCTTCACGCAGACGGCGATCTTCATGCCGTGCGGACTCTACTGAGCGCCGTGTCCGCTCAGAGCCCCTCGGGTTGAGACAGGTATCCGGCGTCGGCGGCACGAATTGCGCAGAGGTGACGCCGGCCAGACGCGCTGCTAACCTCCCGCCCTTCGGACGCGGACCGGAGCGTTCGTTCTCCATGAGACGACACCGGACGACAGCCCGAGGGTTCCTGTTCCTCGCCGTGATGCTTGGCCTCGCCGCCGCGACGGCTGCTGCGCCGGCGGCGACGACCAAGGTGCCGCGGCTGATCTTCCCCGTCGTCGGCCAGGTCACCTACACGCGCGACTTCGGCGCGCCGCGTGGGACCGGCGCCCATCAGGGCAACGACCTCATGGCCAACAAGAAGTCGCCCGCGGTCGCGGCCGAGGCCGGCAAGGTCAAGTACTGGACGACGTCCGCGACGGCCGGCTGCATGCTCTACCTCTACGGCGAGAGCGGCACGGCCTACCTCTACATCCACCTCAACAACGACCTGACCAGGGGAAACGACAACCGCGGGAAGTGCGTGCGCGGGGTCTCCTACACGGTCAAGGACGGCGCGAAGGTGACGGCCGGGCAGCAGATCGGCTACGTGGGCGACTCCGGTGACGCGAACGGCGGCCACGCCCACCTCCACTTCGAGGTGCATCCGGGCGGCGGCAAGGCGGCCGATCCGTACCCGTACCTCCAGGCCGCGCAGAAGCTCCTGTTCGCCGCCAAGGCGGGAACGCCGTTCGCGCTGACGCTCACGGGGACCGTCGTGGCGGCGGCCGAGGATCGGCTGACGGTGACCGTGCAGACGTCGCAGGCCTGGCCGAGCGGCCTGAAGCTGACGAAGCTCAACCAGGAGGTCGCCCTGACCGTCCCGACGACGGCGCTCGTGCAGTGGATCGTTCCGCCCGCCGCCCCCCGCGTGATCGCGAGCGCCGCGCTCGCCGAGCCGGGACAGAAGGTCGTCGTCTGGACGCAGCCCGCCCCCGCCACGCTCAAAGCGGAACGCGCCGACGCCGGCATCCTCTCCGCGGCGCTGATCCAGCTCCAGGGCTAGCCGGACCGTCCGTTCCAGCCAGATCCCAGGGTCGGGCCCTTCGGCCCTGGCCGTTTCGGCCCTGCGGTCGCGTCACTCGGGCGAAACGTTGCGCACGGCGGCCGGCGCAATCGTCCGTTCCGGCCAGGTCCCGGGGTCAGGCCCTTGGCCTTGGCCGCTTTGGCCAGGGTTACGGCATTGGCGGGCCGGCTTGGATCCGGGCGACGAGCGCATCGACGTCACCGCGCCGGTCGTGGACGTTTTCGAGCCACCACGTCGCCCCGGCGTCCGCGTACTCGCCGACGCGGTCGCCGGGCTCGGAGAAGCCGTTGAACGCGACCTCGAACCCGGCGCCGCGGCCGATCGCGGCGACCTTCTCCCCGAGCTCGTCCGGGCCCATGGGGATCCGGTGCGGCTCGAGGCTGTCCGGGATCCAGCCGTCCCAGCGCGCCGCCCGCCGAAGCGCTGGGCCGCTGTTCCCCCCGATCCAGATCGGCCCCGGCCACAGCCCGCGCACGAGCTCGAGGCCGTCGTCGAGCAGCTTCGCCCGCACGTGCGCGTCGAAGTCCTCGCCGAAGTCGGTGAACTCGCGCTCGTTGCCGCCGAGACCGGCGCCGAGAACGACGCGGCCCCCGTTCAGGCCCTCGAGCGTGGCCAGCTGCTGGGCGACCACCTGCGGGCGGCGCCGGGCCAGCGGCGTCACCGCCGTGCCGAGCATGAGGCCCTCCGTCGCGGACGCGACCGCGGCGAGCGTCACCCACGGATCGGCCGACGGCGGCCCCCAGACGAAGGCGAGGTGGTCCCAGACGAAGAATCCGTCCCACCCCGCCGCCTCGGCCGCGCGCGCCGCGCGGACCGCGACGCGCGGGTCCGACCAGCTGCCGAAGTTCGCCGCGCAGACCGCGAAGCGCAACTAGCGGCCGCTGAACTCGGGAGTGCGCTTCTCGACGAAGGCCGTGAGACCCTCCTTCGCGTCGTCGCTCGAGAACAGCTCCCCGAAGGAGTCGGCCTCGGCGCCGAGATTCTCGCCGTGGTCGCCGCCGAGCGAGCGATTCACGAGCCGCTTCAGCACGCGAAGCGCGACGGGGCTCTTGGCGGCGAGCAGCTCCGCCACCTCGCGGGCGCGCTCGAGCACCGGATTGTGGACGCCGTTGACCAGGCCGATCCGCAGCGCCTCGTCAGCGCCGACATTGCGCCCCGTGTAGAGCAGCTCCTTCGCGACGCCGAGGCCGACGGCCCGCGCGAGCCGCTGCGTCCCGCCCCAGCCAGGGATGATCCCGAGATTGATCTCGGGCTGGCCGAGCTTCGCGGTGGAGGACGCGTAGCGCAGGTCGCAGGCAAGCGCAAGCTCGCAGCCGCCGCCGAGCGCGAAGCCGTTGACCGCGGCGATCGTCGGCTTCGACATCGTCTCGAGCAGCCGCGTCGCCTCGTGGCCGAGCGCGCCCCACGCCTTCGCCTCCTCCACCTCGAGGCCGCTCATGTACTTGATGTCGGCGCCGGCGACGAACGCCTTCTCGCCTGCGCCGGTGAGGACGACGACCCGCGTGTCGGCATCATCGGCAAGCTCGCGGAGCCGGTCGCGCAGGGCCGTCAGCGTGTCGACGTCGAGGGCGTTGAGCGCCTCCTCCCGGTCGACGGTGACGACGGCGACCGCCTCCTCGCGGTCGACCCGGATCAAGTCACCGGCACCTTTCCCTTGAGGAAGTCGACGATCTCCGACGTGGCCGCGCCGGGCCCGAACACCTCGGCGATCCCGCGGCGCTTCAGCTCGTCGGCGTCGTCGGCCGGGATCGTGCCGCCGACGACGACCAGCACGTCCTCGAGCCCGTTCTCCCGCAACCCGTCGACGATCCGGGGCACGAGCGTCATGTGCGCGCCGGACAGGATCGAGATCCCGACGGCGTCGGCGTCCTCCTGGATCGCCGTCTCGACGATCTGCTCCGGCGTCTGGTGGAGGCCGGTGTAGATCACCTCCATGCCGGCGTCGCGCAGCGCGCGCGCGATGATCTTGGCGCCCCGGTCGTGCCCGTCGAGGCCGGGCTTCGCGATGACGACTCGGATCTTCCGTGCCACGCGCGGGAGTTTAGCCCGCTACCAGATGGCTTCCTCCGTCGCGGGATCGAAGAAGTTGAGGCGCTCGACGTCGATCGCTACACGTAGCGGCTCGCCGGTCTGCGCCCGGGTGCGCGTGTTGAGGCGCGCCGTCAGCACGACCTGGCCGCTCTCGCGGCCGGCCGCGAGCTGGAGGAGATGCCCGGCGTCCTCGCTCTCCTCACCCCCGCGCGCGGCGACCATCGTCTCCGAGGCAAGGATCGCGCCGTCGGCGGCGATCGGGAAGTGGGCGATCACCTCGGAGCCCATCGGCTCCGCGAGCGAGACCTTGACGTCGAACGCCGACCCGTTCGCGACCGGGACGAAGGCCGCGTCCTCGATGTCCTCAGGCCGGATCCCGACGATCAGCTCCTTGCCCACGTAGGTGCCGAGCGTCGGCCTCTGCCCGACGAGGCGGTCGGGGAGGCGGAGCCTCGTCTCGCCGACCTGGATGTAGACCGCGCCGTTCTCGCTCGTCAGCGGCGAGCGAACGAAGTTCATCGCCGGCGAGCCGATGAAGCCGCCGACGAAGAGGTTGACCGGGCGCTCGTACAGCACCTGCGGGTTGTCGACCTGCTGGATCTGCCCGTCGCGCATCACCGCGACGCGGTCGCCCATCGTCATCGCCTCGGTCTGGTCGTGCGTGACGTACAGCGTGGTCGTCCGCAGCCGCTGGTGGAGCGTGGAGAGGTACGCCCGCATCTCGACACGCAGCTTCGCGTCGAGGTTCGAGAGCGGCTCGTCCATCAGGAACGCGTCGGGCTCGCGGACGATTGCGCGGCCCATCGCCACGCGCTGCCGCTGCCCGCCGGAGAGCTGCGCCGGCTTTCGCTTCAGCAGGTCCTCGATCCCGAGCATCTGCGCCGCCGCCTGCACCCGAGTGCGGATCTCGGCCTTCTTGACCTTGTGCCGCTTGAGCCCGAACCCGAGGTTGTCGTACACGGTCATGTGCGGATAGAGGGCGTAGTTCTGGAACACCATGGCGATGTTCCGGTCCATCGGCGGCACGCGGTTGACGACCCTGTCGCCGATCAGCACCTCGCCGGTCGTCGCGTCGTCGAGCCCGGCCGTGATTCGCAGGACTGTCGTCTTCCCGGACCCGGACGGGCCGACGAGGACCATGAACTCGCCGTCCTCGATCTCGAGGGTGACGTCGTCGACCGCGACGGTCCCGCCCTCGAACACCTTCCTCAGCTCGTGGTACTCGATCTTGGCCACCGTCGCTCAGCTCCTTGTGCTCGTTCGCGCCGCGATCAGGTCGCGGTACCAGAGGGCGCTCCGCTTGGGGATGCGCCGCTGCGTCGGGAAGTCGACGAAGACGATCCCGAAACGCTTCTCGTAGCCCCACTCCCACTCGAAGTTGTCGAGGAGCGACCAGACGTAGTAGCCGCGGACGTCAACACCCTGGGCCCTTGCCTGCTCGAGCGCCTCGACGTGCCCCTTCACGTACTGCAGCCGCCGCTCGTCGTCGACCACGGTGCCGCCGTTGAGCTGGTCGTCGAAGGCGGCGCCGTTCTCGGTGATGAGCAGCGGGATGTCGCCGTAGTCCCGCTTGAGCCAGACGAGCAGCTCCGTCAGGGCCGACGGGACGACCGGCCAGCCCATCGCCGTGTGCTCGGCGTCGAGCTCCAGGCTGGTGATCCTCAACACCGGGTCGCCCGTGCCCGCGACGACGCGGTGCGGCCGGTAGAAGTTGACGCCGAGGAAGTCGAGCGGCTGCGAGATCAGCTCGAGGTCGCCGTCCTCGACCGCCTCGAACGGCCCGAACTGCGACTCGTACAGCTCGAGCATGTCTCCCGGGTACGAGCCGCGCAGCACCGGGTCGAGGAACCAGCGGTTCTGGTGGCCGTCGAGCCGGCGCGCCGCCGCCGCGTCCTCGACGGAGGGCGAGTCCGGCTCCACGACCGTGAGGTCGAGCGTGATGCCGATCCGACCGTCGTAGCCGGCCTCGCGGAACCGGCGCACGGCCTCGCCGTGGGAGACGAGCACGTGGTGCGCCGCGCGCAGCGCGACCGGCCAGTCGGTCGCGCCGGGCGCCTTCGTCCCGTACGCGTGGCCGAGGAACGCGATCACCCAGGGCTCGTTGTGCGTGATCCAGTCGTGGACGAGGTCGCCGAGCTCGGCGAAGACGATGTCGGCGTACTCGGCGAACCGCTCGACGAGGTCGCGCGACGCCCAGCCGCCCTGCTCCTGGAGGGCCTGCGGGAGATCCCAGTGGTAGAGGGTCGCGAGCGGCGTGATCCCGCGCTCGAGCAGCCCCTCGACGAGGCCGCGGTAGAAGTCGAGGCCCTTGCGGTTGGCCGGGCCGCGCCCGTCCGGCTGGATGCGCGGCCATGCGATCGAGAACCGGTAGCCCTGCAGCCCGAGCGACTGCATCAGGTCGAGGTCCTCACGCCAGCGGTAGTAGTGCTCGCAGGCCGGGTCGCCCGTGTCGCCGTTGAGGATCCGGCCCGGCGAGGCCGCGAAGCGATCCCAGATCGACTCGCCGCGGCCGTCGGCCTGCGTCGCGCCCTCGATCTGGAAGGCCGCGGTCGCCGCGCCCCACACGAAGCCGTTCTGTCTGCCGTTCGTCGTCACCCTTTCACCGCTCCTTGCATGATTCCGCCGATGATTTGCCTGCCGAGGAAGAGGAAGATGATGAGCAGCGGCAGGATCGAGATGAACGTGCCGGTCAAGACGAGCGCGAAGTCCTCCACATAGCCGCTGGCCAGCGTCGAGACGGCGACCTGCACGGTCGGGTTCCGAGGGCTGAGCACGATCAGCGGCCAGAAGAAGTCGTTCCAGGTGTTCATGAAGGTCAGGAGGCCGAGCACCGCCGCCGCCGGGCGCACCGCCGGCAGCACGACGTGCCAGAACACGCGCGCGGTGTGACAGCCGTCGACACGCGCAGCGTCCAGGAGATCGTTTGGCACGGCGCTGACGATCACCTGGCGCATCAGGAACACGCCGAACGCGGTGACGAGGTTCGGCCCGATCACGGCCGGCAGCCGGTTCAACCAGCCGAGGTGGATCATCTCGATGTACAGCGGGATCACACCCAGCTGCACCGGGACGAGCATCGTCGCGATGATCGTCAGCATCATCACGCGCTCCCCGCGGAACTTCATCTTTGCGAACGCGAACCCGGCCAGCGCGCTGAAGAAGACGACGGCGAACGTCACCGTCGTTGCGACGATCGTGGTGTTCAGCAGCGCGGTCCAGAAGTTGACGTTGACCTCGCCGGAGTTGAAGACCCGCTTGATGTTGTGCCAGAGCTCATGGCCCGGCGTCAGCACCGGCGGGTATGCCGACACGGCGGCGTTGTCGTGCGAGGCGACGACGAGCGACCAGTACAGCGGGAACAGCGACAGCAGCGCGATGACCAGCAGGAAGATGTAGGTCAGCGGGCCGGCGCGGCGGAAGCGCCGCGCGACGTAGCGGCGACTCGTGGGCGGCTGGGGGTGGGCGACCGCGGCCATCCGACTACACCGCCGACCGGATCCGGCGCACGATCAGGAAGTTGACCGCCGAGATCACGGCGATGAGCAGGAACAGGCACCACGCGATCGCCGAGGCGTACCCGAATTTGAACTGGCTGCCGGCGAACGCCTTCTCGTAGAGGTACATGGCGACCGTCTGGTACTGGCGGTCCGAGCCTCCGGTGGCGCCGTAGTGGAGGGGCTCGAACAGGTACGGCTCCGTGAACAGCTGCAGGCCGCCGATCGTGGAGATGATGACGGTGAAGATGATCGTCGGCCGCAGCATCGGGATCGTGATGTGGAAGAACTGCCGGACCGGCTTCGCGCCGTCGATCGACGCCGCCTCGTACAGGTCGTCGGGAATCGCCTGCATCGCGGCGAGGTAGATGAGCGCGTTGTAGCCCGTCCACCGCCAGATCACCATCGTCGACAGGGCGATCCACGACGAGAAGCGCCCGGCTTCCCAGTAGATGTCATGGATCCCGAACCAGCCCAGCACGTAGTTGACGAGGCCGTAGTCCTTGCTGAAGAGCTGGGAGAAGATCAGCGCGACGGCGACGAGCGACGTCACCTGCGGCAGGATGACGCTCATCCGGAACAGCGTGCGGGCCCGGAGCGTCGTGTTGAGCAGGTGCGCCAGCGTGAGTGCCAGGAACAGCTGCGGGACCGTCGAGATCACCCAGATCGCGAGCGTGTTCCAGACGGCGTTCCAGAAGTACGAGTCGTGCAGCAGGTCGGTGTAGTTCTGGAGCCCGACGAAGTGCGTGACCGGGTCGAGCAGGTTCCGGTCGGTGAGCGAGACCCAGGCCGTGTAGCCGATCGGGAACAGCCCGAACGCGATGAAGATCAGGAAGAACGGCGCGACGTAGATGTAGGGCGACGCCTTGACGTCGAGCCGGCGCAGCCGGTTGCGCATCGTGCCACGCTCTCGAGTGGCCGGTGCGCGGGCGATCGCTGTCGTTCCGTTCCTCATCGGGTCGTGCTGCACCTTTCGTATCGGATCATGCGCAGGCCGGACCTCGGGGCCGAGCCGCTGCGTTCACAGCTCGGCCCCGAGTCACGACTGGGCGGTTCTAACCAGCTACTGCGTTGACGTCCTTGATGAACTGCTTCCAGGACGACGTGGCGTTCTGCTTGCCCTGCTCGATCCGCTGCAGGCCGCTGCTGGCAGCGGTCTGGATGTCACCCTGGTGCGGGCCCAGGATCTGCGGCTTCAGCCTCAGTGCCGAATTGGCGAAGATCTTGCCGACGGCAGCGTTGCTGAAGAACGGGTTCCTGAAGTTCTGCACGGCCTTGCTCTTCAGCAGGGCCGGCTGGCTCGGCAGGTTGCCCGTCTGCTTGAAGACGTACGCCTCCGCGGCGGGAGAGGTGAGGAACTTGATCAGCTCGTACGCCTCCTGCGGGTGCGACGACTGCTTGGGGATGGCGAGGTACGAGCCGCCCCAGTTGCCGCCGCCGCCCGGGACGGCCGCGATGTTCCACTTTCCGGTCGTGTCCGGCGCCTGGCCCTGGATGTAGCCCATCATCCAGGCAGGGCACGTCACGGTCGCGAACTTCCCGTTCTTGAAGCCGGCGTTCCAGTCGTTGCTGAACGCCGCGTAGCCGGCGCTCTCGCCCTTCTTGATCCCCGAGCTCGCGGCGGCCCATGCGGCCTTGACCCTCGGGTTGGTGCTCACGATCAGCTTTCCGGTGGCCGAGTAGTAGGCCGGGGTCAGCTGGCCGACCATTGCGTTGTAGACGTTGCTCGCCGAGTCGAAGAAGTGCGTGCCCTTCGGCGAGTGCTTCTGGTAGCGCACGCCGGCGGCGATGTACTTCTGCCACGTCGGCCACAGCGCCGACACCTTGGCCGGGGACGTGGGCAGACCGGCCCGCTTGAACAGGTCGGCCCGGTAGCAGATCGCCAGGCTGCCGACGTCGGTTCCGAAGCCGATCTGGGCGCCGTTCCGCGCAATCGACTGGCGCCACTTCCAAGCCAACCAGCGGTTCTTGAGGCTCTTCGCGCCGTAGGAGTTGAGGTTGACGAAGTACTGCGGGGTCGCGGTGAACTGCGCGATGAAGCCGACCTCGATCGCCTCGATGTCGTCAGCACCCGCGCCGGTGGCGAGGTGCTTCGCCAGGTTCCCGTGATGGTCGGGGTAGCTCTGGATGTCCTCTTTGATGTCGATGTTGGGGTGCGAGGCCTCGAACTGCTTGTAGAGGTCGTGGTACCCGAAGTCGCCGAAGAGGCTGACCCGCAGGGTGGTGGTGGCGTGGCTCTTCGCCGAGGCGGTGCTCGCCACGTATCCCACTGCGATCGCGCCTGCTACCAGAACTACCGCGGCGGCAAGCGTCCTCCAGCGCCGCCAAGAACTGTCCGAATTCACAATGCCCTCCTTGTTGCCGGTTTCAAAACGACGTCCATTGAGACGTCCTGGGGGACGAACTAGCTCTCGGACTGCCGCACCTCCTTGTCACCGTGCTTGCCTGCCCGCGCGCCGGGGACAGCAGCGGTCGAGGCTCGGGGGACGAGCCCGACCGGGAGCGTCAGCACCGGCGGCGTGACCTCGGGGTTGTCGATCTGCTCGATCAGCGCGCGTGCTGCCGCGAGACCGAGCCCCACCTTGTTCTGCCTGATCGTCGTCAGCGCCGGGTTCACGAGCGGCGCGATCTGGATGTCGTCGAAGCCGACGACGGAGACGTCGTCCGGGACGCGCAGGCCGGCCGCCTGGACCGCCCGCATCGCCCCGATCGCCATCATGTCCGCGGCTGCGAACACGGCCGTGGGCGGCTCGGGGAGGTCGAGGAGCGCCCGCATCGCGGCCTCCCCGCTCTCGGTGTAGAAGTCCCCGCCCTGCTCGTAGCCAGGCCGGTTCTCGAGGCCGAGCGCGTGCAGCTCGGCGCGGTAGCCGAGCATGCGATCGGCACCCGGCTTCATGTACTGCGGGCCGCTGATCGTCGCGATCCGCCGGTGCCCCAGGCCGTGGAGATGGCGCACCGCGAGCCGCCCTCCGCCGACGTTGTCCGACGAGACGTGGGCGGCGCGGCGGCCGACGATGTCGAGGTCGACGGCCATCAGCGGGATCCCCGACTCGAGCAGGCGCTCGACCTCGGGGTCGTCGCGGTCGACGCCCATCAGCAGGACGCCGTCCACTCGGTGATGGCGCGCCCTCCGGACGTACGAGTGGGCGCCGCTGTCGCTCGATCCCGGCTGCTCGGTGGCGAACAGGAGCAGGTCGTAGCCGTGCGTCCCGATGCCGCGCTTGAAGCCGACGAACACCTCCTGGAAGAAGGGGTGGCCGATGTCGGGGTGCTCCATCCCGGTGAACAGGACGACGCCGAGGAGCTGCGACCGCTGCGTGACGAGCGTCCGAGCGGCGGCGCTCGGCGCGTAGTCCAGCTCCTCGGCGGCCGCGAGGACGCGCAGCCGGGTGGCGTCGCTCACGTCGTCGTAGCCGTTGAAGACGCGGGAGACGGTCGAGACCGAGACTCCGCTGCGCTTCGAGACTTCCCGGATGTTGCTGATCTCTGCCTCCTGTGTCGCGAAAACGTTTCCGTGCGAAAACGTTTTCGGTGGCGAAGCTACTCTTGAATTCAGGCTCTGTCAAGCCCACCGCCGTGAGAGCAGTCACCACTTGCCTTCTGTGCGGACAGTGTTATGCTCGCCACCGGAAACGTTTCCGAGGCTTTGGAGGAGAGCTCAGGTGAGCAAGGACCCCGCTGCACCCAACGGCGGGATTGACGGACTTCCCTCCTCCCGGTCCGTCAACCGAGCAGAGCGAGACCCGGCCGCCCAGCGGGTCTCGCTCTGGCGTCTCGCGTTCGCGGCCGCCGTCGTCATCTGCGCCGTGGCCGCGCCCGGTGCAAGCGCAAGCCGGGATCGCCCGCCGCTCTATCGCAACGCCGCGGCGCCGGTGCCCGCGCGCGTCGCCGACCTGCTCGGTCGGATGACGCTCGCCGAGAAGGCGGGCCAACTCGCGATGATCCACGTCGGCCGGATCCGCGGCGAGCCAGACCTCGAGGATCTCCTCGCGCGGGACGGGGTCGGCGCAATCCTCAGCGGCGCGGGCGAGACGCCGAGCGCGGACGCCTCGCTCACGGGGTGGGCTCGCGGAGTGAACGACCTGCAGCGCTACGCGCTCGCGCACTCGCGGCTCGGGATCCCGATCGTCTACGGCACGGACGCGACGCACGGGTTCACGTGGGTCAGGGGCGCGGAGGTCTATCCGCAGCAGCTCGCGCTCGCGGCGACACGGGACCCGGAGCTCGTCCAGGCGATCGCCGCGGCAACCGCTCGCGTCGTCCACGCCGCGGGAGCGCGCTGGGTGTTCGGCCCGGTCGCCGACGTCAGCCGCGACCTGCGCTGGGGGCGCTACTACGAGACGTTCGGAGAGGACCCGCAGCTCGCGGCGTCGCTCGTCGAGGCGGAGGTGCGCGGGATGCAGGGGGCCGACACGAGCCGGCCGGTCGTCGCCGCGACGGCGAAGCACTTCGTCGCCTACTCGCAGCCGGAGGGCGGCGTCGACACCGCCGAGGTGCACACGTCGGCGGCCCAGCTCGACGCCGTGTTCACGCCGCCCTTCGCGGCGGCGGTCCACGCCGGAGTCGCGAGCGTGATGAACCAGCACGGCTGGGTCAACGGCGAGCCGACCGTGGCGTCGAGAACGCTCCTCACGGATCTGCTGCGCACGAAGCTCGGCTTCGGCGGCGTCACGCTGTCCGACTGGGGCGACGTGGAGAACCTCTTCTGCGGCTGTGAGGGCGCGCCGGCCGTGAACGCGATGCCGCGCGTCGCTCCGGACTACGAGCACGCAGCCGCGGCCGCGCTGAACGCAGGCCTCGACGTCTCGATGGTCCCCGAGCGCGCGGACGAGTTCACGCAGGCGGTGCAGGCGGCCGTCCGCGACGGGCTCGTCGCGATGGCGACGCTGGACGCCGCCGTGTCGCGCGTCCTGACGCTGAAGCTCGACCTCGGCCTGTTCGACGAACCGTACGTCCCCGAGCCGACCGAGCCGGTGCGGCCGCCCACGGACCGAGCGCTCGCGCGCCGCGCGGCGGGCGAGTCGATCACCGTCCTGAAGAACTCCCGCGGTCTCCTCCCGCTGCGGCGGCGCGGCCCGGTGCTCGTCGTCGGGCCGGGCGCCGACGACCTTCGGCGCCAGGACGGCGGCTGGACCGTGCAGTGGCAGGGCGTGCCTGTAGGCGCGACGCCGCCGCCGGGCGTGACCGTGCTCCAGGGCGTCCGCGCCGTGCTCGGCGCGAGGAACGTCCGCACCGTCGAGGGCTGGCGCAACGCCGCCGCCGTCCGACGTGCCGCCTCGCGCGCGCGCGTGGTCCTCGTGGTCGTCGGGGAGGAGCCGTATGCGGAGTGGCAGGGCGACACGCGCACCGCCGCACTCGCCGCGGACGAAGCCCGGCTCGTACGCGTCGTCGAGGCGACGCGCACGCCGACCGTGCTCGTGCTCGTCTCCGGACGGCCGCTGATGATCGCGCCCCTCGTGCACAACAGCGACGCGTTCGTGATGGCCTACCTGCCGGGGAGCGAGGGCGGTTCTGCGATCGCCGACGTTCTCCTCGGGCGAGTCGCCGCCCGCGGGAGGCTGCCGTTCACCTGGCCGGCGAGCATCCGCGACGTGCCGATGGCGCTCGACCGCCGGCTCGACGGCCGACCGGCGACGCCGCTGTTCCGCTTCGGGGCGGGCCTAGCGCCTTAGAAGACGGGGGTCTCTCGCCAGACTCCCCACACGGCGCGGAGGGCGTCGCACATCTCCCCCATGGTCACGTACGCGCGCGAGGCCTCGACGATCGGGCGCATCAGGTTCCGGTCCTCGTGCGCGGCGTCCTCCTTCAGCCGCGCGAGCGCCGACTCGGCCGCGGCGGAGTCGCGGCGCGCACGCAGCGCCTGGACGCGCTCGATCTGCTTCTGCTCGAGCGCCGGGTCGATCTTGAGGATCTCGAGCGGCTGCTCGTCGGTCATCTCGTAGCGGTTGACGCCGACGATGACCCGCTGCTTCTGCTCGACCTCGGACTGGTACTGGAACGACGCCTCTGCGATCTCCCGCTGGAAGAAGTTCTCCTTGATCGCCGCAACGACGCCGCCGAGCTTCCGGATCCGGTCGAAGTAGTCGTACGCCTCGGCCTCGAGCCGGTTGGTGAGCTCCTCGACGTAGTACGACCCTCCGAGCGGATCGATCGTGTTGACGACCCCCGTCTCGTGGGCGATCACCTGCTGCGTGCGCAGCGCGAGCCGCACCGCGTTCTCGGTCGGCAGCGCGAGCGCCTCGTCGAACGAGTTCGTGTGCAGCGACTGCGTCCCGCCGAGCACCGCAGCCAGGGCCTCGAGCGCCGTGCGGATGATGTTCACCTCCGGCTGCTGGGCCGTGAGCGAGACGCCGGCGGTCTGCGTGTGGAAGCGCATCAGCCACGAGCGCGGGTTGCGCGCGCCGTAGCGCTCGCGCATCTCCTTCGCCCAGATCCGCCGCGCCGCCCGGTACTTCGCGATCTCCTCGAAGAAGTCGAGGTGCGCGTTGAAGAAGAACGACAGCCGCGGCGCGAAGTCGTCGACGTCGAGCCCACGGGCCTGGCACGCCTCGACGTACGCGAACCCGTCGGCGAGCGTGAACGCGAGCTCCTGTGCCGCGGTCGATCCCGCCTCGCGGATGTGGTAGCCGGAGATCGACACCGGATGCCAGAGCGGCATCTCCTCCGCGCAGAACTCGATCATGTCGACGACGAGCCGCATCGACGGCTCGGGCGGGAAGATGAACTCCTTCTGCGCGATGTACTCCTTGAGGATGTCCGTCTGAATCGTTCCGCGGAGCCGGTCGCGGGGGACGCCCTGCTCCTCGCCGACGCAGACGTAGAACGCGAGCAGCATCGCCGCGGGCGAGTTGATCGTCATCGACGTCGAGACGCGGTCGAGCGGGATCCCGTCGAACAGCGTCTTCATGTCGTCGAGCGAGTCGATCGCCACGCCCTCGCGCCCGACCTCGCCGAGCGAGCGCACGTGGTCGGAGTCGTGGCCCATCAGCGTCGGCATGTCGAACGCGGTCGAGAGGCCGGTCTGCCCGTGCTCGAGCAGGTAGCGGAAGCGCTCGTTCGTCTCCTCGGCGGTGCCGAAGCCGGCGAACTGCCGCATCGTCCAGAGCTTGCCGCGGTACATCGACGGGTAGACCCCGCGCGTGAACGGATAGACGCCCGGGTAGCCGAGCTCGCGCTCGTAGTCGACCCCGGAGTTGTCGGGCGTGTAGAGCGGTTCGTTCTCGAGCCCGGAGATGGTGGAGAAGAGCTCGCCGTCGCGCTCCGGCTTCGCGTCGAAGAGCTCCCGCCGCCACTCCGCGGTCGAGTCGAGCCGCGCGCGCGGATCCTCGGTGGTCGCCATCTCCACGGATTGTAAGGACTCGCTCGTTGGACCTACTGCCGCGCGGCCCGCCCGCCGATATGCGGAACGTGCGGAAACTCGGCCTCGCCATTGCCTGCATGCTCGTCCTCGCCGTCCCGGCGCTGGCCGCGCCTGGGCTGAACGTCCCTGCGCTGGTGCGGGTCGCGAGCAAGGCGTCCGGCCTTCGGGCGAAGTCGCAGCCGAAGGTGACGGTGTTGTCGAAACCGGCGCTGCGGGATCAGGCGACGCGCCTGCTCGACCGCGAGTACCCGGCCGAGCAGCAGGCGTACGACGAGACGATCTACCGCGCGCTCGGCCTCCTCCCGGCCGGCCAGGCGCTGCGGCCGTCGCTGCTGAGCCCGACGTCGTCCACGACCGGCTTCTACGACCCGCTCGCCCGGACGATCTACCTGCGGGCCCAGCCGCTGAAGCAGGAGCGCCGCGTTCTCCTGCGGCAGCTCGGCTACGCGCTCCAGGATCAGACCTTCAACCTGCGGCGGCTCTCGGGCCTGCGCCCCGGCCGGCGCGACGAGGCGCTGGCGGCCAACGCGCCTGTCGACGCCTACACGCGCTCACGCGCGTTCGCGACGGCGAAGCGGAGGCTGAGCGCGACGGCCTCGCCGATGTCCGCCTTCCTCTCGCTCGAGTCGGAGCTTCGCGGCCACAACGGGCACCCGGTTCGTCGCCCAGCTGCTAGCGGTCGGCGGCAGGCATGCGCTCTTCACGGCGCTGCGCCGCTTCCCGACGACGACCGAGCAGGTCTTCCACGTCGACACCTTCCTCGGCCACGAGGCGGCGGCGCCGATCGCGTTGCCGACCGCGATCGACAAGTTCGGCCGCGAGCGCGAGGACACGTTCGGCGAGCTCGACGTCCGCGCGCTCCTCGCCGCGTTCAAGGTCCCGCAGCGTGATCGCATCGCGACCGGATGGGGCGGCGGGCGCACGGCCCTGTACCGCGACCCGAACGGACGCGAGGCGGTCGTGCTCGCGCTCGACTGGGACGAGCCGGCCGACGCCGACCAGTGGTCGTCCGCGGTCGCCACGTACGTCGACCACGCGTTCGACGCGGATCGCGCGGGTTCGCCCGCGACGACTCCGTGCGCGGCGACGACGTGCTGGAGCCTCGACGGCCACCAGGTCGCGTTCGCCCGCAACGGGCTCCGGACCGTCCTGGTGCTCGGCCCTGCGGTGGCCGATTCGGCCTCGATCGCAGCGGCCGTTCTGAGCTCCTAGCTCACCCTAAAGCTCTAGTCGAGCGTTAGTCATCTCTGCGAGGGGATCTGACGCCGGCTCCCGCGCCTGCCCCGATCGGGGGATTTTCAGGTCCGAGGCGCCGCCGGGAAGCCGCTTTTCCTCACGAATCCGCGTCCAAACGCCGATTTGTCAGAGCGGAGACGCGCGTGGCGGACACGCGTACTGGAGAACTTGGCGAGCTTCCCTCATCTGCGGCATCGTGAGCCCTCGGCGCAAGCCGAGGGTAGCGCCCTGCTGTCGATCCGCGGAATCGCCCTCGTTCTCGGCGCACTCGCCGCACTCGTCTCCGCCGCCTTCTTCGCCGTCCCCGAGCTCGCCACTCTCCGCGGCGCGAAGGCACACGACGCATCGGCGTTCCTGACGAAGGAGCTGGGTCAGCCGCAGAGCCACGCTTCTCTCGTCAGGACGCCGACGCACGACGTGCGGGTCGAGTTCACGCCCCAGGGCGTCGCGGCCAGCGCGAAGCAGCGGCGGCTTCGTCCTGCAGCAGCGCAGGCACGGCGCCGGCGCGCCTGGACGCGCTACGAGCACGGCGTCGCCCGACCCACGCCGTTCGGCCGCGAGACGATCACGACCTCGCCGGCGCCAGGTCGAGCAGTACCTGACGGTCGAACCGCCAGCAGGGGGTCCGGACGTGGACATGGACGCTCGGCACAACCCTCAAGCCCAGGTCGAGGCCTGAACGGCTGGCATCGACTTCGCCGGTGACGGCGCTCGGAGTCGGCAGTTCCAGGTGCTCCCGGTCGCGGATCCTCAGGCGCAAGGGCAAGGACGTCACGCCCGCGGCGCGCGCTGGAAGCTGAAGAAGCGTGCCGGCGGCGTGGAAGCTGCAGCTGAGGCTCGACGACGCGAAGCTCGCGGTCCCCTACGTGATCGACCCGCTCGATCCTCTTCGACGTGGCGTCGAGCGCCGGCGTTCAACGCGACGTCGCTGACCTGGAACGCGACCGTCAACACGGGCGCGAACCGGTGCGCTCGGACAGGATGCTGCTCGTCGGCTACAACGCCGAGCACCTCACGACCTCCTCGTGCCAGGCCGACCAAGCGTGACCTACAACGGCGTGGCGATGAACGCTCGCGGGCCAGAACGTCGCGACCAACCCGTCCCCGAACTACGACTGCGTCGCGATCTACTACCTGCTGAACCCCCCGACCGGGACGCACGCCGGTGGTGATCAACTTCCCGGCTCGACGAACGACGGCATCGTCGGCGGGGCGCCGTGTCGCTCTACAACGTCCTCCAGCAGGCGCCTGACGTCGGTGCAGACCAGCCAGGCGGCAGGCATGACGTCGACGAACATCACGACCCCCTAGCCGAACTCCTGGGTGATCGACGCGATCGGCCCGGGCGACGTGGTCGCGGAACATGGCGCCGGGGCGGGCCAGACCCAGCGCGTCCGCCGACTCATCCGGGGCTCGGCGGAAGCGACAGCCTCGGCATGAGCACGCAACCCGGTCGCGGCCGCAGGCGCGACGCACGATGTCGTGGACGCGGTCGCCGGCGCCGAACCGGAGCGCGCAGGTGGCGGTCGCCTCCCAGTCACGACACGACGGCGCCGTCGGCGCCCACGCTGACGCTGGGCGAGTCGTCGCCGCTCTCCTTCATCAACGGGACGCACGCTCTACTACAACGGCCAGGGCGCCAACAGCGGCACCTTCACTGTCGACGCGACCTCCACGGACGCCGACTCCGGGATCCAGAAGATCAACTTCCCGGCGCTGACCGGCATCACCGGCGGCGGCGACGACCTGACCAGCCCGTATCCAGGGCAGCTACAGCTGGACCGGGACGTCGACCGCGACCGGCGCGCAGACCGTCACGGTCACGAACGGGCAAGAACCTGACCTCCACGCAACACCTTCACGATCGTGCGCGACGTGACGGCGCCGACGGGCGGCGCGCTGACCGTCAACGGCACGGTCGCGACGGCGGCGGCTCGTCGAGCTACCTGACGAGCGGCACCGGCGTGACCGTCAACACGCGCACGAACTACACCGAGGCAGGCCCGGACGTCACCAACGCCGGGCTCGCGTCCAGCCTGCTCGTCCGCGACCAGGCGACGCTGAGCAACGACACGTGCGGCGGACCTGGTCGAACGCGACGACGCTCGGGACGGTCTCCGGCGGCACTGACACCGGTCTCGTCAGCGGGACGTGCTACCGCTACACGCTCACCGGCACCGACAACGTCGGCAACGCGGTCTCGCTCGTCACGATCGTCAAGGTCGACACGAGCGCGCCGGCCACGCCGACGCTCGCGTTCTCGAACCTGAGCAACGCCTTCTACAGCAGCGGCCTGAGCCGTCTCTACTTCCGGCCGGTCGCCGGCGGCACGATCAAGGTGACGGCGTCGTCCACGGACAGCGAGACCGGGATCAAGGCCGGGAACGCCGGCTACACGTTCCTGACCATGAACTCGAGCGGCGGCGCGAACTTCACCGAGACGCAGACCGGCAATGTCATGGACTACACGTTCGGTGCGACGGCCACGGCTCCGTCCACGAACCGCACCGTCTCCTCGACGAACAACGCGAGCGTTGCGAGCGCCAACGCCTCCTACGCGGTCACGTCCGACTCGACCGCGCCGGCAAGCGGGGCGCTCACGGTCAACGGGACAGCGGCCTCGGGCGGCGGTACCTCGAGCTTCAGCACCACGGGCAGCTTCACGATCGGCACGCGCGCGGACTACACGGAGGCGCAGAGCGTGACGGCCTCGGGCCTCGGGTCCTCCACCCTCACCGTCGCGAGCGCGTCGTACAGCTCCCCCAACACCTGCGGCTCCTTCGGCGCGCCGACGACGATCGTCGGCTCGCCCGCCCAGGGACCGCTCACGACCGGGTGCTACCTCTACACGCTCACCGGCACCGACAATGTCGGCAACACGGTCTCCATCACCACGACGGTCAAGGTGGACACGAGCGACCCTGCGCTCACCCTCACGCTCGGCAGCGCCTCCGGCGGCGCGTACTACCCCGGCTCGGGCACGCGCGTCTACTTCCGCCCCGCCACCGCCGGCCAGTTCAACCTGACGCCGAACCCGAGCGACGCCGACACCGGGATCCTTTCAACCACCGTCCCGACCGCCCCGACGATGGGCGCCAACTGGTCGCGCGTCGGCACCGGCCCCTACACCTACAGCTACGTCGCCACCGGCGCCACCCCGGGGACGCAGACGGTCACGACCCAGAACAACGCCACCCGCTCGACCAACACAACTTTCGACGTCACCGCCGACACGAACGCGCCGACCGGCGGCGCGCTCAGCGTCAACGGCACCGCCGCCTCAGGCGCCGGCACATCGAGCTACTCGACCAGCGGCAGCTTCGCGATCGGCACGCGCACCGACTACACCGAGACCCAGTCCGCTACCGAGTCAGGGCTCGCCTCCTCCACCCTCACGCGCGCGAGTGCCTCGTACAGCTCGCCCAACACGTGCGGCTCGTTCGGCGCGCCGACGACGATCGGCGGCTCCCCCGCCCAGGGACCGCTCGCCACCGGCTGCTACCTCTACACCCTCACCGGCATCGACAACGTGGGGAACACGGTCTCGATCTCCACGACGGTCAGGGTGGACACAAGCGACCCGTCCACGCCGGCGCTGAGCTTCGCGAACGTCACGGGCGGCGCGTTCTACCCGGGCTCCGGCACGCGCGTGTACTTCAAGCCGGACGCCGTCGCCGGGTCGTTCGACGTCACCGCGAACTCGACGGACGCGGACACAGGGATCGGCTCCTTCGGCTTCCCCAACGGCGCGACCGTCGGGACGAACTGGTCGGCGTCGGGCTCGGGCGCGACGCGCACGTACAGCTACGTCGCGACCGCGACAACGAGCGGGACGCAGACGATCAGCGCGACGAACAACGCCGGCCGCAGCTCGAACAGCACGATGGACGTCACCCTTGACTCGAACGCCCCGGCGGGCGGCGCGCTCACGGTCAACGGCGTCGCTGCGAGCGGCGGCGGCACCCAAAGCTACGACGCGGACGGCAGCTTCCCGATCGACGCCCGGACCGACTACTCCGAGACGCAGAACGCGACCGCGTCCGGGCTCGCCTTCTCGACCCTCTCGCGCGCGACGGCCTCGTTCAGCTCGGCCGACACGTGCGGCTCGTTTGGCGCGCCGACGACGCTCGTCGGGACGCCGGCGCAGAGCGGCCTCGCGACCGGCTGCTACCGGTACACGCTCACCGGCACCGACAACGTCGGCAACACCGTCGCGATCACCACGATCGTCAAGGTCGACACAAGCGCTCCGTCCGCGCCGAGCCTCACGCTCTCCAACGCGACCGGCGGCGCCTACTATCCCGGCTCCGGCACGCGCGTCTACTTCAAGCCCGACGCAGCCGCCGGCGGCTTCGACGTCGCGGCGAGCGCGACGGACAACGACTCCGGCGTCACGGGCTACACGTTCCCGACCGCTGCGGCGATCGGCACGAACTGGGCCGTCTCCGGCAGCGGCTCCAGCCGCACGTACACCTACACGCCGACCGCGACGACGAACGGCTCGCAGAACGTCAGCGCGACCAACCGCTCGGCTCTGTCTTCCACGTCGAGCTTCGACGTGGCGCTCGATTCGACGGCGCCGGCCGGCGGTGCGCTGACCGTCAACACGACGGCTGCGACCGGCGGCGGGTCCCAGAGCTACGACGCCGACGGCAGCTTCACGATCGGCACGCGCACCGACTACACGGAGACGCAGTCCGCGACGGCCGCGGGACTCGCGTCCTCCACGCTCGTGCGGACTACCGCCTCGTACACCAGCGCCGACACCTGCGGCACGTTCGGCTCGCCGACCACCCTCGTCGGCACGCCCGCCCAGAGCGGGCTCGCGACCGGTTGTTACAGGTACACGCTCACCGGCACAGACAACGTCGGCAACACCGTCTCGATCTCGACCATCGTCAAGGTCGACACCAGCGCCCCGTCCGCGCCGAGCCTCACGCTCTCCAACTCGACCGGCGGCGCCTACTACCCGGGCTCCGGCACGCGGGTGTTCTTCCGGCCGGCGGCTGCCTCGGGCGGGTTCGACATCGCCGCCTCGTCGACCGACGCCGACTCCGGCGTTGCGAGCTACACGTTCCCCGCGGGCGCGACCATCGGCACCAACTGGACGGTCTCCGGGTCGGGCGCATCGCGCACCTACGGCTACACGCCGACCGCGACCACGAGCGGCACGCAGAACGTCACCGCGACGAACAACTCGGGCCTCGCCTCCGCCGCCTCCACGTTCGACGTCACTGCCGACTCGACCGCCCCCACCGGCGGCGCGCTGACCGTCAACGCCGTCGGCGCGAGCGGCGCTGGCACGCAGAGCTACGACGGCGACGGGAACTTCACGATCGGCACCCGCACCGACTACACCGAGACCGCCTCGGCGGCGGCCTCCGGGCTCGCCTCCTCGACGCTGACCCGGGCGAACGCCTCTTACAGCGCCGCCGACACGTGCGGGAGCTTCGGTGCCCCGACGACGCTCGTCGGCACGCCCGCCCAGAGCGGCCTCGCGACCGGGTGCTACCGGTACACGCTCACCGGCACCGACAACGTCGGCAACACCGTCTCGATCTCGACGATCGTCAAGGTCGACACCTCCGCGCCGAGCGCGCCGAGCCTCTCGTTCTCCAATGCGACCGGCGGCGCCTACTACCCGGGCTCCGGCACGCGGGTGTTCTTCCGGCCGGCGGCTGCCTCCGGCGGCTTCGACATCGCCGCCTCCGCCACCGACGCGGACTCCGGGATCGCGAGCTACCAGTTCCCGACCGCCGGGAGCGTCGGCACGAACTGGTCCGTCGCGGGTAGCGGGTCGAGCCGGACGTACAGCTTCACGCCTACCGCCACGACCACCGGCACGCAGAACGTGACGGCGACGAACAACTCCGGCCTCGCCTCCGCCGCCTCCACCTTCGACGTCACCGCCGACTCGACCGCCCCGACAGGCGGCGCGCTGACCGTCAACGGCGTCGCCGGCAACGGCGGTGGGAGCCAGAGCTACGACGGCGACGGCTCCTTCCCGATCGACCTGCGCACCGATTACTCGGAGGCGGCGTCCGCGACTGCGGCCGGTCTCGCCTCCTCGACCTTGACGCGCGCCAATGCGTCCTTCAGCTCCGCCGACACGTGCGGCTCGTTCGGCGCGCCGACAACGCTCGTCGGCACCCCCGCTCAGAGCGGCCTCGCGACCGGCTGCTACCGATACACCCTCACCGGCACCGACAACGTCGGCAACACCGTCGCGATCACCACGATCGTCAAAGTCGACACCTCCGCGCCGAGCGCGCCCAGCCTGACGCTCTCCAACGCCACCGGCGGCGCCTATTACCCGGGCGCCGGCACGCGCGTCTACTTCAAGCCCGACGCGGCGGCCGGCGGCTTCGACATCGCCGCTTCGTCGACGGACGGCGACTCCGGCGTCGCGAGCTACCAGTTCCCGGCCGGCGGTGCGATCGGGACGAACTGGTCGGCATCGGGCAGCGGCGCCACCCGCACCTACAGCTACACGGCGACGGCCACGACCAACGGCACCCAGAACGTCACGGCCACCAACAGCGCCGGGCTGACATCGGCGGGCTCGTCGTTCGACGTCACGGTCGACTCGACCGCGCCCACCGGCGGCGCGCTGACCGTGAACGGCGTCGCCGCGAGCGGCGGCGGCAGCCAGAGCTACGACAACGACGGCGCCTTCACGATCGGAGCCCGCACCGACTACGCCGAGGCCCAGAGCGCGACCGCCTCCGGGCTCGCGTTCTCCACGCTCTCGCGCGCGAGTGCCTCGTTCACGAGCGCCGACACGTGCGGCAGCTTCGGCGCGCCGACGACGCTCGTCGGCACCCCGGCGCAGAGCGGGCTCGCAACCGGCTGCTACCGGTACACGCTCACCGGCACCGACAACGTCGGCAACACGATCTCGATCTCCACGACCGTCAAGGTCGACACCAGCGCCCCCGCCGCGCCGAGCCTCACCCTCTCCAACGCCACCGGCGGCGCCTACTACCCCGGCGCCGGCACGCGCGTCTACTTCAAGCCCGACGCGGCGGCAGGCGGCTTCGACATCGCCGCCTCGGCCACGGACGGCGACTCCGGCGTCGCGACCTACCAGTTCCCCGCCGGCGGCACGATCGGAAGCAACTGGACGCTCTCCGGAAGCGGCTCCAGCCGAACGTACAGCTACACCGCGACCGCGACCACGACCGGAACGCAGAACGTGACGGCGACGAACAACTCGGGCCTCGCCTCCGCCGCCTCCACGTTCGACGTCACCGCCGACTCGACCGCCCCGACCGGTGGCGCGCTGACCGTCAACGCGACGGCTGCGACCGGCGGCGGCTCCCAGAGCTACGACAACGACGGCACCTTCACGATCGGCGCCCGCACCGACTACGCCGAGCCCGCTTCGGCGACGGCCTCCGGCCTGGCCTCTTCCACCCTCGTCCGCACGAGTGCCTCGTTCACGAGCGCCGACACCTGCGGCTCGTTCGGCTCACCGACGACGCTCGTCGGCACCCCGGCACAGAGCGGCCTCGCCACAGGCTGCTACCGCTACACGCTCACCGGCACCGACAACGTCGGGAACACGATCTCGATCTCCACGACCGTCAAGGTCGACACTTCCGCACCGTCCGCGCCGAGCCTGACGCTCTCCAACGCAACCGGCGGCGCCTACTACCCCGGCTCCGGGGGGCGGGTCTTCTTCCGCCCGGGCGCCGCGGCCGGCAGCTTCGACATCGGCGCCTTGGCCACGGACGGCGACTCGGGCGTCGCGAGCTACACGTTCCCACTCGCGGCCACGGTCGGGACGAACTGGTCGGTGTCGGGCAGCGGCCCGAGCCGCACCTACAGCTACACGCCGACGGCGACCACGAGCGGAACGCAGAACGTCACCGCCACCAACAACTCGGGTCTCGTCTCCGGCGCCTCGACGTTCGACGTCACCGCCGACTCGACCGCCCCGACGGGCGGCGCGATGACGGTCAACGGCGTCGCCGCCAGCGGTGGCGGAAGCCAGAGCTACGACGGCGACGGCTCGTTCCCGATCGACCTGCGCACCGACTACGGCGAGACCGCCTCGGCCACGGCCTCGGGGCTCGCCACCTCCACGCTCACGCGCGCGAACGCCTCGTTCACGAGCGCCGACACGTGCGGCTCGTTCGGGGCGCCGACGACGCTCGTCGGCACTCCCGCCCAGAGCGGGCTCGCCACGGGCTGCTACCGCTACACGCTCACCGGCACCGACAACGTCGGCAACACGGTCTCCGATCTCGACGATCGTCAAGGTCGACACCTCCGCGCCGAGCGCGCCCAGCCTGACGCTCTCCAACGCAACCGGCGGCGCCTACTACCCGAGCTCCGGAACGCGGGTCTACTTCAGGCCCGACGCGGCGGCCGGCGCGTTCGACATCGCTGCTTCGTCGACGGACGGCGACTCCGGCGTCGCGGGCTACCAGTTCCCCGCCGGCGGCGCGATCGGAAGCAACTGGTCGGCGTCCGGGAGCGGCTCGAGCCGAACGTACAGCTACACCGCGACCGCCACCACGAACGGCACACAGAGCGTGACGGCGACGAACAACGCGGGCGGCGTCTCCACCGGTGCGAGCTTCGACGTGACGCTCGACTCAATCGGGCCGACGGGCGGCGCCCTGACCGTCAACGCGACGGCTGCGACCGGCGGCGGCAGCCAGAGCTACGACAACGACGGCGCGTTCACGATCGACCTGCGCACCGACTACGCGGAGACGCAGGGCGCGACCGCCTCAGGACTCGCCACCTCGACGCTCACGCGCGCGGCCGCCTCGTACACGAGCTCCGACACCTGCGGGACGTTCGGCGCGACCACCCCGCTCGCCGGCACGCCCGCCCAGAGCGGCCTCGCCACCGGCTGCTACCGCTACACGCTCACCGGCACCGACAACGTCGGCAACACGGTCTCGATCTCCACGATCGTCAAGGTCGACACCAGCGCCCCGTCCGCGCCGAGCCTCACGCTCTCGAACGCGACCGGCGGCGCGTACTACCCCGGCTCGGGGGCCCGCGTCTACTTCAAGCCGGACGCGGCGACAGGCGGCTTCGACATCGGCGCCTCGGCCGCGGACGGCGACTCCGGCGTTGCGGGCTACCAGTTCCCGCTCGCGACGGGTGTCGGCACGAACTGGTCCGTCGCGGGTAGCGGCTCGAGCCGAACGTACAGCTTCACGCCCACCGCCACGACCACCGGCACGCAGAACGTGACGGCGACGAACAACTCCGGCCTCGCCTCCGCCGCCTCCACCTTCGACGTCACCGCCGACTCGACCGCCCCGACCGGCGGCGCGCTCACCGTCAACGGCAGCGTGGCCAGCGGCGGCGGGTCGCAGAGCTACGACGGCGACGGCTCTTTCACGATCGGCCTGCGCACCGACTACGCGGAGACGCAGGGCGCGACCGCCTCAGGACTCGCCACCTCGACGCTCACGCGCGCGGCCGCCTCGTACACGAGCTCCGACACCTGCGGGACGTTCGGCGCGACCGACCCCGCTCGTCGGCACGCCCGCCCAGAGCGGCCTCGCCACCGGCTGCTACCGCTACACGCTCACCGGCACCGACAACGTCGGCAACACCGTCTCGATCTCCACGATCGTCAAGGTCGACACCTCCGCCCCCTCCGCGCCGAGCCTTGCCTTCTCGAACGTCGGCGGCGGCGTCTACTACACGGGTAGCGGGACGCGCGTCTACTTCAAGCCGAACGCCGCAAGCGGCACGTTCGACCTGACCGCCAGCTCGACGGACGGCGACTCCGGCGTTGCGGGCTACCAGCTCCCCGCAGGCAGCGCGATCGGGACCAACTGGTCGGCAACGGGCAGCGGCGCCACCCGCACCTACAGCTTCACGCCCACGGCGACCACGACCGGCACGCAGAACGTCACCGCGACGAACAACTCGGGCCTCGTCTCCGGCGCCTCGACGCTTCGACGTCGCCGCCGACTCGACCGCCCCGACCGGCGGCGCGCTCACGGTGAACGGCCAGCCGGCGAGCCCGGGCGGCACGACGAACTTCGACACCGACGGGTCGTTCCCGATCGACCTGCGCACGGACTACACCGAGACGCAGACGGCGGCCGCCTCCGGCCTCGCCTCGTCGACGCTCGTGCGAACGAGCGCGACCTACAGCTCCCCGTTCGTCTGCGGCGCCTTCGGCTCGCCGACGACGATCTCCGGGAATCCGAGCCAGAGTGGGCTCGCGACGGGCTGCTACCGCTACACGCTCACCGGCACCGACAACGTCGGCAACACGGTCTCCGTCTCGACGACCGTCATGGTCGACACCTCCGCGCCGACGCAGCCGACGCTGTCGTTCTCCGGCGTCGGCGGCGGCGCCTACTACCCCGGCTCCGGGACGCGGGTCTTCTTCAGGCCGAACGCGACAGGCGGCGGCTCCTTCGATCTGACCGCGAGCTCGACGGACAGCGACTCCGGCATCGCCGGCTACCAGTTCCCGAGCGGCGCGACGGTCGGGACGAACTGGTCGTTCTCCGGCTCCGGCGCGACGCGCACGTACACCTACTCGCCGACGGCGACGAGCAACGGCACGCAATCCGTGACGGCGACGAACAACGCCGGCGGGATGTCCAGCGCCGCGTCGTTCGACGTCACGGGTGACTCGACGGCTCCGACGGGCGGCGCGCTGACGGTCAACGCCGTCGCCGCGAGCGGCGGTGGCTCGCAGAGCTACGACGCGGACGGCTCGTTCGCGATCGACTCCCGCACGGACTACGCCGAGACGGCCTCCTCGAGCGAGTCGGGACTCGCCGCTTCGACGCTGACGCGCCAGGGCGCGACGCTCTCCGCCGACTCCTGCGGCAGCTTCGGCGTGCCGACATCGCTCGTCGGGACGCCGGCCCAGAGCCTCGCGACCGGCTGCTACCGCTACACGCTCACCGGCACGGACCACGTCGGCAACACCGTCTCGGTCTCCACGATCGTCAAGGTCGACACGTCGGCCCCGGCCGCCCCGAGCCTGACGCTCTCCAACGCCGCCGGCGGCGCGTACTACTCGGGCTCCGGCTCACGCGTCTACTTCCGGCCGGGCGCGGCGGCGGGCTCGTTCGACATCGCGGGCAGCTCGACGGACGGGGACACGGGCGTCGCCTCCTTGGCCTTCCCGACCGCCTCGGCCGTGGGGACGAACTGGTCGGCGTCCGGCTCCGGCTCGAGCCGCACGTACAGCTACACGGCGACGGCCACCTCGAACGGCACGCAGAACGTGACCGCGACCAACCTGGCCGGCGGCGTCTCCGCGAACGCGACCTTCGACGTCACGGCCGACGCCTCGGCACCGGGCGGCGGCGCGCTGAGCGTCAACGGCACGGCGGCGACCGGCGGCGGCTCGACCTCGTACGACACGGACGGCTCGTTCGCGATCGGCTCGCGGACGGACTACAGCGAGGCCGCGTCCGCGACCGAGTCGGGCCTCGCCTCCTCGACCCTGACGCGCCAGGGCGCCACGCTCTCCGCCGACTCGTGCGGCAGCTTCGGCGCCGCCACGACTCTCGTCGGGACGCCCGCCCAGAGCGGCCTCGCCACGGGCTGCTACCGCTACACCCTCACCGGCACGGACAACGTCGGCAACGCCGTCTCGATCTCCACGATCGTCAAGGTCGACACGAGCGCCCCGGCCGCGCCGAGCCTGACGCTCTCCAACGCCACCGGCGGCGCCTACTACGCCGGCTCGGGTTCGACGGTCTTCTTCCGGCCGGCCGCGGCAAGCGGCTCGTTCGACCTCGGCGCCTCGTCGTCGGACGGCGAGACCGGCGTCGCTGCCTACCAGTTCCCGACCGGCACGACGCTCGGCACGAACTGGTCGGCCTCGGGAGCCGGCGCTTCCCGCACGTACTCGTTCACGGCCGGCGCGACGACGAACGGCTCGCAGAGCGTGACGGCGACGAACGGCGCGGGCGGCGTCTCCGCAGGCTCCAGCTTCACGCTCGCCGCCGATTCGTCCGCGCCGACGAGCACCGTCCAGTGCAACGGCGCCGCCTGCACCGGCGGCTTCTACGCGACCGCGCCCGTCAACGTGACTCTGAGCGCAAACGACGGCGCCGGCTCGGGCCTCCTGAAGATCCGCTACACGACCGACGGCAGCGACCCGACGCCGGTCAACGGCTCGGACTACACAGCTGCGATCAGCGTCAGCGCGACGACGACGGTCAAGTTCCGCGCGTACGACAACCTCGGCAACGAGGAGGCCGTCGGCTCGGAGACGATCCTGCTCGACGGTTCGCCTCCGACCGTCCCGGTCCTGACGCTCACGGAGAACCCGGCGAGCGCGGCCCAGCACGTGTCCGGGACGACGCTCTTCTATCGCCCGGGCGGGAGCGGCACCTTCCGGGTCAGCGCGGCGACGTCCGATCCGGAGGTGGGGATCGCGCAGGTCGCGTTCCCGCCGATCGCCAACGTCACCGGCGGCAGCACGCAGACGAGCGCGCCCTATCGCGAGGACTACACGTGGGGCGCGACCACCGCCGACAACGGCTCGCACGACGTCGTCGCGACGAACAACTCTGGCGCGGGCTCGAGCGCGGGCTTCACGCTCCAGCCGGACTCGACCGCTCCGACCGGCCAGTCGATCTCGCTCGGCGGCTCAGGCCCTTACTACAACGCGGCCTCGGTGCCGTTCACCCTCGGTGACGGCAGCGACGGCACGGGCTCCGGCATCGACACGTCCTCGCGGATCGTCACGCGCGAGACGGGCAACCTGGCGGGCGACTCGTGCTCCGGCTTCACCGCCGATCCCGGCACGTACACGAGCCCCGACACCTCGGTCTCGGGCGGCCACTGCTACCGCTACAGCTTCACGATCGAGGACAACGTCGGGAACACGTCCACGGCCGTGACGACGACCGCAAAGGTCGACACGGCGGCGGCGAACGTCGCGGTCACCGCACCGACCGAGAACACGGGCGCCGCCAACCAGTACTACGACGCCGGGACGAAGACGCAGTTCTTCCGCCCGAGCGCCTCCGGCTCGTTCACGCTGAACGCGACCGCGTCGGACGTCCACACGGCCTTCACCCAGGTCGCCTTCCCGAACGTCTCGGCGACGAGCGGTTGGAGCGGCTCGACCGGCGGCCCGGACAGCACGAGCCCGTACGCGTCCCCGAGCTCGTACTCCTGGTCGGTCGGCGCGTCGGCTCCGGGAGCGGTCGACAGTCGTCGGCACGGACAAGGCCGCGAACAACGGCTCCGACACGATCACGATCAAGGCCGACGGCACGGCGCCGACCGGCCAGTCCCTGACGCTCACCGGCGCGTCCGCGCCGTACTTCACGAGCGCGTCGGTCGCCTTCGCGGCCGGGAACGGGACGGACAACGCCGGCGGCTCCGGCCTCGATCTCGCCTCGGCCGACGGTCACGCGCGAGACGGCGCCGCTGTCCGGCGACTCCTGCGGCGCGTTCACGACCGACCCCGGCACGTTCTCCAGCCCCGACACGGCCGTCAGCAGCGGCAACTGCTACCGCTACACGTTCACGATCGCGGACAACGTCGGCAACGTCTCGGGCGCCGTGACGGCGACTGCGAAGGTCGACACGACCGCGCCGACGACGCCGAGCCTCTCGTTCGGCTCGCTCACGAACGCGTTCGCCTCGGGCAGCACGGTCTTCTTCCGCCAGGGCGCGACGGGCGGCTTCACGGTCTCCAGCAGCTCCGGCGACCCGGAGACCGCCATCGCCTCGACCTCTTTCCCGTCCTTCGGCTCGGGCTGGACGAACACCGGCGGCGCGTACAGCTTCGACGGGACGGCTTCCGCGCCGAGCGGAAACCAGAACGTCACGACGCGGAACGGCGCCGGCGTCGACTCGGCCGCCGCGCAGTTCAGCGTGGTCGCCGACGCGACGGCGCCGGTCTCCAGCTCCAGTGCAACGGCGGCGCCTGCTCGGCCGGCTGGTACACGACCTCGCCCGTCAGCGTCACGCTCAGCGCGACCGACGGCGTCGGCTCGGGCGTTCAGAAGCTCCGCTACACGACCGACGGCAGCGACCCGACGCTGCTGAACGGCTCCGACTACGCCGGCGCGATCTCGGTCGTCTCCACGACCACGATCAAGTACCGCGCGTTCGACAACGTCGGCAACGTCGAGGCGGTCGCGTCCGAGACCGTCCAGATCGACACGACGCCGCCGTCGGCGCCGGCCCTGACGCTCGGCGAGAGCTCGCCGTACGAGCTCGTCGCCGGGACGACGCTCTTCTACAACCCGAACGGCTCGAACTCCGGAACGTTCTCGGTCTCCGGCACCTCGAACGACGCCGAGTCGGGGATCCAGAAGCTGAGCTTCCCGTCGCTGACGGGCATGACCGGCGGCGGCGACGACACGACGAGCCCGTACCAGGGGAGCTACGGCTGGGACAACACGGCGACCACGTCGCCCGGCTCGAACGACGTGACCGCGGCGAACAACGCCGGCCTCACGAGCCAGTCGCCCTTCACGGTGACGAAGGACGCCGCGGCGCCCACGGGCCAGACGCTGACCCTGACGGGTGCGAACGCCCCGTACTACAAGAGCGCGTCCGTCTCCTTCTCGGTCGGCAACGGCTCGGACGGCTCGGGCGCCGGCCTCGACCTCTCCTCGGCGACGGTGACGCGCGAGACGGCGCCGCTGTCCGGCGACTCGTGCGGCGCGTTCACCGCCGACCCGGGCACGTTCTCCAGCCCCGACACGAGCGTCTCGGGCGGTCACTGCTATCGCTACACGTTCACGATCGCGGACAACGTCGGCAACGTCTCCGCCGCAGTCACCGCGACCGCCAAGGTCGACACCGCCGCGCCGAGCGTGAACGTCACCGCGCCGACGGAGACGGCCGGAAACGGCGACCAGTACTACGACGGCGGCACGAAGACGCTCTTCTTCCGCTCGACCGCCTCCGGCTCGTTCGACCTCGAGGCGACCGCGGGCGACAGCAACACGGCCGTCACCGGCGTGACGTTCCCCGACCTCTCCGGCCTCGGCGGCTGGAGCGGCTCCGGCGGCACCGATGCGAGCAGCCCGTACAGCTCGGGCTACAGCTGGTCGTCGGGCGCGGCCGAGCCGGGCTCGCGGTCGGTGACGGCGGCCGACAAGGCGACGAACTCGGCCTCCGACTCGATCACGATCACGGACGACACCACTGCGCCGGGCGGCCAGGCGATCACGCTGACGGGCCCCGACGCCCCGCACTTCACGGGCACGTCGGTCGCGTTCTCGCTCACGAACGGCAGCGACGGCGGCGCCGGGCTCGACCTCGCCAGCGGCACGGTCACGCGCGAGACGGGCGACCTCAACGGTGACAGCTGCTCGGGGTTCAGCTCCGACGGCGGCACGTTCTCGAGCCCCGACACGACCGTCAGCAGCGGCCACTGCTACCGCTACACGTTCACGATCGCGGACCGGGTCGGCAACGTCTCCGCCGCCGTCACCGCGATCGCCAAGGTCGACACGAGCGCCCCGTCAGCGCCCGCGCTCGGCTTCTCCGGCCTGACGAACGCCTACGCGAGCGGCGGCACCGTCTTCTACGTCCCGGGTGCGCCGAACGGCTCGTTCACGGTCGACGCCGCCTCGAGCGACGCCGAGTCGGGAATCGGGTCGTACAGCTTCCCGGCCGCGGCCGGCGGCTGGACGCGGAACGTCTCCGGCGCCTCCGCCACGTACAGCCACACCGGCTCGCCGTCCGATCCGGCCGAGCCGAACGACGTCCACGCGACGAACGGCGCGGGCACGGCGGGCCCCGACTCATCGTTCACCGTCACGCCCGACGGCACCGCGCCGACGACGTCCGTCCAGTGCGACGGCGGCGCCTGCTCGACCGGCTGGTACGCGAGCGCGCCCGTGAGCGTGACGCTCAGCGCGAGCGACTTCGCCGGCTCGGGCCTCCTGAAGATCCGCTACACGACCGACGGCAGCGACCCGACGCCGCTGAACGGCTCCGACTACGCCGGCGCGATCTCCGTCGTCGCCACCACCACGGTCAAGTACCGCGCGTACGACAACCTCGGCAACGCCGAGGCGGTCGGCTCGCAGCTCGTCCGGATCGACACCACCCCGCCGTCGGCGCCGGTCCTGACGCTGGGCGAGTCGTCGCCGTTCGCGGACGTCTCCGGCTCGACGCTCTTCTACAACCCGAGCGGATCCAACTCGGGCACGTTCACCGTGGGCGCGACCACCGCCGACGCGGGCTCGGGGATCGAGAAGGTCGCGTTCCCGGCGCTGACCGGCATGACGGGCGGCGGCGACGACCCGACCAGCCCGTACCAGGGGAGCTACAGCTGGGACAGCACGGCGACGACGTCCCCCGGCTCGAACGACGTCACCGCCCGCAACAACGCCGGCCTGACGGCTCAGACGCCGTTCACGGTCACGAAGGACGTCAGCGCCCCGACCGGCGGCTCCGTCACGTACCCGGACGGCTTCCAGTCCACGACGTCGGTCACGATCACGACCTCCGACGGGAACGACGGCTCCGGTGCCGGCGTCGACGCCTCGACGGGCGTGCTCGAGCGCCGGACGGCGACGCTGACGAACGGCTCCTGCGGCTCCTTCGCGGGCGGCTGGTCGTCGGTCACGAGCCCGGACACGGTCGCGAGCGGGACGTGCACGCAGTACCGCTACCGCGTCTCCGACCGCGTCGGCAACGAGGCGATCTACACCTCCGGCCACGTGGTCGAGGTCGACGCATCCGCCCCGGCCGCGCCCGTCCTGACGCTGTCCGAGTCCTCACCGTTCGAGCTCGTCTCCGGCTCGACGCTCTACTACAACCCGAGCGGCTCGAACGCGGCCTCCTTCACGGTCGGCGCGACCGCGGCCGACGCGCAGTCCGGTGTCGCCCAGGTCGCCTTCCCGACCGTCTTCGGCGGCGACTCGTCGAGCCAGGCCTCCGGCCCGTTCTCGAACGGCTACTCGTGGACGGGCGGCGCAAGCGCCTCGGGCGCGAAGACCGTGACGGTCACGAACGGCAGCGGGCTCACGGCCGGCGGCGCCTTCACGGTCACCCCCGACACGACCTCACCGAGCGGCGGCACGTTCGACTACGCCGACGGCTACTCCACGACGGGCAACGTCACGATCACGACCCCGAGCGCGACCGACGGCGGCGCCGGCGTCGACGCCACGTCGGCCGTGCTCGAGCGCGCAGACGGCGACGCTCTCCGGCGCAAGCTGCGGCACGTTCGGCGGCTGGTCGCCGGTGACGAGCCCCGACACGGTCGCGAGCGGGCTCTGCGCCGTCTACCGCTTCCGGATCTCGGACAAGGTCGGCAACGAGGCGACCTACACCTCCCCGCACGTGGTCGAGGTCGACTCGGCCGGCCCGACGGTCTCGGTGACCGACCCGGGCTCGCCGGTCGCCGGCACGATCCCCGTCTCCGCCAACGCCTCCGACGCCCTCTCCGACGTCCGGCAGGTCGTCTTCGAGCGCTCCCCGGCCGGCGCCGGCACGTGGACGCAGATCGGCGGCGCCGACACGACCGCGCCGTACTCCGTCAACTGGAACACGACACTCCTGGCCGACGGCCTCTACGACCTGCGCGCGATCGCGACCGACAACGCCGGCAACACGACGACGTCCGCCGTCGTCGCGAGCCGCCGCGTCGACAACACCGCGCCGGCGACGACGATCGACTCGGCTCCGCCGAGCCCGGACAACGACTCCACCCCGACCTTCACGTTCAGCTCCTCCGAGCCGGGCTCGACGTTCGAGTGCCGGATCGACGGCGGCTCGTGGACCTCGTGCTCCAGCCCGTTCACGGCGCCGGCGCTCGGCGAGGGCTCGCACACGTTCGACGTCCGCGCGATCGACGCGGCCGGGAACACCGACCCGACCCCGGCCAGCAGGACATGGACGATCGACCTGACGGCGCCGAGCGTCTCCTGGAACAGCCCCGCCTCGGGCGCCGATGTCGGCAGCGTGGTCACCCTCGACGCAACCAGCGAGCCTGGCGCGACGATCGCCTACTCCTACTCCCCGGCTGGCGCCGGCACCTGGACGTCGACCGGCGCCAGCTGGAACACACTCCCGCTCGGCGACGGCGCCTACGACCTGCGCGCGATCGCGACCGACGTCGCGGGCAACCCGAGCACGCCGGCGATCCAGACGAACGTCAACGTCGACAACCACGCGCCGACGGTGTCGATCACGGCTCCGACGACGTACGTCAACGCGGCCGACCCGAACCCGTACACGATCACGGCCTCGAGCCCGGACAGCGACCTCTCGAGCATCAAGTTCTACGAGTGCTCGGACGCGAGCACGGCCTGCTCCACCGGCACCTGGAACCTGGTCGCGACCGACCCGACGGCGCCGTACTCGGCCTCCTGGAACGTTCCGGCCGCCGACGGCAAGAAGGCGATCCGCGCCGTCGCCACCGACAACGCCGCCAACACGGGCGTCGATGTCAAGACGGTCACGATCGACCGCTCGCCGCCCTCCGGCATCTCGCTCACCTACACGGCCGGCTACGCCTCCGGCGCCGTCACGCTCGCCACCGGCAACGGCCCCGACTCGGACGTCGACCTCTCCACGGCGGCAATCGAGCGCGAGACCGCGACGCTCACGAACGACACGTGCGGCCCGTTCGCCGGCCTCGCGACCGTGACGAGCCCCGACACGATCGCCTCCGGCCGGTGCGCGCGGTACCGCTACCGCCTCGCCGACGACGCCGGCAACGTCGCCACGACGCCGTGGCAGGCAGTCGTCAAGCGCGACACGGCCGCGCCGACGAGCCTCCAGGACGACCCCGGCTCGTACCTGCGCCAGGCCGTGTCGCTGACCGCGTCCGCCTCCGACACCGACGGCTCCGGGATCGACACGGTCGCGTTCCAGCGGCGGCCCGCCGGCGGCGGCTCGTGGACGACGATCGGGACCGACTCGAGCGCGCCGTTCTCCGTCTCCTTCGACTCGACCGCGGTCGCGGACGGGCTCTACGACTTCCGCACGGTCGCGACCGACGTGGCCGGCAACGGCGAGGTCGCCCCGACGGTGCTCGCGAACCGGCGCGTCGACAACACGGCCCCCTCGGCGACCCTGCTCGCCCCGCTCGACGGCAGCCGCGTCAAGGGCTCCGTCGCGCTGACCGCGAGCACGGGCGACGCGGGCGGCTCCGGCGTCGCGAGCGTCTCCTTCGAGCTCGCCCCGGTGCCGGGCGCCTTCGCGAGCGTCGCGACCCCGTGGGACACGACCGGCGTCGTCGACGGCGACTACCGCCTGCACGTGGTCGCGACGGACAACGCCGGCAACACGACCACCTCCGCGGTCGTCAACACGGCGGTCGACAACACGCCGCCGTCGCTGATCTTCTCCGGCCCGGGCGCCGGCTCGGTCGTGAGCGGCACCGTCGCGCTGAACGCCACCGCGAGCGACGCCTCGCCGGCGAGCCCGGCCGTGAACTTCGAGGTCAAGCTCCACAGCGATCCGCCCAGCGCCTACGCGCCGGTGATCTCCTCCTGGAACACCGCGTCGATGGGCGACGGGCTCTACGACCTGCGCGCCTCCACCAGCGACGCGGCCGGCAACGCGACCCAGGTCGTGAACGCGAGCATCCTCGCGGACAACTTCCCGCCGTCGATCTCGATCTCCGCGCCCGCGACCTCGATCAACGCCTCGGTCGCGAGCCCGACCGCCTTCGACGCGAACGCGAACGACGGTGGCAGCGGCGTCCAGAAGGTCGACTTCTACGAGTGCTCCGACAACAGCAGCAGCTGCGCCACGGGCACGTGGAACCTCGTCGTGAGCGACTCGACGGCACCGTACGGCGCGGGCTGGACGATCCCGGCCGACGGCAACCACGCGCTGCGCGCGGTCGCAACGGACAACGCGAGCCACACCTCGGCGGCGATCCGGAACGTCCTCGTCGACCGCACGGCGCCGAACACGACGATCACCGGCAAGCCGGCCGATCCGAGCAACGCCCCGCCGACGTTCACGTTCACGTCCGACGAGCCCGGCTCGACGTTCGAGTGCGCGCTCGACGGCGGCGCCTGGACGCCGTGCAGCAGCCCGAAGACGTACGTCGGCCTCGCCGACGGCACGCACACCGTCGACGTCCGCGCGACTGACGCCGCCGGCAACGTCGACGCCTCGCCGGACAGCTGGACGTGGCTCCGCGACACGACCGACCCGAGCGCCTCGATCGGCGACCCGGGCGCGAACGTCCGCCAGACGGTCCTCCTCACCTCCACGCAGAGCGACCCGGGCGGCGCCAACGCCTCGGGCATCGCCTCCGTCCAGTTCGAGTACTCCGGCAACGGCGGCGTCTCGTGGGCGGCGACGCCGGCCACGTGGGACACGACGTCGGTCACTGACGGCCTCTACCTAGTGCACGTCGTGGCCACCGACAACGCGGGCAACCAGGCCACGGTCGGCGTCGGCCACCCCGTCCGCGTCGACAACACGGCGCCCACGACGAGCCAGGACGACCCGGGCCAGTACCTGCGCGCCACGAAGACCCTGACCGGCTCGGCCGCCGACGCCGGCTCCGGGATCGACCACGTCGACTTCCAGCAGTCCCCGGCCGGCGCAAACTCATGGACGACGGTCGCGCCCGACGCGAGCTCGCCGTACTCCGCCTCGTTCGACTCGACGACGGTCGCCGACGGCCACTACGACTTCCGGACGGTCGCGTACGACGTCGCCGGCAACCAGACGACCTCGACCCCGGTCGCCGACCGGCTGGTCGACAACACGGTGCCCGACGCGACGATGACCGACCCCGGCCAGTACCTCCGCGGCACGGTCAACCTCGCCTCGACGACGAGCGACCCGAACGGGACGAACGGCTCTGGCATCGCCTCGATCGCGTACGAGTACTCGACCGACGGCGGCACGACGTGGCACCCGACCGCGGCCGCGCTCGACACGACCGCGCTCGCCGACGGGAACGTCCAGCTGCACGTGGTCGCGACGGACAACGCCGGCAACGTCGGCACCTCCTCCCCGGTCACAGATCTCGTCGACAACACGAAGCCGGTGACGACCGACAACGCGCCGTCCGGCTACCAGTCCAGCGGCGTGACGGTGACGCTGTCGGCCTCCGACGCGGGGTCGGGCATCAACGCGACGCACTACTCCGTGGACGGCGGCCCGTTCGTCGCCGGCAATACCGTCAACGTCCCTGGCCCCGCCGACGGCTCCAACGACGGCGCGCACACGATCGCGTACTTCTCCGCCGACAACGCCGGGAACATCGAGCAGGTCAAGAGCGCCACGGTCCTGATCGATGCGACGCCGCCGACCTGCCCGTCCTGCGCGGCCGCCGACTACCTGCGCGGCAGCGTCACGCTCAGCGCCGATCCGTCCAGCGGCCCCTCCGGCCTCCAGTCGGTCACGTTCGAGTACTCGCCGGCGGGCGCGGACACGTGGACGACGATCGACACGGACACGACCGGCCCTGGCCCCTACACGGCCGCCTGGAACACGACCGCCGTCCCGGACGGGCACTACGACCTGCGCATCACGGTCGTCGACGGCGCGAACAACTCCGCCACGACCACTCTCGCGGACAAGGTCGTCGACAACACGGCGCCGAACGTCGCGCTGGTCGGCGCGCCGACCGAGGGTGCCCTCGTCTCCGGCAACGTCGGGATCGCCGCATCGGCCGCCGACGTGACCTCGCCGGTGGCCTCGGTCGAGTTCCTCGTCGACGGGGCCTCACTGACGACCGACACGACGGCGCCGTACTCGCTCACCTGGAATTCGACGAGTCACGCCGACGGGCCCGTGACGATCCGCGTCGTCGTCACCGACATGGCCGGCAACTCGACGACCTCGGCCGTCCGGACTATCACGGTCGACAACGGCGCGCCGGCGCCGACGCTCGCCGACCCGGGCCAGTACCTGCACGGCGGCGTCGGTCTCACGGCGACGTCCGACAGCGACACCGCCCAGGTCGACTTCCAGCGCGCGCCCGCAGGCGGCGGCACGTGGACGACGATCGCCACCGACACGACCAGCCCGTTCTCGAGCTCGTTCGACACGTCTCTCCTGCCGGACGGCCTGTACGACTTCCGTGTCCAGGCGACCGACGGCAACGGCAACAGCGGCACCAGCGCCGTCCGCGCGAACGTACGCATCGACAACACCGTTCCGTACGGCTCGATGACGGCGCCGACCGCGGGCGCGCACGTCGGCGGCTCCGTCAACCTGGGCGCGTCGTCCTCGGACGCCGGCTCGGGCGTCGCCTCGGTGACCTACGAGTACCGGCCGACGGGCGGCAGCGCCTACACGCCGATCGCCGGCACCACCTGGAACACGACCGGCCTCCCGAGCGGCAGCTACGACATCCGGCCCGTGGTCACCGACCGTGCCGGGAACGTCTTCGCGGGGGCAGCCGTGACGGTCTCCGTCGACGGGGCCGCGCCGACGGTGACGCTCGCCGATCCGGGCGGCAACCTCTCCGGCAACGTCCAGCTCAAGGCGACCGTGGGCGGCTCGGGCGCGACGAAGGTCGTCTTCGCCTACAGCCCGGCCGGCGCGAACTCCTGGACGACGATCGGCACGGACACGACGTCCCCGTACGCGGCGTCCTTCGCCACGGGCGCGCTCGCCGACGGTGTCTACGACCTCCGCGCGGTGGTCTACGACGCCTTCAACAACACGTCGCAGAGCGTCCGCACCAACATCCGCGTCGACAACAACGCGCCGCGGCTCGTCTCCTCGACGCCGGGCGACGGCGCCCGCGTCGACGAGGCCAGCTCGATCGAGCTCGTCCTCAGCGAAGAGGGCACCGCGGTCAACGTCACGCTCGACGGCGCCGCCACGGTCGCCCCGGTGATCAACGGCACGCACATCACGTACGGCACGGGCGCGCTCGGGCTCGGCCCGCACACGCTCGCCGGCGAGCTGAAGGACGCCAGCGGCCACACGACGCCGTTCCGCGTCCACTTCACCGTCTGGAAGCTCGACACGGGCTCGTCCCCGACGCCGCTGATCGAGAAGAACACGACCACCGGCGCGGGCACGACGCTGACCTCCGCGGACGGGTTCGCGCGCGTGACCATGCCCGCCGGCGCCTGGGCGCCGAACGGGAACGACTGGCTCGTCCTCCGGATCAAGCCGCAGACGGGCCCGACCGGGCTGACGAACGGCTTCGGCCCGAGCGGCCAGGTCGTCGACGTGACCGCGTACTGGGCGCTCGCCGGCGGTCTCGTCCACGAGTTCGACCAGCCGATCCACATCGTCCTGCCGGCGCAGGCAGGCGGCGTCGTCCCGGCGACCTCGGACGGCGGCGGCTGGCGCGTGCTCCGCCGCGTGCCGTCGGCGCCGAGCCTGCCGGCCTCCTGGAACGACGGCTTCTACACGGACGCCGCCGGCTTCCACCTGCTCACGCGCCACCTGACGCAGTTCACGCTCCTGAAGGACTTCGAGGCCCCGTCGCGCCCGACCGGCGTGCGCGGATACGCCACCGACGGCGGGATCCGCCTGACGTGGACGCCCGGCCCGGACAACAGCGGAACCTACGACAAGGTGAGCGTCTCGGTCGACGGCTCGATCGCGGGCGCGTACCCGGCCGGGACGACCGAGGGAACCGTCGCCGGCGACCTCACGCGGACGTTCACGCTGCGCGAGACCGACCTCGCCGGCAACGAGAGCACCGAGACGAGGCTCGCTCCGGTGCCACCGATCGTGGGCCTGTCGCCCGAGGACGCGGCGGCCGCGCTCGAGGCTGCCGGCTTCCACGCCGGTTCCGTCACGGGCTCGTCCGGGACGGTCTCCGGCCCGGCGGGTCTCGTCCTCGCCGAGGAGGGCGCCACGATCGACCTGACCGTCGGCGACGGCACCGGCGAGGGCGACGGCGGCCAGGGCACGAAGCTCGCGTTCTTCGTCGTCAGCACACCGAAGGCGAAGACGACCCAGCGCGCGCTCGGCGCCAGGATCCGGCTGACCCGCGCGTCACGCGTCACGGCCGTCCTCTACAGCCCGAAGACGTTCAGCCGCGCCCGCAGCGTCAAGCTCTACACGTGGCGCTTCGCGCTCCGCGCCGGCACGTCGATCGTCAAGCTGCGGCTGCCGACCCAGGTGCGCCGGCCGGGTCTCTACCGGCTCGGCTGGACGGCCGCCGCCGGTCCCGACACCGCCTCGCGGTCGCGGAACGTGCGCATGGTTCGGACGAACAAGCGCTTCACGTCCGTGCTGGTGCGGCGCGCTGTCCGCGGCCAGGTCGTGCTCGCCGGGACGAAGGTCCAGAAGGCGGCCGCGGTCCGGTTCAGGAAGGCCGGCCCGAAGCTCCTCCGGGCGACCAACGTCGACCGGGCGTTCGACCTCGCAGCCGCGAACAACGGCAGCGTCGGCGTGATGATCGTCGACGTGGACGAGCTCGGCGTCGGCGTAATTCACGACCTCCGCGTCGTCTTCCCGAGCCTGAAGCTCGTGGCCCTGTCGAGCTCCCCGCAGCAGCTGGCGGCCGCGAAGCGCGCCGGCGCGAACGTGACGGTGCGCCGAGCGGCGGCGAAGCAGAAGCTCACGAAGGTCGTGACGCGGCTGCTCCGCTCGATCCGCTAGCCGAAGACGGCCTCGGGCGGTCGTTGCCCCTGTGGACAAAGCGGCACTCTCTCGAAACATCTGGGTCAGACCCAGGTTTTTCGGGACACGTCTCGACCTGTGGAGCAAACGTCACTCTCTCGAAACATCTGGGTCAGACCCCATCCGAATGGGACCCGGCTGGACGGGACAGTGGCGCGGCGCGCCCGAGTCGGGAGAGCTACCCGCCCGGACGCCAGAGGGGCTCGTCACGGCCCGCTGCGGTGTTCGCCGCTCGCGCTGCGATGAACAGCAGGTCGGAGAGCCGGTTCAGGTAGACGAGCGCGAGCGGGTCGACGCCGTGCTCGCGCTCCGCGACGAGCGCTGCTCGCTCCGCCCGTCGGCACGTTGCGCGCGCGACGTGCAGGCGCGCGGCGGTCTCGCTCCCACCGGGCAGGACGAAGCTGCGCAGCTCCGGAAGATCGGCGTTGAGCTCGTCGCAGAGCCGCTCGAGCTCGTCGATCCGGGCCTGGTCGACGCGGAGCCGCCCCTCGACCTCGACCGGGACGGAGAGGTCGGCGCCGACGTCGAAGAGGTCGTTTTGGACGTGCTCGAGCCACGGCCGGAACGCATCCGGCACGTCCCCGGCGAGGACGAGCCCCAGCAGGGAGTTGAGCTCGTCGACGGCCCCGTACGCCTCGATCCGGGCGTCCAGCTTCGACACCCGCGAGCCGTCCCCGAGCGAGGTCTCCCCCGCGTCGCCGCCGCGGGTGTAGATCCGCGTCAGCCGGACGGGCTCGTCACGCCGCCGCATCAACGAACCGCGAGCGTCCGCTCGGTGAGGCCGAGGATCGAGCGGGCGATCACGATCCGCTGGATCTCGCTCGTTCCCTCGTAGATCTCCGTGACTTTCGCGTCGCGGTAGTACCGCTCGACCGGGAACTCGCGCGTGTACCCGTAGCCGCCGAAGATCTGGATCGCCTCGCCGGTCTGCCGGCGCGCCATTTCCGACGCGAACAGCTTCGCCTTCGCCCCCGCCTCGGCGTGCGGCTCCCCCTGTTGCTTCAGCCACGCAGCGCGGTAGACGAGCAGCCGCGCCGCGTCGATCTCGGTGGACATGTCCGCGAGCTTCCACTGGATCGCCTGGAAGTCGGCGATCCGCTGCTGAAACTGCCTTCGCTCGAGCGCGTACGCGCGCGCTGCGTCGTAGGCCGCCTGCGCGATCCCGAGCGCCTGCGCGGCGATGCCGATCCGGCCGCCGTCGAGCGTCGCCATCGCAACACGGAAGCCGCGGTTCTCCTCGTGCAGCAGCCGGTCGCGGCCGATCTCGACGCCCTCGACGGCAAGGCTGTTCGTGGTCGACGAGTTGAGGCCGAGCTTCTCCTCGCTGCCGGTCACGCGCACGTGGTCGGCGTCGAGGATGAACGCGCTCACACCGCGCGCGCCGGCCGTCTCCTGGTCGGTGCGCGCGAACAGGAGGAACGTCCCCGCGTGCTCGGCGGTGGAGATGAACTGCTTCGTGCCGGTGATCCGCCAGCCGTCGCCGCTCGGGTCGGCCCGCGTCCTCAGCGACCCCGCGTCCGAGCCGGACTCCGTCTCGGTCAGAGCGAACGCGCCGAGCGCCTCGCCGCGCGCGAGCGGCGGCACGAACCGCGACCGCTGCTCGTCGGTCCCGAACCGGAGGATCGGCAGCGTGACGGCGCTCGTGTGGACGGCAACGGTGACGCCGACCCCCGCGTCCGCGCGCGACAGCTCCTCCAGCACGAGGATGTAGGAGAGGAAGTCCGCCCCGGCGCCGCCGTACTCCTCGGGGATGCACACGCCCATTAGCCCGAGCTCGGCGAGCTTCCCGTACAGCTCCCGCGGGAAGTGGTGCTCGCGATCCCAGTCGGCCGCGTTCGGCTCGATCTCCGCCTTCGCGAAGTCCCGCGTGAGCGCCTGGATCTCCCGCTGGTCCGCGGTGAGCTCGAAGTCCACGGACCGCGATGTTACGCGAGCGCTACGCGGCCGCCAGCTCGCGCCTGATCTCGCGGAGATCCACCTCGACCGCCTCGAACGCCTCGACGACGTCCGGATCGAACTGCCGCCGCGACTGCGACAGGATCTCGCTGCGCGCGGTGTCCCAGCCGAGCGCGCGCCGGTACGGCCGGTTGCTCGTCATCGCGTCGAGCGCGTCGGCGACGGCGAACATGCGGGCGCCGAGCGGGATCTCCGTCCTCGCGAGGCCGTCGGGATACCCGCGGCCGTCCCAGCGCTCGTGGTGGGAGCGCACGACGCGCAGGCCCTCGCCCTGGAGAAACGCGACGCCGGACAGCATCGCCTCGCCGAGCACGGTGTGGGTCTGCATCCGCCGCCGCTCGGCCGGGCTGAGCGGGCCGGGCTTCTGGAGGATCCCGTCGGGGATCCCGATCTTGCCGACGTCGTGGAGGAGGAAGCCGTACTGGGTGCTGGCGTCGTCGGTGACCTGCCGGCCGTTCACCGCGCGGGCGAGCGCGCAGGCGTAGCTCTGGACGCGCTGCGAGTGCGCGCGCGTGCCCGTGTCCTTCGACTCGAGCGCGCTGGCGAGCGCGGAGACGGTCTCCAAGTACGCGCTCTGCAGCAGCTCGCGCTGGCCGCGCTCCAGCTCCAGCATGTGCCGGAGGTCGCGCGCGTAGAGGAGGAGCTCCTCGCCGGGCTTGTGCCGTGCCTTCGTCGCCCGGAACGGGACGCCGTAGAGGCCGCCGGCCAGCCGCTCGGCGACGGCGAGCAGCTCGAGCGGGCTGAACGGCTTGCGGACGAGCGCGTCGGCGCCGGCCCAGCTCGCGCCCGACTCGTCGCCGCCCTCGGAGCCGGTGAGCAGGATGACCGGGAGGTCGCGCGTTTCGGGGCTCGCTTTCAGCTCCCGGCAGAGCTCAGGCCCGCTCTCGACGGGCATGCTCACGTCCAGCACGATCACACTCGGGCGCTGCTGCGCGATCGCGCGGCGCGCCTCCGCGGCGCTCTCGGCCTCGGCGACGTCGACGTCGGCGACCTCGAACGTCGTCCTCAGCAACCGGCGAAGCGCCGGATCGTCGTCGACCAACAGGATGCGCAGGGTGCGGCCCATGACAGTCCTCCTTCATCGAAGGAGACCCGCCCGCCGCGCCAAACCTGCGCTCTACTGTTTACAAAGGATAGAACCGCTCAGTCGTAGTGGTAGAAGCCACGGCCGCTCTTCCGGCCCAGTCGGCCGGCCGCCACGTGCTCGCGCAGGAGCGGGCACGGCGCGTACCGATCGTCGCCGAGACCCTCCTGGAGCACCTCCATGATCGCGACGCAGGTGTCCAGGCCGATCAGGTCGGCGAGCGCGAGCGGCCCCAGCGGGTGCGCGAAGCCGAGCTTGGCGATCGTGTCGATCGCCTCCGCCTCGGCGACGCCGTCGTGCAGCGCCCATACGGCCTCGTTGATGAACGGCATCAGGATCCGGTTCGAGACGAAGCCCGGGAAGTCGTTCGCGACCGCCGGCGTCTTGCCGAGCTCCCGGGCGAGGGCCGTGATCGCCTCCGCGGTCTCGTCGGACGTGTCGCGCGCGCGGACGATCTCCACCAGCTCGAGCACCGGCACGGGGTTGAAGAAGTGCATCCCGATCACCTTGTCCGGCCGCTGCGTCACGGCCGCGAGCGACCCGATTGGGATCGAGGACGTGTTGGAGGCGAGGACGGCGTCCGGGGGCAGGATCGCGTCGGCGCGGCGGAACAGGTCCGACTTGACCTCGGCGTCCTCGACCACCGCCTCGACCAGCAGGTCGGCCGGGACGAGGTCGTCCACCGGCTGGACGCGCACGAGCACCCCGTCGGGGTCTGGGCCGCCCTTCTCCGCGAGCCGCCCGAGGCTCTTCCGCATCGTCACGAGGCCGCGGTCGACGGCGCCGGGGACGGTGTCGTGGAGCGAGACGTGGCGGCCGGACGCGGCGGCGACCTGGGCGATCCCACCGCCCATCTGCCCCGCGCCGACGACGAGAACGTGCTCGAAGCGCACGGCGGCGGAGCCTACCGCGGACCGGGGCGAGTGGTTAGGCGACCGCGGTGAGCGCGGCCACGAGGGTGGCCAATCCGCTCGCGAACTCGTACAGCGCCCCGGGCGCGTCGAGGCTCCCGATGCGGAGCTTCGCGTCGTCCTTCCGGTGGACGACCACCTCGTCGCCCGCGTACTGGATCGCCGTGATCTCGTCGAGGGGCACCGCCAGCTTCCCCGTGCCGTTGCCTGAGATCAGCGCATGCAGGCGCCCCAGCTCGAGCCTCCCCGCATGGCGCGGGCCGTCCCCGACGTTCCACCAGACCGCGTACGTCCGTCGCATGCCCTCAGCTTCGCGACGGCCCGCCGCCGCGGCATCCGCAGCGTGGCGCAACGACGGTGCGGCAAACCCGCATGGATTACGGTTGTCCCGTCGTGCATTCCTTCGACGTCAACGCCGTCAAGCAGCGCCTCGCCGAAGGGTCCGGCGGCTACGAGGTCGTACACGACTCGCCCGGCCTCGAGATCGGGGTCTACGTCCTCGTCGCGCCCGAGCCGGACCGGCAGCAGCCGCACGAGGAGGACGAGGTCTACGTCGTCCTCGAGGGGAGCGGCATGCTCGAGGTCGAGGGCGAGCCGGTCCCGGTGCAGGAGGGGACCGCCGTGTTCGTCGAGGCCGGCACCGAGCACCGCTTCAGCGCCTACGAGCACCTCAGCGTCCTCGTGATCTTCGAGCGCAGGCCTGCGGTAAACCCGTAGCCGCCTTCGCAGTCTCCGCGGATGCCCACCGCGCGACGCTCGTGCAGGCTCAAGGAAAGCGAGCGAGGAGGGCTGTCATGGACCGGATGCTGATCGTCGTACGCCTCAAGGACGGGGTACAGGAGGAAGCCGAGGAGCTCCTGCGGAAAGGACCGCCGTTCGATCCCGGCGAGCTCGGGTTCGTCCGGCACGCCGCCTACATCACCGCGGGCGAGGCGGTGTTCATCTTCGAGGCGCCGGAGGTCGAGTGGATCGTCAACGACATCGTCGACGACCCAGTGCTCTCGTCGGCGTTCGGGCCGTGGCAGCAGCTCGTCGAGGGACCCCCGCGGCTCGCGCACGAGCGCTTCCACTGGTCACGCGACCCGGAGGAGGCGAACGCCCACGCCGAGGCCTGACGAGCTCTAGCTCGGTTCCTCGGTCAGCAGCCCGTGGGACAGCGCGTAGCGCACGAGCTCCGCGCGGGTCGTCAGCCGCAGCTTCTGCATGATGTGCGCCCGGTGCGACTCGGCCGTGCGCACCGAGATGTAGAGCTGCTGGGCGATCTCCTGGTTCGTGTGCCCCAGCGCGAGCAGGCGGAGGATCTCGCGCTCCCGGTCGGAGAGCGGGTCCGCCTCCGCCGCGGCGCGCTCCTCCGCCTCCGCGGCGATCAGGCGTGCGCCGAGCGTCGGGTGGACGTACCGGCCGCCGCCGGCGACCTCGCGCACCGCGGAGACGACCTCCTCGTCCGCGGCCTCCTTGAGGACGTAGCCGCTCGCGCCGGCCGCGAACGCCTCGCGCACGTAGCTCGGGTCGTCCTGCATCGACAGGACGAGCACCTTGGTCTCGGCCGACTCCTTCAGAAGCTGCGGGAGTACGTCGATGCCGCTCTCGCCGGGCATGACGACGTCGAGCAGGATCACGTCCGGCTTGAGGGCGCGCGCCCTGAAGATCGCGTCATTGGCGTTGCCGGCCTCGCCGACGACCTCGATGTCCTCCTGGTTGTCGAGCAGCAGCCTCAACCCGGAGCGGACGACGGCGTGGTCGTCGACCACGACCACGGAGATCAGAGCGGCACCTCCACGGCAAGGGTGGTCCCGCCGCCCGGGCGCGACTCGATCGTCAGCCGCCCGTCGTGCAGCGCGACCCGCTCGCGCATCCCGGCAAGCCCCAGTCCGTCCTCACGCGCCTCGGCCACGGTGAACCCCTGCCCGTCGTCCTCGATCAGAAGCAGTGCAGTCGCCTCCCTGCGCACGAGCAGGATGCTGACGTTCGCGGCACCCGCGTGCTTGACGACGTTCGTCAGCGCCTCCTGAACGATCCGGTACAGGGTCGTCTCGATCTCGGGCGCGAGGCGCTCGTCGCCGAGCTGCGCCTCCAGGTCGACCCGGACGCCGCTCGCCTCGCCGAACGTCTGCACGAGCCGTTCGAGCGCGGCGACGAGGCCGAAGTCGTCGAGCGCCTTCGGCCGGAGCTGGACGGCGAGCCTGCGGACGTCGTGCAGCGTCGCGACGGCGAGCTCGCGCAGGTTCGCAAGGGCGGCGCTCACCGCCTCCGGCCCGCCCGCGTCCTCGACGGCGCGCAGGCCCAGCAGGATCGACGTCAGCGCCTGGCCGGTCTCGTCGTGGAGCTCGCGCGCGAGCCGCCGCCGCTCGACCTCCTGCCCCTCCACGACGCGACGCAGCGCGTCGCGGGCGATCCGGCGGGAGAGGTCGACGGCGATCGACGCCCGCAGGGCGAACTGCTCCGCCACGCGAAGGTCGCGGCTGCTGAACCGGTGGTCGCGCCCGAGCTTGTCGTGCGCCACGAGCACGCCGATCGGCCGGTCCCGAACGAGCAGCGGGACATACAGCCCCGTCGTCGCACCTAGCCGCCGTGCGACCTCCTGGTCGACCTCAGGATCCTCGAGCAGGGAGTCGACGCGCTGGCTGCGGCCGCGCTCGAGCACGCGGCCGGTCTTCGAGTCACGCTCGAGCGATGCGATCGCCGCGAGGTCGTCGGCACCCTCCCCGTCTGCGGCGGCAACACGCAGCGCGTCCCCGTCCGGCAGCGCGATCGCGACGAGACGCGCCCCGATCAGCTGCCGGAGCCTCGATGCGACGAGGTCGAGCAGGGGCCCGAGCTCGAGCTCGCCGACGAGCGCCGCGCCGACCTCGTTCAGAGACTCCAGCTGCTGCGACCACGCGGTTGCGGACTCGTAAAGCCGCGCGTTCTCGACTGCGACCGCGGCCTGCGCGGCCAGAAGGTGCAGCAGATCCTCGTCCTCGGCGGTGAAATCGCCGCCGCCCTCCTTCTCGGTCAGGTACACGTTCCCGTAGGCGACGCCGCGAAGGAGGATCGGCACGCCGAGGAAGGTCCCCATCGGCGGGTGCCCGGGCGGGAAGCCGACGGAGCGCGGGTCCTCGCCGATGTCGTGCAGGCGCAGCGGCACGGCGTCCTCGATCAGGACGCCGAGGATCCCGCGGCCGTGCGGCGGGCTGCCGATCGTCGTCTTCGTCTCCTCGTCGATTCCGCGCGTGATGAAGCGCTCGAGCCCGGTGCCGCTGCGGTCGATCACGCCGAGCGCGGCGAAGCGCGCGTCCGTCACGTGCGCGGCTGCCTCGACGATCCGCTCCAGCACGCCGTCAAGGGACAGCTCGGACGTGATCGCGATCCCGGTGTCGACGAGCGCGCGTAGCCGGTCGCTGCCGGACGTCGTCTTCATCCGGATCATCGTCTCAGAACCGCCGGATTCCTTGCGGGAAACCCGCAGCGAGTCGGCGGTTGTCGCGGATGGCGCGCGAACCGCACGGCGGTTCACTGCGGAGAACGGAACCACCACCAGAGATTGGAGGACAGAGATGAGCACCATTACCGCCGGGTCCAAGACGGTCGGTGCGACCGGCACCAGGAGCGGCACGCTCCGCACCGTGCTGGAGTGGGGCGGCTTCGCCGCCGCCGCGGTCCTGATCGTGTTCGGCGTCGTGGCGATCGTCATGGGCTTCAACGGCCGCTCGACGGTCTCCGACAGCCTCAAGCAGGAGAACATCGTCGGCTCCGCCGACATGACTCCCGCGGCGATCAAGCAGGAGGCGCAGAAGGCGGGCCTCGACATCAGCACGATCTCGCTGCCGACCGCCTCCGTGGCCGGCAAGGAGATCAACAGCGGTCCGCGAGCCAGGGCGTTCGCCGGCTACATGCGGATCCACACGCTCGAGGCGACCAAGGGCCTGACGTACGCCCAGATGGGCCGCTTCGTCGCGAAGCCGGGCACGCCGAAGTCGCAGCTCACGCCTGACGGAATGACGAGCAACGACCAGTACGCACTGATCGACAAGGCGTCGGGACAGCCGGTCGCGAACGGCCTCCGGGACCTCTGGGTCACCGAGACCGCGCTGACGACCGCGCTGAACACGTCGTACATGGCCGACAGGCTCGGGCTGTTCGGGATCGTCGTCGGAGTCGCACTGCTGCTCAGCGGCATCGGCTTCGGGATCCTGTCCTTCGCAGCTCTCCACCGGAAGGGACCTGCCGCGACCTAGTCGCGGCACCACGGGCCGGAGCTCCGGTGGTTTCGAGCAAAAGCCCCGGTCCGGAACCGCCGAGAGGCCGCCCGCAAAGCGGCCTCTCGGCTTCTCATCGGACAGATGAAGGGAGCAAGGCCATGAAGCCCGTACTGCTGGCAACCGATGGATCTCCAACCGCCGCGAAGGCCGCCGAGACGGCGATCGAGCTGGCCCGGCTGCTCGACGCGGAGCTCGCGATCGTGACCGTGTGGAACATCCACCACGGCGCGGTCGGGTTCGGGGGGCCCGTGGCGACGACCGGCGAGCTCGCCAAGCTGTCGGAGGAACAGGCGGTGCGCGTGAACGCCGAGGCAGCCGCCCGGGCCGAGGAGGCCGGCGCGGAGACGCGATCGCTCGTCCTCCGCGGCTTCCCGGTCCAGGAGATCTGCATCGCCGCGGAGAAGCTCGAGCCGCAGCTGCTGGTGATCGGCTCTCACGGCTGGGGGCCGATCCGGCGCGCGCTGTTCGGCAGCGTCTCGACGGGCGTGCTGCACCACGCCTCGTGCCCCGTGCTCGTCGTCCGCACCGACCAGCGGGAGGGCGAAACGGCTCACGAGGCCGACCGAGAGCTGGCGGAGGCATAACCTGAGCCTCACGATCGCTTCGGGTACGACCACCACAGCGCCGGTCGCGGACGTTGTCCTCCGCGACGGCTCGACCATGCGCCTCCGCCCGCCGGCCGCAGGCGACGCGGAGGCGCTGCTCGAGTTCTTCCAGGGCCTCTCGGACCGGAGCCTGTACCTCCGCTTCCACGGCCATCCGAGCGTGGACGAGCGGCTGGTCACGCCGGTGCTCGCTCCCGACTGGGTCGAGCGCGGCGCGCTCGTCGGCACGAGCGAGGACCGCGTCGTCGCGCTCGCGAACTACGTGCGTCTGCGCGACCTGCGGACGGCCGAGGTCGCGTTCGCGGTCGACGACGAGTTCCAGGGCCGCGGTATCGCCACGCGCCTGCTCGAGCAGCTCGCCGCGCTGGCGCGGTCGGTCGGGATCGAGGAGTTCATCGCGGAGGTCATGCTCGACAACTCGGCGATGCTGGGCGTGTTCGCCGACGCCGGCTTCGAGACGAGGCGTGAGTCAGCGCTGGGGATCGCAGAGGTCCGGCTCGCGCTGGGCCCGACCGAGTCGTTGCGCGTGCGCGTCGACGAGCGCGACCACCAGGCCGTGGTCGCGTCGCTCCAGCCGTTCTTCGACCCGGCCACGGTGGCCGTGCTCGGCGCCTCGCCGCGGCGCGGGACGATCGGCGGCGAGCTGTTCCGGAACGTGCTGCGCGGCGAGTTCCGCGGCGTCTGCTTCCCCGTCAACCGCACCGGGGACTCCGTCGCCGGCGTGCGCGCCTACCGGAGCGTGGCGGAGATCGGCTCGCCGGTCGACCTGGCGGTCGTGTCGGTCCCCGGCCCGGCGGTGCTGGACTCGGCGCGGGAGGCGCTCGAGGCCGGGGTACGCGCTCTCTGCGTCGTGTCCGCCGGCTTCGCGGAGGTCGGCGCCGAGGGTGAGGCGCGGCAGGAGGAGCTGCTCTCGCTCGTCCGCGCGCACGGCGCCCGCCTGCTCGGGCCGAACTGCCTCGGCATCGCGGTCGCCGGGCCGCGCCTGAACGCGACCTTCGGACCGCGTGCGCTCCCGTCCGGCAACATCGGGTTCTCGTCCCAGAGCGGCGCCCTCGGCCTGGCAGTGCTCGAGCGTGCGGCCGAGCGCCGTCTCGGGCTCTCCGCGTTCGTCTCCGTCGGGAACAAGGCGGACATCTCCTCGAACGACCTGCTCGAGTACTGGGAGGACGACCCGGAGACGGACGTCGTCCTGCTGTACCTCGAGTCGTTCGGCAACCCGCGCAAGTTCGCGCGTGTCGCCAGGCGCGTCGCGCGGCAGAAGCCGATCGTCGCGATGAAGGCCGGCCGGACGGCGACCGGGGCGCGCGCCGCGAGCTCGCACACCGCGGCGCTCGCGGGCTCGGAGGCCGCCGTGGACGCGCTGTTCCACCAGGCGGGCGTGCTGCGCGTCGACACGCTGGAGGAGCTGCTGGACGTGACCGGCCTGCTCGCGGCGCAGCCGCTGCCGCACGGCCGCAACGTCGCCGTCCTGACCAACGCCGGAGGCCTCGGGATCCTCTGCGCCGACGCGTGCGAAAGCGCCGGGCTGACGCTGCCGCACCTCGCCGACGCCACGGTGGAGGAGCTGCGCGCGTCGCTGCCGGCCGAGGCGAGCCTCGCCAACCCGGTCGACATGCTCGGGTCGGCGGTCGGCGAGACGTACGAGCAGGCGCTCCCGCCGCTGCTCCACGACCCCGGCATCGACGCGGTGATCGTCCTCTTCGTCCCGCCGGTCGTCGCCGGCGCGGAGGAGGTGTCGGAGGCGATCGCGCGCGCCGTCGACCGCGCCGCGGTCCCGGACAAGCCGGTGCTCGCGTCGGTGATCAGCGCCGTCGGCATGCCGGAGGGCCTGCGCTCCTCACGCGCGTCGGCGTTCGCGTTCCCGGAGGCCGCCGCGAGGGCACTCGGCCGCGTCGCCGACCGCGCGGAGTGGTTGCGCCGCCCGCAGGGGCAGACCCCGGCGCTCGACGGCATCGACGTCGCCGCCGCGCGCCGGATCGCGCAGGACGCGGGCGAGCGCTGGCTGACGCCGGGCGAGACACGCGAGTTGCTGGCGGCCTACGGGATCCCGCTCGTCGCCGAGCGCCAGGCGTCGACCGTGGACGAAGCGGTCGCGGCGGCCGAGGCGGTCGGCTACCCCGTCGTCGTCAAGACGGCGGTTGCGGGCCTCCACAAGACCGAGCACGGAGGCGTCGCGCTCGATCTCCGCGACGAGGCAGCGGTCCGCGAGGCCGCCGAGCGGATCGGGCCGCCGTTGCTCGTCCAGCCGCTCGTGCGCGGCGGCGTCGAGCTCCTCGTCGGCGCGGTCGAGGATCCCGTCTTCGGCCCACTCGTCGCCGTCGGGCCCGGAGGGACGCTGGCAGAGCTGATCGGCGACGCCGGGTTCCGACTTGCGCCGCTGACCGACGTCGACGCGGACGAGCTCGTGCGCAGCGGAAAGGCTGGGCGATTGCTCGCCGGCTTCCGCGGCGCGCCCGCCGCCGACCTCGACGCGGTCGCCGACCTGGTCCTCCGGGTCGGCCGCCTCGCGGACGACCTGCAGGAGCTCGCCGAGCTCGACCTCAACCCGGTGATCGCGGGGCCCGACGGCTGCGTCGCCGTCGACGCACGCGTCCGCGTCGCGGCGCCGGTCAGGACGACGACCGCGAAGACCTGGTAGCGACCGTCTCCGGGAACCCGGTCGGACGGGACCCGCAGGTCGGCGTAGGAGCCACCGCGCCGCGAGCGCGACCGAAGCAGAAGGCCGTGGCGATCATCGGCGCGAGGAAGATCCCGGCGGCGACGAACGACGTCGCGACCCAGAAGATCGCGAATTGGACGTGCCCGTCCGCATCAGGTTGTAGGGGAAGATGCGCGCGAGGTCGAAGCCGAAGAAGTCGTCGATCTCGGCGCGGTGGTGCTGCGATGCCGCACCAGCGTCTGGACGAGGAACAGCGCAGCCATGACCAAGAAGAACCAGGCTGTGGCGCGCTGCGCCGGTGTCAGGGATCGAAGAAGAACCGGCTGTAGTAGCCGACGAGGCTCCTGAATGCCGCGGCCTGCGCGCGGCTGAATCGCATCGTGCCGGTCTTCGAGTCGTAGCGGTTCGCCCGGAGGTCCTCGATCGTGCGGCGCGCGGCGGCGTCCGAGCCGCGCCGCCGAACGAGTCGATGACGACGTTCGACTCACGGCGGAGAAGTCGACCGTGTACGCCGGGCCGAGGTACGCGTGGTGCCCGAAGGCGGAGCCGGCGTCGGTCACGCGCGCCGCCACAGGCGGATGCGCCAACGATCCGGGCCGATGCGACGTCCGGCCATCCCCACGAATCAGGGTTTTTCCGCAGGGTACGCACGGCCTGGCCGGATGTGCGCCGGCGTGTCCGCGAGTTACATCCCATCAAGAGGCCGGATCGGCCCGACGAAAGGAGGCGGACATGGCGACGCGGGTCCTGATCGCCGGTGGAGGCGTGGCGGCACTCGAGGCCGCGCTCGCCCTCCAGGCGCACGCCAGAGATCACGTCGAGGTGGAGATCATCGCGCCCGAGCCGAGGTTCTGGTACCGGCCGGTCGCCGTGGCCGAGCCGTTCGGCCTCGGCGCGGTTCATCACTTCGACCTCTCCGAGCTCGCGACGGCGGCCGGTGCCGTGTACACGCCCGGCGCGCTCCTTGGCGTGGACGCGGGCCAACACGTCGCCTACGTGTCCACCGACGACGAGATCGAGTACGACGTGCTCCTGATCGCCTGCGGCGCCCTCCCCGTGCCGGCGGTGCCCGGTGCGCTCACATTCCGCGGACCGGCCGATACGGACAAGGTTGCAGACGTGCTGGCGGAGCTACGCGCCGGCCACGCGCGGCGCATCGTGTTCGCCGTTCCGTGGGGTGCCTCCTGGCCATTGCCGATCGTCGAGCTCGCGCTGATGACCGCGGCCTATGCCGCCGATCACGAGCTCGCCGAAGCCGAGGTCACGCTCGTAACACCCGAGGCCGAGCCGCTCCAGCTGTTCGGCGCCGAGGCCGCCGCCTCAGTGCGCCGGCTCCTCGACCTGCGCGGCATCGCGGTGCGCGCCGGCGTATCCCCGCTCGAGGTCGTCGACGGCGAGCTGCGCCTCGTTCCCGACGAGAGCCTCGCGGCCGACCGCGTCGTCGCACTCCCCCGCCTGCGCGGCCCGCGTATCGACGGGATCCCGCAGACGGTCGAGGGCTTCATCCCGGTCGACGCACACGGCCGCGTCCAGGGGATCGCCGATGTCTTCGCCGCCGGCGACGTCACGAGCTTCCCGGTGAAGCAGGGTGGGATCGCAACGCAGCAGGCTGACGCCGCGGCAGATTACATCGCCGCCGATGCCGGCGCCCCTGTGCACCGGCTGCCGTTCCGCCCGATCCTGCGCGGACTCCTCCTCACCGGTCAGCAGCCGCGATTCCTGCGCCACGAGATCGACTTCCGTGCTCGCCCGACCTCGGTCGCCAGCCCGCAGCCGCTCTGGTGGCCGCCGGCCAAGATCGTCGGGCGCCACCTCGCTCCCTTCCTGGCCAGCCTGGCCGGAGTCGGAGAGCCCGCCGCGGGCCACGCACCCCCCGACACCGTCCCGATCGAAGTCGAGCTCGCGGAGGAGACGCTCGCAAGGACCTACGGCCCGCCGATCGGCGTGCTCGATGAGCCGGACAGCGACGACACGCTGACCGTCGGCGCAGTGATGTACCCCGAGCCGCTCGTGGTCGCGCCGGAGGATACGCTCGCCGAGGTGGCCGAGAAGATGCGCGGCCTCGACGTCGGCTCGGCGATCGTCGCCGACTTCGGACGGCTCGTGGGCATCCTGACGTCCCGCGACCTCCTCCGCGCCTTCGCCGGTCGCGTCCACCCGAGCGAGGCGCGCGTGCGCGAGTGGATGACCGCCGAGCCGGTCGTCGTGTCCCCGTCGACGCCGCTTGCGCACCGCGATCATGCTGATGACGGAGTGCGGGTTCCACCACCTGCCCGTCGTGGAAGGCGACCGGCCGTCCGGGATGCTCGGCCTGCGCCAGGCCGCAAGGCGCGCGCGTTCGCTGGACGCGATCGGGCTCGGCTTCTAGGCGGAGCGGACGAGCCTGAGCACGGCGGCTGCGGCGACGACGATCGTCAGCGAGTCGGCCGCCACGCACCACGTGCAGATCGCGTGCAGGATCCCGACCTGGACGTAGCCGAGGTACAGGGCGAACACGAGCGCCGTGAGCGCAAGCGCTGCGCCGCCGGCGATCGCCCACTGGCGGCGGGTGAAGGACGAGGCGAGCAGCAGCGCATAGGCGCCGAGCCCGAACGCGGCGACCGGGATCCCGAGCAGCTCCGCGTAGCGCGACTCCTGCACGGTCTCGCAGCCGCTCGTCGCGCAGACGAGCGCGCCGGCGCGGTAGTGGACGACGACGAGGTAGGCGGCGAGTGCGACCCCGACTCCGGCGCCGGCTGCGAGCACCAGCCTGGGCGAGCGGTCGGTCAAGAGTCGAGGAGGTCGTCGAGCGCGGGGCGGAGCGCGTCTGCCCTGAGGCTCGACACCTCGATCCGGCGTAGCGGCCCGCCCGTCCGTCCGGCGAAGAACGCCGGCGTCGAGTCGACGTGCGCACGCGCGGCCGCCTGCTGTGCGGCGGCGATGCCGGGGTCGATGCCTGCTCTGTCACGCATCATCCGCGCCGCATCGAGGCCGGCGATCCCGCCCGCAACGTCGTGCAGAAGGTCATCGGTGACCCAGCCGCTGTTCTCGGCGCCCTGCCGCTGGAACAGGCCGTGGATCATGTCCCAGCCCCGGTTCTGGCGCGAGGCGGCGAGCACCGCGCGCTGGGCCGTGTCGGAGTCGGGGCCGAGGAACTCGAGCCCCTCGTACACGATCTGCACCTTGCCCGTTCGCACGTAGTCGCGGACGATCGTCGGCAGCGCCTCGCGCGCGAACTGGCCGCAGTACGGGCACTGGAGGTCGGCGAACTCGACCAGCGTCACCGGCGCCCTTGGCGATCCCAGCACGAGCCCGCGCTGCGGGATGCCGGCGAGGAAGGAAGACGCGCGCGCGGGCTGCTTCGGCTGCGCGGAGGTCGAGCGGGCGCCGACGAGGCTCACGGCGACGAGCCCGCTCGCGACGAGCGCCGCGCCCAGAACGACGAAAAGGAGGATTCGACCCCGTCGGCTCACCCTCGAAGGATCGACAGGAGCGTTGCGTTGCACATCCGGGGTAACCCGGCCTGTTCTTGCGGAAAAGCCGCGATCCTGAGCGGCTAGACCTCCACGAGTAGCGCGTCACCCTGGCCGCCGCCGGAGCAGATCGCAGCAAGGCCGAGCCCGCCGCCGTTGCGGCGGAGCTCGTGGATCATCGTGCCGACGATGCGCGCGCCCGACGCCCCGATCGGGTGGCCGAGCGCGACCGCGCCGCCGTTGACGTTCACCTTCTCCGGATCGACGTCGAGCATCCGCGCCGAGTTGAGCACGACGGAGGAGAACGCCTCGTTCAGCTCGACGCGCTCGACGTCGCCGATCGTCTTCCCGGCCTTCGCGAGGGCGTCCTTGCCGGCCTTGGCGGGCGTCCGCGCGAGGTACGCGAACTCGTCCGCAACGTAGGCCTGCGAGACGATCGTCGCCAGCGGCTCCAGCCCGCGCCTGCGCGCGAACTCGTCGCTCGTCACGACGAGCGCCCCTGCCCCGTCGTTGACGCCCGGCGCGTTCCCGGCGGTCGTCGTCCCCTCCGGGTCGAAGACGGGCTTCAGCGCGGCGAGCCGCTCGAGCGACGTGTCGCGGCGCGGCCCCTCGTCGACGGCGAAGTCGCCGACGGGCACGATCTCGTCCTCGAACAACCCCTCGTCGATCGCGTGGATCGCGCGCTCGTGCGAGCGCAGCGCCCACTCGTCCTGCTCCTCGCGGGAGATCCCCAGCTCACGGGAGACGAACGACGCCTGCTCGACCATGTGGCGGTTGTCGAAGGTCGAGGTCAGCCCGTCGTGGATCATCAGGTCGATGAGGGTGCCGTCCCCGAGCCGGTAGCCGAACCGCGCCTTCTTCACGGCGTACGGCGCGTTGGACATCGACTCCATCCCGCCGACGACGACGACCTCGTGGTCGCCCGCGCGGATCATCTGGTCGGCGATCTGGACGGCGCGGACCGAGGACGCGCAGACCTTGTTGACCGTGTCCGAGCCGAGGTCGACCGGGAGCCCAGCGCCGATCGTCGCCTGCCGCGCCGGCGCCTGCCCGGCGCCGCCCTGGAGCACCTGGCCCATGATCGCGTACTCGACCTCCCCGTCCTCGACCCCGGCGCGGTCGAGCGCCGCGCGGATCGCGATCGAGCCGAGCGCGGTCGCCTCGTAGCCGACGAGGGAGCCGCCGAGCTTGCCGAACGGCGTGCGGACGGCGCTGAGGATGACGCTTCTCACAACGGGATCAGCGTAGCGACCGGCCGCCGCTTCACTTGTCCCGGCAAGGAGAATGGGCGCCACGACCGAGATCGCAACCGACCTGATCACCCCGCTCGGGGCGTACCTCCGCCTGCGGGCCGCCGGCCGCGCCAGCTTCTTGCTGGAGTCGGTCGAGCGCGGTCGGCTCGGGCGCTTCTCGTTCGTCGGCGCCGGCGCCCGCGTGCTGCCGTTCGAGGAGGCCGAGCGGCTCGAGGTCCCGGTCGTCGGCTACCTCGGCTACGACTTCGCCGCGAAGCTCGAGCCGACCGTGCCGCTCCCGGACGACGGCCCCGGCTTCGCGGAAAGCGCGTTCGTCGTCGCTGACATGCTCGTCCGCTTCGACCATGCCCAGGGGGTGGCGGAGGTCCTGGCCGGCGACGCCGGCGAGGTCGGCGAGCTGCTGGACGGGCCCCAACCGGCCTTTCCGCACGGCGAGGGATGCTCCGGGCCGCTGCGCCGCGTCCCCGAGCAGGCCGAGCACGAGGCGCGCGTCCGCCGTGCGCAGGACCACATCCGAGCCGGCGACGCGTTCCAGATCGTGATCGCGCAGCGGGCGGAGCGGCCGACGTCGGCCGGGGCGCTCGAGCTGTACCGGGCGCTGCGCCGCGTCAACCCGTCCCCGTACCTCTTCCTGCTCGAGCTCGACGGCCTCGCGCTCGTCGGCTCCTCGCCGGAGACGGTGGTCAAGTGCGAGGGGACGAGGGCCGCGCTCAACCCGATCGCCGGCACGAGCTGGCACGGCGACGACGAGGATCTGCTCGCGTCGGAGAAGGACCGCGCCGAGCACGTGATGCTCGTCGACCTCGGCCGCAACGACCTCTCGCGTGTCTGCCGCCCCGGCACCGTCCACGTCGAGCGGTTCATGGCGACCGAGCGCTACTCGCACGTGACGCATCTCGTCTCCGAGGTGGTCGGCGAGCTGGCGGACCGACGGACACCGTTCGAGCTCATGCGCGCGTGCTTCCCGGCCGGCACGGTCTCGGGCGCGCCAAAGGTGCGGGCGATGCAGATCATCTCCGAGCTGGAGGGCTACCGGCGAGGGATCTATGCCGGGGCGGTCGGCTACGTGTTGCCGGGGGGCACGATGGACACCTGCATCGCGATCCGGACGCTGGTGCTGCGGGACGGCGTCGCATACCTCCAGGCGGGGGGCGGGATCGTCGTCGACTCCGATCCGGCCGAGGAGCACGAGGAGTGCCTGCGTAAGCTCGCCGCGATCGAGACTGCGATCGAGCTGGCCGAGCGGGAGCAGCGATGATCCTGTTGATCGACAACTACGACTCGTTCACCTACAACCTCGCGCACCTGTTCGGCGAGCTGGGCGTGGAGGTGGACGTGCGTCGCAACGACGCGGTCTCGGCGGAGGAGGCGGCCGCGCTCGCGCCGGGATTCCTCGTCGTCTCCCCCGGCCCCGGGCGGCCGGCGCACGCCGGCGCGACGCTCGCGATCGTCGAGCGGCTGGCACCCACCACCCCGACGCTCGGCGTGTGCCTCGGCCACCAGGCGATCGTCGAGGCCTTCGGCGGCGAGGTCGGCCCCGCGCGCGAGCTCGTGCACGGGAAGTCGTGCGTCGTCCGTCACGACGGCCGCGGCGTCTTCGCAGGGCTTCCCGACGAGCTCGAGGTCGGCCGCTACCACTCGCTCGCAGCCACCGAGATCCCGGACGTGCTCGAGGTTACCGCCCGCGCCGACGACGGCGAGGTGATGGCCGTCCGGCACCGTGAGCTGCCCGTGACCGGCGTCCAGTTCCATCCGGAGTCCGTCCTCACCCCGGACGGACGTGCGATGGCCCAGAATTTCCTCGAGGGCCGATGATCCAGACCGCGCTGCAGCACCTGCTCGACGGCCGCGACCTGTCGCGCGAGGAGGCGCGCGGCGTGATGGGCACGATCATGCGCGGCGAGGCCACGCCCGCCCAGATCGGCGGGTTCCTGGTCGCGCTGCGCCTGAAGGGCGAGACGGCGGACGAGATCGCCGGCTGTGCGGAGGCGATGCGGGAGCACGTGCTCGCCGTCCGGCCGCGGCGGGACGACCTCGTCGACACCGCCGGCACCGGCGGCGACGGCGCGAACACGTTCAACATCTCGACCGCGGCCGCGCTCGTCGCCGCCGCCGCGGGCGCGGGCGTCGCGAAGCACGGGAACCGCGCCGCGTCGTCGACGACCGGCGCCGCGGACGTGCTGGAGGCCCTCGGGTTCGAGCTCGAGCTGCCGCGGGAGCGGATCGAGCGCTCGATCGACGAGCTCGGCTTCGGCTTCCTCTTCGCGCAGGCGCACCACCCGGCGATGCGGCATGCCGCGCCGGTGCGTCGCGAGCTCGCGACGCGCACCGTCTTCAACATCCTCGGGCCGCTGACCAATCCCGCGGGCGCGCGTGCGCAGGTCGTCGGGGTGTACTCGCCCGCGCTCGTGCGTAAGATCGCCGAAGCGCTGGTCCAGCTGGACGCGCGGCGCGCGTACGTCGTGCACGGCGCGGGCGGCATCGACGAGCTCTCGCCGGCAGGCCCGAACCTCGTCTGCGAGGTGGCCGCGGGGACTGTCCGGGAGTACGAGCTGGACCCCGAGGAGCTCGGCGTGCCCCGCTGCAGCCCCGAGGAGCTCCGCGGCGGCGACGCCGCACACAACGCCCAGGCCCTGCGCACCGTGCTCAACGGTGAGGACGGAGGCCATCGCTGGGCGGTCGTGCTGAACGCGGCCGGGGCGATCGCCGCGAGCGGACACGCCCACGACCTTCGGGAAGGAATCGAGGTCGCGCGCGAGGCGATCGACTCGGGCGCGGCGGCGGGCCGACTCGACGAGCTGATCGCGTTCTCGCGCGAGAAGGAGGTGCCTGCCTGATGGGCCGTTTCCGCGAGGCACTTGCCGCGCCCGGCCTTCGCGCGATCGCCGAGGTGAAGCGCCGGTCGCCGTCGGCCGGCGATCTCCGTCCGGACGCCGACCCAGCGCGCCTCGCGGCGCAGTTCGCGCACGCGGGCGCCGCCGCGATCTCCGTCCTCGTCGACGACCGCTTCGGCGGCTCGCCGGCCGATCTGTGGGCCGCGCGCGCGGCGACCGCGGCACCGCTCCTCGCAAAGGGGTTCTTCACCGAGCGCGAGCAGCTGCTGGAGATGAGGGACGCCGGCGCCGACGCCGTCCTCCTGCTCCTTCGCGACCTCGACGACGAGCGGGCCGCCGATCTTCTTGCGTACACGCGCGAGCTGGGGCTCGAGGCGCTCGTCGAAGCCCACGATGCCGAGGAGCTGCGGCGGGCCGGCGACCTCGACGCTGAGGTGATCGGGATCAACGCGCGCGATCTCTCGACCTTCCGCATTGACCGGCGGGCGCAGCTCGACCTCGTCGCGTCGGCGCCGCGCGATCGGGTGATCGTCGCGGAGAGTGGAATCGGCACGCGCGCCCAGGGCGCTGCGGCCGAGCTCGCCGGCGCCGACGCGATCCTCGTCGGCTCGGCCCTGATGCGCGCGCCCGAGCCCGCAGCCAGGCTCACGGAGCTCCTGTCCCGCCCGCTCGTGAAGGTCTGCGGGCTCACCCGGAGCGAGGACGTCGAGGTCGCCGTCGAGGCCGGCGCCGACCTGCTCGGATTCATCCTCGCCGACGAGAGCCCGCGCCGGGCGCCGTCCGTGCTCGAGGTCCCGGACGACCGGCTCAGCGTCGCCGTGTTCGTCGGCGAGGCGGAGGAGGCCGGCTCCGATCTCGTCCAGCTCTACGCGCACGAGGAGGGCCGCGTGCGGGGCCGCGACGCGAAGCTCCTCCGGGAGGGCGAGCCGGTCGCCGATGTGGTCGACCTTCCGTGGGAGGAGGGCGACCCGCTCCATTTCCAACGCGCCGCGGCCGCCGAGGGGCGCGTGATGCTCGCAGGGCGGCTCGGCCCGGACAACGTCGCCGAGGCGGTCCGCGCGGTTCGGCCGTGGGCCGTCGACGCCGCCTCGCGGCTCGAGTCCGCGCCGGGGATCAAGGATCACGACAAGGTACGGGCGTTCGTGGACGCCGTGCGATGACGTCGACGGGGCTCTACGGGACCTACGGTGGCCGCTACGTCCCGGAGACGCTCATCCCGGCGCTGGACGAGCTCGAGGCCGGGTGGCGCGAGGCGCAGGCGGACGAGAGCTTCCGCGCCGAGCTGGACGAGCTCGGCCGCACCTTCGCCGGCCGGCCGACGCCGCTGACGCTCGCCGAGCGGTTCGCGCCCGGGAAGCGCCTGTACCTGAAGCGGGAAGACCTCCTCCACACCGGGGCGCACAAGCTCAACAACGCGCTCGGCCAGGCGGTGCTCGCGCGTCGCCTCGGCAAGCACCGGATCGTCGCGGAGACGGGCGCGGGCCAGCACGGCGTCGCGACCGCGACCGTCTGCGCGCGCTTCGGCTTCGACTGCGTCGTCTACATGGGCGAGGAGGACATGCGTCGGCAGCGCCCCAACGTCGAGCGCATGGAGCTGCTCGGCGCCGAGGTGCGCCCCGTCGACTTCGGCACCAGGACGCTGAAGGAGGCGACGAGCGAGGCGATCCGCGACTGGATCACGAACGTCGAGACGACCCATTACCTGATCGGCTCGTGCGTCGGGCCGCACCCGTATCCCGAGATCGTGCGGGAGCTCCAGTCGGTGATCGGCCTCGAGTCGCGCGCGCAGCTGCTCGAGGCGGAGGGCCGGCTGCCGGAGGCCGTCGTCGCCTGCGTCGGCGGCGGCTCGAACGCGATCGGGATGTTCGCCGGCTTCGTCGACGACGAGGACGTCCGGCTGATCGGGGTCGAAGCGGCGGGCGCGGCGAGCCTCGGCACGGGCCGTCCGGGCGTGCTGCACGGCGCACGGTCGTCCGTGCTGGCGGACGAGGACGGGCAGATCGCAGACGCGCACTCGATCTCGGCCGGGCTCGACTACCCCGGCGTCGGGCCCGAGCACGCGTTCCTCCGGGACAGCGGACGTGCGACCTACGTCGGCGCAACGGACGAGGAGGCGCTCGCCGCCTTCCGCGAGCTGACCCGCTGCGAGGGGATCATCCCGGCCCTCGAACCCGCGCACGCACTGGCGCGCGCCCGCGACCTCGACGCCGAGCTCGTGCTGGTGTGCCTCTCCGGCCGGGGCGACAAGGACCTGGCGGAGGTGCTGCGCGCCTGATGACGCGGCACACCTTCGAGCCAACGCGCTTCCACCTCGCGATCGGGGAGCACGAGCCCGTGCTGCGCGTCGAGCCCGGGGACACGATCGCCACCTGGTGCGTGGATGCCGCCGGGTACGACGCGCGCGGCGAGCAGCTCACCGACGGAGGCAATCCCCAGACTGGCCCGTTCTTCGTGGCCGGCGCCGAGGCGGGTGACACGCTCGTCGTCCGGCTCGACCGGCTGCGACCGAACCGGCCGCGGGGGATGACCGGCGAGGTCGTCGCGGAGAGCGTCGTCGACCCGTGGTTTGCCCGCGACCTGCCCGACCGCAGCGAGGAGGACGCCGACTGGTGGGCGCTGGATCTCGAGCGCGGGACGGCCCGGCTCGAGGCGCCGCCGCCGGGGCTCGAGCACCTCGGCGAGATCCCGATCGACCCGATGCTCGGCTGCTTCGGCGTCGCGCCCGGGCTCGGGCAGGCGATCTCGTGCGCCACCTCCGGCCGGCACGGGGGCAACATGGACTACCGCGGCTTCCGCGAGGGCGTGACGGTCTTCTTCCCCGTCTTCGTCGAGGGCGCGCTGCTGCACGTCGGCGACGCACACGCGCTCCAGGGCGACGGCGAGATCGTCGGCAGCGGAATCGAGGTCTCGTGCGACGTCGAGGTGACCGTGGACGTTGTGAAGGGGAAGCGGATCGGCTGGCCGCGCGCCGAGAACGACGAGTTCCTGCTCGCCGTCGGCAACGCGCGCCCGCTCGACCAGGCGGTGCAGCACGCAACGACGGAGCTGATGCGCTGGCTCGCCGCGGACTACGGCCTCGACCACCGGGCCGCTTCGGTCCTCCTCGGTCAGCTGATCCGCTACGACCTGGGGAACGTCTACGACCCGGCGTACACGATGGTCGCCAAGATCGCGAAGGAGCACCTGCCGGGGCGGGCCGACGACGCGTGACCTACGACGCGCATCGGGCCGCCGACTTCTTCGACGAGTACGGCGAGCAGGAGTGGACGCGGTTCGACCAGGTCCGCATGGGGCCCGCCAGCCTCGGCGTGCACGTCGACTACCTGCGGCGCTTCGTCCGCGCCGGCGACCGCGTGCTCGACATCGGCGCAGGGCCGGGGCGCTTCACGATCGAGCTGGCACGGATCGGCGCGGAGGTCGTCGTGGCCGACGTCTCGCCGGTTCAGCTCGAGCTGAACCGGGAGAAGGTCGTGGAGGCGGGCTGCGAGGCGCACGTGGCCGACCGCGTCGTCGCCGACGTCACCGACCTGTCCCTGTTCGAGGATGCGTCCTTCGACGAGGCGGTCTGCTACGGCGGGCCGCTCAGCTACGTCGTCGAGCAAGCCGACCGGGCCGTCGCGGAGCTCGTGCGCGTCGTCCGCCCCGGCGGGCACCTGCTCGTGAGCGTCATGTCCCTCATCGGCGCCGTTTCGCACGACACGGACGGCGTGCTGGAGCTCGCCACCCGCGACGGGGCCGCAAAGCTCGAGGAGATCGTCGCGACCGGCGTCCTCCCGCAGGAGCCGGGCTACGGCCACCTGCCGATGCGACTCTTTCGGTGGCGCGAGCTGGAGGAGCTGCTCTCCCGCCACGGCGAGGTGGTCGCCGGAGCGGCAACCGGGTTGCTGCGACCGTCCGAGCCGCCGACGACGCCGGAGCTCCAGCAGCTGCTCCTCGAGGTGGAGCTCGACCTCGGCCGCGAGCCCGGCGCGATCGACGGCGGCGAGCACCTGCTCGCCGTCCTGCGCGCGCCGTGAAGCGCCTGGTCGTGTACCTGATGTCAGGCCCCGAGACGCCGGGGCTGTCGGAGGCGGCCGTCGCGGGCGGCGCGGACATCGTCGAGCTCGGCTTTCCGTTCTCCGATCCGCTCGCGGACGGGCCCGTGATCAGGCGGGCGGCGGGGCGGGCGCTCGCGCAGGGGATGCGCACGCGCGCCTGCCTCGACTGCCTCGCCCGAACGCGCGAGCTGCTCGGGCCCGACACGCCGCTGATCCCGATGACCTACGCCTCGATCCTGGAGGCGTACGGGTGGGACCGGTTCGCCGACGATGCCCAGGAGGCGGGGGCGACGAGCCTGATCGTGGCCGACCTCCCCGCGGGCGAGCGCCCCGACCTGCGCCGGATCCAGCTCGTCGCGCCGACCTCGACCGACGAGCGGATCCGGCTCGCCGCCGAGCAGACCGACGGCTGGCTGTACCTCGTCACGCTCACCGGGACGACCGGCACGCGGACGGACCTCTCCCCCTCGCTCGCCGGCCTCGTCGCCCGGGCGCGGACGATAACCCGGCTCCCCCTCTACGCGGGGTTCGGCATCTCGACGCCGGAGCAGGCGCGCGCGGCCGCAGCCCAGGCCGACGGGATCGCGGTCGGCTCACGCGCGGTGGAGGTGGCCGAGACGGGGCCGGATGCCCTGCGCGCCTACGTCGCCTCGCTGCGGGCGGCGCTCGACGCGGACGACGCCGCTTGACCTTCCTCCCGCCGCGAAGAGCGCAGCTCTTCGCGCATCCCCGGCACTCGTCCGGGGGATGCTGGGCGGCGGTGCTTGCGGCGATGCTTCTCGTGAAAGGCCGCTGATGGAAGACGCCGACGTCACTGCCGCAGAACGCCGGGCCCTCGTCCTCCGGGTCGAGATCGAGTCGATCGGAGAGAAGCTCGCGCATCTGCTCGTCCACGACGCGGAGGAGCTTGCCGCCCTCCCACTGGGTGACGTGCGCACCGAGCAACTCGCCGCCGCCGAAGCGCAGCTCGAGGAGCAGCGCGCCCGCCTCCAGGAGGAGGCACAGCGCCTCGACCGGCTCGCGGCCGAGCTGGCCGACCGCGAGGCCGAGACCGGCCTGACGGCGGCGCAGAGGATTCGCATCGCCCACGGCTCGTGGCAGGCCCACGAGACCCAGCGCATGCTCGACGACGGGCACGACGAGGTCGACGCCGCGTACGAGGCCGACATCTTCCTCCGCGAGGAGCGGCTCGAGCAGCGCGAGGCCGAGCTGGCCGCCCTCGAGCAGCAGCTGCGCAGGAAGGAGACCGAGCTGATGATCTACGTCGCCGATCTCCAGGAGGAGCTCCTCCGCCGGGACACTCCCGGCTGGAGCCCGATCGCAGCCGGCTCGGGCAACTAGCACCCCGGAGCGGTGCGGATTTCCGCACCGGGAGACACCAGCCGTCCACCTTTCTCGGGCCTCGTCCTCGGGCCAACCTCCTCCTGTGACCACGAACCTGAGGAGCGAAATGACTGCGGAAACCTTGATGCACGCACGGGCGCTGCGCGCTCGTCTCCAGGGCGATCTCGTCCTCCCCGGGGACGAGTCCTGGGATGAGGCTCGCCGGGCCTGGAACCTCGCCGTCGACCAGCGGCCGGCCGCGGTCGCCCTGCCCGAGAGCGCCGACGACGTCGTCGCGATCGTCGACTTCGCCCGTGAGCACGGCCTCCGCGTCGCCCCGCAGGGAACCGGCCACAACGCGGGCCCGCTCGGCTGGCTCGACGAGACCATCCTCGTGAAGACGGAGCGCATGCGGCGGGTCGAGATCGACCCCGAGTCCCGGCGCGCCCGCGTCGACGCAGGCGTGCTCTGGATGGAGGTCACCGCCCCGGCCGCCGAGCACGGGCTCGCCGCGCTCGCGGGCTCCTCCCCGGACGTCGGCGTCGTCGGCTACTCGCTCGGCGGGGGCGTCTCGTGGCTGTCGCGCAAGCTCGGCCTGGCGGCGAACAGCGTCACCGCGGTCGAGCTCGTCACCGCGGACGGCCGCCTCGTCCGCTGCGACGCCGAGCACGAGCCGGAGCTCTTTTGGGCCGTGCGTGGCGGCGGCGGCAACTTCGGCATCGTCACGTCGATCGACTTCACGCTTTACCCGATCACCGAGGTCTACGCCGGCTGGCTGATCTGGCCGATCGAGCACGCGCCCGAGGTCCTGACCGCATGGCAGGAGTGGACGGAGACGGTGCCGGACGAGCTGACGTCCGTGGGCCGGATCCTCAACATCCCGCCGCTCCCCACCGTGCCGGAGCCGCTCCGTGGCCGGTCGGTCGTGGTCGTCGAGACGATCTACATCGGCGACGAGGCGGACGGCGCTGAGCTCGTGGCGCCGCTGCGCGCGCTCGAGCCGGAGCTGGACACCATCGCCATGATCCCGGCCTCGGCGCTGCAGACGCTGCATATGGACCCGGAGGAGCCGGTGCCCGGCAAGGGCGACGGCATGATGCTCGACAGGCTCACTCCCGAGGCGATCGCGCGCATCACGGAGATCGCCACGCCGGACTCGGCGCTGCTCAGCGTCGAGGTCCGCCACGTCGGCGGCGAGCTCGGACGGACGGCCCCCGGCAACGGCGTGCTCACCTCGCTTGAGGCCGAATACCTGCTGTTCGCGGTCGGGATCCCGATGAGCCCGGAGATCGCCGAGAGGATCGAGCGCGACGTGGCGCGCCTCCAGCGCGCGCTCGCCCGCTGGGACTCCGGCCGGATGTATCTCAACTTCGCCGAGCACGCCCGCAGTGGGCGGTCGCTCTTCGGCGAGGACGGCTACGCCCGCCTGCGGCGCGTGAAGGCGGAGGTCGACCCCGACAACGTCCTCCACGCGAACCACCAGGTGGAGCCCGCGGAGCGGCGCGGCCGTCGCCGCGTCGACGCCCCGCTGAGGCGCGCGGCGTAGCTCGACGGGACACGGGCAGGGTGGCGGCGCCGGCCGCATCGTCGCCGCCCTGCCCACGTCCCGGCGATAAGGTCGGCCTGTGTCGACCGCGTTCCTCCCCGCGCTGGAGCAGGCGCGGCTCGTGCGGGAACGCGAGGTCACGGCGCTCGAGCTCGTCGAGGAGTGCCTGGGGCGGATCGAGCGCCTCGACCCGCAGCTGAACGCGTTCGTGACGGTCTGCGCCGACGAGGCGCTCGCCGCGGCGCAGGGGGAGCTGAACGGCCCGTTCGCCGGCGTCCCGATGCCGATCAAGGACCTCGTCCAGACCGCAGGGATCAGGACGACGTTCTCCTGCAAGGCGTTCGCCGACAGCGTCCCCGAGCAGGACGCGGAGCTCGCCCGCCGGATCCGCGCCGCGGGCTTCGTCGTCACCGGCAAGTCGAACACGCCCGAGTTCGGGTCGATCCCGGTCACGGAGTCCGACCTGAACGGCATCTGCCGCAGCCCCTGGGACACGTCCCGGACGCCCGGCGGCTCGAGCGGCGGGGCGGCGGCGGCAGTCGCCGCGGGCCTCGCGTCGGTCGCTCAGGCGAGCGACGGCGGCGGGTCGATCCGGATCCCTGCCTCGTGCTGCGGGATCTTCGGGCTGAAGCCTTCCCGCGGGCGTACGTCCACGGCCCCCTTCGGCGACGCCTACGGGCTCTCCGTCCAGGGACCGGTCGCCCGCACCGTCGCCGACGCGGCGGCGTACCTCGACGCGGTCGCCGGCCCGGAGCCGGGCGATCCGTACGTCGCGCCGAAGCCCGAGCGGCCGTTCCTCGACGAGGTCGGCCTGCCGCCGGGCCGGCTCCGTGTCGCGCTCGTGGTCGAGCCGCCGGTGGACGTGCCGGTCGACCCGGCGTGCGAGGGCGCCGCCCGGGACGCGGCTGCGCTACTGGCCGACCTGGGCCACGAGGTCGAGGAGGTGTCGCCGGGCTGGAACGGGGACAGCCTCGGCGAGCTGTTCCTGGTCGTGTGGCAGACGATCCCCGCGCTCTACCCGGGCCTGCAGCCGTCCCAGCTGGAGCCGCTGAACGCCGAGTTCCTCACGCGCTCCAACGCGACGTCGAGCGCCGACTATGTGCGCGGCTTCGTCCGGCTCCAGACGTACGGCCGGCGAGTGGCGGAGTTCGTCGCCCGCTACGACGTGGTGCTCACCCCCACGCTCGCCCAGCCGCCGGTACCGGTCGGGTGGATCCGCGAGCCCGACGACACTGCAGAGCAGTACGAGCGCGCCCTCGCGTTCACGCCCTTCACGGCGGCCGTGAACGTCGCCGGCCTCCCCGCCGCGTCCGTGCCGCTCAGCTGGACCGACGGCGGCCTGCCGATCGGGATCCAGCTCGTCGCCGGATACGGCGGCGAGCCGCTGCTGCTCCGGCTGTCGGCACAGCTCGAGGAGGCGCGGCCCTGGGCCGACCGCCGCCCGCCGGTCAGCTGACGCCCTCGAAGCCGACGTAGTTCTCGGCGAGGCTGCGCGCGGCGGCCTCGGACGTCGTCACGTAGCGGAGCTGCGACAGCTGGAGCTTCAGGTCGAACGGGTCGCCGCCCGGCAGCCGGTGGAGCATCGACGTCATCCACCAGGAGAAGTGCTCGGCGCGCCAGACGCGGCGGAGGCAGTTGGTCGAGTAGGCGTCGAGCAGCTCACGGCTGCCGCTGCGGTACCAGCTCACGAGCGCCTCGGCGAGCATGCGGACGTCACCGATCGCGAGGTTGAGCCCCTTCGCGCCGGTCGGCGGGACGATGTGGCCCGCGTCGCCGGCGAGGTAGAGCCGGCCGTGCTGCATCGGCTCGACGACGTAGCTCCGCATCCCGGTGACGCCCTTCTCCAGGATCGGCCCCTCTGCGAGCGTCCAGCCCTCGATGCCGAGCCGCGCCTGGAGCTCCTCCCAGATCCGGTCGTCGGACCACTCGTCGAGGTTCTCGTCCGGCGCGCACTGGAGGTAGAGGCGGCTGAGCTCGGGCGAGCGCAGGCTGAGCAGGGCGAACCCGCGCTCGGTGTGGCAGTAGACGAGCTCGTCGTTCGACGGCGCCGCCTGCGCGAGGATTCCGAGCCAGCCGAACGCGTACTCGCGGGAGAACGCGCGGAGGACGCCGTCCGGGATGCTCGGCCGGCAGACGCCGTGGAACCCGTCGCAGCCCGCGATCACGTCGCACGCCAGCTCGTGCTGCTCGCCCCCGCGACGGAACCGGATCCGCGGCCGGTCCGACTCGAGCTCGTGCACGGAGACGTCGTCGACCTCGAAGAGCAGCGGCAGCCCCGACGCGAGGCGCGCGGCGATCAGATCCTTGACGACCTCGGTCTGGCCGTAGATCACGATCGTGCGGCCGTCCGCCAGCTCGCTCAGGGGGACGCGATGGCGCTCGCCGTCGAACTGCAGCTCGATCCCGTGGTGGACGATCCCCTCACGGAGCATCCGCTCGCCCACGCCTGCGTCGGCGAGGAGGTCAGCGGTCCGCTGCTCGAGCACGCCGGCGCGGACGCGGTGCTCGACGTAGTCGCGCGCCCGGTCCTCGAGCACGACCGTCTCGATCCCTTCCAGCTCCAGCAGGCGGGCGAGCGTGAGCCCCGCCGGCCCCGCCCCGACGATGCCGACCTGCGTTCGCTGCGGCGTCACCGCCGCGTCGCGCTGATGTACGTCCAGCAGCAGAGGAACGTCGCCCGGCCGCCGAAGATGACGTCCAGCGACGCGCGCAGCAGGTCGAGGCGGTCGCGCGCAGCCTCCTCCGTCGCCTCCTCCCCGTCCACCTTCGCCGAGCCGCCGACCCAGCCCAGCACGGCGTCCGCATAGGCGGAGAGGAACTCGAACCACTCGTCGACGCGCGCCTCGATCGTCCGCTCGCTGACGTCCTCGATCTCGAAGCCGGCCGCGCGCAGCGTGTCGAGGTAGTGGTCGAGCGGCCGCGGCGCGAGGAAGACGCGGTCGCGATACGAGAGGTACTCGCCCAGCCGCCCCTCGTCCTCGAGCACGGCGCGGTACGGCTCGTAGCGCGGGTCGGTGCGCACGAGCCCGGCGGCGACCTCGTGGACGACGTAGACGGTCTCGTCGATGATCCACTCGTTCTCGCGCGCTTTCGGGTTGCGGAGGTTGCCCGAGTTGACGTAGACGTGGCCGCCCCGCTTCAGCACGCGCGCCCACGCGGCGAGAGTCCGCTCGAGGTCGTCGTAGAGGTGGATCGCGTTCGTGGAGACGAGCATGTCGGCCGGGTGCTGCCGGAACGTCTCGCCGAGCACCTCGTCGACGAACTGGAGCCGCCGCTCGTCCTTGAGGAAGTGCAGCCGCCGGAACGCGACACGCTCGTCGTCGCGGAAGCGGTCGACCGCGACACGGAGGAACTTCGGCGAGCTGTCGACGATCACCATCCCGACCTGCCGGTCGAAGATCCGCAGCCGCAGCCGGTCGAGCAGGATCCCGGTCCCGCCCGAGTAGTCGATCAGGACGTCCCCGGGCCGGAGGTCCCGCGCGAGCTGCTCGACGGTCAGGTCGAGGTTCGTGTACCAGCCGTGGTTCTCGACCGTGTCGTAGTGGAGGCCGAACTCTTCGACAGGCCGGGCGACCCAGTCCTCGTCCGGGATCCGGTCGAAGCCTTCGGGCCAGCCGAAGACGAGCTCGCGGTCGGCGTCCGGGTCGGCGAGCGGACGGCTCAGGCGCGCGTGGAGGTCGATGAGCGCCGCGACGCTCGCCGGCGGCAGGCGGCCCCAGCCGCACGGCGTGGCAATGCCGAAGTCGCCCGCCGCCTCGTGGGCCACGCGGACGCGCTCCGCTGCGATCGCGTCGCCGCCGACCGGATCGAGGACCCCGAGGTACAGCTCGGTCTGGGGCTGCAGACGGAGGTCGGCGAGCGGCGCGACGGCGGCCGCGACGTCTCCCTCGCGCGGCAGCGGCATGTGCACCCAGTTCAGCGGCCGGTCGAGGCTCGCCGCAAGCGTGTTGGCGATCTCGACCATGCGCGACGCGTCCTTGCGCACGCTCCGGCGCGGCCTGCTCGTCGTGGCCCTCGCAGAAGTGGAAGCCGAGCTCGACGTCCGGCGGGACGAGCCTGCTGATCCGGATCAGGCGCTCGAGGATCCCGCCCTTGACGTCGCCAAGCCAGACCGGGAGCTCGCCGTCGAGCATCCCGAACTCGAAGTTCGTGTCCCACTGGAGCGCGAGCTGGTCGTGGGGGATCGCCGCGAGGATCCGCTCCAGCTCGACGGCCATCGCCTCCTCGTAGACGCGCTCCACCACCGGCTGGTCGGCCAGCGCAACGAAGGCGCTGATCGGGGCGAGCGGGGTCGGGAGCGAGACCTGGAACCGGCAACCGCGCGGGACGACGCCGTCACGCTTGAGCACGCCGAACACCCGGTACGACTCGATCGCAGCATCGGCGTAGCCGAGCGAGCCGAAGCGGAGGTCGTCGCCGCTCTCGCCCTCACGCAGGCGCAGCTGCGGAAGGGCACGGTAGAAGCCCGGCGCCGGCGGAGCGACCTCGAACTGCGGCCGCGAGCTGAGCACCGGGTACTGCCAGACGATCCAGTCCGCCCGCGGTCCCGTCTCGCCGTCCGGGATCCTGCGCAGGCGGTCGCCGAGGCCCGCCGACAGCGTCCGGAAGACGGCCTCGGCGTTCGCGAGCGGCACGCTGCCGACGAGGTGCGCCCCGAGCGCGACGTACGGCTCGAGGGCGCCCTCGGTGTCGGTCTCCGTCAGAACGGAAATGGATGCGGCCCGCCGACAGTCACCCAGTGCAGCTCGGTGAACTCGTCGATTGCGGCGGTCCCGCCGAAGCGGCCCCAGCCGCTGTCCTTGACGCCGCCGAACGGCATCTGCGGCTCGTCGCCGACCGGCTGGTCGTTGACGTGGACGATCCCCGCCTGGATCCGCTGCGCGAGCGCGAGGCCCTTGTCGGCGTTGCTCGTGATGATCCCGGACGAGAGGCCGTAGGACGTCGCGTTCGCGCGGTCGACCGCCTCGTCCTCGCTGTCGACGATCTCGATCGCGGCCACGGGCCCGAACGTCTCGAACTTCGCGAAGTCGGAGTCCTCGGGGACGTCGGTCAGGAGCGTCGCGCGGTAGACCGTGCCGTCGCCGTCGCCGCCGGCGATGACCTTGGCGCCCTTGGCGACCGCGTCCTGCACGCGCTCGGTCACGATCTGGGCGGCGCCCTCCGTGATCAGCGGGCCGATGATCGTGTCCGGCTCCTTCGGATCGCCGGCCTTGAGGCCGTTGGTCTTCTCCGCGAGCCGCTGGACGAACTCGTCGGCGATCGGCCGCTCGACCACGATCCGGCGGGCCGACATGCAGATCTGGCCCTGGTGGAGGAAGGCACCGAACGTCGTCGCGTTGACGGCGTACTCGAGGTCGGCGTCGCGGAGGACGATCAGCGGGTTGTAGCCGCCGAGCTCGAGCACGATGCGCTTCAGGTTGCGGCCGGCGGCCTCGGCGAGCTTGCGGCCGGTCGCCGTCGAGCCGGTGAAGTTGATCCGCCGGACGGCCGGGTTCTCGACGAGCTCGTCGCCGATCGGCACGGCGTCCCCGGGCGCGTGCGTGACGATGTTCAGCACGCCGGCCGGCAGCCCGGCCTCGGTGAAGATCTCGCCCCAGAGGAGCCCGCCGACGTACGGCGACAGCTCGGACGGCTTGAGCACGACGGTGTTCCCGAGCGCGAGCGGGGACGCGATCGAGCGGGCCGAAAGGATGAGCGCGGCGTTCCACGGGGAGATCGCCCCGACGACTCCGACGGGGCGGCGGAGCCCCATCGCGAACTCGCCGTGGTCGGACGGGATCACCTGGCCGATCGGCGCGTACGCGAGCGCCGCCGTCTGCCGGAACAAGCCCGGCACGAAGCCCATCTGGAACATCCCGAAGCCGAAGGTGCAGCCGGTCTCGCGGGCGAGCCAGGACACGACCTCGGCGCGGCGGCTCTCGAGCACGTCGGCGGCCTTCAGGAAGATCGCCTGGCGCTGTGCGGGCGGCGTCTGCGACCACTCGGCGAACGCCTCGGCGGCCGCGTCGACCGCGCGCTTCGCGTCGTCCCGGGTGCCGGCGGCGACCCTCGCGACCGTGTCGCCGTTGAACGGGTCGAGGTCGTCGAACAACTGGCCGCCGCCCACGTCGACCCACTCACCGCCGATGAAGTGGCCCAGCTCGCGCACGGCGGTCTCGGTCCCCGCGGTCTCTGTGCTCATCCCAGCCTCCTTCCAACGCTGATCATGGCGTCGCCGCCCGTTTCTGGATGCGAGTCTAGGCCCGCCGACGCCCAAGCGTTACCCGAGCCGTGTTCAGCTTTCAAGACAGTGTTCTAGTATCCGGGACGCATGGCCTCGCCCGCGGCAACGAGCCGGTCCCAGTCGCTCGAGCGCGGGCTCGCCGTGCTCTCGGCCTTCCGCTCGGGTCGCCCGCTGCTCGGGATCAGCGAGCTCGGCCGGGAGGTCGGGCTCAGCCGTAGCACCACCCACCGCTACGTCGCCACGCTCGCGACGCTCGGCTACCTCCAGCAGGACGCCGCGACGAGGAAGTACCGGCTCGGCCCGCGGGTGCTCGACCTCGGCTTCTCCGCCATCCACTCGATGGAGCTCCGCGAGATCTCGGCCCCGCACCTGCAGCAGCTCAGCGACGAGACGGGCTACACGGTCAACATGGCCGTCCTCGACGGCATCGACATCGTCTACGTCGAGCGGTGCCGCAGCGGCCGCGTCGGCCAGCGCGCGATCGACCTCAACCTCCACGTCGGCTCACGCCTGCCCGCGTACTGCACGTCGATGGGCAAGATCCTGCTCGCCTACCTGCCGCAGGCGGAGCGCGACGCGCTGCTCGACGAGATGAAGCTGCTGCAGCGCGGCCCGAACACGCTCACGGCGCGCCGCGCGCTGGTCGCCGAGCTGGAGCGGGTCCGGGAGCACGGGCTCGCGATCAACAACGAGGAGCTCGCGTACGGCCTGCGGTCGATCGCCGCGCCGGTCCTCTCCGAGTCGGGGACGATCGCCGCCGCGATCAACCTCGCGGTCCACAGCTCGATGGTCTCGATGGACCAGCTCGTCGAGCGGCTGAGCGCGCCGCTGAAACGGACGGCGGCGGACGTCTCCGCCCGGATCGGCTACCGGGGCCCGAGCTCGAACGGAGCCTGATGTAGCGTCCTCGCGGCACGTCCGCACGGAAGGAGGAATCGATGGCGCACGAGACCGCAACACCGACGGCAGCGGGAAAGCGGACGCAGGCACCGTTCCGGGCCGACCACGTCGGCAGCCTGCTCCGGCCGGCGCGCGTGCTGGAGGCGCGGGACGACCACGCCGCGGGCCGCATCGACGCGGACGAGCTACGGGCGGTCGAGGACGACGCGATCCGCGAGATCGTGCGCAAACAGGAGGAGATCGGCCTCCAGTCGGCCACCGACGGCGAGTTCCGCCGCGCGTCGTGGCACATGGACTTCATCTACCAGCTCGACGGCATCACCCACGAAGCCGGCCACATCTCCGTCAAGTTCCACAACGAGGACGGCGACATCGAGTTCACGCCCGCCGCGCTCCACATCGAGAGCAAGCTCGGGGTCTCCGAGACGATCTTCGGCGACGCGTTCAGCTTCCTCCAGGAGACGGTCACGACGAACGTCCCGAAGCTGACGATCCCCTCGCCGAGCATGGTCCACTACCGCGGCGGCAAGGCGGCGATCGACCCGCGCGTGTACCCGGACCTGGACTCGTTCTGGACCGATCTCACCGCCGCCTACCGCGAGCAGGTGCGCCGGCTCGGCGAGCTCGGCTGCACCTACCTCCAGTTCGACGACACGAGCCTCGCGTACATGAACGACCCGCACCAGCGCGAGTACATCGCGTCGATCGGCGGCGACGCGGAGCGCCAGCACGTGGAGTACATCCGCCACATCAACGAGGCGCTGACCGGCCGTCCCGAGGGCATGAGGATCACCACCCACATGTGCCGCGGCAACTTCCGCTCGTCCTGGGCCGCCGAGGGCAGCTACGACTTCGTCGCCGAGGCGCTGCTCAACGACCTCGAGGTCGACGGCTACTTCATGGAGTGGGACGACGAGCGCTCCGGCGGCTTCGAGCCGCTGCGGTTCCTGCCGAAGGGCGAGAAGCAGGTCGTGCTCGGCCTCGTGACGACCAAGCACGGCGGGCTCGAGTCGAAGGACGAGCTGAAGCGCCGCATCGAGGAGGCGTCGCGGCACGCACCGATCGAGCAGCTGTGCCTGTCGCCGCAGTGCGGCTTCTCCTCGACGGTCGAGGGCAACGTGCTCTCCGAGGACGAGCAGTGGGCCAAGCTCAGCCTGATCGTCGAGGTCGCCGCAGGAGGTCTGGGGCACGTGTCGGAAGTGACGCGCACCGTTCGCGACGCCACGTACGACGTCTTCCGTCGGCGCGGCCTCACTCCGATGTTCGCGAACCCCGGCTCGACCGAGGTTCCGTTCCTCGCCGGGATGCCGGAGGACATCGAGTTCGTCCTCGGGCTGCACGAGGGACCGGTCGTCGGCCTGGCGACCGGGTACGCGATCGGGCGCGGCGAGCCGGCGCTCGCCCTCCTCCACACCACCGCCGGGCTCGGCAGCGCGGTCTCGGCCCTCGCGACCGCGCGCGTGAACCGCGCCCCGCTCGTCGTGCTCGTCGGCCAGCAGGACCGGCGGCATCTCGCCTTCGAGCCGTTCCTCGCCGGCAAGCTCGCAGGGCTCGCGGGCGAGTACCCGGTGTCGGTCGACCAGCCGGTGCGGGCGCAGGACGTCCCCGGAGCGATCGACCGGGCCTGGCACGCGGCCGCGTCGGGGCGCGGCCCCGCGATCGTGATCGTGCCGATGGACGACTGGACCGCGCCCGTCGACGACGACCGCGAGGACGCCGCCGCCGGGATGCTGGTGCGCGCCGCCGGCGCCGATCCCGACGCGGTCGAGCAGCTGGCGGCATTTCTCGCCGACGCCGAGTCGCCGGCGCTCGTCGTCGGGGCCGGCGCCGACGATCCGGGCACGTGGGCGGCGCTCGTCGACCTCGCCGAGCGCCTCGTCGCGCCGGTGTACCAGGAGTCCTTCGGCGCCCGCGCCGGGTTCCCACAGGATCACCGCCTCTTCGCCGGCTACCTGCCCGCCGACCGTCCCCGGCTGCGGGAGAAGTTGGCGCCGTTCGACCGGATCCTCGTCGTCGGCGCGCCCGTCTTCCGCCAGTCGCCCTACACGCCGGGGAGGTTCACCGACCCCGCAGCGCGGATCGCGGTCGTGACGGACGACCGCGACGAGGCGCACCGCAGCCCCGCCGAGCTCGTCGTGCTGGGGCCCCCGTCCGCGACCTGCCGCGCGCTGGTCGAACGCGTGCCGCAGCGCGAGGCAGAGCCGCCGGAGCCGTTTCGCTCGCCCCCCGCTCCGGGTCCGCCGGCCGCCGGCGAGCCGCTGCTGGCCGGCCACGTCCTCGCCGCGCTCGCCGAGCGGCTTCCGCGGAACGCGATCGTCGTCGAGGAAGCGCCCGTCGACCGGCCCGAGCTGCACGACCGCCTGCTCGCGCGCGAGCCGCTCGGGTACCTCAGCGCAGCGATGGGCGGTCTCGGCTTCGCGCTCGCGGGCGCGGCCGGCGTCCGCATGGCGCTCCCGGACCGTCCCGTCGTCACCGTCGTCGGCGACGGGTCGTCGCTCTACGGGATCCAGGCGCTGTGGAGCGCCGCGCACTACCGTCTCGGCGTCCTGTACGTGATCCTCTCGAACGGCGGCTACGCGATCATGGACCGGCTCGCGGAGCGCCACGGCGCAGACGGCCCGTGGCCCGGCTTCGGCGAGCTCGACGTCGCCGCGATCGCCCGCGGCTTCGGCTGCCCGGCGCGCACGCTTGGCGACGCACGACGAGCTCACGGCCACGCTGGACGAGGTCGTCCCGACACTCGCGGAGCGCGACGAGCCGCTCCTGCTCGACGTCACGATCGCCCCGACGAGAGACTTCGCGCCCTGAAAGTGAGGAGGGCGCCCGTAGGCGCCCTCGCTCTAGGTGACTCTGAAGGAGCCTCTCAGCCTCGGTCCCTGACCGGCCGAGGTGTACGTGTACCTCCCGGGCGCGAGCGACAGCGTCCAGGTCGCGCGGCGGGTCCCCTTGACGGTCGTCGTCTTGTTCACGCCGGGCCCGCGGAGCCTGAAGCTCTGGGTGCTCGAGTGGTCGGCGACGACGAAGGTGTACACGCCTTCCGGCAGCGTCTTCACCTTCCGCCCGTCGAGGAGCAGGTTGATCCGATTGTTCGTCACGCCGCCCTGCAGCGTCTTGCCGCCGGTGATGCCGCGCGGCACCAGCACCGTCAGGTTCGGCAGCTTGTCGATCACGTTGAACTCGCGCGCGTAGCCCGCGAGCGTGCGCAGCTTCGCGCGGTCGATGATCGGGCTCCAGATCGGGAGCCGGATGTTCTGGGCATTCGCCGGGAGGAGTGCGCGGATCGCGGCCGGATGCGACTGCGAGTACGTGAGCGACTTGTTGATCGCGGTGCGGAACTTCTTGAACAGGGCGGGGTTCTGCCTCGTCCAGGCGATCGTCGCGCCGTAGCCGCCGATCGGCCAGAACTTCCCGAGCACAGGCCCCGGGGCCATGACGATCCGTGCGTTGTCGAGGCTCAGCGCCTGGGTGAGGAACGGCTCCGGTACCCAGATGGCGTCCACCTGGCCGTTCCGCAGCGCCGCCCGCATCGTCGGGAACGGCATCGCCAGCAGCCGGACGGAGCTCGGGTTGACCCCGCGCTTCTTCAGCGCCGCCTTGATCATCACCTCGCCGACGCCCTTGAGCGCGTTGACCGCGATCGTCTTGCCCGCGAGGTCCGCAGGCGTCCGGATCGAGCTGTCGCCCTTGACGAGGATGTTCTGCCAGTTGTCCGCCTCGCTCGTGCCCTCGACCTCGCTGGCCGCGACCGCGCTGAGCGGGATGCCCTGCGTGCTCGCGATCATCATCGGGACCCAGCCGAGATAGCCGATGTCGCCGTTGTTGTTCGCCAGCGCGAGCACGACGTCGTTGCCGCTCTGCAGCGTCTTCTTGCTGATCTCGATCCCCTGGGCGGCGAAGAAGCCCTGCTTGATCCCGACGTCCATCGGCAGCGCGTTTGCGATCGGCAGCGTGTCGACCGTGATGCTCACGAGCGCGCGGCTCTGGGCGCTCGATGCGAGCCCGCCGAAGAGCGCGAGCGCCACGAGCAGGCCGCCCGCGAGGGCTGCGAGCAGCCGTGTCCGCGGTCGGCGAGTTGCAGTACGTCTCATAGGTTCCTCTGTCCTTTCACTCGCGTCCGGACCGGAAGTATCTCACCGGGTGTCCGAACGTCTAGACCGGCGTTCCAGTATGCGGGACATCGGCGGCGACCTCCTCGTCGTCAGCGACGGGTGTCACCGCTGTCATCTCCCGACGGATCAGACGGTAGACATGCGCGCGAAGATAGGCGAACTCGGCCGTCTCCTTCGTGGCGATCTGGTCGCGCGGCTTGGGCAGGTCGACCTCGACGATCTCCTTCACCTCGGTCGGCGAGTGCGTGAGCACGACGACCCGGTCGGCGAGGTAGACGGACTCGTCGATGTCGTGCGTGACGAAGAGGATCGTGATCCCGTACTCCTCCCGCACCTGCAGGATCAGGTCTTCGAGGTCGCCGCGCGTCTGCGCGTCGACCGAGGCGAACGGCTCGTCCATCAGGAGGATCGACGGCTGGTAGGCGAGCGCGCGCGCGATGGCGACCCGCTGCTGCATGCCGCCGGACAGCTGCCACGGGTAGTGGTCGATGAAGCGCGTGAGACCCACCGACTCGAGCGACTCCTCGACGAGCCGTGCACGTTCGCCCCGGCCGAGGCGCTTGTGCCGCAACGGCAGGAGCACGTTGTTCCGCACCGAGGCCCACGGCATCAGCGAGCGGCTGTACTCCTGGAAGACGAGCGCGAGCGCCTCGGGCGGCCCGGTCACCGGCCGGCCGCGCAGCAGGACGTCGCCGCTGCTCGGCCGCAGCAGGCCGGCGATGCACTTCAGCAGCGTCGTCTTCCCGCAGCCGGACGGCCCCACCACGCAGACGAACTCGCCGTCCCCGACCGAGAAGGTGACGTCGCCGACCGCGTGCGTCGCCTTTTCGCCGACGCCGTACGTCTTCGACAGGTGCCTGATCTCGAGCACTATGAAGCGGCCGAGGCCCGCCAGCCGCGGTGCCAGGCGAGCAGGTAGCGCTCGGCGAAGAGAAACACGACGTTGAGGAGGTAGCCGAGCAGTCCGATCAGCAGGATCGCCGCCCACATCGGCCCGAGCTGGAACGTGTTCTTCGAGATCAGGAGCACGTAGCCGACACCGCTCGTGCTGGAGAAGTACTCGGACAGCACCATCATGATCACGGCGAGCGAGAGGCTGATCCTCATCCCGGCGGCGATCTGCGGGAACGCCGCGGGCAGGATGATCCGGCGGACGCGCTCGATCCGGCCGAGCCCGTACGACTGTGCCGTCTCCAGCATGGTCGGGTCGATCCCGCGCACGCCGTCGATCGTGTTCAGCAGCACCGGAAAGAGGCAGAAGAAGGCGATGAACGCGACCTTCTGCTCGTTGCCGATCGAGTGGACGAGGATGATCGAGATCGGCAGCAGCGCCGGCGGAGGCATCGCGCGCCAGTACTCGATGTGCGGCATCGCCCACATGCGCGCCCGGCGGGAGAGGCCGATCGGGATTCCGAGCGCGATCCCGACGATCACGGCGAATGCGAAGCCCAGCCCGATCCGCTCCAGGCTCGGGACCACGTGCGTGCCGAACTGCGAGAAGAGCCACATGTCCTTGAACTCGACGAGGATCGTCGAAAGGCGCGGGAACTTCGGGTCGTGCGCGCTCGCGCTCCACACCTGCCACGCGACGAGGATCGCGATCGGCACGGTGATCTCGGCCGCGATCTTGAGCGTCTTGTAAGTCCGCGGGCTCACGCTCTGCCGACCCGCTGTGACGGATGCCAGCGGAGGCCGCGCCGCTCGATCGCGCCGGAGACCAGGTGGATCCCGACGCCGAGGAACCCGGTCGCGAGCGCGTACGCGTACAACTGGTCGTCAAGGCCGAACGCCTGCGCGTAGTTGACCTTCTGACCGAGCCCGGGCGTCCCCATGAAGAGCTCCGCCGTGAAGGCCAGGATCAGCGCGACGGACGAGGCGATCCGAAGGCCCGTGGCGATGTACGGGACGGCGCTCGGGAGCTTGATCCGGTAGAGCCGCTCGACTTTGCTCAGCCCGAACGAGCGGCCCGTGTCGAGCGTGAGCGGGTCGACGTCGCGGACGCCGTACATCGTCTGCACCAGCAGCGGCCAGAATGCTCCGAACGCGGCGAGGAACACCTCGCTCCGCAGCGTCGTCCCGAGCGTCAGGAAGAGCAGCGGGATCAGGGCGGCGGACGGGATCGGCCGCAGGAACTCGATCGGGATGCGGAACGCACCGGCCGCGAAGCTGCTCGAGCCGAGGAGGATCCCGATCGGGACGGCGAGAACGGTCGCGACGCCGAGGCCGAGCGCCCAGCCGCGCACGGTCTGCCCGAACGCGACCCAGAAGTCGCTCGTCTGGACGAGCCGCCAGAGCTCGTGGAAGCTCGTGCTCATCGACGGCAGGTCCTTCTGCGAGATCACGCCCGTCCGGGAGATCACCTCCCAGAACAGGAGCGCGGCGCCGATCGAGAGCGCGAAGACGAGCCACTCCGTGGCGCGCGCAGGCGCGCGCCTTCCCGAGGCGCGGCGCGGTCGCGCACCTGCCGCCGCTGCCGCCGCGACGTCGCCAGGGATCGCCATGGCCCATGTATATACCGCTTTCGCCGGGGCGGCCGATCGCCTCGGGTGGACCGGGGCGGCCGCGTCTCCCGACCGCCCCAGTTCGGTGCTCCCGACTGTCAACGGTGCGTGTCCTGGGTCCTGCATCGAAGGTACGACCGCGGCGGCGGCGCGTCGTTCGCGGCCGCGACGATCGGCGTGTCAACGCCGGCGACAGAGCGTCTCTAGAAGTCGCCGGCCGTCCAGGTCCGCTGCCGGAAGCGCCGGGCCAGCGGGTCGAAGACGGCCACGAAAGCCTGTTTCGCGCGAGTCGCCCGTGCGCTCGCCGCGGCGGCGGCGCGGAGATCAGGGCTGCTCCGGTCGGGCGGCCGGCAGCGCTTCTGCGCGAGGAACCAGTCGCGGTAGTGCCAGTCGGCCGTGATCGACTCGTGCGCCGCCTTCTGGAGCAGGTCGGACGCGCGTAGCGCCTCCTCGCGGGCCGGCACCGAGAGCGCCGCGATCTGCTGCAGCAGGCTCTGGCGGTTCCGCTGGACGCGGTCCAGCCGCACCGCCGCGGCACCCGGGCCGAGCTTGCACTCGAAGCCGGCCCGGACGGTCGCCGAGACCTCCTGACGGCCTTCGCGCGACTGGACGAGGAAGTTCTCCACCTTCGTGACGAACGTTCGAACCTCTGCGTCCTCGCTCGCGGACGAGCCTCCGCGCGTGAGCAGGACCACGGCGACGACGGCTGCCACCGCACAGAGCGCGCCGACCACCGCAAGCGGCAGCAGCTTGCGCCGGCGCGGCGGCTGCGACGGGGCGGTCGCCGGGCCGCGCGCGGGTCGTTCGACCCGCAGGTCCACGTCCTGGCGCAGGATCGCTCGCTCGAGCTCCTGGAGATCGGGCCCGGGCTCGATCCCGAGCTCGGCGACGAGCGTCTCGCGCGTCCGCCGGTAGACGTCGAGCGCCTCCGCCTGCCGGCCCGACCGGTAGAGCGCGAGCATCAGCTGTCCGCGCAGCCGCTCCCTGAAAGGGTGCCGGGCGGCGAGCTCCTCCAGCTCCTGCACCAGCGCGTCGTCACGGCCGAGCACGAGGTCGGCTTCGATTCGATCCTCGAGCGCAGCCAGGCGGGAGTCGTCGAGCCGGGCGCCGGCGTCGCGGGCGAACGGCTCGGCCTGGAACTCGGCGAAGGCGGGGCCGCGCCAGAGCGCAAGAGCCTCCCGCAGCCGTTCCGCCGCGACTTCGGCATCACCTGCGGACAGACGCTCACGACCGTCCCGCGCGAGCTGCTCGAACCGATCGAGGTCGAGCTCTCCCTGCTCGACGCGGAGCGAATAGCCGGGCGGCTTCGTCGACAGACGATCGGCGCCGATCGCCTTCCGGAGCTGCGAGACGTAGACCTGAAGCGCCTTCGTCGCGGTTTCCGGCGGCTCGGCGCTCCAGAGCTCCGCCACGAGCTCGTGCACGGGCACGACGCGATTCCGGCTCAGCAGCAAGACCGCGAGCAGGGCCCGAGGCTTGGCCGCGGGCAACGGGACGTCGCGCCCGTCGACGACCGCCTCCACCGGCCCGAGGACGCGAAACTCGTGCACTGAAGCCATCATCGCACCGGCTGCGGCGCCCGATAAGCGCGGGTTTGGCCTCCCTTTACCGGCGGAGCGCATGTTCGGGGCAACCACCGAAAGGAAGTCCCATGAACACACGCAGAGCAACCACGCTCCTCCTGCTCCTCCTGGCTGCCGGCGCGACCGCACTCTCGGCCGGCGCCACGCCGATCAAGTGGCTCTCCATCGATCTCGGCACCCATCGGTTCGGCCGCCCGAGCGCGACCAGCGCCGTCGTCGCGCGTGCCGGGAAGACGGACGTCGGCTTCGAGTGCGGCAAGCCCTCCGCCTGCGCGGGTCAGCCGTCGCCGCCGAGCGGAGGGCTGTGGGTGCATCGACGTGCTCCCCCAGGGGCCGACCGGGCTCGACGTCGCCGCCGACGGCTCCGTCCGGGTCTTCGACGGCGTCAAGCACCGCCTGCTCGTCTGGCGCCGCGGAACCGTGGCGAAGCCGACGCGGTCGGTGCCGTTGCCTGCCGACGTGCACGACAGCGACTTCGCCGTCGGCCGCGACGGAACCATCTACGTCTTCGGCAACAACGTGCCGCACCGGCCGTACCTCTGGCTGTTCGCGCTGAGCGGCACCGGCAAGGTGCAGTGGAAGGCGGCAACGACCGTCGGCAGCAGCCAGGCGCGTCTGGTGATCGGCCCGGACGGCTCGCTCTTCGCAGCCGGCCCCTCAGCCACGCCGACGTGGACGCCGCTGACGACCCCGGCCGGCCGGCCGCTGACTCTGGCGGCCCAGCGCGCGCGCAGCGGGCCGCTGCAGCCGGTCACCCGCGACCTGCGGCTTTCGACCACGCAGGTGTCGGCGCACGAGGTCCACTTCGCGCTGGTCGACCGGGCGCACGCCGTCGTCCGGGCCTGGCGCATCAGGAGCAGGACCACGCTCGGCCTCGAGCGCATCACCCCGGCGATCGTCGGCGGCGACCTCGTCGTGGCGCTCTCCCTCACCCGCGAGGGCAAGCCGTTCCGCTGGCAGGACGTGGTCCTGCGGCTGACGCCGACGGGCGCGGCGCGTGCGCGGCTGACGCTCGACCCTCGCGGCGTCTGGGATCCCGACGGGAGCACGGCGCGTACGACGACGCGGATCGCCGCCGACGGAAGGCTCTATCAGCTGCGCACGAGCCCGACCACCGGCCTCACCGTCGCGAGGTACTCGCTCGGGAGGCCCTAGGCTCACCGCGCAGCTGGTCGAGCATCTCCTGGAGCGTGCCCGTCACGCGGTCGTGCGCGTCCTCGACCGGAAGCGACGCCACGTCGATCGGCTCCCCGATGCGCTGCCGGATCCTCACCGGGAACGGCAGCGCCAGGGGCCACAGGCCGCCCATGCCGAGGCCGAGCCACACGGGCACACCCTGCCGTCCGAACACCCGCTGCGAGACCGCGTGGTTCAGGCCGAGATACGTCATGTCCAGACCCGCGGAGACGACGGGGATGACCGGCAGGCCGTGGGCCTGCGCGAAGCGCAGGTAGCCGCGGTGGCGCCCGAAGTCGACGCGCCTGGCCTCCCAGAACGGCCGCAGGCCTTCCCGAGTGCCTCCGGGAGCGATCACGAAGTGCTGGCCTCGCTGTCTCAGAGCGTCGACCTCGTCCGCGGTCGGCAGGCTGGGCATCCCGCCGAGCTCGCTGACCACGTACCTGACCGCCGGTAGCTGCAGCCACAGCGGATGCCAGACCGCGCGCGGAAAGTAGCCGAGCTCGTCGTGCATCCGCGCCGCGAGCATCCAGAGGTCGTATGCCCACGGGCCACCGTGGTAGGCGACCATCAGGGACGGCTCGGACGCCCTCAGGACATCGAAGCCCTGGACCTCGAAGCGGAAGTACCGCTCCCAGAGCCGCACCGTCGCGAGCGAGAGGACGCGTTCACGCATGCCTCGATTGTGCTTGGCCCGCCCGGTAGGCCGCAAATGGCGTCGGGATGATGACTTTCGCCGCCCGTTGCGGTCTTATGCCCGACGGACGCGAAACGAGGAGGAGCGATGACACGCCTCACAGCCGATATCTCGATGTCACTGGACGGGTACGTCGCAGGCCGCGAGCCGACCGTCGAGCAGCCGCTCGGCGAGGGCGGCGAACAGCTGCACGAGTGGCTCGTCGCCCTCGAGGCCTTTCGCGAGCGCCACGGCGACTCGGGCGGCGCGGGCGGCACGGATGACGAGCTGGTCCGGGAGGGGCTCGAGAACGTCGGCGCCTACGTGATGGGACGGCGGATGTTCAGCGGCGGCGAAGGGCCGTGGCAGGACGATCCGGTCGCCGACGGGTGGTGGGGTGACGACCCGCCGTTCCGGGCGCCCGTCTTCGTCGTCACGCACCATCCTCGCGAGATCCTCGCGAAGGACGGCGGCACGTCCTTCGTGTTCGTGACCGACGGGGTCGAGTCCGCCGTGGAGCAGGCGCGGGCGGCCGCCGGCGGGAAGGACGTCTCGGTCGGCGGCGGCGCCAGCCTCGTCCGGCAGTGCCTGCGCGCGGGCCTCCTCGATCAGATCCAGATCCACGTCGCGCCGGTCCTGCTCGGCGGCGGCACCAGACTGTTCGACGACTTCGGCGGCGGCAGCGTGGGGCTGGAGGTCGCCCGCGTAGTCGCCTCGCCGTCGGTCACCCACCTGACCTACCGCGTTCGGAAAGGAGACTCGTGATGGGGAACATCGTCGTAACGGAGTTCGTCTCGCTCGACGGAGTGATGGAGGATCCCGGCGGCGCCGAGGGGTTCAAGCACGGCGGCTGGACGTTCGAGATCAGCCGCGGCGACGAGGGCGACGGGTTCAAGCTCGACGAGACGATGAAGTCGGATGCGCTGCTGCTCGGCCGCGTCACCTACGAGGGCTTCGCGGCGGCCTGGCCGTCGCGCGAGGGCGAGTTCGCGGACAAGTTCAACAACATGCCGAAGTACGTCGTGTCGACCACGCTGCAGGATCCGACCTGGACGAACACGACGGTGGTCGACGGCGACCTGGCGGAGTCGGTGGCGAACATCAAGGACGCCCACGACGGGGACGTCGTCGTCCACGGCAGCTGCCGGCTCGCGCAGAGCCTGCTCGAGCAGGACCTCGTCGACGAGCTGCGCCTGATGGTCTTCCCCGTCGTGCTCGGGAGCGGTAAGCGGCTCTTCGGCGAGACGAACGACAAGAAGCGGCTGGAGCTCGTGGACTCGCAGATCGTCGGCGACGGCGTCGCGATCCTCGTCTACCGGCGCCCGGGGGTCTAGGAGCTCTACGCCGTCAAGAGCGACGCGAGCCGCTCGACGCCCTCGTCGATCAGGGTCTCGTCGACCATGCTGAACGAGAGGCGGACGTTCCCGCGGCGCGCGTCCGGGAAGAACAGGGATCCGGGGACGACCGCGACGCCTCGCTCGGCCGCGCGCCCGGCCAGGTCGTCGCCGTCGGTCGCGTCCGGGAGCGTGAGCCAGGAGAAGAACCCGCCGTGCGGCCGCGTCCAGCGCACGTCCGGCGGCATCGATCGCTCGAGCGCGGCGAGCATCAGGCCCGCCTTGCGCCGGTAGAGCTCGCGCGAGACGGCGAGCTGCTCCTCGATCCAGCCGCGGCGCACGTACTCCTCGAACAGCCGCTGGCCGAGCGCCCCGGCGCACTGGTCGGTGTTCTGCTTCGCCGCGACCAGCTGGGCCGACACCTCGGGCGGGCCGGCGGCCCAGCCGAGCCGCACGCCCGGGAAGAACGTCTTCGAGGTCGTGCCCGCCTGCAGCACCGCGTCCGGGCCGGTGCTCCACAGGCTCGGCGCCGCGTCGTCGGCGAAGGCGAGCTCGCGGTAGGCGACGTCCTCCACGATCAGGAAGCCGTACCGCCGCGCGAGCTCGACCAGCGGCCCGCGCCGCTCGGCCGCGAGGCTGACCCCGGCCGGGTTCTGGTGGTCGGGGATCGTGTAGAGCAGCTTCGGCCGCAGCCCGTCCGCGAGGCGGCGCTCGAGCGCGTCGACCTGGAGACCGTCCTCGTCGAGCGGGACGGTGGCCACGTCGGCCTCGAAGCTGCGGAACGCCATGATCGCGCCGAGGTACGTCGGCGCCTCGACGACGACCGTGTCCCCACGGTCGAGGAACGACTTCCCGACGAGCTCGAGCGCCTCGATCGCGCCGCTCGTGATCAGCAGCTCGTCGTCGGCGGGCCGGCGTCCCTGCAGCGGTCTCGAGCCGTCCCGCGACGGCGTCGAGCGGGCCGGCCAGGCCCCGCGTCGGGCCGTACTGGAACGCGAGCGCCTCCCCGGAAGCGGCGAACTCCGCCAGCAGCGCGGACGCGCGCTCGCGCGGGAACGTCGCCGGGTCGGGGAACCCGCCCGCGAACGAGATCACGTCGGGCTTGCCGAGAACCGCGAGGATGGCCGCGATCCCCTCGCCGACGTCGCCGCGCGTGCGGGCCGCGAAGAGCCGCTCCCAGCTCGCTGTCTCGGGTGTGACGGCCATGTGCCCGACTATAGAGTGGACGTTCTGAGCGCGACCCGCTACCGCTGGGACGATCTCCCGAAGGAGGCCCTGAAGCCGGACCTCGCCCGCCGCCTGATCACGACCGAGCGGATGATGCTCGCGCACGTGTACCTGGACCAGGGCTGCGTCGTCCCCAAGCACGCGCACGAGAACGAGCAGCTCACGTACATCCTCGAGGGCGCGCTCCGGTTCTGGCTGGGCGAGGACGAGTCGGAGGTCGTGGACGTCCACGCCGGCGAGGTGCTGCACATCCCGTCCAACCTCCCGCACAAGGCCGAGGCGCTGGAGACGACGCTCGACGTCGACGTCTTCTGCCCGCCGCGCAGCCGACTGGCTCGACGGGTCGGACGCGTACCTCAGGAGCGCCGAGGAGAGCTAGCCGCGCGCTCGGGCGCGACCAGCCCCGCGAGCCACGCTCCGACGGCCGCCGCGACCGCCTCGAGATCCGCCTTGAGGCCGTGGTCGCCCCGCACCGTCACGACCTCGCGCGCCGGCCCTGACGGCGGCATGCCGAAGGGATCGTTCTCGCCCTGGACGACCAGGGTCGGCACGCGCACGGCGTCGAGCTCCGGCAGCCGGTCCTGGCGCGGCTTGTCGCCGCGCTGCGGCGGCGAGAGCGGAAAGGCGAGGCACAGGACGCCGACGGCGCCCGTCGCGTCGGCCGTGCGGCAGGCGACGCGGGCGCCGAGCGACCGGCCGCCCACCACGAGCGGCAGGCCCACGAGCTCGGCCGCCTGGAGCTCCTCGACGACGGCGACCCAGGCCGCGTCGAGCTGCGGCGCGCGCGGCGGCGAGCGGCGCCCGGCCACGCGGTACGGCTGCTCGACCAGCACGACTGCGAGCCCTGCCGCGAGGGCCGCCTCCGTCGCGGCGGCGAGGTCCGGCGCCTGCACCCCGCCGCCGGCGCCGTGGCCGAGCAGCACCGCGGCGGGCGGCGTGTCGGCCGCATGCAGGTGCACGCGCGCGGGGCCGAACTCCGTCGTGACGGTCCGAGCCCTCGCCGTCAGAGCCAGCCCTTTTGCTCCGCCATATCGACCGCCTCCCGGCGGTTGCGCGCGCCGAGCTTCCGGATCGCGGCACTGAGGTAGTTCCGGACGGTGCCCTCCGAGAGGTACAGCTCGGCCGCGATGTCGGCGGCGGTCGCGTGGCTCGTCGACGCCGCGAGCACGTCGTGCTCGCGCTGGGTCAGGGGGCTGTCGCCCTCGGCGAGCGCGGCGGCCGCGAGGGCGGAGTCGATCGCGGTGCCCTCGGCGTGGACCGACCGGATCGCCGCGGCCAGCTGCTCGGCCGGTGCGTCCTTGAGCAGGAAGCCGCTCGCCCCCGCGGCGAGCGCCCGGCGCATGTAGCCGGGACGCCCGAAGGTGGTGAGGATGAGCGAGCGCGTCTCCGGCCGCGCCCGGGCGAGCTCGGCGGCCACCGAGATCCCGTCGAGCCCCGGCATCTCGATGTCGAGGAGCGCCACGTCCGGTGCGGACGTCTCCGCGGCGGCGAGGACCTCGTCCCCGCGCTCAACCTCGGCGACGACCTCGATGTCCTCCTCGAGCGTGAGCAGGCTCGCGAGCGCGCCGCGCACCATCGCCTGGTCCTCGGCGATCAGGACCCTGATCATGCCCCCGCCAGCGGCACGGTCAGGCGAAGCAGGAAGCCGCCCTCGGGGCGCAGCCCGGCCTCGACGTCGCCGCGCAGCTGCTGCGCGCGCTCGCGCAGGCCGCTGAGGCCGCTCCCGCGTCGTTGCGGCGGACTGGCGTGCCCGTCGTCCTCGATCTCGACCGCCGCCTGCGCGCCGTCGGACCGGATTCGGATCGCGCAGTGCCGCGCGTGGCTGTGCCGGATCACGTTCGTCGTCCCTTCGCGGACGGCCCAGGCCAGCACCGCGTCGACCTCGTCGGGAACGTCGACCCCGGCCCCCTCGAGCTCGCAGTCGATCCCGGCCGCCGCCAGCGCCGCCCTGGCGCCCTCGAGCTCCTCGGCGAGCGCCGGGCGCCGGTAGCCCTCGACCGTCTCCCGCACCTCGGCGAGCGCGTCCCGGGCCACCGACTCGATCTCGGCGAGCTCCGCGGCCGCCCGGTCGGGAGCGCCCTGGACGAGCCTGCGCGCGAGCTCGCTCTTCAGCGCGATCACCGACAGGCTGTGCCCGAGCAGGTCGTGGAGGTCGCGCCCGATCCGCAGCCGCTCCTGGGAGACCGCCAGGCGGGCGAGCTCCTCCCGCGTGGCGCGCAGCTCGCGGTTGGCGCGCGAAATGCGGCCGAACGCGGTCATCAGGACGCCGAGCGCGACGATCGTGAGCACGGTGGCGGCGAGGGCGCCGTCGTCGGTGTCGCGGACCGCCCCGGCGATCGCGACCCCCAGCGCCGTCGCGAAGATCACGACGACGGCCGCCCGTGTGGGCAGGAGCAACCCCGCGGCGACCACGAAGTACACGAACAGCGAGACGTACGAGGGCGGCGCACCGCCGAGCAGCACTGCGATCGCGATCGCCGGCAGGGCCCCAAGGGCGATCAGGATCCCGCGCTCGCCCTGCTTCAGGAGCCACGGCATCGGCGGGAGCAGCGCCAGGTAGACGCAGACGAACAGCGCCGTCCCGAGCAGGAGCGCCGCCCGCTGGGCGGCGCTCATCGGCTCCGTCGCGAGATCCGAGATCGGGCCGGCGAGGAAGAGCAGCCCGAGCATCACGCCCAGCCGCGCCCGCATCCCGCTCGATCTGGGCAGCACGTGTTGCGGAGGGTCGATCAGCACTCGCATCGGGAAGATCGTGCCCGATCGCCGGACAACTGAGTCAGACGCGGCCGGTGTCACGCCGGTAGGCCCAGGCCGCAATCACGGCGAGCGCCACGGTCCAGCCGATCGTGACGAGCCAGCCGAGGGCTCCCCAGCTGTCTCCGCCGAGGGCGACGTGGCTCGCCTGGACGAGCCAGTACGACGGCAGGCCCTGCGCGATGTCGTGCAGCGCGCCGTCGCCGAGCGGGAACCACGTCCCGCCCAGGAAGGCGAGCAACGCCGTCGTGCCGCCGATCACCGGGCCGAGCGCATCGCTGCCGAGCAGGTGCCCGAGCACGATCCCGAGGGCGGCGAACGGCAGCAGGCCGATCACGAGCAGCGCGACCACCTTCAGCCAGTCTGCGGCCGGCAGGCTCACCCCGAGCCAGGCGCCCGAGACGAAGAGCACCGCGATCGTCGTCAGCGCCGTCAGGTAGGCGGTCAGGATCTTCGTCGCGAAGTACGCACGGGGCGTCAGCGGCGTCAGCCGGAGCTGGCGCGTCCAGCCGACCGTCCGCTCGAGCGCGATCCGCGCGCCGCCTGCGATGACCCCGTTCATGGCCCCGAACGCGGCGAGGCTGACCATGAAGTAGAGCGGCGCGGAGATCCCCGTCCCGGCCAGGTTGTGCTCGTCCCGGTTCGGGCCTGCGATCAGGAAGAAGAGGGCCACCGGGAAGCCGAGCGAGAAGATGAAGAACCGCCGGTTCCTGAACGTGCGCAGGACCTCGTAGCGGACGTACGTGGCCGAGCTCATCGCTCCACCTCCGTTTCGGCATGGGCGCCGATTCCCGGTGCCCGTCAGTTGCAGGAACGCCTCCTCCAGCCCGGCGCTCGCGATCTCGACGTCGCGGGCGTCCGGGAACTCACGCAGCAGCACGCGGAGCGCCGCGTCCCCGTCGGTGCAGCTGAGCACGACCGCCTCGCCGCGGCGCTCGGCGCGCGCGACGCCGGGGAGCCGCCCCAGCGCGTCGAGATCCGCCCCGGGGAGGGTGGCGCGGATCGTCCGGAGCCCGACCATCGCCTTGATCTCGGTCGTCGGCCCGTCGGCAACCACGCGACCGCCGGCCATGAGCAGCGCGCGGTCGGCGTAGGCGTCGGCCTCCTCCAGGTAGTGCGTCGCGAACAGCACGGTCTTCCCGCGCGCGGCGAACTCCCGCATCGTCGTCCAGAAGGCGCGCCGCCCCTCGACGTCCATCGCCGTGGTCGGCTCGTCGAGGACGAGCAGCTCGGGATTGCTCACGAGCGCGATCGCGAAGCGAACGCGCTGCGTCTCGCCGCCGGAGAGCTTCTGCGTCCGCCGGCCCGCGATCTTGTCGATCCCGACGAGGGCGAGCACCTCGTCGACGTCCAGCGGCGCCGGATAGAGCGAGGCGACCATCGCGGTCAGCTCGCGCACCGACAGGTCGCGAATCAGATAGCCGGTCTGGAGCATCGCCCCGACCGCGCCCGCGCCGACGGCGTCGCCAGGCGCACGGCCGAGGAGCGCGGCGCTGCCGGAATCCGGCTTCGCCAGACCCAGCAGGATGTCGATCGTCGTGGACTTCCCCGCGCCGTTCGGCCCGAGCAGCGCGACCACCTCGCCCGCCTCGATCTCGAGGCTCACGCCCCGCACCGCCTGGACGGGCCCGCCGGAAGCTCGGAACGACTTGTCGACGTCGCGCAGCTCCACGACCGGTGCGGCCGCGTTCCACAGGACCCCGTGACTCGGGGCCGTATCGATGTGTCGGATCATGACTTCATGGTGGCCGCCGACCGTTCGCCTCCGGTAGGGGCCGCCGTCACGACCTCGGCATGACGAGTGTCACGAGCCGGTGGTACGGACAACCGAACGTCGTGCGCCGCGCCTAGGTAGCCGGGCGCCGAAAGATGGGTAGCGCGCCCGATGTCCAGTGTGGCCCGCCGCCGTAGCGTCAACGGTGCATGCATGAACTCGAAATCAGGAGGCATCACCGATGACGTTGGAAGCAACGAAGCCTGACCTCGGCGCCGTCAAGCAGCGCCAGCAGCAGACCTGGGCGAGCGGCGACTTCGCCGTCGTGGCGGCCCGGATCGTCCTCGTCGCCGAGCGGCTCTGCGACACCGCCGACCTCCACGCCGGCTGGCGCGTCCTCGACGTCGCCACCGGCAGCGGCAACGCGGCGATCGCAGCGGCGCGGCTCGGCTGCACCGCCGTCGGCGTCGACTACGTGCCCGCGCTGCTCGAGCGCGGCCGCCGGCGCGCCGCGGCCGAGGGCCTCGACGTGGAGCTGCTCGACGGCGGACGCGGAGGAGCTGCCGTTCCCGGACGCGTCGTTCGACGCGGTCATCTCGGTCTTCGGCGCGATGTTCGCGCCCGACCACGAGCAGACCGGCCGCCGAGCTGCTGCGCGTCTGCCGGCCGGGCGGGACGATCGCGCTCGCGAGCTGGACGCCGGAGGGATTCATCGGCGACCTCTTCCGCACCGTGGCGGCGCACGTGCCGCCGCCGGCCGGCGTCCCCTCGCCGATGCTCTGGGGCACCGAGGACCATCTGCGCGACCTGTTCGGCGACGCGGTCGAGTCGCTCGACGTCACCGAGCGGACCTTCACGTTCAGGTTCCCGTCGGCCGAGCACTTCGTGACGTTCTTCCGGCTCTGGTACGGGCCGACGCTGAAGGCGTTCGCCGCGCTCGACGACGCCGGACGGGAGGCGCTCGAGGCCGATCTGATCGAGCTCGCGCGCGCGCGTCCGACCGGCTCGGCGCGACGCGATCGCGATCCCCGCGACCTACACGGAGGCGATCGCCGTCCGGCGCTGAGCCGGCCGTCTGACCCGCATCCGACCACTCGAACACGAGAGGAACACAACGCCATGAACACCACTCTCCCCGCGGTGAGAGCCCGCCGCGGAGCGCTCGTCGTGAGCGCTCTCGTCGTCGGGCTGTTCGCCGCGAATCTCGCGCTCGGTACGAGGCCGGCCAACGCGGCGGTCACCGCGCGCGTCCAGGCCGGGACGCTGAAGATCGTCGGCGACGACGCCGGCGACAAGCTCCTCCTCGGCCTCGCCTCGCCGACGACGCTCGCCGTCGACGTCGGCGAGGACGGAACGGCCGACTTCACGCTTCGACCGCAGCACGTTCACCGCGATCGACGTCCAGGCGGGCGGCGGCGACGACGAGGTGCGGGTCGACCAGAGCGGCGGCACTTCACCGACGAGGCCGTGACGATCAACGGCGGCGGCGGCAACGACACGCTGATCGGCGGCTAGCGGAGCGGACATGCTGCTCGGCGGCGGCGGGCAACGACTTCGTCGACGGCAACATCGGCAGCGACACCGCGCAGCTCGGCGGCGGCAACGACGTGTTCCAGTGGGATCCCGGCGACGGCAGCGACGTCGTCGACGGCCAGGGCGGCGACGACCGGCTCGCCTTCAACGGCACCAACATCGGCGAGAAGATCGACGTCTCCGCCAACGGCCGCTCGAGTCCGGTTCACCCGCGACGTCGCGGCGATCGTCGATGGACCTCGACGGCATCGAGCACATCGGCTTCCGCGCGCTCGGCGGCGCCGACACCGTCACCGTCAACGACCTCGCCGGCACCGACGCGAAGACCGTCGACGTCGACCTGAGCGGCTTCGACGGCAACGGCGACGCCGCTGCCGACACCGTCGTCGTGAACGGCACGGCGGCGGCCGACCAGTTCAAGCTGAGCAACGCGGACGGCGCGCTCGTCGTCGGCGGGCTCGCCGCGCAGACGCGCGTGACCGGCGGCGAGGTCGCAACCGACAACGTCGACGTGGCCGGCGCTCGGCGGGGACGACACGCTCACCGCGACGGCCGGCGTGACCGGCTCCGCCCAGGTGACGTTCGACGGCGGCGAAGGCCACGACACGACGCGCTTCAACGGCACCGCCGGCGACGACGAGATCGGGATCGCCCGCAACGGCACCGCCGCCGCCGCGACGTTCGCCTTGCCCGGCGGCGTGATCGTGAACACGATCGCCTCGACGGAGAGCCTCGTCGTGTCCGGTCTGGCTGGCAACGACACGATCTCCGGTCAGAACGGCATCGACGGGATCACCGCGCTCACTCTCGACGGCGGCGACGGCAACGACACCCTCCGCGGCGGCGACGGCGCCGACCTCCTGCTCGGCGGCAACGGCAACGACCTCGTCGACGGCAACATCGGCGCCGACCAGCGCACAGCTCGGAGCCGGCGACGACCACTTCCAGTGGGATCCCGGCGACGGCAGCGACATCGTCGAAGGCCAGGGCGGCGACGACCCGCTCGACTTCAACGGCTCCAACGCCGGCGAGCAGCATCGAGCTGTCCGCGAACGGCCCGCGACTGCGCCTGACCCGCGACATCGCCGCGATCACATGGACACCGACGGCATCGAGACCGTCAACGTCCGGACGCTCGGCTCCGCCGACACGGTCACGGTCGACGACCTCGCCGGCACCGACGTCAACGCCGTCGACGTCGACCTCGACGCGACCGGCGGCGGCGGCGACGGCGCGGCCGACACGCGTCGTCGTCAACGGCACCGCCGGCGCAGACGCGTTCAGGCTGAGCAACGCGGGCGCCGACCTCGTCGTCGGCGGCCTCGCGGCCCAGACCCGCGTCACGGGCGGCGAGACGGCGCTGGACAACATCGTCGCCGCCGGTCTCGGCGGGGACGACACGACTGACCGCCACGGTCGGCGTCACCGGGCGCTACGCCGGTCGACGTTCGACGGCGGCGAAGGCGACGACACGACGCGCTTCAACGGCACCGCCGGCGACGACGAGATCGGGATCGCCCGCAACGGCCCTGCCGCCGCCGCGACGTTCGCCTTGCCCGGCGGCGTGCTCGTGAACACGATCGCCTCGACGGAGAGCCTCGTCGTGTCGGGTCTCGGCGGCAACGACACGATCTCCGGCCAGAACGGCATCGACGGGATCACCGCGCTCACTCTCGACGGCGGCAACGGCAACGACACCATCCGCGGCGGCGACGGCGCCGACCTCTTGCTCGGCGGCAACGGCGACGACCTCGTCGACGGCAACATCGGCGCCGACCAGGCACAGCTCGGCGCCGGCAACGACCACTTCCAGTGGGATCCCGGCGACGGCAGCGACATCGTCGAAGGCCAGGGCGGCGACGACACGCTCGACTTCAACGGCTCCAACGCCGGCGAGCAGCATCGAGCTGTCCGCTAACGGCCCGCGACTGCGCCTGACCCGCGACGTCGCCGCGATCACCATGGACATCGACGGCATCGAGCACGTCAACATCCGCGACGCTCGGCGGCGCCGACACCATCATCGTCGGCGACCTGTCCGGCACCGACGTGGACAGCGTCTACGTCGACCTCGAGCGCCCTCGGCGGCGCCGGCGACGGCGCGGCCGACACGTGTCGTCGTGGACGGCACGGCACGTCGGGACGTCGTCCAGGTGACGCGCTCCGGCTCGCAGGTCTCCGTCACGGGCCTACGGGCGGAGACGAGCATCGTCGGCAGCGAGCCGGCGCTCGACACGCTGGTGGTCCAGACCCTCGCCGGCAACGACGACGTCACGCGTCGCGCCGGACGTGGGCGACCTGATCGCCACGCTCGTCGACCTCGGCGCCGACGAGTAGCGCCCTCCCTGCGATCGGGGCCCTTCTCTGGGGGAGGGCCCCGATCAGCCGGGGACGACGAGCTGCAGCTCGGCCGCGCGCCGGACAGCCTCGCCGCGTGTCGCCGCCCCGAGCTTCGTCAGCACGGCGGCGACGTGGTGCTCGGCGGTCCGCGGCGACACGACCAGCCGCTCGGCGATCTCGGCCGTTCGTGAGGCCTTCGATCACGAGCGCCAGCACCTCGAGCTGCCGGGCCGTCAGCCCGGCGGGGTTTGCGCGGGTCGCCTCGCGCGGGCCCGCCGGAACGCGGAAGCCGAGGGCGCGCAGGCGGGTCGCGATCCTGCCGCGTCAGCGGCTCGGCGCCGAGCTCGCGGGCGATCTCGAGCGCCTCGACCAGCGGCTCCTCGTCGTCGATCAGCGACAGCATCAGCGCACGGTCGTAGGTCCACCCCACCTCGCCGAAGTCGAACGCCGCCCGTAGCCAGTCGCGCTCGAGCATCGCCGTCGTACGGCGGGGCTGCGGGCGGCTCGAAGCCGACGTCGATCCCCGCGACGGCCGCCCACGCCGCCACGCGGCTCGCGCCCCACCCGACGTGGGGCCCGCGCGTCCGCACCTCCTCGGCGAGCTGCTCGAACCGCTCGACCGGCATCGGCGCCCCGGTCGTCAGCGCCCACTCGGTCGCGAGCTCGAGCGACCGGCGCGATCCGCTGGAACTCGCCCGTCCGGTCGGCCTGCTCGCCGAGGTCGGCGAGCCGTTCGCGCCGCGTCGGGATCGCCCCGGCGAACCGCGAGCTCGGCGAGCACGGTCTTCGCGAGCAGCTGCGGCACGCCCGAGTCCGCGCTCGATCTCGTCCCGCGTGATCCGCTCCGCCTCGTCCCACTCGCCGGCGCGGAGACGGAGCCAGGCGAGCATCATCGTCACGTAGGAGACGAACACGTGCTCCTCGTGCTCCTCCGCGTACGCGAGCGCCCGCTCGCCGAAGCGGATCGCCGCGTCGGCGCGCGCCCCAGAGCATCAGGGTGTAGGCGAGGTTGACGAGCGCGCGCGAGGCCTCGTGGCGGTCGCCGGCAGCGTCGGCGATCGCGTGCGCCTCGAGCAGCGTCGCGATCTCCGTGCGGTCGAGCTGGAGCCGCGACGCTCCCGATGTTGATCAGCGCGTGCGCCCGCGTCCGCTCGTCGCCGAGGCGGACGGCGAGCTCGAGCGCCTGCTCGCCCCACTTGAAGGCCTGCTCCGGGTTCTCCGCGAGCATCCCGAGCTGGGACAGGCCGCTGTAGGCGCGGGCCAGCTCGACCGACTCGCCGAGCGGCTCGAGGATCGAAGATCGCCTCGCGCGCCTTCGTCCTGCGCCGCGTCGCCGTCGCCGGCGAACCAGTGGAACCGCGACAGCGACGCGCGTGCAGCGGCCGACCGCCTCCTGCTCGCCGAGCGAGCCGTACAGCTCGATCGCGCGCTCGATCGCTGCGAAGGCGTCGTCGAGCCGGCCGACGACGTAGGCGGCCGTGGCCAGCCTCCTCCAGCGCCTGCGCCTGCTCGGCGGCGGACATCCTGTCGAGGAAGTCGAGCGCGCGGCGGTAGTGCGAGTAGGCCTCGCGGTTCGACTCGAGCGCGGCCGCCCGGCGCGCCGCGACGAGCGCGTGGTCGGCGACGACGTCCTCGGCGCCGGCGGCCTCGGCGTGGTGGACGATGTCGGCCGGGTCGGCGTCGGCCGCGAGGAGGGCCGCCACGATCTCGCCGTGGAGCCGGCGGCGCTCCGCGATCGGGATGCTCGACCTGATCGCGTTCCGCGCCAGCTCGTGGCGGAAGCGGACATGCACGGCGTCGACATCGAGCAGCTGTCGGCGTTCCGGCTCCACCGCCGCCGCTGCCCAGTCGGGCATCACGGCGTCGAGCAGCGACGCGTTCATGCGGGTCGGGACGACCGAGACGAGGTCGACGAGCCGCCTGCTCGCGTCGTCGAGGCGGGCGAGCCGCCCGAGCACCGCGTTGGCGACCGAGGGCGGGAGCTCGCTCGCGGTGCGGGAGGCGAGCAGCTCGGTGACATAGAACGGGTTCCCGCCGGTCGCCGCGTACAGCCGCGTCGCCGTCGTCGCCGGCGAGCGACGCGACCGCGCTCGCAGACAGCGGCCCCAGCTCGAGGACGGTCGAGACGTCGGGGCGGATCGCGCCGACCGCCGCGTGGAGCCGATGCCCATGGCGTACCTCGCCGCCGCGGTAGGTCAGGACGAGCAGCGGCCGGCAGCGAGCCGATCCGCCGGCCGAGCACCGTGATCGAGTCGAAGGTCGCGTCGTCGGCCCAGTGGACGTCCTCGAGCACGAGCACCGTCGGCCGCGGCGGCCGCTCGAGCTCGGAGATCAGCAGCGTCTGGATGTCGTGCGGCGTCGCGCCGGCGGCGAGCGCCTGCTCCAGCTCAGACGAGAGGTTTCCGACGAGGTCGCGGATCGGGCCCAGCGGCCGCGGGATCGAGAGGTCGTCGCAGGTCCCGCACAACACCCGCGCGCCCGGGCCGAGGTCCGACACGAACCGGTTCACGAGCGAGGTCTTGCCGATGCCGGGCTCGCCGGTGACGAACACCACGCGTCCCTCGCCGGCTGCCGCCGCCTCCCGCGCCTCGCTGAGCGCGGTCAGTGCCCCGTCGCGCTCCAGTAGCTCCATTGGGCAAAGATAGACCCGGCTCGGCGCCCGACGCAGCCGCGGACCGGGCCGAGCGCGCAAGAGATGTCCTCTCGCCCAGCCGCCGTTCGTCGTACAGGCGACCATCCCGACAAAGGAGGAGCCGTGAGGTACCTGTTGCTGATCCACCAGGGCGACGCGCCGACGCCGTACGACCAGGAGGCCTGGGGGCGCCTGTCCGAGGAGGAGCAGAACGCCGTGTACGCCGACTACCAGGCGATCAACCAGAACCCGGCCGTCACGCCGGGCCTCCAGATGCAGCCGCCCGAGGCCGCGACGACGGTGCGGGTGGAGGACGGCAAGACGCTCGTCACGGACGGGCCCTACGTCGCGGTCAAGGAGGCCCTCGGCGGCTTCCTCGTGTTCGAGGCCGACGACATCGACGCCGCGATCGAGCTCGCGTCGCGGGTCCCGGCTGCACGCCTCGGCGGCGGCGTCGAGGTCCGGCCCCTCGTGGAGAGCTAGCCGGACGACGCATGTGATGTCGACGCCGGTCGACCAGGCCTTCCGCGACGAGTGGGGCCGCGTCCTCGCAACCCTGATCGGCCTCCTCGGCGACTTCGACCTCGCCGAGGAGGCCGCCCAGGAGGCGTTCGCGGTCGCCGCCGACCGCTGGCCGCGCGACGGGACGCCCGCGAATCCCGGCGCGTGGCTCGTGACGACCGCGCGCAACCGGGCGATCGACCGCATCCGCCGCGACCGAACGCTCGCCGCGAAGCTGCGATTCCTCGAGCCGGAAGTGGGTGACGACGTGGATCCGACGAGCCCTGGGCTCGAGACGACCATCCCGGACGAGCGGCTCGAGTTGATCTTCACCTGCTGCCACCCCGCCCTCTCGCTCGACGCGCAGGTCGCGCTGACCCTGCGGACGCTCGGCGGCCTGACGGCGGAGGAGATCGCCCGCGCCTTCCTCGTCCCCGAGCAGACGATGGCGAAGCGGCTCGTGCGGGCCAAGCGGAAGATCAAGACCGCCGGGATCCCGTTCCGCGTCCCGCCGGCGCACCTGCTCCCCGACCGGCTCGCGGCCGTGCTCGCCGTCGTCTACCTGATCTTCAACGAGGGCTACGGCGGCCGCGGCGACCTCGCGGCGGAGGCGATCCGGCTCGGTCGCGCGCTCGCCGCGCTGATGCCGGACGAGCCCGAGGCGCACGGGCTCCTGGCGCTGATGCTGGTGAACGACGCCCGGCGGGAGGCGAGGTTCGCGGACGGCACGATCGTCCTCCTCGGCGACCAGGACCGCTCGCTGTGGGACGCCGGCCAGATCGCCGAGGGGCGGGCCGTGCTCGACCGGGCGCTCGCCCTCGGCGGACGCGGCGACAACGTCCTGCAGGCGGCGATCGCGGTCCTGCATGTGGAGGAGCCGCAGGACTGGCACGAGTTGGCGGCCCTCTACGGCGAGCTCGCCAGGCGCACTGGGTCGGCCGTCGTCGAGCTCAACCGGGCTGCGGCCCTCGCCGAGGCGGGCGACGTCGAGGGCGCGCTCGATCTCGTCGACCGCCTCGAGCTCGACCGGTACCACTACCTCCACGCGCTGCGGGCCGAGCTGCTGCGCCGGCTCGACCGCGTCGACGACGCCCGCACGTCCTACGGGCGCGCGCTCGAGCTCGTCCAGTCGGAGACGGAGCGCCGCTTTCTCGAGGGGCGGCTTGCCGAGCTCGGAGCGAGGGCTGTCTAGGTAGGGCGTATCCTCCGCCCGTGCCCGTCCGCGTCTGCATCGCCGGGGTCACCGGCTGGACCGGCCGGGCGGTCGCAGAGGGCGTCGAGGCGGCGGACGACCTCGAGCTCGTCGCCGGCGTCTCGCGCTCCGACCCCGGGAGCTACTCCTCGGTCGCGGAGGCGCTCGACGCGGTGGAGGCGGACGTGCTCGTCGATTTCACCAGCGCGGCTGCGGTGAAGGCGAACGTGCTGGCGGCGATCGAGCGGAGCACCGCGGTCGTCGTCGGCTCGAGCGGCCTGACGGGTGCGGATTACGAGGAGATCGAGGCAGCGGCGCGCGAGCGAGGCGTCGGCGTGATCGCCGCGGGGAACTTCTCCCTGACCGCGGCGCTGCTGCTCCGCTTCGCGGCCGAGGCGGCGCGGCACGTCCGGGCCTGGGAGGTGATCGACTACGCGAGCGCCGGCAAGCCGGACGCTCCGAGCGGCACCACGCTCGAGCTCGCCGAGCGGCTCGAGGGAGTCGGCGCTCCCGCCGGCAGCGTCCCCGTCGACGAGGTTCAGGGCCGGCGGGAGGCGCGCGGCGCGACAGTCGCGGGGACCCAGGTGCATTCGCTGCGCCTGCCGAGCTTCACGGTGTCGACCGAGGCGGTCTTCGCCGCCGAGGGCGAGCGGCTCTCGATCCGCCACGACGCGGGCGAGAGTGCCGCGCCGTACGTCGCCGGGACGTTGACGGCGATCCGGGCCGTCCCCGGCCGGATCGGCCTGACGCGCGGCCTCGATCGGCTGCTCGACTAGCGCCGCGGCTGGTACCGACTGTTTGGACACGCGTCAACGGGCAGGCCCGCTAGGGTCGCGCCCCATGTCCCCCCGCTCTGTGGACGTGGTCCCGGAGCCCGTCAGTCCCGAGCTGGTGCTCGTGTCGCCCCCGGAGGTCGCGCGGCTCGCCCGCGAACAGCTTCCGGAACCCGGGTTTCCGTTCTGGCGGACGACCGCCGGCGCCGAAGCGACCGCTGAGGCGGAGCCCGAAGCCGCCGCGAGCGCGAGGCCGGCACCGCCGCCCTATCCGCCGCTCGTGGACGACCGGCCGGCGCCGAAGGAACGCCGGTGGTCGACGCGGCGGCTCGTGGTCGCGCTCCTGCTGGTGCTCGCGATCGCAGTCGGCCTCGTCTTCGCCCCGATGCGCCTCAACCGGGGCCACACCGGGCAGTGGCGATCGCTGAACGGCAGCGGCAACAACCTCGAGCACCCGAGCTGGGGCCGGATCGGAACGCACTACCTCCGGGTCGCGAAGCCGGACTACGCCGACGGGATCGCCGCGCTGGAGCAGGGCCCGCCGGCCCGCCGGATCAGCAACCGGATCTTCAACGACATGGGGCAGAACGTCTTCTCGGAGAACGACGTCTCGCAGTGGGGCTGGGTCTGGGGCCAGTTCCTCGACCACACCTTCGGGCTGCGCAACGAGCACCCAGGCGAGAGCGCGCCGATCCCGTTCGCGAAGAGCGACAAGCTCGAGCGCTTCCGCAACGACCTCGGCACGATCGACTTCGCGCGCACGCCGGCCGCACCGGGAACCGGCCTGAACATCCCGCGGCAGCAGACGAACACGGTCAGCAGCTACATCGACGCCTACTCGGTCTACGGCGGGACGAAGGCGAGGCTCGAGTGGCTGCGGGTCGGCCCCGTCAACGGGAAGCTCGACGACAACAGCGCCAAGCTCTTCCTCCCCGGCGGCTACCTGCCGTCTGCGGACGCCCGCGGCGACTACAAGACGGCCCCCGGGATGGACACGATGGGCCAGCTCGTCACCCATCCCGCTACGGCGGCCGTCGCGGGCGACGTCCGCGCGAACGAGAACAACGCGCTCACGTCAGTGCACACGCTGTTCGCGCGTGAGCACAACCGGATCGTCTCGCTGCTCCCGTCAGGCCTGTCGCAGGACGAGAAGTTCCAGATCGCCCGCCGCATCGTCGGGGCGGAGGAGCAGTACGTCACCTACCACGAGTTCCTGCCCGCCCTCGGCGTCCGGCTGCATCCGTACCGCGGCTACGACCCGACCGTGGACCCGGCGCTCTCGGACGAGTTCGCGACAACGGGCTACCGCGTGCACAGCATGGTCCACGGAGAGCTCGAGCCGATCGCGCCCGACAAGACCTACGGGCCCGACCAGCTCGCCGGCTTCCAGAAGGAGGGGATCCAGGTCGAGCGCGAGGGCGGCGACGTCAAGCTCGTGATCCCGCTCGGGCTCGCCTACGGCAACCCTGAGCTCCTGAAGGCGGTCGGGCTCGGGCCGATGCTGGAGGGTCTCGCCGCGGAGCGCCAGTACAAGAACGACGAGCAGATCGACGAGTCGATGCGGAGCATCCTGTTTCAGATCCCGAAGCCCGGCGTCCGCAATCCGATCGCCTGCGGCGAGCCTGCCGTCAAGCCGGGCTGCTACGAGGGCGTGCAGGACCTCGGCGCGATCGACGTTCAGCGCGGGCGCGACCACGGTATCCCGCCCTACAACCAGCTGCGCGTCGCATACGGCCTCGCGCCGAAGGACTCGTACACCGCGATCACCGGCGAGGCGACCGCCGGTTTCCCGCACGGCGGGCTCATCCGCCGGGACGACCCGATCGACGACCCCGACATCCTCGGCTTCAAGCAGCTGAAGGACGACGAGGGCCACGCCTTGCCGCTGAAGGGCGACGAGGCGCAGGAGGAGGCCGTGTCGGCCGTGCGGCGGTCCGCGCTCGCGGCACGGCTCAAGGCGGTCTACGGACCGGGGAACGTCAATAAGGTCGACGCGTTCGTCGGGATGCTGTGCGAGCCGCACGTCCGCGGGACGGAGTTCGGCGAGCTGCAGCTCGCGATGTGGAAGAAGCAGTTCGAGGCGCTGCGCGACGGCGACCGGTTCTTCTACGGCAACGACCCGATGCTCGACGAGCTCCGTAAGCACTACGGCATCGACTACCGCCACACGCTCGCGCAGATCATCCGGATGAACACCGGCGTGGACGTCCAGCCCGACGTGTTCAAGGCGCCGACTGCGGAGGCCGGCTGACCTTCTAAGGTCTGCTCAGTTCCAGGTCAGGCCGCGGAGCTGGTCGAGGTCGATGTTCCCGCCGCTCAGGACGGCGACGACCTTGCTCCCCTTCGGCGCGTCGACGAGCCCGTTCAGGAGCGCGGCGACGGGCGCGGCGGCGGCGCCCTCGACGACGACCTTCGTCCGGGAGAGCGTCCAGAGCAGCGCCTCGAAGATCCGCTCGTCGGGAAGCGTGACGATCTCGTCGACCATCCGGCTGACGATCTCGAGCGTGGTCTCCCCCACGCGCTTGACCTTGAGGCCGTCGATCGCGCAGTCGACCTCCTCGAGCTCGATCCGCCGGCCCTCCGCGACGCTCCGCTGCATCGCCGGCGCGCCGGACGACTCGACGCCGACGACGCGGATCCCCGGATCGAGCGACTTGAGCGCGCTCGACACGCCGGAGATCAGCCCGCCGCCGCCGATCGGGACGACGACGGTGTGGACCTCCGGAAGGTCGTCGTAGATCTCCAGGCCCAGCGTCCCCTGGCCCGCGATCAGCTCGAGGTCGTCGAACGGATGGACGTACGTCAGGCCTTCCGCCTCGACGAGCTCGAGCGCCCGTTCGTTCGCCTCGTCCCAGATCGTCCCGTGGAGGACGACCTCGGCGCCGTATGCGCGCGTCGCCTCGATCTTCGCCGGCGTCGCGTTCTCGGCCATCACGACGACCGCCCTGATCCCGTGCAACGCGGCGGCGAGCGCGACCCCCTGGGCGTGGTTGCCGGCCGACGAGCAGATGACCCCGGCCCGCTTCTCCTCCTCGCTCAGGCGGGTGAGCTTGTTCAGCGGGCCGCGGATCTTGTACGAGCCGGTGCGCTGGAACGACTCGGCCTTGAGGAGCACCTCGAAGCCGGTCGCCTCGCTCAGCGAGCGGGAGGTGAGCAGCGGGGTGCGGTACGCGTGCGCGCCGACGTGCCGGTGCGCCTCGCGAAACGTCGCTGTCGAGAGCTCCGCGACGACCATCGCCGCGATGCTACTGCGGCTTGTACCCCCGCGCCGCCGCGTACTCCTCGGAGACGCTCTTCGGGACGCAGAGCGCCCACGCGTTCTCGACGAGGTCGACCATCTCGTCGCGATCGATCGCATCGAGAAGGACGTGCACCCAGCTGTAGCGCATGTCGGATTCGCTGGGGAAGGAGAACTTCTCCGGCTCCGACTCGATCAGCGCGGCCCGCCACTCCTTCGGGAACCCGAACCCCATCACCGTCCCGTCCTTCGAGAACGCGAGAAAGACGATCCGGCCCACGCGGAACTTGATCCGACCCTGGACGAACGCCTCGCCGCTGCGGGGGAGGGTCGCCGCGAGCTCGCGGACCTCGTCGACCGTCACGGGCACGACGACAGGCCCTTACGTTATCCCGTGGACTCGCCTTCCGCCGGGCTCTTGCAGAACCTCGTGCGGCTCGCGCTCAGGCACAGGAGCCCGAGCAGGTTCTCCTCCTCGTCGATGACGAGCACGCGGCGGTTCGGGCTCGCGTTGGCTCGGGCGAACGCTTCGGCCGCCGGTTCGTCCGGGGCGATCGTCGGCGGGCTCGGATCGACGAAGCCGAGCGCCGGCGCCTCGGGGGGAGCGCCGTCCGGGAGGGCGGTGATCGCACCGCGGAACGCGCGACCCTCCGTGAGCAGCGCCATCTGGACGTGATCGTTCGCCAGGACCGCCTGCACGTCCGCGACCGACGCGTCGGCCGGCAACGCCTTGGGATCGCGCAGCATCAGGTCGGCCGCAACCTGCCCCTCCTGATACGCCGTGTCAGGGGTCATCCCGCCCATCGTACGCGCTACTTCCCGAGCATCACCTCGGTCGCCTTGATCAGCACGGTCACGGCGTCGCCCTCGGCCAGGGCCAACTGCTCGACGCTCCCTCGCGTGATCGCGGCAACGACTTCCTGCCCGCCGACGTCGACCACGACCTCGGCCATGATCGTGCCGGTGTTCACACTCTTGACGGTTCCTGCCAGCTGGTTCCGCGTGCTCAGTTGCAAGGCGTCCTCCTGTCTCGGTGTGAGTCCCTACTCTCCCAGGCGTACGGCTAGGGCGTCGACGAGAGCTCGGCGCGAACCTCGTTCACCCACTGCTCGTGCGCGTCGAGGAACAGCTCGCCGAGGCGGTGGACGAGCCGGAGGTAACGCTCGCGGTGGGGCAGCGCGGCGGCTCGCTCGAGGGCGGCGGCCAGCAGCTCCCGGATCGCCTCGATCTCGCCCTCGAGCGCGGCGAGGCTGTCGACGACGTCTTGCGGATCTCCGAGGTCGGCGGCGAGGACGCGCACGACCGCCTCGTGCTGGACCCTCGGCATCGATGAGGGCTGCTTCAGCCATTCACGGAGCGCCGCAAGCCCTTCGTCGGTGAGCTCGTACCGGGTGCGCTCCGTCGTCTGCCCCGGCTCCTTGCTCGAGTTGAGGTAGCCGAGCCGCTCGAGCCGCTTCGGCTCCGCGTACCAGTGGCTCTCCGCCGCGGCCCAGTAGAGACCGCCCTGCGCCCGCATCATCCGGACGAGGTCGTGCGGGCCCGCGCCGCCGCGGCCGACCAGCGCCAGGACGACGTACGAGAACGGTGTGAGGCGAGGGCTTGACAAGACTCTAATTCAGAGCTTAGCATGCCGCATAAGACTCCATACCGGAGTCATAAGGAGGAACCGCCATGCGCACACTCGTCAGCGTCGCAAAGCCCCAGCCGCTCTGGTTCATCGACGCCCTTGCCTACGTCCACGTCGGCGGAGAGGAGACCGACGGCCGCTTCGCGATCGTGGAGGGCTTCGCCCGCGCCGGCAGCATGCCGCCGCTCCACGTCCACCAGCGCGAGGACGAGGTCTTCCACGTCCTCGAGGGACGGCTGACCCTGTTCCTGCCGGGCGAGGAGATCCAGCTCGACGCCGGCGCCACCGTGCGAGCGCCGCAGGGCGTCCCGCACACGTACCGCGTCGAGTCGGAGACGGCCCGCTGGCTCGTCTTCTGCCAGCCCGCCGGCTTCGACGCCTTCGTTCGCGCGGTCAGCACGCCGGCCGCTTCGAGGAGCTGCCGCCTGCCGACCTCGAGCACGACCTGGGCGCGATCGCGGCCGCGGCGGCCGCGCAGGGAATCGAGCTGCTCGGGCCCCCCGGCGCCCTCCCCGAGGGCTGCTAGCACCACCGATCACCGACGAGAACGACCCGCACCGCGTGTGGGTCGTTCGCCGTTAAGGGCCTACCGCCCCATGGCCGCCTGGAGCCGCTCGAGGCTGGCGGCCGGCCACAGGGTCTTCGAGTCGTAGTAGATCTCGAAGGCCGGAGCCGAGTCCGGGAGCGTGACCCACCCGACCTTGGACTTCGTGAAGATGTGGACGTCGGGCACGACGTCCGTGGGCCGGTCGAGCGTCCCGGCGCGGACGAACGAGATCTGCGGGCGGCCGTATTCGCTGTAGACGGCCACCTGGCAGTCCGGGCAGCGATAGATCCGCTGCTTGCTCCCGTCGTCGCGAGGGACGTCGACCGCCTGCGTGGCGCCCGAGACCAGCTCCACACGGTCGCTCTCGATCAGCAGGTTGACGACGAAGGCGCTCCCGGTCTGGCGCTGGCAGTTGAGGCAGTGGCAGCAGTTGACGAAGAGCGGATCGGACGCGAGCCGATACCGGACCGCTCCGCAGGCGCAGCCGCCTTCTGGCTGGATGCTCACGACCTAGAGAGCCGACGCGCCGCGGCGCCAGACGCGCCACACACCGAAGCCCGCCAGCGTCCACGCGGCCAGCACGACTCCGAGCGTCGTGGCCGCGGGCGCCCCGACGAGCAGCGCGATCGCGCACGCCCCGATGAGCACGAGGTTCAGCTTGAGCCAGACGCGGACGAGGGCGAAGAAGAACCGTCCTCGACGCATGCCGCGACGCACGCGACCGGCGGCCACGTGGACGCCCGCCGGCAGGTCCTCCCACACCAGCGGCAAGTCCTTCAGCGCCGCGCGGAGATCGCCACGCGTGCGCGCCCCCAGAGCCTTCTCGACCCGGTCCGCCAGCTCGGCCGTGGAGAGCCGGCCCTGGACGAAGTGACGCCGCAGCGCACTCGCAGCCAGGTCGCGATCGCGGTCGCCGACGAGCACCATCGGCTGAATCGTAGCCTGCGCCGCCGCGGCCGCGAGTAGCTCGGGCCGCGGCGGCGTCCGCTTGCCTAGGCGAGCGCCTTCTGCTTCAGCGAATCGAACTCCTGCTGGCTGATCGCACCACTGTCGAGCAGCGACTTCGCCTTCTCGATCTGCGCCGCCGGGTCGTCGTCCGCCCGCGGTCTGGCGAACGTAGTCGTCGAACTGCTGACGCTCAGCCTGCGCGCGCTCCACGTTCCGCTTCGCCATCCCGTCGCTCTCTTTGATCAGGTACACGAACACACCGAGGAACGGCAGGATGATCGTGAAGAGCAGCCACCCGGCCTTCCCCCAGCCCGAGAGGTCGTGGCGCCGGAAGATGTCGAACCAGCACGTGAACAGGAGCCAGAACCACAGGATCCAGATGAAGAAGACGAGCATGGTCCACATCACATCGAGGAACGGATAGTCGCTAGCTAGCACCTGCACCTCCTAGAGTCGACGCTGAGCCGCCGAGTATCGCGCAGTCGGTCCGTCCCGCAAAATCGCATCGCAGCGGCGCGGACTACGCTCAGGCGAGGATCACGTCGCAGCCGGCCTCGCGCTGCACCTCGGCGTCGACGTCGGCTCCGAAGAAGCCGGCGAGCAGGCCGTGGTGGTGCTCGCCGAGCACGATCACGTCGGCGCGGATCCGGCGGGCCGTCTCCACGATCTCGCCGGCCGGCGGGCCCGCGGCCCACATGAGCTCGGCGTCCACTCCCGCTGCCGCCAGCCGCTCGCGCGCCTCGCGAAGGTGCTCGACGAGGTCCGGCGGCGGGGGCAGCGCCGAGCCTTCGTCGGCGGAGATGTCGTCGAGCGTCCCGAAGTTGCGAGGCACGTCGGTGCTCAGGGGCATGTTCGCCACGCTCAGGACGGTGATCCGCCCGTGCGAGTCACGCGCCTCGCCGATCGCGCGGTCGAGCGCGCGACGCCCGCCGTCCGACCCGTCGTAGCCGACCAGGATCCGCCTCACGCGGACAGTGTCGCAGCCGAGAGCCCCTCCCCCGTCGTGACGGCGATGCTCATGGGCTGACGCTGTCGGGCAGGGCGGGCTCCACCACGCGCGCGTCGTGCCCGTACAGCCAGGCCACGGCCCGTAGCGACCAGTCGGTCTTCCCGGACGCCATCTCGGCATCCCGGCGCTCCTGCTCGGGTCCGTCCGGGAGGTGGAACCGGATCTTGTTCGCGGCCGAGAGCTCCTGCAGCCGCGTCGCCCGGGGTCGCCGCAGCGACTCGTAGCGGCTGAGCGCACCCGGGACGTCGGAGCCGCCGTCGTCGGCCAGGCACGCCGCGAGCGTCGCGCCGTCCTCGATCGCCTGTGCAGCGCCCTGCGCCATGAACGGCAGCATCGGATGGCAGGCGTCGCCGAGCAGCGCCACGCGCCCGCGGGTCCAGCGCGGGAGCGGCGGCCGGTCGAAGAGCGCCCACACGAACGTCTCGTCGACCGCCCCGAGGATCGCCCTGACCTGCGGATGCCAGCCGTCGTAGGCGGCGAGCGCGTCGGCGACGTCGCCGCGGTCGGTCCACGTCTCCCGCGTCCACGTGTCGCGCTCCACGATCGCGACGAAGTTGACGAGCCGCTGCCCCTGCACGAAGTAGTGGACGAAGTGACCGCCCGGCCCCATCCAGACCTGCGACGTCACCTCGAGCCCCAGGTGGCCCAGCTGCTCGGCCGGCACCAGTCCGCGGTACGCGACACACCCGCTGAAGCGGGGGCTCTGCGGCCCGAACAGCGCTTCGCGCATCGTCGAGTGGATGCCGTCCGCGCCGATCAGGAGGTCGGCCTCGACGCGGGCTCCGTTGGCGAAGGTCGCCTCGACGCAGTCGTCCCGCTCGGCGAAGCCGACGAGTCGATGGCCGACGTGCACGCGCTCGGGCGCGATCGCTGCCATCAGCGCCGCGATCAGGTCGGCGCGGTGCGCGTAGTAGAGCGGAGCGCCGAACGCCTCGAGCATCGCGTCCCCGAGCGGCATGCGGAGCAGCGTGCGGCCGTCGTCCCAGCGGCGCTGGTGCCGCGCAAGCGGCTCCACGCCCATCCGCGCCAGCTCGTCGCCGAGGCCGAGCCCCAACAGGATGCGCGACGCGTTCGGGCTCACCTGGATGCCCGCGCCGACCTCCGAGATCTCGGACGACTGCTCGTACACGTCGACGCTGAGCCCCGCGTCGAGCACCGAGAGCGCGGCCGCGAGCCCACCGATCCCGCCGCCGACGACCGCGGCCCGCATGGCTCAGAGCGTACAGCCCGGCACGCGGCGGCGTCCTCAGCGAGCGGAACCTATGCCGGGCCGCCGTCCCCGTTCGTCCGAACGACGCAACGAAAGCCGATGTGGCAGGTCGACGTGTCGACCGACTCCGCCTGGCGGGCGGCGGGGCGGTAGCGGAGGCAGTAGCTCGGGGCGCAGAGGTGTGAGCCGCCCTTGATCACCTTGCGCGGAAACCGCTCGTCGGCGAGCCGCAGGCCCTGCGGGGCACAGCACGCCTGCTCCGCGTCGAGCGGTTGGCCGAACGAGTCGGTCGTCCATTCCCAGACGTTGCCGGCCATGTCGTACAGGCCGAACCCGTTCTCCGGGAACCGCTCGACCGGCGAGGTGCCCTCGTAGCCGTCGGTGCGCAGGTTCTGCCAGGGGAACTCGCCCTGCCAGGTGTTGGCCATCATCCGCCCCTTGGGCGCGAACTCGTCACCCCACGTGTACGTCGCGCCGTCGAGCCCTCCGCGGGCGGCATACTCCCACTCCGCCTCGGTCGGCAGCGACTTGCCGGCCCAGGCGGCATAGGCCTCGGCGTCCGCGTAGGCGACATGGGTGGCGGGATGGAGCTCGCGGCCGCCGACGTTGCTGTCGGGCCCCTCGGGGTGCCGCCAGTCGGCGCCGGGCGTCCAGCTCCACCAGTTGCGGAAGTCGCGCAGGTCGACCGGCCCCTCGGTCCCGTGGAACACGAGCGATCCCGGCACCAGTTCGGCGGGGTCGGCGTCCGGGTAGTCCGCCGCCTCCGGAGCCTGCTCGGCCCATGTGACGTGGCCGGTCGCCTTTACGAAGCGGCGAAACTCGGCGACCGTGACGGGGTGGCGGTCGATCCAGAAGCCGTCGACCGACACCTCCCGCACCGGCCGCTCCTCGGGATAGAAGTGGTCCGAGCCCATCCGGAACATGCCGCCCGGCAGCTCGACCATGTTCTTCGGAGGCACGACGACAGGAAGACTCGCATGTCGGGACATCTGAGCGAGAAAGGAAAACGATGCAGATCACCAGGAACACGCTCGAAACGAGTCCGGGGCCGCCCGACTGGTTCACCGGCGCGGTCTACATCGACGCGATCGCGGCGCCGTCGGGGGAATCCCGGATCGGCGCGGCCTGCGTGCACTTCACGCCGGGCGCCCGAACCGCGTGGCATACGCACCCGCACGGCCAGACGATCTGGGTCACCGAGGGCGTCGGCCTGTGCCAGCGGCGCGGCGGCCCGGTCGAGGTGATCCGGCCCGGCGACCGCGTCTTCTTCGAGCCGGGCGAGGAGCACTGGCACGGCGCCGTGCCGAACCGGTTCATGGCCCATGTCGCGATCCAGCAGGCCGACGAGGAGGGCAGCGTCGCCGCCTGGGGCGATCACGTCACGGACGAGGAGTACGCCGAGGCACCGGCCTCAGGCGAGGCGACGGCTCCTTAGTCCCGGCGGGCGCGGCTCGGGGCGACCCGCGGCGGCTCGTCGGGCTGCTTCGGATAGACGGGCGGCCAGGGAGCGTCCATGAGCCCGGCGGCGCGATCCCGCTCGTGGAGCTCGAGCAGCGGCTCGAGCGACTGGGGCTGCTCGACCATCGCCTCCCACGGGTCACCGTTCGCGGCCAGGCGCCCGGGGACGCTCGCCATCGTCAGCTCGTCGGGATGAAGGGCGTCGAGCTCGTCCCAGGTCAGCGGCGCCGAGACCTGGGCACCGGGCCGGGCGCGCACCGACCAGGCACCGAAGACGGTCTTGTGCGGCGCGTTCTGGTTGTAGTCGACGAAGACGCGGCTGCCGCGCTCCTCCTTCCACCAGGCCGCGGTGATCAGCTCGGGCCGCCGCCGCTCGAGCTCGCGCGCGACGGCGACCGCCGCGGCCCGCACCTGGTGCGAGTCCCAGCGCGGCTCGAGCCGGACGTACACGTGGAGGCCGCGGTTCCCGGTCGTCTTCGGGTAGCCGACCAGCCCGAGCTCGTCGAGCAGGCGACGGAGCTCGGCCGCCGCGGCCCGTACACCGTCGAAGTCGACGCCGGGCTGTGGGTCGAGGTCGAGACGCAGCTCGTCCGCGACGTCGGGGCGGTCGTGGAGGTACGGCCAGACGTGGAAGCCGAGGCAGGCGAGGTTCACCGCCCAGACGACGTGGGCGATGTCGGCGAGGACGAGCGCGCGCGAGGTCGTCCCGTTGGGCGTGCTGACGATCGTGGTCTGCAGCCACTCGGGCGCGGTGTCGGGGACGCGCTTCTGGAAGAACGAGTTGCCCTCGGCACCGTGGGGGAAGCGCTGCATGAGCGTCGGCCGGCCGCCCACGACCCGCATCAGCGGCGCGGCGACAGCGAGGTAGTACTGCACCAGGTCGAGCTTCGTCTCCCCGCGCTCGGAGAAGAGGACCCTGCCGGGGCTCGTGACCGTGACGCCCCGTCCCGCGACTTCGAGGACGTCCTCGTCGGTCACCTCAGGGGGTTGCGGCGGTCGCGTCGGCGAAGAACTCGGCGATCGCCGCCGTGAAGGCCCGCCGGCTCTCCTCCCACGCGTAGAACATGTGGCCCCCGCCGAAGTGACGCACGGTCACGCGGTCGGCGACGGCCGGGTCGAGGCGCATCAGGTTCCGCAGGCGGTCGCTCGCGTAGTACGGCGTGACGAGGTCGAACTGCCCGTGCGTGATGAACGCCTTCAGGTGCGGGTTGAGCGCCATGCCGTAGCGGAAGTCGTCGGTCGCGCCCGCGGGCGGGGCGAAGAAGTGCCGCTTGTCGTCGTCCTTCCACTCCATGTTGACCTCGAGGCTGAGGAGCGCGTATTCCCGGTCGGTCTCGACGCCGATCTCGGAGCGCAGCTGGCGGTTGATCGCCATGGTGTACGCGGGAGCGATGCCGGACAGCGTCGGGTCCGGGCCCCCGAACGGCTCCCGGTCCGGAAACGGGTCGGTCACGGTGATCGTCGCGTCGTAGAGGCCGACCACCTTCCGCTCGTCACGGAGGAGCTCGCGCGCGAACACGTTGATCGGCACGCGGCCTTCGGCCCGGGTGACGAGGTCGACGGGAAGCCCGACGAGATCCGCCAGCCGTGAGAGGACGCGGTCGCGCTCGTCGGCGGGCATCGAGGCGCCGCGCGTCAGGAAGGCGGTGTAGTCGCCCGTCGCGAACGCCTCGGCCTCGCGTCGCACCTCGTCGAGCGGCGTGCTCTTCTCGAACGCGCGCGAACGCCCGTGGTGGGCAGCCGCGCCTGCCATCGTCGGCAGGAGGTCGACCCAGGCGAGGACGTCGTAGTCCCCTGACGCGAGCGTCGCGATCTCGAGCGCGGGCGAGATGAGGATCGCGCCGTTCAGCCCGATCCCCCCGGTTTCCTGGAGGATCCGGACGAGGCGCCCGACGCGGTACCCGCCGTAGCTCTCCCCGGAGATGAACACCGGCGAGCCCCAGCGGCGGTTGCTCGAGAGCCAGCGTCCGATGAACTCGGACAGCGACTCGAGGTCGCGTTGGTAGCCGAAGTACTCGGTCGGGTCGGGCTCGCCGCCCTTCTGCCCGCCGTCGCCCCTCCCCTTGTCGTCCCCCTTCTTCTCGCCGCCCTTCTTCTCGTCGTCCTTCTCGATGATGCGGCTGAAGCCGGTCCCGACCGGGTCGACGAACACGAGATCGCTGAACGCGAGCCAGGACTCGTCGTTCTGGACGAGGCGCGGCGGCATCGCCGGCAGCGTCCCGTCCGCCGGAAAGTCGACGCGCTGCGGGCCGACGGCGCCCATGTGCAGGTACGCGGACGACGCGCCGGGGCCGCCGTTGAAGACGAAGGTCACCGGCCGGTCCAGGTCGGCGCTGTCGGCGACGTAGGACACGGAGAAGATCTCCGCGGACGGCTTCTCCTTCTTTCGCAGGACGAACCACTTCGCGGTGGCCGTGTACGCGATGTCGTTCCAGGTCCCGGTGGATTCCGCGCCGCTGGGCGGCTCGTGGTCGCGCTTGGTCTCGGTGCTCGGCTCGTCGGTCATGCCGCGGACGCTATCGACTCAGCCATCCGAGGACGATGTCGATCAGACGACTGCGTTCTGAGCGGCCGCCCGCCGGAACCACTCGGCGCTGAGCTTCGGGGTGCGCTCGAGGGTCTCGAAGTCGACGTAGACGATCCCGAAGCGGTTGCCATAGCCCCAGATCCATTCGAAGTTGTCCTGCGCGCTCCAGAGGAAGTAGCCGTCGACCGGCACCCCCTCCGACGTAGCGCGCTGCAGCTGCGCGAGGCAGGCGCGCAGGAACATCACCCGGTCGGTGTCGTAGACCCTGCCGTCCGGGGCAACCACGTCCGCTGCGGCGCAGCCGTTCTCCGTGATGAAGATCGACTTCGCGCCCCAGATCGATCGCACGTGGCGGGGCGCCCAGTACATGGCCTCGGGATCGACGACATGCCACGAGGACTGCATCTTCGGATGTGAGGCGTTGATCGGGATCTCGCGGTAGCCCGGCGGCGCGTCCGACGGCTCGACGTACAGGCCGGGCCTGTAGACGTTGATGCCGACGAAGTCGAGCGGCGAAGCGATCGTCTTCAGCTCGTCGTCGGTGAATCTCGGTGCGCCACCGTCCTCGGCGAGGTATGCGTCGGTGTATCGCCCCTCGAGCATGACGGTCATGTAGCCGGCGTTCTCCTCACGCGTGGCCTGCTCCGCCGCCTCGACGTGCTCCGGGGTGTCGACGATCGGGACGGCGACGTGGATGTTTTCCGCGAAGCCGACCTTCGTGCCCGCCGGACTGCCGGCGCGGATCGCCTGGACGGCGAGGCCGTGGCCGAGCACGGCGTGATGCCGCACTTGCCTCAGCTCCGAGTCGGAGAGCGTCAGCCCAGGCGCGGCACCGAGGTGCAGCGTCGTGCCGCCGCCGACATCCATGTCGGCCCCCTGGTACCCCCCGTCCACGAACGACCTGAACTCGTTGATCGTGAAGTAGTGCTTCACGCGGTCGCCGAGCTGCTCGGCCACGTAGCCGGCGTAGTCGGCGAAGGCCTTTGCCGTTTCGACCGATTGCCAGCCGCCATAGGTGTCGTGGAGCCACTGCGGCAGATCCCAGTGATAGAGCGTGGCGAACGGCTCGATGCCCGCGGCGAGCAGCTCGTCCACAAGCCGGCTGTAGAAGTCGAGACCTTTCGGGTTCGGCTCGCCGGTGCCGTCGGGGAAGATCCGCGGCCACGCGATCGAGAACCGGTATGCGGTCGCGCCGATCGACTTCATCAGCGCAACGTCCTCCTTGTAGCGGTGGTAGTGGTCGTTGGCGACGTCGCCGTTGTCGTCGTTCTCGATGTTCCCCGGCGTGTGCGCGTACGTGTCCCAGATCGACGGGCCCTTCCCGTCCTCGTCCCACGCCCCCTCGATCTGGTACGAGGACGTCGCGACGCCCCAGCGGAACCCATCGGGGAAGCGCCGCGCGACCGCGGCAGGCGGATCACTCGCGGTCATCTGCGCACCTCCGCTGTCTCGACGTTGGCTCTGCGAGGGGACTGCGACCACATGATGTCCGACGGAGGCACGCCGCGCGGCTCGAGGAGCGCCGGAGCGCGAAGTGGCGCGAGACACGGACGGTCGACTTGTCGCCGACCGTCCGCGGTGGCGGATGCGAGGCTCAGAGGGCGGCTTGCGCCGTGCACCGCTCGCCGGAGGCGCGCGTCGCGAGGGCGGTGATGCGGTCGGTCGCGAGCGCGCGCGGCACCACCCGGCGAACCGAGAACGAGCCGCTGGGTGCGTGAGTCCTGGCCCTCGTCGAGGCGACGAGCGTGCCGTTGCGACGAAGCGTGACCTTCCACGGGACGCCGTTGCGGTTCTGGTCGACCTCGAACTCAACCTCGATGCGGCCGTTTTCGTTGCGCAGCTTGAGTTTGCTGGTCGAGGTCTTGGTGCAGACACCGGCCACGCGCACGCCGCGGCCGTCCTTGGCTGCAGCGACCGGGGCGAGGGTGACGGCCGCGATCGCGACGACGGCGCTCAGGATAACGGCGGAGATACCGGACATTGGGACTCCTTTCATCGGGTTCGCAAGGAGCCTCGCGAGCGCCGAGTCGGAGCCGCAATGAGACATTGGTCGCAGCGAGCCGGTCGGTCACCGCAGGAGACGAGATGATGTGGTCGGTGCGCAGCTCGCATGCGACTGACCGTCGGGCCGGCCTCGATCCGCCGACCGTGCGGTCGGTGCTCGTGCGGTTTGCTCTCGGCAGCGCCGCCGCGATCGCGGTCGCGGTCGTCGGCGGCTACTTCGCGCTCCGCGCGGTCGCGATCGACGAGGCGAAGCGAGAGACGCGCACCCGCGTGCAGGAGTCCGCCCAAGTGGTCGAATCCACGATCGCAAACGGCGTGCTTACGGGCCGGCCGAGCGCTCTGGCAGCAGTCGATGACGTCGTCGTCGGGCGCGTGTTGAGCAACTCGATCGTGCGGGTGAAGGTCTGGTCGGCGAGCGGGCGCGTCCTGTACTCGGACGACCCCGCACAGATCGGAGGCCGCTACGAGCTCAGCGCCGACCAGCTGAGGCTCCTTCGCGAGGGCGGTGCTCAGGTCGAGGTGACCGATCTCACGCGCCCGGAGAATGCCCTCGACCGCGGGCAGGGCCGGCTGATCGAGGCCTACACGCGGATTCGCACGCCCTCGGGGACGCCGATGCTGTTCGAGATCTACCAGCGTCTCGGCTCGGTGACCGCGAGCGCGCGGCGCCTGCTGAAGACGCTCGCCCCACCGATCCTGGGCGCGGTGGCGCTGATCCTGCTCGTCCAGGCACCACTTCTCTGGTCGCTCACGCGAAGGCTGCAGCGCGGGCACGAGCAACGCGAGACGCTACTCGCGAACGCCGTCGCGACCTCGAGACGCGAGCGGCGGCGGATCGCCTCGTATCTCCACGACGGCCCTGTGCAGGACATCGCCGGCCTCGCCTTCTCGCTGGCGCCACTTGCTGACAGCGCCGCCACACGCGGTGCGACCGACGACGCAGACGAGCTTCGGACGACGATTGGCCGGTTGCGGGGCACGGTCCGCGACCTGCGCGCGCTGCTCGTCGACCTCCATCCGCCGAACCTCGCGGCAGCGGGCCTCGAATCGGCCATCGGCGATCTCGTGAGCCCGCTTCGAGCGCGAGGCGCGTCGGTCGACGTGCGCGTCGACGGCACCGAGCGGCTCGACACGGACATGCGGGCGCTCATCTACCGCGTGGCGCAGGAGGCGATCCGCAACGTGATCTCACACGCCGACGCGCGCTCGCTGCTGGTCGAGCTCAGCGTCGACGACTCGCTTGCCAGGCTCGTCGTGTCGGACGACGGTCGTGGATTCGACCCAGGCGTCCGTGAGCAGCGCCTTACCGAGGGTCACCTCGGCCTGTCGCTCGTCGCGGAGCTCGCCGAGCAGTCGGGCGGCCGGCTCGAGGTCACCTCGGGCGAGGGGACAGGCACGCGGGTCGACCTCGAGGTGCCGCGCCGGTGATCCGCGTCCTGATCGCGGACGACCACGGCGTCCTCCGCGACGGGCTCGGCCGCGTGATCGGCGCGCAGCCGGACCTCGACCTCGTCGGTGCTGCCGCGAACGGGGCCGAGGCGGTCGCGATGTGCCGGCAACAGCGGCCCGATGTCGTCCTGATGGATCTCGAGATGCCGGTCATGGACGGCATCGAGGCGACGCGTGCGATCCTCGCCGAGGTGCCCGAATCGGCGGTGCTCGCGCTGACCTCATTCTCCGACCAGCGCCGCATAGTCGCGGCGCTCGATGCGGGCGCGGTGGGCTATCTCCTGAAGGACGCGTCCGCGGACGACGTCGTGCGCGGCATCCGTGCGGCCGCCGCAGGAGGCTCCCCACTCGATCCACGCGCGGCGCGCACGTTGCTCGAGGCGAAGGAAGCGCCCGATCCGCTCGCGGGCATCTCGGGCCGCGAGCGCGAGGTGCTCGGTCTCCTGCTCGAGGGGCTGCCGAACAAGCTGATCGCACGTCGGCTCGCGATCAGCGAGAAGACGGTCAAGGCCCACCTCACGAGCATTTTCCGTCAGATCGGCGTCTCCGACCGCGTCCAGGCGATCCTCTGGGCCGAGCGCCACGGCCTACGAGGCGACCTCGGACCCTAAGTTCCTGCGACCAAAGTCTCGTTGCGTCCGGCGGCCACGCTGCGCACACTGGTCCGCATGATCCGCCTCGCGGTCCTCGCGTCCGTCGCGCTGCTACTCGCTGCACCGCCCGCGGGTGCGACGGTTCGCGACCACGGCGGAGGTGATGTTCGCGTCACAAGCGCGTGTGGCGGGGGCGCGTCGGCGGAGCTCCGGCTGAAGACGGAGGACGACGGGATCGAGGTGAGGTTCGAGCTCCGACAGCGCCGAGCAAACGCGGCGTGGCGCGTCACGTTCGTGCACGAGCGCCGGGTCGTCCTGAAGACCACGGTGCGCACGGTCGGCTTGAACCGCTCCTTCAGGGTGCGCCGGACGCTGCCGGACCTACCTGGGAGCGACACGGTGACCGCCCACGCATGGGGGCCCCGCGGCCTCACGTGCCGCGCCACGGCGACGATCCCCGCCTGAGACGATTTACGCCGTCGTGGCGCGACGAATACCGAGCCGCTACGGCCTCCAGCCGCCGGGGAGCGGATGGCCCAGCTGCAGCCCGAAGCGCTCGAGCAGGTCCGGGACCGTCTCAGGACGCATCTCGAGGCCATAGCTCTGGCTGAGCCGTGCGACCGCCTCCGGGTCCACCACGAGCACACCGCCCAGGTCGGAGAGCTCCTGGAAGAAGTGCTCGAAGCCCGCCGGCGAGATGATCTCGAGGATCCGGCACGGCTCGTCCCCGGCGTTCCAGAAGGTGTGCCACTGGTCGCGCGGCTTGAACACTAGGTCGCCCGGCCCCGCCTCGACGACGTCGTCGCCCAGCAGCGCGCCCATCCTCCCTTCCAGCACGTAGCTGTACTCGTCCTCGCGCGTGTGGCGGTGCACCGGCGCCGCCAGTGCGCGCGGGGACATCGGATGCTCGACGAGCGAGAAGCGCTCGCCCGCCTCGACCCCGTCGATGATGAAGCGGACGCCGATGCTCCCGAGGAAGCCCTCGCGGCCGTTGTCGGGGCCGACCACCTTCACACCTGCAACTGCAGTCTCCATCGGTACTCCTTTTTCGTCGAACAATGATGTCTTGCGAAAAGATACGACACCGCGAGGGCATCTGTCAATATGATTGGACACAGATGTCCCACCAAAAGCGTCCGTACCGGATGAAGCGCCGGGCCGAGCTCGAGGAGCAGACCCGGCGGAGGATCACCGAAAGTGCCGTCGCCCTGCACGAGGAGGTCGGTCCCGCGCAGGCGTCGATCAGCGCGATCGCCGAGCGCGCCGGCGTCCGCCGCTCGACCGTCTACCGCCACTTCCCGGACGAGGACGCACTGTTCGCTGCTTGCTCGTCGCACTTCCGTGCGGCGAACCCGCCGCCGGACCCGCGCTCGTGGTCGTCGATCGAGGACCCCGCCGAGCGAACGCGCATGGCCCTCCATGAGGTGTACGCGTTCTACGGCGGCACGGAAGCCATGTACGTCAGCCTGCTGCGCGACGAGCCGCTCGTGCCGGCCGTCCAGCACCGACTCCGCGACTTCTACGGCTACCTCGGCTCGATCCAGGACGGCCTCGTCGCGGGCCGTGGCCTGCGCGGCCGCCGCGCCCGGTACGTCCGCGCCGCGATCGGCCACGCGCTTGCATTTCCGACGTGGCGCTCGCTGACGCACGACCAGGGGCTTGGCAACCACGACGCGGTCGAGCTCATGTCCCGGCTCGTCGAGGACGCCGCGGGCTCGGCTCGAGCCTAGACTGAAGGAGCTGTGGAGAAGGTGAGCGAGTCGGTCCATCACCTCCCTGAGATCGTCGGCGGGCCGACGATCCTGCTCGGCGAGACCATCACGATCGTCGATACCGGGGTCCCGGCCAGCGAGGACGCGATCCTGGCCGCTGTGGAAGCGCTCGGGCGTTCGCACGACGACGTCGCCGACATCGTGATCACGCACGCCGACGGCGACCACGTCGGCTCGCTCGCCGCGCTCGTCGAGCAAACGGGCGCGACCGTCTGGGCCGGCACGCACGAGGCGGACGTGATCGAAGGGCGGGCGGCCGGCCGCGGCGGCAACGTCAAGGAGAGCGGCTCCGTCGACCGTCGCTTCGCGCCGGGCGAGACGCTGCCGCTGCACGGCGGGATCGAGACCGTCGCCACCCACGGCCACACCGCCGGTCACGTCTCGCTCTTCCTGCCGGGCGAGCGGATCCTGATCGCGGGCGACGCCTTGAACAACCGCGCCGGCCTCACCGGCTCGTCACCGGAGCACACCGCCGACGCGGCCGCAGCGCGCGAGGCGGTGAGCACGCTCGCGGCGCTCCGTCCCGAGTCGATCGTGTTCGGACACGGCCCGTCGATCGTCGGCGGAGCGGCAGGGCAACTCGAGGAGCTCGACCGCAGCCTCGACTAGGGAGACGGCGGCACGCAGCTCCCTCGGATTGGTTCAGTCACACTTCCTGGATGGCTACCGGCCTCTCAGTCGGCGGCGACGTCGAGCAGGCTCTGGAAGGCGTCGGCGTCCCGAGCTACGTCCTCGGCCCGACGGGAATCATCCGGTGGATCAATCCGGCGGCCGAGCGGCTTCTCGGCGATGTTCGCGGCCGCCACTTCACCTCCGTCGTCGCGGCCGAGGACAGCCGGCGCGCCCGCGAGCTGTTCTCCCGAAAGGTCCTCGGCACCTCCCCGGCCACGGACGCAACCGCCGTCCTGGTCTCGACCGCCGGCACGCGAGTGGCCGTGGAGATCAGCGCGGTGCCGCTCAAGAGCGGCGAACGGGTTGTCGGCGTCTTCGGGCTGCTGGAGGAACACCCCGGCGAAACGCTCACAGCGCCGCACCCGCATCTCACCCCCCGCCAGGGGGAGGTGCTTCGTCTTCTGGAGCAAGGCCGCTCCACGAGGCAGATCGCAGCCGAGCTCCACCTGAGCACCGAGACGGTCAGGAACCACATCCGCCGCCTCTTTCGGGCCCTCGACGTCCACACCCGACTCGAAGCCGTCGCCGCCGCCCGCGCCTCATCACCCCACTGAGCGACGAAGTACGGGGGTGAGCCCAGCTGGGTCTAGCGGCCCGGCCCCGGCGACCCGTACCTTCATCTCATCGAACCCGCGGCATTCTGCCCGCCGGGTCACGGGTTACCGAAAGGACTCTGAAGATGTTGAAGGGAAGGCGTTTTACGCCGGCGATGGTCGTTGCCATGATCGCGCTCGCCGTCGCGCTCAGCGGGACGGCGGTTGCCGGCACGACGAAGCTGATCACCGGCAGTCAGATCAAGAACGGCACGATCAAGCTGGTCGACCTCCACTCGAGCGTCAAGTCGGCGCTCTTGGGCCACACCGACGCGACGGGTGCCGAGGGGCCTGTGGGCCCTCAGGGCGCCGATGGGCCAATGGGCCCGCAGGGCGCCGACGGGCCGGTCGGGCCGCAGGGCGTCACCGGCGACACGGGTGCGACCGGCGCTCCCGGCAAGGACGGCGAGGATGGCCTCTCCGGGCTGGTCACGCGCCACTACGACTACATCAAGGGCGGCGACTACCCCGGCGCGGGCTCGGGCGGCATCGCCACCGTGGCATGCGACGACGACCCGGCTGTCAGCCAGACCAAGGTCGCGATCGGGGGTGGCGTGCAGTTCCTCGACGTCGGCCGCAACGCAGGCTCGCTCGAGAACTCCTACGTCGGCGAGACGCACATCACCGACTCCTTCCCCGGCCGCATGGATTGGAAGACCAACACGCCCTTGGCCAACCGACTCGACGGCTGGATCGTCCGGCTCAACACCACCCCGTCCGTGGACATGCGCGTCTGGGTGACCTGTGTGGACGCGCCTCCCGCGCCGTAACGCCAGGCACCATCAGCAGCCCGTCCCGCACCTCGCGGGACGGGCTGTTGCCGAGGTCGAGCTCAGAGCCCGTCGGACGAAGCGTTGAACGTCGCGAGCAGCTGGCGGCGGCTGTGGATGCCGGTCTTCTGGAAGATCGACTTCAGATGATCCTGGACCGTGTGGGGAGAGATGAAGAGCCGCTCGGTGAGGGCGCGCGTGTCGAGTCCGGCGACGACCGCGGCGGCGACGTCGCGCTCGCGTTGGGTGAATGCATAGGCGCGGCAGAGGAGGTCGAACGTCTCGGTCGGAGCTGCGCTTCGGAGCGTGATGGCGATCTGTCCGTCGCAGTCTCCCTCGAGCGGGGCAGCCTCGATCATCACCCACCGCCCGTCGACGGCACGTTCGAGCGCGTGGGTTCCGGTCCAGGAGTTCCGTGACCGCGCCCGCGTGGCGACCGGATAGACCTGCGCGGGAAGCATTGCCCATCCGGCGAAGAGCGCTGCGCCGGGGAGGACGTCGATCCAGGCGCGAGCACCCGCCGTGGAGCTCACGGGAGTCAGCTCCGGATTGAGCACGATCACTCCAGGCGGGCTCGGCCCGAGCGGGCTTGTGCTCGCAACCATCAAACCGCGGCGAAGCGCAGAGCCGAGACTGGGGCCGACACTCGCGAGGAGCTCGAGGTCGCCGGCTTCGAACCGGCAATCAGCTCCGTCGCGGTAGGCCTCGATCCATCCCCAGCAGCCGAGCGCGTCGCGGCACGCGACTGCTGCGACGTCTCCGATACCGGCTGGGCGCATGACCTCGTCCCAGCGGCCCGAAAGCGCGAGGTCACCGCCGGTCTCGGCACTCAGGCTCGCTGCCGGATTCGCGCGCTGAGCGAGGGCGTGCTTCGCGGCGAAGTGGTCGTCGGAGTACTCGAGCTCGAGCGTCCGTGGAATTCCTGGCCCGAAGTCATGCTCGGCAACGCCGCTGAGTGGAAGCAGCGTTTCGGGGTCCGCGAAAGGCCAGCACCAACGATCGAACCCGATCACGCGCTGGAGATCGGCGATTGCTTCGCGCTGGATCGACTCCCGGTCGAGGGTTGATTCGCTCAGCCGTTCGAGCCGCTCTCGGCATCGAGTCCGCTCCCTCTCACGAGCCACTGCGTCGAGCGTATGCCTGGTGAGATGGAGATCCCAACTTCCTGGGATTGTCGGATCGGTGGATTCCCTCTCGAATAGGCCTCGATGCAAAACCGAGAGGAGTCACCATGAGCACCACCAGACAGCTTCGAGGGTTGCTCGTCCTGCTCACTGTCCTGGTCGCGATGGTCGTCGCGGCAGGCGCAGCCGCCGCACGGCCAACTCTGGCAAGCGGGACCGTCGGCAATACGTCGGCGACCTTCAACAGCACCCGGATGGTTGGCGGAGACCTGATCGCCGACGTCAGTGGCACACGCGCGTACACCGGCACGTTCAGGGGCACCTCGGTGCTGCGCGGCATCCTGATCGTCCATCCCGACGCAAGCGCCTTCTTCGTCGATATCGAGACCTTCACCGGGACCGTGAACGGTGTTCCCGGCACCGTGACCTTCCTGCTGACCGGATCGAATGACGCGGCACTCGAGGTCCATTCCACGTCAACGATCCTCGGCGCTACCGGCGAGCTTGCGGGCCTGCACGGGGTGCTTCACGAGGTCGGAACCGTGGTACTTCCCAACGGCCCTGTCGGTACGTACAGCGGCTACATCCGCTGAGCAAGAGCTAAAGGCGCGAAGCCGTCACCGGTGCCACGGCTTCGCGCCCGGCCTACCGCCTCATCCAGAGGTGAATGGCGTCGCGACGAAGTTGTGCAGCGTGTCGGTCAGCGCATTCGTGTCGATGTTCACGATGAAGTAGTCGGCGGCGAACCCGCCCCCGCCGGTCGCGAACTGCAAAATCCCGGACACGTACGCCTTACCGATCGGCATCACGACGACGGCCGCGAAGGTGTCGAACGTCCCGGGCGCGAAGTCGATCCGGTAGTGCCCCGTCCCGACGTGCGTCATCGTGAAGTCGTCGGTCGAGAGCTGGCTCGTGCCGTCCGGGTTGACGGCGCCGGCTACCGTCTTCGTCGAGTCGTCGCCGGCCGGCCTCCGGACCCGTCGCTCCCGTCAGACCCTGCGGTCCGGCAGGCCCCTGTGGCCCGGTCTGGCTCCAACTGAGAGCAGTCTCGCTCGGCCCGCAGCTGCCGGAGTCGATCACGCGCAACTGGCCGTTCACGTTCTTGTAGCAGGCGTGAATCGCGCCGTTCGAGTCGGGGATGGTCGCGTACGCGACGCCTGCCGCGAGCGCCAGCCCGACCATCGTGGCGATTGCGAAGAGCAGTCTTGTCTTCATCTCATCTCCTTCAGGGCACGACGTCCGCGAACGCGTGGGCGATCACGTCGTAGCCCTCGCTGTTTGGATGGATGTCGCCGGCCGTGCAGATCCACGTCCATGTGCACTCGCGCACCACGTCGAGTGGGGTTCCGTTCACGGGTGTCGTGTCCGTGACCGAGAAGGCGGACTCCACGTCGGCGACCGGGTCACCCGCGACCGCGTAGACGCTCTCGATCAGGTCGTTGAGCGCGGTCACGAAGGCGATCTCCGCCTGTAGGGCCGGCAGGCCACCCTGCGACCAGGCTTGGGGGAGGCCCGGGTCGTAGTAGTTCATGCCCACGATCGGCACGTCCGGGCCGGCCGCCTCTCGGAGCTTCGTCAGGATCGACGCCAGGTTGGCCTGGAGAACGGGCAGCGGAACGCCCTCGAAGACGTCGTTCGCGCCGATGTCGATCGTCACGAACGCGACGTTGCCCTTGTGGGCGTGCAGGAAGCTCACCGCCTCCGCGAGCTGCGAGCCGTGCGCAAAGCGGCACAGGTGGTGACCCCCGCGGCCCTCGTACCGGGAAGGGGTCGACCATGCTCCCCGTCGTCTCCCCCGGGCAGCCGAGCTTGACGAGCTTGAGCTTCGGAATCGTCGCGCGCTTCAGTCCGGCCAACTGGTCTGCATAGCCCTGGTCGGTGAAGGGCGGCCCGACCTCGGTCGCATTGGTTCCCGCTGCAAGCGAGTCGCCGAGCGCCAGGTAGTAGCTGACGCCGTTGTGGGCCGACGCCGCCGGCGTCGCGATGAACGCCGTCAGCGCGGCAAGCAGGATCGTGAGCTTCAGGATCATCTTCGACCTTCCCTTCTCATGCGACGTGCGGGTCGGCCGACGGAGAAGCTCGTCGCCGCGCAGCAGGCATCGCGGCATGCCGCCACATCGACAAGCCGAGGTCGACGAGCACGGCCAGGCAGAGCGCGAAGCCGGCGAGCACGGCGACGAACGCCTCGTCGAGCACGAGCTCGAGCAGGTCGCCGGCGAGCAGAGGCGCCGCGCCGGCGGCCGAGGCCCAGCCGATCCAGCGCGCGTAGACGCCGCCGGACAGGATCGCCGCCGCGAGCGCGGCGAGGTAGAGGCCCAGCGCCATGAACGCCGCCAAGAAGAGGGCGTCGGTCGTGCTGGTCGCGGCGTCGAAGGACGGCGGGATACGGACTGCTTCGCGGCGGGCGTCGCCTCCGCCCAGGTGTCGGCGACCTCCTTCATGTTCGCCCCGGCGACGATCGCGCCTGCGCCGAGCGCGCCCATGAGGACGAGGAAGGGCTGGCCGACGCGGGCCCAGTCGCCTCCCGGGCGCCTCGATGAATGCGCGCGACGACGCGTGAACGCCCCGACCGTCAGGAAGACGCCGATCGAGATCGAGCAGCCGGTCGGCGGTCCAGAGCCCGCTGCCGGCGACGACGCGGATCGCCTCGTCGGCTCGCTCGCCCAGTCGGGCTCGAGCACCGTCGCGACGAGCTGAGCGACCGCCCCGGTGAAGGCGGCGACGGCCGCGAGGCGGAGGAGTCTGTCGCTCATGGCCGCGACGCTAGGCCGCGGCTCGCCGCGCCGCATCGATGAGATCCCCGGTCCGGGCGCCGTCGACGCCGAAGATCGGGGATTTCCCCAATGCCGTGCGCCGGCCTCGCATGAGACGATCCGCACATGCCGCCGACGGTGCTGATCGTGGACGACCACGCCGGCTTTCGCGGCTTCGCCCGCCGGCTGCTCGAGGCCGGCGGTTTCACGGTCGTCGGCGAGGCGGGCGACGGCGCCTCGGCGCTCGCCGCGGTCGAAGCGCTGCGGCCCGAGCTCGTGCTCCTCGACGTCGTCCTGCCCGACACGGACGGCTTCGCGGTCGCCGAGCAGCTCGCCGAGAACGGCGACGGGCCGGTCGTCGTCCTGACCTCGAGCCGCGAGGCGGCCGACTTCGGCGGGCGGCTCGAGCGCAGCCCCGCGCGCGGCTTCATCCACAAGGACGATCTCTCCGGGTGCGGCGCTCGCCGCGCTTGCGGGCGACTCGCCATGAGCCGGCGCCTGCTCGTCGTCCTCGCTGCTCGCCGGGGGCGGCGGTCACCGCCGCGGCGATCGCGCTGGAGCTGTTCGCGCAGGACTACGAGCCGATCGGACCCGACCGAGCAGGTCGCGAAGGTGGCGATCGACGCGATCTGGATCGTCGCCGGTCTGATCGCCTGGCAGCGGCGCCCGGGAACCGCGTCGGGCCACTGATGACCGCCCTCGGGTTCGTCAACATCGCGCACCAGTTCTCCTGGGACGCCGCCCTGCCGTTCACGCTGGCCGAGCTCGTCTTCGGCCTCGCGATCGCGATCCTCGTCCACCTCTTCCTCGCCTTTCCGAGCGGCCGCCTCGGCTCGCGCTTCGAGCGGTGGTTCGTGGTCTTCACCTACGCGGCCTGGCTGGTGCTCTCGCTCGTTGGCAGCTGTTCTGGGATCCCGCGCGAGCGCCGAGTGCCCGGAATGCCCGCGCAACCTGCTCCTGGTCGACCGGAACCCGGCCGTCTCGAGCGCGGTCGACGTCGCTCGGTGACGTCGTCGCGATCGGCGATCCTGCTGACGACGGCCGTGCTGCTCGTGCGGCGCGTGCGGCGGGCGACGCGGCCCGACCCGCCGCGCGCTCGCCCCCGTCCTCGCTCGCGGCGGCCGTCGCGCTTCTTGCTCTCTGCGCGGTCGTGCTCGAGGATGCCGCCGGTCGCGAAGGCCGAGGGGAGCGTCGTCTGCTGGGTCGGCAACGTCGCGTTCGCGATCATCCCGGTCGCATTCCTCGTCGGTCTGCTGCGGACGCGGATGCACCGGTCGGCGGTGGCGGGTCTGGTCGTCGAGCTCGGCTCGCTGCCGCGCCCGGCGCAGGTGCGCGACGCGATCGCGCGCACGCTCGGCGACCCGTCGCTCGAGCTCGCCTTCTGGCTCCCCGAGCGACGGGCGCTACGTCGACCCCGACGGGAGCCGCTCGACCTCGCGAAGCCGAGCCGGACCGCGCCGTCACGGTGCTCGAGCACGACGGGCAAGCGGCTCGCCGCGCTCGTCCACGACCCCGCGCTGCTCGACGACCCCGAGCTCGTCGAGGCGGTCGGCGCCGCGGCCACGCTCGCGCTCGAGAACGCACGCCTGCAGGCCGAGCTGCGCGCCCAGCTCGCCGAGGTGCGCGCCTCCCGCGCCCGCATCGTCGAGGCCGGCGACGCCGAGCGACGCCGGCTCGAGCGCGACCTCCACGACGGCGCCCAGCAGCGCCTGCTCGGGATCCGGCTCGCGCTCCAGCTCGCCCGCAGCCGGCTCGCCGACGGCGGCGCAGCAGTCGACGAGCTGCTCGCCGAAGCCGACGCCGAGGTCGTCGACGCACTCGCCGAACTGCGCGCGCTCGCGCGCGGCATCCACCCGGCGATCCTCACCGAGGAAGGGCTCCCCGCCGCCCTCGCCGCCCTCGCACGGCGCGCCCCGGTCCCGGTCGAGCTGACCGTCTGCACGGACCGCCTGCCGGCGCCGGTCGAGGCGACCGCCTACTTCGTCACCGCCGAGGCGCTCGCCAACGTCGCCAAGCACGCGCACGCCTCCGCGGGCGACGGTCGACAGTCGCGCGCGCGAACGGCCGACTGGCCATCGAGATCGTCGACGACGGCGTCGGCGGCGCAGACATCACCGGCGCCGGGCTGCGCGGCCTCCGCGACCGCGTCGAAGCGCTCGACGGCCACCTGCGCGTCGAGACCCGCCCGGCGAAGGCACGCGCCTCACAGCGGCGATCCCGTGCGCGTGATCCTCGCCGACGACGCCGTCGTCGTCCGCGAGGGCCTTGCGCGGCTCCTCGCCGAGCACGATGTCCAGATCGCCGGCCAGGCCGGCACCGCCGAGGAGCTTCTTCGCTCGTCGCCGCCGACCCGCCCGACGTCGCCGTGATCGACATCCGAATGCCGCCCACCTACACGAACGAAGGCCTGCGGGCGGCGCAGGAGATCCGCGACGCCCACCCGCAGGTGGGCACGGTCGTCCTCTCCCAGTACCTCGACGTCGAGTACGCACTGAAGCTCATCACCGGCACCTCCGAGCGCGTCGGCTACCTGCTCAAAGACCGGATCGCCGACGTCGCCGAGTTCGTCGACGCACTGCTCCAGGTTGCCGCCGGCGGAACCGTCGTCGAGCGCTCGCTGGTCGACGAGCTCCTCGACCGCCCCGGCCGCCCACGACCCGCTCGCCGACCTCACGCCGCGCGAGCGCGAGGTGCTCGCGCTCGTCGCCCAGGGCAAGACCGACCGCGGGATCGCCGATGACCTCTTCGTGACGCGCAAGACCGTCGAGGCGCACGTCCGCAGCATCCTCGCCAAGCTCGACCTGCCGACCGATGCGCGCGAGAACCGGCGCGTCCACGCCGTGCTCGCCTTCCTCCGCGCTGGCGGCGCCAAGACTGGGGATTCCATCGATGCGAGGAGCGGACTTCGGGCATAGCGTCGCCGGCATGAACGTGGACGACTCGTACCTGTTCTGAGTTCAGGTCGTAGCCCTCGCCGTCATCCTGGCGCCGACCTTGGTGCTCCTCGCCCTTCGCCGTCGTATCGGCTCGTTGAACGCCGCCTGCGGGCTCGTCATCTGGGGCGCACTTGCCGCTTGCGGGGAGCACGGATTCTGGGCGATGCGGCTGGCAATCCACGAACGCGGCTGGACGGAGCCGCACGCCACCGTCCATTACTTCATGGCCGGCGTCTACACGGCTGTCGCCGGCGTCCTCGTGAGCGTGATCGCGGTCACGCTGCTCCGCGAGCGCCGCCTCAGCGGCTGGTTCGCCATCCTCTTTGCGCTCCTGGTCGGAGGAAGCCTGGAGCTCACGATGAACGGCCCCAGCGGGGTCCTGTACCACCACATCGGCCTTTACGGCTACGTCGTCGCCTGGCTCGCAGCCCTGGTCATCGCGTTCAGGCCGACCTTCGGTCGCAGTTGGGGAAGGTCATCAGCTCCGGCGACGGCGGCGCCGCATGGATTGTGAAACGAAAGGCCCCGCTTAGCAGGGTAGGGCCTTTGCGCTGAAGAGCCGTTGGCGGCTCATGCGTCGCCGCCGCGTTGCACTTCGAGTTTGACGATTTCGTCCGCGCGGACCCAATCGTTTGCGAGCTCGATCCCCTGAGCACGGTCGATCGCTTCGAGCAGCGGCTTCATCCACAGGTGCTCGAGCAGCACCATCGCAGCGGAGGTCTCGTTCGGTAGCGCCTGCGTCACTCGGAAGACGTCGTCCTCGTCGAACAGGTGGCCGTCGGCCAGCTCGGCCGCGCCCGCGATGGCGCCGGGTTCGACCCCCTCGGCGCCAAACGCGGCGAAGCCGGCGAGCGAACCGACGTAGGAGCCGAACGCCACCGCCTCCTCCCAGTCGAGATCGGTCGCCGTCGACACCATGACATTGCCGGCCCCGTCCTTCCGCACGACCAGCAGGTCGATGATCCGGACGATCTCGTGGCGCTTGAGCCGCTCGAGCTCGGGCAGGATCTCGCCCTTGAAGTGATTACCCGCGAAGGCGAACGTGAGCATCTGGATCGGCCCGAGCGACTCGACCACAGGCGGCTCCGACTCGCCGGGAAACTCGGAGTTGCTCATCGAGCAACGATAGTCGCCGCGTCGAGGCACATCCAATCGGTGGTTACGATCACATGTGAGATAACACAGATTTGTGTGATCTTCGGTATGTGTGTATTCTGTGCCTATGCCAACCGACGCTCAGATCACGTTCGCCGACCACACGGCCCGCTTCTACGCGCGCCGCTACTCATTCCCGCCGATGGTGGGCCGCCTGATCGGCTACCTGGCCGTCTGCGATCCGCCGGGTCAGACGATCGCCGACCTCGCAGAGGCCCTGCTCGCGAGCCGTAGCGCCATCGCCGGCGCGGTGAAGGCCCTCGAGACGCTGCATCTGGTCCGACGCTCCCGCGTCGCCGGCGAGCGAATGGACCGCGTCCAGATCGACCTCACCTCGCCGCACTCGATGGGAATGGACGTCTCCGAGTACGAGGAGCTGCGCGAGTTGGCGCGCGAGGGCCTCGAGCTCCTGCGAGACGCCCCGGCGGAACAGCGTGCCGTGCTGCTCGAGATGTCCGCTTTCGCCGACTTCCTGCTCGACGAGATGCCGAGGCTGCAGCCGAAATGGGAGGCGCGGCGCCAGGCGCTCGTCGCGTCAGGCGAGTTGCCCGAAAAACGCCCTGGCCAAAGGAGTCATCCATGACCGATACACATCAGCCCGCCGTCGTCGTGACCGGTGTGCGGAAGTCGTTCGGCGAGACCGTCGTGCTCGACGGCGTCGACCTCGAGGTGACCGAGGGAACGATCTTCGCTCTCCTCGGCCCGAACGGAGCCGGCAAGACGACGATCGTGCGGATCCTCTCCACGCTCGTCTCCGCCGACTCGGGAACGGTTCAGGTGGCCGGCCACGACGTCCTCGACGACGCGGACGGCGTGCGCACCTCGATCGGCGTCACCGGCCAGTTCTCGGCGGTGGACGACCTGCTGACCGGAGCGGAGAACCTGCAACTGATGGCCGACCTGAACCATCTCGGCCGCACGGCTGGCAGGGCACGCGTCGCCGAGCTGCTCGATCGGTTCGGCCTCGTCGACGCGGCCTCTCGGCCCGTCTCGACGTACTCGGGCGGGATGCGCCGCCGCCTCGACCTGGCGATGACACTGGTCGGCTCGCCGCGGGTGATCTTCCTCGACGAGCCCACGACAGGTCTCGACCCGCGCAGCCGCCGCCAGATGTGGGACGACATCCGCGAGCTCGCCACCGGCGGCGTCACGATCTTGCTCACAACGCAGTACCTCGACGAGGCCGACGAGCTCGCCGACCGGATCGCCGTCCTCGACGAAGGCCGGATCGTCGCCGAGGGCACCCCCGACGAGCTGAAAAGGCGCATTCCCGGCGGGCACATCCGCCTCCAGTTCGCCGACCCGTCGGCCCTGCGCGCAGCCACAGCACTCCTTGACGGCGCACCCGACGAGGAGAGACTCGCCCTCCGCGTCTCCGGAAACGGCGATGTCCCGTCGCTCCGCCGCCTGCTCGCGCAACTCGACAACGCCCGCATCGCGGTCGAGGAGCTCTCGATCCACAGCCCCGACCTGGACGACGTCTTCTTCGCCGTCACCGGCCAACCGACCCTCGAACAGGAGGCAGCGTGATGAGCACCCTCGCCTACACCGTCAGCGATTCCACGACGATGCTCCGCCGCAACCTGCGGAGGCTGCAGCGCTACCCGTCGATGACACTGCTCCTGGTCGGCATGCCGATCGTGTTCCTGCTGCTCTTCGTCTACGTCTTCGGCGGTCAGCTCGGCCACGGCCTCGGCAGCGGGCACGTAGCCGGACGCGCCGGCTACCTCAACTACGTCACGCCCGGAATCCTGCTCATGACCGTCGCCACCGCCGTCCAGGGCACCGCGATCGTCGTCGCGATGGACATGACCGGCGGCATCATCGACCGCTTCCGCACGATGGCCATCGCCCGCTCCGCGGTCCTCACCGGCCACGTGCTCGCCAGCCTCATCCAAAGCCTCCTCAGCATCGGCATCGTGCTCGGCGTCGCCGTCGCACTCGGCTTCCGTCCCACCGCCGGCCCGCTCGAGTGGCTCGCCGCGATCGGCGTGCTCTCGCTCTTCTCGCTCGCGCTCATCTGGCTCGCCACCGCGCTCGGCCTCGCCGCCAAGAGCGTCGAGACCGCGAGCCAACACACCGATGTTCCTCACCTTCCTCCCCTTCCTCGGCAGCGGCTTCGTCCTCATCGCCTCGATGCCGGCCGGACTCCACCAGTTCGCCCAGTACCAGCCGTTCACCCCCGCGACCGAGACCCTGCGCGGCCTCCTCACCGGAACCCCGATCGGGACCAACGCCATCACCGCCGTCGCCTGGAGCGTCGGCATCGCCCTGGCCTCCTACCTCTGGGCCAGGCACCTCTACACGCACAGGCGCCCGGCCTGACTCAGGCCGAGCGCGGACTGCTTTCGCCCGGGAGGGTGGGCGTGTGCCCACCCTCCCGGCGTTTGTTCAGCCGTTTGGAAGTGCGGGGCAGTTGGCGGGCGCCGGCTCGTCGATCCGCCTCTGGAACCCTGCTGGAACAAGGGAGACGACGACCGTCACGAGGTCGACGCTGCCCTCGTTGCGAACGACGTGGACGTCGTGGCCGTTGTCGACGAAGCCCGTTCCGGACGGAACGACGATTGGTGAGCACTTCCGATCGGCGGCCAGGTAGAAGGTCGCCGTGCCGGACTTGACGATCACCAGGCTGGGGCCGGGGTGGCTGTGCCAGCCGAACGTCCCGCCGGGAGCGATCGTGTTCTGCAGCACGTAGAGGTCTGAAGCTCCTTGTCGTCTTGATCCGAGCCTTCCAGAAGTTCCTCGCGAAGGCCAAATTGATGTCGGTCTTCGTCGTGGCGTTGATGTCGGCGAACCGCCCGACTCCGAAGGTGGCGGTGGTCACCAGCGTGGGTGGCGTCGCCAGGGCCGGCACGACGAACAGCGCCGTGACGACCGAGGGCGACCGCCGCGAGCCCGATCGCGGCGAGGGCGCGCTTGCGATGGTGCTTCATTTCTTCTCCTCCGTTCGAGTTGTCCTGTCGCGAGGAGTCGTGGTAAGGGCTTCCGAGTTCAGCTCGGCGCGAAAGGCGAGCAGGAGCGCCTCGTCGTGCGAGAGCGCCATGCCATGCGCCGCGGCCGCGTGGCGCTGAACTTCCGCGACGAGCCCGTCCTCGTCGGCGGCGCGGGCTTCGAACCCGCAGTCACAATGAAGCACCTTTTCCACGATTCCTCGCAGCGAACGTAGAAAAGCGTCCCTAAATTGGGGCAAAATGTAGGCAGGAAAATGACAGGCGATTTGCCACTGAAGGTTTTTCTCGCAGGTCGCGTCGCGATCGAGACCGACGGTGTGGTGATCGGCGAGGAGCGCTTCCAGGGGCGGCAGGGTCGGCTCTTCTTCGCGTACCTGGTGGCCGAGCAGGGAAGAGCGGTGCCGCGGGACGAGCTCGCCGAGGCGCTCTGGGGCAGTGCACCGCCCACGAGCTGGGACAAGTCGCTGACCGTGATCGCGAGCAAGCTGCGCAACCTGCTCGCAGACCACGGCATCGACGGCGCCCACGCTCTGACCGGCGCCTTCGGCTGCTACCGGCTCGAGCTGCCCGAAGGAACCTGGGTCGACGTCACCGTGGCGACAAACGCGACACAGGAGGCGGAGCGGGCGCTCGCGGCAGGCGACCTGGAGCAAGCGAAGACAGCCGCCATGCTGGCCGCATCACTGGTCCGCCAGCCCTTCCTCCCCGGCGAGGACGGGACATGGGTAGAGGAGAAGCGCCGTGGACTCACCGACGTCCGTGGCCGCGCGCTGACCGTGCTGGCCGATGCGCACCTGCGTTCGGGTGATGCGCCGGAGGCCGCGAAATGGGCCGAGCAAACGATCGCGCTCGAGCCGTATCGCGAAACCGGATACCGACGGCTGATGGAAGCGCACGTCGCCGCCGGCAACCGGGGCGAGGCGCTTCGCGTCTACGAGCAATGCCGAACGCTCCTCGCCGAAGAGCTCGGCGCCTACCCCTCGCCCGAGACCGAGTCGATCTACCGCGCGCTGCTCGACGCGCCGGCTCCCCAGGCTGCAGCCGCGACAGCAGCCGAGCCGCCGGTGCGTGACGCGGCACCGCTCGCAGATCTCGACCGCGCGCCGGAACCCGGGCTCGCTCGACGCTGGGCTCGGCGACGGGGAGTCGCGGTGGCTGCCGTGGTCGTCGCAGGAACCGCGGCGGCCGTCGCAGGCGTACTGGCCACACGGGGCGGCGCGACACACGCGACTGCGGTCGCGGCAAACGCGGTCGGACTGATCGACACGCGCAGTGGACAGGTGAGCAACCAGGTCCCGGTCGGCCAGGCGCCGACGTCGGTCGCGGTAGGCGAAGACGCGGTCTGGGCAGCGAACGCAACGGCCGGCACGGTCTCCCGCATCGATCCTCGCACGCACGCTGTGCGACAGACGATCCCGGTCGGCGCGAGCCCGAGCGGGATCGCGGTCGGCGGCGGCGGCGTCTGGGTCGCGAACCACGACGACAACACGGTCTCGTGGATCAACCCGCAGTCGAACACGGTCGTGAAGGAGATCCCGGTCGGCGCGGGGCCGACCGCCGTCGCGTACGGCTACGGCTCGGTGTGGGTCACGAACGCCGACGACCGCACCGTGACGTCGCATCGACGCGGAGACCGGGGACGTCATCAAGAAGGCGATCCGGACGAACGCGGTCGGTCGCGGGATCGCCGTCGGGGGCGGCTCGGTCTGGGTGACCGACGAGGCGACGCGCAGCGTCTTCGGAATCGACCCCGTGACGAACACGGTGGCCTCGAAGGCGACCGTCGGCGCAGGCCCGACCGGAATCGCCTACGGCGACGGCTCGCTCTGGGTGGCAAACGCCCTCGACGGCACGGTCTCGCGCGTCGACGCCACCACGCTCGCCGGGGAGGGGACGATCCCGGTACGGGGCGGCCCCTCGGCCGTCAGCTTCAGCAGGGGAGCCGTCTGGGTGAGCGCGGAGTTCGGCTCCCGCGTCGTGCGTATCGACCCTCGCCGTGGAGTTGTCGTCGGCTCGACGCCGATCGGCAACCGACCGGAGGGCCTCGCGACGAGCAACGGCGGCGTCTGGGTGGCGGTCCAGGCCTCGGGCCAGGGGCACCGCGGCGGGCGACTCGTCGCGGTTGGCGAGGTTACGGCGCGGCGCCAGACTCGATCGACCCCGCCTTCGGGCCGGGTCCGGAGCCGTCGGGTGGAGCGGACCCCGTGTACGAGACGTTGACGAGCCTGCGCGAGGTCGGCGGCGCCGCCGGGACACAGATCGTCCCCAACCTCGCCGCTGCACTGCCGCAGCCGACCGCAGGCGGCACGCGCTACACGTTCCACCTGCGCCCCGGCATCCGCTACTCCGACGGACGCCCGCTCCGAGCGGCCGACTTCCGGCGGGCGCTCGCACGTGCCCTCGAACTCTGGAGTGCGTGAGCTCGTAGTTCATGGAGCCGTTCGGTCACCTCGCGGGCGCCGCGGGCTGCATCGCGCACCGGCGCTGCGATCTCTCCCGCAGCGTGATCGTGCAGGGACCTTCGACGCTGACGTTCCGGCTACCGGCACCCGACCCCCAGTTCTTCTACGAGCCTCACGGCGATCGTCCCCGTTCCTGCCGGGACGCCGCTCCACGACGTCGGCACGAAGGCGATCCCCGCGACCGGCCCCTACAAGATCCAGAGCTACGTTCGCGGCAAGCTCCTCACCCTCGTGCGCAACCCCTACTTCCACGTCTGGTCGGCGGCCGCGCGACCGGACGGCTACCCGGACGAGATCGTCTACCGCACGATCAAGCGCCAGGACGCGGGCTTCCGCAACCTGCTCGCCGGGACGGCCGACCTTCTGACCGCGTCGAGGCAAACGCCGCGCCTCCAGGACTTCGCCACCCGGCACCCTCTCCAGGTGCACCCCGTCCCCAAGCAGGCGACGGAGTTCGTGTTCCTGAATGTCCGGCGCCCGCCCTTCGACGACATTCGCGTCCGCCAGGCGCTCAACTACGCCGTCGACCGAAAGCGCGTGGCGGCGCTGCGCGGGGCCGCGTTCGCGCAGCCGACCTGCCAGATCGTCCCTCCGACGGTGTCCGGGATACCGGCCGTACTGTCCTTACACGGCCGCGTCGGATGCGAGTGGCGACTGGAAAGCTCCCGATCTGACCAGGGCACGCGGGCTGATCCGCGCGTCGGGCACGTCGGGCCAGTCGATCGTCGTCTGGTCGACGTCCGACTTCCGCAGGGAATCGCAGTACCTCGTCGCGCTGCTGCGGCGGCTCGGCTACCGCGCGCGCATGCACTCCGTCCCGCGACTGGGCCGCATACGTGGCGGCGCTGAACAGGACCCCGAGCGCCCAGGCCGGCTTCATCACCTGGTTCGGGGGGTCGCTCGCCGTGGACATGCTCGGCGTAGTCGGATGCGACGTCCAGTCAACTGGATGCACTTCTGCGATCCCCGCATCGACGCACGAGTCGCGCGGCTCGGGAGAGAGGAGCCGATCGATCCCGCCGGCACTGCGGGCCGCGCAGCGGCGATCGACCGCGAGATCACCAACCGGGCCCCTTGGGTGCCGCTCATCACCCCCCGCTTCGTCGACCTGACGTCGGCACGCGTCGGGAACTACCAACAAAGCGGCGGTGCCGTCCTGCTCGACCAGCTCTGGGTCCGATAGCGGCTCGACCGCAAGGACGTTCGCCCACGTACGCCAGTTGCGAGACCCGTCTCCGTCCTCGAACCGGTCCACACTCGAGAGGGCGCGAGTTGTAGACCTACGGTCCCGCACTACTATCGATCACTGTGAGCCCGGTGCGCCCGACGGTGCAGGTCGTGGGTCGGCGGATGGACGCCGAGCACTACCGCCTACGTGACTTCCTGACGCGGACCGCGCAGCCGTACGAGTGGCACGAGGCCGGCTCGGTCGAGGCGGACCTGCTCCTCGATCGTGTCGGTCTGGGCGAGGCGGAGTCTGCCGGTCCTCGTCGACGGGGACCGCAGTTTCAGCGGTGCGACAGTCGAGACGATCGCCGTCGCCTGGGGCGGTCTCCAGCCGCCGAAGCGGACTCACTACGACTTCGTCGTCATCGGTGCCGGGCCTGCCGGCCTTGCGGCCGCCGTCTACGCCGCCTCCGACGGTTTGTCGACGATGGTCACCGACCGTGATGTCCCGGGCGGCCAGGCGTCGTACACGGCCATGATCGAGAACTTCTTCGGCTTTCCCGGAGGGAATTGGCGGTGCTGAGCTCGCACGCCTGGCCGGCCAGCAGGCCGAGCGGTTCGGCGCCGAGCTGATGCTTCTGCGCGGCGTTCGAGGGAGTCGGCTCAAGGGCCATGACGAGCCGGTCGAGCTGATCCTGGACGACGGCTCGGAGGTGACCGCGTCCGTCGTGCTGGCGGCGCCGGGCATGGAATGGCGGCGGCTCGACCTGGACGGGATCGATGAGCTGCTCGGCCACGGCGTGTACTACGGGGCGGGGCGCAGCGAGGCGGCGCAATGTGCCGGGCAGAGCGTCGTCGTCGTGGGCGCCGGCAACTCAGCCGGCCAGGCGGTGCTCAACCTTGCGAACGCGACGGCCCGGGTGACGATGCTCGTGCGGGGCGACCGCCTCGAGAAGACGATGTCCGCCTATCTGATCGAGCGGATCAGGCAGCACCCACTGATCGACGTCCACCTGGAAACGCAGCTGACCGAGCTGCACGCCGACGGATGACGCGATTGCGGCCGTCACCTTCGCGGACGCATCGGGCAAAGCGGAGACGCGGGCGGTGGACGCGGTGTTTCTCTGCATCGGCGGTTACCCACACACGGACTGGTGTTCGCGTGAGCACGTCCTCACCGACGCGGCCGGTTACATCCTCACCGGCGAGGATCTGCTCGCGAACGGCAAGCCGCCGGACTGCTGGCCGCTCGATCGCGATCCTCTGTCGCTCGAGACGAGTCGCGTCGGGCTCTTCGCCGCAGGCGACGTTCGCCACGGCTCGACGAAGCGGGTGGCCGCCGCAGTCGGCGAAGGCTCGATGGTCGCTGCTCTGATCTTCAGCCGCCTGGCTGAGCTCGGTGTCACTTACTGAGCTGGTCGGCATCCTCGAGCACGCGCGCGCTCGGACCGAGGCCTTGCTCGACCCGCTCTCCGACGACCAGCTCGCGAACGCTGTCGCTCGCCGCTTCAGTCGCCGCTCGTCTGGGACCTCGCCCACATCGGTCATTTCGAGGAACTGTGGCTCCTCCGACGGGTCGGAGGACGGAGGGCAGTGTCACCGGAGTACGACGACCTCTACAACTCCTTCGCTCATCCACGCACCGAACGCGGGCGGCTTCCGATTCTCGCGCCGCAAGCCGCGCGCACCTACGTCAGAGAGGTGCGGGAGCGCGTGCTCGCGCTCCTGCCGGAGCTGCCATTCGACGACGGCGATCCGCTACTCGAGCGAGGCTTCGTCGTAGGGATGGTCGCTCAGCACGAGCTCCAGCACGGCGAGACGATGGCACAGACGCTCGCGCTCGGCCGGTTGCCCGGACCGGCGCCGGCAAGGCCCTCCCGAGGTCGAGGCAGCCGGCGACGTGCTCGTCGCGGGCGGCCCCTTCACACTCGGCGCCGACGACCCTTGGGCCTACGACAACGAGCGTCCTGCCCACGACATCGACCTGGCGCCGTTCCGGATCGGCCGCGCGCTGGTGACGAATGCCGAGTACGCGGCGTTCGTCGACGCCGGCGGCTATCGCGACAGCGACCTGTGGAGTGAGGAGGGATGGGCGTGGCGAGAGGCGGAGAACGCAGTCGCCCCGCTCGGATGGGAGGTCCACCGGGGCGGCCGCTCTCTCCGCCGCTTCGACGTCGTCGCGCCGCTGCCGCACCACGAGCCAGTCCAGCACGTCTCGTTTCACGAGGCCGCTGCGTACGCTCGTTGGGTCGGGAAACGCCTGCCGACCGAGCCCGAGTGGGAGAAAGCGCTGCAGACCGTCGGAGAGCAGCTCGAGCATGCACGCGGAGCCGTCTGGCAGTGGACATCGTCCTTCTTCCACCCCTATCCCGGCTTCCGGGCTTTCCCCTATGCGGAGTACTCGGAGGTCTTCTTCGGTGAGCGATACATGGTGCTTGCGCGGTGGTTCGTGGTTCACCGATCCCCTCGTCGCCCGGCCGACGTTCCGCAACTGGGATCTTCCTCAGCGCCGGCAGATCTTCTCCGGCGTCCGTTGTGCGTGCGATGCCTAGGGCAGCGACCGAGCGGAGCCTGCGCGTCGATGTGCTCCGGACGAAGCCGACGGTCGCCGGCCTGTACGACGCGACGCTCCGGGGCTTGCGAGGCCGGCCTGAAGACCTTGCCCGCAGTCTGGCTCTACGACGAGCGCGGCTCGCGGCTGTACGAGGAGATCACCCGGCTGCCGGAGTACTACCTGCCGCGGCGCGAGCGGGAGATCCTGCGCGCTCGGGCGGCCGCGATCGCAAGAGCGCACAGCAGGCGCATACGCTCGTCGAGCTCGGCGCCGGGAGTGCCCGAAAACACCCGTCTCCTCCTGGACGCGCTCGACACTGCAGGCACGCTCGAGCGGTTCGTCCCGCTCGACGTGAGCGAGCCGACCCTGCGAGCGAGCGCGCAGGCGATCGCGGCCGCCTATCCGCGGCTCGTCGTCCACGCGCTCGTCGGCGACTTCGAGCGCGACCTCGATCGTGCTTCCCACGGCGGGCGACGGCTGATCGCCTTCCTCGGAAGCACGATCGGGAACCTGGACCCCGAGCAGCGAGGGAGGTTCCTCGCAAACGTCGCCTCGCTGCTCGGTCGCGATGGCGCTCTCCTGCTCGGCATCGACCTCGTCAAGGACGTCGCGCGACTGGAGGCGGCGTACAACGACAGCCGGGGCGTGACCGAGGCGTTCGTCCGCAACGCCCTCACCGCCGTCAACCGTGAGCTCGACGCGACGTTCGACCAGCGGCGCTTCGTCTACGAGGCGCACTGGGACTCCGACCACGAATGGATGGACATCGGCCTCCGCGCGCGGCGGGCGCACACCGTCTCGATCCAGCGGTCTCGGGCTCGACGTGGCGTTCGAGGCAGGGCGAGCCGCTCCGGGTCGAGATCAGCGCTAAGTTCCGCCGCGAGCAGTTCGAGCGCGAGGCCGCCGGCTCCGGGCTCCGGGTCGAATCGTGGTGGACGGACGCCTGCGGCGACTACGCGGTTGCGCTCGTGTTTCGCGACGCGGCCACCGGAGGTTAGAGCCACGCCAGAGCGAAAGGAGACGACATGTCTGCAGCAGGCTCGATCTGCAGCCACCTCGACCAGATCGAGGTAACGGCGCTACCGGACAAGATCGACGGCTGCGAGGAGTGCCTGAAGATCGGGAGCGGCTGGGTGCACCTCCGCATGTGCATGACGTGCGGGAAGATCGGCTGCTGCGACTCGTCGCCGAACAAGCACGCGACCGCACACGGACGCGAGAGCGGCCATCCGATCATTCGCTCGGCGGAGCCCGGCGAGGACTGGAGCTGGTGCTACATCGACGAGGTGGCGTTCGCGGTGCGCACCGCGGTAGGCCTCCAGACGCAGCTGCGCGGAATCTGGTGGAGGCGACCATGAGCAGTAGCGCCGATCGGACCGGTCGACTGCCGGCGTTCTTCTCAGGACGAACGGCCTGGGCGCGAAGCCTCGAGACGCCGCTGCGGGAGTTCCTGCGCACCGAGACCGGCGGCGCGGCGGTCTTGCTGGCGGCAGCCGTCGCAGCGCTTGTCTGGGTGAACGTCGACGCGTCCTCGTACGACTCGCTCTGGAGAACGAAGCTGTCGATCGACCTCGGCGGCGCAGGGGTCTCGCTGGATCTTCGCGCAGTGGGTGAACAGCGGGCTGATGACGTTCTTCTTCTTCGTCGTCGGGCTCGAGGCGCGCCGAGAGTTCGACCTAGGCGAGCTGCGGGAGCGGCGGCGTGTTCGCGTTGCCGTTGCTGGCCGGCGATCGGCGGCATGGCAGGCGGCGGTCGCGCATCTACCTCGTCTTCAACGCCGGCCGCTCCATCTGCGCATGGCTGGGGAATCGCGATGTCGACGGACACCGCCTTCGCGCTCGGGCTGCTCGCGCTCGTCGGGCCGCGCTTTCCCGACCGTCTGCGGGCGTTCATGCTGACGGTCGTCCGTCGTCGACGACATCGTCGCGCTCCTCGTCATCGCGACGGTCTACACCGAGACGCTCCGGTTCGTGCCACTGCTGGTCGCGCTGCGGCGTTCTTCGCAGCCGTCCTCGTCGTGCGCAGCGTCCCGATTCGCGTCGGGCTCGTCTACTTCGTGCTCGGTGCCGGCGCATGGGTGGGCCTGCTCAAGTCGGGAGTGGAACCGATCGTCGTCGGCCTCGTGATGGGTCTCCTGGTCTACGCCCGCCCGGCCCCGCGTTCGACTCTCGAACGCGCGACGGAGCGGTTCCGCGAGTTCCGCGAACAACCCACAGCGGACCTGGCACGCCTCGCCGGATGTGGAGATGCAGGTCGGCGACTTCGCCGAACGAACGGTTGCAGCAGCTCTTTCATCCCTGGACGAGCTACGTGATCGTGCCCCTGTTCGCGCTCGCGAACGCCGGGATCGCGCTCGACGGTGCCTTCCTGGCGCGAGCGTTCAGCTCTCCGATCACGCTCGGGATCCTGTTCGGCTACGTCGTCGGCAAGCCCGTCGGCATCGTCGGCTGCTCGTGGCTTGCGACGCGGCTCAGCCGTGGCCGACTGCAGCCACCCGTAGGCTGGGCGGCCGTCGCCGGCGGCGGCACGATCGCGGGGATCGGCTTCACCGTCTCGCTGCTGGTCGCGACGCTCGCTTTCGACGGGCGCCGGCTCGAGGAGGCGAAAGTCGGCATCCTCAGCGCCGCCCTCGCAGCGGCGCTGATCACCTGGCTGTTGTTCCGTGCCACCGCGCTGCTGCCCCGGCGGCTGCGCATCCGCGCCCTGCTCGGCACCGCGGAGCCGCTCGTCGACCTCTACATCGATGTCGATCCAGAGCGGGACCACGTTCGCGGGCCGCTCGACGCGCCCGTCACTCTCGTCGAGTACGGCGACTTCGAGTGCCCGTACTGCGGGCAGGCGGAACCGGTCGTCCGCGAGCTCCTTGCGCGATTTCGGCGACGTCCGCTACGTCTGGCGGCACCTGCCGCTTGAGCGACGTTCATCCCCGCGCCCAGCTCGCCGCCGAGGCCGCCGAGGCCGCAGCCGAACAGGGAGCGTTCTGGGAGATGCACGATCTCCTGCTCGACCACCAGGACAGCCTCGCGGTTCAGCGACCTCATCGGCTACGCCGAGCAGCTTGGGCTCGACGTCGACCTGTTCACGAGCCACGTGCAGAACCGCATTGGTGCTGCCCGCGTCGCGGAGGACGTCGACAGCGCCGACCTGAGCGGCGTCTCCGGTACACCAACCTTCTTCATCAACGGCCGCCGCCACTACGGCGCCTACGACATTGCAACCCTTTCCGCGGCCGTGCGCGCAGCGGGGGCGCGTGCGGCACTCCGACGGGTCAGCCCTTGATTGCGCCGCCGAACCCGCCGCCGCGGAGGAACGTCCGCTGGAACACGAGGAACGCCAGGATGGGGACGAGCGCGGCGATCAGCATCGCCGCGAGCAGGACTCCGAGCTGCGTCTGCGCCTGGATCGCCGGCAGCCGAACCGAGAGCGGCTGACGGTCCGGGCTGTTGGTGAGGACGAGGAACGGCCAGAGGAAATTCCTCCACTCGGCGAGGATCGCGAAGATCGAGACGACGCCGAGAATCGGCTTCGAGAGCGGCAGCACGATCGAGAAGAAGAGCCGCGTGGGGCCGGCGCCGTCGATCCGCGCCGCCTCGAACAGCTCGCGTGGAAGGTTGTCGAAGAAGCGCTTCATGATCACAACGTTGAACGCGCTTGCGCCCGCCGGGAACCAGATCGCCCAGTAGCTCTCTGCGAACGAGTGGTGGATCAGCGGCGGATGGACGATCTCGATGTAGAGCGGGACGATCAGGACGACGAGCGGAACGAAGAGCGTGCCCAGAATGAGTGCGTAGACGTACCGGCCCCACGCAGGCCGGAGCACCGACAGCGCATACGCGCCAGTCGTCGCGACCACGATCTGGCAGAGCCATGACCCGAAAGCGAGCACGACCGTGTTCCAGAAGTAGCGCCCGACGTTCACGCTCGACCATGCTTCGCTGAGGTTGCTCCACGCCACTCCGTGCGGGAAGAAGGCGAGCGGATTCCTGAGGGTGTCGATCGTCGGCGTGACCGCGCCCTTCGCGAGCCAGAGCACGGGCCCGAGCCCGATCACGAAGAGCAGAGCGAGCAGCAGCGTCTGCACGGGCCCGATCGTCCACTTGACGCCGCCGCGATCCCAGTCGCTGTACGAGAGGAGCCCGCCCGGACGATCGTCGGACTCGCTTTTGCGCGGCCGCATGCCGATCACGTCGTGCTCCACGAGCGCGTCAGCCGCATGAACACGACGGAGAACGCCGCGAGGAAGCCCGCGAGCATGAGGCTCAGGGCTGCCGCCTGGCCGAAGCCCACGCCGACGGAGTTCCCGAATGCGTACTGGTAGACGAGCAGGAGCACGGTGACCGTCGCGTTGGCCGGACCGCCGGACGTGAAGAGGAACGGCTCGAGGAAGACCTGCGCCGTCCCGATGATCTGGAGCATCAGCGTCACGAGCAGGACGCCGCGGATCTGGGGCAGCGTGACGTGCCAGATCTTGCGCCAGATCCCGGCGCCGTCCACCGAGGCGGCGTCGTAGAGGTCCGTGTCCACGGCGGTCAACGCCGCGAGGTAGATGATCACCGTTGCCCCGGCATTCGCCCAGGTGGACTCGACGACGAGCGCGGGCATCGCCGTTCCAGTCGACTGCAACCAGCCGTAAGGGCCCAGGTGGACCCAGCTCAGCACCGTGTTGAAGAGCCCGACGTTGCTCGGCTCGTAGAAGACGTACTTCCAGAGCATCACGGCGACCACCGGCGGGATGACGACGGGGAGATAGGCGAGCGAGCTGTAGACGCCGCGGAAGCGGCGCGACTCGCTGATCAGCACGGCCGCGACCAGCGGGATCGGGTAGCCGAAGATCAGAGCGAGCAGGGCGAAGTAGGCCGTGTTCCTCACGGCCGTCATGAAGAGCGGGTCGTGGATGACGTCGCTGAAGTTCTGCAGCCCCGCCCAGGTCGGCGGATCAACGAGGTTCGTGTTCTGGAGCGAGAGGACGACGAGGCGGACGATCGGGTACCACGAGAACGCCGTGAAGATCAGGAGCATCGGCAGGGCGAAGAGCAGCGCCGCAGCCCCGCCGCCGCGGATCCACGTGAGCGGGGTTCGCCGGATGCGTTCCGTCGGCTCTGCGACCGCCGAGCCGACGACGGCCACGGACTCGCTCGCAGCCGTCTCGCCTGAGATCACGTCGATCGGATCCACCGGAACGTCCCGAGCCGTCGCGCTCGCCCCGTCCACCTTAGGCCGCCGCGGAATCCATGTCACCTGAGGCCGAGCCGCCGGAGGCGACGCGCCCCCGGCGGCTCGGCGGACTCAGGAGGTCACTTCCCGTCTCGGATGGCCTTCTGGGCGACGTCGTTCGCACGCGCGAGGAGGTCGCTGACGTTCGCGTTCTTGTCCGCGAACACCGCCTGCACGACTGGATCGAGCGCGTGGTACACGCTCTGTGTCGACGCCGCGGGCTCGGGATACAGGTTCTGCTTGAAGATCCCCCTCAGGAACGGAGCCATCTGCTTGGTCGGGACGTTGATGTACGGCCTGACCCAGGAGTTCGCGAGCAAGAACTGCGCTTTGTTGAAGATCGGGAATGCCGGCACGCCGACCGGCTGCTTGTTCGCGACGAGGATCCGCGCGTCGCGAATCGCCGCAGGCTTCTTCACGAGCTTCTCCATGTAGAAGAAGTCGATCCACTTCATCGCGGCATCAAGCTTCGCGCCCTTCGTATCGGGCCTGAGGACGGCGATCAGCCGCCGCCGAGGACGCCGGCGGTCTTGTTCTTGGCCAGCGGGAGCGGAGCGATGCCGTAGATCTTGGGATCGAGGTTCGCGGCCTGGACGAGGAAGGTGTAGATGTCCGAGCCGTTGACGAACATGCCGATTTTCCCGGCTGCGAACGCCTGGTTGATCGTCGGCCAGGTGTAGTCGTAGGTCGAGCCCATCGAGTTGTCGACCCAGCGCATCTGGGTGGAGCAGATTGAGCGCCTGAACCGTGTACTTGTTGTTGAGCGTCGCGGTCGCGGCGGCTCCGCGTCCGCGCTCCATCCGCCCGCCGAGCGTGTAGGTCACGGTGGTCGCGATCCAGCCGGCGGTGTTGTCGTTCAGGCCCATTTGCGCGTACCCGGCCGCGCCGGTCCTCTGGGCGATCCGCTTCGCGTAGGTCCGGAGCTGCGCCCACGTCGTGGGCGGTTTGTTCGGGTTCAGGCCCGCCTGCTTGAACAGGTCGCGGTTGTAGTGCAGCGCCTGCGCATAGGCCGCGTACGGGACGCCGATGATCCGGCCTTTCGCCGTCGTCGCCTCCGCGATGATCGTCTTCTGGAACTTCTTGTAGTGCGGCCACCGCTTGACGGCTGCGGTGATGTCGGCGACCTGGCGATGCTCGCCGAGGGTTCGCGCGTCGGTGAACGGAACGGTGAAGACGGTGGGGAGCCGCCCGGCGGCCAGCTGGGCTGCGAATGTCGCGCCGTTCCACGCGTACTCCACTGCCTTGACGTCGATATTCGGATGCTGCTTCTCGAACAACGCGACGTTGTCGTTGAACTGCTTCTGGGCGTCGTCGGAGCTGCCCGGACGCAGCGCGGCCACGCTGATCGTCACCTTCGCGCGCGGCGCCGCGTTCGCCATCGACGCCACGACCACCGCGACCAACACGGCCGCGAGCACGGCGGCCAGCGTCATCGCCCTAAACGTGGACTTCATCTTCCTTCCTTTCCGAGGTGTCCCGGCCATCGGTCCGCGGCTGCCGATTGGGCTGCTGAACGCGGAAGCCGTCCTGCCCGCAAATCACGGGGTAGAGCATCTCACATTCGACAAAATTATGCAAAGTCTTTTCTATTGCTTGCAGATTATTGACTGTCATCGGTAATGACAGAGCCATGCGGCCGTATCGGGAAGCAGCCTGCCGTCGGCGAACGGGGCGCTCTGGAGCAGGACCTGGTCGTGCGGCGGCAGCTCGACGGGCGCCGCGGAGAGATTCACCACGCAGACGAAACGGTCTCCGCGCACGAACGCGAGGACGTCGGCGGGCGAGTCGAGCCAGCGGAGCGTACCGTCGCCGAGCTCCGGTTCGGCACGGCGAGTCCGGAGCGCCTCCCTGTAGAGCTCGAGCATCGAGCCGGAGCGTCCGGCCTGCCCCTCGGCGCTGAACTTGCCCCACGAAGGTGGCTGGGGAAGCCACGGGTCGGCCGTCGCGCCCGGCGGGCTGAAGCCGAAGGTCGACTCGTTCGCTCGCCAGGGGAGCGGCACGCGGCATCCGTCGCGGCCGGGGTCGGTGCCGCCGGAGCGGAAGAACATCGGGTCCTGGAGCACCCCGTCCGGCAGGTCCTCGACCTCCGGCAGTCCGAGCTCCTCGCCCTGGTAGATGTAGGCCGCGCCGGGAAGCGCCAGTGTCAGCAGCGCCGCGGCCCGGCCCCTGCGAGTTCCGAGCTCGAGGTCGACAGGCGGAACGTCCCGGCTCTTCGCGGCGAACTCGAAGCTGGAGTCCTCGCGGCCATAACGGGTGACGTGCCGGGTGACGTCGTGGTTCGAGAGCACCCACGTCGCCGGCGCGCCGACCGGAGCGTGCACGGCCAGGGTCGAATCGATGCACGCGCGCAGCCGGCCCGCGTCCCACGGACAGGCCAGGAACTCGAAGTTGAAGGCCGTGTGCATCTCGTCGGGGCGGAGGAAGCGGGCGAAGCGCGCCGCGTCCTGAAGCCAGAGCTCGCCGATCAGGATGCGCTCGCCGGGGTAGCCGTCCGCGAGCGCGCGCCACGACCGGTAGACGTCGTGGAGCTCGTCCCGGTCGCTGAAGGGATGCGGCGATGGGGCCTCCACCGGGTCGAAGTCCGGCAGCGCGCCGTCCTTGAAGAGCAGCGCCGCCGAGTCGATCCGAACGCCCGCGACACCACGGTCGAACCAGAAGCGGAGCACGTCCTCGTGCTCCTTCCGGACATCCGCATTGTCCCAGTTGAGGTCGGGCTGCTCAGGCGCGAAGAGATGCAGGTACCACTCTCCCTGGGCGCCGGCGCCGTCCCGGACCTGCGTCCAGGCGCTCCCGCCGAAGATCGACGACCAGTCGTTCGGCGGAAGCTCGCCGCGCTCGCCTCGCCCAGGCCGGAACCAGAAGCGTGCCCGCTCGGACGATCCGGGGCCCGCCTCGAGCGCCTCCCTGAACCAGCGGTGCCTGTCGGAGCAGTGGTTCGGGACGACGTCGACGATGATCCGGATGTCGAGCGCCGCCGCGGCGGCGATCAACTCCTCGGCCTGGGCGAGCGTGCCGAACACCGGGTCGATGTCCCGGTAGTCGGCGACGTCGTAGCCGCCGTCGGCCATCGGCGACGGGTACCACGGCGTGAACCAGATCGCGTCGACGCCGAGGTCGCGCAGGTACGGCAGCCTCTGCAGCACGCCCTCCAGGTCGCCGACGCCGTCGCCGTTCGCGTCGGCGAAGCTGCGCACGTAGACCTGATAGATGGCGGCGCTGCGCCACCACGGACGACCGTCCGCCGGGACTGCGGCGCGTGAGGTCGTCCTGCGGGTCGGGGAGGTCGATGTGGTCGCCATCGGCTGGAGCCCGCAGAGACTACACCGAACTCTGCAAAAAAGCTACGGCTTTTGCAAGATTCCGACTTCGACTAGCGCGCGAGGCCGGCCACAGCCGCCCGGACCGCCGCTGCCGGGCCTGTCGAGGCTCGCACGACGAGCTCCGGCTCGAACAGGAGCTCCTCGCTCGACACCTGTCTCCCGTCGACCTGGCTCAGGAGCTGCCCGACTGCCGCTTGGGCCATCGCGGCGATCGGCTGCCGCACGGTGGTAAGGGGCGGATCCGTGCACGTCATCAGGGCCGAGTCGTCGAAGCCGACCACGGAGAGGTCGCCGGGGACGTCGAGGCCGACGCGCCGAGCCTGTTGGATCACGCCGAGCGCAAGGATGTCGCTCGCGCAAACGACGGCGGTGACCCCACGGTCGATGAGCCGCCTCGCCGCGGCCACCCCGCCCTGGATCGAGAACATCGTGTGCTCGACGAGCTCTTCGCCCTCGCCGCGGACGCGGCGGTACGCGTCGAGCTTGCGGATCGAGGGGACGTGATCGGTCGGCCCGAGGACGATCCCGATCTGCTCGTGGCCGAGGTCCTCCAGATGCGCGAAGGCCTGCTCGATCGCGTGCGCATCGTCCACGGACACCCGGGGGAAGCCGAGGTCCTCGTAAGCGGCGTTGATCAGCACGGCGGGAAGCCCGCGGTCGCTGATCAGGTGGTAATGCCGATGGTCGGCGCCGGCCTCGTGATACTGGCCTCCGAAGAAGATGATCCCCGACACCTGCTGCTCGAGCAGGATGTCGACGTACGCGGCCTCGCTCACCCCCGCTGCGGTGCGCGTGCAGAGGACAGGCGTGATCCCGCGGCGCGAGAGCGCGTCGGCCACCACCTCGGCGAAGGCCGGAAAGATCGGATTCTGGAGCTCCGGCAAGACGAGCCCTGCGAGCCGGGCCCGTTGGCCGCGCAGCTGAGTCGGCCGCTCGTACCCGAGGACGTCGAGAGCAGTGAGCACCGCCTGACGCGTTGCTGCAGAGACCCCGGGCTTCCCGTTCAGGACGCGGCTGACAGTGGCCTCGCTGACCTTGGCGTACGCAGCGACCTCAGCGAGACGACGCGTCATCCGAGACAAATGTATTCGGTTGCGGGGACGGCGGCCGGTTGGACGCACTTGTTGCACGTTTTCTTGCATTTTCTGATTCGATTTTATACGTTCGTCGTCGAGACTTTCCAACCGCCCTCCCCACCCCCCCAAGGTCGCGGCTCTCGCGGCGCTCGCACTGTGCTTCTCGCGGGCGCTGCGGGAGCCGCCTCCCCGCTCCCCGGGGAGAGCGCGCGGGGCGAGCGTGGTCGGCTAGCAGGTCCGGTCGCCGACAGCCGCGCCCTATGCCGGGAACGCGCTCAGGGCGTCCTCACACGCCTGCTCGCACCGGCGGCACGCCTCGGCACAGACACGGCAGTGCTCGTGATGGTGTGCATGCCGCTCACACTCCTCGCCACACGTGCGGCACGCCTCGAGGCACGCCTCCACAACGCGGCGCGCGAGTTCCGGCACGAACTCCGTCTGCCGGCTCAGAACTCTTCCGGTCGCCGCGCAGATGTCGCCGCAGTTCTGACAGAGAGTGATGCAGCCCAGCACCCTGCAGTCCGGCTCACCCAGGCAGGCGTCAGCGCACGCTGTACAGCTCTGCGCGCAATCGAAGCACGCGTCGATGCACGCGATCAGCGCAGCTGCCTCATCTGAAAGGTTCGTGGATGCGTCTCCAGCATCTGCTAGCGTGGGTCATGTCCACCTCCACCTCCGTCCTCGCTCTGCTTTCGCAAGACCTATCCGTCAAACCGACACCGAAACCTGCGGCGTCTTCCGACGCACGCTCGCTTCCGGCCAGGGGCCCGTCGTAACCTGGGGGCCTGGTACACGGACGGGAGGCGACGGTGCCCGAGCGGGTCGCGCGGCGGCCGGTGTTCACGCTCGCCGACCGCATGTTCTCGTGGGCCGACCTCGTCGCGCTGGCGCAGTTGGACGGCGCGTGGGCTGACGTCGAGAAGGCCGCGCACAGCGGGATCGCGGGTCTGAGGCGCGCCGAAGCGGAGAACCGCCGGCCGACTTCCGACGAGATCGCCGAGGCGGCGACACGGTTCCGGTACGCACGCAACCTGCTCGCCGGAGAGCAGCTGATCGAGTGGCTCGAGCACTGGCAGCTGCCGCCTGCAGACTGGCGCGCGTACGTGGAGCGAGAGCTCGTGCGCGAGCCCTCGGCGGGCGGGCGCGAGGACGCCGTCGGAGAGCTCGCGACGGAGGACGACGAGGTCGAGAAGGCGGTCTGGGCGGAGGCCGTGTGCTCGGGGTTCCTCAACCGGTTGGCCGAGCGGATGGCAGGCGGCGGGGCCCTTGCCGTGGCGGCGGGCGAGCGGCTCGACGGTGTGGGCGCGGAAACCGTCGCACGCGTGCGAGCGGCCACTGCGCGCGCCCGTACTGACGGCGTCACGGAGGACGCGATCGCCCACGAGGTGGCGGTCCACCGGCTCGAGTGGCTGCACGTCGAAGCGGTGACCATGTCCGTCCCGCTCGAGGACACCGCCCGCGAGGCAGCGCTGCGTGTCCTCGTCGACGGTCGCTCGCTCGCAGACGTGGCGAGGGAGTGTGGCACGCATGCGAGCCCACTGAGCGCGTTCGCCGGCGACCTCGATCCCGAGCTCTCCTCGGCGCTCGTCGCGGCCGAGGAAGGCGAGCTCGTCGGCCCGCTGCGGCGCGACGACGGCTTCGCCCTCGTGCTCGTGGAGCGGAAAACGCCTCCGACCGCCGACGAGCCTCAGACACGCCGGCGGGCCGAGGAGCGCATCGCCCGGCGTGCGGTGGAGCGGGCGATGCTCGAGCACGTGGAGTGGCATGAGCGTCTCTGAGCCGGACGTACAGCAGGCGCTGGAGGCGCTGCCCGCGCTCTCGCTCCTCGTCGACGACGTCCGGCAGCTCGTTGCCGCCAGCTTCGAGCCGGTCGCTTACCCGTTCGGCGCGGTGATCGTGCGCGAGGGGGAGCCGGCCGACGCGTTCTACATCCTCACGTCCGGGACGGCACGCGTCGTCAAGCATGGCGACGGCGGCGGCGACGTGCCGCTCAACGTACTCCACGGCGGCGACAGCTTCGGCGAGGCCGGCCTGCTGGAGGGCGGCACGCGGACCGTGACCGTCCGGGCGAGCGGGCCAGTCGAGGCGCTGCGGCTGGACGGGACGGTCTTCTCCGCCCTCACGAGGACGCACCCCGAGGTCCGATCGACGTTCGAGGCGTCGCGAACGAGCGGGCGCTGTGGAACTTCCTCCGCATCCACTCGAGCTTCGCGAACCTGCCCGGCGAGGCGCTCGCTCTCCTGGCGGCGGGCCTCAAGCGGGTCGAGGTCACGGCCGGCACCGTCGTCGTCCACGAGGGCCACCCGCCCGGGTCGATGTACGTGATCGAGTCGGGCCGGGCGCGCGCGGCGAGAGCGGAGGCCCCGGACTTCGCGTTCCTCCGCACCGGTGACTTCTTCGGCGAGCGCTCGCTCTTCCTCGGGGAGCCGCGCGCCGCGACCGTCGAAGCGGTGTCGGACTGCGTGCTGCTGCGCTTCCCGCCCGACCTCTTCCGGCTGCTCGTGGCGAGGTATCCCGAGTTCCGCGAGCGCCTCGAGCAGCGCCTCCAGCAGTACGACTACCGCGGGCTGTCGCGCGTCCCGCTCGACTTCGCGGAGGAGATCCTGCCCGCCGACGCCTCCGTCCACGACAAGGTCTCCCCGAGCAGGTGGAGGCAGGACGGCTCCACGGCCGTCGAGGCGGCGGCCTTGGCGCCGGTCACCGACGGGCGGCGGCCGAAGCGGATCCGGCGCTTCCCGCACGTGTACCAGCTGGACGAGATGGACTGCGGCGCAGCGTCGCTCGCGATGGTGTGCCGCCACTTCGGCCGCGCCGTGCCCATCACGCGGATCCGCGAGGCGGTGCACACGGCGACCGACGGCACGAGCCTCGCCGGCATCACGCGCGGAGCGCAGGAGCTCGGCCTGGACGCCCGCTCGGTGCGCGCGTCGAAGAGCCGGCTGGACGACCTGCCGCTGCCGGCGATCGTCCACTGGGAAGGGAACCACTGGCTCGTCCTCTACGACGTCCACGACGGCCATGTCCGCGTGGCCGATCCTGCACGCGGCCTGCGCCGCGTCCCGCGCGACGAGTTCGTGGAGAAGTGGAGCGGCTATGCATCGCTGCTCGCCCCGACCGAGCGGCTCTCGGAGGAGCCGGAGGCCCGCACGAGCCTCGGCTGGCTCGTCCCGTTCGTCCGCCCACACGCCGGCAAGATCGCGGTCGCCTTCGTGCTCGCCGCGATCGCGGCCGGCCTCCAGCTCGCCCTGCCGATCCTGACGCAGGTCGTCGTCGACGACGTCATCCCGAACGACGACCTGAACTTGCTCTACGTCGTGCTGGCCGCGATCGCCGGCGTCACGCTGGCGATGACCGGCGCTGTGCTGATCGAGCGCTACCTCCTCAGCCGCGTCGCGGTCCGCTTCGACGTCGCGTCGCTCGACTTCGTCACTGGGAAGCTGCTCGACCTCCCGATGAGCTACTTCAACACGCGCCGGACGGGCGACATCGAGCGGCGCCTGCAGGGCGTCCGCGAGGTGCGCGAGTTCCTGGTCCAGAGCGGTGTGCAGGCGCTGACGTCGGTGACGCAGCTCGCCGCCGGCCTCGTGCTGATGTTCGTCTACAGCTGGAAGCTCGCGCTCGTCTACCTCGCGACCGTCCCGCTGTACGGCGGCCTGATGCGGTACTCCGCCAGGCGGCTGCGGCCGATGTACGACAGCCTCGAGGAGGCCTTCGGCAAGTACCAGTCGGCGCAGATCGACGCGATCCGCGGGATCGAGACCGTCAAGGCGATGTCGGCCGAGTCGACCTTCCGGAGCCCGATGCTGCAGCAGTTCCAGGGCCTCGCCGACCGCGTTTTCCGCGCCGAGTTTCTCGTCATGGCCTACCAGGGCGGGCTGCAGCTGATCACGTTCGTGTCGTTCGGCCTGTTCCTCTTCGTCGGCGCGCTGCAGGTCGTCCACGGGGAGCTGTCGCTCGGGAGGTTCGTCTCCTTCAACGCGCTGATTGCGCTCGCGAACGCGCCGGTGATCCTGCTGCTCCTCCTCTGGGACCGGTTGCAGCTCGCGCGGGTGCTGCTCGGGCGCCTCGACGACGTGCTCGAGCACGAGCCGGAGCAGGGCCGCGACCGCTCTCAGCTGCGGCCGGTGACGACGCTCTCGGGCAGCGTCGAGCTGAGCGACGTCGGCTTCCGGTACGGCGGGCCGGAGTCGCCGCTGATCCTGGAGGGGATCACGCTCGCCGTCGAGCCCGGGGAGTCGGTCGCGATCGTCGGGCGCAGCGGCTCCGGCAAGACGACGCTGATCAAGCTGCTGGCCGGGCTGCTGGAGCCGACCGAGGGGACGATTCGCTTCGACGGGCTCGAGCTGCGCACGCTCGACTACCGAACGCTCCGCCGCCACGTCGGCTTCGTGCTGCAGGAGAGCTACCTCTTCGACGACACGATCTACGCCAACATCGGCTTCGGCGACCAGAGCCCGATCCCGAGCACGTCACGTGGGCCGCACGCGCTGCCAACGCACACGAGTTCGTCGCAGCGGCTGCCGCTCCGGTACGAGACGCGGGTCGGCGACACCGGGCTGCGGCTTCGGGCGGGCAGCAGCAGCGGATCGCGATCGCGCGGGCGCTGTACAACCGGCCGCCGATCCTGCTCTTCGACGAGGCGACGAGCTCGCTCGACAGCGAGTCCGAGCGGGCCGTCAAGGAGAGCCTGGACGAGCTGCTCGCCGACCGCACGTCCTTCGTCATCGCGCACCGGCTGAGCACGATCCGCGACACGGACGAGCGACGACCTCAGTCTGTCTCTGACTAAGTCATCCGCCTCCTCCACGACCTCGTGCGTCCTTGATGAGTTCAACGGCCAGGCGTAGGCCGTGGGCGGTGCCGTGCTGGACAGCAGCGTCGAGGGTTGCCCGAACGGGCAGGCGTGGCCGTGGCATTTTCGCTGATGAGCTCTTCGGCGTGGGCGGCTGCCGGTCGCTTTGGTCAGCGCGCCGTTCGAGGCGGGAGAGCAGCTGTCCATCCACGACCGGTCGTCCACGTGGTGAACGTAGCGGACCAAACTTGCCCTTAGCCTTGCTCATGAGACGGATGGTCGTCGGCACGAACAGCTCGATCGCGCCCGTCAGGTTCCGGACGGAGAGCCAGCGAAGGTACGATAAGCAGGGCGCGCTCCGGCGGATGGCGGCGGCGGTTCGTCCCGGCGGCGCGCTCCTCATTGAGGAGCCGGACTGGATCACCATCTACTAAGCCGCCGAGCCACCTGCCCTCCGACACGTGGTCCGGACTACGAGATGCAATACCTCGAGGCAACTACCCCGATAAACTGTCAGTACCGGCGGCAGCTTCTCGACGATCTGTCAGGGGTTGGTCTGCGTCGACGTCGAGGCGGAAGGCCGGTGCCCGCTCGTTCGCGGCGGCACCCCACCTGCCGCACACTTCCTCCGCCTCACGATCGAGAAGTTCAAGTCGCCCTTGCTCGCCGCCAACACGGTGACCGAAGCAGAGTTCACCGAGGCCGTCGACGCGCTCGAGGATCCTTCGGTCACGGTCGTCATGCCCATGACCGTTGCTGCCTGGGGACGCCGACCCCTGAGCGGGCTCCATCAGCTTGACACCCTGGACAACCGCCGCAGGCGTGGCCCGACTCGCCTGCCCCAGTGTTCAGGAATGCCGCATTGTCGCTCGCGTTTCGCCAGGGGGTACGGGGCCGGCACGTTCCCTAGCTGGTGAGCTGCTCGGCGAGGTGGGGATGCTTGGCGAGGATGCGCCGCTTCAGGTCGCGCTGCTCGCGCGTCATCTGACTCACGTCCAGCGGGTCGGCCGACTGCTCGTCGTCGGACTGCTGCAACTGCCGGCCATAGACGAGCTGCACGTAGGACACGGCCACGGCAGCGGCCTTCCGGGCGTCCTTGTCGGAGAGCCCACGGGCGCAACGCAGCTAGAACATCGGGAAAGTCATCGTCAAGCGCGGCTGCTGCGCGCTCTCTGACGCTCAGTCTTGACTAGACGGACGCGGACACCCCGCCAGATCGGCGCGGTTAGCTAGTGGCGACCGAACTCCCGCTCGAAGCACCCGGGGGCAGTCGAGGGCAGCTTTCTTCGGGGCCGTCGTCGATCCAGTAGGCGCGCCAACGCTCGCTGTTCAGGAAGCGCCAGACCCGCCGGCACTCCACGCACCGGACCACACCTGATGGAGCACCCGAGCCCAGCCGGGGGTGACGAGGCCCCCGGGGAGGCCGGGCGAGCGGGGCCTCCCCGGGGTGGAATGGGGTCGGGTAGGGCGCTGAGTCGGGGCTGAGCGGCGGTCCGAGCAGTGTCATGTCGTATTTCTCGAAGATGGCTGCGATTGCCGTCCGGTCGGCTGTCCCATTTCTGGTCGC
>CAWFNA010000006.1:0-93973 GCA_963817105.1 uncultured Actinomycetes bacterium
GCGTAGTACGTCCGCGAAGCCGGGCTTCCCGACGGGTGGAAGACACCCATGATCCGCATCACCGCCGGGCCCGTGTTCTCGATGCAGTGCACCTCCTCCGGAGGAAGATGAAGCAGGAGCCCGGGCCGATCGGCGTCTGCTTCCCGCGATGTGCGCGATTCCCTCGCCCTCGATGACGTAGCCCACCTCGTCGTACGGGTGGCTGTGGTCGGGGGCGCGGTAGGGCTGGACGATGCCGACGAACTGGGTCACGTCGAAGCAGCCGGCGTCCTCGTCGACCAGGAGGCGGTACGTGCGGTGGTCGTCGGCACGCAGCTCGGGCTGGTCGGCGAAGCGGAAGGCACGCGCCGCTCGCCGCTGGCGGCCTCGCGATCCTCGGGAGCGCGGACGCCGACGAGCACGAGCGGCTCGGGCCCCGGGTTCTCGAGCTCGCAGGTCTCGCCGGCCGCGAGGAAGACGCCGATGTCGGGCTCGAGCGCGTGCGTCTCGCCGTCCACCTCGAGCGTCCCTCGCCCCGAGACCACGTAGAGGATCTCCTGGTGACCCTCGGGCACCACCTGCGGGAGCGCGCGGCCGGGCGCACACGTGACGACCGCCTGCACCAGCCGCTCGCAGCCGTTCGAGGCGTCGAAGGTGCGGCGTGTCTGCACGGTGTCGCCGTCCGCCGTCACTGCGGGAAGCGCATTGGAGTCGATGACGTAGTCCACAGGAATTTGATCAAAAGCGCGAAGGGCGCAAGTTTCCTGCCGGCAAGCGGCAAAGTCAATTCGCATAGCCTTGCGGGATGGAGACGGGACTCGCGGGCACGAGCGTGCTCGTCACCGGCGCCTCGGGCGGGATCGGGGCGGCGTGCGCCCGCGCGTTCGCCGCGGAGGGAGCGAGCGTCGTCGTCCACTACCACCTCGGCCGGGAGCGCGCGGAGGCGCTCGCCGCCGAGCTCGGCGGGGCGCCCGTCGTCGGAGCCGACCTGACCGACGAGGCGCAGGTCGACGCGCTCTTCGAGGCGGCCGGGCCGCTCCGGGCGTGCGCCGCGGTCGCGGGCGTGTGGCCGCGTGAGGACGTGCCGGTCTGGGAGCTCCCGTTGGCCCGGTGGGAGGAGACCTTCCGCGCGAACCTGACCGCGACGTTCCTGACCGCGCGCGGCTTCCTGCGCCAGGGCGGCCGCAGCCTCGTCCTCGTCGGCTCGACCGCCGGGCTCTTCGGGGAGGCCGGCCACGCGGACTATGCGGCCGCAAAGGCGGCGATCCTCCACGGCCTGCTGCCGAGCCTGAAGAACGAGGTGACCCGGATCGCACCCGACGCGCGCGTGAACGCCGTCGCGCCCGGCTGGACCGAGTCGCCCGATGACGCGCGGGTTCGTCGATCCCGAGGCGGTGCGGCTGGTGAGCAGGACGATGGCGCTCCGCAAGGTCGCGACGGCCGGAGGACGTCGCGGCGCAGGTCGTCGCGCTGACCTCCGAGACGATCTCGGGGCACGTCACCGGCCAGATCGTCACGGTCGCGGGCGGGATGGAGGGGCGCGTCCTCCACGAATGACCGGAGAGAGCGAAACGGCGGGCCAGGCCCGCCGCTCCGCTTGACCCCGTACCGCAGGAATGGTTGCCGTCAGTCCCGGGTCGAGGAGTCCTGTCCCTGATCGGCGCTCCGGGGCCGCAACTTGAGCCGGAACGCCAGGACGGGGCCGCCGCCCGGCCCCGTCCGGCGGTCTCCCTAAGGAGGCCGCTTGGCCAATGCCCCGCCGCATGGGGCCTCGGCTAGCTATTTCCGAAAGGGCCCCCGCCGCATCGGGGCCCGCTTTCGGTGTGGCCTCAGTATCGGGGATGGGTTGCCGGTTGATCCATCACCCGAACTCGGTTGACTGGGGTGGTTGACTTTCGCGGTGCGGATAGCCGCTGCGGGCTGGGCAGGTGGGGGCGGAGCGGGTCCGCCCGGCGGGAGCCGCCGCCGGCGAGCGGCGCGCGTGAGCAGTCTGGAGCCGGCGAGCGGGTCCGTGATCTCGGCGACGGCGATGGGCGCGCTGCTCTCGAGCGCCGTGCCGCGCCTGCGCTGCCCCGAGGAGGCGAACGTCCGCGCCCCGGAGAGCGTCGTGTCAGCCCATCTGAGCTTCATCCGCGCCGGAGCCGAGCTGATCGAGACGAACACGTTCGGTGCGAACCGGCGCAAGCTCGCCGGGCTCTACCTCGAGGACGAGCTCGAGGCGATCGTGGGCGCGGGCGTGAAGTGCGCGCGCGACGCGCGCGAGGTCTCCGGGAAGGACGTCTTCGTCGCGGGCTCGATCGGCCCGCTGCCCGAGCACGGCGCCGACGACGCCGAGGTCTTCGCCGAGCAGGCGAAGCTCCTGGACGGCCGCGGCGTCGACCTGTTCACGGTCGAGACCTTCGTCGACCTCGAGCAGCTCGTGACGGCGATCGAGGCGGTCCGCTCGGTCTCCTCGCTTCCGGTCGTCGCGCTCCTTACCTTCGACGACGACGACGCGGAGACGCTCGCGGGAGTCTCGGCCCGCGACGCCGCCGAGCGCCTGCGCGGGCTCGAGGTGGCGGCGTTCGGCGCGAACTGCGGCGCCGGCCCGACGGCGGCGCTGGCCGCGCTCGGCGAGATGTCGGGGGAGGGAGCCGTGCTCGCGACGGCGCCGAACATCGGCCATGCGAGCCGCTCGGGCGGCCGCATCGTCTTCCCGCACGCGACCCCCGACTACTTCGGCGAGTTCGCCGCCCACGCCCGCGCTCTCGGCGCCCGCATCATCGGCGGCTGCTGTGGTACCACGCCGGCGCAGATCGCGGCGATCGCCGAGGCCGTCGCCGAGGAGCGCGCACCGACGACTCCGCCGGTGCTCGCACACCGCGACCTCGCCCCCGCCGCACCCGCGGAGCGCGGCGAGACCGGCCTGGCGCGCGCGCTGCGGGAGGGCGAGTGGGTCGTCTCGGTCGAGCTCGACCCGCCGCAGGGCGGCAACAACGAGGCGATGCTCGCGGTCGCGCGACGGCTCGCGGAGTCCGGCAGGGTCGGCTTCGTCGACATCAACGACAACCCGATGGCGCGGGCGCGGATGAACGCGCTGATGGCCGCCGTCTCGATCGAGCGCTCGAGCGGGATCGAGACGATCCCCCACGTCACCCCGCGCGACACGACGGTGATGGGGCTCGAGTCGGTGCTGCTCGGCGCGCACGCCGAGGGCGTCCGCAACGTGCTCGCGGTCACCGGAGACCCGCCCACCGTCGGCGACTACCCGGGCTCGCAGGGCGTCTACGAGGTCGACTCGATCGGGCTCACCGCGCTCCTCGCCCGCCTCAACGCGGGCGAGAGCTGGTCGGGCAAGACGATCGACGCCCCCACCTCGTTCTTCGTGGGCGTAGCCGTCAACCCCGCTGCGGACGACCTCGAGCTCGAGCTCGAGCGCTTCGAGCGCAAGGTCGAGGCGGGCGCGCAGTTCGCGATGACCCAGGCGCTGTTCGAGCTCGACTCACTCGACGAGCTCCTTCGCCGGCTCGGCGGCGCCTCGCCGATCCCGTTCCTCGTCGGGATCTGGCCGCTGCGCAGCCACCAGCTCGCGCAGCGGCTCCACAACGAGGTGCCGGGGATCGTCGTCCCCGACCAGGTCCAGGAGGCGCTGCGAGCGGCCGGGCCGGACGCGCCGGAGGTCGGCCTCGAGCTGGCGCGGGCCCTCTACGCGGAGTGCCGCGAGAAGGCCGCGGGCGTCTACGTGATCCCCCCGTTCAAGCAACCCGAAGCCGCGCTCGACCTGCTCGGCTAGAATCGTGCGGCGCCCGGGGGCGTAGTTCAGCTGGTTAGAACGCCGGCCTGTCACGCCGGAGGTCGCGGGTTCGAGTCCCGTCGCTCCCGTAGAAACACCCTGCAAATCGGCAGCTTTTGTTGCCGGTCTGGGCGCAAACGACCGCCGGTCTCCCAGATCCCGCCCAGATCCCGCACCAACTCGCTGTAACTGACGCATTTGCAGGCAATCTCCGCGCCCGCAGACCAACGAACGCGACGTGCATCCCGCACGCGGATCAGCTCAGCTTCTCGATAGCCAACAGGACGGCGAGTGCGGGCGGGGGAGCCAGGCCGCTTCACACGCCGTCGGATGATCCGTCCGCTCCCGCAACGAATTCCCATCCGGATCAACCGGGTGTGGGTGCCGGACCGCGCGAAACGCGACGCGATCTGGTATGCGCACGCGCGCGCGAGTAACGCGGAGAAGTGGACGCCGCCGCAGAGGCCGCTACGCGGCGAGCCGGTACTCGCGGATCAGGCCGCCGAGCAGATCACGGTGACGGACACGATCGAGGTCGACGAAATCGGCGCGCGGTTGCTCGTCGCTCGGGGGCAGCTCGCTGAGCGGCGGCCGCTCGCCGCCAAGCTTGCTCACGGTGTCGAGACGACGCCGAGGCCGGCTAGCACAGTGTCGACGACGTCTCGGACGAAGCGGTCGTTGAGGGGGGCGTGGCCGTGCAGGAGTCGGTGGTAGAGCGGGCCGTAGACGAGGTCGAGCGCGAGATCGACGTCGATATCTGGGGGGAGCTCGCCGCGATCGATCGCGCGTCTGAGGAGCGCGCGGGCTGGCTCGCGACGCGGCGCGACGAACCGCGCGTGGTAGATCGACGCGAACTCGGGATCGGTCTGGGCTTCGGCGACCAGCTCCGCGACCACGCGCCCGTAGGGGCGCGCGCGGACGCGCCGGATCCAGGGTCGAAGGAGTGCGAGCAGGTCGGCTCGGAGCGAGCCGGTGTCGGGCGGCTCGGGCCGGGCGGTGTCCCACTCGTGATAGAGCGCATCGAGGGCGAGCGTCTCCTTGCTCGGCCACCAGCGGTAGATCGTGGCCTTGCTCACACCGGCGCGTTCGGCGACCTCGTCCATGCTCACCGTCTCGAGACCCTGCTCGAGCAACAGCTCCGTGGCGGCGTCGAGGATCGCCGTGCGCGCCTTCTCGCTGCGGGGCCGGCCTCGCCGCTTCTGCTGACTGCCGACGGACTCGCTCATTGCGCCGGAACGTTTCCGAGCGCCTTGTAGAGCGCTGCGATGTCGCGCCGCCCATAGCCGAGCCGCTCGGCCTGCGAGAGCGCCCCGTCCGCGGCGTCGGCTGACGGGAGCAGGAGGTCGAGCTCTCGCGCCAGCGCCAGCGCCAGCGTGATGTCCTTGTGCATGAGGCTGACGTCGAACCACGCCTCTTCGGGGAGGTCGAGAACGAGCGGGGCGCGCGCCTTCAGCATCGGCGAGCCGATCGGGCTCTCGGTCATCACCCGGGTCGCGACCGTCGGGTCGACTCCGAAGCGGGTCGCCAGTAGCAGGCCTTCGGAGTAGGCGAGCATCTGCACGGCGAGGCTGATGTTGATCGCGAGCTTGAGGGCGAGTCCCTGTCCGTTCTCGCCGACGTGCGTGGGCGTGCCGAGCTCGCGCAGGACCGGCTCGACGCGGCGGTAGGCATCGTCGTCGCCGCCGACCATGATCGTCAGCGTTCCCGACTGCACCTGCGGGACGCTCCCGGACACCGGCGCATCCAGCAGTGCAGCACCGCGCTCGCTTGCCCGCTCGGCCAGCTCCCGGCTCACGCGCGGGCTGACGGTACTGACGTCCACCCAGACCTTGTCGGCGGCGAGCCCGGCGAGGATTCCGTCAGGGCCGGAGGCGGCCGACTCCAGGGCCTCGTCGTCGGGAAGCGAGGTGAGGACGATCTCGGCGGCCTCTGCCACCTCGCGTGGCGTGTCGCGCCAGCGTAGGCCGGCCTCCTCGAGGGCGCGGGCGTGTTCGCGCTCGCGCTCGTTGCCGTAGACCTCATAGCCGGCCGAGTGGAGGCGGGCTGCCATGTTGCCGCCCATGTGGCCGAGACCGACGAAGCCGACGGTCGTCATCGTTGGCCCTCCTCTCTCTTCCAGAGCCGACCCCTGCCCTGCAGTCGCCGTCCGATCACCCGGAACGGCGGGCGCCGCCGTGCCGTCCGGCGCGGGCCGGCCGGGTGCGAGAGGCAGCCGGAAGCTTCCCGGACGGCCACCTCGATCTCGCGCTCGGAACTGTGCATCCGCTGCATCCGCTCGATCAGCACGCGCAGGTTGTAGTCGTCGCCGTCGAAGTGGTCGGTCATCGCTGACGTCTGCATGACTCCTCCTTTTCAAAACTGAACTTACGGTTTCTTATATCATGACTGCTGCATGAAGGCAAGACCCGGACGCCGATTGACGCGGTCGGAACGAGCGAGCACGCTCCCCGGCATGGGAGCGACGACGGCTTCTGCGGGCTCCGCAGGCACGAGTCCGTCTGCCTGGGCCCCGCTTCGGTCCGGCTCGTTCCGTGCTCTCTGGCTCGCAGCGCTCGTCGGTCTGACCGGCGTCTGGTTCCAGACGGTCGGTGCGCAGTGGCTGCTCGTCTCCCATCCGCACGCGTCGATCCTCGTCTCGCTCGTGCAGGTGGCGACCACGCTCCCGTACGTGCTGTTCGGTCTGGTCGCCGGTGTCCTCGCCGACACGCTCGATCGCAGGCTGATCCTGATCACCGTGCAGGCGACCGTGGCCGGACTCGGCGCGGTGCTGGCCGCGCTCACCTTCGCCCACCTGATGCCGCCCGCGCTCCTGCTGCTGCTCGTCTTCCTGCTCGGCACAGGCGCGGCGCTCGGAACGCCCGCATACCAGTCGCTCGTTCCCGAGCTCGTCCCGCGGGACGAGATACCCGCAGCCGCGGCGCTCAACTCGATCAGCATCAACGTCGCGCGCGCTCTCGGCCCGGCGATCGCCGGCGTGCTCGTCGCCACCGCCGGCGTCGGAACGACGTTCACGGTCGCCGCGGCGACCGCCCTCTGCTACGCGGTCGTGGTCGCGCTCTGGCGCCCGACGAGCACCGAACGGCCGCGCCCTGAGCGCTTCGTCCCCGCTCTCAGGGCCGGCTCGCGTTACGTCCGCAACGCCCCGGTCGTGAGGCGGATCCTGCTGCGTGCCGCCCTCTTCCTCGTCCCGGCAAGCTCGCTCTTCGCGCTCCTGCCCCTGATCGCCTCGCACCGGCTCGGGCTCGGCTCGGGCGGGTACGGGCTCCTGCTCGCCGCGCTCGGGCTCGGCGCGATCGCAGGCGCACTCGTGCTCCCCCGCGTCCGCACCCGCCTCTCGATCAACACTCTGGTCACGCTGGCAAGCGGCTCCTACGCGCTGGTGCTGGCCGCGGTCGCGTTGCTCCACGACGCCGTCCCCGTGCTGCTGCTGCTGATCCCGGCCGGCGTCGCCTGGGTGGTCGTGCTCTCGACGCTCAACGCCTCGCTGCAGCTCTTCCTACCCGCCTGGGTCCGCGGCCGCAGCCTCGCCACCTACACGATCGTCCTCTTCGGCAGCCAGGCGCTCGGCGCGCTCATCTTCGGCGCCCTCGCCGACCTCCTCGGGCTCGTCCAGGCGCTGCTGATCGCCGCCGGCTCGGCCGCCGTCGCAGCCGCGAGCATCCGCATCTGGCCGTTCCTCGAGACGAGCGGCATGAACCGAAGCACCGTCGTCTACTGGCCCGAGCCCCAACTCGCCTCGAACCTCGACCCCGACGGCAGAACCATCACGGTCACCGTCAGCTACCGAGTCCCCACGGCCAACCAGCGGCCGTTCGTCGAAGCGATGGCACGCGTGCGCGGTTCACGGCTCCGAACCGGCGCCGTCAGCTGGGGCCTGTACCGCGACGGGGAGCACGACGACACCTTCGTCGAGCTCTTCGTCGTCCCCTCCTGGGAAGAGCACCTCCGCCAACACCACGAACGACTCACCGGAACCGACCGCGCCTACCAGCAACGCGCGACCGCGCTCTCCGAAGGCGAGCCCGTCGTCGCCCACCTCGTCGACGTCGACGTGCCGCCGCGCGCCGAGACATAGATCGACGGTGCCGGCCTATTCAAGCCTGCGATATCAGTGCCGCGCTCGGTCAAGTCAGCTCGCGATCGTAGGCTTTCTATCCGGATCGCGGACGACGCAGATCCGGCTGCCGCCCTCGCGGACGCGGTACGGCTCACGCTCCGGCTCGATTCCCTGCTCCTTCAGGCGCGCGAGCGTCTCGTCGAGATCGTCGACGCCGACCGCGACGTGGCCATAGCCGGTGCCCAGCTCGTACGTGCGGCCGTCGGTGTTCCAGGTGAGCTCGAGCTCCTCGTCCTGGCCCTCGAAGCCGAAGAAGTAGTTGGTCGCCTCGTGGTTCCCCTCGCGGACGATCGGCAACTCGCGCCGGAACTCCATTCCCAATGCCTCGTAGAACCCCCGCGAGCGCTCCGGATCGACGATGCGGTACATGGTGTGCAGGTAGGTCGCCATGGGATGAGCCTAACGCCACAGCCATCACGCCCGCGCGCGCGTCTAAATCAGCGATGCGGCTCCTGCTCGCGATCCTGCTCGCCGCCGGAATCGGCGTCGGCGTGTACATGGCGACGGCCGGGGGCGGCGACGACTCCGGCGACGACTCGACCGCCTGGCCAACCTCGGCTCCGGGCGACGAGGGGATCGACGCCAAGGCTCTGAGCTCGGCCGTCGGCAGGATCCAGAACGAGGACGGCTCCGTGCTCGCGCTGCTCGTGACGCGGCACGGCCGACTCGTGCTCGAGCGCTACTTCCACGGCTACGACGCCGCGTATCCATTCGACGTCTTCTCGGAGACGAAGAGCGTGACGTCGGCGCTCGCGGGGATGGCGCTCGCCCGCAAGCTCGACGCGCGGCTGCCGTCCCTCCTCGGCGAGAGCGTCCCGGAGCGCGCTCGCTCGATCACGCTGCGCCAGCTGCTGACGATGACCTCGGGCTGGCCCGGCGACGCAGATCCCCACAACGGAGTCGGTGACCCACCGAACCTCGTGCGGGCGCTGCTGCGGCGGCCGGTCGTGCGCCGGCCCGGATCCACCTTCGCGTACGACACGCCGTCGGCGCACCTCGTCTCGGCCGCGATCTCGCGCGCGACCGGCGCCCCGGAGGAGCAGCTCGCACAGCGGCGGCTCTTCCGCCCACTCGGGATCCGGCTCGGCGACTACTGGCCGAAGGACGACCAGCGAGTCACGTACGGCGGGACCGGCCTGTCCCTGACGGCGCGCCAGGCGGCCAAGCTCGGCCAGCTGTACCTCGACGGCGGACGCTGGCACGGCCGTCAGCTCGTCCCGCGCGCCTGGGTCGAGGAGTCGACGCGCGCGCACGTCTCCCTCGGAAACGGGCGCGGCTACGGCTACTTCTGGTGGACGGACGACCGGCGCGGCCTCCACTCGTTCGAAGCGCTCGGGTTCGGCGGCCAGATGGTCGCGGTCGTCCCCAAGCTCGACCTCGTCGTCGTGGTCATGTCCGATCCGGCCGGCGCGCAGGTCGACCTCGACCGGCTGCTGTTCGACCGGGTCGTCCCGGCCGTTCGGCGGTAGGTTCCGCGGCCATGGCCGTCGTCACGATCGACGGACAGACCGGCATCCTCGTGGTCAACGGCCACTGCACTACGCAGGGAGGGAGGGGGGCCTGGCGCCGGATCGGTCAGGCGGATTGCGCGACAAAAAATGGCGACCCGACGACGATTCCTTCGATCCCGGACAAGACTTCACGCTGCTCATCAGACCAAGCCAAATCGGGCACACGCTGACGTCCCGCGTACTGCGCGATCCCGGTGATCGAAGGAAGATCCTCGAGTGCAATGTATCGAGTGCCTCCGAGAACGATCACCAGCCACATGTGCGAGATGATTCCCGCGATCGACCCCGAGCCGCCTGTTTGAGGCGCCTCCTCCCCCCTTTCGATCAACGCGCCAATCACGCCAAGAGGGTCGGCCGAGGGACCCCCGGAGTTGAAAGCGGCGGCGGCGTCTTCGTCAATCCGCCCACCTACCGCATTGCTGATCGATCCGACCAGGAGAAACCCAGTAGATCCGGCCGCGCCCGCAACCCAGAAGCAGGCATTCTCGAGCAAGCGGGCGCCAAACCCTTGAAACCGAAACATCGAAGGTGGAGGGTGGCGCCCAGCCGCCTCCGCGAGGTCGGGGGCGAGGTGCTCTCGATCGACCATCCGCTCGAAGCGATGCACATGCTCGACGAGAGTTGGATCGGCCCGCGGCCGGATTCCGACCTCCGCGCCAACTCCAAGTGGGGCGATGCCGAGCTGCAACCTCCCCTCGAGCCGGTCTCGCCAGCGCGCAGCGTCCTCGGAACTGAAGGCGAGTTTGTCGTCGGAGATGTACCAGTACGTGTCCACGAGAGTCCTCGTGTTTGAGTCGTTCGCAACAACCTACCGCAGGCTCGTTTATGGCAGTGTCCCGCTCCTTCGGCCGCACGACACGCACGTATGGCTTCGACCTGCGCTAGGCCTCCAGGCCCTGCTCGAACATCACGAGCAGGCGCGCGATCCGTCCTTTGCGCGGCGTGAGCACCATCCGCCCGGCAACCGTGGCGGGCTCGCGACGCCACGCGTACAACGCTGTGACGGCCTCCGGCTCGGGCTCGACGCGCAGCGTCACGATCTGGTCGTCCGGCGGCTGCGCCTCGTACGCGGCGGTGATCGCGTCACGGCCCTCGTACGGCCCGGCCGGGACTCCTTCGAAGACGAGTGCCGCGTCCTCGGTGAACTGCTCCAGCATCGGCGCCCAGTCGCCGGTGCGGACACTCTCGTTGAAGCGGAGCACGTGGTCGTGAAGTAGGCGGACGCTCCCGGGAAGCTCGACGTCCTCCGCGAGCAGCCCGTAGAAGACGCCGTCGGCCCAGTCGCCGTGGCGCCAGTAGGCCTTCCGCTTGACGCCCTCGCGGACGTAGCCGGAGCGCTCGGCATGCTGCTGCGCCCGCGCGTTGAACCCGTAGATCTCGAGCTGCAGCCGATGGTAGCCGAGGTCGTGCAGGAGATAGCGCTGCAACGCGCGGGCCGCCTCGTCGGAGACGCGGCGGCCGCGGAAGTCCGGGTGGACGGCCAGCCGCTCGAGGTGCGCGACCGCGGAGCGGCGGTTGACGAGCTCGAAGCCGCACATCCCCGCCGGGCGACCGTCGACCTCGATCACGAAGCGGCCGTAGTCGTGCGGCTCGGCGAGCGACCGCTCGACCTCGGCCGCGAGCGACTCACGGTCGGTCGCCGCGACCGCGCCGAGGAACGGCTCGACGTCCTCGTGCCGCACGAGTTCGAGCAGGAAGTCGACGTCGTCCCCCGCTGCCCGGCGGAGGGAGACGACGCTCACGGCTCCGGCACGGGGGCGATGCGCCGGCCGAAGGAGACGAGGCCAGCCGCCAGCGTCACGCCGACGAGGATCAGCGCGAGGCCGACGAGCTCCGCCGCCGTCAGCGGCTCGCCGAGCAGCGTCACGCCGTAGACGAGCGCGAACCCGGGGAGCAGGTAGTTCACGAGCATCGTCCGTGCAGGCCCATGCGCGGCGATCAGGCGGTTGACGATCAGCGTCGCGACGCCGGTCGCGACCACGCCGAGCGCGACGACCGAGCCCAGCGTCTTCCAGCCCACCTGCTCCGGGAGGTCGGCGAGGGCGAACGGCAGCATCACGACGAAGCCCCAGACGACCGAGGCGGCGGCCAGCTCGGCCGCCCCGACGACCAGGCGGCGCTGGATGAACAGGCTGGAGAGTGCGTAGCAGAGCGAGGCGAGCACGACGGCGAGCGTCCCCGCGACGGCCCACCACCCGCCGGTCGGATGGACGCCTACGACCACCGCCACTCCCGCGAACCCGATCGCGAGCCCGGCGACGCGGAGACCGCCCGAGCGCTCGCTCTGCGCGAACCAGACCGCGAGCAGCGCCACGAAGACCGGGACGGACGAGTTCGCAACGGCCGCGACGCCCGAGTCGATGTGCGTCTCGCCCCAGGTGATCAGGACGAACGGGATCGCCATCCCGACGACGCCGACGACGGCGCCGGGGCCGACCGCCGGGCGAAGCGGACGCGTGCCCTTCCGGGCTAGGACGAACGTCACGAGCACGACGGCAGCGAAGAGCAGGCGCGCATCGACGAGCGCGGCGGGCGGGAAATCCCGCAGCGCCACCTTGATGAACATGTACGACGAGCCCCAGATCGCCGAGAGGAGCAGCAGCCCCGGCAGATACGACCGCGTCACGGAGCGGAGGCTACTGGCGAGCGCCGCCGCAGCGGCCGGGCGACGCCGGCTCCGAGCGCGACGCCGCCGAGGACGAGCGCCAGGCCGACCAGAGCCGACACCGTGACCGGCTCGTCGAGCAGGATCGCGCCGTAGGCCAGCGCGAACGCGGGGACGAGATACGTGATCAAGATCGAGCGCGACGCGCCGGCGCCGGCGAGCAGCGCGTAGTAGAGGACGTAGGCCACGCCGGTGCCGAGGACGCCGAGCAGGAGCAGCGAGCCGGTCACCTTCCAGCCCGGGACTCCGTCCGGTGGCTGGACGATCGCGAACGGGACGAGCATCAGCGTCGCCGCGCTGAGCGCGCCAACGGCGGTCACGAGCGGCGGGACGTGCGCGAGCGTCCGGGCGCTGTAGAGGGCGGCGGCCGCGTAGCAGAGCGCGGTGAAGGTGATGGCGAGCGCCGAGGGGATGTCGCCGGTCGGCTGGACGCCGACGAGCATCGCGACGCCGCCGAAGCCGACGAGCAGGCCGACGAGGCGGGAGCCCGTGACGACCTCGGCGCGGCTGAACCGGAGCGCGAGCAGGGCCGTGAACAGCGGCGCCGACGCCTGGATCACGGCGGCGAGACCCGAGTCGACACGCTTTTCGGCCCAGGCGAGCACCGTGATCGGCAACGCCGAGTTGAGCAGCCCGACGACGAGGAGCGGGACGGCGGCGGCGCGGAGCGCGCGGACGAGCTCGCGCCCGCCGATGGTCAGAAGCGCGACCGGCAGCAGGGTGAGCGCGCCGAGCCCGAGCCGGAAGCAGATCAGCGTCGCCGGTGCCAGCTCGCGCACGCCGACCTTGATGAACATGAACGACGCGCCCCAGAGCGCCGCCAGCGCGAGCAGCATCAGCGAGTGGCGGCGGCTCACAGGGGCTCCAACGAACGACACATGAAACGGATTCTCCGCGGCCGCGTCGTGAGGGGCCGGTGTCCAGGCCCGCCGCTAGACTCGAACCCTTGACGCAGGTCGCGCCGGAACAGCCGCTCCACCGCGCGCTGGGGTTGACCGACTCGGAGCTCGAACGCATCGTCGAGCTGCTCGAGCGCGAGCCGAACGACTTCGAGCTCGCCGTCTTCTCCCTCCTCTGGTCGGAGCACTGCGGCTACAAGCACTCGGCCCTCCTGCTGAAGCGGCTTCCCTCCCAGGGAGAACGCGTACTGCAGGGGCCCGGTGAGAACGCGGGCGTGATCGACATCGGCGAGGGCGAGGCAGTCGCCTTCAAGGTCGAGTCGCACAACCACCCCTCGGCGGTCGAGCCGTTCCAGGGAGCGGCCACGGGCGTCGGCGGGATCCTGCGCGACATCGTCGCGATGGGAGCGCGGCCGATCGCGATCCTCGACGGGTTGCGGTTCGGGGCGCCGGACCACGCCTTCCGCCGGGCCGTCGCCGGGATCGGGCACTACGGGAACTCGGTCGGCGTCGCGACCGTCGGCGGCGAGGCCGTCTTCGACGACGCGTACGCGGACAACTGCCTCGTGAACGCAATGTGCGTCGGCCTCCTGCCTAGCCTGCGGCTCCTAGGATCACGCGCGACCGTCATAGGTGGTCACATCGTCCTCTACGGCGCGACGACCGGCCGCGACGGCATCGGCGGCGCCTCCGTGCTCGCCAGCGCCGAGCTCGGCGAGGACGACCCCGACAAGCGGCCGTCCGTCCAGATCGGTGATCCGTTCACCGGCAAGAAGCTGATCGAGGCGTCGCTCGAGCTCGTTGAGGGCGGCCTGGTCGAGTCGCTGCAGGACTGCGGCGCCGCCGGGCTCGCGTCCTCGCTCGCGGAGATGGCGCGCGACGGCGCTGGCATCGACGTCCACCTCGACCGCGTGCCTCTGCGCGAGGCCGGTCTCGAGCCGTGGGAGATCATGATCTCCGAGTCGCAGGAGCGGATGGTCGCCGTCGTCCGTCCCGAGATGCTGGCCGCAGTCGCGCGCGTCTGCGCCACCTGGGAGCTGCCGTGCACGGTGATCGGGGAGGTGACCGACAATGGGCTGCTGCGCGCTCTCTACGACGACGAAGTCGCGGGCGAGATCCCGGCCCGCTTTCTCACCGACGAGTGCCCGCGCTACGAGCTCGAGCCCGAGGCCCGTCAGGTCGCGAGCGCTCCGGTCTCGGAAGACCACCGCTCGCCGAAGGCCTGGATCTATGAGCAGTACGACCAGCTGGTCGGGTCGCGGACGGTCAAGCGGCCCGGGCTCGACGCGGCAGTGCTGCGGCTGCGCCCGTCGCTGCGCGGGATCGCGGTATCGCTCCAGGGCCCGCCGGCCGGCGAGCGCGACCCGTTCCGCGCCGGCGTGCTCGCCGTCCTCGGCGCGGCCCGCAACGTCGCGTGCAGCGGAGGCCGGCCGCTCGCGCTGTCCGACTGCCTCAACTTCGGGAGCCCGGAGAAGTCCGAGATCGCGTGGGAGCTCGAGCAGGCGATCGAGGGGATCGCGCAGGCGGCCGAGGCGCTCGGGATCCCCGTCGTCTCCGGCAACGTCTCGCTCTACAACGACACGGACGGCCGCTCGATCCCGCCGACGCCGGTCGTCGGCTGCGTCGGCCTCGTCCCCGACGTGCGCCTCGTGCCGCGCGCGTGGCGGCAGGGCGACGCCGTCCTCGTCGCGACGGCGCCGGGCGAGCTCGACCTCGCCGCCGAGGCCGAGCTGATCCGCTGGACGTGGAAGGCGGCTCCCCTCCTCACGCTCGCGCACGACGTCTCGACCGGCGGCCTGGAGGCTGCGCTGAGCCGAGGCAGCGGAGCACAGCGGCCGCGAGGCGAACGTCGAGCTGCCGCCGCCGGCGACGGGCGGCCGGATGCTGATCGCCTGCGCGCCCGAGGACGCGGACCGGCTCGGGGCACGGGGAGTAGAGCGCATCGGGACGGTGCGCTGATGTGCGGGCTGTTCGGGATCCACGCCGCCGACCGCGACGTTGCGCGCGTCACCTACTTCGGCCTGTTCGCACTGCAGCACCGCGGCCAGGAGTCCGCCGGAATCGCAGTGTCGGACGGCGGGCGGCTGACCGCGCTGCGCGACATGGGCCTCGTCACGCAGGTCTTCGACGAGCAGAAGCTCCGCGGCCTCCACGGCGAGCTCGCGATCGGCCACACGCGCTACTCGACCACCGGCTCGTCCCAGTGGTGGAACGCGCAACCGCTCGTCCAGCACGGCTCCGCCCGGACGATCGCGCTCGGGCACAACGGCAACCTCACGAACGCGGCCGAGCTGCGGGAGGAGCTCGCCGCCGCGGGCCACCGGCTGGCGACCACCGCCGACAGCGAGGTGATCGCCGCCCTGATCGCGAACGATCCGGCACAGCTGGAGGAAGCCGTCGCCGCGGCGATCGCCAAGCTCGAGGGGGCGTTCTCCGTCGTCGCGCTGTCGGAAGGGAAGCTGCTGGCGTTCCGCGACGCGCACGGCTTCCGTCCGCTCTGCATCGGCCGGCTCGGGGAGGACTGGGTCGTCGCGTCGGAGACGTGCGCGCTCGACCTCGTCGGCGCGGAGTTCGAGCGCGAGGTGGAGCCGGGCGAGCTCGTCGCCGTCGACGAGCACGGGCTCCACGCCGTCCGGGCAGTCCCGCAGGCGAACGGCGGCGCGTTCTGCATCTTCGAGTTCTTCTACCTCGCCCGGCCCGACTCGCGCCTCATCGGGGTAGAGGTGCACGGCGCGCGCGTCCGCATGGGCGAGCGGCTCGCGCAGGAGGCGCCGGTCGAGGCCGACCTCGTCCTCCCCATCCCCGACTCGGGGACGCCGGCCGCGATTGGCTTCTCGCGCGCGCTCGGGATCCCCTTCAGCGAGGGGCTGATCAAGAACCGCTACGTCGGCCGGACGTTCATCGAGCCCGACCAGGGCCTGCGCGAGCAGGGGATCAAGCTCAAGTTCAACCCCCTGGCCGAGGTCGAGGGGAAACGCGTCGTCGCCGTCGACGACTCGATCGTCCGCGGCAACACCACACGCCAGATCGTCCAGATGCTCTTCGATGCCGGCGCCGCGGAGGTGCACGTGCGGATCTCGAGCCCGCCCGTGATCGGGCAGTGCTTCTACGGCATCGACTTCGCGGATCCGGACGAGCTGATCGCCTCGGACAAGACGGTCGAGGAGATCCGCGAGCACCTCGGCGCCACCTCCCTCGCGTACATCTCCCTCGAGGGCCTGCAGGCGTCGACGCAGCGGCCCGAGTCACAGTTCTGCCGCGCGTGCCTCACGCGGGACTACCCGACGCGCAGTCCCACACGAGGCACGCAAGCTTCAATTCGAGAGGGTCTAGCGCTCGAGCACTCGTGACGCCTTGGCGATGCCGCGGGAGATCAGGTACGCGAACGTGATCGCCGTGAACGCCGTCACGAACGCGGGCGAGTCGACCGAGTCGGCGGCCAGGGCGATGATTGCGATCAGGATCGTCGCCAGGAAGTAGACGACCAGCTCTGCGTTGCCGGGCGTCGGCATCAGCGCCTCGAGGTTGAAGTTGACGTTCGGGCGATCCGTGCCGTAGCCGGCCGGCGGTTGCTGCGGCGCCGGAGGCGGCGGGGTCGTCGGTTGCTCCGGGGGCGTGGTGGACATTCCGCTCCTTTCGTCAGGCCGCGACGAGGCCTGGAACGTGGACGACCTCGAGCTTGAGGCCGTCCGGGTCGTAGAAGAACACGGCGTAGTAGCCCGGCGAGTACGAGTAGTCCTGCGGCTCGGTCTCGATCTCGACCGCCTGGGTCCGCAGCCACTCCGCCCGCTCGTCGACCGTCATCCGGGAGTCGGCCTCGAAGGCGACGTGGTGGACGCCGACCCGGTAGCGGTCGACGACCACGTCGTCGAGCTGCGACTCACGCAGGCCGATCGACGTCCCGGGGCCGGAGAGGTACCAGATCGTCTCGCCGCGCTCCCCCTGCACCTCGGTGACGCTGTGGTAGCCGAGCGGCCCCAGCAGCTGGCTGTAGAACGGCAGGCTGCGCTCGATCGACGAGACGACGAGGTCGACGTGATGGACGCCGGTTGTGCGCACCGATCTGGGTTCGGGAGTTCAGCGCGCGGCTGCGCGATCCTGCTCAACGCGCCGGAGGAGGTCCTCCAGCGGCACGTCCTCGAGCGAGCGGAGCACGAGGTCCGCGTGCGTGACGTCCAGCGCCGCCGTCGTCGGGTTCGGGACCGCGACGCAGTACAGGCCGGCCGCCTTCGCCGCCGTGATCCCGTTCGGCGAGTCCTCGAAGGCGACCGCGTCGGCCGCCGCGACACCAAGGCGTTCGAGCGCCTCGAGGTAGAGCGTCGGCTGCGGCTTCGCCCGGGCGGCGTCGCCGTTGGCCGCGACGATGAAGCTCCACCCGTCCAGGAGGTCGAGCCGCGCGAGGTGGCGCGTGATCCAGTCGTTGTCGCTGCTCGAGACGATCGCCCGGGAGAGGCCCAGCCGCTCCGCCGCCACGAGGTAGTCGTGGACGCCGTCGCGGAGCTCCTCGAGATCCGACGCGGCGAACTCGAGGTCGCGCCGGCGCTCGTCGACGCGTTCGCGGTCGACCTCGTGGCCGAGCCTGCTCTCGAGCTCTCCGAACGGATCGAAACCGTCGAGCGTCCCGATCGCCGCCGACCACGTGTCGAGCGTGAGCTCGTGGCCGTGTTCCCGGTACACGTCCGCCCACGCCGCGAACGACGGGCTCTCGGTGTCGACGAGGAGCCCGTCGAAGTCGAAGAGGAGTGCGCGGATCAACGTCCCTCCGCCAGCTCGCGCCCGCGGCCGTACCGGACCGCACGCCGCACGGTCCTCGCGTCGAGCCCGCGCTCGAGCAGCTCCTGGCGCAGCTCTCCCTCCTCGGCGAGGCGGAGGAACAGCCACGCGAGCGCGCCGATGGTCACGAGCGAGCCCTCGATCATCATCACCGTCCCGGCGAGCCCCTGGTCGTGCAGCGCCGAGATCCCCCACAGCCGCGGCGCGTCCGCATAGACGCCGTAGAACGGATGACCGGCCCAGATGAACACGTTGCCGATGATCGTCTCGATCACGCGCACGGCCGCGATGTACCCGAACTTCCACCCTGTCCCGAACCACTCCGGGGCGGGCAGCGTCTCGAGGACCGGGAGCCACATGACGATCCCGCCGGCGAAGAAGCACGCATGCTCCAGCGCGTGGACGGCCTCGTGCCGGACGGCCGCCTCGTAGAGCACGGGCAGGTGCCAGAGGTAGAGGTTGACCGCCCAGAGCGGCAGCGCCACGAGCGGATGGGCGAGCACCCGCAGTTGGTGGGCGTGCGCGAGCACCGGCCGGAGGATCGGCCCGTTCAGGCCCAGGAGCAGCGCCAGCGGCGCGAGGTCGCCCAGCAGGACGTGCTGGAGCATGTGGAAGGAGAACAGCCGCTGCTCCCCGATCACGGCGATCGGCGAGGCGAGCGCCAGCAGAAGCAGTGCGAGGCCGAACGCGAAGCAGGCGACCCGCCACGCGGGCACGGGCGTCCCGCGCCGGCGCAGCGTGGTCACACGCCGCCCGTACAGGAGCGCGACGACGATGATCGGCACGAGCTGCAACGGCTCGAACGTCCAGCTCGTGAGCGGCGACAGGTCTCCGGTCACGGCCTCTAGTCTGCCGCCCGTGGTCCTCTTCCACTATCACCTGGTGACGGCGCGGGTGCGGGAGGTCGAGGCGCGGTATCTCGGGAAGCTGAAATTCGACCTCGTCGCGCGGCACGGCCGCATCGGCGAGGAGCTGACGTCGTTCGCGTCCGGCCACGGCTGGCAGGAGCTCGACGCGATGGGGTTCAAGCTGCGCCTCTCCGAGCTGGAGCGCGGCGCCGTCAACGTCGTCGTCCAGCCGGGCCAGTGGGATCTCCCGCGCGTCGACCACCTCGGGCTCGCGCTCGACGAGGACGACTTCATCGCCACGCTCGCGCGGGCGGAATTGCGCGACCTGCGGATCCAGGAGCATGGGGGCCGCCGCACGTTCGTGTCGACGAACGCCGGCTACCGCCTGGAGCTCCACCCGCCGCGCGACTGGCTCGACGAGCTGCTCCAGCACGGGCGGGAGCTGCGGCTCGGCGAGCTCCGGCTCCGCGCGGACGACCCTGAGCTCAAAGCCGCGTCGCTCGGGGAGCTGCTCGCGGTGCCGTACACGGGCTCGACGGTCGAGGTCGGCGAGGCGGTCGTCCAGTTCGTCCCCGGCGGGCCGCAGGGGCGGCCGGAGCTGCACGCCGAGCTGTTCGTCTGAGCCGGGACCTGCCGCGACCTGTCCGAAAGAGCGAATTTACAGGGGGATTCGGAGGCGGCACTCTCTACGCATGTTCATTCGTCTGTGCGTCCTTGTTGCGGCCCTCGGGCTGGCACTCGTCGCCACATCGACGGCCAGTGCCAACCACGAGGTGATCCGCGTCTACTGGGGTCAGAACATCGCGTTCTACGGCGACTTCCACACCAACTCGTTCGACAACGCTTGCACTCCGTATTCAGAGTCCTCCGCCGAGTTCCATAGCTACGGCTGGGCGACGGTCGCGTTGATCGACACGGGCGGCACGTGGCGGTACTCGAGCCGCTCGAACTCCGGGATCGTCCAGGCCGTCATACAGCCGAATACGCTGGCGTCGGCCGCATCGTGGCGGAAGAAGGCGCTGTGCAAGAACTCCGGGTCGACGACGATCTCGATGACGTGCAGTTACTGGTACTGGCTCGAGGACCCCGTGCGGTCGGGCTGCGTATGAAGCGCCTCGCGATCATCCTCGTCGTCGCTGCGGTCGCGGTCGCAGCCGTCGGCATGGCGCACCCGTGGAGTCGAGGCGGCCCGGATCGCATCCTGCAGCAGTCGGCTACGCGGCAATCCCTGATCGCGGCTGTCGAGGGCCAGCAGCGGGGCCCGCACGCGATCGACCAGGCCACCGTTCGTGGCAGAGGCCTCTTCCGGGAGCAGAACGGTCGCGCTGTCTCCGTTGGCCAGGGAGAGACGCAGGACCACAAGAACAGGTGCGTCATGGCCGTCGATGACGAGTCCGCTGGCATCGCGTGCGATCCGACGCCATTCGCGGACTCACCCGTCCTGTTGGTCGAGTCGTTCTCGGCCGGGCCCGGCGGGAAGTCGTTCCACAAGTGGCAGGTGAGCGGCCTGACTCTCGACTCCGTGAAGCGGATGGAGCTGCTCGACTCCGCGGGCCGCCGCCGGCCCGTCGAGCTCAGCCCGGGCGGCGCGTTCTTCTTCGAGTTCCCGCGCGCCGATCTCGCGCGCGGCACTACCGGCGTGTCGCTCCTCGTCTACGGCGCCGACGGCGGTCTGATCAAGGAGGTCTCGCTCTAGGCCATCACCCGCGCCTCGTAGACTCCGCTCGTGAGCAAGACGTACGAGCAGGCTGGAGTCTCGCTCGCCACTGCCGAGAACGTCGTCGAGCGACTCCGCGTCGCGGTCGAGTCGACCGGTGCGCGGGGGTTCGGGTCGTTCGCCGGCCTCTTCCCGCTCGACGACACGCGCTTCCTCGCCGCGTCGACTGACAGCGTCGGCTCGAAGCTGATGCTGTCCCGACGCGCCGGGAAGCTGCGCTGGGCCGGGATGGACCTCGCCGCCCACTGCATCGACGACGTGCTGTGCAGCGGGGCCGAGCCGCTCTTCCTGCTCGACTACGTCGCTGCGAGCCGGATCGACGTCGAGGAGGTCGCCGAGCTCGTCGAGGGCGCGGCCGAGCTGTGCCGCGCGGCCGGGTGCGCCTTGATCGGCGGCGAGACGGCGGAGCTCCCCGGTATCTACAAGGAGGGCGAGCTCGACTTCGCGGGCACGTGCGTCGGCATCGTCGGCCGCGAGGACGTGATCGACGGGTCGCGCTGCTCGCCCGGGGACGTCGTCGTCGGCTTCCCGTCGAGCGGCATCCACACGAACGGCTTCTCGCTCGTGCGCGGGCTCGTCGGCGACAACGACTTCGACGCGGACCTCCTGCTCGCGCCGCACCGGCTCTACGTCGACGAGGTGCGCTCGCTCCGTGCGGCCACCGACGTGAAGGCCCTCGCGCACGTCACCGGCGGCGGGATCCTCGGCAATCTCTCGCGCGTGCTCCCGGACGCGATCGAGGCGCGGATCGACTGGGGCTCGTGGGAGCGCCCGCCGGTGTTCAGTTGGCTTGCCGAGCAGGGAGTCGAGGAGGACGAGCTCCGGCGGGTCTTCAACCTCGGCGTCGGCATGTGCGCGGTCGTTCCCGAACCGCCCGCGGATGCGCTCGTGATCGGGGAGCTCTCGTGATCGGCATCCTCGTCTCGGGCGAAGGGTCGAACCTGCAGGCGCTGATCGACGCCGGCCTCCCGATCGCGTGCGTCGCGTCGAACAAGGCGGGCGTCCGGGCGCTCGAGCGCGCCGAGGCGGCGGGCATCGCGGCGCGGGCGTTCCCGCTGGAGAGCTACCCCGACCGCGCATATCGCGACCGAGAGATGGCCGACTGGCTGACGGTCCGCGGTGTCGACCTCGTCGTCCTCGCCGGCTACATGCACCTGCTCACGCCGGACTTCCTCGACCGCTTCCCGGACCGGATCGTCAACGTCCATCCGTCGCTGCTGCCCGCCTTTCCGGGGGCGCACGCGATCGACGACGCGCTGAGCGCGAACGTCCCGACCACCGGCGTCACCGTCCACTACGTGGACGAGGGCCTCGACTCGGGCGCCGTGATCCGTCAGGAACCCGTGCCGCTCGAACCGCGCGACACGCTCATCGAGCGGATCCATGCCGTCGAGCACCGCCTCCTGCCGGAGGTCGTGAGGGAGTTGTGCGGCGCCGCGCGCTGATCAGCTGCTACGACAAGGGCGGCCTGCAGGAGTTCGCTCGCGGCCTCGTGGACGCCGGCTTCGAGCTCGTCGCCAGCGGCGGGACGGCCGACTACCTCGAGACCGAGGTCGGCCTCGACGTCGAGCGCGTCGAGGAGCTCACCGGCGTGGCGGAGATGCTCGGCGGCCGGGTCAAGACGCTCCACCCGCGCATCCACGCCGCAATCCTCGCCCGGCGCGACCGCGACGACGACGTCGCGACGCTCGACGAGCACGAGATCCAGCCGTTCGACCTCGTCTGCGTCAACCTCTACCCGTTCACGCAGGTCGCCGCCCAGCACGGCGTCCGCGAGGAGGACGCGGTCGAGATGATCGACATCGGCGGCCCCTCGATGCTGCGCGGCGCGGCAAAGAACTTCGCGCACTGCGCCCCGGTGTGCCGGCCCGAGCGCTATCCGAGCGTGCTCGCCGAGCTGCAGGAGAAGGGCGAGCTCTCGCCCCGGACGCGCCGCGCGCTCGCCGCCGAGGCGTTCGCGACGACGGCTGCGTACGAGGCCGCTATCTCGCGCTGGTTCGGCGACATCGAGGCATTCCCGGACACGCTAGTCACCGCGTACACGAAGGTCGCCGACCTCCGTTACGGCGAGAACCCGCACCAGCGCGGCGCGTACTACGCGGAGGACGGCGCGCGCGTCCACCTCCTGTCACGCGTCGAGCAGATCCACGGGAAGGAGCTCTCGCTGATCAACCTGCTCGACCTCTCCGCGGCCCGCCTCCTCCTGCGTGAGTTCGCGCTGCCGGCGTGCGTGATCGTCAAGCACGCGAACCCGTGCGGCGTCGCCGTCGCGAGGACGATCGAGGAGGCGTACGAGCACGCGCTCGCCTGCGATCCGGTCTCGGCTTTCGGGATGGTCTGCGCGGTGAACCGACCGGTGTCGGTCGAGCTCGGCGAGGCGCTCGCGGAGCGCTTCGTCGACGTGCTGTTCGCGTCCGACTACGACGACCGGGCGCTCGAGGCGCTCCAGGCGAAGGAGGGGACGCGGATCATGCGCGACCGTGAGCGCCGCGGTCTCCCTCGAGCCGAGCGCGACTACAAGCGTGTGATCGGCGGGCTGCTCATGCAGGACCGGGACCTGGACGTCGACGACCGCGAGGGGATGCGCGTCGCCTGCGGCGATCCGGACGAGCGCACGTGGGGCGACCTCGTCTTCGCGTGGCGCGTCTGCAAGCACGTCGGCTCGAACGCGATCGTCGTCGCGAAGGATCTCGCCACGATCGGGATCGGCGGCGGCCAGACGAGCCGTGTCGACGCGGTGACCCTTGCGCTCGAGAAGGCAAGGGAGCACGGCCACGAGGTGAGCGGAGCCGTGCTCGCCTCCGATGCGTTCTTCCCCTTCCCCGACGGGCCGCGAACGGCCGTCGACGCGGGCGTGACGGCGATCATCCAGCCGGGCGGCTCAATGCGAGACGACGAGGTGACGGAGGCTGTGCGGGCGGCCGGCGCGACGATGGTCCTCACCGGCCGCCGCCACTTTCGGCACTAGCAGAGGCTCACGACCGCCAGTACGCTTGTGCCGGTGGAACGTCCTCGGGATCCGTTCGACTTCGTCGTCGGGCTGCGGGAAGACATGGCAGAGCTACGCGTGACGGTCAAAGGCGTTGCAACCGATGTTGTCGAGCTACGGCAAGAATTCCGGACGGACATCCGGCGACTCGACGACCGGGTCTTCCAGCTGATGCTGCTGCAGCTCGGGACGCTTGCAACAGCCCTTGCTGCAATCGTGGCGGCGCTCGTAACCTAGAGCTCCCCGGGCGCGGCAAAGCGGTAGAAGAACGGGCCGAGACCGCCCTGTGTGATGCCGAAGAAGATCTGCATGGCCGTCTCCTGCGCCCGCGCGTGCTCCAGCGGCCCCGCGTAGACCGGCTCGTAGCCGGCGTCACGGACCAGCTGCTCGACCACCTCCTTCGCCTCCTCGTCGCCGGTCCAGATGTTGCTCGGCTTCGATCCGGCCGAGTCGATCTGGTCGTAGAGCCTCGCGAAGTTGAGGTTGAAGGACTTCGCCGTCGGCCCGTTCGTCTTCGACTTGAGGAACTCGGCGTTCGACTCGAAGCCAGAAGGCGGCTCGGCGCCGATCAGGTTCGTCGCGTCGATGGCCGTCTTCCCCGCCAGTCCCTGGACGTTGCCGACCACGTCCGCGATAGCTCCGCCCGGCACCGCGAACAACACGGCCTCCGCGTCGGAGACGTCGCCGCCGTCGCGTCCGATCCGAGCCACCTCGTGGCCCGCACGTTCCCAGCGGTCCGCGAGCCCGCCGCCGACGTTCCCCTTGCCAACCACTGCGATCTTCATCCCGCCTCCTCTCGGTCAGGTGCCTCAACGACCGGCGCGGGAGGTTATTCCGCGGCTACTCCAGGCGAATCCTCGGATCGAGGAAGCCGAGCACGATGTCGGCGATCAGGTTGAAGACGATCACAAGGGTCGCGACCACGAGCAGCCAGCCCATGACGGCGTAGGTCTCCCCGCTCTGGAGCGAGTTGATGAAGAACAGGCCCATGCCGTCGAGCCCGTAGATCGTCTCGGTGATCACCGCGCCGCCGAGGAGCCCGCTGAACGTGATCGCGGACAGCGTCACCAGCGGGATCAGCGCGTTTCGGAGGCCGTGGCGCAGGATTACGACTCGCTCCGGCAACCCCTTTGCACGTGCGGTGCGAACAAAGTCGGCGTTCACGACCTCGAGCATGGACGCGCGCATGAAGCGGGTGTAGACGGCGACCTGCACCGTGGCGAGGGTCACCACCGGCAGGACCAGGTGCTGCATGCGGTCAACGAAGAAGTGAAAGCCACCGCCGGCGTCAACGGAGCTCAACGACGCGGTGTAGAAGATCCGCACGTGCCAGTGCAGGAAGACATTCGTGAAGAGGATCTGCAGGATGAGGCCGAGCCAGAACACCGGGATCGCAAGGCCCAGGAAGCTCATTCCCGTCGCCATGTAGTCGAACGGCGAGTACTGGCGGACGGCGGAGAAGACGCCGATTCCGATCGCCAGCATCAGCGCTAACGCCTCGGCCGCGATCACGAGCTGGAGCGTATGACCGAAGACGCGGCGGATCTCGGGGAGGATCGGCCGCTGCGTCAGGATCGTGTGTCCGAAGCTGTTCGTGAAGACGTCGCGGACCCAGTACCCGTAGCGCACCACCACCGGGCTGTCGAGGTGGTTCTCCGCGATCACCTTGTCGATCGTCTTCTGCTCGATGCGCGGGTTCAGGCGCGCCGTCTCGAGCGGGTCGGTCGTCGACCCGACGAAGACGAAGATCAGAAAGCTGGAGATGACCAGTACGGGGATCCCGTAAAGGACGCGGCGAAGAATGTACGTGACCATCGATCCCTCCACCGGCTCCGGCCAGGGAGCCGCCGCACACCGCCTGCGTCGCGGAAAGCCTACGCACTCGTCTGGACCGACGCTAGTACGCTTTTGCGCAATTTGGCGCAGCGGTTCCCCTCCGTCCTGGAGCTCGTGGGCAACACGCCGATCGTGCGGCTCGACTCGGTCGGCCGCGGCATCCGGCCGCACCTGCTTGCGAAGCTCGAGTACCTGAACCCGGGCGGATCGGTCAAGGACCGGATCGGCCTCGCGATGATCGAGAAGGCGGAGGCGGAAGGGCGCCTGAAGCCGGGCGGCACGATCGTCGAGCCGACCTCGGGGAACACCGGCGTCGGCCTCGCGATCGCGGCCGCGAAGAAGGGCTACCGGTGCATCTTCGTGATGCCGGACAAGATGAGCCAGGAGAAGATCTCGATGCTGCGCGCGTACGGCGCGGAGGTCGTGATCTGCCCGACCGCCGTCGAGCCGGACTCGCCCGAGTCGTACTACTCCGTCTCGGACCGCCTCGCCGAGCAGATCCCGGGAGGCTTCAAGCCGGACCAGTACTCGAACATGGCGAACCCCGAGACGCACTACCACGTGACGGCGCCCGAGATCTGGGATCAGACCGGCGGCGAGGTCGCCGCGATCGTGATCTCGGTCGGCACGGGCGGGACGATCTCCGGCGTCGGCCGCTGGTTCAAGGAGCGGAAGCCGGAGGTGCTGATCGTCGGCGCGGACCCGGAGGGCTCCGTCTACACGGCCCAGGACGACCGCGACGTGCATCCGTACCTCGTCGAGGGGATCGGCAAGGACACCTGGCCCAGGACGATGGACCGCGACACGGTGGACGAGTGGATCCGCGTCTCCGACCGCGACTCGTTCCTGACCGCGCGCAGGCTCGCGCGCGAGGAGGGGCTGCTCGTCGGCGGCTCGGGCGGGACGACCGTCTGGGCGGCGCTCCAGCTCGGCGAGCGGTTCGGGCCCGACGCGGCGATCCTGACGATGATCCCGGACTCGGGCCGCTCGTACATGTCGAAGTTCTACGACGACAACTGGATGCTCGAGCACGGCTTCGTCGAGCGCCGCGTCGCCACGCCGACCGTCTCCGAGCTGCTCCGGTCGAAGCGGATCGAGGAGACCGAGCTGCCCAGCCTCGTCACGATCGCCGCGCACCAGAAGGTCGGCGAGGCGATCGACGTCATGCAGCGGTACTCGATCTCCCAGCTGCCGGTCGTCCGCGACGGCGAGGTCGGCTCGCTCGCCGACGTGATCGGGTCGCTGCAGGACCGCGACCTGCTCGACCGCGTCTTCAAGAACCCCGACGCGCTGCACGAGGATGTGGCCGCGGCGATGCAGCCGCCGCTCGCGGCCGTCGACGCGGATCAGTCCCTCGACGACGTGTTCGCGACGCTCACGGGCCGCACGAACGCGGTCGTCGTCGCCGAGCGCGGCAAGCCGGTCGGCGTGCTCACGCGCTCCGACCTGCTCGAGTTCCTCGCCCATCAACGAGGCGACTCCGCGGGCTAGAGCGGGGCGGCTACCATCGGCGTCGTGGCCACCGAACCGCTGCAGGCGCTGCTCGCACAGGCATTTCCGGACGCGACGGCGCTCCAGGTCGAGGACCGCACCGGGGGCGGCGACCACTTCCAGGTCACCGTCGAGAGCGCGCGCTTCAACGGGCTCCCGCTGCTCGACCAGCACCGTCTCGTCAACGAGGCGCTCGCCGAGCCGTTGGGCGATGGGACGATCCACGAACTCCGAATCAAGACGAGAGGAACCCAGTGAGCGAGCTTCGCGAGCAGATCCAGAACGTGATCGAGAACGAGCCCGTCGCCCTCTTCATGAAGGGCACGCCGCAGTTTGTGATGTGCGGCAACTCCGACCGCGCGCTGCGCGCCCTGCGCGAGGCGGGCGCCCCGGTAACGACGGTCGACGTGCTCCCCGACCCGGCGATCCGCCAGCAGCTGTCGGAGCTGTCCGGCTGGCCGACGATCCCGCAGGTATTCGTGAAGGGCGAGCTGATCGGCGGCGCGGACATCGTGGAGGAGCTGGCGGCCACCGGCGAGCTCGAGCAGAAGCTCGAGGAAGCACTCGGCTCCGACTTCCGTCGCTCGAGCACCGAGCGGACGGTCGCGGTCGCGACGGCGGCTCTCTAGCCCCCGCTCGGACCGATTAGCCTGTGCCGGTCGGGCTCGCCTGGTCCGCGGGCCGCGCGCTGACACGCACGCCGATCCAGCGGAAGCCGATCGGACGGATGGCGCCGGCGTCGATCAGCCCCTGCTCCAGCGACTCCGTCGCCGGGCCGCCGAGCCAGCGATAGAGATACGGCCGGTCGAGGTAGAACCGGCGCTCGAACCGGGCGTCGAGCTCGCTCAGGACGAAGTCGGCCGGGTGGAGGTCGGCCCACCGAGCCCGCCACTCGCCGAGATCGGCCGGGCCCGAGGGCTCCTTGCCGGCGGCGGTGAGAACTCGGTGCTGTCGCTCGTACCAGTCGCGGGTCGGCTCATCGATCCGGTCCCACGCGAACTCGTCGAGGACGAACAGCGGCGCGAGCCGCACGACCTTGTCCAGCGCCTCCCCGAGCGGGTGCACGTGGTGGAACACGCGCTCGGCTACGACGGCGTCGAACGAAGCCGGCTCCTCGAGCTGCCCGAGCGTGATCCGGCGGAAGGGCTCCCCCTCCGGCGCCCGCTCGTCGATCGCGAGCACGTCGTAGCCCGCGTCGATCAGGGCCGGCGTCACACCTCCCTCCGTCCCGCACCCCACCTCCAGCACACGCGCGGGCGGCGGCGGCAGGTGCTCGAGCAGGAACTCTGCGAAGGCTCTCACGCCGTTGCGATGATCAGGGGTGCCGCGGCCATGGAGACGATCAGCCTCGCACAGCTTCGACGCCACGTCGTCGCCCATCAGGCCTACAGTGGCCGCTTCCGCCGCGCGGGCGCGGACGACGTCGAGACGGCCGTGCGGCGCCTCGCCGCCGTGCAGCTCGACTCGATCACGACCGTCGACCGCGCGCACCGGCTCACGCTCGGATCGCGGATCGGCGCCTACCCCGCCGGCACCGTCTCGCAGCTCCTCGGTGAGGGGCGCATCTTCGAGTTCTGGGCGCACGAGGCGTGCCTGCTCCCGATCGAGGACTACCCGCTGTACGAGTGGAGGCGCGCGCACCATCGCGACAACCATCCATGGCGCGGCGCCGTCCTTTCCCGCTTCCCGGACGTGACGGAGCACGTGCTGGCCGAGGTCACCGAGCGCGGGCCGCTCGGCTCCCGCGACTTCGCCGGCGAGGGGGGTGGCGGGATGTGGAACTGGAAGCCGGCGAAGCAGGTGCTGGAGGCGCTGTACTCGTCAGGCGAGCTCGCGATCGCCGGACGGATCGGGTTCCAGCGGCTCTACGACCTACGCGAGCGCGTGATCCCGCGGCGCTACCTCGACGCCGCGCCGCTCTCCGAGGAGGAGGGCCGGCGCGGGCTCGTGCTGCGGGCCGTCGAGGGCCGCGGAGCGCTGACAGAGAGCGGAATCTCCGAGCACTGCCGCTTCCGCGGCGGCGCGGCCGCGGCTCGTCCCCACGTCGACGCGCTGGTCGACGCGGGCCGCGTCCGGCGGGTCGCCGTGGCGGACGGCGGGGCGCCGGTCGTCGTCCCTGCCGCGGCGGCGTTCGACGGCCGGGCGGCGGGCGCCGTCCTCCTCTCGCCGTTCGACAACCTCCTCTGGGATCGACCTTTCGCCGAGCGCGTGTTCGGCTTCCGCCACGTGATCGAGGTCTACAAGCGCGAGCCCGAGCGCGAGTACGGCTACTACGTGCTGCCGCTGCTCGTCGGCGACTGCATCGTCGGCCGCGCCGACCTGAAGGCCGACCGCGCTGAGGGCGTGCTCCGCGTGAAGGCCTTCCACTCCGAGCCGGGCGTTCGGCGCTCGCTCGACGCGTCACTCGACCGCGCTCTCACGACCCTCGCCCGCCGGCTCGGCCTGCCGCAGGTGGCGCGATGAGGGAGGTCACGCTCAACGAGGCGCGCCGAATCGCGATCCGGGCCCAGGCGCTGGACGGCAGCGCGAGCGGCGTGCTCGAGACGGTGCGGCGCCTGGGTCGGCTCCAGATCGATCCGATCTCGACCGTCGCCGCGCCGCAGTACCTCGTCCTCTGGAGCCGTCTCGGCGCCTATGACCGCACCGAGCTCGACCGGCTGCTCTGGGAGGAGAAGAAGCTGTTCGAGTGGGGCGCCTTCATCTACCCGATCGAGGACTACCCGCTGATCCTCGCGCGGATCCGGCGCAGGCGAACCGGCAAGTACGCATGGGAGCGCCGCGGCGCCGAGTTCCTGCGCAAGAACGCCGCCGCCCGCCGCTACGTGCTGCGCGAGCTCGAGGATCGCGGGCCGTTGCTCTCGCGCGAGCTCGTCGACACGTCGGTGCGCACGTTCCACTCGCACGGCTGGTACGGCAGCCGCAACGTCGGCCTGATGCTCGAGCTACTCGAAACCCGCGGGCAGGTCGCGATCGTCGGCCGGCGGAGCGGCCACCGGCTGTGGGATCTCGCGGAGCGGTGGTACCCGCAGGTCGCTGCGCCGCGACTCGCCGAGGCCGAGCGTCTCCTCGACGAGAAGCGCTTCCGCGCGCTCGGCGTCCGGCTGACGCCTCGCGGAGTCTGGGAGGCCCACCCGGACGCCGAGGACGGATCCGTGCCGGCGCGGCGCATCACGTTCCTGTCGCCGTTCGACCGGCTCGTCTACGACCGCGACCGCGCCGAGGCGCTGTTCGGGTTCCGCTACCGGCTGGAGATGTACGTCCCGAAGGCGAAGCGGGAGTACGGCTACTACGTCCTGCCGATCCTGCGCGGCCAGCGGCTCGTCGGCCGGATCGAGCCCGTGCTCGACCGGAAGGCGGGCGTGCTGCGGGTCAACGGCGTCTGGTGGGAGCCGGGCGTGAAGCCCGTCTCGCTCGACCCGCCGCTGCGCGACCTCGCACGCTTCCTCGGCGCCGATAGCATCGAGGCCTAGATGGATTTCGAGACCCGCGCGATCCACGAGGGGCAGCAGCCGGATCCCGCCACCGGCGCGCTCACGGTCCCGATCTACCAGACCTCCACTTACGTGCAGGAGGAGGTCGGCCGGAACAAGGGCTACGACTACGCGCGCGTTTCCAACCCGACCCGCAGCGCGCTGCAGGCCTGCCTCGCCTCGCTCGAGTCGGCGGAGCACGGGGTCGCCTTCTCGTCCGGGCTCGGCGCCACGACGACGCTCATGCACCTGATCAACCCTGGTGACCGAGTCGTCCTGATCGCCGACGTGTACGGCGGCGTCTACCGCATGACGTCCCAGGTCTACGAGCCGAAGGGGTACGTCTTCGACTACCTGCCGGCCGCCGAGTTCTCCGACCTCGGCGCCCACCTCGACGAGCGCACGCGCATCGTCTGGATCGAGACGCCGTCCAACCCGATGCTGAACGTCGTCGACATCCGCTCGGCGGCGGAGGCTGCGCACGCTGTAGGCGCGATCCTCGTCGTGGACAACACGTTCGCGACGCCGTACCTCCAGCGGCCGATCGAGCTCGGCGCCGACGTCGTCGTCCATTCGACGACGAAGTACCTCAGCGGGCACTCGGACGTCATCGGCGGCTTCGCCGCGACGAGCGATCCGACGATCGCCGAACGGCTCTTCTTCCTGCAGAAGTCGCTCGGCGCGGTGCCGGGCCCGTTCGACTGCTGGCTCGTCCTGCGCGGGATCAAGACCCTCGCCGTGCGCATGCGGCAACACTGCGTCAACGCGCGCGCCGTCGCCGACTGGCTCGACGGCCAACCACAGGTGGAGAGGGTGCTGTACCCCGGCCTGGCGGCACATCCGGGCCACGAGATCGCAGCGCGGCAGATGCTCGACTTCGGCGGGATGGTCTCCTTCCTCGCCGGGTCCGAGGAGGAGGCGGTCGCGCTGGTCGCGCGGACGAGCGTCTTCAAGCTCGCCGAGTCGCTCGGCGGCGTCGAAAGCCTGATCGAGCACCCTGCGCGGATGACGCACGCCTCGACCGCCGACGCGCCGTTCGCAGCGCCGTCGAACCTCGTCCGCCTCTCCGTGGGGATCGAGTCCGCGGACGACCTGATCGCGGATCTCGAGGCGGCGCTCGTCGGCGCTCCCACCGCCGCCGGCGCCTGAGCGCGGATCGCTTGCCCGACGGCCCGATCGACCTCCATCACCTCGGCGCCGAGCGCGTCATCGGCGCCTACGTGCGTCGAGACGGAAGACGGCCCGGCGCTGTTCGACTGCGGCCCGACCTCGTGCATCGGCGCGCTCGAGGCCGGGCTGCGCGAACGCGGGCTCGAGCTGCGCGACCTGCGGCACCTCCTCCTGTCGCACATCCATCTCGACCACGCCGGCGCCGCGGGCGTCCTCGTCCGCGAGCACCCGGGGCTGCAGGTGCACGTCTCCGAGATTGGCGCACCGCATCTGGTCGATCCGTCGCGGCTCGAGCGGAGCGCACGACGGCTCTACGGCGACGCGTTCGACTCGCTGTGGGGCGAGCTCGCGCCCGTGCCGGAGGGGAACGTGCGCGTCGTCGGCGAACGCGCGGTCGGCCTCGACTGCTTTCCCTCGCCGGGGCACGCCTCGCACCACGTCTGCTACCTCGCCGGCGACGGGACGCTCTACGCCGGCGACGCCGCCGGTGTCCGGATCCAGCCGCACACGACGGTGCTGCCGCCGACGCCGCCCCCCGAGCTCGATCCGGAGGCGTGGGAGCGGACGCTCGACGAGATCGAGCGGCGCGCGCCGGAGCGTCTCGCCCTGATCCACTTCGGCCTGCGCCGACGACGTCGCCGCGCACATCGAGCAGCTGCGGCGGCGGCTCGCGGAGTGGGTCGAGCGCGTCGAGCGCGGCGTGACGGAGGACGAGTTCGGCGAGTCCGCGCGCGCGGATGTCAGCGGCGACGGCGATGCGGCCGTCGAGGAGTACGCGCGCGCGATGCCGTTCTGGCAGTCGTACGCCGGCCTGAAGCGGTACTGGGACAAGCAGCGCGAAGCCGCCTGAGCCTCCACCCGCGGGCCCGCAGCCGACGTGTCCCTTAAAGCCTGGGTCTGACCCCGGGTGTCGCAAGAGTGTGACGCTTCGTCCACAGAGCAGCCGTCCGCGGCCGACGTGGCCGCAAAGGCGTGGGTCTGACCCCGGGTGTCGCAAGAGTGTGACGTTTCATCCACAGGACTTCGGTCGTAACGGCGCCGCCCGGCGGAGCAATCGCCCTCGTTTCCGAGCCGAGGCCGAGGCCGAAGCGGTGCCCGTGCCAACCGCAGCCCGGACGACATAGGCTGGCGAGATGCCCCACGTTCCCGTCCCGCCGGAGGTGGACGAGCTTCCTCGCCCAGCCGAATCCGGCGATCGTCGCGACCATGCGGCCCGACGGAGCACCCCACAGCGTCGCGACCTGGTACGACTGGGAGGACGGCCGGGTGCTTCTGAACATGGACGAGTCGCGGCTCCGCCTCGGCTACCTCCGCCGCGACCCGCGGGTCGCGCTGACCGTGCTGGACAAGGACAACTGGTACCGCCACGTCAGCCTGATCGGCGCGGTCGTCTCGATCGAGGACGACGCCGACCTCGCCGACATCGACCGGCTCGCCCGCCGCTACACGGGTGGCCCCTACCGCAACCGAGAGAACAGGCGTGTCAGCGCGTGGCTCGAGCCCGAGCGCTGGCACGGCTGGTCTGGCGGCGGGGCCTGGCCGTAGCGGCCTACCGGGCGCGCTCGATCGCCGTCTCGTACGCGGCGACGTAGTCGCCCACCATCCGCTCGGGCGAGAACTCCTCCTCGACATAGCGGCGCAGCTCGAACGGATCGAGCCCGTCTGCCTCCTCGAGCACGTCCGCCATCTGCCGGTAGTCGTCGACGATGAGGCCGCTGCGCCCGTGCTCGATCACCTCGGGAACGGCGCCCCACCGCGTCGCGATCACCGGCGTCCCGCACGCCATCGACTCGATCATCACCAGCCCGAACGGCTCCTCCCACTCGATCGGGAACAGCGTCGCGCGCGCGTTCTGGAGCAGCTCCACCTTCTCCCCGTGCGTGACCTCACCCAGGTACTCGATCCCGTCGACGAGATGGGGCTCGACGAATTCGTGGAAGTACTCCCGCTCCTTCGGCTCCTGCATCTTGCCGGCGAGCTTGAGCGGCAGCCCTGCCGCAATCGCGACGGCGACGGCGCGGTGCGCTCCCTTGTCCGGGCTCATCCGGCCGAGGAACAGGAGGTACTCGCGGCGGTGCGGCTTGAGAGGATAGATCGAGAAGTCGAGCGCGTTGTGGACGTTCGCGATCCAGTTCAGGTTCGGCTTGGGCTTGCGCTGGTTCATCGAGATCGAGATCAGCCCCACCTGCGGCGCGACCCGGCCGATCTGCTCGTAGATCTCGCCGGGCTCGCCGTCGAGCGGGCCGTGCACCGTGTGCGTGACGGGCGTCTTCACGGTGGCGCCGAGCGTCGCGCCGAGCATGCCGGTGTGGTCGTTGATCACGTCGAACTCGTCCGCCCGCTCGAAGCAGGCCAGGGCGTGCCGCAGCTCCCAGTACGTGCGGCCGATCTGGCGGCTCGGCGCCTCCGGATAGATCGACGCGAGCTTCGCCCTGGTGCGGGAGTCGCCGGACGCGAACAGCGTCACGTCGTGCCCCGCGTCGGCGAGCGCGTCGGCCAGGAGCGAGACGACCCATTCGATGCCCCCGTAGCCGCTCGGCGGGACGGCGAACCAGACCGGCGCGAGGATCGCGATCCTCACGCTTCTTCGACCTTCACGTGGCCCTCGTCGAGCCGGATGTCCCAGACGCGGTCGAACGCGCGGACGCCGGAGAGCCGGATCGTCCCCGCCCACGAGGGCAGCTCCATCGGCGCCACGGTCTCGACCGCGTGGCGCCGCCGGTCGGGCTGGATGCCGAGCAGGATCTGGAGCAGGAGCACGGGCGTGCCGGCCGCCCACGCCTGTGGCCGGGCCGCTGTCGGATAGGCGATCGGGAACGGCGTCTCGGAGCGCCGCATCCCGGCGAAGACCTCGGGCAGCTGATAGCCGAAGTGGGCGGCGGCGCTGAGCATCCGCTGGACGATCCGCTGCGCCTCCGGCCACCGCGCGTACCGCGCCAGCCCCCATGCGACGAGCGAGTTGTCGTGCGGCCAGACCGTCCCGTTGTGGTACGCGAGCGGGTTGTAGCCGGAGTCGGCCGTCGACATCGTGCGCACGCCCCACCCCGACCAGAGGTCGTCCCCCATCAGCTGGTCGACGATCGCGTCCACCCGCGCGGGCGGGACGATCCCGCTCCAGAGCAGGTGGCCGATGTTGGAGCAGAGCGCGTCAACCTGGTTCTTCTCGCCATCGAGCGCGAGCGCGTAGTAGCCGCCCCGGTCCTCGACCCAGAACGCCTTGTCGAACCGCTCGCGCAACTCGTTCGCCTCGGTCTCCAGCCGCTCGGCGAGCGCGCGGTCGCGCCAGACCTCGCGCGCGATCTCCGCCAGACGGCGCTTCGCGTCGTAGACGTAGCCCTGGACCTCGCACGGCGCGATCGGCGTCGGCGCGATCCTGCCGTCGCGGTACCGCTGCGAGTCGCCCGAGTCCTTCCAGGACTGGTTGTCGAGCCCGCGGTCGGTCCGCCGCTCGTACTCGACGAAGCCGTCGCCGTCGCGGTCGCCGAACTCGTCGATCCAGCGCAGCGCCGCCAGCGCGGGATCCTTGAGATTGCGGACGAGCGCGAGGTCGTCCGTCCACCGCCACACCTCGGACAGGAGGACGAGGTAGAGCGGCGTTGCATCGACCGTCCCGTAGTAGCGCTCATACCACGTCCGCGCCGCCTTCCCATGCCTGACCTCGTGGACGATCTTCCCGGGCTCGGCGTCGATCTCGGGATTGTCCTCGCCGGCCTGCAGCTCGGCGAGCACCTCGAGCGCCGTTCGCGCCAGCTCCGGGCCGAAGAGGAGCGTCTGCAGGCACGTGATGATCGTGTCGCGACCGAAGACGGTCATGAACCACGGGACGCCGGCACCGGGGAGCTTCCCGATCCCGGTGTTGCTCGTGCGCATGCGCAGCGACGCCAGGTCGGAGACGGACTGGACGAAGCTGCGGGCCAGGTCCTCCCAGGACGCCCGCAGCTGCGGGACGCGCAACTGCCACGCTGCGAGCGAGTCGCGGACACGCCCCACTTCCTCGCCGAAGCGCCGCTCGGCGAACCTCGGCGCGACCTGCTCGCCGTCCGGGAGCGGGAACACGTCGACGTGCAGCTGCCAGCGCTCGCGCGGCTGGAGGGAGAGCCTGTAGCGGACGTGGCCGTCGGTCGCCTCGCCGCGTTCCGAGAAGATCACCTGCGTCATGTAGCTGAAGTCGGGGTCGTCGTCCGCGATCAGGAACTGGTTCCGCTCCGGGTCGTATTCGCCCGTGTGCCGCGTTGGCAGGGGATCCGCGCGCAGGGGGTCGCCGAGCGCGAAGTCGTAGTTCTTGACGGCGAAGATGTCCGCGAAGTCCGCGCCGATCTCGACGGCAAGCTCGAACTCGGCCGGCTCCATGCTCTCGTTGACGACGAGGATCGTGTCCTGCATGCCCTCGCCGACGAAGCGCTCGCGTCGGATCGAGAGCGCGTCCTGCGCCAGCCCTGTACCCGGTCGGTTACGCATGAAAAACGCGGCGGAGAAGTACTCGATCTTGTCGGACGTGAGCAGCAGGGGCCGCTCGCCGTTGATCGTCAGCCGCAGGCACGAGAGGAAGCGCATGTCGTCGGCGAAGAGGCCCTCCACGTTTCCGTGGAGGTCGCCGAGCTCGTCGCAGATGCAGAACGTCGCGCCTTCGAGGATCCGCAGCTGCTCAGGCATCGCGCACGATCCTCCCCCCGCTCGACTGGGCCAGCGCCTTCACGACGATCTCGTCGACGTTGACGTGCGGTGGGCGCGTCACGGCGAAGAGCACGCACTCGGCGATGTCGTCCGGCGTCATCGCCTGGACGCCCTCGTAGACGGAACGCGCCTGCTCCTCGTCGCCGCGGAAGCGCACGAGCGAGAAGTTCGTCTGCACGAGGCCGGGATCGACAGTCGTGATCCTGATCGGCCGGCCGAGCAGGTCCTCGCGCAGCGCGTACGTGAAGCCGCGGACCGCGAACTTCGAGGTGACGTAGAGGGAGCCGTTCGGGTACGCCTGGCGGCCGGCGATCGAGCCGAGGTTGACGATGTGGCCGCCGTCGCGCAGGTGCGGGAGGCAGAGCCGCGTCATCCGGATCAGGCCGTTGACGTTCGTCTCGAGCACGGTGTGCTCGTCCGCCTCGGAGCTCGCGTCGAAGGGATCGCGCCCGAGCGCCAGCCCTGCGCCGTTGACGAGGATGTCGAGGCCGCCCGCGGCCGCCGCGGCGACGAACCGCTCGCAGCTCTCGTGGTCGGTCACGTCGAGCTCGTGCGCGACGACCGGCTCCTCGATCAGCTCGGGGCGCCGCGCCCCGCCGACGACGTGCGCGCCGGCGCGCGCCAGCGCCTGGGCAGTCGCTGCGCCGATCCCACTCGACGCGCCGGTTACGACCGCCGTCTTCCCCTCCAGGCCTGCCACGGCGTGACTCTAACGTCGGCTCTGTCGCGGCGGTGACAGTTCGTCCGTCGCGGCCGTGAACGACATGCCGGGCCCGGAGTTCTACGTTCTGAGGGCCAAGTCAGTCAGTAGGAGGCCGCAAGATGAGTGCCCAAGCCGCAAGCTCGACCGTTCCGCAGTGGCGCTTCCGACTGCACGTCCCGTCGTTCCTCCGCCGCCGGTCGACCGGCCCCACGGCCGTGACCGAGACGGAGCTGCTGGCGCTGCCCGACCTGATCGCGCCCGCCCGGTGGGTGCCGCGCAAGCACATGGACCCCGAGCTCCGGAAGGCGCTCGGCGTGATCCAGACGCGGTTGAGCGAGACCAGGCGGCTGCTCAACCTGGAGGCGTCCGCCGCGGCCCAGCCGGACAGCCCGGAGCAGCGTGAGCTCGAGTCGATCGTGAAGCGGGGCCCGTCGCTGCTCGACATCGACGGCGCCTGGGAGCTCGCGGGCGCAATCAAGCGCCTCAACCTCCGCCTCGGCGACGCCGAGTTCCTCACGTCGAAGCTCGAGTACGAGCAGAGCCGCGCGAGCGACACGGGTCAGTGGCACGGCTGGAACAAGCACTTCTCCCCGGAGGAGCTGACCCGGCTGCTGACAGCGTTTCGGCAACGCGAAGCGGCGGCGGCCGAGGATCAGAGCCGCGTCGTCGACCGCCTCACGTTCCTCTACCTGCAGCGCGAGGAGGCCGGGCGCGACCGCCGCGCTATAGCGGCGCTCAAGTATCACTACCTGACGCGGCTGTGGGTGATCCTCCTGGTCCTGCTCGTCGGCTTCGGCGTCGCCGTCAACGTCGCCACGAGCTGGGACATCTGGGAGACCGTCCTGCTCACGGCGTGCGCCGGCGGCCTCGGCAGCACGCTGAGCGGCGTCTTCAAGGTCCGCGACCAGCTCGTCCAGCTCGACGAGCTGCGGAGCTTCTGGCCGGCCATGCGCGTCCAGCCGCTGATCGGGGCCTGCGCGGGCCTGATCCTGTTCCTCGTGCTCCAGAGCCATGCGCTCGAGCTCGGCACGGTGTCCGAGGGCCTGATGGGCTGGGGCCTCCTCGCGTTCGCGGCGGGCTTCTCCGAGCCGTTCTTCCTCGGGATCGTCCAGAAGGTCGCCGTCGTCCCGGACCGGTCGAAAGGGCCGGCCGAGGCGAAGCCGGCCTAGAGACGTCAGCCGCCCCTGGCGTAGCGGTCCGTCGCGCCGACGAGCTCGTGGATCGAAGCCGGCGTGCCCGAATGGCCCGCGTTGTCGACCACGACGAGCTCCGCGCGGGGCAACACCTTCTTCAGCTCCCAGGCGTTGCCGAGCGGCGCGCCGAGGTCCCAGCGGCCGTGAACCATCGTCCCCGGGATGTCCGCGAGCAGGCCGGCGTCGGCTAGCAGGCGCCCGTCCTCGAGGAACAGCTCGTTGCGGACGTAGTGGATGACGAGGCGCGCGAACGCGAGCGCGTACCGCTCGTCGGCGAAGTGCTCGGCGAGACCGGTCGCCGGCGGCCAGTCGGGTGTGGCGGACTCCCACATGCACCACTCGTAGGCGGCGCGCCGGCGCACCCCCGGGTCCGGGTCGTGCAGGAGCCGGTTGTAGGTCTCGATCACGTCGTCGCCGGCGCCGGGGAACGCCGTGACGAGGCGGTCCCACTGCTCGGGAAAGATCGGCGACATGCCGCCGCGGAAGATCCAGTCCAGCTCGCTGTGCCGCCCGGTCGTCACGCCCCAGAGGAGCAGCTCGCTGACGCGGTCGGGGTGCTCCTCCGCGTAGGCGAGCGCCAGCGTGCAGCCCCACGAGCCGCCGAACACGAGCCAGCGGTCGACGTCGAGGTGCCCGCGGAGCAGCTCGATGTCCCGGATCAGATGCTGCGTCGTGTTGGAGCTCAGGTCGATCTCCGGCTCGCTCGCATGCGGCGTGCTGCGACCCGAGCCGCGCTGATCGAAGAGGACGATGCGGTACGCGGCGGGATCGAAGTACCGGCGCCAACCGGGCGACGTGCCCGAGCCCGGCCCGCCGTGGAAGACGACCGCAGGCTTACCGGCAGGGTTGCCCGAGGCCTCCCAGTAGACGAGGTTCCCGTCCCCGACGTCGAGCATCCCCTGGTCGTACGGCTCGATCTCGGGGTACCGGTCTCGCATAGGAACCCGGATGCTGCCCTAGAATCGCCGCGCGTGGACGTCGAGCTTCGAGAGATCACGTCGGACACCGTCCGCGCGATCTGCGCCCTCGAGGTGGCCGGGGAGCAGCGGGACTTCGTGGCGCCGAACGCGACCTCGATCGCCGAGGCCCACTTCACGCCGGCGCACTGGATGCGCGCGATCTACGCCGACGGCGAGCCGGCGGGATTCGTCCTCACCTGGGAGGTCCCGGCGGAGGGCACCTACTACCTGTGGCGGTTCATGGTCGCGGACGGGTACCAGCGCCGCGGCGTCGGCCGGCGCGCGATGGACCTGCTGCTGGAGCGCTGGCGCGGCCTCGGAGCGGCGGTGGCGGCATTGAGCGTCGTCCCCGGGAACCCGGCCGCGATCGCGTTCTACGAGTCGCTCGGATTCCGGCTGACGGGGGAAGAGGAGCACGGCGAGCTGGTCATGCGGATGGAGCTCGCCTAGCGATTCGCCTGCGCGGCGGTCGCCTCCGTGAGGACGAACTTCGAGTCCGAGAGGGGTTGCCCGTCCGCCGGCTTCGGGACCCGCTGGACCGTCCACCGGTAGTTCCCGGGACTGAACCGGAACGACGCCGGCAGCTCGTAGCGCGGCTGCTCGGTGCGGGCGTGGGCTACGACCTTGCCGTTCAAGGACATCTGGAACACGTACGCCTGCGCGCCCTTGCTCGCGCCCCACACCCAGGTCCGTGCCGGCACGAACGCGGCGGGAGTGTTCGCGCCGCCGGCCGTCGATGAGTTGTCGTCTGGATTCCGCAAGACAAGCCAGCCGATTGCGGCGGCGGCCACGACCAGCAGGATTGCGACAAGCGGGAGCAAGCGCCGTCGGCGGCGACGCCTGGCACGCCTCACCCGCGGCACCGGCTCGTCGGTCGAGAACTGCGGGTACGGCGGGGGCTCGGCGATCCTGTGTGGCCTGGCCACGGGGGACTGGCCGGGCTCCCCGTCCCTGGGCGGGACGGCCGGCAGGTCGTCACGGGCCCGCTGCGCCAACTCAGCGTCCGACACGAGCACGAGCTCGGGGCTGGTCAGGTCGGTGTCTTCGCCGCGAGTGTCCGACGCCATCACGCACGAAGGTACCGCACGCGTCGGCGATGTCGTGCTTCAGGCGTTTCATGCGGAGAGCATCGGCATGCGCGTCACGCCGGCTGAAGGCTGACTCGGCCGTCGGGTTTACGCGGGTTCGGGCGGTACACGGCGAGCCTGGCTACGCTGTAGCTGTACACGAGCGAGTATCGGTTGCGCCTCCCGCGCTTCCTCTGCCCGTTCTTAGTGGCTGAGGAGGTGTTTTTCTATGGCAACCGGAACCGTGAAGTGGTTCAACGATTCGAAGGGGTATGGCTTCATCGCTCCTGAGGATGGCGGCAAGGACGTGTTCGTCCACCACAGCGCGATCGCTGGTGAGGGGTTCAAGTCCCTGACCGAGGGCGCGAAGGTGGAGTTCGAGAGCGCCGAGGGTGCGAAGGGCCCTGAGGCGAAGAACGTCCAGCCTGTCGCGTAGCGGCGGAATTCGGAGCGGGCCGCGCCCCTGTGCGCGCCCGCTCCTCGCTCTCAGGAGGTGAGATGGCGGAGAAGGAAGCGAAGGTAGAGTTCGAGGGCGAGGTGCTGGAGGCGTTCCGGTCAGGGATGTACCGCGTCGGCCTCGACAACGGCCACGAGACGCTCGCCTACACGTCCGGGAGGATGCGCCGTTACCGGATCCGGATCAATCCCGGCGATCGTGTGAAGGTCGAGCTTTCGCCGTACGACCTCGACCGAGGCAGGATCGTCTACCGGGAGAGGTGAGCGGCGGCGCGGCGGCGCTGTTCGTTCGATGGGCGGTGACGGGATCAAACCGCCGACTTCCTGCGTCTAAAGGGGACCGGCTGTTTTTGCAGCCACCTCGTGCCCCGCAAAGCCGCTTTCCACCATCGGTGAGCGGTGGGCGGAAGGGTGGCCGAGGGTCAGCCAGTGGCGGGGCAACTCACCACAAACTCACCACACTCACCACGCTCACTGCGACTCCGCCCACAGATCGTGGGCACTCCTTGGAGGCGGCGGGAATCGAACCTGCGCTTGATGCCCGCCGTCTCCCCGGGAACCCTGCCGTGGTAAGACACCCGTCGCCGTCCTGCTCACGCCTCGCCCGGCAGCGGCCTGGCGCTCCCGGTCAGCCCCAACTCGAGGCGCATGGCATCGATCACCGTCTGCCGGTCTTGCCGGACTTTCAAGGCGACGCTGCTCGCATTCGGGGCGTGGGCGTCCGCGTCGATCAATCGCTTCAGCCCGCCAAGCTCGTAGCCGTAGGTGCGTGCGGCTTCGACGACCGGACGTTCGGCGACGGCCTGAACGACTGCGTAGGCGCTCATGAACGCGACGTATGCGTCGTGGAGTTCGTCCGTGCTCGGGTCGAGGCGTGGCTCGACGAGCGCGATCAGGAGCTCTTGTCCGTGCGTGAGAAACCGGTCGTAGATCGCTCGCCGGTTATCGCGCACCCACGCCTGCTCCGCGCCTCTTCGCGTCTGCCACGCGAGCAGGACGCTGAACGTTCCGGCGACGAAGCCGCCGACGAGCGACCCGAGGAGTGCGTAGACGGCGGGGTTCATCCGGGCAAGGATCTCTCCTCCCCGCTGGCGCTACAAGCGTGTCGTGGCAGAACAACGTCGCCGTCCGGCCCCAGACCGGAGGCGGGTTGAGTGATGGACGAAGCCCGGTGTCGCGTGCTTGACGTTCGCTGTGTCGGGGCCGCCAACGACGCGAGCACGGCAGCCTCGTATGGTTCGCATAACCGCGACAGGGAGGCGACGATGAGCGACCCCAAGCGAGATCAGCGCGAACCTGACGAGACCGTCGAGGATCTAGAGCCGACTGACGAGGCGGCACAGGACGTGACCGGCGGCACCGACACCGGCCGTAGCAACCCCGCTCACACGACCACCAGCAAAAGCAGGGTGGCGATCATCGCGTGAAAGCGATCCTTCCCGCGCCACGTCGCATCAACCAGCAACGCGGCGAACACCAGCATCAAGATCTTGGTCACCGGACGGCCTCGGGACTCACCGGACAATCCTCCCAGGGCTGCACCGCGAGAACACCCGCCCCTTCGGGGGGGATCTCAGTAACCGCGAGAGCTACGACGGACGTGCTGCAAAGCCGGGGTCAATCCCAGGGGCTTGTCGCCTTCTCGCGCTCGTCGTGCGCGTACGCCGCCTTGATGAACGCCCCGACCTGCTCGGTCGTCCACTCGTGATGCTGGCGGCGCGTGTTGCACGACGAGAGCTTCCCGCGGGGGATCTGCCTGAACGGGCTGACCGCGATGTCGCCGCAGAGGACGGCATGGTCGAGCAGCCCGCGGAGCGGCTTGAGGGCGTTCGCCGCGCCCGACTCCGAGAGGCCGCGGGCGCATGAGAAAGGCCCTGTTTCCAGGGCCTTTCCGAGTGGGCGGTACTGGGATCGAACCAGTGACCTCCTGCGTGTAAAGCAGGCGCTCTCCCAGCTGAGCTAACCGCCCATGCGGCCTCAGCCTAGCCCTGCAGCCGCCCGCAGCGCGTCGACGGTCGCCGTCGGCACAAGGTCGCCCACGCGCCGGAGCCACTCCTCGTCCATGCTCACGAGGGTGCACTTCTGGAGCTGGGCGAGCGCGACGTACTCGGCCGCGTAGGTCGTGGGCAGGCCGAGCTGCTCCGCCAGCTCCCAGGCGCGGCGCCGGAGCACGGCGTCACCGAGCAGCCGGATCTTCAGCCCGTTGACGTAGCGGAGCCGCTCGCGGGCGGCTTCGGCGCTGACCTCGCCGAGCCGGACGGCCTCGTACATCGCCGACAACGTCTCGGAGCGCCAGAGCGTTGGCGCGTAGAGCTCCCGCTTCGGCGACACCTCGATCGACTCCTCGGCGAGGTGGAGGGTCACGCCGCTGTCGATGACAAACCGGGGAAGGCGGTCGCTCACGCACCGATTCTCTCGGTTCCCGACCGCGCCCGCCGCTCCATGGTCGCGTACAGACTCCCGCTAGGTGACTTCGACTCTCTGGTCCTGACCGCCAACCATGAGGAACTACGAAGCTGGCTTCGAAGCCTCTGACAATCCCCCTCCGGTACGGCCAGGGGTGGTCGGCTCAGCTCAGCCTCTCTGCGAGTTCGGGGTGGTAGCCGTGCTGCGCCCAGCCCGCCGGCGTGCCGCCGTGGATGGCGTCGCGAATCGTGGGGTCAGCGCCAAGCTCGAGGAGTGTCTCGGCCGCCTCGGAGTGGCCGGACTGTGCAGCGAGATGGAGAGCAGTCACGCACTGGCCGTGGTCGGGGCCGCCGAAGGTGCCGCGCCCGTTCACGTCGGCGCCGAGTTCGACGAGGCGGCGGATCGCAGCGACGCGTCCGTTGCACGCCGCCCAGGTAAGAGGCGTGCCGCGGTATGGGTCGGTGTCGGGGTCTGCGCCAAGCTCGACGAGCCGCTCGATCGCCTCGATGCGGTCGCTCTTGGCGGCCCAGACGAGCGCCTCGTCGAGGATCTCCTGCGGATCGTCGGAAGGCTCCCACGCAGGGAAGCCACCATGCGGGCGATAGAACCCGCGGCTGTCGTTGACGGAGGGCCTGGTCGTTTGGTCAGTGGACGTGACTCTCCGGGGTGAGAGGATGAAGCCCTGCGGCGACCGGAAGGGGCTTCCTTGATCGACTCAGCGCGTGGATCACGAGGAGCGGTGGCGAGCGGGCTGCGGGTCATGCTCGTTGTCGTAGCCTTTTGTTCGGTTGCTCTTGCGTCAGGGCGCGCTGCGGGCGGCGCACCCACGTCGTCACCGCCAGACACGCCGGGCTATGACGACTGCTCCTCGGGCTGCGGGTTCAAGATCGGGATCGCCTACTGCAAGTGGAACCACGACCCCGACGATCCCGACCATGACACGACGGGACTCGCCTGTTACAACATGGGGCGCTCGTACAAGTTGCTGTGCTTCACCGGCCGCTGCGTGATCAGGCACCGCGGCTGGGCGGAGATCGGCACGGCCGACAGCAACAAGGTCGTGTTGCATCGTCACGAGTACTTCAGCAGCCCCGGCCACCTGCCGCTGTCTCGGTTCGTGGCTCTCTCGAGCTTCCACTGGGGCGACTACGACTGCATCCGCTACGGCGACGGGGCGAGATGCACGGTTCCGAGCCCGCGTTACCCCGGCACGCTGCTCGCGATCTTCCTGACCAAACGCGGCGGCGTCTGGTACAAGCGCATCCCCGGCTGAAACAGGTGCCTCTACCCGTGAACTGGACGACCAGCAAACATTGGCTGTCGCTTGCGCACTGGAGGGTGAGATTCCCGAGCACGAGTTGGGTTCTCTGCGCGAGCAGCGTCGCGGTCGTGCTGGGCGCGACGTTTCCGTCGGCGGCGGGAGCGCTCGCTGGTGCCTCGTCCTCAGGCTTCTTCCGCACGCCTTCGGGGAACATCGAGTGTGAGCACGCCTACGGGCTGGCGCTCGACGGCGTGACGAAGATTTTCCACGTCCGCTGTGCGATCAAGAGCGGCATCAAGCCGCTTCCGCCACGTAAGGCGGGTTGCTCTCGCTACCACTCAGTCGCGATGAGACCAACAGGGCGCTCGGCCTGGGCAGATGCCGAGTGTCCCGGACTGGACGCGCCCGACGCACCATTCGGAGATCCCTCCGCGATCCTCGCCTACGGCAGGACGTGGAAGGGCAACGGTATGAGTTGCACGTCGGCGGTCGCCGGACTTACCTGCCGGAACCGCAGCGGCCACGGCTTCTTCCTCAGCCGAGCCCACACGTATCTCTTCTGATCGTGGTTTCGCGGCGGCGGCGTTCGCACGTGAGGCAAACCGCGCCGCCCACACGGGGTCACCACCCCCGCCGGGGTCATCCCCCGCCTGCTGCGCTGAAAATCCTGGGATAGCACCGGGGATAGCACCACCTCGCTTACACGGCACCCGCTGCACGGGCTGCCCCGCGTAACCATGCGGTTTCCGCGCAGCGCCGTCCCCTGAGATGCCCCCAGCGGGATTCGAACCCGCGCTACCACCTTGAAAGGGTGGCGACCTGGGCCGCTAGTCGATGGGGGCCCGACTCCACGATAGCCGGGGCCGCCGCGGGCCATGTCGGGCGGCGAGGGCCGCGCTACGCTGCCGGCGCGGGCCGGTAGCTCAGTTGGTAGAGCAGGGGACTTTTAATCCCAAGGTCGCAGGTTCGATCCCTGCCCGGCCCATCTACATCACGCGTGACGCTGCCGACGCGAGTACGCGAATCGTCCGTACCCGGTTCATACCCGGCGGTTCAAATCCTGCCCCCGCCCCCGCCATTTCCGCTCAGCAGTCGCCCTTGTAGTCCGGGGTCTGCTTCGCGCGGCCGTCGTGCAGCTGCTGGGCCGCGGCGAGGACCTGCTGGTACAGCGGGTTTGGCTGGGTCACGGTCACGAGGCGGTCAACGGGGTCGTACGTCTCCCAGTATTTCCACTCGAGCGTAGTCCAGCGTTTCCACACAAGCTTTCCGTGGCGGCGTACCCGCTTCTGGTGCCTAACCCTGACCTGCTTCTTGTGCTTGACGACAACCCAGTCCGTGACGTGGGTGGTCGTGGTCAGGGTGGGAGGAACTCCAAAGGTCGGGAGCCAGGTCGGGAACAGGCGTAGCGCGTTGCAGTCCGTCCGGCCCTCGCAGCCCGTGCCTGGCCTGCAGTCGAAGGGACCCCCTGCGCCGCCGGTCAGGTGCGTGGCCTCGTGGAGCAGGGTCTGGATCGCGTCCGCCGTCCACCACGGTTGATTCGACGTGCTTCCATCCGACCCCACGACCGGGACGTGGTCAAGGAGCCTGTGCAGGTTGAGACAGGGCACGGGGGAGATGTAAGCCACGTTGTTGGCGGGCTCGGCGAACCCATACGTCGGACTGGGCGCTCCTTTTCGGCGTTCGAGCTCGGCGTACGCAGCCGCGTCGTTCTCGCACCAGATGTTCACCGCGTGTCCCGCGACGGTGCTGGCCACCTGGTCTATCCTCGGGTCTGGTTGGTTCGCGGCGGCGGCGGGTGCGATTGCCATGAGCGCGACGAGCGCCGTAAGCAGGGCAAGCCCAAGCGTCGCCATCTTGTGGTCTCTCAACACCATCTAAGAAGTCCTTTCTTGGATGAGCGACCCCGCAACGACTCGCCCATTCCTCTCCTGCCGCAGTAGACAGACGCCGCCAAGCCGAGCAGCCCGTCCACCATGTCACGGATGACACAAGACTTCTACGCTCCTCATGGGTAGGCCCCGATAGGCGGCGAGTGGTAGAACACGCTCGCCGTCCGGCCCCAGCCAGGAGAACGGGAGGGCTGTCAGATGGCATTCCGATTCGCGCTCGTCACAGCCGACAGCGAGCCGGTCGACCCCGCTGTGTTCCGCCGCGGGAAAGACTGCGACCTCGAAGCGCCGCTGTTCGCCGACTTCAACGACACGGCCAACCGGGCCACTCGCCGAGGTCGCCGAGCTACTCGGAGACTTCAAGCGTGTCGCGGCAGATCACTACGTCTACGCGCTCACCGACTATCGGGAGGCCGACTACTCGATAGCGCTCGCCCGCTACCAGGCACGCACGGACGAGCTCGCGCGGCCCTCCCTCCGTCCGTACCCAGTCTGAAATCAACGGGCGTTTGCAGGGGCGTTAGGTCCTGCCCGGTCCATCGTCGTCGCCGATTCTCTCGCTTGCTTCCCCGTAGCTCAGCGGCATAGGCTCGTCCATGGGCTCCAACCGCCGCCTTGCCGCCATCCTCATGGTGGTTGCTGTGGTGCTGGCCAACGTCGCCTTCCTCGGCCTGGGCTCGGTGTTCAACTACCCGGACATCCTCCAGGAGTCAGCCAAGGCGATCTTGGCCGAGTTCCGTGAGGACCAGGGAACGATCATCGCGCTCTTCGTAGTGCTCGCCCTGTCCGCCGCCCTCCTCGCGCCGATCGCCGTCTTGGTCGGCCGTCTCGCACCCAGCCAGCTTGGACGTTGGTCGATTCGCGTCGGGATCGCCGCCGCGGTGGTGCAGGTGATCGGACTTCTGCGGTGGCCTCTGGTTGTTCCGTTCCTCGCTGATCGTGAGGACACCGACGCGTTCGACACTGTGCACACCGCGCTCGGCACGGTCGTCGGCGAAACGCTTGGTTACCTCCTGACGGCCACCTGGACCGTCCTCATCATCTACGCGCTGGGAAAGCGACTCGCCGGCCGGTGGTTCACGTATCTCGGCCTGGCAGCGGCAGCACTGATCGCCGTCGGCGTGTTCGTGCCACTGGATGTACCGGGAGCCGATCTCGCGAACTTCGTGGGGTACATCCTCTGGTCGGTCTGGCTCGTCGCCTTCGCCGTGCTCATCTGGCGGCGGTCGGAGGTCGAGGGGCCGGCAGCAACGCAGTTAGCGACGTAGCCCGCCCGCCGAGAACCAGCCGACCAATCCTCCGAGCAGCAACCCGGCCTCCGGCGCGAATGGGAGGTCAGTCGTCACGCTGACCAGGATCCCAAGGGCCACGCCGACCGCCGCGCCCAGCACGACCGACCAGATGCGTCTGCGATCCCTGAGAGTTCCGTCCGCCATGGGAGATCGATCCTCGCCCCGGAGGTACTCCGGGTCAAATGAGTCGGATAGTCCTCCCTCCCCGCCACACCATGAAGCCGCATCTGTTCGGAGGCTGGCTCGAGAGCTCTCCGACTGGACGCCGGAAACGTGGGTGCCGAGTTGACACACTGCGGGAGCATTGATGGAAAGGGTCAACGTCTTCAGCGCCGAGAACCTCGAGGGCAGGGTGGACGTGGCTCGTGCCCTGGGCTCGACGGCGATGCTCATGTTCATCTACGACGTCGCGCCCGGTGAGCGGCAATCGCCGTACCACTACGAGTACGAGGAGGAGTGGGTGCTCGTCGTCGACGGCACGCTCGTCCTGCGCACGCCGGACGGCGAGCAGACGTTGGGCCGCGGAGACGCGGTCTGCTTCCCGGCCGGTCCTGCCGGAGCGCACCAGCTGATCAATCGGGGCGACTCGCCGGCGAGGACGTTGATGTTCTCGAGCTCGCGGTCGCCGGCCGTCTCCGTCTATCCAGACAGCGACAAGATCGGGGTGTGGCCGGGCGACGAGGAGAACGACCTGGTGTTCAAGCGGGGGAGCGCGGTGCCGTGGTCGGAGGGTGAGGAGGGCTAGAAACGCTGAGTTTTCGACGCGTTTTACGTTCGCTTTACAGGCCGCACACGCCGCCCTGACCGGCGTCTGGCTCCATGTGTCCGTGCGAGCAGCCCGCCTGTTCATCGTCCTCGCCATCGCGCTGGCCGCGGCGGCGCCCAGTGCCGCTGCGCCGCGCACGATCGACCGCGGCATCATCCTCAAGGTGCGGCCGCCGCGGCTCGTGCTCCGCGAGCTCGACGGAACGCGGATGCGATTCAGGATCACCCCGCTGACTGTCGTGAAGCTCGACGGGCGCCGGGTCCGTCTGCGGCGGCTCCTGCCGGGCGACGTGGCGGTGGTCGTCCACGACGGGCAGTTCGTGACGGCGGTCAGGGCCTTCTCGCCGTGAGCGGCGTCGCGGTCGTGATCGAGGACGACGAGGCGATCGGCGACCTCGTCGGCGCGTACCTCGAGCGCGCCGGGTTCCAGGTCGTCCGGGAGCGAACCGGCGAGGGCGGCCTCAACGCGGTCGAGTGGCGGGACCCGCGGTTCGTCGTGCTCGACCTCGGCCTGCCGGACATGGACGGGTTCGACGTCTGCCGGCAGCTTCGGGCGGGCGGCCGCGTCCCGATCCTGATCCTGACCGCACGGGACGAGGAGACGGACCGGATCATCGGCCTCGAGCTCGGCGCCGACGACTACGTGACCAAGCCGTTCTCGCCCCGCGAGCTCGTCGCGCGGGTGCGTGCGGTCCTCCGCCGCACCGAGCCCGATCCACTCGAGGCGCGCGTGATCGAGGTGAGCGACCTCCGCCTCGACCTCCGGAACCGCAGCGTCACGGTCGCCGGATCGCCGATCCTCCTGCGGACGCTCGAGTTCGACCTCCTCGCCGAACTGGCGCGGAACGCAGGCCAGGTCGTGAGCCGGAACCGGCTGCTCGGCCGCGTCTGGGGGCTGTCCTTCGCGGGCGGGACGCGCACCGTCGACGTCCACGTGGCCCAGGTGCGGAAGAAGCTCGGCCGCCCCGGCCTGATCGAGACCGTTCGCGGCGTCGGCTACCGCGTGCGCGACGACAAGCGGCCCCGGGTGGCCTGATCTCCCTCCAGGCGCGCCTCGCCCTCGCCATCGCCGCGGCGATTCTCGCCGCCGTGTCCGTCTCGGCAGTCGCCGCCGCGTATCTTGTGCGCCGGTCGGTCGAGCACACGGCCCTGAACGGCCTCGAGCGGCAGGTCGCGCTGCTCGCGAACGAGAACCTCCACCCGGCGGCCGGCCCGCTCGGGCGCTTCCTCAGCACACAGGACGAGCGGCTCTCGGTCCTGCCGCGCCCCCAAGCGCAGCTGCTCCTCCCCGATCGCTCGACAGGTCACCTCACCGTCAACGGCACGGAGTACCTGTACGCGACGAAGCCGAGCGGGTCCGACGTCGTCGTCCTCCTGCGGACCGCCAGCTCGGTGCGCTCGGACCGGCGGCCGTTCTGGCTCGCACTCGCCCTCGCCGGCGGGCTCGGCTTCGTGCTCGCCGCCGCGGTCGCAGCGCTGCTCGCCCGCGGGATCGCGAGGCCGGTCGTCCGCGTCGCGAGGGCCAGTAGCCGCCTGGCCGGGGCCGAGGCGCCCGAGCCGGTACCGATCTCCGGCTCGCGCGAGCTGCGCGAGCTCGCCGAGTCGTTCAACACGATGGCCGAGCAGCTAAAGCGGGCGCGGGAGGCCGAGCGCCAGTTCCTGCTCTCGGTGAGCCACGAGCTGAAGACGCCGTTGACGGCGATCCGCGGCTACGCCGAGGCGCTCGAGGAAGGGGTGCTGCCGCCGGATCGCGCCGGCCAGGTGATCCGCACCGAGTCCGAGCGGCTCGAGCGGCTGATCGCCGATCTCCTCCACCTCGCCCGCCTCGACCAGCAGCGCTTCGACATCCACCCGACCGCGGTCGACCTCGCCGAGGTTGCGCGCGACGCCGCCGCCCGCCATGCGGCGCGGGCGCGCGAGCTCGGCGTCCAGATCGAGCTGGACGACCACTCCCCCGCGCCGGCGATCGCCGACCCGGGACGGCTGCTGCAGGCCGCCTCGAACCTCGTCGAGAACGCCCTCAGGTGCACGCCCGCCGGGGGAACGGTCACGCTCGAGTCGTCCCCGGGCCGTCTCGCCGTCGTCGACACCGGTCCCGGTATCGCGGCCGAGGACATCCCCCACGCGTTCGAGCGCTTCTTCCTCTACCGCCGCTACAACGGCCACCGGCCGGTCGGGACGGGCCTCGGGCTCTCGATCGTGCGCGAGCTGACCCAGGCGATGGGCGGGGAGGTCGAGGTGGAGAGCTCCCCGGCCGGGACGGCGTTCGCGATCCGGCTCCCGCAGGGCCGGCCCCGCTAGCGGCGCTGTAGGGTCGCCGGGTGCGCCTGGCGATGCCCGTGGTCTGGAGCGACGCCTGTCGGCGCCACGACCCGGGCGGCGAGATCTGGATCGGCGTCCGCACGCCCGGGACGGAGGTGCCCGAGCGGGCGGATGCGATCCTCGACGCGCTGGCGGAGGCCGGCGCGCGCGTCGTCGATGCCGAGCCGCACAACGACGAGCGTGTGCTCGCGGTGCACGACCGCGCCCTGCTGGACTACCTCGCCTCGGCCTGGGACGACTGGACCGGGGCCGGGCTCGACGACGACCCGGGCCAGGACCGGGTCGTTCCCTACGTCTTCGGCCACGCCGCGCTGACGTCGGGCCGCGCGGCCGCCGTGCCGGCCGCAGTGTGGGCGCGGCCGGGCTACTTCACCTACGACACGATGACCCTGGTCGGTCCGGGGACGTGGGAGGCGGTTCGCGCCGCCGCCGACGCGGCCCTCACGGCCGTCGACCTCGTGCTCGCCGGGGAGCCCGCCGCCTACTCGCTCTGCCGGCCTCCGGGCCACCACGCCTACCGCGCCTGCTTCGGCGGCTCGTGCTACCTCAACAACGCGGCGATTGCGGCCGCCGCGCTCGCGATCGACGCGCCGGTGGCGGTGCTCGACGTCGACGCCCACCACGGCAACGGGACGCAGGAGCTGTTCTATGACCGAGCCGACGTCCTCGTCGGATCGGTGCACGTCGATCCCGGTGCGGGCTGGTTCCCCCACTTCCTCGGCTTCGCGGAGGAGACCGGCGAGGGCGCGGGCGAGGGCGCGAACCTGAACCTCCCGCTCGCGCCGGGCTCCGGCGACGAGCCCTGGCTGGAGGTCGTCCGCAGGCTCGCGGCCTGGGCCCGGACGAAGCGCGCGGCCGCGGCCGTCGTCTCGCTCGGCGTCGACGCCGCCGCCGGCGATCCGGAGAGCCCGCTCGGCGTCACCCCGGCCGGCTTCCGTGAGGCGGGCCGCGTCCTGGGCGGGCTCGGGATCCCGCTCGTCCTCGTCCAGGAGGGCGGCTACGACCTCCCCACGCTCGGCGGGCTCGTCCGCGACGTGCTCCTCGGCGTCGAGGAGGGGCGCGCGTGACGCGGGTCGACGCGAGCGGCGAGATCTCGGCGGCGTATCTGCAGGAAGTCGTCGAGCGGCTCGAGTCGTTCGGATCGCACCCGCTCGGGTTCCGGGTCGCCGGGACGCCCGAAGAGCGCGCCGCCGCCGCGTACATCGCGGGCGAGCTCCGGGATGCCGGCCTCACCGACGTGGTCGAGGAGCCGGTGCCCGTCGACGCCTGGCGGCTGGAGGAGGCGTTCGTCGAGCTCGACGGCGAGCGATTCGAGTGCGCGTCGTTCGGCGGTGTTCCGGAGACGGGCCGGCGCGGCGTGCGCGGCGAGCTCGTGGCTGTCGGGCGTGGCGGCCGACGGCAGCTCGAGCGCGTCGACATCGCGGGCAAGGTCGTCCTCGTCGACTGGGAGGTCGAGCGCCTCTGGCCCTACCACGTCGGGCTCGAGATCGGGCTGCGCGGCGCCGCGGCGATGGTCGTGAGCTGCCCGCTGGGCGGCCCGTACTACCAGGCGCCCGGCGCCCTCGGCACCTTCGACGGCGTCTGGCACGTGGAGGGACCGCCGTGCGTGACGATCCGGAAGGAGGACGCCGACCGGCTGCGGACGCGCGCGGGCGAGAGCGTCCGGGTCGTACTGCGCGCGCCGCTCACGCGCGGCGCGGAGGCCGTCAACGTCGTCGGCCTCCTCCCGGGGCGGCGCCGCGGTGCTCCCTCGATCGTCGCCGGCCACCACGACGGCTGGTTCGGCGCGGCCTTCGACGACGCGAGCGCCGTCGCGGTGACGCTCGCGCTCGCGCGCGCGTTCGGCGCGGCGGGAACGAGGCCCGCGCGATCGATCGCGTTCGTCTCCCACACGGCGGAGGAGTACGGCATCGCCGGCTCCTCGTACGACTGGTGCTACGGCGCCTGGTACCAGATCGTCGCCGAGCATCCCGAGTGGTCGACGGGCTGCCCCTTCTACCTCAACGTCGAGGGATCCGGGCGACCCGAGCCGTTCGTCGTCGATGCGCCGCCCGAGCTGGCCGGCTGGGCCCGTGGGCTCTGCCGCCGGGCCGCCCGCGATGGCCTCCTCCCGCACGGCTTCGAGCTCGGCGAGCCGTCGACGTGGACCGAGGTCTGGCCCTTCCTGGCCGCCGGCGTGCCGGGGATGAACGTCTCGACCTTCACCGCGGAGTTCAACCGGACCGAGTACCACACGCAGTTCGACACGGCCGATCGGGTCGACTTCGACTACCTCGAGCGGCTGACACGGGTCTGCGCCCGCTTCCTCGTCGAGGCGGACGACGCCCGACTCGACTTCGCCGCTCGCGCGCGGCACCTGCGGCGATCGCTCGGCGCGAACCGCGACGAGCGCCTCGAACACGCGCTCGCCGATCTCGCCGGCGCCGAGGGCCGCAAGCGCTTCACCGCGGTCGGACGCGGCCTGCACGGGCTCGACGCGCGCGAGACCGCCCGCTACCCGCACGAGCAGACCGCGGCGGACGCGGAGTTGCTCGAGACGGCCCTCCGGGAGCTCGGGCACGGCCGGAACCGGGGCGCCGCCCGTGCCCTCGCGCGGGTCGGCCTCAACTGGCTCTGCGCGGACCTCGGCCGCGAGGCGTTCCGGATCGAGCGGGCGCGGCGCGGCCGGAGGGCGCCGCGTGCCTGCTGGGGCGCACAGGGCGACCCCGACGTCGGCCCCGACCTCTGGGAGGAGCTCGCGACGCTCCGCGGCGAACCAGGAGCCCGCGCGCCGGGCCCGTGGCTGGAGCGGCGCCTCCGCCGGCACCTCGCGGCGTCGCGGCGCGAGCTCGAGCGACGCCTCGGCCGCATGGCCGACGCCGCGTCCGGGAGGATCTTCCCGCTCCCACGACCACGGCAGGAGGATCTCCCCGCATGAACGAGGCAACCCTTTTCGCCCAGCCGCTGCCGCCGGGCGGCACGATCGGCGTCGCCGCCCTCGCGAGCCCCTACGACGCCCGCTCGGAGGTCTTCCGCGGCGTCGAGTGGTGGGAGTCCCAGGGCTACCGCGTCAAGCTCGCGGACGGGGTCTTCGACCGCGACGACTACGTGGCCGGAGATGCTCGCCGGCGCGCTGCCGACCTGGCCGCGCTCTTCGCCGACGACGAGGTGGACGTCGTCCAGAGCCTCCAGGGCGGCTACGGCTGTGCCCAGACGATCCCCTTCGTCGACTTCGACGTGATCGCGGCGAACCCGAAGCCGTTCCTCGGCTACTCGGACATCACGGCGCTGCACGTCGCGATCAGGCAGCACACAGGGCTCGCGACGCTCTACTCGTACGGACTGATGGGCGTCGGCGACAAGGACTCGACCGAGTTCACGCGCAAACGCCTCCTCGAGGTGCTCGCGGACGGCGGCGCCGGCGAGGTTCCGCGCGACCCCGACGACCCGTACGTGCGCGCGATCGCCGGCGGCAGCGTGACGGCGCCGCTCGTCGGCGGTTGCCTCTGGCTCCTGATGCAGACGATGGGGACGCCGTGGGAGATCGACTTCGACGGCGCGATCCTCTTCTTCGAGGACGTGAATGCGCCGCCGTACTACATCGACGGCTTCCTCACGCAGCTCGCGGCGGCGGGGAAGCTCCAGCAGGCGGCCGGGATCGTCGTCGGGGAGATGGCGCATTGCGACTGGGGCGACCAGCGCCAGGCCTCGGATTGGGCGCGGTCGCGGTCGCTCGAGGACGTCCTGGAGGAGCACCTCGAGCCGCTCGGCGTCCCCGTGCTCTACAAGCTGCCGCTCGGTCACGGCAAGAATCAGGCCGCGCTCCCGCTGGGCGTGCGTTGCACGCTCGACGCCGACCGGCGTACGCTCACCGTCGACGAGCCGGTGTTCCGCTCGGCAGGCGACGAGGAGGGCGAGTGATGAAGAAGCGGTGGCTTGCAGTCTGCGCGTTCGGCGCCGGTGCTCTCGCCGTCGTCGCGTTCGCGGCCTCGGCGGGAGGCTCGAGCACGAAGGACGGCGGGACCTTCCGGATCGGGACGAGCTCCCGGATCGACTCGCTCAACCCCTACGTCGCGTTCAACCAGGACGCGTACTCGGCCTTCGAGTACGTCTACCCGACGCTGATCCAGTACGACGCCGCGAACAAGCACTTCGCCCCGGACTTCGCCAAGTCCTGGAGCACCTCGAAGGACGGCAAGACGTGGACGTTCAAGACGGTGGCGAACGCGAAGTGGTCGGACGGGAAGCCGCTGACCGCTGCCGACGCCGCGTGGAACATCAACACCGACATCAAGTACAAGGACACCGGCGCCGCGAACATGGCCGGGCTGATCGCCCACATCAAGCGCGCCGAGGCGCCGAACCCCACGACGCTGGTGATCCACTACACGGCCCCGGCCGGGAACGTGCTCGGGCAGTTCCAACAGTTCCCGATCCTGCCGCAGCACGTCTGGAGCAAGTACACCGGGCACAAGGGAGCCGACCTGAAGACGTTCTCCAACAAGGCGCCGGTGATCGGGGCCGGGCCGTACAAGCTCGTCAAGTTCAAGAAGGACGAGATCGCGCTCTTCCAGCGCTACGACGGCTTCTACGGGCCGAAGCCCAAGGCCGACGCGTTCGGCCTGCGCATGTTCTCGAACGACGACGCCCTCGTCGCCTCGCTCAAGGCGCACGAGATCGACGCGATCGAGGACGTGCCGCCGACCGCGATCAAGACGCTGCGCAAGGCCGGGATAACGATCACGACCGTCCCGGGCGTCAGCCAGACGGACTTCATCCTCAACTCGAACCCGAAGAAGCCCAAGCACCGCGAGCTGCTGAACCTCAAGCTCCGCGAGGCCTTCGACCATGCGATCAACCGGCAACGGATCGTCAGCGTCGTCTTCCTCGGCACCGCCAAGCCGGCGGCGTCGATCATCCCGCCCGCGACGGGCGCCTGGTACAACCCGGCGGTCAAACCGACGTCGTTCGACCTCGCGCGCGCGAACAAGATCCTCGACGGCCTCGGCTACAAGAAGGGCTCGGGCGGCATCCGCACCGCGAACGGCCACAAGATGTCGTACCAGGTGATCACGCCGACCGACGTGTCCAGCGTCGACCGGACGTTCCAGATCATGCAAAGCGACTTCCGTAAGATCGGCGTCCAGCTCAGCCAGCGCGCGCTCGACTCGAGCGCCGCCTTCGACGCCACCACCGCGCCCAACGGCAAGTACCTCGACTTCGACCTCTCGATGTGGAACTGGACGGCGCTGATCGACCCGGACTTCATGCTCTCGGTCGTGACGTGCGACCAGTACAACGGCTGGAGCGACACCGGCTACTGCGACAAGAGCTACGACCGGATGTACTCGCAGCAGCAGCTGACGCCGGACCAGGGGAAGCGGCGCGCGCTCGTCCGGAAGATGCAGACGTACCTGGCGAAGAAGCGTCCGTACATCTGGCTCGCCACCGAGGCCGCCGTCAGCGCCGTCAGCCCCAAGTGGACCGGGCTCGTGGCCTCGCCGCAGGGGCCGTTCAACTCGATCTCCAAGCTCAGCCTGACCCGGGTGCACCAGAAGTAGGAGTCGGTCTGCGCGCAGGCCGAGGAGCGCGTTGAGCGGCGCCGACTACGTCATCAAGCGAGTGGCGTTCGCGGTCGTCACGGTCTTCGTGGCGATCACGATCAACTTCGTCCTCTTCCGCCTGGCGCCAGGCGACGCCGTCTCGAACCTCTCCCGCATCCCGCACGCGACCCAGGAGACCCGGCTCGCGATCAAGCGGCAGTTCGGGCTCGACAAGTCACGCGGCGAGCAGTACGCGCTCTACCTGAAGCAGCTCGCGCACGGGAACCTCGGCATCTCGTTCGCCAACTCCCAGCCCGTCACGAGCAACCTCGGGACGGCGTTGAAGAACTCGATCCCGATGGTCCTGATCGGGACGCTGTTCGCGATCGTGATCGGAACGCTGACGGGGGTGATCGCCGCCTGGCGCCGCGGGACGCTGACCGAGGGCAGCAGCGTCACGACCGCGCTCGCCTTCTACGCGATGCCGACCCACTGGCTCGGGCTCATGCTCGTGATCCTCTTCACGGGCGTCCTCCCCACCGGCGGGATGACGGACGAGTTCCTGATCGACCCCTCGTGGTTCGAGCACGTCCAGGACGTCGCGAAGCACATGATCCTCCCCGCGCTGACGCTCGGTCTCGTCCTCTTCGGCGAGTACACGCTGATCGTCCGGTCGGCGATGCTGGAGACGCTCGGGGAGGACTACGTCCTGACCGCCCGCGCGAAGGGGCTCCGCCCGTGGGCGATCCTCCGCAAGCACGCGCTCAGGAACGCGTTGCTCCCGATCGCCACCCTCGTCGCGCTCTCGCTCGGCTACATCGTCGCCGGCGCGATCCTGATCGAGACCGTGTTCTCGTGGCCGGGGATCGGCCGCGCCGTCTACGACGCCGTCCTCCAGCGCGACTACCCGATGCTGCAGGGCGCCTTCCTCGTCCTCACGGTCTCGGTCGTCTTCTTCAACCTGGTGGCGGACCTCCTCTACTTCAAGCTCGATCCCAGGATCACGGAGTGAGCGTCGTCATCCACGAGCCCGGCGCTGTCGCCGCCCCGGTCGACCCTCGCACGCGAAGCATCTGGCAGACGATCCGGCGGCGGCCCTCGGCCACCGTCGGGGCATTCGTCCTGCTCGTCCTCCTGGTGGCGGCGGCGCTGGCGCCCTGGATCGCGCCGTACGACCTCCACGAACAGGTCGGCCCCGTGTTCGGCCCTCCGTCCTGGAGCCATCCGCTCGGCCTCGACGACGGCGGCATCGACATGGTCACGCTGCTGCTCTGGGGCCTCCGCATCTCGCTGATCGTCGGGTTCGCGGCCACGTTCGTCTCGATGGTGATCGGTGGCGTCGTCGGGATGTCGGCCGGCTACTTCGGCGGCAGGACGGACACGATCCTGATGCGGATCACCGACTACTTCATCGTGATCCCGGACGTGCCGCTGATGATCGTCGTCGCGGCAATCTGGGGACCGAGCCTCTTCCACATCGTGATCGTGATCGGGATCCTCCTCTGGACGGGCACCGCGCGGCTCGTCCGCGCGCAGGTCAAGAGCGTCCGCGAGCGGGTCTACGTCAAGCGGGCGAGGGCGCTCGGCGCGGGGCACGCACGGATCGTGTTCCGGCACGTGCTGCCGCAGGTCGCGCCGCTCCTGATCGCGAACACGGTCCTGACGATCGCGGTGGCGATCTTCGACGAGACCGCGCTCGCCTTCCTCGGCCTCGGCGACCCGAGCCGGACCTCGCTCGGCAAGGTGATCGAGAACGCCTTCCAGCGCGCGGCGATCTCGTCGGGCGCGTGGTGGGCCATCGTGCCGCCCGGCGCGCTCGTCGCGCTCGTGATCCTCAGCTGCAGCCTGATCGGCAGCGCGCTGGAGGACGCGCTGAACCCGCGCCTCCGCGTCGCGCACATTTCGGCTAAGACGTTCAGGCTGCGCCCGCTCGTCGGCCGGAGCCAGGCCTCGCTGTGAGCGCGCTGCTGGAGGTGCAGGACCTCCACGTCTGGTTCGACCTCCAGGAGGGCGGCGAGCTGCACGCGGTCCAGGGGGTCAGCCTGACGGTCGACAAGGGCGAGCGCCTCGGCCTCGTCGGGGAGTCCGGCTGCGGCAAGACGACAACCGTGCTCGCGATCATGGGCCTCCTGCCGCAGACGGCCAGCGCCTCCGGCCGCGTCCTCGTGGAGGGAGACGACCTCCTCGCCCGAGGGGAGTCGAGCGCGCGGCCCCACCGCTGGGTCGACGTCGCGATCGTCTTCCAGGGGGCGATGAACGCCCTCAACCCGGTGCGGACGATCGGCTCCCAGATCGTCGAGGTGATCGAGCTCCACGGCCGCGGCAGCGGCGGAGAGGCGCGTGCCCGGACGGGCGAGCTGCTCGAGTCGGTCGGGATCCCGCGGGACCGCGCGGCCCGCTACCCGCACGAGCTCTCGGGCGGGATGCGCCAGCGGGCGGCGATCGCGATGGCGTTGTCGTGCAACCCGAAGGTCCTGATCGCCGACGAGCCGACGACGGCGCTCGACGTGATGGTGCAGGCCCAGATCCTCGAGTTGCTGGACGGTCTCTGCCGCGACTTCGGCCTCGCGCTGCTCCTCGTCACGCACGACCTGCCCGTCGTCGCGCAGCTCTGCGACCGCGGCGCGGTCATGTACGCGGGCGAGATCGTCGAGCGCGGGTCGGTAGACGACCTCTACCACGATCCGCGCCATCCATACACGCGCCTGCTGTTCGCGGCGACGCCCGACCTCGGCGACACGAACAGCGACATCGCCTCCATCCCCGGCACTCCGCCGCGTCTGGACCGGCCGCTCGAGGGCTGCCCGTTCCAGCCACGGTGCGACCGTGCGTTCGGGCGCTGCGCCACCGAGCAGCCGCTGCTGCGCGCGGTGGGCGACCGGCGCGCCGCCGCGTGCCACCTGAACGATGCAGCCTGATCCCGGCGACAACGAGCGGCGCCCGCTCCTCCACGTCGAGGACCTCGTCGTCCGGTTCCCGATCCCGCGCGGCTTCTTCGGCACGGTCGCGCGGCAGCCGCAGCTCGGAGTGCACGCGGTGGACGGCGTCACGCTCTCGCTTGCACCGGGCGAGCTGCTCGCGCTCGTCGGCGAGTCCGGCTGCGGGAAGACGACCACCGCTCAGGCGGTGATGCGGATGGTCGACCCGGAGGCAGGCTCGATCCGGTTCGAGGGCCGGGACATCACGCGGCTCGGCACGCGCGAGCTCCGGCCGCTGCGCCGCCGGATGCAGATCGTCTACCAGGATCCGTACGAGTCGCTCGACCCGCGCCTCTGCGTGCGCGACGCCGTCGAGGAGCCGCTGCTGATCCACGGGATCGGGTCGAAGGCCGAGCGCGAGGCGCGCGTGCGCGACGCACTGGCCCGGGCGGAGCTCGCCCCGCCGGATCTCTTCCTCGACCGCTATCCGCACGAGCTCTCCGGCGGCCAGCGGCAGCGGGTGGCGATCGCCGCGGCGCTCGTGCTCGAGCCGGACCTGCTGGTCGCCGACGAGCCCGTGTCGATGCTCGACGTCTCGGTGCGGGCCGGCGTGCTGCGGCTCCTGGACACCCTGAAGCAGGGCGGGCTCGGGATCCTGATGATCACGCACGACCTCTCCACGGCGGCCCGGTTCGCCGACCGCATCGCGGTCATGTACCTCGGGCGCATCGTCGAGGAGGGCCCCGCCGCCGACGTCGTGGCCGATCCTCGGCACCCGTACACGAAGGCCCTGCTCTCGGTCGTGCCTCGCCGCGATCCGCGCGAGCGGCGCCGCCCGGAGATCCTCCGCGGGGAGACGCCCGACGCGGTCCGGATCCCGAGCGGCTGCCGGTTCCATCCACGCTGCCCCGTCGCGATCGACGTCTGCCCGGTCGAGGACCCGCGCCTGCGCCGGGCAGGCGCCTCGCCGGAGCACCGGGCGGCCTGCGTGCTCGTGTGACGACCGGGACGCCGCGCTTCGTCGGGCGCGCGAACGTGCGCAAGCGTCTCGCTCCCCTCGAGGGGCGGCCCGGGCGGGCCACCTACGCGGACGGAGCCGTCCGGATCGCGCACGAGGGAGAGGAGATCCTCGTGCGCCCGCCGTTCGGGCTCGCGCACGAGGGGGACTACGACACGGTTCGCCTTGTGCCGCTGTTCGAAGCGCTCGACCAGGACCACCTCGTCGCCGTCCTGCTCGTCAGCCTCGGCGGCTACGCGGTCGGGGTGCTGGACGGCGAGCGCCTCGTCGCGTCGAAGGTCGGAACCAGGTTCGTGAAGGGACGCCACAAGAAGGGCGGCTCGTCCGCGAACCGCTTTCGGCGGCGGCGCGAGGAGCAGGCACGCGCGCTCCTCGACGAGGCGGGCCGCACGGCCCTGGCCGTCCTCGAGCCGTGGCGCGAGAAGACGGAGCTCGCCGCGCTGGGCGGCGACCGCACGGCTGTGAGCGGCGTGCTCGAGCGGGAGCCGCGGCTGGCGTGGCTCGCGGAACGGGCGGTCCCGCGCTTCTTCCCGGTCCCGCGACCGCGGCACGCCGCGCTCGAGCGCCTGCCCTACGACCTCTACGCGTCGGAGCTGAGCTGAAGAGCGGCTACGCGCGCCTGCGCCGCACGTGCAGCACGAAGGCCGAGACGAGCACCGCCGCCGCTGCGGCCACGGACCCGATCAGCAGGACCGTCGGCAACGGGAAGTCGCCCACCGTCTTCGGCGTATCCGCCGCCGCGACCCGCTGGATCGACACCTCGCGTGCGGTCTTCGGACGGCCGGCGAGCGAGCGAGACGGGTTCGCCGGGGCGCTCTTGGCCTTGCTCGGCCGCGCCGGCGAGGCCGGGTGGCGGACCGCCGGCCTGGGCTTCGGCGTCGCAGCCTGCGCGGCGTGCGCCGTCCGCGTCAGCAGGCGGGTGATGTCCTCTACCGCGCTCCCGTAGATCCGGATGTCCTCGGGCATGTTCTGCAACGCGGCCTGGAGGCACCGCGGGCTGTAGCTCCCGTCGATGTGGCCGTCGCGCCAATCCGCGATCACCCGCTGCCAGCAGCTGTTGGTCGCGGCGCCGGCAGGTGCCGTCGAGGCGACCGCCGACACGGAGCCGAACGCGAGCGCAATCGAGCAGACGCTAAGGATCCGTCGCGACAATGCGAACCCCCCAACCTGCGAGCGCCTCGCCGCAAGGAGCAGCCGCCGCCGCTGGGCAGGCGGAGGACGCGGCGGCGGCAGCCTTTGGGAGGCGGAACGGCGCGGCCGTTCGGCGTGGAGAGCTGCCGATCCGAAACGGCCCCGCCATCGCGGCAGGATCGCTGCCGAACCTAAGACGGCTGTAAGACGACCGTAAGAACTTCGTAAGCCCCACGCAACGCGTCGCGCCGAGCCGCGGCCAAGGCTGCTCGCCGAGCTCGTCCGGCTGTCCGAGGATCTGTTCGTGCACGGATAGTCCTCTCACAGTCCTATGACTACCCACCTGCCGCCTGGTTAGTCTTCGGAGTCGCACGCCGGCGGGCGATCATGCGTCGGTGAAGACGCGACGGATCCTCTTCCCGCTCCGGCTCGCCGGTCTGCGGCTCGCGCGGCGCGGCAGCCGCGTCGTCCTCGTTGTCCTCGGCATCGCCGCGGCGGCCGCCCTGCTCGCGGCCGTGTCGGTCGGAAGCCTCGTGGCGCGCGACCGGAACCTCCAGCGGCAGACCGCTCGGCTGGCCCCGGCCGACCGCGCCCTCCGCGTTACCTGGGGCGGGATCGCCAGCGGCCCGTCGAACCGGTTTGCGGCCGTGGACGGGGACGCGCGCTCGGCGCTGCGGACGTTCGGCAGCAGGCCCGTGCGCGCGATGCTCTTCCGCCAGAGCCAGGCGGACGGACGGCTGTTCGACCTCGGCGCGGTCGACGGCCTCGGCAGGTTCGTGCACCTGCGGTCGGGACGCCTGCCGGCGTCGTGCCGGCCGGAGCGGTGCGAGGTCGTCCAGCTCGGCGGCAGCGGGCCGATCCCACGGCTGCCCGGCCTCCGGCTCGTCCGCGTAGGACGTGCGAGCCTCGACTCCCCCGTCCCGCTCGGCGACCTCGTCACGCGCGAGACATACGCCGGCGTGCTCAGCTCGTCGCTCCTGTACCACAGTGCCGCCACGCCGCCGCTGCTCCTGGCCGACGGCGTGCGGGATCTCGCCGGGGTGCCGGCGTTCGAGCCCACCTACCGCAGCTACAGCTGGACGGTGCCGCTCGCGCCCAGGCGCCTGCGCCCGTGGTCGCTCGACCGGTTCGAGGCCGACGTCACGCGCGCGCGGGCGGTCCTGACGGCGAAGACGCTCGCGTACGACGTCACCGCGCCGATCGACCAGCTGCGAGCGGCAGATCGCGACGGACAGGTCGCCGCCCGCCGCCTCCTGCTGATCGGAGGCCAGGCGGCGGCGCTCCTGCTCGCGTTCGCGGTGCTGGCGGCGATCGGGCTGCGCCGGGACGCCGAGGCGGAATGGCGGCGGCTCACCTGGTACGGCGCCCGTCGCTGGCAGCTGGCGCTCGTGTCCGGCACCGAGACGCTGGTCGTCGCGGCCGCCGGCGCAGCGCTCGGCTGGGCGGTCGGGACGGCAATCGGTGCCCTCGTCGCCGACCGCGCCGGCACGCCGATCGGTGGCGTCCTGGCCCACTCCGTCCTCGACGGCCGCGGCTTCGCGGTCGCCGCCGGCCTCGGCGTCGCGGCGGCGCTCGTCGTGCTCCTCACACTGCGGTCGGCGTCGACGCAGCTCGGGACGCACTCGATCACTGCGGTCGATGCGGCTGCGGTCGGCGCGATCGTGGCGGTCGCGATCGCCCTGGCGCGCGGTGCCGCGGACGCGAGCACGCTCGCGGACGAGCGCGGCACCGGCGCTGTGCTGCTGATCCTCCCGGCGCTGATCGCCTTCGCAGCGGCGGTGCTCGCCGCCCGCGCGCTCGCGCCGGCCCTGCGCGTGCTCGAGCGCACCGGCCGCTCCGGCCCGACGCCCGTCCGGCTTGCGGCGCTGTCACTCGCCCGGAACTCGGGCCGGGCCGCGGTCGTCGCCGCGTTCCTGGTCGTGACGCTCGGCCTCGCGGTCTTCGCCGAGGCCTACCGCGCGACACTCGCCCGCGGGCAGCGCGACCAGGCGGCGTTCGCCGTGCCCGTGGACGCGATCGCGAGGGAGGACCTGACCCGGCTCGTCCCGGTGCTGCGGGCCGCGCCCGTCGAGCGGTTCGCGTCGGCGGCGCCGGGCGCGCACGCGTTCCCTGTCATCCGGCTTCCCGGAGACGTCCAGGGGAGCGAGGGCGGCCGCGGCTTCCAGCTGGTCGGCGTCCCGGCCGGTGACCTCGGCTCGCTCCGCTGGCGGGGGGACTACTCCTCGCGGTCGCTGGCGGAGCTGGCTCGGCTGCTGCGGCCGCGCGGCTCGACGGCCCTGCGCGGTGTCCGCCTGCCGGACGACGCCCGCCGGCTCGTGCTGCCTCTGCAGGCCCGCGGCGACCCGCTCGCCGTGCGCGCACTCGTCGTCACGCCCGCGGGGACCGCGCGCGGCCTTGCGCTCGGTACGACCGCGCAGCGCCGACTCGTCGCCGCCGTGCCTCCCGATGCCCGCGGCGGGAAGCTCGTCTCCTTCACGTTCGACCTGACGAACACCGGCCTGCACGGCGTGCCGAACGGCGGCGCGAACGCGGCCGCCGTCGCGCAGGGGACGATGCGGCTCGGGCCCCCCTCGGTGGACGGCCGCCCGCTCCCGCTCGATCCCGGCGCCTGGATCGGCACCGGCGGCATCTCGGGGACGGCGCCCTTGCTGCGCTACCTCGTCACGGGCGAGAACGTGGCGCGGTTCCGTGCGCGGCAACCGACGGACAACCACCCGCTCTCCGTCGCGGCCTCACCTGGAGTGGCCGAGGCCGCAGGCCCCGGCGGGATCGTCCCGCTCGATGTCGGCGCCGCGCACGTGCTCGCGCGCGTGGTCGCGACGCTGCGCCGTGCGCCGACCGTCGACGGTGACGTCGTCCTGGCCGACCAGGCGAGCGCGGCGACGGCGCTGACCGCCGACGCGCCGGGCTCGGGCGCAACCAACGAAGTCTGGGTGAACGCGGCGGACGGATCGGAGCGCCGGCTCGAGTCGACCCTCGCGCGGCCGCCGTTCGACGCGCTGCGGGTCACGTTCCACCGGCGTGTGCTCGCCGACCTGCGCTCCGAGCCGCTCGCGCGGGGGACGCTGATCACGCTCGGCGCAGGCGCCGCAACCGCCCTTGTGCTCGCCCTCGCCGGGATCCTGCTCGGGCTCCTCTCCGACCTGCGCGACGAGCGCGGAGAGCTGTTCGACCTCGAGGCTCAGGGAGCGGAGCCGGCAAGCCTGCGCCGCCATCTCCGGCTGCGCACCGGGCTCGTCGCGGCTGTTGGCATGCTCGGCGGCCTCGTCCTCGGGGCCGTCCTCACGGCGCTGATCGTCGCGCTCGTGACGGTGACCGCGAGCGCGGGGCAGGCCGAGCCGCCGCTGCTGCTCGGCGCGGACTGGCCGCTGCTCGTCCTCGGTCTCGCCGTGTATGCGGCGCTGGGGGCCGCGCTCGTCCTCGCCGCCACCAGCCGCGCGTTTCGCGCCGACGTCCCGGGACGGTTCGCCGAGGTCGGGACGTGAGCGGCGCCGTCGAGGTCCGCGACCTCTTCCGCGTCCACCAGAGCGCGGAGGGCGATGCCGCGGCGCTCCAGGGCCTCTCGCTCGAGATCCGCGAGCGCGAGGTCGTGACCGTGCTCGGCCCCAGCGGCTCGGGGAAGACGACCCTGTTGCGCATCCTCGCCGGTCTCGACCGCCCCTCAGCGGGGATCGTCCGCGTCTTCGGGCTGGAGCTCGGCAAGCTGCCGGCCTCCGACGTCGCGCGCTACCGGACGCGGACCGTCGGCTACGCGGACCAGCACTACGCCCGCGCGCTCTCGCCGGAGCTGACGGCACGCGAGCTCGTCGGGCTCGAGCTCGGCCTCGCCGGCGCCTCTGCCGGCGATCGCCTCCGGCGCGCCGACGAGCTGCTCGAGCGCGTCGGCCTCGCCGAGCGCCGCAACGCGCGGCCGGACGAGCTCTCGGGCGGCGAGCAGCAGCGGATCGCCGTCGCGGCGTCGGTCGCGCACCGGCCGCGGCTCTTCCTCGCCGACGAGCCGACCGGGGAGCTCGACGCCGAGAGCGCGGCGCTCGTCTACGCGACGATCGGCGAGCTCGTCCGGGCCGAGGACTGCACGGCCGTGATCGTGAGCCACGACCCCGCGTCGACGGAGATCGCCGACCGGATCGTCCAGATCCGCGACGGCCGCGTGAGCGATGAGACGACGAGGGAGCTCGGCGGCGAGGAGGCGATCGTCGTCGGCCGCGGCGGCTGGCTCCGGCTGCCGGAGGAGCTGCTGCGCCGCTCCGGCATCCATGGACGTGCGAGCGCGCGCCTGGAGGAAAGCGGGATCGTCGTCTCGCCGAGCGGGAATCCAGGCCCGAGCCCCGTCGCCGAGCCCCCCGTCACGGCGGCCGAGCCGCCACGTGAGACCGCCGCCGTGGCGCACGTCCGCGGCCTGACGAAGATCTACGGGCACGGCGCAGGAGCGCGCGCAGCGCTCGAGGACGTCGCGGCGGAGATCCGCAGCTCGACCGTCACGGCCGTGACCGGCCCCTCTGGCTCGGGGAAGACGACGCTGCTGCACCTGCTCGCCGGGCTCGAGCTGCCGACGACCGGCGAGGTCGAGGTGCTCGGGACGGAGCTGACGGCGCTCGACCGGGCCGGGCGCGCCCGCTTCCGCCGCGACCACGTCGGCTACGTCGGCCAGCAGCCCGGGCTCGTCCCATCGCTGAGCGCGCTGGAGAACGTCGAGCTCGCGCTCGCGCTGCGCGGCCTGCCGTCGGAGGGTGCGCGCGAGACGCTCGTTGCCGTCGGCCTGAGGGACCGAGCGATGCAACGCGTCTCGCGGCTCTCGACGGGCGAGCGCGGCCGCGTCGCGATCGCCCGCGCCCTGGCCGCGAAGCCGGAGCTCCTGCTCGCCGACGAGCCGACGTCACGCCTCGACCAGGCGAACGCCCTCGCGATCGGCACGCTGTTCGTCGGCCTCGCCCGCGACCACGGCACCGCAATCGTGTGCGCGACGCACGACCCGCTTCTGATCGAGCAGGCCGATCACATCGTGTCGCTTGGCTAGCGCGTTGCCACGCGCGGCCTCACCGGGCGACGTCAGTCTGCGTAATTCTTGGCCATCGCCTGGAGGAGCTTCCAGGCGATCGATCCATGCGTCTCGACGAGGGGCCTGAAGTCCCAGGACGTCATGCCGTAGCAGCGGAGGTCCGTCTCGGCCGTGATCGTCGCGGTACGCGGCCGGTCGGTCAGCAGGGCGACCTCGCCGAAGTAGTCCCCGGGCCCGAGGTGGCGGCGCTCGTCGCCCTGGATGGTCACCTTCGCGTCACCCTCCTCGATCACGAAGAAGCCGACTCCGCCCTGTCCCTCGGTCGTGACCTTGTCCCCGGCGCGGAAGGTCCGCTGCTTCATCGAGCTTGCGATCCGCTCGAGCTCGCGGTTGTCCAGCCCCCCGAAGATGGGGACGCGCCGGAGAAGTTCGACAGCCTCTTGCGCCACGCGGCGATTCTATGACACAGACTTAGGGGGTGAGGGTCGTCGTCGTCGGTTGCTCTCCCGCCTGGCCGAACCCCGGTGGGGCCCAATCCGGGTATCTCGTCGAGGGGTCGGGTCGTCTGCTGCTCGACTGCGGGCCGGGCGTCCTGCCGCGTCTGCGCGCCCAGGAAGGGTGGCCGAAGGTCGCCGCGATCGCGATCACGCATTTCCACCTCGACCACTGGGGCGACATCGTCCCCTGGACGTGGGGCGGGCAGTACGGGCCCGGGAGCACCACGCCGCGCCCGCAGCTCTGGGTGCCTCCGAACGGCACGGAGGAGCTCCACCACTTCGGGGAGCACTTCGGCACCGACGGGATGTTCGAGGAGGCGTTCGAGCTGCACGAGTACGCCGAGGGGGAGCCGTTCGAGGCCGCCGGACTGAAGGTGACGCCGATCCGCGTCCTCCACTACGACATCGAGACGTACGGCTTCCGTGTCACGGACGGCGACCGTCTGCTCGCCTACTCCGGCGACTCTGCTCCCTGCGACGCGCTCGTCGACGTCGCGCGCGACGCGGACCTCTTCCTCTGCGAGGCGACCCTCGCCGAGCCGCGCGAGGGTGAGCTGCGGGGGCATCTCGCCGCGGTCGAGGCAGTGGATGCGTTCGAGCGCTCCGGCGCGAAGCGGCTCGTGATCGTGCACCGTCCGCACGAGCTGCCGCTCGACGACGACCTCCAGCGCGCCCGCGACGGCGACGTCTTCGAAGTCTAGGCGGGCAGCCTGAAGGCGAGCTCGCCGAGCCGCCGGTAGCCGGCGGGCGACGGATGGTCGCCGTCCGCGTGCGTCCAGGCGGCGCGCATGCGGCCCGGCCGCTCGGGGTCCTCGAGCGTGTCGTGGAACGGGAGCAGCGTCACGCGCTCGTCCTGCGCAATCTCGGCGATCAGCTCGTTCAGCAGTCGGATCCTCGGCTCGGCGTCCGGCCAGCCGTTGTTCCACGGGAGCACGTCGGCAAGGGCGACGCGCAGGCCGAGCTTCTGCCCGCGCCGCACCATCGCCCTGAGGTTCTCCGCGGCCTCGTCCACCGGACGGCCCTGGGCGATGTCGTTGATCCCGCCCTGGACGACGAGCACGTCCGCCCCGGCCGCCGCCTCGTCGAGGCGCTCGAGGATCTCGTCCGTGCGCTGGCCGTGGATCCCGTGATTGCGGAACGAGAGCCGTGGGTCAGCACGCGCCGCCCAGTGTTCCCACTGGCTCGTCTCGTCGCCGCCGCGGCGCGAGTCGAATCCGGGCGAGCCTTCGGTGATCGAGTCGCCCAGCGCGGCGACGATCAACTCCGCGGGTCGGTCCTTTCCGCGATCTCGGCGGGGACGCCCTCGTGTTTGCGGACGACGTCATACGCTCCCATCCGGTCGACGATGCTCTCGACGTCGAACTCCTCGTGGCCGGGGAAGACAGCGAAGTGCGTCGCGTCGCTCCGGAGCCGCTCGTAGGCCTCGCGGCTCATCGAGATCCGCTCGACGCAGGTGGGGTCGCCGCACTCGCAGACGAGATCGAGCGGCTGGTCGTCCAACCCGGAGCGGTCCGCCAGGTCGCTGATGCGCTCATTGACCTCACGGAAGGCGGCCTCGTTCAACCCCATGCGCCCGCGTCGGTCCATCCCTCAAGCCATCTTCCTCGCTCAGGTCGAGCTGTTCAACCGGTGGCTAGACGTCACTGCGTTCGACTTGGCCCTCGCGGGGCTCGAGATCGACCACCAGCTCACAGTCGAGCGCGTCGGCGATGCGCAGGAGCGTGTCGATCCGAGGCGGCCGTCCGCCTGCCTCGAGCCGCGCGATCGCCGACTGCGTCGTGCCGGTCAGCTCCGCAAGCTCGCGCTGCGAGAGGGCGAGCGCCTGCCGGCGGTCAGAGACCTTGTCCGCGATCGCGGCGAAGAACCAGCCCCGATCCTCGACCTTCGCCAGGCGTTCGCGCAGGCGCTCGATCGAAGGCTTCCGCTTCGTCGCCATGCAGTGCTACGCGAGCAGCTGCCTGTGGCGCTGCAACGACGCCAGGACGGCGTCGACGTCCTCGACGCTGTTGTAAGCATGCGCCGAGATCCGGAGGTTCGAGTCGCGGTCCGAGGTGACGATCCCCTCGCGGCCGAGCCCGGCGACGAGCGCGCGCGCGTCCTTCGACTTGACGCAGACGAGGGCGCCGCGGCGCTTCGGCCTCCGGGGCGTGACGACCGTGGCCTTGAGCTCGTCGAGCCCGTCGAGCAGGCGAGAGTTGAGCCCGAGGACGTGCTCTCGGGTCTCGGCGATGCCGATCTCCTTCATCAGCTCGATGCCGGCGATGCCGGCGTAGATCGCGGGCACGGGCGGCGTCCCCGACTGGAAGCGCGCCGCCGTGGGCGCGGGCGAGTAGTCGGTGTGGTCCATCTCGAAGATGTCCTTGTCGGCGAACCACCCGGTCGCGGTCGGCCAGACCTTCTCCACGAGCTCGCGCCGGCAGTAGAAGAAGCCGAGCCCTGCCGAGCCGAGCAGGTACTTGAGGACGCCTGCGCCGAGGAAGTCGACGCCGAGCTCCTCCACGTCGACGGGCAGGGATCCGATCGACTGGAACGCGTCGAGGAGGACGTAGGCGCCGCGCTCGTGCGCGAGGTCGACGACCTTGCGGACGTCCGTCGTCGCGCCGTTCCGATAGCAGACGTGGGTGATCGACACGAGCAGCGTGTCCTCGTCGATCGCGCGTTCGAAGTGCTCGTACGGGATCGTGCCGTCGTCGGCCTGGGGGACGTGCACGACGCGGGCGCCTCGGGCCTCCTGCGCGTGCCAGATCTGGCCGATCGTCGGGAACTCCCAGTCGGTGAGGACGACCTTCGAGCGGCGGGCGAAGCGGAGCCCGCTGGCCAGGGCGGCGACGCCGGCGGAGAGGGAGGTCGTCACGGCGACCTCGTCCGGGCCGGCGTTGACGAGGTCGGCGAAGGACACGCGCGCCGCCTCCTGTCGCTCGACCCAGTACTCCCAGGGAGCGCCCTTCTCGTCCCAGTCGTCGAGGTACCGCTCGTAGGACTCGCGAACCGCGTCGGAGAGCGCGCCCTGCGAGCACGAGTTGATGTAGACGCGCTGCTCGAAGATCGGGAAGCGGTGGCGGATCCGGTCGGGCAGGGGGCCGTAGCGAGCAGGCCGCGCTCCGTTGTACGGCCCGCCCGCAGGCGTAGTCGCCCGGGTCTCCTCACGCGCGCTCATGCCCTGATTGTAGGGAGGCTTCTGTGGACGAATCGTCACTCTCTCGTTAAACCAGGGTCAGACCCAGGCTTTTTCGGACACGGCGCCGCCTGTGGAGCGAACGTCACACTCTCGCCACACGTGGGGTCAGACCCACGCCTTTAAGGCCACGTCCCGTCAGCGGCCGAGGTAAGCCTTGCGCAGATCCTCGTGCTCCAAGAGCTCCTTCGCCGGGCCCTCGAGGACGAGGCGGCCCGTCGACAGGACATAGCCGCGGTCGGCGATCGACAGCGCCATGTTCGCGTTCTGCTCCACGATCAGCATCGCGACCCCCGCCTCGTGCACCTGCTGGATGATCTGGAAGCTCCGCTCGACGAGGATCGGCGCGAGCCCCATCGACGGCTCGTCCATCAGCAGCAGCTTCGGATGGGACATCAGCGCCCGTCCCATCGCGACCATCTGCTGCTCTCCGCCCGGAGAGCGTCCCCGCCAGCTGCGAGCGGCGCTCGTGGAGCAGCGGGAACAGCTCGTACACCCGGTCGAAGTCCTCCTTGCGCGCGCCGCCGTTCTTGTTCAGGTACGCGCCCATCTCGAGGTTCTCGAGCACGGTCATCGGCGCGAACAGACGCCGGTTTTCCGGGACGATCGCCATCCCGCGCGCGACCCGGTAGCTCGTCGTCCGCTCCGTCACGTTCTCGCCGTCGAACTCGACCGCTCCGTTGCGCGGGCGCACGAGGCCGAGGATCGTCTTCAGCGTCGTCGACTTCCCGGACGCGTTGCCGCCGAGCAGCGAGACGAGCTCGCCCTCCTCGACGTGCAGGCTCAGGGCCTCGAGGATGTGGATCTCCCCGTAGTACGTGTCCACCCCGGACAGACGCAGGAGGCTCATTTCGTCTCGGCCTTCCGTACGCCGAGGTACGCCTCGACCACCTTCGGATCGGTCGCGACGGCCTCGAACAAGCCCTCCGCGATCTTGACGCCGTGGTCGAGCGCCACGACTCGGTCGGAGATCCCCTCGACGACGTGCATGTCGTGCTCGATCACGAGGATCGTCAGGCCCAGCTCCTCGCGGAGCTTCCCGATCAGCTCGGTGATCTCGTGCGTCTCGACCGGGTTCATCCCCGCGGCAGGCTCATCGAGCAGCAGGATGCGCGGCTCGGTCGCCATCGCCCGCGCGATCTCGAGCCGGCGCCGGTTCGCATACGAGAGCGAGTACGCCGGCTGGTCCCAGCGGTAGCCGACGAGGCGCTGGCCGAAGAAGGACAGCTTCTCCTCGGCGCGTCGTCGGATCTCGCGCTCCTCCCGCCGCGCGCGCGGCAGGCGCAGCATCGACTCCAGCACCGTCGCCTTCGTCTGGCCGTACTGGGACGCCATCACGTTCTCGCGGACGCTCATGTTCAGGAAGAGCCGCAGGGACTGGAAGGTCCTGGCGACGCCGCGGTTCGTCACCTGGTGCGGGTCGAGCCCGGCGATGCTCCTGCCGTCGAGCACGATGTCGCCCTCGTCCGGCCCGTAGACGCCGGTGATCACGTTGAAGAGCGTCGTCTTGCCTGCGCCGTTGGGGCCGATCACGCTCACGATCTCGCCCTCGTCGACGTGGAGGTCGAGCCTCGTGAGGCACGCGAGGCCGCCGAAGGACTTGCTCACGCCCTCGAGCTGGAGCAGCGCCGCCATCAGGCGATCTCCACCCGCGCCGTCCCGAAGAGCCCCTGCGGTCGCACGTTCATCAGCACGACGAGCAGCGCCCCGAGCAGGAGGAAGCGCGTCGCGCCGGCGGTCTGCTCGACGAGCAGGTTCTCCCAGACGAACGCGGCGAGGTAGATCGTCGGGACGAGCAGCACCGTGCGCCAGAGCCCGCGCACCAGTGTCAGGACGAGGATGGCCGCGATCAGGAGGCCGTAGGCGAAGTTCGCGATACGGGTCGGATCGCTCGGCATCAGCATCCAGTGGCTGATCGCGTGGGCGAGCGCGCCCTCCCCGGGCTGGCCCGACGTCCACCGCGGGAACCAGGCGTCCGCCAGCGCGTGCAAGGCGAAGCCGAGCCCGATCGTCGCCGCGACGACGGCGGCGAGCCTGCGCCACGGGCGCAGCTGCGTCACGAGCACGAGCGCGATCGCCGTGTAGAAGACCCACTCGGCCTGGTTGGGGTCGCGCAGGAGCTCCGGAACGCCGTTGACGATGAGCGCTCCGACGACGATCCCGGCGAGGCTCCCCGCGCCGCCGAGGATGACGATCGCGTAGATCGTGATCAGCAGGCCGACGTCGTAGTCGCCCGGGAACGCACCGGTCTGGACCGACCCGTAGATCGCGCCGGCGAAGCCGGCGATCGATGCGCCGAAGACGAATGCCAGCAGCTTCAGCCGGTTGACCGGGATGCTCATGACCTCCGCCGAGAGCGGATCCTCCCGGAGCGCCCGCCAGGCGCGGCCGGTGCGCGACTCGTTCGCGCAGTAGAGCAGCGTCATCGTGAGCACGAAGGCGGCGAGCGTGAAGTAGTAGTAGTCCTTCGTCGTGTTGACGGTCCAGCCGAGCAGGTGGAGCGGGTCGATGTTGTCCAGCCCGTTCGCTCCGCCCGTCAGGTCGACGTGCCCGAACAAGGGGAACTTGATCCGGTCGGCGTTGTTGACGAACACGACGAACGCCTGGCCGAAGAAGAGCGTCACGATCGCCAGGTAGTCGCCGACGAGCCGTCTCGATGGGAAGCCGACGAGCAGGCCGACAGTGCCGGCGACGGCGACCGCCAGCAGGATCGCCAGCACAGCCGGCCAGTGGCGGCCGGTATGGCCCGAGGCGACGTAGCCGTACGTGTAGGCGCCGAAGCCGAAGAAGGCGATGTAGCCGAGGTCGAGCAGGCCGGCGAAGCCGACGGTGACGTTCAGCCCGAGCGCGAGCAGGCCGTAGAGCAGCGTGATCAGGCCGTAGCGGAAGAGGTTTCCCGTGGAGACGAGCTGCGGGAAGATCGCCGCCGGCACGAGGAAGACGAGCAGCCGGCCCCAGACCGGGAGGTTGTCCCACATGCGGCGGACGAAGCCGGAGACCCCGCGGTAGCGGTCGCGGCGCCCCTCGACGGACGAGACCCACTCGTCGACGCCGATCCGCGGTTGGTCGATCGGGGGAGGCGTGAGCTCGTCCGGCACGTCAGACCTTGTTCACGTCGGCCTTGCCGAGGATGCCGGTCGGGCGGATGATGATGATCACGATCAGCAGCGCGAAGACGTAGAGGTTCTGGAAGGTCGACCCCTGCGGCAGGTAGCCGGTCGCGTAGGACTCCGCGAGGCCGACGAGCAGGCCGCCGAGCATCGCGCCGGGGATGCTGCCGATCCCGCCGATCACCGCCGCGGTGAAGCCCTTCAGCCCTGCCAGGAACCCCATGAAGTGGTAGATCTGGCCGAAGACGAGCGCGAACATCACGCCCGCCGCGCCCGCCAGCGCCGAGCCGATGAAGAACGTCGACGCGATCACGCGGTCGACGTCGATTCCCATCATCGAGGCGGCCTCGCGGTCGAACGAGGTGGCGCGCATTGCCTTGCCGATCCGGGTGCGGGCGACGAGCAGCGTCAGCACGACCATGAGCCCGATCGCCGAGACGATCGTCAGTATCTGGGGAACGGAGAGGAAGACGTTGCCGTAGTGGATCGTCCTCCCGCCGATCAGGTCGAACGTGTCGTAGTCACGGAAGTTCGCGCCGAACAGGAGCAGCGCGCTGTTCTGGAGGAAGAACGACACGCCGAGCGCGCTGATCAGCGGCGCGATGCGCGGTGCGTTGCGGAGCGGCCGGTACGCGAAGCGCTCGATCACGACGCCGAGCCCGCCGCAGCCCACCATCGCCACGAGGAACATCAGGACGACGACGATCCAGGCCGCGGCGCTCGGGCTGACGGGGCCGCCGAGCCAGTGGAGCGCGAACCAGCCCATGAACGCGCCGACCATGTAGACGTCGCCGTGGGCGAAGTTCAGGAGCTTGAGGATCCCGTAGACCATCGAGTAGCCCAGGGCGACGAGCGCGTACACGCTGCCGAGCGTCACGCCGCTGACGGTGAGATCCCAGAACTTGCTCCAGAGGACCGCGACCACAGGGCGCTTACCTTCCCATAGAAAGCGTGCGGCCCACCACGAGGATGGGCCGCACGGTCATTACAGGAACTGCCGTTCCGCTAGCCGACGGGGGTGAACGTGCTCCCGTTCGACTTCCAGACGCCGAACTGCCCGCCGGCGATGTCACCGTTCTTGTTGAACTTGACGTTCAGCCCGAGGACGGTCTTCTTCAGGTTCGTCTTCTTGACCTGGGCACGCACTTCTGCGCGGCTGGCGGTGCCGTTCTTGCACGCGCGGTCGATCGCGCCGCCGATCACCTGCGCGGCCACGTACGTCGGCGTCCCGAAGGACTCGAAGTCGCCGTGCGAGCGGCGGAACGCAAGGACGACGGGGTTCTTCGGGCTGGTCGGGAAGGACGTCGCATACACGTTCGTGCCGACCGACGCGTATTCGGCTTCGAACAAGCCGTCCGAGCCCATGAGCGTGATGTTGCCCTTGCCCGCCGAGCGCATCTGCTGGCCGAACGCCTTCCCCTTCGGCGGCAGCTGCCACGGCGTGTAGACCAGCTGGTAGTCGCGCGGGATCTTCGCGATCAGGGCGGAGAAGTCCGACTGCTGCTGGCTGACGCCGTCGCGCTGGACGGTGACGCCGGCCGCACGCAGCTTCTGCTGGACGGTGTCCGCGAGGCCCGTGCTGTAGGCCTCCTGGTCGTCGATGATGTAGACGCGCTTGTACTTGAACTTCTTGATGATGTAGTTGGCAACGGTCGTGCCCTGGACGCTGTCCGGCGGCACGGTGCGGAAGAAGTAGTTCGTCCGCGCCCCGTCCGTCGTGAGCTCCGTGTTCGTCGCCGAGCCGCTGACGAAGGCGAAGCCGGCGTTCTTCAGGGTCGGCGTGGTCGCCTTCACCTCATTGCTGCCGGCAGGGCCGACGACGCCGAGCACGTTCGAGCCGAGCGACTGCGCGGCCTTGACCGCCTCGGCGTTCCCACCCGGGCCGCCGAGGACGGTGTCGCCTCGGACGAGCCGGAACTTCGTCTTGTGGGTCGCGTTGTACTTCGAGACGTATGTCGTGGCCCAGTCGATCTGGGGCTTGCCGAGCGATGCCGCAGGCCCGGTGATCGGCGCGAGGAAGCCGATGCTCCGGGTCTTACCGCATTTGACGAGCGCAGAATCCGCAGATGCCAGCGCCCTGGGACCGTTCGTCGTGGCTGTGGCTGAAGCGGCGACGACCGCGGCGATCACCGCGGCTGCGGCCAGCAGCACCGCTACAACCCCTCTCTTTCGCTGCATTCCTGATGCCCTCCCTTGGTTGGTACTACGCCCTCTTTGACGCCGAAGCGCCTTACTTGTTGTCGCCGTACGCGCGCGAGGCGGGATCGCCCGACGGGTGGAAGACCCCGAGGATCCGCATCGCCGTCGACCCCGAGTTCTCGATGCAGTGCTCCTGACCCGGCGACAGGTGGAAGCACGAGCCTGCCCGGAGCGGGACCGGTTCGCCCTCGATGTGGGCGAACCCTTCCCCCTCCACGATGTAGCCGACCTCGTCGTACGTGTGGCTGTGGAACGGTGCCTTGCTCGGCTGGACGATGCCGACGAACTGCGTCACGTCGGCGCAGCCCGCGTCCTGGTTGATCAGGTACTTGAACGTGCGCTCGGACGACGCCGGCAGCTCGGGCTGCTCGTCGAACCGAACCGTCACGCGCCGCTCGCCCGTCGACGGCCCCTCGTAGGGCGCCACGACGGAGACGAGCGCGAGCGGCTCCGGGCCCGGGTTGTCGATCGCGTAGGTCTCGCCCGCCGCGAGGAAGACACCCATGTTCGGCTCGAGCGGGTGCCGCGTCCCGTCCAGCTCCAGCTCCCCCCGGCCGTATGCGACGTAGAGCACCTCCTGGGTCCCATCGAGGCTGCGCTCGCGCGAGCGGCCAGGCGCGTAGCGGATCACGCGCTGCTCGAGCAGCTCACAGCCGTTCGAGCGGTCGAAGGTGACCCTGATCTCCGCGGTGTCGCCGTCCTCACGGGACGCGGAGACGTCGTCCGAGTGGACGACGTTCGCTGCCGTCGCCGCCATGCGTTCGAGTCTACGCGGTTGCGTCCAGAAGGCTAGGCTCGAGCACCTCGACCGGGTCGCCGACGCGCACGACTCCCGCCGTGACGACGTCGCCGTAGACGCCGAAGGGGATGTGCTCCTTGGCTGCCGCGTTGTGGGTGCGCACGCGGTACCCGTCGATCGTGCGCAGCGTGTCGAAGTCGGGGGCGCCGGTCTCGGGGTTCTGCGTCGTGATCGCGCAGCGGCCGACGTCGCCGCGGAGCTCGACCACGGCGTCGCCGATGCGCACGCGCCGCTTCAACCACTCGTCCTCCGCATGCGGGGCGACGCCCCGCAGCTGGAACAGCATCCGGAACCGGCGGCCGTCGACCCGGTCACGGCCCGCCTGCCTGGCGAGCTCGGCCAGCGACTCCTCCGAGACGAGCGACACCTGGCCGCGGGCGCGGTCGACTGCGGCTCCCGGCTCCGACTCGACGACCCGCAGCGGGCGCCCGGCCAAGCTGGAGAGCGCCTCGGCCCACGGCCCCTCGACCAGCCGGCCCCGCACGGGCCGGCCGTAGAAGTCGACCGTGATCTCCTCGGCGTGCGCGACGACGCCGTCCGCGACCGTGCCGTCGGGGAAGCTCAATGTCAACCGCCCCGCCTCTGCGTCGTACTCCGGGCGAATCTGGACGAGCCCGCCGTTGCGGAGCTGGTTGTAGCGCCGCCCGGTCGCGTCGACGAGGTGGAAGCGCCGGTTGTCGGCGACCCCCGTCCGCTCGAGCACGACCTCGTCGGGGTGGACGAGGCCCAGCGCCTTCACGGGCGCGACGTTGATCTGCGAGACCTCGGCCACGCGAACAGACTACGCGCCGGCCTCGACCTCCACTCCGCGCCCGTTCAGAAGTAGAACTGCGACCAGGCCGTCCACCAGTCCTCGGCCTTGGAGACGAGCGTGTGCGCGTCGACCTGATCGATGCCCTTGCGGTTGCGGTACTCGACGAGCCGCGCCGGCGTGTGGAACTCGATCTGGATCTCGCAGGGCTTCCCGGGGTCGTACGGCTGCACGGCGGAGAGGTCCTGCAACGCTTGCCTGGCCCCGTCCTCGATCAGCTCGCGCGCCCTCAGCGGCGGGATCTGCCGCGCGCTGGACTGGCCCAGGCCCTTCTTGACCGCGACGGTCGTCAGCCCGTCGCCGAGCAGCTCGGTCGCCTCCCGGCAGACCGCCTCGTCGCCGGTGACGAGCAGGACGGGGCAACCCCAGTGCCCGCACAGCGCCGCGTTGATCCCGGTCTCGCCGACCGCCGTTCCGTTGAACTTCAGCTCGCGCCAGGCCTGACCGGAGACCGTGTGCGCCATCACGCCGTCGGGGGTGCCCGCCTTCGCGTGCATCGCGACGAACAGTGCGGCGTCGCACCCCTGCTCGAGGAACTCCGTGTACTCCGTCCAGTCGTCCTGGACGACGTACTCGCAGTCGGGGTCGAGCTTGTCCGGGATCAGGGAGTTGAACGTGTACTCGCCGCCGGCGCCGTGGCAGTCCATGACGACGATCTCGTCCGCGCCCGCGGACTTCGCGCCCCGGACGGCCGCGTTGATCTCCTCCGTGTAGAGCGCACGCCCCTCGTGGTAGGAGGCCTTCTCCTTCGAGCCGTCGACCTGCTCCCACTTGAGGATCCCGGCGACGCCCTCCATGTCGCTGACGATGAAGACCTTCACGTCGCGACGGCCTGAGCAGGGGCAGGCGTGCTCCAGGGGAAGTTGATCCAGCGGTCGGTGCGGCGCCAGACGAAGTCGCAGCGGACGACGCTCTGCGGCTTCTCGTAGAGGACGGCGGTGCGCACCTCCGGGCCGTGCTGCTCGCAGAAGTCACACGCGCGCGCGAGCGTCCGGCCCGTGTCCGCGACGTCGTCGACGACGAGCAGGCGCTCCGTGCGCAGCAGCGAGAGGTCAGGCACGGGCGGCAGGAGCACCGGCTCGTCCAGGCGCTCGTCCACCCCGGTGTAGAACTCGACGTTGAGGGTCGCCATGCTCTTGAGACCGAGCGCGTAGGCGAGCGCGCCGCCCAGCGGGAGGCCGCCGCGTGCGAGCGCGAGCACAGCGTCTGGGCGCCAGCCGTCGGCGTCGATCTCCGCGGCCAGCTCCTCGACGGCCGTGTCGAGGTCGGCCCACGTCATCCACTCGCGCGCGTCCTCCGTCACAGCGGGGAGAATTCCACAATGGAGACGGGCCTGGCAGGGAAGCGCGTGCTCGTCACCGGAGGCTCCGGTGGGATCGGCTCCGCGTGCGCCCGCGCCTTCGCAGCCGAGGGCGCCGAGGTCGTCGTCCATTACCACCGCGGCCGCAACCGTGCCGAGTCCCTCGCGGCCGAGCTCGACGGCGCGACCGCCGTCGGCGCCGACCTGACGAGCGAGGATGAGGTCGACCGGCTCTTCGCCGCTGCCGGTCGCCTCGACGTCTGCGCGGCGGTGGCCGGCGCCTGGCCGTCCCAGGATGTCCCGGTATGGGAGCTGCCGCTCGACCGCTGGCGGGCGACGCTCGACGCGAACCTGACGGCGACGTTCCTCACCGCCCGCGGCTTCCTCCGACAGCTCGACGGCCCGGGCAGCCTCGTGCTCGTCGGCTCGACCGCCGGACTCTTCGGCGAGGCAGGCCACGCCGACTACGCCGCGGCGAAGTCGGCGTTGCTCGTCGGCCTGCTGCTCAGCCTCAAGAACGAGGTCGTCCGGCGCCATCCCGGCGTGCGCGTCAACGCGGTCGCCCCGGGGTGGACGGAGTCGCCGATGACCCGCGGCCACGTCTCCGAGGAACAGGTTGCACGGATCTCGAGGACGATGGCGCTGCGGAAGGTGGCGCAGCCGGAGGACGTCGCGCGCCAGGTCGTCGTGCTCGCCTCGGACGAGCTCTCGGGCCACGTGACGGGGCAGGTCGTGACCGTCGCGGGCGGCATGGAGGGCCGCATGGTCCACGACGGTTAAGAGCAGAAGGGCGGCTGTCCTCGGAGCCGCCCTTCCGAAACTCACCAGCCGCAGGATGATTGCCGTCAGTCCCCGACCGAGGAGTCGCAGGAACCATCGGCATCCGTCCCTGAACTCTTGATGCCGAACGAGGGACCGACCGAACCAAGAAGAACGTGCCCGCCGGAGACGTGATTCCCCCCCGAAAAACACAGGAGGGGCCGCCGCCTGGCCCCTCCTGGATCTCCTGTGAAGGAGAGCTCCGAGGTTGCCCCCGCCGCATCGGGGCCCGCCTCGGTCTGTGGTTCAACTATCGCGGCGGCGGGCCGGTTGACCTATCACCCAGGATGGGTTGACTGGCTCGCTTGACTCTGCGGACACCGCTGGACCGACCGCTATAGTCCGCTCCGGAAGCGGGATCCGTCCCGTTCCGCATCGAGAGAGGCCGAGGGAACCGGCCCTGCGACGCCTCGGCAACCTGCCGCTCCGGCGGCAAGGTGCCAACCCCGGCCGGGCGCCGCCCGGGAGGATGTGTCGAGCGAAGCACGAGGAGACGGAATGCCCGCAGCAACCGCCCAGCGCAACCGATTCCTGGAACGTCTCGAGCACGGGCCGGCAATCGTCGGCGACGGAGGCATGGGCGCGCTGCTCGGCGCCGCCGTCCCGCGCCTGCGGTGTCCCGAGGAGGCCAACCTCCGCGCCCCGGAAGCGGTCGTGTCCCTCCACGTCAGCTTCATCAACGCCGGCGCGGAGCTGATCGAGACCAACACGTTCGGCGCGAACGGTCGGAAGCTCGCGCACCACTTCCTCGACGACGAGCTGGAGCGGATCAACTCGACGGCGGTCAAGCTCGCCCGCGAGGCGCGCGAGGTGACCGGGCGCGACGTCTTCATCGCCGGCTCGATCGGCCCGATCGGCGAGGCGGCCGCGTCACGCGTCCGCCGCGAGTTGTTCGCGGAGCAGGCCGGCGTGCTCGAGGGCCGCGGCGCCGACCTGTTCATGATCGAGACGTTCTACGACCTCGAGGAGCTCGTCGACGCGGTCGAAGCCGTGCGCCACGCTTCGAGCCTCCCGATCGTCGCGCTGCTCACCTTCGACGAGGGCGCGGAGACGCTCGCGGGGGTCACCGCCGAGGAGGCGGCTGCGCGGCTGGCGACGCTCGACGTGGCCGCGATCGGCGCGAATCACGGCGCCGGCCTGCTCGCCGCCCTCGCGGCGCTCGAGCAGATGGGCAAGGACGGAAAGCCGCTCGCGGCGCTCCCCAACGTCGGGCTCGCGAGCCTCGCGGGCGGGCGCGTCATCTACCCGCACGCGACGCCGGAGTACTTCGCCGAGTTCGCCGCGCACGCGCGCGACCTGGGGGCGAAGGTGATCGGCGGCTGCTGCGGGACGACGCCGGCGGAGATCGCGGCGATCCGCGCCGCGATCGAGGAGGGACGCAAGCCGCGCGCGGCGCTCGTGTTCGACGAGCGCGAGCTCGTTGTCTCGCTCGGCGAGGAGCAGCTCGACACGGGTCTCCAACGCGCGCTCCGCGAGGGCGAGTGGGTCGTCTCCGTCCAGCTCGATCCCCCGCTGGGCGCAAACAGCGCCGGCCTGGTCGAGGTCTCGGGTGCGCTGAAGGAGTCCGGGCTCGTCGGCTGGGTCGACATCAACGACAACGCGACGGCGCGGGCGGGCATGAGCTCTCTGATGGTGTCCGCGACGATCGAGCGTCAGGCCGCCATCGAGACGATCCCGCACCTCACGACGCGCGACTGGTCGGTGCTGGGCCTCGAGTCGATGCTGCTGGGCGCGCATGCCGAGGGCGTCCGGAACATCCTGGCGATCACAGGCGACCCGCCCGAGGTCGGCGACTATCCGGGCGCACGCGGCGTCTACGAGATCGACTCGATCGGCCTGACGCGGTTGATGACGAACCTGAACCGCGGCGAGGACTTCAACGGGCGACCGATCGACGCACCGACCTCGTTCTTCCCCGGCGTCGCGGTCAATCCCACGCCCGACGATCTCGGTGTCGAGCTCGAGCGCTTTCAGCAAAAGCTCGAGGCCGGCGCGAGATTCGCGATGACGCAGATCGTGTTCGACGTCGGCCACGTCGACGAATTCCTGGAACGGCTTGGCGGCAAGTGGCCGATTCCGGTGCTGCTCGGGATCTTTCCCCTCACCAGCTACCGCTTGGCGCTGCGCCTCCACAACGAGGTGCCGGGAATCGTCGTGCCACAGGATCTGCAGGACGCGCTCGAGGCGGCAGGCCCCAATGCAGCCGACATCGGCTTCGCGCACGCGCGTGAGCTGATCGCCGCGGCGCGGGAGCGTGCAGCGGGTGTCTACCTCGTCGCGCCGTTCCGCAGCCCGCTACGCATTCTGGAACTCCTCAGCTAGGAGCGCAGCCGCCGGTCGAGACCGGGGCGCCGGCGTGGTCGAGCGCGTGCCGGACGGAGCTCGAGGGCACGCCGAACCCGGCCCGCGACCCCCGCCGCGCGGCGAAGACCGTCGTCTCGACGGCGCCGTCCGCGTCGACCGCGGGGGCGCCCGAATCGCCGTGGCGGACGCTGCCGCTCAGCGCGGTGATCGCGCGGAGAATCGGCCCGCGGCCGTAGGCGTCCTCGCTCGGCACGATCGCGGTGCGGCCGATTCGCCCGGGGGTCTCCGTCAGCGGCCCGTTCTCCGGGAAGCCGATCACGACGACGGCGGCGCCGGGCTGCGGCTCGACCAGCCGCAACGCGGGCAGGCTCAGGCCGTTGACGCGGAGCACGGCGACGTCGTTGTGCGGGTCGAACGCGACGGGCTGCGCCGTGAAGCGCCCCCCGGAGTCGAGCGCGACCAGCGTGTCCTCCTGACCGGCGACGACGTGCGCGGCCGTGACGACGAGCCCGGGCGCGGCGACCCAGCCGGAGCCTTCAACGCCGATCCCGCACGCCGTCCCGAGCACGCGCACGACGCTCTCCGCAGCCTGCTGGACGGCCGGGTGCGAGGCGAGCCGGGGATCGGGCGGCTGCGCCGGCGCGGCCGGCCCCGTGATCGCGGGGAACGGGTCGACGCGGCCGAGCGCGTTCAGGAGCTCCCGCGGCGACACGACCTCGTTCAGCCGGCGGAGGACGAACGACCCCTGCGCGCCGGAGCGGAGCTCCGTCTGGTCCGGCCAGAGCAGGGCGACGGCGCCGACGACCCAGACGAGCGCCAGCCCGGCAAAGGCACCGAGGACGATGCCCCCGAGCGCGTCGACCGAGCGGAGCCGAGGCGCGAGCATGCGCGCGCGCACCGCCGACCCGGCGAGCGTGCCCATCGTCTCGAGGACGATCGCGCCCACCGCCGCGCCGGCGAGGGCGGCGAGCGGCGTGTAGGGCGAGTCCGCCCCGCCTTCCAGCAACTCCGGCCCGAGCCGCGACCCGAGCCAGGCGCCGAGCACGATCCCGGCGACGGAGAGCGCGCTCGCGACCAGCCCCTTGCGCCAGCCGATGAAGGCCGTCAAGCCGCAGAAGAGGATCGCGCCGAGGTCGACTTTGGTCACCGGCGAGAGGCTACTCGCTAAGATGGCTGCCGCTCTCGGGGGCGTAGTTCAGTTGGTTAGAACGCCGGCCTGTCACGCCGGAGGTCGCGGGTTCGAGTCCCGTCGCTCCCGTCGCTCTTTCTCCCTGCACAGCCCGCGGCTCCGCCGGGACAGCCGCGCAACGCGTCCACCGCATCCGTGGAAACCTACGCGCGTGGACAACGTCGCCCGCGTCCGCGACGCGTTCAGGGCCTTTGCCGAGCGCGACTCGATCACCGTCGGCCGTCTCATCGGCAACGGCGTCGTCTGGCGCGTGCCCGGGCGGAGCGCCATGGCGGGCGAGTACCGCGGCCGGGCCGAGATCTTCGAGTTCCTCCGGCGCACGGCCGAGCTCACCGGCGGCACCTATCGGACGGACGTCGTCGACGTCTGGGGCGGCGACGAGGTCGTCGTCGCCCTCTACCGCGCGATCGGCAGCCGCGACGGGCGCGAGCTCGACATCCCGCAGGCCCTCGTCTTCCGCTTCGAGGGCGAGGAGCTCCGCGAGGTGTTGGCGGTGCCGGGCGACCCGGCGGCGTTCGATGCTTTCTGGGGCTGAGACCGCTGCGCCGCTGGGCCGGCGCTACACGTGGGCGATCTCGATCCTCTTCGCGCCCTCCAGCCGCATGCGCCGGCAGACGGCGAAGAAGCTGTCGGCGTCGCAGAGCCGGGCGAAGACGTTCACAGCGATCGGCCCCTCCGGCATCGAGGGCCTTGCGTCGAGGTCGTAGAACCAGCAGACCTCCGAATAGTCCTCCTCGATGCCGTATCCCGAGCCCTTCTCGACCGTGAGGAAGCCGACATCGCCGGGCCCGACGATCGTTGTCGCGTGCTCGCGCGGCGGTGCGAGCAGCTCGGGAAGGACGAGGTAGACCTCGCTTCCCGAATAGATGCCATGGCGCGCCGAGCCAGCGGCGGGGAGTGTGTCCACGACCGCGCGACACGTCTCCGGTGCCTGCTCCCGGAGTAGCCGCGCCGAAGCGGCGACCCCCTCGTCGAGGAAGCGGAAGACGATCTCGTCATGCACGCGCACTGCTTACCACGCCCTTGCGTGAGATGAGGTAACAAGCGTCATCCTTGGACGCTCAGCTCCTTGACGGCCCCGTTCGGAAACGGATCACGGGGTAAAGCGCGGGCTTGAGTCCCGACGCTCCCGTTGAGTCCCTTCAAAGTTTCCCTTGAAGGGTCCGGGCACTGGGGACACAATCGAGCGAGTGGGAGACGTAGCCGTTGATCTCTCGCAGATGGCAGGCGACCTGCTCGAGAGGGACGAGGCCCTGTCGGCACTCGTCGATTCTCTGCTGTCGGTACAGCAAAGCGCCCAGGGGCGCGTCGTCCTCCTGAGCGGGGAGGCCGGCGTCGGCAAGACGTCTCTGCTACGACGATTCTGCGAGGCGTGTAGCCCGTCGGCGCGCATCCTGTGGGGCGCCTGCGAGCCGCTTCTCACACCCAGCCCGCTCGCTCCGTTCGTCGAGTTCGCACCGTCATGCGCGCTCAACTTCCAGGAGCTCCTGGAGCGTGCCTCGACTCCTCACGCGATCTCACAGGCCCTCGTGCGGGAGCTGCGGAGCAAGGGGCCGGCGATCCTCGTGCTCGAGGACGTGCACTGGGCCGACGACGCGACACTCGACGTGCTCCGATTGCTCGGCCGGTCCCACGGCACTGTCCCGGCAGTCGTCCTCATCAGCTATCGAGACACTGAGCTCGGCCGGTTTCATCCACTCCGGCGCGCGCTCGGCGAGCTCGGATCGAGCGAGTCGATTCGACGCCTGCAGCTCGCGCCGCTGTCACTCGAAGCCGTCCGGGCGCTGGCAACGCCGGACTTTGCCGAACCCGAGGAGTTGTACCGAGGACCGGTGGCAACCCGTTCTTCGTCACCGAGGTCCTCGCGACCGGCGAAGAGGTCCCGGCGACAGTCCGCGACGCCGTTCTTGCGCGCGCTGCCCGGCTGACGCCGACGGCCTGGACGTTGCTGGAAGCGGTCGCACTGTCGCCCGCACACGCGGAGCTGTGGCTGCTCGAGGCAATCGTCCCGGCTGCGCTCGGAGCCCTCGACGAGTGCCTTGCTGCGGGCATGCTCACTGCAGAAGGAGGCTCGGTCCGCTTTCGGCACGAGCTCGCGCGACTCGCGATCGAAGAGGCGAGCGCTCCTGATCGAGTTGCCGTGCTCCATCGCGCCGCTCTGCGCGCGCTCGAGGCGAGCCCAAGCGGCGATGCGGCCCGGCTCGCGCACCATGCAGAGGCAGCGGGCGACGATGACGCGGTGCTGCGATACGCGCCTGCCGCAGCGACGCGCGCCGCGTCCGTCGGCGCCCATCGCGAGGCTGCGGCCCAGTACGCACGCGCACTTCGTTTTGCCGCGACGAGCCCGCCGGAACAGTGCGCAAAGCTCTGGGCGCGTCGGTCGTACGAGTGCTTTCTCACGACCCAGGACACGCACGCGGAAGACGCGTCCGCGCAGGCGATCGCGAAATACCGTGAGCTCGGTGACACGCGACGAGAAGGCGACGCGCTCCGCTGGCTGGCTCTCGTGCAGCACAACACGGGTCGCGCCCCGGATGCGATCCGTGCTGCAAAGCAGGCGCTGTCGTTGCTGGAGCAGCTTCCGCCCGGGCGCGAGCTCGGCATGGCTTACTCCGCGCTCGCAGGGATCACATTGCTCTCGGAGGACCTGGAGCAGTCCGGGGCCTGGGCGGCAAAGGCAATCGAAGTGGCGCAACGCCTCGACGACAAAGAGGTTTACATCAGCGCCCTTGGCGGCCTGGGCGCCTCCGAGGCGCTCCGCGGTGAGCCTGAGGGGCGGCGGAAGCTCGAACAGACGTTTTCGCTGGCGACAGAAGGCAGATTGGACAACCAGATCGGCCGTACATACGTGTTCCTCGGCATGGCAGCCTGCCGCGAGCGGTCGCTGGACAAGATGGCGACCCATGTGTATCCGGGTCTCGCCTTCTGCGAGGAACGTGACCTTGCCGTCTGGGGACGGGTGCTGTTGGCGATGCGGAGTTGGCTCGAGCTCCAGCGAGGAGCATGGGATCACGCGGCGGATACGACATCACTCGTCCTCTCGCAGCGGTGCGCGCTCTCGTCGTTGCAGGCACGGATCGTTCTGGGTCTCCTGCGCGCGCGACGGGGTGACACGGACGCCTGGACACCTCTCGCCGAGGCCCATGAGGCCGCGCAAGAGACGACGCAGCTCTGGTGGACCTCGCAGGTCGCTGCCGCGCAGGCGGAGGTGGCCTGGCTCGAAGGCCGACCGGAGGAGATCGCGTCCGCAACGGAGGAGGCGTTCCGCCTCGCCCTCCGGTTGGAATCACCCTGGCCTGCCGGGGAGCTGGCCGTTTGGCGGCGGCGGGCTGGAGTCGAGGAGGAGGTACCGGGACCGACGGCGGCGCCGTTCGCGCTTCAACTCACCGGCGAGTGGGCCGCCGCTGCCGAAGCCTGGCGTCGGAGCGGCTGCGCCTACGACTCGGCACTCGCACTTGCGGACGCCGACGACGACTCGGCGTTGCGCCAGGCATTGGACGAGCTTCAAGCGTTGGGCGCGCACCCGGCGGCGTCGATCGTTGCGCGCCGTCTCCGGGAGCGCGGCGCGCGAGGCCTGCCCCGCGGCCCGCGTCGCAGCACACGCCAGAGCCCCGCCGGTCTGACACGGCGTGAGCTCGAGGTGCTCGCCCTCGTGGCGGATGGCCTGCGGAACGGCGAGATCGCGGAGAGGCTCTTCCTCTCGCCGAAGACGGTCAACCATCATGTCTCCGCGATCCTGCGGAAGCTGTCAGTGCGCACACGCGCCGAGGCGAGCTCGGAAGCGGTGCGTCTCGGCCTCGCGCCCCGGCGGGCCTCGCACCTAACTTAGGTAGACGCGCGCGAAAAGCTGGGCGGTCCGGCCGATGCGGCCGGCCGCCCGAGGCACCTACCTTGTTCCCATGGACCCAGCCGTCGAGAGGAGGAGGGAGACGGCGTGGACCACCCGCATCCTCACGGCGATCGCCGCGAGCGTCCTCGTCGCCGCTCTGCCGGTCGCCGCCGCTCCGGCAGCGCCTGGCTCGTCGACGTTGGACCGTCCTGCAGTGGCCGGCGCCGAGCGGATCCGGCTCGAGGTGAACAGCCGCTCCGGCACGTCACTCGGCTCTCTGCTCGTTGTGACGGAAGCGTCCTCGACGGATGTTCTCGAGTCGTTCACGCTCCTGTCTGCGAACCTGCTCGAGGCGCGCACGGTCCCGGCCGACGAGGGGATCTACTACGCGATCTGCCCGCGACACGCGACCTGCCCTTACCCTGCCCGCAGCCTCGCCCGCCCTGCCGAGGACGTCGTTTCCCGCCGGCTGGCCCTGGAGCTTGCCCTCCGGACCTTCCGCGAGACGTCTGCCGCGGTCGTTGCCGTCTCGCTCCCCACTCCACGCTTCAGGCTCTTCGTCGTCGAGCGCGACGAACTCGCCCGAGAGGTCGACGGGACGACCGCGGCGGAGGTCCTCGAGGGCGATCCGGCGCGCACTCCCACGGCCTCGCTCGGACGGATCGTCGATCGGGTCACCCGGCCACGAGTCTTCGTTCCCCTGGGCATCGCGCCGACCTCGAGCGGGAGATCTTCTTGGGCAGGGGCGCCTCGCTGGCCGATCGCGAGACCCGCGGCCGGGCGGCGAATCACCGACTCTGAAGGAGCGACCAGATGACCCGTTCGACGACGACGAGTGAACCGGCCACGAGCCCGCGCTACGGCCGCCGCGACTTCCTGAAGCGCGCTGGGTTAGGGGTGGGTGCGGTCGCCGTCGGGGGCGGCATCTCCGGCGCGCACGCCGCGGCGGTGCAGGCGGCGCCTGCGCGGAGCACGTTCGCGTCGACCGCAGCGCAGCACTTCGGAAGGATCTTCCCGCGCCTGGAGCCCTTCGCCTCTGCGAGCAGAGGCGTCACGAAATCACTCGTGGCGCTCGGGGCCCAGGGCGGGCCGATCGACGCAGTGGATCAGCTGAGCGCCGGACCGGTGAGGCTGATCAGCGATCCGAGCCTGAGCGTGAACAACCCGGACAATCCGACCCACACGGCCGGCACGACGTTCTTCGGCCAGTTCATCGATCACGACATCACATTCGACACGAGTTCGACACTCGGCCGTCCGACCGAGCCGTCGACGTCCCCGAACGGGCGGACACCGTCGCTCGATCTCGACTCCGTCTACGGCAGTGGCCCGACCGCGAGCCCGGCGCTCTACGACACCACGAACGACCCGGCGAAGCTCCTGATCGACACCGGCGGGATCTTCGAGGACCTCCCGCGACTGGCCGACGGCACGGCGATCATCGGCGACCCGCGCAACGACGAGCACCTGGTCATCTCCGGACTGCACTGCGCGTTCATCCTCTTCCACAACAACGCCGTCGATTACGCGCGGGCAAACGGCGCCGGTGCCTGGCACGACGCATTCGCGCAGGCGCGGCGCCTAACGACGTGGCACTACCAGTGGCTCGTCCTGCACGAGTTTCTGCCCCTCGTCGTCGGTCGGGCGATGGTCGACGACGTGCTTGCCCGCGGCCGCCGGTTCTACCGGGTCCGCTCGGGCGAGGCGTTCATTCCCGTCGAGTTCGGTGGTGCCTGCTATCGCTTCGGCCACAGCATGGTCCGCCCCTCCTATCGCGCGAACCTGAAGGGGGACGACGGCGATCCGTTCTTCGGCTTCATCTTCGATCCCGGGCAGAACGATTCCGCTTCCGACCCGACTGGACCTGCGCGGCGGCTTCCGCGCCCCGCGTCGCTTCATCGGGTGGCAGACGTTCTTCGATTTCGGCGACGGGGAAGTGAAACGCAACAAGCGGATCGACACGCACCTCTCGACGCCGCTCTTCACGCTGCCGCTCGGCGCCATCGCCAGCCACGACCAGCCGACCGTGCTACCGCAGCGCACGCTGCTCCGTCACCTCACGTGGAGCCTTCCTTCCGGCCAGTCGATCGCGGCCGCGATGGGCGTCGAGCCGATCCGGGGGCACGACCTGAAGGAGCTCAAGCCGTACGGGTTCAGCAAGAGCGCACCGCTCTGGTACTACACGCTCAAAGAGGCTCAGCTGCTCGAGGAAGGCCTGCAGCTCGGGCCCGTCGGGGGGCGCATCGTCGCCGAAGTCCTGATCGGGCTCCTCCAGGCCGATCCGAACAGCTACCTCGCCGCGCAGCCGAGGTGGCGACCGACGTTCGACTCGGCCGGAACGTTCCGGATGACCGACTTTCTCATGTTCGCCGGCGTCGACCCGGCTACTCGTCACAGCCAACAGCCGACATACGCCTAACACCGCCGCCTACTGGGTGGGCGACCGTTCTACTGCACGATCTTCAGCACTTCGCCGACGTCGGAGTCGCGCGCCGAACGGTTGGCGACGGCCCGGCTTGACACCGCCGTCGCATCCCGGGACCGTTGCCAGGAATGGCACGTCCCGAGCTGCCGTGCGGCACCGTCACCTTCCTCTTCACCGACATCGAGGGATCGACGCGCCTGATCGAGGAGCTCGGGGAGGACGGCTACGTCGATGCGCTCGCGGAGCACCGCCGGCTGCTGCGAGCCGCCTTCGCCGCCCACGGCGGGGTCGAGGTCGACACGCAGGGCGACGCGTTCCTCTACGCCTTCGAGAAAGCTGCTGCGGCGGTGGCCGCGGCCGCGGCCGGGCAGCAGGCGCTCGACCGGCACCCGGTCACGGTGCGGATGGGCCTGCACACGGGCGAGCCGCTGCTCACGGGCGAGGGTTATGCGGGGCGCGAGCTGCACCGAGCGGCACGGATCGCCGCCAGTGGGCACGGCGGCCAGGTCGTGGTCTCGTCGGCCACTCGGTCACTCGTCGACGGCGACCTCACCGCCCTCGGCGAGCACCGTCTGAAGGACTTCGCCGAGCCGGTCGCGCTCTTCCAGCTCGGCGACGGACGCTTTCCGCCGCTGAAGACGATCTCGAACACGAACCTGCCCCGGCCTGCCTCCTCCTTCGTCGGCAGGGCGGGGGAGCGGGAGGAGCTCCTCGGCCTGCTTCGGAACGGCAGGCGCCTCGTCACCCTCTCGGGCCCGGGCGGGACGGGCAAGACGCGACTCGCGGTCGAGGTCGCCACCGAGCTCGTGCCCGACTTCGCGGCAGGCGTGTTCTGGATCGGCCTCGCGACGCTACGCGACGCGTCCCTGGTCACCGAGACGATGGCCCAGACGCTTGGCGCAAAGGACGGGCTCGCCGAGTACATCGGCGAGCGAGAGTTGCTGCTCCTCCTCGACAACTTCGAGCAGGTCGTGGACGCCGCGCCCGATCTCGCGCGGCTGCTCGAGCGCTGCCCGAAGCTGAAGCTGCTCGTCACCAGCCGCGAGGTGCTGCGGATCGGCGGTGAGGTCGACTACCCGGTCCCGCCCCTCGCCGAGCCGGAAGCGGTCGAGCTGTTCTGCGAGCGCGCTCGGCTGGAGCCGGACGAGGCGGTCGCGGAGCTCTGTCGGCGCCTCGACGACCTCCCGCTCGCGCTCGAGCTGGCCGCCGCGCGGACGAGCGTCCTCTCGCCGGCCCAGATCCTCGGAGCGCCTCGCGCAGCGGCTCGACCTGCTCAAGGGCGGCCGCGACTCCGAAGCCCGTCAGGAGACGCTCCGCGCGACGATCGAATGGAGCCACGAGCTGCTCGACGAGGAGCAGCAGCGTCTGTTCGCCCGGCTCGCCGTCTTCCGCGGCGGCTGCACGCTCGAGGCGGCCGAAGGCGTGGTGGACGCCGACCTGGACACGCTCCAGTCGCTCGTCGACAAGAGCCTGGTTCGGCATACGGACGAGCGCTTCTGGATGCTCGAGACGATCCGCGCCTACGCCCGCGAGCAGCTCGCCACGAGCGGGCACGAGGCGGATCTTCGCCAGCGGCACGCGCTCTTTGCGCTCGACGTTGCCGCCCAGGCAGCTGACAACCTCGAGGAGGGACTCGGAGTGGCGGCCTACCTCAAGCTCATCGAGCGAGAGCACGAGAACCTCAGGGCGGCGCTCGAATGGGCGCGCGACACGGGTGCAGACGAGGTCCTGCTCCGGCTTGTTGCCGCGCTCTCGCACTTCTGGCCTGGTCGTGGCTACTACCGTGAGGCAGATGCATGGTTCGCCCTGGCGCTCGAGCGGGGATGGTCTCCCGTCACGGCGCGGATGACGGTGCTGCGGGCCGCGTGCGGCCGCGCGGCGATGACACGAGACTACGCGCGCTCGGACGCCTATATCCACGAGTGGCGGACGCTCGCCGAGCAGGCCGGCCAGGAGGAGGAAGTGTTGCGGGCGATGAACTCGGCGGCGCTCAACGCAGCCGAGCAGGGTGAGGTCGACAGAGCCCGAGCGGAATTCGTCGCGATCGGGGAGCGGGCGCGCGCGATCGGTGACGCCAATCTGGTCGCGTTCGCCACGATCAACCTCGGAGAGGTCGCCTGGCGCAGTGGCGACCCTCGGGCTGCTCTCGAATATGCCAGCACCGCCATCGAGCTCTTTCGCGACCTGGGCGACGACGTCGGGGTCACCACGGCGCTGGGGACCGTGGGTTGGAGCAGCGTCGAGCTCTCGGACGCGGCGTCCGCAGAGGCGGCGTTTCGCGAGGCGCTCCGATTGGCGGTCAACCTCCGATGGAAGCGGGGCGTTGCGATCAACGCGGCCGGACTCGCAGCGGCACTGGTCTCGCAACACGACGAGCAGCGCGCGGCACAGCTCCTCGGAGGTGCGGCGTCGATCTTCGAGGAGCTCGGCGTCGGGTTCGACACCGAGCTCGAAGGGCAGGCGCACGATCGGGCCGTAGCGCAGGCACAGGCGGCGCTGAGCAACGAGGCGTTCGCCGCCGCGTGGGATCGTGGCAAGGCGATGACGCCCGAGGAGATCGTGGCGTTCGCCTAGAGGAAGCGGTTGTCCGACGCCTCAGGCGAGCGCGCATGTGACGGCGCGCTCGCGATCGCCGAGCACGACGTGTCGACGTCGGCGCCTCCCCGCGCTGGCGGACCAGCTGTTGCCATGGGCGATCGCCGTGCATTTCAAGAAGGCGTTGCTGTCGCGGGAACACGACTGGCCCGGCTGCAGCATCCCGGTCTTCTCTGACTTCTGGCGGTAATGGCTCGCCGGCGCCAGACGATGAGAGCCGCGGTCGCGCCGTTCACCACGGCGAAGTACACGGGATAGATGAGCAGGCTCAGGTCGAGCGTGCCGACGGCGACCACGCTCAGCACGCCTGCGGCGGCCGCCAGCGAGTAGGTCGAGCATGTCTCCGAACGGGGATCGCGCCAGGTCTTGGGCAGCATGAGGGCAACGCCGGCCGCGTCGGCCACGACGACGCACGACGTCGCGACTGCGGGGTCTCGGAGGAACACCCAGCCGACGAGGCCGAGCCCGGCACCTCCCAGGAGGCAGAGCTCGACCCGGCCGATTCCGCCGACGCCGAAGGCGAGCGAGAGCAGGAAGACGGGAAGCGTCGACAGCGGTCTGCACACCGACCATCGCGAGACTCCAGCCCGCACCGTCGGCGAACTGGGAGGCGAACGCCGTCGCCCCGAGCGCGCTCCAGATCAGCCACGTGCCCCGGTGAGGTCGAGTGGCGCCGCGAAGGACGTCCCGCACGTACGGGACCCCGTTGACGAGCGAGAGGATCGCCGAGCCGATCCCGAATGCCGCGACGGCCGTCATCTCCCGAAAGTACGCAGCCGTTGACGCACGGACTAGCGGGATTCCCCTACACCTCCTACGCAGGCCCCTACTCCGTGGTGGTTGGATAGGCAGGCAGTGGCGAGCCAAGCGCCCGCATACGTCGCTTCGGCGCGGCCCGGGCCGGGCGCGCCGGTCCTGCTCCTGCACACCTGGTGGGGGCTCAACCAGCCGATCAAGGACCTCGCCGACCGGCTGGCCGGCGACGGGTTCACGGTCATGGCGCCCGACCTCTTCGACGGCAAGGTCCTCACGACCGTCGAGGAAGCCGACGCGCACGGGCAGGAGATGGACAGCCAGTACGAGCGGATCCTCGGTCTCGTCCGGACGTCGCTGGACGAGCTGCTCGCCCACCCGGATGCGCGCGGGGAGCGGGCGGCGATCGTCGCGCTCAGCTTCGGCGCCTGGTACGCGGCCCAGGTGAGCGGGGCACGGCCCGAGGTCGCCGCCCTAGTGTGCGTCTACGGCGACGTCTTCGAGGCGCCCGACGGCACCGCCTACCTGGGCCACTTCGCGGAGGACGACCAGTTCGTCGACACGTCCCAGGCGGCCGCCCTGGTCGACCGCGGCGAGGCTCATGTTTACCCGGGCACGAAGCACTGGTTCATGGAGAGCGACCGGCCCGAGCACGACGCCGGCGCGGCCGAGCTCGCGTACACGCGCACGGTCGAGTTCCTACGCCGGCAGCTCGCGTAGAGCGGTTACGCCGTCACGACGCCGGCGGCGTGCTGCAGCCCGAGCTCCTCGATCGCGAGCTCGCGCATCACGAACTTCTGGACCTTGCCGGTGACGGTCATCGGGAACGAGTCCACGAACTTCCAGTAGCGCGGGATCTTGTACGTCGCGATCCGGCCCCGGCAGGCCTCGCGCAGCTCGTCCCCGGTCAGCGCCACGCCGTCCCGGAGCTTGACCCAGGCCATGACCTCCTCGCCATAGCGCTCGCTCGGGACGCCGATCACGTAGGCGTCGCTCACGCCCTCGATCGTCAGCAGGAACTCCTCGATCTCCCGCGGGTAGATGTTCTCGCCGCCGCGGATGATCATGTCCTTGATCCGGCCGACGATGTTCACGTAGCCGTCCTCGTCCATGGTCGAGAGGTCGCCGCTGTGCATCCAGCCGTCCTCGTCGACCGCGAGTGCGGTCGCCTCCTCGTCGCCCCAGTAGCCGAGCATGACGCTGTACCCGCGGGTGCACTGCTCGCCAGGCGTGCCGCGGGGCACTACGACGCCGGTGGCGGGGTGGACGATCTTCACCTCGACGTGCGGGTGCACGCGCCCGATCGTGGAGACCCGCTTCTCCAGAGGATCGTCGACCGCCGTCTGCGTCGAGACCGGTGAGGTCTCGGTCATGCCGCAGGCGATCGTCACGTCGGGCATGTGCATGTCCGTCTGGACGCGCTTCATGACCTCGACCGGGCAGGGCGCGCCGGCCATGATCCCGGTGCGCAGCGAGGAGAGGTCGAACTCGGCGAAGCGAGGCTCCTCCAGCTCGGCGATGAACATCGTCGGGACGCCGTAGAGCGACGTGCAGCGTTCCTCGGCAACCGCCTCGAGCACGGCGAGCGGGTCGAACGACTCGCCGGGGATGACGACGCAGGCGCCGTGAGTCACCGCCCCGAGGTTCCCCATCACGCAGCCGAAGCAGTGGTAGAAGGGCACCGGAACGCAGATGCGGTCCTGCTCCGTGTACCGGAGCATCCACCCGTTGAAGAAGCCGTTGTTCAGCACGTTCCGGTGCGAGAGGGTGGCGCCCTTCGGCAGACCGGTCGTGCCGGACGTGAACTGGATGTTGACCGGGTCGTCGGGACGGAGCGGCGCCTCGCGCTCGGCCAGCGCGCTCTCGTCGACGCCCGCGCCGGCGGCGAGCAGCTCATCCCACCGGTCCTCGAGCACGAGGGTCGTCTCGAGCTCGGGACAACCGTCGCGCACCGCCTCGACCATCACGCCGTAGTCGGTCTCGCGAAAGCCGCGGGAGTGGACGAGGAGCTTGACGCCGACCTTGACGAGCGCATGCTGAAGCTCGGACGTCTTGTAGGCGGGATTGACGTTGACGAGGATCGCCCCCGCGCGCGCCGCCGCGTACTGGGTCACGACCCACTCGTGACGGTTCGGCGCCCAGATCCCGACGCGGTCGCCCTGCTCGATCCCGCGTGAGAGGAGACCCCGGGCCGCGAGGCCGACCTGTTCCCACAGCTCGGCGTACGTCGCTCGGTAGCCCTGCTCTCGGGCGACGAGCGCCTCGCGCTCGGGATGGAGCTCGACGGTTCGCCGCAGCGTCTCGCCGATCGTCGCGTCGAGCAGGGGCACGGCAGTCGGGCCGGCGGAGTACGAGT
>CAWFNA010000007.1:0-396814 GCA_963817105.1 uncultured Actinomycetes bacterium
GCGCGCCCTCATGTCATGCCTCCTAAAACCACACGTCGGCACCTTGTCACACCGATACTCGCTCCAGGCGCGGCCCGCCTCAGCCGCGAACGCCCTGAGCCATCAGGGTCATTCCCGACCTCTGGCCCGTCTACCGCTCACACCGCGAACGCGCCGCCGCCCTGCCACACTGGCTCGACCACTACAACACCGCGCGGCCACACAGCTCACTCGGAGGCCAACCCCCCAACAGCCGCGTTCACAACGTCCGTGGGCAGGACAACTAGCGAAACAGACGCTCGGTGAGCACTTTTGAAACCGGCCACGCGCCGTCGGTCCAGTTCGAGACGACGGTGCAGGTCGTGCCGGTCTCGGGATGGTGGAGCGAGCGGAACGACACGCCCGCGTCGTAGCCTTCGAGCGCGACCGTCGACGTGCCCGCCACGATCCAGAGCCCCAGGCCGTACTGCCACTGTTCGTTGACGTCGCTTCTGGGTGCGGCCATGGCGGCAACCCGCTCCTGCGGGACGATCTTGCCGTCGAACAGCGCAGTCCAGAACGCCCGCATGTCGCCGACCGTCGTATAGATCCCTCCGTCGCCCGTGCCGCGCACGGGCAGATGAAGGACGTTCGTCCGTGGGCCCTCGGCGAAGAGGTGGCCGTGCGCCGCGCGCTCCGGCAGTTCGTCCGAGCGGAGGAACGCCGTGCCCTCGAGACCCGCCGGCTCACACACGCGCTGCTGCACGAGGTCGTGGTACGGGACGCCGCCGGCGCGCTCAGCGATCAGCGCAAGGACGACGAAGCCGCCGTTGCAGTACGCGAAGTTCGAGCCTGCGGCGAACTTTGTCGGATGGCCGTCGAGGATCGGGACGTAGTCCTCCGGCCCGAGGAGCGTATGCACCGGAACCGGCATGATGTAGTCGGTCGTCTCGTACTCGTCGTCGTTCTCGTCGAGGTAGTCGCCGATCCCGGAGCGATGCGCGAGCAGATGCTCGACCGTGACGTCGTCGGCGATCAGCGGAAGGTCGTCGCCGAGAACGGAACGCGCGGTCGTGTCGAGCGACAGCACGCCGTCCTCGACAAGGCACATGACCGCAAGTGCGGTCATGCCCTTGAGACCGCTGGCGGTCGCGAACTGGGTCTCGGGCGTGTTCGATCGTTCGCTGTCGCGGCGCGCGAGCCCGTAGGCGCGCTCGAGGACGAGCTCCCCGCCGCGATCGATCCGAACGGCGCCCGAGAAGCGCGACTCAGCGGCGATCGCGTCGATGTCGCGCTCGAGGTCGATCATCCGCGAAACGCTACAGGCATGTGACGGGAGCCCCCACGAAGCCGGTGTCGAGGAGGAGACGACCGAACCCGACGTCGCGTACACAGCGGTTCGGGCGAAGTACGGCATGCAGGGCCACAGCGACCGCGACGGCTGGTGACCATAGCTCCGGCACATCACTCGCGCGCGGACGCACGATGCCGCAAGGTTCTCAAGCGACATTCCCGCACACTCGCGCACCCGACTCACCTGTCTCTCGATGCCTGGGATGGCAGGATGGCGCTTGATGATCATCCGACGGTATTCGCCTGCCGATCGCGACGCGGTGCTGCGGATCCATACCGAGGCTTTCCGGCGACCAGACGATCCAGACGGTGTTCCACTCGAGGTCGGCCTCTTAGTGGATCTGATCGAGGCGGGAGATGTCGTTCCGCCGCTCTCACTGGTCGCCATCCGCGATGAGTCCCCAGTGGGACATGTGGTGGGAAGTCGAGCTACCGTTGGCGCGTACTCGGTCGTCGCTCTCGGGCCGGTTGGTGTGCTTCCCGAACATCAAAGGGCTGGGATCGGACTGGCGATGATCCAATCCGTGCTAGCTGCCGCCGACGCGATGGACGTTGCATTGATAGCGCTTCTAGGCTCGACCCGGTACTACTCGCGCTTCGGTTTCGTGTCAGCCGCACAACTAGGAATTGAAGCGCCGGATCGCGCCTGGGGGGATCACTTCCAGGTCAGAACGCTTGCCGCGTACGACGCGCACATCACCGGCCCATTTCGCTACGCGCAGGCGTTTGACTCCGTCATCTGACCTCAGGCGTCATTCTCGAACACTGGCCCAGGTCAGCGTGATGCAACCTGAGAGGTCACCGCGCGGTCAACGCGGATTACTCTCGTGATCCGATGACAAGCGACGCGATTGACATCCGCGAGTTCGCCGAGGCGGGCCTCGAGACCATCGTCGCGTTCTCTCTGCGAGCGTGGGAACCCGTCTTCGCCTCGCTTCAGGCGGTTCTCGGGGACGAGATCTTCTTACGCCTGCATCCCGACTGGAGGACAAGCCAGGCGGAGACCGTCCGCTCGATCTCCACGAACAACGAGCGCGACGTCTACGTCGCAGTTGTTGGAGCTCGACCCGTCGGCTTCGTCGCCGTTGCGCTAGACGCGTTCCACGAGCGGATGGGCATCATCGAGATCATCGGAGTCGACCCCGACTACCAGAGGCGGGGCGTCGGTGCACGACTCACCGAGTTCGCCGCGGATCACATGCGACGTTGCGGCATGGATATTGCGGTGTCGAGACCGGCGGCGACCCAGGGCACACACCGGCTCGTGCGCTGTACGGCGAAGTGGGCTTCACGCTCTTGCCGATCGCCCGTTACTTCCGGTTGCTCGACTGACGTGACAACCGCGTCCGAGTGCGTCAAGAGACATTCCCGCACACTCGCGCAGTCGAGGGGCTTGTCACCAGGTCGCGTTCGGCGCCACCCGTGGCGCCTCAGCGAGGTGTGTCAGTCCGAACAGCAGCGTAGAGGCGCCATGGTCCTGGGACGCCGTTCAGCTCGTGGTCGATCTCAGTCCCGCGATACCGGGTCAGGGACCGACGGACGAGTTCGTGATGTCGCTCAACAAACGCGCGCCAGCCTGCGTCCCCCAGTTCCGAGATCCGTTCGGTCGAGCCCACGACGTCCGTAAAGAGGACCGTGGTCAGAATGCGCTCAGGTTCGGCGTACGCGGGCACCTCGCGCAGGAACGCCTCGATCTCGCGCGCGGGTTCTTCGAGGAAGACCCAGTTCCGCCTGAGCGTTTGAACAACCTGCAACGGAAAGGCCCGTGGAAGCAGGCCTTTCCGTGTCTTGACTGACCCGGCTAGCAGGCCCCACTCTGCGATCCCTCGTCGAGGGATGGGTAGTCCCGTCCGAGGCCTGACATGCATGAGCGGAGGTCACACCAGAATCCCCCTCTGCGCCAGGGATTCCGCGTCATCCAGCGGTCAACATGCCACCGGCCGCATGCCCTTCTCGTCGCGTGCGCGCGCGGCTGAGGCTACACAGGCGTCCACCCTGGGTTGCGCGCACGCCGGCCCCGATCACTGTTGAAGTGCCGCGTGTGCCTCCGCGTCCCAGCGTGCAACGAGCTCTGCAGCTGGCACGGCCTCGGCCAGCGGATACGCCTGCCCGGCCCACAGGTTGATTCCATCGGCGTCTGCGGCGGCGCGCGCGGCTGCGCGAAGCGGCGCGGTCAGGTGGTGGACTTGCGGGTAAGCCTTCGGCGCCGCGGCGTCGTGGTCGCGCATGAAACGGTTGACGATCCCTCGGGCGCGGCGGCCGCTGAAGGCGCGTGTCAGCGCAGTCGGTCCATTGCCAGCGAATGCTGCCCGGTGCGGCGCGCTGGTTCCGGCCTCCGGGGTCAGCATCAGACAGCTCCCGATCTGAGCGGCCGACGCGCCCGCCGCAATGACGCCGGCGACTCCCTCGCCGTTGGCTATCCCGCCTGCGGCAACGAGCGGCAGATCGGTCGCGTCGCGCACGAGCTGGAGTAGGGCGAGGAGGCCGACGGGCGCCGCGTCGGTATCGTCGAACGAACCTTGGTGACCGCCCGCCTCTGATCCCTGCACGACGAGCGCATCGACGCCGGCGGCGGCTGCGACCTTTGCCTCCGTTGGCCCCGTCACCGTGCACCAGATAGCAATTCCGCTGCCCTGCAGCCGCGCGACGATCGAGCGGTCGGGGCACCCGAATGTGAAGGACGCCACGGCCGGCCGCTCGCGCGCGACAAGCTCAAGCTTTCCCTCCCACTCGTCGTCGCTCCAGCGCGCTTCTCCACATGGGGCGCCGTAGCGCTCGGCCTCTGCGGCGAGCCTCAAGGCGTATTTACCGACCGCTGCCTCGTCCGCCTCCAGCTGTGTCGGGAAGAAGACATTGACCCCGAACGCCCGCCGTGTCCTCGTCCGCACGTGCTCGATCTCCCGGCGGACCTCGTCGACCGTCTTGTAGCCGGCAGCGATGAAGCCGAGCCCGCCGGCGTCGGACACGGCCGCCGCGAGCTGCGGCGTCGACGAGCCTCCAGCCAGCGGTGCGCCAACGACCGGAATCTCCATCAATGACCTGAATGCGCCAGTGCTCATGATCGCTCCGCTATCGCCGCCCCCGAGCAGGATCGCTACGACTCTTGACACACCTCCCTTTCGGCGATCGTACGCCCGCTTGGTGCCCATCGACGGCAAGCACACGGAGTCGTTGGGACGTCCAACAGGGCAAGTTCAGCAAGTCGAGGGAAGCGACGAACGCCAACCACCACTGCACGAGCGACCCGCGCGAGAGCCAGCAGCGCGTCCGATCGCGGCTCGAGCAGCGCACGAGCACAAGCGACGGCGGATCGAGACGCTCTGTTGAAGACACTGTTCCCCAACGGGATCCCACCTAGGGAAGACGTCATTCGCGCCGTAAACGGTTGGCTCGACGACGCCGAGCGGCTCGCGCGGATGACTTAGCGCAGGGTCCTTACACAGCACTCGCGCACATCACGGTCTCCTTCGAAGCCTTAACGTAGCCTGGCCGACAAGATCCGCTCGGGACACTCGCCGTCAACGCGACGCGAGCAACCCCAACACTCAGCCGCGACCACGGCGGCAGAACCTGAGGCTTACTCTCCACTGTCGATCAGGTAGTCAGGCCCTCGACCCGGTTCGGCTACTTGAGGTTCTCGATGACGCCGCTCTCCGTCTCGCTGGAGGCTTTGAGAACGTTCGAGATCATCTCCTCCAGCTTCGACTTCTGCTCCATCAACAGCTGGAGAACTGACTCGAGGCTCGTGGCGTCGATGGCGCCGAGGACATCCGTGAACTCGGAGCGCAGTCGAGCCGCGATGTCGCTCGACTCCGCCGCGAGCTGGTCCACGAACTCACGAAGTCTCGCCTTCTGCTCGTTGAGCCGTTTGACCTCATCCATGATCTGCCGTAGGTCGCGCTCTGTTTCGGCTGCCACTTCCCTCAGCACGAGTTGCAGCAGACCGATGACATCGGCCCCGTGCAGCTGATCGAGGACGTAGCCGCCAAGGACCAAGAACACCTCGCTCCGCAGCGCCGGATCAAGCTCGCGGGTGACCCGATCGACCTCCTCAAGCCGTCTGGCCGCCTCAGCGAAGCCGCGATCCATCAAGCGACACTACCGCGCGCCGGCCCCAGATTCATGCTGCGGCGCCGTCCATCGCGCGGCGCCATGTGTCAGAACTTTTAGCGATACGCCACTAGAGCCGCACGGGCTCCCAGCAGGTGCAGCACGAGCACGTCGGCTTCAGCTCGGTGTCGTTCGGTCGGTGCGACCCGCACGTCGGCCGCCAGGTAATCAGTAGCGAGGTCAGCGCCGCGATACCTACGTAGTGAAGCGTTGCTGCGTGGACTGAGCCAGGCTGACTTTCGCGGAGACTCCGATTCCAGGAATCTGTTCTTGGACGAGAGGAGTCCTGTTGCCAAGATCTCGTAAGTACCCCGAGGAGTTGCTGGACCGCGGTGTCCGGCTCGTGTTTGAGTCTGGTCGTCCGATCGCGGCGGTTCCGCGTGACCTCGGCGTTCACCCGGAGGCGCTGAGGCTGCGTGTCCTGCGTCGCGCGAACGAGATCTTGAAGTCGGCGTCGGTGTTTTTCGCCAAGGAGCTCGACCCGGACCGAACGAAGTGAGCGCCTACGTTGATGAGTATCGGGAGCGCTTCGGGGTCGAGCCGATCTGCCGTGTGTTGGACGTGTCGGCGTCCGCCTACTACGAGCGTCGCAAGGGCGAGCGTGCTGCTCGGGCGATCGAGGACGAGCGCCTGCTCTCAGTGATCGAGCACACCCACGCTCGCAACCACTACGCCTATGGCTACCGGCGAATGTGGAAGGCGCTGCTGCGGGTCGGCGAGACCGTTGGTCGTGATCGCGTCAAGCGGATCATGCGCGAGGCCGGGATCCAGGGCGCCAAACGGCGCGGCCCGCCCTGGCGAACAACCAGGCCTGACCCTCGCGCGATGCGGAGTCCTGATCTCGTCGAGTGTGACTTCACTGCCGATCGCCCCGACCGGCTCTGGGTTGCCGACCTGACCTACCTGCGCCGCTTCGAGGGCCTGGTCTTCTTCGCGGGGAGCAATGGAGATGTGAGGCGGATGGCACTACAGCGCAGCGCGCAGGGTGCCGACGTCGAGCTCGTCCACCACAGCGATGCCGGCAGCCAATACACCTCGATCGACTTCACCCAGACGCTCACAGACCATCGGGTCCTGCAGTCGATCGGCTCTGTCGGCGACGCCTACGACAACGCCATGGCCGAGAGCTTCGTCGACAGCTTCAAGACCGAGCTGATCACCGACCGCGTGTGGGTGTCGCTCCAAGCCCTCGAGCTAGCGATCGTCGAATACGTCGGCTGGTTCAACCTTGACCGCCTGCACGAGTCCCTCGGCGACCTACCACCAGCCGAGTTCGAAGCTCTCTACGCTTCGCAGACCGAGACACCAATCACTCTCTAATGAATGGGGTTTTGAGAACAGGAGAAGTCAAGTGAGCTGGAACCCGTACGACAACCTGCCCCCAGCGGCCTCATTCTCACTGACCAGCAGCGACCTGAAGGAGGGCGAGAAGCTGGCGATGCGGCAGGTCAGCGGCATCTTCGGCGCCAGCGGCCAGGACGTTTCCCCGCAGCTCTCCTGGAGCGGCTTCCCGTCGGGAACGCAGTGCTTCGTGGTCACGATGTGCGACCCCGAAGCGCCCACCGTCACAGGCTTCTGGCACTGGGCCGTGGTCAACATTCTCGGCAACGTCACCGAGCTGCCTGCGGGCGCCGGCGACAAGTCCGGCTCTGGGCTCCCGGAGGGCGCTTTTCAGCTCAAGAACGACGCCAGGATGGCGTGCTACGTCGGCGCCGGGCCGCCGAAGGGCCACGGCAGGCACCGCTACATCTTCGCGGCCTTCGCCCTCGAGGCTGAGAGGGTCGAGATTGACAAGGAAGCGACGCCCGCATTGCTGATGTTCAACCTATTCAACGGCACTCTTGGACGCGCCTTCCTCGAGGGCTGGTACGAGAGGTAGACCCAGAGGAAGCGTGAAACACCGGTAATGAAGAGAGGAACCCACAAAACCCAGTCTCCGTCGAACAGCCCGGCTCAGACCGCATTGTAGGCGGCCAGGCGGTCGGCCTGCGGGTCTAGACGAAATTCGGTCTTATCGCTCCAGCCGCGCGATCTGCGAGTGCTACGGACCCGCGCTGCACGCGGCGCGTCATCCTCCATACGGCCTCGGCGGACGAGACCAAACGGGCGCGACCTCGGGAGCTCGGCCTCACCCTGCTCGTCGATCTAGGGGCGAGACAGGGGGGCCGGCTTGCGGTCAGCCGTTGCCGCTGCTTTCGCTCGCACGGCCGACAGTGGGTCGCTGCGATCGATTTCGAAGCTCAGGAATCGTTGACGACCAGATGTGTGACCGGAAGGGAGAAGCGATTGAGAGCGACGTCCGCGCTTCCTTTCTCAAGCCAGGCGGCGTCCTCCTCGGTAAGTGTGACGACGATCAGCTCGTCCGCCGCAAACGTGCGAAGCGCGTCCTCGATCGCCTTCACAGGGTCGGAATCACCGACCCGCGACTCAACGTCGTCGGTCGGCGCCGCCTCCGCAAGCTCGTCGGCCCGCCCGGCAGCATCTGTTCGCGCCTCGTCCTCGGCGTTTGTCAACCAGTCAAGCCGGGAGATGTCGGAGGCCGGCGCGACGACGAGCAGCTCTGCATCCTCGCCCGCGTGCGCACGGACAGACGCGCGCAGAGCGGCCGCCGGCACGGAGGCGGTTGCGACGACGAGCAGCCGGCGAGGCACGACTTCAGCCTATCCGGCCCGGCGACCGATCCGGACGGACGCGCGCCCCCACACGGGCGCCGGTTCGGCGTCGTCGATCAGCAGCCGTCGGCGTGGCGCGATCGGAGTGGTTGGAGTTAAGCTCGCCGGTATCGAGAGGGCAACGCCGGGGGACGAGGAGGCGACGCACTGGCCCATCACCAGAACATCGGCGAATGGCAGGGCAAAGATCTGGTCGACCGTGACGGGGAGAAGATCGGCAAGCTCGAGGACGTGTACGTCGACGTCGAGACCGACGAGCCTATGTTCGGCACCGTCAAGGAGGGCCTGATTGGCCGACACCTGACGTTCGTCCCGCTTGCCGGGATCACGATCGGCCCCGACAACCTGCAGGTGGCGGTTTCCAGGGAACAGGTCAAAAGCGCGCCCAACATCGAACTGCACGGTGACGAGCTCTCCAAGGCGGACGAGTCAACCCTCTACCACCACTACCAGCTCAACTACATCCCGCCCGACACCGAACGCGGCCGCCGGCTCGCCCGCCGCTAATACCGATCGGCCATCCCGCAAGCGCGGCGTTGGTCAGCGAGCCAGTTGGTGCCAGGACACCGACGGGACCTCGTGAATGTCTTGCCCCGGCAGCGGCGTGGGACGTGGAGATGCCTCTGCCGCCTCGCCGCCGCCCAGTCCGGATTCAGGTCAAGTGCTCAGGCGAGCGAGCGCCACAGTCGCCCGAAAAGCTGCGGCCGGCGGACTGGGGAAGGCTGAGGGCACCGAAGTCTGCGAAGGATTCTGAGTTCCGCGTCCTCGCCGCCGGCTTCAACTGCGACGTGTTCGTATTCGCCCGCCACGAGGGCACCGACATCAGGCGAGGCTGGCACTTTCACGTCCTGCCCCAGCGAACGGTCAAGAGAGCTGTTGCGGTCAGCCCCGCGTCGCACGGCGCGCCGGCGCAGCTTTCCGGAGGAAAGCGGTCGCGCCGCTCAATCTGAGGCTCAGCTTCGTCTCCGTCTGGGGGCAGATTGCGGCCGACGGGTAACACAGCCGGTCACACCCGTGCCGGGCGTGCATGTAGTGCCCGCCGTAACGCAGCGACGATGTCGTCCATCCATGCTCGGGCGGGCGCCCACGTCTGCCAGAGGAGGCTCGACGCGTGCGTATGCTCGCTGAAGCGGCGCAGCGTCGTGCGGACCCCGGCGCTGTTGAGCCGGCGAGCATATGCCTCCCCGCTGTCCCGGAGGATGTCGAGTCCCGCCGTCAACACATGTGCGGGCGCGACGTTGGCCAGGTCGGGGGCAAGTAGCGGCGAGGCGTACGGATCGGAGCCGTGGGTCGGATCGGCGAGATAGGCGTCAGCGAACGTCTCCATGTCCAGGCTGTCGAGCCCGTAGCCTTCTCCGAACAGCTCCACCGAGGGATGGCCGGCTGCACCGGGGCCGATGTCTGTGACAGGGACCTCGAGCACCTGAAGGGCAAGCGAGGGTCCATCTCGATCGCGCGCCATCAGCGCAACGACGGCGGCGAGATTGCCGCCTGCCGATTCGCCTCCCACGGCAATCCGTCGGGAATCCAGCTGCAGGTCTTCGGCCTGCTTCGACGTCCACAAGAGCGCCGCGTAACAGTCCTCGGGCGCGGTGGGGAAAGGGAATTCGGGAGCGAGACGATAGTCCACGGTCACAACGGCGCATCCCGCATTGCGACAGATGTGTGCGCACTTGGCGTTGTTGACAACCGAGTCGATGGAGCCGAAGACGAATCCGCCCCCGTGGAAGTGCAAGAAGACAGGATGCGGCCCCTCGCGATCGGGGATGAACACTCGCACCGGAATCGAGCCGCCGGTAACGAGCACCGAGCGATCGATGACGCCCGACACGGGCTCGACGACGGTACCGCGACGGCGCATCTCCTGATCGGACTCGCGTTGAACCGCGCCGCGGAGGGCCGGCAATGCGAGTGTGCTGTACCGGTCGTTGACTGCTCGGCCCCAATCGAGCAAAGCCTGGATCTCCGGGGCGACCGCAGCCGACGAATCGGTCTTGCCGCTCATGGGTAGCTCACGACCGGCCGGCCGTCCGTGTCGGGGCGAAGTGGCAGCGGATCGGTGATTTCGCCAAGGAAGTCGCGGTCGCCGTCGCCGCGGAACGCCATGAAGCGCCACTGCTCCGTCTCCACCTCCACGAGCTTTCCCGCGTAGAGCGTCCCGAGCGGGCCGTCCTGGGCGGCGAGCGGTCCATGGCTGTACCCGTACGGACCGAAGAGCTCGTCCGAGGAGTAAGCGAAGGTGCCGGTCGCGCCCGCGCCGACCCTCTCGACGCGAGCACGAGAATGGTCTTCGGCGAGGCAGGAGACAAGGATCTCGTAACGCCCGTTGAGTCGAACGAGCTGCGGAGCCTCGACCTGTGCGAACTCACCGGGCGGCGTAAGCGGCGGCAGAACCTCCCAACCCAGGAGATCAAGCGATCGCGCGTGCGCGACAACGCCGGCCGCATCGCGAGACCCATCTCGTGACCTCGCCGTGATCAGCACGTGGAAGGAGCCGTCGCTCTGTTCGCGGAAAAGCCAGGGATCGCGCCACGACTCGTCGCGCCAGCGCGTGCGATCGAGCAGGTCGTACCACCGTGGGTCGGCGCGTAGCACCGGGTTCGCCGAATGCTTCTCCCAGCGAATGAGATCGTCCGAGACGGCGAGGCCGATGCGCTGGACCAGCCCCTCGTCGCGACGACTGATGCCGGTGTAAAGCATGTGCCAGCGTCCGTCGTACTCGATCACGCTGCCTGTCCACGTTGCGAGATCGTCCCAGCTCCCCTCCGGGCCGGGCTGCAGTGCATCGGGCAAGACGCGCCATTCGCAAAGATCGCGGGAAACGGCGTGCCCGATGGAAGCATTTCGGTGGCGCAGCGCGGGCGCACGTAGTGCGCGGGGCGCCTGGAGGTAGAAGATGTGGTGCTCGCCGCCGTCTCGAACGAGCCAGAAGTCCCAGATCCATTTGTCGGGTAGTCGGAGCGTCATCACGTGGGGCGAACGCCTAGCCCTTGAGAGATCCCTGCAGCAGCGCTGAAACGAACTGACGCTGGAAGACGACGAAGAGGGTGATCGTCGGAACGAGGATGAGCAGCGAACCGGCAGACAGGAGGGGAATGTCCGCTCCCCACTGTCCCTGGAATGCGCCGAGAGCACCTGCAGTCGTGCGTTTCGTCGGGTCGTCGACGAGCACGAGCGCGAGCAGGAACTGGTTCCAGGTGAAGACGGCGAGGAGGATCGCCAGCGAGGAGACCGCAGGCCGAGCGAGGGGTACGTGGATTCGCCAGAAGAGCTGCCATGTGCTTGCCCCGTCCACGCGAGCTGCTTCTGAGACCTCGCTCGGCATGTTCACGAAGTGCGTGCGCATCCAGTAGACCGCGAATGGCATGTAGAGCCCGATCAACGGCAGGATGATCGCCCACCTCGTGTTGAGCAGGCCGAGCCCCCGCACCTCGTAGTAGAGCGGGACGATGACCCCCTCCAGTGGAAGCGTCAGGCCCATCAGCAGGATGACGAACAGCAGTTGACCCCCTCGGATGCGCAGGTGGCCGAGCGCGAACCCCGCCATCGTCGCGATCAGGACGGATACGGGAACCACGCCGAGCACGATCAGGCCGCTCGACTTGAAGATCGCGTCGAGGTTGGCGGCGCGAAAGGCGTCGGCGAAGTTGTGCCACTGGGGGTGGCTAGGCCAGTCGAGCCCCTTCGGATACGTCCCCGACTGGTGGAGGGCGGTCGTGAACAGGCTTGCGAAGGGCACGAGCGTGATCACCATCAACACGACGAGAAGCAGGCCTCCCGCAAAGGCGTTGCGGCGCTGGACGATCACGAGTCATCCCTCCTGGTCAGCCACTGGACTGGGAGGATGCAGACGAGCACCAGAACCATGAGCACGACCGCGAGTGCCGATGCGGCTCCGACCTCGCGGTTGAAGAACGCGAGTTGATAGATCTTCAGGCCCGGCACCATCGTCGCCTCGCCGGGACCACCGCGGGTCGAGATGAACACGATGTCGAAGGCCGAAAGGGCGGCGATCATGGTGACCGTGATGCAGACCCCGATTTCGTAACGCAGACTCGGGAGCGTGATCGCGAAGAACTCGCGGATCGCGCCGGCCCCGTCGAGTTGAGCCGCCTCGTACAGCGCCGGGTCGATCTTGCTCATGCCGGCGAGCAAGAGAACCGTGCAGAGGCCGAGGAGAACCCAGGCTCCGATCACGCCCACGGCCGGCAAGGCGAACCCGAAGTCGCCGAGCCAAGCGCGTGTGAAGCGGCCGAGGCCGACAGCGGACAGCGTCTGGTTGACGACCCCGTCCGAGGCGAGCATCCAACTCCAGGCGATGCCGGCCGCAACCAGTGGCACGACCTGGGGCAGGAAGAGGACAGCGCGTGCAACCTCACCCACACGGCGCGTGGCCACCCGGCGCATGACCGTCGCCACGAGCAACCCAAGCGTGACGGAAATGCCGGTGAAGAACAGGATCAGCTCGAAGGCGTGGACGAGCGAGCTGGCGAGCTCGTTGTCACTGAAAACCGAGCGGTAGTTGTCCAGACCCACCCACCGCGCCGGGGCGACACCGTCCCACCGGTAGAGCGAATACCGGAACGTCTTGACGACCGGCCACAAGACGAACAGGCCGTACGCAGCCAGTGCGGGTAAGACGTACAGCCACCCGGTCGTCCGGACGTCGCGGACCCCAGCTCCGAGGGTCCGCGACGTCGCGGCTTCGCGGCTAGCGCGACGGACGGGATGGGACGACGTGGTGTCCGTCACGAAAAGACACGAGCGTTAGGAACCGCCGGCCACCTGCTTTACGTAGTCGGCCTGGACTGACTTCAGGACGTCCGACGGGCTGATCTGTCCCGCGAAGAGCTTCTGGACCGCGGGTGTCCACGACTGTGCGTAGATCGAACCGGTCGCGTTCGCGATGAAATCCATAGCGCCGTTCTGCTTGGCGACCACCCTCCCAGCGACAAGTGTCCGGGACGTCGTCGAACCGGGCTTCACCTTCGGGATCGGAAGGCTCGGCGGTCCACCGGGATTCGAGCCCCCGACAGTCACGTTGATCCGACGCGCCTTCGAGTTGGTCGCGACCCAGTTCAAGAAAAACGCAGCACAGGCGGGATGCTTCGCTTTCGCGGCAATACCGAACGTCAACGGCGCGGACATGGCGGCATGTCGTCCACCCTTCTTCAGCGGTGGCGTCAAGAAGAACCCGATCTTGCCGGCCTGCTGCGTGTCGAAGTTCCCCGACTCCCAGTCGCCGTCGAAGATAAGCAGACCCTCGCCGTGCTGGAACTTGCTCATCATCTGGAAGTAGTCCGTTGCGTTGGCGTCGTTGTTGAAGTAGCCGGCCTTGATCCATCTCTGGAGATGCTGGGTCGCCCTGAGATTCGCCGCAGTGTCGATCCTCGCGCCGCGCTTCTGGAAGATCCAGTTGTTGATCGGCGTCGGCGAGCCGTAGGCGCCCATCAGGTCCTGTAGGGGGAAGAGCAGACCTCCGGTCTCGCCACCGTTGAACTGAACTATCGGAGTCACGCCGGCCGCCTTTGCCTTCGCGAGCAGCGCGTCGAGCTGGGAAAGGGTCGCGGGAACTGTCTTCATGCCGACCTTCGCCGCGAGCTGCTTGTTGTAGAAGACGCCGGTCATGCTGTAGTTGAGCCCCATGGCCCACAGCGAGCCGACACCGCGCGGGCGGCCGCTCTGAGGCATTCGTAGCTGAACGAGCTGCGAGGCGGGGAACCTGTTCCACTTGAACGCTTTGAAGTAGGGGTCGAGGTTCTTCATCAGGTGGTCCTTGACAAGCCCGCTGAGCTGCGGCAGGCGCATCAGGTCCGGAGCATTGGGACCACTCATCACGAGCGGCGCGTTCTGTGTGATGACGGCGAACTGATCCTGGCGAATGCTCCACTTGACGTTGGGGTACTGTCGCGTGAACTCCTGGGTCAGCTTCAGCGGAAGGGGGAAGCCCGTCTCGAAGTACCCCTTCATGGTCACCGGCTTCTTGCCGCAGTTCGGCTTCGCCTTCACTGCGGCCGACGAGTCCGAGGCAGCGCTCGCAGCACCGAGAGCAGCCGCGAGCAGGACGGCAACGGCGGCGAACACGAGGAGACCAGCGGCGAGCGGCGCAGCGGGCCTCCTTCGCCCGTCGGCATCACGGCGTCTGAGCATGGGTCCTCCCTTTCGTTGCGAGCACGGCCGATTCGGGTTCGCTCGTGCGCGAGGCTGCGGCTCCAGGACGACCGGCACGCACTCGTCTGTATCCCGTCGGCACCTGCTCTCCGTGAAAGCCAGCCTCAAGGGACTGGCTAAATCGAATCAGCAAGCGCGATAATTGCATTTGTCCAGAGGATCGGTCAAGCACCTGGCAGGCGGAACATGGCAAACCGTACGAACTTGAAGCGCGTAACCCTGGCCGATGTCGCGCGCAGCGCCGGCGTCTCGCAGACTGCCGCCTCGTTCGTCCTGTCAGGCCGACGGGAGGAGATGCGTATCTCGCTCGACGTGGAAGCGCGGGTCCTGCGGGCCGTCCGTGAGACCGGCTACCGACCCAACATCGTCTCACGGAGCCTCCGCACTGGAGCGACTCAGACGATCGGCTTCGTCTCGGACACGGTCGCGACGACGCCTTTCGCCGGACACCTCATCTGGGGAGCACTCGACGCCGCTCGCGAGCACGACCATCTCCTATTCACCGGCGAAACCGAGGGGGACCCGGATCTCGAGCGGCAGCTGATCGAGGCGATGCACGACCGCCGTGTCGACGGGATCGTTTTCGCCTCTATGTACACGCGGAAGATGGCGGTGCCGCCAGGCGCTCCTCGATGGCCCTGCCGTCCTCCTCAACGCGCTGCCCAGCGGGCGTTCGCCTATCCCCTGCGTCGTTCCCGACGAGGCGGAAGCTGGGCGAACGGCCGCGCGGGTGCTCGTCGATGCGGGCTTCAGGAGCGGGATTTACCTGGTCGGCGCAGGGCCGACGGCCGATCGAGTACCGAAGGGCAGCGTCGCGGCGATCGAACGCCTCGCGGGGATCAGCACGGCTCTCCGCTTTGCCGGCGTCACGGTCGAGCGCGCGGTCGCCTGCGCGGACTGGCAGCCCGAGCTCGGATACCGAGCAACGCGCCGACTGCTCGATAAAGCGACTCCCGCGGCACTGATCTGTTTCAACGACCGACTCGCGTTCGGGGCCTACCAGGCCCTCGCGGATTCCGGCCTCAGCGTGCCAGACGACGTCTCGGTGGTCTCCTTCGACGACGACGTCCTCGCCTCGTGGGTGAGGCCGCAACTGACGACCGTCGCCCTCCCGCACTACGAGCTCGGCCGCGCGGCCGTTGAGCTCCTCCTCGACGGCGCGCGACACGAAACCGACGGCAAGTCGGCGGTTTACCGGATCCCCATGCCGCTTCGCGAGCGCGAGTCCGTCCGACAGCTCGGCTCACCGCGGAAGCCCTTGCCCACCTAGGACTGCGATCCGCCAGCCTTCTAGCCGACTCCAGCGAGAAATACTACCTTCGGCTAGTACGAACCGGTGCGATGCGATTCGATCCGCCGGCTGATGCGGCAGCCATGCGCAGCGGGGGATGGGCTCGCGTGGTCTGGGCGTGGTCCGGCGTGCTGACCGTGATCGCCCTGACGGCGATCAGGTGGCTTTTGCTCAGAGGCAAGGGCGACGAAGAGAATGAGCCGGAACCCGAGCACCTCGTTCGCCGGACGGCGACCTCGTGGTGCCAGAACCGTCCCCGCGAGCGGGCGGGCGGCGGCAATCCAGCGCGGGCCTCCTCGTAGGCAGCCAGGAGATCGAGTGCCGCCATGGTCAGGGAGTGTCGATGCGACTCCCCCTCCTTGGTGCGGGTCGTGCCGGGCAGGCCTCGTGGCTGCCCGGTAAGCAGCCAACGATCGGAGTATGAAGAGAAAAGACCCGCATAGCAGGCCTTTTGATGGAGTTAGCCGGGCTTCGAACCGGCGACCTCCTAGGTGCGATAACGCCTAAGGACGGCCGCTCAGGCGGCCAACGCTTGGTCAAGCGTTTCCAGTGGAGCTCACTTCGGTGGAGTTCGCTCAGTTTGGTAGCACGGTTGGTAGCACGCTGAGGCTTGTGGGTTGCGTCTCCCCGCCTCTCCGAGGCCCTTCTCGCCGTGATTTGACGAAGGCGACGTCGCCGCCGCGCAGAACGAGTTCATCGTGGATTCCGTCGTGGAGGTCGACGTTTCACGCTACGCCGCGACCCCGGCGATCGACCTGCTCACACAGCGGCATCGGGTACGCGTGGTCGCACCGTTACCACTGGTTCGCAAGATCATCAGGCTCTCCCACGAGGGCGAGGTGCTTTCGGCCCGTCGCTCGCCGCACCGAGGACGGGCTGAGGACATTTTCAGCTTGCTGGTCAGCATCCCCTCGCTGCTGTGCCATCCACGCTTCGAACTCGAGCTGGCCCTCACCCACCAAGAGGAGCTTCGGGTCTGTCGGCAAGGCCGAGCGTTCCGTCGCCACGGCTGGGTCGTGGTCGGCCGTCGACTCGTCTCGGTCGAGCGATGCCTTCGCATCGCCTCTCCCTGCGACGCCGCCGACCTTCTCCCGGCCGGCCTGCCCGAACTGTTCGACACCGCCGAGCTCGCAAAGGCAGCCACGATCGACCGCCGGCTCGCCCAACAAATGACCTATTGCCTGCGAGCAATGGGCGTGCTCGAGACCGCAGGCAAACGTGGCAACGCTCTCGTCCACCGCCGCATCGAGTCGGCGTAAGTCATGCTTGGCCGTTCCGCGGTTCTGATAACTACGAGGAGGAAATGATGGCGCTGTTCATCGTGCTTCTGATCGTGGCGCTGATTGTGTTCGGTGTGGGGTTCGCGGTTCACCTGCTGTGGTGGCTGCTGATCATCCTGCTGGTCATCGCGATCCTCGGCTGGCTGTTCGGACGCCGCCGCGCTTGAGGGGATGGCGTGCGTCCGCCGCGGCCTCCGCCACGTAAGTCGCGGACCGATCGCTCAGCTAGACGCCGCCGGATTGTCGCCAGGCGAGCACTTCGCTGAATCGCCGCTCCGCGAGTGAGCCGAAGAGCGGGTCACTAGTCAGTTTCGCACGACTGGTCGCCGGGCTCGTGATGCCCGCGAGGAATCGCGCCTGCTGTCTTGGTGTGCTGAGTGCGTCGGGGTGAGTGTCGCGCAACGCAGGCGTGCTGACCAGCGGGGACCTCACCGACTGGTTTACGACGAGGGGTCAGCGCGTGCAGCGACGATCCCTTGCCGCAGCGCCCTGGCGAGGTAGAGGACGATCAGGACGTTGACGAGGAGCCCGCCGGCCTTCCAGAGGCTGGGGCGGATCGCGAGCTCATAGAGCTCGAAAGGGATGAACAGCGAGGTGGCGATCATGGTCAGGTACTCGGCCCAGAGCTGGTCGAGCCAAAGCCCGACGCCCTCGACCAGCTCGAGCGTGCCGTAGCCGATCGCGGCAAGCCCGGCGATCCGCAGCTCGTGCGTGTGCAGGTGATGCAGGCGCGTGACGATCCGGTGGAAGAAGCGCTGCCGAGGGTCGACATCGATGCTGCGGATGATCCGCTCGGCCAGATGGCCGAAGTCAGTGTTCAGATGGAAGAGCAGATAGACGCCGGCGGCGAGCAGCAGCACCCCGCGCAGCGAGCGCTCGATCGCGATCAGGCGGATAACGAGCCGTGTGCGTGAAGGGTCGCCGGCGCGCATCGAGAGAGCTAAGCACCCCGGCGCAGAGACCCGTCCGTTCGTGAGCAGGCATGAAAGTCAGACCGCGAGAGGTGAAGGTCAAGCGGTGAGTGCGAGCCCCTCTAGCGCAGGCCTGCTTGTCACGGAAGCGGGCTGAAGACCGGCGGCAGCGATCCGGTCAAGAATCGGGGGGAGAGCCGCTGCGGTTACGCGCCAGCTCTCGTCTGCGCTGTAGTGGCCGGCGTCATGGAGCAGCATGACGTCGCCCGCGCGCAGCGCCGCCGTGGCGTGGTCGGCGATCGTCGCGGCGGTGGCGCGGCGTTCCCAGTCACGACCCCACCGTGACCAGAGCAGCGGCCTGAGCCCGAGATCGTGGATCAGCCGCAGGCCGGTGAAGGTGAAGACGCCGTGAGGAGGCCGGTAGAGGCGCGGGACGGCGCCGGAGGCTGCCGAGACGGCGTCGAGGGCCCGGTGTTGTGTCGTCGGCGAGCAGCCGGCGGCTCCACTGGCGGCGCGTCTGGTGCCGGTAGCCCTGCAGGCCGAACTCATGACCTGCGGCAGCGATCTCGCGGACGAGCTGTGGGTAGCGCACCGCTCGCTCGCCGCTGACGAAGAACACCGCCGGCGCGCCGGCGCGGTCGAGCGCCGCGAGCACGGCCGGCGTGCCGTGCGGGTGCGGGCCGTCGTCGAAGCTCAGCAGGACACCGCGAACGCTGGGCAGCGTGAGGGGGATCCGGAGCGCCCTTCCGGCCCGCGGGAGGACGGCCGCGACCGCCGGTAGCCACTGGCCGACGACAGCGCCTATGCGCGTCGAGGAGATCGAGCTCGCCGCCGGCGTATCGCCGAACTAGCGCCCACCTCTCAAGCCGCTCGACCGGCTCAGAACAGGCGGTAGCCGCGGTAGCGGCCGATCCACCAGCCGTGCCGGGCGGCGTTCGTGCAGGTGAGGCCGCTCGAGCCCGCCGCGAGCTGCGCAAGCTCGGCTACTCGTGACGCGGCGGCGACTTGGATCGGACCGGCTGCAGTGATCGCAGCGACAAGCATTCGCGACGATCGCGCTCAGCGCCTCCGCTCGCCCCGGCACGATGTCGTCCGTCGCCGGCACCGGGCAGTGGGGCTTCTCCGGCGACGGTGGTCCGGCCACCAAGGCGCAGTTCGACAGCGTGATCGATAGAGAGGGGGCGACGGTTCGAGTTGCTAAGAGGGCTCCGCAAGAGCCCCAACGCGAGGCTCTGCGCAGGCGGTGAGAGCTCGCTTTAGCGGGCGGCGGCGTGCTCGTCGGCAGCGCACGCGCGGACGAGGGCTCGGGAGCGCTCGATGAGCGACTCTTGCATGTCGGGCTGCTCTTCGGTTCGGACGATGTGCACGAGCAGCTCGTCGAATTCGGCGCTCTCGATGTACTCGACCATCACTTCGTCGAGATGCGGGAGCGCGGTGTCCCGGAACTCCGCGAAGGGAGCCGCCTGTAGGTGGGCGTCGGCGAGCTCGCGGTAGCGTTCGAGCTTCTCCTCGTAGGTGAGTTCCTCTCGATCGCCGACGTCGAAGTAGTCGCGCGTGCTCTGATTGATCGGCATTGAGCGTCCGGTGGCGGTGCAGAACAGGCACCAGGCAATGAGCGACTTGATCGCCCACGGGAAGTGGTAGTTGAGGCTCGTCAACGCGAGATCCGGCGATGCGTTGGCGTAGTCGATCGGGTATGCCTGCCCGCCCTTGAGGATCACTTCGCAGGAGTTGAAGTCCCAGCGAAAAAAGGCGTTGACGAGGCGGCTGATCGTTGTCACCTCGTGCTCGAGCTCTGGGGAGAGGAAGTCGCGATCGGGCCTGTACCGATCGTGATGCTCCTGCGTCACGTCGTAGTGCATCACCCTCGTCTGCGGGCCGATCGAGAGGCTGCGGGTAAAGACGTCGTAGCCCTCGACGGCCGCCTGGAGGTGCATCAGCCGCTCACCCGACTCCTCGTAGCTTCGGTGCAACTCACTGCTGGAGGCGATGCGCGTCACGCCCGTCCAGGTGCCGCCGTCGAACGGCTTCATGAACAGCGGGTAGCCGATGCGCTCAGCGATCCCGTCGAGGTCGAACGGCGGGTTGTAGCGCTCGGCCATCGGCACGAAGCGCGGGTTGCCCGGCGGCACACGATGTGGAATCAGCCAGGTGTCGGGCACCTTCAGGCCGAGCCGCATCATCGCGCAGTAGGCCGAGTGCTTCTCCATCGCCTGGAACGTGAACGGGTTGTTCAGCAGATACACGTCGTTCAATAGCGCGATCTTCTTCAGCCACTCGCGCGGCACGTCGTACCACCAAGCGAGCCGGTCGATCACGAGCGAGTAGCGCGGGACGGAGCGAAGATCGAACGGCTCATTCGTGATCCGCTCGGTCGAGAACTCATGCGTGTCCCCGCCGTAGCTGATCGAGCCGAGTCGGGACAACACACTCTCGAAGGCGGCCGGCCAGTCCTCCTCGGTCGCCAGCAACAACCCGATCAGATGCCGTTTCGCCACCACTTCAACGTTCGCGGCGAGTCTACGCTTCCGCCACCGAGAGACCGCCTACAGAAGTTCGCCGGTTCGAGTCGCGATCGCGGTTAAAAGAGCCACGTAGAGCGAGCGCCGGCGGCCGTTGATGATGAGCTGCGAGGGTCTGTTGGTGCTCGGCAGCCCACGCACTCGCGGAGCGAAATGGAAGCGCTTGCGGGATGGGCGGCCGGTGTTAGCGGCGGGCGAGCCGGCGGCCGCGTTCCGTGTCGGGCGGGATGTAGTTGAGCGGTAGTACCGGTCGGCCCGAAGCTCGGCGCCCTTCTCTGCTTGCCCGTCGCTTCCCATCTCCCAATATTGCCTGTTCTGGCAACGAAGCGCTCGGGCGAATTTTAGCGGGCGCCGGGGGTGGCGAGGCCGCTCTCGTAGGCGTAGATCACTGCCTGCACGCGATCGCGGAGGCCGAGCTTCTGGAGGATGTGGGCGACGTGCGTCTTCGCCGTCGCCTCGCTGGGCCACAGAAGCTCGAGCCCTCATGGAGCCCCGATCTGTCCTGCCACCGCTGGCCGGCTGGGTCGCGGCCGGCGGGCTCCGTCGCTAGACAAGGGAGCCCCCGCCGCGTCCAGCCGGCGGGAGCTCGTTGGTCGTCCCCTTGCTCTCTGCTACCGCGCGGGCGGGATCAGTACGCGGTTGATGACGTGGATCACGCCGTTCGACGCCGTCACATCTGCCTTCGTGACCTTCGCCGAGTTCACGAAGACGTTCATGCCCGACATCCGGATGCGCACGCTCTTTCCGCTCAGCGTCTTCGCTGTTGACAGCTTTGCGACGTCGGCCGCGGTCACCTTCCCCGACACGACGTGATACAGCAACACTGCCTTCAGCTTCGCCTTGTTCCGCAGCAACGCGTTCAGCGTCTTCTTTGGCACCTTCTTGAAGGCCGCATCCGTCGGGGCGAACACGGTATACGGGCCCGCCTCCTGCAGGGCGCCGACGAGACCGGCGCGGGTCAGCAGCTTTGCGAGTGTCTTGAACTGCCCGGCCGCGACTGCGGTCTGGACGATGTTGGCGTCGTCATGCGTCCGGGCCGTCGCCGTGCCGGCCGCAACCGACAACACGACCGCGAAGAGCGCGAGCAGCGCGATGAGCTTGGTCATTTCCACTCCTTCGTTTCGAGATTGATGGTCAGCGGGCGCCGGCCGGTGCGGCCCGCATGCCCGACCGCCGGGATGCGGTGAGCAGCGATCCGATGCCATAGACGGCGGCCAGCCCGACGAGGCCGTAGACGACCCGGCTCACCGCGTTCGTCTCGCCGAAGTCCAGCCCGCAAATCCACGCGACGAGGTCAAACTCGGCGACGGCGACGAGACCCCAGTTGAGGCCGCCGACGAGGACGAGAGTGGCGGCGAGAGCATCGAGCTTCTTCATCTGTACACCTCCTGTATAGATGTTGTCCGTCTGAGGGTACGCAAGAGCTGACCCGCTTGTCAAGCTTCTGTTCAGGTCCTGTATAGTGCGCTCGTGAGCGAGAGCACTGGACTGCTGCGAATCGGCGAGCTGAGCCGGCGCTCGGGGGTGAGCCCCGAGCTCCTCCGCGCGTGGGAGCGCCGCTACGGTCTGCTCGAGCCGACCCGCTCGGCCGGCGGGCTGCGGCTCTACTCGGCTGCGGATCTCGACCGGGTCCGCGCCATGCAGCAGCACCTCGCCGAGGGCCTCGCCGCGGCGGAGGCTGCTGCCCTCGCCGCCGAGCCCGAGCCTCGCGCCGACCAAGCCGTCGTGTTTTCGCCGGCCGCCGCGAGGCGGGATCTCGACGTGTCGCTGTCGGGGTTCGACGAGGCGCGCGCACACGCCGTGCTCGACGAGCTGCTCAGCACCGCGACGCTGGACTCGGTCCTGTCCGACGTCCTCATCCCGTTCCTGCGCGAGCTGGGCGAGCGATGGGAACGCGGGGAGATCACGGTCGCTCAGGAACACTTCGCCTCGAGCGTGTTGCGGGGGCGGCTGCTCGGTCTCGCGCGCGGCTGGGACCGCGGGATCGGGCCGCGCGTGTTGCTCTCCTGTGCGCCTGGCGAGCGGCACGACCTGGGCTTGATCGCCTTCGGCCTCGCCCTACGAGCGCGGGGCTTCCGGATTCTCTATCTCGGCGCCGACACGCCGATCGAGAGCGTCGCCCAGACAGCGCGCGCTGCGCGCCCGCACGCCGTCGTCGTCAGCGCGGTCAGCGCCGAACTTTTCAAGGAGATCGCCGGCGCACTCCGTGAGCTCGCCGCGGAGTACCCCGTGTATCTCGGCGGCGCGGGCGCCACCGCAGTCGGAGGGGAATTCCCGACGTTGACGGGTGACCCCGTCGAGGAAGCCGACCGCTTCGCGGCGCTCACGCGGTGAGGCCGCGCCACGCGCGGCCGGAGCTCGACGGGTGGCGCGCGATGCGCGCGCGCTCCGACGACGGCGCCTTTGAATCGGACGAGCGAGTGCGTGTCGCCCGGCCGGTGGTCGAGTTCAGCGAGCACGGGGCGCGCGTCCTCGCGGATCGCTACTGGCTCGAGGTGTCGCGCGTCAGCCGCGGGGTCGTCCGTCGCCGAGACACATCGCTCGGGCTTGAGCTGCGGCTGCTCGGTCGCGGGCCGTGCCTGCTCAGCTTCGGCCCGGCCGAGCGCACGAGCGACGTGGAAGAGGTCCGGTGCCGGTATCCGATCGCGGGCGGCCTGCTCACCCGGCGAGCCCGGTGGGGAGCTGAGTCTGTCGCAGTCCGGCTCGCAGCCGGCCGAACTGCGCGCGGCGGTGCGGGCCTTCGTGCCGAGATGGAGCGGCACCTGGTACGAGCAGGTGCAGCTGCGCTTCCATGTGGCCATCAGCAGGCGCTATTTCAAACGGCTGATCGCAGAGGCGTCGTGAAGGTCGCGGTCCTCGGCGCCACCGGTTTCATCGGACGCACGCTCCTGCTCGAGCTCGCTGGCGGAGCACGACGTCGTCGCGGTTTCGCGAAGCGGCGCCGGGCTCGAAGGCGACCGGGTGAAGAGCGTGTCGGGCGACGTCACGGACCACGCGGCGATGCGCAGGGCCCTCGACGGCGTCGAGGTCGTTTACTACCTCGTTCACTCGCTGGGCGCATCCGACTTCAGCGAGCGTGACAAACGGGCCGCCGTAACCGTCGCGACGGAGGCGGAGCGCGCCGGCGTCTCCCAGATCGTCTACCTCGGCGGCCTTGGGGACGATCGGTCGGACCTCTCTCCGCACCTGCGCAGCCGTGCCGAGACGGCCGCGACGCTCGAAGAGGGCGCCGTTCCCGTGACGACGCTCCGCGCCGCGATGGTGGTGGGGCGCGGGAGCGCCGGCTTCGAGACGATCGTTGCTCTGGTCGACCGGTTGCCGGTGATGATCGCGCCGAAGTGGGTCTCGATGCCGACCCAGCCGATTGCGCTCACGGATGTCATCGCCTATCTCACCGGAGTCGCCGGCCATGACGGCACGATCGGTGAGACCTTCGATCTCGGCGGCCCGGACGTCCTCACGTATCGCGAGATGATCGAGCGCATCGCGGCGCTGCGGGGCCGGCGACGCGCGATCGTCGAGGTGCCGATCCTGAGCCCGCGCCTGTCGTCGTACTGGCTGCATCTGGTCACACCTGTGCGCGCAGGCGTCGCGCGCCCTCTCGTCGAGGGTCTGCGCAACCCGACCGTCGTGCGCGACGATCGCATCCGTCAGCTGCTGCCGCGGGCGCTGACGTCGTTCGACGCTGCCGCCCGCGCTGCGCTCGGTCAGGTGTAGGCCGGCTCGTCGACGACCTGGTCCGACGAGCTCGAAGAGCGCCTTGCGAACCTGCTCGACACCGTCGCCGCACCGTTCGATGCGGCGGCGCGCTGCTCTCGTCCTCCGTGTCTCACCTCGAGCCACCAGGAAATCGTCCGGGCGGTACGGCTCGCGATGTCCGGTGTAACCGACTTCATGCACCTTCATCAATGCCCCTTGAAAGACCGGCCGTTGAGCGGATCAACGCCACTCGCGATCGCCGTGAGGCGGCGCCAGCAGCATCGCGCCGCCAGGAGCGCCGCTCGTCGCACGGGCTACGCGGCCAGCGGCGCGGCGACTACCTTCAGAAAGCGCGATGTCACGATCTAATCGCAGTAAGGTCGGCGCGCCGCTGCGCGGGCACGTAGCCACACCCGACAACAGAGGATGGAGCCTTTAATGGAGCCCCGTGGCATGAGCCGGAGGTCTCCCCGGAGGCGGGCCGGCCTTCCTTAGAACCGGCGGTAGCGTTCGGGGGCTGCACATGTGTTTAACATCCCTGTCGCACGATCGGGAGACAACATCGGCATCGGCAACTGCGCATCTCTTGCGTCGACAGGTCGCAAGGCATCATTGGGTCGGCGGGCTGAGGCTGGCTAGTTGAGACTCAAGAGGATCTCGCTTCGGAGCTTCAAGGGACTCGACATCGAGCTCCCGATGAGGTCTACAGTCGTTCTCTTCGGGCGTAACGACAGCGGCAAGACGAACATTCTCGAGGGACTTGAGGCTGCCCTGTCACTCAAGTACGACGCCGGCGGCCGAAGGGCTCCGCCGGACTTTCCAGGGGACCTCGAAGACGCACCCGACTCACGGATCGAGTTTGACCTCGATGGGGTGACCATCCCGGGCCACCCGGATCAGAAACTGCTCGTGGCTTGGTGGATGGCTGATGACTCCGACGAAGGACACGAGATTCGCGATCTCATCGAGGGAGGACACCGCTGGGACAGTGCCTCTGAGCGGATCGACCGGGTAGCTGAGGCGGCCGCTCGCATCATCGAGCGTGAAGACCTCCCCCTCGACGGTTATGTCGTCGAGGGAGGGTTTTTCAGGTGCGAAATCGCGGGAGGGCAAGGGGAAATTGACCTCGGAGAGCTGGGCCCTGATGATCCGCCTCTGTGTGCGACGTTCTGGATGAACAGCGAGCCGGGCGTGCCGCGATGGCTCTATGACCAGCTGAATGGGTACATCGAAGCAGAGCTCCACAAGCGCGACGTGACCACAGATCCGTCAACAGGGATCGTAACTGGCGTTCTCAGAAGAGACAACTGGCTGATGCGGGATGAGCAAGGCGGAGTTCACGTGCGAGACGAAGTGGACGAGATCTGCGAAGACCTCGCCGCCTCAGCTCATCCAACAAGCGTTCATAGGTTCGCCAATGCATCCCCTTCGGCCTCGAAGGCAAGTGGCGGTTCGGCGGGGTCGGACCGAGCCTCCCTTGGATAGCGGTCATCCGGGCGCGGCGCCGTCGGTGCGGCTCCAGGATCTGGCTCCGGTAACGCGCGTTGATACACGAGCGGCACACGAGCGAGCGACCTGCGAGATAAAGCCGCGAGCCCCGGCGGCTGCACCCACGCCGCGCGCAGTGGAGCCATGGCCGCCGCCCTCCGTAATTGCACGCAGTCCACGACACCTCGACAATGAACTCGATCTCACCTCTACGCTGCTCGCCTGGACGTGTGCGAGTCACCCTGCACTCGACGCGATCATCGAGCGCCTGCGTCGTCAGCGTCTCCACCTCCCCATTCGGGCGACGCCACGAACGACTCTCCGAAGATGTCTGGCGAGCCCGACCCTTTTCGGAGAGGTCACCGACTAAAATCGCGGGCATGTCTTCGACGAACGGGCGAATACCAATCGGCTCTCGACCGGAACCCCTTCCTCCCATCCCGCCCAAACCCCCACTGTTTTTCCCGAAATCATTAGGGAGATTCAGAGACTAGGGATCGGCCCGGACGGTAGAACGTTGGGTTGAACGGTTCAGTCGGCGGAGGCCCCATACGAAGAAAACCCCCGCATATGCAGGGGTTTTGAGTGGAGCTAGTCGGACTCGAACCGACGACCTCCTGGGTGCGATCCAGGCGCTCTCCCAGCTGAGCTATAGCCCCGCGGTCGGCCAAGTGTAGCTTCGTCCGCGCGCACCGGCCGCGTCGGCCTGGCCCCTGGTCGTACCCGCCACCTTGATTGCGCTGGGCCCAGGAGTATCCTCGTCCGACGACGCCTCCTTCGTCCGCCCAAGGTTCCGTCTACCTGACCGCGACCGGCTGAGAGAGGACGGTGAGGTCGCACGTGGCGTTCGCGGTTGCACAGGATGCAGGGCTCCGGATCGCTCGCGCTCCGCCGAGGCCATGGGCGCTCCTCGCCATCTCGGCTGCCGCGCTGGCCGCGCCGGTCTACACGGCGGGCCTGACCGTCTCGCGGAGCGACATCAGCGGCGTGCACGTGGCGCTGCTCCACTGGATCAGCGTGCCCTACGTCGTGGTCGGGCTGATTGCCTGGTGGCGCCGCCCGGAGAGCCGCCTCGGCGTGCTGATGATCGCGGCCGGGTTCGCCATGGGTCTCTCGGCCCTCCAGTTCGCCGACTCCGATCTCCTCTTCACCATCGGGGCGGCGTTCGACCTCGTCCCGGCGGCGTTCTTCCTCCACCTCTTTCTCACCTTTCCGGACGGCCGGCTCAAGACTCGAGCCGAGCGGGTGGCGGTGGGAACGGCGTACGCGGCCGCGGTCGGGCTCCAGCTCGTGAAGATGTCGCTCGGCGCGTTCGGGCCGGACAACCTGTTCGTGGACTGGACGCGCCCCGGCGCGGCGGAGGTCGTGGAGCAGGTCCAGCTCGTCGTCCTCAGCGCGACGCTCCTGTTCGGCGCCGGCGTTCTTGCCGTCCGCCGGCCACAGGAGGGGAGCCCGCGGCGACGCTCGCGCGCGCTGCTCGTCGACTCGTTCGCCCTCGGCCTCCTCCTGACCGCCGCGCTGTTCCTCGTCGGCGCATTCGACCCCCTCGAGCCGGCGTTCGGGCCCCTCCAGCGCGCCACCCTCGCCGTGATCGGCCTCTCCCCGTTCGCCTTTATCATCGGTCTGCTCGACGCTCGCCTGGCGCGATCCGCGGTCGGCAGGCTCATCATCGACCTGCGCGCGGACCTGGCACCGGCGGATCTGAGAGCGGCCGTCGCGGAAGCGCTGCGCGATCCGTCGCTGACGCTCGCCTACTGGCTCCCCGACTTCCAGCGCTACGTCGACCTGAATGGGCGTCCGGTGGAGGTGCCCGACCCCGACGGCAGGGCGACGACGGCGATCGACCGGGACGGCGTCCCCGTGGCCGTCCTGCTCCACGATCGCGCGCTGGACGACGAGCGGGACCTCCTCGCCGCGGTCAGCGCGGCGGCCGGCATCGCCCTGGACAACGCGCGCCTCCATGCGGAGCTGAAGGCTCGCGTCGAGGAGCTTCGCGGCTCCCGAGCCCGCGTGATCGAGGCGGGGCGCAGAGAGCGGAAGCGGCTCGAGCGCGACCTGCACGACGGCGCCCAACAGCGGCTGATCGCCCTGTCGCTCGAGCTCAGCCTGCTCGAGCACCGACTGAGCGGCGACCCCGACGCGAAGACGCGGCTCGACCGGGCGCGGCGCGAGATCGCGCTCTCGCTCGAGGAGCTGCGGGACGTCGCGCACGGGATCCATCCGGCCGTCCTGAGCGGTCACGGCCTGGAGGTGGCGCTGGAGTCGGTCGCCGCCCGGGCTCCCTTCCCCGTCCGTCTCCGGGTCGATCTCGCCGGGAGGCTCAACGAGCCGCTCGAGGTCGCGGCCTACTACGTCGTGTCCGAGAGCCTGACCAATGCCGCCAAGCATGCGCACGCGACCTCGGCGACCGTCGTCGTGGGCCTGAGGCACGAGCAGGTCGTGGTCGAGGTCCTCGACGACGGGATCGGGGGCGCGGACACCGAGCGCGGCACGGGCCTCCGGGGCCTTGCCGACCGCGTCGAGGCACTCGGCGGGCGGCTGCGCGTGTGGACGCCGAGCGGCGGCGGCACCCGCGTCAGGGCGGAGATCCCGTGCGCGTAGCGATCGCCGAGGACGCCGTCCTCCTCCGGGAGGGCCTCAGCCGAGTGCTCGTGGACGCCGGCTTCGATGTCGTCGGCCAGTGCGGCAACGCGGGTGATCTCCTGCTCAAGGTGCGGAGCTACCCGCTCGACGCCGTCATCGTCGACATCCGCCTGCCGCCGACCCACAGCGACGAGGGCCTGCGGGCGGCGCTCGAGATCCGGGCGACGTATCCGGGCGTCGGAGTCCTGGTGCTGTCGCAGTACGTGGAGGTCGGGCTGGCGATGAAGCTCCTGGCGGACTCCGCCGAAGGCGTGGGCTACCTGCTCAAGGACCGGATCAGCGACGTCGGCGAGTTCCTGTCCGCGGTGCGACGGGTGGCGGACGGCGGCTCGGCGCTCGACCCGATCATCGTCTCGACACTGCTCTCGAGACGGCGGGCGGACGATCCGCTCGAGCGACTGACCCCGCGCGAACGTGAGGTGCTGATGCTGATGGCCGAGGGGCGCTCGAACCAGGGGATCGCCGACAGCCTCGTCATCACGCTCCGCGCGGTCGAGAAGTACGTCTCCAGCATCTTCGGGAAGCTCGGGCTTCCGTCGACGGGCAGCGAGTCGCGGCGCGTGCTCGCGGTGCTGGCGTTCCTCCGCTCCTGACCCGCGCACAGGCGCGCAACACACCAGAAACCCGCCCCCCAGGCCACGGGTGTGCCACCTTACGTCCCGCTCGGGCGCCTGGGAGATTGAGCCACGACCACCAGATCGGAGAGGAGCAGCGATGAGGCAGCGGCGATGAAGTCGCGCGTCATTCAGGACGAGGCCGAGCCCGCAGATCTCGTCGAAGAGCCGGCGACGACCGCCGGCGCAATCCAAGCCAAGGAGTTGCTCATGGAAGCCGTTGACGTATCTGTCCCCGGCGCCGACGCCCTCGACGCGCCCTACAGGGGCCCCGCCGTCTCCGCCGAGGGCCTTACCCGCCGCTACGGCGAGGGCGAGACCGCGGTCGATGCCCTCCGGGGCGTCTCGCTCGACGTCCCACAAGGCCAGCTCACGGCCGTGATGGGCCCCTCCGGCTCCGGCAAGTCCACGCTGATGCACATCCTCGCGGGCCTCGACAAGCCCACCGACGGGAGCGTCCACATCGCCGGCACGAGCATCCAGGAGCTGAACGACACCGACCTGACGAAGCTCCGCCGGGAGCACATCGGCTTCATCTTCCAGTTCTTCAACCTCCTCCCGATGCTGACCGCCGAGGAGAACGTGGTCCTGCCGCTCTCGATCGCCGGTGAGAAGCCGGACAAGGCCTGGGTCGACGAGCTGATGGGCCGGATCGGCCTGAAGAATCGCGGCAACCACCGTCCCTCCGAGCTCTCCGGCGGCCAGCAGCAGCGCGTCGCCATCGGCCGGGCGCTCGTCAGCCGGCCGACGATCGTGTTCGCCGACGAGCCGACAGGCAACCTCGACTCGAAGACGAGCAGCGAGATCCTGGACCTGATGCGCAGCTCCGTCGACACGTACGACCAGACCACGGTCATGGTCACCCATGACGCCCGGGCGGCGGCGATCGCCGACCGCATCCTCTTCCTCGCCGACGGGCTGATCGTCAAGGATCTCGGCCGCTCGGACGCGCACGAGGTCCTCGAGGTCATGGAAGAGCTCGGGCAATGACCCGCGTAGCCCTCAAAGGACTGTGGGGCCGCAAGCTCCGCACGGCGCTGACCGCGCTCGCGATCGTCCTCGGCGTCGCGATGATCAGCGGCACCTACATCCTCACGGACACGATCACCGCGTCCTTCACGAAGGTCGTCGACGGCTCCTACGAGAACGCCGATGCGGTGATCAGCGGCAAGGTCGCGTTCAAGAACAACGAGAGCGCCACCGCGACGACCCCGGCGTTCTCCGACAGCGTCCTGGCGAAGGTGAAACAGCTTCCGGACGTCGCAGCCGCGGCCGGCACGATCGGCGATGAGGCGAAGCTGATCGACCGGGACGGCAAGGTCATCTCGACGAAGGGCGGCTCCAGCATCGCCTCCAGCGTCGACCCCGCGAACGACGCGCGGTTCAACCCGCTGAAGCTGACGTCGGGGCAGTGGCCGGTCGGCAACGGCCAGATCGCGATCGACGAGCGGACGTCCGAGAAGCAGCACTTCGGGGTCGGCGACACGGTCAGCGTCGCCACCGACCAGGGCATCCGCATGTTCGAGATCACGGGCATCGCGACGTTCGCGTCCGCGTCGTCGATCGGAGCGTCGACGATCGCCATCTTCGACGTCCCGACCGCACAGGACCTGTTCCACAAGGACGGGAAGTTCGACGAGATCCAGGTCGCGGCCAAGCAGGGCGTGACTCCGGAGAAGCTCGCGAGCGAGATCCAGCCGCTCCTGCCGCCGACCGCGAAGGTCAAGACCGCCGCCGCCCAGACGCAGGAGGCGGTCGACGACGTCAACGCGGGCGTCGGCATCTTCCAGAAGATCCTGCTCGCGTTCGGCTTCATCGCGCTGTTCGTGGGCGCATTCGTGATCGCGAACACGCTGTCGATCACGATCGCGCAGCGGATGCGCGAGTTCGCCACGCTGAGGACGATCGGCGGCTCGCGCCGCCAGGTCCTCCGCAGCGTCATGCTCGAGGCGCTCGTCGTCGGGATCATGGCGTCGGTGATCGGCCTCTTCTTCGGGCTCGCGATCGCGAAGGGCCTGAGCGCCCTGTTCTCCGGGCTCGGCGTCGAGTTCCCGAGCGGCGGGACGGTGTTCTCCACCCGCACGATCGTCGTCAGCCTCCTCGTCGGGACGATCGTGACCCTGCTCGCCAGCCTCCGGCCTGCGATCAAGGCGACACGCGTGCCGCCGATCGCTGCCGTGCGCGAAGGCGCGACCCTGCCGACCTCGGGGCTCTCGCGCCTGGGGCCGATCGTCTCGATCGTGACGCTCGCGCTCGGGATCCTGCTGCTCGTCTACGGGATCTTCGGAAGCGGCCTCTCGACAGCGACGCGCCTGATGGCGCTCGGCGTCGGGACGCTGATCCTGTTCATCGGCGTGGCGATGAACGCGAAGCGGGCGGTCCGTCCGCTCGCGGCCGTGCTCGGCTGGCCCGCCTCCAAGTTCGGCGGAACTGCGGGCACGCTGGCGCGGGAGAACGCGATCCGCAACCCGAGCAGGACCGCCTCGACGGCGTCGGCGCTGATGATCGGCCTCGCGCTGATCACGTTCGTGGCGATCCTGGGCGCCGGCCTGCGCACCTCGTTCGGCGACGCGGTGGACAAGCTGTTCGTCGCGGACTACGCGGTGACGGCGGAGAACGGGTTCGACCCGTTCACGAAGGAGACGGACGACGCGGTCTCCGGCACGCCCGGGGTGACAGCGGTGTCCGGGATCAGGGGCGGAGACGCCCGGATCTTCGGGCACAACGTCCAGGTCACCGCCGTCCCGCCGAACGCAGCCCAGACGATCCGGATCGACTGGCTCCAGGGTGGAGTCGGCGTACCTTCCCGGCTGGGCAACGACGGCGCGTTCGTCGAGAAGGACTACGCGAAGGATCATCACCTCAGGGTCGGCTCGCCGATCGCGGTCACGACGCCGACGGGCAAGGTGCTCCACCTGCGCCTGAAGGGCGTCTTCGACCCACCGAAGGGCGGCTCCCCGTTCGGCACGGTGACGATGTCGGATGCGACCTTCGATGCGAACTACGCGAAGCCCCTCAACCTGATGACGCTGATCAACGTCAAGGGCGGCGTCAACGCCGCCAACACGGCCCGGCTGCAGCTGTCTCTGCACTCGTTCCCGGACGCCAAGATCGTAACGGCGGCCCAGTTCAAGAAGATCCAGCTGGACGACATCAACCTGACCCTGAACCTCCTCTACGGGCTGCTCGGCCTGTCCGTGCTCATCAGCCTCTTCGGCGTCGTGAACACGCTCGTGTTGTCCGTGTTCGAGCGGACGCGTGAGCTGGGGATGCTGAGGGCGATCGGGATGACCCGTAGCCAGGTGCGGCGGATGATCCGCCACGAGAGCATCGTCACCGCCCTGATCGGCGCGGTACTCGGAATCGTCGTCGGCGTGTTCCTCGCGATCCTGACGACCCAGGCGCTGTCCGACGAGGGCATCGTCCTGGCGATTCCGTGGACGACGATCTTCGTGTTCGTGGTGGCGACGATCGTCGCCGGAATGCTGGCCGCCATCCTCCCGGCGCGCCGCGCGTCGCGGCTGAACATCCTGGCTGCCCTGAAGTACGAGTGAGCCTCCCCTCGCAGACCGCCCCGCCCCTCCCGGTGGAACAGTGCCGGGAGGGGTCGCCTGCGCGGGTAGAGGTCGTCCTCTGTCGGATCGCGATCGGTGTGATTGCGCTGCACGTGCTCGACGACAGCTTCCTCCAGCCGCAGCCGGGAACTTCGGCCGGTGACCATCTCGTCAGCGGACTCGTGCCGCTCGCCGTCCTGATTGCCGTCGCAGTGCTCTACTCCCGGGCCCGACCAGGCCTGCGTGGGACACTCGCGCTGACGCTCGGCGTGTTCGGCATCGCCGTGGGCAGCGAGGCGGTGTACTACCTCAACGCCGGCCGGCTGTCCGGCGACGACTACACGGGGCTTGCCGCGATCCCGCCGGCCTGCTCCTCGTCGGGATCGGAGCGGCGACCCTGTGGCGGACGAGGCGGGTCGACGACGGTCTGGGGTGGCGCTGGGTACGGAGGGCTTTGCTGGTCGTCGCCGTCGTCGTCGGCGGCTACATGCTGGTTGTGCCCTTCCTGGTGTCCTACGTCCTGACGCACTCCGCGCGAGCCTTCGTGCCGGTCGACCGCGTGGGTGCGGCGCACGAGGACGTGACGTTCACGACCTCCGACGGGCTTCGCCTCCGCGGTTGGTACGTGCCGTCGAAGAACGGCGCCGCCGTCATCTCCTTCCCCGGGCGCAAGGGCACGCAGAAGCCGGCGCGCATGCTCGCCCGCCACGGCTACGGGGTGCTGCTGTTCGACCGGCGCGGCGAAGGCGAGAGCGACGGCGACCCCAACGGCTGGGGCTGGGCCGGCCACCGCGACGTCACGGCGGCGGTCCGGTTCCTCCAGCGCCGCCCCGACGTCGAGGCGGACCGGATCGGCGGGATCGGCCTCTCCGTCGGCGGCGAGATGATGCTCGAGGCTGCCGCGAGGTCACCCGGCCTCGAAGCGGTTGTCTCCGAGGGCGCAGGAGAGCGGTCGGTGCGGGAATACCTCGACATGACGGTGGGCGACAAGTGGCTCGGGCTGCCGTCGTACGCGATCCTCAGCGCGGGCATCGCACTCTTCTCCAACCACACGCCGCCGCCGAGCCTCAAGGACCTCGTCGGCCGGATCTCCCCGACACCGGTCTTCTTCGTCTACGGCGAGCACGGACAGCCGGGCGAGCGCAACCTCAATCCGACCTACTACGAGGCCGCCGGCCGGCCCAAGGCGATCTGGGAGGTACCGGACAGCGGCCACGTCGGCGGAATCGACGCGCGCCCGAAGGAGTACGAGCGGCGCGTCGTCGGCTTCTTCGACCGAGCGCTCTTGAACAGACGGCGGAGCTAGAGGGTCGGGCGGGAGACCGCCATCCACCGGAGCGTGGCCGCGAGGCTCAAGAACGGCAGGACGGCGAGCGGGAAGGCGAGGGCGACGGGGAGCATCAGTCTGCCCGGTCCCGAAGACCACGCCGTAGAGCGCGAGGAGCAGCGCGGCGAGGACGAGCAAGGTGATGAGCAGTCGCTTCTTCATGCGACCCAGTCTCGAACAACGCCGTCGCCGGGTCTGTACGGCTGACGCCCCGTTCTAGGGGGCCTGCCTGTGAACCGTCAGTACGTCGTTCTGACCGCGGATCGGGCGTCCGCGGAGAGGGCGCGGCCGACCAGATCGGGCTCGGCGGCGGGGGACGTGCGCTCGATGTCGCGCATGCCCGGGAGGAACAGCGCCGCGAGCGTGACCCCGCCGCCGATCGCAGCGGCACCGACCAGGGTCGCTCTCGCACCGATCAGGCCGGCGACGGGCGCCGTCAGCACGTAGGAGATGGGCAGAAGCCCGATCGAGATCAGCCAGTCCAGGCTCGACACCCGTCCGAGCATGGAGCCCGGAACGTGGCGCTGCTTGATCGTCGCCCACACGATCGTCCCGGCAGCCTCGAGCGCGTTGAACAGCAGGCAGGCGATCATCAGCTGCCACGACGCCGAGGCGAGCCCGTAACCGGCGACCGCGAACGTCGCCAGCGTCCACGTCGCGTACATCACCGTGACGTCGCGGCGCGGGTGGCCGACCTGGCCCATGATCAGCGCGGCGAAGACCGCGCCGATGCCGCCGGCCGCGAACACGAGCCCGAGGTCGCCGGCCGACGCGTGCAGGTCGTTCTTGACCAGGTACGGGAGCAGCACCTCCGCCGGCCCCATGAAGGCGAGGTATGCGATCGCGGCGGAGAGCAGCGTCCCCCAGAGCCACACGCGGCGGCGGACGAAGGCGAACCCTTCCTTGACCGCGTGCAGCGAGGAGTGGACGTGCTCCGAACGGACGTGTGCTGGCGGCCGGATCGCGAACACCGCGGCGGCGGAGACGACGAACGAGGCGCAGTCGATGCCGAATGCCGTGCCCGCGCCGAGGGTGGCCACGATTGCACCACCGACCGCCGGCCCAGCGAGACGCAGCGCGATCGGCCGCACGAACTGGTCGAGCGAGTTCGCCGCCGCGAGCTCCGACGGCGGGACGATGTCCGGGACGACGGCCTCAAATGCCGGAGTGAAGAACGCCGTCCCCACGCCGTAGACGGCGACGACGACCACGAGCTCCCAGTACGTGAGCTGCCCCGAGAGCGTCAGTGCCGTGAGCAATGCCAGAACGCCGGCTCGTCCGAGGTCGGCGAACAGCATCAGCAGCCTCCGGTCGAGCCGGTCGCTGAGCACGCCGGCCGGCAGCAGGCACGCGATCATCGGGACCGTCATCGCCACGCCGATCAGCGAGAGCGCGGCCGGGGCGTTCCAGAGCGAATAGGCCTCCCACGCCATCGCGACGAGGAAGATCCCGTCGCCCAGCAGGGACACGGCCATGCCGAGCCAGAGGAGACGGAAGTCCCGCAGGCGCAGCGGCGCGAGCAGGTTTACCCGGGAGAAGCCGCCGGGGCGGTCGAGCGCCTCGTGACTATGCTGCATGCGACCGCAGGTCGCCGGTCGCAGCGTCGCCCTCGACGAGGTACTCGGACAGCGCCTCGTGGGTCATGGGCCGTGCGAACAGGAAGCCCTGACCGAGCTCGCAGCCGAGATCGCGCAGTGAGGCCATCTGCTCAGGCAGCTCGATTCCTTCGGCGACGACGTCGAGGTTCAGGCTGTTCCCGAGCCCGATGATCGCCGCCGCGAGCCCCGAGTCCTCGTGCTCCGGCGAGAGGAAGGAGCGGTCCATCTTCAGGATGTCGATCGGGAAGCGGCTGAGGTACGAGAGCGAGGAGTAGCCGGTGCCGAAGTCGTCCATCGCAAGGAGGATGCCGAGCGCTTTCAGCTCCTCGAGCCGGTGGACCGCGAGATCCGTGTCGGCCATCATCACCGTCTCCGTGATCTCCAGCACGAGCGAGGAGGCAGGCAGCTGGGACGCTTCGAGCGCCGCGCGCACGTCGTCGACGATCGTGTCCGACTGCAGCTGCTTGACCGAGAGGTTGACGCTGATCGTCAGCGGGGGCTTCCGCGGGAACTCCCGGTGGAGGAGCTCGCCCTGTCGGCACGCCTCCTGGAGCACCCAGCGCCCGATCGGGACGATCAGGCCGGTCTCCTCGGCGAGCGGGATGAAGTTGAGCGGCGCGATCGTTCCGCGCGTCGGGTGCACCCAGCGGAGCAGAGCCTCCACGCCGTAGTCGGCCTGCTGGTCGAGGCGGACGACCGGCTGGTAGTGCACCTCCAGCTGGCCCTCGTCGAGCGCGCGCTGCAGCTCGGCCTGGAGCTCGAGGCGCTCGACGACGCGCTCGTGCATCGCCGGCTCGAAGACGCGGTAGCTGCCCTTGCTGTCGCGCTTGGCCATGTACATGGCGACGTCGGCGTTGCGGAGGAGCTCCTCGGCATCGGCCGAGCCGAGCTCGTGGTCGGCCAGGCAGATGCCGACGCTCGCGCGCGGGTAGACGTGCGTCCCGTCGAGGTCGTACTTCAGCTCGAGGGCGCGGAGGATCCTGCCCGCGACGTCGGCCGCGTCGGCGGAGTCCCTGATCCCGTCGAGCAGGATCGCGAACTCGTCGCCGCCAAAGCGCGCGACGGTGTCGGCCGGGCGGACGGCTCCCTGGAGACGCCGGGCCACCTCCTGCAGGACGGTGTCGCCGGCGGCGTGGCCGAGGCTGTCGTTGACGGTCTTGAAGTCGTCGAGATCGATGAACATGACGCCGATCGCGGGCCCGCCGCGCATCGCACGCGTGATCGAGTGCTGCACGCGGTCGGCGAAGAGCGCGCGGTTGGCGAGGTTCGTGACCGGATCGTGAAACGCCTGGTGCGCGAGCTGGTCCTCGAACGCCTTCCGCTCGCTGACGTCGCGGCCGTTGAGGACGATGCCGCGGACGTGCTCGTCCTGGAGCAGGTCCGTGTGCTGCACCTCGAATTGGAGCCAGGTGCCGTCGCGGTGCCGGAGCTTGCACTCGATCACGTGCGTCTCCGCGCCGCCGCCGGCGTAGGCCTCACCGACCCCTGCAAGGATCTGGCGGAGCCGGGGCCGATCCGACTGGCCGAGCAGCGTCGCGAACTCGGTGCTTTCGATCTCGTCGGCCCGGTAGCCGAGGATGCGCTCGATCGACGGGCTCTGGTAGGTGACGACCCCGTGCGCGTCGAGCACGGTGATCAGGTCGCTGGAGTGAGCAACGAGCGAGCGGAACCGCGCCTGGCTCTTCCGGCGGTGGAGATCCTCCGCGAGCGACGCGCCCTCGACGGCCAGCGACACCTGTGACGCGAGCGAGTCGAGCGAGTCGACGAGCTCGCGCGGGACGCGGTCCCACGAGCCGAGAATGAGGAAACCGCGCACCTCGTCGCGAACCGACAGCGGCAGGAGCAGGACGACCTGCTCGTCGGACAGCCGGAGCTGGCGGCGCGCCACCTCGGGCAGTGAGACAGCAGGGACCTGGCGCATGCTCGTACCGTGCTGGCGCAGCCAGCGGTGGACTTCGTGAGACACGGCCCAGTCGCCTTCCTCGTCGGAGGATGCCGCGACCACAGCGCCGCCGCTCCTCAGCAAGACCAGGCGGACGGCCACCGGCCCCTCGACGAGCGCCCGGACGGCGGAGATCGCGGCCTCGTTGACCTGCTCCGGCCCGGCGGCCGCGACCAGGTCGACGCCGACACGCTGCAGCGCGAGCTCGCGCGTGGCCGCGTGCTCTTCCTGACGGACGAGCCCGGCCATGCGCGTGACGACGAGCAGGAAGAGGACCGCGGAGGCCGAGATCAGCACGAGCTTGTCGGTGTCGCCCCAGGACTGCCAGGCCCGGATGCTCGGCGCGATCAGGCACGCGCCGGCGAGCAGTCCGAGGCGAAGGGTGGTCAGCCGGCTGCGCGAGTCGAGCGCAGCCTCGCTGAGGCTCCGCATCGACGGATGGAGAGCCGCAGCGCCCCAGAGGAGGTAGTAGGCAATCCAGCCCACGTCGTAGATGAGCTGGTGGTTGTACGTGCCGTTCAGGAGCGCGTACGTGTAGGCCGAGTCGACCGCCAGCAGCGAGACGATGCTCCCCACGAGCAGGTAGAAGGCGGGCGCGCGCTTCCCGCGGTCGACCGCGAGCCGGATCGCCGCGGCGAGCAGGAGGATGTCGCCGAGCGGATAGGCGGCCGAGACCGCCTTCTCGAGCGTCGTCAGCCCCGAGAGATGGATGTTGGGCGCGATCAGGAAGACCCACGAGATGAGGCCGACGCCGACCGTGAGAATGAGGGAGTCGATCATCCCGGCGCGGTCGCCGTTCGGGTTGCGCCGCCGGACGAGGACGAGCAGGCCCGCGACGAGCGCCGGGTAGACGGTCAGGTAGATCGCGTCGCCGAGCGACGGGAACTCGACGTCCGCGCCGAAGAGCTTCGGATAGCTGTAGGTGTACAGGTCGCCGGCGAAGAAGAGGAACTGGCCGACGATGAAGAGCAGCCAAGCCGCCCGCGCCTTGGGCCGGTGCAGATAGATCCCGACGGCGATCGCGACCGACGAGGACAGGCCGAGCAGGTTGATGAGGGGCCCGTTCCCCTTCAGCGGCGGGATCCAGAGATACGCAGCGGTCAGGAAGCCGCCGCCGGCGAGGTACAGCCACCAGGCGCGACTACGCCAGTCGCTGCGGGCGACGGCGCTCACGCCGCGTACTCGTGATGCTGCGACGGTCGAAGATCGAACGCGTTCGCAAGCTTGCCGAGGACGTCGACCAGCTGCTCGATCTCGGCGTTCGAGTTTGCGGCAGTCAGCTGGATCCGGAAGCCGACCTCAGACTTCGGCACGAGCGGATAGGCCGCCAGCGTGACGTAGATGCCGTGGTCGAAGAGGAAACGGCCGGCCGCGTCGATGTCCTCGTGGCGGGCCAGAGGCACCTCGATGATGGGGAAGCCGTCGCGGTTCAGCGTATGGACTCCGAGGCGGTCGAGGCAGTTGAGGACCTGATCGGTCTTGCGCCAGAGATCGGTGCGCAGCGCGTCGCCGCGCGTGTCGTTGACCTCGAAGCCCGTGAGCACGGTCGCGAGCGACGCAACGGGCGACGGGCCCGAATAGAGATACGGCGGAGCGGCCGTCTTGAGCAGCTCCTTGAGATCGGTCGGGCAGGCGATGAACGCGGCGAGCGACGAGTAGGCCTTGGAGAAGCCGCCGACGAGGACGATCCGGTCGTACGACTCGCCGCAGTACTTGACGACACTGTTGCCGCGGAGGCCATATGGGCTCTGCTCGTCCGGGCTCCGCTCGCCGATCACGCCGAAGCCGTGGGCGTCGTCGATGTAGAGGAGCGCGTCGTAGCGGCGCGCGAGGCGAGCGAACTCGGTCAGGTCGGGCGCGTTGCCGGTCATGCTGTTGACGCCGTCCATGCAGATCAGCCGCGTGCTCGACCGGTCGTGGCGCAGGAGCTGCTCGAGGTCGGCAGGATCCTCGAAGCGGAACCGCTTGACCGTCGCGCCGCGAGCCGACGCGAATTGCGCGCCGTCGTAGATCGTCTTGTGCGCGCGGTTGTCGACGAAGATCGTCCCGTCGCCGGCGAGCACGGGGATCACCGCGAGGTGGATCAGCGTGATCGTCGGCATGACGAGCACGTCCTCGCAGCCGAGCAGCTCGATCAGCTTCTCCTCGATCTGCTCGTAGAGGACGGGGCTGCCCAGCATGCGCGACCAGCTGGGGTGCGTTCCCCACTTCGCGATGTACTCGGGGATCGAGTCGATGATCTCCCGGTCGAGGTCAAAGCCGAGGTAGTTGCACGAGGCGAAGTCGGCGAGCCAGCGGTCGCCGATGCGAATCATCCGGCCGTCGATCTCGTCGATGACGGCGTCCGTCATCGGGTTCGAGCGCTCGAGCTCGGCGAGTTCACTGCAGGCGGCAAGCCAGCGGTCGATCCATCGGGACGACGCTGACCGCGACCGGGGGCCATCCGGGCGGTACAGACTCATGAGGCACCAATCGACAGATGGTGCCGAGAGCTTTAGGGAGGATTGAAAGTCGTTTATTCGAGCTTTCGGCAGATTCCCCGGACGCGGACGAGCCGGGTGTAGCGTGGCCCGGTGGAGACGGGGCGGGTGGAGGCCTTCAGCGACGGCGTCTTCGCAATCGCGATCACGCTGCTCATCCTGGCCGTCGGGATCGAGCAGGCCCTGCGCACCGGCGATCTCGGGGAGCAGCTCGTCGATCTGTGGCCCGCGTACGTCGCGTACAGCGTGAGCTTCCTGACGATCGGGATCATGTGGGTGAACCACCATGCCGTCTTCCGTCAGTTCGCCCGCGTCGACCGGCCGCTGCTGCTCCTCAACATCCTGCTCCTGATGCTGATCGCCTTCGTGCCGTTCCCGACGCGGATCGTCGCCGACCACATCCACTCCCCCGACGACCGGCAGGCGGCCGCGCTCCTCTACGGCACGACGATGACGATCACGGCGATCCTGTTCTTCAGCGTCTGGTACTACGGCTCGCGACACGTCCTGCGGCCGGACGCCGACCGGCGCGAGGTCACCGGGATCACGCGGAGCTACCTCCCCGGCGCGCCGACGTACGCGCTGGCGACGCTGGTCGCCTTCGTCAGCCCGGTCGTGAGCCTCGTCCTCTTCGCCGCGATCGCGCTCTTCTACGCGGTGTCGAGCTCGTTCTTCGGGAGGGACGAGTGACGGTGGACGCGCTCCACGAGGCCGAGCAGGAGATCGCGGCCCTGCGGGCACAGGTCACCGAGCTGAAGCGGAACCGTGAGCTGCTCAACGCGATCGCCAACACGGCGCCGAGCCTCCTATGCCTCGTGGACGAGCACGGCCAGGTGCGCGACGCCGCGACGAACATCGCGTTCGAGCAAGCCCTCGGCTACGCGCCCGACGACACCGGCGGTGTCCTCTTCTGGGAGCGGTACGTCCCTCCCGGCGACGCGGCTGCGGTGCGCGCGACGATCGAGGAGGTCATCGAAGGCGCCCCGACGCGCGAGGTAGACGGGCGTTGGGTGCGGAGCGACGGCGCGGCCATCGACGTCGCCTGGTCCTGCACTGCCCTCCCCGAGATCGAGAGCGGTCGGCTCTTCCTCATCTGCGGGACGGACATCAGCGAGCGCGCCAGGCAGGCCGAGGAGCTGCGTCGCTCGCGCTCGCGGCTCGTCGCCGCCGGGGACGAGGCGCGCAAGCGTCTGGAGCGCAACCTGCACGACGGCGCGCAGCAGCACCTGGTCGCCCTGCTTCTCTCGCTCAAGCTGCTCCGCCGGCAGGTCGGCGAGAGCGAGACGGGCGGGGCGCTCGACCTGGCAATCGACGAGCTGGAGCAGGCGCTCGAGGAGCTCGTCGAGCTCGCCCGCGGGATCCATCCCGACACGCTCACCGTCCGCGGGCTGCGCCCGGCCGTCGAGCAGCTCTCCGGGCGCGCGGCCCTGCCCGTCTCCTTCGACGTCCCGGACAAGCGGTACCCGGTCCCCGTGGAGGCAGCCGCCTACTACGTCGTCTCGGAGACGCTCGCGAACGTCGCCAAGTACGCCAAGGCGACGAAGGCGGCGGTCCGCATCACCGCCGACGGCCGTCGGCTGACCGTGGAGGTCGAGGACGACGGCGTGGGCGGCGCCGACCCGGCGGACGGGTCAGGGCTGAGCGGGCTCGCCGATCGCGTCGCGTCGCTCGACGGGACGCTCACGATCGACAGCCCGGCGGGCGCCGGCACACGCGTCACCGCGCGAATCCCGATCGACTGACGTGCGCGCGGTCGTCCTCGACGAGGCCGGACGGCCGACGCCGGCCGACCTGCCGGAGCCGGACGGGCCCGGGGAGCCGGTGCGCGTGCTGGCCTGCGGTCTCTGCGGCTCCGACGTCGAGAAGCTCCGACCGGAGTTCGCCGGCGCCGTGCTCGGGCACGAGGTCGTCGCGGAGACGGAGGACGGCCGCCGCGTCGCCCTCGTCCACCATCGTGCTTGCGGCGAGTGCGAGCGCTGCCGCGCGGGGCACGAGTCGACGTGCGAGGCGTTCACCAGGGCGACGATCAGCCCGGGCGGCTTCGCGGAGCGGGCGAGCGCGCAGGCCTGGGTCGAGGTGCCGGACGGACTCGACGATGCGCGGGCGACGATGGTCGAGCCGCTGGCGTGCGTGCTGCGCGGGGCCGAGCTCGTGCCACGCGGCCGCGTCCTCGTGGTCGGCCACGGATTCGTGGGCCATCTGTTCGCGGCGGTGCTCGCACGCCGCGGCGACGAGGTGTTCGCGATCGACGCCGACCCTCGGCGCGCCGGCCGCGAGCCGGACAGGCCGGTCGACGCGGTTGTGCTGTGCGCACGCGGGGCCGCGGAGGCCGCGATCGAGGCGGTCGAGCCGGGCGGGACGATCGTCGTCTTCGCCGACGCGGGCTCGTTCCCGGCCGCGCCGGTCTACCGCCGCGAGCTGACGATCGTCGGGACGCGTTCCGCGACGCCGGCGTTCATGGAAGCCGCCGCCGCGCTGTTGCCGGAGCTCGACCTCCCCGCGCCGACGGTGCTGCCGCTCGAGCGCTTCGACGAGGGGCTCGACCTCTACCTGCGCCGTGACGCGCTGAAGGTCGTCTTCACGCCGTGAGGGCGCTCGTCTTCCACGGGCCCGGCGACCTCCGCGTCGAGGAGGTGCGGGACCCGGTGCCCGGGCCGGGCGACGTGCTCGTCCGCGTCGAGGTCGCGCTCACCGACGGCACCGACCTGAAGGCGTACCGCCGGGGCCATCCCGTCCTCCTCGGCGACCTCCCCTCCCCGTTCGGGCACGAGTTCTGCGGGATCGACGTCGCGACCGGCCGCCGCGTCGTCGCCGCCAACTCCGACGGGAACCTCGACGACCTCCGGCTCCTGAACGGCGCGTACGCCGAGCTGCTGGTCGTGCCGGAGCGGATCGCTCGCGTGAACCTCCTCCCGGTGCCGGACGGCCTCGCGCCCGAGGTCGCCGCGCTCGTGGAACCGCTTGCGTGCTGCCTGCACGGCGTCGACCGCGCTGGGATCGGCGGCGGCGAAACGGTGGCCGTGCTCGGGGCCGGGCCGATCGGGCTGATGCTGTGCGCCTGCCTTGCGGACGCGGGAGCGCGGCCCGTCGTCGTCGGCGGGCGCCAGGAGCGCCGCGCGCTCGTGCCCGAGTTCGGCGGGCGCACCGGAACGGGCGAGGGCGCGGACGTCGTCGTCGAGGCGGCCGGAACGGCCATGGCCTGGGGTCAGGCCCTCGGACTTGTCCGAAGAGGCGGGACCGTCGTTCTCTTCGGCGGGCTCCCGGCAGGCGAGCAGGTCCCGTTCGACGCGTATCGCCTCCACTACGACGAGCTGGACGTGCGCGGCGCGTTCCACCACACCCCGCGGACTGTCCGCGCGGCGCTCGCGTTCCTCGCGAGCGGCGCGTATCCGTGGCGGCGCCTGCTCACGCACGAGGTCGGCCTCGATAGCGTGGCGGCCCTCTTCGACGATCCCCCGCGCGAGTACCTGAAGGCGATCGTCCGGCCCTAGCCGCCGAACAGCGTCAGCTCGGGCTCGCGCTCGCCGCGCAGGAGCGCGAGGTCGACCTCGACGCAGCCGAGCCCGCGCGACTCGGCGAGCGTCCGCGCCTGCGGCTTCACGCGCTGGGCCGCCAGCACGCCGCGACAGGCCGCCTTCGCCGGGTCGAGGCGGATCCGCTCGAGGTAGCGCGACAGCTGCTCGACCGCGTCGATCGTCGCGACGCGCTTGATCTCGACTGCGACCCAGCCGCCGTCCTCGTCGCGGCACATCAGATCGACCGGCCCGACGTCGGTGGCCCATTCGCGGCGGACGAGCCGGAGCGGCTGACCGAGCGCCTCCGGCCGGGCCGCGAGCGCCTCCTGCAGGTGCGCCTCGACGCCGTCCTTCTCGAGCGGCGTGTCGTCGAGCTCGTGGTCCGTGTCCGAGAGGATCTCGAGCAGCCGCACCTCGAGCCGGTCCTCGGTCTTGCCGGCCCGCTTCCTCACGACGAGAGTGCCTTCCTTCTCCTCGACCACGGTCGGCGGCGTCATCCAGTTGAGCGGCCGGTAGCCGCCGGCGTCGTCGTGGACGAGAAACGAGCCGTCGGCCTTGAACATGAGCAGGCGCACGGCCTCGGGCAGCCGGGCCGTCAGCCGGCCGGTGTAGAGGACCTCGCAGCGGGCGACGACCAGGCGCACGGGCCCGGACCGTACTGTCCGTTTCGGACAGTAGGACTGAGTGCAAGCGGCGCTACAACGGTTTGCGGAGAGCTCGCTTCCACTTCAGCAAAAGCCAAGCCACGAAGAGCAGCACGAGACCGAGGAGCAGAGCAATCGCTCCGGCAATATCTGCGTCGATCTTCTCGCCTGCCCACGTGACGTACGTGCCTGAGCCATGGCCGTCTCCGTTGTACAGGATCGCGAAGAGGCCATAAACGCTGACCAACGTCCCTGCGATGAGCAGCGCCATCGCCGCCGCAAGTCGCATGACACAACTCTAGGCCTCCATTCCGTCGCCCGTTCCAGCCAGGTCCAAGGGCCTGACCCTGGGACCTGGCTCTTGCGGACCTGTCCCTGTCGGGCGCTAGGGTCGCGCGATGGCAGACGAACGGGTGCTGACACGCCGCGAGCTGAACCGCGCCCTGCTCGCCCGCCAGCTGCTGCTGGAACGCCGGCGCCTGCCGGTGGCGCGGGCGTTCGAGCGGCTTTGCGCCGTCCAGGCCCAGTACTCGCCGTCCCCCTACATCGCCCTCTGGACGCGGCTTCCCGGGTTCCGCAAGGAGGCGCTCACGCGGGCGCTCGAGCGACGTGAGGTCGTGCGCGCGACGCTCATGCGGATCACGCTCCACATGGTCTCCGCGCGCGACTACCCCTACTTCGCCGCGATCTGGATGCCGGCGACCCAGGGGATGACACCCCGCCTGGACGAAGAGCGGCTGGCGGAGCTCTCGAGGCGCGTCTACGCGTTGGCGCGACAACCGGTCACGCACGCCGACATCGAGGCGGTCGCCGCTGCGGAGATGGGCGGTCGCTGGCGGACGCGGTGCCTGGCGCCGCTCATCCACCTGCCGCCGGCGGGCACGTGGCGTTTCCACGGCCGGCCGCGACTGCTCGTGATGGAGGAGTGCCTCGGCGTGCCCCTCCCGCCGCGGGAGGACGGCGCCCAGCGCCTCGTCCGGAGCTACCTCGCCGCCTTCGGCCCTGCGTCGCGAAGCGACCTCCTGCGGTTTGCCGGGATGCGCGTCGGCGACGTGAGCCCCGGCCTCGAGCGCCTGCCGCTCCGCACCTTCCGGGACGAGGACGGCCGCGTCCTGCTCGACCTCCCGCGCGCGCAACTGCCCGGGGACACGACGACGGCGCCGGTGCGGTTCCTCCCCAAGTGGGACCACTGCCTGCTCGCCTACGAGGACCGGACTCGCATTCTCCCGCGGGAGCTCCAAGCGACCGTGATCCGCAAGAACGGCGACGTCCTGCCGACGTTCCTCGTCGACGGGGTCGCGAGCGGCATCTGGTCGGTCGCGCGCGCCCGCGACCGCGCGACCCTCACTCTCGAGCCGTTCGCGCCGCTGCCCCGCACGATCCGGAGAGAGCTCGAGGACGAGGGCGAGCGCCTCCTGCGCTGGTACGAGGACGACGCCACGTCTTTCGTCGTGCGTTGAGCGAGCGGGTCCTGACGCAACGCGAGCTCAACCGTGCGCTGCTCGCGCGCCAGCTGCTGCTCGAGCGCGTCCGGCTCCCGCTTCCGCGCGTCCTCGAGCGGATCGGCGGGATCCAGAACCAGTACGCGCCCTCCGGATACATCGCGCTGTGGACGCGCGTCGAGGGATTCCGGCGCGAGCAGCTGACGCGCGCGCTCGAGCAGCGCCGCCTCGTCCAGGGGACACTGCTGCGCGGGACGATCCACGCCGTCTCCCGCGACGAGTACTGGCCGTGGGCGGAGGCGATCCGCGAGCCGATGCGCGAGTGGCTTCGCCGCTCGTGGCCGACTCTGGCGCTCGGCGCCGACGCCGCGAACCACGCCCTCCGGGACGCGCTCCGGGACGGGCCGCGCCACCGGAACCAGCTCGTCGAGCTCGTCGGCAAGGACGCGTTCCAGGCGGCCGACCTCCCGGTCGTCCGGGTGCCGCCGTCCGGGACGTGGGAGCACCGGCGCGCGGACCTGTACGCGGCGGCGGAGGACTGGGTCGGCCCGAACGAGGCGGACGCCGAGGCCGGGCGCGAGCTGCTCGTCCGCCGCTACCTCGCCGCGTTCGGCCCGGCACACGCCGCCGACATCCAGGGCTGGTGCGCGATCGGAATTCCGCGCGTCAAGGCAGCGCTCGAGCGGATCGAGCTCCGGCGCTTCCGCGACGAGCAGGGACGCGAGCTCGTCGACCTGCCGCGTGCGCCGCTCCCTCACGCCGAGATGCCGGCGCCCGCGCGGTTCATCCCCCACTGGGAGGCGATGCTGCTGGTCCACGCCCGCCGCACGGGTGTCCTCCCGGAGGAGCTCCGGCCGATCCTGTTCTCCTCGAAGCTGCCCGCATCGATGGCGACGTTCCTGCTCGACGGCGTCGTGGCCGGGGCCTGGCGCTACGAGCGCGGCAGGATCGAGCTACAGCCGTTCAGGAAGCTCAACCGCTCCGAGCTGGCCGAGTTGAAGGACGAGCAGGAGCGGTTAGCTGCGTTCCACGCGTGAGCCGCCGACGATCGCCTCGCGGCCGTCGGCGAAGCGCACGAGCGCCTTCCCCTTGCCGTCGTAGTCGGGCGACCAGACGAGGAGCGTGGCGTCCTCACCGCCGACCGTGCACGCGTCGCCGCCCTCGTCGAGCCCGCGCCAGTAGCGGATGAACGGGTTCTGCCGCCGCTCGCGCCCGATCGTCGTCTCGTCGGTGTGCCCGGGCAGGACGCGGACCTCCTCCGGCAGCCCGAGCAGGACCTCCATCACCGAGCGCCGCACCTGCTCGAGGTCGCCGCCGCCGACGGAGTCCCTGAAGAGCGTGTCGCCCGTGAAGACGACCTCGTCGTTGACGATGAACGCGACCATGTCGTCGGAGTGGCCGGGCGTCGACACCGCCTCGATCCGCAGGTCGCCGACGTCGACCGAGTCGGTGCGGACGGGCAGGCCGAGCTCGCCCTCGTGCTCGACGTGGTCGCCGTGGGAGTGCGTCCGCAGGATGCACTCCGGCTCGACCTGCCAGCGTTCGGCGGCCGCGAGCAGGGGCTCCAGCGGCGCGCCGGAGTCCACGTACACGGCCGAGCCGCCTTCCTCGTCGGCGACCAGGTACGCGTTCGAAAGCCAGTCGGGATGCATGCTCCTTGCGATCAGCACGGTCGCTAGGCTAACCCGTCTACCCGCGACGAGGAGGAACAAATGGCCGGCCTGATGTCACGAGCCTCCATGATCATCAAGGCGAAGTTCTCGGCCCTGCTCGGCCGCGCCGAGAATCCTGCTGAGACGCTCGACTACTCGTACGAGCGGCAGCTGCAGAGCCTGCAGGACGTCAAGCGGGGCGTCGCCGACGTCGTCACGGCGAAGAAGCGGCTGCAGCTGCAGACGCAGCAGCTGGAGCAGAACCTCGTCAAGCTGGACGGGCAGGCCCGTCAGGCGCTCGCCGCGGGGCGCGAGGATCTCGCCCGTCAGGCGCTCGAGCGGAAGTCAGCGATCCAGCAGCAGCTCCAGGACCTCGACACGCAGGTGCAGGGCCTCGAGCAGCAGCAGCAGAAGCTCGTCGCCTCGGAGCAGCAGCTCTCGGCGCGGGTCGAGCAGTTCCGCTCCCAGAAGGAAGTGATCAAGGCGCAGTACTCGGCCGCGGAGGCGCAGGTCCGGATCGGCGAGGCGGCGACCGGGATCGGTCGTCAGATGGAGGACACCGGGCTCGCGATCCAGCGCGCCAAGGACAAGACCGACGAGATGCAGGCGCGGGCGTCCGCGATCGACGAGCTCGTCGAGTCCGGAACGCTCGCCGACGTCACGTCGGATAAGACTCAGCTGGATCGGGAGCTGGCGCAGATCGCGTCCCAGTCGCAGGTTGACCAGGAGCTCGAGAAGATGAAGGCCGAGCTGGGGACGGGCTCGGAAGGGGAGAAGAAGGAGCTGGAGCAGTAGCGTCCGCCGCGGCCCGGCGGGTCGCGAGGTAGACGGCGCAGAGGACGGTCACGACCGCCTCCACGACGACCAGCACTCGGTAGTCGATCGTCGAGATCAGCGCGGCGCCGAGCGCGATCGAGATGTTCTGCGGGACGCTGATCGCGGTGTCGGCCGCGGATGAGACGCGCCCCTGGAGCCTGGCCGGCGTCCGCAGCTGGAGCGCTGTCCCGAAGCCGACGATCAGCCACGCGATGCCCGCGCCGGCGATCGCGATCCCGACGAGCACGAGCGGGAGTCTCGTCGAGACGAACGAGAGCTCTCCGACCGCGAACGTGGCCATCCCGAGCGCGACCAGCCTCACGTCGCCGAGGCGGCGTAGCAGCCGCGCCGCCGTCAGGCCGCCGGCGATCGCGCCCACTCCCTGCAGCGAGCTGAGCACGCCGAAGAACGAGGTCGGCCGGTGGAGGCCCTGATCGAGCACGGCGAAGATCACGGTCTCGGAGAACCCCACGACGAGCAGGCAGACGGCCGCGGCGACCACGATCTGGCGGAGCGGCAACGTGGCCCCGATGTGCCGCACACCGGCCATGAGCTCGGCGACGAACTGGTGCTCCTCCCGCTCGAACCGCGGCTCCGGCGTGCGGATCAGCAGCAGGGCGGCGACGACCGCGACGAAGCTCGCCGAGTCGAGGAGGACGACCGCGTCGCTCCCGACCGACGCGTAGATGGCGGCGCCGATCAGCGGCGCGATCAGCCGCAGACCCTCCCGGATCGTCTGGAAGAGCCCGTTCGCCTCGGCGAGCAGCTCCCGCGGGAGCATCACGGTCATGAACGCCGACCGCGCGGACGCGGCGAACGTGCCGGCCAGGCCGTAGAAGACGGTCACGGCGTAGAGGAGCCACATGTCCGACCGGTCGTGGACGAACAGGAGCGCCAGCACGCAGACCGCCTCGGCCGCGTAGGTCACGAGCATCACCCGCCGTCGCGAGACACGGTCCACGACGAGGCCGGCGAGCGGCGAGAAGAGGGACGGCACCGAGAGCGCGAAGAAGACGAGCCCCGCCGCCGCATTGCTGCCAGTCAGGTCCTTTGCCCAGACCCCGAGGACGATGAACATCGCCCAGTCGCCGAAGACGGACAGCGACCACCCGGCGAGGAAGATGCGCGCGTCGCGGTGCCCGAGCACGCTGCGCATCAGGCCGCGACCTCGGTCACCGGCTCGACGGCGACGGCCTCCGGCTCGGGGCCGCGCGTCAGGAGGTACGCCGCGCAGGCCGAGACCACCACGGCCATCACCACGACGAGCGCGCGGTAGTCGACGACCGTCACGAGCGCGGCGCCGAGCGCGATCGACACGGTCTGCGGCGTGCTGACCATCGTGTCGGCGGCGGAGGCGACTCGGCCCTGGAGCCGAGCGGGCGTGCGCAGCTGGATCGACGTGCCGAAGGCGACGATGAGCCAGCCGATGCCGAAGCCGGCGACCGCGAACCCGAGCGCGACGAGGCCGACGCTGTGGGAGACGAAGCTGAGATCGCCGAGGGCGAACAGCACCATCCCGATCCCGACGAGCCGGACGTCTCCGAAGCGCCGCAGCGCCCACGCGGCCGTCAGTCCGCCGGCGATCGCGCCGGCGCCCTGGGCCGGCTCGAGCACGCCGAGGAAGGCCGGCGAACGGTGGAGCCCGGAGTCGACCACGGCGAAGACCAGCGTCTCTGAGAAGCCGACGACGAGCAGGCAGACGCCGGTCGAGAGGATGATCTGCCGAAGCGGAAGCGTCCTGAAGACGTGCACGATCCCCGCGGTCAACTCGGCCAGGAAATGCGATTCCTCCCGCTCGGGCTTCTCCTCATGCGTGCGCACGAGCAGGAGCGCGCCCGCCACGAAGAGGAACGTGGCCGCGTCGAGGATCGCGACCGCCCCTCCGCCGACCGCGGCGAACAGCGCCGCACCGAGGAGCGGCGCGATCAACCGCAGCCCCTCGCGGACGCTCTGCAGGATCGCGTTCGCGTCCCCGAGCTGCTCGCGCGGCAGCATCACGGTCAGGAAGGCCGAGCGGGCCGAGTAGGCGATCGTGCCCCCGATCCCGTAGACCGCGGCGACGACGTAGATGAGCCACAGGTCGCTCCGGTCCTTCACGAAGAGCAGCAGGAGGACGGCCGCCGCGAGCACGAGGCTCTCGGCGATCAGGAACGGCTTGCGCTTGAGCCTGTCGACAAACATGCCCGCCAGCGGCGAGAAGAGTGACGGCAGGACGAGGACGAAGAAGACGAGGCCGGCCGCTGAGCTCGAGCCGGTGAGCTGCTTCGCCCAGATTCCGAGCACGAGGAACATCGCCGAGTCCCCGAAGGTCGACACCGCCCATCCGACGAGGAAGACGCGAGCGTCCCGGTTGCGCCACAGCTCTCGCACTTAGACCCCCGGCGGCTCGACGGTGACGGCGCGCGCGTCGGCGACGAGGACGTCCGGCACCAGGTCCTCGGCGGACTCGGGCATCTCCGCGACGCCCCACAGCGGCGAGATCGCGACCGGGAGGAAGCTGAGCAGGCCGCCGATCACGCCGACCCAGATCGTCTCCTGCAGGCCGATCCACGTGCCCAGCGCGCCGCCGAGCAGGGTCCCCAGCGGGATCGTCCCCCAGACGATGAAGCGCATGACGGAGTTCATCCGCCCCTGCATCCGCTCGGGGCAGATCGCCTGGCGGAAGCTGACCTGGTTGACGTTGTAGACGACGACGCCGAACCCGATCACGACCTGTGCGACGACGAGGTACGGCAGCGGGTTGTCGTGCGGGGCGAGCGGCACGAGCAGGCTCGCCGGCCCGCCGATCGCCGCCGCGAAGATGATCGCCCGGCCCACGCCGACGGCCCCGGCGATGCGGTTCGCGAGCAGCGCCCCGGCCAGGAAGCCGACGTTCCCGAGCGAGAAGACGAGACCGATCTTGGCCGCGCTGATGTCGAGCTCACGAACCGCCCACACGAGGAAGATCGCGGTCCAGATGCTGTTGAAGAAGTTGAAGCTCGCCGTCGAGCCGGCGATGTGCCGGAGGTAGCGGTTGCCGAAGACGTAGCGCAGGCCCGCGGCGATCTCGGACTTCATGCTCGACGACTTGCCGGACTCGTCGACCTCGCGCTCGACCGGCGCCTCGTGCTTCCGAATCCCGAAGACGAAGAGCGCAGAACCGAGGAAGCTCACCGAGTCGAGCAGGACGGCGTAGGGCGCCGTCAGCCAGCCGATCAGGATGCCGGCGATCCCGGGCCCGGTGAGCTGGGCCGCCGAGCGGCTGATCTCGAGCTTCGAGTTGCCGTCGACGAGCGCCTTCCGGTCGACGAGCGAGGGGAGGTAGGACTGGTAGGCGACGTCGAAGAAGACGGTCAGCGTCCCGACCAGGAATCCGACCGCATAGAGCTGCCAGATGGTCAGCACGTCGAAGGCGTAGGCGAGCGGCACCGACACGAGCAGCAAGCCGCGGCCGAGATCGCCGACGATCAGGATCGGCCTGCGGCGCAGCCGGTCGACCCAGACGCCTGCCGGCAGGCTGAAGAGGATGAACGGCGCGAACTCGATCGTCCCCAGCGCCGCGACCTCGAAGGCGCTGACGTGGAGGACGACGATCGCGACGAACGGCAGGGCGAGCCCGCTGACCTGCGAGCCGAACTGGCTGATGGTCTCCGCCGACCAGAGCTTGAGAAAATCCCTGTGCCGCCAGAGACCCCCCTGGGGCCAGGCGCGCATCAACTGGTGGTGGGCGGACCCGGCGGCGTCGCTTGCGATGCCGCGTGGAGGATGTGCCGGCTCCGCCGGCGCATCCGTCTGAACCCGCTGCTCGGGCTAGGGCGCAACCGAGCTCCCGGCATCCATTTGGGTCGGCGCAGCGGCTCGGACGAGGCCGACATCGCCGCTGACCGTCTTCCCGCGGATCTCGACCTGCGGGCCGGGCTCGGAGGTCTCCGCGGGCGAGTCCGAGAGCTCGAGCTCCGAGCTCATCGACCCGCTGATGGTGTTGCAGTCCACGTAGACGCGCGAGCCGCGGCGGACGCCGATGAGGATGTCGCCCGAGATCGCGTTGACCTCGATCGCGCCCTCGACGACGGCGTCGAGACGGATGTCGCCGGAGACCGTGTTCAGGACGACCGACTCGAGCGCATCGCGGACCCAGATGTCCCCGGAGACGAGCTGACCCGACACGCGGCCGCGGGCCCGCTGCAGCGCGAGGTCGCCCGAGGCAGTGTTGACGCTCGTCGTCCCGTAGACCTCGTCGAGGCTGACGTCACCGCTGGCGGTCTTGATGCGCGCGTCGCCGTGGATCTCGCCGAGGCCGATGTCGCCCGAGGCGGATCTGACGACGGCGTTGCCGAACGTCCCTCGACCGTGGACGTCTGCCGTCTTCGTCTGCACGTCGAGCTCCGCGCCCGGCGGGCAGGTGACGCGCAGTCGGAAGTCCGGGCCGCGGCCGAACGAGATGAAGAAGGACGAGCGCGAGCTCGGGACTTCGACGATGACCTCGTGCCCGCCCGAGCCTCGGTCGCGCAACTCGATCCGGGTGTGCTGGAGCAGTTCGCGTGCGCTGTCGGTAGTGGCGTCGAGCTCGACGCGGGTCGAGTCCCCGGGGGCCGTGTCGATCTCGATCTGCCCCGCCGGGATGGCGAGGTTGAGGAGGAGCGCACCCGGCGTCTCGTAGGTCTCGGTCAGCATTTCGAACTCGGCCCCTTTCTCGTCAGAGGATGTGCTGGCGGGAGTACTGCGGGTCGCAGAGGACCTGCTCGCGGACGGAGCGGAGCGTGCGGCGGCGCCTGGCGAACGGCCGCAGCACGTGCGTCGGCGGCTCGTCCCGGCTGACGACCCTGAGGGTCGGCCGGCGATACCACGGGGCGGGAATGGGGATGCTGGACATGGCGGCTCCTTCTAGCTTTCGCCGTAACCGGTCATGCGCCGTCCGGCTGAGCGGCGGCGCGACTGTCCTGCGCTCCTGTTGATCTGCTGCAGGAGCCAGGTGTTGGCCGAGACGCCGGCCTCTTGCGCGGCGGCGTCGATGATTGCCTTCAATGCTTCGGGAAGTCGGAGCGTGACGCGCGCGCTCAGCGACTCGTCGCTGGTCGGGACGGGCCCGCCGCGCTCCTCGACGTAGATCAACTCCGGGTCGCCGCCCGCGAGCCGCACTTCCACATGCCCGTCGGGCAGCTTGCTCGTGAGCTCCACCGCGGCCTCGCCGAGGACGTCCATCAGGCGCAGGCGGAGGGAAGGCTCCAGCGCCGCGGAGATCCTGCGAGCGGCTTCAGCCGTCGCCTCATCACCCATTCCGGCGACGGCGGCAAGATCCTGCTGGAGTGCCTCGACGAAGGCCGCGATGTTCATGCGCGGCACTATGACATCAGAGTGATGTCATGTCAAGTCATCTCTGACATCTCCACGTCATCTCATAGCGTCACGATGGCGCGATTGTGGCGCCACGCAGGGATTTCTGGCGGAACGCGACGATGTAGACGGCGCCTGCAAGTGCAGGCAGGGCGAGGCAGATGCCGGCGATGCGAACGCCGAAGGCGCCCGCGATCGCGCCGTCGACGAGGCTGGCGATCGGTCGCAGACCGAGGAATGCGACGCTCCAGAGCGCCATCACACGGCCTCGCTGGGGCGTCCGGCCCGCCTCGGCCGGAGTTCCCACCTGCTACAGGGGCGTGTCGAACACGGCGAACCAGCGGCTCAGGTCTGCTTCGATCGGCAGTTCTTGCTCGAGCTTCGCCTTCAGCTCGAGCTCGGTGGCGTTGTCGCGGTCCTGGCCCTCCCCTTTCGGGACGAACGGCCAGAACGTGCCGCGCTTGTAGCCGTAGATGAAGTAGACCGGGAGCTTGCCGCCGTCGAAACGGAAGACCGCGGCGAGCAGCTGCTGGCCGAAGCCCTGTTCCGCCAGGCCCGAAGCGACCGCGTGCACGGCCGTGACCTGATCCTCGAGCTCGGGGTCCCGGACGACGATCCACTGGTAGCCGAACGAGTCCTCGTTGCGCTCGAGCTTCGACCCCGACTCGGCCGCGATGCCGTCGAGGAGCTGCTCCAGATCGGACTGCGCCCGGGCGAAGTCGCCGGCCGAGAGGGGCTTGAAGCAGAGGGCGCCTGCGCCCCCCGTGCGGAGGCCGAGCTCGGTATCGAGCGTGACCGCCGCGGTCGTGAGCGCGAAGAGCCGGTCGGACGCCGGCTCGGACAGCTTCTTCTTACCGAAGAGCACGTCACGCAGACCCATGCCCGAAGACTAGGCCAGGTCGGCCGCTAGAGCGGCGCAGCCGTGGTTCAGACGGGCCGGCCCATCTCGCGGGCGATCTTGCTCAGCGCCTCGAGGCGCTTCTCGAGCGGTGGATGCGTCAGGAACAGCTGCCCGGCCGCGCTCTTCACGGTCGTCGGGATGATGAAGAACGCGTTCATCCCTTCGACCTGGCGCAGGTCGCTCTGCGGGATCCTGAACATGTCGCTCGCGATCTTCTGGAGCGCGCTCATCAGATGCTCCGGCGCGCCCGTGATCAGCGCCGAGCCGCGGTCGGCCGCGAACTCGCGGTAGCGGGAGATCGCCAGGATCAGGATCTGGCTCAGGAAGTACGTCACGATCGAGACCAGCAGGACGATCAGCCAGATGGGCAGCCCGTTGTTGTCACGGTCGCGGCCCCCGCCGAACAGCCCGCCGTACATCCCGAACCGGGTCAGCATCGCCGCGAGCATCGCGAAGAAGCTCGCGACCGTCATGATCAGCACGTCGCGGTTGGCGATATGGGAGAGCTCGTGGGCCAGGACGCCCTCGACCTCCTGCGGCTCGAGCCGCCGCCACAGGCCGGTCGTGACCGCGACAGCCGCGTGCTTCGGGCTGCGGCCCGTCGCGAAGGCGTTCGGCACATCCGTGTCGATCACGGCCACCCGCGGCTTCGGCAGGTCCGCCATCGCGCAGAGGCGTTCGATCATCTCGTGGAGCTCGGGCGCCTCGTGCGGCTCGACGACCTTGGCGCCCGACGCGGCCAGCGCGATCTTGTCCGATGTGAAGTACTGGAAGAGGCCCAGCCCGATCACGATCGCGAGCATCAGGAAGAGACCGGCGTTGAGGACGTAGAAGAGGACGACAGCGAACAGGACGTACAGCAGCCCGAGCAGGCTGCCCGTCAGCAGCATGCGGAACGAGAGACCGGCATCGCGTCCATAGGTCTTGCGCTTCATCGAAAATCGCTTCTCCTTGAGAGGGACAATTCGAATTGTAGTTTTGGCCGCAACTCTGGGCGGGCTCCTCAACGGATCCGCAACAGCCGCCGTCCCCCAGGTTCCGGTGGTGGCGGGCGACTTCGAGCTCGGATCGATCAGGGGCGGCGCCGCCGGGCTCTTCGCTCCGGGGGCAGGGCCGACGGTGTCGCGGGCGAGCGCCGTCGCATCGCTGAGGCGCGGCGCGCGTCGAGAACTCCGTCCTCGGCGGGACGCCGTCCGGACGGGCCAAGATCGCCGTGCGGGTAGGCGGACCGCTCGGAGACGCACCGATCGCCGTCGGGCTCCCGCCACCGGGAAAGCACGCGAACACGAAGCGCTACGCGATCGTCATTCGCAGCGGCCCGTTCCACGGGATCCTCACGTCCAGCTCGACGCGTATCCCGGGGCTCGTGTCGATCGCCGACGTCGCGGCGACGGCGCAGGCGCTCGCGGAGGGGCGCAGCCCGCGGATCTCCTACCGCGCGGGCGACGTCGACGACCTCCGCGCCCTCGATCGGCGGCTGACGCGGGCGCACGACTACCGGACCGGCGCGATGGCGATCGCCGTCGGCCTGCTCGCGGCAGTCGGCGGCGCCGCGCTCCTGCTGCGGTCGCGCCGGCTCGCGAATGCCGCCGTCCTCCTGGGGCTGGCCGCCGTGATCGCGTCGCTGATCGTGTCCGCCGGCGGGGCCGAGCACGTGACGCCGGTCCTGCTCGAGCTGGCGGGAGTGACGCTCCTGCTGACCGCCGCCGGCGCCTTCCTGCCGCGCGGGCCGGTCGTCGTCGCCGGTTTGACCGCCCTGCTGCTCGTCCTGGCCCTGAACACCTCGGTGAACTCCTTCGGGCCGCTCGGACCGCACCCGGAGACGGGGACGCGCTTCTACGGCCTGAGCAACATCGAGGAGACGCTGCTGCTCGCGCCGGTGCTCGCGGCGGCGGCCGGCGTCTGGTTCCTCCCCGTCGCGGTGCTCGCGCTCGTCACGGTCGGCTGGAGCCACGCCGGCTCCGACGGAGGCGGCCTCCTGGTGTTCGCGGTCGCGCTCGCCGTGCTCTGGCTCCGGCAGCGGGCCGTGCCGCTGACCGCGCGGCGGCTCGCGCTGATCGCTGCCGGCGCGGTCGCCCTCGGCCTCGCGTTCGTCGGCATCGACGCGGCGCTCGGTGGGTCGAACCACGTCACGCACGCCGTCGGCTCCGGTTCCGTCTTCGACGACGTCTGGGACCGGTGGCGCCTCTCGTGGACCGTGGTCACGTCCTCCTGGTACAAGGCCGTGCTCTTCCTCGCCGGCGCCGCCGGGCTCGTCTGGATGGCGACGCGCCGGCCGCGGACGCCGGCGGTCGACGCCGCGGTCGTGGCGACGGTCGTCTCGCTCGTCGTCAACGACACGCCCGTCGACGTGCTCGGGATCGGTGCGCTCGGCGCGCTGGCGCTTCTCGCCTGGGAGCGGACGCGCCCCTCTGTAGACTCGCGCCGCATGCGTCGCCCGCTCGCTGCTCTGCCGCTCCTCGCCGTCGCGCTCGCGGGCTGCGGGAGCGAGGGAACCACGCGGCCGCTCCCGGAGACGGTGGTCGGCACCGTCCAGGCCGAGGCGCCCGGCAAGGCGATCTTCGTCGCGCAGGGCTGCAACAGCTGTCACACGTACCAGCCGGCCGGAGCGACCGGAACGGTCGGGCCGGACCTGGACAAGCTGCCGCAGTACGCCAAGGCGGCGGGGAAGCCGCTGGACACCTTCGTCACAGAGTCGATCGTCCACCCGGGCGCCTACATCGAGAAGGGCTACCAGGACGTCATGCCGAAGACCTACGTCACGCTGCCCAAGAGCGACATCGAGGCGCTGGTCACCTTCCTGACCAAGCCGACCAGCTGAGGCTCCCGGGCAACTTCCCGCGCGAGGTCGAGACCGTCGCCTGCGACCTCGACCGCACGCTGATCGGCGAGGACGCGCTGCTCCGTCCGCGCACGCGCCGGGCGCTCGAGCGGACGCGCGCCGCCGGGATCCACGTGCTGCTCGTCACGGGCCGGATGTTCCAGTCGGTGCGCCGGTACGCGCTCGAGGCGGGGATCGAGGACCCCGTCGTCTGCTACCAGGGCGCCGTCGTCGCGGAGCCGGCGAGCGGGAAGTGGCTCCGGCACGAGCCGATCCCGCTCGAGCTCGCCCGCGAGGCGATCGCCGCGCTCGAGGAGGAGGGGTTCAGCCTCAACTGCTACGTCGGCGACGAGCTCTACGTCGCCGAGGTCACGCCCGGCGCCCGCCGGTACGCGGAGTTCCAGGACCTCCAGCTCCACCCGGTCGGCCCCCTGCTCGTGTGGCTGCGCGAGCCGCCGACCAAGCTCGTCGTCATCGACGACCCGGAGGTGCTCGACGACCTCGAGCAGCGGATGATCGCCCGGTTCGACGGCCGCCTCTACATCTCCAAGTCCCTTCCCCACTTCCTCGAGTTCGCGTCGCCGAATGTGACCAAGGCCGCCGGGCTCGACTTCCTCGCCGGGCACCTGGGCTTCACGCGCGAGCGGACGGTCGCGTTCGGCGACGGCGAGAACGACGTCGAGCTCGTCGGCTGGGCGGGCTACGGCGTCGCGGTCGAGAACGCGCACGACCGCGTCAAGGAGGTCGCGGACTTCGTGTGCCCGCCCGTGACCGAGGAGGGCGTGGCCCAGGTGCTGGAGTCGTACCTAGACTCTCGCGCGTGATCGACCTCAAGCTCGCCCGGGCGAACGCGGACATCTACCGCGAGGCGCTGGCGCGCAAGGGCGCGGCGGAGCCTTTCGACGCCCTGCTCGCCGCCGACCGCGCCTGGGCCGAGGCGACCACACGGCGGGACGAGGCCCGGGCGCGAGCAGAAGCGGCTCGGGAAGCCGTCGTCGCCGGAGGAGATCGAGCGGGCGCGCGCGCTGAAGGGCGAGCTGCAGGCCCTCGACGACGAGCTCGCCGACGGCCGACAGCCGAGCGGCAGCGCCTGTGGGACGCCGTCCCGAACCCTCCCCACCCGACCGCGCCCGACGGCGACACCGACGAGGACGCCGAGGTCATCCGCACCTGGGGGTCGCCGCCGGAGTTCGGGTTCGAGCCGAAGGACCACGTCGAGCTGTCCGGCAGCGCGATCGACCTCGAGCACGCGGCGCGCGTCTCTGGGTCGCGCTTCGTCTACCGCAAGGGCGACGTCGCGCTGCTCGAGCTCGCCCTCTACCGCTTCGCGCTCGACCGGCTCGTCGCGCGGGGCTTCGAGGCCGTGCTGCCGCCCGTGCTCGTGCGCGAGGACGCCATGTACGGGACGGGGTTCTTCCCCGCCCTGCGCGAGGACGTCTACGCCGTGCCGGAGGACGCGCTCTTCCTCGCCGGCACGTCGGAGGTGGCGCTCGCCGCGCTGCACATGGGCGAGGAGCTCGACGACCTGCCGCTGCGCTACGCCGGCTACTCGACGTGCTTCCGCCGCGAGGCCGGCGCGGCCGGCCGCGACACGCGCGGGATGTTCCGCGTCCACCAGTTCGACAAGGTCGAGATGTTCGTGTTCTGCCTCCCCGAGGAGTCGGAGACCGAGCACGAGCGCCTGCTCGCGCAGGAGGAGGAGATCGTCCAGGAGCTCGGCATCCCGCACCGCGTCGTGAACATCGCCGCAGGCGAGCTCGGTCCGTCGGCCGCGAAGAAGTACGACATCGAGGGCTGGTTCCCGGCGCAGGCGCGGTACCGCGAGCTGACCTCCACGTCGAACACGACCGACTTCCAGGCGCGCCGGCTGAACATCCGCTTCCGCCGCGAGAAGGCGCTCGAGCACGTCCACACGCTCAACGGCACGGCCGTGACGGCGCGGTCGCTGATCGCGATCATGGAGAACTTCCAGGAGGAGGACGGCTCGGTCGCCGTCCCCGAGGCGCTGGTGGAGTTCGGTGCGCCGCGGAAGCTCGGCTCCGAGCGGTCGCCAGCCTAGGGCGCCGCAGGCGAGGGCAAGCATCGCAGCCGCGGTTACGCTTTCCGCTCGGCGGGGTGCCGGAGCGGTCGAACGGGGCAGTCTTGAAAACTGCTGAGCTCTTCGCGGGGCTCCGTGGGTTCAAATCCCACCCCCGCCGCCTCCCTGGATCCCACACTTTCTCATCGACACCCGAGATCCATCCGACTCGCTGATGCCCGCCGTTGAGCCCACTCCCACACGCTCGAGCCGCCTCGGTCGTACGACGCTCGGCGAGCGGATGGGCGGGGTCGTCTACGGGACGATCCTCGTGCTCTCGGTGATCGTGGCCGGGGCCAAGACCTTCCCCCACGGGCCTGGGCGTCTCGCGGTGCTCGTCCTCGTGACCACCGCCGTCTTCTGGCTCGCACACGTCTACGCGGACGCGCTCGGGCTCAGCGTCGGGCATGATCAGCATCTCTCGCTCGCGGAGCTGGGCCATACCGCGCGCCACGAGGCCTCGATCCTCGTCGCCGGCGTCCCGCCCGAGGCGGCGCTGCTCCTCGCCGTGATCGGCGTCCTGTCCGAGAAGACCGCAGTCTGGCTCGCGCTCGGGCTCGGCATGGCCGTCCTGTTCGCGGTCGGCGTCGTGTTCGCCCGGGTCGAGCGCCTCGGCTTCCTCGGCACGCTCGTGGCGGTGCTGACGAACCTCGCCCTCGGAGGCGCCCTGATCGTCCTCAAGGTGTTACTGACGCACTAGCTCGACGCTGCTAGTCGCCGGCGGCCGAAGGCGCCGGCGCAGGCTGGAGCGCGGCCCTCGCCTCGGCCACGCGCTCGCGCCTCGTCTGCGTCAACTCCTGCACGAAGATCTGGATCATGGCGGCGAGCGGAACCGCGGTGAGCGCGCCGAGGACACCCAGCAACGCCCCGAACAGCGTCACCGAGACGATGATGAAGAACGCCGAGAGGTTCACCGCCTTGCCCTGGATCTTCGGGGTGAGGATGTTGTTCTCGAGCTGCTGGTAGGTGAGGAGGACGACCAGCATGATGATCGCCGCCGTCAGCCCCTCCTCCGCCCAGAGCGCGGGGATGAGGATGAAGCCGGCCATCGTCGCGCCGATGTTCGGGATCATGTCGAGCAGCCCCGCGATCACGCCGAGGCCGAGTGCGAAGCTCGAGCCGAGCAACCATGCGGTCACTCCCTGGACGGTGCCGGCGATCGTCGCGATCACGACGACGCCAATCGCCCAGCGCGACACCGAGGTGGTGATCCGCTCCCAGACGCCGAGCCACCTGTCGTCGTCCCCCGGCATCAGCACGCTGCCGAGCGACGCCTTCAGCTTCGCGATGTCGGTGAGGAGGAAGAGGCAGATGAAGAGGATCGAGAACGCGGCGAGGAACACGCCGAAGAAGTCCCCGGCGATGCCGAGCACCGACGAGATCGCGTCCGGCACATGCTTGGCAACCTGCGCTGCGCCCTCCTGCGCGTTCTTCGCCGCCCCGGAGTCGCCGGCCCACGAGAGCTCGTCCGAGTCGCGGAGCTGCTGCACCGTCTCCGGCAGCCCCTGGAGGAAGTCGCGCACGCCGCCGACGAGGGGGACGAGCAGCAGGATGAAGAGCACGAACACCACGATCGCGCTGCCGAGCACGGTGACGGTCGCCGCCAGCCCGCGCGACATGTGCGTCTTCGCCATCACGAAGCGCACTGGATACTCGAAGACGAGCGCGAGGAAGATGCCGATGAAGACGACGAGGAACGTGTCGCCGATCGCCACGAAGGCGGCCATCACCGCGAAAGCGGCTGCCACGACGAGCAGGGTGCGCACGGGCAGGAGCAGCTCGACACGCCGCTTGCCGGCCGGATCCATGCTGCGAGTGTAGGAAGGGGACCGGTCGAATCCCCTCGCCTCGAGGCTCTAGACTCCGCGCATGGCGAGAAAGCTTCGCTGCCGGCTCGGGTTCCACCGCTGGGCGGACTTCCAGAGCGAGGACGGCGAGCCCTACAGGAAGTGCAGCGACTGCGGGAAATTCCTGGACACGGCGCCTCCCATGGGCAATCTCGGCGGCTGACGCCCTCTCAACGAGGGAGGCCGTGGCCGCGACGCACTGGGCGTCGCTCGGCCACGGCCTGGCAGGTGGGACGGCGGGTGTGAGCTAGTGGAAAAAGGCGGTCTGGGTCGCGAGGTTCACGACGCTCGTGTGCGCGATCAGCGCGGAGTAGTCCCTGAACCACATGCCGTCCGGGCCGCACACCCACTTGTTGCCGTTGACGTCCGTGGCCCGCTCGCCGGGCAGGAAGAACTCGTACTGGCCGGGGCCGACCTTGGCGGCGCAGCGCACGCCCGGATCCGCGGGGCCGTTGTTCGGCTGGGCGAACGCCGCCGTGGACGAGACGAGCAGAGCCCCCGCGGCGAGCGCGACGACCATGGACCTTCGGCGGAGGAACGAGGCGGTGATCCTACGAATCCTGCGGGTCATCACGATCTCCTTTCGCTTCCGAGCGTCGAAATTCACTGCTTTGACGGTACGACCGCACGGCGCCGCAGTCGTTCACGGTCGCGACCGTGCGAACGTCAACCTCGTGACAGTCGGCTACTCGACCAGCGCGAGGAACCGCTGCGTCCGCTCGTGGGACGGCGAGGAGAAGAACCGATCGGGCGGCGCCTCCTCGATCACCTGTCCTTCGTCCATCATCAGGATCGAGCTCGCGACGTGGTGGGCGAATCGGAGCTCGTGCGAGACGACGACCATCGTCATCCCGTCGCGCGCCAGGCCCTCCATCACGTCCAGCACCTCGCGGACGAGCTCGACGTCGAGCGCTGAGGTCGGCTCGTCGAACAGCATCGCCTTCGGCCTCATCACGAGCGCCCGCGCGATCGCGACGCGCTGCTGCTGCCCGCCGGACAGCTCCTCGGGATACTGATCCGCCTTGTCCCGGAGGCCGACGCGGTCGAGGAGCTCGAGCGCCCGGTCGCGGGCCTCGGCCTTCCTCAGCCCGCGGACATCGACGAGCCCGCACATCACGTTCCTGAGCGCGGTCATGTTCTGGAACAGGTTGAAGCGCTGGAAGACCATGCCGATCTCCGACCGGTGGGCGGCGAGCTCGCGCTCACGGAGCCCGCTCAGCCGCTCGTCCTCCAGGAAGACGCCGCCGGAGTCCACAGGCTCCAGCAGGGCGAGGCACCGGAGCAGCGTCGACTTCCCCGACCCGGACGGGCCGATGATCACCTTCACCTCGCCGCGCCCGACCTCGATCGAGACGCCGCGCAGGACCTCCAGGCCGTCGTAGGCCTTGTGGACGCCGTCGGCGCGGAGGACGGCCTCGCTCACCGGGCGTCGTGTGAGACGGCGGGGACGGCCGGCGCCGCGGCCCGCCGCCGCCGCCCGGCCGAGCTCCACGTGAACCGCTTCTCCAGCCGCGACTGCAGGATCATCAGGACGCTCACGATCGCGAGGTAGTAGACGAGCGCCGCCGCGTACGCCTCCGGGTAGCGGAAGTCCGCCACGGCGCGGACCTGCGATGCCGTCAGCAGCTCGTGGAGCGAGATCACCGACGCGAGGCTCGTCAGCTTCAGGAGCGTGATGAACTCGTTTCCGGTCGGCGGGATGATGATCCGGACCGCCTGCGGGAGGATCACGCGGACCAGGATCCGCGGCCGCGTCATCCCGAGCGCCCGTCCCGCGAGCTCCTGCCCCGGGTCGACGGAGAGCAGACCGGCGCGGATGATCTGCGACATGTACGCGGCCTCGTTCAGCGAGAGCGCGATGAACGCGGCGAGGAACGGCGTGAACCAGCTCTCCGCGAACGTCGGCCACAGCTGCGGCAGCGCGTACCAGATGAAGATCAGCTGCAACAGCGTCGGCGTCGCGCGGAAGATCCAGTTGTAGAACCAGACGATCCCGCGAACCGTCCGCGAGCGGCTGCTCTGGCCCAGCGCGAGGAAGAAGCCGATGACGCAGGCGGCCACGAGCGAGACGAGCGTCAGCTCGAGCGCGAGCAGCGCCCCCGCCCGGTACGGCTCGGACGTGAACGCTTCCCAGAAGATGTGCGTGTCGAAGCCGGCGAGCACGCGGCTCGCGTCCTACTTCACGTCGGTCAGCGGAATCTGGTGCTTCGCGGCGATCTTCCTCAGCGTGCCGTTCTTCTTCAGCGTCGCCACCGCGGTGCGCAGCGCGGTGCCGAGCTTCTTGTCGGACCTGCGGTAGTAGATCCCGAAGGTGTCCGTCTCCGGGAAGAGGTAGGCGATCGCGAGCTTGCCCGGGTGCTGCTTCTTCTGGTATGCGCCCGACGTGTCCTGCGTCAGGACGGCGTCGGCGCGGCCGATCAGGAGCTGGGCCACGGCATCGGTGTCGCCCGGGTAGCTCTGGAGATTCATCTGCGACCGGCCGGAGGACTTGAACTGGTCGTTGAGGCTCTTCAGGTACTCCTCGTACTTCGTGCCGGCCTGGACGGCGACGTTCTTCCCGGACAGGTCGTTCGGGCCCTTGATCTTCTTCGGGTTCCCGCCCTGGACGACGAGCGCGCGGTGGGTCTTCATGTACGCGGCGGCCGGGAACTGCTTGACGCGGTCGGGCGTGACGAAGATCCCGCTGATCACCATGTTGCACTTCTTGGCCGAGAGCGCGGGCAGCAGGCCGGGGAACGCGGTCTGAACGAACTTCGCCTTCACCTTCCACAGCTTCCCGATCGCCGTCGCCATGTCGACGTCGAAGCCGACCGGCCTGCCGGCGGCCGTGGTCGACTCCATGGGCGGGAAGGTCGGGTCGCTGCAGTACTTGAAGGATCCCTTGACCGGCGACGTGGCACGGTGGGTAGCCCCGGCGGACCCGACCACGACCAGGGCCGCGATCAAGGCCGGCAGGGAGAGTAGGCAGATCCAGCTCTTCATCGCTCTCCTCTCCTCGCCACGATCCTCGGGCGAGTTGACGACAGGAGCCTCGACCCTAGCGGGAATGACTGCATGGCGAAAATGCGCCCGGGCGCCCGCAGCGCCGACGACAGGCGTACGCTTTTCTCGACATGGCCGTCTGTCGCTCCTGCGGCGCGGATCTCACGCTCGCCGCCCGGTTCTGCGCGTCCTGCGGTGCCGCCGTGTCGGCCCGCGCGGACGACGAGCGCAAGGTCATCACGGTGCTCTTCGCCGACCTCGTCGGCTCGACGGCGACCGGCTCGGGCCGGGATCCCGAGGAGTTCGGCGCGGCAATCCGGCCCCAGCTCGCCCAGATCCGGGAGGCGCTCGAACGCTACGGCGGCACGATCGAGAAGTACATCGGCGACGCCGTCGTCGCCGTCTTCGGCGCGCCGGTCACGCACGAGGACGACCCGGAGCGGGCGGTGCGCGCGGGCCTCGCGATCGTGGAGACGCTGCGCGAGGGCGCGCGCGTCGCGATCAACACGGGTGAGGCCGTGGTCGTCGTCGGCGCCCGGGCCGAGCGCGGCGACGAGATCGTCCTCGGGGACGTCGTCAACACGGCGTACCGGATCGAGGAGGCCGCGCCGCCCGGGTGCGTGCTCGTCGGGGAGTCGACCTTCCGCGCGACCCGCGACGTGGTCGAGTACGGCGAGCGGCAGCTGATCGAGGCCAAGGGAAAGGCCGAGCCCGTGCCGGCGTGGATGGCGCTGAAGGCGCTGTCGCCCGTGCCGACGTCGTCCGAGCGGGCCCCGCAGGCGCCGCTCGTCGGCCGCCGGGAGGAGCTGACCCTCGTCCTCAACACGCTGTCACGGGCCACGCGGCAGCAGACGGCCCAGCTCGTGACGCTCGTGGGCGTCGCCGGGATCGGCAAGAGCAGGCTCGTCTGGGAGCTGCAGCAGACCCTTGAGCGCGCGACGGAGCCGGTGACCTGGCGGCGGGGCCGTTGCCTGCCCTACGGCGAGGGCGTCGCCTACTGGGCGCTCGACGAGATCGTCAAGAGCGAGGCCGGCATCCTCGAGACGGACGATCCGGGCACGGCGGACGCGAAGCTCGTCTCCTCGGTGCGCGAGCTGGTGCGCGACCCCACAGATGCGACGTGGGTCGAGGAGCACCTGCGCCCGCTGGTCGGCCTCGCCGGCGCCGCCGAGGGCGAGACGCGCGACGAGGCCTTCTCCGCGTGGCGGCGGTACATCGAGGCGCTCGCCGAGCGTGCCCCGCTCGTGCTCGTCTTCGAGGACCTGCACTGGGCCGACGAGGGGCTGCTCGACTTCATCGAGTACCTCGCCGACTGGAGCCGTCACGCGCCGCTCCTCCTCCTCTGCACGGCCCGTCCCGACCTGCAGGAGCGGCGGGACGCCTGGGGCGGCCACGGCAACACGCTCACGATCACGCTCCCGCCGCTGACCGGCGAGGAGACCGGACGGCTGCTGTCGCTGCTGCTGCTCCGCTCGGACGTGCCCGACGAGCTGCGCGAGGTCCTGCTCGCGCGCGCGGAGGGGAACCCGCTCTACGCGGAGGAGTTCGTCCGGATGCTCGTCGACCGGGGGCTGCTGGTCGCCGAGAACGGCGGCTGGAAGCTCCACGAGGCCGAGCTGCCGCTGCCCGAGTCGGTTCAGGGGATCATCGCATCGCGGCTCGATGCGCTCGCTCCCGAGGAGAAGTGGCTCGTCCAGGCCGCGTCGGTCGTCGGGCGCACGTTCCTCCCCGGCGCCGTCGCCGCGGTCTCCGACACCGACCCGGCCGACGTGCAGGAGGTGCTGGCGGCGCTCGAGGGGCGCGGCCTCTTCCGCCGCTACCGGGCGCGGGACGGAGGCGAGCGCGAGTTCGTCTTCCACCACGCGCTCGTCAGGGACGTCGCGTACCGCCAGATCCCGCGCGCGCGCCGGGCGGAGCGCCACCTGCTCGCGGCGGACTGGCTCGACTCGCTCGGCCGACCGGACGAGCACGCGGAGACGGCTGCATACCACTACCTCGCTGCGATCGAGTACGTCCGCGCCGTCGGCGGCGACGCGGCGCCGTTCGCAGAGCGCGCGCGGGCGGCCCTCCGCCGCGCCGGCGAGCGGCTGCTCGCGCTGAACGCGTACGCCGCCTCGGCCGGCTTCTTCGGCGGCGCGCTCGAGCTCTCGCCGCCGGAGGACGAGCGCCCGGAGCTCCTGTTCAGCTACGGGAAGGCGCTCTCCCGCAGCGCGTCACCGGACGAGGACGCGCTCGTCGAGGCCCGCGACTCGATGCTGGCCGCCGGCGACGCCGAGCGGGCGGCCGAGTCTCAGGCGATCCTGGCGGAGCTGCTGTGGCGCCGCGAGCAGCGCGACGAGGCGTTCGCGGAGCTGCGGGAGGCGGTCGCGGCGCTCGAGGCGCGCCCGCCGTCGTACGCGAAGGCGTACGTGCTCAGCACGCTCGCGCGCTTCCACGCCGCGGGCGACGAGCCGGAGGCTGCGCTGGAGCTCGCTCCGGGCGCGATGGCGATCGCCGACGAGCTTCGGCTCGACGACCTCAGGGCCGACATGCTGATCACGGTGGGGATCGCCCGCGCGATCACCGGCGACCGCGCCGGGCTCGACGACCTCGAGCGCAGCATCCGGATCTCCGAGGAGTCCAACTCGCCGCTGAGCATCCGCGGTTATCTCAACCTCGGGAGCATGGAGGCGAACTTCGGCGACCTCCGCCGCGCGGCCGAGCTCCACGAGCAGGGGCACCGCCTCGCCGAGCGGTTCGGCGACGCGGCCTGGAGCGAGTGGTTCGAGGCCGAGCGCCTGTACCAGGCGTACTGGTCGCGCGACTGGGACACCGCCCGGTTGCTGGCCGACCAGCTCGTCGCCCGGTCGGAGCGTGGTCCCTCGCGCCGGCCCGAGCTGGACGCGCGCATCGTCCGTGCCTGGATCGCGCTCTCCGACGGGGACGTGCCGCTCGCCGTCGCCGAGGCGGAGCGGGCGCTCGCGCTCAGCCGCGCCGCCGGCGTCCCGCAGAACCTCTACCCGGCGCTGGCGCTTCACGCGCGCGCGCTCGCAGCCGCCGGACGCGCCGACGACGCGGCGACGGACGCCGACGAGCTGCTCGGCCTGATGCGGCAGCAGCCGTCGCTCCCGTCGTTCTGGATCCTCGACCTCGCAATCGGGCTCGCCGCGCTCGGCCGTGGCGACGAGCTGCACGCCGCCGCGGAGGAAGCCCCGTCGACGCTCTGGCTCGAGGCGGCGACGGCCTACGTCGCAGGCGACGCCGAGCGCGCGGCCGAGCTCTGCGCGGACATCGGCGCGCTCCCGGAGGCGGATCTCTGTCGGCGGGCCGAGGCCCCGCTCAGCTCTTCTGCCCCCTCCGCTCCCCGGCGCTGAGCCACTCCGTCACGCTCTCGGCCTCGAGCTGCTTCAGGTAGTCCCCTGCGGCCGGGCCCTCGACGGTGATCGCCGCGCGATCCTCGCCCGACAGCCAGTGGATCGAGCGAACGTTGGCGCCGTGCGGAGCCTCCGCGATGATCTTCTCCCGGACGGCCTCGGGATCACCGCCGCACTCCTCGAGGATGGGCGCGGACGCGGTGTTGATCAATCCGAACCAGTGCGGCATGCGAGGCTCCTCTCTCGGACGGCGGCGCCGAGATCATAGGGCGTCAGGCCGCGGCGAAGGAGAGCTCGGAGAAGATCCGGCGCAGCCGGCGCTCGCGGACGGAGAACGCCTTGACGACGTGGGGGTCGAACTGCCGGCCGGTCTGGCCGAGAATCTCGTCCGTCGCCCGCTCCCAGCTGAGGGCCTTGCGGTACGCGCGGTCGCTCGTCATGGCGTCGAGCGTGTCGGCCAGGGCGAAGATCCGCGCGCCGAGCGGGATCTCCTCGCCGGCGAGCCCGTACGGATAGCCGGCGCCGTCCCAGCGCTCGTGGTGCGACCTGACGACGTCGAGCCCCTGTCCCTGCAGGAGCGTCACGTCGCCGAGGATCTCCGCGCCGATCGTCGGGTGCTGCTGGATCTGCTTCCACTCGGAGCCAGTGAGCGGGCCGCGCTTCTGCAGGACCTGGTTGGGGACGCCGATCTTGCCGACGTCGTGGAGCACGAAGCCATACTCGAGGCTGGGGTCGTCGAGCAGCGAAGGGGCGACAGCCTCGGTGAGCGTCAGGGCGTAGTGCTGGACGCGCTGGGCGTGCTGTCCGGTCTGCGGATCCTTCGCCTCGAGAGCATCCGCGAGTGCCGCGACGGTCTGGCGGTAGGCGTGCTGCAGGGCGCGCCTCTGCGCCCGCTCGACCTCGATCATGCGGCTGAGGTCGCGGGCGTAGACGAGCAGCTGCTCGGCGTCCGGCGCCGACTCCCCGACCAGGATGTCGGGGGCCGCTTCCTCGAGCTCGTCGATCAGGCGAATCAGCTCGAGTGGGCTGAACGGCTTCCGCAGGATCGCCTTCGCCCCCGCGGCGCGCGCCTCCGAGTTCGTCAGGTCCGCGCCGGTCAGGAGGATCACGGTCGGCTCGCCGTAGGAGGTCTGCTCCGTGAGGTGGCGCGAGAAGGCGAGCCCGTCCATGCCCGGCAGCGTCACGTCCAGGAGCACGACGGACGGACGCCAGAAGCGCGCCGCCTCACCGGCCTCCTCCGCCGACGCCACCTCCTCGAGCTCGAACTCGTCGGCGGAGAGCGTCGTCCGCAGCAGCAGCCGCAGCGACGGGTCGTCGTCGACGACGAGGATCCGGCGTCTCGGGGTTGTGGTCGGGAGCTGCGGCATGTTCATGGCTGACATGTGGATGCGGAGCAGCGGCCGCAAATACGCCGTCCGCTCTCAGTGTAGGTACGTCGGGCCGACTTGGAAGCGATGGACGCGAGGATCCCTCGACTCAGGGTGCCCCGTGAGCAGGGTCACGACAGCAGCACGTAGGCGACGAGCGCGGCGATCGCGACCAGCATGCCGGCCAGCGCGAGGTAGCGGACGGAGCGCGGATCGCGGGGCTCGGGCAGGACGGCGAGGTCGAGCAGGAGGTCGCCCGGCGCCCCCTCGGGCCCACCCGTGCCGCCCTCGCCGGCGACGCGAAGCTGGTCTCCGTCCTCGATGCCGACCGGGATCCGGACGCGCAGGAGCCGTTCCGCGGCCACGACGCCGGTGCCACGGCAGTCCTCGCACGACTCGAGGTCGCAGGTCGGGCAGGTCTCGATCCGGAGGATGCGGGCGGCCGCGACCTCCGAGACCTCGCTGACCTGGCCGGTGCCTGCGCACTCCTCGCACTCCGGGTCGGGCTCGCCGAGCACCCCGTACCCACCGCACGTCGCGCACTCCGTCTCGGCCTCGTACCGGACGAGCTTCCTCGCGCCCGCTGTAGCCTCGAACGACTGGAGCTGGAGCGCGACCAGCACGTCCTCCCCACGCTCGTAATCCGCTTTCACCGCAGGCACCAGTGGGTTGTCGCCGGTAGGAGCCGCCCGCCAAACCTCCGTAACCAGATCGGGCCGTTCCGAGTTACTCCTACATGAGGACTGCGGCTCTGGTCGGCCTCGTGTGCGCGCTCGGCGGGCTGGCCGCCTCGGCGGCCCTCGGGCAGGTGCCGCTGCCGCCGCTGCCACCCGTGCCGCCCGTGACCGCGCCGACCGTGACCGTCCCGCCCGTCACGCTGCCGACGCCACCCGTCCCGGCCCCGCCCGTGCCGGCGCCGCCCCTACCGGCGCCGACCGTCCCGGTGCCGCCGGTCCAGACGCCCGGCGTGACGACGCCGCCCGTGCAGGTCTCCGCGCCGCCCGGCGGCTCCGGTCCGGGCGCCCCTTCCGGCGCTCCGGGCACGGTGACGTCCCCGGGCACGGCCACGTCACCGGGCACTGCGGCCACGGGATCGAGCTCCGGAGCGTCCGCGCCGCTCGTGGCGGCCGCGAGCGGAGCGCCGCGCGGTCGCTCGACCCGCTCGTGGATCGCCGTCCACGGCGCCGGGAAGCGCCGGACGGCCACACTGATCTTCAAGCTCCATCGCCGGGACGGAGTCCGGCTGACCGTGCTGCAGGTCTCGCCGGCGTGCCGCGTCGCCGCGAGCTTCCACGTCGGCGGCCACGCCGGCGTGAACCGTGTCGGGATCGGCGGCGGCGCCCACGGCACGTACCTCGCGCCGGGCACGTACCGCATCGTCGGCCGCAGCACGCGCACGGGCCGGACCGTCCTCAGTCAGACGCTCGTCGTCGTGGGCGCGCGGGCACCGTCGAAGGCCGAGCTCGCGCTCGCGCGCCGGAGCGACGTCTGCGGCGCCGCTCTCCGATCAGCCGACGCGCGCAGCTCGCTCGCGTCGGCCGCCGGCGGGCCCGGCACGCCGTCGCAGTCCACGATCGTTCGCAATCAGCGCGAGTCGAACTCCGGCTCGGACGACGGCGCCGGACGCGCGATCGCCGCCGGCCTCTCGTCGGCGGTCGAGCGCGCGACCAACCCGGTCGTGATCGCGCTGCTGTTCCTCGCGATGCTGATCTTCGGCGTCGCCGCGCTGCCACGGGGCGCCGTCGCCGACCCGCGGACGATGGCGGCCGTCGCGTCGCATCGGGCCGAGCTCGCCGTGGCCGGCGCGGGGGTGCTGGCGATGGCGATCCTGGCGATGTTCCTCGGCTGAACCGGTCCGGCGCCTACGCGCCCCACCAGAAGCTCGCGGCGATGACCACGTAGAGCCCGACGAGGATCGACCCTTCCTCCCAGGTGCTCTCGCCGTCGTAGACGACGAGCGCCGTGATCCCCGCCCCCATCAGCAGCACGATCGCGAGCAGCGTCGGAAAGACGAGGGTCAGATTCGTCGCGAAGAACAGGCTGGCGAAGACGAGCACCGGCGTCAGCAGCAGAGCCACCTGCAGAGCCGAGTTCACGATCACGGAGATCGCGAAGTCGGGCCGGTTGCGGGCGGCGAGCTGAACGCCGACGACGTTCTCGACCGCGTTCCCCGCGATCGCGACGACGACGAGCCCCGCGAACGCCTCGCTCATGCCCAGCGACTCGGTCGCCGGTTTGAGCGCGCTCACGAACCAGTCGCTGACGAACGCCGCCGCCACACCAGCACCGCCGAGCACCACGATCGTGAGGCCGAGCGTCCAGCGCGGCTGGTGCGCCTCCTCGTCGGCCCCTGCGCCGGCGCGGAGGAAGCCGGGGAGCGTCAGGACGAACAGCACGATCAGGACGCCGGCGCAGATCAGGCTCAGCGTGCGTTCGTGGCTCGCCGCGGGCGCATGGAACGCGTTCGCCAGGGTCGGCACGGACAGGATCGCCGCGGCGAGCATCGTCAACGTGGCGATCATCCGCGCCCGCGGCGAGTCGAACCTCTGCGTCCCGTTCCGGATCCCGCCCGCGACGAACGCAAGCCCGAGCACGAGCACGCTGTTCGCGATCACGGATCCCACCAGCGCCGACTGGACGACGCCCGTCAGCCCTTCGCGGAGCGCGAACAGCGCGATGAACAGCTCCGGGAGGTTGCCGAGCGCGGACTGCACCACGCCGGCGGCCGAGGAGCCGACGCGGCCGCCGAGCTGCTCAGTCGCGCCACCGACCAGCCGGGCGAGCATGGCGATCGCGAGCGCGGCGACGAGAAACGCGAGCACAGGTGTCGCGTCGCCGTAATGGGCGACGGCTGCGGCAGCGACGAGGACCGCGGCGACGACGAACTCGATGACGTCCCGCCGGGTCACCTCCCTATCATCGACCCGATGACGGGGGAGGAGCTCCGCGAACTGATGCGCCGGTTTCCGGCCCCGGTCGCCGTCGTGACCGCGATCGTCGACGACGAGCGCTACGGCCTCACCGTCGGCTCGCTCGTGTCGCTCTCGCTCGAGCCGCCGCTCGATCGGGATCTCGGTCGGCCGCGAGTCCTCGTCGCACGAGCCGCTCCGCCGCGCGGGCCGCTTCGCCGCGAGCCTCCTCTCGAGCGACCAGGAGGAGCTCGCGCGGCACTTCGCCCGCAGCGGCATCCCGCCGGTCGCGCTCTGGCAGGGCGTGGACGTCCGCGAGGGCGAGGCCGGCCCGCTCGTCGAGGGCGCGCTCGCGTGGCTGGAGTGCCGCGTCTGGGCCGAGTACGACGCGGGCGACCACACGATCTTCGTCGGCGAGGTGCTCGAGGGGGAGCTCGGCGTCGCCGAGTCCGGGCTCGTCTACCGGCTCAGCCGGTACTTCCCTGTTTGAAGTGATGTCTGTGTCTACAGACATCACTCGCGTCCAGGCGGTCGTTTTCGACCTGGACGGTGTCATCCTGGAGACAGAAGAGCTCTGGGACGAGGTCCGCGAGGGCCTCGCCCGCGAGCGCGGCGGCCGCTGGAGCGACCGGGCGCAGTCGGACATGATGGGAATGAGCTCGACCGAGTGGTCCCGCTACATGCACGAGGTCGTGGGCCTGGCCGAGTCGCCGGAGGAGATCAACCGCGAGGTCGTGAGACGGATGCTCGACCACTACGAGAGGCGGCTGCCGCTGATCGACGGCGCGGTCGAGGGGGTCGAGCGGCTCGCCGCGAGGTGGCCACTCGGGCTCGCTTCGTCGTCCAACCGCGAGCTGATCGACCGCGCGCTCGACGTGTCCGGGCTCGCGCGCCACTTCCGCGCCACGGTCTCGTCCGAGGAGGTGGCGCGAGGCAAGCCTGCGCCGGACGTCTACCTCGAGGCGGCGCGGCGACTCGGCGTCGACGCGACGTCCTGCGCCGCGATCGAAGACTCGGCCAGCGGTATCCGCTCGGCGCATGCCGCCGGGATCCGAGTCGTCGCGATCCCGAATGCGGCGTTCCCCCCTCCCGACGACGTGCTGGCTCTCGCCGCGAGGGTCCTGCCGTCGATCCGGGAGCTCAGCCCTGCTGCCGTCGACGGATCATCGTGACGCCGTCGCGGATCGTGAGCAGCACGCTCTCGACACGCTCGTCCGCGCGGACGTGGTCGTTGAACCGCTTGATGTTCTCGGTCATCGGCCCCGGATCGTCCGCGACGACCTCGCCGGAGGCGAGCGTGTTGTCGGCGAGGATCAGGCCACGGTCGGCGAGCTTGGGCAGCGTCGCCTCGAAGTAGTCGACGTATCCCCCTTGTCGGCGTCGATGAAGACGATGTCGAACGGCCCCTCGAGCGTGGCGAGCGTCTCGATCGCGGGCCCGACGCGATAGTCGATCCGGTCGGCGATACCGGCCTCCTCGGCATAGCGCCGCGCGATCGCGGTCGTCTTCTCGTTGACGTCGCAGCTGACGACGCTGCCTCCGTCGGGAAGGGCGCGGGCCATCGCGATCGACGAGTACCCGGTGAACGTCCCCACCTCGAGCACGTGCCGTGCCTGGGTGGCGTGCACGAGAAAGGCGAGGAACTGGCCCTGCAGCGGTCCGACCATCATCTGCGGGATCTCGGACACCTCGCGTGTCTCCGCCGCGAGGCGGTCGAACAGCTCGCCGTCCGGCGTCGTGTGCTGCTCGGCGTACTCCTCGACGCGCGGCTCGACGATCATCGGATGCGATTCTCGCAAAGACCTGCCGGCGGCAGCCGGCGATAGACCTCGACGGGGCTGCCGTCCGGCGCGACCTCAGTCGACACGACCGAGGAGGACGCAGCCGTTGTGCCCGCCGAGCCCCATCGCGTTCGAGAGCGCGACCTCCACCTGAGCCTGCCGCGCCTCGTTCGGCACGTAGTCGAGGTCGCAGGCCGGGTCCGGGTGCTCGTAGTTGATCGTCGGCGGGAGCACGCCCTCGTGCAGCGCGAGCACGCACATCATCGCCTCGATCGCGCCGGCCGCCCCGAACGTGTGGCCCATCATCGACTTCGTCGACGAGACCGCGAGCTCGTAGGCGTGGTCGCCGAAGACGTCCTTGATCGCTTTCGTCTCGGCCGCGTCGCCGAGCGGCGTCGACGTCCCGTGCGCGTTGACGTAGCCCACGCGCTCGGGCTCGACGCCGGCGCGGCGCAGCGCGGCGCGCATCATCTCCGCGACGCCGGTCGCCTCCGGCTCGGGCTGCGCCATGTGGTGCGCGTCGTTCGACGCGCCGTAGCCGAGCACCTCCGCGTAGATCGTCGCCCCGCGGGCGCGGGCCGCGTCGAGCTCCTCGAGCACGAGCACGCACGCCCCCTCCCCCATCACGAAGCCGGCCCTGGTCGCGTCGAACGGCCGCGACGCGCGCGGCGGGTGCTCGTCCTCGATCGCGAGGCCGCGCATCGCGGTGAAGCCGGCAAGGATCAGCGGGTGCATGCACGCCTCGGCGCCGCCGGCGAGCACCGCGTCGGCGTCGCCGCGCTTGATCAACTCGGCGGCCTCGCCGATCGCGTGGGAGCCGGTGGCGCACGCCGAGACGACCGCGTAATTCGGCCCGGTGATCCCGAGCGAGATCGCGAGCTGGCCGCTGGCCGAGTCGACGAGGACGTTCGGCAGGAAGTTCGGCGAGACGCGGGCGGCCCCCCGCGAGCGGCGCACCTCCTCCTGCTCGAGGATCCCGTTGACGCCGCCGATCGCGGTGCCGAAGACGATGCCGACCCGCATCGGATCGAACGCGTCGAGCCCGGAGTCCCGCATCGCCTCATGCGCCGCGCCGAGCGCCAGGAGGACGTTTCGCTCGAGCTTCCGGACCTCCTTCGGCGAGGCGACCTGCGTAGCGTCGAAGTCCTTCACCTCGGCGGCGACCCTGACCGGCTGGTCGCCCGGGTCGAAGGAGCGGATCCAGTCGATCCCGCTCTCGCCCGCGAGCGCCGTGCGCCACGTCGACGGGGCATCGTTCCCGAGCGGCGTGACGGCGCCGAGGCCCGTGACTGCGACCCGCCTCATCGCGCGAAGCTTAACCACGGCTCGGGTAGCGATCCGATCGGTCCGTGTAACCGGGTCACTCCAGCCGTGTCATCCGGAACCGGCCGAACCGGCGCCCGAACAGCGTCGCCTGCCCGAGGTAGCCGCCGTCGCGCGGCTCGAGCTTGTCCACGAGCGGCGCGAACGGCCCGCGATAGTGGAGCTCGAGCCCGCGCACCTCGAACGGCATCCCGGGCAGGCGGCTGAACTCGGTCGTTCCCCGGCCGCCCTCGATCCGCTTCCGGCACGCGTAGAGCGGCGGCAGCGCGCCGCCGACTCGCTCCACACGCCAGACCCCGTCCAGCTCTCCCACCTCGCTATAGGTTCCAGTCGATGCCAGGACCAAACGTCCCCTTCCCGCCGATGGAGGCGGCGCTCGTCTCGGAGCTCCCCCAGAGCGGAGAGTGGCAGTTCGAGCCGAAGTGGGACGGGTTCCGCGGCGTGCTCGAGAACGACGGCGGCGAGCTCGCCCTCTGGTCGCGGAACGGCCGGCCGCTCCTGCGCTACTTCCCCGAGTTGAGGCCGCTCGGCGACCTTCTGCCGCCCCACTCCGCGGTCGACGGGGAGATCGTGATCGCGCGGGACGGCGTGCTCGACTTCGACTCGATGCAGACGCGGCTCCATCCCGCGGAGTCGCGCGTGCGCAAGCTTTCCTCCGAGATCCCGGCCGACTTCGTCGCGTTCGACCTCCTGCTCTGGAAGGGCGAGGAGATCTGGAAGCGGCCGCTCGAGCAACGGCGCCGCGAGCTGGAGCGGAAGGCGAAGGGCCTCCGCCTCTCCCCCACGACCCGCGACGGCGACCGCGCGCAGGAGTGGCTGTCCAGCTTCGAGGCCGCGGGGCTCGACGGCGTGATCGCGAAGCGCCTCGGCTCGCCCTACCTGCCGGGATCGCGCGACGCCGTGCTGAAGGTGAAGCCCTTCAAGACCGCGGACTGCGTGATCGTCGGGCTCCGCTGGAAGGAGAAGCCCAGCCGGATCGCGACGCTGCTGCTCGGCCTCTACCGGGACGACGGCAAGATCGACTACGTAGGCTCGGCCGCCGTCGCGGCCGGCAAGCATGCGCAGATCGCCGAGCAGGTCGTGCCGCTGCTGCAAGACGCGCCGGAGCGCGGCTTCTCCGAGCCGAACCGCTGGGGATCAGGCGAGCTCGAGGAGGCGTCCGTGCGCCCCGAGCTCGCGTGCGAGGTCCGTTACGACAAGGTGCAGGGCAGCCGCTTCCGGCACGGGACGCGCTTCCTGCGGTTCCGGCCGGACAAGGATCCGAAGCAGTGCACGTGGAAGGAGCTCCGCCCGCCGCGACGGCCGGACGACCCGACGTTCGAGAGCCTGTTGGCCAGCTCGGACTGAAGCGTCCGAGGGCCGCTTAGAGCCTAGGCGATCGTCCCCAGGCGGAGGCGCGCGATCTCCTGGTCCTTGTGGGCGACCTCGTCCTGGAGCTTCGCGACTGCGCGGCGCAGCGTCTCGGTCGTGGCCACGAGCTCGAGGAACGCGCGCTGGCGCTCGCGCAGCATCGCCTCGACCGCCTCGAGCCGGTTGTCCGAGTCCACGTGGATCCTGGTGACCGACGGGAGCAGCGACTTCGGCGGCTGCGGCGGAGCGGGCCGCGCAGGGGGAGCCGGCGGCTCCGGCAGCGCGTCCGGTTCAGGCTCCGAGGGCTGATCCGTGTCGAGGGCCTGCACTTGCGCCGCGATCGCGTGGGCGAGCGCGTTCCACGTGATCGCGCCCGACTCGATCAGGATCTCGCCCAGGCGCTTGCCGCTCTCCTTCTGCTCGGCGAGAGCCGCGTCGAGCTGGGACTCGTCGATCGCTCCGGCCTCGACGAGAACCGTGCCGATGGGGCGCCAGGCTGCCGCAGCGCGTTGCATGCCGCTCTTATCGGCAGGAACGGCCGGTTCCTGCAGGGCTCAGCGTTTCGTCCTGCTCGGCTCGCCGGGCTCCAGGCCAAGCTTCGCGAACCGTGGCAGGAGGCTCTTCCGCCGCCGCCACATGCCCGCCATCGGGTCGCCGACCTCGGCGATCCGCGCGCGCATCGTCTCGACGGTGAACGCGGCGCGGTCGACGTCGGCGACCTCGTCCCAGCTCAGCGGCGCCGAGACGCGCGCGTCCGGCGTCGGCCGCACGGAGTACGCGGCGGCGATCGTCCGGTCGCGCGCGTTCTGGCCGAAGTCGACGAACACGCCGCGCCGGTCGGCGACGCGCCACGTCGTCGTCGCGACCTCCTGGTCACCGACGCGCCGCTCGACCTCCTCCGCCAATGCCTTCGCGAAGCGGCGCACGTCCGGGAAGACGAGCTCCGGCTTGATCGGCGCGAGGATGTGGAAGCCGGTCGCGCCGGAGGTCTTCGGGTACGACGCGAGGCCGAGCTCGTCCATCACCTCCCTGACGACGAGCGCGATCTCGCGCACGTACGGCCACTGGCCGTCGAAGGTCGGGTCGAGGTCGATGAGGAGGTAGTCGGGCCGCTCGATGTCCTCGACGCGCGAGTGCCAGGTGTGCAGCTCGATGCAGCCGAGGTTGATCACCCACGCGAGCGCGGCGGCGTTGTCGATCACCGCGAAGACGGTCGAATGGCCGCTCGGGAACCGGACGAACTGCTCGTCGACGTAGTCGGGGTGCGCGGGCACCCGCTTCTGGTGGAAGAAGTCCGCCTCCACGCCGTTCGGGAACCGCTTCATGTGGAACGGCCGGCGGCGCAGGTGCGGAAGGGCGCAGTCGGCGACGTCGAGGTAGTAGCCGACGAGGTCGCCCTTCGTCAGGCCCCGCTCCGGGAAGAAGAGCTTGTCGGGATTCGACAGCGGCACCTCGTGGCGGCCGATGCGCACTCTGGAGAGAAGTATCCGCGTGTTAATGTCGAGCCCGTGGCGAAGCTCGCCTCGTTCGCTGTCGTCCTCGCGCTGCTGGCGGCGGGGTGCGGCGGCTCGAGCAACTCGTCGGCCGAGGGCACGACCACGACGACGGCCGCGGCAGCGGCCTCCTGCGACAAGGACAGCCTCAACCTCGTCAAGGCCGGCACGCTGACGATCGGGACCGACAATCCCGCCTATCCGCCCTGGTTCGGCGGGGACCCGCAGTCGCCGTGGAAGGTGAGCGACCCGCCGTCTGGACAGGGCTTCGAAAGCGCCGTCGCCTCCGCGGTCGCGACGAAGCTCGGCTTCGCCGGCACCGAGGTCAAGTGGATCGTCGTCCCGTTCAACACCTCCTACGCCCCGGGCAAGAAGAAGTTCGACTTCGACATCAACGAGATCTCGTACACGCCCGCGCGCGCGAAGGTCGTCGACTTCAGCTCCTCCTACTACGACGTCAACCAGGCAATCGTGGGCCTGAAGGGACAGCCGATCGCCAAGGCGACCACGACGGCGGAGCTGAAGCCCTACAAGCTGGGTGCCCAGCTCGGGACGACGAGCTACGACTACATCGTCAAGACCATCAAGCCGACGCAGAAGCCGTCGGTCTTCGACACGAACGACACGGCCGTCCAGGCTTTGAAGAACAAGCAGATCGACGGGCTCGTCGTCGACCTCCCGACCGCCTTCTACGTGACCTCGGCCCAGGTCCCGAACAGCGCCATCATCGGGCAGTTCCCGACCGCGAAGTCGGGGGAGCACTTCGGGGTGGTGCTCGCGAAGGGCAACTCGCTCACGAAGTGCGTCGACAAGGCGCTCGCCGACCTGAAGGCGAGCGGCGCGCTCGACGCCATCCGTCAGAAGTGGCTCGCGAAGGCCGCGGGCGCGCCCGTGCTGAAGTAGCACGCGCTGGACGAGAACCGCCGCTCTCGGATCTTCGGCAGCGTCACCACCGGAGGCGAGGGAACCCGCGCCGTGGCGATCGCCGTCGCCAGCACGATCGTCGTCGTCGTCGCGCTGGCGCTCCTGATCACGAACGCGCCCGGCTGGCCCGAGGTCAAGCGCACCTTCTTCGACTGGGGCCAGTTCAAGGCGTCGATGCCGGAGATCGCCCAGGCGTTCCTCCTCAACGTGAAGATGTTCTGCATCGCGGAGGTGTTCATCCTCGTCTTCGCGCTCGTGCTCGCGGTCATCCGCAGCCTTCCCGGCCCCGTCTTCTTCCCGCTGCGCGCGTCCGCGATCGTCTACGCGGATTTCTTCCGGGGCGTCCCGACGATCCTGGTCATCGCCGTCCTCGGGTTCGGCGCGCCGGCGCTGCAGCTGCAGAACGTCCCGACCTCGACGACGTTCTGGGGGATCGTCGCGCTCGTGCTCGTCTACACCGCGTACGTGTCGGAGGTCTATCGCGCCGGGATCGAGTCGGTGCACCCGAGCCAGGAAGCCGCCGCGCGCTCGCTCGGGTTGAGCCGAGGGCAGGCACTGCGGTTCGTCGTCCTGCCCCAGGCGGTACGCCGCGTCGTACCGCCGCTGCTCAACGACTTCATCGGGCTCCAGAAGGACACGGCGCTCGTCGGCTTCCTCGGCTCCGTCGAGGCGTTCAAGCAGTCGCAGATCGACGCTGCCGCGACTTTCAACTACACCGCGTACCTCGCGGCGGCTGCCCTGTTCGTCGCGCTCACGATCCCGCTGGCGCGGTTCACGGACTGGCTCGTGGCCCGCGATCGCCGGCGGCGGCAGACGGCCCGCGTCGCATGAGAGCGCTCGAGCTCCACGGCGTCCACAAGTCCTTCGGGCGGCACGAGGTGCTGCGTGGCATCGACCTCGAGGTCGCGGAGCACGCGGTCGTCTGCCTGATCGGGGCGTCGGGGTCCGGGAAGTCGACGCTGCTGCGGTGCGTGAACCTGCTGGAGCCGATCGACGGCGGCCGGATCGTCGTCGGCGGCGACGACGTGACCGCGCGCGGCGTCGACATCAACCGCGTGCGGAGGCGCATCGGAATCGTGTTTCAGGCGTTCAACCTCTTCCCGCACATGAGCGTCCTGCGCAACGTGACGTTGGCGCCGGTCCGCGTGCTCCGGAGGCCCCGCGGCGAGGCCGAGGGCGACGCCCGCGAGCTGCTCGAGCGGTTCGGGCTGGGCGCGCGGGCCGACGACTACCCCGACCGCCTGTCCGGCGGGCAGCAGCAGCGCGTGGCAATCGTCCGTGCGCTGGCGATGCGCCCGGAGCTGATGCTGCTCGACGAGGTCACGAGCGCGCTCGACCCAGAGCTCGTCGCCGAGGTGCTGCAGGTGATCCGGGAGCTTGCCTCCGGCGGTATGACGATGGTGATCGCCACGCACGAGATGAGCTTCGCGCGCGACATCGCCGACCGCGTCTGCTTCCTCGACGACGGCGTGATCCTCGAGCAAGGCCCGCCGCACGAGCTTCTGAGCGACCCGAAGGAACCGCGCACGCAGCAGTTCCTCCAGCGGATCATTGCCGCCGGGCGGATGTAGGTTGTCGGAGATGCAGGAGCACGACGCCCGCCGAATCGACCTGTCGCTCGAGCCGCTCGACGACTTCCTCGTGGTCCAGCCGTCGGACGAGGAGTCGGAGACGAACCTCGGGCTGATCATCCCGGCCTCGACGGAGACGGATTGCCGCACCGGCGTCATCACCGCCGTCGGCACGGAGAACGGCGGCGTCGAGCCGGGCGACAAGGTGCTCTTCCCGAGCGACGCCGGCTACGAGGTACGGCTTGCCGGCGCAGAGGTGCGCGTGCTCCGGCGGTCCGACCTGATCGCCCGCGTCCACGACTGACGCCGGGCCACCGAGCGCCGCGGCCCGACCGGTGGCCCTGTGGAAGAAGTGGCACACAGTCGTTACACCCTGGGTCAGACCCACGCTTTAAGGGACACGTCCCTTACTAACTAGGTGACGTGGGCGCGCGTGACGTCGGCCGGCGAGCGGCAGCCGAGCAGCGCCAGGCCCAACTGGATCTCGTCCCGCAGGAGCTGGAGGACGTGCGCGACGCCGGCCTCGCCGTTCACGGCTAGGCCCCAGACCATCGCCCGCCCGATCAGGACCGCCCGCGCGCCGAGGGCCAGGGCCTTGAGGACGTCGGTCCCGCGGCGGATGCCGCCGTCGAGCAGCACCTCGATCCGCCCTTCCACCGCGTCGACCACCTCCTCGAGTGCGTCCAACGTCGCCTGCACGCCGTCCAGTTGCCGCCCGCCGTGGTTGGACACCACCACCGCCGCCGCGCCGTGCTCGCACGCGAGCCGCGCGTCCTCGGCGGTGATCAGCCCCTTCACGACGACGGGAAGCCCGTACCCGGCGAGCCACTCGAGGTCGCGCCAGCTGAAGGCGAGGTCGAACCCCTCCGTGAAGATGTTCCCGGCGGGGGTGATCCCCTCGGGGATCTTGAAGTCGACGCGCAGATCGCGCTCGCGCCGGCCGAGGAACGGTGCATCGACGGTCAGCACGAGCGCGCCGTAGCCGCTGTCGATCGCCTCCGCGACCAGCTCCTCCGTGATCCCGCGGTCGTCGAAGACGTACACCTGGAACCAGCGCGGAGCGTCAGGCGCGGCGGCGGCGACCTCGGCCGGGCGGGTCGTCGAGGCGGTCGACAGGCACATGACCGTCCCGGCCGCCGCGGCCGCCCGCGCCGTCGCGAGCTCGCCGTCCGGATGGGCCATACGCTGCAGCGCGAGCGGGGCGATCACGACCGGCAGCGAGACCTCCGTCCCGAGCACCGTCGTCGCCGTCGTCCCCCCGCCGACGTCGACGAGCACGCGCGGCCGCAGCTTCCGCCGCTCGAACGCGGCGACGTTGTCCCGCAGCGTGACCTCGTCCCCCGCCCCGCCCGCAAAGTAGGCGTGCGCGTTCGCGTCGAGCCGCTCCTCCGCGAGCCGCTCGTAGTCCCGGACGTTCAGGGGCTCCGCCACAGCGGAACTATCCCCGAAACGACGAAACCCGCCTCCGATGCCGCAGACGGGTTTCGAGTGCCGGTGTCGAGGGGGGAGCCGGCACTCCGATTGTCGCGGGAGAGCCACAGGAATCCTCCCCCCGAAGGGGGAAATGACCGAGAGGACGTCGGGTACGATGTCCGCCCGCGGAGAAGTGGCCGAGTGGCTGAAGGCGGCGCCCTGCTAAGGCGTTATGGGGGTGAATGCCTCCATCGAGGGTTCGAATCCCTCCTTCTCCGCCATACGTGTCAGGTTCGACAGCTCGAGCGTAAACGTGACGAGGAGGTTAGAGCGCGCCGCCGGCGGCGGGTGGGGCCGGGATTGACGGCTCGTCGGCGGTGACGCCTCCGCTGCGGACGAGGTAGTCCTCGACCAGAAGCATGTTGTCGGTGCCGGCGCGATCGACCACCGCCAGGAGAGCGTTCATGCTTGCGACCTCTTCGCGCTGTTCGTCGAGGAACCAGCCGAGGAAGTGCTCGCCGACGTGGTCGTGATCCTCGCGTGCGAGTTGCACCAGCGCAGCGATCTGCTGCGTCACTCTCTGTTCCTGCTCGAGCGCGAGCGCGACGGGCTCACGGTCATCAGCGAAGGTCGTGCGCGGCGCCTCGACGGCCGGCGTCACGACCGGCGCGTCGGCGTCGAGGAGGTACTGCACCATCATCATCGCGTGGTTGCGCTCCTCGATCGCCTGGCGGTAGAAGTGCGCAGCGAGTTGCGGGAGCGTCTGTGCGTCGTAGTGGACCGCGATCGCGACGTACTGCTGCGAGGCCCCGAACTCGCTTGCGATCTGGCCGTTGACGGCCTCGGCGAAGCGAGTCACGATCGCCCCAGTTCGAAGCGGCCTTCCCAGAGGCGAACAGTGCCGGTACGCCTCACCATCGTCGGTCGAAAGCTCTCAGCGCAGATGCGCCACTCTCCCGCGCCGAACCGTCGCGCGCAGACGCGGATTGCCGCCTGTCGGAGCTCATCGCGGCGGCAGCCTCCGAGAACAAGCGCGACCCTTTCGTCATGCCGCTCCACGGCAAGCACCATAAGGCGAACCATACATCAGGAGTAAGGCGAACCTGTCCGCGCACGCAGAGACCTATTCGGCCACGAGGAGCCGCCGAAACTCGGGATAGCTGCGCGCCTTGCCGACCGTGACGAGCGTGTCGCCGCGCTCGATCCGGTCGTCAGGCTGCGCACCCGTGATCGGTTCCGGCTCGCGAAGGATCGCGATCACGGTGATCCCGACCTTCGCGCGAAACGCGCATTGCGCCAGCGTCTTACCGATCCAGGGGCTCTCGTCGGGGACCGGGATCCACTCGATCTGAAGCTCGCCGAGCGCCATCTCGAGGTCCTCGACGATCTTCGGCCGCTCGTAGGCGCCGCCGATGACAGCGCCAAGCTGCCGTGCCTCGTCGTCGTCCAGCGTGATCACGGCCGTCGGCTCGTCGGCGTCACCGTGTCGGTAGTAGTAGAGCTCCCGCTTGCCGTCGTTGTGGACGATCACCGCGAGCCGACCGCCCGCATCCAGCCGCAGGGTGAACTTCGACCCGATCCCGGGCAGGCGAGTCTCGCGTAGGTCGATCGGCATCTCTAGCCTCCTTCGGCCAGTCTAGGGACGGGGAACAGGCGCCGGCCGATCACCTTCGACTCCTTCATCAGCGCGACGCCGAGCGTCGCCGTGATCAGGACGTACAGACCGGCGAACGCCATCAGCTTCGCCTGAGTCGCGTCGGACACCTGGTCGTTCTCGCGCGCGATCTGGGCCAGGATGATCGTGAACTCGCCGTGAGCCAGGAGGGCTGCGCCGACGTTGAAGCTCTGGCGCCGCGTGAAGCCGCCGGCCAGTCCAGCGAGGAACCCGGTGCCGATCTTGCCCACCACGGCGGCGACCACGCCGAGCGGCGAGGATCCAACCCACATCGCCGATGCGGGCGACGTCGATCGACAGCCCGAAGACGAAGAAGAAGAGCGCGGCGAAGACGTCGCGGAAGCTGAAGAAGCGTTCCTCGATCTCGGCGCGCACCGAGGTCTCCGAGAGGACGACCCCCGCCATCAGCGCGCCGACCGCCTCGGAGAGGCCGACCTCCTTCCCGAGCGCGGCGGCGCCAATCAGGAACGCGAAGACGGCGAGCAGGAAGAACTCGCGCGGCAGCCAGTCGAGCACGCGGTCGATCACGCCGCTCAACCACTTGGAGACCGCGAGCGCGAACGCGACGAACGCGATCGCCTTCGCGACGGTGAAGAGCGTTTCGCCGGCGGCGCCTCCACCACCCGAGACGAACCCGAGCACAAGACCGATGACGAGATCCTCGGCGACGAGGATCGCCAGGACCAGGTCGGTCTCGTCGTCGGCGAGCCGGCGGAAGTCGATCAGCCCCTTGACGGTGATCGCGCTCGAGGACACGTAGATCGCCGCGGCGAGCACGACCCCCGGCACCGTGAGGCCGAAGGCGGCGACGCCGACGATCAGCCCGAGGCCGCCGTTCACGAGCAGGTCGATCGCACCTCCCACGACGGCATGTCGGCGGCTGCGCGTCAGCCGCCCGAGCGTGAACTCGAGCCCGAGGAAGAAGAGGAGGAAGACGAGCCCGATCTCGGCGACGAACTCGGTCACGTCGGACGGGCGGATGATGCTGAGCACCTTCGGCTCGTTCGGCCCGAGGAGCAGGCCTGCCAGCAGGTAGGCCGGGATCGCCGAGAGCCCGACGCGGCTGGCGACCAGGCCCAGAGCAGCGAGCAGGGCGACGGTGATGGAGAGCTGGGCGAGCGTCATCCGGGCTGTCGCGGGGGAAACGTGGCGTCTCCCCCGCGCTGACGAGGCGGAGAGGGCGGGATTTGAACCCGCGACGCACCTTTCAGCACGTACGCGATTTCCAGTCGCGCTCCTTAGGCCACTCGGACACCTCTCCCTGACGGCGAAGATAGCCGACCGTCTGGCAGCCCAGCTACCGCCATGCAGCAACACTCATGAGCGGACCGTTGTCGTGCTGGAACTCGCGGATGAGTTCGACGCGACCGAAGTGGGCCCGCAGCTCGGCCAGCAGCGCGTCCTTCGTGAACCAGAAGCTTCGCTCGGACAGGCCGCTCAGCGGCTCCTCGCGCCCGCCCTCCTGGAACCAGCGTCCGGGTCGACCGTCGACCACCGTTTCCTCGCGGTCCGCGAAGTGCGTGGAGAGGTACAGAGCCGGGGCGACTCGGGGCATTTGCTCGATCAACCGCCAGGGTTCGGGCAGGTGGTAGAGCACACCACTGCAGAACACGACGTCGAAGTGACCAAACCCGCTCAGTGGCACTGACTCCAGGTCGGCCTCGAGTACGTCTGCCTCGATGCCGAGCCGACGCAGGATCCAGCGCGCTCGCGCGACGTTCTCTGCGCGACCTTCGAGCGCCGTCACGGCGTACCCGCGGCGGGAGAGCTCCGCCGTTTGCGCCCCCTCGAGGCAGCCAAGCTCGAGTACCCGTCCCGGCAAGAACCGTTCGACGAAGTCGGTGATGCGGTGATCATCGGTGAAGTCGCGCCAGCCCCCATACGCGTGGCCGTCGATGTAGAAGAGCGACACCCACGGGCCCCGCGCTCGAAACTGCCTATGCAGAAGTCTCTGTCTGAGCAAGGCTCACGAGCCTAGGAGCTTGCCCCGACCGCGAATTGAGGCGGAGGGGGAGGGATTTGAACCCTCGATCCGCCTAACGACGGATAACGGTTTTCGAGACCGCCGCATTCGACCGCTCTGCCACCCCTCCGACGACGCACAGAGTACCGCCCTCCCCTACGAGCCGACGGTGAGCTTCACGTCCATCCCCGCCTCCTTGTGGCCGGGGACGGAGCAGAACAGGTCGTACGTTCCGGGCTTCAGGGCCACCACCAGCTTGGCGCTCTGGCCCGAGTTGAGGAGCGGGGTCCCCTTTGTCCCGCCGGCGCCGGTGACGACGAAATCGTGGCCGATCGCGCCCGCGTTCTTCACGTCGAAGGTGACGGGACCCGGTCTCTGCGGCTGCGTCGCAAGCGTGATCTTGAACTCGGTCTCCGTGACCCTGATCGTCTGGGGCGCCGCGGCGGGCGGCGGCTTCGGCTTCGGCGCGGTGGTCGTCGTCGCCGCCGGCAGCTGCACGGTGGTCGTCGCGACCGTGGTCGTCGTCTCGGTGGTCGTGCTCTCGCTCGTCGACTCCGCCTCCGTCTTCGTGCCCTCCTCCTTCGGCTCGGCGCCGAACGTCTCGACCGCCGACATCATCCCGAGGAAGAACAGGACGCAGACGACGATGAAGGCCGGCAGGCCGCGGCCCGGGGAACGAGGCGCGGATGCGCGGGAACACGAACGCCGACAGGAGCGCGAAGCCGATGAAACAGGCCGCGACGACTCCCAGCCCGACCCTGTGAGCGTTCGACAGCGCCTGGACGAGCACGGCCGGAAGTAGACCACACGTAGAGTCGCCGGGATGGACGAGCGGCTCGCCGCCCAGGTCGAGCTGGCCGCACTCCCGGACGACGAGTTCGTCGAACGCGCGTTCCGGTTCCTCCTCCGCCGCCCGCCAGACCAGGAGGCGCGCGCCCACGCCCTCGCGGCGCTGTCGGAGCACGGGCTGTCGCGCGCCGGCCTGCTCGCCGAGCTGGCCGACAGCGAGGAGTTCCGCCGCCTCCGCGTGCTCGACGACGGCATCGGCCGCGGGGCGGCCGCCCGCGCCACGGGCGAGCACCCGCACGAGCTCGTCGCCCCGGCCGAGTTCGACGAGCGGCCGATCGAGCTCGCGTGGACGCTCGGCCGGTATCGGGGCGAGCGGCGCGTGCTCGACGTCGGATACGCGTTCGCGGAGCCGGCCTGGCTGGCGGCCGTGCTCGGCCTCGGCGCTGCGGAGCTGACCGGCGTCGACCTCGCCCCCCGCGAGGTCCCGGGCATGACCGGCGTCGAGGCCGACCTCCGCAGCCTGCCGTTCGACTCGCGCGCCTTCGACCTCGTCTTCTGCGTCTCCACGCTGGAGCACGTCGGCAGCGACAACACCCGTTACGGGAGCGACGCCGAGCGGGATCCGGACGCGCCGCTCGGCGCGTTGCACGAGCTACGGCGCGTGACGGCTCGCGGCGGCAAGATCCTCCTAACCGTCCCCTGCGGCGAGACGCCGGCCGACTGGTTCCTCAGGCAGCCCGCGGATGCGTGGCGGGCGTGGTTCCGGCAGGCCGACCTCCATGTGTTCGACGAGGAGGTCTACGTCCAGGAGGACGGCGTGTGGCGGCACGGGCCGCGGGACGGCGAGGGCGTGCTCTGCGTCGAGCTCCACCCCGGACGCCGGCGCCACGAGCTCATGCGGCTACTCCGGCGCCGGCGCAAGTAGGCGACGCTCCTCGCGCCGGCGGTACGTCGCGCGTCCCGAAGAGCCACGCCACGCCGAGCAGCAGCAGCGGGCTGACCGCGATCAGGACGAACAGCGCCACCGCCCCGGCCGTGGCGAGGAACGACGCGGCATCCCGTATCGCGCGCTCCGCCCGGCCCCGGTCGTCGCCCGTCGCCGCGCCTGCGGCCCGCGGCGTGGTCAGCGCGAGCGAGACGTCGGAGAGCGCCGCCTGCCGCCGCGTCGCCTTGTTGGCGCGGGTGAGCCGCGCCAGCGTCTGGCGCGTCTCCTCCAGGTTGAACTGCAGCCTGAGGCGGACGTCCGCCGGGAGCGACGGGTTCCGCAGCGCCTGCTGGAGGCGCGCGACCTGGAGCCGGAGGTTGCGGATCTGCCGCCGCTGGTCGGCGAGCGTCTGCTGCAGGTCGACGACGGAGAGGTTCTGGTCGAGCACGGTGCCGAGCCCGGAGAGCCGAATCAGCGCGGTGTCGACGCGCGCGACCGGAACTTTCAGGAGCAGGTCCGCCTCGCCCGGCTCGCCGACGGTCGTCGTCTGCTGGACGGAGGCGACGTAGCCGCCGAGCGACCGTGCGATCCGCATCGCCTCGGCGGTCCGGTCGCCGAGCGCGTCGAGGTCGGGAACCCGCAGGTGCAGCGAGGCGTCCACGTCGACGGGCCGGCCGCCGCCGCCGACGAAGAGCGCCCCCCTGTGCGCCGTCCACGAGTCCTCGACCTGCGCGGCCGGCGCGAGCTCACGGCGCGTCCGGGCCGGAGCGAGACCAGCCCCCGCACGACCGCGACGGAGAGCAGCGCGGCCACGCACACCGGGACGGCGACGAGGACCGCCCGGCGCCAGCGCCAGGGACGAGATCCGGTCGCGCAGCGTCGGCGGCGCCTCCGGCTCGCCGAGCGCGCGCACCCGGGCGCGCAGGGAGTCGGGCGCGTCCGCCGGGAACTCGCGCAGCTGCGCGACGAGCTCCGCGAACTCGCGCTCGAAGTCGATCTCAGTCGCGGGCATCTCTCATCAACTCCTCGAGTCGCTTCAGGGCACGGCTCAGCCGTGTCGAGCAGGCGGTGCGGCTGATCCCGAGCAGGCGCGCGGCGCTCGGCCCGTCGAGCTCGAGCAGCACGCGGAGCGCGACGACCTCCCGCTCCGCCGGCGAGAGCCGCGCCAGTGCGACGCCGAGCTCTCCGGGAACGGCGGGCGCCTCCTCGACGTCCGGGCGTTCGCGCGAGAAGCGCTCCTCGCGCCGGCGGCGGCGCTCCTCCGAGCGGAAGTGGTCGAGCGCGGCCGTCCGCGCGAGCTGGCACAGCCACGTGCGGGCGCTGCCGCGCCGCGGGTCGAAGCGCCGCCAGGTCCGGAAGGCCTTCTCGAACGTCTCGCCCGTGAGGTCCTCCGCGAGCGAGCGGTCGCCGGTGAGGAACAGCAGATACCGGTGGACGGCATCGAGCTCCGCCTCGGCGACCGCCGCGAACGAAGGCGGCTGCAAAGCAAGCCGAGGCCACGTCGTCGTCACCGCGTTCATAGCGGTGATACGGCGCCGCGGCCCTCAGCTGTCACATACGAAGTGTGCCGGAGGTGCTACTGGCCCTCTGCCCAGCTGGCATCCGGGCCGACCCAGCTGGCATCCGAGCCAAAGACATGGCCGACATGCTTAGGCCGCTTGGACGCCGCGCCGGCGCCAGATGCGGCGGCGAGTGCCGCGACGATCGCGATGACCGCGATCAGCATCGTCCCCCTCTTCCCCTTGTGCTTCATGCTCCCCATCCTCTCTGTGCCGCAGAACGTGCCTTACGCCAATCTTGGGGTGTTGCGGCGGCATCGCGTCCCCCGATGGAGGGAGCGCACCGCGAATCACTCGTTCGAGTGACGAGCGGCGACCGCGGCGCGTCCTCGGGCGGGGGATCTGAGACGCTTGCCGCACGAACCGACTGGCAGACCTGATCGACCGGCATCCGCGACGGATCCTGTTGCTGGCGCTCGCCTGGACCGCTCTCGCCGCGGCCGTCGGAGGACCGGTTGCCGGGCTCCTGTCGGCGTCCGGCACGAACTTCGAGGATCCGGATTCGCCGAGCGTGGCGGCGCGAACGCAGCTCGTGCGCGCGACGGGGAGCAACCCGGATCCCGCCGTCGTCGCCCTCGTCGAGACCGGCGGCGGGATCGACACCGCGGGCAGCCGCACGCGGGTCGAGCGCGTCAGGAAGCTGCTCTCCCGGGATCCGGCGATCGCCAACGTCGCCGACTACTACAACACGAGGAGCAACGCGCTCCTCTCGCGCGACGGGCGCCTGACGGCGGTCACGGCGCTGTTGAAGCCGATCCCCGGGTCGTCCGAGCGAGCGGCGGCGAGGCGGATCGAGGACACGCTCGACCAGGAGCGGCGGGTGTCCCTGGGCGGCTGGCTGATCGCGAACGAGCAGTCGGCGACGCAGGTCGAGCACGACCTCGTGCGCGCGGAGCTGCTCGCATTCCCGATCCTCTTCGTCCTGTCGCTGCTGGTCTTCGGAGGGCTGATTGCGTCCGCCCTCCCGTTGATCTGCGGCGGGATCGTGATCCTTTCGACGTTCGTCTGCGTGCGGGTCATCAACGGCTTCACGCCGCTGTCCGTCTTCGTGGCCAACCTCGTCAGCGGTCTCGGCCTGGGCCTTGCGATCGACTACAGCCTGTTCGTCGTATCGCGGTACCGGGAGGAGCTTGCCGTCGTGGGCGCCGGCCGTGAGGCGCTGCGGCGCACGATGGCCACCGCGGGCCGGACGGTCTTCTTCAGCTCCCTCACGGTCGCGCTGTCGCTCGCGGCTCTGCTCGCCTTTCCGCAGCCCTTCCTCTACTCGATTGGAATCGGTGGAATCCTGGCCGCCCTGTTCGCAGGTGCGACCGGGCTCACCGTGCTACCGGCGATCCTGGCTGCACTCGGCCCCCGGGTGAACGCCCTGTCGCCGGCGCCGCTGCGCCGTTCCGTCGAGCGGAGCGCCCGGAGCAGCTCCGCGTTCTGGTCGAGGCTCGCGCGGGTCGTGATGCGGCGGGCCGGCCTCGTCGCCCTGCTGAGCACCACGCTGCTGCTCGAGCTCGGGAGCCCCTTCCTCCACGTCAGGTTCTCGGGGGTCGACGCGACCGTGCTTCCCGAGTCCGCGACCGCCCGCCAGGTGAGCGACGCGTTCGCCAACCGCTTCGCCGCCGACCGCAGCTCGCCCATCTACCTGTCGATCGGCGCTCCCGGGAGCGCCAGGACGCAGCTCCGTTCGCTCGCCTCGGACCTCCGGGGGCTCCCGAACGCCGCCGACGTCACCGCGCCGCAACGCGTGGGAGCCGACGCCTGGCGCATCGACGTCTACTCGAGCCGCGAGACACTCGCGGGAGGGTCGCAGGACCTCGTCCGCGACATCCGCGACCAGGCGACCCCGTTCCCGACTCTGGTCGGCGGTCAGACCGCCCACTTCGTCGACCTCCAGTCCAGCCTGCGCTCCCACCTGCCGAGCGGGATCGCGATCCTCGCGTTTGCGACCCTGCTCGTCCTGTTCGTGATGACGGGCTCGGTCGTGCTGCCGGTGAAATCGATCCTGATGAGCCTCCTGACGCTGAGCGCGACCTTCGGCATCCTCATCCTCATCTTCCAGGACGGCCGGCTGGAGAGCCTCCTCGGGTACACGAGCCAGGGCGGCCTCGAGTCGACGAACCTGATCTTCCTCGCGGCGGTCGCGTTCGCGCTCTCGACCGACTATGCCGTCTTCCTGCTGACGCGGATCAAGGAGGCGCGCGACGCCGGCGCATCGAACGCCGAGGCGGTCCAGCGCGGCCTCGAGCGTACGGGCCGGATCGTCACGTCGGCGGCGCTGCTCTTCTGCGTCGCGGTCGGCGCCCTCGCCACGTCGAAGATCATTTTCATCAAGGAGCTCGGGCTCGGGATGGCGATCGCGGTGATCATCGACGCGACGATCGTCCGAGCACTGCTCGTCCCGTCGCTCATGCAGCTGCTCGGCGGCTGGAACTGGTGGGCCCCCGCACCGCTGCGGCGCCTGCACGCCCGCTATCTAGACCGGCTTGAAAAGGGCGGGCCGGATGGGATACAAGCAACCGAAGAAAGGAGTTCCGGATGAGCGATTCGAGTGCTGCTCTGCTCTTTCCAGGGCAGGGCGCTTTCTCCGGCGCGGCGCTCAAGGAGGTCGCGGCCGAGTATGCGCAGATTGCGGAGACGCTGACGACGATCGACGAGGTCGCCAGGGCGCGGCTCGACGTCTCCCTGACCGACACCCTCCTCGGCGAGTCTGCGCCGAACATCGACGAGCTGATGCGGCGGTCCCCAGACGTCCTGCAGCTCGCGATCTACGCGACGTCGATCGGCCTCTACCGCATCCTGGAGACATACGGCCTCCAGCCGAACGTCCTGATCGGCCACAGCCTCGGCGAGATCTCGGCGATGGTGTGCGGCGGGGCGTTCTCGACCCGCGACGGCGCCGAGATCGTCTGCCACCGCGTGGAGTCGCTCAGGGCGATCCAGGAGCCGGGCTACATGGTCGCGCTCGGCACCGACGCGAACCGCACGCGGCAGATGCTCGAGCTGCTCGGCGTGGAGCGCTCCGCGATCGCCGTCGAGAACGAGGACCGGCAGACGGTCGTCTCAGGGGATGAGCAGGAGATGGACGCGGTCACCGAGCTTGCCAAGGTGCTGTCCGTCCCGGCCGTGCGGCTCTTCTCGCCCTACGCCTTCCACAGCCCGGTCGTCGCGCCGGTCACCCCCGACTTCGGAGCCCGGCTCGCCGGCCTCGAGCAGAAGCCGCTCACGGGCCGCGTGTACTCGCCGATCGTCGGCCGCTACTACGAGGACTCGGACCGGCTCACCGAGCAACTGGCGGCGCACCTCGCCCACCCGGTCCGGTTCGCCGACGCGATCCGGACAGTGCACGGCGAGGGCATCCGCGTGTTCGCGGAGTGCGGCGCGCTCGACACGCTGAGCGGGATCGTCAAGCGGATCCTGGCGGACACGGAGTTCTCGGTCGTTCCTTGCCTCGTCCCTGGTCCCGCCGCGCTGCAGACGCTCCAGTCCGCGATCGAGACGCTCACCGGGGAGGAAGTCGGCGCACGCAAGATCACCCGCGACCTGTCCGAGCTGCTCCCGGCCGGGACCGACGCGGCGACGATCGGTGCGTTCTTCGCGGAGCGCGGCGACCGCGTGCAGGCATTCGTGCAGTCGGAGTTCGAAGCGTTCCGCTCCGAGCACGGCGCGCCGGCCGCGGCTCATGCGCCGGCCGTAGCCCCACCTCCGCCGCCGGCACCGGCCGAGGCTCCCGTTGTCGCCGAGCCTGCCGCGGCGGGCAACGGCGGCGGCGCCAGCCGGGACGAGCTGTTCGCCGAGCTCGTCACGCTCTACGCGACCGCCCTCGAGTACCCCGAGGAGGTCTTCACGGAGGACGTGGCGCTCGAGGCCGAGCTCGGCGTCGACTCGGTGAAGCAGGCCGAGCTGATCGGACGTGTGGCCGACCGCTTCAACATGCCGCCTCGCCCGGAGGACTTCCGCCTCGGGGACTACGACACCCTCGGCAAGGTGACGGACTTCGTCTACAGCCAGGTCGCGGGGGTTGCGAGCCCGGCCTGAGCGATCGACGTCACAGGAGGAGTGCCGTAGGCCGATGAGAGACCTGGAGGGGAAGCTCGCGCTCGTCACCGGGGGCGGCAAGGGCGTCGGCAAGGTCGTCGCGCGCGACCTGGCCGCCCGCGGAGCGCACATCCTGCTCAACTTCTTCCACTCGCTGGACGAGGCGAAGCAGACCAAGGCCGAGCTCGAGTCGGCCGGCGCGGCCGTCGACGTCCTGCGCGCCTCGGTCGCGCAGCCCAGTCAGGTCACGCGGATGTTCGAGGAGATCGAGGAGAAGTACGGCTACCTCGACATCCTCGTGAACAACTCGGCCTCCGGGCGGCTGATCCCCGTCTCGGCGGTGGACGAGGACGCGTTCGCGCGGGCGCTCGACACGAACCTCAAGGGCAGCTTCTGGTGCGCGCGGGCGGCGGCCCCGCTGATGGCGCGCCGCGGCGGCGGCTGCATCGTCAACGTCTCCTCGATCGGGGCCGACATGGTGCCGGCCAACTACGTCGTCGTCGGGACGTCCAAGGCAGCGCTGGAGGCGCTGACGCGGTACCTCGCGGTCGAGTTCGCGCCGCTGAACATCCGCGTGAACACGGCCTCGTGCACCCTGATCGACGGAGACGTCGCGCGCGCGTTCCCAGACTTCGAGGAGGTGGTCGAGGTCACGATCGCGTCGACGCCGCTCGGCCGGCTGGCCACCGCCGACGACCTCGCCGGCGTGATCGAGTTCCTCACGTCGGACCGGTCCCGCTACGTCACCGGCCAGACCATCCTCGCCGACGGCGGCCTCTCGCTCGGGAGCGTGATGATGTCTCCCCGCACCCAGCAGGCGCCGACCACCGAGCCGCCCGCCGCCGCTCCCGCCGACGACGTCCCCGACTCGGACGACCTCGCGATCGTCGGAATGGGGCTGGTCGTCCCGGGGGCGAACAGCCCGGACGAGTTCTGGAAGGTCCTCGTCGACGGGCCGAACCTCTTCCGGTCGGTGCCCGAGGACCGCTGGGACTACCGGTCGTTCTACTCCGAGGACACCTCCGCGGAGGACAAGACCTATTCGGCGGACTCGGTGTTCATCACCGACTTCTCGCCGGTGGACGGGCTGACCGACGGGTTGTCCGGCGACACCGACGGCGACGACTCGACGGCGCTGTGGCTGCGCCATGCCCTCCTGCAGGCGTTGAGCGGCGTCAACCGCCGCGAGGGCGACCGGTACTCGTTCGTGGTCGGCTACACCGCCGACGGCACGCAACACCTCGAAGAGTCGCAGGTGATCTCGGGCGCGGCGAGCCGCCTCGCCGACGCGATGGAGCAGTCGAACGTCCCGCCGGCCGAGCGGGAGGAGCTGCAGGCCGCGATCGACGCCGCCCTGCGCGCCCGCTATCCGCGCGGAGCGGACGAGCCGATCCGCTACCTCCCGCACAACGTCGGCCGCCGGGCGATGGAGGGAGCGCTGCCGGAGGACACCGAGCTCGTGATGGTCGACACCGCCTGCTCGTCCTCGCTCTACACGATCGACATCGGCGTCAAGGGACTGCTGACGGGGCGGCAGGACATCGCCGTCTGCGGCGGCTCCTTCAGCCTCGCCCCGCGGGGCTCGGTGCTGTTCTCGAAGCTCCACGGGCTGTCGGCGAGCGGCATCCTGCGGCCCCTCGACAAGGACGCCGACGGCGTGCTCTTCTCCGACGGCGCCGGCGTGGTCGTGATCAAGAAGCTGGCACGGGCGCTCGAGGACGGGGACACAGTGCTCGGAGTGCTGAAGGCGTTCGGCTCCTCCTCCGACGGGAGGGGAAAGGCGATCTACGCCCCGAGCTCGGAGGGGCAAGCGATCGCGGTCGAGCGCGCCCTGGCGGCAACCGACGGCGACTCGGCCGGTATCGACTGGATCATCGCGCACGCCACCGGCACCCCCGCGGGCGACCTCGCCGAGTTCACGAACCTGCGGCAGACGTACACGGGCGACAACCCCGTCCGCGTCACCTCGAACAAGTCGCTGATCGGCCATACCGGCTGGGCTGCCGGATCGGTCTCCGTGATCGAGGGGATCCTTGGGCTGCAGAACGAGGTGATCCCGCCGCAGCACCAGTTCAGCGAGCCGCCCGCCGACTTCGGGATCGAGTCGACGAGCCTCACGATCCCGAAGGAGCCGGTGCCGTGGCCGAAGCGGCCGGAGTCGGCCCGCCGGGTCGCGATCTCCGGCTTCGGCTTCGGCGGGACGAACGCCCACCTCATCCTCGAGGAGTACCCGCCGCCCGTCGCGACGGTGCAGGCCGCTCGGCCTGAGCCGTCCACCGGCCGGATCGCCGTGGTCGCCTGGTCCGCGTGCGTGCCGGACCTCGAGACGCGGGAGCAGGTCTCGAGCTGGCTAGGGGGCGGCGGGCCCGCTCCGAGCCGCTCGTTCGGCGAGTTCTACCCCATGCCCTCGTTCGACAAGGTGCGCATGCCGCCGGCGATGATCCGGACGATCGACCGCTGTCAGCTGATGGTGATCGAGTGCGCCCACCAGCTCCAGGGGCAGCTCGGGGAGTTCTGGGAGGCGAACCGGGCCCGCACCGGCGTGATCCTCGGCCACCTGGGCGCGACCCGGACGTCGACGCTCTACGCCGCGCGCACGTACCTGGACGACATCGACAAGGCGCTCCGCGGCGACGCGAAGCTGGCCGGCTCGCCGCACCTGGAACCGCTCCTCGAGGCCCTGCGCGAGGAGGTCCACCGCCTGGTGCCCACCTCGAACGAGAACTCGTTCCCGGGGATGATGCCCAACGTCATCCCGGCCAGGATCGCGAACTACTTCGACCTCAACGGGCTGAACATGACGGTGGACGCGGGCGTCTCGTCCGCGCTCGCCGCGATCCAGGTCGGGATCGGCTACCTGCGCAGCGGCGAGCTGGACATGGCCCTCGTCGGCGGCGCAAGCGGGAACACGACGGTGGAGACCCGCGATCTGCTCGCAGGGGAGCTCGGCCCCAACGGCGCGGACCTCGCCGAGGGCACCTTCATCCTGGCGCTGACGCTCGAGGAGCGGGCGGCCGAGGCAGGCCTGCCGATCCTCGGCTATGTGGCCGAGGGGCCCGTCGCCGTCCCTTCCAACGGCGACATGCCCGTCGTCGAGTGCAGCGCGTGCGGCGACGGCGGCCACTACCTCGGCGCCGAGGGGGCGCTCGGCGTGCTGCGTGCGCTCCACGCCCCGACGTCCACGATCGTCACCTGCAAGAACCCCAGGCTCGGGGCGTCGGTGAGCGTGTCTGTCACCCCGATCGTCAAGGAGGAGGAGGCCGGCGAGCCGGCACCGGCGGCACGCACGGTTCCCGTGCGCTACCTCAACGTCGAGGAGTACGCGCCTGGTAAGCCGGTGGAGATCGGCCGCCACGTCGCGCTGCTCGAGAGCTTCCCGCTCGAGACCGTGCGGCCGCGCCTGGACTTCGTCCCGCCCGACACCGTCGTGCTGACCGACCGGCCGGAGCTGCTCGCGCCGATGGCGGAGCGCCTCGGCGAGACGCTGGTGCTCTCGGTCGCGCCCGGCGACACGGCCGGGGCGGTGCACCTGCCCGCCGTCACGCCGGAGACGGTCAAGGAGGCGCTCGACGCCTGGGGCCGTCCGTTCCGGCACATCAGGGTGGTCGCCGACCTCGGCGCGTCGGCGCCGGCGCCCGACTGCCTCTGGCAGGAGCCGGCGTCGCTCGTGGCCCTCCACGACCTGACCTTCCTCACCCTGCAGGCCGGGTTCGACCGGCTCGGCGAGGAAGGCGCTTCCTTCATCGGGCTGTTCCTCGACGCGGTCGACGGCGGCGGCCTCCACCCGCTCGGCGGGATGTTCTCGGGACTGATCAAGAGCACCGCCCTCGAGCGGCCCGACTGCCTGATCTACGGGCTCTTCACGAGCGTGCGCGACCTCCCGACCGGCGTCACGCAGGCGGAGGACGAGTCGGAGGCGAAGCACTTCCTCCCGCTGGTCGCCTACGACGCACGGCGCCCGGAAGACGACCTTCCTCGAGGAGGACCCCGGCCGGATCGCGCCGGACGCGCCGGCCCGCATCGACGAGTCGTCCGTCGTCCTCGCGATCGGCGGCGCGCGCGGCATCACGGCCGAGGTGACGAAGGCCCTGGCGGAGCACTTCCGGCCGCGGCTCTACCTGATCGCGACCACGAACGTCGACGCGTACCCACCGGAAACGTTCGAGGGAACCGACGAGGAGTTCGCGGGCCGGCGGGCCGAGTTCATCCGCAGCGAGCGCGCCGCGCACCCGGAGAAGAACCCGGGCCAGCTGAACAAGGAGTTCGACCGGATGGTCGCCGCGCGCAACGCGCGCGCCAACCTCGACGAGATGGCGCGCCACTCCGGCCCCGACCGCGTCACGTACATCCCCGCGAACGTCCTCGACCGCGAGGCGGTCGGCGCCGCGATCGCGGGCATCCTCGCCGCCGAGGGAAAGATCGACCTGGTGATCAACGCCCCCGGGATCAACCGCGCAGCTTCGATCCCGCAGAAGAGCTTCACCGACTTCACGTCCGTCCGCGACCTGAAGCTGCGCGCTTACCAGAACGTCAAGTCGGCGCTGCGCGACCACCCGCCGGCGATGTGGTGCAACTTCGGCTCCTTCATCGGCCTCACCGGGCAGCTCGGGGAGACGGACTACGCGTCCGGGAACGACCTCCTCACGACGTGCGCCGGCTACAGCAGCCGGGTGCTCGGCCAGGACGAGTTCACGATCGGCTGGACGCTCTGGGGCGAGGTCGGCATGGGCTCCAACCCGATCATGAGGGACTTCCTGGAGAAGTCCGGGCTGTTCACGAGCATGGCGACCGCCGAGGGAGTGCACCACTTCGTCCGCGAGGTCAACCTCCCGAGCCACGAGCCGTCCGTCGTCCACCTCGGCGAGCCGGAGAAGCAGGCGATCGAGAACTACCGGCCGGGCTTCTTCGAGGCGCGGGCCGAGGCGGCGGAGGAGGCCGGCAGCCCCGGCTTCTACCTCGGCCGCGTGCTCAGCCGGGGCCGCGACGAGATGCTGTTCGAGCGCGAGTTCGACCTCGAGACCGACGGCTACCTCGCCGCCCACGTGGTCAACGGCTACCCGACCCTGCCCGGGACGTTCGTGACGGAGGTCGGCGCCGAGGCGGCCGCCTACATGTTCCCGGACCTCCGCGTCGTCGGCCTCGAGGACGCGCGCTTCCACCACTTCCTGCGGGTCTACGGCGCCGAGCAGTCGATCCCGAAGCGGGTCGAGGCGAAGGTGATCGAGCGCAGCGACGACCGGGCCGCCGTGCGGGTGCGCATCCTGACCGACGTCGTGGCCCCCAACGGCACGATCCTCGCGCGCGACCGCCTCCACCACGAGATCACTGCGGTGATGGCGCGGGACTACGCGCCCGCGCCGGCCTGGGAGGCGTGGCCGGCCGAGGGCGAGATCCCCGTGCCCGACCCGTACCACCTGCACGGGGCGCCGGTGCTGCTCACCGGGCCGCTCGTCTCGACCACGAACACGCGCTCGAACCCGCTGGGCAAGCGCGCGACCTACAGCTCCAACATCGCCGCGGACGATCCCGCCTTCTCGCGGTTCGTCGTCCCGAGCGTCATGCTCGACGGCCTCGCCCGTGTGGCTGTGCTCGAGTTCGTCGAGCAGCAGTACATCCCGCTCGCGGCGCCCTCGAGCATCCGGCGGATCGACTTCTACGAGCCCGGGAACGACATCGAGCTGGCGCAGCGCCACGACTCGATCGATCTGTACGTGACGCCGAAGACGATGACGCTCGAGGACCCGAACGCGCCGAACCGCTTCGTGGCCGTGCGGCCCGACGGGCGGATGATCCTCCAGATGAAGGGCGTCGTCGGGATCATCCTCGGGTACGTCCACCACGAGACCGGCGAGTACGTCGCGCGCGAGAAGCTGGAGCGGCGGACGATGTCGTCGACCACGATCCCGGTCCACGCGTGACGGAGGCGGCCGCCGTCCCCGTCACGACGCGGCGCCTCGCGCCCGGCCCGCGCGGGAACCTCGTCACCGGAAACCTCTCCGCGTTCGCGCACGACCCGATCCAGATGCTGCTCGACCTCCAGCGGGAGTACGGGGGGATCGCGCGCCAGAAGGTCGGGCCGTACCTGATGCACACGGTCACCCACCCGGACGGCGTCCGGCACGTGCTCCAGGGCAACTACAAGAACTACTCGCGCGGGAAGTTCTACGAGAACTTCAAGCTGTTCTTCGGCGACGGCCTCCTGACGACCGACGGCGAGTACTGGCTGCGCCACCGGCGCATGGCCCAGCCGCTGTTCCACCGCAAGGTCGTCGACGGGTGCACGAACACCGCGACGGAGGCGATCGACCGGATGCTCGTCCGCTGGCAGGACGTGGCCGCGAGCGGGAAGCCGGTCGACCTCGTCACCGAGCTGATGCAGGTCAGCCTCAGCATCCTCGGCCGCGTCGTCTTCAACATGGACTTCAGCGGCTACGCCGAGGTGGTCAATCCGTCGGTGCTCGTGGGCCTGAGGACGATGATGCCGCAGGGGAACCTGAACGACTTCATCCCGCGCTGGGCGCCGACGCCGTACAACCGGCGGCTGACGCGGGCGCAGCGGAACCTCCGCGACGTGATGCAGAAGGTCATCTCCCAGCACGCCGTGGGCGGCGAGGGGACGCTCGACCTGATCACGCTCCTGCAGACGGCCGAGGACGTGGACACGGGGCACACGCTCACCGACGAGGAGATCCACGACGAGGTCATGACGATCTTCATGGCCGGGCACGAGACGACCGGCAACGGCATGGCCTGGACGCTCTACGCGGTCGCGCAGCATCCGGAGGTGCTGAAGCGCCTCGAGGCGGAGGTGGACGAGGTGCTCGGCGACCGCGTGCCGACGCTCGAGGACCTGCCGCGGCTCACCTACGCGCGGATGGTCGTCGACGAGTCGCTGCGCGTGTACCCGCCGATCTGGGGCTACACGAGGGACCCGGTCGCCGACGACGAGATCGACGGCTACTACATCCCGGCAGGCTCGACGATCTTCCTCTCGCCGTACGCGACCCACCGGTACCCGGGCGTGTGGGAGAACCCCGAGGCCTTCGACCCGGAGCGCTTCGCGCCGGAGCGGGCGGACAGCATCCCGCCGTTCGCGTACTTCCCGTTCGGCGGCGGCTCGCGCAAGTGCATCGGCTACAACCTGGCGCTGCTGCAGATGCACCTCGCGACGGCGATGGTCGCCCAGCGATTCCGGGTGCACGTCGTTCCCGGGCACAAGGTCGAGTTCGGGCGGATGGTCGCTCTGCGGCCGGAGCACGGGATCGAGGCGACGCTGCACCGGCGTCAAGGCTGATTGCTCCGCGAGCCGGCCGTCCCCGAGATCGTCTATCCGGAGGACGGATCCGTCCGGCCGGTCCGACGGATGGTCTGGCGGCCCGTGCCGATCCCTGCTCCCGGCGAGCGACGGCTCGAAGAGCTGGCCGGCCGGCGCGTCGTCGTTCTCGGCCGACCCGAGACGGCGGCGCCGATCGCCGCCGCACTGGGCGGGCACGGCGCCGACGTCGTCACCGAGCTGCCTGACGACCCGGCGGCGCTCGGCTCGGTCGACGGGGTGGTCGACCTCAACGTCGAGGCGTCGTGGGAGGACGGCGGGCCCGACGCCTGGCGGCAGCCGCTGCGGCGGACCGTCGCGGTCCTGCAGGCCTGCTACGAGGAGTGGATCCAGGAGACCGACTGCCGCCGGCGCTTCTACGTCGCGCTGACCTCGCTCGGCGGCACGCTCGGCTACGGCGAGGGCCCCATCCCCCAGCCGCTGGGCGGGATCTGGCTCGGCCTGGCGAAGACTGTGCCGCGCGAGCTGCCCAACATCAACGTGAGGGTGCTCGACCTGGGCCCCGGCGCGCCCACGCCGGCGGACGTCCTCCTCGACGAGCTCTATCACTGGGGCCTCTTCGAGGTCGGCTACCGGGAGGGTCGCCGCTACATGTTCGCCGGCCAGGCGGAGCGCGTCGCCCCGGCGCAGATCGAGCTCGGCGCCGGGGACACGGTCCTCGTCTCGGGCGGCTCGCGCGGGATCGGCTTCGCCGTCGCGAAGGGGCTCGCCGAAGAGTTCGGCTGCCGCGTCGTCGTCACGGGGCGGAGCCCCCTGCCCGACCCGGGCGAGCCGTGGCTCGGGCTCGACGACGCCGGCTACAAGGAGTACGAGCTGGGCGTGCTGCGGTCGCCGCCGGCCGGGCAGAGCGTGGCCGAGGCGCGGCGCGGGCTCGAGCGCCTGCGCCAGCTCCGCGAGCTGACGGCGAACCTCGACGAGACCGAGCGCTCAGGCCTGCCGGTCGAGTACGCCGCGTGCGACTTCAACGACCCGGCGCGGGTGCGGGAGCTCGTCGACGAGATCGGCCCGAGCCTGAGCGGCGTGATCCACAACGCGAGCGTCAGCGCGCCGACCCGGCTTCCCGGCAAGACGACCGACTCGTTCCTCGCGACGGTCGAGACGAAGGTCGGTGGGTTCCTCACGCTCTTCGACGCGGTCTCCGAGCGGCCGCTGAAGTTCTTCTGCAACGTGGGCTCGCTCGTCGGACGCTGGGGCGGAATGATCGGCGAGATCGACTACGCGGCCGCCAACGCGGGCCTCTCGGTCGTCGGCGCCTGGGCCGACCGGCGTGCGTCCTTCCCGGTGATGACGATCTGCTGGCCGACCTGGGAGAACCTCGGCGGGATGATCAAGAACTTCGACGTCACGCTCAACTACACGTCGGCGCTCCACGTCGACGAGGGTGTCTACCGCTGGAAGCGCGAGCTGCTCGGCGGCGCGGGCGGCGAGTCCGTCTTCGTCGGCACGGTCGGCAAGGCGCTGTTCCCGGTGCACGTGAAGGCCTTCCCGCCGAGCTTCGACCTGCCGAACATCGGGGAGCTCTACTCGTACCTGCACTACCTCGGCGAGGCACGCCGATTCCAGGCGTTCCGCTCGATCGAGTCCGAGAGCACGATCCGGCCCGACGAGGCCCCGTGCATGAACGACTTCCGCGTCGCAGGGTCGCCGGCGCTGCCGGTCAGCGTCATGCTCGAGTACGCGCTTGGCGTCGGGGACTGGGTGCAGCCGGAGCCGCCGGCGCAGCTGCACTGGCGCGAGTTGCGGAACCTCGAGGTCGACCTGGCCGCGCTGGCCGCCGACGGCGGCGAGCTGGCGTTCACGAAGCGCGGCGCCGGCCGGTGGAGTGACGGCGCCTGGCAGGTCGACGTCACGCTCGAGGTCGGGCACAGGGAGCTCGCCCGGCTCGAGCTCCTCTACTCCGCCGAGCCGCCGGGTGCCGGCCCCGAGGTGTCGGTCGAGGCGACGGAAGCCACCGAGCCGCTCGGGTCGCGCCCGCCGCTCACCTGGGACGGCCTCGTCTACCGGGCGGCGCAGTGGCGGCGGGCACCGGACAGGCGGCTGGTCGGCCGGGTCCGCGCGGCGGAGCCGTCCGATCTCTGGGCGACCTCGTTCGTGCCCGAGGCCGTGCTCCCGGGCGCGCAGCTCGAGAACGTCCTCCAGGCCGCCTTGGCGCTTCAGGAGCCGGCCGAGCCCGTGCAGAGGCTGCGCCTCGACCGGATGGAGCGGTTCGCACGCGCGCTGCCCTGGGGCGAGGCCGTCGGGTCGGCCCGCGGCGACGCCTGGTCGATCCTCGACGAGGACGGACGCACCGCGCTCCGACTGGACGGCCTTGGCTACGACTGACGAGGTGCAGGTCTGGTCGATCTCGCTCGACGTCCCCGTGGAGCGGCGTGCCGCCCTGGAGAGGTTGCTCTCGCCGGACGAGCGGGAGCGGGCGGATCGGTATCTCGTGAACGGCCCGCGGGAGCGGTTCGTCGTCGCGCGCGGCACCGTGCGGGAGGTCCTCGGAGAGCTCACCGGCATCTCCCCGGAGCAGCTGCGCTTCTCGTATCCGTGCCTCTGCGGGAAGCCCGACTGCCGGCCGTCCGCACGCAAGCCGCGGCTGGAGCGTAAGGCCCTGCAGTTCAACGTCTCGCATACGGAAGGCCTGGCGATGCTCGCCGTCTCGGGCGACCACGAGGTCGGCGTCGACGTCGAGCGGATCGACGGAAAGCCGGAGGCGTTCTACCGCGGCTGGACGCGCAAGGAGGCGTACGCCAAGGGGAAGGGGAACGGCCTCGCGTTGGGGCAGGCGGAGGCGGGCGAGGTCGATGGGTGGTGGCTCTCCGACCTGCCGGCGCCGGCCGGCTACGTCGCCTCGCTCGCCGTCGAGGGCGACGGCTGTCCCGTCCGGACCGGCTGGTGGCCCCAGTGCGCGAGCAACGCGAAAGAGTAGGGCACACGTCACGGCTTCTGTGAAGGAGGCATGCGCATGCTGATCACGACCGCCAACGACCTGCCGGGCTACGAGGTCGTCGAGACGCTCGGCGAGGTGTTCGGCCTCACCGTCCGGTCGCGGAACATCGGCTCCCAGCTCGGCGCCGGCTTCAAGTCGATCCTCGGCGGCGAGCTGAAGGGGATGACGAAGGCACTCGTCGACAGCCGCCAGCAGGTGATCGAGCGGATGGTCGAGGAGGCGGAGGCAAAAGGGGGCGACGCGATCGTCGCGATGCGCTTCGACACGTCCGAGATGGGCGGCAACTGGACGGAGATCTGCGCGTACGGCACCGCCGTACGCGCGCGCAAGGCCTGAATCCGATCCATTAGGGTCGTCCGATGGCCACCGTCGAGGCGACCGTTCCTGGCGGGGGAGCTCTCGACAAGGGGTTGAAGACCGGCGCGCTCGGCTTCGTCTCGAGCGTGGTCATCGGCGTCGCCTCCACAGCTCCCGGCTACAGCCTGGCTGCCTCGCTCGGCGTGGTGGCTGCAGCCGTTGCCTTCCAGGCCCCCGCGGCCCTCTGGGTCGCGTTCATTCCCATGTTCCTGATCGCCGGCTCGTACTACTCGATGAACCGCGTGGACCCCGACTGCGGCACCACGTTCACGTGGGTCACGAAGGGCATCGGGCCGAGCACGGGCTGGATCGCAGGCTGGGCGCTGCTGCTGGCGGACATCCTCGTCATGGCCAGCCTGTCGCAGATCGCGGGCCAGTACACGTTCCTGCTCTTCAACGCCGACAGCCTGGCCGGCAGCGTCTTCTGGGTCACCGTCGTGGGCGTGGCCTGGATCGTCGTGATGACATGGATCTGCTACATCGGCATCGAGCTCTCGGCCAAGACGCAGTGGTTCCTGCTCGGCGCCGAGATCGTCACGCTCGCACTGTTCGCCATCGTCGCCCTCGCTAAGGTCTACAACGGCAGCTTCCCCGACTCGGTGAAGCCGAGCCTGAGCTGGCTCAACCCCTTCGAGGTCTCCTCGAACGCGCTGATTGCGGGAGTGCTCGTCTCGATCTTCATCTACTGGGGCTGGGACACGGCGGTCGCGGTGAACGAGGAGACCGAGGACGCGACGCGCACCCCCGGGATCGCCGCCGTCGTGAGCACGCTGCTCCTGCTCGCGATCTACATCGTGGTCGGCATCGCGGCCATCTCGGTGCACGGGCCGGAGTTCCTCGTCAAGTACCAGGACGAGATCCTCAGCCCGCTCGGACAGGACGTGTTACCGAGTGGGCTCGACAAGCTCCTGATCATCGCGGTGCTGACGTCGGCGTCCGCCTCGACCCAGACGACGATCCTCCCGGGAACGCGGGCGGCGCTCTCGATGGCCTCCCACGGGGCGGCGCCGAAAGCCTTCGCAGCCATCAATCCTCGCCGGCTCACCCCCGGCTACGCGACCATCTGGTTCGGCGCGATCTCGATCATCTACTACATCGTCCTGACCGCGGTGAGCTCGAACATCCTCAGCGACTCGATCACCGCCACCGGCCTGATGATCACCTTCTACCTCGGGATCACCGGCGTTGCCTGCGTCATCTACTTCCGCAAGGCGCTGTTCAACGACCTGCGGACCTTCGCGCTCGCAGGCCTCGGGCCGGCGATCGGCGCCGTGATGATGGGATACATCTTCGTCAAGTCGGCCATCGACCAGTTCAACCCGGACAACTCCGAGTCCGGCAAGGCGCTCCTGGGGATGGGCCCGCCCTTCACCATCGCCCTGCTCGGGCTCGTGCTCGGTCTCGTCCTGATGGCGCTCCAGTGGCGGTCGAACCCGGCCTTCTTCCGGCGCAAGCCGGAAGCCGCCGCTGCGGAGATGCGCTTGTGAGCGAGACGCTCGTGCTCGGGTACGACGGCTCGGAGTCTGCGAACGCCGCACTGGGCGAGACGATCAGGATCGCGAGGGGACTCGGCGCGAAGGTGGCCGTCGTCTTCGGATTCCACATCAACCCGCTGGGCGGGTTGCAGACGGGCAGCTACCGCGAGGCACTCGAGAAGGTCGGGGCACACGCGCTCGGGCGGGCGGTCGCCGATCTCGAGGCAGCGGGGATCGAGGTCGAGCAGCACATGGTTTCGCGGAGGCCCGCCGAGGCCCTACTGGCGGTGGCGGAGCAAACGGGCGCGAGCATGGTCGTCGTGGGCACGGTCGGCGAGGGGGCGATCACGGGCACCCTTCTCGGCTCGGTCGTCCTCAAGCTCGTCCAGAGCTCGTCCCTGCCGTTGCTGGTGGTGCCGACCTCGCGCTGACTCCGCCCTGCGCGGCGGGCCTCGAGCAGCTCAGTGTCGCGGATCGGGTCGCAGATGCCGCCGTCCAGCATGTTGACCCCCCCAGCCGGCGGGGAGCCGACCAGCGCGGCGACATCGGTGCCGGCCGGGGTGTAGTCGTGACCGGTGACCGTGTTGCGGGTGACTGTCGCGTTGGCGTCGAACGAGACCTGGATCCCGTTCTGGGCGATGAAGTGGACCGGCCCGAGCGCCGGTCAGCTTGTTGCTCAGGATCTGTGCCGTGGCGCCGGCACCGCGAACGGTGATCCCGCCCTTCTGGTACTGGCTGAGGACGTTGCTGGTGATCAGGCCGGTGGCGCCGCTGGTCGTCCCGTCCGGGAGCTCCTCGGTCGTGAAGAGGATCCCGACGCCGTGCTGCGTGCCGTCGAAGGGCTTGTTGCCGATCTGCGAGATGGTGCTGTTCGTGACGTTGACGTTCCCGCGGTAGTTGACGACGCCGAAGTACTTGGCGTTCGTGATCGTCGCCGCGTTCACGGATCCATCGATCCGGGGCCGTAGTAGACGCCGATGTCGCAGCCGGCCGCGTCGAGCTTGCCGGTCACGTTGCCACCGAGCTTCGCAGCCGTCAGGTTGATGCCGTCACGGAAGAAGTGGTAGGTGTGCACGTACCACTAGCCGGACTGTCGGTCGCTGCGGAAGCTATTGCCGGGACTGCAAGCGCAACCAGCAAGAGCAGCATGATGAGACGTTTCATTTAGAAGCAACCTTTCGTTTGTGCGCGAGACGCATTGCCCGCGGCTGGTTTTTCGCCGGGATTACGCCTTTGCTCTTGGCAATCCCGTCATAACGCGACCCGAAAACCATTCTCGATCGCGTGAGACGAGCGTAGACGCACGCTGGCCGAAACGGTGTGACCCAACCGGGCCTATGCGGGCGAAACGGTGTGACCCAACCAGGTCAACGTAGATGCTCGAGTGTCCCTCCCGATCGCATGGACCCGCGGGTTGTCGTTGAAGATCGACGACGCGTGAGATCGCGACCACCAGGGCAGCCAACGTCGCAATTACGAGAACCAGACGCTTCCATGCACAGCAATATCGCCACTCGAACCACTGTCGGGTATGACCCGCTCGTGCTAACTCGCCACCGAACCTCCGCACTATGGAACGCACGAAGCCGCAAGCATCTGCAGCGGATCGGCGATGCCCCGCTCAGTTACGAAACTGCTGTCCCATGACCGCGTCCTGCGGCCTGCCGGCGGTGGGCAGGGTCAGCGGCGTGATCACCGACTCGGTCGTGCCCGGATCCGACGAGCACCTCGAAGAAGCTCCGCTAGAACCGCGGCGAGGAACCGAGCAGTCGCCGTTTCAACCCTGAGAGCCGCACTCGCCGCGCGGTTGGGTGCTCGAGCACGCACACCGCCTGGCCAAACGCGGCACCCACGTACCGGTGGTCGCCGCCGCGCCAACCTACGACACGCCAGCCGGCGAGCCTCGAGATCGCGTCCATTAGTTCCCGAGACGTGACGACAGCCCGAACCCGCTGCCAGCGGTGCTCGAGCGTGAGGTTCGCCGACCACCGGAACGCCTTGCGGCCGTGCTCGTCCTCAAGCGGGATGCAGGAAAAGACGAACCGGCCGCCGGGCCGGACGATCCGGCGAGCGTCGACTAAGTACCGGTAGGCGTCCTCGTGCTCGATGTGCGTGAACACCGAGAACGCGCAGACCATGTCCACACTCTCGTCCGGGAGCGGGAACGTCGTGTCGGTCGTGTGGATCCACTGCGCCGTTGCAGCAGCGAACAACTCGTCGACCCGGCGGCGCGCACGCTCAAGGATGGACGGCGCGACCTCGATCCCGATATAGCGGCCGTGCTGCAGGTAGGGGACCGCGTGGACGGCGAGCCTTCCCGTGCCGCAGCCAAGATCGACGAGCGTAGCCGTTGGTCGCAGGCTCGCACCGCGGAGGATCTCGATCTCGGCCCGGCCGGTACGGTCGAAATCGCCGCCGCCAACAACTTCCGCGTCGGACGGCGTCTCGGCCGCGTACGACTCATAAAGCTGCTGATAATCGAACGTCAACAGTTCGGACGGTAACCGAAAAGATCGCCTCGATGACACAGCACGAAAGCCGCTTACGGACGATCAGCCATAACTCGGGCCGGTGTTGCTCGACCGTGGCGGCGACCAGGACTCCACCAGTCGTCGCCTCAAATACGGCCACGTCAGGCGATTTGCGCTTTGCCGCTTATCTGGGAATGGGCGCACCTGGGATCGAACCAGGGACCTCCCGCGTGTGAAGCGGGCGCTCTCCCGCTGAGCTATGCGCCCGGGAGAAAGACCGCGGCGCCTGGAAGGAATGCTTAGCGCTGCTGCCTCCCGGCCCTGACGCGGTTCACACACTTCCACCGCCGCGGCGCGACGATGGTACCAGCGTCGGGTGTTCAGCCTCCTCGAAGGCGGGTTGCGCGACAGCCGGCGGCTGGTTCAACCTGCGGGACACAACCTGCGGCGACAAAACCGCGTAGCCTCGGCGGGAATCCCCCTCGGCGGGTGATGCTCACGCCCAGGTCCTAGCCGTTCGTCCGGTGGACGGGCCGGCGGCACCGCACGTACCCTTCGACGGATGGCAGAGACGATGTCGGCAATCGGCGTGCCCTTCCTCGACCTGGGCCTGATGCACGCGCCCATTCGGGACGAACTGCTCACCGAGCTCGGCGAGCTGATCGACTCGAACGCGTTCATCAACGGCCCGCAGGTGAAGGAGTTCGAGGCCGAGTGGGCCGCGTACACGGGCGCGAGCCGGTGCGTCGGCGTCGCCAGCGGCCTCGACGCGCTGCGGCTCGGACTGCTCGCCGCCGGGATCGAGCGCGGCGACGAGGTGATCGTCCCCGCCGACACCTTCGCGGCCACGTTCGAGGCCGTGACCCAGGCGGGCGGTGTCCCCGTCCCGGCGGACGTCACCGACGCGGACTACAACCTCGACCCGGAGGCGGTCGCGGCGGCGGTGTCCGAGCGGACCCGCTTCCTGATGCCCGTCCACCTCTACGGCCAGCTCTCGGACATGCCGGCGCTCGCCGCCGTGGCGGACAAGGCGGGGATCGAGATCTTCGAGGACGCCTGCCAGTCCCACGGCGCGGTCCGCGAAGGCATCCGCTCCGGCGAGCGGGCGCGCGCGGCCGCCTTCAGCTTCTATCCCGGCAAGAACCTCGGCGCCATGGGCGATGCGGGCGCCCTCGTCACGGACGACGATCACCTTGCCGACACGCTGATCGCGCTCCGCGAGCACGGGCAGCGCGCCAAGTACAAGCACGAGCTCGACGGCTACACGGCCCGGCTCGACACGATGCAGGCGATCGTCCTCCGCCGGAAGCTTCCGTTCCTCGACGAGTGGAACGACCAGCGCCGCGCGGTCGCGCGCGAGTTCAGCGCGAGGCTCGCGGGCGTCGGAGACCTCGAGCTCCCGAACGTCCCGGAGGGCAGCGAGCCGGTCTGGCACCTCTACGTCGTCCAGACCGACAGGCACGAGCAGCTCGCCGATTTCCTGCGCGAGCGCGGGATCGGCACCGGCCGCCACTATCCGGAGCCGCCGCACCTCTCGCGGGCGTTCGCGTACCTCGGCCACCGCGCCGGGCAGTTCCCGGTCAGCGAGCGGCTCGCCTCGCGCTGCCTCTCGCTCCCGATCTTCCCGGGGATGACCTCGGAGCAGGTCGACACGGTCGTCTCGGCGATCGGCTCGTTCTTCGATGGCTGACGGGCCGGCGAACGACGCCCCCCATCGCCTGATCAACGACGTCTCCTTCGGCGACGGCGTCATCGTCGCGCCGTTCACGAACCTCTACGGTTGCGCGGTCGGCGACGAGACCCGCATCGGGCCCTTCGTGGAGGTCCAGCGCGGCGCGCGCATCGGGAGCCGCTGCAAGATCCAGAGCCACTCCTTCATCTGTGACGGCGTCGAGATCCACGACGAGGTCTTCGTCGGCCACGGCGTCATGTTCATCAACGACTCGAGGCCGCGCGCGACGACCGACGACGGGGAGCTTCAGTCCGGCGAGGACTGGGAGCTGCTCCCGACGGTCGTGGAGCGGCGGGCGAGCCTCGGCTCCGGCGCCGTGATCCTCGGCGGCGTCCGGATCGGCGAGGGCGCACTGGTCGGCGCGGGCGCCGTCGTCACGCGCGATGTCGCGGCCGGCGAGACCGTGGCCGGCGTGCCCGCACGCGTTCTGTCGGCGCGACGCTAGGTCAGGCGGGGCGACGCGCGCTTACGGGCGCGTCGCGAGGTGATTCTTGACCCAGGTGGCGTATGCGTTCGCAGGGGTGCCGTTGAAGTCGCTGATCAGCGACCCGCAGTTGCCCCACGTGTCCCAGACCCAGGCCTCGTAGCTGACGTTGTGCGAGTCGGCCCAGTTCATGAAGGTCGAGATGTTCGAGGTGCCGCACGAGGAGGAGTCGAAGGTCTCCCCCGTCTCGCCGAACACGAGCGGCACCGACGCGGCGACCGGCGCGTAGTCGCTGTTGAAGCACGATGTGTTCGAGCAGGTGTTGCCGCCGTACACGTGCGCCTCGGCCATCAACTGGTTGAGCGGGTCGCTCGGCTTGTTCGCGAGCCATGCGGACAGGTTGTTCGCGTAGTCGATCCCCGAGACGGTGACGACGTTCGTCGCGCCCGTCGAGCGCACCGCGTCGAGCGCGCCCTGCATCCCCAGCGCCGTGTAGCCGACCGAGCAGGACGAGCCGCCGTTCTTCCAGCACGCCCACGTGATCGCATGCGGCTCCGACTGCAGGCCGATGAACGTCATCGAGTCGCCCTTGAACGCGTTCGCGATCGCCTTCAGCGCCGCCGGCGCGTGATCCGCGTCGAGGATCGCCGGATGGTCCTGCGCCTTCTGCGTGCCCGGCGCGGCCCACATCAGCGACACCTCCGCGTAGAGCCCGTGCGCGTGGAGCTTGTTCACGTACGACGTGATCGCGTTCATGTAATTGGCGCCGCTGTACGCGGACGAGACACCGTTGATGCCGAGGATGCAGTCCTCGTTCAGCCCGAGATGGACGACGTTCGAGTTCCACGACTTGATCGCGGTCACCATCGCGTCGTCGGACGGCCCGTCGAAGATCCCCCAGCCCTGGATGCAGGCGTACTCCGTGCCCGAGTAGTTCACGCCGTGCAGCTGGATCTGGTTGTTGTTCCCGTCCAGCAGCTTGTTGCCCGACACGTGCAGGCCGCCGGATGCGGGCGGAGGCGGAGGCGGCGGCGGGGGCGGGGGCGGCGGGGGCGGCGCGGAGCACGAGCTCGTGGAGGCGTTCACCGACTGCTTCGCCGAGTGGTTGCCGGCCGCGTCGTATGCGTCCACGGCGAGCGTGTAGCTCGTCTCGCACGAGAGACCGGTGAACTGGTAGCTCGTCCCGGCGCCGCTCGTCGTCAGCGAGCCGTTCAGGTAGTGGCCGTAGCCGGTAACCCCGACGTTGTCGGTCGACGCCGTCCAGGTCAGCGTGATGCTGGTCTGGGCGATGGTCGGCGTCGCGAGGTCGCCCGGAGTCGTCGGCGAGGTCGTGTCGGACGGCGGTGGCGTCGAGCATGGGCTCGTCGACGCGGTCACCGACGCCTGCGCCGAGCGGTTCGTCGCGGCGTCGTAGGCGTCGACGGCGAGCGTGTAGCTCGTCCCGCAGGTAAGCCCGGTGAACTGGAAGCTCGTCCCGGCGGCGGTCGAGAGCAGCGTCCCGTTGCGATAGCGGCCGTAACCCGTCACGCCGACGTTGTCGGTCGAAGCCGCCCAGCTCAGCGTGATGCTCGTCTGCCCGATCGCGCTCGTGGCGAGATCGGTCGGGGTCGAGGGCGCCGTCGTGTCGCCCGGAGGTGGAGGCGGCGACGGTGGCGACGAAGAGACTCCAGCCAGAGCATTCGCACAGATATTCCCGGCGTCGCTATCTGCCCGAGCGGCCCAGACGAACGTTCCCTTCAGGCCTGCCTGTGCCGCGTAGGTCGCGAATTGACCGCAGCCACCGGACGGTGGACCGGGGTTACCGGTGACGTCGATCCCGAGGGTGAACTTCGACGGTGGGAGCCCCTGATTGATCGTCGACTGGACGTCAGCCTTCATCTGGGACAGGTTGTCGCCGTAGGTCATGAGGTTGTACTGGTCGATGGACGATTGGCTCGGCGCCCACCACGGCCCCTGCCAGTTCGTGATCACGTCCCCCGTGACGATCAGCCCGCGCGCGTGAGCGGCGGTGGAAATCGCCTGGATGCACGTCGTCATCGCCGGGGCAGGCGGCCCGATCGCCGACCACGGGCCATCCTCGATATCGAGGTCGACGCCGTCGAACCCGTTCGTCGTGGCGAAGCCGACGAGGTTCTGGACGAACTGCGTCCGGTTGGCGCCGCCGCAGGCGCTGCCCCAGTTGTTGTTGCCCTCGCCGCCAATCGAGATGAACGCCTTGACCCCGTGCGAGTGCGCGGTCGCGACCCACTGCGGGACGTTGATGTTCGCGATGTTGCTCGTATCCAGGCCCGGCCCCGTCGTGGTGGCCAGGTTGAAGAGGAAGATCTGGGTCAGAGCGCTCCAGGGGATGTTCGACGAGGGCGCCCAGCCGAGATCAAACGTCATGACCTCCTGTCCCGAAGAAGGGTGGTGGTGGAGGAGGAGGAGGAGGAGGCGGCGGAGGCGGCGAAGAGCAAGCGCTAGTGGTGGCGGTGGTGCTGCCCTGGCCGGAGTGGTTGTTGGCGGCGTCGTAGGCGTCGACGGCGAGGGTGTAGCTGGTGCCGCAGTTGAGCCCCGTGAAGGTGTAGCTCGTCCCGGTCCCGTTCGAGACCGAGGAGCCGTTCAAGAAGTAGTCGTACCCGGTCACAGCGACGTTGTCCGTCGACGCCGTCCAGCTCAGCTTCACGCTCGTCTGCGAGATCGCGCTCGTCGCCAACCCGGTCGGCACAGACGGCGCGCTCGAATCACCCGGCGGCGGCGGCGGGGGCGGGGGCGGCGGGGGCGGCGAGCCCGTCCCACCGCTCGACAACCCGGCACCCGCAGGGCTGATCGGCACATCACCGTTCAGACCCCACTTCATCGACTGCCCACCCGCGAGATACCACATGCCCGTCGACGGACGCCAGACCGCGAAATCAACCTTGCCGTCGTTGTTGTAATCGGCCGGCACCGGAATGTCACCCTGCTGACCCAGCTGCACCGACTGCCCACCCGCGCACATACAACGTGCCGTTCGACGGGCGCCAGCACCGCCATATCGGTCTTGCCGTCACCGTTGTAATCAGCCGGCACCGGAACATCGCCCTGCTGGCCCCAGCGTCACCGTCGGCCACCCCGTACACCAACCAGATACCCGTCGACGGACGCCAGACCGCAAACTCGGCCTTGCCGTCACCGTTGTAGTCACCCGGCACCGGGACATCGCCCTGCGCACCGCAGGTCGCCATGGCGCCGACGCCGTACACCCACCAGACACCGGTCGACGGACGCCACACCGCGAAGTCGGCCTTGCCATCACCGTTGTAATCAGCCGGAACCGGAACATCGCCCGGCACTCCCCACCGACACCGTCTGGCCGCCATACACGTACCACGTACCATTCGACGGCCGCCACACCGCATAGTCCTCACGCCGATCACCGTTGTAATCACCCGGCACCGGCATATCCCCCTGCTGCCCCCACGGCACCACAGCCCCCGACGACATGTACCACGTCCCATTCGACGGCCGCCACACACCCACCGAGACCGTCGGGACCGGGCGGCGGCGGGCCGGACGGGCAGGCGCTGGTGGTCGCGGTGACGGCGGCGCGCGCGGAGTGGTTGTTGGCGGCGTCGTAGGCGTCGACGGCGAGGGTGTAGCTGGTGCCGCAGTTGAGCCCGTGAAGGTGTAGCTGGTGCCGGTCCCGTTCGAGACCGAGGAGCCGTTCAAGAAGTAGTCGTACCCGGTCACAGCGACATTGTCGGTCGACGCCGTCCAGCTCAGCTTCACGCTCGTCTGCGAGATCGCGCTCGTCGCCAACCCGGTCGGCACCGACGGCGCGCTCGAATCACCCGGCGGCGGCGGCGGGGGCGGAGGCGGCGGGGGCGGCGTGCCCGTCCCACCGCTCGACAACCCGGCACCCGCAGGGCTGATCGGCACATCACCGTTCAGACCCCACTGCATCGACTGCCCACCCGCGAGATACCACATGCCCGTCGACGGACGCCAGACCGCGAAATCAACCTTGCCGTCGTTGTTGTAATCGGCCGGCACCGGAATGTCACCCTGCTGACCCAGCTGCACCGACTGCCCACCCGCCATAGAACGTCCCATTCGACGGGCGCCAGCACGCGCGAAATCGGTCTTCCGTCGCCGACGTAATCAGCCGGCACAGGAACGTCGCCCTGCTTGCCCCAGCTGTCACCGTCGGCACCCCCATACACCAACCAGGTACCCGTCGACGGACGCCAGACCGCAAACTCCGCCTTGCCGTCACCGTCGTAGTCACCCGGAACCGGCACATCGCCCTGCGCACCCCAAGTCACCGTGGCGCCGTCCACACACCCACCAGACACCCGTCGACGGCCGCCACATCGCGAGAGTCGGCCTTGCCATCACCGTTGTAATCAGCCGGCACCGGAACATCGCCCTGCAACACCCCACCACACCGTCTGGCCGCCGTACACGTACCACGCACCATTCGACGGCCGCCACACCGCATAGTCCTCACGCCGATCACCGTTGTAATCAGCCGGCACCGGCACATCCCCCTGCTGCCCCCACGGCACCACAGCCCCCGACGACATGTACCACGTCCCATTCGACGGCCGCCACACACCCACCCCCACCGCCGGAGCTGCAGCCGCAGCGCCGGTCCCCGTGAGGGCGATCGACTGAGGGCTGCCTGCGGCGTCGTCAGACACCGTGACGCTCGCCGAGCGGCTACCGGTTGCCGACGGAGTGAACGTCACCGACACCGAGCAGGACGCGCCTGCGGCCAACGTGCTCCCGCAGGTCGTCGTCCGCGAGAAGTCGCCCGAGTTGGCGCCCGCGACCGCGATGCTGGAGATCGTCAGCGCGGCGTTGCCCGAGTTCGTCAACGTCACCGACTTCGACGAGCTGGTCGACCCGACCGTCTGCGAGCCGAAGCTCAGGCTCGTCGGCGACAGGGTCACACCGGCCGCCGGCGGAGGCGGCGGAGGCGGCACGGCCGACCCGGTTCCGCTCAATGAAGCGCTGTGCGGGCTCCCGGACGCGTCGTCCGTGATCCTCAGGCTTGCGCTCCGGCTTCCGGTCGCAGACGGCGAGAACGTCACCGACACGGAGCAGGACGCCCCGGCCGGGACTGTGCTCGGGCTCGTCGGGCACGTCGTCGTCCAGGCGTAGTCGGCCGAGCTCGCGCCCGAGACGGCGATGCCGGAGATCGTCAGCGCGGCCGTGCCAGAGTTCGTCAGCGTCACGGGCGCCGGCAAGCTCGAGGTCCCCACCTGCTGCGAGCCGAAGCTCAGGCTCGACGGCGACAGGGTCACGCCGGGCGTCGGCGCGGGCGGCGGGGCCGCGCCGGTTCCGCTCAGCGCCGCGTTGTGCGGGCTCCCGGAGGCGTCGTCCGTGATCGTCAGGCTCGCGCTCCGGCTCCCGGTCGCGGACGGCGAGAAGGTCACCGAGACCGCGCACGACGCGCCGGCGGCCAGCGTGCTCCCGCAGGTCGTCGTCCGCGCGAAGTCGCCCGAGTTCGCGCCCGAGACGGCAACGCTCGAGATCGTCAGCGCGGCGTTGCCCGAGTTCGTCAGCGTCACGGACTTCGCCGAGCTCGACGTCCCCACCTGCTGCGAGCCGAAGCTCAGGCTCGACGGGGACAGGCTCACGCCGGGCGCCGGCGGAGGCGGCACGCTCGAGCCGGTACCGGAGAGCGCAAGCGTGTGTGGGCTGCCGGAGGCGTCGTCGGTGATCGAGACGCTCGCGCTTCGGCTCCCAGCCGCCGACGGGGAGAACGTCACCGAGACGGAGCACGACGCGCCCGCGGCCAATGTGCTCCCGCAGGTCGTCGTCCGCGCGAAGTCGGACGCGTTCGTGCCGGCCAGCGCGATGCTGTTGATCGTCAACGGCCCGGTGCCGGTGTTCTGGACCGTGGCCGACTTCGCCGCGCTCGTCGAGCCGACGGTCTGCGAGGCGAAGCTCAGGCTCGACGGGGTGATGCTCACGTCGGGCGCCGACGGCGGCGGAGGCGGAGGCGGAGGCGGCGAGCCCGAGGTGCCGACCGTCAGCACCGCGAGGCCGTAGCCGGGGAAGTGGAGCGAGATCGTCTGCGACGGGGTGAGGGTCGTGGTCGCGGGCCCGGCCGTCGCGGACGTGCTCGAGTCGATCTGCTGGAGCGAGACGGAGCTCGGCGCTGCGTCGAGGCTCACGTTCACGTCCGCCGCGAGGCCGACGCCGCCGGACGGCGACCCCGAGTCGACGCGCTTGTTCACGACGAGGATCGAGATCTTCCCGTCGGGCCGGCGCGCGGCCAGCAGCTTGATGTTCGTGTCCGGCGAGGACACCTGCAGGCGCGTGCTGTTGACGGGGAACGCGGCGTTCAAGGTCTTCACGACCCAGTACGGCAGCCGCGTCGTGCCGTTCTGGTCGGAGATGAGGCCGAACTGCTCCTGGCTCGAGATGTCGTACTGGTGGATCAGGGCCATGTTCTGCGGCACGAGGTCGGCGAATGCCGTGCCCCACCAGGCGGCCGAGAACGGGCCCCAGGGCCGTCCGTGCGGGTCGTTGCCCCAGTCCGCGTTGACGTTGACCTCGGTGATCCAGATCGGCATCGAGGGATAGGTCGAGTGGACGTCCTTGGCGGCGGTGACGATGTCGTCGATGCCGCCGTTCACGCCCGGCGTCCCGTCGCCGACGAACATCGTGTTGTCGGAGACGGAGTTGTCCCAGTAGCCGTAGCCGTGGAAGGACAGCGCGTACGGCTTCGGGCTCCCGCTCTGCATGAGCGTCGTGATGTAGTCGTTGTTGGCGCCGGTCTCGGAGCCGAACTGCCCGCCGGCCGTGGCCGGGCCGATGAACTTCAGGGACGAGTCGACGGCCAGCATCGCCGGCGCGACCGCGTTCCACATCGTCAGGTACTCGCTCGGCGTCAGCGCCATGCCGTCAGGCGGGTTGCACGGCGTCTCGTTGCTGAGATCGGGCTCGTTCCAGAGCTCCCAGTACGTGACCTTGTTCTTCGTCCCGGCCGGGTTCGTGATCACCTGGCCGGCCTCGGTGGTCATGCTGCCCTTGTTGTAGTAGGAGACGAGCCGCGCCATGTAGGCGGCGAAGGTCTTGAAGGTCTTGTCGGCCACGTCGCCGTTGCCCTGGTACTGCGCGCACGTCCACATCCAGTCCGGCGCGAACTTGACGTTCATCACGATCTGCTGGCCGATCGAGGTCTCGTCGTTGACGAGCCTGTCCAGCGCCGCGAACGACCACTGGTTCTGCTTGACCTCCGGCATCGCGACCGGGTCGCCGTCGTCGCCGACGTGGAGGCGGACCATCGGCAGGTTGAGCGCGGCGAAGTTCGCCTTCGAGGTCGCGTTCTGGTCGACGAGGCCCGACCAGGTGTTGTTCGAGCTGATCTGGGTCGAGAGCGTCCCGACGGAGGTGCCCGTGCTGACGTTGACCGTGACGGCCGACGCGGCGACGGCGCCCGGGACGATGAAGACGACGGCCGCGGCGCCGAGCGCCACGATCCGGAGGTACAGCGGCACGCGCTGACGATCCGACCCTGGGGAGCGCAAAGCTGCGGCGGCCCAGGCGGCGGCCAGGAAGGCGGGGATGGCGGCTGCGACGTATGCGGGGGACATGGGCGACGGACCCGGCCGCGAACGAGTCGGGGAACTTATCGATTCGAGCGGACGCCCGCACAATCACTCGTTCGAATGACTCCTGGAGCCACGGGAACGCGTGTTCCCGGGGTTTCAGAAGACTTCGTGCGGTTTCGAGACTCTAGAGAGGGTGCGTTTTCTCGATCGAAAACATCAAACCCGACTTGCAAACCAAAAAGAACGGAAAATGTAAACGTTGAGCCCGACCGGCCTGCGAGGTGGCCGGCCGGGCTGTGACGTCTCGGCTACGGAGCCGAGAAGCGGTCGATGATGTTCTGCGTGACCCTTTGCGTGGCAGCGTTCGTGTAGTTGTGGGCGCAGCCGCAGTAGCCGCTGTTGTACGCGTCGTCCAGGCCCCACGGCCACTGGATCGTGCCCGCGGAGAAGACCATCGCGCCGCTGGCGGCGGTGTAGACGGTCGCGTCGTGCCAGACGTTGGTCGCGTTGCCGTCGGCGGCGGGGACGAACGAGTGCCCGACGGTCTGGAGGCCGGCCGGCTCGAACGAGACGTACGGCGCCAGGCTCGGGCTCGTCGAGGCACGCCCGTCGAACTCGTACCCGATGATCCCGGGCAGCGCGTTCTGGTTGGCGCCGCTCGTGACCACGCCGGTCGTCCCGTTGCCCGAGTACGTCTTCAGGCCGGTGTTGGCGTAGATCCAGCTGTTCGCGTTGGAGACGAGGTACGGCCGGTCGTTCGCGACGCCGAGGAGCATCACGCCGCCGATCTCGATTCTCCGGGTGCGTCAGCGGCGACGGCAGCAGCCGCCACTCGAACGTCGTCGAGCCGGGCAGCGCGTTCTTGTCCGCGTGGATGCGCCGGTTCGCCGTGCCGGCCGCGTCGGCCGACCAGACGATCCGGAAGTAGAAGTTGTTCGCGCTGAACAGCGCCAGGTCGACGCCCGCGGCAACCCCGTTCGTGATCGTCGTGCGCATGCCGTCCGAGTAGTACTCGTCGTGGCCGGTGTTGACGAAGACGCGGTGACCGCTGAGCAGGCTCTGGTTCGTCTCGAGGTCGGTCGACGTGACGTACGTCATGTCGTAGCCCTTCGACTCCATGAACTTGACCAGCGGGAAGTCCCAGTTGAAGAACAGGCCGGCGCCGTCGGTCGAGCCCTCGCCCTGGTACGGGCGGTCGAACGAGACCGTGTACGCCCGCGGGCCGGTGTTGTCGCCGGAGACGTCGTTGAAGCGCGAGTAGAGGTCGTAGCCGACGTTGTTGTTCCCGGCGCCGCCCCAGAAGTTGTAGGCCTGCCAGGTCGTGACGTCCATCGAGTAGACGACCGGAGCGTTGCTCGAGTCGTCGCGCAGGGTGAACGTCATGTAGTTCTCGAGCTGCTGGCCGTCCTGCCGCTTCAGCTTCACGAGGTACTGGCCGGTCGTCCACGTGGCCGGCACGGTCAGCGTGTAGCTCGGCGTCCAGTTGCACTCGGTGAGACCGAAGTTCGGGTCGTTCTGCGTCGTGACCGTGGGGCAGGTCGGCTGCGGGCCGCCGTTCAGCGGGCCGACGTGCTGCATCAGCCGGCCGCCGGTGCCCCCGTACCAACCCATCCGGTAGATGTCCATCGTGTACTGCGCGCTCGACGAGAGGTTGACCATGAACTGGACCTGGCCGCCCTTGTTGATGCTCGTCCGGCTGGCGTAGCCCTCGATCTCGTGGTGCTCGGCCTTGTGGTCGAGCGTGAACTGCCAGCTCGTCGTGCCCGGGTTCTGGTTCTCGAGCACGATCGGGTTGGCCGGTGGGACGGCCGGCGTCACCGGAGCCGAGGCCGCCGACGCCGTGCCGACGCCGACGCCGTTGACCGCGGCGACGATGAACGTGTAGGCCGTCCCGTTCGTGAGGCCGGAGTACGTGAAGCCCGTCGCGGTCGAGCCCGTGTTCACGGTCGACTGGGCCGTGGAACCGATGAACGGCGTGATCCGGTAGCCCGTGATCGCGCTCCCGCCGTCGACGGTCGGCGCCGTCCACGTCAGCGCCACGCCGCCGTTACGCGGCGAGCCGGTGACACCCGTCGGCGCGCCCGGCGTGGTCGCCGGGGTCGGCGTGATCGGAGTCGACTGGGTCGACTCCGGGCCCGCGCCGGTCGCGTTGAGCGCGGCGACGGAGAACGTGTAGGTCGTGCCATTGCTGAGCCCGGTCACGGTCCGCGTGGTCGCCGTCGAGCCCGTGTTGATCGGCGTCTGCGCAGCGCCGTTGATGTACGGCGTGATCCGGTAGCTGATGATCGGGCTGCCACCGTCGGAGACGGGCGCCGTCCAGTTGAGTGACCGCGGACGCGTCGGCGGCCGTGGCCGTGACGCCGGTCGGCGGGCCGGGCGGCGGGGCGGGCTGCGGCGTGACCGGAGCCGAGGCCGCCGAGTCGGAGCCGTTGCCGGCGGCGTTGCTCGCCGACACCTTGAAGGTGTACGCCGTGCCGTCGGTGAGACCGGCGACCGTGAAGTTCGTGGCTGCGGAGCCGGTCAGCACCGGACTCTGCGCCGTCGTCCCGATGAACGGCGTGATCCGATAGCCCGTGATCGGGCTGCCGCCGTCGGAGGCGGGCGCCGTCCAGCTGACGGACACTGCACGGTCGAGCGGCGAGCCGACGACGTTCGTCGGCGCTCCAGGCGGCGTCGCGCCCGGGGGCGGAGTGCCCGCGATCGAGACGTCGTCGAAGTCGTTGTTCGACAGCCCCTCGTTCCAGAGCTGCAGTCGCTGGAGGTCGGCCGTCCGGGTGTAGTTCCCGCTGACGCCCCACGACGGCTGCGTCTGGCCGTTGAGGTACAGCTGCGCGCCGCCGTCGGAGGTCGCCTTGTACTGCACGGCCACCTTGATCCACGTGCCGGCGCTCGCCGAGTTGTTCCCGGTGAAGAGCTCGCTGCTGCCCGTGCCGCTGAACGGATAGAAGATGAAGCCGTGGCGGACGCCGTCGTAGGCGAGCTGCCACATGTTCATGCTCGAGGAGCCGTCCCGCGCCTGGGCGACCTGGACGACCTTCGCGCCGGATCCGAGCCGGATCCAGAAGGTCGTGACGCTGTCCTTACAGGGCTGCGGGCAGCCCCTTGAACATGTACTCGTACTGCGTCTCGAGCGTCGGCGATGCGGGCGCCGTTCGCGCCGGCATGCGCCGCCGCCGGCACGACGGACGTCGTGCCGGTGCCCGGCGCGCCGTCCCAGTTCGAGAGGCTGCCGGACTCGAACCCGTCGGTGAAGACGACGTTCGTGTACTCGGACAGGGCCAGCTTGCGGCGTGACGGCGGCCGACTGCGCGGAGGCCGCGCCGGTGCCGACGCCGTTGATCGCGGCGACCGTGAACGTGTACGCGGTGCCGTTCGTCAGCCCCTGCACGAGGTACGAGGTCGTCGTGCGAGCCCGTCAGGACCGGGGCGCCGGCGACTCCGCCCACATAGGGCGTGACGACGTAGCCGCTGATCGGGCTGCCGCCGTCGGAGGCGGGCGCCGTCCAGGCGACCATCGCCGAGGCGTCACGCGGCGTGCCGACGACGCCGGTCGGAGCTCCCGGAAGCGTTGCGCCCGACGGCGTGAGCGCCGCGGAGGCCGTCGATGCGGGGCCGGTGCCGACGCCGTTGACCGCGGCGACGCGGAACGTGTAGGCCGTCCCGTTCGTCAGTCCGCCGATCGTCGCGCTCGTCGTCGCGTAGTTGAGGACGGTCGGCGTCTGGGCCGTGGCGCCGATGAACGGCGTCACGACGTAGCCGCTGATCGCGCTGCCGCCGTTGGAGCTCGGCGCCGTCCACGTCAGGTCGACGGCGTGGTCGCGCGCCGTGCCGGCCACGCCGGTCGGGGCGCCCGGCACCGTCGCGCCGGTCGGCGTCGGGCCGGCGATGCGCACGTCGTCGAACTCGAGCTGGTTCGGCCCGTCGTTCCAGAGCTGCAGCCGCTGAAGGTTGGCCGTGCGCGTGTAGTTGCCGGTCGTCTTCCAGCCGGACTGGGTCAGCCCGTTGATCAGCAGCTGGGCGCCGCCGGTCGAGGTCGCGGTGTACTGGATCTCGACCTGCACCCAGGTGTTGGCAGGGACGGTGTTGTTGCCGCTGAAGATCTCGTCGGCGCCCGTGCTGCGGTAGGCGTCGAGGATGACGCCCGTGCCGCGAGGCGTCGTAATAGAGGTCCAACATGTGGGCGCTGCTCGAGCCGTCGCGCGCCTGCGCCATCATCTCGAGCCCGGTCCCGGTCGCTCCGCGTACCCAGAAGGAGATGGACGAGTCGGTCATCGGCGACGGCGAGCGCCTTCACGACGGCCTGGAACTGGCCCGAGGCGTTCGTCATGCGCAACCCGTAGTTGCCGGCGTGCGCCGCGCCCGCGAGCACGGCGGCCGTCCCGTTGCCGCCCACGCGTGCCGTTCCAGTTGGAGAGGTTGCCGGCCTCGAAGCCGTCCGCGAAGACGACCTCGCCGTAGCCGAGCCCCGGGGTGACGGCGGCCGACTGCGCGGAGTTCGCGCCGGTGCCGATCCCGTTGATCGCCGCGACGGCGAACGTGTACGCCGTCCCGTTCGTCAGGTTGCCGGCCGTGAAGCTCGGCGAGCTCGACCCGGTCAGCAGCGCGGCCTGCGCGACGCCGCCGATGTACGGCGTGACCACGTAGCCGGTGATCGCGCTGCCGCCGTTGGCGGCCGGCGCGTTCCACGAGAGCGCGACCGCGTGGTTCCCGGGCGCCCCGACCAGCGAGGTCGGCGCGTCGGGCACGGTCGGGCCGGCGGACGGGGTCACCGCCGCCGAGGCGGACGAGTCAGGACCGGTGCCGGCCGCGTTCGTCGCAGCGACCGTGAAGGTGTAGGCCGTGCCGTTCGTCAGGCCGGTGACCGTGCGGGAGGTCGAGGCCGAGCCCGTGTTGATCGGCGTCTGCGCGGTCGCGCCGACGTACGGCGTGATCCGGTAGCTCGAGATCGCGGCGCCGCCGTTCGAGGCAGGCGCGGTCCAGTTCAGAGCGACGGAGCCGTTGCCCGCCGACGCCCGCGACGCCGGTCGGCGCGCCGGGCACCGACGGAGCGCCGGACGGGACCGCGATCGAGACGTCGTCGAAGTCGACGGCGTTCGGGCCGTCGTTCCACAGCTGCAGCCGCTGCAGGTTGGCGGTGCGCGTGTAGTCGCCGGTGACGCCCCAGCCCGCCTGCGTCTGGCCGTTGATGTAGAGCTGCGCGCCGCCGCCCGTGGCCGAGGCCGTGTACTGGACCTCGACGTTGTTCCACGCCCCGGCCGGCGCGCTGTTCACGCCGGTGAAGATCTCGGTGGCTCCCGTGCCCGAGTACGGGAACAGGATGAAGCCCTGGCGGTTGCCGTCGTACATGAGGTCCCACATGTGGAGGGCGGTCGAGTCGTCGCGCGTCATCGCGACCGTCTCCAGCCCGGCGCCTGCGGCGACCCGGACCGAGAACTTGACCGACGTGTCCATCAGCGGCGAGGGCAGCGCCTTGACGAGCACCTGGAACTGGCCGGACGCGTTCGACATGCCGAGACCGTTCGTCCCGGTGTGCGCCGAGGCGGCGGTGACGGTGGCGGCCCCGTTGCCGAGCAGGCCGTTCCAGTTCGTCAGCCCACCGGACTCGAACCCGTCAGAGAAGACGACGTTGGTGTAACCGTTCCCCAACGCCGAGCCGGTGCCGACTCCGAACGCCAGCAGGACAACGACGGACAGGGCGAGCAGCGTGCTCGCCACGGTCGTGCGACGACGATTGTTCTTCATCATGTGAGCACTCCTCGCAAGTGCGGTTCACGCCAGGACGGCCGTGGGCGAAGGAGCGCCTCGGCGTGGTTGGAACCGGCCTTCTCCACTGCCTCGACGAGGGCGGTTGCGGCGACCGCCCTCGTCGGGGCTCCCACGGCGTTGGCCTGTGGACCGAAGGTCCGGAGCTGTCGAACGGCAGCGGTCACTGACTGGCAATCGCGGCCGGTAGGGGGAACGGAAGCGAAAGATCGCCGCCGCTCGGACGCGTCAGCTCGGTGAGCCGGATCCTGCTGCCGTTTGACGCGAACGAGCGGTCGACAGCCTCCACCATCTTCACGACCTCGATACCGAGCTCAGCCGACGACTCGGGGACAGAGCTCGTCGTGATCGAGCGACAGAAGTCCGTCAGCTCGACGCAGAGCGGCTCGGAGGCCTTGATGTGGGGAGAGACGATCGACCCGGTGCGGTACGTGAGCTTGTACTCGCCGAAGCTCGACGGGTCGGGGATCATCACGCCGGAGTCGAAGACGCGAACCGGCTCGTTGCTCGTGTCGTCGTAGACGACCATCTTGCGCGAGCCGACGATCGTCGTCCGGCGCAGCTTGCTGGGAGCGAGCCAGGACAGCTCGACGTGCGCGACCGTCTCCGACGCGAACTCGAGATTGATGAACGCGACGTCGGGAGTGCCGGGGATGATGCAGCTCCGGCCGATCCCGGACACGTACTCCGGCGTCTCCTGCAGCCAGTAGCGCAGGATCGAGAAGTCGTGCGGGCCGAGATCCCAGGCGACGCTGACGTCGGGCTGGTGCAGCCCGAGGTTCACGCGGCTCGTGGAGATGAAGTAGATGTCGCCGAGCTCGCCCGAGTCGATCAGCTCGCGGATCGCGCGGACGGGCGGGCTGTACACGAAGGTGTGGCCCGGCATCAGCAGCAGGCCCCGCTCCTCGGCGAGCTCCGCGAGCGCGACCGCCTCCTCCGTCGAGGCCGCGAGCGGCTTCTCGACGAAGACGTTCTTCCCGGCCTCGAGCGCCCGGTTCGCCAGCGGGAAGTGGCTCGACACCGGCGTCGCGATCGCGACTGCGTCGACGGTGTCGTCGGCGAGCACCTCGTCCAGGTCGGTCGTCCGCGTGACGGCCGGATAGCGCCGGCCGATCTTGTCGAGCTGCTGCTCGTCGAGGTCGCAGATCCAGGTGACCTGCGCCTCCTCGACGTCGTGCAGCGCGCGGACGAGGTTGGGGCCCCAGTACCCGAGGCCTACGACGGCGATGTTGACACGATCATTCATGCGGTTGCCCTCCTCTGGCGCAGCAGTTGAAACGGCGTCCGGAGCAGGAGCCGCAGATCGAGGCCGAGCGACCAGCCGCGCGCGTACGCGACGTCCATGTCGAGTGCCTCGCTAAAGGTCGAATTTGCGCGGGCCTCGACTTGCCACAGGCCCGTGATGCCGCCGGGGACGAGGAAGCGATCGAAGTGATGCTCCTTGAACGTCTCCGTCTCGTAGGGAATGCAGGGACGCGGGCCGACGAGCGACATGTCGCCGCGCAGCACGTTGATCAGCTGCGGCAGCTCGTCGAGGCTCGTCTTGCGCAGCCAGCGACCGAACGGCGTGATCGCGTCGCCCCGCTCGAGCTTGAAGAGGCCGTTGCCGTTCGTGCTGACGGCGCCGCCTGCGATCTCCCTGATGTACCGGCGATGCTCTTCCTGGTCGGTGTCGACCTTCATCGTCCGGAACTTCAGGGCGGTGAACTCGCGCATGTGCATCCCGAGCCGCGTCTGGCGGAAGAACACGGGGCCCGGTGAGTCGCGCTTGACGCGCCAGGCGAAGTACGCCATCACCGGGGACAGCACGATCAGCGCCGACGCGGAGACGACGATGTCGATCGCGCGCTTCACGATCCGCGCCGACAGCGTCAGGCGGGCCGGTGCAACGCCGACGAGCGGCAGCCCCTCCACGCTGTGGACGTTGACCTTCGGGCTCACGAGCTCGAACAGCCGCGGGACGACGTCGACCTGGACGTCGAGATCGGCGACCGTGCGGACGACGTCGAGCGTCGCCTCGGCAGAGTCGTTCGAGAACGCGACGACGACGCGCTCGACCTCGTGCTCCGCGATCAGCTCGCGCAGCTCGTCCGGAGCGCCGAGCACGGTCAGGTCGTCGAGGTCCTTCCGGCGCGACTTCGGCGCGCGGTCGACGAACCCGACGAGGTTCAAGCCGTACTCCGGATGCTTCGTCAGCTTCCGCGCGACGAGCTGGCCGATGTCGCCGGCGCCGACGATGATCGTGTTCTGCACGTAGCGGGAGCTGCGCCGCCCGGCGGTCCGGGCCACGCTGCGCGCCACCGTGACGGTGGCGAACGCGAGCGCCCACACCACGGTGAGCTGGGCCGGGTTGGCATCGACGAACCCAGTGAGGACGGCCATGACGAGGCTGACCCAGACCACGATCGTCACGACGTGGAAGACGCCGACGAGGTCGTCGACCGTCGAGATGTCCGCCCGCTCGTGGTCGCGGTTGTAGAGCCCGTGCAGCTTCGCGACGAGCATCCAGGTCGGCAGCGCGACCAGGAACAGCAGAAGGCCGGCGCCGGCGCTGAGCGGATGGGCGCCCGCGCTCCAGATCAGGATGCTCGCGAGCAGCGCCGCCGTGAGGCCGGCGAGGTCGGCGAGCAGGAGCATCTTCGGCATGAACCAGCCGCGCCTGTGGGGCAGGGCCGCCGTGCGCTCTGCGAAGGCGCTCCGTGCCGCGTCCGCGCGATGCGCGTGCTCGACGTCGAGCGCAGGAGCGAGCGCCGCGTGCTCGAGGGTGCTCACGCCCGCCGCCCTTTCAATTCGGTTCCCCGCTGCCGCATGTCCCCTTTTCCCGTCCCGCAGCGTCCCCCGCCGCGGTCTTGCACAGCCTGTAAGAAAGGGGGCGGCTGCACCAGGCTAGAAAAGGAGAACCCTCCCGGCGAGGGGGATCCTGTCCTTTTGGCGGGGGAAGGCCAGGACTCGGCCCACCCGGTTCGCCGAAAACACGTTTGACAATGCGATCAGCCGCCGTCTACAACCGTCCGAGAGACGGAGACGACCAGGGGCAAGGGCGATCGGAATTGACAAAGACAGAGGCTCGGCTCGAGCTCGGGCGGCAGGCCCGTTGACGTGGCCCGTCGCGGCCGCGCTGGCCGTCCTCGTCCTCCTGCTGCTCGTTGCCGCCGCGATCGGGGCGTTTGCGTGGAAGGCTTCCGGAGACGCGGTGCATCCCGGCGCGGGCGCGTACGAGTGGGAGCTCGCCGACTACGGCAACCTCGCGCCCGAGGACGTGCAGGTGAAGAGCCGCACGGGCGCAGTCCTCGCCGGCCGGTTCTTTCCCGGACGGAGCCGCGCGACGGTCGTGCTCGTCCACGGGTACGGCGGCAGCCAGGACGAGCTGCTTCCGGTCGCGAGCGCGCTGCACGACGGCGGCTTCAGCGTCTTCAGCTTCGACCTCCGCGGCAGCGGGCGGAGCACCGGTGAGGTCACCTTCGGCGCCCGCGAACAGGAGGACCTCACCTCTGTCGTCGACTACCTCACTGCTCGTCCGGACGTCGACGCCGAGCGCATCGGCGTAGTGGGCTTCTCGATGGGCGCGGCCACGTCGCTCATGGCCGCCGCACAGGACACGCGGATCAAGGCGGTCGTGGGCGACTCGGCCTGGGCGGATGTCCACCACTGGCTGCGACCGAAGCTCCTGGACGTCTTCGTCCACCCCAGGCACACCTTCACGCCGCTCTCCCTGAAGCTCGTGGAGCTGCGCGGGGGGATCGACCTGGACGCGCTCGAGCCGCGGAGAGTCGTGGGCCGGCTCGCCCCGCGGCCGCTGCTCGTCATCCACGGCAGCGCCGACGAGGTCGTCCCGCCAGGCGACGCGGACGAGATCTTCGCGGCCGCGGGCCACCCCAAACAGCTGTGGCGCGTGGAGGGCGCCGCGCACGGCGACACGCTCCGGCCGGGCGGCGCGACCACCTCCGAGCGCGTGGTCGCGTTCCTGCGGGAAGCGCTCAACCCCGAAGCCAGCGCCGCCGACGACTCATGAGATGAGCAGCGCTTCCTACCGCCTCTCGAGGTTCCGCCACTACGGCTCGATGTTCAGGCGCAGCGTCCACGTGCGCTACACCCTGGCGAACGTCGTCAGCAGTGTGCTGCCGACGTTCGTGAGCGGCGCGGTCCGCGGGCGGATGTACCGCTGGGCCGGCTTCGAGGTCGCGAAGGGCGCGTTCATCATGGGCAACCTCAAGCTGACGAGCGCCGTCCCCGGCTTCTACGAGAAGCTCGTCATCGGCCCGGGCGTGACGATCGCCGACCACGTCACGATCAACCTCGACGCGCAGGTCTCGATCGGCGCGAACGTCGCGATCGCGCCCCAGGTCCTGATCTACACCGGCAGCCACAAGCTCGGCCCCGGCTCGATGCGGATCGGCACGCCGGCGGCATTCGCGGTCACGATCGAGGACGGGGCATGGATCCGGCTCGGGGCGATCCTCGTGCCGGGCGTCACCGTCGGCCGCGGCGCGATCGTGGCGGCCGGCGCGGTCGTCCTGAAGGACGTGCCGCCGAACACCTACGTCGAGGGCAACCCGGCGACGGTGATCCGGAAGCTCGGCTGGGCCGACCGCTAGCTCTAGGAGCGGACGGGCGTTCCGGTCCGGCGGATGCCGTTCTGCCGGCGCATCAGCCCCTCGTAGACGCCGAGGTACGTCCGCTCCTGGGCGGCCCACCCGAACTGCTCCTGGGCGCGCCGGCCGTTCTCCGCGAGCTCCGCCCGGCGGGCCGGATCGTCGTGGAGGCGGCGGATCGCCCGAGCGAGGTCGGCCGGGTCGTCGCCGGCGTAGTACTCGAGCACGCTGTCGTCGTAGAGCTCCGAGACGGCACGTAGCCGGCTGGCGACCACCGGCAGGCCGAAGATCCAGTAGTCGACCATCTTGTTCGTGTGCACGAGGTGCGAGTACGGCGACGGCTTCTGGGCGACGACGCCGAGGTCGGCCTCGTGGAGGAGATCGTTGAGGCGATCGTGGCTGACCCAGCCCTCGAAGCGGACGACGTCCTCGAGACCGTTGGCCTTGATCTGCGCCTGAACCTTGTCAGCGCTCTTCCCGCGGCCGGCGAGGACGACCTCGAGGTCCGGCAGCTCGTCGCGGAGGAGCCCGGCAGCCTCCACGAGCACGTCCTGGCCGTAGCGGTCCTCGATCGTCCCGTGGCAGATGACGCGGAACTTGCCGTCGGCCCGCGGCGTCTCCGACGGCTTCCAGGCGCCGAGGCGGTCGGCCGGGTCGACGCCGTTGAGGACGACGGTGATCTTCTCCGGCCGCGCACCGCGCTCGACGTAGCGCTGCTTCAGCTGGTCGGTGACGGCGACGGAGTGGTCGGCGAAGCGCAGCACGGCCTGTTCCACGCGCGCGAGGACCTGGCTGACGCGTCCGGGGCCGCCGAAGATCGTCTCCGCGAGCTCCGGGCACGGCTCGTGCATGTACGCGACCACCCGGGCGCCGAGGAGCTTCGGCATCGCGGCTGCGAAGACGAGGAAGTCGGGCATCGTGTTCACCTGGATGACGGCGTAGCGGCGCCGGAGGTGGCGTGCCGTCAGCGTCAGGGAGACGAGTGCGAAGAACGACGCGTAGTCGAGGACGTAGCGCAGCTTGCTCCCCTTCTTGACCGAGCCGTGCAGCCCGGTCACGCGGACGCCGTCGACGACCTGCTCGCTCGGCGCATCCGGCGCGCGCATGCAGATGACCTCGACGTCGCAGCCCGCCCGCTGGAGCGCCTCGGCCTCGCGCTGGATCGGCAGCTCGTAGTGATCCGTCTGCCGGACGATGCAGATGCGGGGCCGCTTCGCCATGCTCAGAGCACCTCCGCCGCGGCCGGCTCGGCGGAAGCGGCGTCCTCGCCCCCGGTCGAGTCGGAGGTGGTACCGAACATCCGGGCGTAGAGCTCCTCGAGGCGGTCGCCCGCCAGCTCCCAGGAGTACTCCTCCTCCATCCGGCGCCGCCCTGCACGCCCGAGCTCGGCGGCGAGCCAGCGGTCCTCCAGCAGCTGCGTGACGGCGCCCGCGAGCTCCTCTGCCCCGTCGGCGACCAGCAGGTGCTCGCCGTGGCGGACGTTCACTCCCTCGCAGCCGAGCGTCGTCGAGACCATCGGTCTGGCCATCGACAGCGCCTCGACGACCTTGAGCCGCGTGCCGCCGCCCATGCGGATCGGGACGATCACGACCGCTGCGCCGGCGAGGTAGGGGCGCACGTCCGGCACCTCGCCCGTCAGCTCCACGCCCGGGCGGCGGAGCCGCTCGCGCTCGGCCTCGTCGCCGCGACCGACGATCAGCAGCCGCGCCTGCGGTCGGCGGCGGCGGACGAGCGGCCAGACCTCGTCCACCAGGTGCTGGGCGGCGTCGACGTTCGGCCGGTAGTCGAGCACGCCGTTGAAGACGACGGTGTCGGGATCGGGCCGGTCCTGGCGCGGCTGGAAGTAGTCGAGGTCGACGCAGTTGGGGACGACGGCGATCGGCGTCCGTGGCGCATGCTCGAGCAGCACCGGCTCCTCACGCTCCGACGTGATCGCGCACGCGTCGACACGCGCCCACCAGCGCTGCTCGTGGCGCTTGAACCGTTTGTACTCGAGCCGGTTGAAGAACCGCCGCAGCGGCGAGCGCTCGCTCTCCCAGACCCGCTTGAAGACCTCGTACTCGATGTTGTGCTCGTCGAGGAGCACCGGCGTCGACTCCGGGAGGCGCAGACCGCAGAGAACGCTCGACTCGAGCTGGATGACGTCGAACCGCTCCCGCGAGCACACGTCGTCCAGGGCATTCTGCAGCGCCGCGGTCTGCACAGAGCGGCATGCGAACGGGCGCCGTGACGCGACCGACAGCAGCTGCGCGGCCCGCTTCGCGCCGCTCGAAGGACGGTTCCACGGGACGACCTCCACCCCCATCTGGTCGCGCAGCGCTTCGACGTCGTGCCCGCGTCCGGGATCCACGTAGCTCAGCAGCGTCACGTCGTGGCGGGACGCGAGCCGGCGGGCAAGCTGGTACACCCGCATCTCGAAGCCCGAACGCGGCGGAAACGGAAACTGCGTCGAGACTTGCAGGATGCGCAGGCGACCGCTTGGCTGAGGCGTGACAGTCATCGGAAATCGGAGGATAGACGCGGGATGAGCAGCCTTTTACTGGCCGGAATGACGGCCTTCACGGCCGGAACGGCTGGTTTGCTCGTCCTTCTGCTGGGCGTGCCGGTCGCGGCCATAGCCCTGTACCAGGTCGCCCTGGCCCTGGCGGCCTTCTTCTACCACGGTTTCGAGGGCCGTCAGGGCGGCGCAGAGCCGCCGCGAACGCGCGTCACCGTCCTCGTTCCCGCCCACGACGAGGCCGAGCTGATCGCCCGCTGCGTCCGCTCGCTGCGGGACCAGACGTACCCCTCCGACCGCTACGAGGTGGTCGTGATCGCGGACAACTGCACGGACGACACCGCCGCGATCGCCCGGGAGGCGGGCGCGCGCGTCCTCGTCCGCGAGGATCCGACGGCCCGCGGCAAGGGCCATGCCCTGCGCTGGGCGCTCGACCGGGTTCTCGCCCAGGATCCTCCCCCGGACGCGGTCGCCGTCGTCGACGCGGACTCGGTCGCGGCGCGCGACTTCCTCGAGGCACTTGTCGCGCCGTTCGAGCGCGGCGCGCCGGCCGCGCAGGGCGAGTCGCTCCTGTCGGACGAGGGCTCGCCCGGAGCTGCGCTGCGGGCGGCCGCGTTCCTGCTCGTCAACCGCACGAGGCCCTCGGGGCGCGCCGTGCTCGGGCTGCCGACGACCCTCGCCGGGAACGGCATGCTCTTCGGCCGCGAGCTGCTGCAGGCGCACCCGTGGGACGCGTTCTCGGCCGCGGAGGACGTCGAGTACACGATCCGGCTGCGGCTGGCGGGGATCGGCCCCGCCTTCGCGGGCGGCGCGATCCTGGTCAGCCCGACGGCCCCGACGGCCGAGGCCGCGACGCAGCAGCAGCTCCGCTGGGAGGGCGGGAAGACCCACGTGGCGCGGACGCAGATCCCGCGGCTCGTCGGATCGGCGCTGCGGCTGCGCAAGCCGCTCCTGCTGGAGGCGGCGCTCGAGCTCGCCGTCCCGCCGCTCGGGCTGCTGACGGCCGCCGCCGCGCTGGGCACCGTCGTCGTCGCCGTCCTCGCCGCGACCGGCGTCCTGCCGGCCTGGTCGGTCGCGTCCTGGGCGGCCGCGCTCGTGGCAATCCCCGTCTACGTGCTCGTCGGGCTCCGCGCCGCGCGGGCCCCTCGCTCCGCGTACCGGTCGCTCGCCCGCGCACCGCTGCTCGTGCTGCAGAAGCTCCTCGGCGCCCATCGGCTGCTCACGTTCCGCGCCGACAGCTGGGTGCGCACGCAGCGCGGCCGGGAGGACGGCCGGACAGCGCGACTGAAGCGGCGCTACCCTGTGGCCCGGATGCTGCGGAGATCGCTCTGGCCGGCGGCCGTCGGGATCGCGCTCGCGGCCGCCCTCGCCTTCGCCGGAACGTCGGCACGGGCGACGCCGGCGCGGGCGCCGAAGGGCCTCCACGTCGTGGGGAACCGCCTGCTCGACACGAACGGGCGCGTCGTGCGCTTTCACGGCGTCAACCGGTCCGGCACGGAGTACTCGTGCGTCCAGGGCTACGGGATCTTCGACGGCCCGAGCGACGCGGCCTCGATCAGGGCGATGGCGTCGTGGCACGTCAACGCCGTGCGGATCCCGCTCAACGAGGACTGCTGGCTCGGGATCAACGGCGTCGAGCCCGCCTACTCCGGCGCGCGGTACCGACGGGCAATCGTCTCCTACGTCCGCCTCCTGCACAGCTTCGGCATGTACGCGGAGCTGTCGCTCATGTGGGCGGCCCCGGGCTCCTACCGCGCCACGTACCAGCCCGGCGCGCCGGACCGCGACCACGCGCCCGCCGTCTGGGCGAGCATGGCGCGCACGTTCAGGCACGACCCGAACGTCGTGCTCGCGCCCTGGGGCGAGACGATCGTCGACGCGGACTGCTTCCTGCGGGGCGGGATCTGCGCCGCCACCTACGGGCCGGCGAACAAGCAGTACGAGACCGCGGGGATGCAGCAGGCCGTCACGATCATGCGGCGGGCCGGCTACCGCGGCGTGATCGCGATCCCCGGGCTCGACTTCGCCAACGACCTCTCGAAATGGCTCAGCCACATGCCGAGTGATCCGCGGCGTCAGCTAATCGCCGAGGCCCACGTCTACGGCAAGAACACGTGCGCCTCCGTCGCCTGCTTCGACGCGACGTTCGCGCCGGTCGCGCGCCGCGTGCCGCTCATCTTCGGCGAGACGGGCGAGACGTACGACGCCTCCTCGTGCGCCGCGAGCCACATCGCGACCTTCCTCCGTTGGGCCGACGCCCACCGGACCGGGTACTTCACGTGGACCTGGAACACCTGGGGCAACTGCAGCGCGCTGATCAGCGACTTCGGCTCGGCGCGGCCGTTCAGCGCCTACGCGAGCTTCGTGAAGAGCCGCTACACGCTCAGACGGGGGGAAGCTCGCCTGTTGCCCGCCCGCCACCGCGGCCCCTGAGCCCCGGGATCTTGTCCCGGACCTTCGCCAGGCCCGAGACGATCAGGTGGATCTCCTCCGCCGAGAAGAGGCGGAACAGGAAAGAGGCGGCGACGAACGTGAGCAGGCCCGCGACGAACGCCGGGATCGTGCCGATCGTCGACTCCGTCGCGTAGGCGACCGCCCACATCCCGCCGGCGGCCGCGATCCCGAGCACCGCGCGGCGGATCGTCGAGCGGTCGAAGACGAGCGCGCCGACCATCGCGAACCCGGCGGTGACGACGACGATCTCCGTCAGGAAGAGGCTCACCGCCGCGCCGATGGCGCCGTTGTCGTAGCGATCGTGCGTCCACGGGATCAGCGCAAGGTTGAAGAGGGGGTTGATCACGGTGGTCACAGCCATCACCCACGTCCACTTCGCTTGCCGGTTCATGGCGACGAGCACCTGGCTCAGCATGATGTTCATGTACATCGGCGGGATGCAGAGGCCGAGGATCACCATCACCGGCACCGACTCGTCGTACGCCGAGCCGTACAGCAGGTGGATCAGCGGGTCGGCCACGATCGCCGTCGCGGCACAGATCGGCAGGCTGAGCAGCAGCACGAGCTCGACCGGCGCCTGGGCGCTCCGGCGCAGCCGGTTGCCGCCCTCCTCGAAGCCGCGGACGAACTGGGGCAGGAACGCGGTCGAGACGACCACCGGCAGGAACATCAGCGTCTGGAAGAGCCTGGTCGGGACGCTGTACCAGCCGACCTCCTCCGTGCCCGTCATCAGCGAGAGCATCACGAAGTCGATCCACAGGTAGACCATGAAAAAGACTCCGAATGCCCAGTAGGGCAGGCTCTCGCGGGCCAGGCGGACCATGCGCCGGACGGTCGTGTGCAGGTCGATCGGCATGAGCCCCCGCAGCCAGTAGACGGCGAGCACCACGACGACGCCCGTCATCGCGAACCAGCAGGCCATCACGCCGATGACACCGAAGCCCGCGAGGACGACGATGATCCCGAGGAGGCCCTGCGCCGACTTGTTGATGACGTCGGAGTAGGCGAGGTACTCCATCCGCTCGAGCGACTGGAACGCCGCCTGCATCGGCTCGGCGATCTGCACGAACACCTGCGCGGCCGCCGCCAGGTAGAGGGCGATGCGCTCCTCGCGGCCCCAGCCAACGATCTCACCGTAGGCGACCGCCGCGGCGAGCATGAGCGGCGTCGAGACGATCCGAAGCACGAGCGCGGTGCCGACGAGCCGAGCCGACTCGGCCGGCTCGACCACGCTCGCGCGGACGAGGTAGTTGCGCGTGCCGAGCCCGAGGACGACGCCGAGGATCCCGGTCACCGACCAGGCGGCCATGATCGTTCCCATCCCCTCCGGGCCGAGCGTCCGCGGGACGACGAGCGTCCAGAGGAGCGTCATCGTCCAGGTGATCAGCTGCGAGACGGCGAGGACGGTGACGTTCCGCCCGACGACCTGCGCGTCCCGGGGATCGGCCACGGGCGCGGTCTCGACGGCGATGTCGCCGGGGCCGAGCCCCTCTGGGAGGACCACCGCGGCCTCGGCGCCGTCGGCGCCCGCAGGTCGCGGGCGCGTTACTCAAAGAGGGGGAACTTGGCGTCGAGGACGTAGCCGAGCGCGTCTGCGGGGCGCGTCCCGATCGGGCGGGCGGGCACGCCGCCGACGATCTGGAGCGGCTCCACGTCCCGGGTGACCACGGCGCCCGCGGCGACGACGCTCCCCCGTCCCAGGCGGACGCCGGAGAGGATGGTCGCGCGCGAGCCGACCCAGACGTGGTCCTCGATCACGACCGGACGGCTCTCGACGCGGAACTTCGGGTCGTCCATCCGGTGGAAGGCGGTGAGGATCGTGACCTCGGGGGAGATGCTCACGTTGTCGCCGATTCGAAGCGGGCCGCGTGCGTCGAGACAACAGTTGCGATTGATCCGCGAGTACGCGCCGATGGTAAACCCGTCGCGACGGATCTGGCCGGGGCCGTAGAACCAGATGTAGCAGTTGAGATGGACGCCCGCGGTCTTGGCGATCTGCACGCCGAGCACGCGTCGGTACCACCAGCGCCGGAACGCGAAGCTCGGGATGTGGCAGACGACGTAGTTCGTGAGCCAGTTGACGACCCGGATCGCGAACGTCTTGACGGCGCCGAGCACTGTCGTCTTCGTCGGCTCGGGCTCGAGCCTGCCGACGGTCTCCCGATCCGTCAGGTCGTCCGTCCGCTCGTCGATCACCGGTCCACCTCGGGCGCCGGCTCGGCCCTCAGCCGCCGCGCCGGCGGCAGCATCCGCCGTGCCGCCTCGGCCAGGCCGAGCAGCGTCCCGACCACGAAGGCGACGCGGTAGTAGAAGAAGCCCTGGTCGGTGTGGCCTTCGAAGGCGTACGCGACCGTGACCGCCACCGCGAGGGCGCCGACGACGGCGAGCTCCCGGTCGACCGCACGTGCGAGACGGCAGCCGTAGACGATCGCGAGGCCGAGCATCGACCAGAAGACGACCGCGCCGAAGATCCCCATGCGCATGAGCACGTACAGGACGCCGTTGTGCGGGATGTACACGATGAACGGGTCGATGTCGCTGATGTCCTCGATCGGCAGGGCGTAGTTGATCGGGACGCCGAAGCCCCGGCCGATCACCTTGCCCTCGCGGATGTTGAACCAGAGGTTCGCGTCCTCCTGGATCCGGTAGAGGTCGGAGGACTGGTCGCGTTCCGAGGACGGCGAGACCGCCGACCGGACCGCACGTGCCGGCTGCGCGAGCCCGCCGGTCTTGTTCCAGAAGGCCGGGATGTAGATCGAGCACACGAGCACGAGCGCGATCAGGATCCTTCCGATCACCTTCCGGCGGCGCGGCAGCACGACGTGTGCGACGGTCAGCATGGTCAGGACGCCGACGCCGAGCACGAGCCAGGCCGCGCGCCTCGTGTTGGCGAGGTCGCCCGCCAGCACGACCGGCACGAGCCACGTCGCCGTCGTCCGCAGCGTCCCGGAGACCTCGAACAGCCAGAGGCCCAGGACGAGCAGGAAGAAGAGCGCGAAGAAGAGCGCCTCCTCGTGGCCGAGCACGGCGTCGGGCCGGATTGCGAGTCGCCGGACCGACATGAAGAGCAGGAGGCCCTGCGCGGCCTTGAAGGCCACGGCGATCACGACCCCCCAGAGGACGGCGCGGAAGGCGGCGCGGGTCGTCACGAGTACCGACGCGAGGAAGAAGGTGCCCGCGACGTAGACGTACGGCCGGATCTCCGTGAAGGCGAAGCGGAGCGTGCCGTGGTGCAGCTTGCCCAGCACGAGCCCGTAGAGAACCGCGACCAGCAGCCACGTGACGGCGGAGGCCATCGGCGAGCGGGGCCACGCCCGCACCGCGCCGGTCCCGCGCTTGGCGAGGTAGATTCCGAACAGCAGGGCGAGCAGGATGTCCGCCGGGCTGATGTGCAGTCCGCTCAGGCCGTGGAACAGCGGGATCTTCGCCGTGGCGGCTCCACTGCGCGGCCCGACGGTGTAGCCGAACTGCTCGACGGTGAGCCCGCCGACGAGGAGCACGGTCGGGCCGAACTCCGGCCGCTTCCAGAGCAGGACGGGCAGGATCGCGGCCGCGAGCCCGACGACGACGAACGGGTGGCCGCTCGCCACGAGCTGCCCTGCGATCAGCCCTCCGAGCAGCGCTCCACCGGCCAGGAGGACGCCGAGGCGGACCGAGGAGTCGCCGCGGGGCTCGACGCCGGACGGCGCGACCGCGCTCACAGCGCGTGCCCCCGTACGAAGGTGTACGCGAGGATGACGACCGCGACCCCGATTACCCAACGGACGGCGCGGGGGGCGTCCATGGACGGGCGCAGCCCGATGACCAGGAAGGCGACGAGCATGAGCAGGCCCCAGCGTGTCACTGGACTGCTCTCGGATCGGTCAGCGGTGACGGAGTGCGCATGCCTGCGGCAGCGCTACCCCGTGCGTTTTCTACGCCTGGTGTGCGCCTGTCTGATGCCCCCACCCGCCGCGACCTGCGTCGGCTCGTCCCGATGGGGGGCCTGCGGCCCGGCGGCCGCCGAGACGTCCCCGCGCCGGACCACCTCGACGTCCGCGACCGGCGCCCCGGCCGGTCCTGGTCAACGCGAAGATGGCGATGAGGCTGACGAGGGCGCCGACGAAGAGGCCCGCGAAGATTCCGAACGCAAGTCGTTTGTGCTGGCCGTACGCGGCCGTCGGCACGTCGGGCCGGTCGACGACACGCAGCGTCGTCCCGGTGCTGCCGAGCGACGTGTTGGCCGCCTGGTTGAGGCTCTCCGTGGCCCCTGACAGCTGGCGCAACGCGTTCTGCTCGGCGTGGACGAGCGCCCGAATCTGCGGGTCGCTCCGGGAGGCGCCGGGGTGCTCGCTGATGTACGCCGACACCTTGGCGCGAGCGTCGCCCAGCGCGTTCGACGCGGACGTGACGCTGTCGCTATAGGCATTCAGGGCGTCCGCGCGCAGCGCGTCCCGCTGCTTCTCGTACTGCGTGATCAGCCCGCGCAGCGTCAGGTAGGAGATCTGCGGTGTCGGTCCGTCGTAGCTGATCCTGAGGACGTGCGGGCCCAGGACGAGCGAGGTGACGCGCTTCGGGCTCAGCGCGGACGCGATCCGCTCGTCGAGCGTCTCGCCGCCGCGGGCCTTCTTGACGAGCGCTCCGGGGCCCCAGCCCTCGGACGGATGCTGCTTGAGGTAGGCCGCCAGCGGCCCGGCGTTCGCCACGGCCTTCTGGAAGTACTGCGTGCGCAGCAGCTCGTTGAGCATCGTCTGCTCCTCGGCCGCCGGCGGCGGTGCGCCGGTGAGGTCGTTCGAGGAGCCGCCGGCCGTGTCCGACCAGATGCCCGCGGACGAGCGGTACAGCGCCGGGCTCCCGAGGTTGACCCAGAGCGCGACCAGCATCCCGATCAGGAGCGGCAGGAAGAACAGCACGCGGTGCCGACGGTAGGTCTCGATATAGCGCTCGTTCATCTCGTCATCGCCCTCGGGCGGTTCCTCAACCTTTCTCCTTGCCGCGCGACCGGCACATGCTCGGCCCTCGTTCCGAGCTCGCACTTGCAGTGTGCAGCATTTCGAGCAAAATCCGGCCCCCCAAGGGGTTAGTTTTCGCCTGGACCGGCCTCGACGAGGCTTTTCTTGCGGATCTTGCCCGACTCCGTCTGCGGGAGCTCGTCGACGATGACCACCTCTCGCGGGACCATGAAGTTCTCCAGCTTCGAGCGGCAGATCCGCATGATCTCCTGTTCCGTCAGCTCGGCGTCCTCCTGCAGGATCACGTAGGCGCGGACGGCCTGGCCGAGCAGGTCGTCGGGGACGCCGATCACGGCGGCCTGGCGGACGCCGTCGATCTCGTGGATCGCGTTCTCGACCTCGACGGAGCTGACCTTCTCGCCGCGGGTCTTGATGATGTCGTCGCTGCGGTCGACGAAGTAGAGGTCGCCGTCCGCGTCGACCGTGAAGTGGTCGTACGTGCAGAGCATGTGCTCGCCGGGATACGGCCCCTCGCGGAGCTGGCGCGCCGTCAGCTCGGGCGCGCGCCAGTAGCCCATCATCAGGTGCGGGCCGCGCACGTGGAGGATGCCGGTCTCGCCGGGCTCGACCGGATTGCCGAAGTCGTCGAGCACGATCGCCTCGGTCCCGGGAATCGCTTTTCCGACCGACGTCGGCTTCTGCGTCGATCAGCTCCGGCTCGAGGTAGCAGACGCGGATGCACTCGGTCTGCCCGTACATGCGGTAGAGCAAGGCGTTCGGGAAGACGCGCCGGATCCCCTCGTGCAGCGCCGGGGGCAGGCCTGCCGCGGCGTTCGTCAGGCACCGGACGGACGTGTACGGCTCGTCGTAGGTCATCCCGAGGATCGTCGCGTAGACGGTCGGCACGGCCGGAAACACCGTCGCCTCCTCGTCGCGCATCCGCCGCAGCGTCTTCGTCGGGAACGTGAACGAGCGCTCGAGCAGCAGTGTGGCGCCGAGGCGGGCGGTGAGGAACAGCTGGTTGAGCCCGTACGTGAAGGCGAACGGAAGGATGTTCAGGATCCGCTCGTCCGGGCCGAGGCGGAGGTACTCCGCGATGCTCGCGTTCGTGAAGACGAGCTGGCCCTGGCTCATCATCACGCCCTTCGGGTGGCCCGTCGTGCCAGACGTGTAGACAAGCGCCGCGAGGTCCGGGGCGATCGTCGGCGCCGGTGTCGGGTCGGGCTCCGCGGAAGCCAGGGCAGCGCGGAAGTCCATGAAGCCGGAGGGCACCGTCTCCGTCCCCCGCGCATAGACACCGCGCACGCTCGGCGCGGCGGCGACGGCGGCCTCGGCGATCGACGCGGAGTGCGACTCGGAGACGACGAACGACGCCTCGGCGTCGTTGAGGATGTAGGTGAGCTTCTCCGTCTTCGTCTGCGGGTTGACGACGGTGAAGACGCCGCCCGCGAGGAGGACGCCGAAGATCGCCGCAGAGCACTCGGCCGTGTTGTCGAGGTAGAGGGCGACCCGGTCGCCGCGCTCGAGGCCGGCATCCTGCAGGACGCGCGCGAACCGGAGCGCGTCGTCGAGCAGCTCGCCCCACGTCCGCCGGCCGTACTCGTCGACGACCGCGGGCTTGTCCGGGACGTCCTCGGCGGCGGCGAGCAGGCTGTCCTGGACGAGCCGCTGCGGCCGCGGCGGCATCAGATCGCCTCGGCGACTGGATCGGCCCAGGCGTCGCCGACCGTCTGCGCACCGACCACGACACGCGTCGGCGCCAGCGGCGGCGCGAGGGTCGGGGCCCGAACCATCAGGTCGTGCAGCAGCTGGAGCGAGATCGCGCCGACGAGCGCCATCTCGTCGGTCTCGCTGACGCCGCCGTCCTGCGCGGCCTCGAACTTCGCCGTCACGCGCGCGACGGCGGCCGGGTCGAAGAGGCCGCTCTCGGCCACGCGCTCCGGCCGCAGCAGGTCGGCGACATAGTCGGGCCGGTCGGCACCGAAGAACACCTCCCGGATCGGCGCCCGGTACGGCACCTTCGGGCGCGACCGGATCTCGTCGCCGAGGTACGGGGCGACCGCCCGGCGGAGCGCGTACTTCTCCTGCAGCCCGCGCACGCGAAGCCTGTCCGGCAGCCGCGACGCCAGCTCGGCGAGGCGGAAGTCCACGAACGGGAAGCGCCCCTCGATCGAGTGCCCCATCAGCATCCGGTCGCCCTGCGAGTGCAGGAGGTAGCCCTCGAAGAACGTGACCGTCTCCAGGTACTGCGCCTTCGCAAGCGGCGAGAAAGAGTCGAACCGCGCCGGGAGTGAGCGCACGAGCCTCGCGGCCGAGTCGCCCTCCCGCCCGGCCGCGTCGAGCACGTCGGGGGACAGGAGCCGGAGGCACCGGCCCGTGTTCGCGAAGCGCAGCCGGTGGCTGTAGAGCGGATCGTCGACCGCCTCGAGGTCGCGGGCGTAGAAGCGCGTCAGGAACGCGCCGGCGCGCGCAGGATCGGTCGCGAGCCAGCGGTTCAAGCGCCTGAAGAGCAGCGGCCGCAGCTGCGACGACGGGTCGCGCGCCCAGAAGCGGCGGACCTTGTCCTCCCGGAAGATGTCGTAGCCGCCGAAGAGCTCGTCCGCCGCCTCGCCCGTGAGCACGACCTTCAGGCCGGCGTCCTGAACGGCGCCCGACAGCCGGAGGAGCGGCGCCGGCGCCGTCCGGAGCAGCGGCTTCTCAGCCAGCTCGACCGCGCGCGGAAAGACCTCTGCGATCGCGGCCGCGTCGACGACCGTTCGCCGGAAGACGGTGCCGAGCTGGCGTGCGATCGCGTCCTGCTCCGCGCTCTCGTCGTACCGCTCGTCCGCGAACCCGACGCCGAAGGCGAAGAGCGTGTCGTCCTGGAGCTGGCGCACCGCGATCGCGGCCATGGCCGACGAGTCGAGCCCGCCGCTGAGGTACGTCGCGACGGGCACGTCCGCGCGCAGGCGGATCCGGATCGCGTCGACGAGCAGGGCCTCGACCTGGTCGACGAGCTCGTCCTCGGAGGACGAGTGGTCCGGGTCGAACTCGAGGTCCCACCAGCGGGTCAGCGGGCCCGTCCCGTCGGCGTCGACGAGGACGTAGTGCGCGGGCGGGAGCTCGCGGACGCCGACGAAGGCCGACCGGTCGGGCAGCGGCGTCCACATCGTGAAGGTGTCGGCGATCGCGACGGGATCGAGCTCGCGCCGGGAGCGCGGGTGCCGCAGCAGGGCCTTGGCCTCGGAGGCGAAGCAGACGTCGCCGCCGTAGTCCGCGAGGAAGAGCGGCCGGACGCCGAAGCGGTCGCGGGCGAGGAAGAGCCGGCCCCGCTCCCGGTCCCAGACCGCGAGCGCGAAATCTCCGTTGAAGCGATGGAGGCAGTCGACGCCCCACTCCGCGTAGGCGTGCGCGATCACCTCGGTGTCGGACGTCGTCGCGAAGCGATGCCCGAGCCGCTCGAGCTCGGCGCGGAGCTCGACGTGGTTGTAGATCTCCCCGTTCTGCATCGCCCAGTAGCGGCCGCGCTCGTCGCTCAACGGCTGGTCGCCGCCCTCGAGGTCGACGATCGCGAGACGGGTGTTCACCATCCCGAGTCGCCCGTCGGCGTAGAGGCCGGTGCCGTCGGGGCCGCGGTGCCGGAGCTCCCCCGCCATCGCGAGCAGAAGCGAGCGGTCGACCGGCTGTCCGGCGCGCCCGTAAACACCCGCTAGACCGCACATGTCAACCCAGCATAGGCGGAAAGAAACGGCATCCGGTAGCGAATCTTGCTATGCAATCGGGGAGTTTCCCTTGCCTGAAAGACATGTACAACATGGTCCTATGGAAAAGAAAATCCGCGAGTTTCTCGCTACCAACTTCTTCCTCGGTGACGACCCGTCGCAGCTCGAGGGGTCCAGCTCACTGATCGAGGCCGGCGTCATCGACTCGACCGGCGTGCTGGAGCTCGTCGGCTTCCTCGAAGAGGACTTCGACATCAGGATCGACGACGACGACCTCGTCCCGGAGAACCTCGACTCGGTGAACAGCATCGTCCACTTCGTCGAACGGAAACGCGCCGCGTAATGACCGAGATCGACGCGAGCGTTCTCGAGCTCGACGCCGAAGCCGTCACCGAAGAGACCGTGACGGCGCTGCGCTCCCTGGTCGGCGGCATGCGCCGCCGCGGCGCCGTCGTCGGCGTGTCCGGCGGGATCGACAGCTCGGTGACGGTGGCCCTCTGCGCCCGCGCCTTCGGGCCGCAGCGGACGCTCGCGCTGCTCATGCCGGAGGTCGACTCGGACGACGAGACGCTCGGGCTGAGCCGCAGCGTCACCGACTCGCTCGGCGTGAACGTCGTCGTCGAGGAGATCGTCCCGATGCTGACCGCCGCCGGCTGCTACGAGCGGCGCGACGCGGCCGTGCGCGAGGTCGTCCCCGAGTACGGCGAGGGCTGGAAGTTCAAGATCGTGCTCCCGAGCGTCCTCGGCACCGACGCCTACCGGCTCTTCTCCGTGGTCGCGCAGTCGCCCTCCGGCGAGACGGTCGAGGCGCGGCTGCCGCCGGCGCAGTACCTGACGATCGTCGCCGCCACGAACTTCAAGCAGCGCGTCCGGAAGATGCTCGAGTACTTCCACGCCGACCGGCTGAACTACGCGGTCGTCGGCACGCCCAACCGACTCGAGTACGACCAGGGCTTCTTCGTGAAGCTCGGGGACGGCGCCGCCGACGTGAAGCCGATCGCCCACCTCTACAAGACCCAGGTCTACCAGCTGGCCGAGTACCTCGAGATCCCGGAGCGCGTCCGCACGCGGCCGCCGACGACGGACACGTACTCGCTGCCCCAGGGCCAGGACGAGTTCTACTTCTCGCTGCCGTACCACCAGATGGACCTCTGCCTGTACGCGCACAACGAGGGCCTGCCTCCCGAGGCGGTCGCCGGCGCCGTCGGCCTCTCGCCGAAGGACGTCCAGCGCGTCTACGACGACATCGACCAGAAGCGCCGCACGACGCGGTATCTGCACCTCGCGCCGCAACTGGTCGACTCCGGCACCTCGATCGAGTAGTCCTCGCCGGAATCGCCCGGTCTAGGGATGGCGGCGCCCGTCGCCGCTCCCGACCGTCCTGTGGACCACACAACCTCGACGACGGGCGCCGCGGCCGCCCTCAGGGAGAACGTCCACATGACCACAGGCCGCATCGCCCGGCTCTTCGGCAGCCTCGCGCTGCTCACGCTCCTCCTCTCCGGCACCGCCGTCCGCAGGCCCGCTGCACCGGGCCGGGACGCGCGCGCCGCGCAACACCGCCCTGCCCTCGATCGGCGGCAAGGCGAAGGTCGGCAGCCTCCTCACCGCCTCGAACGGCTGGTGGACCGGCGCGAAGCCGATGACCTACACGTACCGCTGGCAGTCCTGCAACGCGACCGGCGCCGCCTGTGTCGCGATCGCCGGCGCGACTGCGTCGTCGTACAAGGTCGCCTCCGGCGATGCAGGGCACACACTCCGCTCGAAGGTCACGGCGGCGAACGGCTTCGGCTCCGCATCGGCGCGCTCCGCGTCCACCGCGGCCGTCGCCGCGCCCGCACCCCCGCCTCCGCCGGCGCCCACCCCGCCGGCGCCTCCGCCTCCGCCGCCGCCGCCCCCGCCGCCGCCGCCTCCGCCTCCGCCCGCACCGTCGCCGTCGGCCGGGCTCCACGTCAGCGGCAACCAGCTGCTCGACGCGGCCGGCAAGCCCGTCCAGCTGCACGGCGTGAACTACTCGGGCGTCGAGTACGCCTGCATCCAGGGCTGGGGAATCTTCGACGGCCCGAGCGACGCGGCCGCGATCACGGCGATGAAGTCGTGGAACGTCAACGTCGTCCACCTCGGTCTGAACGAGGACTGCATCCTCGGCATCAACGGCGTGTCCGCCGCCTACAGCGGCGCCAACTACATGAACGCGGTCGTCAGCTTCGTCGGCCGCTTGCACGCGCAGGGCATGTACGCGGAGGTCTCGCTGATGTGGGCGGCGCCCGGCACGCAGAAGGCGCTCGACCACCCGGCCATCCTCGACGCCGACCATTCCCCCGCGGCGCTGAAGGTGATCGCCGACACGTTCGAGAACGACCCCAACACGTTCATCGGCTTGCAGTCGGAGCCGCACGCGATCAGCTGGGCCTGCTGGAAGAACGGCGGCTCCTCCTGCTCGGTCGGCTACACCGCGCTGGGGATGCAGGGCGCCCTCGACGCGGTCCGCTCCACCGGAGCGACGAACGTCGTCACGGCGTCCGGGATCGACTACGCCAACAACCTGTCCGGCTGGCTCGCCAACAAGCCGAGCGACCCGCTCGACCAGCTGATGGCCGAGGCGCACGTCTACGGCGGCAACGCCTGCGCATCCACGAGCTGCTTCGACGGCGCTTACGGCCCTGTCGCGGCAAGCGTGCCGCTCCAGTTCGGCGAGACCGGCGAGACGTACGACGACTCCTCGTGCGGGTCGACGAACATCGCCACGTTCATGAACTGGGCCGACGCGCACAAGGTCGGCTACCAGGCCTGGACCTGGGATACATGGGGCACCTGCGGGTCGCTGATCAAGGACTGGAACGGGACGCCCGCGAACGCCTACGCGAACTGGGTGAAGAGCCACTACCTGGCGCGTCCGTAGCAACGAACGAGCGGCGGGCCCGGCCGGACCGGGCCCGCCGTTAAGATCGTCGAAGGGTGACGGCTCTCTACCGGAAGTACCGGCCGCAGGACTTCGACGAGGTCGTCGGCCAGGAGGCGATCGTCCGGACGCTGAAGAACGCGATCTCGTTCGGGCAGGTGCGGCAGGCGTACCTCTTCGCGGGGCCGCGCGGCACCGGCAAGACGTCGCTGGCGCGGATCCTGGCCAAGGGCCTCAACTGCGTCCAGGGCCCGACGCCCACGCCGGACAAGGTCTGCAACCCCTGCGTGACGATCGCGAACGGGACGTCGATGGACGTCGTCGAGATGGATGCAGCCTCGCAGCGCGGCATCGACGACATCCGCGAGATCCGCGACCGCGTCGTCCTCCAGCCGGCGGAAGGGCGCTACAAGGTCTACATCCTCGACGAGGCGCACCAGCTCACGGACGCCGCCTGGAACGCGCTCCTGAAGCTGATCGAGGAGCCCCCGCCCCACCTCGTCTTCGTCTTTTGCACCACCGACCTGTCGAAGGTGCTGCCGACCGTCCGCTCTCGCTGCCAGACGTTCGTCTTCTCGCGCCCGCGGCTGCCCGAGCTCGTCCAGCTCCTGCGCCGCGTCGCCGACGGCGAGGGGATCGAGGCGCCCGACCAGGCGCTCGCGCTCGTCGCCCGCGGCGCCCGCGGGTCGTTCCGCGACGCGGTCTCGACGCTCGACCAGCTCACCGCCGCGACCGAGGGCAAGGTGACGGTCCAGGCCGTGCTGCAGCTGCTCGGCGCGGTCGAGGAGGAGGCGCTGTTTCGGCTCTGCGATCTCGTCGTCGACCGCGACACCGCCGGCGCGCTGACGTTCGTCGAGGAGCTGTCGGAGCAGGGCCAGGACCTCGGCCGGCTCGTCGTCGACCTGCTGGAGCACCTCCGCCACCTCCTGCTCGTCCAGCACATGGGCGAGGTACCCGACTCGCTGGCCGTGACCGAGGAGACGCGCGAGCGCCTGCGGGCGCAGGCCAACCAGCTGGGCGAGGCGACCGTGATCCGGCTGATCGACCTGCTCGCGGTCGCGGTCGAGGACATGCGGCAGGGCGGCGATCCGCGGCTGCCGCTCGAGCTCGCGGTCGTGAAGGTCACGCGGCCGGGGGTCGACCTCTCCCGGGAATCGCTCGCCTACCGGATCGAGCAGCTCGAGCAGGGCCGCCACGTCGCGGCCGTCTCGACGCAGCCCGTCGCGGTCCCGGAGCCGCCGCCGCGCCGCGACCCGCCGCCGGCGCCGCCCTCGCTCGAGCTCGAGCAGCTGCAGGAGGCGTGGCAGCGCACGATCCTGCCGGCGGTCGAGGAGCGGTCGATCCCGGCGGCGTCCGTGCTCCGCGAGGCGCATCCGGCCGGCCTCGCGGACGACACGCTCACCGTGGAGTTTCCGGCGAGCGCCGCCTTCCACCGGCAGCTGGCGGCCGAGCCGAAGAACGCGACGCTGCTCGCGGACGCGCTCTACGAGGTGACGGGCCGCAAGCTCGGCGTGTCATTCGCAGAGGGCGAGCCGTCGGCCGAGAGCGCCGCCGCGGCCGACGACGAGCCGCCGGGAGAGGAGCAGATCCTCGAGCTCGTCAAGGAGACCTTCGACGCCCATGAACGCGACGATTGAGGGGGACAGAACAATGAGCATGGACATGAACAAGCTGATGGAGCAGATGGGTGAGATGCAGGCGCAAATGCAGCAGGCGCAGGAGGAGCTCGCGAAGGAGACGGTCAACGCCTCCGCCGGGGGCGGAATGGTGACCGTGACCGCGAACGGGGCGGGCGAGATCCAGCAGATCAAGATCGACCCGAAGGCGATCGACCCGAGTGATCCGGAGATGCTCGAGGACATGGTCCTGGCGGCCGTGAACGAGGCGATCCGCTCAGCGCACGGGCTCGCCGAGTCGAAGCTCGGCGGCCTCGCCGGCGGCGCGCTCGGCGGCCTGGGCCTCCCCGGCTTCTAGTCGCTCGGACTGCAACTCGACGACCCTGCCGTCCGGGTCGTGGAGGTAGGCAGACCTGCCCCAGTAGAACTCCTGCGGGCCGATCACCTCCGTCCCGCCGGCCCGTGCGCGCTCGGCTGCCTCGTCCTGGTCGAGCGCGATCGCGACGTGGTCGGCGTTCGGCGCCCCGTGCGGGCCCTCCCCGCCGGCGACGTGGATGAACAGCGTCGTCCCGCCGAGGTCGAAGCTCGCGTGCGACTCGGAGGAATCGTCGGGCGGACGGCCGAGCAGCCGCTCGTAGAAGGCCGCGAGCCCGGCGACGTCGTCGGTGAAGAGGGCGACCTCCGCGATCCGCGCCATGCCCACGGGAGGGTAACGCGCCGGCTGCTAGACGACGGGCGCCGGCGCGGCGCTGAGCTGCGAGAGCGCGACGATCACTTCGATCACGGAGACGAGCTCCTGCGACTTGCGGAGATAGGCCGCCGCCCCGGCCTCGTACGCGCGCCGGTCGCTCGAGTCCGACTCCTCGCCGGTGATCAGGACGACCGTCGGCGGGTCGTCGATCTCGCGCATCTGCCGGGTGGCCTCGATGCCGTCGAGCACGGGCATCGCGACGTCCATCAGGACGAGGCCCGGCCTCAACGACCTGGCCTCCTCGACCGCGTCGGCGCCGTTCTCGACTATCGCGACGACGTCGAACTCGTCGTGCATCGACAACGCGTTGCGCAGCATCTCCGCGAAAAGACGATCGTCGTCGGCGATCAGAATTCGCGTGCGATCCACGGGCGGCACCCCTGACCCAAACCCCATCCCGCGAGTCTGCCGAAATCTCCCTGGCCTGTCGCCCCCCAAACCGGTAGCTTGACGGCAGGCGGTCGTTTACTCGAAGCGGGGGGACTGAGGGTGGATCATGCGGCGAACCTCCACGTCGTCGTCCTCGACGACGACCCGGTCTGGTCCGCCTCGGCCCGGCAGGTGCTGGAGCCCGCCGGACGCCCGCTCGTGGAGGCGAAGACGGCCGACGAGGCGCTCCGCCTGGTGGAGACGCTGGGGGCGTCGCTGCTCGTGGTCGGGCCCGGCTCGACGGCGGAGCTCGACTGGATCCGCAGCGCTCGGAAGGAAGGGCACCTCCTGCACGTGATCGTCGTGCTGGCGGAGGCGAGCGCGGAGACGGCCGGCGCGGCGTTCGCGGCCGGTGCGACCGCCGTCCTCAGCGACTCCCTTTCGACGGGCAACCTCGCCTCGACGCTGGAGATCGCCGCCGCGGCGGCGCCGAACAACCGCGTCGGGCTCACCGAGCGGGAGCTCGAGATCCTGGAGCTCGTCGCGCGCGGCTCGTCGAACGCGGAGATCGCGCGGGCGTTGTGGGTGAGCGGCCCGACGGTGAAGTTCCACCTGTCGCGCATCTACCGGAAGCTGGGCGTCTCCAGCCGCACGGAGGCCGCGTGGGCGGCCCGCACGCAGGGCCTGATCCCCGACGCCCGCGCCTCCGCAGGGCCGCCGCCCGAGCCGTAAGTCCGACCCGGCAGGGCAGAATAGGACAGGTGCTCAGCCCTGCCGTCGACAATCTCGTCGCGCAGCTCTCGCGTCTCCCCGGAATCGGCTCGCGCACGGCGCACCGGCTCGCGTTCCACCTGCTCCAGCGCCCGCAGGACGAGGCGCTCGCGCTCGCGCACGCGATCGAGGAGGTCAAGGAGCGCGTCCGCTTCTGCCGCGAGTGCGGCAACCTGACCGAGGAGGAGGTCTGCGCCATCTGCCTCGACGCGCGGCGCGACCACACCGTCATCTGCGTCGTCGAGCAGCCCGTCGACCTGCTCTCGGTCGAGAGGACGAGCGAGTTCCGCGGGCTCTACCACGTCCTCGGCGGCGCGCTGTCGCCGCTCGACGGCGTCGAGCCGGAGCACCTGCGCATCGACGAGCTGATCGGGCGCGTCGAGCGGAACGGCGTCCAGGAGGTCGTCCTCGCCACGAACCCGAACATGACGGGCGAGGCGACCGCCGCCTACGTGGCCGACCGGCTCCGCGACCGGGTCCGCGTCACGCGCCTCGCCAGCGGGCTCCCCGTCGGCGGCGACCTCGAGTACGCGGACGAGGTCACGCTCGGACGCGCCCTCACCGGGCGCCGCGAGATGTAGAGGGTGTGGCGGCAAGCCTGTTCTTTTTTCGGGTTGACCCGCCGCGGCGGCGCTGCAACCGTGAGGGCACGAGGCTACTGCGGTAGTCGCCTCGAGAGGACATGAAGATCCTGCTCAGCGATCCGGGTTACGTGGACGACCTCGTCGCCTACCTGCGGCGCTGCGGTTGCAGCGCCGACGTCGTCGGCCGGGGCGTCGTCGATGCTGTCCCGCCCCACACGAACCTCGAGACGAGCTACCTGCGGATGGAGCTGGACGCGTACCTCCGCGTCTGGCGGGAGATGCGCGGCGGGATCAAGGCGGAGCTGCTCGAGCCCGCGCTCCCAATGGAGGCATTCGGATGATCAAGCCCTGTTCCTCGCCGGGCTGCTGCACGCTCACCTACGGAGACGTCTGCCTCGGCTGCATGCAGAAGCGGGCCTGGGTCTGGAGTGAGCAGCAGGACACGGGCGACGCGCAGACCGCGTCGGCCGACCAGCCGTCGGCAGTCGGCTCGCAGGGCTAGTCGGCGCTCCAGGTCCCCACAGACCCGCTCCGTACACTTGTCGGCGATGGCGACCGTCGAGTACGAGTCCGTCCCCGCGGTCGAGCACGCTGCCCCGTCGCCGGGGCTCGTGGTGATGAAGTTCGGCGGGTCGTCGGTGGCGGACACGGAGAAGCTGCGTGCCGTGGCGCGCCGCTGCGCCGCCGCGCGTGAGGCCGGCAACCGCGTCGTCGCCGTGCTCTCCGCCATGGGGGACACGACCGACGACCTGATCCGCCTGGCCCGCGAGCTGGTGCCTCATCCGGACCCGCGCGAGCTCGACATGCTGGTCTCGGTCGGCGAGCGGATCTCGTGCTCGCTCGCGGCGATGGCGCTGATCGACCTGGGCCACCGCGCGACCTCGCTGACGGGATCGCAGGCCGGGATCGTGACCGACTCGGCGCACACGAAGGCCAAGATCGTCGAGGTCCGGGCCCGCCGGATCCACGAGGCCCTCGACCGCGACGAGATCGTGCTCGTCGCCGGCTTCCAGGGCGTCTCTGCGGAGTCCTCCGACGTCACGACCCTTGGCCGCGGCGGCTCGGACACGACGGCCGTCGCGCTCGCGGCGGCGCTCGGCGCCGACTACTGCGAGGTCTACACCGACGTCCGCGGCGTCTTCACGGCCGACCCGCGGCTCGTCCCGAACGCCCGCAAGCTCGACCTGCTCACCTTCGAGGAGATGCTCGAGATGGCGTCGTCGGGCGCCCGTGTGGTGGCAACCCGCTCGATCGAGGTCGCGCGCAGCCACAATGTCCGTCTCCACGTCCGCTCGACCTTCGAGGAAGGCGAAGGCACGTGGATCCGCGAAGAGGACGGGAACATGCTCGAGAAAGCGCTCATCTCCGGAGTCGTGCACCAGCGGGAGGAAACGGTCTACCGCGTCGAGGGCGTCGGGCCGGCGCGCCTGTTCGCCGCCCTCGCGGAGAGCGCCGTCAACGTCGACACGATCGTCCAGACCGGGCCGGAGGTGGTCTTCTCGGCGCCGCCGGAGGACCGGCAGGACGCCGAGCGCGCGCTCGACTCGCTCGGCGTGCAGTGGTCGGCCCGCGACGACCTCGGCAAGGTCAGCCTCGTCGGGGCGGGCATGAAGAGCCACCCCGGCGTCGCGGCGAAGACGTTCGAGACGCTCGAGGCAGCCGGCATCGATGCGCCAATCGTCTCGACCTCGCCGATCAAGATCGCCTGCCACGTCCCCAGCGCCGATGTCGACCGGGCCGTCGCGGCGCTCCACGAGGCCTTCGAGCTTGCATAGCGACGCGCGGATCGGCGTCGTCGGCGCGACCGGCGCGGTCGGGGCGGTGACGCTCGAGCTGCTGCGCGAGCGCGGCTACCGGAACGTGCGCGGCCTCGCGTCCGCCCGGTCGGCCGGGAAGCGGCTCGGCGACCTGCTCGTCGAGGAAGCGACACCCGAGGCGCTCGCCGCCGGCGACCTCGACGTCTGCCTCTTCTCCGTCGGCACCTCCGCGTCGCGGGAGCTCGTCCCGCACGCCGTCGCCGGCGGCGCCGTCGCGATCGACAAGTCCGCCGCGTTCAGGCTGCAGGACGGCGTCCCGCTCGTCGTGCCGGAGGTGAACGGCGATCGCGCGGCCGAGCACAGCGGTGTCGTCGCGAATCCGAACTGCTGCGCGATCCCGCTGGCGATGGTGCTCAAGCCCCTGCACGAGGCCGCGGGGCTCGCGCGCGTACGGGTGAGCACGTACCAGTCCGTCTCCGGCGCCGGCGCCACGAAGATGGAGCAGCTGCGCGCGACGGCTCCCGCCGAAGCCGACCTCGAGATGGACTGGGACTACGACGGTGTCGAGTTCGACGAGGAGGCGAAGCTCCGCGACGAGACGCGCAAGATCCTCGAGCTGCCCGACCTGCCGCTCAGCGCGACAACCGTGCGCGTGCCCGTGCTCGTTGGCCACGCCGAGGCCGTCTGGGTCGAGACGTCAGAGGCGCTGAGCCCCGGGGAGGCCCGAGACGCCCTCGGCTCTGCGCGGGGCATCAGGCTCGAGGAGTTCCCGACGCCGGGCATGGCTGCGGGCGGCGACGAGGTCCTGGTCGGCCGGATCCGCCGCGACGAGAGCGCGCCGAACGGGCTGGTCCTCTTCCTCGCGTGTGACAACCTGCGCAAGGGCGCTGCGCTGAACGCCATCCAGATCGCAGAGCTGCTGCTCGAGCGCAGCAGAGTCGCCGCCTGAGGGCGCAAGTCCGCCGCCCGGAGCGCAAGCCGATCAGGTCGGCCCGGCTCCGAGCGAAGACTTACGAACGCCGTTAGGCGGCTGCCGTGCTCTCTTCCGAGACGGCGGGCAGGAGACCGTGCAGCTGTGCCCAGCGGCTCGCCTCCGTCCGATTCGCCACGTCGAGCTTGCGGTAGATGTTGGAGAGGTGGAACTTGACCGTCTGCTCCGTCACCCACAGCATCTTCGCGAGCTGCGAGTTCGAGTAGCCCTCGGCCACCAGTTGCAGAATCTCCACCTCACGCTTCGTCAGACCCGGGTCCTCGGCCGACTGCCGCGAGGGCGTCGGCTCCGAGCTCCGTCCACTCTGCCCGTTGCTGCTGCTGTAGTAGACAGAGCTGTTGAAGGCCTGCCGGATCGCCGAAGCCAGATCCTCCGCCTCCGCCGTCTTGACACAGTAGACCGCCGCGCCGGCCGCGAATGCCGCCTCGATCGACGCCGCGTCGTCCTGAGTCGAGAGGACGACGGAATGGACGTTCGGATTGCTCGCCGCGACTCGCCGCAGCGACGCAACCCCTTCCTCCGACTGCTCGAGGCAGTCGTACTCCGTGATGAACACCGTCGGCCGCGTCTCCTCGATCAACTCGAGGGCTTCCGCGGGTGACGTCGTCGTGCCTACAACCGTGACGCCGACACGTTCGAGCAGTCGCTCGAGCGCGTCGAGCCACAGTGGATGGCGGTCCAGGATGACCGCCGTCTTATCCCCATTTCCCCTCACCGAAAGGGCCGCCTTTCGTTATAGAACAGTACGAGGGTGCCGCAGACCCTGTTCTAACGCACTTAGCCGTTCGTGTAAATAGCCGCAGAATCTTTCTATACTTCCGGGTCGAATCTACCGAAATCTACTCGTAGGTTGACTTCGGGTCCAGAGTCCGGCTCTCCCAGCGGCCCTCCGTCCGGAAGGCGTCGAGCCAGAGCCGACTGCGAGCTATGCCGATGGTCAGTAGGCGAGACGCCGCATAGAGCGTAATTTCGTGCTTGCGGCGTCGGCCTACCCTCGCTAGCCGGCCGTGCCGTTCGCGGTGCCAGGGCCGCTTGGCTCCGCGACGGTGAGCGGGCACTCTCGGAGATCAAGCGAGAGGGCCCGCTTACCCTGCTTGGACGCCTCTCCCCCATCCGAGGGATGGAGCGGCACCACTCGCGCGCCAGAATGCGGTGGGCGCACTCGCGCACTGCGCGGCCGCCTCCGATTGATCGGGAGGCGGCCGTCGTTCCTTCCTGCCCCTCACGAAGGCGCGCGCCCCCCGGCCCCGACTCCGACCTGTCCCTTCGGCGAGTTGTCTCGCGCGCGCAGAGGACGAAGAATGCGCTCATGACGGGCGGCTTGGCGTTCTTGACGTCGTTCGCAAGGAGGGGCCGCGGCGCGACCGGGGCCGTGTCGGAGGGCGGCCTCGACGAGCTGGCGTTGGCGCGGGAGCGGCTGCGCAGCGGTTGCTGCCACCGCTGCGGGAACGAGATCGAGGAAGGGCTGGCACGCGTGGCGTCGGTGCTCTGCTACGACTGCCGCTCCGCGACTGGCCTCGTCGGCCTGAGCTGATTCCGCTAGGGGCCTGGCGGCACCGGCGCCGGCGCAGGCGTGAACGCCTCTTTGACGACCCGTAGGACCTTCTCCCGCTTTCCTTCCAGCACGGGTTGGAGACCGCCGAGCTCCAGGCGGACGAGCTCGACGTGCCCGGCGCTGCGGATCGTCCGGAATCCGAAGTCGGACAGGAAGTCCCGCGGGAAGATCGTCTTGTGCACCTGGAACCGCTCGTACTGCGACTCGCCCTCGCGATAGCGGTAGCCGAACGTCTCGAGCCCCTTGGCCCCCTTGTCGCGGGCGTCGCCGATCGCCGCGAGGAAGAGGGACTGCATCACCCACGGGCTCGAGGTCGCCACCAGGTACGCGCAGGTGACGAGGACTGCATCGTCCGAGGGCGGGCCGGCCGGGAGCTCCGCGGCGCGCGGGAAGAGCTCCGCCGGGCCGTATTGCATCGACCCGAGCAGCCGGCCGTCGGCGTCGTAGTACACCGTGCCCCACGGCCCCCACTCGGTCTCGGCGCGCTCGATCCACTTCGGCTTGCCGACGTCGCGCCCGGCGCGCGACTGCCACCAGACGCAGCTGCGGCACACGGGCGGTGCGCTCTCCAGGGTCACGCCGGTGAGGCCGGCGACGTGCGGGCCGCTCATCGGAGTGGATGTAACACCAGCTCGGTCGCCTCGGGTCGTGCGAAGAAGCGGAATGGGACGAAGGTCGTCCCGAGCCCGGCCGAGACGTGCATGGTCGTCTCCCCGCGGACGTAGAGGCCCTCCGTATAGCGCCAGTTCATGTGGGCGAGCCGGACCTTGCCGAAGCCGTACGGGATCGTGATCTGACCGTCGTGCAGGTGGCCCGCGAGAACGAGGTCGAAGCTCCCGGCCGGAAGACGGTCGAGCACGTACGGGAAGTGGCAGAGCAGGATCCGGAGGTCCGCGTCGGGGTCGGCGTGCAGCCAGGGCTCGGCGATGCGGCGCCGATACGTCCGAGGGTCGACCCCGACGACCTGGACGCGCCGGCCTCGCAGCTCGAGCGTCTCCGAGTCGTCGACGAGCAGGCGCGCCGGCGCGAGGTCGGTGAGGCCCGCGCTGCGGGAGAACGGATCGCGGCTGTGCTCGACGTCGTGGTTGCCGAGCACGGCGTAGGTCGGGACGCGGAGCCGCGCGAGCAGTTCACGCAGCACGGGCTCCCCGCGCGGGTGCGAGATCAGGTCGCCGCTGATGCAGACGAGGTCCGGGCGTCGTTCCGCCGCCCACTCGACCGCGCGCTCCACCGCGCGGCGACCACGGGACGGGAGTCCGAGGTGGAAGTCGGCCAGGTGGACGATCCGGAGCCCGTCGAGCTCCCCGGGCAGCCCCGGCAGCGGGACGTCGGCCGTCCGCAGCCGCACCCAGCCCGCCTCGAACCAGCCCCACGCCGCCGCGGCCGCCGCCACGGCTCCCAGGAAGACCCCGGCGCGGCGTCCGCGGCGCGGCCGAGCTTGCAGCTTCGTCAGACCTCGAGCTTCTCGAGCACCGGCGTGACGGGCACGACGTGCCGCTTGAACTTCAGCTCCGACTCAGTCAGCCCGGCCGCGACGCCGACGAGCTGCGAGAGGTGGAGGATCGGCATCTGGAAGTCCTTGCCGGTCGTAGCCTTCAGCTTGGACTGCCACGCGTCGAGCGATAGGTGGCAGAGCGGGCAGGGCGTCACCATCGCGTCGGCGCCGGCCTCGACCGCCTGCTCGATCGGCTGGATCAGCTCCGCGAGCGCGGTCTCCTCGCGCGCCTGGATGATCGGGAAGCCGCAGCACTTGATCTTCGCCGGGTAGTCGATCGCCTCACCGCCGCACGCCTCGATGATCCGTTCCAGCGAGCTCGGCCGGTCGGGGTCCTCGTGGCCGAGGATCTTCGACGGCCGCAGGATCTGGCACCCGTAGAACGGGGCTACCTTCAGGCCTTTGAGGCCGCGGTGCGCCGCCTGCTTGAGCAGCTCGTAGCCCTCGCCGTCGGCGATCTCCCAGAGCAGGTGCCGCACCTCCACGCCGCCCGAGTAGGGCGGCGCCCCCACGCGCTCGAGGTTGGCGCTGACGCGCGCGAGCAGCCCCGCGTCGTTCTTGAACTGCCAGTTCGCCTGCCGCAGGTTGAGCGTGCAGACGTTGCAGATCGTGAGGAGCATGTCGCAGCCGGATGCCTCCGCGTAGGCGAGGATGCGCGCGTTGAGGTGGAGGTAGTAGTCCGGCTCGGCCTCGTGGATGTCCCCCGCACCACAGCACGTGACCGCCTCCAGCTCGATCAGGTCGAGCCCGACCTTCGGGGCGAGCGCCTGTGTCGACGTGTCCAGCTCCTTCGCCGAGAGCGAGGCGAGACAGCCCTTGTAGTACGCGACGGCCTTCATCCTTCGGCGGGCGGCGGCTCCACGCCGGGCTCGTTCTCGGCAGCGTTGTCCCGCGCCCCCGCCTCCTCCGTGAACTCGATCCGCCCGAGCGCGTGCTCGCCCTGGACGATGCCGAGCGCGCCGTCCACGCCCTGCTCCTTGACGAGGTTGTAGAGCGCGCGCGACTCCTTGACGCGGTCGGCGACGTGCGGCGGGAACGGCGGCGGCACCTTCCCCTTCTTGGCGAGGCCGAGTGCGAACTTCGTCTGCTTGATCGCGGCCACGATGCCCTGGGTCTTTGGCACGAGCTCGGTCTCGCGCAGCCAGCCCGTCGTCATCGCCGAGTGCACGAACCACTTCGCGTGCTTGGCGCCCATGTCGTGGTCGACTCCCTGCTGGATCGACTCCGCGCCGAGCTTCGCGATCGCGTCGCGTGGGTCGACGCCCTTCGGGCAGCGCTCGTTGCAGAAGTAGCAGCGTGTGCAGTCCCAGATGCCGTGCTCCTCGTTCAGCGTGTTCAGCCGGTTGACGTCGTCGCGGTCGCGCGCGTCGCCGACGAACCGGAAGCCCTTCGCGAGCGCAGCCGGGCCGAGGAAGTCGGGATCCGACTCCATCGAGTTGCACTCGGAGACGCAGCAGCCGCACATGATGCAGAGCGCCTCCTTGTGGATCACGTTCATCTCACGCTGGGAGACGATCCGCTCCTTCTCGGCGACCTCGTCGTAGCCGGGGTCGAGCCACGGCTTGACGGCGCGGATCTTCCCCCAGAACGGGGTCATGTCCACGACGAGGTCCTTGAGGACCGGGAGGTTCCCCATCGGCGCGATCACCGGCTCGTGGCCCGACTGGGCGATGTCGTACATGCGCGTCTTGCAGGCAAGGACGGCGGCGCCGTCCATGCGCATCCCGCACGAGCCGCAGATCATCATCCGGCAGCTCTTGCGGTACGCCAGCGTGCCGTCGTGCTTGTCCTTGACGATGTCGAGGACGTCGAGCAGGGTCGCCCATTCGGGCGCGTCCACCTCGTACGACCGGAGTACCTTCTCGCCGCTCTCGGCGTCGTACCGCCAGATCTTCAGGCCGATCTGCACGTGCCTCCCCTCGTCACCTAGTACTTCCGCTCCTGCGGCGCCCACTTCGTGAAGGTGACAGGCCGCCAGCCGAGGCTCGGCCGCCCGTCCTCCCACGAGATGAGCGTATGCCGCATGTAGTTCTCGTCGTCGCGGTCCGGGAAATCGTGGGGCCGCGCGTGGGCGCCGCGGCTTTCCTTGCGCGCGAGCCCGGCCACGACCATGCACTCCGCGAGCTCGAGCAGGAAGCCGAGCTCAAGCGCCTGGGTCAGGTCGTTGTTGAAGATCTGGCCCTTGTCCTCGACGACGACGCGCTCGAAGCGCTCGCGCAGAGCCGCGACGATCTCGCCCTGCTTCTCCATCTCGGCCTCGCGACGGAAGACGCCGAAGTTCACGTGCATCGTCTCCGCGAGCTCGTCGCGGATCGACCATGGTCGCTCCCCCTCCGTCCGGTCGAGCAGCTGCTTCAGCTCCCGCTCGGCGTCCGCCTCGGTCGACGGCGGGACCTCCACCGTCGTGTTCGAGAGCGCCCACTCGGCGGCGTGGCGGCCGGCGCGCTTGCCGTAGGTGATCGTCTCCATCAGCGCATTCCCGCCGAGCCGGTTCGCGCCGTGGACGGACACGCAGGCGCACTCCCCCGCGGCGTACAGGCCCTCGACGTTCGTCTGCCCCCACACGTCCGTATCGACGCCGCCCATGTGGTAGTGCGCGCCCGGCCGCACCGGGATCGGCTCGTAGATCGGGTCGACGCCGGCGAAGACCATCGAGAGCTCACGCGTCCCGTGCAGGCGCTCCAGGATCTTGTCCGCGCCGAGGTGGCGCAGGTCGAGGAGGACGTTCCCGTCGAGGCCGCGCCCCTCGTCGATCTCGGTCTGCTCGGCGCGAGAGATCACGTCCCGCGATGCGAGCTCCATCGCGTTCGGCGCGTAGCGCTTCAGGAAACGGTCGTTCTCGGAGTTGAGCAGGAACGCGCCCTCGCCGCGGCAGCCTTCCGTGATCAGGACGCCGGTCGGCGCGAGCGTCGTCGGGTGGAACTGCATCATCTCCATGTCCTTCAGCGGGACCCCGACGCGCAGCGCCATCGCGATGCCGTCGCCCGTGCAGGCGTAGGCGTTGGTCGTCCCGACGTACAGCCGTCCGGCGCCGCCCGTGGCGAGGATGACCGACTTCGCGCCGATCGACTTGAGCCCCCCGTTGAGGAGGTCCCACGCGATCACGCCCTGGCAGCGGTCGTCGTTCATGACGAGCTTCCAGGCGAAGAACTCCTCGTAGGTCGGGATGTCGCGCTTCATCACCTGCTCGTAGAGGACGTGGACGAGGACGTGCCCCGTGATGTCGGCCGCATAGGCGGTGCGAGGCGCGCCCGCGGCTCCGAACGGACGCTGCGCGATCCGGCCGTCGTCGGTGCGCGAGAAGACCGCGCCCCAGTTCTCGAGCTGGTACACGTCCTCCGGCGCCTCGTCGCAGAGGATCTGGATTGCGTCCTGGTCGCCGAGGTAGTCGGAGCCCTTGACCGTGTCGAAGGCGTGGGTCTCCGGGTCGTCCTCGGAGGCGTTTCCGAGCGCCGCGTTGATCCCTCCCTCGGCCGCGCCCGAGTGGCTGCGGACGGGATGGATCTTCGAGATCAGCGCGACGTCGGCCCCCGCGTCGAATGCCTCGATGGCCGCGCGCATCCCCGCGCAGCCCGCCCCGACGACGAGCACGTCGTGCTTCGCCTCCACTGCGAAGGACGCTATCGAAAACCGCTGGAGTCACGACTTCGCTGCCGCCCTCGCGACCCTACGGCTGGACGAGCCGGAGCACGAGCGTCCGCGGCCCGCCGGCTCGCCGCACCCGGAGTACGAACGACCGGACCCCGCAGACCTGGTACTCGAACGACTTGCCGCCCGTCGCCGTCCAGGCGCCGCCCGCGACGCTGCGAGCTCCGTCCATGAGCTGGACGTCGGCCGGGCCGCCCGCCGCGGCGGAGAGCTGACCGTCGAGCGGCGTCGCCAGCGTCTTCGTCCAAGAGCGCCTCCCCGGCGCGAAGCGCACGCGGAACGTCCGCCTCGTCGGCCCGGTCCACGGCTCGACGACGTCCTGGCGGAGCGCGTCGAGTGCCGCGTTGTCCGGGATGAAGCTCGGGTCGACGATCGGCCACACGAACGGAGCTCCACGGTCGCGCTCGTTGAGGACCCGATACGACTCGGCGAATGCCTCGCCGGGATTGAGCGTGTACGCGGAGCCCTCGTCGCCCGGGAAGGCCGTGCTCTGGGCGGTGCGCGCGCAGATGTTCATGTGGCTCGCCCAGCTGTAGAAGAAGATCTGCCTGGACACGCTGGTGACGCTTAGGCTCGTGATGTCGCCCGCGGTCCCGCTGTCGCCGACCGCATCCGCGTACTTCCCCATGGACGACGCGGAGGCACCAGGACGAGCGCAACCATCGCAGCCAGCGCGGCGAGCGGCATTGCGACCTTCCGTCGTTTCGGTCTTGCGTTCATGACGCCCTTTCCTGGCACCTGGTTGCGCTCCGCGACGTCCGCTCGATCACTTCACGCAGACCGCGTAAGCAGTGCCGGCTGCAGTCGAGTCACCGATGTTCACGAGGACGCTCTGCCACGACGCTCCATCGCTGGTCGGTGCGGTCGAGACGGAGATGACCGCCCCATTCGTGCTGTAGCCGCCGCTGAGCGCCTTCTCGCCGGTCTGGCAGCTGGCTGTGACGGACCGCGCGCCGTTCGAAGGGATGGAGATCGCAGCGGTCCTCGTCGCTACGAGATCCGCGGCGCCGGAGGCCGGCCCGGGAAGCGCCGCGACCTCGAGGGCGGTCTTGCCCTGCAGCTTGCCCGCGTTCATCGCGAACTTCGCCTTGGCGACGATTCCGGCGGCCACGGCTGTGCCACTAAGGGCGACGAAGAGGGCGATCGCCGCTAGCACGGTCGCCGGGCGGGGGAGAGAGATCTTGCTCATGTCCTACCTCCTCTGGATCTGATGACAGGCCTGGTGCGATGGACGGCAGCGCAGGGATCCGGCGGCGCGTGCTCCGCTTGCCACGTCGGCTCACGCCCTTCCGCGCGGAACGACTCGACGGCGGCGAGGTAACGCTCGATTTCGGCCAGGAGGGCCGCCCCGTCGAGTTCCGCTGCGAAGTGTCTGGTCATCGCAGCGCCAATGTCAGGCGCGGCTCTAACCCGCCACTAACCCGGCCGGATCCGACAGTGCTACAAACGTCACATGGAGTTCCGGATCCTCGGCCGGCTCGAGGTCGTCGAGGACGGGCGCGTCGTGCCCGTCGCGCGTCAGCGTGCCCGGGCGGTGCTCGCCTTCCTTCTCCTACACGCGAACGAGCCCGTGTCCGGCGAGCGGCTGATCGACGAGGTCTGGGGGCCGGAGCCCGCGAAGAGCGCGGCGGCGTCCCTGCAGAACTACGTGTCGCACCTGCGCAAGGCGCTCGGGCGCGACGTGCTCGTGACCGAGGCGGGCGGCTATGCCCTGCGCGTCGACCCGGAGCAGTTCGACCTCACGCGGTTCGAACGGCTCGTCACGGACGCCCGACGCTCGGAGCCGCACGACCGGGCGGACAAGCTGCGCGCGGCGCTCGCGCTGTGGCGCGGGCCTGCGCTCGAGGATCTTGCGTTCGAGTCGTTCGCGCAGCCGGAGATCCGGCGCCTCGAGGAGCTCAGGCTGGAGGCGACCGAGGAGCGCATCGACGCCGAGCTCGCCTGCGGGAGCGGAGCAGAGCTCGTCGGAGAGCTGGAGACGTTGATCGAGCAGCATCCGCTGCGGGAGCGGCTCCGCGGCCAGCTGATGCGGACTCTCTACGCCGCTGGGCGGCAGGCGGACGCGCTCGAGGCTTACCGGGACGCGCGCCAGATGCTCCGCGACGAGCTTGGTCTCGATCCGAGCGACGAGCTCCGGGAGCTGGAGCAGGCGATCCTCCGCCACGATCCGTCGCTCGGGGGCGAGCCCGCGGCGGATGCCGAGCCGCGGCCGGACTCGCGCCGGACCGTCTCGATCCTCTTCTGCGACCTCGTCGAGTCGACGCGACTCGCAATGGAGCTCGATCCCGAGGCCTACCGCGCTCTGATGACGCGCTACTTCGACACCGTTCGGCGCCCGATCGAGGCGCACGGCGGCGTCGTGGAGAAGTTCATCGGCGACGCGGTGATGGCCGTCTTCGGCGCACCGGAGCTGCACGAGGACGACGCGCTGCGCGCGGTTCGCGCCGCGGTCGAGGCGCGCGACGCGGTCGCCGAGCTGGCCGACGTCGCCGAGGCCGAGTGGAACGTCAGACTCGCGGTCCGCATCGCCGTCAACAGCGGCGAAGTGGTGGTCGTCTCGACGCCCGAGCAGGACCTGCACGTCACCGGCGCGGCGGTGAGCCTCGCATCGCACCTGGAGGAGCAGGGACGGCCCGGCGAGGTGCTCCTCGGCGACGAGACGTTCCGGCTGCTATCGCACGTCGTCCATGCCGAGCCCGTCGACCTCGCCGAGGGGCTGCGCGCGTGGCGGCTGAAGGAGCTAAGCGCCGACGTGCCGCAACTCGTCCGCCGCGACGACGCGCCGCTCGTCGGCCGGGACAAGCAGTTGCGGCGGCTCGTGGCCGCCTTCGACGCCGCACGCGACGAGAAGCGGTGCCGCGTGGTCACCGTCGTGGGCGAAGCCGGGATCGGCAAGACCGGCTCGCGCGCGAGCTGGTCGCGTTCGTCCGTGAGGAGGCGCAGGTCCTCGTCGGCCGCTGCGTCTCGTACGGCGCGGGCGCGACGTACCTGCCGCTTACGGAGATCGTCCGGCAGGCGGTACCGGGGGCGACGGCGGCAGAGATCGCAGCGCTGCTCGCCCGCGAAGACGACGGCGAGCAGGTCGCGCATCGCGTTGCGGAACTGACCGGGCTGACGGAAGGGCCGGCGGCGCCGGGCGAGGCATTCTGGGCCGTGCGCGCGTTCGTCGAGGCGCTCGCACGTCAGCGCCCGCTGCTGCTCGCGCTCGACGATGTCCACTGGGCGGAGCCGACGCTGCTCGACCTCGTCGAGTACCTGGGCGAGTGGGCGAAGGGGCCGATCCTTGTCCTCTGCCTCGCGCGTCGAGACCTGCTCGAGACGCGCCCGGCCTGGGGCGGGCCGACCTCGACCGGGTTCCTGCTGGAGCTGGAGCCGCTACCGGCAGACGCGGCCGCCGAGCTGGTGGAGGAGCTCATGGGAGGCCCGGTAGCGCCTGGGGTGCAGGAGCAGATCGTCGGACACTCCGGCGGCAATCCGCTCTTCGCCCAGCAGCTCGTCGCGCTGGCCCAGGAGGCGCCGGAGCTACCGATCGAGACGGCCCCGCCGTCGGTCGAGGCGCTGATCGGCAGCCGCCTCGACCGGCTGGATCCGCGCGAGTTGGGCGTGATCCGGCGCGCGTCGGTCGTCGGCCGACGGTTCTCGTACGAGGAGCTCGCCGACCTCTCACCGGACGAGCCCCCGGAGCGGCCGCTTGCCGAGCTCGAGCGACGCCGCCTCGTCCACCGCACCGAGGACGGAGGGCTGTACCGCTTCCACCACGTCCTCGTGCGGGATGTGGCGTACCGCGGCATCCCGAAGGCCGAGCGCGCGGCGCTCCACGAGCGGGCCGGCGAGAGCCTCGACCGCCGCGACGGAGCCGACGAGCTCGTCGGATACCACTTCGAGCAGGCGTTCCGATATCTGACCGAGCTCGCGCGCGTCGACGACCACGCCCGGCGGCTCGCGACCGCGGGAGGGGAACGCCTTGGACGCACAGGGATACGCGCGTGGAAGCGCGGGGACGCTCCGGCCGCCGTGAATCTTCTGGACCGCGCGACGAAGTTGTTGCCCGACTCCGACGAAACGCGTCGGGAGCTCATGTGCGAGCTCGGGACCGCACTGCGGATGCGCGGCGAGCTCGGTGAGGCCGCCGACGTCCTGCGGCACGCGGTCGCAGCATCCTCTGCCGCGCGTGACGAGCGCCTCCGACTGCGGGCGGCGGTCGAGCTCGCAAATGTCCAGACGTGGGTCGACCCCGATCTGGCTCCCGAGCTGCTGAGCGTTGCCGCAGCCGCGATTCCGGTCTTCGAGGAACACGGCGATGACCGTGCGCTCGGCCGCGCGTGGCTTTGTCTGGCAACCGTGCGCGGCGGCCTGTACTGCGACCACGCGGCCTGGGAGGAGGCAGCGACGCGCGCCGCAGATCACTATCGGAAGGCCGGCTGGTCGCCGTCGACCTGCCTCGCCGGGATCGCGTCGGCGTTGCTCTATGGCGCGACTCCGGCGCGCGACGGAGTCGCGCGCTGTGAGGAGCTCCTGAGGGACCATGCCGGAGATCGAGCGGGCGAGGCCAACATCCGTCTCTGGATGGCACCCCTGTTGGCCATGGATGGCCGATTCGACGAGGCACGCGCAACCCTGGACACGGCCCGATGCATCCTCGAAGAGCTTGGTCAGACAGTCGCTGCCGAAGACTCGTGTGGTCTCGCCGCAGGCGCGATCGAGATGCTCGCCGGACGGCCCGAAGCTGCGGCAGCAGCGCTCGAACGTAGCTGTGAGACGTGCCTACGCCTGGACGAGCCCGGCATGCTGTCCTCGCGAAGCGCCGAGCTCGCCGAAGCGTTGTACGCAGCGGGCCGCTTTGACGAGTCCGCTGAGTGGGCGCAGATTGCCGAGGCAAATGCAAAGAACGAGGACGTCAGCGCCCAGGGCGCCTGGAGAATGATCGCCGCGAAGCTCCGGACGCGTGACGGTCACGTCATCGCGGCGGAGGAGCTTGCGCACCGCGCCGTGGAGCTGGTCTCGGCAACGGATTCGCTGAACGAGCATGCCCAGGCAGTGGAGAGCCTCGCCGCGGTGGTGGCGGCGCAGGGTCGCCACGACGAGTCCGAGGTTCTCTACCGACAGGCCGACGCGCTCTATCGAGCGAAAGGGAACCTTCCTGCAGCCGAGCGCGTGCGATCGGCAATGCAACTCGCCCCTTCACAGACGTAACGACACGCCGAGGAGCCCGTACCCGGGCTCCTCGGCTGTCGAGCCGCGGTCTACGCGACACATCCGCCGGTGCCACTCCCGCCCTGGCAAGCGAGCGGAACCGCCTCGTTGCCGGTGCTGACGGCGAGGCTCACGACCGGAGTGGCTGCGGCCGCCAGGGCCACGAGCGCCGTCGCGAGCGTCTTCTGCGTCTTCGACATCTGAGTCACCTCCCTTCCGCCGAGCCGTTGCGCATGCGGCTCGAGGCGACGGGGGTGGCTCACGACGGACTACGTCGTGGCCAACGGGCGACTAACGGCTGGTCTTCATTGGGATCGAGGTGGCCCTGGCGCGCACGGGTTCCTCGGTCGGGGTCGGCGGAGCGAAGACGCGGGGCAGGCCCTGACTCGGTGAGCTAGCGTCGAGCCGGTGGACCTCGCGCCCCCCGAGCCGCCGCTGTCAGACGGGGTCGTCACGCTCCGGCCTTGGCGCAATGACGACGCGCGGGGAGCTCGTCGAGGCGCTCGAACGGGGATGCCGAGGTCGAGCGGTGGCTCGACGCGATCCCGCAGCCCTACACGGACGCGGACGCGCGGGCGTGGCTCTCGCAGACGGCGCACACGTGGCGCGACGGCGCCGGAGCGCCGTTCGCTGTTGTCGACGCCGCCAACGGCCGACTCCTCGGCGGGATCGGCGTCCGCTGGAACGACCGGGTCAACGCCGTCGGCGAGATCGGGTACTGGGCCCGGCACGACGTTCGCGGGCGCGGCGTGACGACGCGGGCCGTGCGGCTGGTCGCGGCCTGGGCGCTCCGTGCCGCGGGGTGCGAGCGGCTCGTCCTCCGCGCCGACACGCTCAACGTGCCGTCGCAGCGGGTGGCCGAGCGTGCCGGCTTCGTCCGGGAGGGCATCGAGCGCTCTGCCCGCTTCAGCCCGCGGCAGGGCCGTCGCGTCGACTTCGTCGTCTACTCGCGGCTGCCCGAGGACTCCTGAGGGCAGGCGACAGCCGCTCCGGCGCGAATGTCCGCGCATGGAGACAAGAGCCCGCGATCGAGCGCTTCCTCGCCTCCCCGAAGCTGAGCGACGCGACCCGCAAGACGTACCGCGTCGACGTCGAGGAGTTCGCCCGCTGGCTCGACCGCCGCGGAACGCCGCTCGAGACGGTCGACCTCCCCGTCCTGGCCGATTACGTCGCGGAGCTCGGCCGCGGGCGGCCCAGGAAGCTCGCGCCGACGACGGTCGGACGCAAGCTGGCGGCGGTGCGGAGCTTCCTCCGCTTCACGCTCGGGCCTGGGCGCGTCCCGGATGCGGCGCTCGCGCCGCGCCGCCCGCGGCGCCTGCCGGACACCCCGCGTGCGGCCGAGATCGAGGCGTCGCTCGACGCGCTCGACGGGGACGGAGCCGTCGCGCTCCGGAACCGCGCGCTCGTCGAGCTGGTCTACTCCGCCGGCCTGCGCAGCGCCGAGGCGGTCGGGCTCGACCTCGCCGACGTCGACTTCGAGCAGGAGCTCCTTCACGTCCGCGGCAAGGGCGGCAAGGAGCGGGCCGTCCCGCTCGGGGAGGAGGCCGCGTACCGGCTCGCCCGCTACCTGCGCGACGCCAGGCCGACGCTCGCGCGCGGCGCCGAGAACGCGCTTTTCCTGTCCGCGCGCGGGCGGCGGCTCGACACGTCAACCCTGCGCAGGACGTTCGCGCACCCGCATCGGCTGAGGCACGCCTTCGCGACGCATCTGCTCGAGGGCGGCGCCGATCTGCGCACGATCCAGGAGCTGCTCGGCCACAGCTCCCTCTCCACGACGCAGATGTACTCGCACGTGGACGGCAAGCGACTTCGCCGGGTATACGACCGGGCGCATCCGCGGAGCTGACATTGGGTACGAGCACCCCCGACCCGGCCGTCGAGTCGTTCCTGGCCGTGCTGCGGACGACCCGCGCCCCCCGGACGGTGGAGGCGTACCGCCGCGATCTCGGCCAGCTCCGCGAGTGGCTCGGGCGTCCCGTGGGGACCGTGACGACCGAGGAGCTCGAGCGCTACCTCGCGCAGCTCCGCGCGGACGGCCTCGCTGCGACGACGATCGCGCGGCGCATCGCCGCGCTGCGATCGCTCTTCCGCCACCAGCAGCTCCTCGGCACGCGCAAGGACAATCCCGCGGCCGAGCTCGACCTACCGCGGCGGCGGCGCACGCTCCCGCGCACGCTTTCGCCGGCCGAGGCGGAGCGCCTCGTCGAGGCGGCGAACGGGATTACGCCGCGGGACATCCGCGACCGCGCGCTCGTCGAGCTCCTGTACGGCGCCGGCCTTCGCGTCGGAGAGGCCGTCGGCCTCGACAAGGCGTCCGTCGACCTCGAGCAGCGCCTCGTCCGCGCGACCGGCAAGGGCGGCAAGGAGCGCGTCGTGCCGATCGGCCGGCAGGCGGCGGAAGCGCTGCGCCGCTACCTGGCGCGCGGCCGCCCGTTCCTCGACCGCCGGCATCGTCCAGAGCTCTTCCTCAACGCCCGCGGCGGGCCGCTGACACGCGCCGGCGCGTTCCTGATCCTGCGCGCACTCGCGGCGAGGGCCGGGCTCGAGCCCGAGCGCATCCACCCCCACCTGCTCCGGCATTCGTTCGCCACGCACCTGCTCGAGGGCGGCGCCGACCTCCGCTCGGTCCAGGAGATGCTCGGCCACGCCGACCTCTCGACCACCGAGCTCTACACCCACGTATCCGATCGGCGACGCCGCGAGTTGTACTTCCAGGCGCATCCGCACGCCCGGCGTCGCCCGTCGGAGGGAAAGGCCAGCGGCGCCTAGGGCTCGCGCCGTCTCCTACTGTCTCGCGGCCGCCCGCTTGCGCAGGTCGGCCGCCGCCGCGCGGGCGGCGTTACGGACCTCGCCGTCGAGGTCGTCCTCCTCGGCGAGCCCGTTGAGCAGGACGATCGTCTCGCGCTGAGGCGACCCGTTGCGGAGGCTCACGACCGCGAGCCGCCGGACGGCGTTGTGCGGGTCGGTTGTCGCGAGCGTGTGCAGCACCGGCCGGACCGAGTTCACGACGCCCGGGTGGTCGCGCGAGAGCAGCTGGACAGAGAGGAGCGACGCCCCGCGCGCCGCCGGGCTCTCGTCCTCCAAGCCGCGTCGGAGGAGCTCGAGCTTCTGGCGGAAGCGGAACTGGCCGATCGCGCGATATGCGACAGCGCGCTCCCGGTAGTCCTGGCTCCGGGCCGCGGCCTCGAGCTCGTCGTCCCACTGCTGCCGCAGCGTCGCAAGCTCTCGCTCCGAGCCGGCCTGTGCGAGCTCGTCCGCGTGCGCGGCTGCTTCGGCGAGTGTCATGCGGCGCGTGACTCTACAACCGGCGGATACGATCCGGCGCCGTGGCGCACAAGGTGATCCTGATCCCCGGCGACGGGACCGGCCCGGAGCTGACCGAAGCGACGCGCCGCGTGCTCGAGGCGACCGGCGTCGACTTCGAGTGGGACGTCAGGGAGGCCGGCGCCGACGTGATGGAGAAGCACGGCGGCAACCCGCTCCCGCCCGACGTGCTCGACGCGATCCGCGACACCGGCGTCGCGCTGAAGGGACCGATCACGACCCCCGTCGGCGGCGGCTTCCGCTCCGTCAACGTCGCGCTGCGCAAGGAGCTCGACCTCTATGCGCAGGTCCGGCCGTGCAAGACGTACCCCGGTGTCAGGACGCGCTTCGACGAGGTCGACCTGATCGTCGTCCGCGAGAACACCGAGGACCTCTACGCGGGGATCGAGTACGAGCAAGGGACGCCCGATGCCGAGGAGCTGATCGACTGGATCGAGGCGCACGGCAACAAGCTGCGGAACAGGGACGCCGGCATCTCGATCAAGCCGATCTCGATCACCGGGACGCGGAACATCGTCCGGTTCGCCTTCGACTACGCGCGCCGCAACGGCCGCCGCAAGGTGACCGCCGTCCACAAGGCGAACATCATGAAGTTCTCCGACGGCCTCTATCTGCGCGTCGCGCGCGAGGTGGCGGAGGAGAACCCCGACATCGACTTCGACGACCGGATCGTGGACAACATGTGCATGCAGCTCGTCCAGCGGCCCGAGGAGTACGACGTGCTCGTGCTCCCCAACCTCTACGGCGACGTGCTGTCCGACCTCTGCGCCGGGATGATCGGCGGCCTCGGCCTCGCGCCCGGCGCCAACTACGGCGAGGACGTCGCGGTGTTCGAGCCGACCCACGGCTCGGCGCCCAAGTACGCCGGCCAGAACAAGGTCAACCCGATGGCCCAGCTGCTCTCGGGAATGCTGATGCTCCGTCATCTGGACGAGCAGGACGCCGCGGACAACCTCGAGCAGGCGATCGCCGAGGTGATCCGGGAGGGGAAGAACGTCACGTACGACATGAAACCCGAGCGCGACGACCCGACCGCGGTCGGCACGAGCGAGGTCGCCGACGCGCTGATCGAGAAACTGCTGGCAGCTCGGGAAGGAGCTGTATCCGGAATGGCCCCGCAACGTAACCAGGGGGCGTAGCCCTTGCGTAGGAAGGTCACGGTCGTCGGCGCCGGCATGGTCGGCCGCACGGTCGCGCAGGAGGTCGCGCGCCGCGACTACGCGAACGTGGTCATCGTCGACATCGTCGAGAACCTCCCGCAGGGGATCGCGCTGGACATCAATGAGGCCGGCCCCGTGCTCGGGTACGAGGCGACGGTCACCGGCTCGAACAGCTACGAGGAGACGGCCGGGTCCGACGTCGTCGTGATCACCGCGGGCGTGCCGCGCAAGCCGGGGATGAGCCGCGACGACCTCGTGACGACGAACGAGTCGATCGTCAAGTCCGTGACCGAGCAGGCAATCGCGCACTCTCCGGAGGCGATCCTCATCGTCGTCTCGAACCCGCTCGACGCGATGTGTCATGTCGCCAAGAACGTCTCCCGCTTCCCGAAGGAACGCGTCTTCGGCCAGGCAGGCGTCCTCGACACCGCGCGCTTCCGCACCTTCATCGCGTGGGAGACCGGATCGTCCGTCAAGGACGTCCAGGCTCTCGTGCTCGGAGGCCACGGCGACCAGATGGTCTCGATCGTGTCCGCCACCAACGTCGGCGGCGTGCCGCTGACCAAGCTCGTCGGCGCCGATCGGATCAGCGAGCTCGTCGAGCGAACCGCGAAGGGCGGCGGCGAGGTCGTCACGCTGCTCGGCACATCCGCGTGGTACGCGCCGGGCGCAGCCACGGCGGAGATGGTGCACTCGATCATGCTCGACGAAAAGCGCGTCCTCCCGTGCACGGCCTACCTCGAGGGCGAGTACAGGATCGACGGCCTCTACATGGGCGTCCCGGTGAAGCTCGGAGGGGCCGGGATCGAGGAGATCGTCGAGCTCGACCTCTCCGACGAGGAGCAGGGGCTGCTGCAGGCGTCGGCGGACGCCGTCCGCGACGTCGTCGGCGTCCTCACGACCGGCTAGGCCTCGAAGAGCCGCCCGCCCCGGGGCGGGCGGCGCCCCGCCAGCGCCGCGTCCGGGCGCGGCCACACGCCGAGGCTGAGCTCCAACCCGGCGAGCTTCGGCCGCACGTTCGGCCTGAACGTCAGGTCGACGGCACGGCGGACGAGCTCGGCCATCGAAAGGCCTGTCCTCGCCGACTCGTCACACAGGAACGCGTGCTGGCGGTCGGTCAGCGTGATCTGCGTGCGACGACTCACGTGATGGCGGTGGATGTATGCATTGATGTAGGTGTACACCGGCCCAACGCACGGGTCTGTGCCAAGACTGTGACTTCGCGACCCATCCGCCCGAAACGACAATGGATCTAGGCCTCGCAGGCCGGACGGCGATCGTCTGCGGCGCCTCGTCGGGTCTCGGTCTCGCGACCGCCGAGGCGCTCGCCGAAGAAGGCGCGAACGTGACGATGTTCGCGCGGCGCCGCGACGTCCTCGAGCGGGAGGCCGACCGCATCGGCGCGCTCGCGATCCGCGGCGACGTCAAGAGCCCGCGCGACCTTCAGAACGTCGTCGACCGTACGCTCGAAGCGTTCGGGGGGATCGACGTCCTGGTCTGGAACGGGGGCGGGCCGCCGCCGGGCTCCGCCACCGACGTCACAGCCGAGAGCCTCGAGCAGGCCGTCGAGCTGCTGTTCGTGCCCGCCGTCCGGCTCGTGCAGCTCTGCCTCGCGCACCTGGAGGCGAGCGACGGCGGCCGGATCGTCCTGATCACCTCCAGCACCGTGAAGGAGCCGACCGAACACCTCGCCCTCTCGAACGCCGTCCGCCCCGGCCTGACGGGCTGGGCAAAGTCGTTGGCCCGCGAGCTCGGCCCTCGTGGCATCACCGTGAATTGCGTCGCGCCTGGCCGGATCGACACCGCGCGGCTTGCCCAGCTTTACCCCGAGGGACCGGCCGAGTCCGATCTGGAGGCGATCCCGCTCGGACGCTGGGGAACACCGCGCGAGTTCGGCGACGTCGTCTGCTTCCTGGCGTCCGACCGCGCTCGTTATGTGAACGGCATCACGGTCCCGGTCGACGGCGGCCTGATTCGCAGCTTGCTCTAACCGAACTCTTAGATCCCCCGAGTATTCTGCGTGGGTGAGAAAGGCCCTGACGCCACTCCGACTCGCCGTCGCCGGCGTCGTCCTCCTCTTGGTCACGCTCGTCCTGCTGATGACGACGACGACCAACTCTTTCCTGCTCGTCCCCGACAAGGCGCATCCGCTCGCCGCCCTCGTCACCGTCCCGGGCGGCCACGAGCAGACCGACGGCGGCGGGATCTACTACGTCGACGTCCTGGAGAAGAAGGCGTCCGTCCTCGAGCGCCTGTTCCCGGGCCTGCGCGAGGGATCGACGCTGGTGAGGCACGAGGACGTGACGCCCCCGGGCGTCACGGACCAGCAACGGATCGAGGCCGACATGCGCGCGATGACGCTTTCACAGCAGATCGCCTCCGCGGTCGCCCTCCGCGCGCTCGGCTACAAGGTGAACATCACGCTCGACGGCGTCCCGGTCGCCGAGGTCAACGGCAAGTCGGATGCGGCCGGCAAGCTCAAGCAGGGCGACGTGATCCTCTCCGTCGACGGGAAGCGCGTGTACACGACGCCGCAGCTGCGGCAGGCGGTCGGGAGCCACCGCGTCGGCGACATCCTTCGCTTGGCCTTCCGCCGCGACGGTGCCCGGCGAGAGGTGAGCGTCCGCGCAACCCGCGACAAGGACACCCGACGGCCGGTCATCGGGATCATCGCGGAGGCGGCTCCGGCGCTCTCGATCAAGCTGCCGCTGAAGATCGACTTCAACCTCCGGAACGTCGGCGGGCCCTCTGCGGGCCTCGCGTTCGCGCTCCAGATCATGGAGGAGCGCGGCCGCGACGTCGACCACGGCCACCGGGTGGCCGCGACCGGCGTGATCGGCCCGGACGGCAGCGTCGGCCCGATCGGCGGCGTCAAGCAGAAAACGATCGGCGCGCGCAAGGCGCATGTGGACGTCTTCCTTGTGCCCGCCGGGGACAACTACCGCGAGGCGAGGAAGTACGCGCACGGGCTGCGCATCATTCCTGTGAAGAGTTTTCAACAGGCGTTGCGCGCGTTGGCAACGCTGCCGCCGAAGCAGCAGTAGCGCCTCGAGATCGCCCTCACAGGAGGTCCCCGGAAATTGCGGGGATTCCGTCTCGGTACCTCTTGTCCAGACCGGAGAGGTTCGTAGTATCGCGCCCTGGCGTTGGACCACTACGAGACCGATTCAGGGGGCTAAGGGCGTGAGCAAGGGCATCCGCGTGACGTGCGATGACTGCTACTTCCGGCGCGCGGGACTCTGCGCGCTGATCGTCGACGAGCCGTGCCCCACCTTCCGGCTCCACAGCCGCGGCTCGCTCGTGCCTCCGCGTCAGCCGCGCCTGGTCGCGCGTCCGCACGGGCACGTGATGCACACGGCGGTCTGACTAGGCCGCGACCGGGCGCCCGACGAGCGCCGCTAGCCGCGCGACCCCGTCGCGGATCTCGTCCGGCGACACGTAGCTGAAAGCAAGCCGCGCCGACCACGGCGGCCCGCCGAAATCGGCTCCCTTCACGAACGTCAGGCCGGCCCCCTCCGCGCGGGAGAGCAGCTCCGCCGCATCGACGTCCTGCGCGAGCTCGATCCAGATGAAGTAGCCGCCGTCAGGGCGGCTCCAGCGCGCCGCGCCGTCGAGCTCCGCATCGAGGGCGTCGAGCATTGCGTCCCGACGGGCGCCGAGCAGCCCGCGCACGCGCTCGAGGTTCGGCTCGAACCGGCCGCGCCGGAGAAACTCGTAGACCGTCGCCTGCGCAAGCAGCACCGGCGTGATGTAGGTGGACACGGCGAGCTGCTCGAGCTCGCGCTCGAGCCCTTCGGGGAGCACGAAGTACCCGACGCGGACGCCGGGGGCGACCGTCTTCGAGAACGACGAGGAGTAGACGACGTGGTCCCCGCCGTCGACGTCGAACAACGTCGGCAGCGCGTCGCCCGAGTAGCGGACGAGCCCGTACGGGTCGTCCTCCAGCACGAGCAGGTCGTGGGCGCGGGCGAGCTCGACGACCCGGCGCCGGCGGTCGACCGAGAGCGTTCGGCCGCTCGGGTTCTGGAACGTCGGGATCGTGTAGAGGAACGCGGGCCGCGGGCCGCGCTCGAGCGCCGCAGCGAGCGCGTCGGGGTCGAGCCCCTCCTCGTCCATCGCCAGAGCCTCGACGTCGGCCCCGAGCCCGGCGAGGATCTTGAGCGGCCGGTCGTACGTCGGCGACTCGACGAGCACCCGGGCGCCGGCGAAATGCGAGGCGAGGAACACGAAACCCTGGAGCGAGCCGTTCGTCAGGAGGACGCGGCCGGGCTCTACTCCGTGCCGCTCGGCGATCCACTCGCGGAGGGGCCCGTAGCCGCCGACCGGCCCGTAGGACAGCACCGTGCTGCCGTCGCGCTCGATCGCGGCGCGCGCGCAGTCGGCCAGCTCCTCGACCGGGAGGCACTCCGGGGCGGGGATCCCGCGCGCGAACGAGATCGTCTCCACCCGGCGAGTGTAGACGCGGCGGCGGAGCACGCTTGGATGTCGCCAACGACGCCTTCGCCGAGGTGCTCGCGACGAGGCGCGCCGCGAGTGGGTGGCGCCGGACCTGCTCCCGCTTCCCTAGCGCCCGACGGTCAGCTCGAGGCCCTCACGGAGCCCGCGCGGTGCGTAGCCGAGCTCGCGTCTCGCCTTCTCGTCCTTGGCCCAGTAGGTGACTCCGGCGGAGGCGGAGATCAGCTCGGCGAGGTTCGGGCCCGAGTCGGTCAGCCGGCCGACGAGCGCCCCGACGGGCACGAGCGGCCGAACGAGCCACGAGGGCATCTTCAGACGCGGCGGGTGCCGGCCCGCCACCTCCGCCGCCGTGTCGATCAGCGTTCGCATCGTCGTGAGCTCGCCGCCGAGGACGTACGCCTCGCCGACACGGCCGCGATCGTGGGCGCGGAGGATCCCGTCGGCCACGTCGTCGACGAACACGGCGTTCATGCCGAGCTCGGGAAACGAGACGAACGGCAGCTTCCCGGCCGCGGCCTTCGCGATCTGCCCGCCGATCACGGACGGGTCGCCGGGGCCGTAGATGACGCCGGGCTGGACGATCACGATCGGCGCGCCGGCCACCATCCGCTCGCGCGCCGCGCGGTGGGCCGTGGTCTTCGTCTCGTCGTAAATCGAGAGGTAGTCGCCGGCCGGCCGCTGGTACTCCTCGTCGACCACCTGTCCGTGCGTGTTTCCGAACACGTTGATCGTCGAGACATAGACGAGCCGCCCGCACGCCCGTCTCGGCCGCCGCGTCGAGGACGTTCCCGGTTCCGGTGACGTTCGTCTCCCACATCGCGTCCCGGTCGGAGTCGAGGATGCCGATCCGGTAGTCGGCCGCGACGTGGAAGACCGAGTCGCAGCCGGCCATCGCCCGCTCGAGCAGGCTGCGGTCGGAGAGGTCGCCTTCGACGAGCTCGGCTCCGGGAATGTCAGCGCGCGCGAGATTCCGCGCCAGGGCGACGACCTCGTCGCCGCGCTCGACGAGCTTCGCCGCGAGGCGGCCCCCTACGAATCCGGTGCCGCCGGTGAGGAACGCGCGCACCCGCGACCCTGAGCCCGGGGGCTACGACCTCCGGGCGCCGAAGCGGTCCGCGACCAGCTGCGCGACCTCGGTCGGCGTGGTGCCGACCTCGATCCCGACGGCCTCGAGCGCCTCCTTCTTGGCCTGTGCGGTACCGGAGGAGCCGGAGATGATCGCGCCGGCGTGGCCCATCGTCTTCCCGGGCGGCGCCGAGAAGCCGGCGATGTAGGCGACGACCGGCGTCGTCACGTGCTCCTCGACGAAGCGCGCGGCCTTCTCCTCCTCGTCGCCGCCGATCTCTCCGACGAGGACGATCAGCTCCGTCTCCTCGTCGGCCTCGAAGCGCTCGACCACGTCGATGAACGACGAGCCGACGACAGGATCGCCGCCGATCCCGACGATCGTGGAGTTTCCGAGGCCGAGCTGGGCCAGCTCGTAGCCGATCTGGTACGTGAGCGTCCCCGAGCGCGAGACGAGGCCGACCGCGCCTTCGGCGAACACCTCGGCGGGGATGATCCCGACGTTCGCCTTGCCGGGGGACAGGACGCCCGGGCAGTTCGGCCCGATCATCATCACGCCCTTCGGCCTGATGTAGGTGTACACAGCCATCATCTCGTGCGCGGGAATGTGCTCCGTGATGCAGATGACGGTGCCGATGCCGGCGTCGACCGCCTCGTAGACGGCGTCGGCGGCGAAGCGCGCGGGGACGAAGATGAGCGACGTGTTCGCGTCCGCCTCGGCCACCGCCTCGGCGACCGTGTTGAAGACGGGGATCCCCTCGACGTCCTGGCCGCCCTTGCCCGGCGTCACGCCGGCCACGACGTTCGTGCCGTAGTTGCGGTTGCGGAGCCCGTGGAAGCGGCCCTCGCTGCCGGTGAGCCCCTGGACGACGAGGCGCGTGTCGTTGTCGACGATGATCGCTATGCCTGGCTCCTTCTCGCCTTGAGGACGATCGCCGGCAGCGTGAGCTCGCCGTCCTCGATCCGGTCGGCGAGCAGCTCGCGCACGCGCTCCGCGTCGGCGGGCGGGGTCTCGACGCGCTGCAGCCAGTCGTCGATGTCGCGCCGGCGCTCGAACACCTGCATCTGCTCGATCTCGAAGCCGGCGTCGGTCACGAGCTCCTTCCACTCGTCCTCGGAGTAACAGCGGACGTGCGTCGGGTCGCGGAGCCGCTCGGCCTCCTCAGCCTCGTCGCTGACGTAGAGGTTGTCCTCGATCACGAGCAGCCTCTTGCTGACCCGCGCCATCTCGGCGACGGCGGCCGCGATGTCGTCGAAGTGATGCGGTGCGATGCGGGTGACGACGACGTCGAAGCTCCCGTCCGCGAACGGGATGTGCTCGGCGCGCGCCACCACGTCAGGCCGCATGCCGGGCGCGGGATCGACTGTCACGACGGGCTCGCAGCCCGCCTCCTTCAGCCGCCGCGCGACGTGACCGCCGCCGGTGGCGACGTCGAGCGCCTTCACCCCGGGCCCCGGCTCGCACCACTCGACGACGAGGTCGAGGTCGGGGCCGGCCCGGTGCGTCGGGCTCTCCCGGAACGCCTGCGCCCTTTCGGACCAGACGTCACTCACGGGCGAGCTCCACCGCCTTCTGCGCCGCCTCGAGCATCGTCGGCGCCACGTGCAGGCTCGGCGGGGCCGCATCCGCCAGCAGCTGACGCCCTTCCACCGCGTTCGTCCCGTCGAGCCGGACCACGATCGGCAGCGAGATGGACATCTGCTCGAGCGCGGCGAGGATCCCGCGCGCGACCTCGTCGCAGCGCGTGATCCCGCCGAAGATGTTGAAGAAGATCGACCGCACCTGCTCATCGCGCGTGATCACCTCGAGCGCGTCGATCACGCCCTGCGCGTCGCCGCCGCCGCCGAGGTCGCAGAAGTTCGCGGGCCGGCCGCCCGCGACGACGACCACGTCCACGGTGGACATCGAGAGACCCGCCCCGTTGCCGAGGATCCCGACGTCGCCGTCGAGCTTCACGTAGGTCACGCCCTTCTCCCGCGCGAACGTCTCGAGCGGATCGGCAGCCGCGACATCGCGCATCTCGGCGATCTCCGGATGGCGGAAGAGCGCGCTGTCGTCGACCGTGAACTTCGAGTCGAGCGCCTTCACCTCCCCCTCGGGCGTCACGATCAGCGGGTTGATCTCGCAGAGCATCGAGTCGGTCTCGACGAAGCAGCGGTGGAGCTTCTCGACGATGCCGAGGATCTGCTTCTGCTCGTCGGGGTCGTCGATCCCGGCGCCGTAGATGAGGCGGCGCGCCTGGTACGGGATGGAACCCCTCGAGCGGGTCGACGTGAAGCCGCGCGAGCGCGTCGGGGTTCTCCTCCGCGACCTGCTCGATCTCGACGCCGCCCTCCCGCGTCAGCATGAAAAGCGGCTTCTTGGCGCCGCGATCGAAGGTGACGGAGAGGTAGTACTCCTTCGCGATCTCGGACGCGCTCTCGATCCAGAGCTTGCGGACGACGTGGCCGCGGATGTCGAGCCCGAGGATGTCGCGCGCCTTCTGCTCGGCGTCGCCGGCGTCGTCGGCGAGCTTGACCCCGCCCGCCTTGCCGCGGCCGCCCGTGAGCACCTGCGCCTTCACGACCACCTGGCCGCCGAGCTCCTCGGCGGCGGCGCGCGCCTCTTCCGGAGTCGTCGCCAGGCGCCCCTCGGAAACCGGGATGCCGAACCGCTTGAACAGTTCCTTCCCCTGGTATTCGAAAAGGTCCACGGCCGCGGGCGAGTCTAGTGGCCGCCGCTAGATTGGCGACGCAGTGGACGCGATCACGGTCACGGATCTCCGCAAGCGCTACGGCGGCGTCCAGGCGCTCGACGGCGTCACCTTCGGCGTGCGCGAGGGCGAGGTCTTCGGGCTCCTCGGACCGAACGGCGCCGGAAAGTCGACCACGGTCCGCGTGCTCACGACGCTGACGAAGCCGGATTCCGGGACGGCGCTCGTCGCCGGCAACGACGTCGTCCGCCACCCGAACCGGGCGCGGCGTGCGATCGGCTACGTGCCGCAGGACTCGGGGATCGACCGCGAGGCAACCGGCCGCGAGAACCTGATGCTCCAGGGTCGGATCTACGGGATGCGACGCTCCGACCTCCGCGCCCGTGTGCGCGAGCTGCTCGAGCTCGTCGGCCTAGCCGACGCGGCCGACCGCGTCGTCCGCGGGTACTCGGGCGGCATGAGACGGCGCCTCGACGTCGCCCTCGGCCTGATTCACCGGCCGAGCGTCCTCTTTCTCGACGAGCCGACCACCGGGCTCGACCCTGAGGCGCGCGTCGCGATGTGGGGCGAGGTCGAGCGGCTCGCCCGGCAGGAGAGCCTCACGATCCTCCTCACGACGCACTACCTCGAGGAGGCGGACCAGCTGGCGAACCGGCTTGCGATCGTCTCCCGCGGCCAGGTGGTCGTGGAGGGAACGCCGACCGACCTCAAGCGCGGCCTCCAGGGCGAGCTCGTCACGGTCGAGCTAAGCGAGGCGGACGGCCGTGCGGGCGAGGCGGTCGGCGTCGTGGCGCGGTTCCCCGGGGCACGCGAGACGAACATCGAGGGCCTGCACGTGCACACGCGCGTCCCGAACGGCGCCCAGGCGATCCCGACGCTGCTGGCATCGCTCGACTCGGCCGGGATCCCGGTCGCCTCGGTCACGACGTCACGGCCGTCCCTCGACGACGTCTACCTCCACTACACGGGGCGCGAGTTCGCCGTGGACGACACGGCGGCGGCCGCGTGAGAGTGATCCGCGACACCTGGTGGATGGTCGTGCGTCAGGCACGGAACCTGATGCGCGAGCCGATCTGGATCGCGCTGCTCCTGATCCAGCCGATGATCTGGCTCCTGCTGTACGGCCAGCTGTTCTCGCGTGTCCCGTTGCTGCGCGGCGGCGCGTCCACCTACATCGAGTTCCTGCTCCCCGGAATCGTGGTGATGAACGCCTTCTTCGGCGGCACGTGGGCCGGGATGGCGATGATCAGCGACCTCGACCGCGGTGTCGTCTCCCGCTTCCTCGCGACGCCGGCGAGCCGCCTCTCGATCGTGCTCTCGCAGGTCGTCCGGTCGGGCCTGACCGCGATGATCCAGGCGCTGATCATCCTGCTCGTCGGGCTCGCCCTCGGGGTGCGCGTTCACGGGGGTGCGCTCGGGTGGATCGTGGTGCTCCTGCTGGGCGCCCTCGTGGCGATGGTCTTCGCGGGGATCTCGCACGGGATCGCGCTGCTCGTCCGCCGGGAGGCGACGATGATCGCGGCCGCGAACTTCGTCGGGCTGCCGCTGATGTTTCTCTCCTCGATCTTGATCCAGCAGACGGTGATGCCCGCCTGGATGTCGTCGGTGTCGCGGTTCAACCCGGTCAACTGGGGCGTGCGGGGCGCGCGCGACGCCGTCGTCGAGGGCGGTCACTGGGGCGACATCGGCATGTACATGCTGCTGCTGATCGGCATGACCGCCGTCACGTCGCTGTTCGCGACGTGGACGTTCCGGATGTACCAGCGCTCGCTCTAGGAGCCCTCGACGACGCAGATCACCTGGCCGGTCTTGACCGGCTGGCCCGGGACGACCGACAGCTCCGTCACGCGGCCGGAGCGGTGCGCGTGGACTTCGTTCTCCATCTTCATCGCCTCGACGATGCAGAGGACCTGGCCCGCCTCGACCTCCTGCCCGTTCTCGACCTCGACCGCGAGCACCGTGCCCTGCATCGGGCTGACGACGGCATCCTTGCCGGCGCCGCCATGCCCGCCGGCCCGCGCCCGCTCACGGCGGCGGCGAGCAAGCTCGACGTGCGGCGCCTCGGGCGTCAGGAGGCGCACCTCGAACCGCCGGCCGTCGACCTCGACCGTCCGGACCGACTCGCGCAGCGCCGCTGTCTCGGCGGGCGCTGGCGCGAACACCCTCCCGTTCTCCAGCTCCGCGGCACGGGCGGCCATCAGCTCGGACTCGACGAGACCGTGGCACGTCCCGCCCTCGACGAAGCAGGGATGCGTCAGCAGCGCCTTGTGGAAGCCGATCAGGGTCTTGACCCCCCCGATCTCGAACTCGTCCAGCGCGCGCAGCATCCGCCGCCGCGCGTGCTCGCGGTCGACGCCGTGGACGACGAGCTTGGCCACCATCGGGTCGTACAGCGGCGAGATCTCGGAGCCGACGGAGACGCCCGAGTCGACACGGACACCGGGGCCGGCCGGCTCGCGGTAGCGCACGATCGTGCCGGGCGCCGGCAGGAAGCCGTTCGACACGTCCTCGGCGTTGATCCGGCACTCCAGCGCATGGCCCGTGTACCTGATGTCGTCCTGCCGGACGGAGAGCGGCTCGCCCGCGGCGATGAGCACCTGCTCCCTCACGAGGTCGAGCCCGGTCACGAGCTCGGTGACGGTGTGCTCCACCTGGATGCGCGTGTTCATCTCGAGGAAGAACCACTCGCCGTCCCGGGACAGCAGGCCCTCGAGCGTGCCCGCGCCGCGGTAGTCGACCGCGCGCGCGGCATCGACGGCGATCCGCCCGATCCGGTCGCGCAGCTCGTCGTCCACGGCCGGCGACGGGGTCTCCTCGACGAGCTTCTGGTGGCGCCGCTGGATCGTGCAGTCGCGCTCGCCGACGTGGACGACGTTCCCCTGCGAGTCGGCCAGCACCTGGACCTCGACGTGGCGCGGGTCCTCGAGGTACCGCTCGACGTAGACCGCCGGGTCCGAGAAGTACGCCTCCCCCTCGCGGCGCGCCGACTCGAACGCGCGCTCCGCTTCGTCGGGGCTGCGCACCATCTTCAGCCCCTTGCCGCCGCCGCCGGCGGACGCCTTGATCGCGATCGGCCAGCCGAGCTCGTCCCCGAGCCGCCGGACCTCGTCGGCCGACTCGACCGGCTCGGTGACGCCCGGGACGATGGGGACACCGGCCGCCTGCATGCGCTCCCGCGCCTCGACCTTCGACCCCATCGCCTCGATCGCCGCGGCGGGCGGGCCGATCCAGACGAACCCGTGGTCGTCACACGCGCGCGCGAAGGACGCGTTCTCGGCGAGGAACCCGTAGCCCGGATGGATCGCGTCGATGCCGGCCCGCTTCGCCGCGTCGAGGATCGCCGCCTGGTTCAGGTAGCTCTCGGCGGGCGCTCCGCCCCCGACGAGATACGCCTCGTCCGCATAGGCGACGTGGGCCGCGGACCGGTCCGGCTCGGAGTAGACAGCGACCGTTCCGATCCCGAGCTCGCGCAGCGTCCGGAAGACGCGGATCGCGATCTCGCCGCGGTTGGCGACCAGGACTTTGCGGAAGACGGCCATGGGTGGGTGGCCGTATTCTCCCCATCGATGAACGCCGCCGATCAGCTCACGCTCGCCCGCGCGCTCTCGGTGCCGTTCGTCGTGCTCCTGTACGCGGTCGACTTCGACAACCACTACTACTGGGCGACCGCGCTCTTCGCCGTCGCGATGTCGACGGACTGGTTCGACGGGAGGATGGCTCGGCGACACGGCCACACGTCGCCGCTCGGGTCGCTGCTCGACCCGGTCGCGGACAAGATCCTCGTCCTTGCCGTGCTCGTGATGCTCGTCCAGGCCGGCGTCTCGCCGGGCTGGATGGTGGCGGCGATCGTGGCGCGCGAGTTCCTCGTCTCGGGCCTCCGCCTCGCGGCGATGGAGCGCGGCGTCGTGCTCCACGCGCGTGACCTCGGAAAGCTGAAGACCTGGTCGCAGGCGATCGCGGCGGCGGTCGGCGGCTTCGCGGCGGCCGGCGCCTGGCGGGACGACTACGCTTGGTGGGCGCTGCTGATCGCCGTCGTTCTGACGTGGGTGTCCGGACTGGACTATGCCCGCGTGGCGCCGCGGCTCTGGCGCCACAGCGCACCCGCCTGACCGGCGCTGCCCCTCAGGCCGACGGCCCACCCTGTGGACAAACCGTCACACTCTCGGCACATCTGGGTCAGACCCAGGCTTTAAGGGCCACGTCTGGTTCGAACGGGTCGGTTGGCCCGGGCTCGAGGCCGGCGCGGCGCCACGGGGTCGGCTCGTCGGACTCCTCGCGCTCCAGCTCCAGGGCACGCAGGATCGCCCGACGCTCGTCCTCTCCCGGCTCGGGCGTGATCTCGACGGCCACAGCCGCAGGTTAAAGAGATCGGCCGGTCGGCCGATAGGACCGACGTCATGCGCCGCCGCTCGCTTCTCTGCTGCGCGCTCGTCGCGCTGGTCGCCGCCGCCTCCGCAGGAGCCGCGAAGACCCCTTCCTGGGCACAGGCCGAGATCAAGGCCGTCGTCGCCGCCGGTCTGATGGGCGACGACGCCACCACCTTCCGCCCGAACGACCCCCTCACGCGCGGCGCGCTGGAGCAGCTCGTCTCGGGGCTCACGGAGTCGACGCCGGTGACACCGGCGACTCCGGCGGCCAGGGTGACCATGGCCGGCCTGGACGCCCGCCTCGTCACCGCGCTTGGCTTCGGCGACGCCGCCAAAGCCTTCGCCGACGGGGCCAGGGCCGCCGGGCTGACCGTGCCCGCCCGCTTCGGGAACGAGGCGACGGCTCGACTCCTGGGCCTCCGCACGAACCACCCGGCAGCTCAGGACGGGCTCGAGCTCCTCCCCGGCGACACGGCCACCCGCGCGGAGGCCGCCTTCTCCACAGCGAAGGTGCTCCACTTCGGCGGCTGGGAGACCCAGTCCGTCACCGACGCCGCCGCCACCTTCGTCCTGCCGCCGCTGTCCAACTGGCAGAAGCGGATCCTGACCACTGCCTTCCGCTTCATCGGTTACCCGTACGTCTGGGGCGGCACGAGCGAGCGCGCCGAGGCGCCGTTCGGCCACCAGGCCCGCGGTGGCTTCGACTGCTCCGGGCTCGTCTGGCGCGTCTACAAGCTGGAGGCGTATCCGGGATCCGGCCGGCTTGCCGACACCCTCAAGGGCCGCACCACCTATGCCATGAGCGGGGAGGTGCCCGCCGCGAAGCGCGTCCCGTTCGCGAAGCTCCAGCCCGGGGACGTCGTGTTCTTCGGCAACGGCCCGCGCTCGAAGCCAGCGCAGATCGGCCACATGGGCATCTACGTCGGGAACGGGTGGTTCGTGCACTCCTCGGGCTACGGCGTCGCGATCGCCCAGCTCACCGGCTGGTACCGGAGCGCGTTCGCCTGGGCCCGCCGACCGCTCGCCGAAGCCGGCCTGAGCGGCTAGAGAACACGGCTTCCAACCGGTAAACGGGTAAATCCCCCAAATAGGGGGTTCCGGGAGCAGCGCGGACCGGGGACAATCCCGCGGTCTGGCGAATTCTGTGGATCTGTGGAGGTTTGAAGCATGTTGCAGTGGAAGCCGCGGTTGATCGCACTCCTGGTTGTCCTGACGCTGGTTGCAGCAGCGTTCGGCCAGTTCACCTGGGACGCGATCGATCAGCTGACCTGGTAGTAACGAGCTCACCATGAGCTCAAAGGCGGGCACGCCCAGAAGGCTCGCCGCGCTCATCGTCCCCGTCTGCGTCGCCGGGTTCGGCGTGTTGGTCGCGGCCGGGTACTCGTTTGCGACGACGGCGCACAGCGCGCGCGAGCTGATCGGCTTCGCGGCGCTCGTCGCCGCCGCCACGCTGGCGGAGCGTTTTCCGGTACCGATCAACGCGGAGCGAGGCGGGGGCGTCGTCTCGCTCACGTTCGTCTTCGCGGTCGCGACGATCGTCCTCTACGGCTGGGCGGACGGCGCGCTGTTGCTGATGGTGGCGACGGCGACGATCGGCCTCGCGCAACACCGGCCACTCCAGCGAACGGCGTTCAACGTCGCGGTGCTCGCGCTGGTCGCGCTCGCGGCCGGTCTGCTGATCGCGCCGATCGACGGCGACGGCGTCGGGGCGCTGCTCGCACAGGTGCTCCTGGCGGCGACGGCGGACTCGTTCATCAACATCGTCCTTATCTCCGCCGCGATCGCGCTGAGCACCGGGCAGCGCTACACGAGGCTCGTTTCCAACAACGTGCGCGACACGATCGTGCCGTTCGCATTCATGGCGTCGGCATCGCTGATGCTCGTGGTGCTCTGGGAGCGCGCCGAGATCCTGGCGATCGCGCTGATCGGGCCGCTGCTCGCGATCTCGTTCTACCAGCGCTCGACGCATCGAGCCCTCGCGGCGATGCGGCTCGCGCTCACCGACCCGCTGACCGGCCTCGGCAACCACCGCCACTTCCACGAGCGGCTCCAGCGCGAGCTGCAGCGCGCGGAGGAGGACGGCGGCTGCCTGACGCTCTGCTTCGTGGACGTCGACGACTTCAAGAGCGTCAACGACCGCTTCGGCCACCCGTCCGGCGACCGCGTGCTCCAGCAGGTCGGCGGCAGGTTGCGCCAGGGCGGCGAGGCGTTCCGCCTCGGCGGCGACGAGTTCGCGCTGTTGCTCGTGGACCACGACGAGAACGCCGCGCTGCAGGCGGGGACCTCCGTCGTCGAGCGGATCGGCGCGCTCGACCTCGACCACATCGGCGCCGTCACGGTGAGCGCCGGCCTCGCCACGTTCCCGATGCAGGGTCACGGCCGCGACGAGCTGATCCGGCTCGCGGACAGCGCCCTCTACTGGGCCAAGGAGCACGGCAAGAACCGTGTGCGCCTCTACCGCCCCGACGTCGTCGAGCTCGCGGAGCTCAAGCGGCTCGCGGCCGGCCCCGATCGCGCCGCCCGCTACCGCGCCGCCGCCTCGCTCGCGAAGGCCGTCGACGCTCGCGACGCCTACACCGGCAGCCACTCGGAGCGGGTGAGCGACCTCGCCGCGCGCGTGGCGACGAAGGTCGGCCTCGACGCGGAACAGGTGGAGCTGACCCGTCTCGCCGGCAGCCTGCACGACCTCGGGAAGCTGGCCATCCCCGAAGAGATCCTGCGCAAGCCGGGCGAGCTAACCGACTCGGAGCGGCTCGTGCTCGAGCGGCACCCGCAGATCGGTTACCGGATGCTCGACAGCCTCGGCGTCGACCCGGTCGCGGACGTCGTCCTCCACCACCACGAGCGCTGGGACGGCGCCGGCTACCCCGACGGCCTCTTCGGCGAGCAGATCCCGCTGGGCGCGCGGATCATCTTCGTCGCCGACGCGTTCGACGCGATGACCTCGGACCGCGTCTACCGGCCGAAGCGGTCGGTCGAGGAAGCCCTTGCTGAGCTCCGGCGGTGTGCCGGCACCCAGTTCGACCCGAGCATCGTGGCCGCCTTCGCGGGCGAGGTCGCGGCGGGCGAGACGGGTGCCGAGAAGGCCGCCCCGATCGCCGTCTAGGCACCGTGGGGGAGCCTGTGGTTCCCTCGTGCCTCAATCAAAGCGGAATGTTCCCGTGCTTCCTGCGGGGGCGCTGTTCCTGCTTCGTAAGCGCGGTCTTCAGTGCGTCGATGAGCACCGGCCTCGTACGGCGGGGCTCGATCACCTCGTCGACGTAGCCGCGCTCCGCCGCTGAGTACGGGTTCGCGAAGCGCTCGCGGTAGTCCTCGATCAGCTCGGCGCGGCGCGCCTCCGGGTCGTCCGCGTCCTCGAGCTCCTTGCGGAAGATGATGTTGACCGCGCCGTCCGGACCCATCACCGCCACCTCGGCGGTCGGCCACGCGAAGTTGAAGTCGGCGCGGATGTGCTTCGAGCTCATGACGTCGTACGCGCCGCCGTACGCCTTGCGCGTGATCACCGTCAGCTTCGGCACCGTCGCCTCGGCGAACGCGTAGAGGAGCTTCGCGCCGTGGCGGATGATCCCGCCCCACTCCTGCTCGGTGCCCGGGAGGAAGCCCGGCACGTCGACGAAGGTGACGAGCGGGAGGTTGAACGCGTCGCAGAAGCGCACGAACCGGGCGGCCTTCACGGACGAGTCGATGTCGAGGACGCCGGCGAGCGAGCGCGGCTGGTTCCCGACGACGCCGACCGGGTGCCCGCCCAGCCGGGCGAAGCCGCAGACGACGTTCTCCGCCCAGAGCTCGTGCACCTCGAGCAGCTCGCCGTCGTCGACGATCCGGCCGATCACCTGCTTCATGTCGTACGGCTTGTTCGGGCTGTCGGGGATCAGCGTGTCCAGGTCGGGCTCCTCGCGCTCGACCGGGTCCGACGGCGCGGTGAACGGCGGCGGGTCGAGATTGTTCTGAGGGAGGAAGCTGAGCAGGTAGCGGGCGTCTTCGAGGCAGGCCTGCTCGTCGGCGGAGATGAAGTGCGCGACACCCGACTTCGCCGCGTGCGTTGTCGCGCCGCCGAGCTCCTCGAACGTCACCTCCTCCCCGGTGACCGTCTTCACCACGTCGGGGCCGGTGATGAACATGTACGAGGAGCCCTCGACCATGAAGACGAAGTCCGTGATCGCCGGGGAGTAGACCGCCCCGCCCGCGCACGGGCCCATCACGAGCGAGATCTGCGGGATCACGCCGGACGCCTGCACGTTCCGCCAGAAGATCTCCGCGTAGCCCGCGAGCGAGACGACGCCTTCCTGGATGCGCGCGCCGCCGGAGTCGTTGATCCCGATCACGGGACAGCCGTACGTGACGGCCATGTCCATGACCTTGCAGATCTTCTCCGCGAAGACCTCCGAGAGGCTCCCACCGAATACCGTGAAGTCCTGGGAGAAGACGAAGACCTTGCGGCCGAGGATCGTCCCGTAGCCGGTGACGACGGCGTCGCCGTAGGGGCGGCGCTCGAGCATCCCGAAGTTGGGCTCGCGGTGGCGGACATAGCGGTCGAGCTCGACGAACGAGCCCGGGTCGAGCAGCTCGACGAGGCGTTCCCGCGCGAGCAGCTTCCCCTGCTGCCGCTGCCGCTCGACCGCCTTCTCGGCGCCGGCGTGCTCGGCCTCGTCGCGCAGCTGCTGCAGCCGGTCGAGCTTGGCCTGCGTCGAGTCCGAGCGCTCGCGCGGCTCGTCGGTCGTCGCCATCGGGGGGAGCGTAACTGGCGGCCGTTGTTACGGTCGCTCGGTGAGACGCAGGCTGCCTCCGGCGTTGCGACTGCGCGAGTTCAGGCTGCTCTGGACCGCGGTCCTGACGATGCGGTTCGCCGACGCGATGGTGGCGGTCGGGGTCGGCTGGCAGGTCTACGCCATTCGCAAGAACCCGCTCGACCTCGGACTGGTCGGCCTGGCGGAGTTCCTGCCGCTCCCGCTGCTCGCCCTTCCGGCGGGGCATCTCTCGGACCGGCTGCCGCGGCGTGGCGTGGGGGCGACGGCGATCGCGCTGAACACGGCGATCGTGGCGTCGCTACTCCTAGTCACGCTGGCGGGAGCACACTCGCTCTGGCCCTTCCTCGTGCTCGCGGCGGCGTCCGGCGTCGCGGCGGTCGTCGGGGGCCCGGCGCTCAACGCCTTGACGCCGGAGGTCGTCCCGGCGGAGCTTCTGGCAGGCGCTGTGGCGTTGCGGTCGGTCGCCGGGCAGACGGCGATCGTTGTCGGGCCGGCGGTCGGCGGCCTGCTCTTCGCGCTGCGTGCCGAGGCCGTCTACGTCGCCGCGGCCGCGCTGCTCGTCGCGGCACTGGTGGCGACCCTCGCGCTCGAGCGCCGGCCCGCGGTGGCCACGGATCACCCGCCCGGCATCGGGGAGCTCGCCGCGGGAGTCCGCTTCGTGCTGCGGACGCGGATCCTGCTCGGGGCGATCTCGCTCGACCTGTTCGCCGTTCTGTTCGGCGGCGCCGTCGCCCTGCTGCCCGTCTTCGCGCGGACGATCCTCGACGTCGGCCCGGTCGGCCTCGGCATCCTGCGGACGGCGCCGGCGGTGGGTGCACTGACGGCTGCGGCGCTGCTCGCGAGGCACCCGCTGCGCCGTCCGGCCGGACCGACCCTCCTGGTCGCGGTCGCCCTCTTCGGCGTGTCGATCGTCGTCTTCGGCCTGTCGAAGTGGTTCCCGCTGTCGCTCGCGGCGCTTGCCGTCAGCGGCTTCGTCGACATGATCAGCGTCAACATCCGCTCGACGGCGGCGGCGCTCGTGACGCCGAACGAGCTGCGTGGGCGGGTGCTCGCGGTCGAGTGGGTCTTCATCAGCGCCTCGAACGAGCTGGGCGCGTTCGAGTCCGGCATGGTTGCGTCGCTCGTCGGGACGGTCACGGCAGTGGTCGCCGGCGGGGTCGCGACGATCGGCATCGCCGCAGCCTGGTTCCGCACGTTCCCGTCGCTCGCGCAGATGGGCCGCCTGGAGGATCTGCGTCCGGAGCCGGCGTAGACGTCGTCCGCCGGCCGGCGGCTCCGGCAGACGCGTCCCTTAAAGCGTGGGTCTGACCCCGGGTGTCGCAGAAGTGCAACGTTTCTTCCACAGGGTCCACGGTGGCCGATAGGGTCGTGTCGGTGCCGGCGCTCGACCGCTCGACGATCTGGCCGTACCGGGACGGCGAGCCGGGCGACTTCTACTACCAGCGCTACGCCCATCCGACCGGGGTCGACGCCGAGCGGGTGCTCGGGGAGCTCGAGGGCGGGCACGCCCTGCTCTTCGCATCCGGAACCGGGGCGTCGGTCTCGCTCGCGCTCGCCTTCCTCTCGCCCGGCGACACGATCGCGCTCACGGAGGGCGGGTACTTCGGGACGGGTGTGGCGTTCACCGAGCTCGGGCGCTGGGGCCTCCGGCACGTCGAGTTCGACCAGACCGGCCCCCCGCCCGAGCAAGCCAACCTCGTCTGGCTCGAGGCGCCGTCCAATCCCTTCCTCACCGTCCCGGACTTCGAGGCCGCCGCCGCCCACCCAGCTCCCGTCGTCGTCGACTCGACCGCGGCGACGCCGATCCATCTCCGCCCGCTGGAGCACGGCGCCGACTTCGTCCTCCACAGCGCGACGAAGTACCTCTCCGGCCACTCCGACGTGCTGCTCGGCGCCGTCGTCTGCAAGCGCGAGGAGGACGCCACCCGCCTGAAGGAGTTCCGCAACCGCACCGGCATCGTCGCGGCGCCCGACGCCTGCTACCTCCTCCTCCGCGGACTGAAGACGCTCGAGCTGCGCGTCCGTCGCCAGACCGACAGCGCGCAGGAGCTGGCGCGCCGCCTGGAGAGCCACCCGAAGGTGCGGACGGTCCGCTACACCTCGATCAGCGGCCTGCTCTCCTTCGACGTCGCCGATGCCGCTGCCGCGCACGCCGTCGAGACCTCGCTTAGGCTCATCACGAATGCGACGAGCCTCGGCGGCGTCGAGTCCGTGCTGGAGTCGCGTGCCCGCTGGGAAGGCGCCCGCGTCCCGTCCGGCCTCCTCCGCCTCAGCGTCGGCCTCGAGCCCGTCGACGCGCTCTGGCAGGACCTCGAGCAAGCCCTGCAATCCGCGTAGTTTCCGCGCGCCCGCGAGTAGGATGGCGGCGCCGGGGAGCGAAGGCCCCCTCCCGACGAAAAGCGGCTCCCCCACTTAGGCTTGAAAGAGTGTGGCTAACCGTATTACGAGCGATCTCCGCTCGGGCGACGATATGACCATGACGGTTCTCATCGTCGACGATCACCCAAGCTTCCGCGCGAGTGCGCGGACGCTGCTGGAGGCGGAGGGCTACGAGGTGATCGGCGAGGCTGAGGACGGGGAGAGCGCGATTCGAGCCGTGGCGGAGCTCCATCCCGACCTGGTCCTGCTCGACATCCAGCTTCCCGACATCGACGGGTTCGAAGTGGCGGAACGACTCCGCGAGCTGGAAGAGCGGCCGGCGGTGGTCCTGACCTCCAGCCGCGACGGAAAGGATTACGCGCGGTGCATCGAGTGCAGCGGCGCCCGGGGCTTCGTCCCCAAGGCCGAGCTCTCCGGTGCCGCGCTTAATGCGCTACTAGGGTGAGAACGCGCCTCCTCGTGGGCGCGTGGACGGTCGCGCTCGCCGCGGCCGCCGGTTCCCTCGCGCTCGTCCTGACGAGCGACCACGAGGATCAGCCGGCCGGACGGGCCGTCCTGATCGTCGTCCTCGGCCTCGTCTTCGTCGGGAGCGGGCTGATCGCGCTCATCCGGCGTCCCGACAACCGCATCGGCGGCCTGATGGTAATGGTCGGCTTCCTCTGGTTCGTCGGGTCGCTGGCGGAGTCGAACCAGGCCGCGGTCTTCACCCTCGGCGTGGCGCTGGCGCTGCTCGTCTACCCCGCGTTCGCACACCTCTTCCTCGCCTACCCGAGCGGCCGCCTGGAGGACCCCGTCGCCCGCGCCGTCGTGCTCCTCGCTTACGCGGACGTCGTGCTCGTCCAGCTCGGCTTCCTCTTCGTGGCCAGGCACGTGGGCGGCCCGGCCAACCTCGGCTGCGACGACTGCCCACGGAACGTCCTGCTCATCCACGACAGCCGCACGGCGGCAAACACCATCGGCTACGTGCAGCGCGGCGTCGGCATCGCGCTGATCGTGATCGCGCTCTATCTGCTGTGGAGCCGCATGCGGTCGGCGACCCCCGCGCTCCGCCGGACCCTCCTTCCTGTCGTCATCACCGCGACCGCCTCGATCCTGCTGCTCGGCGTCCAGCTGATTCTCGTGCCCGTCTCCGAGACGGCGGCGCGGACGCTCAACTGGTTCGTGGTCGCGTCGTTCGCGTGCGTCCCGATCGGCTTCCTCGTCGGCCTGCTCCAGACGTCGCTCGCACGCGGCGCCGGCGTGGACCGGGTCTTCCGGGAGATTCCCGAGCGGGCGTCGCCCGAGGAGGTGCAGGCGGGCCTGCGCCGGGCGCTCCGCGACCCCACGGTCGAGCTCGCCTACTGGTACGCGGAGGAGGGCCACTACGTCGACGCGTACGGCAACCGCGTCGACCTGCCCGAGGAAACGGCGACGCGGGCGATCACGCGGCTCGACTACGCGGACACCCCTGTCGGCGTGATCACGCACGACGCGGCGCTGCGGGACGAGCCCGAGGTGCTCGAGGCCGTCGCCGGCGCGGCCCGCATCGCGCTCGAGCGCGACCAGCTGCTCGTCAAGGACCGCGCGCGCGCCGAGCGGTTCCGCGGCTTGCTGAACGCGCTGCCCGACCTGATGTTCCGGATCTCGCGCGACGGCCGCTACCTCGGCTACAACGCGCCCCACGACCGCGACCTCTTGCGTGCCGAGGTGGTCGGTTTGACCGTCTGGGAGCGTTTGCCGGGAGACCTGCCGGGTCGCGTGATGGCCGCGGCCGAGCGCGCCTTTGCCGGCGACGGGACGCAGACGCTGGAGTACGAGCTGCCGATCGACGGCGAGACCCGCAACTACGAGGGCCGCATCGCCACGGCAGGCACCGATCAGTTCGTCCTGATCGTCCGCGAGATCACCGACCGCAAGCAGCAGCAACGCGAGCTCGAGGCGTCGCGGCAGCGGATCGTGGAGGCGCAGGACGACGCCCGCCGGCGCCTCGAACGCAACCTCCACGACGGCGCCCAGCAGCGCCTGGTTTCGCTCGCGCTGTCGCTCCGCATGGCCCAGGAGAAGCTGCGCTCGGCCCCGGACTCGGCGGAGGATCTCCTCGAGTCGTCACGCGCCGAGCTCGCCCAGGCGCTCGAGGAGCTGCGGGAGCTGGCGCGCGGAATTCATCCCGCCGTCCTGACGCACCGGGGCCTTCCCGAGGCGCTCGAGGCGCTCGCGGCGCGCACGCCGCTGCCGGTGCGCCTGGAGACGCCGGCGAACCGGCTACCGGCGCCGGTCGAGGCCGCCGCGTACTACGTCGTCTCCGAGGCGATCGCCAACGTGACGAAGTACGCAGGCGCGACGGAGGTACGTGTCCACATCGCCCAGCTGAACGGAAGCGCGCTCGTCGAGGTCACCGACGACGGCATCGGCGGTGCCGATCCCCAGCGAGGCTCCGGGCTGCGGGGCCTAGCAGACCGGCTGTCGGCGCTCAACGGCACGCTCGAGGTCGAAAGCCCGCCGGGCGGAGGCACTTGCATTCGAGCGGAGATTCCCGTCGAAGTAGGCTGGGATGAGTGAGCTCCCGCAGGGAACCGTCACACTGCTGTTCACCGATGTCGAGGGATCGACCCAACTCGTCCACCAGCTCGGCGACGCGTATGCCGGCGTCCTCGCCGATCACCGTCGGCTCGTCCGCGAGTCCGCGGCCGCGCACGACGGCCACGAGGTCGACTCCCGCGGGGACGAGTTCTTCCTCGCGTTCCCGAGCGCCGGCTCCGCGGTCGCGGCCGCCGTCCTGCTCCAGCAGTCGCTGGCGGACCACGACTGGCCCGTCGGTACGCAGGTACGGGTGCGAATCGGCCTGCACACGGGCCGACCGGCGCTGCGCGACGGCGCCTACTTCGGCATGGACGTTCACCGCGCCGCCCGCATCTGCCAGGCCGGCCACGGCGGCCAGGTGCTCATCTCCGCCGCCACTCATGACGAGATCGACGGCGCGGCCTACGACATCGACGATCTCGGCGAGCACGAGCTGCCCGGGCTGCCGGAGCCTGAGCGGATCCTCCAGCTCAACGTCCCGGGCCTGCCGACACGGTTCCCGGCACTCGAGTTCGCCCGCAGGGGGATGCGCGGCGTGAGGGTCGTCCTCGCCGACGACTCGGTGCTGCTGCGCGAGGGCATCGCGCGCCTGCTCGAGGACCAGGGCTTCGAGGTCGCGGCCCAGAGCGGCACGGCCGAGGATCTGCTCCGCCACGTCGGCATGCACAAGCCGGACGTCGCGATCGTCGACATCCGCATGCCCCCGACGCAGACGGACGAGGGTCTCCGCGCCGCCCAGGAGATCCGGGAGCGCTGGCCCGACACCGGCGTGCTCGTCCTGTCGCAGTACGTGGAGCCCGGCTACGCGATGGAGCTGCTCGGCGAGAACGCCGAGGGCGTCGGCTACCTCCTCAAGGACCGCGTCTCGGACGTCGAGGAGTTCGCGGCGGCCGTCCGCCGCGTCGGCGAGGGCGGCTCGGCGCTCGACCCCGCCGTCGTCTCGCAGCTGGTCGGCCGGCGGCGTCGCGATGACCCGCTCGAGGGTCTGACCCCGCGCGAGCGCGAAGTGCTCGAGCTGATGGCGGAGGGACGCTCGAACCAGGCGATCGCCGACCGCCTCGTGATCACGCTGCGCGCCGTCGAGAAGCACGTCACGAGCATCTTCGGGAAGCTGCGCCTGTCATCCACGTCCGAGGACCATCGCCGCGTTTTGGCCGTCCTGACGTTCCTGAAGGACTAGGGCTAACCGTACCCCCAAGATGCATGCAGGCCGCAGTGTGCGGCGGCCCCCGATGAGCGAACCTCTGGACGTGAAGATCGCGCAGCTCATGCAGAAGCTTCGTCGTTCCGTTGTCGAGCGCCGCTCGCTCGGCGACCGCGGCTGGAGCCGGGCCCGGCTGCTTCCGAAGGCCGCGTAGGCCTCTCTTCCTCTCCCTCCTGAAGGCCGCCGTCTCCCCGGCGGCCTTCTGCCTTTCGTGGTTCGATTTTCCGAACTTCGGCCGACCGGAGCGCCCTTCCTCGAGACACCTGCGTGCCGCATTTCGGCGGCGAGCCCTGGCTGGGAGGCTGCGGACGTGATGCAACGGAGCGAGGAGGCAACCATGGCAAGCACCACCACACTGGAGCTGGACTACCGGATCAACGACGGCCTCGAGGTGCTGCTCCTCTGGCAGCCCGAGAGCAACCGGATCACGGTCAAGGTCTACGACGGCAAGACGGGCGACGACTTCGACTTCGACGTCGACCCGGCGGATGCCATGGACGCCTTCCACCACCCGTACGCGTATGCGGCCAGCCGCGGCCTCGAGTTCGTCGCCGGCACGCGCACGCCCAGCGAAGCACTCACCGTCTGAACACCGAAGGAGCGAACGAAGACATGTCACCCCTGAAGCGCTCGAACAACATCGCGGCCCGCATGGGCCGCTGGAGCGCGAGCCATTGGAAGACCGCCGTCTTCGGCTGGCTCGCGTTCGTGGTCGTCGCGTTGATGGTCGGCACGATGGCCGGCACCAAGACGATCAAGGAGGACGACTACAACACCGGCCAGTCGCACAAGGCCGACCAGATCCTGAAGCAGGGCTTCCCGCAGGCTGATCCGCAGACGGAGATCGTGCTCGTCCAGAGCGCGAGCCGCACCGTCGACGATCCCGCCTTCCGCGCAACCGTCGCAGACGTTTCCCGTGCGGTGCAGGGCAACCCGTCGATCAAGAACTTCAAGTCACCGCTCGACCCGGCGAACGCCGACCAGGTTTCGAAGGACGGGCGCACCGTCATGGTCACGTGGGACATGAAGGGCAAGTACGAGCACGCCAAGACGAAGATCGACCCGATCGTCGCCTCGGTGAACGACGCAGGTGACCGGCACCCGGGCTTCTACGTCGGCGAGGCCGGCGCGGTCAGCTCGGGCAAGGCGCTCGACAAGATGTTCAACGACCAGCTGAAGCTGGCCGGTGAGCGGTCGATCCCGATCACGATCCTCGTCCTGTTGCTCGTCTTCGGCGCGCTCGTCGCGGTCGGCGTGCCGCTGCTGCTCGCCCTCTCGGGCGTGATCGCCACGGTCGGGCTCGTCGCGCTTCCGAGTCACCTCGTGCCGATGGACAGCAACGTCAACGCAGTGATCCTGCTGATCGGCCTGGCCGTCGGCGTCGACTACTCGCTCTTCTACCTCAAGCGTGAGCGCGAGGAGCGGGCCGCCGGCAAGGGCTCGCGGGCCGCGATCGAGGCCGCCGCGGCGACCTCCGGCCGCTCGGTGCTCATCTCCGGCTTCACGGTGATGATCGCCATGGCCGGGATGCTGCTCTCCGGCGACAAGTCCTACCTGGGCTTCGGCATCGCCACGATGATGGTCGTCGGGATCGCGATGCTCGGCTCGCTGACCGTTCTGCCGGCGCTGCTCTCGAGGCTCGGCGACAACGTCGAGAAGGGCAAGATCCCGTTCCTCCACCGGCTCCGGCGCCAGAGCGGCGAGAACCGGTTCTGGAAGAAGGTGCTGACCCCGGCAATGCGCCGGCCCGGCATCGCCGCCGCGATCACGGGCGGCGCCCTGCTGGCGATGGCGATCCCCGTGCTGCACCTCCACACGGCGCAGAGCGGGTTCAACGCGCTGCCGAACAGCGCACCGACCGTCGAGACGATCAAGAAGATCGGTGACGCCTTCTCCGACGGCGCCGTCGCTCAGAGCAGCGTGGCGATCAAGGGCGACATCGACTCCCCTGCGACCCAGAAGGCGATCGCCGCCCTGGAGCACCAGGTCGTCGCGGCCAAGCTCAACTCGAGCTCGATCGACGTCGAGGTGAACCGGGCGCACACCGTCGCCCGCGTGGACATCCCGCTCGTCGGCAAAGGCACGGACGACGTGTCGATCTCAGCCCTGAGCAAGCTCCGCAACCAGATCCTGCCGGCGACGATCGGCAAGGTCCAGGGCGCGGAGTACGCCGTCACCGGCAACACGGCCGCCTCCGTCGACTCGAACTCGCTGCTGAAGCGGAAGGCGCCGATCGTCTTCGGCTTCGTGCTCGTGTTCGCGTTCCTGCTGCTGCTCGTCACCTTCCGCTCGGTCGTGATCGCGGGGAAGGCGATCGTCCTCAACCTGCTGTCGGTGGGAGCGGCCTACGGCGTGCTGATCGCCGTCTTCCAGTGGGGCTGGGGCGAGAGCCTGCTCGGCTTCCAGTCGAACGGCGGGATCGCGTCCTGGCTGCCGATCTTCATGTTCGTGATCCTGTTCGGGCTCTCGATGGACTACCACGTGTTCATCCTGAGCCGCGTGCGGGAGGCCTACGACCGCGGCATGAAGACCGAGGACGCAGTCGCCCACGGCATCACGACCACGGCCGGCGTCGTCTCCAGCGCCGCGCTCGTGATGGTCGGGGCGTTCGCGGTGTTCGCCCTGATGCCGATCCTCGACATGAAGGAGATGGGCATCGGGCTCGCGGCCGCCGTCCTGATCGACGCCACGATCGTCCGCGCGGTGCTGCTGCCGGCGACGATGAAGCTCCTCGGCGACTGGAATTGGTACCTGCCGCGGTGGCTCGAGTGGCTGCCCAGGCTGGATCACGGGACGGGCACCCCGGCGGAGGCGCCCGCACCGGAGCCCGTGCCGGCACGGCTCGCCGCCTAGTTCCTCCCCTGCTCCTTCGGGCAGACGAGAGAAGCGCCCCGGCTACGGCCGGGGCGCTTCTTGCTTGTAATGCGCAAGCCGGGGGTTCATCATGAGCGCGACCGTCAGGAGGCCCTCGTGGCAGCAGACATCTTCGCGAAGATCGGCGACATCAAGGGCGAGTCGCCGGACGACAAGCACAAGGGCGAGATCGAGGTCCTGAGCTGGTCGTGGGGCGTGACGCAGAGCGGCACGCTGGCGGCCGGAGGCGGCGGCGGAGCGGGCAAGGCGCACTTCCAGGACTTCTCCTTCACGCACAGGATCGACAAGGCGTCGCCGGTGCTGATGCAGGCGTGCGCGACCGGCAAGCATCTGAAGGACGCGACGATCACCGTGCGGAAGGCAGGCAAGGGGCAGCAGGAGTTCCTCGTCATCAAGATGAACGACGTGCTCGTCACCGCCCTGGCGGAGTCCGACGGCGGAGGAGAAAATCTGGTCGAGCAGGTGAGCCTTGCGTTCGCCAAGGTCGACCTCGAGTACAAGCCGCAGAAGCCCGACGGGTCGCTCGACGCCGGCGTCCGCTTCAAGTTCGACGTCAAGGCCAACAAGGAGGGGTAGTCGTCGGCTAGCGACGACCGCGCCCTCAGCCTGGACGAAGCGCTCTCGATCGCCCTCGTCCTGCAACAGACAGCGCAGTTCGGCCCGGCGGCCGACATCTACCGCGGCATCCTCGAGATCGTCCCCGACCAGGCGGACGCGCTGCACTACTCGGGTGTGCTCGCGCACCAGCAGGGGCGGAGCGACGAGGCAGTAGCGCTGATCCGCAGAAGCCTCGAGCTCGAGCCCGAGCACGCCGATTGGCACAGCAATCTCGGGAACGTCATGCAGGAGCAGCTCGCGCTCGACGAGGCGATCGCCGCGTACGAGCGCGCCATCCAGCTCGATCCGGCCCACGCGAACGCTCACAGCAATCTCGGTGTCGTGCTCAGGGCGAAGGGCAAGGTCCCCGAGGCCGAAGCGGCCTACCGGGCCGCCATCGCTATCAACGCCGGGCACTCGGACGCCTATCACAACCTCGGCGTGCTCCTGAACGGCCAGAAGCGGCCGCAGGAAGCAGCCGCCTGCTTCGCGAAGGTCATCACGCTGCGGCCGAAGGATCCCGAGGCTCGGAGGCTGCTGGCGCTTGCGCACTGCACGCTCGGCGAGTTCGACAAGGCGGTGGAGATCTACGAGGGCTGGCTGCGGGAGGAGCCGGACGATCCGATCGCGCGCCACATGCTGGCGGCCTGCTCCGGCCGCGACGTCCCGCCACGTGCATCGGACGCGTACATCGAGGCGACCTTCGACAGCTTCGCCGCCAGTTTCGACTCGAGGCTCGCGAAGCTGCTGTATCGCGCGCCGGCGCTGGTCGCGGAGACGCTGCGGCAGACGGACGCCGGTGCGCCGAACAGCCTCGACGTGCTCGATGCCGGCTGTGGGACCGGGTTGTGCGGTCCGCTGATCGCGCCGTACGCCCGTCGCCTGGTCGGGGTCGATCTCTCCGAGCAGATGCTCGCACGCGCTCGCGAGCGGGACGTCTACGACGAGCTGGTCAGGGGCGAGCTCACCGCCTACGTCCTCGACTGCGCGGAGCGGTTCGACGTGATCGTGTCGGCGGACACGCTCGTCTACTTCGGGCCGCTCGATGCGTTTGTCGACGCAGCCGAGAAGGCGCTGCGCCCGGGCGGACGGCTCATCTTCACGGTCGAGGAGCTGTCCGACGACGGCGATGCGGGCTACTCGCTCAGCACCAGCGGGCGCTACCGCCACTCGCACGAGTACCTCGAACACGTGCTGGCGAGTGCGAGGCTCGAGCCGGAGATCGTGCCCGCGGAGCTGCGACTCGAGGGCGGCGACCCCGTGCCGGGCTTGGTGGTGCGGGGGACGAAGCCGGAGGTGGGACTCGAACCCACGGCATCCGCTTTACAAGAGCGGTGCTCTACCAGCTGAGCTACTCCGGCGCACCCCAATGGTAGGCGACGTCGCCGCTCGGATCAGCGCCGCTTCCAGGCGAACCAGCGCATGCCCTCGTAGGCGCGATCGCCGCGCTCCGGCGGGTTCCAGATCCGCTTCCAGGACGGCTTCGCGTCGATCGAGACGAGAGCCAGGATGAAGAGCGCGACGCCGACGCCCGCCCACAAGTGCCCGATCAGGGCGGTCACGCCGATCACCGCCCCGAGCACGAGCACGAGCGACAGCGTGATCTGGGGCCGCGTCAGCACCCGCTCAGCTTAGGCGCCCGGGCGCGTTAGAGGATGACCTGACGAGACTGCTGGTGCGCCAGCACCTTGCGCTTCACGCGCTGCAGGGCATTGTCGATCGTCTTCGTGTCGCAGCCGAGCTCGGCCGCCATCTCCTCGTACGACGAGCCCTCGAGGTAGAGGCGCAGCGCGTCCGACTCGAGCGGCGACAGGCCGGTGCCGAGCGTGAAGACGAGGCTCTGCAGCTCCTGGGTGGAGATCACGCAGACCGACGGGTCGTCGACACTCGGGCCGGGAAGCGCGTCGCCGAGGGTGCACTCGCTGTCCGTGTCCTGGCCGGCCGGCGTGTGGCTGAACGACACGTAGGTGTTCAGGGGCGTGTGCTTGAACCGGGTGGCCGTCTTGATCGCCGTGATGATCTGCCGCGTGACGCAGAGCTCGGCGAAGCTGCGGAAGGACGTCTCCTTGTCCGCGCGGAAGTCCCGCACCGCCTTGTAGAGGCCGATCAGACCCTCCTGGATCAGGTCCTCGGAGTCGCCACCGGCGAGGAAGTACGAGCTCGCCTTCAACCGAACGAAGCCCGTGTACCGCCTGATCAGGGCATCCAGAGCATTCCCGTCGCCGTTTCGAGCACGGATGACGAGCTGGAGATCTTCGAGCTCCCGCTGAGCCTTCTGCGCTGCCGTTACCGGCCGTGCGGCCATCGCCGTCTCCCCAGGAGTCACGGGCAAGAGCGTGACTCTCACCCTAAGGTTGAGGGAGAAGATAGCAAGGACCGCTGGGCTTTACAAGACGTTTGCAATGGACCCAGGATGTTACGAACGTATGTTCGCTCAGGGCTGGCCGCGCCTGAGCCGCTCGAGCGCGGCGCGCGTGTCCTCGTCGAGCCGGTCGGCCAGGTGGCGTGGCAGCTCCTCGCGATGGACGACCGCTTCCATGTCGCCGATGAACGTCGCGGACGACCGTTTCTGCACCTGGATGCCGGAGGTGCCGCGAACCGCCGAGTCGGACGAGACGAGGCAGACCTCCTCCGTCCCGCGATGCTCGGCGGCGAGCCGCTCGAGGAGCGTGTCCGCGTGCTCGGCGTACCGGACCTCGAGCGGGCCGTGCGTCTCGTCCACGCCGTGGCCGTCGAAGACGAGCACGCCCCGCGCGCCCTTCAGCGCGACGAAGCTCGCGAGCGAGTCGCGCAGCTCGCGGGCGTCCTCGTAGTCGGCGGCGTGCAGCAGGTTGTAGCCGTCGAACAGGTAGAGAGTTGGCTCACCCACGTGGCACTCATGGTAGGCGGGGGAACCTCCCGGTTCCCCCGTACCCCTCCACTGGTCCGCTCCGCGGACAGGCGGCTACGCCGCCGGCCTCAGCCATCAGCCGCGCTGCCGCCGAGCCTCGTAGAGGAAGAGGGCGGCCGCGACGCTGACGTTCAGCGACTCGACGTGGCCGGCGAGCGGGATCGAGATCGCGCCGTCGCAGGTCCGGCGCACCAGCGGCCGCACGCCCTTCCCCTCGGCCCCGAACACGAGCGCGACGCCGTCGGTGAGGTCGGCGTCCCAGAGCCCTGTCCCGCCGTCGCCTGCGGCAGCGTACGCCCAGAGCCGCGGCCCCTTCACCTCGCCGAGCCAACGTGCCAGGTTCGGCACGACCGCGACAGGCAGGTGCTCGACCGCCCCCGCGGACGAGCGGCAGACCGCCGGCGTCACCGTGGCGCTTCCGTGGGCCGGCACGACGACGCCCGTGGCGCCCGCCCCCTCCGCGCTGCGGCAGACGGCGCCGAGGTTCCGCGGGTCGGTCACCTGGTCGAGACAAGCGAGCAGCGGCCGGTCCGAGCCGGCGAGCTCCCACGCGTCGGCGTACCGATAGGGCTCGCACCAGGCGAGCACGCCCTGGTGGTCGCGCGTCGCGCCCGCCTCGCTCAGCTCCCGCTCCGGCTTGACCTGGATGCGGGGCCGCTCGATCTCGCCCAGCCACGCCTCCGCCTTGACCGCCCGCTCGGTCGCCCACAGCTCGAGCACCTCGCGCCGGCCGCGGACCGCCTCCCGCACCGCGCGGCGGCCGTAGACCTGGTCCCGCGTCACTTCGGGACGAGCTGGTAGCCGTCCGAGACGTCGCGCGCGACCCAGCCGGCGGAGTCGATCTCTTCGCGCAGCCGGTCGGCCTCGGCGAAGTCGCGCTCCTTCCGGGCCTGCTGCCTGCGCTCGGCCAGCTCGACCACCTCCGGCGGCGCCGCCGCCGCCTCCGCGAGCGAGGCGAGCCCGAACACGCCCAGCGCCTTGCGCAGGAGGTCCTGATCGCGCCAGCTGTGCAGGACGGCGAGCGCCTCGGGCGTGTTGAAGTCGTCGTCCAGGGCGGCCGCGAGCCGCTCCCACTCGCCAGCGTCGGCCTCCACCGACGGGTTCCGGAAGACCTCGCGGAAGCTCTCCGCTCGCCCGCGCGCGGCCGTCAGCGCGCCGTCGTGGAAGGCGATCGGCTGCCGGTAATGCCCGGACATCAGGTACAGGAGCAGCGTCTCGCGACCCCAGACGTCGAGGACGTTGCGGAGCGTGACGATGTTCCCGAGCGACTTCGACATCTTCGTGTCGTCGAGCTCGAGCATCCCGTTGTGCATCCAGATCCGCGCGAACTCACGGCCCGCCGCGCGCGACTGGGCGAGCTCGTTCTCGTGGTGCGGGAAGCGCAGGTCGTTTCCGCCACCGTGGATCTCGAACACCGGCCCGAGGTGCTTCTCCGCCATCGCCGAGCACTCGATGTGCCAACCCGGCCGGCCCATCCCCCAGGGCGACTCCCAGGCCGCGTCCTCATGCGGCTTCTGCGCCTTCCAGAGCGCGAAGTCCCGCTGGTCCTCCTTCAGGTCGCTCGGCTCCTGGGCGATCATCTCGTCGAGCTGCGCACCGGAGAGCCGGCCGTAGTCGGGGAAGCGCGCGACGCGGAAGTAGACGTCGCCCCCGGCCTCGTAGGCGATGCCTCGGTCGATCAGCTCCTCGACCAGGGCGATGATCTCGGGGATCGTCTCGCTCGCCCGCGGCTCGATCTCGGGACGGCCCAGGCCGAGGTCGTTGGTGTCCTCGAAGAACCAGTCCGTCGCCTGCGCCGCCAGCTCGCGGCTGCCGATCCCGAGCGCGTTCGCCTCCTCGTAGACGTGGTCGTCCACGTCGGTGATGTTCTCGACGAGTGTCACGTCGTAGCCGCTCGCCTCGAGCCAGCGCCTGACCCAGAGCGCGAGCACGTACGGGCGCGAGTTCCCGACGTGGACGCGCTGGTACACCGTCGAGCCGCAGGTGTAGATCCTGATCGGGCCGGGCGGCGGCGGCAGCTCCTCGAGCTGCCTCGTGAGCGAGTTATAGAGCCGCATCGATCCGGCGCAGCGTCTCGTCCCTGGGGAGGGCGGCGATCACGGTCCAGAGCTCGGGGCCCCGCTCTGCTCCGGTCAGCGCGACGCGGAGCGCCTTCAGGTCGCCGCCGACCGCCTTCAGCTCGCGGACGAGCGCACGCGCGTCGACGTCGCCGTTCGTCCGCTCGAGCAGCTCCCGGAACCGCTGCAGCGTCTCCGGCGCGTCCGAGGGCGCCGGCTTCGGCGCGGCGAGGATCGTGCGCGCGTACTCCCGCGCCTCGATCAGGTCGCGGGCCCCGCGCAGCGCGGGGACGACGGTCACGGGGGCGTCGGCGCGCGCCGCGAGCTCCGCGTCGCTGAGCGTGCCGATCGCCTCCACCGCGAGCCGGCGGATCCGAGGAAGGTCGTAGCGCACGTCGTGCTTCGGGATCCCGAGCTCCTCCAGGTACTGCCGCACCGCCTCGGCCGGGATGCCCGCGTCGCGCAGCGACGCGACCGTCGAGCCCGGAGCCCGCTTGGCCAGCTTCTTCCCGTCGTCGCCCAGGATCAGGCCGTGGTGGACGAACTCCGGCGGCCGGGCGCCCAGCGCCTCGAAGAGCCGTCGGTGGAGCGCCTCGTTCGGGCGGTGGTCGTTGCCGCGGACGATGTGCGTGATCCCGAAGTCGACGTCGTCGACGACGCTCGCGAGCTGGTACGTGGCGGTGCCGTCCGGCCGGAGCAGCGTGGTCCCGTCGAAGCGCTCGCCGAGCGGCGCGGCCGCCTCGCGGTACCGCTCCTGCCGCTCGCTCTGACGGGCCGGCCCCTCGTCCCAGACGACGCCGAGCCACTCGAGGTCGCGGACGATCTCCTCCTCACCGCCGGGCACGTTCCGCGCGGCGTCCGTGTCGTCGATCCGGAGCAGCATCCAGTCGCCCAGGCCCCGGTTGGCGACGGCGCTGAGCGCATTGCCGACGTGCAGCGACCCGGTCGGGCTGGGAGCGAAGCGGACGCGTTTCATCGCGCTGCCATCCTAGAGTCGAGTCCGCTTCGGCCACGAAAACAGGCCCGGGTAATCGCCGCTTAACCTCAACGGCGTGATGCGCACCGCCCCCGTTCGGGCTGAATAGGGGCCATGGCCGCCAAACGCAGCAACGTGCTCGTCCTGATGGGGACGCGCCCGGAGGCGATCAAGATGTTCCCGATCGTCCTCGCGTTCAGGCGCGCGACGCGGTTCGAGCCCATCGTCATCACGACGGGTCAGCACCGCGATCTCGTTCGGCCGATCCTCGACCTCGCGGACATCGAGCCGGACATCGACCTCGAAGTGGGCCTTCCCGGGCTGACGCTCAACGATCTCGTCTCATCGGTGATCTCCCGGCTCGACGGGTTTTGCCGCCACCGCTTCGAGGCCACCGGCGCTGCCGTCGCCACACCCGACCAGATCCGGGAGGGAGGGTTCCCCGCCGGCACGCTCGTGCACGGCGACACGTCCTCGGCCGCCGCGGCCGCGCAGACCTCTTTCAACCTGCGGATCCCGGTCGGGCACGTCGAGGCGGGCCTGCGCACGGGGACGACGCTGACACCGTTCCCCGAAGAGCTGAACCGGCAGATGATCTCGCGGATCGCGGCTTTCCACCTCGCCCCCACGTCGTTCAACCGGCAAAACCTCGTCCGCGAGGGAGTCGCCGACGACCGGATCTTCGTCACAGGCAACACCGGGATCGACGCGCTGGTCTACGCGTCGACGCACGAGGTGCAGTTCGAGGACAGAGCCGTCGCGAGCGCCGTCGATTCCGGTGACCCGTATGTGGTCGTGACCGCCCACCGCAGGGAGAACTGGGACGGCGGCCTTGCGAAGATCGCAGAGGCGATTGGACGGTTGGCGGGCGGCCATCCACGGACGCGATTCGTCATCCCGTTGCATCCCAACCCGCTCGTCCGCGCACAGCTCGGCGAGCCTCTGGCGGCCCACGCCAATGTCGTGCGCACCGAACCGCTCGCCTACGCCCAGTTCGCCCACCTGATGGCAAAGGCCGCCGTGATCATCACCGACTCCGGTGGGATCCAGGAGGAGGCACCCGCGCTCGGGGTGCCGGTGCTCGTCGCGCGTGGAAGCACGGAGCGCTCCGAGGGGGTCGCCGCCGGGACGCTGCGGCTCGTCGGGGTCGATTCGGACCGGATCGTCCACGAGACGGATGCGGTGCTTGCGGATCCCGCGAAGGCGGCCATCAACCCTGCGGACAACCCGTACGGCGACGGGCGCGCGGCGGAGCGGATCGTCGCCGCCTTCGAGTATTTGGCCGGGATCGGGGAGCCGCCGAGGCGCTTCGGGCCCGCCTTCTCGCGGAAGGAGGTGCTCGAAGCGAGCGGCTATCCCTTCGGGATGTACACGACGCCGGACGGCGAGCGCGGCCTCCAGCCCGACCGCACGGAGGAGAACGACAGCTGGGTCGGCAGATTGACCGCGCTGGCGATGCCGTTCGAAGGGCTGCCGGTCTGGGCGCAGGCGCTCTTCTACCTCGTGTTCGTCCTGATCCTCCTCGTCGTCTTCTGGACGCTCGTGTTGTTCCTGCTGTCGCGCAAGGCGCTCCACTCGCCGCCGGCGGCAGACCCCGAGATCCGCGACTCGTTCCTGTGGGTGTTCTTCGTTCCTGCCCTGAACGAGGAGGTGACGATCTCGGACAGCGTCGCGCGGCTGCTGAAGGTCGAGGCGCGGAACAAGGCCGTGCTGGTCATCGACGACGGCTCGACCGACGGCACCGGGGCGGTCCTGGACGCGATCGAGAGCCCCGACCTCGAGGTGCTGCACCGCGTCCCGCCCGACGCGCGCACGGGCAAGGCGGGGGCGCTGAACGCGGCGTGGCACCACCTCGACCGCTCCTGTCCTCGGGCCGCTGGTCCGGCTGGCCCCGCGAGCGCGTGATCGTGAGCGTGGTCGACGCCGACGGCCGGCTCGATCCACAGGCTCCGCTCTTCGTGGCCGGGCACTTCGCGGACGAGCGCCTCGGAGGGCTGCAGGTCCTCGTCCGCATCTACAACCGCTCCAGGCCGCTGACCTGGTGCCAGGACGTCGAGTTCTCCGTCTTCGGGCTCCTGTACCAGGCGGGAAGGACGCCGTACGGGGCGGCCGCGATGGGCGGCAACGGCCAGTTCAACCGCCTGGCGGCCCTCGACAGCATCGCGGACGAGGAGGTCGGCGGCCCCTGGCGGCCCCGGCTCACGGAGGACCAGGATCTCGGACTGCACCTGTTCGAGGCAGGCTGGTTGAGCAGCGCGGATGCGAGGACGAGCGTCGACCAGCAGGGCGTGCCCGGCCTGAGAAGGCTGATGCGTCAACGCACGCGCTGGGCCCAGGGCAACCTGCAGGCGATGGAGCACATCGGCGGAATGACCCGCCTCGACCGACCGTTGCTGGTGCGGCTCGACCTCGTCGCCTACCTGCTGATGCCGGCCTTCCAGGCACTGGTCGGAGTGGCGTTCGTCGCGAGCATCTTCCTGGCGATCTTCGACGTCGCGGACTTCTGGGGAGACCAGGGCTGGTCGCAGCTGCTGTTCTTCTTCTTCCTCGGCTACGGCGGCGTCCTGCTCGGCTGCATCGCGAGGGGTGCGCGCACGGGGCCGGTCGGGATCCTCGTCAGCCTGCTGATCGTGCCCATCTACGCGGCGTACGCGTGGTTGATCTGGCCCGTGCTCGCCCGTGCAGCCACACGCCAGCTCTTCGGACGCCGCGAGTGGGCGAAGACGACGCGCGAGCAGATCGGCACCACCGCCTGATCGGCAGGTCCGCCGGCTAGCCGGGTTTTAGCGTGGCCGCGATCTTGTCGAGCGCCGCGCGCTCGTCTGCGCTGACCTCCGCGCCGCCTTCCTTGTGTGCTGCGGCGACGCGCTCGGCGACGGCTAGCGTGAACCGCCCGTAGGCGTCGACCTCCTCCGGGGTTGCCTTCTGCTCGAGCAGCGCCACGGCCTCGCGGAGGCGCCCCAGTCCCTGCTCCTGGAGCTCGCCGGGCGAGCCGTAGCGCTTCGCGTGCGGCTTCTCCGCGACGAGCGCGTCGAGCAGCTCACTCTCGCCGTGGTGCTGCCTGGCCTCCGTGAACGCCTTGGCGAGCGCCCAGCTCTCGCGGAACGTGCCTCCGCCTGAAGCGGTCGCCGCAACCATGCCCGCAACCGGCGGCCCTTCGCGCACGAGCTCCCATTCCTCGGCCGTGAAGTCGGACTTGTTCGTCATCCTGTGTCTCCTTTCGTGCGATCTCTTGGCTGGACTATCGCGGACGACGAGCGCCGAGGGGCGGCGTAGGCTCCGCCCGGTGGATGCGCTGCTCTCGGCCTGGTTCAGCCGGCACGGTCGCGATCTGCCCTGGCGCCACACGCGCGACCCGTACGCGATCCTCGTCAGCGAGGTGATGCTGCAGCAGACGCAGGTCGAGCGCGTCGTGCCTCGTTACCTCGCCTGGTTGAAGCGCTGGCCGACGGCCGCGACGCTCGCGGCCGCCTCACCGGCCGACGTGATCCGTGCGTGGCAGGGGCTCGGCTACAACCGGCGCGGGCTGAATCTCCATCGGGCGGCGCGTCGGATCGCGGAGTCCGGCTGGCCGGACGACCTGACCGAGCTGCCGGGCGTCGGCCCCTACACGGCCGCCGCGATCGGCAACTTCGCCTTCGGCCGCGCCGAGCTCCCCGTCGACACGAACGTGCAGCGCGTCCAGGAGCGGACGGGACACGTGTTCACGGCCGCCTCGGCGCAGGCGCTGATGGACCTCGGGGCGACCGTGTGCCTGGCCCGGATCCCCCGCTGCGGCGCCTGCCCGCTCGCCGCTGAGTGCCCGTCGCGCGGCCGGCGCTACGAGCCGCTCCGCAAGCAGTCGCGCTTCGAAGGGTCGTTCCGGGAACGGCGTGCCCGGACGCTCCGGCTCGTCGCAGACGCCGCGCGGCCGCTCGCGGAGCTCGACGCCGAGGCGGTCGACTCGCTCGCACGGGACGGGCTCGTGGAGGTGGCCGGCGGCAGCGTGGCGCTGCCCGGGTAACCGCCCTGCGAATCGCTACGATCCGGGCCTGTGACGGCCTTCAGCTGGCTCTTCCTGCTCCCGCTCTACGTCCTCACCGCGCTCCTCCTTGTGCTCGGGACGTTCGCCCTGCTCGGCCGGATCAAGGGCGGGAAGTACTTGCGGCCGGTGATCGGCTTTCTCTCGAAGGTGCCGATCCTCAAGACCGGCCTCCAGAAGGCGTCGACCGCGGCGCTCGAGCGACAGAACCCCGACCTCGCGAGCGCGATCAAGAAGATGGAGCGGTACGGGGCGACGACCGACCCGCGCAAGGCGCAGAGCGCGATCGGCCGGCTCACTCCCGCCGAGCGGCGCGCCTACATGGACGCAGCGCAGGAACAGGGCTACACCGACCAGATGCCGCAGAACCGCGAGACGCGCCGCAAGCTGGAGCGCATGCAGAAGGAAGGCCGCCGCGGGCGCTAGTCCCGGCGGAGCAGCGCGATCGCCTGCGCGGCCAGCCCCTCGCCGCGCCCCGTGAAGCCGAGTCGATCCGTGGTCGTCGCACGGACGGAGACCGCCCCCTCGAGCAGCTGACCGAGACGGGTCTCCAGCTCGACGCGCCTTCCGGCGATCCGCGGCTCCTGGCCGATCAGGACACAGTCGGCGTTCACAAGCCTCCACCCCTCCTCCTGGACGCGCGCCCACGCCTCGCGCAGCAGCTCCAGCGAGTCGACACCGGCCGGCGTCGACGCGTCCGAGGGGAAGAGCGAGCCGATGTCGCCGAGGCCGGCGGCGCCGAGCACGGCGTCGATCAGCGCGTGGGCGATCACGTCGCCGTCCGAGTGACCCGCCAGTCCGCGCGGGTGATCGAAGCGGACGCCGCCGAGCACGAGCGGCACGCCCTCCTGGAACGCATGCGCGTCGACCCCGAGCCCGACGCGAAGCTCAGTCATCGAACGGCACCTGGTGCGGCTGTCGACGCTCGAAAAGCGTGATCGTCTCGTACCCGGCGCCTCGGAGGAGCTCGCGGGCGCGGTCGAAGTCCGCGCCGACGAGCCGCGGTTCGTGCGCGTCCGAGGCGATCGTCACGGGCACGCCGTGCTCGCGGCAGAGCGCGAGGAGGTGGGGATCCGGATAGAGCTCGCCGACGGGCTTCCGCAGGCCGCCGGTTGAGACCTCGACCGCGACGCCGGCGGCGGCGATCGCCGGCACGACCTCCCGATGGAGCTCCTCGACGACCGACCGGTGGGGCCGTTGGCCGAAGACCTTGACCAGGTCGGGGTGCGAGAGCGAGTCGAACAGCCCCGACCGGGCAGCCGCGGCGAGAGCGTCGAAGTAGCGGCGCCACGCCTCCTCCACCCCGACGGCGTCCGCCAGGCGGGGCTCCCCGTCGACGCCCAGCCCGTCGATGAAGTGGACGGAGCCGAGCAGGTAGTCCCACGGGTAGGGCGCGAGCAGCTCCCGCATCTCCTGCTCGCGCTCCGGCTCGTAGTCCACCTCGAGCCCGAGCTTGACGGGCAGCCCGCGCCGCTTTGCGTCGAGGACCGCCTCCACGTACGGCTCGATGTCGTAGAGGCATCGATCGGTGTGGTAGGGGACATGCCAGAGCGGCCGCGTCTCCCGGAAGTAGTAGACGTGCTCGGCGAAGCCGATCTCGTCGACGCCGGCCGCCCGGGCCGCGTCCACGAACAGGTCGACGGTGGCCGCGTGGTGGGCGATCTCCTCGTGCTCGTTCCGGAGGTGCATGTGGTAGTCGGCGATCACAGCAGCGCCGCCACGCGGTCGAGGTCGGCCGCGTCAGTCACCTTCAGGAGCCGCGGATCGCCGAGGACGACCTTTACGCGCCCTCCACGCGCCTCGACCAGCGACGCGCAGTCGCTCGCGTCGGCCTCGGCCCCGGCAAAGGCGTCGCGGAGGACCGGCGCGACGAACGCCTGCGGCGTCTGCACAGTGCGGAGCTCGGTCCGGTCGAGCGTCTCCACCACCTCGTCGCCGCTGACCCGTTTGACGGTGTCGGCGAGCGCGAGCGCCGGAACCGCGCCGTCCCAGCCTTCCTGGAGCGGGCCCAGCACCCGCTCGATCACCTCCTCGGGCACGAGCGGACGCGCGGCGTCGTGCACGACCACGACCGCGGTGTCGTCGGGAACCTCCGCCAGCGCGAGGCGGACGGAGTCGGAGCGCGTGGCGCCGCCGGCCACGCAGGCGCTGACCTTGCCGCACCCGAGCTCCTCCGCGAGCAGGATCGCCGGCTCCTCCCACCCGGGCGGAGCCGCGATCACGATCGCGTCGATCCAGCCGGACGCCTCGAGCCGCTCCAGGCTCTCCGCCAGCAGCGGCCGGTCGCCAAGGCGAACGAACGCCTTGGGGCGGTCCGCCCCTAGTCTCTCCCCACTACCCGCAGCAGCGAGGACGGCGGCGACCACTCGGTTCTGAAGCTAGACCGCGGCCGTAGCCTTGGTCTTCGTCGTCGTCCGCGTCTTGCCGTTCGTGCTCGCGTCGGCGAGGACGTCGTCGAGCCAGGCAGCCGCCTCGTCCTCGTCCATGTCCTTCGCGTACATGAGCTCGCTCGCCAGGATCTTCTTGGCCTTGACGAACATCTGCTTCTCGCCCGTCGAAAGGCCCTTCTCGCGGTCGCGCAACGAGAGGTTCCGGACGACCTCGGCCAGCTCGAGGATGTCGCCCGTCTTCATCTTGTCGCGGTTGTGCTTGAAGCGACGGTTCCAGTTCTTCGGCATCTGCGTGCCGCCGCCTGTCAGTGCCTTGACGACGACCTTGACCATGTCCTCGCCGATCACCTTGCGGAGGCCGACCTTCTCGGCGTTCTCCGCCGGGACGTTGACCGTCATGTCGTTGTGCAGGATCTTGATCGTCAGGTACTCGCGTTTTTCACCGAGCACCTCGCGCTTCTCCTTCTTCACGACCGTGCCTGCTCCGTGGTGTGGATACACCACCTTGTCGCCGACTTTGTACAAGCCCGCCCCTTTCCGACTTCGTTTGACCCGCGAGAACGCCGGCGGTGCAACCGCCGGCGAGGAGACGAAAGTGTAGCAAAAGACGCTGGAAATGGCGACATTTTTCGGTCTCCCCGAAAAAAGCCCTGCTAACCATTGTTTTCCGTCTTGTGCCGCAGGCTCGGGGCGACCGCGGCCAGCAGCACGGCCGCCGCTCCGAGCAGGACGAAGCCGCCGCGGATGCTCGTTGCTCCGGCCACCGCGCCGAACAACGGCGGACCCAGCAGGAACCCGGTGTAGGAGAGGACGGCCACCGTGGACACCGCCGCTCCCCGCCGCCCGGGCCCGCCGACGCGTCCGGCCTCCCCGAAGAGGGTGGGCGCAGACAGGGCCAGCCCGGCCCCGGCCGCGACGAAGCCCACGAGCGCGACTGCCGGCTCGTGTGCAAGGACGGCGATCGTGATCCCGGAGGCGGCGGCCAGTCCAGCGAGGACGATCCTCGCCGCCGGCGTGCCGCGCGCCGTGCGCTGGGCGAAGAGTCGTGAGGTGGCCATCGCCGCGGCGAAGAGGCCTGGCCCGAGCCCGCTGACGGCGGGGTTCGAGCCGAGCGAGTCCTCGAGGTAGATCGAGCTCCACTGCTCGAGGCCGCTCTCGATCACGAACGCGATCGCGAGAATCACCCCGACCCCGAGCAGGCGGCGCACGAGCGACGGGCCCGCCTCCCGCGGCACCTGGCCGGCCTGGCCGCCGTGTCGGTTCGCGAACGCTGCGACCACGACGATACCGGCGACGACGAGCAGGATCTCCTGCGGCGTCGCGCCTGCGTGCCGTGCGAGCCCGCCGGCGACGCCGCCGCAGAGGACGCCCACGGAGAAGAAGGCGTGCAGGCCGTCCATGACGCGGACGCCGCGCTGGGACTCGACGTCCGCGGCTGCCGCGTTGACGGCGACGTCCAGCGAGCCGGTGGCAGCGCCGACGAGCGCGAGCAGGGCGGCCAGGACCGGGACGCTGCCGGCGAGGGCGGGGAGCGCTCCGGCCGCGGCGAACGCGAGCAGCGTCGGGGCGACCAGCCGCCCGGCGAGCCGGTCGGCGACCCTGCCGACGAGGACCATCGCGGGCAGCGCCGCCAGGCTCAGCGCGAGGAGCGCGAGCCCGAGCTTGGTCGGGGTCGCCCCGGTCGTCCGCAGGGTGGCGGGGAGGCAGGCGGCCCACGCACCCCACCACAAGCCGAAGACGCCGAAGGCGGCAGCGAGCCCACGCGCGTACCTCACGCGCGGCTAGAGCTGCAGGTAGCGATCGACGAGGTTGTGCTCTTGCAGCCTGCGCAACCCTTCGCGGATCTCCCGCGCCCGCACCGCGCCGACTCCCGAGACGGCTTCGAGCTCGCGCTGGGAGGCGCGTACGATCGACTCGAGGTCGCCCAGGTCGCCGACCACCTTGCGGATCACGCCCTCCGGGATCCTTGGAATGTGTGAAAGCACCCGGTGGCCCCGCGGCGAGACGGAGTAGTCGAGCGGGTTGACATCGCGCGGGTGGCCGAGCAGCTCGGCGAGCCGCTCGAACTCGAGCAGCTGCTGGTACGGGAGCGCGTGGAGCGCCTCCAGTGCGAGCGCCCCGCGCGGGCCCTCACCGTCGGCGTGGTAGTCGAACACCACGGCGGTGCGCTCGGACGGGATGTCGCCGATGAGCTCCTGGAGCTGCATGCGGATCAGCCGCCCCTCCGTGCCGAGCTCGACGCAGTCGCGCTCGATCTCAGCCGCCATCCGCGTCGTCATCTCGGCGCGCTGCAGGACGACCAGGACGTCGTCGAGGACGACCGCGTTCTGGAACTCGAGCGCTGTCAGCCGCGTCAGCACCTGCTCGAGCCGCTGCCGGTAGGTCTCGAGCGTGGCGAGCGCCTGGTTCGTCTTGGCCAGCAGGTCCGGGACCGAATCGAGCTGGTAGCGCGTCGGGCCGGCGTAGACGGAGATGGTCGACCGCTGCTGCGAGATCGACACGACGAGCGCTCCCGTCTGCTTGGCGACTCGTTCGGCCGTCCGGTGGCGCGTGCCGGTCTCGTTCGACGGGATGGTCGGATCCGGCATCAGCTGGACGTTCGCGTAGGCGAGCTTCGTGATCCGCTGGTCGACGACGATCGCGCCGTCCATCTTTGCCAGCTCGTAGAGCAGCTGAGGCGTGAACGGCTGGTCCAGCCGGATCCCGCCGGAGTAGAGGAACGAGAGCGCCTCGGGGTCGCCGACGACGATCAGCGCTCCCTCGCGGGAGCGGATGATGTCGTCGATCGCCTGTCGGAGGTCCGAGCCGGGGGCGATCCGGGCGAGCGCGTCGAGCAGGTTCTGGTCGCGCCGCGGGTCGTCCTCCGACGGGGTGCGCGTGAAGCCGAGAGCGCTCTGCGCCTCCCGCTTCTCCCTACTCGTGCTTCTGCTCGGGTCGGTCTGCATCGAGTGCGGCGGATACGGCCTTCCTGAGAGTTTCCGTTTCGAGGACGGTCAGTTTGCCACGGGCCGGCGGCGTTCCGGGCGGCGCCACCACGGCAGTGAGCCCCAGCTTGGCGCATTCCTCGAGCCGGCGCTCGGCCTGAGCCGCCGCGCGCAGCCTGCCGGTCAGGCCGATCTCGCCGAACGCGGCGTGGCCCTCCCGCACCGGGACGCCCTTCGCGGCCGAGGCGATCGCGAGCGCGACCGCGAGGTCGGCGCCGGGCTCGTCGACCCGGACCCCGCCCGCGACGTTGACGAAGACGTCGGCCGCGCCGAGGGCGATGCGTGCGTGCCGGCCGAGGACGGCGACGATCATCGCGAGCCGCTTCGGGTCGACGCCGGTGGCGACGCGCCGCGGCATCGCGAGGTCCGTCGGCGAGACGAGCGCCTGGATCTCGAGCAGGATCGGCCGCGTCCCCTCGAGCGCGCACGCAACGGCCGCGCCGACCTCGAGCCCGCTTCTGCGGCCGAAGACCTCCGACGGGTCCGGCACGCCGACGAGGCCTGCACCCGTCATCTCGAAGACGCCGAGCTCGTTCGTCGATCCGAAGCGATTTTTCGTCGCGCGCAGGACGCGGTGCGCGTGATACCGGTCGCCCTCGAACTGGAGGACGCAGTCGACGAGGTGCTCGAGCACGCGGGGGCCGGCGACGGAGCCGTCCTTCGTCACGTGCCCGACGAGAATGGTGGCGACGCCGAGCTCCTTCGCCGTTCGCAGCAGGCGGGACGCCGCCTCGCGCACCTGCGCGACCGAGCCCGGCGCCGAGCCCACCTCGGAGGCGTAGAGCGTCTGGACGGAGTCGATCACGCAGACGTCCGGACGCTCGGACTCCAGCGTCGCGCAGACGGCGTCGAGATCGGTCTCGGCGAGGATCTCGACGCGGTCGGCGCCTCCGAGGCGTGCCGCCCGCAGCTTGACCTGCGCCGTGGACTCCTCGCCCGTGACGAGCAGCGCGCGGCGATCGCGGGAGATCGCGGCCAGCGCCGTCAGGAGCAGCGTCGACTTGCCGACGCCCGGCTCGCCGCCGACGAGGACGAGCGAGGCGGGCACGAGGCCGCCGCCGAGGACGCGGTCGAGCTCCGCCACGCCGGTCGGGATCCGCTCCGCCTCGTCGGCCTGGACGTCCGCGAGGCGGAGGAGCGGCTTCGGCGGCACGCCACGCGTCCCAGGATCACGCGAGAGGACGTCCTCGACGAGCGTCCCGAACTCGCCGCACGAGGGGCACTTGCCCAGCCAGCGGCCGGCAGAGTGCCCGCATTCGGTGCACGCGTAGCTGACAGCGGCCGTCTTCGCCATGCGCTCGATCATCGCAGCGCCGCGGGACGGCATCTGTGTCGCGAGCGTGTCTCTAGTGCGCCGCTATTCGGCCGGCTCGGAGTCCGACTCGTCGACCGCGTCGGTCGGCTCGTCCGGAGGAACCGTGACCTTCTCTGGCGTCACTTCGCCCGGGATGACCGTGATGTCGACCTCGGCGATCGGGTCGCCGTTCTCGTTCAGCTTGCGGCTGACGAGGATCGTGGACCCGGGCTCGAGCGACCGGCCGAGGACGAAGTCCGCGAGCGGATCCTCGATCACGCGCTGGATCGCGCGCCGCAGCGGCCTGGCGCCCATCCCCGGGTCGTAGCCCTGCTCGACGAGCAGCTCCTTCGCCTCGTCGGTGAGCTCGATCGCGACGTCGTGCTGCGCCATCTGCTCGCGTACGCGCCGCATCTGCAGGTCGACGATCGTGGTGATCTCCTCGCGCGTCAGCTTGTGGAACACGATGATCTCGTCGATACGGTTGAGCAGCTCGGGGCGGAAGACCTTCTTCAGCTCGCCCATCACGCGCGTCTTCATGTCGTCGTAAGAGAGCCCGCCCTCCTCGCCGATCGAGAAGCCGAGGCCGACGTTCTTCGAGATCTGGCCGGCGCCGATGTTCGACGTCATGATCACGATCGTGTTCCGGAAGTCGACGCGGCGCCCCTGGGCGTCGGTCAGCTTCCCCTCCTCCAGGATCTGAAGCAGGATGTTGAAGACGTCCGGGTGCGCCTTCTCGATCTCGTCGAGCAGGAGCACCGAATACGGCTTGCGGCGCACGGCCTCGGTGAGCTGGCCGCCCTCGTCGTAGCCGATGTACCCCGGGGGCGAGCCGACGAGCCGGGACACGGAGTGCTTCTCCATGTACTCCGACATGTCGACCTGGATCATCGCGTCCTCGTCGCCGAACAGGAACTCGGCGAGCGTGCGCGCGAGCTCGGTCTTCCCGACCCCGGAGGGGCCGAGGAAGATGAACGAGCCGGTCGGACGCTTCGGGTCCTTGATCCCGGCGCGCGCGCGGCGGATCGCCTTCGAGACGGCGGTGATCGCCTCCTCCTGGCCGATCACGCGCTTGTGCAGCTCGTCCTCCATGCGGACGAGGCGCGCGGACTCGGCCTCGGTCAGCTTGAAGACCGGGATGCCCGTCCACATCGAGACGATGTCGGCGATCTCCTCCTCGCCGACCTCGGGCTGCTCGGTCTCGGCCTCGTTCTGGCGCCAGCTCTCCTCGAGCTCCCGCTTCTTCTGCGAGAGCTTGCGCTCCTTGTCGCGCAGTGACGCGGCCTTTTCGAACTCCTGGTTCTCGATCGACTCTTCCTTGTCCTTGCGGACCTTCTCGATCTCCTCCTCGAGCTCGCGGTAGCGCGGCGGAGCGCTCATCGAGCGGATGCGCATCCGGGAGCCGGCCTCGTCGATCAGGTCGATCGCCTTGTCCGGGAGGTGCCGGTCCTGGATGTACCGGTCGGCGAGCGAGGCAGCCGCATGGAGCGCCTCGTCCGTGATCCGGCAGCGGTGGTGCGCCTCGTAGCGGTCGCGCAGGCCGCGCAGGATCTGGACGGTATCGTCCACCGTCGGCTCTTCCACGCGGATCTGCTGGAAGCGGCGCTCCAGCGCGGCGTCACGCTCGAGGTACTTGCGGTACTCGTCGAGGGTGGTCGCGCCGATCGTCTGCAGCTCCCCGCGCGCGAGAGCCGGCTTGAGGATCGAGGCCGCGTCGATCGCGCCCTCGGCTGCGCCGGCGCCGACGAGGTTATGCAGCTCGTCGATGAAAAGGATGATGTCGCCGCGCTGGGTGATCTCCTTCATCACCTTCTTGAGGCGCTCCTCGAACTCGCCGCGGTACTTCGAGCCGGCTACGAGGGCCGCGAGGTCGAGCGTGTAGATCTGCTTGTTCTTGAGCAGCTCCGGCACCTGGTTGGAGCTGATGCGCGAGGCGAGCCCCTCGACGACGGCGGTCTTACCGACGCCGGGCTCGCCGATCAGGACGGGGTTGTTCTTCGTGCGGCGCGACAGGATCTGCATCACGCGCTCGATCTCCGTCTGGCGGCCGACGACCGGGTCGAGCTTGCCCTCGGACGCCTGCTTGGTCAGGTTGCGGCCGAACTGGTCGAGGAGCTTGGAGCTCTTCGCCTTCTCGCCCGGCGCGCCGCCCCCGCCCTGCTGGCGCCGGCCGGGACCGGACAGCATGCGGATGATCTCGTTGCGGATCTTGTCCGCGTCGGCGTCGAAGTCGAGGAGGATGCGCGCCGCGACGCCCTCGTTCTCGCGCACGAGGCCGAGCAGGATGTGCTCGGTGCCGATGTAGTTGTGGCCGAGGGAGAGCGCCTCGCGCAGGGCGAGCTCCAGCACCTTCTTCGCGCGCGGCGTGAACGGGATCTGGCCGGTTGTGACCTCGTCGCCCTGGCCGACGATCCGCGCGACCTGCGCGCGCACCTCCTCGACCGTGATGTCGAGCGACTCGAGCACGCGCGCGGCGAGGCCTTCCTCCTCCCGGAGCAGGCCGAGCAGGATGTGCTCTGTGCCGATGTAGTTGTGCTTCAGCGCCCGCGCCTCGTCCTGGGCGAGGACGACGACCTGGCGGGCCCGCTCGGTGAAGCGTTCGAACAACCCTCTTCCTTCCCTGGCTGAAGGCTCATCGTAGCCCAGCCGCCAGCGGCTGTGTCATGAGCGTTTACGGAGTCCTTACGCGCGGGCCGCCGACGCTCCAACCAGGGCGTTGACGCGCCTCCCGCAGCCCTACCGACGTGGCCAAATCAGCCAGGGCCAAGGGCCTGACCCTCGGACATGTCGGAAGAGGACGACGAACGTGTGCCGAAAGCGTGCCGTCTCGTTCGGCGCCGCGCCGCTCGGGCTACGGTCGTTCCGATGCCTCGCCCTCACCGCGTCTCGCTGCAAAACGGCATCTATCACGTCTTCAATCGCGGGAATCGAAGAGCCGCGATCTGTCTGGACGCTGCCGACTTCGAGCGCTTCCTCGAGCTCCTACAGGAGCTCTGCGACCACTTCGGGTGGCCGTTCTTCGCGTACTGCCTGATGACGAATCACTTCCACCTCGTCGTCGAGACGCCGGAGGGCGACGTCTCCGCCGGCATGCACCGGCTGAGCTTCCTGTACGCGCAGTACTTCAACCGGCGCTACGCCATCGACGGACACGTGTTCCAGGGCCGGTTCAAGACGGTCCTCATCAAGAGCGACGTCCAGCTTCTGGCGGCGACCCGGTACGTCCTGACGAACCCCGTCCGCGCGGGCATCACGCGCACTGCTGAGGAATGGCGGTGGAGTAGTTACCGCGCCACCGTGGGGATTCGCAGACCTCCGCGCTTCCTCGCGATCCAGCGCGTCCTTCCGTATTTCGGCAGAGGCCGCCGGGAGCAGACGGCGCAGTTCGCGGCGTTCATCGCGGAAGAGGAGGAAGCCATCCGGTGCGAACGCGCGGCGGCGGCAGCGGCTGGCCAATTGGGACAGGGCCGAGGGCCTGACCCTGGGGCATGGCTGGTTCAGCCGAACCCGTAGGTGCCCGCGAACCGGTCGGAGAGGAGGCGAACCAGGAGCGCGGACGGCAGGCCTACGACGTTCAGGTAGTCCCCCTCGATGCGGCGCACCAGCGCGGCGCCGCGGCCCTGGATCGCGTACGCGCCGGCGCGGCCGTCCCACTCGCCGGTGGCGACGTAGCCGGCCAGGTCGCGCGCCGTCAGCGACCGGAACGTCACCCGGGTCGACTCGTGCTCGACCACCTCCCACGCCGGCGTCCGCAGGCAGAGGCCGGAGACGACCAGGTGCGTCGCCCCGGCGAGCTGCTCCAGCATCGCCCCGGCCTCACGAGCGTCGGCCGGCTTGCCGAAGATCCGTCCGCCGAGGACGACGGCCGTGTCGACCCCGAGCACCGGCCGATCACCGGCCTCGTCGGCGACGGAAGCCGCCTTCTCCCGCGCGTGCCGGCGCACGAGCGCGACGGCATCGCCTTCCGCGGGCGTCTCCTCCACGTAACGGGGATCGACGACCTCGAACGGGAGCCCCAACTGCTCCAGGATCGCCCGTCGTTGCGGTGATGTCGATGCGAGCAGGATCGGCGGCGCCGGCGGCGGCGTCAGCCACGCTTGCGCGCCACCCACACATCCTCGCACGGCCATTGCCGCGCCCACTCGACAGTGACGAAGTCGTAGTACGTGTGGGTGATCCGGTCCTCGGGCGCCTGGAGCTCGTGCAGCGCCTCGACCTCGAGCCCGCGCTCGCGCAGGAGGCGGATCCAGTCGCCGTGCGTCGGGTGGTACTCGACGCCCTCCTCCCCCGGCCACTCGATCCGATACATGCCGAACTGCGGCCGCTGCAGACGCTCCTCGGCGACGCCCTCGTCGGGCGAGCAGAGCGTGACGAGAACCGAGTTGGTCAGGAAGACCAGGCGGCCGCCGGGCCGGAGCAGACGCGCGGCCTCGTCGAGCCAGCGCTCCGGGACGGCCCAGAGGGACGCGCCGTACTCGGAGAGCGCGAGGTCGAAGCCGGCGTCCGGCAGGGGAACCGACTCGGCGGCCGCCTCCACGAGCGGGAACTCGATCCCGGTCTCCCGCTGCATCCGGCGCGCCGTCTGCAGCTGCGCCGGTGTCGGGTCGACCCCCACCGGCCGCGCCCCGCGCTTCGCCAGCCAGGCCGAGAAGTACGCCGTCCCGCAGCCGAGCTCCACGACGTCCAGCCCCTCGACGTCCCCCAGCGCCCCGAGCTCGGACTCCGGCACGCCGAAGACCCCCCACGTGATCTCCTCGCTCGACCAGGCCTCGGCCGCTTTCGCGTCGGTGTAGTCGGCGTTCGCCTTCGTCCAGTCGGCGACGTTGCGCGCGACGCTGTCCGGAAGGCCCGCCTCAGACGAGCTCATCGTCCGAGAACCAGAGCGCGATCTCGCGCTGCGCGGACTCGGGCGAGTCCGAGCCGTGGACGAGGTTGTCCGGCATCGCGGTCGCGAGGTCGCCGCGGATCGACCCGGGCTCGGCGTCGGCGGGGTTCGTGGCGCCGATCGTCTTCCGCATCGTCGCGATCGCGCCCTCGCCCTCGACCACGAGCGCCCACGTCGGTGCCGAGGTGATGAACTCGACGAGCTCGCCGAAGAACGGCTTCTCCTTGTGCTCGGCGTAGTGCCGCTCGGCGAGGTCGCGCGAGACGCGCAGGAGCTTCGCGGCGCAGATGTCGAACCCGCGCCGCTCGATCCGGCCGAGGATCTCGGCCGCCAGGCGACGCTCGACCGCGTCGGGTTTGATCAGAATCAGCGTTTGCTCCACGGCCACGGGGCGGGAAGTCTATGCCTCGATGCTCGTCCAGCCCACTGTCTTCGGTGCCGTGGTCGCAGCCGCCGTCGCGATCGGAGCCGCCGGCGGGTCGTCCCGGCCGACCGAGAGCTCGACGAGGGTCGTCGCGCGACTGATCGTTCCCGCGGCGGGCGTCGTCGCCGGGCAGCCGGCGGCAGCGACGGTGAGCGTCACCCGCGGCGGGCGCCCGCTCCGCGGCGCACGGCCGCGCGTGCGGTTCGCGGCGGGCGGGACGGCCGTCACTGCGACCGGCCGCCCGTCGTCCCGGCCCGGCCGCTACGACGTCCGGTTCCGGCTCCCGCTCGGCGGCTTCTGGAGCTATCGGATCACGGTGGGGAAGGTGCTTGCCGGCACGGGCCGGATCCAGGTTCAGGTCGACGCCCGCCTACCCGGCGCGGACGCGTTCCCGATCTGCGCGGGCGCGGGCGCGTTCTGGCCCACCATGACGTTGGCGATCGACTTCGGGTCGATCTGGGTCGCCTGCAAGGAGGAAGGCCGGCTCGCGCGCTTCGACCCGGCCACAGGCCGGACGGCGTACCTCCGCCTCGCCGGCTCGAGCCTGATCGCCGTCGCGACCGGGCTGGGCTCGGTGTGGGCGCTCGACGGCTCGTCGGGGACGCTCCACCGGATCGACCCGGGCACGAACCGCGTCACGGCGCGGATCCCGCTCGGCGCCGGCGCCGCGTACAACGTCTGGATCGGGGCGGGCGCGGTCTGGGTGGTCGACGACTCGAGCGGGCAGGTGCTGCGAGTCGACCCGACGAGGAACGCGGTCGCCGCGCGGATCCCGGTCGGGGACGGCGCCGCCGACCTCGTCTTCGAAGGGACGACGGCGTGGGTGGTCAACCACCGCGACCTCGGCCTCGTCCGCATCGACACCCGCACGAACGAGGCGCGACGGGTGGTCACGCTCCCGGCCGAAGCGCCCGAGCGGATGGTGCTCGTGGGCGGGCGCCTCTGGATCACCGGCCGCGGCACCGACCTGCTCGAGGTCGACCCGGCGACCGGCTCGGTCCTCCGCACCGTCGACGTCGGGGCCAGCGGCATCGACGTCGTCGCGCGCGGCGACACGATCTGGGTCCCCTCGCGCAGCGCCGAGACGGATCCCCGGGGGTTCCCGACCATGGAGGCGCTGCGGCGCGTCGACGCGCGGTCGGGGACGGTCTCCGCGTCGCTGCCGTCGTCCGGGCCGCTCGACGTCCACGGGCTCGTGGCCGACGAGCGCGGCGTCTGGCTCGCCGACAACACGCACGGCGTGCTCTACCGCGTCCCAGGCTAGCGCCCGAGTTACTCGCGACGGCTACCGCGGCGGCGCCGCGGCGCCTGGAGGGTCGGGAAGTCCCCGACCGTCGCCGGCTCGACCGGCGTCTCGCAGTAGGGGCAGATCTGCCACAGCGCCTCGAGCGGCGCCTTGCAGTTGACGCAGGCCTGCTTCAGCTTGGTGGTGCAGACGGGGCAGACGAGGAACTCGGGGCCGACCTCGGCCCGGCAGACCGGGCAGTGGAGGTCACGCCGCGCGAACCGCTCCTCCATCGCCTTGATCTCGAGCTGGCGCTCGCGCACGTCCTCGAGGTACTCCGGCGGCCGGAACAGCATGTAGATCAGCGGGCCGAGGAACGGCAGCAGGCCGAGCGCGACCGCCGTCCAGATCAGCCACGGGTCGTCGACCCGGCGGCGGACGTCCTTGTACACCCAGTACACGGTGCTGAGCCAGAACAGGACGAGGATGAACAGCAGCAGGTTCCGGATCACGAGCCACGTGTCCGAGTTGAAGAAGTCGTGCAGCCCGCTGAAGGTGCCGGCGACGATCACAGGAGCATTCTCCCGACCAGATACCCCGCGGCAAAAGCAATTCCCACGATCATCATCAGCACGAAGGCCGCGAACGCGAACACCGTCAACCTGTCCCCCGCGCGCGCCATGCTACGCCTCGTTGTACTCCGCCTTGAAGAGGTCGGCAAGAAGATAGATGGAGCCGGTGACGAGGGTGGGCCCGAGCTCACGGGCTCGCCGTAGAGCCAGGACAGGATCGGACTCCGACTCGACATGCTGGAAGTACGGTTCGGCGCGGCGGGCGAGTTCCTTCTCGTCCAGCGCGCGCGCGTTCGACGAGCGAGCGGCGACCAGGCGCGGCCCCGCGGCCGCCAGGCGGGCGAGCATCGCGTCGACGTCCTTGTCCCCGAGGATCGACACGCACAGGACGTAATCGTGCCGCTCGAGTCGGTCGACCAGCCAGTCGACGCCGGCGAGATTGTGCGCGCCGTCCCAGAGGTCGTCTCCACGTTGCTCGAGGCGGCCGGGCAGCGCGACCTCGACGTCACGGTCGACCGCGCGCCCGAGGAACGCCGCCGCAGCCTCGCGCGCACCGCCGACGACGACCTCGTGGCCGGGGACGAGAGGAGCCCACTCTGGCTCGCCGAGGACGACCGTCGCGCCGGGCTTCGCGACCGCGAGCTTCTCCAGCGCAATCGCCTCGCGCGTGTCGCCGAGGACGTCGGTGTGCTCGAGCGAGATGTTCGTCAGGACGACGACCCGCGCATCGATGACGTTGGTCGCGTCCCAGCGGCCGCCGAGCCCTGCCTCGACCACCGCGGCGTCGACGCCCGCCTCGGCGAACTCGGCCAGTGCCGCGGCGGTCAGAACCTCGAACTGCGTCGCGCCCTCGGCGTGCGGACGGACGCGGTCGACCGCGCGCCGGAAGTCGGCCTCCCGGCCGGAGACGCGGATCCGCTCCGACCACGAGCGCACGTGCGGCGACAGGTAGGCGCCGACGCTCAGGCCCTCGGCTGCGAGCAGCTCCTCGACCGTACGGGTCATCGTCCCCTTCCCGTTCGAGCCGACGACGTGGATCGAGGGGTAGCGGGTCTGCGGATCGCCGAGGTCGTGGAGCAGCCGCCGGATCCGGTCGAGCCCGAACTCCTCCGGCCACGGGGAGAGGGATTCGATCCAGCTAGTTGCTGAGAGCGTCGAGCTCACGGCGGTACCGCTCCAGCTTCTCGCGCTCGGCGGCGACGACGTGGTCCGGCGCGTTCTGGACGAAGCGCTCGTTCGCGAGCATCCCCTCGGCGCGGGCGATCTCCTTGCGCAGCCGCCCGACCTCGCCGGCGGCATCGCCGTTCGCCTTCTGCCGCTCCGGCTTCACCACCGCATCGAAGATCCGCTTCTCCTCGCCGTCGAGCTGCGTCAGGACGCCGCTGCGGCGGAACCGCTCCGCCGCCTCCTGCACCCACATCAGCGCGGCCGCCTCGGCGTCGTCGCCCGCCTCCGGCCACGGCGCCACGATCAGCCTCGTCTCGCGCGCCGGCAGGTTCGTCCAGATCTCCTCGGTGACGTGGGGCATCGCGGGATGGAGCAGCTTGAGCAGCCGCTCGAGCGCGGCGGCCGCGGTTGCGACGGCGTCCGCATCGCCGCCGTAGATGCGCGGCTTGATCGCCTCGAGGTACCAGTCGCAGAAGTCGTCGAAGGTCAGGTGGTAGAGCTCGCCGACGAGGTGCGAGAAGTCGAACGCGTCGAGGTACTCCTCGACCGCGCGCTGCGTCTGCGACAGGCGCGCCAGGATCCAGCGCTCCTCGAGCGACGCCGGCCGCTCCGCGACCTCTGCCACGCCGGCCTGCAGGAGGAGGCGGCTGGCGTTCCAGAGCTTGTTCGCGAGCTTCCGGCCCTCCTCGATCGCCCCCTCGGCGAACGCCACGTCCTGCGAGGACGCCATCTTCATCAGCCCGTAGCGCGTCGCGTCCGCCCCGTGCTTCTCGATGTTCGCGATCGGGTTCATCCCCGTTCCGAGGCTCTTCGACATCCGCCCGCCGCTCGGCGCGTGCACCAGCGAGTGGATGACGACGTCCGTGAACGGCACGTCGCCCATCAGCTCGAGCCCGGTGAAGATCATCCGGTTCTCCCAGAGGCGGATGATGTCCCGGGCGGTCGTGTTCAGATCGCCGGGGTAGAAGGCCCGGACGTCGGGGGTGTCGTCCGGCCAGCCCAGGGTCGCGAACGGCCAGAGGGCCGACGAGAACCACGTGTCAAGGACGTCCGTGCTCCGCGTCAGCTCGCTCGACCCGCACTCGGCGCACGCGTCGGGCTCGGACTCCTCCACCGTGGCGTGCCCGTCGGGGCACTCCCACAGCGGCAGCTGGTGCCCCCACCAGATCTGCCGGGAGATGTTCCAGTCCGGTGCCTCCTCCAGTGACGAGATCGCGAAACGGTGCTGGGACTCGGGATGGAAGCGAACGCGCCGCTCCCGCAGCGCCGCCAGCGCCGGCTGCTTGAGCTCCTCCATCGAGCACCACCACTGCAGCGAGATCCGCGGCTCGATCCGGCTCTTGCAGCGGTCGCAGAGCGCGACCGAGTGGCGGTACGACTCGCGCTTCTCCAGCTGGCCGCGATCACGGAGCCAGGCGAGGATCCGCTCCTCGGCCTCGTCCTGCGTCAGGCCGGCGAGCTCGCCCGCCTCGTCGTTCATCCGCCCGTCGGGCCCGATCACGGTCAGCTCGGGCAGACCGTGGTCGCGTCCGATCTCGTAGTCCTTGGGGTCATGGCCGGGCGTGATCTTCAGCGCGCCGGTCCCGAACTCGATCTCCACCCGCTCGTCTGCGATCACGGGCACGCGCCGCTCGACCCACGGCACGATCACGTCGCGGCCGACCACGTCGCGGTACCGCTCGTCCTGCGGGTGCACCGCGACGGCGACGTCGGCGAGGATCGTCGCCGGGCGAGCCGTTGCGATCGTGACGTGGCCGTCCCCGTCCGCGAGCGGGTAGCGCACGTACGTGAGCGCGTCGTCGACGTCAGCGTGCTGGAGCTCGAGGTCCGAGAGCGACGTGAGGTGGAACGGGCACCAGTTGATGATCCGGTTCGCCTGGTAGATCCAGCCCTTGCGGTAGAGATGGACGAAGAAGCGCATGACCGCGCGCACGTAGGCGTCGTCCATCGTGAACCGCTCGCGCCGGTAGTCGAGCGACGCGCCGATCCGGCGGAACTGGAACATGATCTTGCCGCCGTATTCGCGCAGCCACTCCCACACACGGGCCTCGAACGCCTCACGCCCGAGGTCCTGGCGCGTCTTGCCCTCCGTCGCGAGGTGCTTCTCGACGGCGTTCTGGGTCGAGATGCCCGCATGGTCGAAACCCGGCTGGAAGAGGACGTTGTATCCCTGCATCCGCCTCGTCCGGACGATCGTGTCCGCAAGCGACAACTGGAGCGCATGCCCGAGGTGGAGATCCCCGGTGACGTTCGGCGGGGGGTGCGCGATCGCGAAGCGCGGCCGCGGGTCATCGGGCTCCGCGTTGTAGAGCCCCTCCTCCTCCCAGGTGCGCTGCCAGCGCTCCTCAACGCCGTCCGGCTTGTACAGCGGCTCCATCAGCCGATCCTAGCCTTGGCCGGTCAAGCGAGTTGCGCGGCGAGCTTCGAGGCGTTCATGTGCGCGATCGCCTCGATCGTGAGCATCGGGTTGACGCCCGAGGCGCTCGGGAACGACGACCCGTCCATGACGTAGAGGCCGCGCACGTCCCACGTCTCGCCGTCCCAGTTGCAGGCAGACGTGCTCGGCGAGGCGCCGACGCGCGCCGAGCCCATGTGGTGGAAGGAGAAGAAGGAGCAGCGGCCGGGCGCGAATCCCTCGCGGTCGACGTCCGCGAGGAACCGCTCGCGCCGACCGGGGCCCGGCTCGTAGACGAGCTTCCGCGCGTGGGCGGACTGAACACGGAGCCCGCCGGCCGCCTCGAGGATGCGTGCGGCTCCCTCGACGCCGACGCGCACACGGCGAACGTCGTCGGGCGCGAGCCGGTAGTGGACCCGAAGGCGCCCGCGGCGGTCGACGCGCACCTCCCCGCCGCCCCGATCGCGCAGGAGGACGCCGATCCCGCTCGTGCGCGGGAGGTCGCGCACCGTCGCGGAGCTGTCGTCTGCACTGCGCCACGTCGTGAACCCGGAGAGCACGCCCGGGTGGATCGGGCCGGTCTCGTACTTGAGGCCGAAGCCGTCGTCCAGGTCGGCGTGCTCGTCCGAGTAGAGCGCCTGGATCGTCCCGGTCCACGGCCGCACCTCCTCGTCGAAGACGGCCGAGAGGCCGGTGACCGGATGGAGATGGAGGTTCCGCCCGACGTGCTCGCTGGCAAGGCCGGAGCGGCGGAGGAGGGCCGGCGTCTGGAGCGCGCCGCCCGCGACGACGACGGCGCGTGCCCGGACGGCGATCGGCTCCCCTGTGGGGGTGACCGCCTCGACGCCCGTCGCCCGGCCTCCGTCCGTGAGCACCCGCGTTGCCCCGGTGTCGACGACGAGCCTCGCGCCGGCCGCGTGGGCGTCCTCGAGCCACGTCACGAGCGTCGACTGCTTCGCCCCGAGCGGGCAGCCAAAGCCGCAGTAGCCGCAGACTGTGCCCTGGTCGCAGCCGCGGACGTTGCGCGGCATGGCTGCGACGTGCCAGCCCAGCGCCTCGAGGCCGCGCTGCATGATCGCGTCGCGCGTCGAGGGCAGGTTGTGGTCGGTGTTCACACCGGAGCGCTCCCACACCTCGTCGAGGCTCCGCGTGAACTCCTCGCTCATGAAGGGACCGCCCCACTCCTCGCGGACCGAGTCCGGTGTCCGGAACGACGTCGTCCAGTTGACCACTGTCGTGCCACCCAGGCACCGGCCGGTGAGGAGGCCGATGCCGCCGTCGGCGGTCGTCGCCGCGGCCCCACCCCAGTACAGCTGCCGGTAGGCGTCGAGCTCGCTGCCGGAGAAGTCGGCCTCGGTCGCGGCCGGCCCCGCTTCGAGCACGACGACGTCGAGGCCGGCCTGCGCGAGGACGGCCGCCGCGACGCCGCCGCCGGCACCCGAGCCGACGACGCAGACGTCGCAGCTCGTGCTCGCGGGTGCGGTGGTCGCGAGGTGCCGTTCGGGTGGATCCGCCGGGGGCCCCAGTGGCCCGGGGTACCCGATCGCCGCCTGATTCTGCGGGTGCGAGTAGAAGGTGAGGAGCACGCCCTTGCGGAGGGCGTGGAACGCCGCCCGGCGCTGCGCGAGCCGGCTGTCGCACCAGCCGCGGAGCACTGCCTCCCGGCGTGGCCGCGGAAGCCGGGCGAAGCCACGGAGCGCAAAGAGCGACAGGAGCAGCTGCAGCTCCGACTCCTCGACGGACGGGTTCAGCCGCGCGAGCTCGAGCACCTGGTCGGGCACGCCGAGCTCCACCGACCCCGGCGCGAACGTCTCGCAGACGGCCTCGAGCGCGCGGCGCCGACGCGCCGTCACCGGCCGACGGCGTAGCCCTGCATCCCGCGCGGGTTGGCGGCCGCCTTGAGCAGACCGTCCTCCCGCCCGGCGGCGCTGACGCGCCCGAGCGACCAGTCGCCCGTGACGTTGACCTCGTGCCCACGGGAGCGGAGGTCGTCGATCACGCCCGCGTCGAAGCGTCCCTCGACCTCGATCTGGCCCGGATGGGAGTCGCGCGGATAGAACGAGCTCGGGAAGTGGTTCGTGTGGAAGGCAGGTGCGTCGATCGCGGCCTGCAGGTCGAGCCCGAAGTCGACGTGGTGGAGGAAGAAGAGCAGCGTCCACTGGTCCTGCTGGTCGCCGCCGGGCGTCCCGAAGGCGAGGTACGGGTCGCCGCCGCGGAACGCGAGCGACGGGGACAGCGTCGTCCGCGGACGCTTCCCCGGCTCGAGCGAGTTCGGCAGGCCCTCCTCGAGCCAGAACATCTGCGCGCGCGTGCCGAGAGGGAAGCCGAGCCCCGGGACGACGGGCGAGCTCCACAGCCAGCCGCCGCTCGGAGTCGCGGAGACGATGTTCCCGCGGCGGTCGACCACGTCGAGGTGGACGGTGTCGCCGCTCGCCCGCGTCGGCTCCCCGACGCCGGCGCCGGCCGCCCCGACGACCGGGCCCGGGAGGCGCGGGTCGCTGCCGCCCGGCCGCAGCTCCAGCGACGCCTCGTCGGTGATCAGGGCGCGGCGCTCCTCCGCGTACTCGCGGCTGAGCAGGAGGTCGAGCGGCACGTCGACGAAGTCCGGGTCGCCGTACCAGGCCTCACGGTCGGCAAACGCGAGCTTGGCGCACTCGACGACGGTGTGGACGAGCTCCGCGGTCGCGACTCCCGTCGCGGCGAGATCGAAGCCTTCGAGCAGCGCCAGTTGCTGGAGGAACACCGGCCCCTGCCCCCACGGGCCCGTCTTGAAGACGGTGTGCCCGTGGTAGTCGAGCGACAGCGGCTGCCTCCCACCGGGCCTCGTAGCCGGCGAGGTCGTCGGCGGTGAGGAAGCCGGCGTGCCGCCGCCCGGACGAATCCATCGTCGGCGTGCGGACGAACCCGTCGATCGCCTCCGCGACGAACCCGCGATACCAGGTCGCGCGCGCCCGCTCGATCTCGTCCTCGCGGCTGCCGCCGCGGGACTCCTCGACGAGCCGGCGGTACGTCGCGGCGACGCCGGGACTGCGGAAGAGCGTCCCCGGCCCGGGCGCCGGCAGGAAGACCTCGGCCGACGTGCTCCACTCGTCGCGGAACAGCTCGGCGACCCGCTCGATCGTCCCGCTGATCGCCGGGATGACGGGGAAGCCGCCGTCGGCAAGCCCGATCGCGAACTCGGCGACGTCCGCGAACCGCCAGGTGCCGAGGTCGCGGAGCATGAGCATCCAGCCGTCGAACGCGCCCGGGACGACGGCGGGGAGGAAGCCCGTCCCCGGGATCAGGTCGAGGCCGAGGTCGCGAAACCCGTCGATCGTCGCGCCTTGCGGCGCCGGTCCCTGCGCGCAGAGCACCCGGACGTCGTCGCGCTCGGCCGAGTAGACGATCGCCGGCAGGTCGCCTCCGGGCCCGTTCAGGTGCGGCTCGACGACCTGGAGAGCAAGCCCCGTAGCGACTGCCGCGTCGAACGCGTTTCCACCGCGCTCGAGGACGGCCATCCCGGCGGCCGAGGCGAGCCAGTGCGTCGAGGCGACCATCCCGAACGTGCCGCGCAGCTCCGGACGTGTCGTGAAGGTCACGCCGGGGACTCTAGCCCTGCGAATCGGCACGGAATCGGCTCGAACACGTCACTGCTGGGGCGGGTGATGTAGGTGTACACAGGCGGTGATGTCTGTAGACACAGCCATCACTCGACCCGGAGGCATCAAGACCCGCGGGCGACCGAGGCGTGTCCGGAGCCGTTGCTGCGCTGCTCCAGCACGTGGATCAGCAGCTCGTACGAGTGGAGGACATGCTCGCGCGACAGCGCGCGGGCGCCGGGCGCGTTGCCGGCCCGGAGCGCGGCGATGATCGCGCGGTGCTCGCGGTCGTTGCGCTCGTAGAGGGCGTCGATCTCCGAACCCCCGGGCCCCCAGACGGCGTGGCCTGAGAAGGAGCGCCGCGCACCTTTCGCGAGCTGCTCCACGAGCGGTGCCTGTGCGACGCGGTAGATCACATCGTGGAAGCCGTGGTTCGCCCGCACCCACTCCGAGGTCAGCCGCCAGCGGTCGACGTCGTCACGCGGGCGCGCCCGCAACGCCTGCGTCGCCTCGCTGAAACGGGCCTCTGCATCCTCCAGCTCCGCGAGGTCGTCCTCCGTCATCCGCGGGGCGGCGAGCTCGGTCGCGAGCGATTCCAGCTCCGCCCGCACGAGGAACGCCTCGTGCAGCTCCTCGCGCGAGAGCGTCCGCACGCGGACTCCCCGGTTCGGGACGAACGAGACGAGGCCGAGCGCCGCGAGCCTCCGCAGCGCCTCCCTGATCGGCGTCCGGCTGACGGCGAAGCGCTCCGAGAGCTGCTCCTGCCGGAGCACCGTGCCGGGCGGCAGCTCGCCGGAGACGATCGCCTCCTCGATCGTGAGCGCGATCTCGTCGGCCTTGGTGCTCTCGAGGCTCACCAGTGCCCCGTCCGGTGACGGTCTCGCGTTTCTGGCGACTGCACGAGGTCGCCAGGCAAGGACGCAAGGAGGCCCGATATGACGACATATCGGGCCGACTGAGGACGCGGCATGGCCGCCTCGTGCTCCGCCAGAGATGCACTGACTGTCGCCGGACGGGGCACTACAACAGGCGATCGTACGCGGGGAACGTCAGGAACTCGACGAACTCGTCCGCGAGCGCGACCTGCTCGAACACTTCCTTCGCGGCCGGAGCGGCGTCGACGCCGGCCACCTCGCGGCGCACGGCATCGGCGTCGAACCGGCCTGCCTGCACCCAGCTCCAGACCTGCGAGCGCGAGATCTCCGCGGTGGCGACGTCCTCCATGAGGTTGTCGATCGCCGCTGCGCCGACCCCCTGGAGCCACGCGTCGAGGTACCGGACGCCGACCGAGACGTTCGCGCGCAGGCCCGCCTCTGTGATCTCGGCGCCCGGAACCTCGAAGTCGACGAGCTGCGCGGCGGACACGGACACGTCGTCGCGCAGCCGCTCGACCTGGTTCGGCCGCTCCCCCAACACCCCGTCGAAAACCTCCCTCGCGATCGGAACGAGATCCGGATGCGCCACCCACGTCCCGTCGAACCCGTCGCCCGACTCACGCACCTTGTCCTCGCGCACCCTGGCGAGCGCGACCTCGTTCACCTCCGGGTCGCGGCGCGACGGGATGAACGCAGCCATCCCCCCGATCGCGTGCGCGCCGCGACGATGGCACGTCGCGACCAGCAGCTCGGTGTAGGCGCGCATGAACGGGACGGTCATGGTCACCGCCGCCCGGTCGGGAAGGACTGCGCCGAGCTTCTTGATCGTGCTGAAGATGTAATCCCAGCGGCCCGCGTTGAGGGCCGGCGAACGCTCGCGCAGCTCCCAGAGGATCTCGTCCATCTCGAACGCGGCGAGGATCGTCTCGATCAGGACGGTCGCGCGGATGGAGGCATGCGGCAGCTCGAGCTCCTGCTCGGCCAGGCCGAACGCGTCGTTCCACAGCCGCGCCTCGAGGTGGCTCTCCAGCTTCGGGAGGTAGAAGTACGGGCCTGAGCCGCGCTCGAGCTGCTCGCGCGCGTTGTGGAACACCGCGAGGCCGAAGTCGAACAGGCTCGCGGAGACCGGCTCGCCGTCGACGAGGACGTGCCGTTCGTGCAGGTGCCAGCCGCGCGGGCGGACGACGAGCACCGCAGTCTCCTCGTTGAGGCTGTACGACTTCTCCGCCGTCTCGAGCGAGATCGTCCCGCGCACCGCATCGGCGAGGTTCCGCTGGCCGTCGACGACGTTCGCCCAGGTCGGCGAGCAGGCGTCCTCGAAGTCGGCCATGAAGACGCGGGCACCCGAGTTCAGCGCGTTGATCATCATCTTCCGGTCGACCGGGCCGGTGATCTCGACGCGGCGGTCGAGGAGGTCTGCCGGGGGCGACGCGACGCGCCAGTCGCCGGCGCGGACGTCGCGCGTCTCCTCGAGGAAGTCAGGCGTCCCTGTCCGTGCCCCCCGTCGCGCGAGCAGCTCGGCGCGCCGCGGCCCGAGCTCGCGCTGCAGCTGGGCCACGAAGGCGAGTGCGTCCGGCGAGAGGACCTGCTCGTCGCCGGACGCCGACAGCTCCACACCTGCCGGAGCGGCGGTCACGCCGCTCACGCTATCGCCTCGAACTGCTCCTCTTCCGTCGACCCGCTGAGGGCGAGCGTCGAGCTCGTGCCGCCGCTGACCGCCTGGACGACTGCGTCGAAGTAGCCTGCGCCGACCTCGCGCTGGTGGCGCGTGGCCGTGTAGCCGTGCTCCTCGAGCTCGAACTCGCGTTCCTGCAGCCGCACGTACGCCGGCATCCCCTCGCGCCCGTACCCGTGGGCGAGCTCGAAGAGCGAAGCGTTGAGCGCGTGGAACCCGGCGAGCGTGACGAACTGGAAGCGATAGCCGAGCGCCCCGAGCTCGTCCTGGAAGCGGGCGATCGCGTCGTCGTCGAGGTGCCGCTTCCAGTTGAACGACGGCGAGCAGTTGTAGGCAAGCAGCTTGCCCGGGAAGCGCTCGTGGATCGCCTGCGCGAACTCGCGCGCCTCCCCCATGTCGGGGGTGGAGGTCTCGAACCAGAGGACATCCGCGTACGGCGCGTAGGCCAGCGAGCGCGCGATCACGGGCTCGAGGCCGTCCCGCACGCGGTAGAAGCCCTCCGGCGTCCGCTCGCCCGTCAGGAACGCCGCATCGACAGGATCGACGTCGCTCGTCAGCAGCGAGGCGCTGAGCGCGTCCGTACGCGCGACGAGCACGGTCGGGACGTCGAGGACGTCGGCCGCGAGCCGGGCCGCGGCCAGGGTTCGCACGAACTGGCTCGTCGGGACGAGCACCTTGCCGCCGAGGTGGCCGCACTTCTTCTCCGCGGCGAGCTGGTCCTCGTAGTGGACGCCTGCGGCCCCCGCCTCGATCATCGCCTTCATCAGCTCGAACGCGTTCAGGGCGCCGCCGAAGCCGGCCTCCGCGTCCGCCACGATCGGCAGGAAGTAGTCCACGCCGTCGCCGCCCTCGGCCACGGCGATCTGGTCGGCGCGCAGGAGGGCGTTGTTCAGCCGGCGGACGAGCTCCGGCGCGCTGTTCGCCGGGTAGAGGCTCTGGTCCGGGTACGTCTGGCCCGCGAGGTTCGCGTCGGCCGCCACCTGCCAGCCCGAGAGGTAGATCGCCTTCAGGCCCGCCTTCGCCATCTGCACGGCCTGGCCGCCGGTCATCGCTCCGAGCGCACTCACATGGCCGTCGCCGCCGAGGTGCGCCCAGAGGCGCTCGGCGCCCACGCGGGCGAGCGTGTGCTCGACGTGGATCGACCCTCGTAGCCGGACGACGTCCTCGGCCGAGTACGGCCGCTCGATCCCGGCCCAGCGGCCGTCCGTCTCCCACTCGCGGGCGAGCTTCTCCGGGCGGCGCTCGGCTGAGGCGCCGTTCAACGGGTGCTGCATCTCGACCTCCTGGCTGACTTTGTTCGGTTAGTCGACGTCGTGGTCGCGCTCGCAGAACTCCGGGCAGTTGCATTCGGAGAGCTCGGCGGTGGTCAGGACGATCACCTTGGCCGGCTTGTCGCGCTCTGGCGCGAAGGGCTGCGAGGCGATGCGAATTTCGGATCCCAGATTAGTCATCTCTGGATCCTAGATCGCCAATATCCCGCCTGTCAAACCATCGATGGGCTAGTTTTGGATCCCAGCTGTAGTTTCTGGATCCTAGACCTACGCGCCGAGCTCGACCGCCGGATCCCCGATCAGCTCCGGAGCGTCGCTCGCCGAGCGGACGAGGTGGCATGCGACCTGGTGCCCGCCGCCGATGTCGCGCAGCAACGGCTCCTCCTCGTGCGAGCGCGGCTTCGACTCCGGCTCGAGCGGGCACCGGGTTCGGAACGCGCACCCCGAGGGCGGCGCGAGCGGGCTCGGGATGTCGCCCTCGAGCACGATCCTCGTCCGTGTCCGCTGGACCTCGGGATCCGGCGAGAGCGCCGCGGACAGCAGGGCTTGCGTGTACGGGTGCTTCGGGTCGGCGAACAGCTCCCGGGTCGGCGCGGTCTCGACGATCTTGCCGAGGTACATCACGGCCACCCGGTCGCAGAGGAACTCGACCGTGGCCAGGTCGTGCGTGATGAAGAGGCAAGAGAATCCCAGTTCCTCCTGCAGGTCCTGGAGGAGATTGAGGATGGCCGCCTGGACCGACACGTCGAGGGCGGACACGGGCTCGTCCGCGACCAGCAGGCTCGGGTTGACGGCGAGAGCTCGCGCGAGCCCGACGCGCTGCCGCTGGCCGCCGGAGAGCTCGTGCGGGTAGCGGTACCGCAGCTCGGGTCGCAGGCCGACGGAGTCGAACAGGTCCGCGACCCGGGCGTCGAGGACCTTCCCCCTGGCGAGCTTGTGCAGCCTGAGCGGCTCTCCCACGATCTGCCCGCAAGTCAGCCGCGGGTCGAGCGACGAATACGGATCCTGAAAGACGATGTGGAGGTCGCGCCGGAACGGCCGCATCTGCCGGCGCGAGAGGTGCGTGACGTCGTGGCCCTTGAGCCGGATCGTGCCCTCGGTCGGCTCGAGCAGGCGGAGGATGCAGTTGCCGACCGTGGACTTCCCGCTGCCGGACTCGCCGACGAGGCCGAAGAACTCCCCCGGGCCGATCGAGAACGAGACGCCGTCCACGGCGTAGACGAAGCCGTGGGAGCCGACCAGGCGGCCGCCGACCGGGAAGTGCTTCTTGAGGCCGTCGACCTCGAGGACGGGGCCGGCCTTCATGCCGCTCCGTTCTCCCCGGGGTGGAAGCAGGCGACGAGGTGGCCCGGGCGCACCGGCCGCAGCTCGGGCACCTGGGAGCGGCTGAGGCCGTCGGCCCGCGGGCACCGGTCGGCGAAGGCGCAGTGCTGCGGCAGCTCGGCGAGCGAGGGCACGCGCCCGGGGATCTCCTGCAGGCGGCGGCGCCCGTTCCCCGCGAGCACTTCGCCCGGCCGCGGGATCGCGCCCAGCAGGCCGATCGTGTACGGGTGCTGCGGGTGGGCGAACAGCTCGCCGACGGACGCCTCCTCGGCCTTCCGGCCGGCGTACATGACGATCACCCGGTCGGCGATGTCGGCAACGACCCCGAGGTTGTGCGTGATCAGGATGATCGCCGTGTCGATCCGCTCGCGCAGATCACGCATCAGGTCGAGGATCCCGGCCTGGATCGTGACGTCGAGCGCCGTCGTCGGCTCGTCCGCGATCAGGATCTTCGGGTCGCATGCGAGCGCCATCGCGATCATCACGCGCTGCCGCATGCCCCCGGACAGCTGGTGCGGGTACTCGTCGACGCGGCGCTCGGGCGCCGGGATCCGGACGAGCTGGAGAAGCTCGATCGTGCGCGCGCGGGCCGCGCCCTTCGAGAGGTCGAGATGCTTGCGCACGACCTCGGCGATCTGGCGTCCGACCGTAAAGACGGGGTTGAGCGACGTCATCGGCTCCTGGAAGACGAAGGAGATCTCGCGCCCGCGGACGCGCCGGAGCCGCGAGCTCGAGACCGTCAGCAGATCCTCCCCGCGGAAGAGCGCCGAACCGGTCACGGTCGCCGTCGGCGGGAGCAGCCGCAGCATCGACATCACAGTGACGCTCTTGCCGCAGCCGGACTCGCCGACGATGCCCAGCACCTCCCCGGGGGCGAGGCTGAACGACATCCGGTCGACGGCGTGCACACGACCCTCGTCGCTGTCGAAGCGGACCGAGAGATCCGAGACCGCGAGGAGGGGCTCCATCAGCGCTGCGTGCGCGGATCGAGCACGTCGCGCAGCCCGTCCCCGAGCAGGTTGAACGCGAGCGCGGCGATCACGATCGCGAGCCCCGGGTAGATCGCGAGCCTCGGGGCCTGATCGAGGAAGTCCTGCGCCGAGGAGAGCATCACGCCCCACGAGGGGGTCGGCGGCTGCACGCCGAGGCCGAGGAAGGAGAGCACCGCCTCGCCGACGATCGCGATCGGGATCGTCACGGTCGCCTGGACGAGCAGCGTGCTCGTCATGTTGGGGAGGATGTGACGGCCGAGGATCGTCAGGTCCGAGCCGCCGTTCGCGACCGCCGCGCGGACGTAGTCCTCCTCCCGCAGGCTGAGCGCCTCCCCGCGCGTGATCCTGACCAGCCCGGGAACGGCGCCGATCCCCAGGGCGATCGTCGCGTTCAAGAGCGACGGCCCCAGGATCGCCGCGAGACCGACGGCGAGGATCAGGAACGGGAACGCGAGCAGGACGTCCGTGATGCGCGAGATCACAGGGTCGACCCAGCCGCGGTAGTACCCGGCGACGAGGCCGATCGGGACGGCAATTGTCATCGCGAGCACGGTCGCGAGGAAGCCGGCAAGCATCGATGCCCGGGCGCCGTAGACGAGGCGCGAGAAGATGTCACGCCCGAGCTCGTCCGTCCCGAGCAGGTGCTCTCGGGACGGATGGGCGAGGATCGCGCTGAAGTCGGTCTCCGACGGGCTGTAAGGCGCGATCAGCGCCGCGAAGATCGCCGTCATGGTGAAGCCGACCACCACGACCAGGCCGATGATGGCCATCGGCCGGCGGAGGAAGCGCCTGCCGAGCACCCGCCGGCGGCGCGCCGCGGAGCTGAGCGGTGCGACCTCGACGTAGCTCACCAGTGCCCCTTCCAGTGATGCTGCCGAGTTTCTGGGTCGCGAGCACCAAGCGAGAGGCCCCACTCGTCCGCGGCCAAGGCTGAATGCCTTGGCAAGGGCGAGGGAGGACTCTGGCGCCGCGTGATCGCGGGACAGAAGCCGGCAAGTATTGCTGGGAGGGGCACTAGCCCGGCCTCCCGGACACGCGGATCCGCGGATTCAGGAACGAGTAGAGGACGTCCACGGTCAGGTTGACGACGACGTACCCGGCCGCGGCCACGAGCACCACTCCCTGGATCAGGGCGTAGTCCCGCTGGTTGACGGCGTCGATCGTCAGGCGGCCGAACCCCGCGATCTGGAAGATCGTCTCCGTGATCACGGCGCCGGAGATCAAGGCCCCGAGCTGGAGGCCGATCACGGTGGTCACGGTCAGCAGGCTGTTCCGCAGCGCATGGCGGCCCACGACGCTCCATTCGTCCAGGCCCTTTGCGCGCGCGGTGCGGATGTAGTCGGCGCTGAGCGAATCGAGCATCGCCGAGCGCATCTGCCGCATCACCACCGCGGCCAGCCCCGCACCGAGCACGAGCGCCGGCAGCAGCATGTGCTTGAGATTGTCGATCGGGTCCTCGGTGAACGGCACGTAGCCGCCCGACGGCAGCCAGTTCAGATCGACCGCGAAGAGGATGATCAGGAGCAGCCCGAGCCAGAAGTGCGGCACGGAGAGACCGACCAGGGCGACACCGTTCGAGACGTAGTCCGACGTCTTGCCGCGCCGGACGGCGGCGACCACCCCCGTGATCACCCCGATCACCACGCCGAACATCAGCGCGAGGCCGGCGAGCTCGAGCGTCCGCGGGAGGGCGTTGATGATCGTCTGGGAGACCGGCAGCCCGCGCGAGTCCTCGCCGAGATCGCCCTGGACGGCGAGCCAGACCCAGCGGCCGTACTGGACCGGCACCGGCTGGTCGAGGCCGTACTTGTGTCTCAGCTGGGCGAGGACGGCCGGGTCCCGCTCCTCGCCGCCGAGCGCCAGCGCCGCGTCCCCGGGAATCGCGCGGATCCCCACGAAGACGACGACGCTCGCGAGGAACAGAACGATGAGGGCGGCTCCAACCTTACGGAGGATGAAGCCGCCCACGTCGCTCTCCTACTTGAACTGTGCGAACTCGGCGCGGATCAGGCCGTCGCCGTAGACCTTCACTCCGGTGACGGTGTTCGTCACCCCGTGGCGATTGATGGGGTGCCAGAGGTAGATCAACGGCCGCTCGTTCCGGATGATGCGGACGGCCGCACGGTACAGCGTCTTGCGCGCCCCCAGCGTCTTCGCGTGGCGGGCGTTGTTGAGGATGACGTCGAGGCGCGGGTTCGCGTAGCCGGAGTCGTTCTGCGAGCCCTTCGTCGCGACGAACTGGTAGATGTTGCCGTCGGGGTCGATCCTGCCGGACCAGCCGATTGCGAACGAGTCGTACTGGCCGCCGTCGGCCTTGGCGAGCGACGAGACGAACTCGGTCGGCTGGAGCTGGACCCGGATTCCGGCCGCCTCCTCCTCCGCCTGCAGGAACTGGCCGAGCCTGAGCGCGTCCGAGTCGTTCCCGATCATCAGCTTCACGGTCGGGTTGCGGATGCCCGAGCGGGCCACGGCGGCCCTGGCCCTCTTGAGGTCGCGGTGGAGGTTGCAGGCCGTCCCGTCGAAGTACGGGCTCGCCTCCGACAGCGGACTACAGCTCGGCTTGACCGTCCCCTGGAACACGACCCTGTTCAACTGCGTCCGGTCGATCGCGAGCTCGAAGGCCTGCCGGATCGCCGACTTCGCGGCCATGTCGGTGCCGACGTTCTGGTACGGGAGCTTGAGCAGGCCGTTCTTGTTCCCGATGTTGATCGTGATCCCCTGGTAGCCGATCGAGGTCGCCTGGATCACGTGGACCGTCTTGTTCGCGCGGATCGACGGGAGCACCGTCGAGCCGATCCGGTCGAGCACGTCGATGTCGTGGGCCCGGAGTGCGGCGGCGGCGGCGGTCGGCTCGTTGATGATCCGGAAGAGGATCTTGTCGAGGTGGACCTTGCTCCTCGCGTAGTAGAAGGGCGACTTGGTCACCGTGATGTGGTCGAGCGGCACGCGGTCCTGGTACCGGAACGGGCCGACACAGACCGGGTTGGTCGCGAACCGGGTCCCCAGCTTGTCGAGCTGAGCCGGCGACATGATCATCCCGGCGCGATCCGCCAGCTGAGCGGTCAGCGGCGCGAACGGCTCGTTGAGGTGGATGCGGACGGTGTCGCTGCCCACGGCGTCGACCGAGGTGACCGGCGAGATCTCGCTCGCCCGTCGTGATCCGGTCAGGGTCTTGTGCCGGTCGAGTGAGATCTTGACCGCCTGGGCGTTGAGCGGGGTGCCGTCGTTGAACCTGATCCCCTTGCGGATCTTGATCGTGACCGTGAGCTTGTTCGCGGACACCTTCGGCAGCCCGGCGGCGAGCTGCGGGACGATCTGCAGCTTGCTGTTCAGGTCGTAGAGCTTCTCGCAGATCGCGAGGAAGACCATCCGTCCGACGAACGTGCGCGCGAGCGTCGGGTCGAGCGCGTCGGGATCCTCGGCGAGCCCGACCGTGAGCGTGCCGCCGTTCTTCGCGGCCTGCCTCCTGCCCGCGTCTGCGGCCGTCGCCGCGATGACGAAGATGGCGGCAGCCGCCAGCATCGCCAGCGGGACGCGTCTCCAGCTGCTTTTCATCGCTTTCCCTCCTCCGGGTACGCGGCTACGGCGGCCGCGCTCCCCCACGGCGCGAGCACCGAAGACGGAACCCTAGACTGGATACAAGTGGAGGTCAAATTGGATACAAGTGCTAATCTCTCGCGCCGTGGCGACCGTCGTGAAATCCCCGCCTCGCGACGGCGAGGCGCTCGTCGATCAGCTTGCCGCCAGCATCCGCGGACGTGTCCTCAGCGGCGAGATCGCGGTTGGGTCGCGGCTGAGGCAAGAGCGGCTGGCGAGCGAGTTCGGCGTGAGCCGCACGCCGATCAGGGAGGCGCTCCGTAAGCTCCAGGCGGACGGCGTCGTCGAGCTCCAGCCGCACAAGGGTGCGATCGTGCGCGGCGCGACCGCGCGGGAGATCCGCGATGCCTACGAGGTCCGGGCCGAGCTCGAGGGCCTCGCCGCCGAGCTCGCGGCGACGCGGATCGGCGACGCCCAGCTGGAGGAGCTCCACGAGGCGCAGCGGCTGTTCGGCAGCGCGATCGCGGCCCTCGTCGCGGGCAGGGTCGGAGAGGCCGGCTCGGACAACGCCAACGGCGACTGGACGCGCGCGAACGACGTCTTCCACCGCGTCATCCAGGAGGCGGCCGGCAACGAGCGGCTGACGCAGATCGTCCAGGACGTCCACCGCGCGTTCCCGCGCGGGCTCACCTGGTCGGCGCTCCGCCGGAGCTCGCGCCTGCTCGAGCAGAACGTCGAGGAGCACCACGCCGTCCTCGACGCGATCGAGCGCCGTGACGGCCCGGCCGCGCGCGCGGCGATGGTCGCGCACGTGCGACACGCGGGCGACCTAATCGCCCACCACTTCGAGCGTCAGGTGTAAACGCGGGACTCGCTAGCCGGTGGCAGCGGCGTCGTCTTCGTCGCCGACGCCGTCAGCGCTCGTGACGAGCGTGGGCTTCAGGCCCTTCTCGATCGTCTCCTTCGTGATCACGCACTTGGAGACGTCACGCCGCGACGGCAGCTCGAACATCACGTCGAGCAGCGCGGTCTCGATGATCGACCGCAAGCCGCGTGCGCCCGTCTCGCGGTCGAGCGCCTTGTCGGCGATCTCCCAGAGCGCATCCTCGGTGAAGACGAGCTCGATGTTGTCGTAGCCGAAGAAGCGCTGGTACTGCTTGACGAGCGCGTTCTTCGGCTCGGTGAGAATCTGGACGAGATCCTCGCGATGCAGCTGGTGGACGGCCGAGATCACGGGCAGGCGGCCGATGAACTCCGGGATCAGCCCGAAGTTGAGGAGGTCCTCCGGCATCACCTGAGTGAGGAGCTCGGAGGACTCGATCGAGTGCTTCGAGCGCACCTCGGCACCGAAGCCGACGGCGTTCTTGCCGATCCGCTTGGCGATGATCTTGTCGAGGCCGGCGAACGCGCCGCCGCAGATGAAGAGGACGTTGGTGGTGTCGATCGAGAGGAACTCCTGGTGCGGGTGCTTGCGCCCGCCCTGCGGCGGAACCGAGGCGATCGTCCCCTCGAGGATCTTCAGGAGCGCCTGCTGGACACCCTCGCCCGACACGTCACGCGTGATCGACGGGTTGTCCGCCTTGCGCGCGATCTTGTCGACCTCGTCGATGTAGATGATCCCGGTCTCGGCTTTCTTGATGTCGAAGTCGGCCGCCTGGATCAGCTTGAGGAGGATGTTCTCGACGTCCTCCCCGACGTAGCCCGCCTCGGTCAGCGCTGTCGCGTCGGCGATCGCGAACGGGACGTTCAGGATCCGCGCCAGGGTCTGGGCGAGCAGGGTCTTCCCGCAGCCGGTCGGGCCAAGCAGGAGGATGTTCGACTTCTGCAGCTCGACCTCGCCGTCGTCCTGCCCCATCTGGACGCGCTTGTAGTGGTTGTAGACCGCCACGGCGAGCGTCCGCTTCGCCTCCTCCTGCGACACCACGTAGTCGTTGAGGACGACGTAGATGTCGCGCGGGCGCGGGAGGTTGTCGAGGTCGAGCTGGGCGGGAGCGGTCAGCTCCTCGTCGATGATCTCGTTGCAGAGATCGATGCACTCGTCGCAGATGTAGACGCCGGGGCCGGCGATCAGCTTCTTGACCTGCCGCTGGCTCTTGCCGCAAAAGCTGCAGAGCAGCTGCTCGTTTCCGTCTGATGCGCGGGCCACGTTTCTCCTTTTAGCTTGCGACGGGCTGGGCGTCTACCCGGTGCTCGATCACGTTGTCGATGATGCCGTACTCCTTGGACTCTTGGGCGGTCAGGAAGTAGTCGCGTTCCATGTCTCTCGAGATCTCTTCGTGCGAGCGGCCCGTGTGCAGGGCAAGGATCTCTTCGAGCCGGCGCTTGAGCGCGATCGTCTCGCGCGCCTGGATCTCGATGTCGGTCGCCTGACCCTGGAAGCCGCCGGACACCTGGTGGATGAGGATCTTGGCGTTCGGCAGCGCCATCCGCTTTCCTTTCGTGCCGCCCGAGAGGAGGACGGCGCCCATCGACATCGCGATTCCTACGCAGATCGTCTGCACGTCGCACTTGACGTACTGCATCGTGTCGTAGATAGCGAGTCCAGAGTAGACCTGGCCTCCCGGGGAGTTGATGTACATCACGACGTCCTTGTCCGGGTCCTCGGCCTCGAGGTGGATCAGCTGGGCGACGACGAGGTTGGCGATCTGGTCGTCGATCGGCGTCCCGACGAAGACGATCCGCTCGTTGAGCAGGCGGGAGTAGATGTCGAACGAGCGCTCGCCGCGCGAGGTCTGCTCGATCACCATCGGGATCAATGGGCTCATGGCCGCTCCTCTGACGTTCTCACGTGTCGACTGGTCATTTCAGACGGCCACATCGGCGAAGCCGATGCGGCCTGATGGTGACACCGCAAGCGGCGTCACGGTCACGCAGGCTCCTTGCTACCGGGGGTCCACAGTTTCGTCTCTGTCTTGGGCGTTTCCTTGTCGGGCGTCCAGATTGCCTCGCGCGCGCGCTCCTGCTCGAGGGGGATCCGCTGCACCTCGGCGGCGACGCGGTCGAGTGCCGCCGACAGCCGCAGGCTCTCGCGCTCGGTCTCGTACGTGGCGCTCCCGCGCAGCTGCTCCAGCACTCGCTCGGCGTCCTCGAACCGCTCGCGGATCGCCTCGTCGACCTGCTCGTCGCTCACCTGGATCCCGAGCTGGTCCGCGACCGCCTCGAGCACGAGCTCGCCGGCGACCGAGCGCCGCGCCTCCTCCTGGAACCGCGCCACGAGCTCCTCCGGCGAGTTGCCGGTGACCTGGAGGTACGTATCGAGCGACCCGCCGCGCCGGCGCAGCATCTCGTCGAAGCTCTCGAGGAGCGAGCGCGTCCGCGCGTCGACCACAGGGCCGTCGACGCTGACGTTCGTCGCGTCCACGAGCCTGTCGAGCGCCGCGCGCCGAAACGCCTCGTTCACGTCGGCCTCGATCTGGGCGCGGAGGCGACCGTCGATCTCCGCGCGCAGCTCGTCGAGGCTGTCGAACTCGGACGCCGACCTCGCGAGGTCGTCGTCGAGCGGCGGCAGCACCTTCTCCTTGATCTCCTTCACGGTCGCGTCGACGGTGGCGAGCCGGTCCTCTGGCAGCTCGAAGCGGATCTCCTGGGTCTCGCCGGCGGACATGCCGACGAGCTGCTGCTCGAGCTCCGGGATCAGCCGGCTGGAGCCGAGCTCGACGACGTAGTCCCGCTGCGCCTCCCCGCCCTCCCGGACGAGGTCGAGGACGACCGTGTCGCCGAGCTGGGCGGGGCGGTCCTCGACGGGCGACAGCGCGGCGACCGAGCCGCGGAGCGCGTCGAGCTCCGCGCTGACGAGCTCCTCGGGGACGTCCACTTCGGGCGCCCCGACCTCGAGCTGCGTCCAGTCCGCCGCCTCCGGCCTCGGGAGGACGGCGACCGTCGCGGTGAAGCGCCAGTCCTGCTGGTCCGAGGTCGGCAGCTCGTACTCCAGCTCTGGGCGGGCGGCGGGGCGGATGCGGGACCGTGCGACGGCGTTGCCGTACCAGCTCGAGATGTGGCTGTCGATCGCCTCCGCGTAGAGGCGCTCCTTCCCGATGCGGTTGACCAGCACCGGCATCGGGACCTTCCCCTTGCGGAAGCCCGGGATCTTGACGCTCGCGGCCAGGTCGGAGGCGGCGTGCTCGACGGCATGGTGGACGTCTGCGCCCGGGACGTCGACCGTCAGGCGCACCTTGTTGTCCGGGAGCTCCTCGACCTGGGTCGTCATCCGGCCATTAGACCAGAGAGCTCCAGGTCTCGGTCACGTAGGGTCGGCGCCGTGCGGCTCATCGTCATCTCCCGTCATGGCGAGTCGACCCTGAACTACGAGCAGCGCGTCAACGGCGACCCGGCCGTTCCGGTGACGCTGACCGAGAAGGGGCGGGGCGAGGCAGCGCAGCTGGGCCGACAGCTGGCGCACCTGCCGCTCGACCTGTGCATCCACACGCAGTTCTCCCGCACGGTCGAGACGGCCGAGATCGCGCTCGGGGGCCGGGACGTGCCGTTCGTCGAGGAGCCACTTCTCGACGACATCAGGATCGGCGAGCTGGAGGGGAAGACGCTCGACGACTACCGCGAATGGAAGCGCGGGCGCACCCGGCGCGACGCGTTCCCGGGCGGGGAATCGCTGGACGACGCGGCCCGACGCTACGCCGTCGCCTACCGGAGGGTGCTCGCGCGTCCCGACGTGCGGATCCTGATCGTCACGCACGAGATCCCGCTGCGCTACGCGCTCAACGCGGCGGACGGCTCCGACGACCTCGACGGCCCGACGCACCAGCTCGCCAACGCGACGCCGTACGTCTTCGACGAGGCGGCGCTCGAGCGTGCCGTCGCGGGGATCGAGCGCCTCACACAGGCGTGAGCGGCGCGGGCGCCGGGAGCCCGGCGCCCGCGTCTGCCCGGATCAGGAAGGCGGCGGGTCGTTCTTGACGATCCCGACCGTGTGCCCCTCGGGATCCTCGAGGAGGGCGAACGTCACCATCGGCATCTCGGTGACGGGCACGATCGTCTTGCCGCCGAGCTTCTCGGCCTTGTCGAGCGCGGCCTGCGGGTCGTCGACGGCCACGTAGAACGTCGCGTGGCCGGGCCCGTCCTGCGCCGCTCCGACGCCTGCCCCGACGCCGTCCTCGACCGAGTGCGTCCAGTAGGGCATGTCCCCTGGAACCTTGTCGAAGCTCCAGTCGAAGAGCTCGCCGTAGAACTCCCTCAACTTCTCGCCGTCACCACCGACGACCTCGACCCATGCAACCGGATTCCCCATTTCCTTCCTCCTTCGGTTCGACTCCGTGAGGGTATGACGAACGACCTACCCCGATTTCGACAAGGTGGTAACAGCGGCCGTCCGCTCGGTGCGAGTGCGTCCAAGCCCGGCCAAGAGTTCACAGGCAATCGGAGCAGCTGTGAGTGCGGGCCTAGGCGCCGACTCGGCGGCGCCGCCTGGAGCCTGTGCGGGCTCCGCCCGCGCAGGCGTGCAACCCGGCCGAGGGTTGACGGAGATTCGCAGCGGCAGGACGAATGCGGGCGAGAGGACTCGAACCTCTAAGGGGCGTGAAGCCCCACCAGGACCTAAACCTGGCGCGTTTGCCAGTTCCGCCACGCCCGCGCGGCTACTATCAGCCTAGACGGCGCAGCGTCCTCGACCGGGGGCGCACGGACACAGACACCAGGCTTCTCGTGCGGGAAAGACGGAGAATTGCGCCGCAATGCGTACGATCACGCGGGCGTCGCTGGCTTGATGAGACGAATCGGCATCCTCTTGCTCCTCCTCGCCGTCGCAGCGATGGCCGCGACGGTCGCTCCGACCGCGGCGCTGCGGCCGAGCGCACAGACGTGCGGCGGGCAGCTCTGGCGCATGAAGACGTTCAGCGATCCCCAGCGGAACAGTGTCCGCATCGCGCCGGAGCAGACGACGATACGGTCGATCGCCGAGCGCCCCTTCCCCCGTCCGCTGCCGCGGACGCGCAGGACGCAGTACCAGCGGCAGACCTACCAGGTGATCGCGCAGATCACCGAGTACCGGCTGGACGGCAACTCGATCAGGCTCGTCCTCTTCGACCATGGCTCGTACATGAACGCCGTCATCCCCGCGCCGGCGTGCCTGTCGAGCAGGAGCCGCGCCCGCAGCCTGATCGTCGCGTCCTGGGCGACCTTCTTCACGTCGTGCGGTCGGCCGCAGGCAGCGTGGCAGCCGCAGGGCGCGGTCGTCTACGTCACCGGCGTCGGCTTCTGGAGCAGCCGCTTCAAGACCCGGCGCGGCGCGGCGCGCAACGGCGCCGAGCTATACCCCGTGACCGGACTCAGACCGGTCGCGGGTTGCGGTACCTGACCCGTCCCGTCTGACGGCCGCAGGGATCCGGATCCAGAACGTGGACCCTCGCCCCTCCTCGCTCTCGAAGCCGACCACGCCCTCGTGCGCCTCGACGATCTGCTGCGCGAGGACGAGCCCGAGGCCCGTTCCCGCGATTCCCCGCCTCCGCCCCGCCTCACCGCGGAAGAACTTCGTGAACAGCCGCTCCTGGTACTCGAACGGAATTCCGAGCCCGTGGTCGCGGATCCACACCCACGCATCCGCGTCGATCTGCGCGGACCGAACCTCCACGTCGCCGCCGTCGGGCGAGTACTTGATCGCGTTGGAGAGGAGGTTCCCGAGCACCTGGGCCAGCCGGTCGCGGTCGCCGTCGACGATCAGCGCGTCGGCCGCCGGCTGGAACGAGAGCTCGTGCAGCGCGCTCTGTGCGGAGTAGAGCGTCGTCTGCACGCGCAGCAGGTCGTTCAGGTCGAATTCCTCCCGGGAGAGCTCGAGCGCGCCGCGCTCGATCCGCTGCAGGTCGAGCAGGTCGTTCAGGAGCGCAGCCAGCCGGCCGGCCTCGCCGCGGATCACCTCGAGGTAGCGGCGCTGGTCGTCCTCGGGGAGGTCCCGCTTCAAGAGCAGGTCGGAGAAGCCGAGGACGCTCGCGAGCGGCGTCCGCAGCTCGTGCGACACGTTGCTGACCAGGTCGCTCTTGAGCCGCTCGCTCTCGACCAGGCGGCGGTTCTGTTCCTCGATGTCGGTCCGGCTCTGCTCGAGCGAGCTCGCCATCATGTTGAAGGACTGCTCGAGCTGGCCGACCTCGCCCGGGCCCCCCGTCGGCAGGCGACTGGAGAGGTCGCCCGTCGCGACGCGTCGCGCGGCCCTTGCGGCCAGCCTGATCGGCCGAGCGACCGCGCGTTCGAGAAAGCCTGCGGCGGCGAGGATGAGCAGCAGGGCGACCGTGAACCCGGCTGCCCCCACCGCCACGGCGACGCGCGCGGTATGGCGGGCGCGATCGTCGCGCTTCCGCGCAAGCGCCTCCTCCGTGCCGAGGAACGACTTGAACTGCCTCCGGATCTGCGGGACCTGCTGCTGCCCGATCCCCTCGACCGCGATCCGCGGCCCGACCTGCGGGTTGTTCCGCATGAAGTCGATCAGCGGCAGGGAGTAGACGGTCAGGTAGTTGTTGATCGATCGGCCGATTCGCCTCGCGCGCGCCTGCTGCTCCGGGTTCTCGTTGGTCAGCTGGTTCAACGACCTGAGCTCGCGCGGGTAGAGGCGGAGCGCGTCGTGCCACGGCTTGAGCTCGCGGTCCTTGCGCGTGATCACGAATCCGCGCAGGCCCGTCTCCAGGTCGACGACGAGCGTCTCGAGCCGGTTCGCGGTGGCGATCACCTCCTGCGACCGCCGGGACTCGAGCGAGCGGTCGCGCAGCCCGAGGACGGAGAAGATGAGGACGGCGAACACGGCGCCGAGCGCCAGCGAGACGACGACCGTCCAGACGCCGATGCGACGAAGGAGCCCGGACGGCGCCCTCGTCTCTCCTCGATTGTCGTTGATGCCGCTCGGGCCCGCCTCGAGCGACCCGCGCGAGTCCGTCATCGTCTGGCGGCCAGAACCTCCTCGACTGCGGTGCTGATCTCGTCGGGAACGAACGGCTTGTCGATCACCCGGTCCGCCCCCATTTCCAATGCCTCGTCACGCGTCTCCGGCTGCGCCGTCAGCACGATCACAGGCGTCGAGGCTAGCGCCTCGTCGCGACGGAGCTCGGCGAGGACCTCGATTCCGTTTCGACGCGGCATCATCACATCCAGTATCACCAGATCCGGACGAAGGCGTCGCGCCACCTCGAGCGACTCCTCGCCGTCGTCGGCCTCGGCGATCTCGTAGGGCCCCTGCAGACTGACCCGGATCAACTCCCGCAGAGCCGGCTCGTCCTCGCAGATGAGCACGGTTGCTAGGAAACCGCCCATCGGTCTCATGGTACGCGGGATGGCCGCAAAGGGGGTCGGCACGGCTCAAGTAGGCGCCCGGCAAGGCCGATAGCCGGGAAATGACCGCTCACGAGTTGCCCGATTTCGACCCGGGGATCATCGAGCGCTACGTCGAGAACACGTACCGCAAGGCGCACGCGGTCTTTCTCGGCTCGGTCGTCGCCGGGGTGATGATCGGCACGGTGTTCGGCGCCATGCCGCTTACCTCGCTCGGCGCCGCGTGGCCGATTCCGCGCATGTTCGGGTTCGCGACGATGATCCTCGGCGCGATCGTCGGCGGCGTTGTCGGCTACCTGATCGGGGACACCAGGTCCTTCCTCGCGCGTCTCCAGGGTCAGACCGCGCTCGCGCAGATCCATGCCGCCAACGACGCCCGGCTCGCGCTCGACGCGGTCCGGGAAATCCAGGCTCTCGCGACGCGCCGCGTCGCGCCTCGGCCCCAGCCGGCCGCTCCTGCCCCTGTGCAGCCCGCGCTGCCGCCCGTCGAGCCGGCTCCGGCGCCGGTCGCTCCCGCGGTTGGCGAGGTGGCCGTGGCCCCGGCTCCGGTGCCCGTCGTCGCCGAGGCTCCGCCGCCGCCCGTCCACGCCGTGCCCGATCTGCCCCCGGCGCCCGATCCGGCCCCGGCTCCGGTCGCCGCGCCCGCGCCCGATGTGGTCTCCACGCCCGACCCGGTCCCGGCTCCGGTCGCCGCGCCCGTGCAAGAAGCTCCCGCTCCGGCGGTCGCTCCCGTGCCCGATCCCGTCGAGGCCGCTCCCGCCCTCCTTCAGGCGGCGCCGGCCCCGCCCGAGGAGACGCATGCAGCTGCACCCCCGGCCCTGGTCGCCGCCGCCGGCGCCGAGCAGCCGCCGCTCTCCCCGCCGGTCTCTTCCTAGGAGGGTTTGGCGGAATGGTGCTCGTCGTCGGGGTGCGATGGTCGTTCCGAGGCAAGGACGCAGGGAGCGCCATAGCCATAGCTATGGGCGTGACTGAGGACGCGGCCTCGGGGCGAGCAGCGCGGCCCGACGGCTCAGCTGTATTTCGCCAAAGCCTCCCTAGCCGGACGCCTGCTCGCGATAGGTCCGCGCCGCGTCCACGAGGGCGCTGAAGAGCGCGCCGTCCTCGCCCTCCTCGGGATGCCAGAGGACGCCGAGCAGGAACCGGCGCTCGGGATCCTCGAGCGCCTCGACCGTCCCGTCTTCGGCCCAGGCCACCTCCCGCAGCCCTTCGCCGACGCGGCCGAACCCCTGATGGTGGTGCGACTTGATCGGCGTCGCCTGCTCGCCGACGAGCTCGCCGAGCCGGCTGGCCGCGTCGATCCTGACGTCGTGGTCGACGAACACGCCGGGATGCTCCTTGTGGCCGTCGTGGCCGACGACCTCCGGCAGGTGCTGGACGAGGTCGCCGCCGCGGGCGATGTTCAGCACCTGGCTGCCGCGGCAGATCGCGAGCACGGGGAGGTCACGCTCGAGCGCGCCCTGCAGCAGGGCCAGCTCGGCGCGGTCGCGCCCGGGGACGACGCCGTAGGTCGCCTCGTGCGGCTCCTGCCCGTAAAGCTCCGGCTCGAGGTCGGCGCCGCCGGGGAGCACGAGGCCGTGGATGGCGTCGAGCGCCTCGTCGACGCCGCCGTCGCTCGGCGGCACGAGCAGCGGCCGTCCTCCGGCGCGCTCGATCGCCTGGACGTAGGCCGCCGGCACGAGGGCCGCCTCGGCGTCCCACACGCCCCAACGGGCCGTGGTGACGTACGTCGTGATCCCGATCAGCGGGCGCATCAAGCCGAAGGATGACGAACGCCGTTAGTGACCGGAGACGTTGCTACTCGTCAGGAAGAACGCGTGGCCCGGGATCTTGCATGTGACGCCGTTCCCGTAGCGGCCGCACGTGTAGTCGTCCTTGTGGAAGCTCGAGACGCGCTTGTACTGCGAGGCAGGCTTCGTGAGCCGAACCTTCCCCCGATAGCGATCGGTGTGGACCGTTCCGTTCAGCTGGGTGGAGATGCTCGCCCGCATCGAGCGGCCCTTCGGCCGCTGGTAGCACTTGATCGAGGTGACGTTCCGCCCCTGATCGTCGACCTCGTCCAGCATGCCCTCGTCGTGGTACAGGCAGTACGCCACGCCGATGCGGAAGGGGATGTACACCTCCACGCCCTCCTCTGCTCGCGCAGCGACGGCGCCGCCGACTCCGATCGCCAGGCAGAGCACTGACACGCCGAGCAGAGACGGCCGCAGTCCGCTCACAGAGGTGACAGTACGCCGCGCCGTCCGATTGGTCAACGAGAGCCCATGGCCCCGGGAGGAGTCGAACCTCCGCACGCGGATTCGAAGTCCGCCGCTCTATCCGCTGAGCTACGGGGCCCCGCGCCAGCCTAGCCCGGGAGGCGCGATTCCGTGGGGCCGGAGGGTGGCGGATGGGACTCGAACCCACGACCACCTGGACCACAACCAGGGGCTCTACCAACTGAGCTACCGCCACCTCGAGCGAGGGTCAGGATACCGCCGTCGACCTACCTCGGCGTGGCGGCGATCAGCGCTTGACGGTCTCGCAGCCCTTGACCACGTCGGTCTTGTCGGCGACGACCGTGTCCTTGCCGGCTCCGCAGTCGATCCTGTCGCGCGTCCCGTCGCGCGCCTGGACGGAGTCGTTGCCGGTGCCGCCGTAGATCGAATCGGCGCCGGTGCCACCCGTGACCGTGTCGTTGCCGGCGTCGCCGTACAGCCGGTCGGCGCCCGCACCGCCGGAGATCCGATCCTTGCCGCCGCCCCCGTGGATCGTGTCGTTGGCGGCGCCGCCGGTGAGCCGGTCGGCCTTCGCGGTCCCGGTGAGCTTCTTGCCGGCCGGCGCAGTCTTGGCGACCTTGGTCGAGATCCTCGACAACGCCTCGGTCGAGCCGGCCGTGTTGTCGGCGACGACGAGCAGGCGGATCCGCTTGCCGACGTCGGCGGTCGTCAGCGTGTACGCGGCCGACCTCGCCGTCACGGATCGCGGTGCACGTAGTGCCGGTGGCCGGGCAGCGCTGCCACTCGTAGGAGAAGGTCATCGGCGTCGTCCCGGACCAGCTCCCGGGGTTGGCACGCAGCGCTCGTCCGCGCACGAGCACGCCGGTGAAGGTCGGCTGCGCCCGCACCTGCGGCTTGACGGACGACGTCCCGCTGCCTGTCTGGATCACGCCGGACGGGCTCGACACGGAGGAGGCGCTGCCGGCCGAGTTCTTCGCCGTCACGGCGACGACGATCGTCCCGCCGACGTCCGCCGCCTGGACGACGTACGACGAGGTGGTCTCGCCGGCGATCGTTCCGCAGGAAGCGCCGCTCGCGTTGCAGCGCCGCCACTCGTAGGTGAACGTGAGCGGGACCGAGCCGGTCCAGGTGCCGTTGCTCGCGAAGAGCGTCCCGCCGGTCGACTCCGTGCCGGAGATCGAGGGCCGGAAGGAGTTCGCCGGCGCCGTGCCGGCGATCAGGGAGGACGGTTCCGAGACCGCAGTGGCCGAACCGAAGTCGTTCGTCGCCGTGACCGCGACGCGCAGCTTGGAGCCGATGTCGGTCGCGGACGGGAGATACGTGCTCGTGATCGCAGCCGCGATGTCCGTGCAGTTCGCGCCGCCGCTGTCGCAGCGCCGCCACTGGTAGCTGAACACGATCGTCGGCGACCCCGTCCACTCGCCGGTCGTGGCGGTGTACGAGCTGACGGTGCCGTCGAAACCGATGTCCTCCTGGATCGCGGGCAGCGACGTGTTCTGCGGGACGGTGCTGGCGACGCGTGCGGTCGGGTTCGACTCCCTCGTCGCCGAGCCGAGGCTGTTCGTCGCGGTGACGAGCACGCGCAGGGTCGAGCCGACGTCACCGGGCACCGGGACGTAGACGTTCGCGGTCGCACCGGCGATGTTCGCGCAGGACGCGGGCGTGCCGTTCGCGTCGCACTTCTGCCACTGGTAGGTGAAGACCGGGTTCGAGCCGCTCCACGTGCCGTTGTCGGCGGTCAGGGTCTCGCCCACGATCTCCTCGCCGTCGATCGTCGGCGGCTTGATGTTCTGCGGGGCCGCGGCGCCGATCACAGGCGTCGCCGCCGACGTGCCGGGCGCCGATCCGTCCGGGGTCGTCGCGGTCACGGTCACCCGGACCGTGCCGCCGATGTCGCCGGAGGCAAGCGTGTACGTCCCGATGTTCGCTCCGGAGATGGGCGTGCAGCCGGTGCCGGCCGGCCCGCACCGCTTCCACTGGTAGCCGAAGGAGGTGATCGCGCTGATCGACGTCCAGCTGCCGAGGCTGGCCGAGAGCTGCGTGCCTTCCGCGAGGGGCGCTCCCGGCTGCGGCGTGATCGTCGGCGCGACGGTGTTCGCGACCGCGAGCCCCCAGTTCGGCTGCGACGCACTCGCGGCGTCGACAAGCAGTCTGGTGTTGGAGCCGTTCGGAGTGATTGCGGACAGCGGCCCCGCCGGCGCGCCAGCCGCGAACACGATCTCGTCCCCGCCGGGCGCCCAGCTCGGCGACGACTCGGTGACGCTGTTGCTCGTCAGCTGCTGCCGGTTCGAGCCGTCGGCGTTCATGACGAACAGCTCGGAGGAGGAGACGTAGGCGATCCGCGAGCCGTCCGGCGACCACGACGGCTCGCTCTCCGCGGCCGCGGTCGCCCCGAGCTTCTGCGCCGCGCCACCGCCGGACGGAGCGACGGCGAGGTCGTCCGCGGAGTCGACGAAGACGATCGCGCTGCCGTCAGGCGCCCACGCGGGGCTCTTCCCCTGGACCGAGGTCGATATGCGTCCCCGACGCGCAACCCAGCTGGCTGACCACGACGTTCCCGCCGGATACGTAGGCGACCTGCTGCCCGTCGGGCGAGATCGCCGGGTCGGTGCCAGTGCAGAGGACGGTGGAGGAGTTGGCGGGGCCGGCGGCCGAGATCGCCCGGACACTCGTGCCGTCGTCGAAGAGGATCAGCTGGCCGTTGCTCGAGAACGACGGGTTATGAGGGCTCTCGCCCAGATTCGTCGTTCCGGTGCCGTTCGCACCGATCGTCCACAGGTCGTCGCCGCTGACGTAAGCGATCCGTTTTGCCGTCGTCGAAGACGCCCCCGCCGAGCCGAGCGGGACCAGAGCGACGACACCGACCGTAGCCAGCGCGACGAGTGAACGCAGCACGACTTTCCTCCCCTCGCGAGACCCCTGCCCGCCGCGTTGTAGCACGAACCCGCGCGACTTCGCGCCGATCCTCCGCACAAAGCATTGCGCCGGCCGGACGAGTGCGCCTGGGAGGATTCGAACCTCCGACCAACGGCTTAGAAGGCCGTCGCTCTGTCCACTGAGCTACAGGCGCCCGGCGCGAAGCCTAGCGCCGGGAAACGTCAGCGCCTGACGCCGAACCGAACGGGGAATTCGGCCGGGCCGCGGGGCCCGGCGGGCCCGAGTCAGCCAGGCTCGAGTGCCGCCCGGCGACGGTTGCGCAGCAGCTCCCGCAGGATCACCTGGAGGCTGGCGGCGACCGGGATCGCCGCGAGCGCCCCGAGCACGCCGGCGAGCTCGGCCCCGATCAGGACGGAGATCAGCACGGCCAGGGGCGAGAGCTGCACGGTCCTGCCGTAGACGACCGGCTGCAGCACGTGGTTCTCGAGCTGCTGGTAGATGATGAAGAAGGCGACCACCACGATCCCGGCGACGATCGAGTGCAGGAACGCGATCGATGCCGACGATGATCGCCGCGATCGTCGCGCCGGCGAGCGGGATCAGGTCGAGGATCGCGACGATCAACCCCAGGGCGACCGCAAAGGGGACGCCGGTTATCAGCAGCACCACGGTCGTGCTCGCTCCGGCGATCAGGCTGATCAGGAGGTTCCCCGTCACGTAGCCGCCGACCGTCCGGTAGATGTCGCGGCCGACGGCGCGCCACCGCGGCTGCGACTCCGGCGGCAGGAGCCCGTAGCAGCGGTCGACCCACGTCGGGCCCTCGAGCAGCATGAACAGGGTCATGAAGGCGATCGTGAGCGAGGCGATGATCACCGTGATCACGCTCTTCGTGAGGGCCAACGCCGTCCCCGAGAGGCCGAACAGCTTCTTCGCCCCGCCCTCGTGCAGCTGCTCACGGGCCTTGTCCACGAGGTGGTACTTGGTCTGGAGGAATCCGAGCCGGCCGCGCCCCTTCGTGACGTCGTCGAGGTAGTCGGGCACCTTGTTCGCGAAGTCGTTGACCTGGTGGACGATCGTCGGGATGAACAGGGCGCCGATCCCCGCGATCGCGACCAGCGCGAGGACGAACACGACCGCCGTCGCGGCCCCGCGACGGTTGCCGAAACGGCGCTCCAGCCGGTCGACCGCGGGGTTGAGCGCCAGCGCGAGGAACGTGGCGATGAAGACCCAGGCGACCACGTGCCGGGAGATCCAGAGGAGCTTCAGCAGCGCCGCGACCGCGATCAGAATCCCGATGACGACGAGGACGTTCCGCGGCCGGAAGTCGACCAGACGCTCTCGCTCTGGCTGCACGGTCGGAGCATCGCCGCAGCGCCGGACGACGTCGCGCTACAGTCCCGCGGCCGTGTCACTCCGTGGCAGAACCGTCGAGCAGACGGCAACGCTCCCCGACGGACGCAACGTCGTCGTCCACGTGGGCGTGCCGGAGGATCCCTACATCCCGCGGAAGGAGCTCCAGACCGTGGACGTCGAGCTCCGCAGCGGCGGCCACGTGCTCGCGGCTGTCAACACCGTCCTCGACCCCGACCAGGAGAGCGAGGCGCTCGAGCTCGCCCGCGAGATCGCGACGAAGCTGGAGTCCGGCGAGCTGGAGCCGACGGCCGGCGCGATCGAGCCGCTCGCGGACACGCTCAGATGAACGCGACGCTGCAGACGAACCACGGCGCGATCGAGCTCGAGCTCTTCCCCGGCGAGGCGCCCAAGACCGTGGACAACTTCGTCAAGCTCGCTCGCGACGGGTTCTACGACGGCGTCATCTTCCACCGGGTCATCCCCGACTTCATGGTCCAGGGCGGCGATCCGACCGGCACCGGCTCGGGCGGCCCGGGCTACCAGTTCGAGGACGAGTTCAACGAGCACAAGGTCGAGCGGGGCGCCCTCGCGATGGCGAACGCCGGACCGAACACGAACGGCTCGCAGTTCTTCATCGTCACCGCGGGCGCATGCGCATGGCTCGACGGCAAGCACACGGTCTTCGGTCGCGTCACGAACGGGATGGACGTCGTCGACACGATCTCCGCGCTGCCGACCGACGCACGCGACAAGCCGCGCGACGACGTCGTCATCGAGAGCGTCGCGGTCCCCGCCGGTCCCTGATCGCCGAGGCGAGCGGCAGCCCGTACCACACGACGAGGAACGCCGCGGCCACGAGCGCGGTGAACGCCGCCGCCCACGACCGGTGGAAGAGGAAGTCGGTGATGACGAACACGACGCACGTGATCGCGACGGCGAGCAGGGCAAGGCCCGCGATCGTGAGCCTGTTCGAGAAGACGAGCATCCGCTCCTTGTCGCTCTGACGCCAGCGGAGCCGGTGGTACGAGCTCGGTGCGATCAGCGCGACGGTCGAGAGCGCCGTCGCGATGAACGCGACGAAGAAGACGTCCCGGTCGAGCTTCCCGAGCCTGGGGAAGCCGCTCGCGAACGGGACGGCCAGCAGGAACGCGAACAGCACCTGCACGCCGGGGAGCGCCACCCGCAGCTCGTTGAGCAGCTCGATCAGCTCTCGGTCGTGTCGCTGCTCCTCGCTCTCGGGCACGATCGAGTCTTACCCCATGATCGGGGCCAAACGTGATCGCGAACCGTTCCGTCCCCTCGGCGTCGGTCATCCCGGAGCTCGCGTACTGCGACGTCGCGGAGGCGGCCGAGTGGGCTTTCAGCTCGGGCTCGGGAACGGCGGCGTCCTCATCAGCGACGGCTGAGAGCTCTTAAGAGGAGGAGCGCCCGACCGGGCTCGAACCGGTGCCAGGAGATTGGAAGTCTCCGGTGCTACCACTACACCACGGGCGCGCGGCGCCTCGACAGAGTAACGCTGGCACCATCCCCATCGTGTCGCCGTACGACTGGCCGCTGGACTGGGACACCCTCGTCGTCGTCCCGGGGTTGACCGCCGCCTACGTCTGGACGCAGCGTCGGTGGCCGGCCTCGCCGCCGCGGCGCCTGGCCTTCGCCGCATCGCAGCTGCTCGTCCTGGCGGTGATGCTGACGCCGGTCGACACGATCGCGCTCCACTACCTCCTGTCGATCCACCTGCTCCAGAACGTCGTGATCGCCGAGTGGGCGCCGGCGCTCGCGGTGATCGGGATCGCCCCCTCCCTCGCTCGCGACCTGGAGCGGTTCCGCGTCGTCCGGTTCGCGACGCACCCGGCCGTAGCGCTCCCCGCCTGGCTGCTCTCGTCCTACCTCTGGCACCTGCCGGCCCTCTACGACACGGCGCTCGAGCATCAGAGCTCGGTCCTCCACCTCGAGCACACGAGCTTCTTCGCCACCGGCGTCCTGCTCTGGTGGCCCGTCGTGCACGGCCGTTTCTCGGACGGCCTCAAGGCCCTCTACCTCTTCACGGCGTTCGCGCTCGCCTCTCCGCTCGGCCTTGTCCTGGCGCTCATCCCCCGGGCCGTCTACGACTTCTACGAGCGCGCCCCGGAGCTGTGGGGGCTCGGGCACACGACCGACCAGCAGATCGCCGGTGTTTCGATGGCGGTCGAGCAGGCGATCGTGTTCTTCGCGGTCTTCGTGTTCTTCCTCGGACGCTTCCTGCGCTCGGAGGAGCTCGTCGGCGTCGAGCATCGTAGCGTTCAGCGCGGAACGCCTGCGAAATCGAGGGGCACCGGCCCCGCGACGACCAGGAGCGCCGCCGCGACGAGCCGCACGCCGACGGCCTCGGCCCGCCCGAGGACGATCGAGGAGAACACGACGGCCCAGAGCGACTCCGTCCCGTAGAGCGGCGCGACCACGGTGACCTGGCCGTGGTCGAACGCGCTCAGCAGGAACACATAGGCGAGCCCGTAGATCAGGCCCGGCACGACAAACGGCACGGCGGCGAGGCGGACACGGGCGACCCCGCTCCCGCCGGCGAGGACGAGCGCGCCGATCACGATCGTGGCCGTGCCGAGCGAGCACGCGGCCGCGATCACGCCGGGCACGTCGCTTCCCCGCTCTGCCCAACGGACCACGTTGTCCCGCACGCCGAACAGGACCGCGGCCGCGATCGCCAGGACGGCCCCGACGGTGAGCAGCCCGCGCAGCCCTCCTCGCTCCCAGGCCAGCATCGTGCCGCCGGCGACGACGAAGAGCGTCCCGACCACGAGCACCGGCCGCACCGGCTCGTCGAGCACCACGATCGCGATCGCGGCCGAGAGCGCGGGCGACATCCCGACGAGGATCGTCGTCCGCGACGGGCCGATCAGGCCGATCGCGCGCGTGAAGAGCACCTGCGTGATCCCGGGCGCGACCAGGCCCACGGCGAGGAACGGCCAGGTGTCCTCCCACGGGACGTCGTCCCACTGGCCGAGCGCCGCCGCGGTCGCGACGCAGACGGCGAGCGCGATCGCGGTCGTGACGAGCGAAGCCGCCTCCGGGTCGATCGGCGGCTTGAGCGCCACGCGGATGGCAACCGCCAGGGCGCCGAAGGACATTGCCGCAGCGGCACCGAGGAGAACGGCCACCGGCGGCATCATGACGAGACGAGTCGGGGCGGCCGGATTCGAACCGGCGACCTTCGCGTCCCAAACGCGACGCGCTAACCAGGCTGCGCTACGCCCCGCACTCGAAGCGTACCGCCTGTCTCAGCTAGGTTCGCGCCCGCGTGGCCGAGCCGATCCTGCGCACTCCGCACGAGCCGCACGCGCCGCGCCCGGGCGTCGGCTACGCGATGGTGGCGGCGGCGGCGACCCTCTTCGCCGTCAACGGCGTCGTCTCGAAGGTGATCGAGGCGAACGGGATCTCGTCACAGCGCCTGACCGAGGTGCGGTGCACCGGGGCGTTCCTGGGCCTCGCGCTGATCGTCGCCGTGACCCGGCGCGGGGCGGTCCGCACGAGCAGCCGCGAGCTCGTCCTGCTCGCAGCGCTCGGGATCGGCGGCCTCGCCGTCGTCCAGTGGTCGTACTTCTTCGCGATCCACCGGCTGGAGATCGGAAAGGCCCTGCTCGTCCAGTTCGCCGCGCCGCTGCTCGTCGCGCTCTGGGCCCGCTTCGTCTACCACGAGACCGTGCGGCAGCGGATCTGGGCCGCGCTCGCGCTCTCGCTGTCGGGACTCGTCCTGATCGTGCGGGTCTGGGACACCGGCGGCCTCGACCGGCTCGGGCTCGCCGCCGCCGTGGTCGCGTGCCTGAGCTACTGCTTCTACCTGCTCGTCGCGGAGCGCGGCGTCGCCCGCCGCGATCCGATCTCGCTCTCGGCCTGGGGCTTCCTCTTCGCCGCGCTCTTCTGGGCGGCGCTGCAGCCGTGGTGGACGTTCCCCGGTGACCGGTTCGAGGGAGACGCGTCGCTCCTGGGCAACCTCGAGGCGACGCACGCCCCGACCTGGCTGCTCGTCGCCTGGATGGTCGTTCTCGGGACGATCGTGCCGTTCGTCCTCGTGGTCGGCGCGCTCCGGCACATCAACGCGACGCGCGTCGGGATCGTCGCGATGCTCGAGCCCGTGCTGGCGATCCTGATCGCGTGGCTGTGGCTTGGAGAGTCGCTCGCGCCGGTCCAGCTCGTGGGCGCTGCGCTGACGGTGAGCGGGATCGTGCTGGCCCAGACGGCCCGGTGAGGAGCTAGGAGGGTTTGGTGGAATGCTGCTCGTCGTCGGGGTGCGGTGGTCGTTCCGAGGCAAGGACGCAGGGAGCGCCCATAGCCGTAGCTATGGGCGCGACTGAGGACGCGGCCTTGGGGCGAGCAGCGCACCCCGACGGCTCAGCCGTATTCCGCCAAAGCCTCCTACTAGTCGGACTCCATCAGCAACCGCAGCTCCGAGACCTTCTCGCTGCGAAGCTCGTCGCGCTCCCCGCGCTCGATCCGGGCAAGCATGTTGCGAACGCGCGGCGCCAGGTCGAGCGGGTTGAACGGCTTCGTCACGTAGTCGATACCGCCGATGTCGAGGCCCTTCGCGCGATCGCGGAATTCGGCGCGCGCGGTCAGGAAGATGATCGGGATTTCACTGGTCCGCGTGTCGTCGAGGAGCTCCTCGGCGACCCGCCAACCGTCGAGCCCGGGCATCATCACGTCCAGCAGGATCACGTCGGGGCCCTCGCTGCGCGCCTGGTCGAGACCGGACGGACCGTCCTTCGCCTCGATCACCGCCATGCCCTCGGCCTCGAGGTTCACGCGGCAGAGGAGCCGGATCGGATCTTCGTCGTCGATGACGAGCACTTTGGTCATGGCGGCGCCCACCCCGTCCTGCGGGTGTGCTGACGTATACCCGGAGCCGTCCGTTCTACTCCCCCGCCGCCGGTAGCTCGAATGCGAAGCTCGACCCGGCGCCCTCGGCCGAGTCGACCCAGATCCGCCCACCCATCGCCGTCACGAGCTCCTTCGCGATGAAGAGGCCGAGGCCGGTTCCGGCGGCGCCGTCACGTGTAGGGGACTCGGCGCGATAGAACTTGCGGAAGATCCGCTCCTGCTCGGCGGGCGGGATCCCGATCCCCTCGTCGACGACGCGCACCTCGACAATGTCCTCCTTCCGTCGGGCGCCGACGGTGACCGTGCCGCCCTGCGGCGAGTACTTGAGCGCGTTCTCGACGAGGATGCTGAACACCTGCCGGACCTTGTCGCGGTCCGCTTCGGCCGCCAGCGGCTCCTCCGGTAGCTCGACCTGGAAGCGGTGGCCGTTCCCGGTCTCGACCGCCACCACTTCGGACAGGACCGAGCCGACGTCGATCAGCTCCGGCTCGACGTGGAGGTCGCCCGCATCGAGCCGCGCCACGTTCAGGAGCTGGTCGACGATCCCGGTGAGGCGCTCGGACTCGGACGCGATGTAGGCGAGGAACGTGCGCCGCTCCTCCTCGCCGAAGAGGACGTCCTGACGCAGCAGGGTCTCCGCGAAGCCGTAGATCGACGTCAGCGGCGTGCGCAGCTCGTGCGAGACGGCCGCGACGAAGTCCGACTTGACCTCCTCGACCATGCGGTCTGCGGAGATGTCGCGGAAGGCGAAGATGCGCCCGGCCACCCCGCCCGCGGGGTCGCGCATGACCGCCTCGCTCAGCGAGAGCCAGAGCTCGTCGCCGCCGCGCGGGATCGAGACCAGCCGTGGGCCGGTCCCCTTCTCCGCGGCACCCTCGAACGTCCGCTGGAGCACATCCGACACCGTGCGGCCGAGCGCGTCCTCCTGCGGCACGCCGGTGATCTGCACGGCGGCGGCGTTCCAGAGGACGACGTGCCCATCGCGGTCGACGGCGACGATGCCGTCGGCGATGTTGGCCAGGATCGCGACGCTGCGCTCCTTCTCGAGCGAGACCCTCGAGTAGAGCTCGGCGTTCGAGAGCGCGGCCGACGTGTTCGCCGCGAGCGCGAGCAGGGCCTCGATCTCCTCCGTCCTCCACCGACGCGGGCGCCGGGCGTAGACGGCGAGCACGCCGTGCAGCGCCCCTTCCGGGCCGGACAGGGGCACGCCGAGGAACGCGGAGTAGCCGGCCGCGAGCACGGGGTCGACGGCCAGCAGCCGCTCGTCGGCCGAGGCGTCCTCGATCGCCACGGGAGCGCGGGACTGGTAGACGTCGCCCGAGAGCCACGCCGTGGCCGAGCCGCGCGGTCCCGACCGCGCCCGTCAGCTCGTCGCCGTCGCCCGACGCCGCGCTCACGACGAGGTCGCCTTCCTCGACGATGCGGATCGCACAGGCGTCTGCGGCGAGCAGCGCCGGCGCCTGCTGGACGACCTCGTCCAGCACCGCCACGGGGTCGAGCTCCGTCGCGAGCAGGCTGCCGGTCCGCGCAAGCTGCTGTGAGAGCGCCCGCGCCGTCCGCTCGGCCTCGAACAGCTCGCTCCGCTCGAGCGCCCCGCGGGCGGCTCCGGCGAGGTGGCGGGACAGCTCCAGGTCCTCGTCCGAGAACCTCCGCTCGGCCGTGAAGAAGACGAGGACGAGCCCGTTCGAGCGCTCGCGCGGATCGGCCACCGCCACCGAGAGGAGCGACCGATAGCCGGCCTGCTCCGCAAGCCGCGCCCAGCCGGCCTCGAAGCGGTCGTCCTCGCCGACGTCGGGTGAGACGATCACCCGGCCGTCGTCCCCCGCCGCCCGCAGGACCGCGGCCGACTCGGGGAGGCCGCCCGCGAGCTCCTCCGCGAGCGCGTCGGGGAGCTCAGCACCGGCTGCGAGCTCCAGCGACCCCGCGCGCGGCATCAGCACGGCCGCGAAGCTGCCGCCCAGCGCCTCGTTCGCGGCCCGGGCGACCGCCTCGACCGTCTCGCCCAGGGAGAGGGACTGCCCGAGCACGGCGGCGATGCGGAAGAACCCGCGCTCGACGCGCGCCTGGCGCGTGTGGGCGTCGAACGCGCGGGCGTTCGCGAGCGCGAGCGAGGCGAGCCCGGCGTAGGCGCCCAGGAGGTCGCTGTCCTCCTGCGTGAAGACGCGGTCGGAGCGCGACCCGACGCCGAGGGCGCCCTGGATCGTCCCGGACGAGCGCATCGGGGCGACGATCGCGCTGCTGAACTCGGAGTACGCCTCGTGCGGGATCGGATCGCGGACGCCCGTGTAGTCGGCGGCGATCACGGGCTCGCCGGCGCGCAGCGCCTCTCCGGCGACGCCGCGCGAGGCCGGGAACTCGAAGCCGATCAGCTCGCTCGGGAGTCCGTGGACGGCCTCGCACCGCAGGATCTCGCGGTCGGGATCGAGGATGAAGCAGTCCGCCGCGTCCGTCTCGAGCAGGGAGGCGACCTCCGCGACCAGGCGCTGGAGGACGGCGTCCAGCTGCAGGTCGCTGGTGAGCACCCCGGCGGCGTGGAGGAGCGCGCTCTGCCGCGCGAGCCGCTGCCGGTTCTCGCCCAGGAGACGGGCGACGTGGACAGCTACGGCAACCTCGCGGGCGACGGCCTCGGTGAGCGCGATCTCGTCGTGCGACCACGGCCGCGCCTCGCCGCGATGGAGCGCGAAGACGCCGATCAGCTCGTCGAAGACGACGACCGGCGTCGCGAGGACGGCACGGCTGCCGAGCCCACGCACCGGGTCACGGCTCCCGAGCGTCCCGTCGTCGAGCTCCGGCGCAGTGTCGACGTCGTCGATCGCGACCGTCCGCCGCTCGCGGGCGGCGAGGTTCGCGACCAGGAGGGCCGCCGGCTCGACGATCGGCTCCAGGCCCGGCGCGGCCCACTGCGCGGCGAGCTCCTCGTCGTCCGCGAGCCGGACGAAACACCGGTCGACCGCGAGCGTCCTCCCGGTCTCCTCGACCGCGACGCGCAGGAGACGCTTGGTGTCGAGCTCCGAGCGCACCTGCGCGGAGATGCGCGCCACCAGCCGCTCGCGCGTGAGCGCGTCGCCCAGAGCAGAGGACATGGCCGCGATCGACTCGGCCTCGGCGGGCTCATTCGCCGCAGGCTCGGGCTCCCGGCGGCGACCTCGCGCGAGCAGCAGGCCGGCCGCGCCGACCACGGCGCCGGCGGCCGCCGCGACCGCAAGATAGACGGGGGCCACAGCGACCAGGGACACGTCGATGGCGTGACTTGCTTGTGTCACTGGGCGTCCTGATTCTATGTCCGGAGGCGGTTTGGTCCCGCTTTCGAAGATGGGCCGAACGGCCTATTGGAAAGACCTACTCGACTCGCTAGTGTCGGCGGCACTGGGCGATGCGAACCGCGGTGCGTTCCTGGCCTTGCAGTCCGCGGTGAGCACTAGGAGGAAGCCCGTCGCCACCGACCCCCCCGAGCGACGGGCTTCTTCCTTCTTCTGAGGTCGATCGAGCTGCTTGTCGGGTCACGGACCCGCCGGCTCGTACGGTGCTACTTTGTTTCTGGTGTGGTGAAGCGGGTTCTTCTCGCGTCACCCCGTGGGTACTGCGCCGGGGTGGAGCGGGCCGTCGAGATGGTCGAACGGGCGCTCGACCTGTACGGAGCTCCGGTCTACGTCCGCAAGCAGATCGTCCACAACAGTCACGTCGTGCGCGAGCTCGAGGAGCGGGGCGCGGTGTTCGTCGACAACGAGGCAGAGGTTCCCGCCGGCGCGACGCTCGTCCTGTCGGCGCACGGCGTCGCACCTAGCGTGTACCGCAACGCGGCCGCCAGGCGCCTGCAGACGATCGACGCCACCTGCCCGCTCGTGACGAAGGTGCACGTCCAGGCGCGGCGGTACGCGGCCGACGGCTACCGGATCATCCTGATCGGGCACGAGGGCCACGAGGAGGTCGTCGGCACGACGGGCGAGGCGCCGGACGCGATCACGCTCGTGCAGTCGGTCGACGAGGCCGAGGCCCTCGAGCTCCGGGAGGGGGAGCCGGTCGCCTACATCACCCAGACGACGCTGTCGGTGGACGAGACCGCCGAGATCGTCGAGGTGCTCCGCCGCCGCATCCCGAGCCTCCGGGCGCCCCAGCGGGAGGACATCTGCTACGCGACCTCCAACCGGCAGTGGGCGGTGAAGGAGCTCCTGTCCGAGGTCGACCTCCTGCTCGTGATCGGCTCACGCAACTCCTCCAACTCGATCCGGCTCGTGGAAGTCGCGCGGACGGCCGGCGTGGCGGCTCACCTCGTCGACGACGAGAGCGAGATCGAGGAAGCGTGGCTCGACGACGTGGAGACGGTCGGCGTCACCTCGGGCGCGTCGGCGCCGGAGCGGCTCGTGACGCGCGTGTGCGACTGGTTCCGTCGGCGCGGCGTCTCCGACATCGCCCCGTTCGCGTCGGTCTTCGAGGACGTCGTCTTCCGGCTGCCGGTCGAGCTGCGACGGTCCGCGTAGATTCGCCGGGTGCGTCCGCGCCCGCAAAGGATCGAGCGTCTTCCCGAGCAGTACTTCATGGCGCTGCTCGCCCGCGTCGCCGCGGCGACGGCGCGGGGGGGCGAGCCGCTCGTCGACCTCGGCCGCGGCAACCCGGAGACCGGGCCGCCACAGCACGTCGTCGACGCGCTGGCCGACGCGGCGTCGCGCGGCGAGGCGCACGGGTACGCCCCGTTCTCCGGCCTACCCGCGCTGAAGGAGGCGATCGCCGCCCGCTACCGCGACGTCTACGGCGTCGAGCTCGACCCCGCGCGCGAGGTCGCGGTCGTGCCGGGGTCGAAGACCGCCCTGATGGAGTTCGCCCTCGTCTGCGTCGAGCGCGGCGAGACGATCCTGCTCCCGGATCCCGGCTACGCGGACTATCCGTCGGCGGTCGCGCTCGCCGGCGCGCGGCGCGGCTCGTTCACCGGCTTCGACTCGATCGAGCCTGCGGCGGCGCTGTACCTGAACTACCCGTCCAACCCGACCGCCGTCGCTGCGCCGCCGGGCATCTTCGCCGAGGCTGTGGACTGGGCAGGCCGGACCGGCGCGGTCGTGCTCCACGACTTCGCGTACGGCGACCTCGTCTTCGACGGCCGGCGGCCGGCGAGCTTTCTCGCCGTGGACGGCGCCCGCGAGGTCGGCATCGAGCTCTTCAGCATGTCCAAGACCTACGGCATGGCCGGCTGGCGCCTCGGCTTCGTGCTCGGCAACGCCGAGATCGTGGCCCGGATCGAGCTGGTCCAGGACCACGTCTTCGCGGGGATCTTCCGGCCGGTGCAGGAGGCCGGCATCGCGGCGCTGACCGGCCCGCAGGAGTCGGTGGAGGAGCGGCGCTCGACCTACGAGCGCCGCCGCGATCGTGCGGTGGACGCGCTACGCAGTGTCGACGCCCGCAGCGAGGGGACGTTCTTCGTCTGGTTTCGCCTTCCCGACGGCGTCACGGCCGAGGGGCTCCTCCTCGACCACCGCGTCGCGATCGCGCCCGGCGAGGGCTTCGGCGAGCGCGGCCGCGGCTGGGCTCGCGTGTCCCTCGCCGTCACCGACGAGACGCTCGAGGCCGGGTTGGAGCGGCTCGTGGCGGCGTTCGGCTAGCGGCGGAGGCTATGCCTTGGCGATCTGTGGCTCGGCGACGCCGTCGGTCTGGATCTCGACGGCGAGCACCTCGTCCTTGATCCGGTCGGCGTGCGCGAGCAGGTCGGCCTGGGATTCAGGCAGCCGGACGACGATGCGGTCGGTCAGCTCGAGACCCGCCTCGCGGCGCATCGAGTTGAGGCGGTGGATCAGGTCGTAGACCCGGCCCTCGAGAGCGAGCTCCGGATCGATCGCGGTGTCGAGGGCCACGGTGAGGCCCGACTCCGGGTCGGCCGCGACTGCCCACCCTTCGCGGCCGCGCCGCTCGACCAGGACCTCGTCCGGCCCGAGCTGATGCCCCAGCACGCGGAAGCCGCCGTCGACCTCCTCGAACTCGCCCCGCGCGAGCGCCTCCCGCACCGCCGGCAGGTCCTTGCCCAGCCGCGGGCCGAGCGCCGGGAGGTGCGGCTTGACGATCAGCTCGGTCGCCTCGACGTCGCCCCAGTCGACCTCCTGCACGCGCAGCTCCTCTGCGATCTCGTCGGCGTGGCCGCGCGCCGCCTCCGCGCCCTGGACGACGAGCCGGCGGAGCGGCTGGCGGTGCTTGATCCCCGCGCCCGAGCGAGCCTGGCGCGCGAGCTCGACCACCCGCCGAACCGCGGCGATCTCCTCCACGAGCTGCTCGTCGCGCTCGCCGAGCTCCGGCCAGCCGGCAAGGAAGACCGACTCCGGCGCGTCCTCGGCGCGCAGCGACCGCCACAGGTGCTCGGCCAGGAACGGCATCACCGGCGCGACGACCCGGACTGCCTCGACCAGCGCGTGGTGGAGCGTGTGGAGGGCGGCGCGGTCGCCGCCCTTCCAGAAGCGGCGCCGGGAGCGCCGGATGTACCAGTTCGAGAGATCGTCGACGAACGACTCGAAGCTGCGGACGAGATCCGGCGTCCAGAACCGCTCGTACGCGTCCGTCATCTCGTCGACGAGCTGGGCCGTCCGCGCGAGCAGCCAGCGGTCGAGCGGCTGCAGCTCGCCGGGATCCTCGGCCGGGTCGAACTCCTCGATCCGCGCGTAGTCGACGAAGAACTTGGCCGAGTTCCAGAACGTCAGCAGGCGCCGCTTGACCTCGTTGGCCGGCCCGTAGCCGAAGTTGAGGTTCTGGCTCGGGTTCTGGGCGGAGAAGAGCCAGCGGATCGGATCCGCACCCATGTTCTCCAGCGCCTCCTGGGCGTCGATCGCGTTCCCCCAGCTCTTGTGCATCTCGCGCCCGGTCTCGTCGCGGGCCTTCTCGTAGGTGAGGACGGCGCGGTACGGCAGCCGGCCGACGAGCGTCATCGACATGAAGGAGATCGAGTAGAACCAGAGCCGGATCTGCTCGCGCATCTCGGAGATCCAGTCGCCCGGGAACCACTCGTCCCAGTAGGCGCGGTCCGGGAGGTCAGCGCCGGTGAGCCCGGCCGCGGCGCCGTTCCCGTAGCCGTGCTCGACGAGGCGGTCGTTCTCCCAGCCGAGAGTCGACAGCGGGACGATCCCGGCGTCGAGCCAGGCGTCGCCGACCTCCACGATCCGGGCGACCTCGTCGCCGCATGACTCGCAGCGGACCTTGACGTCGTCGATCCACGGCCGGTGCAGCTCGGGCAGGTCGACCGGGGCGGTGGCTCGCTCGTCGAGCTCCGCCCTGGAGCCGATCACGTTCAGCGTCCCGCAGCCGCACGGGTAGAACGGCAACGGCAGGCCGAAGTAGCGCTTGCGCGAGATGTTCCAGTCGCCCATGTTGCGCAGCCAGTCGTCCATGCGCTTGCCGTAGAAGGACGGCGTCCACTCGACCTCCTGGTTCGCGTCGAGCAGCGGCTGCCGGATCTCGTCGCAGCCGATGAACCAGTCGTCGACGACGCGGAAGATCAGCGGCGTGCCGCAGCGCCAGCAGATCGGGTAGCGGTGCGTGATCTCGCCCGCCTCGACGAGCAGGTGGCGCTCGCGCAGGTCGCTGATGATCGGGTCGCGGGCCTCGTCGGTGGACAGCCCGGCGAAGCCGAACTCGGGCAGGAACCGTCCAGCCTCGTCGACCGGGACGAGCACGGGCAGCCCGTGGACGCGGCCGAGCTCGAAGTCCTCCGTCCCCGCCCCCGGCGCGATGTGGACGATGCCCGTGCCCTCGTCGAGCGCGACCTCGTCCCAGGGGATCACGCGGTGCTCGACCCCCTGCTGCGCCGCGACGCCGTCGAAGGGGCCGTGGTAGCGCCAGCCCACGAGCTCCTCGCCGCGCTTCGTGTCCACCGTCTCGCGCCCGTCGGCCAGCTCCTTCGCCCACCACTCGCCGTGCGGCGTGCGCACGTACTCCGCGTCCGCCCGGACGGCCGCCGCCACGTTCGCCGGCAACGTCCAGGGCGTCGTCGTCCAGACCACGAGCGACTCCCCTTCCCGGTCGACGAGCGGGAACCGGACGTACAGGGACGGATGCGTCAGCTCCTCGTACTTGTCGTCGCCGGCCTGCTCGTGCTGCGACAGCGACGTCCCGCAGCGGGGGCACCACTGGGTCGACCGGTGTCCCTTGTAGAGCCAGCCGCGCTCGTGGACGGCCTTCAGGAACCGCCAGATGTACTCGATGTTGGTGTCCGAGAACGTGTAGTAGTCGTTGTCCCAGTCCATCCACCGGCCGAGGCGGCGGTCCTGCTCGGTGATCACCTCGGAGTAGTGAGCGACCCGCTCCTTGCAGCGCGCCGCGAACTCGGCGAGGCCGTACTCCTCGATGTCGCGCTTCGAGTTCAGGCCGAGCGACTTCTCGACCTCGACCTCGACCCAGAGGCCCTGGCAGTCGAAGCCGCTCTGGTAGCGCTGGTCGAACCCGCGCATCGCCTTGTAGCGCTGGAAGAGGTCCTTGAGCGTCCGGCCCCACGCGTGGTGGACACCCATCGCGTTGTTCGCCGTGATCGGGCCGTCGATGAAGCTCCACTTGGGGTTGCCGCTGTTCTGCTCGCGCAGGCGGTCGAAGGTCCGCTCGGAGTCCCACCAGGAGAGGATCTCCCGCTCGAGAGCGGGGTGATCCGGCTTGTCCGGCAGCGGTGCGAACATTGCGCGATCGTATCGGCGGAATTGCGATGCGTTCCGGTGCGTTTCAACGTGGGTATCGCCCCCGGGTACGACGGAACGGAACGACGAAAGGAATCGATGATCACAGCAGTCAAGAACGACACCTTCGAGCATGAGGTCCTGCAGAGCGACACCCCGGTCCTCGTGGACTTCTGGGCGGAGTGGTGCGGCCCGTGCCACGCGGTCTCGCCGATCCTCGACAAGATCGCGGCGGAGCGCGAGGGAGAGCTCAAGCTCGTGAAGGTGAACATCGACGAGGAGCAGGAGCTGGCGATCCGCTACGGCATCCAGTCCATCCCGGCGATGGTGCTCTTCAAGGACGGCGAGCCCGCGGCCGCAGCGATCGGCGCGCAGCCGAAGGGCGCGATCGAGCGAGCGCTCGGTCTGACCGAGGAGAGTTAGTTTGCGCGGCGGAGGGGGCCAGGCTCCCTCCGCCTTTCTTTTGAGAAGTCGCCTCGCGGCGTCCGCCGACTAAGAACTCGATTCAGAATGACTCACGCGCCGATGGGGCGCGCTGGCCGGTTCCCGGCAAGGACGCAGGGAGCGCCCATAGCCGTAGCTATGGGTGCGACTGAGGACGCGGCCGGGGGCCGGGCAGCGTGTTCCAGCGGCCCGTGCTCATTGTGAAACGAGTTCTAAGCGTCGTCGGAGTCGAGAAAGGCGTGAAAGGCGGCGTGCTTGGCCAGATAGGCCTCGATCTCCGCGACACCCGCGCCGGCCCAGTCCTCGAGCCAGGTCTCGTTGAGGTCGTCCTCGATCCGGTGCAGACCACGTTCGCTCATGAACGAACTATCGGCACGAGGTCCGGACGGCACCATGGGCCGAGTGGCTCATTTGCGGGCCTGCCGGACCCATAGGCTCCCTGGCCGTATGGGGGGCCTCCTGCTCGTCAACCCGCGGGCCGGCGGCGGGCGTGTCGGCGTCGACGAGCTGGTCGCCGCGGCGCGCCGCCGCGGGACCGAGACGCACGTTCTCGACGACGGCGAGGATCCCGCCGCGATCGCCCGGGCCGCCGCCGGTGCGGACGCGCTCGGAATCGCCGGTGGCGACGGCTCGCTCGCCGCGGTCGCTGCTGTCGCGCTCGAGCGCGACCTGCCGTTCGTCTGCGTCCCGCTCGGGACACGGAACCACTTCGCCCGCGACCTCGGCCTCGACCGCGGCGACCCGGTCGGCGCCCTGGGCGCGTTCGACGGGCGCGAGCGCAGGATCGACGTCGGGCGCGCGGGCCGTCGGCTATTCCTGAACAACGTCTCGCTCGGGATCTACGCGCAGCTCGTCCACCGGCGCGAGCACCACCGGCGCCGCCGGGAAGCCCTTGCGCGCGTCCGCTCGCTGCTGATCCTGGTCACCCACCGCGAGCCGCCCGCGTTCACGATCGACGGACGCCCGGACGAGACGCGGCTCCTCGTGGTCGCCAACAACCGCTACGAGCTGGAGCTGCCGACGCTCGGCGCTCGCGAACGCCTCGACGAGGGCGCGCTCTACCTCTACCGGCTCGGCGGGTCGACCGCCGGCACGCGCGGCGAGCGGTTCGAGATCGACGCGGCGGCCGACCGGCTCGAAGCCGCGATCGACGGCGAGCCCGAGATCGTCGAGACGCCGATCGAGTTCCGGGTCGAGCCGCGGGCGCTACGGGTGCTGCTGCCGCCAGGTCGCTAGGACGTCCGCGACGAGCCCGTCGAACGCAAGCTCGTCCGAATCCGGCAGGTCCTCGGGCGTGAACCAGCGGAGCTCGGTCACGTCGTCAGCCGGATGAGGCGTGCCCGGGCCGAGCCGGCCTGTCCAGATGAAATTGAGCGTAGCCCGCTCGTCGCGCCCGTAACGGCCCATCCAGATGCCGAGCAGCTGGCGCGGCTCGAAGTCGAGACCGGTCTCCTCCCGCACCTCGCGACGGAGGCCGTCGAGCGGATGCTCGCCCTCCTCGAGGAAGCCTCCGACGGCGTCCCACAAGCCGAGAAAGGGCTCGAAGGCGCGCCGCGCCAGCAGCAGGCGCCTTTCGTCGTCCTCCGGCAACGCACTCGCCGTCACGGCCGAGTGGCCATAGTGGACGAACCCGCATGCACCGCACTCAACGGCATTGTCGTGGCGCGTAAGCTCGTTCGCGCAGCGCGGACAATGCACCCACCCATCGAGGAGACTCACGAGAGAACCATGAACGATCGGCGGGAGTCGAGCTGAGCCCGCGCGCCGCCGGGGCGACGCAGCACGAGCTCTCGCGGGTCGGGCTGCTCGCGACGCTGTCCGGGGAGGCGCTCGGGCGCCTGGCGGCCCGGATGGAGCGGGAGGAGATCGCGGCCGGTGCCGGCGTCGTCACCGAGGGTGAGCGAGGCGACCGCTTCTACGTCGTCCTCTCGGGAATGCTCGCCGTCAGCCAGGCGAGCCGGGGCGCGCAGAGCGTGCTCCGCCCGGGCGACTACTTCGGCGAGGTGGCGCTGGCGATGGACATGCCGCGCACCGCGTCGGTGCGCGCGTTGACGCCGGTCACCGTCGCGAGCTGCGACCGCGAGGCGTTCGACGAGTTCGTTCGCCCCTTGTTCGCGGACGACTAGGCCGCGGCCTCCGCGAGGACCGCGTCGGACAGGCGCGGCCACGCCTCCAGCGCCCACGGGCCGAAGTCCCTGTCGGTGAGCGCGCCCAGCGCGAGGCCGGCGTCGGGGTCGACCCACAGGAACGTCCCGGTGCCGCCGAAGTGGCCGAACGTGCGCGGCGAGTTGCGCGTGCCGGTCCAGTGCGGCGACTTCCCGTCCCGGAGCTCGAAGCCGAGGCCCCAGTCGTTCGGCTCGAACCGGCCGACGTCCGGCACGACGCCGACGAGGCCGGGGAACTGCACCGTGGTCGCCTCCGCGAGCGTCTCCGGCGCTACCAGCGTCGGCCCCTGGAGCTCCGCGGCGAGCAGGAGCAGGTCGTCGAGGTTCCCGTAGAGGTCGGCTGCCGGCGAGCCGCGCAGCTCGGCGCGCATGCCGAGCGGGCGGAGCACGCCCTCCGCCAGGTAGCGGTCGAAGGGCATTCCGGCCGCGGTGCCCACGTGCTCGGCCAGCGCCTCGAAGCCGACGTTGGAGTAGATCCGGCGCCGCTCCGGCCGGCTCGTCGGAGCGCCCGACTCGAACGGAAGCCCGGACGCATGCGCGAGCAGGTGCCGGACGGTCGAGCCCTCGGGGCCGGCCGGCTCGTCGAGGTCGACGGTCCCCTCCTCCGCGGCGACGAGCGCCGCCAGCGCGGTCACGAGCTTCGTCACCGACGCCCACCGGAAGACGTGGTCACGCGGGCCGTGCGCCGCGATCGCCTCGCCGCTGCGCACGACGCCGGCCGCGGCCGTGCCGGCGCCCCAGGAGTCGATCTGCATGAGCGCGTCCACGGGCGGGGATACTAGGTCGATGACACGGCGGAACATCACCTCCGGGTCGCCGTACGAGCCGGCGTACGGCTACTCCCGCGCGGTCGTGGTCGGCGACACGGTGCACGTCGCCGGGACGGCGCCGATCATGCCGGACGGAGCCGATCCTCCCGCGGATGCCTACGCGCAGGCCCGGCGGTGCCTGGAGATCATCGTGGCCGCGCTGCGCGAGGCCGGCGCCGGCCCCGAGGGCGTCGTCCGGACGCGGATGTTCGTCACCTCCGCGGACCACTCGGAGGCGGTCGGGCGGGCGCACGGCGAGGTCTTCGGCGACGTCCGGCCCGCCAGCACGATGGTCGTCGCGCAGCTGCTCGACCCGCGCTGGTTGGTCGAGATCGAGGCAGACGCGATACTCCCGGCGTCGGAATGAGCAAGCAGATCTATCCCGATTCGATCACGGGCAAGGGGGCGCGGACGTTCGCCCCGGGCGGGAGCGTGCTCGACCACAGGTTCGGCGCGGGCGACCCGTACACGCTGGGCGTCGAGGAGGAGTACATGCTCCTCGACGGCGAGTCGTTCGACCTCGTCCAGCACATCGACACCGTGCTCGAGGCGGTGCACGGGCACGAGCTCGAGCCGCGCATCAACGCGGAGCTGATGCAGTCGGTGCTCGAGATCGCGACGCCCGTGTGCCGGACGGCGTCGGACGTCGAGGGGCAGCTCCGGAAGATCCGCGGCTACGTGTGTGACGTCGCGCGCGCGCAGGGGCTGCGTGTCGGCTCGGCGGGCACGCACCCGTTCAGCCTGTTCGAGCGGCAGCGGATCACGGCGCGCGACCGCTACCGGATCCTCGTCGACCAGCTCCAGTACGTGGCGCGCCGCGAGCTGATCTTCGGGATGCACGTCCACGTCGCGGTGGACGACCCCGAGAAGGCGATCCAGGTGGTCAACGGGCTGTTGAGTCACCTCGGATCGCTGCTCGCGCTCTCCGCCAGCTCGCCCTTCTGGCGCGGCGAGGCGACCGGGCTCTCGTCCTCGCGGCAGATGGTCTTCGCCGCGTTCCCGCGGTCCGGTCCGCCGCCCCGTTTCCGCGACTACGCCGACTACGCGGCGGTCGTCGGCCAGCTGGAGAAGACCGGCTGCATCGCGGACTACACGCACATCTGGTGGGACATCCGCCTCCACCCGCGGCTCGGCACGGTCGAGATCCGGATCTGCGACGCGACGACGCGCCTGGAGGACGTCGTCGCATTGACGGCGTACTGCCAGGCGCTCGTCAAGCACTACTGCGAGCGCTACGAGCGCGGCGAGGAGATCCCGTCCTATCACCGCATCCTCACGAGCGAGAACAAGTGGCTGGCGGCCCGCTACGGCCTGGAAGCGCCCGTGATGGATCTCGCCACCGGGAACCGCAACCGCGTCCCGGTCGCCCAGCTCATCCGCCGGACGCTGAAGGCGATCGAGCCGCACGCCCGCGAGCTCGGCTCGGAGCGCGAGCTCGAGGGGATCGCCGAGATCCTGGAGCGAGGAAGCGGCTCGGACCGACAGCTCCGGGTCTTCAACGCCAACCGGGACATCGTCGAGGTCGTCCGCGAGATCGCGGACGCGACCGAGGTCCCGGTCGAGGCCGTGGCCTAGCCGGGCCTCGGGAGGTCCCCTCCCGGAGTAGGGTGCGCACGTGCTCGCCGTCGGAGACAGGGTTCCCGAGCTCGCGCTGTGGACCGCGCCGCGCGAGCAGCGGCAGCTCGCCGAGCTCGTCTCGGAGGGCCCGGCCCTCTTCCTCTTCTACCTCTTCGACTGGTCGTCCACCTGAACGAGCGAGATGGAGCTCCTGCGTGACAGGAGAGCGGAGTTCGACGGGGCCGGGGCTCGGACGTTCGGCGTCTCGCGCGACTCGCCCTGGACGCACATCGCCTGGGCGCAAGCGCTCGACCTGAACTTCCCGCTGCTGTCGGACTGGAACGGCGACGCCGTCACGGCCTTCGGGATCGCCCACGAGTTCAACGGGATGCGGGGGGTCGCCGAGCGCTCGGCCTTCCTCGTGGACCCGGACTGTACGGTCCGCGGCGCATGGGGGTACGGGACGGGCGAGCTGCCCGACTTCGACGAGCTGCTTCGAGCCGTGCGGGCTTTGTAGCGCTCGCGCTCGTCCTCTACCTCGCTGCGGGGATCAGCGCGACCTGGCCCGCCGTCCTGCACGCGCGCTCGCACTTCCTCTCGGGCGGGGCGCCCGGCCACGGCGAGGCCTCGCCCGGCGACCACCTGCAGACCCTGTACCACTACTGGCTCGTCGGCCATCAGCTCGAGCACGGCCGCGCGCCGTGGCGCGGACCCCTACTCCTTCAGGCCGGAGGCCGGCGCCCAGCCGAACTACCCCGGCTGGCCCTACGGCTTCCTCTTCTGGCCCCTTTCCGCAGTCGCCGGGATGGTCGTCGGCTGGAACCTCCTGCAGCTCCTCCTCTACGTCCTCGCGGGCCTGGCGGCGTGCGCGTGGCTCCGGGAGCTCGGTCTGCCCCGAGGCCCGGCCCTCGTCGGCGGCCTCGCGTTCGCGATCGCCCCGTACCGCGTCCAGCAGAGCGTCGGGCACCTGCTCGGGCCGATCTCGGTGCTCCTCGCGGTCGCCCTGTGGGCCGTCGAGCGGTCGCGCCGCGGGAGCGTCTGGTGGCTCGCCGTCTCGGCGGCGGCGCTCGCGTCGATCCCGCTCTCCGGACAGGTTCACCTGGCGCTCGGCGCGATTCCGTTCTTCCTTCTCTACGCATTCGTGCGCCTTCGCCCGAGTGATGTCCGTGCCTACAGACATCACTTCGCAGCCTCGGTGGCCGTTGCGGCCGTGGCCGTCGGCGCAGGGCTCCTCGTCCGCCAGACCGTGATCAAGGGATCGACGCAAGCCGGTGGACGATCTCTCGACGAAGTGTCCCAATACTCAGCACGGTGGGGCGACCTCCTCGCGCGCCACGTCGACCACGCCCGCAGCGAGCAGTTCGTCTTCCTCGGGTGGGCGACGCCGCTGCTGGCGCTGGTCGGGCTCGGGCTGCTGATCGCGGCGCGACGGTACGGGCTCGCGGTTGCGCTCGGCCTCGGCGCACTGGTCCCGGTCATCCTGGCGCTGGGGACGCAGGACGCCGCTTTACTCCGGGCTCTGGCACGCATTCCCGCCGTTCCGCTTCCCACGCGTGCCCGAGCGGCTGCTGCCGATCGCGTGCCTCTGCGGGGCCGGCCTCGTCGCGTTCGCCGTCGGGCGGTTCCGGGCGGCGTGGGTCTCCGCGCTTGCGATCGCTCTCCTGTTCGTCGACCTCCACGCGCGCGTGTACGGGAAGTCCGACCCGGGCGAGCGCCCGGCGGCGCGCGCGGCCGGCCGGGTGCTCGAGCTGCCCGTCTTCGACCCCGGGATCCACTACGGCAGCGTCTACCTCTGGTACGACACGGACGCTCCGCGGCAGCGGCCGGGCGGGTACTCGACGACCGCTCCCAAGGTGGCCAAGGCAACCGCGCGGCGCCTCGAGCGGCTCAACTGCGGCGACTGGAGCGGCGGCACGAACGCGTATCTCCGCCGCCTCGGGATCGGGACGGTCGAGCTCCACTCGGGCCTCTTCCTGAGGAACAGCGCCGTTCCCGACCGGGCGCAGTTCGCGCGGCGCGGCCTGCTCCGCCACGGCTGGGCGCTGACCGGGGACCTCGGGCGCGCTCCAGACCTTCCGCCGCGGCGGGGCCGGGCGGCCGGTCGCCCTCGGCCCCGAGCCGCCGCACGACCGGCCGGTGTTCTGCCAGGGCTGGTACGGCGACGTGGGCTCCGGCCGGTACATGAGCGAGGAGCACGCCCCGTTGTGGATCTACGGAGGCGGCCCTGTCACTCTCCGCTTCGCGCCGTCACCGCTGCCGCGCCGGTTCACCGTGGACGAACGGCAGCAACCGGGGCCGACGCTCGACCTCGGCAAGCGCGGCTGGCACGTCGTCACCGTCGACGTGCCTCATCTCGTCCGCGGCCCGAACGGCAAGAAGGTCGGGTTGCGGCTCGTCCGAGCCGTCACTTCCCCGCCGTCGCCATGAGCAGCCGGGCGAACCGCTCCGGCTCGGCGACGTGCGGGAAGTGGTGCTCGACCGGCCAGACGAGGATCTCGGCCTGCGGCAGCTGCTCGGCGACGAAGGGTCGCTCCTCCGCATCGACGGATTTCGCATGGAGGGCGACGTACGGCGAGCCGCCGTGCGCGGGAAGATCGAACGCGATGGCACGCTGCCCCTCCGGCAGCGCGTCGAGGACCGGGTACCACATGCGCCGATCGAACGTGAGCCCGTGCAGGAGCACGAACGCCGGGCCCGGCGCGCTCGGGTCACCGTGGTCGCGGCCGGCGAGGCCGGCCCAGCGAACCTGCACGGAGTCCGCATTCGGGATGGCTGATGTGGTCATGGGGTCTCTCCTTCCGTTTTTCGTAACGTCGTTGCGTTATACCACATAACGTAACGCCGTTGCGTTATGCTTCTCCGCGCCGATGGGGCGCCCCAAGCTGCATGGAGACGAGACCGCTGAAGCGCTGCTCGACCAGGCCGAGCGGATCGTGGAGACGGAAGGGCTCGACGCGCTCACGGTGCGCCGCGTCGCCGACGACACCGGAACGACGACGCGCGCGGTCTACAGCGTGTTTGGCTCGAAGGACGGGTTGATCGTCGCCCTCGGCGTCCGTGCGTTCGAGCTCCTGCGCACCCGCGTCTCCGCCCTGCCCACGACGGACGACCCGGCGGCCGATCTCGTCGAGGCGGGCGTCGAGGTGTTCCGCCGCTTCACCGTGGAGCACCCGTCGCTGTTCAGAATCGGCGTGCAGTGGGGCACGCTGCCGGAGCCCGAGCTCGCGATCGGCTTTCGGGACACGGCGTGGGAGGCCCTCGCCAGCCTCGAGGAGCGGGTCGCGCGGCTCGACGCCGCAGGCGTCCTCGGGGGCCGCACCGTCCGGGACGCGACCCGCGAGTTCCACGCTCTCTGCGAGGGCCTGGCCGCGATCGAGCTCCGCTGCATGCTGCCAGAAGGTGAGGAGGAGCGGATCTGGCGGGACGCACTCGGGACGCTCGTGCGCGGGTTCGCTGTTCCCCCGATCGACTCAGCGCCGCGACGGCGGACGCCGGCGCGGCGGCGAGCCCCTACATCCCCATCGAGTGGTATCCCGAGTCGACGTACAGCGTCGTCCCGGTGACGTTGCGGGCGTCGTCCGACAGCAGATAGGCGGCCGCGCCGCCGACGTCGTCCGCCTCGATGTGGCGGTGGAGCGGCGAGCGCTCCTCCACGATCGCCTCCATCGTCGGGAAGCCGGCGATCGAGCGCGCGGCCAGCGTCCGCACCGGCCCGGCCGAGATGGCGTTGACCCGGATCGACTTCTGCCCCAGGTCCCACGCGAGGTACCGCACCGACGCGTCGAGCGTCGCCTTCGCCACGCCCATGACGTTGTAGTGCGGCACTGCCCGCTCGCCGCCGAGGTAGGTCATCGTCAGGATCGAGCCGCCGCCGCGCGCCTCCATCAACGGCTCCGCCGCCTTCGCGCACGCGACGAGCGAGTAGGCGCTCACGTCGACCGCGAGCCAGAAGCGGTCGCGCGGCGTGTCGACGAAACGGCCCTCGAGATCCTCGGCGGCCGCGAACGCGACCGAGTGGACGAGGAGGTCGAGCCCTCCGTCGAACGCCTCGGCCACCTCGCCGAAGACACGCGCGACGTCGGCGTCGGACCGGACGTCGCACTCGGTCACGAGCGGGCTGGACACCGACTCCGCGAGGTCGCGCACGCTCGGCTCGATCCGCTCGCCCTGGAAGGTGAACGCAAGCTGCGCCCCGCCCTCCGCGAGCCGCTTCGCGATCGCCCACGCGATCGACCGCTTGTTGGCCACGCCGAGAACCAGACCCCGCTTCCCCTCGTAGGTTCCCGTCATTGGGCGAGCATAAAGAGCCTGGGCTAGATTGCGGTCCCTTGCGCCGCTCGGTGGGTCTCCTCGTGGTCGCGACGGCGCTCCTCCCGGCGCTCCCGGCCAGCGCGGCGCTCACTCCGATCAGGCGGACGTTCGGTGACGTGACGCTTCCCCGCGTCCGGGCGGGGGCGATCCACATCCCGGCCAACCAGGGCAGCGGCCGCGTGCGCGTCATCGTCCGCCTCCGCCTGCCGCCGCTCGCCGCCGCGTACGGGCGGACCTTCGCCGCCGCCCAGGCACAGGAGAAATTCGACGTCGACTCGAGCGCGTCGCGCCTCTATCTCGCGCGGGAGATCACGGCGCAGCGCCGCGCCGTCTCGAAGCTCCGGCGCGCGATCCCGCAGGCGCGCGTCGACCGCCGCTTCCAGGTCGTCCTCGACGGGATCACGGTGACGCTGCCGGCCACGCAGCTCGCCCGGCTCGCCGCCCTGCCCTTTACGGCGCGCATCTATCCGAGCATGCGCTTCCGGCTCCTCACCGACACGAGCCCGTCGGTGATCGGGGCCGACGCGCTGCACCAGCGCACCGGCGCGCGCGGAGAGGGGATCAAGATCGGCGTCGTCGACGACGGCGTCGACCCGACGAACCCGTTCTTCGACCCGGCCGGGTTCAGCTATCCGCCCGGGTTCCCCAGGGGCGGACGGCGCTGGACGACGCCGAAGGTGATCGTCGCGCGCGCGTTCCCCGGGCCGAACTCGGGCCGTGGCGGGCGCCTGGCTCTCGACCGCAACGCGTCATTCCACGGGACGCACGTCGCCGGGATCGCGGCCGGCGACGCGGGCACGTCCGCTCCGGCCGGGAACGACCATCCGGCGACGACCGGCCTCTCCGGCGTCGCACCGCGCGCCTACATCGGGAACTACCGGGTCTTCAACGTCCCGACGCCGCTCGGCAATGTCGCCAACACGCCCGAGATCGCGGCCGCGTTCGAGGCGGCCGTCCGGGACGGGATGGACGTGATCAACTTCTCGGGCGGCGGGTCGGAGTCCGAGCCCGCGAACGACCCCATGATCGAGGTGATCCGGAACGTCGCGGCGGCCGGCGTCGTCCCGGTGATCGCGGCGGGCAACGACCGCGACGACCTGGGCCTCGGCACCGTCGGCTCGCCCGGAACGGCCCAGGCGGCGATCACCGTCGCGGCGTCGTCGAACACGCACGTCTTCGCGCCGATCCTGACCGTGCGGACGCCGTCCGCTCCCGACTCGCTCCGCCGGATCCCGATCCAGGTGGCGGAGGCGAACCAGTTCCCGGCCGCGGCCGCGACGACGCCGGTCCCGCTGATCGACGTCGGCACGCTCACCTCGCCCGGGGGAGCCCCGGTCGACCGCCATGTCTGCGGCTCGGCCGTCCGACCCGAACAACGCGGCGATCACGCCGCTGGCGCCCGGCTCTCTGACCGGGATGATCGCGCTCGCGTCGCGCGGGGACTGCACGTTCCTCTCGAAGGCCGAGCGGGTTCGCCGCGCCGGCGCCGCCGGTCTCGTCCTCGTCGACAACCGCCCCGCCGAGGCGAACGCGATCCCGATCCCGCTCACCCTCCCCTCCGGGATGATCTCCGACCTCGACGGCGCGCAGCTGCGCGCCTACCTCGCGACGGTCAACGGCCGCGCTCCCGTCACCGTCGGCCGGACGGTCGACCGGATCGAGACGGGCCGGAGCGGCGTGATCACGAGCTTCTCGTCCGCCGGGCTCACCGCGTTCCAGGACCTGCTCAAGCCGGACCTGACGGCCCCGGGCGGGCAGATCCTCTCGTCGACCCTGCCGGAGTTCACGGGCGGCTCGCCGTTCGCGGTCTTCGACGGGACGAGCATGGCGACCCCGCACGTCGCCGGCTCGGCGGCGCTGCTCGTGCAGCTCCACCCGACCTGGACGGCGCAGCAGATCAAGTCGGCGCTGATCTCGACGACCGGGACGGCCTGGAGCGACACCGCGCGGACGCAGGAGGCGCCGGTGACGCTCGCCGGGTCGGGACTCGTCGACGTCGACCGCGCAGCCGACCCGGAGGTCTTCACCGACCCGGCGTCACTGTCGTTCCAGGACCTCGACGTCACCGGCGGTGCGCAGAGCCGCGCGCTCGTCGTGCGCGTCGACGATGCCGGCAACGGAGCCGGCACGTGGACGACCGAGCTCCACCCGCAGAGCGCGAGCGCGGGAGCCGGCCTCGACGTCACGCCGGCCGTCTCGATCCCGCCGGGCGGCGAGGGCGAGCTCGTCGTCGTCGCGCACGCGTCGGCGACGGCGCCCGCCGGCGAGGACTACGGCCTCGTGCTGCTCCGGAAAGGCGACGTCGTGCGCAAGGTCCCGTACGCCTTCGTGGTCTCACGACCGGCGCTCGCGGCACTGCAGCCGACGCCGCTCAAGCTCCTCCAGGCCGGACAGACGCTGACGGGCCCGAACCGCGTGACCGAGTACTGCTGCCCGAGCCAGCCGTTCGGCCCTCCCCCGGACTACTTCGGCAAGCCGATGGACGAGAGCGGCGCCGAGAAGCTCTACGTCACGTCGGCGAACAAGCCGCTGGTCAACCTCGGCGTCGCGGTCGTGACGGCGACGCAGAACGCGATCGTCGATCCCTGGTACCTCGGCTCGCAGGACGAGGACGACGTCCAGGGCGCCGGCGGCACGCCCGTGAACGTCAACGCCTACATGGCCGACTTCGCCGTCGACATCGGCGCGGCCGGCACGACGTTCCCGCGCCAGCAGCGGTTCTACGTCGCGGTCGACTCGGGCAGCGACCCGTTCAGCGGGCAGCCGTTCCCGGGGCAGTACGTGCTCCGCTCGTGGCAGAACGACCTCAAGCCGCCACGGGTCGCGCTCCTGACCACCCGCGTCGGCGCGGGCCGGCCGACCATCGTCGCGCGCGTGACCGACTCGCAGTCCGGCGTCGACCCGCTGTCGCTCGTGATCTCCTACCGCGCCGTGCAGGTCGGCGCGTCGCTCTACGACCCGTTCTCGGGCCTGGCGCTGTTCCCGCTGCCGGCCTCGGCACGGGCGATCCCGCCGGGGAGGACGAAGGCGATCGTCTCCGCCTCCGACTTCCAGGAGACGAAGAACGTCAACACGATCAGCAACGAGATCATGCCCAACACGACCTTCGCCCCGGTCACGATCACCGGCGTCCGCGGCCCGGCGGTCACCTGGCTCACGCCGGCGCGGGCGTCCTGCGTGACGAGGAACGCGGATCTCGTGGTGGCGGCGAGCTCCGACCGGCGGGTGAGGCTCGTGCGCTTCCTCGTGGACGGGAAGCAGGTCGACCGCGACCGGACCGGCCCCGCCGACGTCTTCGACGGCGTCTGGCGCTCGACGAAGGCCCGCCCCGGCCGACATGTGCTGACCGCGATCGCCGCGGACGCGGCCGGTCGGCACGCCGCCGCCGACCGCTCGGTCCGGGTATGCGGGCGCTGAACGGGCGGGCCCAGCGCGTCGCGGCCGTCACCGGCGCGTCGAGCGGGATCGGCGAGGCGATCGCGCGCGCGCTCGCCGGACGCGGCTGGCGGACGATCCTGCTCGCGCGGCGGGAGGAGCGTTTGCGTGCGCTCGCGGACGAGCTCGGCGGCGAGTTCGAGCTGTGCGACGTCGCCGACCGCGAGGCGGTCGACCGCGCGGCTGCGGCGATCCGGGAACGGCACCCGCAGCTGCACCTGCTCGTGAACAACGCCGGCATCGCCGGGCGCGCCGGCTTCCTGACGATCGAGCCGGAGCGCCTCGAGCGGGTGCTGCGCGTGAACTACCTCGGCGGGGTCTGGTGCCTGCGCGCCTTCCTCCCGGCGCTCGAGGCAGGGAGGCCGAGCGACGTCGTCAACATCGTCTCGGTCGCGGGGACGGTCGCGTGGGGATCAGGCCCCTACTCCGCGTCGAAGCACGCGCAGCTCGCGTTCTCCCGGACGACGGCGGCGGAGCTGAGTCCGCACGGCATCCGCGTCCACACCGTCAACCCGGGCTTCGTCGAGACGGAGGGATTCCCGCAGGAGCGGGTGCTGCGAAGCGCGGCGCTGCGGCGCGCGGTCGTCGGGCCCGACCACGTCGCCCGGCACGTCCTCCGCGTGCTCGACCACGACCGGCGCGAGACGTTCGTGCCGGGGTGGTACCGCGCCGCCGCGGTCGTCCAGGGGCTCGTGCCGGGCCTGATCAGCCGCGCGCTGTCGCGGCACTAGCGCTTGGTCAAGAGGTACCAGCCGCTCTCGGCGACGTAGGCCTCCGGCCCACCCGGGGAGAGCGCCCGGGCGCGCTCCGCCGCCTCGCCCGTGCAGGCGGCCAGGTCGAGGTAGTAGCCGAGCTCGCGCCGGTGCTGCTGGAAGCGCGTCGTCAGGAGGACGAGGTCGTTCGCGTCGAAGAGACCGCGGAGGTCGACGTCGGGGAGCGTGCGCGTGTGCGACGGATCGCGGGCTTGCTCGAAGCGGTCGAGCTCGACGGCGGCGAGCGGGTCGACGGGCGCGATCTGGTCGTCCACGAAGACGCGGCCGCCGGAGCGGGTCACGCGCGCGAGCTCCGCGACCACGAGCTCGGGACGGGCGACGTGGTGGAGCGTGCGCCGGCAGCAGGCGAGGTCGAACGAGCCGGTCTCGAATGGGAGCGCCGTCGCGTCGCCCTCGACGAAGGTGGCGTTCGCCGGGGCCGCGCGGCGCGCCGCCTCGAGCAGCTCCGGGACGACGTCGACGCCGACCACCTCGCGCACGAGCGGCGCCAGCGCGAGCGCGAGCGTGCCCGGCCCCGTCCCGACGTCGATCGCCCGCTCGTCTCCCGCCGGCGTGACGAATTCGCGCAGCTGCTCCCGCACCAGCTCCACCTGCGCCTCGCCGTGCTCCGCCACCAGCGCGGCGGTCGCGCCGAACCGGGCGCGGACATCATCCACATTGCTCATCCGGCCAGCTCTCTCCGCGCGAGCGCCAGCGCCTCCTCCCGCGTCGAGATCGTCCCGGCCGCCCGCTCCTCCTCGATCAGCGCCAGGAGGCGGCCGATCTCCGGGCCGGGCGGCAGGCCGAGCTCGTCGCCGTGCAGCAGCGGCTCCGCCGGATCGACCTCGCGGGCTTCCTGGACCGCCGACACGAGCTCGCCCGCGCCCGTGAAGGCGAGCGCGTCGAGGCTCCAGGGCTCGGTCGCGCGGCGGAAGCGGTGGATCTCACGGGCCGACCCGTTCGCGGGCGGCTCGGCGCTCAGCAGGACCCGGGCGTAGCGCTTGAGGTCGTTGGACACCGGCAGCCGCTGCCGGAGGCCCTCTCCGAAGACGGCCACGAGCCGGTACCAGGGCGAGTCGAAGCGGTCGAGCCGCTCGTCGATGCGGCCGCCGATCGGCGCCAGGAGGCCGAGCTCGTCGAGCCGGCGGAAGCCGTCTGCGCTCAGCCGCTCGAGCTCGGCGAGGACGCGCTCGCCGGCCGCGTCGCCGACGCGCCCGGCGTGGGCGCGGACCAGCTCCTCTGTCAGCGGCGCGAGCCGGAAGCCGAGCTCCTCCTCGTGGCGCACGCCGCGCAGGAGCCGCAGTGGGTCGTCCTCGAAGATCGTCTCCGAGACGGCGCGAACGAGCCTCAGCTGGAGGTCGTCGCGCCCGCCGCTCGGGTCGACGGCGTCGCCGCCGGCCACGGGCTGCGCGATCGCGTTGATGGTGAAGTCGCGGCGGGCGAGGTCGGCCTGGATCGTCCCGTGCACCGGCGTGAAGTCGATCGTGCGCTCGTCGGCGAGCACGACGCGCCACGACCGGTGCTTCGTGGAGAGCGGGAACGGGGCGCCGCCGGAGCTGCGCGCGTACCTTCGCGAGGCCGCCTCCGGGTCCGCGCACACGACGTCGACGTCGACCACCGGCCGGCCGAGCAGCTCGTCGCGGACGGCGCCGCCGACGAACCACGCCTCCTCGCCCGCCAGCACCTCGCGCACGAGCTCATCCATCGACGACCGTCCTCCGGGCGCGGCGCGGGTCGGACCGGACTCCCGTGACGAGCTCGTAGTTGATCGTCCCGGCGACGCGCGCGTGCGCCTCGGCGGAGACTCCGTGGCCGAGCAGGACGACCGGCGTCCCCTCCGGCAGCTCGCGATCGAGCTCGACGGCGAAAGAGTCCATCGACACGGTGCCGACGACGCGGCGGGGCTCGCCGGCGACGCGCACCTCGGTGCCGGTCAGGTCGCGGCGAAACCCGTCGGCGTACCCGACCGGCACGATCCCGATCCACGTGTCTGTCTCGGCCACGTAACGGCGACCGTACCCGGTGCTCTCCCCGGGCCGGAGCAGCTTGCACAGGCTGATCTGGCTCGCCCAGGACAGCACCGGCTCGAGCCCGTGCTCCGCGGCGTCGTCGTCGAACGGGGACAGGCCGTAGACGGCGATGCCGCACCGGGCCGCGTCGAAACGGGACTCGGGGAGGCGGAGGACGGCTGCGCTGTTCGCCGCGTGGCGCGTGAGGTGGGAGAAGGGGTTGGTGGCGACACGGAACCGCTCGGTCTGCACGCGGGCGAACTCCTCGTCGCAGTCGGCCGTGGCGAGGTGAGTCATCAGGCCGACCACCTCCACCGGCGGCGCGGGCAGCTCCGACAGGCCGTACCGGCCCATGCCGGTGTCCAGCTTGAGGTGGACGGGGACGCCGTCGGGAATCTCGCCGCCCGAGATCGCGAGCTCGAGCCTCGCCTCGCGCGCCTGTGCGAGCTCGCGGCTCGAGGACGCCGGGCTCATGACGAGGATCCGCGCGTCCGGGAACTCGAGCCGAAGCGCGAGCCCCTCCGGGACCGTCGCCACGCAGAGCGCCGAGGCGCCGCTCCCGAGCGCGGCGCCGGCGGCGTCGACCGCACCGTGCCCGTAACCGTCCGCCTTGACGACGGCCCACAGCTCGCTTCCGTCGAGGGCGCGCAGGAGCGTCCTGACGTTGCGCCGCAACGCGCCCAGGTCGACCGTCAGCTCGGACCGGTGCACCCGCCCAGTCTTGCTACGGCTGCGGCTAGCCGCGCACGACCGGCGCTAGCGCCAGCGCCTCGTCCCGCTCGTCCGGTGCGTCAAGCCAGCGCGGACGGCAGGGCCGCGACCACGTCCGAGGCCACGAGCCCGTATCGCTGGGGCGCGAGCCGCGCCGCGCGGCCGCAGGCGACGGCGCCGGCGGCAGCCGCCAGTCGCGCGTCCATCCCCTTGGCGAGGAAGGCGGAGATCGTTCCGGTGAGGACGTCCCCCGTCCCCGCGGTTGCCAGCGCCGGCGTGCCGGCGGTCGAGACGAGCACGCCCTCGGCCGGTGCGGCGACCAGCGTGTCGGCACCTTTGAGGAGGACGACGCACCCGAAGCGGTCGGCCGCGCGGGCGACTGCCTCGAGCCGATGGGCGTCGACCCACTCGGACGGCTCGCCCAGCAGTCCCCCGAGCTCGCCCGCGTGCGGCGTCAACACGCGGGGCGCCGGCCACTCGCCCGGCTCGAGGGCGAAGAGCGCATCGGCGTCGACCACGGCCGGGATCGCCAGCTCGCGCAGCAGCCGCGCAACGAGCTTCCGGGCATCGCCGTCGCGCCCCAGGCCCGGCCCGATCGCCAGCGCCGTGGCGCGCTCGGCCGCGTCGTCGACCTCGTCGAGCGGCCGCTTCACGGCCTCGAGCAGCCGCGCCTCGACGACGGGCAGCGCCTCCTTCGCCGTCGCGACGGCGACGTAGCCGGCGTCGGCGCGGAACGCGGCCTCGGCGGCGAGGCAGACGGCCCCGGTCATGCCCGGGGAGCCGCCGACGAGGAGGACGGAGCCGGCCGTGTACTTCGTGTCGCGCTCGCCGCGCCGCGGGACGAGCTCGAGGATGTCGTCGGTGACGCGCCGGTGCGCCGTCTCGGCGTCGTCGAGGCCGATGTCCGCGACCACGACCTCGCCCGCCTGGAACCGTCCGGGCGCGACGACCAGCCCGACCTTCGGGCCGTGCATCGTGACCGTGACGTCGGCACGGACGGCCGCACCGGGCACCTCGCCCGTGGACGCGTCCACGCCGGAAGGGATGTCGACCGCCACGACACGGCCGCCGTGGGCGTTGATCCGCTCGATCAGAGCGGCCGCGTCCGGGCGGGGCTCCCCGCGGAAGCCCGTCCCGAACAGACCGTCGACGACGACGTCGGCGCCGTCGTCCAGCTCGTCGGTCGTCTCCCGGCCGGCCTGCTCGAGCACCCCGAGCGCGATCCGCGCGTCGCCGCCGTTCGCGCCCTTGCCGCAGACGGCGCAGACTCGCCGGGCTTCGGGGTAGTGCGCCAGCACCGCATCGGCGACGGCGCGCCCGGCCCGCTCCATCATCGCGTCGACGTCGTGGCCGGCCTCGGCGGCGCGCATCTCGTCCGCCGTGTACAGCGGCTGGAACATCAGGCTCGTTCTACGACCGCCACGGCGCTCGCGAGGTCGCGCGAGTGCGTCATCGAGAGGTCGATCGCGCCCGCGCCGGCGCGCTCCGCCCAGGCGGCGAGCCGGCCGGAGAGCCGCACGGACGGCTTCGGCCGGCCGGCGATCTCGACCTCCCGCCAAGCAAACTCGCGCGCGACGCCGTACCCGAGCGCCTTCCCGACCGCCTCCTTGCCGGCGAAGCGGGCCGCGTACGACTGCGCCGGGTTCGGACGGGATTCGCAGTAGGCGCGCTCGGCCTCGGTGAAGCAGCGCTCGCGAAAGCGCGGGTAGCGCTCGAGCGCGCGGCGGATCCGCTCGATCTCGATCAGGTCGATCCCGACCGTCAGGCGTGCTCCTCCAGCCAGTCGGGCAGCTGCGCGATCGAGGAGACGATCGCGTCCGGCCTGGTGTTCGAGCGCTCGACGGCGTCGGGACGGAACTTCCCCGTCCGGACGAGCACCGTCTTCATGCCGTGACGCTGGGCGCCGGCGACGTCGGCGTCGATGTCGTCCCCGACCATCCAGGTCAGCTCGGGGTCGGCGTCGAGCGCCTGCAGCGCGGACGCGAAGTAGGCCGGGCTCGGCTTCCCGAGCACGGTCGCCTCGATCTCGGCCGCGTACTCGAGGCCCGCCACGAAGGCACCGGCGTCGAGCAGCGGCCCGTGCTTCGTCTGCCACCAGCGGTTCTTGTGCAGGCAGTAGAGGTCTGCGCCGGCCTCGAGCTCGTGGAACGCGCGCGCGAGGTTCATGAAGCTGAAGACGAGGTTCGTCTCCGGCGTCTCGTCGGCGCCGCCGATCAGCACGGCCTCGGCGTCCTCGCCGACGAGCTCGACGCCGTCCAGGTCGCCGACGATCGCATGCATCGTCAGCGCGAGCACGCGCTTGCCGCGCAGTGCGTTGGCGGCGGCATGCGCGGTCGTCTCCAGCTCGTCGTCCTCCAGCTCGATGCCGATCCCGCGCAGATCGGCGACGAGGTTGGCGCGCGACCGGGTCGTGCTGTTGGTGACGAACCGGAGCCGGTGCCCGTCAGCGCGCAGCCGCCGTACCGCATCAGCGCCGCCGGCGATCCGCTCCCCCGAGACGTGGAATACGCCGTCTACGTCGAGGAGAATCGCAGCCATGGACGGCGACTCTATCCGCGTCACCCGCTCGGTCGTTGTCCCGCTCGGCGAGATCGAGCTGCGCTTCTCGCGGTCGAGCGGGCCGGGCGGCCAGCACGCCCAGAAGTCGGAGACGCGCGTCGAGGCCGTGTTCGACGTCGAGGCCTCGAGCGCGCTGACGGACGTGCAGAAGCGGCGGGTGCTCGCGCGCGCAGGCCCGGTCCTGCGGGCGATCGCGCAGGACGAGCGCAGCCAGCTGCGCAATCGGGAGCTCGCCGTCGAGCGGTTGGTCGATCAGCTCCGCGCCGCGCTGCGGGTCCAGCGGCGGCGGGTCGCGACCAAGCCGTCGGCCGCGTCCGTCGCGCGGCGCCTGGAACAGAAACGCCGGCGCTCCAAGACGAAGCGCCTGCGCCGCGCTCCCGACGAATGATCCGCATCCATCGATTGACCAAGCACGGAGCGGGTGTGATAGACGGCGCTGATCGGAGTGGCCGTGTCCGGACAGGGAACGCAGATCGTGTTCTTGCTCTCGTTGCCACGGAGCGGCTCGACGCTCCTGCAGCGGTTGCTCGCGGCGCACCCCGAGATCGCGACGAACAGCGAGGGCTGGTTGGCGCTGCCTCTGTTGTATGCGCTCAGGCAGGAAGGGGTCGATGCGGAGTACGGCCATCGTGCCGCAGCCGTCGCAATCGGCGAGTTGTCCGAGCAGCTGCCCCGTGGGCGGCTCGAGTACCTCGAGGCGAGCCGCGACCTGCTCGTCCGGCTGTACGGCTCCGCGGCTGACGGACGCCGGTACTTCCTCGACAAGACGCCCCGCTATCACCTGATCGCGGACGAGCTGGTCGAGCTGTTCGCCGAGGCGAAGCTCATCCTGCTGTGGCGGAATCCGCTGGCGATCGCCGCCTCCCTGATCGACAGCTGGAACGGCGGCAACTGGAACCTCGACGTGCATGCGATCGACCTGTTCGGAGGTCTCGCGGCGCTCACGGAGACGTCGGTGACAGTCGGCGAGCGTGCGCTCTCGATCCGCTACGAGGACCTCGTCAACGACCCTGAGCGCGAGGTCGCGCGAGCCACCGACTGGCTCGGCCTCGAGCAGCTGAGCCCGTTTCCCGGCGCGGTGCCGTCACTCGGCTCGCTCGGCGACCACCAGGGCGTCGCCCAGTACTCCGGGGTCAGCACGGAGCCGCTGGACAAGTGGCAGACGACCCTCGGCAACCCCGTCCGACGGACGTGGGCTCGGCGCTACCTCCACTGGATCGGCCGCGAGCGGCTCGCGCTGATGGGATACGAGCTCGACGTGCTTCTCGCGGATCTCGACGCGGCTCCGGTCCGGTGGGACCACGTCGCCGGCGACGTCGGCCGCAACGCGTACGGCGCCTGGTGCCGGTTCCTTGCCGCGCGCTCCGTCTCGCATCGCCGCCTCCCGTGGCCGCGGGACGAGCACGGCTGGCGCTGATCGCAGCCGAACCGGAGCTGGAAGCGACAGGCGGCTCCGTCCGACGGCAACCGTAGCGTTTCCGTCCGATGGAGTTCGACCCCCTGCGTCGAGGCTTCGCGGAATTCGTCGGCACGTTCGCGCTGATCTTCATCGGCGCCGGCGCGACCTGCACCCTCGGCGCCGCGCTCGCCTTCGCGCGCTTCCCCGCCCCGGTCAGCCCGCTGTTCACGCTGGTCGCCGTCGCGTTCGCGAACGGCCTTGTGATCGCCGTGATGGTGTCAGCGGTCGGACACATCTCCGGCGGCCACTTCAACCCCGCCGTGACGCTCGGCTTCTTCCTCACCCGGCGGCTCACGCCGATGCTCACGCTCTTCTACTGGGTCATCCAGTTCGCGGCCGCGGCAGCCGCCGCCCTCCTGCTGCGGTGGATCTACGACGCGGCAACCCGGAACGCGACAAATCTTGGCGCCCCAGCGCTCGGGAACGTATCCACCTGGCAGGGCGTCGTGATCGAGGGCGTGATGACCTTCTTCCTGGTCTGGGTGGTCTTCGCAACGGCCGCCGACCCGCGCGGCACCTTCAAGTCGGTCGCCGGCCTCGCGATCGGCCTCACCATCGTGCTGGACATCCTCATGGGCGGCCCGCTCACCGGCGGGGCGATGAACCCGGCTCGCGCGTTCGGGCCCGAGCTCGTCCAGCACGACTGGACCGACGCCTGGGTCTGGTACCTGGGCCCCTTCGTCGGCGGCGCCCTGGCGGCACTCATCTACGAGTGGCTGTACCTACGGCCGGCCCGGCCTGAGCCGGTCGGCCCGCCCGAGACCGGCGTGATCGAGCCGCGCCCGGGCGAAACCGCCGAGACCGACGTGATCGAGCCTGAGCCGGGAGACGAGCCCGAGACCGAAGTGGTCGAGCCCGAGCACGGCGACGCCGAGCCGGAGCCCGGCGAGACGCGCGAGTCCTAACCTCCGCTCGGACACCTCAGGTACAACCCCGGGATGAGTCCCCGGCTGGCCGTCGTGCCCCACCTCGACGAGGAGCTGGACGACCTCTTCGCGCGGCCCCTGTCCGAGTTCACCGGAGCGCGGAACGAGCTCGCGAAGCGGCTCCGGAAGGCGGGCCAGGATGAGGCTGCAGCGAGCGTGCAGGCGCTCAAGAAGCCGAGCGTCCCCGTCTGGGCAGCGAACCAGCTCGCGCGCAGGCACGCCGACGAGGTGCAGGAGCTCGTCGACGCGGGCGCGCGGCTGCGGAAGGCGCAGGAGGCGGCCTTCAGCGGCGCCGCCGGCAGGGAAGCGGTGCGCGAGGCAACGACGGCCGAGCGCGATGCCGCGCGGACGCTGACCCGCCGCGCGCACGAGCTGCTCGCGGAGGAAGGACGGCCCGTCACGCGCGACGTGACCGAGCGCATCGGCGCCCTGCTGCGCGCGGCCGCGACCGACCCCGATACGGCCGAGCTCCTGGCCGCTGGCCGGCTGGCTGAGGAGGTCGAGTCCACGGGCTTCGGGGCGCTCGCCGCAATCGCGCCGCCTCCGTCCAAGCGCGGGAAGGCCGCCCCCGCCAGGGAGGACGAAGCGGAACGGCGCCGGCAGGATGAGCAGCGGCGGAAGCGCCTCGAAGCCGAGGTGAAGAAGCTCCGGCGGTCGGTCGAGCAGGCGAACGCGAAGCTCGAGCGCGCCGAAAGCGCCGCGGAGCAGGCACGCGCGGCGGCCGAGGAGGCGCAGACCGCGCTCGCGGCCGCCGAGGCCGAGCTGAACGCGTAACCCCTGGTCGAGCGCGGGGCTCTGCCCCGCGCGTTTCTCCGCGATGAGCGGCGAACCTGATTCTCGCGAAAGCGAAGCTTTCGCGAGAACTACTCGACGGTGACGGTCTTCGCGAGGTTGCGCGGCTGGTCGACGTTCAGGCCGCGCAGGCGCGCGATCCGGTAGGCGAGCAGCTGCAGCGGCAGCACCGCGAGGATCGCCTGCAGGAAGGCCGGCGTCCGCGGGACGTAGATCACGTCGTCGGCGTGGTGCTGGATGTCCTCGTTCCCGTCGGTGGCGATCGCGATCACGTGGGCGCCGCGCGCACGCACCTCCTGGATGTTGGACACGACCTTGTCGTAGACGACCTTCTGGTCGGTGGCCACGCAGACGACGGGCGTGTCCTCGTCGAGCAGCGCGATCGGCCCGTGCTTCATCTCGCCCGCGGAATAGGCCTCGGTCGGGATGTAGGAGATCTCCTTCAGCTTCAGCGCGCCCTCGAGCGCGATCGGCAGCCCGATGTGCCGGCCGAGGTAGAGGAAGAACGGCCGGTCGTAGTAGCGCTGGGCGATCTCCTCGATCGGGTGGTCGCCGTCGAGGAACTCCTCCATCTTCGTCGGCAGGTCGTACAGCTCTTCGAGGATGAACGAGATCTCGTCTTCAGGCATCGTCCGCTTGAGCTGCGCGAGCTTGAGCGCGATCAGCGACAGCAGCGCGACCTGCGCGGTGAACGTCTTCGTCGCCGCGACGCCCATCTCGAGGCCGGCGCGCGTGTAGAGGACTGCGTCGACCTCGCGCGTGATCTGCGTGCCCATCATGTTCGTGATCGCCAGCGTCTTCGCGCCGGACTGGCGGGCCAGCTGCATCGCGGCGATCGTGTCGGCCGTCTCGCCGGACTGCGAGATCCCGATCACGAGCGTGTCCTTCGAGAGCACCGGATTGCGGTAGCGCCACTCGGACGCGATGTCCGGCTCGACCGGGATCCGCGCCCACTCCTCGATGATGTAGCGGCCGACGACGCCTGCGTGGTACGCCGTGCCGCAGGCGACGATCACGATCCTCCGCAGGTTGCGGATCTCCGTCTCGGTCAGGCCCAGCCCGTCGAGGACGAGCTTGCCCCGCCGGGCGCGGTCGCCGATCGTCTCGCTGACCGCCTCCGGCTGCTCGTAGATCTCCTTGAGCATGAAGGTCTCGTAGCCGCCCTTCTCGGCGCCCTCGTCGTCCCAGTCGACGGGCTCGATCTCCTTGTGCTCGATCTCGCCGTCGTGGGTGAAGAAGCGCGCACCCTCGGGCGTGATCTCGACGATCTCCCCGTCGTCGATCAGCTGGACGCGCCGGGTCTCCCGCAGGAAGGCGGCGATCGACGACGCCAGAAACATCTCCCCGTCCCCCACACCGACGACGAGCGGGCACTGTCGACGCGCGCCGACGAGCAGGTCCGGATGCTCGTGGTGGATGACCACGAAGGCGAAGTGCCCCTCGAGCTCGCCGTAGACGGTGCGGACGGCCTCGGTCAGGTCGCCGTCGTAGTGGCGCTCGATCAGGTGCACGACGACCTCGGCGTCGGTCTCGGAGCTGAAGGTGTGGCCGTCGGCGACGAGCGAGTCCTTGAGCTCGCGGTAGTTCTCGACGATGCCGTTGAGGACGATCGCGATGCGGTCGTCGTCGCAGCCGGTGAGCGGATGCGCGTTCTGCTCGTTGACGGCGCCGTGCGTCGCCCAGCGCGTGTGCCCGAGACCGTGGTTCGAGCTCGAGCCGTTCGGGCCGGCGGCGTCCTTCAGGAACTGGAGGTTTCCGACCGCGCGGACGTAGTCCAGCTCGCCCTCTTCACGAAGTGCGAGGCCGGCCGAGTCGTAGCCGCGGTACTCCAGCCGTTCGAGGCCCCGGAGCAGAAGGTCCTTCGCAGGCCGGTTTCCGACGTATCCGATGATGCCGCACATGCGAGCCCCCCTTCTGTCGCCGTCGGTGATTCTGCCTCAGACATGCCAAGAGCCCGGCTCCCACGGCCCCTCGTCGAGCCGTCAGCCGAGCTCTCGTCCTACGAGAGTGGCGATCCTAGCACAGAGATCCGCCGCTTTTTGGGGGTTTTCCGCCTCCGCTAACACCCGAATGACGGGTTCTGTGCCCGACGGACGGACGAGGACCCGCCCCTCCGTGCCGAGCTCCGAATTGATCCGATCGACCTCTGCGCGGATCGTGTCGGTGAGCTCCCCGGCCGCGACCGCGACGTTCTCCTTGACCTGAGGGAAGAGCGGCATGACCGCGGTGAGCTCGGAGAGCGGCCTTCCGCGCAGCGCGCCGCAGAGGAGCAGCGCCGCTGCGAGGCCGTCGCCCGTGACGTGGCCGTCGAGCCAGATGATGTGGCCGGACTGCTCGCCGCCGAGGATGCCGCCCTCGCGGCGCAGCGCCTCGAGGACGTACCGATCGCCGACGTCGGTGGTGACGACGCGGATGCCCCGGTCGGCCATCAGCCGGTGGAAGCCGAGGTTGGTCATCGCCGTGACCGCGACCAGGTCGACCCCGCGGTCGAGCGCGAGCACGGCCACGATCTGGTCCCCGTCCACCGCGTTCCCGCCGGCGTCGACGGCGAGCATCCGGTCGCCGTCACCGTCGAACGCGACGCCGAGGTCGAGGCCTTCCCGGACAACCGTCTTCTGGAGCTCGAGCAGGTCGGTGGCGCCACAGGCGACGTTGATGTTGCTCCCGTCCGGCCGGTCGCCGATCGCGGTCACCGAGGCGCCGAGCTCCTCGAACGCCTTCGGCGCCAGGCCGGCGTAGGCGCCGTTCGCGCAGTCGACGCCGACGCGCAGGCCGGTGAGGTCCGAGCCGAACCGGTCGAGGACGTGCTCGAGGTAGCTGTCCGTGGCGACGCCGACCTCGTCGATCTCGCCCTCGCGCGACGGGGAGGCGTCGAGCAGGGCTTCGATCTCCTCCTCCTGCTGGTCGACGAGCTTGTGGCCGTCGCTGTCGAAGAACTTGACGCCGTTGTACTCGGGCGGGTTGTGCGACGCCGTGACCACCGCGCCGAGGTCGAGGGAGAGGAGCGCCACCGCCGGCGTCGGGAGCACGCCTGCGACGACGGCGTTCCCTCCGACCGACGCGATCCCGCGGGCCAGCGCATTCTCGAGCTCGACGCCGGACGCCCGCGTGTCCCGACCGATGAAGATACGCCCTCGCCCGGACCAGAGGGCCACGGCGCGGCCGAGCCGCTCGATGAGCTCCGGGGTGATCGCCGTCCCGACGATCCCGCGAACACCGTCGGTTCCGAAGTAGCGCCTCGCCATCGGCGGCGGAGCCTACCTTGGCGTCCGCAAGAGGCGGCTAGCGCTTGCTGAACTGCGGCGCCTTACGCGCCTTGTGGAGCCCGGCCTTCTTGCGCTCCACGATGCGCGCGTCGCGCGTCAGGAAACCCGCGCGCTTGAGGGGCGCGCGCAGGTTGGGGTCGGCCTCGACGAGCGCGCGCGCCACTCCGTGGCGCACGGCCCCGGCCTGCCCACTCGGGCCGCCGCCGTGGACGCGCACGCGGATGTCGTAGATCCCCTCGACGCCGGCGATCTGCATCGGCGCGAGCGCGGTGCTGCGGTGCACCGGCCGCGGGAAGTACTCCTCGATCGTCCGGCCGTTGAACCACGTGGCCCCGTCACCCGGTCGCAGGATCACGCGCGCGACCGACGTCTTGCGCTTGCCGGTGCCGCGGTATTGGGCGATCTCGGACACGGACTAATCCTCCAGGTTCAGGGGCTTCGGTGCCTGGGCCTCGTGCGGATGCTCGGGGCCCGCGTAGATCTTGAGCTTCGTGATCTGCTGCCGGGCGAGCCGGTTCTTCGGAAGCATGCCCTTCACGGCCGTCCGGAGCACCTCGGTCGGGCGGCGGTCGAGCTGCTCGCGCAGCGTCCGGCTCCGCAGCCCGCCGGGATAGCCGGAGTGCCGGTAGTAGCGCTTCTGGTCGAGCTTGTTGCCGGTCACCCGGATCTTCTCGGCATTGACGACGACGATGAAGTCGCCGGTGTCCACGTGCGGCGTGTACTGAGGCTTGCCTTTGCCTCGCAGCGTGTCGGCTATGCGCGTCGCCAGCCGCCCGAGCGTCTGCCCGTCGGCGTCGACGAGGTACCACTCGCGGGCGATCTCGCCCTTCTTGGCCGTGTAGGTCTTCATCAGCGAAAAGGCGGCGCTCAGTGGCGTCCGCCGGGTCGCGATTGTAGCAAGCGACCTGCGCGCAACCGTGAGCGGCGCCTCTCTCGGCGGCCGTCCCGAGGCGTATGCTCCAACCAAATGACCGGTCTCCGGACCCGTGCGCGCCTCGCAGCGGCCGCCTGTGGGCTCTTCGTCGCCGTCGCGCTCGTCGGCTGTGGCGGCACGGAGACGGTCACCAAGACCGTCACGGTCGTCGGCACCGTCCCGAACGGTGGCGCCACCTCGGTCAGCGAGAGCGTCGCCGCCGGCGCGCACGACTTCACGCAGTTCGCGTGTGCCCAGTGTCACGGCGATCGCGGGCGTGGCGGGGTCTCGCCGGACGTTCCGGCGCTGACCCAGGTCGGCAAGCAGCTGACCGTCGCGCAGATGAAGCACATCATCAACCACGGCCTGGGTGAGTCGTCCAACCCGACGAAGCCCTACATGCCCGTCTGGGGCGAGGTGATCTCGGCACGGCAGGTGTCCGACCTCGTCGCCTACGTCCGCGCAGGCCTCCCGTCGGTGCCGGGAACGGAGCCTGCGCCGCTGGTCACGGCGCAGGGCCTCGCCGTCGAGGGGGCCGGGCTCTACCAGCGCTACGGCTGCGTCAACTGCCACGGCCCGAACGGCCTCGGCGGCGTGCCGAATCCGAAGTCGCCCGACAAGGCGATCCCACCGCTGTCGGGATCGGACTTCTTCAGCGAGTTCAACACCGACAAGAAAATCACCGACATCGTCCGGACCGGCAGCGTCCTCGGACGCGCGCCCATCGTCTCGATGCCGCACTGGGGCGGGATCATCCCCGACCAGCGCCTCCGCGCGCTCGTCGCCTACATCAAGACGCTGAAGAACGGCTAGCTCCGGGTCAGCCCACCAACCGGGACCGAAATCGCCCCGGGCGCTCAGTGGCGTCCGCCGCGTCCAGGTTGTAGCAAGCACCCTCTAGGACAGCTCGATCGCGGTCACCGCCTTGCGGCGCTCGGCGACGAAGATCCACGCCGCCGGCGCGGAGGCGGCGATCGCCGTGCCGACCGCGAGCGTGCCGACGCCGAGCTGGCTGTACGTCACGCCGCCGAGGAGCGCGAGCGACGCGCCGGTCAGGCCCGAGGCGAGGTCGCAGAACCCGACCAGGCGGCCGCGCTCGGCGGGGGCGGCGAGGTCGATGAGCTGCGACGTCGCCGCAACGTACGAGAGGCTCCAGCCCAGCCCTAGCCCGAACAGCACCAGGCCGGTCGCCAGGCTGCTCGTGACCCAGGCGAGAAGCAGCGTCGAGCACGCCATCACGAACAGCCCACCGACGAGCGCGCGGCGCCTGCTGATCTTGTCGATCAGGTCGCCGACGACGAGCACGAGGCCGTACATCCCGACAATGTGCGCGCTGATCACGGGAAAGACGTCCGACTGCTCGTGCCCGTGGCCGACCATCACGTAGCCGGTCAGGTTCATCACGGAGACCATCACGGCGAAGCTCGCGACCGCAGCGACGAGGGCGACGATCACGCCGCGACGCCGGAGGATCTCCCGGAGGGGCGCCACCGGCCCCGCGACGGGCTCGTCCGACCCGGCCGAGATCGCAAGCGCGATCTCGCGCGGGTCCGGCCGCACCAGCAGCACGAGGAAGAGGCCGATGACCATGAAACCGGCGCCGGCGAGCCAGGGGACGACGAGCGCGTCGGTGTCGAGGTGCTTTCCTGCGAAGAGCGGCCCGAACACGAACGGGCCCAGGAGCGCGCCGAACACCGCACCGAAGAGGACGATCGAGATCCCGCGCGCGCGCCGGTCGGCCGGGAACATGTCCCCGGCGGCCGCACGCGCGAGCAGCACGGCGCCCTGGGACGCGCCGATCAGCGCGAAGCCGACGATCACGAGCGGCGCCTGGTCGAGCTTGCAGGCGAGTGCGATCGTGCTTGCGCCGATCACACCGACCGCAAAGCCGGTTGCCAGCACCGGGACGCGCCCGAAGCGGTCCATCGCACGGCCCGCCGGGAGCGCGGCGGCGGCGCCCGAGGCGAGGAAGATCGCCGGGCCGAGGCCGAGAATGCCCTCGATCCCGGTCACGAGCACGAGCGTCGTCGTCGTTACGGCGGCGGCCAGCTGGAGCATCCCCGACAGCGACGTGAGGCACGCGGCCAGGAGGATGGTGTTGCGGACGATCGGGAACTCGTCGGGCACTGCAGCGATTGAATCAGCCCGGCTCGGAAGGACGCCGCTCCGCCGTGGCTCGGGTGCCGGACGTATGGCGCGCGGGTGACCCGTGCCGCGAGCCGCCCGACGGCCAGCACCCGCCGGCCGCGGCTGATCTCCTCCAGGAACGGCAGCGAGGCGGCCACCTCGCCCGCGGTCGGCCGGCGGTTGGTCGTGGCAGTTCCCGGATGCGTCGGGACGACGTTCCAGCAGAGCGCGTCGAGCCCCAGCTCGGCAAGGGTTCGGCGGACGATCGTCGCGGACGCCTCCGCAGGCCCACGGCCGGACAGCTGGCGTTCCGACGCGAACGGGATCCCGGAAACGCGCGCGCCGCGATACCCGGCCGCCTCCCCGACGAGGAGCAGCGGCGTCGTGACGTGTCGGCCGAGGTAATCGCGCAGGCGCGCCCGACGGAGGTCTGCGTTCGCGCCGTCGCGGTAGAAGTTGAAGGTCTCGCCGATCCGCGCGGCGACGAGGCGCGCGACGAACGGTTCGGGCCGCATGCGGCTAGGCCCAGCGCTCCCAGTGGACAAGGTCGTCAACGCTCTTGCGGCGCTGCGTCAAGCGGCTCGAGACGGCGCTCCAGTTCGGATCCTCCGCGGGCTTGCCGATCGTGATGCATGACGTGACCGAGACGTCCTCCGGGATGTTCAGCAGCGCCTTGAACTCGCTCATCTGCTCGACCGGAACGCCGAACAGGCCGGCCGCGTAGCCCTCGTCGATCGCACCGAGCAGGATCAGCATCGCGGTCGCGCCGGCGTCGAAGTGCCAGTACGGCACCGGCCACGCGATCTCCTCGCCGTCCTGGAGCTTGTCCGGCCGGCTGTAGCGGTCGTGGTAGTCCTGCTCCCGGACGCCGACGACGATCAGCGCCGGCGCCGCGGATATCCACGGCTCCCGACCGTCGGCGACGGCACCGTCCTCGTCGAAGAGCCGGGCGATCTCCATGCGCGCGGCACCGTCGGTGACGACGAGCAGCCGCTGGCCCTGGCTGAACCCGGCGCTCGGAGCGCGCCGCACGGTCGCGACGATGCGCTCGATCGCCTCTCGGGGGATCGCCTCGGGCTCGTACGACCTCACCATCCGACGCCGCCGGAGAATGTCCTGGAACTCCACGGCGCGAGAATACGCCGCATGATCCGGCGCCGCGTCGTCGCGCACGGCCGCGTTCAAGGCGTCGGCTTTCGCTACTCGGTGGTCGCGCGCGCCCGGCAGTTGGGAGTCGGCGGGTGGGTCTTCAATCGCTGGGACGGCGCCGTCGAAGCCGTCTTCGAAGGCGAGCGGGACCCGGTCGACCGTCTTGTTGCGTTCATGCGCGGGGGCCCGCGTGGCGCCGAGGTCGACACGGTCGACGTCGTCGACGAGGAACCCGAGGGGCTGCGCGGTTTCGACGTGCGCTGACTCTTCACCAAAGCGGCACAGAGACGGCACGGCCGAGGGAGCACACTGGAACCGTGTTCCCGTTGTTCAAACGCTGGTCAGGCCTGGTCAGACCAGCTGGCCTGACCAGGTCTGACCAACAGGTCATGCTTGCTCAGTACAACACCTACGAGGCACGGCTTGCGTTCTCGCAGCTTCTACGCAGGGCCGGGCGGGGCGAGCAGATCGTCATCGCCCACGCGGGCCATCCGGTGGCGATGTTGGTGCCGTACGACCGTCCGCTGCTGCGGCGTCCCGGCGTGATCCGGGCTCACCTCGTCGTCCACGCGGCGGCGACGCCGGCGCGCGACCCGGCTACTCCCACTCGATCGTCGCCGGCGGCTTCGAGCTGAGGTCCAGCGCCACGCGGTTGACGCCCGGGATCTCGTTGATGATCCGGCTCGAGATCGTCTCGAGGAGGTCGTAGGGGAGGCGCGCCCAGTCGGCCGTCATCGCGTCCTCCGACGTGACGGCCCGGATCACGATCGGGTACGCGTACGTGCGCTCGTCGCCCTGGACGCCGACCGACCTGATCGCCGGGAGCACGGCGAACGACTGCCACAGGTCGCGGTAGAGGCCGGCGCGGCGGATCTCCTCCTGCAGGATCGCGTCCGCTGCGCGCAGGATCTCCAACCGCTCCACCGTCACATCGCCGATGATCCGGATCGCGAGGCCGGGGCCGGGGAACGGCTGGCGCCACACCATCCGCTCCGGCATGCCGAGCTCTTCGCCGACGCGGCGCACCTCGTCCTTGAACAGCATGCGCAGCGGCTCGACGAGCTGCATCCGCATGTCCGCCGGCAGCCCGCCGACGTTGTGGTGCGACTTGATCGTTGCGGCCACCCCGTCGTCGGTGCCACCGCTCTCGATCACGTCGGAGTACAGCGTCCCCTGTACGAGGAACCTCACGTCGCCGAGCTTCCGCGCCTCCTCCTCGAACACGCGGATGAACTCCTCGCCGACGATCTTCCGCTTCCGCTCGGGATCCTCGACGCCGGCGAGGCGCGTCAGGAAACGGTCCTGAGCCTGGACGTGGACGAGCGGCACGTGGAAGTGGCCATCAAACGTCTCGACCACCTGCTCGGCCTCGTTCTCGCGCAGCAGCCCGTGGTCGACGAACACGCAGGTCAGCTGCTCGCCGACCGCCTTGTGCACCAGCAGCGCCGCGACGGCCGAGTCGACGCCGCCGCTGAGCGCGCACAGGACGCGCTCGCGTCCAACCTGCGTGCGGATCCGCTCCACCTGCTCCTCGATCACCGCCGCAGGCGTCCACGCTGGGGGCGCGTTCGCCACGTTGTAGAGGAAGTTCTTCAGGACCTCCGTGCCGTGGGGCGTATGGACGACCTCAGGATGGAACTGGACACCGTAGAGCCCGCGGCCGGGCTCCTCGAACGCGGCGATCGGCGTGGATGCCGAGCCGGCGACGACCTGCGCGCCCGTCGGCGGAGCCGTCACCGAGTCGCGGTGCGACATCCAGACCGTCTGATCCGGCGGCGTGCCGGCGAGCAGCAGCGACTCCTCCGCATGCAGCTGCGTCTTTCCGAACTCGGAGACGCCCGTGCGCTCGACGGTGCCGCCGAGCTCGAGCGCCATCAGCTGCATCCCGTAGCAGATCCCGAGCGTGGGGATGCCCAGATCGAAGATCGCCGGATCGATCCGCGGCGCATCCTCCGCGTACACCGACGACGGGCCGCCCGAGAGCACGAGCGCGTGCGGATTTCGCGCCCGGATCTGGTCGGTCGTGACGCCGTGCCCGACGAGCTCGGAGTACACCCGGCACTCGCGCACGCGGCGCGCGATCAGCTGGGCGTACTGGCCCCCGAGATCCAGCACCAGGACGGGACGCTCCTCGGGCGCCCGCTCCGGGAACGACAGGACCTCAGCTCCTTCAGCGCTACGCGCCCGAGTTACATGCGAGGCCAAGGCTAATCCAGCCGCCTACCGACGATAGTTGGGGGCCTCCTTCGCGATCGTCACGTCGTGCGGGTGTGACTCGCGCAGCCCGGCCGCGGTGATGCGGACGAACTGGGCGCGCTTCATCTCCTCGATCGTCGCGGCGCCGCAGTAGCCCATCGCCTGCCGCAGGCCGCCGACGAGCTGGTGGAGGATCGCCGTGATCGGCCCCTTGTAGGCGACTCGCCCCTCGATCCCCTCCGGAACGAGCTTGTCGACGTCCTCGACGTCGCCCTGGAAGTACCTGTCCTTGCCGAACCCGCGCGCGCGCATCGCGCCGAGCGAGCCCATGCCGCGGTACTCCTTGAACCGCTCTCCCTGGTGGAGCACGACCTCGCCGGGGCTCTCGTCGGTGCCTGCCAGGAGGGAGCCCGCCATCACCGCGTCCGCGCCGGCCGCGATCGCCTTCGCGATGTCGCCGGACGACGTCATCCCACCGTCCGCGATCAGCGGGACGCCGCGCTCGGATGTCACCCGCGCGCAGTCGTAGATCGCCGTGATCTGCGGCACTCCGACGCCGGCGACCACGCGCGTCGTGCAGATGCTCCCCGGGCCGACGCCCGCCTTGACGGCATCGGCGCCGGCGTCGATCAGCGCCTGCGCGGCGGCCGCCGTCGCGACGTTGCCGGCCATGGTCTCGACGCCGAGCTCGGACTTGACCCAGTCGACCATCTCCGGAACCGCGGCCGAGTGCCCGTGCGCCGTGTCGACGACGAGGACGTCGGCTCCCGCGTCGACGAGCGCCCGCGCACGCTCGCGCGCGTCGGGCCCGACGCCGACCGCGGCACCCACGCACAGCCGGCCCCGCTCGTCCTTCGTTGCGTCCGGGAACGCGATCCGCTTCGTGATGTCCTTGACCGTGATCAGTCCGCGGAGCCGCCCCTCGGCGTCGACGACGGGGAGCTTCTCGATCTTGTGCCGGTGGAGGATCGCCTCCGCCTCCTCGAGCGTGGTGCCGACGGGCGCCGTGACGAGGCCCTCCGCTGTCATCAGCGTCGACACCGCCGCCGTGGCGTCGGGCGCGAAGCGGAGGTCGCGGTTCGTGAGGATCCCGACCAGCCGCTCGTTCTCGTCCGTGACCGGGACGCCGGAGATGTGGTATCGCGACATCAAGCGCCAGCGCGTCGGAGACGAGCGCGTCCCGCGGCAGCGTCACCGGCTCGACGATCATCCCGGACTCGGAGCGCTTGACCTTGTCGACCTCCGCGACCTGCTCGTCGATCGCGAGGTTGCGGTGAAGGATCCCGATCCCGCCCTCCCGCGCGAGCGCGATCGCCAGCCGCGCCTCCGTGACCGTGTCCATCGCCGCGGAGACGATCGGGAGCTCGAGCCGGATCGCCGCGGTGAGCTGCGTGGCGGTCGAGACGTCGTTCGGGAGGACACGCGACTCCGCCGGGACGAGCAGCACGTCGTCGAAGGTCAACCCCTCCTTCGCGAACTTCCGATCGAGCTCCAGAAGGCGCTCGACGTCGCGTTGCGAGAGTTGCAGCCCTTCCATCCGCCAAGGGTACCAACGTCCCCCGACGGCTTCTCGTGGCGCTAGCCGGGGACCGGCTCGAGCTCTTCGACGCGGACGCCGGACTGCAGCCGGCCCGCCTCGCGCGGCTCGAAGCGGCCGGCGCCGAGCTCGAGCGTGGCGGCCGCGCCGGCCGCGACGGCGTGCGTCAGCGCGCTCTGCAGCGGCTCGTCGGCGAGGCGGGCGGCGAGGAAGCCGGCGAGCAGGACGTCACCCGACCCGACCGCGGAGATCGGATCGACGTGCGGCGCCTCCGCGTGGAAGATCAGGCGGCGGCGCTCCTCGCGGAAGAGGCCGAAGCACCCGGTCTCGCAGGTGATGAGCACGTTGCGCGCGCCGAGGTCGGCGATCCGGTCGAGCGCCATCATGAAGTCCTCCTGGTCGTTCAGCTCCTGCCCGACCAGTCCCTCCGCCTCGCGCTGGTTCGGGGAGACGAGGTACGGCTCAGCCTCCGCGCCGAGGCGGAGCGCCAGGCCCTCGGTGTCGAGCACCGCGCGCACCTGCCGCCGGTTCAGGTCGCGGATCGTCTCGGCGTAGAAGTCGTCCGACACGCCGCGCGGCAGCGTTCCTGCGAACACGACGAAGTCGGCGCCGCGCGAGAGGTACTCCACCTTGTCGAGCAGCATTGCGAGCTCCTCCGGCTCGACCTCGGGCCCCCATTCGTTGATCTCCGTGTAGGAGCCGCCCGTCGGGTCGACCACTGCCGACGACGTGCGCGACTCGTTGGCGATCCGGACGAAGTCGTTGAGGATCGCCTCGGATGTCAGCTCCTCGACGATGCGCATGCCGGTCCGTCCGCCGGCCAGCCCGGTCGCGACGACCGGAAGGTCGAGCCGCTTGAGCGCGCGGGCGACGTTGATCCCCTTCCCGCCCGCGAGCGAGAGGCTCTGGCTCGCGCGGTGCCGCTGGCCGCGCTGGAAGTTCGGGACGGTCAGCGTGCGGTCGAGTGCCGCGTTGAGCGTGACCGTGACGATCACGTGAACCAGCCCCCCATGTGCGAAAAGGTACGCCTCACGTAGAAGCCGACGCGGCCGGCTGTCCCGGGTCGATCGACCGAGCGCCCGGCGACGAGCGGCACACGTGCGAGCAGCCGCTTGCCGGAGAGGACGCGAACCTCGCCGACGCGGGCCCCGCGGGCGACCGGCAGCGAGAGCGCGGCCGGCGCGACGACGTGCTCGACGAGCGGACGGTCGACCCGGACCGGCCGGACGACGCCGTGCAGCGGCACGATCGACACCGGGCTCCGGCCGTAGCCGACGGCCGCGCGCACGTAGACGCGGCCTGGCTGGACGAGCCACACGGGCCGGTAGCGCGTGAGGCCCCAGCGCAGCAGCGCGGCGACGTCGGCGTTTCGCTGGCTCCGAGTCGGGCTGCCGAGAACGGTCGCGTAGAGCGAGACCCCGTAGCGACGGGCCAGAGCGACCTGGCACCAGCCCGCACCGGACGTGTGGCCCGTCTTCACGCCCACGAGCCCCGGGAACAGTCCGAGCAGGTCGTTCCACGTGTGGAGGACGCGGCCGCCGGAGATGTCCGCGGTCCGTCTCCGGACGATCGAGCGAACCGCCCGCAGGCGCATCGCGGCGGCGGCCAGCCGGGTCACGTCCTGCGCGGTCGAGACGTGTCCCGGCGCGTCGAGGCCGTCGGGCCGAGCGAAGTGGGTGCGCGTCAGCCCCAGTTCCCGTGCCTTGGCGTTCATCATCGCGACGAAGCGGGCCGTGGAGCCCTTCCCGACGTAGTCGGCGAGCGCGTCCGCGGCGTCGTTCGCGCTCTGGATCAGCGCGCCCTCGACGAGGTCGCGCACGGTGATCCGCTCGCCGGCGCGGAGGTTGATCGTCGACTCCCCGACCGCCGCGGCATCGGCGCGGACACTGACGACGTCGTCGAGCTTCGCGTGCTCGAGCGCGACGAGCACCGTCATCAGCTTCGTGATGCTGGCGATCGGCATCCGAGCCCAGCTCCCGTGCTGGACGAGGATCTCGCCGGTGGCGGGGTTCTCGACGAGGAACGCACGCGCCGAAACGGGCGGTGCCCCGGCCTGAGCCGAGCCGGCGAGGACGAGGGCGGCGGCCGCCGCGGCGGCGCACGTGCGCAGCAACATCGGGCGCGAGGTTAGCTGACGCGGATCTTCTGGCCGACGTGGAGCGCCGTGGGATCCACGCCGGGGTTGAGACGCATCAGCTCCTCCACCGTGGTCGAGTACTTCGCGGCGATGCTGCCCAGCGTGTCGCCGGTCGCGACGGTGTAGTACTGGCCGGCCGTCGTGGTGGTCGAGGCCGGCGGCGAGGCCGTCACGGTGACGTGCGTCGTCGTCCTCGGCGTCGTCGCCGCGGTCGTCGTGGGCAGGGCCCCGACCGTCGGCGTCGTCTCGGTCGAGTCCGACCCGCCGAGCCCGGCCCTGATCAGGAGGACGGCGATCGTCGCGGCGGCGAGGAAGGCTGCAGGTGCGCCGTAGCGCGCGAGCTCGCGGCGCCGTCGTTCCTCCATCGACTACCAGCCGGAGACGGCCCAGACTTCCCGCGCATAGCGCGAAGCCTCGGCCGCGGCGGCGGTGCGCCAGTCCGTCCCCGAGACGCGGAAGGCGTAGATCACGTCCCGGGCGACGTTGACGAGCGCGCTCGCCGGGCCGCTCGTGAAGGCGCGCGCGACGTCGGCGGGGGTCGCGCCCTGGGCGCCGACGCCGGGAAGGAGCAGGATCGAGCGCGGCAGGAGCCTGCGCGCCTCGCCGACGGCCCGTGGATGCGTCGCGCCGATCACGGCGCCGACCGCCGAGAGCCCGCGTTCGCCGACGAGGTCCTCGCCCCACTCGTGGACGAGCTCCGCCACCTGCTGCCAGACAGGCCTGCCGTCCGAGAGGACGAGGTCCTGCACCTCGGCGCCGCCCTGGTTCGAGGTCTTGACGACGCAGAAGACGCCCGCGCCCTGGCGGCGGCAGGCCCCGAGGTAGGGGTCGACCGAGTCGCGGCCGAGGTAGGGGTTCACCGTCAGCGCGTCCGCGAGCGGGTCGTGGCCGTTGTCGGACTCGAGGAACGCGGCCGCGTAGGCGCGGGCGGTCGAGCCAATGTCGCCGCGCTTGGCGTCGGCGACGACCTGCAGCCCGGCGGCCCGGGAGTAGGCGCAGACATCCTCGAAGGCGCGTACGCCGTCGGCCCCGAGTGCCTCGAAGAACGCCGACTGCGCCTTCACGGCGACGACGTATGGAGCGACGGCGTCGATCAGCCCGCGGCAGAAGCGCGCGCAGGCGTCGGCGGCCTCGGCGCGGTTGCGGTGCGCCTCGCCTTTCAGCTCGACCGGCAGGAGGTCGGGGCGCGGGTCGAGCCCGACGACGAGCTGCGACCGCTTGCGCTCGACCGCGTCCGCGACCCGGTCGGCGAAGTGCGTCGTCGCGACGGTGGCCACTGCCGCCAAGGGTACTGCCGTGCGCAGACGAGACGAGGGCCGCACGCGGCGGCCCTCGAACGTTTCGGAGAAGAGGAGCGCGGTGCCCTAGTACGCCCCGGCGCCTCCGCTCTTGACCGCCTGCTTCAGCTGGCTACCTGCCGAGAACTTCGGCACGGTCGCAGCCGGGATCGTGACCTTCTCGGTCGGGTTGCGCGGGTTGACTCCCTGACGCTCGGCGCGCCGCTGCGTCGAGAACTTCCCGAACCCGGTGAACGCGACTTCCTGCCCGCCGCGCAGCGCCTCGGTGATCGACTCGAGGAACGCGTCCACCGCCTTCGCGGCGTCCCTGCTCGAGAGGCCCGTTTTCGAAGCGACCTCGCCGATGAACTCCTGTTTCGTCAAGTCCTCTCCTCCCAGTCCGCGAATGGAACCACGGGCAAAAACCCTAACAGGCGGGTCGGATTGGCTCAACCATGCGGTTTTGCGGGCCTTTTGCCGAGGATGTCGCCGGCACGGAACAGGGGTCGGAGCACGACATCGCGCCGAGCGAGCGCCTCGACGCCTCCTTCCTCGCGGTCGACGACGCACACAGCGGCGTCGACGACGAGCCCCGCGTCGCGCAGAGCGTCCACCGACTCGAGCAGCGCGCCGCCCGACGTGACGACGTCCTCCACGACGCAGACGCGCTCGCCGGGCTCATAGACGCCCTCGATCCGGTTGGACGTCCCGTAGTCCTTCGCCGCCTTCCGGACGATCAGGAACGGCAGCCCCGACGCGAGCGACGCGGCAGCGGCAAGTGCCACCGCGCCGAGCTCGGGGCCGGCGAGCCGGGCGGCGTCGGACGCGTGCTCGCGGGCGGCTGCGGCGATCCGGTCGCCGAGGGCAGACAGGATCTCCGGCCGCGTCTCGAAGCGGTACTTGTCGAGGTAGTAGCGCGACCGCTTCCCCGAGCGCAGCACGAAGTCGCCCTCGAGGTACGCGTGCTCACGCAGCGCAGCGCGCAGCTCTGCGTCGTTCAACGGGATCTGCGGAGGATCTCGCGCGCGAGCGGGAGGAGCCGGTCCGCGCCCGCGGCGCCGTTCGTCAGCGAGAGCATCGAGCCGTCGCCGTAGTAGAGGTCGACGCGCTCACGCTGCGCCGCCTGGCGGCGGATGAAGGCAGCGCCGGCGACCATGCCGCCGACGATGCCGAGGATGGCGGCCGAGCTACGGCGCATCCTTCTTCTTCCTCGTCGCGGGCTTGCGCGCCGGAGCCGACTTCTTCTCCGCCGCGGTCTTCGCCTTCGTGCTCGCCGTTCGCCTGTGCGGCGCCGCCTTCGGCTTCGGCGGCTCTGCCTCCAGGTTCCGGAGCGCGCTCTTGAGGTCGTAGAAGACGAGCCCGACGGTCGGGTCGACGGCGGTGGTCGCCGCGATCCGCGTCGGGCCCTGCCGGACGACGAAGACGCTGCCGTCCTCGGTCGCCGCCTCGAGCTGCGTCAGCTCCGACCCCTCGCCGGCCTTGACCCCGTCGGCGACGGCGAGCAGCTCGGCGGCGGCGCGCGCCAGCTCCTCGGCCCGCGCGGAGTCGTCGAGGGTCGACCCGGCAACGGCGCCGTTCTCGTCGAACACGACGGCGGTCTGGATCTGCGACGAGATCTCGGTGAGGTCGGCCAGCGCCTGCTGTGCGTCCATCAGCCGCCCAAGCTTAGATACTCCGGACGTGCGGGTCCGCAAGCGCGACCTGTGGAACAAGTTCTTCGCCGACCGGGGTACGCACCTCGCAGCGATGATCGCCTACTTCGCGCTGCTCGCGTTCGTGCCGCTGACGTTCCTCGCGCTCGCGGCGCTCGGCCTGACCGGCCGTGCGGACGAGTCCAGCTTCCTCGTCAAGGAGATCGAGCACGCGCTGCCGGGGACTCCGATCGACCGCATCATCCCGCTCGTCCACAGCGTCCAGGACAACGCCGCGGCGCTGGGGATCGTCGGCGGCGCGGCGCTGCTCTGGACGTCGCTGTCCCTCTTCAGCGCCCTGGAGTCGGCCTTCAACATCGTCTACGGCCGGCCGAACCGCGCCTTCCTCCAGGGCAAGGGGCTGGCGAGCATGCTCATGATCGGCTCGCTCGTGACGTTGTTCGTGGCCCTCCTGATCGGGTCGCTCGGCGTCGCGCTCCTGCGGGAGTACGCGCCCGATGTGATCGCGAACAACGCCGTGGCCTACTCGCTTTCGATCGCCGTGTCCTTCGTCGGCGTGCTCGTCTTCCTGATCTGCGTCTACGTCCTCCTTCCGAACGCCGACGTGTCCATACGGGACGTGCTGCCCGGGTCGCTCATCGCGGCGGTCCTGCTGGAGGGGACGTTCCAGGTGCTCCCGATCTACCAGCGGTACGCGGATCTCAACCCGACCATGCGGGCGTTCGGCGCGCCGGCCATCCTGCTCGTGTGGCTCTACGTGATGGCGAACGTGATCGTCTTCTGCTGCGAGCTCAACTGGTGGCGTGTCCGCCGCACGGAGAAGCGGCTGGTGGAGGAGCTACCCGGACTCGCCTAAAGCGCCGAGGAGCGCGCGCGCGGCACTCGCGCGGTGGGAGTGGCCGGCCTTCCACTCGTCGCCGAGCTCGGCGACCGTGCGCTGCTCGCCGTCGGGGATGAAGACCGGGTCGAAGCCGAAGCCGCCGCTGCCCGCGGGCGACTCGCCGATCCGGCCGGTCAGCGTGCCCGTGCCTCGAACCTGCTCCCCGAACGGCGACAGCGCCACCAGCTCGCACACGTAGCGGGCGCTCCGCCCATCGCCTTCGATCCCGCCGAGCTCGCGGAGCGCCCAGCCGACCTCGTCGCCGGCGGCACTGCGCGAGGAGTGGACGCCCGGTCGGCCGCCGAGGCCGGCGATCTCGAGGCCGGAGTCCTCCCCGAGCACCCACACGTCGGCCGGCGCGCGCCCGCGGCCGAACCGGGCCTTCGCGAGCGCGTTCTCGTAGTACGTCTCGCCGTCTTCGGGCGGGTAGTCGTCCGCGTCGAGGGTCTCGATCGTCCAGCCGCCGAGCAGCCGCTCGAGCTCGCGCGCCTTGCCTGAGTTGCTCGAGGCGAGTACCGCTGTTAATCGCTCCACCGCACCTCGACCGCATCCTCCTGGGCTTGCGTGATCCGGTCGATGCCGGCGGCGGCGAGATCGAGCAGGAGGTCGAGGCCTTCGCGGTCGAAGGCGACCTTCTCGGCCGTGGCCTGCACCTCCACGAGCCGCCCGTCGCCCGTCATGACGACGTTCATGTCCACCTCTGCCTGGGAGTCCTCGGAATAGTCGAGGTCGAGCAGCGGCTCGCCGTCGACGATCCCGACCGAGACGGCTGCGACCGAACCGGTCAGGGCGCGGCTCAGCCCGAAGCGGTCGAGCGCGCGGCGCGCAGCCACGTACGCGCCGCAGATCGCGGCGCAGCGCGTGCCGCCGTCGGCCTGGAGCACGTCGCAGTCCAGCCAGAGCGTGCGCTCGCCGAGCGCCTCGAAGTCGGTGACGGCCCGCACCGACCGACCGATCAGGCGCTGGATCTCGACCGTCCTCCCGCCCTGCCTGCCGCGCGAGGCCTCCCGGTCGGTGCGGTCGCCGGTCGAGGCCGGCAGGAGCGAGTACTCGGCCGTGAGCCAGCCGCGGCCCTTGCCGTAGAGCCAGCGCGGGACGCTCTCCTGGACCGAGGCCGTGCACAGGACTTTCGTGCGGCCCTGGCTGTAGAGGACGGACCCGTGCGGCTGCTCGAGGTAATCGACCTCCAACTGCAGGGGCCGCAAATCGTCACTCCGCCGTCCGTCCTCGCGACTCATGCCGCCGCCGCCTCCAGCTCCGCAAGCTCCACGTGGTCGACGGCGCCGATCGGCAGCTGGAGGAAGCGGCCGCCCATCGTGCGGAAGGCCTCCGGGTTGCCGGTGGTCAGGAAGCTGTACGTCCCGTCGCGGCGCTCGTCGTTCTCGATCCCCTTCCGCGCGAGCGTCTCGCCGACCTCGCGGGCGGTCTCCTCGGCCGAGAAGACGAGCGTCACGCCCCGGCCGAACACCCGCTGGAGGATCTGACGGATCAACGGATAGTGCGTGCAGCCGAGGATGACCGTGTCCACGCCCGCATCCTTGAGCGGCGCCGCGTACTCGCGGACCGCCGCCACCGTCTCCTCCGCGAAGGGGTCGTCGCTCTCGATCAGCGGGACGAGCTTCGGGCAGGCAACGGCGGTCAGCCGCGCGCCGGCGTCCAGCGTGCGGACGAGCGCGTCGTAGCGCCCTGCCGTGACGGTCGCCTGCGTGGCGAGGAGGCCGATCCGGCGGTTCCGCGTCGCCTGGACGGCCGCGTGCGCCTCGGGGGTGATCACGCCGATCACGGGCACCTCGAGCTGCTCCTGCAGCTCGGGCAGCCCCGCCGACGTGGCCGCGTTGCAGGCGACGACGATCAGCTTCACGTCCCGGGCGGCGAGGTAGGCGCCGATCTCGTGCGCGAACCGGCGGATCTCAGCGAGGGGTCGCGGGCCGTACGGCAGGCGGGCATGGTCGCCGAGGTAGACAAAGTCCTCGTGCGGCATCGTCACGAGGCACTCGTGGAGGACGGTCAGGCCCCCCACGCCGGAGTCGAACACGCCGACGGGGCGCGGGTCCACGGGCCGATCGTATCGCCGGGCGTACGCCTGTCGACCTCGTGCGCCGCATGATCGTCATCGCATGCCTCGCCGCCGCCGCGCTGGCTGCTGCCGTCGATCGCGCGCGCCGACGAGGTCTCCCTCCTGATGGACGACGGCGCCCGGATCGACGCCTCGCTGCTGCTCCCGGCGGGCACTCCGCCGGCCGGTGGCTGGCCCGCCGTGATGATGTTCCACGGGCTCGGCGGGTCGCACTCGCAGCTGCTCCCGCTCGCCGGGACGTTCCGCGAGCAGGGCTACGCGGTGTTCGTCCCCGATGCACGCGGACACGGCACCTCCGAGGGCTACGTCTCGCTCGACGGCCCCCGCGAGGTCGCCGACGTCCGGACGGAGTTCAACTGGCTCGCCGCCCGCCCGGAGGTCAGCGACACGCAGATCGGCGTCTGGGGGATCTCGCTCGGCGGCGGCGCCGCGTGGAACTCGGTCGTCGCCGGCGTGCCGTTCAAGGCGCTGGAGACGGTGGAGACGTGGAGCGACCTGTACACGGCGCTGTTCCCCCGCGACCTGCCGAAGTCCGGGGCGATCTTCGGGTTCGCCCAGAGCGTTCCGACCGACCGGATCCAGCCGGAGCTGCGCCCGCTCGTGCCGCAGATGATCTCCGGCGAGAACCTCGGCACCGTCCGGACGCTGTTCTCCGCCCGCTCGAGCCTCCGGTTCATGAAGACCGTGACGACGCCGAGCATGCTCTTCCAGGGCCGCCGCGACTTCGCCTTCGACATCGACCAGGCGACGGCCGCCTACCGCGCGCTAGCCGGGCCAAAGCACCTCTACGTCGGCGACTTCGGACATGCCCCGTCGACATTCCCGGGCCCGGACGTCGGCTTCCTGCTCGGGCAGGGGCTCCGCTGGTACGACCGCTTCCTGAAGGGGATGCCGAACGGCATCGACACCGGGAAGCCGGTCGAGGTGGCGCCCGATCCCTGGCGCGCCAAGACCGTCGCCTACCCGGCCCTCCCGAAGGTGAAGCAGCTCGCGCTGGCGAGCACCGGCGGTGGGTCGATCGGCCCACGCGGCAAGCTCGTGCGGCAGTGGACGGTGCGGAACGCAGGCGAGCAGTTCGGCCCGCCGATCGTCCACGTGATCGCATCGAGCCGGACGCAGTGGCCGCACCTCGTCGCCGTGCTCACGCGCGTCAACCCGGACAAGACCGAGACGGTGCTGAGCGACGGCGGCGCCGCCACGACCTTCGGCGCGAAGCCGCGGACGGTCAGCTTCAAGCTCGTCTCCGATGCGAACCTGATCCCGCGCGGGGCAAAGCTGCGCCTCTACCTCGGCGCCACGTCGACCGTCCAGAGCCTCGGCAACCTGCTCTACCTCCTGCCGGTTCCGGACGGCTCGCAGCTGACGATCCGCAAGGTCGGGTTGACGCTGCCGCTGCTGCCGAGGACGATCTCGCGGTGATCTCGCATCTCGTCGCGGCCGCGGCGGCCGTCGCGGTCGCCGCCGCGCCCTCGGCGACGCCCGGCGTCACCTCCTCGACGATCACGATCGGCGGAACCGTGCCGATCAACGGCCCCGCCTCCGCCTTCGGATCGGTCGGGCGCGGCGCTGACGCCTACTTCAAGTACGTCAACTCCAAGGGCGGCGTCAACGGGCGGAAGATCGTCTACAAGTACCTGGACGACCAGTACGAGGTGCCGCAGACGATCCTGCTCACGCGCCAGCTCGTCGAGCAGGACAAGGTGCTGGCGATCTTCAACACGGTCGGCACCGAGCACGCGCTTGCGATCCGCGACTACCTCAACGAGCAGAAGGTCCCGGAGCTGTTCGTCGGCAGCGGCGCCAGCCGCTTCGCCACCGAGCGGAGGAAGTACCCGTGGACGATCGGCTACCTCCCCAGCTTCCTCGGCGAGGGCGTGATCTACGGACGGCAGATCGCCGCCACCAAGCCGAATGCGAAGATCGCCGTCCTCTACGAGAACTCGGACTTCGGCGAGGACCTCGTCACCGGCCTCAAACGCGGCCTGGCGGGGAAGGGGAAGATCGTCGCGACGCAGTCGTACGAGATCACGGACACGTCGATCGACTCCCAGATGGCCCGTCTGCGCGCGTCGAAGGCGGACACGCTGATGCTGTTCGCCACGCCGAAGTTCGCGATCTTCGGCTACGTCGGCGCCGCACGCCTCGGGTGGGACCCGCAGATCTACGTCAGCTCGGTGTCGCCCTCGCCGGACGTGATGAAGATCGCGCGGCTGAGCGCGCCGAAGCAGGTGAACGGCTCGATCTCGATCGCCTTCGTCAAGGACCCGACCCAGAAGGTGTTCGCGAAGGACAAGACCGTCCGGCTCTACCACTCGATCCTCGACCGGTTCATGCCGGGCGCGAAGTTCCTCGACGTCTACAACTACTACGGCATGGCCGTCGCGTACACGATGGTCGACACGCTACGGCACGCCGGCAAGAACCTCACCCGCGCAGGCGTCCTCCGCGCCGCGACGCACCTGAACGAGACGAACCCATTCCTGCTTGCGGGCGTCCGCGTGCGCACGTCGCCGAGCGACTACTACCCGCTCGACAAGGCCCGAATGATCCGGTATGCCAACGGGCACTGGATCTTCGGCAAGCTCGTGAACGCGCAGGGATGACCGCCGTCAGTCCACAAGAACGAGGGGGTTTCATGACGTACATCCACAAGGTCGTCGTGCTCGCGGCCGGCGCGCTCACGGCGCTCGCATTCGCCGGCCAGGCGCTGGCGACCCAGAAGCTGGAGGTCACGCAGGCAGCGTCGCCGGCCTCCGTCACGATCAAGGTGTCGCAGGCCCAGACGGATCAGCAGCCGTCGCGGATCGCGATCTACGCGCCGACCGGCTACACGCTCAACACGAGCCAGGCCGCCGGGACGAAGATCGGGACGACGACAGGGCAGGTGTTCGCCCGTGACCTGAACATCCCGCTGCCGCTCGAGGGCGACGTGATCGTCGACAACCCGATGAACCACCTGACGGACGCGTGTGCGCCGGGCGTGCACGCCGGCGTCTGGATCCTGAACCTGGCGGTTGCGGGCCAGACGATCGCGCTGCCCGTCTACGTGGATCCCACCACGGGTACCCAGACGGCCGTCGGGGCGGTCCAGCTCATCACCTGCCTCGGCCCAACGGACGTGCCGGTCGGAACTCCCGGGCGCGCGGCGATGGGCGCGCAGCTACTGAACGCGACCTTCACGGTCAGCGGCGTCCTGACGCCCCCGGCCGGGCCTGCGCAGTGGCTCGCCTTCCTGACCCCGTGGGGGACGGGCACCGGCGTGCCGAACCCGGCCGGTACGGTCGAGACGCGCTCGCTCGTCGGGCCCGGGTCGATCACGCTCGCCGGCAAGGTGACGAGCAAGCGGAAGAAGGACGTCAGCCTCTCCGGCCGCGTGACGCAGTCCGGCCTCGGCGTCGCCGGCAGGGTCAGCCTGCTGATCAACGGCAAGGCGCGCGGGACTGCGACCGCCAATGCGAGCGGCCGCTACGCGAAGAAGGTGAAGGGGACCGGACGCCGCTCGACGTTCCAGTCGAAGGTGACCGTCCCCGCGCGCGACATCACCGCGACCGGCTGCGCGAGTCCGACGATTCCCGCGTACCCGTGCGTGAGCGCGACGGCGTCGGGCTTCACCGCCACCAGCAAGAAGATCACCCTCCGCTTCTAGCGGAGCAGTCCGAGGCGGGGCCGGCCACGGCCCCGCCTCACTATCCTGGGGCTGTGGCGGAGATCCGCGTAGGCACCTGCTCCTGGGCCGACGAGGCGCTTTCGAAGCACTGGTATCCGAAGGGCGTCGCTCCGGGCGACCGCCTGGCGTGGTACGCCGACCACTTCGACACGGTCGAGGTCGACTCGACCTACTACCGCCTTCCCGTCCCGGAGATGGTGGAGCGCTGGGCGCAACGGACCCCCGAGGGCTTCACGATGCACGTGAAGGCGTTCGGCCTGATGACGCGCCACCCCGTGAAGAAGGAGGCGCTGCCGCCCGACCTCCGCGACGAGGCGCCGCTCGACGACCGCGGCCGTGTCGACCGCCCGCCGCGCGAGTTCCGGGCGAAGGTGTTCGAGCGCTTCCTCGACGCGCTCGAGCCGCTCCGCGCCGAGGGCAAGCTCGGCGGCATCCTCTTCCAGTTCCCGTCCTACGTCGTCCGCAAGGAGGCGTCGCTCGACTACATCCGCTGGGCGCGCGAGCAACTCGGAGACGACGAGATGCTGGTGGAGTTCCGGCACGTCAGCTGGCTCGACGAGGAAGGGCGCGAGGAGACGCTCGCATTCCTCGAGGAGATCGGCGCGACGCTCGTGGTCGTCGACTCGCCCCGGATAGAGGGCGCCAAGAACCTCTCGCCGACCGTGCACGCGCTGACGAGCCCGACGCTGTACGTCCGCTTCCATGGGCGGAACGCCGAGACGTGGAACAAGCGCGGCGGCAGCGCCTCGGAGCGGTTCGACTACCTCTACTCCGACGCGGAGCTCGAGGAGTGGGTCGAGCCGCTGCGCGAGCTCGCCGGCAAGGCGGAGCAGGCGTATGCGTTCTTCAACAACAACGCCACGAGCGACGACGGCCGCGGCGGCCGGGTGGCCCAGGCGGCGGCGAACGCGGCCGAGCTGCGCCGGCTGCTCCAGGCCGAGAAGGTGCCCGCGAGCTGATGGAGGTCCTGTGCCTCATCCACGGCGAGGCGGTGCGCGCCGGCGTCTTCGCGGCCGCGGTCGCCGACCGCGGCCACGCGATCGAGGAGTGGAGCATGGCCTGGGGGACGCCGCTGCCCCGCCCGCTCGACGACTACGGCGCGGTGATCATCTTCGGCGGCGCGATGCACGCAGACCAGGACGACCACCATCCGTGGCTACGCGAGGAGGACCTGTTCCTCCAACGGCTCTACGACCTCGGGACGCCGATGCTGGGGGTCTGCCTGGGCGCGCAGCTCCTCGCGAAGGCGGCGCACGCGCCCGTGTTCCCGGTGGCGACGCCGGAGATCGGCTGGCACGAGGTGGAGCTCACCGGCGCCGCCGAGGACGACCCCGTGCTCGGCCTGCTCCCGCGGCGGTTCGAGGCCTTCCAGTGGCACTACTACGGACACGGCCTCCCCGCCGGCGCGGAGGAGCTGGCCCGGAACGACGTGTGCACCCAGGCGTTCCGGCTCGGCGAGCGCGTCTGGGGCGTCCAGTTCCATCCCGAGGTCACGCTCGCCCAGGTGGAGCAGTGGATCGACGAGGAGCCCGAGGCGACGCCGATCGCGCGCGGGCTCGACGAGACCCGGGACCGGATCGAGAGCTGGAACGACCTCGGGCGGCGCCTCTGCGGCGCGTTCGTCGAGGCCGCCGAACTGGTCGTCGCCGCCTAGGACTTGCCGCCCGCGGCGTCGAGCGGCTCGCGGGGGATGTCCCAGACCACGCGCTGCTCACGGGGGCCCTTCACCAGCGCGACGGTCTGGGAGCGCAGCGCCGCGCAGGCGCCGATCACCCAGTAGCAGAGCGGATACACGGGCCCGAGGAGCAAGGCTCGCAAAGAGGTCGGGTCGTAGGTGTGCTCGAGCGCGAGCGCGACGGTCAGCTGGATCGTGGCGACGACCGCAATGGCAACTCCCCACGCGAGCCCGAATCCGAACACATCTCCGGCGACGCCGAACACGACGCTGAGCACCGCGAGAACGAAGGATGCGCCGATCGCGACGGCCCAGAGCATGGAGATGAGCGCTTCGAAGCTCAGCAACCACATCCGGTGGTTGCGCCAGTGGCTCACGTGCCCGAGGTGGACATGGAGGACTTCGCCCTGACCTCGAGCCCAGCGCTTGCGTTGCGCCCAGAGGGCCCGAACCGTCGTCGGGACCTGCATGCCGACGAGCGCACGCGGCTCGTACGCCGTGTGCCAGCCCGCGAGCAGCAGCCGCCAGGTCAGCTCGATGTCCTCGGTAGCCATGCGCGGCTCGTAGCCGCCCACGGCGAGGACACGGTCGCGGCGAAACAGCGCGAGGACGCCGGCGACGACTCCGACGCGGCCCGTCAGTGACTGGGTGCGTCGGATCAGGCCGATGATCGCGGCCGCCTCCAGCACCTGCATCGAGACAAGCAGACGGCCGCGGTTGGTGACGTGAGGCGCGCCGGCGACCGCGGCGACGAGGGGCGTGCGGACGATCCTGGCGACGAGGAGCTTGATCGCCTCGGGGTGCACGTGCGTATCGGCATCCGTGACCACCACGAGCTCGTGCCGCGCCGCCCGGAAGCCCATGTTCAGCCTGTCCGCCTTGCCCCTGTTGACCGGGTCGCGGACGACCTGACAGCGCGGGTCGCCGCCGGCGGCCGCCGATGCAACCGCTTCGGTGTCGTCGGTGGAGCCGTCGTCGAGGACGAGCACCTCCAGCATGCGGGTAGTCCACGGCCAGGGCGGCCGTCACGCACGTCGCGATCACCGATGCCTCGTTGTACGCGGGAATGAGGATCGTCACGCCCGGCCAGCCGCCCTCGGGCACGGTGACGGCGTCCTCCTCGTCGAGCAGGCGGAAGAGCACGCCTCCGGCGATCCAGAGCGCGGCGGTGCACACCGGATACAGGGCGACGAACAGCAGGAGGACTTCAGTCACCCACCACATACCGCTCCTCCTCGCGATCGCGGCCGCGGCGCAGGAGCGCCAACACCACCAGCGACAAGAGCACGGACGACAACGTCACCAGCAGGCCGAGCCCGATCGCCCACGTGTAGTGGACGACGATCGTCGCGACGATCAGCGCGACGAGCCAAAACAGCGGGCCGACGACGATCCCCACGACGAGGCGCTTGCGGGAGGCAGGCTGAAGCGGATCGAATACGGGCGAGCGTGTGTCCTCATTCACCGCTCGGCGATCATGTCAGCTACCGGTGACGATGCCCGTGTCGCCGGGCACGGGCGGGCCGTCAGCGGTTGGGCTGCCCGTCAGGCGTCTGTCCTGTCCAGCCGGCCAGCCGTGCTGCGAAGGCCGCGATCCCGGCGGCGCCCCAGTGCCACGACGGCTCGGCCGGCAGAAGGGCAGTCGTACCGGTGCGGTTCTCGTGCCAGAGCGGCCCGAGTCGATCGTGGGCGACCCCGGCACGCAGACCCGCGAGCGCCGAGCGGGCGGCCGCGCGATTCGCCGCGGAGTCGAGGCCCGCGCGCGCGACGTCCTCGAGGACCCAGCCGATGCCGGCGGCGCCGCTGTCGAGGCCGACGTGCACGGGCGTCGCGGCATCTTCCGGCACCTCGTTCCAGGCGCCGCCTTCCAGGGCGACGTGCCTGAGCCATACGGCGGCCAGGCGCGCGACCTCGCCGTACGCCGGGTCTCCAGTGACTCGAGCTGCCTGCAGGTAGACCCAGGCGATTCCCGCAGCGCCCAGCTGAAAGCCGGACGCCGCCGACGCGTCGTCGCCGGCGAGCGGCCAGCTCAGCCCGCCCCGGGCGTCGGGCACGGCCTGCTCGTTCACCCAGCGCAACAGTCCCTTCGCGGCCGCCAGGTCGCGGCGGTCGCGATCGTGCGCGTAGCGCTCGAGGAACATGAACGCGGCTCCGGCCGAGCCGGAGAGGAAACCGGTCTCGAAGACGTCGGCGCCGTCGGACCCGCGTGGCAGCGGGCGCGCGCCGTCCTCGGTGATGAGCCGCAGCCGCGCGGCGCCGGCCCGGGCGTAGGCGCGGAAGGTCGAATTGCCGGTTCGGTCCGCGAACGCGTCGAGGGCGAGGACGATCCCCGCCTGGCCCATGCCGACACCGTTGTACGCGACGCGCCAGGACGGATCGTCCGTCCATCGCCACGAGCAGGCGGTCTGCGGGCAGGAAGCGCCTTCGGCCTGTGCGACCACCCAGCGCATGCCGGCGAGCGCAGCGGTGCGGAAACGGGGCTTTCCGGGTCGCCTCGAACAGCGTCCAGAGGAAGTCGCTGATTCCGGCGGCGCCGTCGTCGAAGCTCGTGAAGTGGGTCGTCGAGCGCTCTCCGTCGGGATCGGCCCAGTCGGGCCAGCGCAGGCCGCCCGCGTCTCGCTCGGCGACGCCGAGCAGGAAGTCGCCTGCAGCCTCGGCTGCGTGGAGATAGGCGGCGTTGCGAGTCACGTCGTAGGCGGCCAGCAGCCCGGCGCCGATCGATGCCGCGCCCACGTCCCGGTCGGTCTGGTAATGCGGCGCCTGGATCACCGACCGCCAGGCACGGCCGCCGACACGCATCGGCCGCGACCGGACGACGACCGAGCCCGCCGCCAGGCGCACGACCTCGAGGGCCGTCGGGTCACGCGGGCGCAAGGTTCTCTCGGTCGCGCCGATGGATGCGCCCGTCGCGCCGGCGACGAGCGCGCACGAGAGAAGGAGCGTGAGAAGACGCATACGTTGGAAGGGGACCCCGGGGACTACAGTAGTCGCATGAAGGTATCGGCAGCGGTGCTCGTTGCCCTTACCTGCGGCTTGGGCCTCGGCGCTACAGGTTGCGGTGGGTCGAAAGCGGCCTCATGCGGGTCGCAGGCGGGGCGAACGCCTAAACCTGCCCCGAGCGTCGTCCTCTCGGATGCGGAGAAGAGCGTCTGGGCGCCGCTCCCCGCGGACCGGTCAGAGGTGCCCGTGCTCCTGTACCACGGGATCGGCGCTGAGAGCGACTTCTCGAACAAGTCGGACGCGGACTACGGCGTCGGCCTCGACGACTTCGCCAAGCAGATGACGATGATCGAGCACGCCGGCTACCAGACGATCAGCCTCTCGAAGTTCCTCGACTTCGTGCACGGGAAGCAGGTCGACCTCCCGCCGAGGCCGCTGCTGCTGACGTTCGACGACGGCCGGGCGGACTCGTGGACCGGCGCCGACGGAATCCTGGACAAGCTGCACTTCAGCGCGGTCATGTTCGTCGACACGGGCCCGGTCGATCGGTGCGATCCGGAGTACCTGACCTGGCAGCAGCTGGAGACGGTCCAGGACAGCGGCCGCTGGCAGCTTCAGCTCCATGCGGGTGCTCACGGCCACCAGTACATCCAGTACGGGAGCGACACGGACGAGACCGGCGCCTTCTACGCCTACAAGGAGCCGAACGAGAAGTTTGCGAAGTGGCAGCAGCGGGTGCGGTCGGACATCGACGGCGGTCGGCAGATGCTCGCCGACCACATCCCGCAGTACAAGCCGCTCGCGTTCGCTCCCCCGTACGGAACCTACGGCCAGGACGGCACCAACGATGAACGCATCCCCGACGACCTGCTCGGCTGGCTGAACGAGCGGTTCGGGGCGATCTTCACGCAGGACCGGAATGCCCTCGCCCAAGCGGGCGCCAAGCAGCCGCTCGGCCGGATCCAGGTCACGCGGGCGATGACCGGCGGGGAGCTCCACTCCAAGCTCCTCGCCGGGGAGTAGAGCTAGCCAGGGCTGATTCGGACACGTCGTCGGGGCACCCCTAACCCACCACCCACCGGCGATTCTATCCGCGAGAATCGCACGAATGTTGCGCACAATGGCAACAAGATCGTGTCAACGAGCTCAGCGCTCGAGCGGCAACTCGGGATGGCGGGACCACTCGTGCCACGAGCCGGCGTAGTTGCGTGTGCGGTAGCCGGCGTTCCGGAGCGCCAGGGTCGCCAGCGCCGAGCGCGACCCCGAGTGGCAGTAGGCGACCACCTCGTCCGCCTCGCCGATCAGGGCCTGCACCTCTTCGGGAGACACCGGCTGTCCGGAGCCGGCGAAGAGATCCTGGACGTGGACGTGGCGCGCGCCGGGGATGTGGCCCTGCCGCGGGTCGCACGGATAGCCGCCCTTGCCGGCGAACTCCTCGTCCGTCCGCACGTCGAGGATCGTCAGCGAGGCGTCTTCGAGACGGCCGGCCAGCTCCTCGCGCGACGGTACCGCCTCGAGCCGCGGCTCCCATGCCGTCTTCACCGGCGTCAGCTCCACGGCCCCCTCCTCCAGCTCGCCACGCCACGCCGCGATGCCGCCCAGCAGCACCGCCACGGCCGGATGCCCGGCGAGCTCGGCCATCTGCGCCGAGGGCATCGCACCGACGCCGTCGCCCCGGTCGTAGAGCACGAGCCGCTGCTCCGGCGTGACGCCGTGGCGCCGCAGCCGCAGCCCGACCTCGGAGGCGAGCGCCTCGAGCGGCCCGCGGTCGCTCATCGGCGGCGGCGAGCCGAGCACCAGCGGGCGTGAGCCTGGGATGTGCCCCCGGGCGTGCGCGTTCGGGCCGCGGACGTCACCCAGGAACAGGTCCGGCTCGTCCGCGTGCACCTCCAGCCACGCGACGTCGACGACGGGGGGCAGCGCCGCGATCACAGCGCGGCGACGAGCTCGCTCTCGGCAGCAACCGACGGCCGCTCGCACAGGCGCTGCGACCCAGTCCACGACCGCCGGGAACGGCTCCAGCGCGACGTCCATGCGCTCGCGCGCCCGCAGGATCCACGGGATGTAGGCCACGTCGGCGAGACCGAACGCACGGCCCGTCAGGAACGGCTGGTCCTCCAGTCGCGCGGCGAGGGCCTCGAGCTGCGCGTCGAGCCGCTCGCGCGCGCCGTCCTCCCCACGCCGCAGCGCGTAGTACGGGCGGCTGAGCTCGTCGAACCGATGGACGAGCAGGCGGCCGAGCGAGCGCTCACCGGGGTCGGCCGGCCACAAGGCCGGCTCGGGCCACCGCTCCTCCAGGTACTCGTTGATCACGACCGACTCCGGGAGAACGAACTCACCCTCCTCCAGCACCGGCACCCGCCCGAGCGGGTTCTTCTCGTAGATCCACGCCGGGCGGTCGTCGAGGTCGACCTCCACGACCTCGTGCTCGAGGCCCTTCTCGGCGAGAACGATCCGCACGCGCGCGCAGTACGGACAACGGTCGGCGTCGTAGAGCGTGATCACCGTTCGATCGTAGTCTCGAGCCCCAGCACTGCGGCGACCTCGGCGAGCAGATCGGCCCCGGCCGGCAGGTCGACCACGGACGATGCGGTACGGACGGTCGTCCGCACCCGGGCCGGGTCAGCCCCGGTCAGCCGCGCGGCGAGAGTCGGCATTGGCTGCGAGGGAGAGCTCGTCCACCTTGGCGACCTCGCCGAAGTACGTCGGCACGGACAGGTACTCGTCGACCATGCGGCCTCGCTCGAAGAGGTAGTAGCGGACGACCGCCTCCTCCTCGAGCCTCAGCGCTACGGCCGGAACCCCGAGCCGCTCAGAGAGCTCGGCGCCGAAGCGCCGATGGGCCTCCCGGTCGCGGTCGCAGAGCTCGTCGTAGACCGTGATCCAGCCCTGTCGCACCCCCGTCACCTCGGTGCGGCCCGACCGGCCGAGTCGCGGGAGGAAGCGCTCGATCGCCCGCGCCACGGAGGTCTCGTCGTCGGACTGGACGTGTGTCGAGCCGAAGGATGGCCTTTCTTGCTCGCCGCCGACGAGCCGCTCCTGCACGGTCGCCGTCGACGTCGCGAGGAAGCGCTCCTCCTCGACGAAGCCGAGCCCGTCGTACAACGATCGCGCGCCGGTGTTGTCGACGCGCACGTCGAGCCCGACGTGGCCGACGCCGCGCGCCTGCAGCTCCTCGACGACCTTTCCCACGAGGTCGCGTGCGAGCCCGCGGCGGCGCGCAGTCGGCTCGACGTAGAGGTCGGTCACGTGGCCGAGGTCGGGAGTCTCACGCGGAACGGTCGCGAACGCGAAGCCCACGACGGTGTCCCCGTCGACCGCCACGAATCCAAGGCCGCCGACGAGGTGCTTGCACAGGTCGCTCCATGCGTCCTCCCACGTCTCCTGCAGAAATGCCGGGCCGCCGGCCTCGTCCTGGAAGGCCGTCCAGAGCTCGCGCACCTGGTCGTGGTCGGCCTCGGTCGCTGGTCGGATCGTCATGGGTGTCGGAGGGCGAGCAGGAGGTAGTGGGCGGTCAGGTTCTGGAAGGGCCGGAAGCGGTCGCCGGCCGAGCGCATGTCATCGACGTCAGGGTAGAACGCCAGCACCGCCTTCCGCAGGGCGAGGTCGCCCGCCGGCCAGGCTTCGGGCCTCGCGAGGTGGCGGGCGAGAAACCAGTCGGCGGTCCATTCACCGAGCCCGCGCACCGACGACAGAGCCGCCTTCACCTCCGCGTCCGGCAGCAGGGCGAGCGCCTCGTAGTCGAGATCCTCGCGCGCAAGGCCGACCACGTACTCCGCCTTGCGCCTGGAGAAGCCGACCTCGACGAGCTCTTGCTCGCCCGCCGCGGCGAGGCGCTCCGCGGTCGGGAAGGCACATGCGACGTCGCCCCGCTCGCCGAAGCGCTCGATCAGCCGGCTCCGGATCGCGAAGGCGGCGTGGAGGGAGACCTGCTGGGCCGTGATCGACGTCACCAGCGACTCGAAGGGATCCGGGGCGAGCGGCGGGCGAAACCCTGCCAGCTTCGGCACGAGCCCCGCGAGCACCGGCTCGCCCGCCGCGAACGTGTAGAAGGGCTCCAGCAAGAACTCCAGGCCGAGCAGCTTGCGGACGACCGGCTCGATCGCATCGTCGAGCGGCTCGACGCGGACGCCCCCGCGGGCGCCCTCGATGCGGACCTCGCGGCCGTGGACGACGCGGTGGAGGCCGCCGGCGTGCCAGACGTTGGCGCGGTCGAGGCCCCAGGTGAAGAACCGCTCCAGCGAGAGCTCGAAGTCGTACGGAGCCGGGATCCGCAGCAGCGGCACCCGTAGGAGGCTAGACGGCGGTGGACTCCGGGCGAGCCGCCAGCACGAGCATGGCGTGGCTCCACGCGAGCGGGACGACCCAGGCGGGGGCGCCGTCGTCCGTCACCTGCTCCGGTAGGAGGCCGAGCGGCGTCGCGACCCGTTGTGCGTACGCGAGTGCACGGCGGTGGCCGTCGGCGTCCCCGATCTGCCGCCGGTAGAGCCCGAGCCAAAGGGCGCCGAGCACCCACGGGTTCCCGCCCGCGTACGTGTCGCTCTCGTACCGGAGGAGCCCCCCGCCGGGGCGGCCGAGCGCCCGCTCGACCGCATCGGCTGTTGCGCGCATGCGCTCGCCCTGCGGATCGACGGCCTGGAAAGGCCATGCGAGCCCGAGGAGGGACACGTCGACGGTCGGATCACCGAGGCTGCGCAGGTAGCGGCCGTGCTCCTCGCTCCAGAAGCTGCGGTCGAGCGACGCGCGCGCCCGCGTGGCCGCCTCCGCATACCGCTCTTCCAGGTCCGGCCGGTGGCGTCGCGCGAACGACGCCGCAGCGTCGAGCCCCGCCGCGGTCGCGGCCGCCGTATAGGCGTGGCGGCCCTCCCGCTCCTCCCAGAGGTCCGCCGTCACGCTGGGGACCCCGTCGGGGTCGAGAGTGGTCAGGAGGAAGTCGGCCGCACGCCGTGCCGACGGCCACAGCGTGCTGTCGAGCGCCTCGTCCCTCAGGTCACGCCAGGCCGCCTCGTAGGCGAACAGCACGGTGCCGGTCTCGTCCAGCTGGTGCTCGCACCACGCGGGCGCGAGTGTCCCGTCCGTCCAGTGGCGCTGGAGCCAGACGCCGGTGTCCTCCTGGGCCGTCATCAGCCATCGCAGCGCGCCCTCGGCGAGGTCGGCGCGGCCCGAGGAGAGGAACGCGAGCACGAGGAACCCGAGGTCGCGCGGCCAGACGAAGCCGTAGCCGCCCGAGTGGACGAAGTCGGGATCGAGCTCCGGTGCCGCGATCACGGCGCCGGTCTCCGCGTCGGCGAGCGTGTCGAACACGAGCAGGGAGCGCCGGTAGAGCGGCTCCAGCTCTTCTGCCTCGGGCGGGCGCGCGGACGCCAGCCGCGCCGCGTCCGAGCGACGGCGCGCCTCGGCGTGCTCGTCGAAGCTCGTCCCCTGCGCAGCCGCCGCGCGCGAGACCGCGCCGGCGGGTGTCTCCCCGAAGGCGCAGACGATCTCCACGCGCCCGTCGAGCTCGGAGCGATGGGTGCCCTCGACTCGGCCGAAACCGTCGGAGGAGGCCTCGACCGGGCGAGCGGACGAGACCGCGAGCGCGTACGGCGTCCGGTGGAAGACGAGCGCGTCGGTGTCCGCGTCGACGTAGGCGCCCATCGACCCGGCCAGCCCGCCGAGCTCGGGACCGCATTTGACGAGGACCCGGGCGCCGGGGACATCGGCCGTGACGCGCCGCACGAGCACGGGCTCGTCGGGCAGCACGAGGTCGTCGATCTCGACGGTCGCGACGGGCGAGCGCGCCGTCGTCCGGACGATCGTCGACCCCTCGACGTACTCCTGCGTCCACTCGAACGGCTCCTGGTCGAGCCAGTGGAGCTCGTCCTCGAGCTCGAGCGCGAACCGGAGCTCACCGAGGTGCTCGCCGCGGTCCGGGTGCGGCCACCACAGGTGCAGCAGCTCACCCCTCGCCGAGATCGTGGCGAGGAGCGAGCCGTTGCCGATCACGGCCGCCGCTGGGTCCTTGATGCCTTCCATCTCCTGCCCCGGCCGTGCGGCTAGGCGCGGCCTGTCTTCTCGCGGATGTTCGACCCCGTCTCCGGGTCGAAGAACTGGAGCTTGCGCGTGTCGACCGTGACCTCGACGTCGGTGTCCGGCCGCGCGCGCGTCGCCGCGTCGAAGCGGGCGACGATCGTCGTCCGGAGCTTGGCGGCGTCGGCGTGCAGGTCCTGGACAACCGCCTCGTCGCCCTCGACCACCTCGATCACCTCGTCCGAGACGAGCGGCTTCGCGCGTACCTCCACGTGCGCGAGCACCTCCGAGCCGAGCGCCTCGGTCACGACGACGTGGCCGCGCAGCCTGGGCTTGCCGTCCGTCTCCAGCGCCGCGTCGTCCATGTGCTCCGGCCGGATCCCCACGGCCACGGTGCGGTCCGCATAGTCCGCCAGGCCCGGCCGCTTCGCCGTGACCTCGTCCGGGATCGGGAGCTCCTGGTCGCCCACACGGACGCCGAGGCCGCCGTTGGCGCGCGTGATCTCGCCCTCCAGCAGGTTCATCGCCGGCGAGCCGATGAAGCTCGCCACGAACAGGTTCTCCGGGTTGTCGTAAAGCGTCTGCGGCGCGCCCAGCTGCTGGAGCTCGCCCTTGCGCATGACCGCGACCCGATCGCCCATCGTCATCGCCTCGATCTGGTCGTGGGTGACGTACACGGTCGTGACGCCGACCCCGCGCTGGATCTTCGCGATCTCCGCGCGCATCTGGACGCGCAGCTTCGCGTCGAGGTTCGAGAGCGGCTCGTCCATGAGGAAGACCTGCGGCTCGCGCACGATCGCGCGACCCATTGCGACGCGCTGCCGCTGACCGCCCGAGAGCTCCTTGGGACGGCGGTTCAGATATGGCGTGAGCCCGAGCAGCTTCCCGGCCCACTCGACCTTCTCGTTGATCTGCGCCTTCGGCTCCTTGCGCAGGCGGAGGCCGAAGGCGATGTTCTCGGCCACGGTCAGGTGCGGGTAGAGCGCGTAGTTCTGGAACACCATCGCGATGTCCCGCTCCTTCGGCGACAGGTCGTTCACGACGCGGTCGCCGATCTTGATCGTGCCGTCCGAGATCTCCTCGAGGCCGGCGACCATCCGCAGCGCCGTCGTCTTGCCGCACCCGGACGGGCCGACGAGGACGAGGAACTCGCCGTCGTGGATCTCGAGCGAGAGCTCGTGCACGGCCCGGACTCCGTTGTCGTACACCTTCTCGACGTGGTCGAACACGACCTCAGCCATCGATCCTCCAGATGTGGAATGCGGGACCATCCGCGGGGAGGACGGCCGTGCCACCCTCGGTCTCCGCGTCGTCCCCGTACAGCGTCTCGAGCACGGTGATCGGCAGACGGACCGGCTCGTGCGGCGCGCGGCTCGCGAGGCACAGCAGCCGCTCGTCCGGCGTCTCGCGCACGTAGGCGATCACGTCCTCGTCGACGTGGGCGTAACGCAGGCCGCCGCGCGCGAGCGCGCCGTGCGAGCGGCGGAGCGAGATCAGCCGCCGGTACTCCTCCAGCAATGCCCCGTCCCACGCCTCGCGCCGGTCCCACGGCATCGTCCGGCGCGCGTCCTCGCCCCACTCGCCCTCGAGACCGAGCTCGTCGCCGGCGAAGAGCATCGGGACGCCGGGGGTCGTCATCTGCAGGCCGACGCCGACCAGCTGCCGCTCGCGCGAGCCGCTGAGCGTGCGGAAGCGCGGCGAGTCGTGGCTGTCGAGGATCGCCCACGAGTGCAGCGAGAACCGCCACGGGACGCCGGCGCGGAACGCCCGCATCGTGGCGACCGTCGGCTCCCCACCCAGGCGCGGCATCGGAACGGGTAGGCCGAGGTACGGGAAGCCCTCGTCGCGCCGGAGCCACGCCCAGACCGGCTTCGAGAAGCCGGAGTAGTTCATGGCGCCGTGCCAGCCGGCGGCATCCGGCCGGTAGTCGTGGAAGTGCTCCGACGACGAGCAGCGAGTCCTCGTCCAGGACCTCGCGGAGCGTCGGCGCGACGTCGGCATTCACGTCGGTGGCGCCGGTGCGGCCGCTCATGTTGGCGACGTCGACACGCCAGCCGTCGAGCGAGTACGGCGCCTGCAGCCACTTCCGCGCGACCGCCTGCAGCCGGCGGCGCAGCTCCTCCGAGCGCCAGTTCAGCTTCGGCAGCGACTTGACACCCCACCACGACTCGTAGTCGCCGTCCTCGTCGAACAGGTAGAGCTCGCGTTCGCCGCCCGTGAACCACTCGTGCTGGTCGCCGGTGTGGTTCGTCGTCAGGTCGGACACGACCCGCATCCCGCGCGCGTGCGCGGCGCGCGCCAGCGACTCGAGCGCCTCGTCCCCGCCGAGCAGCGGGTCGATCCGGTCGAACGTCGTCGAGTCGTAGCGATGCGTGCTCCCCGCGGGGAAGATCGGCGTCAGGTAGATCACGTTCGCGCCGAGGCCCTCGACGTGGTCGAGGCGCTGCTCGACGCCGCGGAGGTCGCCGCCGAACCACTCGTACGGCGTCTCGGGCCCGCGGCCGGTCGGCAGGTCGTCCCAGTCGCGCCGGACCGCCCACGCCGGCGGCTCGACGTCGAGCCCGCTGGACGCGAACCGGTCGGGGAAGATCTCGTACACGACCGAGCCCAGGTGCCAGTCGGGGCCGCCCGGGTCGAGCGAGAGGACGAAGTCGTCCGAGTCGGGAACGTCGTGGTCGACGACGCCGAGGCCGTTCAGCCACGCCCAGCCGGCGTCTCCGCCGGAGAAGAGCCAGCGGTAGCGGACGGTGGGGTTGCGGACGGGGAAGCGGGCGACCCACCAGCCGTCGCCGTCGGGCGCAGCCTCCGCCGCACGAGCTTCGCCGTCCTCCGTGTAGCGGAGCACGACCGCGTCGGCGTGCATCGGCGCGTGCACGCGGACGGTCGCCTCGCCGCCGAGGTCGTCCGGCCGCTCGAGCACGTAGACGTCCGACCCGTCGTGGTGCGGCTGCCCAAGCAAGGTCGACCTCGGGTCGAGCGCCACGCTCATCCCTTCACCGAGCCCTGGGTCAGGCCGTGGACGATGAAGCGCTGCAGCGACATGAACACGACGACGACCGGGATCGCGGAGAGGATCACGCCGGCCGCGAACGGCCCCCAGTGCTGCGCGTACTGGTCGTTGACGTAGCCGTACATCCCGACCGGCAGCGTCCACTTGTCCGACGTCTGCAGGAGGACGCTGGCGATGATGAACTCGTTGATCGTCCCGATGAACGAGAGCAGGGCGATCACCGCGAGCACCGGCGCGGCGAGGGGGAGGATCACTCCCCAGAAGGTCTGCGCGGGCGTGGCGCCGTCGACGCGGGCGGACTCGTCCAGCTCGTTGGGGATCGAGTCCAGGAACCCCTTCATCAGCCAGGTGTTGATCCCCATCACGCCGCCCAGGTAGACGAGGATCAGCCCGGCGAGCGTGTTCAGCCCGATGCCGCGGGAAGACGTCGCCGACGTGGAGGACGATCAGGTAGATCGCGACCACGGCGAGCAGCGCCGGGAACATCTGGATTAACAGCAGGGACACCAGCCCCATCCGCCTGCCTTTGAAACGGAAGCGGCTGAAGGCGTACGCGGCGATCGCGCCGAGCATCACGGTGAGGATCGACGTCAGCGTCGCGACGATCAGCGAGTTGAGGTACCAGCGCCCGTAGTTCGACGCGGTCGTCGGGGTCGCGCGGGCGTTCTCCTTCGTGTTCGTGAACAGCTCCGTGAAGTTCGAGAGCGTGACCTCGCGCGGGATCAGCCTGGCCGCCCCGAGCGTGTCGTCGGCGTTGAACGCGCCGGAGACGATGTACGCGACGGGGAACAGCGCGAACCCGATCGCGATCAGCGCGACGAGATGGCGCCACCACGTGTCGCGCCACTTCGGGCGCTGCTTGCGGCGCCGCTTCGCCTGCGCTGCGGGCGTCGCGACCGGCTGGGCTTCCTCGACGACGCTCATCGCACGTTCTCCAGGGCCTTCGTCTTCCAGAACGTGATCGTCGAGATCGTCCCGACGATGAAGAAGATGATGATCGCGACCGCGCTCGCGAGGCCGTAGTCGTTCCCCTTGCCGGCCGCGAAGGCGAGCTTGTAGGTGTAGCTGATGAGGATGTCCGTCGAGCCGGCCACCGAGTTGTCGTTCGACGCCGGCCCGCCCCCGGTCAGGAAGTAGATGTTGCCGAAGTTGTTGAAGTTGAACGCGAACGACGCGATCATCAGCGGCGCGACGACGACGAGCAGGAGCGGCAGCGTCACCTTCCGGAAGACCTGCCACACGCTCGCGCCGTCGACACGCGCAGCTTCCGTCAGCTCCTGCGGGATCGACTGCAGCGCTCCCATCGAGACGAGGAAGAAGTAGGGGAACGTCAGCCAGACGCTGACGAGCAGCACCGCGACCTTCGCCCAGTTCGAGCCGAACAGCCAGGGGACGTGGAGGTGTAAGAGCTTGTTGACGACGCCGAAGTCGTCGTTGAGCAGGCCGCGCCACACGAGCAGCGACAGGAAGCCCGGGATCGCGTACGGGATGATCAGGAGCGAGCGGTACCAGCGCTGCAGGCCCATGTCGGACTTGTCGAGCGTGATCGCGAGGAAGAGCCCGAACGCGAACGAGATCAGGACCGTGAGGGTCGCGAAGACGAACGTCCAGGCGAACACGCGCAGGAACGGGTGGCGCACGAGCTTGTCGTGGATGATCCGGTCGAAGTTCCGGAAGCCCACGTGCGTCTTCCAGCCCGGCTCGATCTCCTCGCCGCCGGCGGCGACGAACGAGCCGCGTCCGTTGTCCCTGAACACGACGCCGTCCTTGATCCGGACGAACTGGTCCTTCGCCGCGTCGTAGCGGAGCGTCGGCTGGAGCTCGAGCGCGGTGTCGAGGCCTTCCGGCCGGATCGCGCTGTCGCCCTGCGTCGGCACCGTGTAGGTGCTGAGCTGCTTGTCCAGCGTGAAGAGCTCGTTGCCCTTGACCAGCTTGTAGCCGGCGGGGGCGGCGACGATCAGCCCGTCCGCGCTGACCTTGACGGAGTCGCGCGGGAGCTGCTTCAGTCCGTCCGGCGACCCGACGTAGCGGGCGCCGGTGTCCGCGTTGACGAGCACGAGCACGAGGTCGCCGTCCGAGCTCCGCGCCGGCGCCATCGTGAAGCTCTGGCCGTTGTCCGGCGGCGCCAGCGAGACCTGCTTGATCCCCTCGATCGCCTGGCTCTTGGTCAGGATGTGCCCGGTCGAGTAGTTCGTGAAGGCGACGTTGATCGTGTACGCGATCGGGATCACCTGGAACGCGATCAGGAAGATCGTCCCGGGGATCAGGAACTTCGCCGGATACGCGCGCTTCGAGAGGTAGACGGCGTCGATCGCGACCGTCGTCGCGGCGAGGACGGCGAACGCGGGCCACTTGGCGCGGTCCGCCAGGATCACGCCTGCCCAGACCGCCATCGCGTTGACGAGCGCGAGGAGGACGAGCTTCAGGACGAGGCCCGGCGTCCCGGAGAACGTCGCGACGAGCCGTGACGGCCACGACCACGCGGCGGTGCGTGCGTCGACGCGCGCGGGCGCCTGTGACGGGACAGCGGTCGAGCTCACGACGCTCCTTGTCCGGACGACGGGGAACGGAAGGGCTCGGGCGCCCGGCGGACCGGGCGCCCGAGTCGGATCAGCGGGTTAGCCGATCTTGCGCGGAGATGTTGCGCGCTGCGGTCGCGAACGCCGAGCGTGCAGGCGTCGCGCCGGCACCCTTCGTCGACTTGACCCACGCGCCGCCGAGCTCGCCCCAGACGCTTGCCATCTGCGGGATGTTCGGCATCGGCACGCCACCCTTGCCGGCGCGGCCAAACTGCGCGAGCACCGGGTCGGTGACGGTCTTCCCTGCGTTCCGGTTCGCCGGATAGCGGCTGTTGGCCGCGGCCAGCTCACGCTGGGACGCCGCGCTCATCATGAAGCGGGAGACGAGGTCCTTCGCGAGGCTGGTGACGCCGTGGCCGGTCGCGTACTTCGTGACCATGAAGCCCTGGACGCCGAGGAACGGGACGGATGCGCACTTGATCTTCGGGACCTGCACGATCCGGAAGTTCAGCCCGCTGCCCTTCAGCGTGTCCGACTCCCACGGGCCGGTGACCCAGAACGCCGCCTTCTGCTTCAGGAACGCGTCCTTCGCCGTGTTGTAGTCGACCTTCGAGTTGATCAGGCCCTCACGGTTCCACTTGTCGATCAGCGTGGCGTTCTTGAGGAACCTCACGTTCGCGACGCCGATCTTGTGCGCGTTCAGCGCGCCGCTCTTCGTCTTCGCGAAGACGTAGCCACAGAGGCCGGAGAAGAACGGGTACATGTGGTACGCGTCCCCGCCGGAGCCCTGCGGGACGGCGATCGCGAGGTTGTCGGAGCCCTTCCGCTTGAACGCGAGCGCCGACTTCTCGAGCTGCGCGAACGTCTTCGGGACCTTCACGAGCCGCGTGTTGACGACGAGCCCGACGTTCTCGAGCGCGACGGGCGCGCCGTAGAGGCGTCCGCCGTAGGAGAACGCGTCGAGCGAGTACTGCGGGAACTGCTTCTTGATCGCCTTCGACGGGAACAGCGTCTGGACGAGGCCGTTGGCCGCCAGCTCGCCGGTCCAGTCGTGCGCGCCCACGATCACGTCGGGCGCCTGATCGGCTGCGACGGTGCCGAGCTTGTCGCGGATGTCGCCGAAGCCCTTCTCGACGACCTGCACGTCGACGCCGCGGGCGCGGGCCCATGCGCTCGCGACCTTGTCGACCGCTGCGTGCCGGTCCTTGTCGGTCCAGATGCGGACCGTCGTCGCGGCCGCGCGATCGGTCGTTGCCGACGCGGCGGCGACGCACAGCATCATGCCGACGAAGACCGCACTGACTGCGGCGCCGGCGCGCGAGATGCGCATCTTCATGTTGTTGCTTCCTCCCTTGTTGAGAACCCACAGACGCGAGAGCCCACGGTGCCGGCATCGCTGCCTGCAGTGCTCTCCCCAAACACACCTGTAACACGTCTTATCGACATGAAACAGCGGCGAGCGTATTCGTCCGGCGCGGAAAAGTCAAGGTTTTGAAAACCCGTCCTGTGCAGGGAGTGAGCGTTGCAACGTTCGTGTAACTGTGTTACATATTCTGGATCGATGGCCTCTCTACGTGACGTCGCACGCCAGGCAGGCGTGAGCGTGGCGACCGCCTCGCGCGTCGTCAGCGGGCTCGACAACGTCCGCTCGGAGACCCGGGAGCGGGTGGAGCGCGCGATGCGCGACCTGCTCTACGTCCCGCCGGGCCGCCGCTCGACGACCGGGATGATCGGCCTGCTCGTCCCGTCGCTCGAGAACCCGATCTTCCCGGCGCTCGCGCAGGCGATGGAGGAGCGGGCGACGGAGGCCGGCTACGCCTCGATCCTCTGCAACACGACCGCGGCCGCGTTCCGCGAGGTCGACTACGTGCACATGCTGCTCGACCGCGGCGCCGACGGGATGATCTTCATCTCCTGCGAGATGACGAACATGAGCGGCGACCACGACCACTACGGCCGGCTGGTCGAGGAGGGAGCCCGCCTGGTCTTCGTCAACGGGGCCCTCAACGCGCTCAACGTCCCCTCGGTCGGCGTCGACGAGCGGACGGCCGGCGAGCTCGCGACGCAGCACCTGATCGACCTCGGCCACGAGCGGATCGGCTACATCGCCGGGCCCGACCACTACCTGCCGACGCGCCAGAAGGCGGCCGGCCGGAGGGACGCCCTGCGCGCCGCCGGCCTCGAGCCTGACGGGCTCGTCGCGCACGGCACCGCGTTCACCGCGGAGGCCGGACGGGCCGCGCTGCGGAACCTGCTCGTCCACGACCGGCCGCCGACGGGCGTGATCTGCTCCAGCGACCTGATGGCGATCGGCGTGCTCCAGGAGGCGGCCGAGCAGGGGCTGCGCGTCCCCGAGGACCTCTCGGTGGTCGGCTTCGACGGGATCGAGGCGACCGCGTGGACGAACCCGGCCCTGACGACCGTCGAGCAGCCGATCGAGGAGATCGCCGAGACGGCGGTCAACTCCCTGCGGACGATGATGGACGCGCCCGAGAAACCGCTCCCCGACTCGTTCTTCCGCCCGCGCCTGCGCGAGCGCGCGTCCACCGCCCCGCCTCGGTAGCGGGGGAACCCAGGGTTCCCCCACGTCGCACTAGAAGTGCGACGTCAGCCCGGCGCCGGTGGCGTCGCCGTCGGTCGCGACTTCGTCGGCGGCACCGTCCTGCGCGTTCTCGTACCACGAGAACTGGTACTTGCCGTCGTCGAGCTCCTTCGCGAACGTCGTCAGCTTCAGCGGGTGGAAGGTGTCGCACATGACCGCGAGCTCGGTCGTCTCGTGCGTGCCGATCGACTTCTCCGCGAGGCCGGGCTGCGGACCGTGTGGGAGCCCCGACGGGTGGAGCGTGATCGACCCGACCTCGACCCCCTTGCGGGAGCCGAAGTTGCCGGAGACGTAATAGATCATCTCCTCCGACTGCAGGTTCGAGTGGTGGTACGGGATCGGCACCGCCAGCGGGTCGAAGTCGAGCTTGCGCGGGCAGAACGAGCAGATCACGAAGTTCTGGCCCTGGAAGGTCTGGTGCGAGGGCGGCGGCTGGTGGATCCGGCCGGTGATCGGCTCGAAGTCGTGGACCGAGAACGTCCACGGGTAGAGGTAGCCGTCCCAGCCGACGACGTCGAACGGGTGATAGTCGAGGACGTAGATCTGGTAGCCGCCGCGGACGCGCACCTTGACCGGGAACTCGCCCTTCTCGCGGTGCGTGTTCAGCTCGGTCGGCGGATGGATGTCCCGGTGGTAATAGGGCGCTCCTTCGAGCAGCTGCCCGTACTGGTTCCGGTAGCGCCGCGGGATCTCGATCAGCCCCGGCGTCTCGAAGACGAGGTAGCGCTGCTCTCCCTCGGGGCGGAACCGGTAGGTCGTGCCGCGGGGGATGACGATGTAGTCGCCGTCCCTGTACGGGACCTCGCCGAAGATCGTCTCCAGCGTGCCGGTGCCCTCGTGGACGAAGATCACCTCGTCGCCCTCGCCGTTCCGGAAGAAGTCCTCGGCGCTCTCCTTCGGCCGGCACAGCGAGATCTCGACGTCGTTGTTCCACATCAGGAGCCGGCGGCCCGTGACCTCGTCTCCCTCCGGCGTCGATGCCGTTCGTGTGGAAGTGGCGATGCGCGTGCGTGTCCGGCACCCACTCGTCGCGCTCGATCTCCTCGAAGTCGCCGAGCTTCTGCACGCGGCACGGGGACTGGAGGTGGTAGAGGATCGACTCGTTCCCGACGAACCCCTCGAGGCCCATGACCTCCTCGGTCAGGAGCGTCCCGTTGTCGCGGAACTGGATGTGCCGCTTGCGGGGAACGTCGCCGAGCCGCTGGTAGAAGGGCATCGCTAGAGGATAGTCCCGGGCGGCTCGCCGCCGACGACGTACTCCCAGCCCTCCTGCCAGTCGAACGGGGCGCCGACGATCTCCGCGATCGGCACGCCGAGCAGGAGGTGGTCGAGCGCCCAGCGCGTCGCGGCATGGCCGATGACGAGGACGCGCGACCCGTCCCACGCAGGCGCGAGGTCGTAGAGGAAGGAGCGCACGCGCTCGACCGCCTCGGCGTAGCTCTCGCCGCCCGTGAAGGGGACCTCGAGGTGGGCGGACTGCTCCGCGGCGACGAGATCGCCGGGAAGACCGTTCAGGTCGCCGTAGTTGCACTCGCGGAGGCGAGCGTCGCGATAGATCGGGAGGCCGGTCCCGACGAACGCGATCTCGGCAGTCTCGACCGCCCGCCCGAGGTCGGAGGTGAAGACGGCCGCGAGACCGTCCCCGTGCCGCCGCGCGCCAAGCTCGCGCGCGAGCTCGCGGCCGCGCCGGGACAGCTTCCCGTCCAGCCAGCCGGTCGCGACCCCGCGCTCGTTGTCGGTGCTGAGCGAGTGCGTCTCGAAGACGAGCTCGATCACGGCGCCGCCGCGAGGTCGGCCAGCCGCTCGCCGACGACCGGCGCGAACTTGAAGCCGTGGCCCGAGCACGCCGAGCCGACGACGATCCGGCCGTGCCGCTCGAGCACGAAGCGCTCGTCCTCGGTGTTCGTGTACAGGCACGTGTCCACGCGCACCGGCTCGTTGTCCGCGGCCGGGAAGTACTCCGCCGCGCTCTCCCGCATGCGGGCGACGAGCTCTGGGTCCGGCCCCGGTGGGTCGTCGAGGTCGAGCCGCTGTCCCGATTTGTGGATGCCGAGCTTCAGCCCGTGGTCCGGGTCTGCCAGCGCGTACGTGCCGTGGCCGAGCCCTCCCGGCTTGAAGTCGACCAGCGAAGGGACCGGCCGGTCGCTCTCCAGCTCGAAGATGCAGACGGTCTCGCTGGTCGCGACGACGGGGAGGTCGATCCCTGCGTCGGCAAGCAGGCCCTTCGCCCAGGCGCCGGAGGTGACGACGACGACGTCCTCCTCCAGCTCGTCGAGCCGCTCGACGCGGCGGCCCTCGACGACCTGTGCTCCGTGTGCGCGCGCGCCGGCGAGGAACGCGTGGCGGGCCTTCGCCGCCAGCACGATGCCCGCATCCGCCTGGAAGACCGTCACGGCGTCGCGCGGCGGCGCGACCATCGGGAACCGCCGGACGACTTCGTCCCGGTCGAGCACCTCGACCGCCGCGTCGGCCCGCTCGAGCGCGAGCTGCGACCCCTCGCCGGGCCCGCGGACGAACTCGATGATCCCGTTCAGCTCGAGCAGGCGCTCGCCGCTCTCGGTCTCGAGCTCGCGCCACAGCGGCAGCGCCTCCTGCGCCATCCGCACCCACTCGACCTCCGGGTACGACAGGCGGAAGATCCGGGACGCGCCGTGGCTCGAGCCGCGCCGGTGGTCGAGTTCGAACTGCTCGTAGAGCGTGACGTCCACACCCCGACGTGCGAGCGCGCGTGCGGTCGCCAGCCCGTGCACGCCTGCCCCGACGACCGCGACCTCCACGGCCGTATCTTGGCTGTCAGCGCAGCGGCACGGCGATCTGGAGCTGCTCGTCTCCTCCGGGGCCGCTGAGGTAGATCTCTCGAGCAGGGCCGCAGACCTCGCGCCCGTGCTCCTTCGCCCACCGATAGACGGCCTCGTACGCGCCGAGGATCTCCGGGAACCGGCACTGCTCGCCGCTGATCTCCGTGAACGCGATCTCGCCCGCGGGCAGCCTGCCGTCGCCGCCGTCGGTCGGCACGCAGACCTCGACCGGGCCGTCGTCCTCCGCGTTCACGGGGCCGTGGTAGAGGACGAAGGCGGGGGCAGCGGCTTCGTCCCGGCTCAGCTCGCGGAATGTGGCGACGATGAACGGCTCGAGCTCGGGCACGAGCACGCGCTTCGTGCGGCTGATGTAGGCCTGCTCGTCGACGCTCGTGGTCAGGACGTCGTACATCGGCTCCTCCTTCAACAGTCGTGTCGCGTAGCGGAGAACCCGTCGCCGCTCGGCGAACTCGTCGGTCGCGCGCCGCTCGTATGCCGCCAGCCGTTCCGCGGTCGGGCCCTGGAGGAACGTCCGGATCTCGGCCAGCGGCATGCCCGCACGGCGGAGCAACGCGATCAGCGTCGCCTCGTGCAGCTGTTCGACGCGGTAGTAGCGGTATCCGGACCCCGGATCGACCCACGACGGCGCCAGCAGCCCCTTCTCGCCGTACAGCCGGAGGGCTTTCTGCGAGAGTCGGGAGGCGGTCGCGAACTCGCCGATCGACATCAGGTTCTCCATGTCGTCGCTTACGATGGGGCCTGACCCTGGGTGAGAGTCAACCCCCGACCGTCGGCTAGGGTCGCGGCATGCTCGGCGGACGCTGTGAGTGCGGCGCGGTGCGCTATCGGGTCGAGGACGAGTTCCTGTACGCCGCGAACTGTCACTGCTCCCGCTGCCGCGCGGCGACCGGCTCGGCGTTCAAGCCGTTCGCAGGCATCGAGCGAGAGAAGCTCGAGGTCGTCGCGAGCGGCGACGGTCTGCTCGTCGTCGGGGAGAAGACCCTGAACGACACGCGCTGCGCGACCTGCGGCTCGCTCCTCTTCTCGGTCGTGCGGGACGGCGCCTACGTCCACGTCGCGCTCGGCTCGCTCGAGGACGCTCCGAGCATCCGGCCCGAGGCGCACATCTTCGTCGGCTCGAAAGCCCCGTGGTTCGAGATCACGGACGACCTGCCCCAGTTCGAGGAGTACGCCTCCTCCTAGACGATCCGGTTCCGCAGGACGCCGATCCCCTCCACCTCGAGCTCGACCACGTCTCCCCGCTGGAGCCAGCGCCCGTCGCCGTGCTCGAGGATGCACCCGGTCCCGACCGTCCCGGAGCCGAGCACGTCGCCGGCGCGGAGGTGCGTGTTTCGCGCGGCGTGCGCGACGATCGCTTCCCACGGGTGGTGGAGGTCGGCGAGGTCGCCCCGCGAGCGCTCCTCGCCGTTCACGCGCGCCACCATCACTCCGCGCGTGCCGTCGAGCTCGTCGGGCGTGACCACGATGGGGCCGAGGCTCGTGGCGAAGTCCTTGCCCTTCGCCGGCCCGAGCCCGACCCGCATCTCCGCCCGCTGGAGATCGCGGGCGGACCAGTCGTTCATGATCGTGAAGCCGCCGATCCGTCCCGCGGCGCCGATGATCGCCGCGACCTCGAGCTCGTAGTCGAGCTCCTCCGTGCCCGCCGGATAGGGGATCTCGTCCTCCGGCCCGTAGATCGCAGCCGGGTTCGAGAAGTAGAAGACCGGGATCTCGTACCACTCCTCCGGCACCTCCAGGCCACGCGACGCCCGCGCCGTGCGGACGTGCTGCTCGAACGCGTAGAAGTCGCGCACGGAAGGCGGGTGCAGGACGGGCGCGCGGAAGTCGACGTCGGCGAGCGCGTACTCCGCGTGTCGTCTCGCCGTGCCGCCGCCGGTAAAAAAGGACTGGAGGGTCTGCGCCGCGAGCTGGTAGACGACGTCGCCCTCGATCACGCCCGGCCACCCCCGCTCGAGCGCCAGGTCACGCGGCGTGAACATGCAGAGCCTCACCTAGGGCTCCGTGTGCACGATCACGTCGGCGATCTCGGGGCGCTCGCGGCGGATGCGCTCCTCGATCTCGCTCGCGCGGGCGTGGGCGTCGGCGAGCGGCGTGCCGGGATCGAGCGCGAGCGTCAGGTAGGCCAGCATCCCTTCATCCGTTTTCACGAACCGGAGCTCGCGCGGGAGCTGCCCGGTCGCGTCGCGGACGATCCGCTCCACGAGCGCCGAGTCGGCGCCGGCGTCGCCCGCGTCGCGGCCCGCCCCCACCTCCGTGAGCGGCTCGAGGTGGGTTCGGACCGAGTCGACCTCGGGAGCGGCCGCGACGATCGCGCGCTCGACCGCGGTCCCGAGCTCGTGAGCGTCCTCCAGCCGGAGGTCGCCGGGGAGCTTGAGATGGAGCGAGACCTCCGTGACGCCGTCGACGTCGAGGACGCTGACGTTGTGCACCTCGCGCACGCCGGGGACGCCGAGCGCGGCCGAGTGGGCGCGGTCGCGGATCGCCGCCTCGTCCTCCTTCGGCTCGACGTGGACGACGACGTCGCTCCCCGGGAGCGCGTCGTGCACGGCCGTCTCGACGCTGTCGGCGGCGGCGTGTCCCTGACCGACGGCGGCGCCCGGCGACACCGTGATCACCACGTCGGCGAACTGTCGCCCGCCCGCCTGGCGCATCCGCAGCCGCCGCACCTCGACCGGCGGCACGATCCGCGCGATCGCCGCCCGCGCCGCCTCCTCGGCGTCCGCCGGGGCCAGGTCCATCAGGACGTCCACGTTGCGCCTCATGATTCGCGCCGCCGCGATGAGGACGAGGACGGCGACGAACAGCGCCGCAGCGGAGTCGGCGCCCGGATAGCCGGCTCGCACGAGCAGCAGCCCGATCAGCACCGCGGTCGTCCCGGCGAAGTCGCTGCCGAAGTGGAGCGCGTTCGCCTGGAGCGCCGCGCTGTCGAACCGGCGGGCGCCCCGTACCGACACGACCGTGCGGCTGACGTCGATGACCAGCACGATCGCGATCACGAGCAGCGCGTACCAGGTCGCCTCGACCTGGGTCTCCGTCGCGCCGACGAGGTGGCTGATCGCGCGCCACGCGATCAGGAGGCTCGCGGCGACGAGGATGGTCGCCTCGGCGAGCGCCGACAGATGCTCGGCCTTGCCGTGGCCGTACTGGTGTCCCGGGTCCGCCGGACGGACGGCCACGCCGAGCGCGAAGAACGTGAGCAGGGCCGCGACGAGATCCGTCCCCGAGTGGAGGGCCTCGGAGACGAGGCCGAGGCTGTGCGACGCCAGGCCCGCAACGAGCTTGAGGGCGAGCAGTCCCGCCGCCGCGGCGACCGAGACGAGCGCGGTCCGGCGCTGCGGGCTCATGCCGGAAGTGAAACAGGAGAACCCGCCCGGCGCGGGCTTCCTCGGCTCAGGCGTCGGTGCCGGGGACCTCCTCGAGCGGCCAGAGCACGACGTCCTGGCGCGCCGAGTAGTGCAGCACCGGCACCCCTTCGAGCCGTAGCTCCGCCGGAGGCATGGTGTTGAGCTCGATCGTCGCCTCGGCCGACTGGAGCGGCCATGGCCTGTGGTGGATGTCGGCGCGGAACAGCTTCCCGTGCCGCTCCGCGTAGAGGCAGTAGCGCTCCGTGAGGAAGTGCTCGAGCGACCCGGGCTCGGCCGCGAAGCTCTGGCCGACGGGTTGATACGAGCAGCTGAAGGCCTTCCCGTCGTCGCGCGCGCAGTCGAAGCGGATCCGCGGGCCGATGCGCCGGAGGATGATGTCCGCGCCGAAGAACGGCAACCGGTAGAGCCGCTTCGCCGCGGCGACGGCAACCTGGCTGGACGAGTCCAGGCTGAAGAACCAGAGGCCCGGCTTGCCGTCGTGGGAGACGTAGGTGCGCACGTTGAGCTCGCGGAAGCTCGAGACGCGCGGCAGCGGCAGCGTCCCGCGGATCCTCAGGGCGTTGACCGCGAACGGCGTCACGCCGAGCCAGGCCGACCCGTCGCGCTCGTCCACCTCGAGGCCGTCCGGGACGTGCTCCCGAACGGCGTCGGCGGAGACGCGCCAGTGAGCGAACAGGAGGTCGTCCAGCGTCTCGCTCATCCGCCACGGGCGGCCGGCGGGTAGCGGCCACGGGCGGTGCTCGGTGTCGTCCAGCGACGATGCCTGGCGGGCGGGAGCCTGGAGGGCCTGGATCGGCATGTGTCGGGAGTGTGCCGGTTTCTCCACCGCGGACGTGTCCGCTTGCGACACCGGGGTCAGACCCTAGGACCCGCCCGAAGGAACCCGTCCGCCAACGACACCGGGGTCAGACCCTGGGACCCGCCCGAAGGAACCTGTCCCGTTGAGCCCTGTCTATCCGGAAGACGGTCGGGCTACAGGTTCCCGCGCAGCGCCTGCTCGCGCTCGATCGCCTCGAACAGCGCCTTGAAGTTCCCGTCGCCGAAGCCGCGCGCGCCGTGCCGCTCGATCACCTCGAAGAAGAGGGTCGGCCGGTCCTGCGCGGTCTTGGTGAAGATCTGCAGGAGGTACCCGTCGTCGTCCCGGTCGGCGAGGATGCCGAGCCGCTTCAGGTCGGCGTAGTCCTCGTCGATCTCGCCCACGCGCTCCGGCATCTCGTCGTAGTACGCGGTCGGCGTCTGCAGGAAGCCGATGCCACGGCGCTGCAGCGCCTCGACCGTCTCGACGATGTTCCCGGTCGTCAGCGCCACGTGCTGGACGCCCGGCCCGTGGTTGAACTCGAGGTACTCCTCGATCTGGCTCTTGCGCTTTCCCTCGGCCGGCTCGTTGATCGGGAACTTGATCTTCCCCTCGCCGTCCGTCATCACCTTGGACATCAGCGCCGAGTACTCGGTCGAGATCGCCTCGTCGGAGAAGTGGATCATCTCCGTCATCCCGAACGACCGCTCGTAGAACTCGACCCAGTACTCCATCCGGCCGAGCTCGACGTTGCCGACGCAGTGGTCGACCGCGAGGAGCCCGACGCCGCTCTCCGCACCGTTGGTCGACTGCGCCACGTAGCCGGGGAGAAAGGCGCCGTCGTAGTCGCGGCGGTTCACGAACGTGTGGACGACGTCGCCGTAGGTCGCAATCGTGGCCAGCTCGACCCGGCCCGACTCGTCCTCCTCCCAGTGCGCCTCGACGATCCCGCGCGCGCCGCGCTGGACGGCCTCGCGGTACGCCTCGCGCGCGTCCGGGACGGTCAGGGAGATGTCCTTGACGCCGTCCCCGTGCAGGCACGCGAACTCGTTGATCTGCGAGTCCCGGCGGAGGCCGCTCGAGACGACGAGGCGGATGTCTCCCTGCTGCAGCACGTAGGACGCGCGGTCGCGGACGCCGGTCTCCGGGCCGGCGTACGCCGTGCACCGGAAGCCCATCGCATGCGCGTACCAGTACGCCGCCTGCTTGGCGTTCCCGACGTAGACCTCGACGTGGTCCCACCCGTCGAGCGGCATGAAATCCGCGTGCTGCCCCACGGTAAGAGCTTACTCCGCTCTCGTCGGAGGAGCCGCCGCCGGCCCGGCGATCTCCTCCGTGACGTCGTCGAACCCGCTCCGCAGCCGGACGTCCCTGATCCCGGTCAGCACGATCGGGAGGACGAGCGCGGAGACGCACATGGCGGCGAAGAACGCCGGCCGGAGCGCGTTCGCGAGCGCCACGCGCGCGACGCCCTGGAGCCGGTGGACGACGAAGCCGTTCCCGGACGCGCGCGCCGGCAGGCCGTGGTTCACGATCACGCCCATGATCGTCACCCCGAGCGTGCCGCCGATCGAGCGGGCGAACTGCGTCAGCGCGGTCGCCGAGCCGATCGTCGCGCGCGAGACCGCGTTCTGAACGGTGAGGACGAAGACCTGCATCATCAGGCCGAGGCCGACACCGGCGACGACCATGTTCCGGGCGGCCTCGCCGCTGGTGGTCCCGACTCCCATCTGCCAGATGAGCACCATCCCCGCCGTCAAGACGATCGAGCCGGCGATCGCGTTCGGGCGCGTCCGCCCGCTGCGCGAGACCCACTGGCCGGAGATGAAGCTCGCGATCACGGCACCGAGCAGAAGCGGGGTGAGGACCACGCCGGACGAGGTCGCCGACGTCCCGATCACACCCTGGACGAACAGCGGCACGAACGAGATCGTCCCGAACATCGCCGCGCCGACCAGCGCCATCGACGCGATCGACGCGGCGACGACGCGGTTCCTGAGCAAGGCGAACGGCAGGATCGGCTCGCGGACGCCTCCCTCCCAGAGGAGGAAGGTGCCCAGCAGCACGGCGGAGGCACAGAGCGCTACGACCACATGGCCGCTCGTCCACGCGTAATCGTGCCCACCCCAGACCAGGCCGAGCAGGAGCAGCGTCGTGGCGGTCGCGAGGAGGAGTGCGCCGCCCCAGTCGATCGAGCGGTCGGCCCGCGGCGCGCGACGCGGCATCGTGACCGAGATGACGGCGAGCGCGACCGCGCCGACCGGGAGGTTGACATAGAAGATCCACCGCCACGTCGTGTGGTCGACGATGAGGCCGCCGACCGCCGGCCCGATGATCGACGCCGACGCGAACACGGCTCCGATCAGGCCCTGGTATCGGCCGCGGTCGCGCGGCGGCACGATCGAGCCGACCACCGCGATCGCGAGCGGGATCAGGCCGCCTGCACCGAGACCCTGCACGGCTCGGAAGATCACGAGCTGCGTCATGTTCTGGGCGAGGCCGCAGAGCGCCGAGCCGATCAGAAACACGACGATCGCGAACAGGAAGAGCGGCTTCCGGCCGTAGACGTCGCCGAGCTTCCCGTACAGCGGGACCGTGACCGTGCTCGCGAGCATGTACGCAGTGAAGACCCAGGAGTACTGGGTGATCCCGCCGAGGTCGGAGACGATCCGCGGCAGCGCGGTCGCGACGATCGTCTGGTCGAGGGCCGCGAGGAAGAGCGCGACCATCAGCCCCGAGTAGATCGCGAGGATCCTGCCGATCGTGAAGCGGTAACCGGGCGGCTTCCGGGCGAGCCGCGCACGCAGCGAGCCCATCGATCTCAGCCTAGTCAGCGTCGGGCATGGGCGGTCGGGTCCTCGGCGCGATCATGATCCCGGCGGCGAGCGCGAGGCCGCCGACGACCTCGAGCCTCGTGATGCTCTCCGACAGGACGAGCAGCGCGACGATCGCAGCGAGGAACGGTTGAAGGTTCGCGAACAGCGACGCCCGCGACGGACCCACGCGGTCGATCGCCGTGAACCAGAGCAGGTTCGTGATCACGAGCGGCCCGAGCACGGCGAACGCGAACCCGACCCAGGCGAGCCAGCCGAGATCCCAGTTCTGGCCGGCCGATCGACGGCGCGCCGGCCGCGAGCAGCAGCACGCCGGCGCCGAGGAGGAAGACCGAGCTGAGCCGGAAGGGCGAGTACCTCCGCATCAGCGGCGCGATCGCGACCGAGTAGGCGGCCCAGGTGGCGGCACCGCCGACCGCGAGCGCGTCTCCCGCAAGGCTCGTCGACACCCCTCCCCCAGACCCGACCGCGACGAGCACCACGCCCGCGAACGAGACACCGGCGGCGAGCCAGAACCTCCTGCCCTGCCGCTCCACCCCGGCGCCGCGGGCGAACAGGCCGGTCCAGATCGGGAGCGTCCCGAAGAGGAGCGCGGTCGTCGTCGCCGTCGTCAGATCGAGCGCGTAGATGAAGCAGAGCTGGTTGGCGAACAGGACGAGGACGCAGCCCACCGCGAGCAGAGCGTCGCCGCGCCCCAGCCGGATGGATCCCTCCCACACGAGGGTGATCCCGGCGAACACGAGCGCCGCCACGCTGTAGCGGACGGCTGCGTACGCGAGCGGGTGGAAGCCCTGGTCGAGGATGTACTTCGAGACCGTGAAGTTGAGCGCCCAGAGCGACACGGTCGCCAGCAGCATCAAGTCGGCCGTCGGGCGACGCATCAGGACGACGCTACAGAGCCGCTCCTATCCCTCGATCGAGGGAGGGGAGGCGCCCCCTCTGACCCGACGTTAGATGTGTGCCGCTCAGGCTCGTCCTCTGGCTCGTCGTCCCCTGCCTTGCGGGCGGGGCGCTCGGCGTTTCCTTCGCCTCGCACCCGGACGCTCCGGCGCCCGTCGCGTCGGCTCCCGTGATGCAGGTCGTCCGCAAGACGGCCGTCCCGCCGCGCCGGGTCTACCGCGCCGCGCACGCCCGCCCGGGCCTCGTCGCGCTGCCGCATTCGACCGCGATGAGCTCGCCGCTGCTCAGCGAGGGGAGCTCGGCCTCTACGGTCTCGGCCTACACAGGCGAGGCGCAGCCGAGCGCGGCCGAGGGCGACGTCATGGCCTTCACGTCCAACCGCGCGCTCGCCGAGTCGGAGAGCCCGGGCCCGATCGAGACGGCGCCGATCCCGGCAACTCCCTCCGGCACGACGAGCGAGCCGGCGCCGACGACCACGGTCTCGACGACGCCGATCACGATCTCCGACGTCCGCACCCTCTCTCTGACCCCCTTCTCCGCCACGATCGCGTGGCGCACGAGCGAGCCGGTCGCCTCGCGGATCGCCTACGGGTCCGCGACTCCGACGCTCTGGACGGAGGACGCGACGGCGACGCTCGAGCACGTGGCCCAGGTCTCGGGCCTCACCGCCGCGAGCTCCTGGAACGTCTGGGTCACGGCCCACGCCGACGACGGCCGCACCGCGACCCAGCCGTACATGCTGACCACGCCGCCGCGGGCCGGCCGCGGGAACATGTCGACGCAGAACGGCGTCCTCGCGATCGACGGGCAGCCCTACTTCCCGACGATCGTCTGGAACGCCTGCCCGTACCAGATGCCGAAGCTGATGTCGCTCGGGATCGACCTCTTCATGGCCAACGCGTGCGGCGGCGCATCCGAGCAGGCCACGGCCGCCGCCGGTCGCGGCTTCGCGCTCTCGAGCGCGAAGGCGGCTCCTGACGCCGGCGCCGTCGGCACCTACCTCCCGGACGAGTGGGACACCTTCCTCCCCGGAAACCTCGGCCTCGACGCGGCGCAGAGGATGGCTCCGTCGAACGGCGCGCCCGGCCCGCGGTTCCTCACGCTGACGAATCACTTCTACAGCAAGGCCGCGCCCCTCCCCCAGGGCCGCGGCATGTACCCGGCGCTGATCGGCATCGCCGACGTGCTCGGGTTCGACCTCTATCCGCTGCAGAACTGGTGCCGCTGGGACAGCTTCGGCGACGTCTTCGAGTCGCAGAAGGAGCTGGTCGCGCTCGCGTACGGGAAGCCCACCTTCCAGTGGATCGAGGCGCGCCACATGGACTGCAAGGACCCGAAGCTCGATCCGTCCGCCGACACCGTTCGGGCGGAGACGTGGCTCGCGATCGCGGGCGGCGCGCACGCGATCGGCTACTTCCCGAACAGCTGGGATCCGTCCGTGGACGGCGAGATCGCTCGCTCGAAGCGCGAGATCCAGAGCCTCGAGCCCGCGCTGCTCGAGCCCGCGCTGGCAGCAACCGCGAGCAACCCGCAGGTCAAGGTCAGCGCGCGCGTCCACAACGGCGCCCTCTACGTGATCGCCGTCAACGGCTCGCGCGACGCGGCCTCGACGAGCTTCAACGTCCCGCAGCTCGGGAACCGCGGGCTCGTCTCGCTGGACGGCAGCCGCGCGACGGTCGCGGCGAGCGGCGCCTTCTCGGACACGTTCGCACCGCTCGAGGTGCGCGTGTACATCTCGGCACCGATCTCCTAGTCCGGGCGCCCGTCCGGTTAGGCTTCGCCCGTGGCGGAGCCCACCCGAGAAGACGTTGACGCGCTCGTCGGGCCGGCGACCCCGCACTTCGCCTACCAGCTGCGCGCGCGCGTCGAGGAGCTCGTGAGCGACCTGCCCGAGGGCCACCCGGTCCGCCGGTACGGCGAGGAGAAGATGGAGCTGCTCGACCGGCTCGGGCACGCCTCCTCGAAGGCGGAGGAGGGCGCACGCGAGCCGGCGTCGCGGCCCGGCTGGGAGCAGATCCCGAGCTCCGCGCCCGCGTACGACCCGCTTCCCCCGCGGGGATGAGCCGGCTCGACGGCCGGTCCGTCCTCGTGACGGGCGGGACGCGCGGGATCGGGAAGGCGATCGCCCGCCGCTTCGCCGAGCTCGGCGCCGGCCGCGTCGTGCTCGGCTACCTCCGCAAGGACAGCGACGCCGAGGCGGCCGGGGACGAGCTGCGCGCCGCCGGCGCCGAGCCGGTGCTCGTCCGCGGCAACGTCTCCTCCCCGAAGACGGTCGACGAGCTCGCCTCGCACGGCCCCTTCGCCGCCGTCGTGCACAACGCGGCCACCGGGGTGATCCGCCCCGCGCTCGAGACGGAGGACCGCCACTGGGACTGGACGATGACGGCCAACGCCCGGGCGCTTCTGTCACTCGCGCGCGCGTGCGCGCCTGCCATGGAGCCCGGAGCCTCGATCGTCGGCGTCTCGTCGCTCGGATCGACGCGCGTGATGGAGAACTACGTGCTCGTCGGCGCGTCGAAGGCGGCGCTCGAGTCGGTCGTCCGCTACCTCGCGGTCGAGCTGGCGCCGCGCGGGATCCGGGTCAACGCCGTCTCCGCCGGGCTGGTCGAGACAGGAGCGCTCGAGCACTTCCCGAATCGCGAGGAGATGCTGTCCTCCAGCCGGGCCCGCACGCCCGCCGGGCGCATGGTCGAGCCCGACGACGTGGCCGCCGCCGTCGCCTTCCTCTGCTCGCCCGACGCCGAGATGGTGCGGGGGCAGGTCCTCGTCGTCGACGGCGGGTTCTCCCTGCTCGTCTGATGGAGCCGACCGACGAGAATCGGCAGCTCTGGGACCGGCTCCACGCGTCACGCCGGGCGGCGCCGCCCGGCCCCGGCCTCCCCGGGCCCGTCCGCCAGTCGCTCGGCGACCTGAAGAAGAAACGCATCCTCCACATCGCGTGCGGCACGGGAGAGGCGAGCGCGGAGCTCGCGGAGCTCGGCGCCGTCGTCACCGGCGTCGACCCGTCCGAGGACGAGCTCGAGCTCGCGCGCGAGCGGGCGCCGTCCATCCTCTGGGTGCAGGCCGAGCCGGACGCGCTGCCGCGGGAGCTGAAGCGCGAGCGGTTCGAGCTCGTCTACTGCGCCCCGGGCACGCTCGAGGAGACACGCGACCTCGAGGCGTTCGCGCGCGGGATCCGGAACGCCCTTCGCGCCGGCGGCGACCTGCTCCTCTACGACGAGCACCCGGTCGCGTGGGCCGTCGACGGGATGATGCACTGGCGGGACAGCTACTTCGGCGAGGGGCGCTGGCGGCTCGGCCAGGTCGTGTCCGCCGTCGCCCGCGCCGGGCTCGAGGTGCAGGTGCTGGAGGAGTATCCGGCGAGGCACGGCAGCGTCCGGCGACACGACGCGCGCGTCCCCGCCGAGTTTCTGCTCTACGCCCGCAGGGCGGGCTAGCGAATCGCAACGGCGTTCGCGGGCGACGCGACGCCGCCGGCGAGGTTGAGCGGCGCCGAGACGAGCAGGCACGTCCAGCGTCCGTCCGCGCGCGCCGCCGCGACGAGCGGCCCGAGCGCCCACAGCTCGCCGAGCGGCAGCCCGAGCAGCGGCAGCAGCGTGAGGTGCAGGAAGACGAACCGGTCGGCGACCAGGTTCTGGTCCGCGCGCAGCTCGAGCTTCTCCGCCGGGCCGAGCGAGCTCGCGGGCGGCCATGCCTCGACCGCCGGATTGTCGGCCGCAACCGCGGCGACGTGCAGATCCCAGAGGAGGCGGACGGTCTCCTCCGACGCCTCGAGCCCGGGCGCCGCGAGGCCGTTCTCGGCCGCGAGGGCCTCGCGGCCGTCGTCGTCCAGCGAGCGGTACCAGGCGAGCCAGCCGGTGTGGAGGAGCAGGATGTCGCCCGGCTCGATCTCTGCCTCCTGTCCGGCGAGCGCGGCCCGGACGTCGGCCGGCCTGATCGGATCGCTCCCCGCCTGGTCCAGCGGCCGACCCGCACGGGCCAGGTATCCCTCCACGTCGCAGAGGACGGCGCGGCCGACGATTCCGCGCCGCAGCCCAGTGGTGGACGCCGTGCTCCTCGTCCGCGACGCCGCCGTAGAAGCCGTGCACCGGGTGCCGGATGTGCCTGAAGCCGTCCCATTGCGACGACGTCTGCGTGTTCCAGCCGTGGAGCTGCTCGTCGTGGCCGACCTGACGCTGTCCGCCGAGCCAGGTCACCTCGTGCCGGAACGCCGGCCGTCCCATCAGCGGCGGCCCGGGCAGCTCGAGCTCGAGGTTGAGCGGGAAGACGGCGCCGTCGACGACCGAGGCGAGCCCTGCCCGCACGCGTTCGGGCGTGAGCAGGTTCAGGCAGCCGTGCACGTCGCCGTCCCCCCAGACCCCCCACGACGACCGGGCCGGCGCGTCCTGGCGCACGGGAAGCTCGTCGTAGGAGGGCAGGTGCACGCCTACGAGCCGAGCCGCGCCAGCGCCTCGTCGATCTCCGCGTCGGAGATGGTCAGCGGAGGCGTAGCGGAGATCAGCGTCCCGTCGAGACCGGCGGGGATGACGATCACGCCTGCCTCCTCCGCCGCAGCGGCGTCGCCGGGACGTGCGCGCAGCAGGCCCGCGCCGTGCCAGCCTGCGGCCGCGAACAGCTCGCCGGCAGCGCGAACGCGCTCCAGGAGCTCGGGCACCTCGTCCAGGACGACGAGCGCGGCCGCGCAAGCGAGCGGATTGCCGGCGTGCGTGTGCGTGTAGACGTCCTCCGGCCCCAGCTCCCAGAGCTCCGACAGGCCGTCGCGGACGAAGAGCGCCGCCGACAGCGGCAGCCCGCCGCCGAGGGCCTTGCCCACGCAGATCACGTCCGCGACGTCCTCTCCGGGCCACAGCTCGCCGATGCGGCCGAGGCCGGCGTAGATCGCGTCGACGACGAGGAGCGCTCCGGCGTCGTCGCAGCGGCGGCGAAGCGTCGGGAGGAACTCCTGCGGCGGGACGCGCGCGCCCGCTCGTCCCTGCACCGGCTCGACGATCACGCAGGCCGTGTCCTCGGGCAGCGCGCCGGGATCCTCGCCGTACGGGCGCCGGTGGACGGGGCCGGGCAGCCAGGGGGCGAACGGCTCGCGGAAGCGCTCGAACCCGGTCGCGGCAAGCGCGAGCAGCCCCGTTCCGTGGTACGCGCCGTCGAAGGCGACGATCCCCGGGCGGCCGGTCGCGAGCAGCGCCGTCCGCAGCGCGATCTCGACCGCGTCCTCGCCGGTGACGCCGAGCTTCGCGGGCCACGGCAGTCGGCGCCGGAGCTCCACGGTCGCCTCCGCGTCGGCGAGGTCGCCGAGCGCGTGCGCGACCGGCGCCGACGCGATCGCTGCCATCACGCGTGGATTTCGGTGCCCGAGCGCCGCGACGCCGAAGCCGCCGGAGAGGTCGAGGTACTCGCGGCCGTCCGCGTCCCAGACGCGGCAGCCCTCGGCGCGGGCCCAGATCACCTACGCACCGCTTGCACTCCAGGACCTATGCGCCGTTGCGCCCGGGCAGGAAGCGGCCGAGTGTGTCCCCGGCGACGTAGCCGGCGATCTTCGGGTTCTCCTGCAGGCGCCGGAGCGAGTACTCGTACCAGTGCCGCCCGAACGGAACGTAGATCCGCAGCGGATGGCCTTCCGCGACGAGCTCGTCCCCGAGCTCGGGCCGCACGCCGAGCAGCATCTGGAACTCGTACTGTCCGGCCGCGAGCCCCCGCTCTCCGACGAGCCGGCGCGCCTCGTCGACCAGCCACCGGTCGTGCGTGGCGATGCCGACGTGGCAGCCAGCGTCGAGCAGCGCCTCCAGCGCGCGCACGAAGCTCGCCCGCACGGCCTCGAATGCGCGGAAGGCGATCTCCTCCGGCTCGACGTAGATCCCCTTGCAGAGGCGCACGTTCGGCCGCAGGTCGCGGAGCTCGGCGATGTCGGCCTGCGTCCGGCGGAGCAGCGCCTGCAGGACGACGCCGACGTTCTCGTAACCCTCCCCGCGCAGCTCGCGGTAGAGCCGCAGCGTCTCGTCGGTCGTGGACGAGTCCTCCATGTCGATCCGGACGAAGTTTCCGCGCGCCGCCGCGTCCTCGACCACGGTGCGCAGGTTGTCCCGGCAGAGGCCGTGGTCGAGCTTCAGCCCGAGGGCGGTCAGCTTCACGCTCACGTTCGCGTCGAGCTCGCAGCGCTCGATGTCGGCGAAGACGTCGCGATAGGCGTCGACGATCGCGGCCGCGTCCTCCTCGCTCGTGATCTCCTCGCCGAGGACGTCGACCGTCGCCAGCTTCCCCTCCGCGTTGATCGCGCGGACGGCGGCGCGCGCGTCCTTCAGCTCGGCCCCGGCGATGTACCGGTGGGAGAGCTTCTGCACGATCGGCCGCGGCACGGCCGGGAGCAGTCGGACGATCGCTCGGTCGAGGAGTGCCACGGGCCGCAAGATTGTATGACCGGCGGGCGTACTAGCCGTTTACGTCTCGCGCATGAAGCCCTGGCGGGCCGCGGAGACGAGCGCCACGGCCTCGGGAAAGAGGATGCGCATGGCGTCGCGGAGCGCGAGCGCCTGCTCGTCGGGCGTGCCGGCCGGCTCGAGCTGTCCCAGCGCGGCGCCGGTCAGCTCGACGGCCGTGTTGAGGGTCAGCGTCGCGAACTGCTCGCGCTGCGCCTCCTGCACCGACTCGGCCTGCTGCTCCGCGAACTCCCGCAGGCTGCGAAGGAGATCCTCGGGATCGCCGCCGAACGCTCCGAATCCACCTTCCACGGCGGAAAGGATAGTCGAGGCTGCGTCGTGCTAGGCCGACTTCGTCCTGACCTCGACCCCGCCCATGAATGCGTAGGCCCGGATCCTGACCGACGGCGCCGACGGCGGCGGTTTCGTCTTGCCCGGGCGGAACTCCTTCCCGCCCATCAACGCAAAGCCGGTGACGTCGACGTCGACGCCCTCCGGCACGATGATCTCGGCGCCGCCCATCACCGCGACCACCGTGATCTCCGAGTCGAGGTCCTCGAGCTCGACGTTGCGGAGGTCGAGCTCGGCGCCGCCCATCACGCAGACCACCCTCGTCTGGCGCCCGAGCAGCCAGCGGCCGTGCTTCTCCGTGCCGCTCATCACGGAGACGATCCATTTCGACGCCTGCTTCGGCTTCCTCGTTACGGGCAGCGCGGAGGAGGTGTCCGGGAGGTCACGCGTCAGTTCCTCCAGCTCGTCGCGCGTCTTCGCGTCGTAGGCGCGCTCCATCCGGCCCGCGAACTCCTCGAGGGTGAGGCGGCCGTCGACCGAGTGCCGCCGGAGCAGCTCGACGGTGCCCTCGCGCTCCTGGTCGGACGCTCGGACGGCTGGGGCCTTGCTCGTCATCGAAACTCCAGCTTGTAGTGATCCTCGACGTCCTGCGCAAGTTCCTCGACGGCCGCGACCGCCCCCTGCAGCGCGGCCGGTAGCTGATCGGCCCCCGCGGCGCCGAGGGAATCGAGGTACCGCGTGGAGGCAAGCCGCGGCGCCGGGACCCGGGCGGTCTCGGCGACGGTCTCCTCGGCGACCTCGCAGATCGCGGCGATCGAGACCGCCTCCCGAACCAGCTCGCGGCTCGCGATCGGCGCGCCGTCGCCGTCGACCGCGACCCATGTCCGCGCGGCGCCGTCCGACGAGAACGCGATCAGATACGCCCGCTCACCCGGCCTCGGCTCGGTCGGGAGCACCGCCTCCACCCGCTCGCCGGCGGCCGCGTACCCGGCGGCGGCGGTCGCCGCGCGCCGTACCTCGTCGTCGAGCCCCACGCGGCCAGCATAGACTCGGACGGGATGGCCGAGGCCGTCTCAGCGCGGGCGCTCTTCGCTCCTCTGGGGCCGACCTACGACCGCTACGCCGCGCTCCTCTCCTTCGGCCAGGACCCGCGCTGGCGGCGCTTCCTCGTCTCCCGCGTGGCGGCCGGCCCAGGGGACACGATCCTCGACGTCGCCACGGGCACGGGGGCGGTCGCACGCGAGCTGATCCGGCAGAAGGGCTGCCAGGTCGTCGGGGTCGACGTGACGCCGGAGATGCTCGCGGAGGCACGACGGCGGCTCGGCGACGACGTCCGCCTCGTCGAGGCGAGCGCCGAGCAGCTGCCGTTCGAGGACGGTTCCTTCGACGGCCTGACGTTCACGTACCTGCTGCGGTACGTCGACGATCCGGCAGCGACGTTGCGGGAGCTGGCGCGCGTCGTCCGTCCCGGAGGGACGATCGCCTCGCTCGAGTTCGCCGTCCCGCGCGGCGTCTGGCGCCCGCTGTGGGAGGCCCACGTCCGGCTGGTCCTCCCGGTGGCGGGGTGGGCGATCTCGCCGGGCTGGCGGCGCGTGGGCACCTTCCTCGGTGACAGCATCCGCGACCTCTACCGCGGGCTCCCGGAGGAACGGCTGCTCGAGCTCTGGCGCGAGGCTGGTGTCGCCGACGTCCGTTTGCGGCGGCTGAGCCTCGGCGGCGGGCTCGTCGTCTGGGGGACGCGGCGGTGACCGAGGCGCGGCCTGCCTTCTATGCGCTCGCGCGGGGGGGCTGGCGCGACTACGTCACGCTCCTCCATCCGCCCTACACGCTCTGGCACCTCTCGTACGTGGCGATCGGCGCGGCGCTCGCGCCTCACTTCGACGGCGGGCTGATGGCGCTGACGGCGCTGGCGTTCTTCCTCGCCCTCGGCGTCGGCGCGCACGCGCTCGACGAGCTCCACGGCAGACCGCTGGAGACGCGAATCCCGACGTGGGCGCTCTCGACGCTCGCGGGCGTGACGATCGCCGCCGCCGCCGGGATCGGGATCGGGGTGGCCGTGGCCCGCGACCTGTGGCTGCTTCCGTTCGTCGCCGTCGGGACGTTCGTCGTCGTCGCCTACAACCTCGAGCTGTTCGGCGGCCTGTTCCACAACGACCTGTCGTTCGCTCTGACCTGGGGCGCGTTCCCGCTGCTGACCGCCTACTTCGCCTCGGCGGAGACGATCCGCGTCGAGGCGGCTCTGGCAGCGGGGTTCGCGGCGCTGCTCAGCCACGCGCAGCGGCTGCTCTCCACGCGCGTGCGCGAGCTCAGACGGCACACCACGGCGGTCAGCGGGACGATCGTCCTCGACGACGGCGAGTCGCGCCCGATCGACCGCGACGCCCTGATCCGCACGCCCGAGCAGACGCTGCGCGTGCTCGCCGCGGCCGTCGTCGCGCTCGCGCTCGCCCTGGTCGCCTTCCGCGTAACCTGACCCCCGTGCACGCCGTCGATGCCGTCCGCATCGGGTTCGCGGTCGCCGTCGTCGTGGCCGCCGCCTCGCTCGCCGCCGCCGCCTTCGGACGCGCACCGAGGCGCGTCGTGGTCCTGCTGGCATGCCTGCTCGGCGCCGGGGCGGCCGCCGCGTGGATCGCCGTTGGCTTCGACCCGACCGTGGACGTCGTCGTCCCGGCGATCGGGATCACGTTCGCGTTCGCCGGCGAGCTCGCGGCGCTCAGGCTGCAGAAGCTCGTCGTGGCCGGCCGCCGGTCGGAGGATCAGCTGACGCGGGCGCGGGCGCGGCTGACGTCGCTGGTCGCGCAGGAGTCGCGCGAGCGGGCGGCCGAGCTCGAGCGGGTGCTTGCTCGGGCGCGCGCGGAGTCGACCTCGCTCCTGGCCGAGCAGGAGCGGCGCCTCGCCGACGAGCACCGGCAGGCCGCCGAGGAGCGGCAGCGTGAGGCCGGCGCGGCGCTGGCCGAGGAGCTCGCGGCCACGCAGGCGCGCGTCGACCGCCGGCTGCAGGAGTGGCGCGACGACCTCGAGCGCGCCCAGCGGACGATTCCCGACGAGATCACGCGGGTCGCGCAACGGCAGCACGAGCTGATCTCCGAGGCGGAGGCGCGCATCGCCGCAGACGCCGAGCGGCTCGAGGCCGAGAGCGAGCAGCAGCGGGAAGGGCTCGCACGCCTGCGCGACGAGCTCGCCCGGCTGATCGAGGAGACCGTCGGCTCCGGGAACCAGGAGCTCGACGCGTTCGGCGCCGATCGCCGCCGCGCCCTCCACGAGCTGAACGAGCGGATCCGGCGGCGCGAGCGCTCCCTCGCCGAGCAGATCGAACGCGAGGAGACGGAGGCCACGCGCCGGATCCAGGCCAGCTTCGCGGACGTCGAGCGCCGCCAGGTCGAGCAGCTCGAGCGGATCGTCGCCCGGGCGGCGACCAGCTACTCGGACGCCGCGGGCCAGCAGTTCGCGGAGGCGATCCGGGCCGCGCGCGAGGACGCGGCCGTCCGTCTGTCGCGTGAGCTCGACCGCGCCGTGCAGGCGTTCCTGCGCGAGGCGGAGTCGCTCCTCGCCGACAAGCTCGGCCAGGTCGGGGAGACCGGTGCGCAGCGGCTCGAGAAGCGGCTCAGCCAGATCGCCGCTGGGCTCGAGCGCCAGCAGGTCGGCGCGATGGACGAGTTCGGCCGGCGGATCGCGTCCACGGAGCAGGAGTTCCGGCGCCGGCTCGACGTTCTCGGCACCGACGCGGAGGCCGAGCGCGCTGTCCTCGAGGCGCGTCTGCAGGAGCTCGCGCGCCGGATCGAGGATGCGATCGCACGCACATAGCGGCGGGGTCGGGATCAAACAAAGCCGGGCAGGGTTCGTCTATGCGATGGCGAACGAGGCAAACCGTGAGTGAGACGACCGAATACATCGAATCTCCCGAGAGCGAGCGCTCCAAGGTCGAGGGATGGCGGCTGCACGTCCTGATGGAGGCCGGCTATCCGACCCCGCTCGCCGAACGGGTCGCAGCCAGCGAGGCGGACCTGCACCGCGCGGTCGAGCTCATCCGTTCGGGCTGTACCCCAGAGACGGCGGCCGAGATCCTGCTCTAGAGGGTTTGGCGGACTGCCGCTCGTCGTCGGGGTGCGATGGTCGTTCCGAGGCAAGGACGCAGGGAGCGCCCATAGCCGTAGCTATGGGCGCGACTGAGGACGCGGCCTCGGGGCGAGCAGCGCGGCCCGACGGCTCAGCTGTAGTTCGGCGAACCCACTAGGGAAACCCCCGCCGCTAGCATCGAGCGGCGTGAAGGTCGAGGCGATCGACTACGGCGACCGCAAGGTCTACTCCGTCGCCGCCTTCAATCGCGGGGTCGCCGACTGGCTGACGCGCCTCCCGACCGTCTGGGTCGAGGGCGAGGTGACCGAGTTGCGGCGACACGCGCGCTGGCAGTCGGTGTTCTTCACGCTCAAGGACCCGGCGGACGGCGCGTGCCTCGGCGTGACGATCGGACGCAACCGCTTCGACGCGCTACGCCTGGATCTCGCCGACGGCGAGCGCGTCCATGTCTTCGGCCGGCCGGACCTGTTCGAGGCGCGCGGCGACTTCCGGCTCAGGGCGCTCTCGATCGAGCGCTTCGGCCTCGGCGACCACCTCGCCGCGCTCGAGCGGCTCAAGCGCAAGCTCGGCGACGAGGGGCTGTTCGCGGTCGAGCGCAAGCGCCCGCTGCCACGTTTTCCCCGCCGCGTCGGGCTCGTCACCGGGAACGACGCCGCCGCAAAGAGGGACGTCCTCGCCACGGTCACGGCCCGGTTCCCGCCCGCACGGATCCTCGTCGCGGAGACGCTCGTCCAGGGCCCGTTCGCGGCGACCGCCATCGTCGAGGCCCTCGGCGAGGTCGTCGCCGCGCGCGGCGTCGACGTCGTCGTGCTCGCGCGCGGCGGGGGCAGCTTCGAGGACCTGCTTCCGTTCAGCGACGAGCGGCTCGTGCGCGCGGTCGCCGAGTGCCCCGTGCCGGTGGTCTCGGCGGTGGGCCACGAGCAGGACACGCCGCTCTGCGACCTGGCCGCCGACGCGCGCGCCTCGACGCCCACCGCTGCCGCGCGGCTCGTCGTCCCCGACGCGGCGGAGCTCCGGCAGGAGGTCGAGCGAAGCCGCGGCCGGCTCGAGCGCGGCGTGCGCGCGACCCTCGAACGAGCCCGGATGCGCTCCGGCCACGCGCACGAGCGCCTGCGCCGCGCTCCGGCACTGGCGGTCGAGCGCAAGCGGGCGCGCCTCGACTTGTCGGCCGGGCGGCTCCGCGCGCTCTCGCCGAGGTCGACGCTGGAGCGCGGCTACGCGATCGTCCGCAGTGACAGTGCGATCGTCCGCTCGACGACGACGGTGCTCGCCGGGCTCGCGGATCGACGTCGAGGTGGCCGACGGCCGCTTCGGGGCACGCGTCGATGAGTGAGCCGACGTTCGAGCAGGCCCAGAAGGAGCTCGAGCAGATCGTCGAGCGGCTCGAGCGCGGCGAGGCGGACCTCGACGACGCGATCCGGCTCTGGGAGCGCGGCGAGGAGCTCTACCGGCTCTGCGTCGGCAAGCTCGACTCCGCTCAGGGGAAGATCGAGGAGCTCGCGCAGCGCGTCGAGGCCACCCGTCCGTGACCTCTTTCGCAGTCGGCCACGTGCACAGCCGGCCCGCCTAGCCGAGGCGCCGGCCGAGCGCGACGAGATCCTCCCGCGCGCGGCCCGGATCGCCGGACAGCGCCACCGTCTCGACGCCTTCGAGCGGGTCGGCCACCAGGCCACCGAAGACGACGCAGCGCACGCCGGCGTCCCGACAGCGGCCGATGACCGCCCCCGGCGCCTTCCCCCGCGCCGTCGTCGCGTCGACCGTCCCCTCGCCGGTGACGACGAGGTCGTAGCCGCGCGGATCGAAGCCGATCGCGTCGAGGACGAGCTCCGCGCCCGCGACGAGCTCGGCGCCGAGCGCGGCCAGCGCAGCGCCGAGGCCGCCCGCCGCACCTGCGCCGGGGAGGTCCGCGTAGGGGGCGAGCCCCGGGTCGGCGACGAGCCGCGCCTCGAGCTCGCGTGCATCCTCGGCCGACGCGCCCTTCTGCCGGGAGAAGACCCGGGCAGCGTCCACGAGCGGCACGTCGACGTCACAGGCGACCCGCGTCGGCGCCGGCAGAGCCGACAGGACCTCCCTCAGGCCGGCCCCGCCGTCGACCGTGGCGGTCCCGCCGAGCCCGACGAGCAGCTCCCGCGGTTCCCCGACTGCCCGGATCAGCTCCCCGAGCCCCCGGCTCGACGCGGCGAACGGGTCGAGCCGGCCCGGATCGAGCGGGATCACCTCGGCCGCCTCGACCGCAGCCGACCCGTCGGGGAGCGCGAGCCACCGGGCGACCCGGGGGCGACCGAACGCGTCGGGCACCTTCACTTCGCGCCACTCGCCGCCGACGGCCGCGTGCAGGACATCGAGCGTCCCCTCTCCGCCGTCGGCAACCGGCAGCTCGTCGGCCGAGGCCCACGACCGCAGCCCATCCGCCAGCGCGGCCGCCGCCTCCCGCGCCGTGAGGACGCCCTTGAGGCTAGCCGGGCACGCGAGCGCGCTCGGCATCGGCCTCCGTGGCCTCGGTCTCGTCCTCCTGCACGTCCGCCTGCGACGCGTCGGGCATCACCTTCAGCATCGCGAAGGAGAGGCCCTCGCGCGCGAGGAAGATGAGCCCGATCCCGATGCCCACCGACGCCTCGATCGCCTGCAGGCCGAAGCCGAAGGCGATCCCGGTCGCCTTGGCGACGCCGTAGTACCGGGACAGCGGCAGCGCGACCGCCGCCTGCACGAGGCCGATGTTGCCGGGCCAGATCGGGAAGATCGTCGCGACGTTCATCAGCACGAGGACGAGCCCGGCCGCCGGCAGCCCCTCGTGGATGCCGAAGGCCCGCATCGTCGCCCAGACCGCGAGCAGCTGGAACGTCCACCCGACGATCTGGAAGAGGCAGGCCAGCGCCGCCGCACCCGGCCGCCGCATCACGCCGAGCCCGTGACGGGCGAGCCGGACGATCTTCCGAAGGGAGCCGACCCCGCCGAGGTCGGACATGTGATGGTCCCGGGCGCTCAGCACGGCGATCGAGAAGAGGGCCACCCCCGCGACGACGACCACGATCAGGCTCGTCACCGCCCAGTCGGGGATGTGAGCGGTGCTCATCACGAAGACGATCAGCGCGATCACCGCGACGAGGTCGAAGACGCGGTGGGCGAAGACGGTGCCGAGCAGCGTCGGGAACGCGGACGTCCTGCGGTGGGTCGTCGGCAGCTTCCGATTGAGGACGCCGACGCGGGCGAGCTCGCCGATCCTCCCCGGGAGCACCGCGTTCGCGAGCAGACCGACCGAGAAGGCGGAGAAGACGAGCGGGAACGCGGGGTGCGGCTCCTCGATCGCCTGGACGATCACGGTTCGCCACGCGAGCGCGCGGACGAGCACGGACAACAGGTTGAGAACCACCGCGATCGCAACCCAGTGCCACTCGACCGCCCGGAACGCGTCTGCGACCGCGCCCCACGCCGGGCCGCGCCACCAGAGCAGCGCTGCGACCCCGACGCCGGCCGCGACCACCACCACGACCCTGAACCAGGTGCTGTGGAGCAGCTTCACGCCGCGGCGCGCTCGACCCCCGCGACGCGTTCATAGATCGCCTCGAGCCGGCGTGCGACGTCGTCCCAGGAGTAGCGATCGAGCGCCACCTTGCGGCCGCCCTCGCCGAGCGCCCGCCGGCGCGGCTCGTCGGCGAGCAGCGCCGCCGTCGTCTCCACGAGCGCGCGCTCGTCTCCTGCGGGGAAGGTCACGCCCGTGTCCGGCGTCATCACGTCCCGATATCCGGGGATGTCGGAGGCGACGACCGGCGTCGCGCACGCGAACGCGCGCGTGAGCGCCATGCCGAAGCTCTCGCCGCCCACGGACGGCGCCACGAATGCCTTGGCCGCGAGCAGCTCGGCCGTGAGCTCGTCCTGCGTCAGGAAGCCGAGCACGTCGATCCCGTCGTCGGGGATCCGCTCGCGCGTGAGCAGCAGGCGCACCGCGAGCGGGTCGGCGCCGACGACCCGGAGCCGCGCGCCGGTGCGGCGATGCAGCTCCGGCCACGCGCGGAGGAGGATCGGAAGGCCTTTGCGCGGCTCCTGGCGGCCGGCGAAGAGGATGCGTTGCTCTCGGCCGCCCGCGTCCGCCTCGTCCGGGATCAGCACGCCGTTCGGCACGACCTCGTACTCCCCCGGCAGCCACGCACGGGCCGTCGCGGCCGCGTGCTCGGAGACGGCGAGCCGCGCGTCGAGGCGGTCGGCGAGAAAGCCCCAGACGGGCTTGCCGATCTTCATCCAGCCGAGCGCTCCGTGGGCGTGGAACGTCGCGACGAGCGGCACGCGTGCGAGCGCCGCGGTAGCGACGCAGATCGCAGGCGTCATCGGCTCGTGCAGGTGGAGCACGTCGAACCGCTCGCGCGCGAGCACCTGGCGGATCCGCAGCACCGATCGCGGCGAGAGCACGATGTTCGGCAGGGAGCCGTTCGCCGGCACGATCACCGAGCGGCCGACCGGGATCACATCGGGCGGCGGGCTCCCGTGGCGGCCCGATCGCGGGTGGAGCACACGCGTGAAGCTGCCCGGCGGATCGTTGCCCATGATCGTGCGTGTCTCGATCCCGCGCCGCTGCAGCGCGGCGGCCTGCAGCTCGGCGTGCTCGACCACGCCGCCCCAGAACGACCACGAGTACGGGACGACGATCCCGACCTTCACGCCGCCCAGGATACGGCTAGGAGGGTTTGGCGAACTGCCGCTCGTCGCCGGGGTGCGATGGTCGTTCCGAGGCAAGGACGCAGGGAGCGCCCATAGCCATAGCTATGGGCGTGACTGAGGACGCGGCCTCGGGGCGAGCAGCGCGGCCCGACGGCTCAGCTGTAGTTCGCCAAGGCCTCCTCACTAGGTCGAGAGCTCGAACGTGCGTGCGGACTGGTCGAACGTCTGTGCGAGGCGGGCCTCGTCCGCGGCCCGGGTCGTGAACGTGACGACGTAGAGGCGCGCGCCGCGCTTGATCAAGTACTGGTGGATCGCGAGCTCCCGTGGGGTGCCGCTGATGGTGAGCTTCGCGTGGTAGGCGATCCGGTAGCCCTTCCCGGGCGCGAGCTGTACGGCGCCCTGCCTCAGACGCGACGGATGCAGCGCCTGGATCTGGTCGGCCTCGGCCTTCGTCCACTGCCGGAACGACGCGTCCGCCGGGATGCGCGAGACGAGCACGTTGACGTTCGTCGCGAACTGGCTCGAGGAGGGATCGACGGCGACGAGCTTCATCGGCGAGCTCGGCCGAGACAGCACCTCGACCGCTCCGGCCGCCGCTGGATTCTCCCGCGCGAACCGCTCGACAGTCGACGCCTGGAGAGCGGTCGAAGCGTCGATCGACCGCCACTTCTTCGGCACGGCGATCGAGAAACCCTGATTGCGAACGGTTCTGACCGTGAAGCCCGAGGGTGTTTTCGGCGCTGCCGCGATCGTGTCGACGTTCGTCGCGGGCTGGACGCTGGTGTCGCCGCTGCCGCAACCGGCGGCCGGCAGGAGGAAGGCCAGAATCACGAAGGTCCTCCGCACGTAAAACTCGTTGCGTGCGGCGGTCACCGTACGATCGGGAGATCCTTCGGCTCGCGCTGCCGGCGCTGGGCGCGCTCGCGGCGGAGCCGCTCTACATCCTCGTCGACACCGCGATCGTCGGTCACCTGGGCCGCCCTCAGATCGCGGCCCTGGGGCTCGCGGGGACAGTGCTCGCCGGCGCGTTCACGATCTTCAACTTTCTCACTTACGGGACAACTGCGGTGGTCGCGCGCGCGAGCGGCGCCGGACAGGATCGCGCAGCAGCCGGAATCGCTGCGCAGGCGCTCTGGCTGGCGCTCGCGATCGGCGTGATCGTCGTGCTGCTCGCGGAGGCCCTCGGCGAACCGGCGCTCGAGGCACTCGGAGGCCACGGCAAGTCCGGCCACTACGCGCTCGTCTACATGCAGATCGCCGCGCTGGGACTGCCGTCGGCGCTGATCGCGCTCGCCGGCCAGGGCTACCTGCGCGGCGTCTCCAACCTGCGCCGTCCGTTCGTGATCGTCGTGATCGGCAACGCCGTGAACATCGTGCTCGAGGTGCTGTTCGTCTACGGCTTCCACTGGGGGATCGCCGGAGCGGCCGCCGGCACCGCCGTGGCGCAGACCGGGATGGGGCTCGCGTTCGTCCGGGAGCTCCTCAAGCCGCCCGCAGACACGCGCCGCCCGCAACTCGCGCAGATGCGGCCGCTCCTGCGCATCGGCCGCCAGATCTTCGTCCGCACGGCGGCCCTCTACGCGTCGTTCCTCGTTGCGGCCTCGGTGCTGGCGCGGATCGGCGATGCGGAGCTGGGCGCGCACCAGATCGCGTTCCAGCTGTTCCAGTTCCTTGCGCTCGTGCTCGACGCGGTCGCGATCGCGGCGCAGGTGATCGTCGGGCGGATGCTCGGAGCCGGCGACGCCGCGGGCGCGTACGCCGCGGCAGTGCGGATGATCTTCTGGTCGACCCTGCTCGGCCTGGTGTTCGGGCTCGTGCTCCTGCCGTTGGGGCACGTGATCCCGCGCGCGTTCACCGATGATCCCGGGGTGCTGGACAGCGCCGCCGAGATCTGGCCGCTTTTCGCGCTCATGCAGCCGATCGGCGGAGCGGTCTTCGCGCTCGACGGGATCCTGATCGGCGCCGGCGACACGTCGTTCCTGATGTGGTCGATGCTGGGGGCGAGCCTCGTGTACATCCCGATCGCGCTGATCTCGCTCGCCGCCGGCTGGGGCATCGTCGGCGTCTGGAGCGGCCTCGTCGCGCTGCTCGCGGCGCGGCTCGCGCTGCTGGGCGCCCGCTTTGTGGGGCGCCGCTGGGCGGTGGTCGGATGGGCGTAGAGATCCACACGTTCGCCGAGCGCCCCGACCTTTGCGACCACCCGACGCGGGACGACCTGTTCGAGGTCTGGCCGGAGTTCCTCCTCCACGACCCGGTCATAAACGAGCACATAGAGCGACTGCGGACGGAGGTCGCCGAGCTCCAGACGATCGTGTACGACCCGGCGGCCGACCTCGTCCTCGGCGAAGGCGACACGGTGCCGGTGCGCTGGGGCGGCGACCCGGAGCCCGGCGGCGTCGACTGGGCGATGCGCCAGCACTTCGAGGAGGGCGGGGAGCCGACCACGCTGTGCGCCGTCCAGGTGATGATCAGGCCCGAGGCGCGCGGCCGCGGCCTCAGCCGCCTCGTGCTCGAGCAGATGACGGCGCTCGCACGCGACGCGGGCCTCGACGCACTGATCGCGCCGGTCCGGCCGACGCTGAAGCATCTCTATCCGCTGATTCCGATGGAGCACTACATCGAGTGGCGGCGGGAGGACGGCCAGCTCTTCGACCCGTGGCTCCGCATCCACGCGCAGCTCGGCGCCGAGATCCTCGCCGTCGCTCCGGAGTCGATGACGATCCCCGGCTCGTGCGAGCAGTGGGAGGAGTGGACCGGCCTCCCCTTCCCCGCCGACGGCACCTATGTCGTCCCCGGCGCGCTCGCTCCCGTCCGCGTCCGCGACGGCCACGGTCTCTACGTGGAACCGAACGTGTGGATGCGGCATCCGGTTTAAGAGCTCTAGGCCGGGGTAGACTCGATTCATGGAGGGCCTGGCCGAGCTCCACACCCACCTGGGTGGCTCGGTCGCCTCGGACATCCTCTGGAGCCTCGCCCACGAGCAGGGCATCGCCCTGCCCGTCAAGGACTACTGGGAGTTCGACCGGCTCGTCACGGTCTCCGATCCACGCGGCGTCCAGGGGCTCGACGCGCTGAACGAGATCTACCACTGGACGGAGCTCATCCAGTCCAGCCCGCTCGCGGTCGAGCGCTCGGTCCACGGAGCGATCGGCGGTGCCTACCGCTCGCAGCGGATCACGACCCTGGAGCTCCGGTTCAACCCGATGAAGCGCAATCGCGGCGGCGAGCGCGACCTCGACCACATCATCCTCGCCGCCGTCCGCGGGCTCGACCTGGCAAGCCTGGAGTACCCGCAGGTTCGGGCGGGCCTGATCCTGATGATGGACCGGACGTTCACGCCGCAGCAGAACGCGATCATCGTCGAGAAGGCGATCCGCTGGTCCGACCGCGGCGTCGTCGGCGTCGACGTGGCCGGCCCGCGCGTGGACGGCGCGCGCTACGACTACACGCAGCTCCAGCCGATGGTCGAGGAGGCGCGTGGAGCCGGGCTCGGAGTGACGATCCACGTCGGCGAGGAAGGCGGGGACGTCGGCCGCGCCGAGATCGGCGAGGTCGTCGAGGCACTGCGGCCGGATCGGATCGGGCACGGGATCCTCGCCGCCGGTGACGAGGAGCTGATGGGCGCGCTGCGGGAGCAGGAGATCGTGCTCGAGCTCTGCCCCACGTCGAACCTCCTGACGAAGGCGCTCGCCGGCGACGAGGCGGTGCGGGACACCGTGCGTGCTTTCGTCGACCACGGCGTCCCGTTCACGATCGCGACGGACGGCCCGGAGATGATGCGCACGCACCTCCGCGACGAGCTCGACCTCCTGCGTAGGATCGGGGCGCTCGACGAGGACGAGCTCGCGGAGGCGAATCGCCGCGGGCACGATGCGAGCTTCCTGAACGCCAGGCGCGTCGCGGCGTAATCCGCCGAAATACTCCTTACGGTCAATAGGCGAGGCCGGGAGGGCCGGGTAGCTTCGGGCCCATGTACGACGCACTGCGGGCCTCGCTTCCTAGCATCACGGAGCGGCAGCGTCAGGTGATCGAGCTGATCGCGGCAGGCTGTTCCAACGACGAGGTCGGCGAGCGACTCGGAATCTCGCCGCGCACTGCCAAGGCGCATTCGGACGCGCTGCGCCAGAAACTCGGCGTGACGCGCCGCCGCCAGATTCCGGTCGCATACCGGGCCCTGACCGGCGAGGACCCACTCGCGAAAAGCCTGGAGTCGGCGAAAGCCGACAACGGGGGCTGACGGCACCGTCCCTGCGGCCTCGCGCCGCAGGGACGGTCAGCTCCAAAAGGACACTTCCCAAGCCGCCCCGACCGCGAGTAGGCTGCTGATCGGGCAGACTGCGGCGCCGGAGAGAAGACGGATGGGTCAGGGCACGGCAGGACCGATGCGATCTGGCCGGCGCATCATTCGCCGGCCTCGACTGACGCAACTCCTTGACGGCGCCGAGACATCCCTAATCTCGCTCGTCGCGCCTGCCGGTTATGGCAAGACGACGCTCGTAAGACAGTGGTCAGCCGTCCACGGGCGGACCGTGATCTGGCACGACGTATCCACAGCGTCAACCGATGTGGCAGTGCTTGCCGCGTCTCTCGGACGTGCGCTCTCGAATGTATTCCCAGGGGCTGCCGATCTCGTCGCCGATCGCCTGCGGGCAGTGAGAGACAGCGAAACCGATCCTGTGGTTCTCGCCGAGGCGCTGACCAATCATGTCCAAAGCTGGCCAGACGACACATGGCTAATCCTCGACGACTACCACAATCTCATGGAGTCGCCAGACGCGGAACACTTCATCTCGCGTCTCAGCGCGGCGGCAAGACTCGTCATCGTCAGCCGGCGCCGCCCGAGTTGGGTGACTGCGCGCAAGCTGCTCTACGGCGATGCCCGCGAAATCGGGCCAAGCGCTCTCGCGATGACCGATGCAGAAGCTGCCGATGTACTCCAGCTCCCCAACAGCGAGGTGGCATCGGGGCTCGTTGCGCTCGCGTCGGGCTGGCCAGCTGTTATCGGATTGGCAGCTCTCACGCCGCAATCACTTGCCTCCGTTCAGAGTGAACTACCGGAAACACTCCACGACTACTTCGCGGAGGAGCTCTATCAGGCCTTTCCCGATGATCTGAGGACCAGCCTGGCCGAGCTAAGCCTTGCTCCCACGATTACGGCAGACACCGTCCGCGCATTGTTCGGACGTGAGGCCGCGGTGCTACTTGAACAAGCGGCTATTCATGGCTTCCTCGCGCCGTCGGCTGACGAGCGGTTTGAGATCCATCCACTCCTCCGTCAGTTTCTTCGGTCCAAACTCGAAATCGACGGCGACCACACGAATCGGAAGATTCGGGTTCTCGTCACCCACCTTGTGACGACGGGTGCCTGGGATGACGCGTTTGCACTGATCGAGCACACGAAGCGCGTCGAACTCTTAGCGCCCTTGCTGGATGCCTCGCTCGAAGGAATGCTGCGGGACGGCCGGGTGGCGACCATCAGGCGGTGGCTCGCCGTCTCAAGCGGAATGGGCTTCTCCTCGTCTCAGGTGGATCTGGCGCGAGCCGAAGTCTTGTTCCGAGAGGGACGCCATGCTGAAGCGCACATGCAAGCCCTTGATGCAGCAACCGGGCTACCCAAGGAGCACGCCCTCCACTCGAGAGCCCTGTACCGCGCAGCACAAAGCGCGCAGTTGGCTGATCGTGCGGAGGACGCTCTCCGACTGCACCAAGAAGCTGCCCGGACAGCCTCGAACACAACAGATGAACGTCAGGCTGTCTGGGGCCAATTCATCACCCATACGGAACTCGGCCAACGTGACGCGGCTTTGGCAGCAGCCGTACGGTTCGAACGCTCGCAACCCACCTCGGTCGAGGACCGTCTGCGCCAAGCTCAAGCGCATCTCAGTTCAGCCATCCGATGGGGAGGCGTTCGAGAGGCGCTCCAAGAGTGGCGCCACCGGGTGGAGCTCGTTGACATGCCATGTGACCCGTTGGTCAAGACCGGTTTTCTGCAGATGCTCGGCACGGCCTTTGCCCTCGGTGCGGCCTACGACGACGCCTTAGAGGTGTCTGAGCTAGAACGAGGCGAAGCCGAACGGGTTGGACTCGACTTCGTACTGCCCCACGCACTATGCATGCGCGCATCAGCCGAGAATGGGCTGAGGCGATACCGAGCAGCGCGAAAGACAATCCGCAACGCCGTCGATCGTGCCCGTACTCTCGGCGACAACCACTCCGCAACGAATGCTCGCGCGATCGAGGCAAAGCTCCTCCTAGCGCTGCACAAGCCCGACGATGCACTCGCAGTCCTCGAGGCGGAACCAGCAGAGTTGCCCAATCTCGTCATGAAGAGCGAGTTCTTCGCCGTACGCGCGCTGGCTGCGGCTTGCTCAGACAATCCGGACCGGGCTTTAGCTGCAGCGCACGAGTCCGCTGCTGTATCGGATCTAGTCGAGGCCGAACTTCCTGCCCGTTGGGCGATCGCGATCTCGCGAATGCGTTCAGGTGGCAATCTGGAGCACGTGTTCACCGCTTACGATCGCGCAAACGAAACAGGCCACCTGGATAGCGTGGTGACAAGCTACCGCGCACATCCACCGCTTCTCAAGGTCTTGTCTGCCGACCCAGCGCGAGCCCCGTCGCTTTTGACGCTGGTCTCAGCTGTCAATGACCATGCTCTGGCACGGCGATTCAAGCTTCCCCTAACGCGTCCGCCTCTGACGCGCGCGTCGTCCCTGACGACACGAGAGCAGGAGGTGATCGCCTTGCTCGGTCAGGGCTTGTCGAACGCCGAGATTGGAAGAGCCCTCTGGATCGAGGAGTCGACGGCGAAGGTGCATGTGCAGCACATCTTCCGAAAGCTTGGTGTCCGCTCGCGGACCGAAGCTGCACTGCGAGCCGCAGAGGAAGGGCTCCTCAGCGAGGGTTAGACAGCTACAGCTGCGACCAGTGTGCGCGGCGGGATGGGGCAGGTCGTCTGTTGGACATCGAACTTGAAGTCGGCGCTCTTGCCAGCCCGATAATCCTCCGATGCCCCGGCGAGGATCGCTTCAAACGCAGCAACCACGGCGGTATCGAACTGACTTTCAACAGCCTGGGCGAGCCGGAGACGCGCGACGCGGCTTGGCATCGCGTCGCGGTATGGGCGATCAGATGTCATCGCGTTGTATGAATCTGCAACGGCGATGATCCGCGCTAGCACGGGGATTTCTTCACCATAGAGTCCGTCTGGGTAACCATGCCCGTCAATGCGCTCGTGATGGTGGCGCACGATCCATGCAATCTCCGAATAGTCTTCGACTTTCAAGAGGATCCGCTCGCCGATTACGGGGTGCTCCTCCATTTGACGGCGCTCGTCCAGAGTCAACGCTCCTGGCTTCTCAAGAAGTCCTGGAGGAAGGCCCACTTTCCCGATGTCATGCACAAGCCCACAGAGATGCCCAAGCTGTTGCTCTTCAGCGCTGAGACCCATTCGCGCCGCGATGTCTCGTGAGTAGATCGCGACAGCAGCGGAGTGACCAGCCGTGTAACGGTCACGAGCATCGAGAGTCGTGACGAGAGCAGAAGCGAACGAAAGACTCGCCTTTTCAAGCTGGACGTTCGCAACGGCGAGTTCGTCCGCGGTTACTCGTTGACGCCGGTACAGGAGAAAGAGGCGCTGCGCGGCGAACGCCGGTGCCACGAAGAACGCAACACTCCACGGGGAAATGTGAACGTAGGCGTAAGCAAGAAGTGTGATGACCGGAACGTGGAGAGGAATCGCCGACAACTGGAGTGGGACAAGCGTCGCAGTGAGTTGGCGCCACGATGCGTTCCCGCGGATGACAGCAGGTAGCGGCGAAAGCAGCAAATCGCCAGCGACATCAGCCGCAGAGGCGGCGGCGACGGCCGCAAGGAGTTTTCCAAGGGTAGGCGAGCCAGTCCCGCCGGCGGCGAGGGTCGCCGCTACGCCCGCAGCGCCTGCGACGAGCGTCCTCGAACTCGTCCACACGAGCCACCGCAGCAGATGCTGTTCGACGTCGCGGCGCCAAAAGTCGAAGAGGAGACCTGCTGCGCCCACAACGACTGCTGCGATAGGCCCAAACAGCGCGGCGGCGAAGATAATCGTCAGTGAGCCGACGGAGAGTTCGAACGTCGGCGTCAGTTGGACCGACTGCGATTCAGCCAGCAGTGCCGTGCCCGCCAGTAGCGCCACCGCCACCGGAGACTCGAGGCGGAAGCCGAGAGCGACGAGTCCGACGACCATGGTCGATGCCGCCAGAAGCACGGCGATCCCATAAATCTCGATCGAAGTAAGTTTTCTTGGTTGAACCCTCATAAACCTTGTCGAAAGTTCGACCACAGGGCCCTTGAACCTAACCCTTTCGGGTGATACCGTCACTCCGCCGTCAGTCCCCTAGTAGGAGTTCCAGACATAGTGCGAAAGTCGCTCGTTAGCGCTGTCGTCCGTGCCGCAGTTGTTGGCACGGGCAAGAGCTGGTAAGGCCCGCGTAGCTTCTTTTTTCCACAGCTTGTGGGCATCCCCCTGGTGAGGGATTTCCACAGGTCGTGGAAAAGCTGGTTACAAGGGTCGAAACGTCGAGCGCACAACGAGCTCCGCTGAGGCGGGGCCGGGTGAGCTACGCGATGATGCCGCGGCGGAAGCCGACGGCTACTGCGTGCGCGCGCGAGCGGGCCTGCAGTTTCGCGAGCAGGTGCCGCACGTGCGACTTCACCGTCTCCTCGCTGAGGAAGAGGCGGTGCCCGATCTCGCGATTCACGAGCCCGTCCGAAATCAGCTGCAGCACCTCGACCTCCCGCATCGTCGGCTCCTGCTCCAGCTCGCGGAGCGGGCCGCTGAACGGGATGACCTCGGCGTTGCCGCTCTGGCGCTTCGCAGCGACCGCCTCGAAGCGGCGCTGGTGGTCCATGTAGCGGGAGAGGATCTCCTTGCGCTCGGCAGCGTCCATGGCCTAGCTATCGGCCGAGCGGCCCACCCCCTTTAGGGGCAGGTCCTACCTCGGTTCAGGGATCGGCTCCGTCGGCTTCGCGCCCTCGTCGGCCGCTTCCGGCGTGTGGCGCGTGGAGACCGTCGCACGGGCGAGCGTCTCGCGGTCGACGTTCAGTGGGTGGTGGCACGCGGCCAGGTGCCCGTGGCCGTAGTCGGTGAGCGGCGGCTCCACCTGCGTGCAGATGTCCGTCGCGTACCGGCAGCGAGGATGGAAACGGCAGCCGGTGGGCGGGTTGATCGGGCTGGGGACGTCGCCCACGAGCACGATCCGCTCTCGCTTCGCGCTCAGGTCCGGGTCCGGGATCGGCACGGCCGAGAGCAGCGCCTCGGTGTAGGGCATGATCGGCCGCTGGTAGAGCTCCTCCGCCGGCGACATCTCGACGAGCTTCCCCAGGTACATCACGGCGATCCGGTCCGAGACGTGCCGGACGACGCCGAGGTCGTGCGCGATGAAGATGTACGTCAGCTGGAACTGCTGCTGCAGGTCGCCGAGCAGGTTCAGCATCTGCGACTGGATCGACACGTCGAGGGCGGAGACCGGCTCGTCGGCCACGATCAGCTTCGGGCGCAGCGCGAGCGCGCGCGCGACGCCGATGCGCTGCCGCTGGCCGCCGGAGAACTCGTGGGGGAAGCGGTTGTAGTGCTCGGGCGAGAGGCCCACGGTCCCGAGCAGCTCCTGTACGCGCTGCTTGCGCTCCGCCCGGTCGCCGATCCCGTGGATCTCGAGCGGCGTGCCGATGATCGCGCCGACCCGCTTCCGCGGATTGAGGCTCGCGTACGGATCCTGGAAGACGATCTGCATCTCGCGCCGCAGCGGACGCATCGCGCGCGTCCCGAGCTTCGCGATCGACTCACCGCGGAAGCGGACGTCACCCTCGGTCGGCTCGAGCAGGCGCACGATCGTCCGACCGAGCGTCGACTTGCCGCAGCCCGACTCGCCCACGAGCCCAAGCGTCTCGCCCTCCTCGACGGCGAAGGTCACGTCGTCGACGGCGTGGACGCGCGCGACCTCGCGCCCGAGCAGCCCCTTCCGGATCGGGAAGTACTTCTTGAGCCTGTCGACCTCGATCAGAGGCGCCTGCGCCCCGTTCGGACTGCTCAAGCCGCCTGTTCCCCGTGGATCGTGTCCTCGCGGAGCATGCGCTTCTCGTCGACCGTCAGCCAGCATCGGTCGACGTGGCCCGGCTCCTCGACGCGGTTCTCGAGCCCCGGCTCCTCGACGCACTTGTCGAACGCGTGCGAGCAGCGCGGGCGGAACTTGCAGCCGCGCGGCAGGTTGATCAGCGACGGCGGCGTGCCCGCGATCGAGTGCAGACGCTCCAGCCTTCGGGCGGTCGAGCCGCGGGATCGACCCGAGCAGGCCCCACGTGTACGGCATCTGCGGGTCGTAGAAGAGGCCTCGCGTCGAGGCCTTCTCCACGACGCGGCCGGCGTACATGACGATGATCTCGTCCGCGACGTCGGCGACGACACCCAGGTCGTGCGTGATCAGGATGACGGCCGAGTGGAACTCGTCCTTGAGCCGGTCGATCAACTCGATGATCTGCGCCTGGATGGTGACGTCGAGCGCGGTCGTCGGCTCGTCCGCGATCAGCACGTCCGGGTTGCACGCCAGGGCCATCGCGATCATCGCGCGCTGCCGCATGCCGCCCGAGAACTGGTGCGGGTAGTCGTACACGCGGGTCTCCGGGTTCGGGATCCCAACCTGCTTCAGGAGCTCCACCGCGCGGCGCACGCCGCCCTTCTTGTCGATGTCCTCGTGGGCCTGAATCGCCTCCGTGATCTGGTCGCCGACGGTGTAGACCGGGTTCAGCGACGACATCGGGTCCTGGAAGATCATCGCCATCTCGTTGCCGCGGACGTCCTGCAGCTCGCCCTCCGGCATCGCGAGCACGTTCCGGCCCTTGTAGAGCACCTCGCCCTCGAAGCGCGTGTTCTTGTCGCGGGTCAGGCCGAGCAGGGTCATCGACGTGACGCTCTTCCCGGACCCGGACTCGCCGACGATCCCGAGCACCTCGCCCCGGTCGAGCGTGAAGCTGACGCCGTCGACGGCGCGCACCAAACCGTCCTCGGTCTGGAACTGGACCTTGAGGTCGTTGACCTCGATCAGGCGCTCGGCCACGGCTAGGCCGGCCGGATCCGCGGATCGAGCCACGCGTAGGCGAGGTCGACCAGGGCCGAGAAGAGGACGATGAAGAACGCGCCGAAGAGCGTCACGCCCATGATCGGCGGCAGGTCGAGACGGCTGACGTTGTCCGCGGCGTACTGGCCGACGCCGTTCAGCTGGAAGACGTACTCGGTCAGGATCGCTCCGCCGCCGATCGTCGCTGCGAAGTCGAGGCCGAACAGCGTGACCACCGGGATCAGGGAGTTCCGGACGACGTGCTTCGCGAGAACATGTCGGGGCCCAAGGCCTTTTGCGCGCGCCGTGCGCACGTGGTCCTCGTTGATCGTATCGAGCACGTTCGACCGCATCACGCGCCCGTAGAAGCCGATGAACAGGATCGCGAGCACGCCCCACGGCAGCAACAGGTGGTAGGCCCATTGCGCCGGGTTCTCCGTGAGCGGGACGTACCCGCTGTCCGGGAAGATGGCGAGCGGGTGGCCCTCCGCCAGCATGTAGCGCGAGAGCAGGCCGAGCCAGAACACCGGCATCGAGATTCCGATCAGCGCGGCGACCGTGATCGCCCGGTCGGACCACGTGCCGGCCGTGACGGCCGCGATCACCCCCACGAGCACCCCGAAGACGAACCAGATGATCCCGGCGCCGATCACGAGCGAGAACGTCGCCGGGATCCCGGCCCGGATCTGGTCGACGACGTTCGTCTGGTTCGTGAACGAGCGCAGCTCACCGTAGGTCGAGTCGTAGCCAGGCCGAAGGCTGTTGAACATCTTCTTCATCATCTCGCCGTACTGGACGTACCACGGCCTGTCGAACCCCCACGATTTGCGGATGTTCTCGATGTTCTGCTGCGTGGCCGTGCGGCCGGCGATCCGCTGCGCAGGGTCGCCGCCCGGGATCAGGATGAAGATCGCGAAGACGACGAAGCTGACGACCGTGAGCACGAGGATCGCGCCGATCAGCCGCCGGACGATGAAGGCGGCCAAGCGCTAGACCTTCACCTTCGCCCGCGGGTCGAGCGCGTCGCGCAGGCCGTCGCCGAAGATGTTCAGCGCCAGGACCGTCAGCACGATCGCGATCCCGGGAACGAGCGCGAGGGTCGGCGCCGTCTGGAGGCGCGTCGACCCCTGCTGGATGATGTTCCCCCACGACGGATCGGGGTCGCGGACGCCGGCGCCGACGAACGACAGGCCCGCCTCGAACAGGATGTTGTTCGCGACGACGAGGGTGAACAGCACGAGGAGGGTCGACGCGAGGTTCGGGAGCAGCTCGCGGAACATCACGCGGAACGTGCTCGCGCCCTGGGCCACCGACGCCTCGATGAACTCCTTCTCGCGCAGGGAGAGGATCTGTCCGCGCACCGGTCGCGCGACGTAGGGGATCAGGACGATCCCGATGATCAGCGTCGGGATCCACAGGCTCTGTCCGTGGAGGGTCACGAAGCCGAGCGGCAGGCCGCCGAGCTGCAGCGCGGTTCCGAGGGCGATCGCGAGCAGGAAGACGGGGAACGCCCAGATGACGTCGAAGATGCGCGACAGCATCCAGTCGGTCTTCCCGCCGAAGTAGCCGGCCAGCAGCGCGAGGATCGTCGCGAAGATGATCGTGATCAGCGCGGAGCCGATCCCGATCTTGAGTGAGTTGATGCCGCCGTAGAGGAGTCGGACGGCGACGTCACGGCCGTTGAGGTCGGCGCCGAGGACGAACTTGCCGCCGGCCGCGAACCACTGCGGCCCGACGGGGTCACCGGCCGGCGTGAGGATCGTCTCGCCGTTCGGCCCCCTGGTGATCCCGCCCGCCGAGAGAACGTTCACCTGCTTCCCGTCCCGCGTGAACGTGTCCGCGACGTGGTTGTCGTTCGGACCGGTGTGCGCGACGTGATGCGCGTACACGGGCGCCAGCGCGCAGCAGACGAGGATCAGGAGGAAGAGCGCGAGCGAGGCAAGCGCCCAGTAGTTCCGCCGCAGACGCCGCCAGGCGAGCGCCCACGGGCTCCGCCCGACGATCTCGGCCCCGCCCTCCTCGGCCGCGAGGATTGCCGCGGTGTCGAGAGTGAACTCGGATGTGTCCGTGGTGGCCACCGGCGATTCCCTTTCCGCGAGCCCACCGATTCAACCACGCGAGGGGCGCTCCGCGCGGAGCGCCCCTCGGCAGGGTTGAGCCCTTACTTCATGCAGATCGCAGTCCAGTCGAACTGGAACAGGACGTGGTTGTAGTAGCAGCTGAGGTTGACGTCCTTGCCGAAGAAGTCCGTCCCCTCGATGTTCAGGTACGGCGCGACGGACGAGTACTTGACGACGTAGTCGTTGTCGAGCTGCGCCCATTGCTTGTTGATCGACGAGTTGATGTTCGGCTCCCTCTTCAGCTTCTCGATCGTCGCGTTCGCCGGCCGGAAGTCCGCGTTCCCGACGTTGTTGTTGTGCGTCTGCGTGATCCGGTTGCCGTTGAGGAGGACGTCGAACCAGTCGAGCGGATGCGGGTAGTCCTGGTACCAGTCGGTGTACATGATCTGCGACTTCGTCGCCTGGTTGCCGATCGTCGTGAAGTAGACGTCGTGCGCCAGGAGCTTCGGCGAGGCCTTCCAACCGATCTTGTTGAGGACGTCCGAGACGTACTCGGTGGTGGGCTGCGACGGCGCCTCGTTCAGGCCCCACACCGTCACCTTCATGCCGGCGGTGCCGGACTCTTTCACGAGCTGCTTCGCCTTCGCGAGATCGTGCGTGTAGTAGTTGATCTTCTTGTACTGCGGGTACGTCGGCGGCAGGAAGTTCTGCGTCGTCACGCCGAGCCCGCCGAACAGCCGCACCATCGCGCTGCGGTCGATGGCGTAGTTGACGGCCTGCCGCGCCTTCAGGTTGTCGAACGGCGGCGTGCGCGTGTTCATCGCGAAGTAGTACGTGTTCGCCGGCGTATAGAGCCGCAGCTGATCCTTGTACTTCGTCTGGACCTCGTTCAGGCGGTCGGTCGGGATCGTCCGGAAGTCGTAGTCGGACTTCCCGTTGAGGACCGTCTGCAGCGCGGCCGTGTCCTCGGAGATGATCGTGCCGGTGAGCTTGTCCGGGTTGCCCTTCGGGATCCCCGCGATCTCCTTGTAGTTCGGGTTGCGGACGAAGACGAAGCTCCGGTTCGGCTTGTACGACTGCTGCATGTACGGGCCGGTCGACGGGATGCCCTTCGTCGACTGGTCGCTTGCCGGCGTGCTCTTCGGCACGATTGCCGCGAACGGGGTGCCCAGGATGTACAGGAAGTCACCACGTGGGCTCGCGAGCTTGATCTCGACCGTGCGCGCCTTGTCGTCGGTGGTGATCCCGGCGATCCCGCCCTTCTTCGTCTTCGCGAACGCGCCGGCGCCCACGATCTGATCGAAGAAGCCGACGCCGGGCGAGTCGATCTTGTAGAGGCGCTCGATCGACGCCTTGAAGTCCGACGCGAGCACCGGCTTGCCGTTCGAGTACTTCAGGCCCTCGCGCAGCTTGAACTTGTAGTCCTTGCCGTCCGCAGACACGGTCGGGAGGCTCTCGGCCAGTGCCGGGATGATCGTCGCCCCGGCCGGCCCGGCCGTCTGCTTGTAGCCCAGCAGGCCGAGGTAGACGTGCTGGATGACCTGCCAGCCGGTGACCGTGTAGGTCAGGCCCGGATCGAAGTAGTCGGGCGCGTCCCAGGTCACGCGGAAATCGGCGAACGTGCGGCCGGAGTTCTGCGAGGCGGTGCCTCCCGAACTGCTCGACGACGTGGTCGTGCCGCTGGACGAGCTGCTGCCGCCGCCGCATCCGGCTGCGAGGAGCGAGACTGCCGCCGCGAACGTGCATACGCCGAGCAGCCAGACCCCGTTATGTCTGCTTCTCACTATGCGAACTCCCTCCCGTGTTTTTCGACTACCACGGCGGCGCGACCCCGAACGACCGCTCGCGGGGAAAGTGATTCTTACAGACGTCTTTCGGCGCCCGTCGTTAGTTTGGTTTGTGTTCGGAAGCGCTTTTCGAAACGCACGAACCGGTGCCGGCCGCGTCCGTTTGGCTTCGTAGGCGGGACAAGTTGTGATCGAACATATGTTCGATTAGCATCTGGCGTTATGCAGCTGCGCCTGGACGCGGCCGACCGCCTGGTCGAACTGGTCGAAGAGCGGCGTGGGCCCGTGCTCGCGGAGGAGGCGGCCCGGCGGCTGTTCGCGCTCCGCCACGCGCCTGCGGGCCTGGCGCGCAGCCTCCTCGACGAGGTTGTCGGCGACGACGCCCGGCTCTCGTGGCGAGGCGACGCCGTCGGGCTCTCCGACCCACCGGGCGCGGCGCTCCCGCTCGAGCGCGCGACCTACGTCGTGGTCGACCTCGAGACGACGGGGCTCAGCCCCGGGTCGTCGCGGATCTGCGAGATCGGAGCCGTCCGGGTGCGTGAGCTCGAGCTCGCGGAGGAGTTCCAGACGCTCGTCGACCCGAAGGTCCCGCTCGGCCCTGCGATCACGGCGCTGACGGGCATCCGCGACGACCAGCTGCGGGGAGCGCCGTCACAGGCGGCCGCCGTCCGACGCTTCCTCGCTTTCGCCGGCGACGCTGTCCTCGTCGCGCACAACGCGCGCTTCGACCTCGCCTTTCTCGACCGCGAGACCGAGCGGCTCACCGGGGCGCGGCTTGCCGGCCCGGTTGTCGACACCGTCGGCCTCGCGAGGCGGCTCCTGGCCGGCCGGACCCCACGCGCGGGGCTCGCATCGCTCGCGCAGTTCGTTGGGACGGCGGCCCGACCGTGCCATCGGGCGCTCCCGGACGCGCAGGCGACGGCGGAGATCCTCCTCGTCCTCATCGGCCTCGCGCAGGAGCGCGGCGCAGCGACCGTCGCCGACCTGTCCGAGCTCGCCGCACCGCGCGTACGCAAGATCTACTCGAAGCGCTCGCTCGCGTTCGGCGCGCCGACCTCGCCCGGCGTCTACCTGTTCCGCGACCGCCACGAGCAGGTGCTGTACGTCGGCCGCGCCCGCGACCTGCGCGCACGTCTGCGCTCGTACTTCCGGTCCGAGCGGCAGCGCCCCGCCGTCGAGGCGGCGCTCGGCGCGCTCGAGCGGATCGAGTGGCGCGTCTGCGGCTCCGAGCTCGAGGCGGCGCTGGAGGAGCTCCGCCTCATCCGCGAGCTCCGCCCGCCCGCCAACGCGCGCCACGTGCGACCGGGCCGCGGCGTCTACCTGCGCCGGCGCGGCGCCGGCCTCGTCTGCTCGCAGACGCCGACAGCGCTGGGGCCGATCGGGAGCAGGTCGCGGGCCCGCCTGGCGTGCCGCGCGCTCGACGGCGGGAAGGAGGCCGAGCTCGCCGATCCTTCGCTCGCCCTGCCGCGACTCCGGGCGCGCCTGGCCGACCTCGCCGAGTGCCGCCGTTACGAGGACGCCGCACGCCTGCGCGACCGGATCGACGCGCTGGAGGGAGTCGTGCGCACGCTGGGCCGGCTGGAACGGCTCCGGCGGACGAGGCTGTGCGTCCTCGCGCCGGCGAGCACCGCCGGCTTCGTCACCGCGGTCTTCGTCGCAGGCGGCCGGATCGCCGCCACGCGGACGCTTCCTCCCGGTCCGGGCGCGCGCGTCGAAGTCGAGGCCGGCCTCGCGGCCGCCCGTGCGGCCGAGCCATCCCTCGCAGTCGAGGATGCCGACGAGCTCCAGCTGATCGGCACGTTCCTCCGCCGGCCGCCCCCGGAGCTACGCGTCGCGCCGCTCGAGGTCGACGCGATCCTGGGCGAGTCGGGCGGTGGCTCTTCCGGCGGCTCTGGCAGGCCCGGATCGAAGACCGGCGCGCGCTCGTGCGGCGTGATCCGGCCCTCGCGGATGTCCTCCGCCCAGTGGCACGCGACCAGGTGACCGTCCGACAGCGGCCGCAGCGGCGGCACGTCCTCGCGGCAGCGGGTCGGCTGCACGTACGGGCAGCGCGTGTGGAAGCGGCAGGCCTTGGGCGGGTTCGCCGGGCTCGGAAGGTCGCCCGCGAGGAGGATCGACTCGCGCTCGCGCTCCACGACGGGGTCGGGGATGGGCACGGCCGAAAGCAGCGAGATCGTGTACGGGTGAAGCGGATTCTCGTACAGCTCCACCGACGGCGAGATCTCGACGATCCAGCCGAGGTACATGACGACGATTCGGTCGGAGATGTGCCGCACGACCGCGAGGTCGTGGGCGATGAAGAGGTACGTGAGGTCGAACTCCTCCTGCAGGTGCTCGAGCAGGTTGATGATCTGCGCCTGGATCGAGACGTCGAGGGCGGAGACGGGCTCGTCCGCGACGATGAAGTCCGGGTTCACCGCGAGAGCGCGCGCGAGACCGATCCGCTGGCGCTGCCCGCCTGAGAACTCGTGCGGGTAACGGCCGGCTGCGTCGGCAGGGAGCCCGACGGTCGTCAGGAGATCACGCACGCGTGCGGCCGTCTCGCCGCGGCCCGAGATCCCGTGCGTGCGCAGCGGCTCGCCGACGATGCGGCCGACGCTGTGGCGCGGGTTCAGGGAGGCGAACGGATCCTGGAAGACCATCTGCATCCGGCGCCGCAGCGGCCTGAGCTCCGACTCGCCGAGCTTCGAGATGTCCTGCCCGTCGAAGATGATCCGTCCTCCGGTCGGCTCGTAGAGGCGCAGGATCGTCCGGCCGACCGTCGACTTGCCGCAGCCCGACTCGCCCACGAGCCCGACCGTCTCCCCGCGCTTGATGTCGAACGAGACGTCGTCGACCGCGCGGATGTCGCCGACGTGGCGATCGAGAATGATCCCGCTCTTGATCGGGAACCAGACCCGCAGGTTCTCGACCGCGACGAGCGGATCGCCGCCGTTCGTCGAGACGCTCATACAGTCGCTGCCGCCCGGGCGCGGCTCCACTCGTCCGCAGGCACCGGGTTGAAGCACGCGACCATGTGGCCGGGCTCGATCTCCACGAGCGGCGGCACCTCGAGCCGCGACTGCTCCACCTCGAAGCGGCAGCGAGGCTGGAAGGGGCACGCGTCCGGCGGGCTGAGCATGTTGCGCGGGGCGCCCTCGATCGGCTGGAGCTCCGCGCGCCGCGCGGCGTCCAGCCGCGGGACGGACTGGAGCAGCCCGAGCGTGTAGGGATGGCGCGGCGAGCCGAAGAGCTGGTCGGCCGAGCCGGTCTCCACGAACATGCCGGCGTACATCACGTTGACGCGCTCGCACATCCCGGCGACGACGCCGAGGTCGTGCGTGATCAGGATCAGGGCGGCGTCCTCCTCGGCGACGAGCTCGCGCAGGAGGTTGAGGATCTGCGCCTGGATCGTGACGTCGAGCGCCGTCGTCGGCTCGTCGGCGATCAGGAGCTTCGGCTGGCACGCGAGCGCCATCGCGATCATGGCGCGCTGCCGCATGCCGCCGGAGAACTGGTGCGGGTAGTCCTTGATGCGGACGTTCGCGCTCGGGATTCCGACCCGGTCGAGCAGCTCCGCCGCACGCCGTGACGCCGCCTTCCGGTCCATGCCGAAGTGCGTCTCGAGGGTCTCCCGGATCTGGCGCCCGACCGTCAGCACCGGGTTCAGGCTCGTCATCGGGTCCTGGAAGATCATCGCGATCTCGCGCCCGCGGATCCGCCGCAGCTCGCGGTCGCTCTGGCGCACGAGGTCGACCCCCTCGAAGACCGCACGGCCGGACTCGATGCGGCCGTTCGCGGCGATCAGGCCGAGGATCGCGAGCGACGTCACGCTCTTGCCGCAGCCGGACTCGCCGACGACCCCGAGCGTCTCGCCGCGTGCGATCTCGAAGCTGATGCCGTTGACGGCGTAGACGATGCCGCGTCTGGTCGAGAACCGAACCCGCAGATCCTCGACCGCGAGGAGCGGCCCGTCAGCCACGCCCGCGCAGCTTCGGGTCGAGCGCCTCCCGGAGGCCGTCGCCGATCAGGTTGAACCCCAGAACCAGCAGGACGATTGCGATCCCGGGAATGATCGCGAGGAACGGCGCCGCCTGTAGGTAGCTCTGGACGTCCGTGAGCATCGTCCCCCACTCCGGCGTCGCCGGATCCTGCGGCCCGAGGCCGAGGAACCCGAGCCCGGCGACGTCGATGATCGCCGTCGCCATCGCGAGCGTCCCCTGGACGACGAGCGGCGACATCGCGTTCGGGAGGATGTGCGAGAAGAGGATCCCGCGCCGCCGGACGCCGACCGCGCGGGCGGCGAGCACGAAGTCGTTCTCTCGCTGCGCGAGGACCGACCCGCGCAGGAGGCGGGCGAAGATCGGGATGTTCACCACCCCGACGGCGATCATGATCTGCCGCAGGCCCGGCCCGAGCATGGCGACGATCCCGATCGCGAACAGGAGCCCGGGGATCGCGAGCATCACGTCCATCATCCGCATGATCGTGCTGTCCACAGCGCCACCGAGGTAGCCCGCGATCGATCCGAGAACGAGGCCGACCGAGAGCCCGATCGAGACCGAGACGATGCCGATCAGGAGCGAGTAGCGCGCCCCGTAAAGGATGCGGGTGAACATGTCCCGGCCCAGGAGGTCGACGCCGAAGATGTGATCGGCCGACGGTCCCGGAGGAATCCCGCCCGCCTTCAGCAGCGAGAGGTTCTGGTCGAGCGGGCCGCTGGGCGCGAGCACCGGCGCGAAGATCGCGGCGAGGACGAAGACCGAGACGAGCACCATCCCGAGGATCGCGGTCGGGCTGCGGAAGAGCTGGTGGAACGCCTCCCGCCACAGGCCGCCTGACGGCGCCTCGAGGGCGAGTTGGTGGGACTCGATCTCGGCGACCGACATTTAGCTGTACCGGATCCGCGGGTTGATGATGCCGTAGGAGATGTCCACGAGCAGGTTGACGAAGACGAACACGACCGCGAGGAAGAGGATCCCGCCCTGCAGCACGGGGTAGTCGCGGTTGAAGATCGCTTGCGCCAGCCACGAGCCCATCCCCGGCCACGCGAAGACGGTCTCCGTCAGGATCGCCCCGGAGAGAAGCAGCCCGGTCTGCAGGCCGATGATCGTCGAGATCGGCAGCAGGGCGTTCCGCAGCACGTGGCGCCGGTCGACGACCCGCGGCGCGAGCCCCTTCGCGCGAGCCGTGCGCACGTAGTCCTCGTTCTGCACGTCGAGCACGGCGGCGCGCGTGATCCGCGTGATCACAGCGAGCGGGATCGATCCGAGCGCGATCGCAGGGAGGATCAGGTGCTGGATGGCGTCCCAGAGCGCGGCCCAGTCGCGCGTGATGATCGCGTCGAGGATGTAGAAGTTCGTCGGGTGCTCCGTATTCAGCGTCACGTCTTCCCGGCCCACGCTCGGTAACAGTTGCCACTTCACCGAGAAGAAGTACTTGAGCAGGATCGCGAGGAAGAAGATCGGGATCGAGATCCCGATGAGGGACCCGATCAGGGTCGAGTTGTCGAAGACTCCCCCGTACCGCTTGGCCGCGAAGTAGCCGAGCGGGATCCCGAAGGCGGTCGCGAACAGCATCGCGCCGATCGCGAGCTCGATCGTCGCCGGGAAGCGCTGGCGGATCTCCGACGCCACCGAGCGGTGCGACGTGACGCTGACGCCGAGGTCGCGGTCGGCGAAGGTCGTCTTCAGGTACGAGAGGTACTGCCGGTAGACGGGCTTGTCGAGGCCGTACCGCTCGCGGTACGCCTGGACGAGCGCAGGGGTCGCGCGCTCGCCGAGCAGCGCCTCGGCCGGGGTCCCCGGGAGCGCCCTGATCCAGAAGAAGATCAGCAGCGAGACGCCGAGGAGGATGGGGATGAGCAGCAACAACCGGCGGACGACGTACCGAAGCACTTCAGTCGTCCGCCGGTCTGCTGCTCAGCTTCCTAGACGCCCCCGGTCACGAACACCGGGTCGAACGGATCCGTCCCAACCGGGCTCGGGACGTAGCCCCGGACCGACTTCTCGAATCCGAGTGCCGGCTGCGAGTGCGCGTACGGCACTGCCGGCAGGTACTTCATGATCAGGTTGTTCGCCTGCTTGTACATCGCGATCCGCTTCTTGATGCTCTTCTCGGCCTCTGCCTTCGCGAGGAGGTTGAAGATCGCGTTGTTGCGGAACCCGAACTGCGGGCTGTAGGTCTGGAAGAACGTCCCGAGGAAGTTGTCGGGATCGCCGAAGTCGCCAGTCCAGCCGATCATGTTCAGGTCGCCCGCCGTTCCGTCGTTGACGTGCTTGACGTAGTCGGGCCGCCACGGCGCGCTATGCGCCGTGACCTGGAAGCCCGGCCTGCTTGAGGCTGGCCGAGAACGCCTCGAAGTTCCGCTTCGGATCCGGCATGTACGGCCGCGAGACGTTCGTCGGGTACCAGAAGTCCACCTTGCAGGGGACGTGGCAGCTCGACGAGTTGAGCAGCGCCTTCGCCTTCGTCGGGTTGTACGGGTACTTCGTGACGGACTTGCTGTAGCCGAAGAGCTGTCGGCGGCTGGAACTCCTTCGCCACCTTGCCGCGGCCCGCGTAGAACGAGCGCACGACCGATGCCCGGTCGAGCCCGTAGGCAACCGCCTGCCGCACCTTGATGTCGTTCATCGGGGAGCCCGGCCCCTGATGGATCGTCACGTAGGCGACGTTGAACGACGGCCGGTTCAGGACCTTCAGCTTCGAGTTCGCCTTGATCGTCCCGATGTGCTCGGGCGCGACGAGGTCGTAGCCCTGCACGTCACCGGTCTGCAGCGCCTGCAGCCGGGCGGTGTTGTCGCTGATCGGCCGGATGATCAGCGTGTTGATCCGCGCCTTCTTGCCCCAGTAGCCGTTGAACTTGTTCAGCACGACGCGCTGGCCGACCGTCCACGACCCGAACTTGAACGGGCCGGTGCCGGTCGGGTGGCTGAAGGCGTACGACCCGGACGGGTAGAACGTGCCGTTCCGAAGCTCGCCCTTGTTCGCGCCGTACTTCTTGAGCGCGGTCGGGCTCTGGATCGCGAACGACGAGATCACCTGGGCCGACAGGAACGGGCCGGACGGCGTCCGCAGGTGGATCGTCACGGAGTACTTCCCGTGTGCGGTGCACCCGGTGTACAGGCTCGGCGAGAGATCCGAGCTCTCGTTCTTCCTGAACCCGCCGAAGACCGTCTGCCAGTAGTACCGTGGCCGAGGCATCCTGGAACGGCCCCGTGAAGTTGTACTGGCGGTTGTAGTTGTAACAGACCGCCGCCGCGTTGAACGGCGTCCCGTCGTGGAACTTGACGCCGCGGCGCAAGGTGAACGTCCAGTCCTTCGCGTTCTTCGACGACCACTTCGTCGCCAGCGCCGGCTGCACGACCGTCGAGCCCGGCCTCAGCCTCACGAGACCCTCGAAGATCTGGTTCCGTGACGCGGAACGACTCGCCGTCCGAGACGAGCGCCGGATCGAGGTACGTCGGATCCGACGCGCCGGCAAAGACGAGCGTGCCTGCCTTTGAGGCTCCGCCTGCGGTTCCCGCAGCAACAAGCACGACCAGCGCTGCGAGAGGCAGGGCGAGCCTACTGATCTTCCCCCTCACACAAACTCCTTTCGTTGTCCCGCCTCCCCGGCGGACGCAGAAGTATGAACAGAAGGTTAAGCCTTCCTCAAGGGAGTGAGACGCCCCGGGGCGGAAAACGATTGAGGCGGCCCGGAGGCCGCCTCAGTGCAGCGCACGCTTTTCCGGCGTCAGGCCGCGAGCGAGATGAGGTCCCGCAGCGCCGACAGCCGGGCGAGGGCCTGGCCCTCGAGCTGCCGGACGCGCTCGCGCGTCAGGTCGAGCTCGTGCCCGATCGCCTCGAGTGTCCAGGGCTCGCCCTCGAAGCCGAAGCGGAGCTCGAGGATCCGGCGCTCGCGCTCCGGCAGCGCGTCGAGCGCACGGCGCACGCCCTGGCGGCGGAGCGACTCCTCGGCCTCGTCGAACGGATCCGCGGCCTCGCGGTCGGCGAAGAGGTCACCGAGCTCGCCCTCGTCGTCCGCGCCCACGGTCTGGTTGAGCGAGACCGACGCCGACGCAGCGCCGAGCGCCTCGTCGACGTGCTGGATCGGCAGTCCGGTTGCCTCGGCGAGCTCGTCCTTCGTCGCCTCGCGTCCGAGCTCCACCTCGAGCCGGCGCGCGGCGCGCGACAGCTTCTGCTGGCGCTCGACGACGTGCACCGGCACGCGGATCGTGCGCGCGTGATTCGCGACGGCGCGCTGCACCGACTGGCGGATCCACCAGGTCGCGTACGTGGAGAACTTGTAGCCGCGCCGCCAGTCGAACTTCTCGACCGCGCGGTTGAGGCCGAGCGTGCCCTCCTGGATGAGGTCCAGGAACGGGACGCCGAGCCCGCGGTAGCCCTTCGCGATCGACACGACCAGACGGAGGTTGGACTCGATCATGCGCCGCTTTGCGGTTGGGTCGCCGCGCTCGATCGCTTTCGCGAGCGTGACCTCCTCCGCGGCGGTCAGCAGCTTGTGGCGGCCGACGTCGGCGAGGAACAGCTGGAGGCTGTCGGCGGAGCCGCTCAGCACGTGCTGCTCGGCCTCGGCGGCGGCCTTCTCTGCGGCCTTGCCCGCCTCCTTGTCCTCCTCGGAGACCGGCGTGCGCACCTCGAGCCCGATGCGCTCGAGCTCGCGGGTCAGCTCTTCGACGTCGTCCTCGTTCAGCTCGTGCTCGAGGGCGAACGCCTCGAGCTCAGTTGCCTCGAGGTAACCCCGCTCCTCGGCGCCTTCGACGAACACACGCGCCTGGTCGCTCTCTAGCAGTTCGTGAAGCTGGTTCTGGGTCAAATCGTCCCTTCCGGCCTGACTTTGTGACTTGCTTCCCACCTTCGCACTCTAGGGGGGTTCCCCTCTTCTTTCCAGGGTGAACCGGTCTGCTAGGCATCCTGCGACTCGAACGAGACCTGGCTCTTTGTTATTCCGCCGCAGCCGCCTCGGCGGTTTGCGCGCGCGCGGGGAACTCGAACTCGATCTTGTCCTCGTCATTCAAGACGAGCCGCGCCCGAAAAGGTTTGCCTCCTCTGGAACGGAAGCCCGACAATACCTCGCGCGTCCGACGTTCCTCGATCAGCTGGCGCGCAACCTCGGGCGTGAGCGTCCGGCCCGCGACGCGCTTCCAGATCACGAAGCCGCAGCCCACCTCCTCGCGGCTCTTCCAGCTCGTGCAGCCGTAGGCCTTCGAGTTCTCGCGGATGATCTCGCCCGTCTCGGCGCCGCAGCGGGGACAGGGGCCGAGCTCGACCCGCTCGGGCCGCAGCTTCTCCTTGTCCAGCGCGGCGATCTGCTCGACCGTCTCCTGCGCGAAGTCGGCGATCCCCTGCATGAACGCGCTGCGGTCGCCCTTTCCGTGCTCGATGTCGCTGAGCTTGTGCTCCCAGTCGCCGGTCAGCTCGGGGGACGTGAGCTTGTGCTCCTCGAGCATCGTGACCACCTGAATGCCCTTGGGCGTAGCCTGGATGTCCCTGCCGACGCGCTCGACGTACTCGCGGCGGATCAGCGTCTCGATCGTCTCGGCCCGCGTGGCCGGGGTGCCGAGGCCGGAGTCCTTCATCGCCTCGCGCAGCTCCTCGTCGTCGATCAGCTTGCCGGCGGTCTCCATCGCCGACAGCAGCGTCGCCTCGGTGTAGCGCGGCGGCGGCCTCGTCATCTTGTCCTCGATCTCGGCCGCGATGCAGCGGACGGTCTGGCCCTGTTGGAGCGTGGGGATCTCCCCGCCCTCGGCGTCCTCCTCCTCGGACTGGCGCTCGTGGTCCGGCTCGACGCCGTAGACGGCGCGCCAGCCGGCCTCGAGCGTGACCTTGCCGCGCGTCCGGAAACGCTCCTCCTCGACGAGCGTGATCACCGTCGTGCGGGCGTACCGTGCCGGCGGATGGAAGACGGCGAGGAAGCGGCGCGCGATCAGATCGAACACGCGGCGCTCGTCTGGTGTGAACGCGGTCACGTCGTGCTCGATGTCGGTCGGGATGATCGCGTGGTGGTCGTCGACCTTGGCGTCGTTGATCACGCGCTGGAGCGGCAACTGGTCGAGCGCGACGACGTACTCCGCTGCGGCACGGTAGTCCTCGATCGGCCGCAGCGTGGCGGCGGTCGGCTTGAGCTGGGCGACCATGTCGCCCGAGAGATAGCGCGACGACGTGCGCGGGTAGGTGATCGCCTTCTTCCCCTCGTAGAGGGACTGGGCTGCCTGGAGCGTCCGCCGCGCGGAGAAGCCGAAGCGTCGGTTGGCGTCGCGCTGGAGCGAGGTGAGGTCGTAGAGGAGCGGCGCGCGCTCGGACTGCTCCTTGCGCTCGATCGACTCGACGATCCCGTCGGCGCCGGAGACCTTGGCGACGATCGTGTCGGCCCGGGAGAGGTCGCCGAAGATCCTGGTCTCGTCGCCCTCGAACCAGAGCCCCTGGTACGGCGGCTGGAAGGTGCCGTGGATCAGCCGGTACGCCTCGGGGACGAACGCCTGGATCTCTCGCTCGCGTTTGACGATCATCGCGAGCGTCGGCGTCTGTACGCGGCCGAGCGAGACGACGCCGCCGACCCAGGCGCGGCCGCGGATCGTCGCGGCGCGGGTCGCGTTCATGCCGACGAGCCAGTCGGCCTCGCTGCGGGAGCGCGCGGCGGCCTCGAGGTCGCGCAGCTGCTCCCCGGGTCGGAGCTTCTCGAAGCCCTCGTGAATCGCCTGCTTCGTCATCGACGAGATCCACAGCCGGTCGACGGGCTTGTCGAGCGCCGGACACCTCGTAGATGTACGCGAAGATCAGCTCGCCCTCGCGGCCGGCATCGCAGGCGTTGACGATCCGGTCGACGTCGGCCCGCTTGAGCAGCTTGAGGATCGCGTTCAGCTGCTTCTTCGACTTCGTGTCGCGCGGGACCAGCTTGAACGCCTCGGGGAGGATCGGCAGGTCGGCCATCCGCCACTTCTTCCACTTCTCGTCGTAGTCCTCGGGCTCGGCGAGCTGGACGAGGTGGCCGACGGCCCACGTGATCACGTGCTCCTCGGATTCGAGGTGGGTGTCTCCCTCCTTGGCGAAGGAGCCCGGAAGCGCGCCCGCGAGGTCGCGGCCGACGGACGGCTTCTCCGCGATGATCAGCGTCTTACCCATTGGGAAACACCTTAGCGAGCGGCCCGTGCCGCGCCAGAGGTGGAGATACTTGGCCGCGTGCGGCCCAGTCCCTTCTATCTCTTCGCCGGCTTCGTGTCATGGCCGCTCGTCCGTTGGGTCTACAGGCTGCGCGCGGAGGGGATCGAGAATCTCCCGCGCGAGGGCGGGTACGTGCTCGCCGCGAACCACACGTCCAATCTCGATCCGTGGCCGCTCGGAGTGCCGCTCTTGCCGCACCGGTACCTCCGGTTCATGGCCAAGTCCGAGCTCTTCTGGTGGCCGCTCGGCCCGCTGATCACTGCCGGAGGAGGCTTCAAGGTGCGCCGCGGCGAGCGCGATGTCGAGGCGATCGCGACCGCCGTCGACCTGGCCCGGCGCGGCCACGTCGTCGCGATGTTCCCGCACGGGACGCGCGAGCGGAAAGGCCTCGTCAAGAAGTATCAGCCGAGAGCGCACAGCGGCGCTGCGCGAATTGCGCTCGAGGCCGGCGTACCCCTCGTCCCGGCGGCGATCCGCGGCACCGACCGGCTCGCGCGGCTCGGACCGCTGCGCGTCCGGTACGGCAAGCCGGTGCCGCTCGACGACCTCGATTCGGAGGACCAGTCCGAAGGGGCGCGCATCGCGACCGAGCGCCTGATGGCGGAGATCGAGAAGCTCAGGGAGGGCCTGTGAAGCGGCCTCTGCTCGTGATCGACGGCGACTCGCTCGCGCACCGCGCCTACCACGCGCTGCCGAAGTCGATCCGGCGCGCCGAGCGGCGGCCCGGCAACGCGCTCGTCGGGTTCTCAAACTTTCTCGTGCGGCTGTGGGAGAGCGAGCAGCCGCGCGCCGTCTTCGTCGGGTGGGACACGCTGACGTCGCCCACGTACCGCCACGAGCTCTTCGCCGGCTACCAGGGCGGGCGCGAGTTCGACGCGGAGCTGCTGGAGCAGCTCGACCTCCTCCCGCAGATCGTCGGCGCGTTCGGCTTCGCGTGGGCGAAGGAGGCGGGGTACGAGGCGGACGACTTCCTCGCCGCGGCGGTCGCGTACGAGGAGCGGCGGCGCGGGACCGCGCTCGTGGCGACGTCCGACCGCGATGCGTTCCAGCTCGCGAGCGAGCGGACGACGATCCTGCAGCCGACGCGCGGCGTCAGCGAGCTCGCGCGCGTCGGCCCGGCGGAGGTGCGGGAACGCTACGGCGTCGAGCCGGAGCAGGTGCCGGATTTCATCGCGCTCCGCGGAGACCCGTCCGACCGGCTCCCGGGCGCGCGGGGCGTCGGGCCGAAGACGGCGGCGGACGTCCTGCGCCAACACGGGACGCTCGAGGAGGCGCTGGCGGCCGGACGATTCGCCGCGCAGGCGGAGGAGTTACGGATCTACCGGCGAATGGCGACACTCGACGCCTCCGCTCCCCTACCTCCCCTCAGGAACCAGAAGCCGCAATGGGCGGAGGCGTCGACCTTCGTACGGGACTGGGGCCTGAACGCCCTCGCAGACCGCCTCGCCGCGCTCGCATGATCTCACCGGCCGGAGACGACTGCGCGCCGCCCTCGCCAACTCCTCCGTTGTACTACGTGGCGGTTGGCTACGACCCGCCTCCCCTACAGCGAGCGTATCCAGGGAAAACGCGCAGGTGTGTGACGCGGTGTGCCGAGAACGTGACTTCTAGAATCGCCGCGGTGGACGCCTGGCTCACGAAGGCGCGAGACGCGCTCGCCGCTTGCTACCTGGGCGGCCGGGCCGACCGCGACTCCGACCCTGCCCTCGCCGACCCGGTTGGCCGATCGACGTCCTGACGCACCCGGCGCTGATGCGCCTCCACCCGACGGGACACCACCCGGAGTCGCCGCAGCGGCTCGCCGCGCTGCTCGACTCGATCGACGGCTGGCACGAGGGCCGGCCGGCGACCGAGGAGGAGCTCCTCCGCTGCCACACCGAGAGCCACGTCGCGGCGATCCGCGCGCTCGACTCGCCCACCTGGCTCGACGGGGACACGCCTGCCAGCGACACGACGTGGGAGGCGGCCCTGCTCGCGGCCGGCACGGCGGTCGAGGCCGCTCGGCGCGGCGCGTTCGCGATCGTCCGGCCGCCGGGCCACCACGCGCCGGCCGGGTACGCCATGGGCTTCTGCATCTTCAACAACGTCGCCGTGGCGGCCCGGGCCGCGCAGGCCGACGGCGTCGGGCGCGTCGCGATCGTCGACTTCGACGTCCACCACGGCAACGGGACACAGGACATCTTCTTCACCGACGACTCCGTTCTGTACGTCTCCCTGCACGAGTGGCCGTTCTACCCTGGCACCGGGGGCCCCGGTGACCAGGCCGGGACGACGCTCAACGTCCCGCTCGGCGCGGGCTCGGGCGACGAGGAGTACCTCCACGCCTTCACCCGGGTCGTGGTCCCGGCCGTCGAGCGCTTCGAGCCGGAGCTCCTGCTCGTCTCCGCCGGCTTCGATGCCCACGAGGCCGACCCGCTCGCGAGCATGAGAGTCACGGCGGACGGCTTCACGGAGCTGGCACGACACTGCACGGCGCTCGCACCACGCGTCGCGGCCGTGCTCGAGGGCGGCTACAACCTGGAGACGCTGCCCGGGCTCGTGCAGGCGGCCCTCGCCGGATTCGCCGCAGAAACGCCGACGGCCGGCTGAGCCGACCGTCGCATTCCGTTTCGCCAGCGCTTCCGTCCCGGGGAAGCGAGATCTTGGAGCTTGTGCATGACCGGTATCGGCGCAGGCCCCGCGGCGCTCATCGCCCTGCGCGAGGGAGCCGACTCACCCAGAGTGGGTGATCAGCCCCGCGCGCCAGCGAGCGCCTCGAGCGCCTCGCGCCGCGACGAGACGCCCAGCTTCCGGAGCAGGCTCTTCACGTGCGAGCGCACCGTGTGCTCGGAGATGAACAGCCGCTTCGCGATCTCGTCCGTCCCCAGATGGTCGTCGAGCAGGAGCAGCACCTCGAGCTCGCGCGCCGACAGCGCTCCGGCGATCGAGTCCGGTACGCCCCCGCCGCGGCCGCCGCCGGAGCGCACCTGGTCGAGGAGCCGCCGCGCGACCGCGCCCGAGAGCGCGGCCTCGCCCTGGGCGACTCCACGCAGGAACTCCACGATCCGCGCGGGCGGCTCGCTCTTCAGCAGGTAGCCCGCCGCGCCGGCCCGGATCGCTGCAAGCAGGTTCTCCTCGGTGCCGGAGGCGGTGAGGACGACCACCTCGCAGTCCGGGGCGGCCTCGCGCAGGCGCGGCAGCGCCGTCAGCCCGTCGAGGCCGGGCATCGAAAGGTCGAGCAGGATCAGATCCGGCCGGAGCTCCTCCGCCCGGACGATCGCCTCGCCGCCGTCCGACGCCTCGCCGACGACGTCGAACCCGTGCTGCTGGAGCAGCGCGGCCAGGGCCGAGCGAGTCAGCGGGTGATCGTCGACGAGGAGGATGCGTTCTGCCACGGGTTCAAAGGCTTATCGGCCGGCCCGGTTCTGCCGACAAGAGCCAGTATGCGGCACGAGGGAAAAGAAGATTTCCAGACCTGGCTCTGGGGCCAGATCCTCCTGTTCGGGCTCCTCGGCGCATCGCTGGCGCTCTTCCTCTCGAAGGAGAGCCTGCCCACGCACTGGGAGCTGCCCGAGCTCAGGCTCGTCCTGCAGACGACGGTCGCGCTCGCCTGCTGCCTGATCGCGCTGCTCGCCGGCGTCCGCTACGCCGTCGAGGGACAGCGCCGCGACCTCCTGCTCTCCACAGGCTTCTTCGTCGCGTCCCTGTCGACGCTCGCCTTCTCGGTCGTGCCGACGCTCGGCGGAGAGAGCATCCACCGCAGCGAGGGCTGGGCCTATGTCGTCGGCCTGCTCATCGCCTGGTCGCTGATCGCCGGCGCGCCGTTCGCCCACGGGCGCGCGAAGTCGGGACGGCGGGCGCTCGGCAACGCCACGATGGCCGCGGGAATCCTGCTGCTGCTCGTCTGGGTCATCTTCCGCTCGCTCGGAGACGCGCTGCCGACGGTCAGCCCTGGCGACGCCAGCGAGATCCCGCCGCTCATGCTCGGCGCACTCGCGGCCCAGGCCCTGCTGACTCTCCTCGCGGTCGTGGGTTACGGACTGCGCGTCTACGACCGGCGGGACGACCTCGACCGCTGGCTCGGGCTCGGCTCGACGCTGATGCTGTTCGCGTCCCTCAACTACCTCTTCACGCCGCTGGTCGGGAGCGACTCCGTCTCGCAGTCGGACTTCCTGCGCGTGCTCGCGTTCGGCGTTCTGCTCGTCGGAGCGTGGCGCGCGATCCGCTTCGCCGAGTTCGGCCGCGCCGTGGCGGAGGAGCGCGCGCGCGTCGCGCGCGAGATCCACGACGGGCTTGCGCAGTACCTGTTCGCCGTCGCCACGCACGCGACGATGCTCGAGGGCGGGTCGCCGGAGGAGCAGGCAGCGACGGTCGCCCGGCTGAAGGAGGCGGCGAGCGCGGCGCAGCAGGAGGCCCGCTTCGCGATCCTGGCGCTCTCGTCCGCATCCGGCACCGCGCCGTTCGACGCGGCGCTGCGCCGCTACGTCGACTTCCTCACCGCCGACGGCGCGCTCGAGGTCGACATCGAGATCGACGACTCCGTCCCGCTCGCGCCGGACGAGCAGATCGAGGTCTTCCGGATCGTCCAGGAGGGGCTCGCGAACGTCCGCAAGCATGCGAACGCCACGCGGGCGGAGGTGCTGATCGGTGATCGCGAGGGGGAGCGCGTCGTCTCGATCCGGGACGACGGCGAGGGCTTCGACGGAGAGGCGAGGGCTGCCGGCCAGGGGCTGAGGAACATGCGTGCCCGCGCGGACAGCATCGAGGGCGGCTTCACTCTGACCTCGAAGCCGGGTTGGGGAACGGCGCTCGAGGTCGTGCTCAGGGCCTAGGCACCGCCGCTGCACCGATAGCGACCGCTTACCGCGTGCGGGCGAACCGCTGGACGGCTTCCAGGAGCTCCTGGGTCTTCACGCGGGCATCGTTCTCGTCGCCCGAGCTCATGGCGCCGGCGACGCAGTGGCGGACGTGCCCGTCGAGGATCTTGAGCGCTAGTGACTCGAGGGCGGTGTTGACGGCCGCGACCTGCGTGAGGATGTCGATGCAGTAGCGGTCGTCCTCGACCATGCGCTCGATGCCGCGGACCTGGCCCTCGATGCGGTGGAGTCGTTTGGTCAGCGCGTCCTTGTCCTTGCTGTAGCCGTGCGCGTGCTGCTCGGCGATCTCGGTCATTCAGGTGCTCCCTGGTCTCGTTGGCGGGCGCTGTCGAAGCGCCTGAGGCGAAGGCTGTTGGTGACGACGAACAGGCTGGAGGCGGCCATCGCCCCCGCGGCGACGATCGGGTTCAGCAGCCCTGCAACCGCGAGCGGGATCGCGGCCACGTTGTAGGCGAAAGCCCAGAACAGGTTGCCCTTGATCGTCCGCAGCGTCCTGCGGGCGAGACGAATCGCGTCGGCCGCCGCGCGTAGGTCACCCGAGACGAGCGTCAGATCCGATGCCTCGATCGCGACGTCGGTACCCGTCCCGATCGCGAGACCGAGGTCGGCCTGGGCGAGGGCAGGCGCGTCGTTAACGCCGTCCCCGACCATCGCCACCTGGTGCCCTCTCGCCTGGAGCCGCTTCACCTCCTCGACCTTGTCGTCCGGGTAGACCTCGGCGAGGACGCGCTCGATGCCCACCTCGCCGGCCACGCGCTCGGCGGTCTGCCGCGCATCGCCGGTGAGCAGCACGGGCTCCAGACCGAGCGCCTTCAGCTCACGGACGGCCTCCGCGCTCGACGGCTTGACCGTGTCGCGGACGACGAGGATCGCCCGCGGAATCCCGTCCCACGAGACCTCGATCGTGCCGTCGCGCGCGCCCGACCGCGACCTCGTGCGCCTCCACGACGCCGGTGACTCCCACGCCGGGCCGGTTGCGGAACGACTCGACCGGCGGGAGGTCGCCCACCTCGGCCCGCGCCGCGCGCGTAACGGCCTGCGCGATCGGGTGCTCGCTCGCGGCCTCGACCGCGCCGGCGAGCCGCAGGATGTCCGCGCGGCCGGCGCCGTTCAGCGGCGTCACGTCGACCAGCTCCATTTTCCCTTCCGTGACCGTTCCGGTCTTGTCGAGCACGATCGTGTCCACGCGTCGGGTCTGCTCGAGGATCTCCGGCCCCTTGATCAGGACGCCGAGCTGCGCGCCGCGGCCGGTCCCGACCATCAGCGCGGTCGGCGTGGCGAGGCCGAGGGCGCACGGGCAGGCGATGATCAGCACCGCGACCGCCGCCGTGAACGAGGCCGCGGCCGAGGCGCCCGACGCCAGCCAGCCGGCCAGCGTCAGCAGCGAGAGGACGATCACGATCGGGACGAAGATCGCCGAGATCCGGTCGGCGAGGCGCTGCACCGGCGCCTTCCCCGACTGAGCCGCTTCGACGAGGCGCGCGATCTGCGCGAGCGCGGTGTCCGCGCCGACCTTCGTCGCCCGGACGACGAGTCGTCCGTACGTGTTGACCGTCGCGCCGGCGACCCCGTCGCCCACCGACACCTCGACGGGCACGCTCTCGCCCGTCAGCAGCGACTGGTCGACGGCCGACTCGCCCTCGACGACGACGCCGTCGGTCGCGATCTTCTCCCCGGGACGGACGACGATCCGGTCGCCGACCTGCAGCAACTCGACCGGCACGAGCACCTCCGTGCCGTCACGGAGGACGCGCGCCTCCTTTGCGCCGAGCTCGACCAGCTTGCGGATCGCCTCGGAGGAGCGGCCTTTCGCCCGTGCCTCGAGATAGCGCCCGAGGACGACGAGCGTCGTCACCCCCGCCGCGACCTCGAAGTAGACGTCGGTGTCGAGCGACCCGGCGAGGACGACGACCGACCAGAGCCAGGCGGCAAGCGTGCCGACCGAGATCAGCGTGTCCATGCCGACGCTCAGGTGGCGCGCCCCGCGCAGGGCGGCGCGGTGGAACCCGGCTCCGGAGTAGAAGACCACCGGCGTCGAGAGCGCGAGCGCGGCCCATTCCCAGCCGCGGAAGTGGAGGGGCGGAATCATCGCCAGCAACGCGAGCGGCACGGTCAGGACGACGGCGACGGCGAGCCGGCGCGCGAGGACGTCACGCGGCTCGTCGTGGTGCTCGTGGCCGCTGTGCGCCGGGCGGGCGCCGTAGCCGGCCGCCTCGACTGCGGCGACCAGATCCTCGACGGCGACGTCGTCGGCGCTGGTGACGGTCGCCTGCTCGGTCGCGAAGTTGACGGTCGCGTCCACGCCGTCGAGGTTGTTCAGCTTCCGTTCGATCCGGGCCGCGCACGAAGCGCAGGTCATTCCCTCGAGATCGAGGCGAACGGTCGTCTCTGCTTGCGGCGGTGCTGTTGCCATCAGCAGCGAAGTATACCCCGATGGGGTATTGGACATGCGCGAGACCTGCCAGGATTGTCGAGAGGAACATGGCAGACCGAATCGTCGGACGAGAGGCGGAGCTCAGCTCGGTGCTCGCGCTCCTCGACGGCCCGGCCGAGGAGCCTGCCGGACTTGTGTTCGAGGGGGAGCCGGGGATCGGGAAATCGACCCTCTGGCTGGCGGGGGTCGAGCACGCGCGCTCGCGGGGTCTCCGCGTGCTCTCGTCGCGACCGGCTGAGGCTGAGCGCGGTCTCGCTTACGCCGGGCTGGGCGACCTTCTCGAGGGCCTCCTGGACGACGTGCTGCCTAGCCTGTCGCCTCCCCGGCGGCGTGCGCTCGAGGGCGCGCTCTTGGTCGAGGAGGCGACGACGGAAGCAGTGGACCCGCGTGCGCTCGGGCTCGCCGTTCGCGATGCCTTCGAGAAACTGGCCGAGGATGCACCGCCGGTGGTCGCGATCGACGATCTGCAGTGGTTCGACGCGGCGTCGACCGGTGCGCTGGCGTACGCGCTGCGGAGACTCGACGCCAGCCCCCTGCTTCTGCTGCTGGCGCGGCGGCTTGCGGCCGTCTCGCAGCCGTCTGAGCTCGAGCGTGCTCTTCCTGAGGCGAACCTTCGGCGGCTGGCGGTTGGGCCCCTCAGCGTCGGCGCACTCCACACGTTCCTGCGCAATCGCCTCGATCGGGTCTTCGCACGCCAGACGCTGCTGCGCATCCACGAGCACTCGGGCGGCAATCCCTTCTACGCCCTCGAGATCGCCCGCGCGCTCGACGGCAGAGGTCGATCCGACGCAGCCCCTGCCCGTGCCGCAGGCGCTGAACGAGCTCGTGCGCGGGCGCGTCTCCGGGCTGCCGGCGGCGACACGCAGGGCGCTCGCGCTCGTCGCGGCGGTCGGAACGCCGTCGGAGCCCCTGCTCGAGCGCGCCGGCGTCGCGCCGGAGGCACTCGCACCGGCCGTCGAAGCGGGTGTGATCGCGCGAGAGCGCGGGACGATCCGCTTCACCCATCCGCTGCTGGCCTCGGCCGTCTACGACGCCGGCGTCCACGGGCGGCTCGCCGAGGTCGTCGACGACCCGCTTAGCCCGCGCACGGCACCTTGCGCTGTCCAGCGAGTTCGCCCGATCGGCGACGTCGCACGCGCACTCGACGAACGCAGCGCAGCTGGCGACGGAGCGCGGCGCGGCGGCCCTCGCGGCGGAGCTCAACGAGCACGCGCTGCGGCTCACGCCGGCGGCGGAGGTCGAGGACCGCCACCGCCGCGCGCTCGCGACGGCACGTGCACATCAGGCCGCGGGCGAATGGACGCGCGCCCAGGCGATCGCGCGCGAGCTGCTGGTCGAGACGGAGCCCGGGCCACAGCGTGCCGACGTCCTCGTCCTGCTCGCCGAGTTCGAGATCGACGAGCTGGCGGTGCCGCTGCTCGAGGAGGCACTCGCCGAGGCCGAAGCGCGGCCCGACCTGCACCTGCGGATCCGGATCCGGCTCGCGCTTGTCCAGGCGCTTCACGAGCGGGTTCGCGGCCGCCTTCGAAGACGCGCGTGCGGCGGTTGCTGCGGCGGAGAGGCTCGACGACGACGGACTCCGGGTCTGGCGCTGCAGCGCCGCCGCATTTCTTGGCCGGATTGTGCTTCTGCGCCCGAGGCGCGGGCGTACGCGGCGCGGGCGCGTGAGATCGCGACCCGGAGCGGCGATCCCGAGCTCCTGAAGCGCTCGGCGACGGTCGCTCGGGCAGGTGCTGGTCGACCGCGGCGAGTACGAGGCGGCAAGAGCGTCGCTGGAGCGCGACTACGACGAGTGGCGCGAATCGGGACGAGAGTTTCGCGGCCGCCCTGCTCTGGACCCTCGCCTGGCTCGAGCTGTGGAGCGGGCAACTTCGAGCGAGCCGCCGAGTGCGCCGCACGCTCGCACGAGATCAGCGTCCAGTACGGGGTCGAGGCGCACGGCGACCCGCTCCCAGGTGCCTGGACAGCCGCCTATCAGGGCCGTCTCGACCTCGCCCGCGAGCTCGCGGAGCGCGGGCTTGGCACTCTGTGAAGAGCAATCCACGTCCCAGGCCCGTTGTTCCCGGGCGTGCTGGGCCTCGTTGCCTTCTGGGGCGGCGACGTCGTGTCCGGCGTCGAGCAGTTCGCCGAGGCCGACCGGCTCGCGTTCGCCAACGATTGGAGGAACCCGCACATGCGGCGGTGGACGGCCGACTACGTCGAGGCGCTGCTCGAGCTCGGCCGGATGGACGTGGCGGAGCGCGTGCTCGGCGTCTGGGAGGCGGATGCGGCCGCGCTTGCGATGTCGCGGGTGCTCGCAGAGGCGACACGCTGCCGGGGGCTGATCGCTGCCGCCGACGGCCGGGTCGACGACGCGGCATCCTTGCTCGAGCGGGCGATCGTGGAGCTCGAGCAGGCCGGCGACCGATTCGGGCGAGCCCGCGCCCTGCTCGCGCTCGGCGTCGTCCGGAGACGGCAACGGCAGAAGGCGGCTGCGCGGAGCTCGCTCGAGGAGGCGCTCACCGCCTTCACCGGCCTCGGCGCAGCAACCTGGATCGAGAAGGCCCAAGGCGAGTTGGGCCGCATCGGTGGGCGGACCCGTGAGCAAGGCTTGACGGCCGCCGAGCGCCGCGTCGCAGCGCTCGTTGCCGTGGGACGAACGAACCGGGAAGTCGCCGCGGCGCTGTTCCTGGGGGAAAAGACGGTCGAGACGCACCTGTCGCACGTGTACGCCAAGCTCGGCATCCGCTCGCGGGTCGAGCTCGCTCGAGCGTTTCGACCGGATGAGCAAAGTTCAGGGGGACTCACGATTTCAAGCTGAGCCCGACCTCCTAACGTCGGTCGGGTGCCGAGTTACCTCGTCGAGACAATGCTCACCCACGGCGCAGCCGGCGAGCGTCAGGTACGCGAGCGGCGGGCGCGCTCGGCCGCCGAGCAGATGACGCGTGAGGGGACGCGCGTCGAGTTCGACGGATCGATCCACGTCCCCGAGGACGAGATCTGCTTCTTCACGTTCATGGCTGCGTCGGGCAGTGACGCCGCGCTGGTCGCCCAGCGGGCCGGGCTCGAGCCGCTTCGCGTCGTCGAGGCGATCCCGTCAGAAAAGGAGCAACGATGAAACTCCGAATCGCCTCTCTGGTCACGCTTCTCGGCGCGGTCGCATTCGTCGGCGCCGGCCCGGTCGGGGCAACACCGCCGACCACGCAGTGCGCACCTGCCGCCAACTACCCTGCCGCGTCGACGCCGGTCGCTTTCTGGAGCACGGAGGCCCGGTGCGCGATCGTCCCGGCCGGCCCGGGCGGGATCTTCGGGACGGAGAACTTCGGCAACAAGTTCCCGGGCGAGGCGGCGGTGTACATGGGCATCGTCCACGTCGCGATCTACGACGCGCTGGTCGCGATCAGGGGCGGCTATGAGCCGTACGCGCCGACGCCGACCGCGCCCGCGAACACGTCGCCTGAGGCGGCGATCGCGGCCGCTGCCTACGACACGCTGACCGGGCTGCAGCCGCAGCTCGGCGCGAGCCAGACGATCCTCGACAGCGACTACGCCGCCTACATCGCCGCGATCTCTGACGGCACGGCGAAGACGAACGGGATCGCGGTCGGCAAGCAGGCCGCCAAATCCGTGCTCGCACGGCGTGCGAACGACGGCCGCGGGTGCAGCACGACGCTCCAGGACCTCGGCCTGCCGGCGGCCGGCCCCGGGGTCTGGCAGCCGAATCCCACCGGGCCGGTGCTCGGGCTGTGCCTCCCGGGAATGCGGCCGCTCGCGCTCAAGAGCGCGTCGCAGTTCCGGCCGAACCGCCCCAACGCGCTGACGAGCCGCAAGTACGCGGACGACTTCGACCAGGTCAAGAACCTGGGCCGCATCGACAGCACGAGCAGGACGCCCGCGCAAACCATCCAGGCGCGCTTCTGGACCGACCACGACATCCGCCAGTGGAACGACGGGATGCTCCGCCTCGCCGCCGCGCGCGGACTGGGCCTCCTTCAGACGGCCCGCATGCTGGCGATGGCGCACGTCGCCGGCGGCGACGCGATGATCGCCTGCTTCGACGCCAAGTACCACTACTGGTTCTGGCGCCCCTACCAGGCGATCCCGCTGGCCGACACGGACAACAACCCGAACACGGTCGCCGATCCGACCTGGCAACCGCTCGGCGCAACGCCGAACTTCCCCGAGTACCCGTCCGCGCACGCCTGCCACAGCACCGCGGTCGTCCGGGCGCTCGATGCGTTCTTCGGCACCGACAAGATCCCGTTCTCCCTCGACAGCAGGGTCACCGGGACGACGAGCGAGTACGGTCGCCTTCGCGACGTGGTCAAGGACGTCGACGCGGCCCGTGTCCTGGTCGGCTTCCACTTCCTCAGCTCGGACCTGGAAGGCTCGAAACTCGGCCGCAAGGTCGGCCGGTACGTCGTCCACCACCTCTTCCAGCCGCTCCACCATTGAGCTGCCTCGGCGCGGGAGGCGGTCCAGGGAGGCCGCCTCCCCGCAGCCGGGGAGGCCACGGATTACCTCGGAAATAGGAAAACCCTGCAATGCAGGGTTTTCCCGTAGCAGACCTGTAAGCCGGATTCTGTCTTGGATGACCATCCCTCTGGGCAGCAACCCGGTTCCTGGGCGGGCCGCCTCGTAGCGGAACCTGTTTGCCTTGCACCGGACGGGGTTTGGCGAGCCGCCGTGTCGCCACGACGCTGGTGGGCTCTTACCCCACCGTTTCACCCTTACCGGCGACGTCTCGCGAGATCCGTCGCAGGCGGTCTCCTTTCTGTGCCACTTTCCGTCGGCTTTCGCCGCCTGGGTCGCCCCAGCGTCCTGCCCTGCGGTGTCCGGACTTTCCTCGAGCGCGAACGCCCGCGGTCACCCGGCCTGCGAGTCGAATTCTAGCTGCGCTTGGTTCCAGCCGGCCCCTCGTGACCAAGCGCTGTCGGTTGCCGATTTCAGACGGACGCGCCGGCGGAGCCGGCGCGTCCTGAATGCGGCACCGCAAGCGGCGCCGCGGAGCCGACGGCTCCGCGCAGGCTCGTGCCGCACTCCGGGCAGGTGATCATCCCGCCGGCGTGGAGGACGAACTCGCCGCAGACGAGGCACTCCAGGCTGACGCGGCGCAATAGCGCCTGCAGCTCCTGCTCGAGCGTCCGGTTGAAGGCAGTCACACCCATCAGAGGTTGACCCTCGACGAGTTCGTGCTCGCCGCGCGTGAAACGCCGGGCTCGCAAGGACGCAGGGAGCGCTCGTAGCCGGAGGCTACGGGTGCGACTGAGGACGCGGCGAGCACGAGCGTTGCAGCGCCGCGGCGAGTGCGAGATCGGCGAGGGTCGACCGTCATCACAGCTCGCGGAAGACCGCCTTCACCGTGCCGAGGATCTGGACGTGGTTCGCGTAGATCGGGTCCATAGCGTCGTTCTCCGGCTGCAGCCGCACGCGGCCGTCCTCCCGGAAGAACCGCTTCACGGTCGCCTCGTCCACCGATTCGTCATCGCCGGCGAGCGCAACGACGATGTCGCCGTTCCGCGCATCCTGCGCCCGCTGGACCACGAGCAGGTCGCCGTCGAGGATCCCGGCGTTCACCATCGACTCGCCCTTCACGCGCAGGAGGAAATCGCCGTTGAGGCGCTCCGGGACGGCGATGTGGTCCTCGACGTTTTCCTCCGCGAGCAGCGGCCCGCCGGCGGCGATCTGTCCGATGAGCGGCAGCTTCGGCAGCTCGGCGACGCGTGCGGCGGTCGCCGGTGAGCGCCCGACGAGCTCCAGCGCCCGCGGCTTGGTCGGGTCGCGCCGCAACAGGCCCGCGCGCTCGAGGTTGGCGAGGTGGGCGTGCACGGTCGAGGGCGAGGCCAGGCCCACCGCTTCGCCGATCTCACGGACCGTCGGCGGGTAGCCGTGCTGGTCGACGTAGTCGACGAGGAAGTCCCAGATCTCCTGCTGTCGTCCCGTCAGCATCTGTCCGCCTCCAGGGTTCGGGTTCGGGGTCATGATCGTGATCGAACGTGTGTTCGCCGTCAGGGTAGAGAGTCCTCCGGACGGCGTCAAACTCGCTAACGACAACGCCCGCGCGAAACAGGGGCGTCCGATGCGCTGGAGAGGACTTGAACCTCCACGGCCTTTTAAGGCCACTAGGCCCTCAACCTAGCGCGTCTACCAATTCCGCCACCAGCGCCTGAGAGCCGGCGCATTGTAGCTACGAAGTTGCGGCTTTCTCCGACTAGAGTCCGGTCGGTGCACGATCTGTGTCGGGCGGCGGTGGACGCGGCGCTGGGCGCCGGGGCGGAGTACGCCGACGCGCGCGCCGTACTGCGCCGCAACCAGTCGGTGTCGACGAAGAACGGTCGCGTCGAGTCGCTGAGCGACAGCGAGAGCGAGGGCATCGGCGTCCGCGTGCTCGCCGGCGGCGCGTGGGGCTTCGCCTGCGACCGGCGGCTCTCCGCGGACGGGGCCCGCGACGCCGCGCTGCGCGCGTGCACGTTCGCGCGCGCGGCCGGCGGGAGGAATGCGCGCCCCCTCGCTCCGGTCGCGGCCCACACCGGCACATACAGGACGCCCGTGGAGCGGGATCCGTTCGACGTCCCGCTGGCCGAGAAGGTCGAGCACTGCCTGCGCGCGGAGGAGGCGCTCCAGGGCGCTCACCTCGTCCTGCGCCGGGCGATGGTGCGAGCCCAGCGCGAGCACAAGGTTCTGGTCTCCTCCGAGGGGACCGACGTCGAGCAGGAGCTGATCGAGTGCGGCGGCGGGATCGACTGCGCGGCCGTTCGCGACAGCGTGTTCCAGCTGAGGAGCTATCCCAGCGCCCACGTCGGGTCGAGCGCGCAGGGCGGCTGGGAGTACGTCGAAGGCCTCGATCTCGCCGCGGAGGCGCCGCGGGTCGCCGAGCAGGCAGAAGCGCTGCTGACCGCGGACGTGTGCCCGTCGGTCGTGACGACGGTCGTCCTCGACCCGGACCAGGTGGCGCTGCAGGTCCACGAGTCGGTCGGCCATCCGACGGAGCTCGACCGCGTCTACGGCACCGAGGCCTCGTACGCCGGGACGTCGTTCCTGAAGGCGGACGACCTCGGGCTCGCTCCGCTACGGCTCGGAGCGGATGAACATCACCGCCGACCCGACCACCAGCGGCGGCCTCGGCACGTTCGGGTTCGACGACGAGGGCGTGCCGGCCGAGCGGCTGCCGATCGTCGAGGCCGGTCTGCTCACGGGCTTCCTCACCTCCCGCGAGACGGCGGCGAGGATCGGCGCCGGCGCGGGTGGCTCGATGCGCGCGGAGAGCTGGAACCGCATGCCGCTCGTCCGCATGACCAACCTCCACCTGGAGCCGGGCGAGGGCACGCTCGAGGATCTGCTCGCCGACGTCGGCGAGGGCGTCTACATGGAGACGAACAAGAGCTGGTCGATCGACGACAAGCGGCTCAACTTCCAGTTCGGCACCCAGATCGCGTGGGAGATCAAGGAAGGCAAGCTCGGCCGGATGCTCCGTGACGCGACGTACACCGGAATCACGCCGGAGTTCTGGGGCAAGCTCGACGCCGTCGGCGGGCCGGGCTCGTGGCGGCTCTACGGGCTCACGAACTGCGGCAAGGGCCAGCCGGGCCAGAGCGCGCATGTCTCCCACGGCGCGGCGCCCGCACGCTTCCGCGACGTCCAGGTGGGAGTGACGGCGTGACTCGAGCCCTCGACGTGGCGAGGGCCGCGCTGGAGGCGAGCGGCGCGGACGGCGAGGCGGTCGCGCTCGCCGAGCGGTCGGGGCTCGCGCGCTTCGCCGACTCCGAGATCCACCAGCCGACGCTGATCGACAACGTCGTCGTGACGCTGCGGGTCGTCCGGGACGGGCGGTCGGGCGTGGCCACGACGAACCGCACCGATAACAAGGGGCTCGCGCAGCTCGCGCGCCGGGCAGCCGAGGCCGCGGACAGCGCGCCGCCGGATCCCGACTTCGCAGGCCTCGCGACCCTCGCCGAACCGCCCGCGGTCGAGGGCTTCGACGAGGCCACGGCGGCGCTCGGTCCGGACGACCAGGCACGGCTCGCGTCGGCCGCGATCGAGGCGGCCGGGGACATCCCCGTCTACGGCTTCTTCACGAGCAGCGACTCGGAGCTGGCGGTCGTGTCCTCCACGGGGATCACGGTCGAGCAGCGGATGACCGACGCGATGGCGCTCGTGATCGCCGCCGGCGAGGGGCTGTCCGGCTACGCCGAGCAGACCGCCTGGCGCGCGGACGACGTCGACGTGGCGGCGGTCGGTCGTGAAGCGGCCGAGAAGGCGGCGCGCACCCGGGGCGCTGAGGAGATCGCGCCGGGCCACTACCGCGCGGTGCTCGAGCCGTACGCTTTCGCGGAGCTGCTCGGGACCTTCGCCTTCGACTCCTTCGGGGCGCTCGGCCTGCTGGAGGAGCGCGGCTTCCTCGCGGGCCGGATGGGCGAGAGCGTCTTCGACCCCAGGGTCTCGATCACCGACGACTCGCTCGATCCGCGCGGGCTTCCGAAGGCCTTCGACTTCGAGGGGACGCCGAAGCGGCGCGTGCCGCTGATCGCCGCCGGAGAGGCATGCGGCGTCGTCTGGGACCGGGCGACCGCGGCGCGCTCGAGCGACGGCGCGGCGTCCACGGGGCATGCGCCGCCGCAGGACGAGCGGGACTACGGGCCGCTGCCGAGCGCGCTCTCGGTCGACGCCGGCGAGGCCGAGTCGGTCGAGCAGCTCGCGGAGCTCGTCGGCGACGGGATCTACATCACGCGCCTCCACTATCTCGGGGTCGTCCATCCCCGCGAGGGTGTGATCACCGGGATGACGCGTGACGGGACGTTCCGGATCCGGGACGGGAAGATCGCGGAGCCGCTCGTGAACCTCCGTTTCACGGTCGCGGTCCCCGAGATGCTGAAGGAGGTCCCGGGCCTGACGCGCTCGGTCTCGCTCGTGAACGCGAACGACTTCTACGGCCCGCGCTACCCCCGCGCGACGCTCGTGCCCGCGATCGCGACCACCCGGTTCAACATCAGCGGCGTCGGATCGGGCCCGGGAATCTAGGAGGGTTTGGCGAAATACAGCTGAGCCGTCGGGCCGCGCTGCTCGCCCCGATGCCGCGTCCTCAGTCGCGCCCATAGCTATGGCTATGGGCACTCCCTGCGTCCTTGCCTCGGAACGACCACCGCACCCCGCCGACGAGCAGCATTCCGCCAAACCCTCCTAGCCCGCGCGCACGCGCGTGTAGTCGACCGCTCCGAGGAGATCCTCGCTCCAGCCTCCGAGACGCCGGGAGACGAGCCGCGCGTCCGTGAACCACGCGATCGGGACCGCCTGGGCGCCGTCCTTCAGATCGCGGTCGACGGCCGCGAGGGCGCCGTTCTGGTTCACGCGCGCGAGCGCACGCAGGAGCGTCGAGCGTCCGCTCATGCCCTGGCCGAGGACGAGCGCCGCCGGGAGCGCCTCGGCCTGCGGGTAGGCGGCCGTCAGGCGCTCGAGCTGTGCATCCGACGCCTGCGTCGGGCGGACGAGCTGCGGGCCCAGGCCGGCCTCGCGCCACTGGCCGTAGAGGATGTCGGCGCCGTAGTCGAGCGCGGGCGGCCGGGCGACGCGCACCGTCCGGCGCGGCAGGCCCGGGATCGCCCTGAGCGCGCGGCGGAACGCTGCCGGATCCGGCTTCGTGTCGCTCGCGAGCAGGCCGACCGTCTGGGACGTCCCGAGGAGCGGGGCGTAGTCGGTCCGGTCGGCCGTGTCCCGGTACGCGCGCCGGAGCCCCGGCCCGAGCGCGCCGCCGAAGACGACGACGTCCTGGGCGAGCAGCTCGCGGACGCGGACGTCGTACGCGGAGCGGAGCGTGTCCAGGTCGCCGACCGGCACCGGCGCCTCGTCGACTTGCCCGGCACGGAAGGCGCGCGCCGCAGCCGCCGGCTCCAGCCGCCGGAAGACGACCCGCTTGCCCGCGCGCTCGACGACGACCCGGTCGGCCGACCCGCGGACGAGCCTGAACGGGCCCGGGACCGTTCGGGGCGCCGCCGCGACGGCGGTCAAGGCGTACGGGAAGCGCCGCCAGGCGAACGGGAGCCTCACGACGAGCTTCGTCGCGGCGGGCGCGGTGACCCGGGCGCCCGCGAAGAGCCAGCGCGACGGCGACTCCTGCATTCCACCGACCCTGCGCAGCTCGGCCGCGATCGCGCGCGCGTGCCGGCAGGTGAACCGCCAGGTGCGGAAGTCGGCGCTCGCCGTCCAGGCCGAGCAGAGCCCCGGCACGACGCGGCCGCCCCTGTCGGTTCGCAACGGCGTCGCGTACAAGGTGCGGGCGAGCGCCAACTCGTCCCGGGTCGCGGCCAGCGCCGGGTCCAGCGGCCAGCGGAAGTCCGACAGCGCGACCCGGACCGTGCCGGGCGGGCCGTGCGGCACGAGCGCCTCGACCGTGCGCCCGCCGTCGGACCGGCAGCCCGCGGCGAGGAGCGCGAGCGCCGCTAGCGCAGCTGGCGGAAGAGCAGGACGCAGTTGATCGCGAACAGGATGGCGACGACGACCGTCAGCCGGGTCAGGTTCCGCTCGACGATGTGCGTGCCGCCCTGGGAGGCCGGCGTGAAGCCCATCCCGCCGAGGCCGGCGTCGCGGCCGGAGTGCATCATGATGAGCCCGATCAAGGCGATCGAGAGCAGGACCTGGATCACCGCGAGCACCTGGATCATCGGCGCCAAGGGTAGCTACTTGCGGGCGAATTCAGCCGATCCTGCCTTGTTACGCTCCGGTTGTGAAGGGGGACGATCCGCGCGAGCGGATCCAGAAGCTGCTCGTCACCGGCGACAACCGCCTGAAGCAGGGCGTCGACCCGGCGAAGGCGCGCGAGAGCTACGAGCAGGCGCTCGCGGTCGCGCTCGAGGCCGGGCTCGAGGAGTCGGTGCGGCCGCTGGTCGAGGTCAGGCTGGCCGATCTCGACCGGCTCGCCCGCGGCTGACGGCCTCCTCCACCGCCGCCGCCAGCCCTTCGGCGCGCGCCTCGAGCGGGAAGCTGCGCAGCACGCGCTCGCGGGCTCGCACGCGCTCCTCGACCGCCGACCGCACCGCGACGCGCGCGGCGTCCGCGATCGCCTCCGGATCGGCCCGGTCGAGCTGGGCACCGACGTCGCCGACCACCTCGGGCAGCGCGCCCGCCCGCGAGACCACCGGGATGCAGCCGCCGAGCATCGCCTCGGCGAGGGACATCCCGAAGGCCTCGTGGCGCGACGCCTGCACGTAGACGGACGAGCGCGCGTACCAGGCCGCGAGCTCGTCGTCGGAGACCTGGCCGGTGTACTCGACGTTGTCGCCGCCGAGCTGGCGGAGGAGGTCGACGGCGCCGTCCAGCCACTTGCCGACCAGGGCGAAGCGGAGCTCCGGCGCAAGCCGCGCGGCCTGCACGAACGGCCGTAGGCCCTTGCGCTCGTAGGTCAGCCACCCGACGTTGCCGACCGTCAGCACGATCGGCTCGCGCTCGCCGCCGGGGAGCTCGCCGAACGGATCGGGGACGCCGTGGTAGACGACGGAGACGTCCTCGGCCGGGATGCCGACGTTACGGACGACCTCGTCGCGCGCGAACTCCGAGTTCGCGACGAGCTTCGTCGCGCCGCGGATGATCGACGAGGCGAGCCGCTTCGATGCGCCGCCGCGCTGGTAGCCGTAGCCGATCTCCGGCATGTTCGCCGTGTCGAAGCCGCCGGTCACGAGCAGCGACGGCTTCCCGAGCGCCCGCGCGAACGTGAACGGCTGGAACGTGTGCCACGA
>CAWFNA010000008.1:0-961613 GCA_963817105.1 uncultured Actinomycetes bacterium
CTCCCGGATGGTCGCGGGCCCGTGGACCAGCTGAGCCGCTCAACTCCCTGTCATCAAGTCGATCGCAGCCCATTCCCCCGTTACGCGCCTGCACGCCAAATGCGTGCCGTGACTCGGGTGCTCGTTCTCGCCGTCGCCTTCGCCGGACTGATTGTGTGCGCCGCCGGCTGTGGGAACACGAAGACGGTCACGAAGACGGTGACCGTCACGACGGTGAAAGCCGAGCAAGCACCGCCAGCGCGGCAAACGCTGTTTGGGCACATCAAGGCGCTGCAGGCGAGAGGCGGCAGCTTCGTAATGCGTTTCGACCCGGAGTGGTTCCTGAGCGGCGCCACCGCGAACGCTGCCGCTGCCGAGGACGGGGCTGTCGAGCCGGGCCAACCGGTGCCGAACGACAACTACCGCGTTGATGAGGGGCACCGACTGTTCACCTACAAGGTGCCTGCGGACGCGCACGTCACCGTGATCACAAAGGCGCCGACCGGAACGCCGATCACCGTCTCCCAGCTCGCCCACATCGTCAACGGGACGAGCAAGCTACAGTTGTTCGAGCCGCTCCAGAGCGGTGTCTGGATCGTCGTCCACAACGACACCGTCGGCTCGATCGACCAGCAGTACCAGCCGTAGCAAGAGGTCAGGGCGGCGTTTTGGTGGTGCCCTCGTTCGTGATGCCGAGCTCGTCTGCGCTCGGACTCGGGCGATTCCCCAGGAGGCCGCGCTCCGGCCGGGGCTTCTGCTCCGTGTCTCCCCGAATCCGTCCCCATCGATCGACGACGACTGGCAGGCGCTCCGGTTCGTCTACCGGCTCGAGGATCGCAAGGCGACCCCGCGTCGTTAGCATCGGACTCGTGGGGACGTTCCATCTCGACACGCTCGACAACGGCCTGCGCGTCCTGACCGCGCCGATCGAGTCGGCGCAGTCGGTGACCTGCGCGATCATGCTCGCGGCCGGGTCGCGCTACGAGACGCCCGAGACGAACGGGATCGCGCACTTCTCGGAGCACATGTTCTTCAAGGGCACCGAGCGCAGGCCGACCGCGCGCGACATCTCGCTCGAGATCGACACGATCGGCGGCGAGTTCAACGCGTTCACGGGCAAGGAGTACACGGCGTACTACGTCAAGTGCGCCGGGGAGTCGCGTGACGTCGCGCTCGACGTCCTCGTCGACATGCTCCGCAACTCGAAGTTCGACGCCGAGGAGATCGAGCGCGAGAAGGGCGTGATCATCGAGGAGATGAACATGTACTTCGACACGCCGCGCGACTTCATCGGCGGCGTGTACGAGGAGCTCCTCTACGGCGACCAGCCGCTCGGCTGGGACATCATCGGCCGGAAGGAGACCGTGCGCGGCGCGGATCGCGGCACCTTCACCTCGTACATCGACCGCTGGTACAAGCCGAGCCGGATGGTCGTCGGAATCGGCGGCCGCGTCGGCGACGGCCTGCTCGAACGGATCGACGAGCTGCTCGGCGACCTCCCCGACGCGGAAACCGGCAAGGCGGAGCGGGTCGAGGTCGCGGGCCAGAACGGATCCTCGCGCGTGAGCGTCCACACGAAGCAGTCCGACCAGGCGCACGTCTGCCTCGGCGTCCACAGCTACCCGCTCGAGCATCCGGACCGCTACCCGCTCCAGATCCTCGCCAACGTGCTCGGCGGCGGTATGTCGTCGCGCCTGTTCACGGAGGTGCGCGAACGCCGCGGGCTCGCTTACTACGTCTTCGGGATCAACCACAGCTACACCGACGCCGGGTCGCTCTACGCGCAGGCAGGCGTGGACATCCAGCGGATCGACGAGGCGGTGACGACGATCGCCGGCGAGCTGCGCAAGGTCGCGGCGGAGGGCATCCCGCAGGACGAGCTCGACAAGACGAAGAGCTTTGCGAAGGGGCGGTTCGTCCTCCAGCTCGAGAGCCCGCACGGGCTGACGATGTTCGGGCTGCGGCGCGCGGTCCTGGAGGGCAAGACGCCCGACCCGGACGAGATCGTCGCCGAGCTGGACAGGGTGACGGGCGAGGACGTCGCCCGGGTCGCGACCGACCTGCTCGAGAGCCGCGGCGCGAACCTCGCCGTGATCGGCCCCTTCGAGGACGCCGAGCACTTCGAGCAGCTGCTCGGCTAGCGCACCGCCGCCATCACGTCGCGGCCGAGCGAGCGGGCGGCCGCGAGGGTCAGGCGCGGCGCGTACGTGAGGATGACGACGATCCGCGGGCCGGTCGGCGAGTAGACGATCGCCGCGGTGTGGCGAGCGTCGTGGAGCCAGCCGTTCTTCTGCGCCACCGGGGTCGCCTCGGGAACGAACGGCCGCACGAGGCCGACGTTCGCCCCGCGCAGCTCGGACGCGAGCAGGAGCCGGAGCGCGTACTGCGAGCGCGGCGCGTCGAGCCCCGTCGCCGCGAGCGCCGGCCGGTTGTCGAGCGCCCCGGCGTGGAGGACGTAGAGCAGCCGTCCGAGGTCGCGCGCCGTCGTGACACGGCCGGAAGTCGCCGGCGGCTCGCGCACGACATCCGCGCGCGCGGTGCCGACGCGATACGTGCCCGGATACGTGCTTCGCAGCGCGCCGGCCCGCCGCAGGGCTGCCTGGACGGCGCCGGCGCCGAACCGCTCCAGGAGGCGGTTCGCTGCGAGGTTCGACGACCACGCGGTCATCGCGCGGAAGTCGTAGTCGAGCAGCGACCGCTCGGGATGACGCAGCCGCGCGAACGCGGCCAGCAGGACGCCGAGCTTCACCGTCGAGGCGGCCGGGAAGCGTGCGTCCGTGTTCCACCCGGCGACGCGGCCCGTGCGGAGGTCGTGCGTCCAGATCGCGGCGTAGCCGGGGAACGACCGGCCGAGCGCGGCGAGCCGGTCCGCGAGGGCGACGTCGGTCACGCCGGCCGGGGCGGCGCGCACGAGCGGCGGTAGCGCTGGGAGCCGCGGGGACCGCCGCACGAGCGGGACGATCCGGTCACCGGTCCTGCAGCCGCGGGCGACACGCCGGGCGGCCTCGGTCGCCTGGCGCTGCCCCGCTCCCTCGAGGATGCCTCGTAGGCGGTCGTAGCCCTCGGCCCACCGGACGAGGCCGCGCCCCAGGACGAGCGCCTCGCCCTGCGACCGGGCGCACCCGCGCCGGAAGGCGTAGACCCCGTCCTCGAGTGCGCGCCCGGCGTCGTAGCGGGCCTGCATCCCCTCCGACGTGCGCGGCAGCGAGACCGCGCGCAGAGCCCCGTCGAGGGCGGCGCCGAGCCCTGCCGAGCTCGGCGCCGCGACGACGAGAGCAGCTACCAGGCCGAGGGAGCTACTCCTCCCGAGCCTCGGTCGCAGCACGCTCCTTGATCTCCTCCACGACCGTCGGGTCGGCGAGGGTCGTGGTGTCGCCGAGGGTCCTGTTCTCGGCGACGTCGCGCAGGAGGCGGCGCATGATCTTGCCGCTGCGCGTCTTGGGCAGCTCCGGCGTGAAGACGATGTTCGCCGGCTTGGCGATCGGCCCGATCTTCGCGGCGACGTGGTTGCGGAGCTCCTCCAGCTTCTCGACCGAGCCCTCCTTGCCGCCCTTCAGGCTGACGTAGGCCACGATCGCCTGGCCCGTCTGCTCGTCCTTGCGCCCGCAGACCGCCGCCTCCGCGACCTCCTTGTGGTCGACCAGCGCCGACTCGACCTCGATCGTCGAGATCCGGTGGCCGGAGACGTTCATGACGTCGTCGACGCGGCCGAGCAGCCAGAAGTCCCCGTCCTCGTCGATGCGCGCCCCGTCCCCGGCGAAGTACACGTCGCCGTACTTCGACCAGTACGTCTCGCGATAGCGGTTGTCGGCCTTGTGGATCCCGCGCAGCATCGCCGGCCACGGACGGCGCAGGACGAGGTACCCGCCGCCGCCCGGCCCGACCTCGTTGCCCCGCTCGTCGTAGACGGCGGCGTCGACTCCCGGGAACGGCTTCGTCGCCGAGCCCGGCTTGAGCGTCGTCGCCCCGGGCAGCGGCGTGATCAGGATCATCCCCGTCTCGGTCTGCCACCACGTGTCGACGACCGGCGTGCGGTCGCCGCCGATGTGCTCGCGGTACCAGACCCAGGCCTCCGGATTGATCGGCTCGCCGACGGTGCCGAGCAGCCGCAGCGACGAGAGGTCGTGCTTCGCCGCGTGCTCCGTCCCCCACTTCATGTGGGCGCGGATCGCCGTCGGCGCCGTGTACAGGATGTCGACCTTGTACCGCTCGATGATCTCCCACCACCGCTCGGCGTTCGGGTAGTTCGGCACCCCCTCGTAGATGATCCCGGTCGTGCCGTTGCAGAGCGGCCCGTAGACGATGTAGCTGTGCCCGGTCACCCAGCCGATGTCGGCCGCGCACCAGTACACGGAGTCGGGCTTGATGTCGAAGATGTAGTGGTGCGTGGCCGCGACGCCGACGAGGTAGCCGGCGGTCGTGTGGACGATCCCCTTCGGCTTGGCGGTCGTCCCGCTCGTATAGAGCAGGTAGAGCAGGTCCTCCGAGTCCATCGGCTCGCAGGGACACGACTCGGCGTCGTCGCTCTGCCCCTCGACCACGGCTTCCCACCAGACGTCGCGCGCGTCGTCGAAGGCGACCTCGTCACCCGTTCGGCGGTGCACGACGACCTTCTTCACCGAGGGCGACTGGGCCACCGCAGCGTCGGCGTTCTGCTTCAGCGGCACCTTCTTCCCGGCTCTCCAGCCTTCGTCCTGGGTGATCAGGAGCTCGCACTCCATGTCGTTCATGCGGTCTGAGAGCGATTCGGCCGAGAAGCCGCCGAACACGACCGTGTGCGGCGCACCGAGCCGGGTGCAGGCGAGCATCGCGATCGGCAGCTCGGGGACCATCCCCATGTAGATGCCGACGGGCGTTCCCTTCTTCACGCCGAGCTCCTTGAGCCCGTTCGCGAAGCGGACGACCTCGCGCTGGAGGTCGGCGAACGTCAGCTCGAGCCGCTCGTCCTCCGGCTCGCCTTCCCAGTAGTACGCGACCTTGTCGGCGTTCCCGGCCTCGACGTGTCGGTCGACGCAGTTGAAGCAGATGTTGAGCTTGCCGCCGACGTACCACTTGGCGTACGGCGGCTCCCACTGGAGCAGCTCGTCGAACGGCTCGAACCACGTGACCCGCTCGCGGCCCTCCGACTCCCAGAACTCCTCGAAGTCGCGCTCGTAGATGTCGGGCTGGGCGTTCGCCTCGCGCGAGAACTCCGGGTCGGGCGCGTACTGCCGCTCCTCGAGGAAGATCGTCTCGATTGTCTGCTGCTGCGACGTCTCAGACGCCACTGGCTACCTCCGTTCGCCTACGGCTCGAGCTCGTACGGATAGTCCGTGAGCACCTCGTAGCCGTCCTCGGTGACGAGGACGAGGTCCTCCAGGCGCAGCCCGCCGTAGCCCGAGCGGTAGAGGCCGGGCTCGATCGTGACGACGTCGCCGGGAACCAGGTCGTGCCCGGTGCGGCCGAGGCTCGGCGCCTCGTGCACCTCGAGCCCGACCCCGTGGCCGAGGCCGTGGAAGAACCCGTCCTCCAGGACCTCGCCAGGCTCCTTGCTGAGCTGGGTCTTGTAGCCGGCGTTCTGGAAGATCTCGCACACGAGCTCGTGCAGCTCGCGGCCGTTCTTGCCGGGCCGGATCGCCGCGGTCGAGCGGTCGAGCGCCTCCTTGACGAGCCCGTACCACTCGCGCACCTCGTCCGACTGCTCGCCGACGACGTAGGTGCGTGTCATGTCCGCGTAGCACGCCGTCTCGCGGTCCTTGGGGAAGAGGTCGAAGACGATCGTCTCGTTCGCGCGGATCTGCCCGGAGCCGAGGTCGTGGCCGACGGCTGACTGCGGGCCGTGCGACACGATCATCTCGCCGCCGTCGACGTTGTGGTCGGCGAACACGTCCTCGATCGCGCGCTTCAGGCGCTCGCTCGTCAGCGGCTCGCCGTCGACCTCGAGCCCGTCGCCGTTCTGCTCCGCGTCGCGGAGGAGCTCACGCGCCGCGTCGAGCGCAGCCTCGCAGGCCCGCTGCGCGCGCCGGATGCCGGCGATCTCGGCCGCGTTCTTCGAGCGTCGGCGGCGGCTGAAGATGTCACGGTCGACGCTCAGCTCGATCCCGCTGCGGCGGAGGAAGTCCGCCAGCGACACCGGGAAGTCCGGCGGCACCGACGCCTGCTGGATGCCGAGCTCTCGACACCCGCGGAGGACGAGCTCCTCGTCGATCCGCCACCGGGGCAGGCCCTCGTCGAACAGCTCGTCCGAGCCCAGCTGCTCCTGCGACAGGATCTCGAGATCGGTCTCGGCGCGGACGCGCGGGATCTCGAGCGAGTGGATGACGACGGCCCGCCGGTCCCCGGACTCCGCGTAGAGGAAGCCGTCGGGGATGCTGACCGGCACCTCGTGCCGGAGCTCGGGCGAGCGGACGGTGTCGCCCCAGATCAGCAGGTCGGGCACGGCGGGATCCTAGCCGCAGCCCTGGGAAGAACCCGCTACGTAGACTCCGAAGCGTGACGGATGCGCTCCAGCGTGCACAGGAGCTGATGGCGCAGTGGGACGGCGAGGTCCGCCGCGAGCTGCCCGAGGGCGCTGAGATCTTCGACGCTCACACGCACCTGGGCACCGACATCGACGGCATGGTCGGGCAGTACGACGTGCTCGAGAGCGGGATGGCGAAGTACGGGATCTCGCGCTGCTTCATGTTCTGCCTCGACGAGCCGGACCGGCATCCGGGCTTCCGGGCCGGGAACGACCGCACGCTGGCGTTCGCCGAACGCTCGGAGGGAAAGATGATCCCGTTCGTCCGGCTGGACATGAACGAAGGGCCGATCGAGGAGGCGACACGCTGCCTCGACCGCGGTGCCCGCGGGATCAAGCTCCACCCGCGCGCGCAGAAGTTCCTCCTCAACGACGAGCGGCTCGCGCCGGTGTTCGCGCTTGCGGCCGAGCGCAAGGTGCCGATCCTGATCCACGGTGGCCGCGGCCTGCCGCCGATCGCCGACGACCTCGCCAAGCTCGTCGACCGCTACGACGACGCGCAGCTGATCGTCGCGCACGCAGGGATCGCCGACCTCGCGGCGCTGGCAGATCGCCTCTCGGGCAAGGCGGGCGTGTTCTTCGACACCTCCGTCTGGAGCCCGATCGACCTGCTCGTGCTCTACCGGCTCGTCGGGCCGGAGCAGGTCGTGTACGCCTCGGACTACCCCTACGGGCAGCAGCCCGCGTCCCTGCTGATCGCGCTCCGGACCGCGCGCCTCGCCGGTCTCGACGAGGAGCAGGTCCGGAACGTCCTCGCCGACAACGCCAACCGCATCGCGGACGGAGAGCCACCGCGCGAGCCGTCGTCCCCGAAGGGGACCGACATCTTCTCCCAGCCGATGGCGTTCGCGCGCATCCACCAGTACCTCTCGATGGCGACGCCGCTCCTCTGGACCCGGCAGCCGGACCGCGTCGGAGTGCTCGGCCTCGCGCTGAACGCCTGCGACGACCGGTCGAACGGGCACCGCGACGAGCTGGAGCAGATCCGCGAGCTACTTGAAGCGGCGCAGGCGATGTGGCGCACGCTGCCGGAGGAAGGAGACGAGCGCGACCGGATGGCGCACACCCGCGCGACGTTTCGACTCATCCACCTGGCGGACATCGTGGCGGTGACGACGCATGGCTGAGCTCGAGCTGACGATCAACGGCGATCGCTTTCGCGTGGACGCGCCGATCGGGCGCTCGCTCGCCGCCGTCCTGCGCGACGACCTCGGGCTGACCGGCACCAAGGTCGCGTGCAACGAAGGCCACTGCGGCGCGTGCACCGTCCAGCTGGACGGCGTGCCGGTCCTCTCGTGCATCACGCTCGCCCACATGGTCGCCGGCCGCCAGGTAACCACCATCGAAGGGCTCCGCGACCATCCCATGATCGCGGCGTTCGTCCGGACCGACGCCGTCCAGTGCGGCTTCTGCACGCCCGGCCAGGTCGTCTCGGCGGCGGCGCTGGTCGCCGCGAGCCCGACCCCGACGCGCGACGAGATCCGGCATGCGATGTCCGGCAACCTCTGCCGTTGCGGCACCTATCCCAAGATCGAGGAGGCCATAGCTACGTGGAAGGCATGACGAAGAGCAGCTATCGCGGAGTCCCCGGCCCGCAAGCGCGGCCGCACCTACGGCGTAACCAGGACGCGTAGCGTGGCAAGGCTGATCAAGACCGAGAAGGAAGTCGAAGGCCGCTACGAGGACGTCTGGATCGTCGTCGAGGAGGACGTCGTCGAGCCGTGGCCGGAGGGGCCGCTCGAGATCGTGGGCCAGGAGGTGCCGCGCGTCGACGGAGTCGACCGCGCCCGCGGCCAGATCCCGTTCACCGCCGACCTCCGGCTTCCGGGAATGCTGCACGCCGCGGTGCTCCGCTCGCCTCACGCGCGCGCGCGCGTGAAACAGATCAGCCTCGACGCCGCGCGGGAGGCGCCGGGCGTCCGCGCCGCAATCGGCCCGGACGACCTGGAGCAGCTGACCGACGAGCCGGGGTATTTCGGGCACGCCGTCGCCGCCGTCGCCGCCGAGACGTACGGCGAGGCGCAGTCGGCGCTCGAGGCGATCGAGGTCGATTGGGAGCCGCTCGAGCCGCTGATCGACCCGGAGGAGGCGGTGAGCCGCGGGTCCTACGTCAACGACGGCCCGGACGCGTACGAGCGGGGCGACCTCGACCGCGGGCGCGTGGAGGCCGACGCAGTCGTCGAGGCCGAGTACCGGACGCAGGTCGTCCTCCACAACGCGATGGAGACGCACCAGGCCGTGTGTCACTGGGAGGACGACGGGATCACGATCTACATCTCCACCCAGTACATCTGGGGCATCCGCTCCACGATGGCGCAGCGGCTCGGCCTGCCGGAGGACAAGGTGCGCGTTGTCTGCCACGCGATGGGAGGCGGCTTCGGCGCCAAGAACGGCCCGGGCGACTTCACGTCGATCGCGGCCGAGCTTGCGCGGCGCACGGGCCGCCCCGTCAAGTGCGCGCTGACGCGCCGCGAGGAGAACGTCGCGACGGGGAACCGGAACGCGACCATCCAGCGGCTCGTCGCCGGTGCGAAGGCCGACGGCACGCTGACCGCGCTCGGCGGCGACTTCATCAACGCCGTCGGCTTCGCGGGCTGGTCGCCGTCGACCGAGGGCCCGATGCAGATGCTCTACGCCTGCGACAACGTCCGCACCACCAACTACGGGACGAAGCTGAACCTGCCGCCGAACGCGGCCTTCCGCGCCCCCGGCTTCGTCGAGGGGACCTTCGGCCTCGAATGCCTCCTCGACGAGCTGGCCGCGAAGCTCGACATTGACCCGCTAGAGCTCCGGCGCCGCAACTACGCCGACTCCGACCGGATCGACGACCGGCCGTTTTCCTCCAAGAACCTCGCCGAGTGCTACCGCCGGGCCCAGCCGCACTGGGAGCGTCGGCACGAGGTGCGCGCCCGGAGCGACGACACGTGGAAGTACGGCATCGGGCTCGCGAGCCAGATCTGGTACGGAGGCGGCGGGCCGCCGTCGTACGCGTGGATCCGCATCGGAGCGGACGCGCACGCCCAGGTCGTGACCGCGATGCAGGACATCGGCACCGGCACCCGGACCGCGATGGCGCAGATCGCCGCCGAGGAGCTCGGCGTCCCGCTCGAGCACGTCCAGGTGTCCCTCGGCGACTCGGCCCGCGGCCCCTACGCCGCCATCTCGGCCGGCTCGTCGACGATCCCGTCGATGGGGCCGGCTGTTCGCTCGGCCGCCGCCGACGCGAAGCGGCAGCTGCTCGAGATCGCGGCGCAGCGCTACGACGTCGAGGAGCGCGTCCTGAGCATCAAGGACGGCCAGATCGTCTCGGCTGACGGCGGCTCCTGGCCGCTCGAGGAGATCACCGGCCTGCTCGAGGACGCACAGATCCTCGGCAAGGGCGCCCGCGGCCCGAACCCGGCCGGAATGCGTGTCCTCACCTTCGGCGTCCAGGTCGCGGAGGTCGCCGTCGACGTCGAGACCGGCGAGGTCCGCGTGGACAAGGTGGTCGCGATTCACGACGTCGGCCGGGTGATCAACCGGCTCGGGGCGTCGAGCCAGGTCGAGGGCGGGATCATCCAGGGGATCGGCCACACGCTCTCGGAGGAGCGGATCTCCGACCCCGAGACGGGCACGCCGCTCACGCAGACGCTCGACGCGTACAAGCTGCCGACCATCGCCGACGTGCCGGAGATCGTCACAGACCTGGTCGACGTCCCGGACGCCCATCTCACGAACCTCGGCGCGAAGGGCCTGGGCGAGCCGCCGATCATCCCGACCGCGGCGGCGATCGCGAACGCGATCCGCGACGCGACGGGCGCCGACGTGCGCTCGCTGCCGATCACCCGCGAAGAGATGCTGCGGGCGCTGCGCGAGGCCGAGCAGCGTCAGCGAGAGAGGGAGAAGGTTGGAGCTCCTACGGCCTGAGTCCGCCGAGCAGGCGGTTCAGGCTCTCGGGAACGGCACCAGGGCGCTCGCGGGCGGCACCGACCTGGTGCCGCTGCTCCGCGACCGCATCGTGGTGGCGGAGACGCTCGTGGACGTCTCCGCCGTCGTCCCGCGCGGGGTGCGCAGGGGTACACCTACAGCTACATCTACATCCACCGCCATCACGGTCGGCGCGGGCACCACGCTCGCCGACCTCGAGGTCGATCCGGAGATCCCCGACGCGCTGCGGGAGGCTTGCCGTGTGGCGGCGTCACCCCAGCTCCGCTCGATGAGCAGCGTCGGCGGCAACCTCCTCCAGGCGACCCGCTGCTGGTACTGGCGGCTGAAGTTCCCCTGCTACCTCCACGGCGGCGATCGCTGCCACGCGAGGGACGGAGCGCACCGCGAGCATGCGATCTTCGGGAACGGGCTCTGCGCGTCGGCGCATCCGTCCGACATCGCGGCGGCCCTGCTCGCGCTCGGCGCCACCGTCCGAACGACGTCCCGCGAGTTTCCGGTCGACGAGCTGTACCGGCTGCCTACGGACGACGACCGCGACGTGACCACGCTCGCCGAGGACGAGCTGATCCTCGAGCTCGACGTGCCGGTTCCGGAGGCGAGCGTCTATCTGAAGGCGATGGACCGGAGGAAGTGGGCGTTCCCCCTCGTCGGCGTCGCCGCGGCCCGGAGCGGGGACGGAACCCGGCTTGCCCTGGCAGGAGTCGCCCCGATCCCGTGGCTCATCGACTCGGCAGGCAGCCTCGACGACGCGACGCCTCTGCCTGGCACGGCGTACAAGGTCGAGGTCGCGCGCGCGCTCGTCCGCCGCGCGCTCGCGGGCCTGGGCTCAGGCGCTCGATAGGATCGCGCCCAGGGTGGGGCGCCGTCTCTCCGCACTCCTGCTGGTCGCAGCCGCGTCGGCCGCCATCGCCGGCACGCTGTCCTCGAACCAGCGGGCTGTCGCCTCGCCGACGCCGGCGGTCCAGCCGCTCTCCCGGCTCCCGGAGAGCCCAAACGTCTGCCCGCTGCCGGCGCAGCTCCGGCCCGCATTCCGCACGGCCGCGCGGGAGACGGGCCTGCCGCTTGCCCTCTTGGTCGCGGTCGGGAGGATCGAGTCGAACCTCCGAGCCGACGCACGGTCGCTCGCCGACGCGCGGGGGCTGATGCAGGTGCTGCCGTCGACCGCGGAGGAGCTCGGGCTTGACGCCGACGAGCCCGCGTCGAACATCCTCGCGGGCGCGCGGTACCTCGACCTGCTGCTCGACCGCTTCAAATCGTCCGACCTCGCCCTCGCCGCCTACAACGCCGGCCCGACGGCGGTCGACCAGGCCGGCGGGGCGCCGTCGCTCTCGACGCTCATCTACGTCGCGAACGTCACCTCCACGTGGCGCGGGCTGCAGGGCTGCCGCTGATCCTCGCGGCGGTCGGCCTCCTGGCCGGCTGCGGCGGTGGCGGGAAGAGTGCTGGGACGAACACGAGCCAGGCGTCCACGTCGACGGGGCAGCCGAGCTCCTCGACGTCGTGTCCCGTCACCGGCAAGCAGGTCGAGATCGAGCCGCTCGACCCGAAGAAGACGTACACCGTCACCACGAAGACGAACCTCGGAACCTTTGCGTTCAAGCTGAACGTGAAGGACTCCCCCTGCACGACCGCGTCGTTCGCGTCGCTCGTAGGGAAGAAGTTCTTCGACGGGACGCGCTTCCACCGGATCGTCCCCGGCTTCGTGATCCAGGGCGGCGACCCGACCGGCACCGGCTCCGGCGGCCCCGGGTACAGCGTCGTCGACACGCCGCCGTCGACGGCGCGCTACACGAAGGGCGTGGTGGCGATGGCGAAGACCGGCGCCGAGCCGGCCGGGACCTCGGGCAGCCAGTTCTTCGTCGTCACAGCCGCGGATGCCGGGCTGCCGCCCGAGTACGCGCTGCTCGGAGACGTGACCACCGGCCTCCCGGTCGTCGAGCGGATCGGCAAGCTGGGCGACCCCGCCACCGAGCAGCCGACACGGCGCGTCGTCGTCCGGTCGATGACGATCTCCCCCTGAGCCGTGGGCGTGGTGGCCGCCGTCGTCCTCGCCGCCGGCGCGTCGACGCGCTTCGGCTCCCCGAAGCAGCAGCTGCTCGTTGAACCTATCGTGCAGCGAGTGCGCGCGAGCTCCGTCGACGCCATCGTGGTCGTGCTCGGGGCGCACCCGGTCGAGACCAGCGCGCGCACGGTTCAGTGCACCGACTGGGACAGCGGCCCCGGGGCATCGCTGCGCTGTGGGCTCGCCGCCCTCGCGCCCGAGGTCGAGGCGGCCGCCGTCGTCCTCGGCGACGGGCCGACGATCGACCCGCGCGCGATCGACCGCGTGGTCGAGACCTGGCGGACGACCGGGGCGGCACGGGTCGGCGCAACGTACGGCGGCGTCCGGCTCCATCCACTGCTGCTGGCGCGGCAGGCCTGGCTGGAGATACCCGACGAGGGGCTGCGGAGCCTGCCCGCGGAGCTCGTCCCATGCGACGACCTCGAGGCTCCAGGGGACGTCGATTTTGCCGATGACTACGTTGTTCTGTGATGACGCCAGTGTCTCGACCGGCCGGTTCAGAGGGATCGCAGGCAGAGCCTCCGACCCTGACGACGGCACCGCAAGCGGCGCCTAGGTGGAAGGTGGCCACCGAGCGGCACAGAATGAACGCAGGCATGGAGCTCGTCCGTCAGCTCGAGCCCGTCGGCGACGAGTCGCCGCTCGCGAAGGCACGCCTGCAGAGGCAGCTCACGATCGAGGAGACGGCCCGTCGGGCCGGCCTCTCCCCGGAGGAGGTTCGCTGGCTCGAGGAAGGGCGGGTCTACCGCTTCCCGACGCCCGACGACGCGCTGATCGCGACGCTGCTCTTCGCCACCGGCCTGGGGATCGACGCGGCCGAGTCGCGGAGCCTCGCCGGGCTACCGCCGTTGCCGTCGCGGCTCCGGCGCCATCGCGCAACGCGCTACCTCGCCGCTGCCGGTGCGCTGGTCGTCGCGGCCGTAGTCCTCGCGGTCGTCTTCATCCCCGGCGGCGGGACAGGGCGCAAGACCCCTGTGACCCCGCAGAGCGGCCCCACGCTGCCGCCGCCGTGGCGCGTCCGGGTCACCGTGCTCAACGGGAGCGGCGACATGACGTACACACGCCACGTCGCCGACCGCGTGCTCTCCTTCGCCTACCGGGTCAAGAAGGTCGCGCGCGCCGACAGCTTCGGCTATCGGGCGACGTCGGTCTACTTCCCGCCCCGCTGCGAGGCGCTCGCCGCCCGGCTCGCGGGACAGCTCGGCGTTGCCGCCAAGCCGCTTCCAGGTGGGACCGGGGCGTGCCAGCTGTACGTGATCGTCGGCCCGGCTCGCGGGCCTGGCTAGACCGCTACTGGAGCGGGGTTCGGAGCTCCGAGAGCTTCTGCTTCAGCTCGGCCGGCATCGGCTCGACGAACGCCTGCCGGACGAACTGACGGAGGTGCTCCTCGAACCGGTAGCGCTTGCGGCAGTACGAGCAGAGATCGAGGTGCGCCTCGGCCTCGGCGCGCTCGGAGTCGCTCAGCTGGCGGTCGAGGTACGGCTGCATGAGCTGCTCGCAGTGCTCGCACGGGATCTCGCTCACGACGCCTCCTCGTGGAGAGCGGACTCTGCCATCGCCTGTTTCAAAATACGCCGCCCACGATGCAGCCTGGACATGACGGTGCCGACCGGGATGTCGAGGATCTGGGCCGCGTCCGCGTAGGTGAAGTCGCCGAGGTCGACCAGGACGACGACGTCGCGGAAGTCGTGCGGTACCGCGGAGAGGGCCGCGACCACGTCGTCCTGCGAGAGCCGCTCGACGACGTGCTCCTCGTCGGTCGGTCCGTCAGCCGTCTCCTCGAGCTTGTTGTAGAGGAAGTAATCGCCCTCCTCCAGCGGCTGGGTGTCCGGCCTCCGCTGCAGGCGGCGCCCCCGGTCGATGTTGAGGTTGGTGAGAATCCGGAGCAGCCATGCGCGGAGGTTCGTCCCGGGCGTGTAGGAGCGCCAACTGCGGAAGGCCCGGGCGTACGTCTCCTGCACCAGGTCGTCTGCCTCCTCGCGGTCACGAACGAGGTGGCGGGCGACGCGGTACACCTGATCCGAGAGCGCAAGGGCTTCCTCCTCGAAGCGCACGCGGTCGCGCGCGTCGGTCGCGATTCGCCGTCCCTCGGTGTCCGTCTCGCTCAAGACGGCCACCCTAGCAGCGTGGTATTCGAGATCTAACGACCGTCGGCGGCGGCTGATTCCCGTTCCTGAGCGCCGGCAAATTCGCGGAAGCCGCCCCGCGACATCGCGGCGAGGATCGCCTCGCGGCTCGTCTGCACGTCGTCCCAGGCGAGCGTCACCTGACCCATCAGGTTGGCGTTCGCCGCCTCGAGGCCCTCGTGCCCCTCGAGCGTCTTGGCGAGACGCATCACACATCGCTCGCAGCGGATGCCGCTGACCTCGATCGTCTCGCGCCGGATCACGGGCTCAGGCTATCGAGCGCTCCACGAGATCCGCGCAGACCGCCTGCAGCCCCTGAGCGCGGCCGACCTCGAGCTGCCGGTCGGCCTCGCACTCCGAGCCGTCGAGCCCGGTCTCGACCGGCAACTCGCGCACGAGCTCCGGGGCGGTGAGCGCCTCGTCCCGGTCCGGATGGATCAACTTCCCGTGCGGGCCGAAGCGGGAGGCGGCCCAGCGGTTCTGGTCGTAGATGCCGCGCGCGGCCGGATCGAGCTCCCGCGCAGGCATGTCGAGCGCCCAGGCGCAGAGGTCGCGGATCAGCCGGACGACCGCCGCGGTCCGCTCGACCGACGTGCACTGATCGGGGGCACGGATCTCGAGCGTGCCGAAACGCGGATGGAGCCGGACGTCCCACCAGAAACTCGTGTAGTCCTTCACGAGCTCGGTCGCGATCATCCGCTCCACGAACCGCTCCCAGTCGGCATACGAGCTGAAGGCCGGCGGCGCCCCGTGCCGCGGCAGGAAGCCGAGCACCTCGGCGCGGATCGAGCGCATCCCCGTGTCCCGGCCCTCGAAGTACGGCGAGTTCGCCGCGAGCGCGAGCACGAGTGGGAGCCAGGGGAGCACCTGCTCGAGCACCCGGAAGCAGGCGTCAGCGTCCGGCATCCCGACGTGCACGTGCAGACCGCTGACCCCCTGGCGGCGGGCGGACGGCCCCGCGTACTCGACGAACTCCCGGTAGCGCTCGTCCGGCGCGATCTCCTGCGCCGCCGGATCGGACGTCGGATAGGAACCGGACGCCGCGACCGCGAGCCCCTCCGCCGCCGCGAGCTCCGTCGCGGCCCGGCGCATCTCGACTAGCCGCTCGACGGCGCCGTCGACCGAGTCGCAGGTCTCGGTGGTCAGCTCCACCACCGACGCCTGCAGCTCGCTCTTGAGCACGCCGGGGAGCGGGCGGCCCTCCGCGGCGGCGACGAGCCGCTGCACGCCCGGGACGAGCTCGAGCGTCCCGGGATCGAGGATCCACAGCTCCTCCTCGACGCCGACGGTGAGTGCTCGACCGAAGTTCTGGTCGATCACCGGGCGCGGACGCCGTGCACCGGTCCGCCGGCGGCTTCCCACGCGTAGTAGGAGGCGCTCGGCCCGAACGACGTCTCGTACTCCTCGACCCGAGGGTTGCGCCCGACCTCCTTCGCACGCTGCGCGTGGTGGAGGAGGTTCGGATCGTCCCGCTGCTCCCAGACGAGGATGAGGTGGGCCGCGGTCATGAAGTCCGCGACGAATGCGCAGCCCGACGCCGGGCACGGGAACGGATCGGTGCGGACGCAGAACCACCCACTGTGGTCGCCGCCGTCCTCGCGCCAGAGCTCGTCGTCCTCGGTCCGGTGCTCCTCGGCGACGACCGCGCGGCCGAGCTCGATCCACCCCTGCTCTTCCACGCGGGACAGGCTACCCAGACATGCGCGGCCCGCTTCGTGCACTCTTGCACCCACGGGTCCGGGCAGCTCGGTCCGCCGCCGCAGTCGGGCCGGGCACGAGGCGCTTGCGCGTCTCACCCGGGCCCGGTTGTGAAGCGCCCAGCGCGTGCGCCGCTTCGCGGCTCAGGCGGTGGGCTCTAGCCTGCGCACTCCGCGCAGGCGCTTCGCGCCTGCGCTACGCCGCGCGTCTCCTCGCCCAAGGGCTTTGTCGCATTTGCTCAAGCGGTCCTGCTTCCTTTCGTCGGTCGCTGCGTCCCGCCGTGGAGCGGAGGCTGCGTGCCGCCTGGCATCGTTGCGACGAAGCCTCCGGCGAGGAGACGCCCGTCGTAGCGGCGGTGCCGCCAGGCGCCGCCGCGGAGTGCGCAGGTAAGAGCCCGCCGCCCGAACGCCGCAGGCGGTCGCGCGATGGGCGATTGTTGAGCCGGAGACCCGGGCAGGCGGTCGGGTCTCCGGCTCGGTGCTTCCGCGGGCGGTGCTGGCCTACCGCCGCGGCGGAAGCAGGCCCCCAGGGGTTCGGGGCCGTTTGGGCGACTAGGGCGGGCTTGCCGGTTGTCGCCCAAGCTTCACGTTGACCTCCATCTTGTCGGCGCCCCGGTAGAGCTCCAGCTTCAGGGAGTCACCGGGCTTCTTGTCCGCAATCACGTTGAGCAGGCTGTCGACGCTGCCGAGCGCGTGGCCGTCGGCCGCGACGAGAACGTCCCCGCCCGCCGGCCAGCTGTCACCCTCGACCACGACCTCTGTGCCGCCCGCCCTGAGCCCGGCCGCAGCAGCCCCCGTTCCCTTGATCACGCGGGCGAGCAGGAGGCCGTGGTCGACGGGCAGGTGGAAGATCTGTGCGATCTGCGAGTCGATCGCCTTCGCCTCGATCCCGAGGAAAGCGTGCTCCACCTTCTTGTGGTCGATCAGCGTCGACGTGATCTGCTTGACCGTGTTGATCGGGATCGCGAAGCCGATGCCGATGTTCGCGTTCGCGCTCGACGGCGCGATCTGCGCGTTGACACCGATCACGTCGCCGTGCGCGTTCAGCAGCGGGCCGCCCGAGTTCCCGTGGTTCAGGGCGGCATCGGTCTGGATCACGTGCCCGATCGTCGAGACCTGGTTCGGCGCCGTGATCGACCGCTGCACCGCGCTCACGATCCCCGAGGTGACCGACCGGTCGTACCCGAGCGGGTTCCCGATCGCGATCACCTGATCCCCGACGCGGACGATCGACGAGTCGCCGAGGGTGAGCGGCTTCAGCGCGCGCGAGGGCGCCACGACCTTCAGGACGGCGATGTCGGTCGCCGGGTCGGAGCCCACGACCTTCGCCTTCATGCTCTCGTGGTTCGAGAACGACACCTGGACGGTGTTGGCTCCCTCGACAACGTGGTAGTTCGTGACGATGTCGCCGGCCTTGTCGATCAAGAAGCCGGATCCGATCGATTGCTCTTGCTCTGTGTTCCCGAAGACGTCGGAGGTCTTTCCGATCGCGGTGATGTGAACGACCCCCGGCGCCGCCGCGCGGTACACCTGATTGATCGTCATCCCGCGGTCGCGCCGGAAGGCAACCGGCTCGATCGCGGCCGGCATGACGGACTGGACGACCTTCGTCTCCCCCAGTGTCCCGAACGCGGCCGCGCCGCCGAGGGCGAGGCCGCCGCCGAGGGCCGCGGCGGCGACCAGGGTGGCGGCGCGGCCGGGACTGCGGAGGGTGCGATGCACCTTCACGTTCTATAGGGGTGCTCGTTGAGGCTGGGTTGTCGCTGTGTTAAGCAGTGTTGCGGCGCGCGAGCGCGGCGCCGTCGGCGGGATCGACGTCCGCGGCGAGCGTCGACTCGCGCAGAGGCGAGAGCCAGCCGACGAGGGTGCTGAGCCCGACGCCGAGCGCGATGACGAACAGCGTCGTCCGGATCGAGAAGTACTGAGCGAGCGCGCCGGCGCAGGCCGCGCCGAACGGCATCCCGCCCCAGGCGATCATCCGCGCCGTCACATTCACGCGGCTCTGCAGATGATCCGGCGTGACGCGCTGCCGCAGAGCGATGGCGTTGATGATCACCAGCGTCTGCGCACCGCCCTGCACGAAGATCAGCGCCAGCGCCTGCACGAAGCCGGTGACGAGGGCCAGGCTCGCGACGGACGCGAGATCGATCGTCAGGCCGGCGAGCGTGATCCAGCCGACCGGAAACCGTCGCGACAGGATCGGAAGGAGCACGCTCGCCGCGAGCGCTCCGGCCGCGGCTGCAGAGAAGAGCAGGCCGATCTGCGCGCCCGAGTCCGAGGTGCCGAGCGCACGCACGGCGTAGACCACGAGCAGGCCGGTGACTGCGCCGCCGGTGAAGCTGACCCCCGCGCCGAGCAGCGTCAGCACACGCACGAGCCGGTGGTGCCACAGGTACCGGAACCCTTCGGCAATATCGGCCGCGATCGTGGCCACCGTGGACCGCAGGCCGCGACGATCGCGCCGGGCGCCGCTGGAGAACGGCTTGCGGACGAGCATGAGCGCAACGGCGGCGAGGGCGTAGCTCGCCGCGTCCAAGGCGATGGCGTTCGCAGCGCCAATCGTCGCCGCCAGCGCCCCGCCCAGTGCCGGGCCGGCGATCGCGAGCAGGCTCGACGCCACCGAGATCGCGCTGTTCGCCTCCACGAGCAGGTCGCGGCCGACGATCGACGGCAGCGCACCGAAGTTCGCGGCGTCGAACCACACGAAGAGCGAAGCCGACACCAGCGCCACGACGTAGATCTGGGCGACCGTGAGCGCGCCCGCTGCGGACGCGACCGGAACGCTCGCCAGCAGCGCCGTCTGCAGAACGTTGCACCCCACCATCAGCCGTCGCCGGTCGGACCGGTCCGCCACCGCCCCGGCGAGCAGGCCGAACACCAGATACGGCGCACCCTCCAACGCAACGAGCACTCCCGTGTTCAGCGCCGATCCGGTCAGCTGGAAGACCAGCACCGGCGCAACGATGTACGTGACCCGCGACCCCGCCTCCGAGATTGCGTGCGCTCCCCAGAAGAGCGTGAAGGAGGCGTCCCACAGGGTGCGCGGGTCGGCGTCCTCCCTGCGAGCGCGGACCCGCCGGTGTTTAGTCCACTCCATCGAACGGCAACGGAGAACCTAGTGGTCGAGAGGCTAATCGGGCGCTGGCCGGTTCTCCGCCAGCTGCGCGAGGGCGACCCACTCGGCACGGGCAAGGCCGCGCAGTCCGAGCGCTCGCGCACGCTGACGCCGCGCATCGACGAAGCCGACCACGTCGGCCGCTCGATCTGCCCGTTCTGCGCCGTCGGCTGCGCGCAGCTCGTCTACGTCAGGGACGGCGAGGTGACCCAGATCGAGGGCGATCCGGCGAGCCCGATCTCACGCGGCCGCCTCTGCCCGAAGGGCTCCGCGTCGAAGAGCCTGCACGACGGGCCGCTGCGGGAGTACAGGGTCAAGTACCGCCGTCCGTACGGCACGAGCTGGGAGGACCTGTCCCTCGACGACGCGCTGGACATGATCGCCGACCGGATCGTCGACGCGCGCGCCGCCGACTGGGACGACGAGAACCGGCGCACGATGGCGATCGCCAACCTCGGCGGTGCCACGCTGGACAACGAGGAGAACTACCTGATCAAGAAGCTGTGCATGGCGCTCGGCATCGTCCAGGTCGAGAACCAGGCCCGCATATGACACAGCTCCACGGTCCCCGGTCTGGGGACCTCGTTCGGACGAGGCGGCGCGACGGTCTACCAGCAGGACCTCATGAACTCGGACTGCATCGTGATCATGGGATCGAACATGGCCGAGAACCATCCGGTGGGATTCCAGTGGGTGATCGAGGCCAGGGAGCGCGGGGCCGAGGTGATCCACGTCGATCCCCGCTTCACCCGCACGAGCGCGATGGCGACGAAGTTCGTCGGCATCCGCGCCGGCAGTGACATCGCGTTCCTCGGCGGGATCGTCCACTACATCCTCGAGCACGAGCGCTGGTTCGACGACTACGTCAAGGCCTACACGAACGCGTCGGTGATCATCGACGACGGCTACGTCGACGCCGAGGACGCGGACGGGCTCTTCTCCGGCTGGGACCCCGAGACGCGGACGTACTCGAACGAGTCCTGGCAGTACAAGCCGCGCGAGGAGGATGCGACGCTCCGGCACCCGAGCTGCGTCTTCCAGATCCTGAAGCGGCACTACCGCCGCTACACACCCGAGTTCGTCGCCCGGACGTGCGGGTGCTCGGTCGAGGACTTCCTCTACGTCGCCGAGAAGCTGTGCGCGAACTCGGGCCGCGAGCGCACGAGCGCCTTCGCCTACGCCGTCGGCTGGACGCAGCACACCGTCGGCGTGCAGACGATCCGCGCCGCGTGCGTGATCCAGCTGCTGCTCGGGAACATCGGCCGGCCGGGCGGCGGGATCATGGCGCTCCGCGGGCACGCGTCGATCCAGGGCTCGACGGATATCCCGACGCTCTACAACACGCTGCCCGGCTACCTGCAGATGAAGCACGTCGACGACGCGAAGACGCTCGAGGACTACATCGCGGAGAACACGTCGCCCGGCGGCTGGTGGGGCAACGTCGATGCGTACCTCGTCAGCCTGCTGAAGGCCTGGTGGGGTGCGGCCGCGACGGCCGAGAACGACTTCTGCTTCGACTACCTGCCGCGGATCGACGACGACAACTCCAACTACTGGACCGTCCAGCAGATGCTGGAGGGGAAGGTCAAGGGCTACATCGTCGCCGGCGAGAACCCGGCGGTCGGCTCGGCCAACGGCCGCGTGAACCGGCTTGCGCTGGCGAGGCTCGACTGGCTCGTCGTACGCGACCTCGTCGAGATCGAGACGGCCGCGTTCTGGTACGACGGCCCCGAGATCGAGAGCGGCGAGCTCGTGCCGGACCAGGTTCCGACCGAGGTCTTCCTGCTGCCGGCGGCGTCGCACGTCGAGAAGGACGGCTCCTTCACCAACACGCAGCGGCTCATCCAGTGGCACTCCAAGGCCGTCGAGCCGAAGCACGACTGCCGCTCCGACCTCTGGTTCTACTACCACCTCGGGCTCAGGCTCCGCGAGAAGCTCAGGGACTCGCGCGAGGCGCGCGACCGTCCGCTGCTCGACCTGACCTGGGACTATCCGACCTCCGGCGAGATCGAGGAGCCGAGCGCCGAGGCCGTGCTCGAGGAGGTCAACGGCCGCGACGATGCAGGCCAGGCACTGGCGGGCTACGAGCAGCTCCGCGCGGACGGCGCTACCTCCTGCGGCTGCTGGATCTACTGCGGCGTCTTCGGCGGTGCCCAGAACAGGGCGGCGCGGAAGAAGCCGCGCTGGGAGCAGGACAACGCCGCCCTGGAGTGGGGCTGGGCCTGGCCGGCGAACCGGCGGCTCCTCTACAACCGCGCGTCGGCCGACCCGGACGGGACTCCCTGGTCAGAGCGCAAGCGGCTCGTCTGGTGGGACGCCGAGCGGGGGAAGTGGACGGGCACGGACACGCCCGACTTCGACGAGGAGAAGCCGCCCGACTACGTGCCGCCCGATGGCGCGACGGGCCCCGACGCGATCCGGGGCGACCACGCCTTCATCATGCAGTCGGACGGCCAGGGCTGGCTCTTCGTCCCGCAGGGGCTCCAGGACGGGCCGCTCCCGACGCACTACGAGCCGCACGAGTCGCCGTTCGCCAACTCGCTCTACACGCAGCGCGCGAACCCGGCCCGGCAGCTGAACGACCTCGAGGAGGATCCGACCAATCCGGTCGCGGACGAGCCCGGCGCGGACGAGTACCCGTACGTCCTCACCACCTACCGCCTGACCGAGCACCACACGGCGGGCGGGATGACGCGATTCACGCCCTACCTGTCGGAGCTCCAGCCGGAGATGTTCGTGGAGGTGCACCCGGACCTGGCGCGCGAGCGACGACTGGAGCACGGCGGCTGGGCGACGATCGCGACGGCCAGGTCGGCGATCGAGGCGCGTGTGCTCGTCACCGACCGGATGCGTCCGGTCGACGTCGAGGGGCGTGTCGTGCACCAGGTGGGCCTGCCGTACCACTGGGGGTCCCGCGGCCTGACGACCGGCGGAGCGGCGAACGACCTGCTCCACCTCACCCTCGACCCGAACGTCCACATCATGGAGACGAAGGGGCTGACCTGCGACATCCGGCCGGGGCGGCGGCCGCGCGGCCCGGCGCTGAGGCGGTACGTCGCGTCGAAGCGGGCGGAGGCGGAGGCGTGACCGCGACCTCGCCCGGGACGTACGGTCACGAGGGGAAGCCGCGCGTCGGGTTCTTCACCGACACGTCCGTCTGCATCGGCTGCAAGGCCTGCGAGGTCGCCTGCAAGGAGTGGAACCTGATCCCGGAGGACGGCCTCGAGTGGACCGGCCACAGCTACGACAACACCGGCGAGCTCGGCGCCAACTCCTGGCGGCATGTCGCGTTCGTGGAGCAGCGCAAGCCGCTGAAGATCGACGGCGGCGGCGAGACCGCCGAGCTCGACGCCGAGCCGCTGCGCTGGCTGATGGAGTCCGACGTCTGCAAGCACTGCACGCACGCCGGCTGCCTCGACGTCTGCCCGACGGGCGCGCTCTTCCGCACCGAGTACGGAACGGTCGTCGTCCAGCAGGACGTCTGCAACGGGTGCGGCTACTGCGTCCCCGCGTGCCCGTTCGGCGTGCTCGACAGGCGGCACCTCCCTCGGAAGCCGGACGACCCGCCGCTCTCGCTGCCGCTGCTCGACACGAACGAGGACGGCCGCGTCTGGAAGTGCACGCTCTGCTACGACCGGCTCAAGGGCGGCCACGAGCCGGCGTGCGCGAAGGCGTGCCCGACCGACTCGATCCAGTTCGGCCCGCTCGACGAGCTGCGCGAGCGCGCCGACCGGCGGCTCGAAAAGCTCGAAGCCGAGGGGTGGAACGGCGCGCAGCTCTACGGCCGTGACCCCGACGACGGCGTCGGCGGGTTCGGCGCCTTCTTCCTGCTCCTCGACGAGCCCGAGGTCTACGGGCTGCCGCCGGACCCGGTCGTGCCGACGAAGCACCTCCGCGAGATGTGGAGGACGACCGCCTTCGCCGCGGCCGGGACGGTCGTCGGCGCGGCGCTCGCTTTCCTCGGAGGCCGTGGGTGAGCGACTCAGACTCCTACTACGGCCGGCCGATCCTGAAGGAACCAGTCTGGACGCCGGAGGTCCCGTTCTACTTCTTCTTCGGCGGTCTCGCGGGCGCGTCCTCGATCCTGCACGTCGGCGCGCGGATCGCGGGCAACGAGACGCTGGCCCGGCGCAGCCTCCTCGTCGGCGCTGCTGCGGACGTGATCAGCCCGTTGCTGCTGATCTCGGATCTGGGCCGGCCGGAGCGGTTCCTCAACATGTTCCGGGTCTTCAAGGTGACGTCGCCGATGAGCGTCGGCAGCTGGGTCCTCCTGGCTTCCGGAGGCGCGTCGGGTACCGCGGCGCTACTCGAGCTCACCGGGAAGCTGAGGCGGGTGAAGGTTGCCGCGGAGCTCGTCTCGGGCGCCGCCGGGCCTCCCCTCGCCACGTACACCGGCACACTCCTCGCTGACACGTCGATCCCGGTGTGGCACGAGGCGCGTCGCGAGCTCCCGTGGCTGTTCGGGGCCAGCGCGTCCGCGTCCGCGGGAGCTGCCGCCACGATGCTGGTTCCGCCACAGGACGCCGGGCCGGCGCGCCGGCTGGCGCTGGGCGGGGTCGCGACCACGCTCCTGCTGACGGAGGCGATGAAGCGCCGGCTCGGCTTCGTCGGGGAGGTCTACGACCGGGACGAAGCCGGGACGTTCGGACGCATCTCGAAGGTCTGCGGCGCCGCCGGCGGCGCACTGCTGGCGGCGCGGGGGAAGCGCAGCCGGGCCGCAGCGCTCGGCGGCGGTGCGCTGATCCTGGCCGGTGAACTGGCGCTGCGCTGGTCTGTGTTCAGGGCGGGCTTCCAGTCGGCACGCGACCCGCGCTACGTCGTCGTCCCGCAGCGCGAGCGCAAAGAGCGAACTTTTCCGACGGCCTCGAGTGCCCTTACACGCTCATAACGGGCACTTCCGTAGCTTGTAGCGCGTCTCGCCCAGACAACGAAGAAAGAGAAGGGGGATCTGCCCATGCAGTGGTTCAAGAGGTTCAGGCCGTCGCCTGCGCTGGTCGTCGCGTCCCTTGCGCTGTTGATCGCGCTCGGCGGCACGAGCTACGCGGCGGTGCAGGCGCTGCCTCGTAACAGCGTCACGTCCGTGCAGGTGAAGGACTTCAGCCTGCTGTCACGCGACTTCAAGCGCGGCCAGATCCCGAAGGGTCCCGCCGGGCCCGTCGGGCCGGCAGGACCTGCAGGTCCCGCTGGGCCGGCCGGGCCGGCCGGGCCGGCCGGCGGAGGCGCCGCCTCGAAGTGGGCGCTCGTCCGTGCCGACGGCGGCATCGCGGCGCAGTCGGGCGGCATCACGCTCGCGGCGAAGCCGGGCGCCGGCACCTATGTGCTGTCGGTCGGAAGCGTCGTGACCGGCCACGCGATCCTCGCGTCGGGGGCGTACGCCGGCGATGCGTCTGACCAGCGCGGCGAGACCAGCGCCGGCCCGTGCGGCGGCGGCACCGAGGGCATTACCTGCCCGGCGTCGGACAACACCAGCAGCGTGTTCGTTCAGACACGGAGCAATGCCGGCACGCCGGCCGACCACGCCTTCTACGTCGCGATCTCCGGCTAGGACTCACTGGTAGGAGCTGGGGGGACCTCCCGGTTCCCCCAGCTCCTATGCCGCCGGCAGGTCCTGGAAACGGACCAGGCCCTGTGCAACGCCCTGCATCGCGACGTAGGGCTGCAGGAGCGGGTCGGCGAACCGGAAGCGGGAGGTCCTCCCCGTCCCGTGCTTCTCGAGCACGCCGGCGCGTGATCCCTCGGCCAGCTCCTCGAGGTGGCGTGCAAACGTCGCCGTCTTGGTCGGCTTGCCCAGGATCCGGCTCAGGGGCCCGCACACGTCGCCGGGCGTGAAGAGGCCGAAGTCGTTGTCGGGGGCGAGCGCGCAGGCGAGCAGCACCTGCGGATACATGCTCCGCCGTGTGTCGGTCGTCGCCTGCTCGTAGGCCTCGACGACGCTCTTCTGGGCGCGGTCGAGCGCGCGGCCAAGGGCGGAGTCGACGTCCCGAACTCCGACGTCGACCACCCGGCGCGCGAGCGCCGCCTGCGCGGCGAGCTGGGAGAGGAGCTGCGTGTAGTGGGGCAGCCCCTGCGAGAGCGCGGCGATCTTCGCGACCGCGGCTGGGCTGACCTTCATCTGCGACGCCTCCATCCCGCGCGTGACGATCTCGGCGAGCTCGTCACGCGTCATCCGCGGCATGTGGATCTGCGCAAGCGCCCGCTCGACCGACCGGTGCTCCCGGATCAGCTCGCCGACGCTGTCCGCGACGCCGATCAGGACGATCGTCGCGCGGGCGACCCGGTCGGACAGCGTCTTGATCGTGTCCGCGAACAGGACGCGCGCATCGGCGTCGCGAAGCCGATCGAACTCGTCGACGAACAGGACGAGCTCGCGCTGGCGGGCGGCGCGCTCGAGGGCGCCGCGGACGGCGTTCGGGGTGACGGGGCCCGAGCCGAGGAGCCCGGCCGCCGACTCGGCGCGCTCGACCGAGTCTGCCGCGAAGCCGACTCCCTGCCGCGTGGTGCTCATCTTCAGCTCGTCGAGCGCCTTCCGCCAGACGCTCCCGAAGTCGTCGCTGACGTCGCAGGTCGCACGCGCGCACAGGATGTTGGCGCTGGCGAGCATGCTCGCGGTGACGGCCGCGAGCGACGTCTTCCCGACACCGCGCTCGCCGTAGATCAAGGCGTGCTGCCCGGGCTGGGACGCGATCGAGAACAGCTCCGCGATCTGCTCGGCACGGCCGGAGAAGAGGCTCCGGCGGTCGATCGGCGCGGCCGGGCGGAACGACTCGCCGACAAGCCTGAGCCGGGCGAGCATCTCCGCCTCGTCGAGCTTGACGGCGCGCGAGTGAGGTCGCTTCGTGGTCGGCACGGCCGTCAGGATGCCACCGCAGCCGGGCTCGCACAACGACGGGCGCCTTCGTCGACACTGTCGCGCGATGCGGGTCTCGGCGAAGGCGGACTATGCGCTCCGGGCGACGATCGAGCTGGCCGCGGCCGGAGACGGCCCCGTCAAGGGGGAGCGGATCGCGCAGGCCCAGGAGATCCCGCTCAAGTTCCTGGAGAACATCCTCGGCGACCTGCGCCACGCCGGGATCGTGCGGTCGCAGCGCGGCGCCGAGGGCGGCTACTGGCTCGCGCGGCCCGCGGAGGAGATCACCGTGGCCGACGTCGTCCGGGCCGTCGAGGGGCCGATCGCGAACGTGCGCGGGCTCGGCCCGGAGTCGGTCGAGTACGCCGGCTCGGCGGAGCTGCTCCGGGACGTGTGGATAGCGGTGCGCGCCAACCTGCGCGCGGTGCTCGAGCACGTGACGCTCGCGGACGTCGCGCGTGGAGAGCTCCCCACTGCGATCGAAGCGCTGGCGCGCGACCCAGACTCCTGGGTGCCGCATTAGGCCAAGTCCGAGGGCCTGACCCCGAGTACCGTCCGGAATCGCCACGTCCCCGGTTGCGAGAAACGCCGCACGCCCGCTCAACAGCGCGCGTGGATGTCCGTTCGAGCCAGGTCCGAGGGCCTGACCCTTGGACATGGCTCAACGGGGCGCGGTGAAGACCGTCTGGCGAGTCGGGCGAACGTAGACGATCTGGCCCTCCTCGAGCTCCAGCGCCTCCGCCTGCTCGCGGGTCAGCTGCGCCGACAGCCGCTCGCCGTCGTCGCGTACGAGCTCGGCACGCACCTCGAAGCCGAGGTGGACGAGCCGCTCGATCATCGCCTCCTGGGTCGAGCCGTTCGGCTCGAGCAGCAGCTCCACGTCGTGTGGTCGGACGAACGCGTCACCGAGCCGGTTCACCGGGCCCACGAACGACATGACGAACTCGTTCGCCGGCGTGTCGTACAGCTCGCGCGGCGGTGCCGCCTGCTCGATCCTGCCCGCGTTCAGCACGGCCACCCGGTCGGCGACCTCCATCGCCTCCTCCTGGTCGTGCGTGACGATCACCGTCGTCGTCCCGGTCTGGTCGTGAAGCCGCCGCAGCCACTCGCGCAGCTCCTTGCGCACGCGGGCGTCGAGCGCGCCGAACGGCTCGTCGAGCAGGAGCACCTTCGGGTCGACGGCCAGTGCGCGGGCGAGGCCCATCCGCTGGCGCTGGCCGCCCGACAGCTGCGCCGGATACCGCTTGGCCAGACCGGACAGCTGGACGAGCTCGAGCAGCTCGGTCACGCGGCCGCGGATCTCGGCCCGCGGGCGGCGGCGGATCTTGAGCCCGAACGCGACGTTGTCCCAGACGGTCAGGTGCTTGAAGGCCGCGTAGTGCTGGAAGACGAAGCCGACGCCGCGCCGCTGCGGCGGCCGGGCCGTCACGTCGTCGCCGTCGAGCCAGACCGAGCCCGCGTCCGGCCGCTCGAGGCCGGCGATCACTCGAAGCAAGGTCGACTTGCCGCTGCCGCTCGGCCCGAGCAGCGCCGTGAGCGAGCCGGTCGGGACGTCGACGGAGACGTCGTCGAGCGCGGTGTAGTCCCCGAACCGCTTCGTGATGCTCCTGGCCTCGATCACCGCGTCCCCTCCTTCGGCTCGAGCAGGTTCATCAGGAGCAGCGTCGCCAGCGCGATCAGCGCGAGCACGACCGCGGCGGCGTAGGCGCCGGTCGTGTCGAACGACTCGTAGCGCTCCTGCACGTGCAGGGTCAGCGTCTCGGTCTGCCCGACGATCCGGCCGGACACGACGCTCACAGCCCCGAACTCCCCCAGCGCGCGCGCCGTCGTCAGGACGACGCCAAAGGCGGTTGCCCAGCGGATCGCCGGCCACGTCACCCGCCGGAACGTCTGGAGCTCGGACGCGCCCAACGTCGACGCGGCCTGCTCCTGCTCCGTTCCCACCTCCCGCAGCACGGGGACGACCTCGCGCACCACGAACGGGAGCGAGACGAACATCGTCGCGAGCACCATCGCCGGCAGAGCGAAGAGGATGCCGTGTCCCGCGAGCCAGCCGCCCGAGCCGTAGAGCAGCAGCAGCGAGAGGCCGACGACGACCGGGGAGAGCGCGAGCGGCAGGTCGACGAGAGCGTTGACGAGCCCGGCACCGGGGAAGCGATGCCTGACGATCGCCATCGCCGCGACGACGCCGAAGATCGTGTTCGCCGGGACGGCGATCGCCGCGATCTCGAGCGTGAGCCGGAGCGCGTGCAGGGCCGCCGGCGTCGTTACCGCGTCCCAGGCGGCGCCGAAGCCGTGCTCGAACGCCTTGTAGAAGACGTAGCCGACCGGAAGGACGAGCACGAGCCCCAGGTAGGCGAGCGAGCCGAAGCGGAGCAGGTACCTAGCGGTCATAGCGCGTGACCCAGCGGCGCAGCCCGCCAATCGCGAGCAGGACGAAGAGCGAGATCGCGAGGATCACGATCGAGGCGGCGGCGGCGCCTTGCTGGTCGCCGCTCTCGATCCGCCCGAAGACGTACACGGACGCGACCTCGGTCTTGAACGGCAGATTCCCGGAGATCAGGACGACGGCGCCGAACTCGCCGATCGCGCGCGCGAAGGCGAGCGCGACGCCCGAGAGCACCGCCGGGAGGATGCCCGGCAGGACGACCCGGCGAAAGGTCGCTACCGGCCCGGCGCCGAGCGAGGCGGCTGCCTCCTCCACTTCCCGGTCGAGCTCGAGCAGGACGGGCTGGACCGTGCGGACGACGAAGGGCACCGTCACGAACAGCAGCGCGACGAACACCCCGACGCGCCTGAACGCGATGTCGACGCCGACCGGAGAGCGAGGGCCGTAGAGCGCGAGTAGCGTCAGGCCGGCGACGATCGTCGGCAGGGCGAAGGGCAGGTCGATCAGCGAGTTGACGAAGCGCTGACCGACGAAGCGGTCGCGCACGAGCGTCCAGGCGATCGCCGTGCCGGCGACGGCGTTCACGACCGCGACGAGCAGCGAGACGACGAGCGTGAGCTTCAGCGCCGCGATCGACTGCTCTGTGGTCACGGCCTCCCAGAAGTCGCCGCCGCGTGCCTCCCAGGCGAGCGCGGCGAGCGGGAGGAGCACGACGACGCTGAGGTACGAGACCGTAAGACCGACTGACAGCGCCGCGACCGGCCTGAGCCGGTCGCGCGGGACGGGTAGCGGCTCGGCCCTAGCCGCCAAGCGAGCCCTCGATCTTCGTGATGATCCCGGTCTTCGGGTCGAAGAACCGCTTCGTCACAACCGGCCAGCCGCCGACGTACTTGATCGTGAAGAGCTGCGGTCGGGTCGGGAACGTGTGGCCTCTCGCCGCGGCCTGCAGCAGCGGCCGGTAGCCGTTGTCCGCGAAGATCCTCTGCGCCGGCAGGGTGTGCAGGAAGTTGACGAACGCGTTCGCCTCGGCCTTGTGCGAGGACTTGGCGGTGACGGCGATCGGGTTCTCGATCAGGATCGTCGCCTTCGGGATGAGGAACTGCACGGGCTGGCTGTTGTGCTGGGCCAGGATCGCCTCGTTCTCGTAGCCGAGCATCACGTCGCCGCGCCCGGCCAGGAATGTCTGCAGTGCCTCGCGCGCGCTCGAGGGCTGGGCGACGACGTGCTTGAACAGCTTCCCGAGGTAGGCAATCGCCTGCTTGGGCGTCTTGCCCGCGCGCAGCTGGGCTCCGTAGGCGGCCATGACGTTCCAGCGGGCACCCCCGGACGTGACCGGATTCGGCGTGACCACCTGGACGCCCGGCTTGACGAGGTCGTCCCAGGTGCGGATGTGCTTGGGGTTTCCGTCGCGGAGGACGAAGACGACGACGGAGCGCGTGACCATTCCCTTCCACTTGTTTGCGCTCCAGTTGCGCGGGACGAGACCCTTCTGGACGAGCGAGGTGATATCGGGCGCGAGCGAGAACGCGACCACGTCCGCTGACAGGCCGGCGGCGACGGCGCGGCTCTGCTCCGTCGACGCCCCGAAGGACTGACTGAAGGAGACGTCCTTGCCCGCAACCGTCTTCTGGAAGGCGGGAATGAGCTTGCCGTAGGCCTCGCGCGGCGTCGAATAGGCGACGAGCGACAGCCTCACGTCACGCGCCGCGCCCGAGGCTACCGCCGGGAGCGCGAGCAGTAGAAAGAAAACAATGCTAATTCGTCTCATCACGCCTCCTCATTTCTCCACTAGGTCGGTGGACTTTAGGGAGAAGACCGGACGCCGTCAAATCAGAACCGGCGCCCTCCCGTAGAATCGATAGGGATGGCCGTCGAAACGCTCACCGCCGCCGGGCAGACGTACGAGATCTCCCGCCTCCCGGACGGCACGGAGCGGCTCCCCTACACGCTCCGGATCCTGCTCGAGAACGTCCTCCGACACGGCGAGGAGGCCGACGCGGAGGCGATCTCACGCTGGCGGCCGGGCGCCGACCCGTCGGACGAGATCTCGTTCCGGCCGGCGCGCGTCCTGCTCCAGGACTTCACGGGCGTCCCGGCCGTGGTCGACCTCGCGGCGATGCGGAACGCGATGCAGGACCTCGGCGGAGAGGCGTCTCGCATCAACCCGCTGCTGCCGGTCGAGCTCGTGATCGACCACTCGGTGCAGGTCGACGAGTACGCGACGGCGCGCGCGATCTTCCGCAACGCCGAGCTCGAGTTCGAGCGGAACCGCGAGCGCTACGCGTTCCTGCGCTGGGGCCAGACCGCGTTCGACAACTTCAAGGTCGTCCCGCCGAACACGGGCATCGTCCACCAGGTCAACCTCGAGTACCTGGCGCGCGTCGTCGAGGCCCGCGACGGGAAGGCGTTCCCGGACACGCTCGTCGGCACCGACTCGCACACGACGATGGTCAACGGCCTCGGCGTGCTCGGCTGGGGCGTCGGCGGGATCGAGGCCGAGGCGGCGATGCTCGGCGAGGCGATCTCGATGCTCGTCCCCCAGGTGGTCGGCTTCCGGCTCACGGGTGACCTTCCCGAGGGAGCGACGGCCACCGACCTCGTCCTCACCGTGACGCAGATCCTCCGCCAGACCGGTGTGGTCGGGAAGTTCGTGGAGTACTTCGGGCACGGGCTCGCAGGCCTCACGCTCGCCGACCGCGCGACGATCGGGAACATGTCCCCGGAGTACGGCGCGACCTGCGGGTTCTTCCCGGTCGACGACGAGACGCTGCGGTACCTCCGGCTGACGGGCCGCCCCCCGGACCGGATCGCGCTGGTCGAGGCGTACTGCAAGGGGAACGCGCTCTGGCACGAGCCGGCGCACGAGCCGGAGTACTCGCAGGTCGTGGAGCTCGACCTCTCGACGGTCGAGCCGTCGCTCGCGGGACCGCGGCGGCCGCAGGACCGCGTACCGCTACGGGAGGCGAAGGAGTCGTTCCTCGAAGGGCTCGGGAGCTTCGGCGTCGACTACGGGAACTCGCGCGACGAGGCAGTCGCCGAGTCGTTCCCGGCCAGCGACTCGCCGACCGGCACCGGCGACGGCGGCGCGCAGGTCGAAGGGGACAGCAGCGTCGCCGTGGCGGTCGAGCCGGCGACCGTGGCCGTCACGATGAACGGCGACGAGTTCGAGCTCGAGCACGGCTCCGTCGTGATCGCCGCGATCACGTCCTGCACGAACACCTCCAACCCGCAGGTGATGGTGGGCGCCGGCCTCCTCGCGAAGAACGCGGTCGAGCGTGGGCTCGAGCGCAAGCCGTGGGTGAAGTCGTCGCTCGCGCCGGGCTCGAAGGTCGTGACCGAGTACTACGAGCAGGCAGGCCTCCAGCAGTACCTCGACGAGCTCGGGTTCCAGACGGTCGGCTACGGCTGCACCACCTGCATCGGGAACTCGGGCCCGTTGCCGGCGCCGATCTCGGAGGCGGTCGCCCAGGGCGACCTCGTCGTGTGCTCGGTGCTGTCCGGGAACCGCAACTTCGAGGCGCGGATCCATCCGGAGGTGAAGGCGAACTACCTCGCGTCCCCGCCGCTCGTCGTCGCCTACGCGCTCGCGGGCCGGATGGACGTCGACCTCGTCAACGAGCCGCTCGGAACCGGGAGCGACGGCGAGGACGTCTACCTGCGGGAGATCTGGCCGAGCTCGGCGGAGATCCAGGAGACGATCGCGCGGTCCGTCCACGGCGAAATGTTCGAGCGCACGTACGCGGACGTCTTCACCGGCGATCCCGCGTGGCGCGAGCTGCCGGTGCCCGAGGGCGACCTCTTCGCCTGGGATCCGGGCTCGACCTACGTGCGGCTGCCGCCGTACTTCGAGGGCATGTCACGCGAGCCGGGCAGGGTCGAAGACGTCCGCGGCGCGCGCTGCCTGGTGCGGATCGGCGACTCCGTGACGACCGACCACATCTCGCCCGCAGGCGCGATCAAGCCCGACTCGCCGGCGGGGAAGTACCTCGTCGGCCACGGGGTCGAGCGAAAGGACTTCAACTCCTACGGCTCGCGGCGCGGCAACCACGAGGTGATGGTGCGCGGGACGTTCGCGAACGTGCGACTCAAGAACCTGCTCGTGCCGGGCTCCGAGGGGACGTGGACGGTGCACGCCCCGAGCGGCGAGGAGATGACCGTCTTCGAGGCGTCGGAGCGCTACCTCGCGGAAGGCACGCCGCTGATCGTCCTCGCCGGCAAGGAGTACGGGTCGGGCTCCTCGCGCGACTGGGCGGCGAAGGGGCCGAACCTGCTCGGCGTACGGGCGGTGATCGCCGAATCGTACGAGCGGATCCACCGGTCGAATCTGCTGATGATGGGGATCCTGCCGCTGCAGTACATGGACGGCGAGAACGCGGAGTCGCTCGGGCTCAGCGGCCGCGAGGAGTTCGCGGTCGAGGGTGTCGAGAACGGCGACGCGGACGAGGTCACCGTGCGCGCGGACGACAGGGAGTTCCGCGCCCGCGTCCGCCTCGACACGCCGCGCGAGCGCGAGTATCTGCAGCACGGCGGGATCCTGCAGTTCGTGCTGCGGCGGCTCCTGGCCGACTAGGAGCCCTGCGCTCGGGGCTCGCGGCGCTTTTGCTCCTCGATCCTTTTCTCGAGAACGGCAATCCGCTCCTCGAGCAAACGCCGGCCGTCAGCCCAGCGCGCCCAGTCCTCAGCCGTCGGCCTCTTCCTCTTCTTCTTCATCGTCGTCTCCGCTCAGAATGTAGAGAATTGCTCCACGCCGAGAGCGTCGTCCCACGCGGGGCGATGCGCAAGTTGTCAGTTTCGAACTAGCCGCGCTTTTGCGAGGAGGCGTCGATGAGGCCGCGGAACGTGTCCGCGACGCGGGCGACTGCGGCGTCGTACCGCTTCTGCGAGAGCCGAAGCCCGTAGCCGTTTCGGCGATGCGTCTCGACCACCCGGTCGATGTACGCGCGCGCTTGCCCGTCCGCATCAGGCGCCTTCGGCACGGTTCTAGTGTAAGTCGCCCCAGAGACGGTCGACCAGCAACTCCGCGTACCAGGTGTACCAGTACTGCTGCGTGAGCTTCTTCCGCGCGAGGAACGTCCGCAATCGGTCGGACACCTCGAGCGCCGGCACGAGCGTCGGGACGACGTCGTCCGGGCGCACCTCGGCGCCGACGAACCGGCGCGTGTAGGTATAGGCGTCCTTCGTCATCGCCGTCCACAGCTTGCGGTCATGCTCGAAGAGGTCGTCCAGCCCCGCGTCCTCGAGGCGCTTCAGCTTGTTGAGGTTCAGCGCCACAGAACGAGGCGCGCTGCGCCGACCGCCGACACCGTCAGCGTGCCGAGCTGGACGCAGAAGAGCACCACGGCCGCGTCGCGGAGGCCGCGGCTGGGCGAGAGCATCCAGGCGAGCGCGACGCCCACGGTCGCGAGCCCGAGCAGGAACGCGGCGAGGATCGCCCGCCCCGCGCGCCGGTACGGGGCGACCGCCGCCGCCGGCGTCGCGGCCGAATACGACTGGAACGCCGACACGACAATCCCGAGGAAGACGAGCAGCAGCCCGGACAATCCCGCAGCGGCGCCGAAGATCGAGGTCACGACTGTTCGATCCGGAACCACCGCCGCACCGTAGCCGAGCGGTCGGCGAGCGGTTTAGAGTCGCCTTATGGGATTGCGAAAGGACCAGAAGGTCGAGCTGATCAAGCACGTCCCGCTGTTCTCCAAGCTCTCGAAGAAGGACCTCCAGAACGTCGCCAGCCACGCTGACGAGATCGACCTCCCCGACGGGACGACGCTGACGAGGGAGGGCGAGCGCGGCCGCGAGTTCTTCGTTCTGCTCGAAGGCAGTGCCGATGTGCGGCAGAAGGGGAAGAGCGTCGCGACGCTCGGCGACGGCGACTTTCTCGGGGAGATCGCGCTGGTGACGAAGCTCCCGCGGACGGCGACGGTGACGACGACGTCGGCGGTCCGGGCGCTGGTGCTCACCGACCGCGACTTCCACGCGCTCCTGCGGAACTCGCCGGAGATCGGCCAGGGCGTGCTCGAAGCGCTCGGCGAACGGCTGGCGCCCGAGCTCTCCTGAGCTTGACGCGAGCGTCCGCCGCTCAGTGCTGGCCGAGCAGGCCCACCTGGTAGCCCTTCGACCGCAGCTCGTTCGCCGCGTCACGGAGGGCCTGCAGCTCGCCGGCCGCCTGCGCGTGGAGCTGGTTGACACGGCGCACGTTGTTCGCATGCGCGGCGCGCGCCAGGTCGCTCACCGTCCCCTCCGACCTGCGTAGGACGCTCACGAGCTGCGCGTTGGCCGCCTCCGCGCCCTTCGGCGGGTCGAGCCGCGCAAGGTCCTTGGCTGCCTGGTCGAGCTGGGTGCGCAGGTGGTCGAGGCTCGCTGCGAGGTTGCCGAGGTTCTCCGTCTCCCCGAAGGCGGCCGCCGACAGCGACGTCTTCAGGTTGCTGCCGACGCTCTTGAGCTGCTGCTCGTACGCGGCCTTCGAGAGGCTCCCCTCGTCGTCGCTGCCGCCCCCGCAGCCCGCGCCGAGCGCGAGGACGAGCGCGGCGGCCAGGGCGAGCGCGGCGTTACGCGCCGAGCTGCCCGACGTCGTACCCACGTCGCTTGATCTCCAGAATCGCCTGCTGCGCCTCGCGTGACGCGGCGCCGGTCGTGATCTGCTGCGCCTTCTTGGTCGCGGCGTCGATACCGTCGTCCGCCGCCTTCTTCACCTGGTCGAAGTCGTTCGAGAGACCCCGGAGGCCGTCGACGAGCCGGTCGTTGGCGCCCTGCACGTCCGTGGGCGGCGTGACGCCGTCGAGCGTGTCGGCCGCGGAGTTCAGCGCGCTCTGGACGTCGCCTACGTCCTGCTTGAACTGGTCCTTGGAGGTCGCCTTCGCCAGCTGCTGCACGGCGCCGGTCAGCTCGTTGCCGGCGCTGTGGAGCTTCGCCTCGTACTCGCTCTTCGAGAGCTGCCCACCGCCGCCGCAGCCGGCGAGCGCGAGCACGAGCCCAACCGCGAGCGCTCCGGCGACGCGCGCGGCCTTCACGTCTGCTTCCTCGCGGCGCCCATGTCCCGGCGAACGGTACGCTGGCCCGCACCGGGGTGCCCGCAGCGGGCTGAGATCACACCCGTCGAACCTGATCCGGTTAGCACCGGCGAAGGGAGGAACGAACCCAGCGTGAAGGCGCCCAACTGGGGAATCGAGCCGGTGCCCGACTCGCTCCGCGTGCTGGGCATGGTCGACACGACGCTGCTCTGGCTCAACCTGGGCATCTCGCTGCTGGTCCTCGTTCTCCCAGCGTACTTCGACCTGCCGCTACGGGAGGCGCTCGCCGCCACGCTTGTCGGCGCCCTGATCGGGAACGGGTTGCTCGGGCTCGCGGCGCTGATCGGCGCGGATGCGCGCGTGCCGACGATGGTGCTCCAGCGCGCGCCGCTCGGCCGGCGCGGGTCGTACCTCGCCACGGGGCTCAACGTCCTGCAGTGCCTCGGCTGGGCGATCTTCGAGCTGATCGTGATCGCGACCGCGGCCGACCTCCTCTTCGCGAAGCTGTTCGACGTCCACGTGCTGTGGCTGTGGAAGCTCGCCTTCGGCGCGGTCGCCGCCGCGATGGCGCTGATGGGGCCGATCGGGTTCGTGCGGCGGTTCGTGCGGAAGTTCGCGATCTGGGCGGTCGCAGCGTCGGTCGTCTACCTCGCCTGGTGGATCGTCGACGGCGCGCACTTCGGCGGGATGTGGAACGAGGGCGGCCACCACGGGTCCTTCTGGATCGCGGTGGACACGGTCGTCGCGGTGACCGTCTCGTGGGCGCCGCTCGTCGCCGACTACACGCGCTTCTGCCGTGACCGGCGCACCGCCTTCTGGGGAACGAGCGTCGGCTACCTGCTGCCGACGCTCTTCCAGTTCGGGTTCGGCTCGATCCTCGTGCTCTCGCGCGGCGTGGACGCGGCCCACCCAGAGCTGATCCTGATCGCCATCGCCGGCGGCGGGGTGGCCGCGGCGTTCGCGCTGCTGGCGCTGACGGTGGACGAGACGGACGAGGCGTTCGCGAACGTCTACTCGACTGCGGTGTCGGCGCAGAACGTCGTCCCGCAGCGCATCTCCCAGCGTGCGCTCGTCCTGGCCGCCTCGGTCGTCGCGACCGCCGGAGCACTCGCGATCGACATGCGGAGCTACCAGCGCTTCCTGCTTCTGCTCGGTGCGGTGTTCGTGCCGCTGCTGGGCGTGCTCGTCGCGGACTGGCTCCTGCGCGGGGCCCACTACTCGCGCGCGGACGTCTTCGACGCGCCGGCGATCCGGCCCGGGCCGATCGTGGCCTGGATCGTGGGATTCCTCGTCTACGAGTGGCTGAACCAGCCGGCCGACCTCGGCTTCTGGACGCGCTGGCTGAGCCACCTGCCGACACCGTCGTATGCGGTCGGGGCGTCGCTCCCCGCGTTCGTCGTCGCCTTCCTGCTGACCGCCGCGGCCGTGCGTTTAGGCTCGGCGCGTGCCGCTGCTCGCGCTCGTCGGGAACCTCTGCCGGGACCTCGTTGACGGCGGCCCGCCGCGGATCGGCGGCGGGACCTACTACGGCGCGCGGGCCCTGCGCGCGCTCGGGGCGAGGGCGTCGGTGGTCGCGCGCTGCGGAGCCGAGGAGCGCGCCGCCTACGTCCGGCGGCTCGCGGCCCTCGGCTTGCCGGCGCGCGTCCTGCACGGGACGGCGACGACGACGTTCGCCTTTCGCTACGAGGGCGACCGCCGGATCATGGAGGTCGTCCACGCCGGCGACTCGTGGACGCCGGCGGACGTCGCCGCCGTCGAGCCGCGCGCCTGGGTCGCACGTCGCGCCGGTGCTCCGCTCCGACTTCCCCGCCGAGACGCTCGCTGCGCTCGCGCGCGGCCGGCGCGTGTCGCTCGACGGCCAGGGCCTCGTCCGCGCTCCGCATACGGGGCCGCTCCAGCTCGACGCCGACTTCGACCCGGCCATGCTCGCGAGCGTCTCGATCCTGAAGCTCGCGGACGAGGAGGCCGCCGTCGTGCTCGGCCGCGTCGACGAGTCCACCGTCGCGACGCTCGGCGTCCCGGAGGTGCTGATCACGTACGGGTCGCGCGGATCGCTCGTTTTCGCGGAGGGCCGGATCACCGAGGTGGGGGCCTGGCCCGTGGCGCGGGACCCCACCGGCTCCGGCGACGCGTTCTGCGTCGCGTACCTCGCCGCGCGCGCCGGCGGCCACGCCCCGGTGCCGTCCGCGCGGCGGGCGACCGCGCTCGTGGCCGCGCTGCTGCTGGGACGCCTGCCGTGAAGGTGGCGGCGCTGACCACCGACGGTGTCTTCGTGATCGACCTCGAGACGGAGGAGCTCCTCGACTCGGACGCCGACGTGCCCGTGGTCGAGCCGCCGTCCGTCGAGCTTCCGCGCGTCGTCGCGGCTGCGTCGGCCGGCTCGACCGTGGTCGCCGTCGTCGACCGTCGCCCCCCGCTGGCGGTCTCCCACGACGCCGGCCGTACGTGGCGCGAGGCGGGCGGCGGCCTCCCGGCCGGGTTCGCCGTCGCGATCGACGAGGACGACCCCGACCGCGTCCTCTACGCGGCGCGGAACCGCCTCTACGTCTCGGAGGACGGCGGTCGTTTCTGGCGCGCGCTCGCGCCGGAGCTACCTGCGATCGAGGCGGTGACGTTCCTGTACTAGATCCGGAACTCGCCGCGCGCCACGATCACCGCCGAGCCGCCGACCTCGACGCGCTCGATCGTGTCGGGCGTCCCCCACACCGTGGCGTAGAGCTTCGAGGGCCGCTTCAGCTCGACGCCCTGCGAGATCTCGATCTCCTCCCCGAACGGGATGCGGCCGTGACGGGCGAGGTGGATCGCGAGCGGGCCGGCGGCCGAGCCCGTTGCGGGATCCTCGGCGACGCCGCTGGCCGGCGCGAACATCCGGGTCTTCCACTTCGTGCCCGTACCCGCGAAGCAGTTGACGCCCACGTCCGCGACCCGGGCGAGGGCCCCGAAGTCGGGCGCCAGCGCCGCGACCTCGTCCTCGCTCGCGAGCGCGAGGTACACGTGCCCCGGGCCGAGGTCGTAGAGCTCGACGGGCAGCTCCGACCGGACGCCCAGCAGGTCCTGCAGCTCCTCCGCCCGAGGGAAGGGCTCCCACGACGGCACCGGCTGCGACATCCGGCCGAAGATGATGCGAGCGCCTTCCCGCTCGAGCACCACCGGAACGACGCCCGCACCCGTCTCGAGCCGGATCTCGCCGAGCTGCAGCGGCCCGCCGAGGACGAAGGCGGTCCCGAGCACCGGGTGCCCCGCAAAGGGCAGCTCCGCCTCCGGGGTGAAGATGCGGATGCGGGCGTGCCCACCCGCCTCGGCCGGATACACGAACACCGTCTCGCTCAGCTTCAGCTCGCGCGCAAGCAGTTGCAGCTGCTCCTCCGGAAGCTCGCGCGCGTCGGTGAAGACGGCGAGCTGGTTCCCCGTCAGCGCCTCCTCCGTGAAGACGTCTGCCACCACGTACCGGAACGCGCCCACACCCGAGTTGTACCGCGGGCGAGACAGTCTCCGCACCGGGGAGGTAGCCTCGGCTGATGCGGCTCGTTCTCGTGCGCCACGCCGAGGCCGCGCCGGGGTCGCCGGACCACCTGCGCGCGCTCACGCCCGAGGGCCACGAGCAGGCGCGCGCCCTGGGCGAGCGGCTCCGAGCCGAGGGGATCCGGCCGGACGCGGTGCTGTCGAGCCCTCTGCTCCGGGCCCGCGAGACCGCGACCGAGCTCGGCTTCGGCGAGCCGGAGGGGGACGACCGACTGGCGCCGGGCGCGACCCCGGAGGCGGTCCGCGAGGCGATCGAGGGACGCGGCGAGACGGTCGTCGTCGTCGGCCACCAGCCGGACTGCGGCCAGATCGCCGCGAGCCTGACCGGTGGCGAGGAGCCGCGGTTCCCGCCTGCGGGCGTCGTCGTGATCGACCTGTGACGGCGATCGTCGTCGACGACCTGCGGAAGTCCTACGGCTCCTACGAGGCCCTCCGCGGCATCAGCTTCGAGATCGGGGAGGGCGAGGTCTTCGGCCTGCTCGGCCCGAACGGGGCGGGCAAGACGACGACGGTCGAGATCCTCGAGGGCTACCGCGAGCGCGACGGCGGCGAGGTCAGCGTCCTCGGCTTCGACCCGGCCGGCGCCGGGCCGGCGTTCCGCGAGCGGATCGGGGTCGTCCTCCAGCAGTCGCAGCTGTACCCGAACCTCACGGTCGCCGAGACGCACCGCGTGTTCGCCGGCTACTACGAGCACGCGCGCGACGTGGACGAGGTGATCGACCTCGTCGGCCTGGCCGAGAAGCGGGACGCCCGCGTGAAGACGCTCTCGGGCGGCCAGAAGCGGCGGCTCGACCTCGGCGTCGCGCTCGTCGGCGATCCCGACCTCGTCTTCCTCGACGAGCCGACGACCGGCTTCGACCCGGCGGCGCGGCGCGCGGCCTGGGAGATGATCCGGTCGCTCCGCTCGCTCGGCAAGACGATCCTCCTGACGACGCACTACCTCGACGAGGCGGAGCAACTCGCCGACCGCGTCGCCGTCCTGCGCGAGGGCCGGATCATCCGTGAGGGAGCGCCGCGGGAGCTGACGGGGAGCGGGGGCGGCGAGACCGAGATCCACTACCGCCGCAACGGCCAGGAGGTCGTCGTGCGCACGACCGAGCCGACGCGCGTCCTGCACGAGCTGACCGCGGAGGCGCTTGCGGACGGACACGAGCTGGAAGGCCTCGAGGTGCGCCGCCCGACGCTCGAGGACGTCTACCTGCTCCTCACAGCCGAGGAGACCGAGTGAGGCTCTTCTTCCACCAGCTGCGCACCGAGCAGCTCGTCTTCTGGCGCAGCCGCGAGGCCGCCGTCTTCGTCTTCCTCTTCCCGCTCTGCTCTTCGCGCTGCTGACCGCCGTCTACAACGGCCGCATCTACGGGCGCCCGGCGTCCTGGGCGCTCCTGGCCGGGATGCTCGGCTACGGCGCCGCGAACACCGCTTTCGCCGGGCCTTGCGCTCCTGCTCGTCGGCCGCCGCGAGATGGGGATCCTGAAGCGGATCCGCTCGACGCCGCTGCCGGGGCCGACGTACCTCCTCGCGGTGCTCGCCTCGACGCTGATCGTCTTCACGCTCCAGGCGATCGCGCTGTTCGTGCTCGGGAAGGTGCTGCGGGACACGCCGTTCCCCAGCCACCTGGTCTCGATCCTCCTCCTGCTCGCGCTCGGGGCGGCGTGCTTCGCGGCGCTCGGCCTCGCGATCACGGGGCTGATCCGCTCGCTCGAGGGCTCGTCGGCGATCGTGAACGTGATCATCCTGCCGATGGCGTTCCTCTGCGGCTCGTTCGGCCCGACGCGCCACTACCCGCGCGCGCTGCGCGCGATCGCGCGACGTGCTGCCGCTGAAGTACCTCGTCGACTCGACGAACGCGATCTACCTGCACGGGCGCCAGATCTGGGACCGGCCGGGATCGGTCGCGGTCCTGGCCGCGTGGGCCGTCGGCGGCCTGCTCGTCGCGGTGCGGAAGTTCCGCTGGGAGCCGCGCGAGGGTTAGCCCGGCGCCCGAAGCGGGCAATACGACTTTCGATGCAGGTCGAGCAGGCAATCGTCTTTCCGACCACGACCGAGCCGGCCGGGCTCGAGCTGAGGGTCAACTTCGGCGTCTTCGCCGGGCGCGACGCGACGGCGGCGGAGCTCGAGGAGCTCGCGAAGCTGCTCGTCCCGCAGGTGGGCGAGGTCTCGCTCGTCGCGGAGCAGCGGCACGAGATCGCCGACGGGACCGAGGTCTTGCTCCACCAGGTGCGAATCGAGGTTCCCGCCGACCGCCTCCCGGACGACCGCGGCGACCGGAGCGAGCTCGAGGACAAGCTCGTCGCGACGGCCGAGTTCTGGACCCGCGCCTGCGTGGCCGACCGCCACGCCGAGGTCACCGAGCTCTAGCGGCCCGCAGCGCCAGCCCGGCGACCCGGCTAGGCCGCGTCGCCTTCCGGATCACGTCGTCGAGGGCGACGGCGAACTCTTCGACGTCCTCCTCGGTGAGGACGAGCGGCGGCAGGATCTTCAGGACGGCCAGGTCGTGCCCGGCCACCTGGCTGAGCATGCGGTGGTGGGTGAAGAGCGGCACGACGACCAGCTGCGCGAACAGCCCCGACTGGACGCGCTCCATCACGCGCCAGGCGAGGCTCCCGGAGTCGGGCTCGGCGAACTCCATCGCCCACATCAGCCCGAGCCCGCGCGCCTCCTTGACGACGGCGTGCTCGTCCACGAGCGGCAGCGTCCGCTCGAGCAGCAGCGTGCCGAGGCGCGCGGACGTGGTCGACGAGCTGCGCGCGCTCGAGCTCCTCCAGGGTCGCGAGACCCGCGGCCATGGCGAGGTCGTTCGGCGCGAAGGTCGAGCCGTGGCTGAACGCGTGCTCGAGCGAGTCGAAGACGTCGTCGAACACGCGTTGTGACATCAGCAGCGCCCCGACCGGCACGTAGCCGCCCGACAGCGACTTGGCGACGGTGACGAGGTCGGGCTCGAGGTTCCAGTGCTCGAACGCGAACATCCGCCCGGTGCGGCCGAGGCCGGTCTGCACCTCGTCGACGGCGAACAGCGTCCCGTAGCGGCGGCAGAGGCCCTGCGCGCCCTCGAGGTAGCCGGCCGGAGGGAGGTTGACGCCCTTTCCCTGCACCGGCTCGACGAGGAACAGCGCGACGTCCTCGTGCGCGAGCTCGCGCTCGAGCGCGTCGAGGTCGCCGAACGGCACGCGGTCGAAGCCCGGCAGGAGCGGCCCGAAGCGGTCGGTGAAGTGCTCGTCCCCGGTCGCCGACAGGGAGCCGAGCGTGAGCCCGTGGAAGCTCTGCTCCGCCGACAGGACACGCTGCCGCCCCGTCGCCGCGCGGCCGAGCTTCAGGGCCGCCTCGACCGACTCGGTGCCGGAGCTCGTGAACAGCACCTTCGCCAGCCGTGCCGGCGTCAGCGCGAGCAGCCGCTCCGCGAGCACGCCGGGCAGAAGCGACGTCCCGATCTGGACGGAGCCCGCGATGTCGAGCTCGAGCACCTCGGCCAGCGCGGCGCGGACGCGCGGGTTGTTCCGGCCGACGTTGAACATCCCGAACCCGCCGAGCAGGTCGAGGTAGCGGTCGCCGTCGGTGTCGTAGAGGTACTGGCCCTCCGCGCGCGCCCACGTCCTGTCGAACCCGATCGTGCGGAAGACCTTGACCCGCAGCGGGTTGATCGTCTCGGCGTAGAGGTCGTAGTCCTCGCCGGCGCGCGCGTCCAGCAGCTCGCGGATCACTCGTCTAATCGTCGCAGTCGTGGCTTCTCGCTCTGCCTGCAGCAGCTCGGCGAGACGCGCGCGCTCGTCGCCGAGCGCCGCGGCGACCTTCGCGAGGCGTCGCGCGCCCGCCGGAGTGAGGCGGACCGAGATGGCTCCGCGCCGCGTCCGGTCGAGCTCGCGCCGGACGAGACCGGCGTCCTCGCTCCGGAGCACGAGCTCGGTCACGGTGCTCTTCCCGAGCTGCAGGCGCTCCTCGAGCTCCCCCAGGCCCGCGCTTCCGGCAGCCCGGCGGCCCGTCTTGAGCATCAGGAGCAGCTGGTACGTGCGCGGCGTCAGCCCGTGTGCCCGGGTGACGAGCTCGGTCCGGCGCGCGAAGCGCCGCAGCGCCTCACGGAGGAATGCGGCCTCTCCGTAGTCCGGCAGCTCTTCTGAACCATTTCCTTGCAATTTCTTCACGTATACCGACCAACTTCGTACTACGAATCCCGTCGCTATACGAGACTAGCATCGGAACAGGGGGAGTCACGATGAAAAGCACGAGCAGGCATGGGCTCGCCGCCGCCGCGGCAGTTGCCGTCGCGGCTCTCGTCCCGGCGGGCGGATCGGCGACCGCGAAGGCTCCGCCGGCCGCCACTGGGCAACCGCGCATCACGGGCGTCGTCGTCGAGGGCAGAACGCTCACCTCGAACAACGGCGCGTTCAGCGGCTCCGGGCCGTTCAACTACAAGTACAGCTGGCTCCGCTGTCCCGCGAGCGGCAGCGGCGGGAACGGCGAGGGCTGCACGGCGATCTCCGGCGCGACGTTCAAGCGCTACCGGCTCCGGAGCGCCGACGTGGGCCACAGGCTCCGCGTACGGGTGACGGCGGCGAACTCGGAGGGCTCCGCGACGGAGACGTCCAACCAGACCGCGACCGTCCTCTCGGCGGCGGCAGGCGGGGCGCCGCGGAACACCTCGGCGCCGTCGGTCGCCGGAACCACGCAGGTCGGCCAGACGCTGACGGCAAATGTGGGTGCGTGGGTCGGCCTCGCGCCGGTTACGTTCTCGTACCACTGGCGGCGCTGCAGCAACACGGGCGCCGGCTGCGCCGACATCACAGCCGCGACGGCGAAGACGTACATCCTGACGGCCGCCGACGAGGGCTTGACGCTGCGCGTTCGCGTCACGGGCCGGAACGCGCGCGGCAGCTCGTCGTCGACGTCCGCGCCGACGTCGGTGATCGGCAAGGCCGAGGCGCCGAGCGGCGCGACGGTCGCGATCTCCGACGTCTCCCTGCCGAACCGGCTGCTGATCGACCGTGTCGCGTTCTCGCCGCAGCCGCTGCGGTCGCGGCGGACGATCACGGCGCGGTTCCACGTCTCGGACAGCCGGAGCCACTCGGTCCAGGGCGCGCTCGTGTTCGTGGTCGCGATCCCGTTCGGGTCGGCAACGACCCCGGCGGAGGCGACCACCGGCAGCGACGGCTGGGTCACGTTCCACATGCGGCCGACGAGGCGTGTCACTTTCGGGCATCCGGGCGGGATCGTGATGTTCGTTCGCGCCCGGAAAGCGGGCGAGCGGCTGATCGGCGGTGTCTCGACGCGCCGCTTGGTTCAGCTGAGCACGCGCTGATCGAGAGCAGCCGCGCGAGCGGAGGCCGCCCTACGGGGTCGGCGGCCTCCGCCGCCCGCTAGGCTCGGCCGGTGGACACCTTCACGGCGATCGCGTCGAAGCGCGACGAGCGCCGGTACGCCGACCGGCCGCTCCCGGAGGAGTCGATCAACCGGATCCTCGACGCGGGCCGCCTGTCCGGCAGCTCGCAGAACCGGCAGGACTGGCAGTTCGTCGTCGTCACCGACCGGGAGGCGTTCGCCGACACCGTCTACGCGCCGGAGAACGTTCGCAGCGCAGCGCTGGTCGTCGCGATCGTCTGCCCGCGCGCCTTCGACGTCGGCCGCGCGGCGCAGAACATGATGCTCGCCGCCTGGGGCGACGGGATCGTCTCCTGCCCGAACGGCGTCGCCGACGCGGCCGCAGCCGCGGCACAGATCGGAGCCGAGCCGGCGATCGTGCTGTCGTTCGGCTATCCGGCGAAGCCGCGCGACCCGGAGTCGCGCACGGCCGAGGAGTGGTCGCGGCGCGCGAACCGGAAGCCGCTCGAGGACATCGCGCGCCGCGCCTAGTACGTCAGGTCACCGCCCGCCAACTCCTATGGCCGTGGGGCCAGCACCGTGCGCGAGAGTTGTGGGTAGGTCGCGCGATAGCCCCGCCAGTGCGCGACCGGTGCGAGGACGCTGAAGAGTGTGCGTTGAACCGCCTGGGGCGGTGAACGGAACACGGCGACATCGCTGAACTCCCGCGCGAAAAGGGCAAGCTGCAGCGGGTGCGGCAGGCCCTTGGCGTTGGTGTGTCCGAGGCGTGCGAGCCCGAACAGCGTCTCGATCATGTGTGAGAAGCGCTCGCCGGGCGTAATCTCGACCCGTGCCCGCGCGTCCCGGTCGCCGGCGTTCCACCAGTCGTGCCACGCGCCCGCCTCGATGACGGCCGACTCGCCCTCGCGTAGGACGCTCGTCTGCCCGTCAAGCTTCAAGGTCAGTTCGCCCTCGAGGACGGTAAAGCGCTCGACGAGGGCGGGGTGGCGATGCTCGCCGACAACGCGCGCCCCGACGAGCGCGGTCAGCTCGACAGTCGTGCGGCCCTCGGGACTCTTGTAGGGAAGCTCGAGGATCACAGCGCGCTCGCGGGTAACGGGATTCTCCCAGACGTCACCGACCTGGATCGGCGTGAGGTCTGGCGGGCCGTTCGGGTCAGGGTGCGACATGACGAGACCCTAACCGTGGTCGACGCGTGCACGTGGCACGGGTTAGCTACGCACGCGCAGCGTCGTCGATCTGGACCGGGTAGCCGGCGCGGAGCGCGGCAATGGTCGACGGCGGCGTGAGGGTCTCCGCGATTCCCCGCATCGGCCGCGCCCGTCGCCGGCGATAGCCCTTGCGCGTCCACTCGCTCAGTTGCGCACCGACGACCACGAACGGCGACTGGTCGAGCAGAACGAACGCGCCGTCCGGCAGATCGGCCCAGGGCAGCCGATGAAGACGTCGGCGATGCGTCCCACGGACGATCCGCTCGCCATGCAGCTGCCGGTTCATCAGCTTCGCGGACGGCAGCTCGACCTCGAGGCCCTCAGCCCAGGCTCGGCGATACGCCTCGTAGCTGTCGCGCCGACATTCCGCGCACGGGCGATGCCCGGCAGCGAAGGAGACCGCCTCGTCGTGGAAATAGAGAAACGTGAAGTGGTGCGGCCGCCACTGTTCATGCCACCGGCCCCGGAACTCCAGTGCACAGGTGATCCAGAGGTCACTTGCGTGGAAACGCACGATCTCGCGGCCGGAATGCAGGATGCCGCGGTTGCCCGTCCACGCACAGCGAAGCGGGATCGCTTCGATCTCACCCGTCGGCGTCACACGATTTCTGGCCGGCGTCACGTTGTCTCGATACTAGGCTCACGTCGGCTTGCGCTCCAGGCCTATCGAAATTAGTCTTTAGATGTGCCTAAACCCAGGGTGACGCGCCGACAGCTCCTGCTGACGGCCGGCCCGGTGATCGCGGCGGCGCCGCTCGCCAAGCTGGCGCTCGCAGAGGCGAGCGCGGGCCCATCGGCACCGGCGCACATGCACGCAGGGATGGCGATGGACATGGAGATGGGCGCCGGTGGTCATGCGGCCATGATCGGCCGCGACGTGCCGGCGCCGGGCGGGCCGGGCGATCTCAACCACCTGCTGTTTCCGCCGAAGGCCCTTCCGCACAAGCCCGGTCGCGTGCGCGAGTACACGCTCGCGGCAGTCGACCACCGGATCGAGGTGAGCAAAGGCGTCTTCTTCTCCGCCTGGACCTACAACGGAACCGTCCCGGGGCCGGTGATCCGGGCCACCGAGGACGACCTGCTGCGGGTCACGTTCGCGAACGCGGGCTCGCATCCGCACACGATCCACTTCCACGGCATCCACCCGGCGAACATGGATGGTGTCTTCGAGATCGTCGAACCAGGCGGCAGCTACACGTACGAGTTCCCGGCCCGCCCGTACGGCATGCAGCTCTACCACTGCCACTCGACGCCGATCAAGAAGCACATCGCGAAGGGGCTCTACGGCGCGTTCATCATCGATCCGCCCGAGCCGCGTAAACCGGCGCAGGAGCTCGTGATGGTGCTCAACGGCTTCGACACGGACGGCGATGGCGAGAACAACTTCTACGGCGTGAACGGCCCGGCGTTCTACTTCGCCAAGTACCCGATTCGCGTGCGGCGATCACAGACGGTCCGGATCTACCTGGCCAACCTGACCGAGTTCGATCCGATCAATTCGTTCCACCTTCACGGCGAGTTCTTCCGGTACTACCCGACGGGGTCGAGCGACCACTTCGAGTACACCGACACGGTCATGCTCTGCCAGGGGCAGCGCGGGATCATCGAGATCGACTTCGCCCATACCGGGCAGTTCATGTTCCACGCCCACCAGTCGGAGTTCACCGAGCTGGGCTGGATGGGCTTCTTCGAGGTCGTCGACTGATGGCCTCGACGTCGACCGCCACTGCCGAGCGACCACGGCCCGGCGCGTCGCGGCTGTGGGCGCTTGCGCCACTCCTCCTCTTGATCGGCGTGGTCACGCTCTTCACCGCGAGCGGCAGGTCGCTCCTCGATCTGGTCGGTCGCGCGCCGCCGCCCCGCGACGAGTTCGACATACGCCGGGTCGAGTTCAAGCCCGGTGAGATCAGCATCCGGGTGACGAACCCGCAACGGCCGAAGCTGACAATCGCGAGCGTCACGGTCGACGACGCGATCGTCCCCTTCCATGTCGACGGGCCCGTCACGCTCGGCCGGCTCCGCTCGAGCACGATCGTCGTTCCGTTCCAGTGGGTCGAGGACGATCCCTACACGGTCGGCGTCACGAGCGCGAGCGGCATCGAGAGCACATTTGCCGTGCCGGCTGCAGTCGAGACGCGGGGTGCCTCGCCGCGCGGGTTCCTCGGCTACGCGCTGATCGGCCTGCTGGTCGGCGTCGTCCCCGTCGCGCTCGGCCTCGGTTGGCTGCCCTCGCTGCGCCGCGCCGATGCCCGCTGGGTGGCCGCCTTCATGGCGCTGACCGCCGGGCTGCTCAGCTTCCTCGCGCTCGACGCACTCGCGGAGGCGCTCGACCTGCAGGCACAACTGCCCAGCGGCCTGCAGGGCCCGGGGCTGATCCTGCTCGGTGTCTCCGCCAGCTACCTTGCGCTCACGTTCGTCGCGCAGCGCTTCTCCGCCGGCGGCGAGCGCAAACGCAGCGCCCCGCTCGAGGGCGTGGCGCTCGCGACGTTGGTCGCGATCGGGATCGGGCTGCACAACCTCGGCGAAGGGCTCGCGATCGGCTCCTCGATCGCGCTCGGCGAACTGGCGCTCGGCAGCTTCCTGATCGTCGGCTTCATGGTCCACAACATCACCGAAGGGCTCGGCATCGCCGCTCCGATGGCCCGCGGCGAGCGCATCGGCCGCGGCCGCCTCGCAGCCCTCGCACTGATCGCCGGCGCGCCCGCGATCGCCGGCGCCTGGATCGGTGGCTTTGTCACCAGCGACGTCCTCGGTGTCCTCTTCTTCGCTCTCGCCGTCGGCGCCGCGCTCCAGGTCGTGGTCGAAGTCGGGCGCTACGTCGCCCGCCGCGCGCCCGGCGGGCTGCGCTCGGGCCATGTCATCGGCGGCTTCCTCGCCGGAATCGTCGTGATGTACACCACCGGGCTGATGATCGGATGAGCGTCTCGAGACCGGAGAGGCAGCGCCGCCCGGCACGCCGGCCGCTGACAGCGGATTGCAGCGACGCGGTGCAGGACTACCTGCGCGAGATCTACAAGCTTCAGTCCGACGACGCCCCGGTCAGGACATCCACCCTGGCGCGACAGATGGGCGTCGCTCCCCCCTCCGCGACCGCGATGGTGAAGAAGCTCGCCTCGCTCGGGCTCGCCGAGCACCAGCCCTACCGCGGCGTTCACCTCACCCGCGAGGGCGAACGCATCGCTCTCGAAGTCATCCGCCACCACCGTCTGCTCGAGCTCTACCTGGCGCAGACGCTCGAGCTCGGGCTGGACGCGGTCCATGTCGAGGCAGACCGACTCGAGCACGCTCTGTCCGAGACGCTGGAGGCACGCATCGACGAGGCGCTCGGCTCGCCCACACAGGACCCGCACGGCGACCCGATCCCCGACGCAAAACTCCGGATCCTGCGATCGGAAGCACGTCCGCTGACGGCCCTCGAGCCCGGCGAGCAGGCGACGGTGGACCGGGTTCCGGACGGCGACGGCGAAATCCTGCGTTACCTGACGACGCTCAGGCTCGTGCCCGGAGAGCGGATCGAGCTCCTCGAGGCCGCGCCGTTCGGCGGTCCCCTCACGATCCGGGTGAACGGCCGAGAGATCGCCGTCTCACGCGAGCTCGGCGCGCAGATCGACGTCTCCAGGTGATGAGTCCCCCGGCAATCGGTGGCGCTACCCTCCCCGGCGGGCCCCCGTAGCTCAGTGGATAGAGCAGCGGTTTCAGTAACCGCTCTCGCACATCGAAGAGTTGCCTAACACCGCCAGGGGGAAGGGCCACACCCGCGCGGCTCGTCCGATCGAGAGCGAGGCGCGCCATTCGCGCCGGAACTGAGGGACGTCGACCTCGGCCCCCGCTTGGAACGTGAGCAGGATGCCGGCGAAGGAGCCGAGAAAGGCAAGCCAGCTCGGGACGTCGAGCTGAAAGACGTTGCCGACGATCACGCCGGCGAGCAGCTCGATCAGCGCGACCGAGAGGCCGATCTCGACGCTGATCATCGAAGCGGCGAGGATCGTGCCCGCCAGTAGTGCTGCTACCGCGATGTCGCTCAACCTCTACCTCCTGGAGACGAGACTTCAGTTGGTAGAGGCAATCGGCGGAAACTGACCGCGGTTTGACGGGGCCTCACACCGCTGCAGCTCTCCCACTAGGAGCCGCATGCGGGGTTAGCGCTTACGCGGATGGGCCGTTGGACCCCTGCCCGCCGAATCCTCCTTGCGGTCGGTCGCCTTTCCCGATCACGCGACGCCGACCGACGGGTCGTTCTCCGCCTGCGACGCCTCAAGGGCGCGGTGCCGCTCGATCGCCTGCAAGGACGCATCGACGATGCGCTCGCCGAACGCCTTGCTGTCGTTGACTGACGGGAACGGCGCATCGGGAACGGGCAGCTCGAGGAGCTCGCAGAGCGGGCCCCAACCGTCCTCAGGCCTCCAGACGAGGAGCCGGTCGGCAGGCACCGTCTCCTGGACCACCTCGTTGTAGCGTCGAAAGGCCGCGCTCATGCTCTCGAGGCTCGTCTGCTCGCCCTGGAGGAGCCCGCTCCGCCGCCACATCTCCATCATCATCTCCAGGTAGTCCTTCCACTGGAGATCGACCGCCGCCCGCGCGAACGAGAGGTGCCGAATCAGGATGTCGTCGTAGAAGAGGCCCCAGATCGTGTCGTGCATGCTGCGCGCCCACGCGTCCTCGTCACGGACACTGAGCAGCACCTTGGCGTCGGGATAGAGCTCGATCAGATCCCGGTAGAAGAACGAGCCCGGCCAGTCGACTGTCGCCGGATAGCCCTCGAAGATCTCGGTCAGCGACGTCTCGCCCTCCATCGCACCGCGCCAGTCCGCCGCTCGGTCGAGGTCGCCGAGCACGTCGACCATGTGGTAGCACGGCGCCAGGCCGAGCATCTCGAGGGCGATCTTCTGCGACAGCGTCGCCGTGCGCGGCAACCCTGCTCCGATCAGCTTCATCTCTCTGCCTCCCCTGATGGTGATTGACGTGGTCACGCCTTCACCCTGAAGGGCATCGACGTGCCGATCACGCGGCCTGCGGCGTCCAACGCCTGCACCTCGAACCTCGTGGAACCGGATGGAATCGGGATTGCCGTCTCGAACCCGGACTTCGCTCGGGTCGCGACCGCCGTCAACGCGCCGCCTGCATCTCCGGCCAGCACGCGCCAGGACACGAGCTTCGTGGCGCCGTTCCAGCTCGCGTAGACGGTCGTTCGACCGTCGTCCGTTCGGGCCGCGCCCCGTGGCCGCGTGAGCGGCTCACCAACCCAGGGCTGGACATATGCGCGGTAGCTCATGTTGGGCGACGGCATGATCCCGTCGAAGAGGAGCTCCCCGGACTTCGCGAACTCCGAGAAGTACGGCACCTGACCCCAGCCGACGAACACGTCGCCGTCCGGCAGGATCTGGGCGTTGCCCATGTACTGCACCGCGAACGTCGCGCCGTGCGAGTACTCGGCGTCTCGGGTGACCCGGTGGGTTGCCGTGTCGAGCTTCAGCATGAGCGCGCGGGACGATCCCGTGGCGGGGAGGTACTTCCCGGTGCCCTCGACCTGGCAGCAGTGGTTGTCGAAGAGACTGACGAGCGAGCCGCCGTGGAGCTGGGCGTCGTGCTGCCACTCGAACTCGTCGCCGTCGGGGATCGCGAAGCTCGAGTGCTTCCCGCCGAGTGTCCACTCGATCGCCCCGGTCTTTGCGTCGACGAGGTACACGGCCCACGTGTTCCGCATCGAGACGAGGAACGTGCCGTCGGGGCCGAGGCTGATCGAGTTGACGTGATAGGCGTCCCACGGGAAGCCGTTCGGCGGCGGCTGGGTGTGGGAGTCGGAGAGCGGGATGTGGTCGCCTGCGTTCCAGGTGTAGAGGAGCCTGCCGGTCCGCAAATCGTATTTCTGGATCGCCGACTCGACCACGGTGCCGTGGTTGACGCCGCCGTACTTGGCCAGATCGGCGGGCACGTTCCTGTTCGCCGTCACCCAGGCGTGGTCACCGTCGATCACCATCTCGTGGAGAGTCAGCACCCAGCCGTCGACGCCCTCAAGCCTCGCGACCGGCTGGTAATGCCGGTCGACGACGATGTCCTCGCCGCTCGAGATCTCGCCCGTCGGGGTGACCACGCCTTGCCACCAGGTCAGCACCGGCTCGCCGCGGTAGTTCTGCGCCTGAAGGTTCGACCCGACGACGTCAACCGGCGCCGGATGGAACCAGACGGGCTGGAGCCGGTCGTCGAGCATCAGCGGGCCACTCTGCCCGACGATCGGCGGGTCGGTCAGGTCGTAGAAGTTGCCGAGCATGACGTAGCCGGGCAGCGTGGGCGAGCCGGAGGCGGAGCTCAGCTGGATCCTCGGCGGGTGCAGCCCCGGCGCCGAGACGTAGGAGTACGCGCCATTCGTCGAGTACGTCCCGATCGGCGCGGCACGGGAGCGCGGCACTCCGAACACGACGGCCGCAAAGCACGCGGCGACGGCAAGTGCGACTCCGAGCACCCGGCGAGCCACTCGGCCCTGCCCCTTTGCCTGCGGACGCGGGAGCAGCGCGAAGGCAAGCACCGCGGCCGACGCCGCGAGTCCCGCGACGATCAGGTAGCCGAGGCGGAAGCCGGCCGTAAGCGCGTCCGGTACGGCCTGCGAGCCGCCGATCAGGTGGCTCGTGTACTGGGTCGCGATCGAGATCACGACTGCGAGCCCGAGCCCGCCGCCGACCTGCCGCGAGGTGTTCACGAGACCGGACGCGAGCCCGGCTCGCCCCGGCTCGGCGCCCTGCGTCGCGGCGATCGTCGACGCCACGACGGAAAAGCCGATCCCGACCGCGGTCAACAGGCCCGGCAGCAAGATGTACTGCACCGCGCTCCCGCTCGGCTCGATCCTCGCGGTCATCGCCATCCCTGCGGCCATGAGCAGCAGGCCGCAGCCGAGCACCGAGCGCACGCCTGCCCGACCGACGATCTTGCCCGCCTGCGAGGCGCAGGCGAAGATCGCGAGCGCCATCGGCAGGAAGACGAGCCCGGTCTCGAGCGGCGAGAGCGCGAGCACCTGCTGGAGGTAGAGCGAGCCGAAGTACCACATCGGGAAGATCGCGGCGCTGAACAGCAGCACGATCGCGTTGATCGTCCGCAGGCTGCTGGTGAACGCGCCCGGCGGGACGAGCGGGGCCGCGGCGCGACGCTCGACGGCCGGGAACGCCGCGCCCAGCAGGGCCCCGACCGCGATGGGGACGAGCGCATGAGGGGACGTCCAGCCCTCGGACCCGGCGGTAACGGCTCCGTAGGCCCCGATCAGCAGACTGCCCGTCAGGATCGCCGCCCCCAGCAGGTCGAAGCCCTGCCGCTCGGGCGCCCGCCGCTCCGTGACGACGGCCCGTGCCACGACCAACGCCGTCAACCCGATCGGCGCGTTGATGAGCAGAACCCAGCGCCAGCTCGCCTCCTGGGTGATGAACCCGCCGAGAACCGTGCCGGTAGCGCCCCCGGCCCCGTTCATAGCTCCCCACAGCGCGATCGCGCGATTCCGTTCCGGCCCAGCCTCGAACGAGGAGGTGATGATCGTCAGGGACGATGCGGCGAGCAGGGCGCCGCCCAGGCCCTGCACCGCGCGCGCGGCGATCAGCACGCCGCTCGACGGCGCCAAACCGCCCACGACGGAGGCGATGGTGAACGTCAGGAGCGCGACGATGAAGGTTCGCCGCTGGCCGAAGACGTCGGTGCTCCGGCCCGCAAGCATCAGGAAGCCGGCGAAGAAGATCGCGTAGGCGTCGACCACCCACTGAAGGTCTGCGGAGGAGAAGCGCAAGCCGACCTGGATCGACGGCAGTGCGACGTTGACGATCGAAAGGTCGAGGATGACCAGGAACTGCGCGGCGCAGCAGACTGCGAGCAGCAGCGCCGGCCGCGCGCTCCTCGGCCGCGTCGGCTCGGCCGGCTCGGCCGGCTCGGCCGGAGTCTCGACGGTCGCGCTCACGACCCGTCCTCGGAGAGCCGACGGCGGACGGAACTCACTCGGCCGAAGTCGACACCACAGGGGCGCGGAGCCCGACCGGCCTGACCGGGATCAATATCCGCCGACCTGAGTCTGCTCGACCGCTTTGCCCTTGGGTGAGACGAGGTACCAGGTCCCGCCCTCCCCAGTCAGCCCGGCGCCGCCCGCCGGGCCCGAGCCTTTGTACGTGTACAGGGGAGAACCGTTGTACGTCACCTGCCTGCCGCCGTCGGATCGCATGAGCACCGACAGGAGCGACGCCTTCGCGTCTCCCCCCGCCGTCGGCGTGCCGGTGACGATCAGCGGGTGCCACGTCTTCGTGCATGAGCCCGAGCACTTGCTGCTCTTCGCCGTGTCGGCCGTCGACACGTAGAGCGACCGCCCGGAAGCGTCGACGAGGACGGTGCCGTAGCCGGAGACCTTCTCCGTCTTCACCGTCGCCGGCCGGCGGTGTCGGCGCTCCCGCCGGAGCCGCCGCATCCGGTGAGGAGGATCGCGACCGCGAGGGCGACGAGTACCGGCAGGCCGAGAACTCTCTTGGCGCGGCGCACACCCGGAACGCTAACCCACGCTCAGCACCGGAGGCCTGAAACCACCGTTAAGGCTCACCTTCGAGCAAGCCGTGAGAGACGGGCGGCTGAGGCGGGCAAGCCTGGCCGCTACCCTCCGGCCGAGCCCCCGTAGCTCAGTGGATAGAGCAGCGGTTTCCTAAACCGCGTGCGCTGGTTCGATTCCGGCCGGGGGCATTCCCTGTTGCCGAGGCGTGGGACACTTGCGCGCCGCCAGTCCGCATGCACGCACCAGCGAGACTCAGGAGGTTCGACGATGGACTCATTTCTCGGCGAAATCAGGCTCGTGCCGTTCAACTTCGCGCCTCAGGGTTGGGCGTTTTGCGCCGGCCAGCTGTTGCACATCAATCAGAACCAGGCCCTCTTCTCGCTACTCGGGACCAGCTATGGCGGGGACGGACTGACGACGTTCGCACTGCCCGACCTGCGCGGTCGGGTGCCGGTGGGCGCCGGACAGAGCGCGACCGGAACGGACTATGAGCTCGGCTCGACCGGCGGCGAAGAGTCCATCAAGCTGACCGCGGCCCAGCTGCCGGCGCACTCGCATCGCGTGCGTGCGAGCACCGGCGCGTCCACGACGAGCAATCCGAGCAACGGCCTTCCCGCGAACGGGGGCGCCTACACCGCAACGCGGAACACGATGATGGGCGCGGACATGATCGGTCGCAGCGGGGGCGGCCGGCCACACGACAACCGGCAGCCGTACGTCACCCTCAACTACATCATCGCCCTCCAGGGCATCTTCCCGTCGTCCTCCTGACGCCCGCGGGCTTCTACGAGGGCCGGAGCGTTCGTCGCTCAGGTTTGCGTCCGGAGCGGCGTCAGGTTAAACAGGCCTGTGATCCTGGCCGCCTCGACCGTTGCGATCGTCGCCATTGCCGTCGTCGTCGTCGTCGCGCTGATCGCGCTGATCTACATCGTCCCGCGCGGAGGCCGGAGACGCCGGTAGGAACCTCGCGAGCGAACGAGCAGCGCTAAGCCTCGTTCGTTAGGTCGCTCGACCTTGCCCGCCACCGAGATGAGGGTTCCGATCCTCTCGTCGGTACGCGCCATCGATCTGCGGAGGGAGCGCTTCAGATCCGAGCCGGGGAAACGCTACGGCCCAGGAAACGATCTCCTTGGAGGGGAGCTCTACCGGGTTGAGCGTCGCGTCGAGGGAGGAGTCTGCCTTGCGGAAGGACCCGCTCGTCGTGATCGTTGGCATGAGATGCCTCCCGTGCATGAGAAGGCCCGCCGTAGACGCGGACCCTCCCTGCTGCGGGGAGCCGGGGCTTACGCCCGAACGGCTCCGTTGGTCTTGCGGACGATGACCTCGCCGTTCGTCACCGTCGGCGGAGTCTTGAGGATCCTCTCGAGCTTCTCATCGCGCACCCACTCGGATGCGACACGAGTCGAGTCGCTGGCCTGACTCGACGTATCGAAGAGGCCGATCGAGCTCATGACGCCGTTACCGGTGTCGATGAGGAGGTAGTCGCCGAAGCCCGGCAACTTGCGCATGCGCGGCATCAAGGTCTCGCCGACCTTCTTGGTCAGCTCTTCCTTGTGGCCGGCATCGATGCCCTCGTAGTGGCTCAGGGTCGCAAACATATGTTGCTCCTAACTCTGTCTTCAGGGTTGGAGAGCTCGAGTCGAGCTCTCCTGATGCGCACAGGCCAGGTTTCGCAAGTCGAAGAGGAAATCTCGGAGCCTCGGCGGCTTCCGCGCTAGGTCCTGTGCGCTCAGCCACCATAGCCGCGATCCCGCCCCGCCGCGGACCAGCGGTCGGAGGCGCTGGAGGAAGCGGGTCATCATCGATGCCTGTACTCTGCGTCTCAGCAGGGAGAAGTCGAGGTCTTCGCGGAGCTCGATGCAAGCGCCGCGCCTCTCTTTGTAGCGAACACCCCCTTCTCCGAGAGGCTGGTCGCGCTCAGCCCACGGTTGCCGCTCGCTGGGACACGCAAGCCGAGGAAAGGCACGAATGTCCGCCAGACCGGCCCAATCATTCGTCGACGGTTCCAGCGCAGAAGACGCCTCGATGCTCGAAGAGTCGGGTGAGTCCTCGCCCGATTCGTTGCACTTGTTCCTGAAGGACATCGGCAAGGTCGACCTGCTGACGCCTCCGCAGGAAGTAGCCCTGGCGAAGCGGATCGAGCGCGGCGACCATCGCGCGAAGCAGGAGCTGGTCGAGGCGAATCTTCGTCTGGTCGTGTCGATCGCGAAGAAGTATCGGAATCGGGGTCTGCCCTTCCTCGATCTGATCCAGGAGGGGGCGATCGGGCTTGCCCGGGCGGCAGAGAAGTTCGATCACCGCAAGGGGTTCAAGTTCTCGACCTATGCCACCTGGTGGATCCGCCAGGGGGTCTCCCGGGCGCTCGCCGACAAGGCGCGCACCATCCGGATACCCGTCCACATCGTCGAGACCCTGAACCAGATCGTCCACGTCGAGCGGAAGCTGCGCGCCGAGCTGGGCCGGACCCCGTCCTCCGCTGAGATCGGCGAGGAGCTCGAGCTCCCGACCGACGAGATCGAGCGCATTCGCCGCAGTGGGCAGACGCCGCTCTCGCTCGAGAAGCCAATCGGCGACGAGGAGGGTGCGGAGCTCGGGCACTTCCTCACCGACGAGAACCAGGAGCTCCCCGAGGAGGCCGCAGAGGTGTCGCGGCGCAAGGAGACGTTGCGGCAGATCCTCGGGACGCTGTCGAGCCGTGAACAGACGGTGCTCGCGCGGCGCTACGGCCTCGACGGCCATGCCCGTGCACGCTCGACGAGCTCGGGCGGATCTTCAACCTCACGCGCGAGCGGATCCGGCAGATCGAGAACCGCGGCTTGAAGAAGCTCCAGACGATTGCGAGGGCTGAGAAGCTCGATCTAGCTCTTTAGATCTATCCGACACTTCTCGAGCCCAACGCCAGGCTCGGCGCCGGCGTGGGGACCTCGTGCTGACGCTGCGGCTTGCCCGCGACCGCGGCGCCGCGAGACAATGGACGCGATGCGGAGGCCGCGGCTCTGGATGGCGATCGGCGCCGCCCTCGTGCTTGCCGCCGCCGGGGTCGGCATCGGGCTCGCCGTCTCCGGCTCCGGCTCTGGCACGAAGGCGTCGTCGGCCGCGGACCGGCTCCCGCCCGACGCCGCGCTCTACGCCCCGAGGTACATCGGCGGCGCGGAGGAGCAGCGGGCTCAGCTGACCGCCCACGGGCACGCACGCGACGCGGCGCTGATCCACGCGCTCGAGCAGGAGCCGTTCGCCTCGTGGCTCGTGACGGGGAGCCCGGTGGAGACGCACGGGAGCGTGCTCCAGACGCTGCGCGACTCGAAGTCGTCCGTCCCCGTCTTCGTCATCTACTACCTCCCGGGCCGGGACTGCGGCGGCTACTCGGCCGGCGGCGCCGCCTCCACGCGCGACTACAAGACCTGGGTCGGCGCGGCCGCGAGCGCGATCGGGAACCACCCCGCGATCGTGATCCTCGAGCCCGACGGGCTGGGCCTGATCCCGTCCGTGTGCCCCGGCGGGGAGAAGCCGCCGTTCACGGACGCCGAGCGCTTCCGGCAGCTCAACTGGGCGGTCGACCGGCTGGAGCAGCAGCCGCGCGTCGCCGTCTACCTCGACGGCACGCACAGCCATTGGCTGAACGTGCAGGACGCCGCTCAGCGGCTCGTCCAGGCCGGCGTCCAGCGGGCCCAGGGGTTCTTCCTCAACGTCTCCAACTACCGCTCGACGCCGAGCCTGGTCGCGTACGGCACCTGGATCTCCAAATGCATCGCCTACGTCACGAGCGGCAAGGGGAAGTACAAGGACTGCGCGAGCGAGTACGGCTCGCCGCTCGGGAAGGTCGACCCGGACAAGCCTGCGACGTGGCACCTCACCGACGAGTGGTACGCGCGGCACGTCAAGGAGCAGCCGACGACGCACTTCGTGATCGACACGAGCCGAAACGGCCAGGGCTCGTGGCGGCCGAAGCGGCACTACAGCGACGCGCAGGACTGGTGCAACCCGCCCGGCCGCGGGCTCGGCCTCCGCCCGACCCTCCGTCCAGGCGTCCCGCTCGTGGACGCCTACCTCTGGGTCAAGGTCCCCGGGGAGTCCGACGGCCAGTGCGGCCGCGGCACCGGCCTGAGCGATCCGGAGTGGTCGAGGATCACGGGCGTCCCCGGCTTCGTCGACCCGCCCGCCGGCGCGTGGTTCAGGCAGGGAGCGCTCGACCTCGTCCACCGTGCGCAGCCACCGCTGGAGCCCGGGACGTGAGCGAGTAGACCGCGGCCCGCGCCGGTCGTCGGCGCAGACCGCGGTCCGGTGTTTCCCTAGTTGTGGATGCGGATACCGCCGAGCAGGATCGAGCCCTGCGTCGAGTAACCGCTGCCGGTCGTGAGCTTGAACGAGTCACGCCAGCCAGGCTCGCCCATGTCGCTCACCTCGATCTGGTACCTCGTCTTGACCGAGTTGACCATCGCGTCGCCCGTGAGCGTCGCCTTGGATCCGGTGATGACGAAGCTGTCGACGGTCAGGCAGCGCACGAGCGTCTTTTGCCGGAAGTCGTAGGCGCCGCAGAGGCCGCGCACGCTCGAGCCGTCGCTCTTGCCGAAGACGCCGAAGACGACACCGCCCATCGTCAGGCCGCCGCCGGCCATCGAGCCGGCGGTCGAGGCACCCGGCGTCGCGCCGGACGACCCGTCGAAGCTCTCGCGGAACCGGCTGACGCCGCCGAGGCTGACGGACGGGCTCTGCGAGATGTCGAAGCTCTCGGACCGAGCCGTGTCGACATTGGCGCTGCCGCTGTCCGTGAAGGACCCGGAGGCCGTGTCGATCGTCGCCGTGTAGGTCGCGGCCGACACGAACTTCGCGTCGTACGAGCTGGAGCCCGCCGAGCACGAGCCCGCGTTCGTCGCTGCCACCTTCATGTCTTTCGAGCCGGTGATGATCGTCGAGCCGGACGCGATCGTGAAGTCCGCGTGCAGGCTGAGGACGGGACCGGAGTCACCCGTGCCCGGCGCGTCGACGTAGACCGTCCCGCTCTCCGTGAACGTGCCCGGGTACGGCCCGGTCGCGACCCCGGAGGCGGAGTACGTCCACCAGCTCGGAGCCGTGGCGCCGCAGCGCAGGTTCACGTCGAACATGGTCGTGCTGCCCGCGCCGCTGTCCGGCCCGGCCAGCATCACCTCACCCGCGAGGCTGGGCATGCCCCCGGCCGCACGGGCCGTCGCCGCGGTCGCGGACACCGCAAACACAAGAATGAAAGCGCCGATCAGGCGCCAGACGCCACGCATGTTTTCTCCCCTCGTCGTTCCCTCGGAAACCGGGCTCACCGTAGGCGCCGTTCGGCCGAATCGAAACCCCACGCGCAAAAAACCACCTGATCGTCCAGTCCCACCCGGAACCGGGCTGGACCGCGCCCTATGCCGCGAGCGACGGGTCGACGAACTTGGCGGCGAGCCCGAGCCGGCGGCGCATCACCGCGATCGCATCCGGGTGCTCGTCGACCAGCACGAACCGCCGGCCGAGCTGCCCGGCGACGGTGCCGAGCGTCCCGCTGCCGGCGAAGAAGTCGAGCACCCAGTCCCCCGGACGCGTGCTCGCCTGCACCATCCGGCGCACGATCCCCTCGGGCTTCTGCGTGGGATACCCGGTCTTCTCCCTGCCTGTCGGCGACACGATCGTGTGCCACCAGACGTCGGTCGGGAGCTTGCCGCGCGCGGCCTTCTCCGCGGTCACGAGCCCCGGCGCCATGTACGGCTCCCGGTCGACCGCATCGGCGTCGAACCAGTACGTCTCCGGGCTCTTGACGTAGACGAGGATGTTGTCGTGCTTCGTCGGCCACCGGCGCTTCGTGCGGGCGCCGTAGTCGTACGCCCAGACGATCTCGTTCAGGAAGCATTCCCGGCCGAACAGCGCGTCGAGCAGAACCTTGGCGTAGTGCGCCTCGCGATAGTCGAGGTGGAGGTAGAGCGTCCCGTCGTCGGCTAGGAGCCGCCACGCCTCCTCGAGACGCGGCTCGAGGAACGCCCAGTAGTCGGAGAACGCGTCGTCGTACGAGAGGACGCGCTCGCGGATCGAGCGGTAGGTCTGCCCCTTGAAGCCGACGCGGCCGCCCTCGGGCGCCGCGGGTCGTGCGCAGGCTCTCCCGCCGCTGCGCCCGGCCGGTGTTGAACGGCGGATCGAGGTAGATGAGCGTGAAGGCGCCGTCGGGGAGCAGCGGGAGAACGCTCCCGTTCTCGCCCGCGATCACGAGGTTCGGGCCGTCGGGTCTCCAGGCAACGGTCACGGCTGCCGGGCGAACGTAGCACCCGCCCCGGCCGGTTTCGTGCGCGGACCACAAATGTCGCTCGGTGCGGAGGAAACGACGGAGTCCGATCTTGTCGCGACGGCTGCGACCTGCTTGTGTCCCGTCGCAGTGCGGCGCTTCGGGGCAGGAGCGCGACCACCTGGACCGGGGTTGCGCTCGAAGGGAGCATGGCTGGCCGTGGCCGTTTCGGCTGCGGCGCTCCTCCTGTGGTCCGGGAGCCAGCCGTCGTTCGCCGCACCCGCGTCGATGGCGCTGATCAGCCGCGGCGTCCCGGCGTACGCCTCCTCCCAGATCTACCCCGCGAGCAGCGCGAACGACGCCGACTACACCACGGTCTGGCGCGGCAACATCCCCGGCTGGATCGCGTACGACCTCTCGCGGCGTGCCGGCGGCGAAGCGGGGGCAGGTGATCGTCGCGTGGTACAACGACCCGCAGACGTCGCCATACGACCGCACCGTCGTCGGCGAGGTCGCGTACAACAGCCTCAAGGACTACACCGTCCAGGCGAATGCCGCGGCCGGCGGCACAGCGGCACCGACGAACGGTTGGGTGACGCTCGCGACGGTCAGCGGCAACCACTACCACTCGCGCCAGCACCTGGTCGACCTGACCGGCTTCAACTGGGTGAGGCTGAACATCACCGCCGGCGACGGCTCCTCCGGCAACACGGCCGCCTCGTTCAACCTCGACGTCCACGACGCGAGCCAGGGCGCGCAGGACAGCTGGATCTTCCTCGGTGACTCGATCACGATGGACGGCACCCATCACGAGCCCGTCAACGGCACCGGCAACTTCAGCCAGCTCATCGCCGCCGCCCGACCGGGCTCGTACCCCGCCTACGAGGACGGCGGCATCGGCGGGCTCCTCAGCACCGACGGCGCGCAGCACATCAGCCGCCTGGCTGAGCACGTTCCCCGGCAGGTTCGTGGGCCTCAGCTACGGCACCAACGACGCCAACGGCTGCGCCAGCACCACGACCTTCTACGACAACTACGTAACGATGGTCCAGACGGTGCTGAACCTCGGCAAGGTGCCGGTCGTCCCCACGATCCCGTGGGCGAAGTCGGCGAACGTGCAGAGCTGCGGGCCTGGCTTCAACACCAAGATCCAGGCGCTCTACACGGCCTTCCCGCAGATCGTCAAGGGGCCGGACCTCTGGACGTACTTCAAGGCCAACCCGAGCCTGATCAGCAGCGACGGGCTCCACCCGAGCAGCGCGGGCTACGCCGGCTTCCGGCAGCAGTGGGCGAGCGCGATGCTCGCGAACGTCTATACGAGCGGGCCGTCCGTCTCGCTGACGCCGACGAGCCTGTCGTTCGCCGCGCAGCGGGTGGGGACGACGAGCGCGGCGCAGACATCGACGCTCCGGAACACCGGGACGGCGCCGCTCACGATCGGCGGCATCGCGATCTCGGGCGCGGCGGCCGCGGACTACGCCCGGACGAACGACTGCCCGCTCGCGCCGGCGACGCTCGCAGCGGGTGCGAGCTGCACGATCTCCGTCTCGTTCTCGCCGACGGCGACGGGCACGCGCGCGGCGGCCGTCACGATCACGGACGACGCGAGCGGCAGCCCGCACTCGCTCGCGCTCGCCGGAACCGCAACCGCGCCCGCCGCCGCGCTCGCTCCCACGAGCGTCGCCTTTGCGAGCCGGCCCGTCGGGTCGACGAGCGGCGAGGAGGACGTGACGCTCACCGACACGGGCAACGCCGCGCTCGCCATCGGGTCGATCGCCGTCAGCGGGACGGACGCGGCCGACTTCTCCGAGTCGGATCACTGTCCGGCGACGCTCGCCCCGGGCGCGAGCTGCACGATCGCGCTCACGTTCACGCCGGACCGCGAGGGCGACCTGAGCGCCTCCCTGACCGTCAGCGACGACGCTGCGGGAAGCCCTCAGGCCGCCGCGCTCACGGGGATCGGCGTCGCGCCGGCTCCGGCGGTGACCCTCTCGCCCGCCGCCCTCGCCTTCGGATCGCGGCCGGTCGGCTCGACGAGCGCCGCGCAGACGGCGGCGCTCAGGAACGCCGGCAGCGCGCCGCTGACGATCTCCGCGATCGACGTCGCAGGCGCCGAGGCAGGCGACTTCGCCGAGAGCGACGACTGTCCGAAGGCGCCGGCGACGCTCGCACCGGCCGCGGCGTGCACGCTCGCCCTCACGTTCACGCCCACCGCCGGCGGGGGCCGCGCGGCGAGCGTCTCGATCGCCGACGACGCCGCCGACACGCCGCAGGCGCTCGCCCTCTCCGGGATCGGAGCCCAGCCAACGCCCGCCGTCTCGCTCTCGCCGGCGAGCGTCGCCTTCGGCGGCCAGCGAGTCGGAACGACATCGGCGACGCAGTCCGTGACTCTCACCAACAGCGGCACGGCCGACCTGACGATCGCGGGCGTCGCCGTCAGCGGGGCGAACGCTGGCGACTTCGCCGAGAGCGACGACTGCCCGGTGTCCCCCGCGACGCTCGGGCCCGGCGCCGGCTGCACGATCCAGGTCGGCTTCACCCCGATCGCGGCCGGAAGCCGCGCCGCCGCGGTGACCATCTCCGACGACGCGCCCGGCGGCCCGCAGACGGCCGCGCTGACGGGCACAGGCACGCAGCCGGCGGTCACGCTCACGCCCGGGAGCCTCACCTTCAGCTCGCAGACCGTCGGGACGACGAGCGCCGCGCAGACCGTGACCGTCCGCAACAGCGGCACCGCGCCGCTCGCGATCAGCTCGATCCTGGTCGGCGGCACGAACGCCGGCGACTTCGCCCAGACGAACACCTGCCCGCTCGTCCCGTCGCTGCTCGCCGCCAATGCCACGTGCACGATCTCGGCGACGTTCAGGCCTACGGCGACGGGCACGCGTTCCGCGTCGATCACCCTCACCGACGACGCGCCGAACGGGATGCAGACGATCGCCCTCAACGGCACGGGCGCGCCCGGGGCGCCGGCCGTCACGCTGTCGCCGACCACCCTCGCGTTCGGCTCGCAGGCCGTCAACACGTCGAGCGCGCCGCAGACGACGACCCTCCGGAACTCCGGCACCGGGCCGCTGACGATCAGCACGATCGCGCTCGTCGGGACGAACGCCACGAGCTACACCCAGACGAACACGTGCCCGATCAGCCCGGCGACGCTCGCGGCCGGCGCGACCTGCACGGCGACGGTCACATTCAAGCCGACCGGAACCGGAACGCGGAACGCGACACTCCGCTTCACCGACAACGCGAGCGGGAGCCCGCACAACGTCAGCCTCACCGGTACGGGCGTCACACCGACCGTGACACTGACGCCGACCACGCTCACGTTCGCAAGCCAGGCCGTCGGGACTACCAGCGCCTCGCAGACGTCCACGCTGCGGAACACGGGCACCACCGCGCTGACGATCAGCTCGATCGCGGTCACCGGAACGAGTGCAGGTGACTACGCCCGCACCACCACCTGCCCGATCTCGCCGGCGACGCTGGCGGCGAGCGCCACGTGCACGATCACGGTCACGTTCTCGCCCAGCGCATCGGGAATACGGACGGCAGCGGTGACGGTGACCGACAACGGCACCGGCAGCCCGCACACTCTGTCGCTGACGGGGACGGGCACGACCGCCGCAGGGGTCACGCTCACGCCGAGCGGCCTCGGCTTCGGCCCGCAACCCGTCGGGACGACAAGCGCCGCGCAGAACGCGACGCTGCGCAACTCGAGCCCGGCCCCGCTCACGATCACCAGCATCGGGATCACCGGGACGAACTCGGTTGACTTCGCGGAGACAAGCGATTGCCCGACCTCGCCGTCGACGCTCGCCGCGGGCGCGTCCTGCACGATCTCCGTCACCTTCACGCCGTCCGCGGCGGGCAGCCGCACGGCGAGCGTCAGTGTCGCTGACGACGCGTCAGGCAGTCCGCACACCGTGGGCCTCAGCGGCACGGGCACGCAGCCGGCCGTGACGCTCACCCCGGCGAGCCTCGCCTTCGGCGCCCAGACGGTCGGAACGAGCAGCGCAGTCCAGAGCGCCACCGTCCGCAACAGCGGCACCGCACCGCTCGCAATCAGCTCGATCCTGATCGGAGGAACGAACGCCGGCGACTTCGCTCAGACGAACAACTGCCCGACGGTGCCCTCGCTGCTCGCGGCGAACGCCACCTGCACGATCTCCGTCACGTTCAAGCCCTTGGGAACGGGTGCCCGCTCCGCGACCGTGACGATCGGCGACGACGCGGCCGGGAGCCCGCACGGCATCCCGCTCGGCGGGACCGGCTCGGCGGCGGGTGCGATCGCGCTGGACAAGAACCTCGGCACCAAGACGGACAACGTCGCGAGCAACAACATCACGTTGAACACGACGGCTGCTGCGGCGGCCGGGTCGCGCGTGTTCGTGTTCGTGGACTGGACGCAGTCGACGCGCACGCTCAGCTCGGTCACCGGCGGCGGCCTGACCTGGACGATCGACGTCCAGGCGAAGGCCAGCAACAGCATCATCCGCCAGGCGATCGCCTCCGCACCAGCACCCGCCGGGCTGCCCGGCAACACGGTGATCCAGGCCACGTTCTCCGGGTCGGTCGGGCACGGCCTGGTCAGTGCGGTCTCCTTCATGGGCATCACGACCGCGGCGCCGCTGGACACGACGGCCAGCAGCACCCAGGCCGGCGTTACCAATTGGGCCTGCACGCTCACCACGACCAACCCGAACGACCTCGTGCTCGGCTGGAGCACGATCGACGCCAACGCCACCAGCACCGCGACGGCACCCAGCATCGAGATCCACGACTTCGGCGACGCCAACTACTACGGCTGGGCCACGAGCGTCTACCGCACCGAGACGACCGGCGGCGTAAAGACGGTCAACGGCACCTGGAGCAGCAACAGCCTCTCCAGTAGCAACATCACGGTCTGCGCGGCCTACAAGGCCGGCTAGTCGAAAACTAGCCCCGGGTCCGGGGCGGGATCGGGAACACTTCCGGGATGCGAACGGCGCAACTCGTCCTGCTCCCGGTCATGGCGGGAGCACTCCTTGCCTGCGGGAGCGCAAAGCCTGCATCGGAGCGCCCGGCCGCGACCGCGTCGCCGCTGATCAGCCGCGGCGTCCCGGCCTACGCCTCTTCGGAGATCTTTCCGGCGAGGGACGCGAACGACGCCGACTACGGGACGGTCTGGCGCGGCTCGATTCCGGGCTGGATCGCCTACGACCTGTCACGGGTCAAGCCGGCCAGGCGAGGCAAGGTGATCGTCGGCTGGTTCAACGACCCGATCACCTCCCCGTACGACCACACGATCGCGGGCGAAGCGGCGTACAACAGCCTCCGCGACTACACGGTCGAGGCGAACGCGGCCCGCGGCGGGGGCGCGCCGCCGAGCTCGGGCTGGGTCACGCTCGCGAGCGTCCGCGACAACGTCTTCCACTCGCGGCAGCACCTCGTCTCGCTCAAGGGCTACAACTGGGTCCGGGTCGACGTGACGGCGGGTGACGGCTCGCCGGAGAACAGCGACGCGGCCTTCAACCTGGACGTCTACGACGCGAGTAAAGGCGCGAGAGATAGCTGGCTCTTCCTCGGGGACTCGATCACGATGGACGGCACGCAGCACCGCCCCATCGGCGGCGTGCGGAACTTCAGCCAGCTGATCGCCGCGGCGAGGCCGAAGCTCTACCCGAGCTACGAGGACGCCGGCATCGGCGGCCTGCTCAGCCGCGACGGGGCACGCTGGATCAGGACGTGGCTGAAGACCTTCCCGGGGAGGTACGTCGGGCTGAGCTACGGGACGAACGACGCGAACGCCTGCGTGCCCCCGGCCGTCTTCTATGCCAACTACGCGGCGATGGTCCGGGCCGTGCTGGCGGTGCGCAAGGTGCCCGTCGTGCCGACGATCCCGTGGGCTCGGGCAGACAACGTCCAGCAGTGCGCCCCGCGGCTGAACGCGAGGATCCTGACGCTGTACCGCAGGTACCGGCAGGTCGTCCGCGGGCCCGATCTGTGGACGTTCTTCAAGGCGCACCCGAGCGCTATCAGCGCGGACGGGCTCCATCCGAGCCCAGCCGGCTACGCCGCCCACAGGCGTCTGTGGGCGAGTGCGATGCTCGCGCGTGTCTACAAGAAGTAACAGGCTCCGCCGCAGCGCTTGCACGTGCGCGTCCCCCTGGGGCGGCGGCAAGAAAGTGATCCTTCTCAGACACGCCGTAGCAGCCAGCTTCAACGGCTGGCCGCACGGTCAGCGGGCCGGGCGAAGCCCCCCCTTTCAGTCAGTAGGCAGCCCCGGGAACCGCTGCGAAACTCGGCTGCTGCGGGCCCAGCCCCTGCGGAGAAGCCATATGCCGGCTGCAAAGCGAGTCGAAAGCGAGTCGACGTTGACGACGAGAGCGCTGACCACACATCCTTATTTCCGCTTCGTCCTTGCCGCCGGGATCGTCCTGGCAGCCGGCCTCTTCGCGGTCGGGAGCGCCCCGCGCGCGCTCGCGGCCCAGAACGCGATCCAGATCGAGAACGCGAAGCCGGGCACGCCGGGATGGGACGACTTCGCCTCCGTCGCGCAGCAGGACGCGATCAACGGCTTCGGCTCGAAGATCAGCGTCAACCACGGCGACTCGCTCGACCTCTTCGTCACCACGACGGCGCCGACCTTCACGATCAACGTCTACCGAACCGGCTACTACGGCGGCGTCGGCGCGCGCCTCGTGCAGTCGCTCGGCAGCTTCACCGGCGTCCACCAGGCGATCCCGCCTCCGGATCCCGTCACCGGGATGGTCTCGTGCACCGGCTGGACAAAGACGACGACGCTGAACATCCCGTCCGACTGGGTCTCCGGCGCCTACCTCGCGAAGCTGACCGCGTCGAACGGTCGCGCGAGCTACATCTTCTTCGTCGTCCGGAACGACGGCGGCCACGAGCCGATCGACTTCCAGACGAGCGTCACGACGTACCAGGCGTACAACGACTGGGGCGGCGTCAGCCTCTACACGAACGTCACCAACAACTCGATCTACCGGTTCGCGGCCGCGACGAAGGTCTCCTTCGACCGGCCGTTCAACCCCGAGGACAGCAACGGCGCCGGCCAGTTCCTCTACTTCGAGTATCCGATGATCCGCTGGATGGAGTCGCAGGGGTTCGACGTCACGTACACGACCAACATCGACACGCACACGAACGTCAACCCGCTGACGAACCACAAGGCGTGGCTGTCGGTCGGCCACGACGAGTACTGGACGAAGGGCATGCGCGACAACGTCGAGAACGCGATCGCGCAGGGCGTGAACGAGGCCTTCTTCTCCGCCAACACGGCGTACTGGCAGATCCGCCTCGAGCCCAACTCGCTCGGTGCCGCGAACCGCGTCCAGGTCGGCTACAAGGAATCCGCGACCTTCGACGCCGCGCCCGGACCCGACCCGCAGTGGAACGTCAACAACTCGGTCGTGACGACCCGCTGGCGCCAGGCGCCGGTCAACCGGCCGGAGAACGGGCTGATCGGGGTCATGTACGAGGATCAGGTGCAGCAGAACTACTCGTACGTCGTGCAGAACGCGAGCAACTGGATCTACGCCGGCACCGGCTTCGTCAACGGCACCAGGATCTCCGGCATCGTCGGCTACGAGTACGACAAGGTCTGGAACAACGGCGCCTCGCCGCCGGGGCTGACGATTCTCTCCAGCTCGCCGGTGGTCGGCTGCTGCGAGGGATCCGGCGCATCGACGGCCAACTCCACGCTCTACACCGCGCCGAGCGGCGCACAGGTGTTCGGCGCCGGGACGATCCAGTGGTCGTGGGGGTTGGACAACTACAGCGCCAGCTTCATGAACGCCGGGATCCAGAAGACGACGGCGAACATCCTCAACACCTTCAGCGCCGGCGGAGGAGCGTCGTCGCCCGCCGTCACGCTCGCGCCGACGAGCGTCGCCTTCGGGAACCAGCGCGTCGGATCGGCCAGCGCGGCCCAGGGCGTGACCCTGACCAACTCCGGCAACGCCGCGCTCTCGATCAGCGGCATCTCCGTCGGCGGGACGAACTCCGCCGACTTCGCCCAGACGAACACCTGCCCGATCGCGCCGAGCACGCTGGCGGCCGGGGCGAGCTGCTCCATCTCCGTCACGTTCACCCCGGGCGCGGCCGGCAGCCGGTCCGCGAGCGTCTCGGTCACGGACAACGCCTCCGGTAGCCCGCACACAGTCGCGCTCAGCGGCACCGGCACGGCGCCCGCCGTGACTCTGACGCCGACGAGCCTCGCCTTCGCCGGCCGCACGGTCGGCTCCACGAGCCCGTCGCAGAGCTCGACGCTGCGCAACTCCGGCACCGCGCCGCTGACGATCTCGAGCATCGTCATGGCCGGGACGAACTCGGCCGACTTCGCTCAGATCAGCGACTGCCCGCTCAGCCCGGCCACGCTGGCCGCGGGCTCCACCTGCACGGTCAACGTGACGTTCACGCCGACCGCGACCGGCAGCCGCTCGGCCTCCGTGGCGATCACCGACGACGCCACGGGCAGCCCGCACAGCCTGGGCGTCAGCGGAACCGGCCTCGCGTCGGCCCCGAACGTCGGCCTGAGCCCGCCCAGCCTCGACTTCGGCGCACGCGCGGTCGGATCGACTAGCGCGGCGCTGACCTCGACGCTGACGAACACCGGCAACGCGGCGCTGACGATCAGCAGCGTCGGCATCACCGGGACGAACGCCGCGGACTTCGCGCAGACGAATAACTGCCCGTCCTCGCCGTCGACCCTGGCGGCAGGGGGCAGCTGCACGATCAGCGTGACCTTCACGCCCGGCGCGGGCGGGAGCCGCAGCGCCAGCGTCTCGATCGCCGACGACGCGTCCGGCAGCCCACAGAGCATCCCGCTGACCGGCGCCGGCCAGACGCCCGCGGTCACGCTCTCGCCGACGAGCCTGAGCTACGGGTCGCAGCTGGTCGGGACGACGAGCGGGTCGCAGAGCTCGACGCTGCGGAACTCCGGCACGGCCCCGCTGACGATCACGAGCATCGGCATGGGCGGGGCGAACGCAGGCGACTTCGCGCAGTCGAACGACTGCCCGGTCGCGCCACTGACGCTCGCCGTCAACGCAACCTGCACCCTGACCGTCACGTTCTCGCCGACCGCGTCAGGCCCGCTCAGCGCGAGCGTCTCGATCGCCGACGACGCCACCGCCAGCCCGCAGAGCTTGCCCGTCAGCGGCACCGGGACGCAGCCGGCCCCGGCCGTGACCCTGAACCCGACGTCGCTCGCGTTCGGGAACCAGCGCGTCGGGACGACGAGCGGGAACCAGTCGGTGACGGTCGGGAACACGGGCACCGCCCCGCTCACGATCAGCAGCATCGGGATCACGGGCACGAACGCGGGCGATTACGCCCAGGGCGGCGACTGCCCGACCGCCCCGTCCACGCTGGCCGCCGGCGGCTCCTGCACGATCCAGGTCAGCTTCAGCCCGTCCGCGACGGGTAGCCGGACCGCGAGCATCTCGGTCAGCGACAACGCGTCCGGCAGCCCGCACACCGTCGCGCTGAGCGGCACGGGCACGCAGCCGGCCGTGACGCTGACGCCGGCGAGCCTGACCTTCGCCGGGCAGACCGTCGGCACCACGAGCCCGGCTCAGTCCGTGACGGTCCGCAACAGCGGCACCGCGGGCCTGGCGATCAGCTCGATCGTGCTCGGCGGAACCAACAGCGGCGACTTCGCGCAGAGCAACACCTGCCCGACCGTCCCGTCGCTGCTCGCCGCGAACGCGACCTGCACGGTCACCGTCACCTTCACCCCGAGCGCGCTCGGGAGCCGGTCGGCGTCCGTCACCATCACCGACGACGCACCCGGCAGCCCGCACAGCATCGCGCTCAGCGGCACCGGGGCGACGCCCGGGGCGATCGCGCTGGACAGGAACCTCGGCACCAAGTCCGACAACGCCGGCAGCAACAACATCACCATCAACACGAGCGGCGCCGCCGCCGCCGGCTCGCGCGTCTTCGTGTTCGTCAACTGGACGCAGGCCACCCGGACGCTGACCTCGGTCACCGGCGGAGGCCTGACCTGGACGATCGACACGCAGGCGAAGGCGACGAACGGCAACACGCGCGCGGCGATCGCCTCCGCTCCGGCACCGACCGGCTTGGCGACGAACACGCAGCTCAAGGCGACCTTCTCCGGCTCGGTCACGCACGGCCTGATGTCGGCCGCCTCCTTCAAGGGCATCGCGGCCACGAGCCCGCTCGACGGCACCGCCAACACGACGCAGGCCGGCGTCGTCGGCTGGACGTGCTCGGTGACGACGACCAACCCGAGCGACCTCGTCCTCGGCTGGAGCAGCGTCGACGCGAACGCGACGAGCACCGCTGCGGCGCCCAGCACCGAACTGCAGGACTTCGGTGACGTGAACTACTACGGTTGGTCGACGAGCGTCTACCGGATCGAGTCCGCCGCCGGTTCGAAGACGGTCAACGGCACCTGGAGCAACAACACGGCCTCGACGAGCAACCTGACGCTCTGCGCCGGGTACAAGGCCGGGTAGGTAGGTAGTGGCGCGGCGGACGAGCGGGGGCCGACGCTGGCACCTCGCCGCCGCCGCTGCCACGACCCTGCTCGCGGTCCTCGTTCCGATGCCCGCCGTCGGCACGGCCGCGACGAACGCGATCGTCCTCGAGAACCAGCAGCCGGGGACGACGAGCTGGCAGTTCACGGACTTCAACAAGGCCGAGCACCACGAGATCGAGGGCTACGCCTCGCTGACGAGCGTGAACAAGGGCGGGTCGATCGACTTCAAGGTCTCCCTGTCCTCGTCCGCGCAGTACACGATGGACGTCTATCGGCTGGGGTGGTACCCGACCGGCACGAACCCCGACGGAACGTCCTGCGCGCCGTCGTGCGGCGGCCGGCTGATGCAGCACGTCGGCCCGCTCCAGGGCTCCACGCAGCCGGCCTGTACGCGCGACAGCAACAGCTCGAGCAACAACTTCGGGTTGACCGAGTGCAACTGGGCGACGAGCTACACGCTCACCGTCCCGACGAGCTGGACGACCGGTAACTACATCGTCAAGCTGAAGCGCCTCGACGGCACGCAGCTGGAGAACTGGATGACGTTCGTCGTCCGCGACGACTCGAGCACGGCGCCGGTCGTCTACTCGCTCGACGTCAACACCTGGCAGGCCTACAACTTCTGGGGCGGCGCCGGCAACTCGAACCTCGGCATCAACCTCTACGGCCGCTTCAACGACGTCAGCCTCGGGACCGCCAGCGGCTCGCGGGCGTACACCGTCTCCTTCGACCGTCCGTACCTCGTCCAGGGCTCCACCGACGGCGCCGGCAACTTCATGGTCTGGGACTACCCGCTGATCAAGTGGATGGAGTCCCAGGGCTACGACATGACCTACATCACGGACGTCGACCTGGAGGCGAACCCGAACGTCCTGAACGGCCACCGCGTCTTCGTCAACACGGGACACGACGAGTACTACTCGGACACGATGAAGAACCGCATCAAGAGCGCCATCGACTCGGGCGTCAACATGGCGTTCTTCAGCGCGAACAACATCTACTTCCGGGTCACCTGGGACGCGAACGCCGCGGGCGCGCCGAACCGGCGGATCCACTGCGACAAGGGCGGGCTGACCGGGCTCGCGACGGTCGAGTACCGGAACCTCGCCACGCCGGCCCCGGAGAACGCGATCACGGGGGTGCTGCAGAACGGCGTCGCCAGCGACCGGCCCTTCCTCGTCTACGACGCGAGCCACTGGATCTTCCAGGGCAGCGGGCTCTCCACCTACACCGGCAACGGCACGACCGGCGTGATCACGAGCGGCGCAGGCCAGAACGCGCTGGCGGGGATCGTCGGCTACGAGTTCGACGAGCGGGCCGTGAACGCGTCGAGCCTGACCCAGTACGCGTCGTTCGACCCACCGGGGGTCCAACAGGTCGGGCACTCGTTCGTCCCCGCGGGGGACAACGGCGTCCAGGCCTGGTCCGACGCAGTCCTCTACACCGCCGGGAGCGGCGCGATCGTCTTCTCCGCCGGGACGATCCAGTGGCCGTACACCGTCGACAACGGCTACGCGGACGGTTTCTGCGACTGCGGCCACAACGTCGCGAACGCCGCCGGCAAGCGCGTGACGTCGAACATCCTCAACCGGCTCTCCGCACCGGCGACGCCGACAGGGATCGTGAGCCTCAGCTCGACCAGCCTGACGTACCCATCCCAGGTGATCGGGACGACGAGCGCCGCCCAGAGCGTGACGGTGACCAACGTCGGCACGGCCGCTCTGGGGATCGACAGCATCTCGGTCACCGGCGCCAACCCCGGCGACTACGCGCAGACGAACACCTGCCCGATCAAGCCGGCCACGCTCGCCGTCAACGCGACCTGCACGATCTCGACGACCTTCACGCCGACAGCGTCCGGCAGCCGCACCGCGGCGGTCACGCTCTCGGACGACGCGCCCAACGGCATGCAGTCGATCATCCTGAGCGGGACGGGCGCCACGCCGACGCCCGGCGCGACGCTGACGCCGACGACGCTCGCCTTCGGCTCGCAGGCCGTCAACACGACGAGCGCGCCGCAGACCGTTGCGCTCCGGAACTCAGGCACCGGCCCGCTGACGATCAGCTCCGTCGCGCTCACCGGGACGAATGCCGCCCATTACGCGCAGACGAACGACTGCCCGATCAGCCCGGCCACGCTGGCGGTCAACGCGACCTGCACGACGACGGTCACGTTCAGGCCGACGGCGACCGGCGCGCGCAACGCAACGCTGCGGTTCACCGACAACGCGGGCAGCGGGACGCAAAACGTCAGCCTGACCGGGACGGGCGTCGCATCCACGGTGACGCTGACGCCTGCCACCCTGACGTTCGCGAGCCAGGCAGTCGGCACGACGAGCGCGTCGCAGACTTCGACGCTCCGGAACACGGGCAGCACGGCGCTGACGATCAGCTCAATAGCGCTGGCGGGCACGAACGCCGGCGACTACGCCCAGACGAACAACTGCCCGATCTCGCCGGCGACGCTGGCCGCCAACGGGACGTGCACGTTGACCGTCACGTTCACGCCGACCGCGTCCGGCACGAGGACCGCGTCAGTGCAGGTGACCGACAACGGCACCGGGAGCCCGCACAGCCTGGCGCTCACCGGCACCGGGTCGACGGCGGCCGGGATCACGCTCACGCCAACGAGCCTCGCCTTCGGCTCCCAGCGCGTCGGCACCCCGAGCGCAGCCCAGACGATCACGGTGCGGAGCTCGGGCAGCTCGGCCCTCTCGATCACGAGCATCGCCGTCACCGGGGCGAACGCGGGCGACTTCGCGCAGACCAACAACTGCCCGGTCAGCCCGGCGACGCTCGCCGTCAACGCGACCTGCACGGTCTCCGTCACGTTCACGCCGGGGGCGACGGGCGCGCGGTCGGCCTCAGTCTCGATCACGGACAACGCTGCCGGCAGCCCGCAGACGGCCGCCCTGACCGGCACCGGCACCGCTCCCACGGCGACCCTGACGCCACCGAGCCTGTCCTTCGTGGCACAGACGACCGGGACGACGAGCCCGGCGCAGACCTCGACGCTGCGCAACTCCGGGACGGCGCCTATGGTGATCAGCAGCATCGTCATGACCGGGACGAACGCCGCCGACTTCGCGCAGGTGAGCGACTGCCCGCTCAGCCCGGCGACGCTCGGGGTCAACGCCACCTGCACGATCTCCGTCACGTTCACGCCCGGCGCCACGGGCGCGCGCACCGCCTCCGTCTCGATCACCGACGACGCGTCCGGCAGCCCGCACAGCCTCGGGCTGAGCGGCACGGGCGCGGCCGCCGCGCCGAGCGTCGGGCTCAACCCCACGAGCCTCGACTTCGGCACGCGCGCGGTCGGGACGACGAGCGCCGCCCAGAGCTCGACGCTGACGAACACCGGCAACGCGCCGCTGACGATCTCGGGCATCGCCCTGACCGGCACGAACGCGGGTGACTTCGCGCAGACGAACACATGCCCGGTCGCCCCGTCGACGCTTGCGGCCGGCGCCAACTGCACGATCTCCGTCACGTTCACGCCGGGCGCGGCGGGCAGCCGCAGCGCCGGCGTCTCCGTCACCGACGACGCCGGCGGAAGCCCGCAGACCGTCGCGCTGACCGGTGCCGGCCAGGCGCCGGCCGTGACGCTCACGCCGACGAGCCTCGGCTACGGCTCGCAGCTCATCGGGACGACGAGCGCCGCGCAGAGCGCGACGCTGCGCAACTCGGGCACGGCCCCGCTCACGATCTCGAGCATCGGCCTCGGCGGCGCGAACGCGGGCGACTTCGCCCAGACAAACGACTGTCCCGTGGCGCCGGTCACGCTCGCCGTCAACGCGACCTGCACCATCTCCGTCACGTTCGGCCCGACCGCGACCGGGAGCAGGACGGCGTCCGTCTCGATCGCCGACGACGCCGCCGGGAGCCCGCACTCGGTCGCGCTGAGCGGGACGGGCACGCAGCCTGCACCCGCGGTCACGCTCACCTCGACGCTCGGCTTCGGGAACCAGCGCGTCGGGACGGCGAGCGCGGCCCAGCAGGCGACGCTGACGAACAGCGGCAACGCCGCGCTTGCAATCACGAGCATCGCCGTCACGGGCACGAATGCCTCCGACTACGCGCAGACGAACACGTGCCCCGCCTCGCTCGCGGCCGGCGCGTCCTGCACGATCTCGGTCACCTTCACGCCCTCGGCGACGGGGAGCCGCACCGCCTCGGTCACGGTGACCGACAACGCGGCCGGCAGCCCGCACTCGGTCTCGCTGACCGGCACGGGCACGCAGCCGGCGGTGACCCTGACGCCGACGAGCGTCTCCTTCGCGTCGCAGGTGGTCGGGACGACGAGCGCGGCGCAGACGGTGACGGTCCGCAACAGCGGTACCGCGCCTCTCGCGATCAGCTCGATCCTGCTCGGCGGCACGAATGCCGGCGACTTCGCCCAGACGAACACCTGCCCGCTCGTCCCGTCGCTGCTCGCCGCCAACGCGACCTGCACGATCTCGACGACATTCTCGCCGAGCGCGACGGGGAGCCGCTCCGCCACCGTCACGGTCGCGGACGACGCCCCCGGCAGTCCGCAGTCGCTGCCGCTGTCCGGCACCGGCGCCGCGCCCGGCGCGATCGCGCTGGACAAGAACCTCGGGACGAAGTTCGACAACGTCGGCACGAACACCATCACCATGAACACGGCTGCTGCCGCGGCCGCGGGGTCGCGCGTCTACGTCTTCGTGAACTGGAACGACCCGGCACGGACGCTGACGTCGGTCACGGGCGGTGGCCTGACCTTCACGATCGACAACCAGGCCAAGTCGACGAACGACGACACGCACGCCGGAATCGCCTCGGCGCCCGCGCCGGCCGGCCTGCCGACGAACACGGTCCTCACCGCCACCTTCTCCGGGGTCGTCGGGCACGGCCTGATGGCGGCGGGCTCCTTCAACGGCATCGCGACGACGAGCCCGCTCGACGGCACCGGCAGCTTCAACCAGGGCGCCGTCGCCGCCTGGTCGTGCAACGTGACGACGACGAACCCGAGCGACCTCGTCCTCGCGTGGAGCAGCATCGACGCCAACACGACGAGCACGCCGACCGCGCCGAGCCTCGAGCTGCACGACTTCGGCGACGTCAACTACTACCAGTGGGCCACGACCGACTACCGGATCGAGTCCACTGCTGGAGCGAAGACCGTCGCCGGCACGTTCGCCTCGACGTCCCTCGGGACCAGCAACCTCGTGATCTGCGCCGCCTACAAGGCCGGCTGACCAGCTGCCGTAAGCGCTAGCCTCGCGCCGTGACCCGGCCGACACACGTCGTGCGCACGCGCGTCGCGTGGGTGGACACCGACGCGGGCGGGCGGATCCACTTCACCGCCGCGTTCCGCTGGGCCGAGGCGGCCGAGACCGGGCTTGCCCGAGAGCTCGGGCTGCTGGACGAGTGGAGCGACCTGCCGCGCCGGGCGGTCGAGGCGGAGTACCTCGACGTCCTCCGCTTCGAGGACGAGATCGAGGTGGAGCTCACGCCCGAGCGCGTCGGCAGGACGTCGGTGACCTACGCCTGGGAGATCCGGCGCGACGGCCTGGTCTGCATCCGCGGCCGCCACACCGCGGTCCACGTCGACGCGGCCGGCCGGCCGTCGCCGCTGCCCGAGCCCATCCGCGAGGCGCTCGCTACGCCTGAGTGACCTCCGCCGGCGCCGGCGCGGCCTGCAGCAGCTGCTCGGCCTGACCGTGCAGGTCGCCGACGAGCGGCTTGACGAGCGAGAGCGCGTCCCCCTCCTCCTCGAGGATCGCGAGGAACGCCTTGGCGCACCATGTCCGGTACCGCGCGTGCTCCTTGCCGAGCACGAGCCCGATCATCCGCTCGGCCGCGTCCAGCCTGCCCCAGAGGTAGTCGTTCTCGCGGTACTGGCGCTTGAAGAACGCGCGGAAGTGCCCGAGGCCGATCCCGTCGAGCTTCTCTTTCCTGCCACGCACCTCCAACAGGTCCGTGTCCCTCGGGCTCATCCGGATCACCTCCACGGCGTCGCGCTCGCCGGCTCCCGAGATGCTCTGGATCGGGAACAGCAGGATGTCCCAGAAGGGGAAGCCGAGGAAGCGCGCGAGGAGCAGCTTGCGCGTGTCCCAGTCCCACGAGTCGGTGAGCCGCTCCATGTCGGCGAAGAGCTCCGCGCTGAACCGCTTCGACTCGGCCTCATAGAACGCGCGCAGGTCGGCCTGGACCTGGTTGAACTTCTCCTGCCGCTCCTCGAGGTACTGCTCGGGCCTGCCGAGGAACTTTCCGACCTCCTCCTGCGGGAAGCAGGCGGAGATGCCCTCGGACAGCCCCGGCGTGAACCGGCTGCCCGACATCACCTCCCGCAGGTCGCCCACCGCCTGCCACAGGCGTGCCTTGACGGCGTCGAGCTCGGCTCGCGCCGGGATTCCGGACTTGCCCAGATGCGCGTACCACCCGTTGACGCCGGCGAGGGCGAACTGGAGCCGGCGGATGCCGTAGTCGAGATCGAACGCCCGCAGGAACTGGACTTGCGCTTCCGTCGGCTCCGGGGCGTGCTCGAACAGGCCCGCCTGCTCCGCCCAGCAGCGGCAGACGCCGCGGACGAGATAGGCGTGGTTCGAGTCGTCCGGAAAATCGCAGATGTCACACGCGGTCTTCGCGACCCGATCGACCGCATCGCTGATCTTCGAACGGACGTACGTGGTGTACGCAGTGCCGGCGTCCTTGCGCGCCTGCTCGTTGAGCTCCGTCTGCCAGCGGCGGACCGTGGCGGCGTCCGGCGGCGCGCCCGCGGCCAGCGCCTGCTCCAGGATCGCGTTGGTCTTCTCCGCGACGCGTTCGAAGCTGAGCGTGACGATGTCCTGGACCCGCCGCACCTGCTCGTTGAGGTCGGCGACGCCGAGGAGGTCGTCGAGGATCGGCTCGCGCCGGGGGATGCCCGAGACGGCGCCGAGCACCGCTTCGATCGTCTTCGGCTCGCGTCCCGGCGCCGCGGGGGCGGCGCCGCCCGGATCCGGCTCGAGGTAGAGCAGCCGCCGGTCGACCTGCACCTCGGCCGGCTTCCTGCGAATCGCCGTGAGCACATGCCCGAACGGCCTGTTGTCGAGGACGCCGCCGTCGACGAAGTACGTCAGCCTCGCGTCCCCGCCCGAGAGCGTGTAGAGCCGGAAGTACTCCGCGAGGGCGGGGTCGTCCTTGACGCCCGGCAGGTAGTTCTCGAAGGTCGAGATGCTGACGGGCGGGAACGCGCCGGGGAAGCACGACGTCGTGCGCGCGGCAAAGGCGAGCGCGACGTTGTCCTCGGAGCCGAACGAGTCCGTCCCGTCGTCGTGCTTGAACTCGAAGACGTGGCGGTGCCGCCGGTCGTGTGCGATTGGCGGGCTCGTGATCGGGACCTGCCGGTCGTAGCCGTAGAAGTCCGTCATCGTCACGAACAGCTGGAGCGGGTGGCCGTCCGGCATCAGCGAATTCAGCTCGGGCGGCGACTGGCCGGACTCGTCCATCCCGCGCAGCGCGTCGTGGAGCCAGACGCTCATGTCCTTGCCCCGGAGCGGCGCCTTCCAGATCCCGCGTGCGAGCAGGAACGGCGCCTTCGCCCAGATCGGTATCCACGCGGGCCAGCGCAGCAGCTTCTTGATGTCGCCCTTGTCGAACCAGAGCTCGCGGAGCAGGTCCTGCGACAGGTTGTGCGCCAGCGCCTTCCCGAGAAAGATCCCGTTGATCCCGCCCGCCGAGGTCCCTGCGATCACGTCGACGACGACCTCGGTGCGGACGCCGTCGGGCCCGGTCTCCTGCTCGAGCAGGTCGTGGTAGACGCCCTCGCTGGGCGAGGCATCTCCCCCGTTGGCAGCATCGTCCCCCGCCGCGAGCAGCCGCGAGGCCTTGACGAGGCGGTGGATCTCCTTCGTCGTCCCGTGCATGTAGACGCAGAGGGAGACGCCGCCGTAGCAGACGATCGCGAGCCGGAGCTCCTTCCGCTCGGTCGAGGCTGTCCCGTTCCCGGTTTCTTGCGCCAAAGCAACCCTCCAGTCGGACGGGCGCCGGCCGCAGTTCCGGACGCACGCTTTCGGCGAGTGTCGCTCGCGGCCCACGGCTTTTCAACCGCCCTATGCTCTGTGGAGGCATGACCGTCTCGACGCGTTCGATCTACGGGATCTGCTTCAGCGTCGCTGCGGTCGGGGCCGCCACGCTCGCCGTCTTCCTGCTGCGCGACCACGCGCCGGTGCTCAGCCTCGGCGTCCTCTACCTGCCGGCGGTTCTGGCCGCCGCCGTCCTGTTCGGCCTCGTCTACGCGGTCGCCGTGTCGATCGCGAGCATGGCCGCGTACAACTTCTTCTTCCTGCCGCCGGTGCACACGCTGGCGCTGCGGGACTCGGGCAACTGGATCGCCCTCGGCGTCTTCCTCGTCACGGCCGTCGTCGTCAGCGAGCTGGCGACGCGCTCGCGCCGCCGCGCCGCCGAGGCGGTGCAGCAGGAACGGGAGGCGACCTTCCTCGCGGACGTCGCCGGGATCCTGCTCGAGGCCGAGCACGTCCAGGACCGGCTGCGGGAGGTCGCGGCCGCAGCCGCCGAGGTGCTCGGGCTGCCGGCGGCGCGGATCGAGGTCGAGTCGGTCCGCCGGCCGGAGCAGGGCGAGGCGGCGGCCGACCTCCAGGTCGGGAACCGCTACGTCGGCCGACTCTTCCACTCGGCCGGGCAGTCGCCGCCGGCCGCGGTCGCGGCACGCATCCTCCCCGCACTCGCCTCGCTGCTGGCCGTGGCGCTCGACCGTGAGCGGCTCTCCCGGGCCGCGCTCGAGGCCGAGACGCTCAGGCGCAGCGACGCGATCAAGACCGCAGTGCTCCGGGCCGTCAGCCACGACCTGCGCTCGCCGCTGACGGCAATCCGCGCGGCCGGGGAGGGCCTCCACCGCGACGACCTGCGCCTCGACGACGAGGACCGTGCCGAGCTGCTGCAGACGATCACCGGCGAAGCCGCGAGGCTCGAGCGGCTCGTGACGAACCTGATCGACCTCTCGCGCCTCGAGGCCGGAGCCGCCCTGCCGCGGCCCGAGCTGTGGACCGGGGACGACCTCGTCGGCCGCGCCCTCGAGACGATCGGCGCCGCGGCCGACCGTGTCACGGTCGACCTGCCGGCGGAGCCGGTCGCGGCGGTCGTCGACGGCGCCCAGATCGAGCGCGTGCTCGTGAACCTGATCGAGAACGCGCTCAAGTTCACGTCGTCCGCGACACCGGTCGAGATCGCCGTGCGCGCGGAGGACGGCGAGCTCCGGATCCACGTGCGCGACCACGGCCCGGGCGTGCCGGCCGAGGAGCTGGAGCGCATCTTCGAGCCGTTCGAGCAGGGACGAGGCTCGACGTCGGGGAGCGGCCTCGGCCTCGCGATCGCGAACGGCTTCGCGCAGGCGAACGGCGGCCGCGTCTGGGCAGGGCCGGCGCCTGGAGAAGGGGCGGTCTTCACGCTCGCCGTCCCCGCCGCCGACGTGCCGGCGCCGCTGCGGCGCTGATGGAGGCCCGGGTCCTGATCGTCGACGACGAGCCGCAGATCCTGCGCGCGCTCCAGACGAACCTGCGCGGGGCAGGCTACGACGTGACGACGGCCGCGACCGCCAAGGAAGCCCTGTCGGCGGCCGCGGTCGGCAATCCGGAGGCCGTGATCCTCGACCTCGTGCTCCCGGACGGGCGCGGCACCGACGTCTGCCGGGAGCTGCGGCGGTGGAGCTCGGCGCCGATCCTCGTCCTCTCCGCGGTCGGCGACGAGCAGGAGAAGGTCGACGCCCTCGACGCCGGCGCCGACGACTACGTGACCAAGCCGTTCGGGATGGACGAGCTGCTCGCGCGGCTGCGGGCGGCGCTCCGCCGCGCTGCGCCGTCGTCCGAGCCGGTGCTCGAGGTCGGCGACCTCACGATCGACCTCGAGAAGCGGAGCGTCACCGTCGACGGCCGCAACGTCGCGCTGACCCCGAACGAGTTCGAGCTGCTGCGGTACCTGGCGCAGAACGAGGGCAAGCTCCTGACCCATCGCGCGATCCTGCGCGAGGTCTGGGGCCACGCGTACGAGCGCGAGTCGCACTATCTCCACGTCTACGTCTCGCAGCTGCGCCGAAAGCTCGAGGCCGACCCCGCCAGGCCCCGCTACATCGTCACCGAGCCCGGCGCCGGCTACCGCCTGCGGGCGCCGTCCTGAGGGAATCTTGAGCCGCCGCCGCTGAACCTTGAGGCGGCCCTGAGCCGCGCTCGCCTACCGTCGAAGCATGGTCGTCGTCGATCAGCTCGCCCGGAGGAGGCGTCGTGCGCACCACCTGGCGCACCGCACGTTCGCACCGCACCGCACGATCATCGTGCCACTCCTCGGCCACGACGAGTCCGAGCAGGCGGTCGTGCTCGCGTGCAAGCTCGCGGCCGACCGCGGCGCGCACGTTCTTCTCCTCGCGCCGCTGCGGGTTGAGGCGGAACTGCCGCTCGACGCCCGTTTCGACGACGAGGAGGCCGGCCTCAAGGACTGGCTCGCCCGCGTCCGCGCGTGCGCAGAGAGCTACGGCGTCGCGGTGGGCACGCGCATCGTCCGCACCCGCAACTTCGGCGCCGACGTCGACGCGCTCGCGGCAGCGGAGCACGCCGACCTGATCGTCGTCGGGGCGCCGATCCGGTCGCGGCAGGGCTTCACGGCCGCGTTCCCGGCGGACGTCGACCGGATCCTCCGGCACGCGCCCTGCCGTGTGCTGATCGCCACCGGCGACGTCGTCGGCGCGGACGGCGACGCCGCCGCGTGAGCGCGGCGCCGCAGCTCCAGCCTCCTGACACCGGCGTCAAGCGCCTCCTGCTCGGGAGGCCGCGCGCGACCGGGGAGATGGAGGACACGCTCCTCCCGAAGTGGATCGCGCTCCCGATCTTCGCGTCGGACCCGTTGTCGTCGGTCGCGTACGCAACCGAGGCAGCGCTCGTCGTCCTGGTCTCGGCGACGCTCACGGCCCGCTACGTCGTCCTCCCGATCTCGATCGGGATCGCGTGCATGCTCGGGATCGTCGTCCTGTCGTATCGGCAGACCGTCCGTGCGTACGAGACGAGCGGCGGCGCGTACGTCGTCGCGAAGGACAATCTCGGAACGCTGCCGTCGCTGGTCGCGGCTGCTTCCCTGCTCGTCGACTACATCCTCACCGTCGCCGTCTCGGTCGCGGCCGGGGTCTTCGCGATCACCTCGGTCGTGCCGTCGCTCGAGCCGCACAAGGTCGGGCTCTCGCTCGCGTTCGTCGTGTTGATCACGGTCGCGAACCTCCGCGGCGTCCGTGAGGCGGGCCTGCTCTTCGCGCTGCCGACCTACGGTTTCATCCTCTCGCTCTACGCCGCGATCGTCGTCGGCCTCTGGAAAGTCGCGTCGGGACACACGCCGCACGCCGTCGTCCCGCACCCGGTGGCCGCCGGCACCGGAGCGATCGGCATCTTCCTGATCCTGCGCGCGTTCGCGTCGGGCTCGAGCGCGCTCACCGGCGTCGAGGCGATCGCGAACGGCGTCAACGCCTTCCGCCGCCCGCAGTCGAGGAACGCTGCCCGGACGCTGACGATCATGGGCGCGATCGCGATCACGCTCTTCCTCGGCGTCTCGTACCTCGCCGTGCGGATGGGCGCACGCCCGAGCGAGACCGCCTCGGTCCTGTCCCAGATCGCGCGCGGCTCGTTCCCGGCGGGGTCGACGGCCGGCTGGATGTTCTACGTCGTCCAGGGATTCACGTTCGCCGTGCTCGTGCTGGCGGCGAACACGTCGTACCAGGGGTTCCCGCGCCTGTCGGCGCTGCTCGCCCGGGACGCCTTCATCCCGCGCCAGTTCACGAACCTCGGCGATCGGCTCGTCTTCTCGAACGGGATCATCGTCCTCGCCGGCGCCGCGTCGATGCTGATCTGGATCTACGCCGCGAACGTGGACTCGCTGATCCACCTCTACGTGATCGGCGTGTTCACCGCCTTCACGCTGTCGCAGGCTGGGATGGTGCGCTACTGGCGCCGCCGGCGACTCCCCGGCTGGCGACGGAGCATGCTCCTGAACGGGGTCGGCGCGGTGACGACGGGGCTCGTGGCGGTGGTCGTGATCGTCACGAAGTTCGCGGAAGGCGCCTGGCTCGTGATCGTCGCGATCCCGACGCTCGTCCTGCTCTTCTACGGCGTGCGGCGGCACTACCGCAAGACGGCGAGGCGGCTCGCGGCCGGCGCGTCGGCAGTGGCTGCGGCGACGCGCCCCACGAACACGGTCGTCCTCTTCGCGGAGAGCCTCGATCCCGCGACGGACGAGGCGGTCTGGTACGCGCGCACGATCGCCGGCGACGGCTTCCGGCCGATCCACGTTCCGGGACCGGCGACGGACCCGGGGATCCGGCCGCGCTGGTTCGACCGCGTGGGCGGGCGCCCATGGCTGGAGGTGCTCAGCCCCGAGGAGGGGCGCGCCGACGCCGCGCTCGAGTACGTCTGGACGCTGCCGCGCGGCGAGGCCGACTTCGTCACCGTGATCCTGCCGGAGTACTTCCGGAAGAAGTCCCTGCTCGAGCAGCTTCACCGGCGGACGACGCTCGCGCTCAAGCTGCGGCTGCTCAGCGAGCCGGGCGTGGTAATCGCGGGTGTCCCGGCCGTCGCCGGGGAGGAGCAGCAGCGCCCCGAGCGCGCCGTCGTGCGCGTGCTCGTCTCGGGCGTCCACGCCGCGTCGCTGCGGGCGCTCAACTACGCCCGGACGCTCGGCATCGCCGACACGCGCGCGATCTTCTTCGCCTTCGACCCGGAGGAGCGACTCGCGATCGAGGAGCAGTGGCGGCGGTTCCAGGTCTCGACGCCGCTCGAGATCCACGAGGCGCCGTACCGGGACCTCGGCGACCCGCTGCTGGCCTACGTGCGCGGCCTCACCGCCGACCCGGAGGTGGCCGTCTCGATCGTCATGCCCGAGCTCGTCGTCCGCGGCTGGCGGCGGCTCCTCCACAACCAGCGGGCGCTCTACGTGAAGCGGCTGCTCCTGTTCGAGCCGCGCGTCATCCTCTCGAGCGTGCCGTACCAGCTGTTCCGCTAGCGGAGAAAACCGGTTCACGCGCCGACGTCGTCGGGCAGAATCGCCCAGGTGGCTGACGCTCGACGACCTCTGCTCCTCGTGATCCTGGCCGCGGCGGGCGTCCTGGCCGGGCCGTCGGCTCCCGCTGCTGCACCGGGCTTCCAGCACTTCTGGTCACGTCCCGACCTGCAGCCGCCGGTCGTGCAGGTGATCCGGCGCGCGGCGGGCACGACGCCCGGGTACATCTTCATCGCGCCGAAGAAGCACGCGCCGCAGGCGGGGCCGATGATCTTCGACGACGAGGGGCACCTCGTCTGGTTCCACCCGCTGGACACACGCGGCGTCAGCGATTTCCGCGTCCAGCGCTACCAGGGCCGGCCGGTGCTCACGTGGTGGCGTGCCCGCCCGGCCGGCGCGACGCACGGCTCGGCGGCGTACGTGGTCGCGGACAGCTCGTATCGGACGCTGAGGGTCATCCGCCCGCTCGGAGGCGCGATCGCCGACCCGCACGAGATCCTGCTCACGCAGCACGGCACGGCGCTGATGACGACGTTCCGCAATATCGCCCGCGGCGACCGGCGCATCGCCGACGGCGGCGTGCAGGAGCTCGACCTCCGTACCGGCCGCGTCCTGCTCGACTGGCGCGCCACCCAGCACATCGCGTTCGCCGAGTCCTACTCGAAGTGGCCGCGCCGCGACGAAATCCCGTACGACTTCTTCCACGTCAACTCGATCGCGGTCGACACCGACGGCAACCTGCTCGTCTCTGCGCGCAACACGCACGCGGTCTACAAGCTCGACCGCAGGACCGGGAGGGTGATCTGGCGGCTCGGCGGGAAGCGCAGCGACTTCGCTCTCGGCCGCGGCGTCCGCTTCGCCTGGCAGCACGACGCGCGACCCCGGCCCGACGGCACCATCAGCCTCTTCGACAACGGCGCGGCGCCGCGCGTTCACCGCCAGTCGCGCGTCATCTTCGTCCGGCTCGACCAGCGACGGAAGCGCGCAACACTCGCCCGCTACATCGTCCACCGGCCCGGGCGGCTCGCGATCAACCAGGGCAATGCCCAGCTGCTGCCGAAGGGGCACATGCTCGTCGGCTGGGGCCACGAGCCGTACGTGACCGAGTTCGACGCGCAGGGCCGCGTGCTCCTGGACCTCCGCTTCGGGCGCAACTCCGACACCTACCGCGCGTTCCGCTTCGGCTGGAGGGCCCGGCCGATCACGCGGCCCGCGGTGGCGCTTCACGATCGGCGTCTCTACGTCAGCTGGAACGGCGCGACCGAGGTCGTTGGCTGGCAGTTCCTCGCCGGATCCGACCGCTCCGAGCTGCGCCCGTTCCGAGCGGTCCCGAAGCGCAGCTTCGAGATGTCCGTGCCGGCGCCGCGGAAGTCCTGGCTCGTCGTGCGTGCCGTCGGCGAGAAGGACCGCACGCTCGGCTGGTCACGCATCATCCGCAGCGACTAGGCGGGCTCCGGCTGCGGCTGGGCGTCGTCCACGGCGAAGCTGATCCCCGCGGCCGCGAGGCCGCCCACGATCGCCGTCGCGACCGCGAGCCGCACGATCGCCGTCGGCAACGACGAGATGACGACGCCGTGGAAGTAGACGACGACGTCCCGCAGGCAGAGGACGGTCGCGGCAGCGCCGATCAGGCTGGCCGTCCAGGTCGGCGCGCCCCGGGCGAAGACGCAGGCGAGCACGACGAGGACGGCAGCGCACGCGACCTGCGCCCACTCCGAGAACGTGCCGGCCGAGCCTGCCGTCGCAAACCCGAGGTTCGCGACGAGCGCTCCGGCGGCGGCGGCGAGCGCGAGCACCCAGGCGAGGCGGGAGCGGTGTCCCGCGAGCCGGCGCGCGAGGACGAGCACGCCGACGAGCGCCGCCGCGAGGGCCGCGAGCCACGCCCACCAGGCCGGCCGGTGCACGTACGTGAACACGCCGGAGATCGTGCGCGTCTGCCCGTCGACGAAGACCGGCAGCGCGAAGGGAGCAGTCGTCCCGGCGGGCCGGCCCGGAGGTGCCGCGAGGCGGTGGTCGTGCCAGGTGAAGGAGTGGCTGCGCGTCAGGCGAAGCCAGCCCGAGCCGCGCCGGGAGGTGATCCGGTCGGCCGAGGCCGTCGGCGAGCCCAGGTTCACCCAGACGCCGTCGTCGCCGAAGCGCAGGACCGGCTCCCCGAGCAGCCCGCGGACGACGAGCCCCACGCCCGGGGCGACGGTGAGCCTGAGCCGGCGGTTCCCGTCGATGACGGTCGGGGTGACTCCCCGGATCGGATCCACTCGCAGCCGAACGTCAAGAGCGACCGTCGGCGCCGACGAGTGCGCCGAGGCAGCGCCGGGCGCCGCGAGCGCGACCGCGGCCAGGACTGCCGTGACCGCAGCACGGGGCCATGCCGGCGTCACGCGTGCGCGCCGCGCTGACGCCTGAGGCGCCGGAGGAACAGGAACCCGCCGATCAGGACGAGCAGGATCACCCCCGCCACGACGATCGTGACGCGATCGCGGGTCTGGGAGTCGCCGCTCGAGCTCGGCGGCGGCAGCGGATGCCCCGCGCTAGCCGCCAGCCTGCGCACGGCCGTGGCGGCTCCGTCTGCGAGGTCGTCGGGATCCGACCCCGGCGCCTTCAGCCCCACGAGCGCTCGCTCGAGCCGCCGGTCCCTCGCCCCGCCGTGGGCGAAGCCGAAGCCGTTGGGCATCGCGACGAGCAGCCGTCCCGGATAGACGTAGACGAGCTCCTGCCCGAGGAACTGCGCATAGCGCTGGGGCTTGCGGAAGAGCTGGAAGATCCCGCCGAGGTCGGACGGCTGGGCGATGAGCGCCACCCTGATCTTGAAGCCGCGGGCCGCCGCCTCCTGCACGGCCTCGTCGAGCCGCTTCACGCTGTCGGTGTCCGCGTTGGCCCCGTACGGGATGAAGATGCTGCGCGAGATCAGGAAGTCGCTCGCCGGATCGGCGTCGGCGCGGGCGGCGGCGGGGACGGTCAGGCAGACGAGCGCCAGGGCAACGGCGACCCGCAGCGTCACAGCGTGTGCACGAGGAGCAGCATGGCGACGACGACCGCCGCCACGCCCGCGCCGAGCGCCACCAGCGCCGCGGCGAGGAGGAGCTTGACGTTGGACGTCCGCCCGCTCATCCGTTTGCCTTGTCGACGAGGACGACGGTGAACGGCTCCGCCCCCTTGGGCGCAATCTCGAAGGAGAGGCCCCAGTGCCCGACCATCACCAGCGCCGACGCCGCGTGCGAGTAGACGCCCGGCGATGTCTCGCGCAACGTGTAGGACTGGTCGCCCATCTCCATGTCAAGCATGGCGAACGTCATCGTCACCTCGGCGCCGGTGACCGGCTCCCCACCCTGGGTGATCCGGACACTGAACGAGTTGGGGGCGGCTGCGCGATTCGGCCGGAAGCTGAACGCGAGCCGGTAGCCGTTCTTCTCGACCACCTCCCTCACGGGCCCAGGACCGACATGAGCGCTCGCCTTCCCAACGGTCGCGAGCGCGTTGGCGGGCGGCGCCAGGCTGGTGAGCACGGCGGCGGCCGCGATCGCGCCGGCCACGAGCACCACCTCGCCGCCCAGCAGCGGCAGCAGAAGCTGCGCCGCCCCGGCGCCGAGCTCGGGGCGGGTGCGCGAGGCCGCAAGGCGGGGTTTCGTCCGCAGCAGGTTGACGGACGCGAGCAGCATCGCGAGGGCGAGGAGGGCGATCTTGACGAGCAGGGTCTGCCCGTACGAGGTCGTCCACAGCGTGGCGAACGTCGGGAGGTGCAGGATCGCCGCGCCGGTCCCGGAGCCGATCAGCGCGAGCACCGAAACGAAGGCGACGTTGGAGAAACGGGGCACGCAGACGGCGAGACCCGGCCACCCGCTGCGCGGCCGGGAAGCTCCACCAGAGCACGACCAGGCCGATCAGCCCTCCGATCCAGACGGAGCCGGCGGCGAGGTGGAGCCAGTCGAGCGCGACGGCGAGGCCGCGCGGCGACGTCTGGCCGGCATGGCCGGCCACGCCGGGGACGAGCAGCGCCGCGCCGGCCCCCAGGAGGCCGCCGCCCACGGACAGGAGCTCGACGACGGATCGCCGCTCGCGCTCGGGGCGGTCGAGCCAGATCGCCAGCCCGGCCGCGAGGGCGAACAGCGCGAACACGACCTCGAGGTCGAGGTAGGCGCGTCCGAAGGCGGAGGACCGCATCAGCGGCACGATCGCCCCGACGTCGAAGGACGAGCGGAGGGCGAACTGGGCGGTCGCCATGTCCACGTAGACCGGGATGGCGACCAGCCCGAGCGCGGCCGCGATCGCGAACGCGACCGTGACCGCGCGGAGCCGCGCCTCGCGGACACGGCGTACCACCGGCCGCGCGATCGCGATCCGGAGCAGGAAGAGCCCGACCGCGGCCATCACCAGCAGGAAGACGACCGTGCGCGCGGCCACCAGACGCGGAGTCGCCGCGGTCTCCGAGATCTTCGGCACGACGAACTGCGGCTGCGGCCCCGGGTTCGGCCCGACGGCGAACGTGAACGCGCTCTGGACCGGATGCCCGTCCGCGGAGATCGCGCGCCAGAAGACGAGGTACCACCCCTCGGGCAGCTTCTTCAGCGGGACGACCAGCGTCTTCGGATCCGTCTCCGAGCGGCTCGGGCTGTCCGTCGTCTGCTGGCGCCCGGCCGCGTCGGTGACGGAGATGATGGCGAACCGGGGCTCGACCGCCTCCGAGAACGTGAGCAGGACGCGCCGCGGCGGCGTGTTGACCGTCCCGCTCGCGGAGGGCGACTCCCGGACGAGCGCAGCGTGACCCCAGGCGACCGCGGGCAGCGCGAGCGCCGCCGCGGTCGCGAGGACGAGGATCGCGCTGCGCCCGCGGGCGGTCACGTCAGAGATCGTCTCCCAGAGCCGCTGACGAGGGCCACGATCGCGACGATCAGCGCGGCGCCCCCGAGCGCGAGCGCCAGGATGGCCACCCAGGACGTTCCGCCGCCGAGCGAGGACTTCGCCTCGACGACGGGGGCCGGCGTGTCCGACGACTCCGGGCCGGACCAGTCGACGACCGAGCCGTCCGAGTACGTCTGGCGCACCTTGAACTCGTAGGTCTTGCTCGCGTCGGTGCTGGCGAGGAACTGGAACGCCGCGTCCTCCTCGAGCGGAACGCTGCCCACCTGACCACGTCACCTTCTGGATCGACGGTCTCCTCGCCGGAGCCGGTCGACTGGACGTCACGCTTCCAGCCGGGCGACGGCACGAACGAGTCGATCGCGAACCCCTGCGGCGGCGTGAGCTCGACCTTGGTCGTCTGTGCGTTCTCCTTCTCCGTGGGCACGGCGAGCGTGAAGAGGTTCGACGTCTTCGCCTGCACGACGGATGGGCTGACCTCCGCGTGCGCCCAGGCGGACGCGCACACGGCCAGCGCGGTGAGAAGCGCAGCCAGCAGGACGGCTGCGCGCGACAGCTTCATCGTGATGGATCTCCTTTCGAGTCGAGTAGGTGCCGGTCAGCCGGCCGCGGGCGGCGCCCGCGCGCCTGCCCGCGCCGCGCGGAAGGGCTCGCGCGGCGCCTGTGACTCGGATGGAGCCGGGAGGACCGGGGCGAGGACGAGTCGCGCCCGGGTGCTGCCGGCGAGCGCGAACCGCCGCCGCAGCCACGCCAGCACGTGGTCGCCGGCCGCGACTGCGGCGGCCGCGACGAGGGAGAGCGCCCCGACGATCGGGATCAGGTCGCGATGGACCGGCCCGAGGAGGCAGTGCAGGCCGTGCCAGCCGAGGCCGGCGCGCCAGTGGAGCGTGGCCTCCAGCAAGGCCGGCCGCCACGGAGCAGACGAGCCAGAGCGCCAGTGCCGCCGCGAGGATCCGCACCACGCTCAGGCGCGGCAGCGGCTCGGCGAGCACCCGGCGCTCGAGCAACCGGCGCTCGCGCACGCCGATCGTCGCGAGCCAGCAGACGGCGATCGCCGCCGCCGACCCGAGCGAGAGCGCGACCAGGGCCACCATCGGCGCGCTCGGTCCGCCGAGCTTCTGCCCGTAGAGGTGGGCCATCGGGCTGGGCGACGCCGCATACCCGATCGTGCGGGCGAGGAGGACGACGAGCACGGCAGCACCCGTCCACACGGAGAGACGCCTGAGGCTCATCGCACCAACAGGGTAAAGGGCGCCGTCACGATCTCGCCGTTGATCTTGCACTGGATGAAGAGCCGCCACGTGCCCGCGACCGGCAGCAGCACCCCGACCCGAAGGACGCCGGGCGCCGACGACGTCCCAGCGACGCGCGTGGCGCCGACCAGCGACGTGCAGGCCGTCGCGCCTGTGGCACACACGTGCGAATGGAAGTAGTCCAGCGTCCCCCGGCGGAAGAAGATCGCGTGGGCGAGCGCGCCGTAGTACGGCGTGAAGCGAGCCGGCCGACCGCTGGCGTCGGTGACCGTGAACGTCAGGAACGCGGCCTGGATCGCGTGCAGCGGCGGGTGCGGGTGGAGCACGAACCGGTTCCCGTCTGCGGTGACGACCCGGCCCGTGGCGAACGGGACGGGGGCCGGCTTCCGGCCGTTGACCGTGAGCCACCTGAACAGCTGGAAGTTCGGCGGGCCCTGCGCCGGGTACACGTCGACGACCATGCGGTACCGGCCCCCGCTCGGGAACGTGATGTCGTCGGTGAGCACGCCGTCGTTCCCGACCGGCGGATGTCGGTGCACGATCGCGCCAAGGTCGTCGCGCACGATGATCAGGTGGACGCCCGTGTGCGGCCCGGCCCCCCGCTTGAACCGGGTGATAGGCCCGCCGGAGGGCTGGTCGATCTGGAACGACAGCCGAGCCGGACGTCCGGCCGGGACGTCCTGGAGGCCGAAGTTCGAGAGGTGGTACGTGCGCGCTGCGCCGATCGAGATCGTCTGAGAGGAGGACGAGCCGCAGCCCGCCAGAACGATCGCGGCGAGGACGACCGGCGCGACTGCGGCGGCGCGCTTCACCGGCCCGGCCCGAACAGGTACGACCGGTGCGGCGGGATGTAGCCGCCGACTTCGAGCACGATCTGCGCGTGCCGCCGCAGCGGGATCCGGCGCGGGTCGCCTCGCCAGCGCTCGCCCGCGACGTAGGCGCGCACCAGGCCCCGGAAGCTGAGCAGCCGCCCCGGCTCGAGCCGCCGGCCCCAGACCGTGAAGAGCTCGCCGAGCGTCGGGCGCAGCGCACCGTCGAGCTCGATCACGCCGGTCGGCTCGACCGTCCGGACGGGATACGAGCAGCGACCGCGCACCACCCTCCCGTCCTCGACGGCGAGCGGTGGCGCGATCCCGATCCCGGCCGGGACGATCACGACGCGCCTACGGGCGAACAGCTCGACGTGCGCGCGCACGAGCCGCCGCACGCGCGCACCGCAGCCGAAGCGGCCCGCCTGCTCCGCGCGCGCGACGGCGGCCGAGGTCGGCGTCGGGTGGAACCGCGGCCCCACGCCGATCGGCGTCGGGACGGGGCCTTCCGCCCGGCCGGACGTGGTGAGAGCGAGGACCGCCGCAGCAGAGGCAACGCCGACCCGAGCGCGTCGGACCATCGCAAGGAGGATACCCAGGCTCGTTCTAGGAGACCGCGACTGCGCCGCAGTTCTTCGCGCTGCGGTTGCCCGCGGCGTCTGAGGCGGAGACGCACACGCGGACGCCCTTGCCCGGCAGGCTCATCGGCACCTTCCAGCGGAGGACGACGGGCTTGTTCGGGAGGACGCGGACGAGCCGCGTGTGCAGGGTCGTGACCGTCCGCGAGCCTGCGCTCACTCTCGCCACTGTCTTGCTCCAGGCGCTGTCGTCGCTCACGCCAAATCTGAGGAGCGCCACCTTGCCGCGATGGACGGTCGCCGGGAACGCGTACGCGAAGGGGGCCTTGATGTCCTTCGAGCGGAGCGCCTTCGCGCGCAGGAGGCGCGTGACCGCCTCGGTCGCGGCGTGCGTCAAGCCCTCCGTGTCCCCGCCCTTGATCTTCACGCCGTCGAGCACGCGCGTCTCCGCCGCCACCGACCGGCCGCCGTCGTAGATGCCGAAGCCCTGGGGCATCACGATCAGCAGCGGGCCGACGTAGAACGTCTCCAGCTCGGTGCCGAGGAACTTCGCGTACTGCGTCGGCTTCCCAAAGAGTGACGGCACCGCGCCGAGATCGGTCTGCGAGGCGATCACGGCGACCTTGACCCGGTAGCGCTTCACGTACGCGGCCTCGATCGCGCTCTTGAGCGCGGTGGCGGCCGCTGCCGGCGGCGGGTCGTAGGGGAGGAAGACGTTCGCCGTGTAGAGGACGTCGCTCGCCGGATCGCCGTCCGCGGCCGCCGTTCCCACCATCAGCGCGAGCGGCACCAGCAGCACCGCGGCCGCCGCCGCCGATCGACGCAGCTCACGCATGGGGCGGGTGCGGCGACCGCTCGCCGATCTGGATCAGCTCGCCCTCGACGCTCTCGTGCTCGACCTGGAGCGTCGTGTGCTCGATGCCGAACCGCTCGTCGAGGACGTGCTCGAGCTCGCGGCGGATCCGGTGGCAGTCGCTCTCGCGCCCGACGATGACGTGCGCGGACAGCGAGGGCATGCCGGAGGTGATCTCCCAGACGTGCAGGTCGTGGACGTTCCTCACGCCGGCGTGGCCGGCCATCGCGTCGCCGACGGCCGCGACGTCGACGCCGCGCGGCGCCGCCTCCATGAAGACGCCGCCCGACTCGCGGAGCAGCCGGAAGGCCCCCCAGAGCATGCTCGCGGCGACGCACAGCGCCGCGATCCCGTCCGCGCGGACGAAGCCGGTCGTGATGATCAGGATCCCGGCGAACGCGGTGCCGATGAACGCGAAGAGGTCGGTGAGGATGTGGAGGAACGCCCCCTCCACGTTCAGCGACTCCCGGTTTGCCTTCGAGAGCTGCCACGTCGCGGCGAGGTTCACCCCGATGCCGACGCACGCGACGACCACGATCGCGACGCCGCCCGGCGTCGGCGGGTCGATCAGCCGGCGGATCCCCGCGAAGACGATCAGGCCGCCGAGGACCAGCAGCGTGAGGCCGTTCACCTGCGCGGAGAGGATCTCGGCCCGCTTCAGGCCGAACGTGTAGCGACCCTGCGCCGGCCGCGCGGCGAGGTGGATCGCGACGAGCGCGAGCGCAAGCGCACCCGCGTCCGTGAGCATGTGAGCCGAATCTGCGACCAGGGCCAGCGAGGAGACGAGGATGCCGACCACGACCTCGGCGGCCATGAAGGCGACCAGCAGCACCAGCACGGTCGCAATCCGCCGCCGGTCGGCGTCGGCACTGACCCCGTGCGCGTGACCTGTCCCGCCGTGCTGGTGACCGACGTGGTCGTGCGCGCCCGCGGGAGCCGTGTTCACAGCTCCGACGATACCTCCGTCGTCCGGCTTCCCCCGCCGCGCCGTGGCGTCACGCACGGGGCAGCTCGACGACGAACGTCGCGCCCGCGCCGGGCTCCGAGCTGACGGCGAGCCGGCCGCCCATCCGCCGGACGAGCTCGCGGGAGATGTAGAGGCCAAGGCCGCTGCCGCTCGGCATCCGTGCGTGCTGCGGGTCCGCGCGGTAGAACTTCTCGAAGATCCGCTCCTGGTCGCCGGCGCTGATCCCCGGTCCCGAGTCGGCGACGGAGATCCGGACGATGCCGTCGGCGCCGTCCACACGCACGCGCACGGGGCTCTCCCCGTACTTGATCGCGTTGTCGAGCAGGTTGACCATCACCTGCTCGATCCGGTCGGCGTCCCCCGACGCGGCCGCGAGCTCGGGAGGGACGTCCACGTCGACCACGACCGGCTCGTCGAGCTGCGACCCCATCGCCTCGACCGAGCGCCGGACGACCTCCGCGACGTCGACCCGCATCCGCTCGACCCGAAGCTCGCCGCGGTCGAGCTTGTTCGTCAGGAGCACCTCCTCCGTGATCTGACTCAGCCGCGTCGCCTGCGCGGCGATCATCTCGACGAGCTGCCGCCTCTGCTCCGGCGAAAGGTCGGCCTCCCGCCGCAGGAGGGTCTCCGCAGCGCCGTAGACGGCCGCCATCGGCGTGCGCAGCTCGTGCGAGATCGTCGCGACGAAGTCGTTCTTCTCCTCCTCGAGGCGGCGCTCGTGCGTGAGGTCGCGGAAGGCGTAGACGACGCCGTCGGCGCTGCGGACGGCCACGAACGAGAGCCAGAGGTCCCGGCCGCCGATCTCGACGGGCAGCGTGACCGCGTGCGGCACGTGCGCGCCCTCTGCGACCGGGATGCGCGCCGCGAGGCCCGGCCACTCGCCGACGACCTCGGCCAGCTCCCGCCCGAGCACCTGCTTCGACGACGCGCCCGTCGCCAGCTCTGCCGCTCGATTCCAGAGCCGCACGACGCCGTCGCCGTCCAGGAGGAAGATCCCGTCGCCGACCGCCTCCAGCACCTGCGCGGCCTGCTCCCGCTCGGCCGCGACCGCCCGCGCGGCGGCCTCCGCGGCCTCGAGCCGGCGGCGCTCCTTCTGCAGGCGGGCGTTCCGGACCGCCGCCGCCATCTGCGCGACCAGGCCCTCGCAGAGCTCCAGGTGCTCGGAGGAGTACTCGCCGCTGTCCGTCATCAGCTGCACGACGCCGACGACGCGGCCCTCGTGCTTGACCGGCAGCATCATCGCCGCGGCCGTGCCGGAGGGGCCGGACTCCGGGATCCGCTCGACCGTCCCCTCGCGGTCGACGTTGTAGTACTCGCCCGAGACGTTCCGGACGCGTTCGGCGACGTCGTTGAACAGCTCGGGCTCGCCGCTCAGGATCACGCGGCTCTGCATCCCGCCGCCCTCGCGGTTGAGCGGCAGCGCCGGCAGCGAGGCCGCATCGACGACGTTCCCCTCGACCCAGGCGTACTCGCACCGGATCAGGCCGTCGCGCTCGTCGTAGGACGAGACGACGATTCCGTCGTGCGGCACGAGGTCGCCGAGGAGCTCGTGGAACCGCTCGTACACGCGCTCCGGCTCCACGCTCTCCCCCAGCTGGCGCGCCGCGTCGAGGAGCAGCGCCGCCAGCTCGGCCCTCCGCTCGAGCTCCCGGTCGTTCACGTTCTCAACGTAGTGTGGCTGCCTCGTTCGAGGCGTGCGGCGTCAGGGAACGCGCGGCGACCAGACCACGGAGAGGACACCCGCCGCGACGAGCAGCCCCGCCGCGATCGCCAGGAAGAGGTAGGTGATCTCCGTCCGCCCGGGCTTGCGGCCGAGGCTGCTGCCCAGCTGCGAGTAGGCGGCGTGGGCGGACTCGGCCGAGCGGGCCGCGAAGAACTTCCCGCCGGTCGTGTCCGCGATCGCCCGCAGCGTCTGCGGGTCGGGCGGCACCGGCACCGACCGGCCGAAGCCGCCGCCGAAGCCCCCACCGCCGAAGCCGCCGCCGCCCGGGTTGCCGAAGCCGCCGCCGCCGAAAGCGCGGTCGGACCTGAGCCGCCCGTTCGGCGTCCCGAGCGCGACGGTGTAGACCGGGATCCCGGCCGCCTTCGCGCGCTGCGCGCCCTCGAGCGGCTCGAGGTCGCCGCGCGTCTGGGCTCCGTCGGAGAGCATCAGGATCGAGACGAGCCCGTGCGTGGGGCCTACCGTCGTCACGGCGGCGAGGTCGCCGCCGCTGCGGCTCGCGGCTTGCCGTCCGAGCTCGACCGCCGCCGCGAGCGCGTCGCCGATGGCGGTGCCTCCGTACCGCGGGAACCACTGCAGTGAGTTGAGCGCCTCGCGCACCGTGGTCCGGTCGACCGTCGGCGGGGTCGCAACCTGGGGATCTCCGGCGAACGCGACCAGCCCGACGCGCAGCCGCTTGGGGACGCGGTCGAGGAACGTCCGGATCGCCGCCTCGGCCGCCCTCAGGCGCGTCGGCTTCACGTCGGTCGACTCCATCGAGCGCGAGACGTCCACGACGAGGATCACTGTCGCCCGGTCCTGCGCCACCAGCGTCTTGTGCGTCGGCCTGGCGAGGCCCACGCAGAGCGCGGTCAGCGCCAGCAGGAACAGGACCGGCGGGATGTACCGGCGCCACGAGCGCCCACCGACGACGCGCGCCAGCACGTCCATGTTGGTGAAGCTGATCGCATAGCGCATCTGCCGGCGCTCGGAGAGGACGTACAGGCCTATGGCCAGCGGGATCAGGAGCAGCGCGAGCAGGTAGAGCGGTTGCTGGAAGCTCATCGGCTCATCGACCTCCTGCGCAGACTGCGCCCACCTGAACCTCCGCACGTACGCCCTGGACGGCGCCGCCCACGTTAGCTACGACCGACACCTGCCCGCCGCGAATGCTCTGCCGCGTGGAGACCGCCGAGAGGAGCGAGGCGTCCGGCGTCCGCGAGGTGTAGAAGGCGACGGCGTGCCAGCCGGCGACGAGCAGCTCGCCGTTCCCGCAGCGCTGGCGGACGCGCACGGTGCCGGGGTGGAGCCGCACGTTGCGGACGCGTCGGACGGTCGGCTCGCCGGGCGGCACGACGGCCGAGGGCCTGTAGGGAACCGGACCGGCGCCGCCACCGGACGCGGGCAGGCACCCGAGATGGGGCCGGAACGCCGCGGGCGACGAGCCGGGGCCTGCGTTCGAGGCGCTGAAGAACGCGGCGCGCGACGTCGTCACGCCGGGGCCGACGGGGCTGCCGAGCTTCCCCTGGAACGAGATGTCGACGCCGCGGCTGGTCAGCTCCGCGTCGAGCCCGCCGACGATGAAGCCGCGCGGGCAGGAGAGCTGGTACTGGACCTGCGGTCGCGGTGCCGTGGCGCCACGCGGCACGACCACCCACGGCCCGGCCACGCGGACGCAGATCAGCAGGCCGCGGCACTCGTTCGTGGCGCGGGCGGGGGCGCTGCCGACGGCGAGAACCACGGCCGAGCCGGCGAGGAGCGCGAGCACGAGCCGCTTCACGGCACCCGCCTGAACCAGAGGGCCGACAGCGCGCCGCCGAAAATCAGCAGGGCGGCCGAGCCGCCCGCGAAGTAGTTGGAGATCTCGCGCGACTCGCTCCGGCTGCCGAGCCGCGTGCCGAGATGCTCGTAGATCTGCCGGAGCCGCACGTCGTCGCGCACGGCGTAGAACTGGCCGCCGGTCGTGCGCGCGAGCTGCTGGAGGGTGTCGGGCCGCGGCGGGACGCGGAGCTGAGCGGTGTAGCCGTTGGCGAGCGGCACCTCGACGACGCCGTCCGGCGTCCCCAGGACGAAGGTGGAGACCGGGACGTGCTGCGAGCGGGCGCGCTGCGCGGCGGCCTGGGGCGAGGTGCGGCCGCTCATCTGCGCGCCGTCCGAGATCACGAGCATCGAGGTTGGGGGTCGCGTCCCGTCGGCCGCGCGCTGCTGGGCCGAGAGCCGGAGGCCGAGCGCGACCGCGTCGCCGAGCGCGGTTCCCTCGCCCGAGCGCAGCGAGCGCAGCGCCTGCCGCGCCAGATCGCGGTCGTGGGTCGGAGGCACGGCAACGTACGCGCGTCCCGTGAAGCCGACGATGCCGACGCGGTACTTGTCCGGCACCTTGTCGAGGAACGCGGACGCCGCCGCACGAGCGGCCGCGAGGCGCGTCGGCCTGACGTCGTCGGCCTTCATCGAGAGCGAGGTGTCGAGCGCGAGAATCACGGTCGCGTCCTGACGCTTCACGCTCACGTTCGCGTGCGGCCTGGCGATCCCGACGAGCATCGCGGTGAGGCCCAGGAGCAGGAGCGCGAGCGGCAGGTGGCGGCGCCAGCCCGGCGACGAGGCGACGAGGTTCGGCAGCAGCGCCGGGTTCCCGAAGCGGCGGGCGGCCTCCTCGCGGCGCTTCTCGCGGTACACGTAGCCGGCGACGAGCACCGGCACGAGGAGCAGCGCCAGCAGCGCCAGCGGCCAGGCGAAGCTCACCGGCGTCCCCGCCTGAGGAAGCCCGCGAGCGAGCGCAGCCAGTCGCCGGACGTGGCCACGACGACGTGGCGGACGCCCGCACGCGTGAGCATGCGCGAGACCTCGGCGCGCTCCTCCGCGGCTGCGGCGGCGAAGCGCTCGCGCAGCTTCTTGCTCCGCGTGTCGACGCGGAGCTGGCGACCGGTCTCCGGGTCGACGAGCCAGAGCGCGCCTGCGTTCGGGAGCTCCTGCTCGCGCGGGTCGCGGACCTCGACCGCGACGACGTCGTGCCGGGCTGCGAGCTCGAGCAGGGGGCGCCTCCACTCGTCCGGGCTGCGGAAGTCGCTCACGACGACGACCGCGGAGCGCTGCCGCGCCAGACCGGCCGTGCGGGTCAATGCCTCGCCGAGGGCCGTCGAGCCGACCCGCGTCGGGTCGGGCTCCTCCCGCAGGCTCGCGAGCAAACCGAGCAGCGCCACGCGTCCCTGGCGCGGCGGCAGGGCGCGCGGCCTGGAGTCCCCGAAGGTGACGAGGCCGAGCCGGTTGCCGCGGCGCGTGGCGACGTGACCGACGGCGATCGCCACACCCTCGGCGACGTCGGCCTTCCGCCGCTCGGCGGTCCCGAACTGCATCGAGGCCGAGGTGTCGAGCACGAGCCAGGTGACGAGCACGCGCTCCGCGAGCTGCACGCGCACGTGCGGGACGCTCGTGCGCGCGGTCACGTTCCAGTCGATCCTGCGGACGTCGTCCCCGGGAACGTACGGCCGCACCTGCGCAAGCTCCGTCCCCTCGCCGAGTAGGACGGAGCGGTAGTCGCCGGAGAGGAGGCCTTCCATCCGGCGGCCGATGCTCAGCTCGAGCGCGCGCAGGAAGGCGAGCGGTACCGCCCCCGGCCCCGGGCGAGCCGGGGAGCGCTCAGCCTCGAGGATCGGCGCGGAGCTCAAGCCGCGGCGATCGGAGCGAGGTCGACCTGCGGGACGGGCACGGCCGCCAGGACGTCGTCGAGCAGGGCGTCGGGCTGCTTCTCCTCAGCCAGGGCCTGATACGTGAGGACGAGCCGATGGCGGAGGGCATCCTTGGCCAGCGCGACCAGGTCGTCCGCGAGCACGTAGTCCCGCCCCCGGATGAGCGCGAGCGCGCGCCCGGCCTGCACGAGGCTGATCGGCCCGCGCGGGCTGGCGCCGAAGGCGATGTAGTCCTTGAGGTGCGGCAGCCCGTGCGCCTCCGGCTCGCGCGTGGCCGTCGCGACCGCGACGGCATACGACACGAGCGCCGGGTCGACGTAGACGCCGAACACCGACTTCTGGAGCGCCTGCAGGTCCTCGAGCGACAGGGCCTGACGGAGCTCGGGATGCGGGACGAGCTGGCGCTGGACGATCGTCAGCTCCTCGTCGTGCTCGGGATAGCCGATCAGGACCTTGAGCATGAAGCGGTCGACCTGCGCCTCGGGCAACGGATAGGTGCCCTCGGATTCGATCGGGTTCTGCGTCGCCATCACGAGGAAGGGGTCGGGCACCGGGTACGTCGTGTGTCCGATCGTGACCTGGTGCTCCTGCATCACCTCGAGGAGGGCGGACTGCACCTTCGCCGGCGCGCGGTTGATCTCGTCAGCGAGCAGGAAGTTGCAGAAGACGGGGCCGAGCTCCGTGTCGAAGACGCCCTCCGCGGGACGGTAGACGCGGGTGCCGACTAGGTCGGAGGGGACGAGGTCCGGTGTGAACTGGACGCGCGCGAACGTCCCGCCGAGGACGTCTGCCGTCGTCTTGATCGTCAGCGTCTTCGCGAGGCCGGGCACTCCCTCGATCAGGAGATGGCCCTGCGCGAGCAGGCAGACGACGACACGCTCGAGCATGGCGTCCTGGCCCGCGATCACACGTCTGATCTCGAACAGCGCCTGCTCGAGACGCTCCTTGACCTCGGCAGGCGCGAAAGCCGCGCCGTTGCTGCGCTCCTCCGTCACGTGGGTGCTCCTTCCCTCAAGGACGTGGTTCTGGACCTATACGTAAGCACGCCAACCTAAGTTTGGGATGAAAGCGCAGCAGGTCCGGTACGTCAGACGCGTGCGATGACGGGCGGTCGCTGCTGCTCGCCGCGCTCGCGCCCGTTTCCGCCGGGCAGCCACTGGAGCCAGCTTGGCAGGTACCAGTTCCACTCGCCGAGCAGCTTCATCGTCGCCGGCAGCAGCACCGCCCGCACGATCGTCGCGTCGATCAGGATCGCCACCGCGAGCCCGAACCCCATCTGCTTGATGTCGATCTCGCGCAGGCTCGCGAAGATTGCGAAAACGGCGACCATCACGAACGCGGCACTGGTGACCGTTCCCGCCGTGGTCAGGATCCCGCGCTCGACCGCCTTCGCGGTCGGCACGCCGTGGTCGACCAGCTCCTTGATCCGGCTGAGGATGAAGACGTGGTAGTCCATCGAGAGGCCGAAGAGGATCACGAACAGGAACAGCGGCAGCCAGGACGCGATCGCGCCGTTCGACCTGAAGCCGAGCAGGCCCTCCAGGTGCCCGTGCTGGAAGACGAGGATCAGGATCCCGTAAGCGGCCCCGACCGAGAGCAGGTTCAGGACGATCGCCTTGATCGGGACGACGATCGACCGGAACGAGACGAGCAGGAGCAGGAACGCGAGCCCGAGCACGAACCCGATCACGAGCGGGGCCCGCTGCTTCATCGTCTCGTTGAAGTCGTGCGTCCCCGCCGTCTGCCCGGTGACGGCGACGCGCGCCGAGGGGAGCCTGTCGGCGATTGGCGGGATCACGTCCTGCCTCAGCGCCGCCAGCGCCCGGACCGACGTCCCATCGTCGCCGTCACCGGCGATTGCGAACTCGATGCGAGCGACCGTCCGGTCCGCGTTGACTGTGACCTGGAAGGGCTGGAACAGCTGCCGGGTCTCCAGCGCCCTCTGCTTGAACTCCTCGTAGGCGCGGCGGTAGGCGGGCGCCGTCACGTTCGTCCCCTGGACCACGACGACGACGGGCGTCTCGGCGCCGGGGAAGGCGTGCTGGACTCGGTCGTATGTCCGTACGATCGCGAGGCTGTGCGGCAGGTCCGTGAAGCTCGGCAGCTTCGTGTGCATGCCGACGACGGGAAGTGCGCACGCGAGGAGGAGGGACGCGCTGAGCGTGGCGGCGGCGGCGGGCCACCGCAAGACCGGCCGCAGGATCGCCGCCCAGAACCGGGAGTTGCCGGCGGTATACCTCCGCCGCTGGACGAACGGGATCCGTCCGCGTTCGACGCGGTCCCCGAGCTTGTGCAGGAGCGCCGGCAGCACGGTCAGCGACCCGACCATCGCCACGAGGACCACCGTCATCGTCCCGACGGCCACCGACGTGAAGATGTGGTTCGAGGCGAAGAGCATCCCCGCCATCGCGATCAGGACGGTCGTCCCGGAGACGAGCACCGCCTGGCCCGAGGTGCCGGCCGCGCGGATCAGCGCACGGTGCGGCTCGCGGCCCCGCGCCCGTTCCTCGCGCTCGCGCCGGAGGTAGAAGAGCGAGTAGTCCACCCCGACGGCCATGCCGACGAGGAGGATGATCGACTGCGTCGCGTCCGCGGCCGGCACGAGGTGACTGAGGAAGGCGCTGACGCCGATCGAGGCGAGCACCGCCGAGAAGGCGAGGATCACGGGAATCGACGCGGCGACGAGCGCGCCGAACGCGAGCAGCAGGATCACGAGGGTGACCGGGATGGAGAGTTGCTCGGCGCGCGCGAAGTCCTCCCCGAGCGCCTTCTGGAGCACGTGATTCGCGCTCGCGTAGCCGAACTCCTCGATCCGGTAGCCGGGGTTCGCGCGCTGGAGGCCGGCGACCGTGTCCAAGATCGGCTCGACCTTGCCCTTGGCGTCGTCCTGCTTGCCCTTGATGTCGAACTGAACGAGCGCCGACCGGCCGTCGTCCGAGATCTGGTTCGCCGGCTGCTCGAGCGGGTTCCGGACGTTGGTGACGTCCTTCTGGAGCGAGAGCATCTGGACAACCTGCGCGATCGCGGACATGAAGCTCGGATCGCTGCGCGCGTAGGAGCCCCGGCGGCTCTGAACGAGGACGGACTCGGTCGCCGGCCGCGCGAACCCGGCGGACGCGAGGATCCGCTCCGCCGTGGCGGCCTCGCCCGAGGCGGAGTCGACGTCGGCCATCCGCTTCGCGCCCACCGCCGAACCGAGCACCATCGCCGTGACGGCGAAGAGGAGCCAGCCGAAGGCGGCGCGCTTCCAGTGGCCGGCACTCCAGGCTCCCGCACGCAAGGCGAGGTTCCGGCGCATGGTGTTGCGACTCTCTTCCCCAGTGCCGCCGGCGGCATCGGGAGCGCCACCGAACCTCCCTACGGGGAACTACTCATTCGGCGCGCCCTGCCGCGTCATGATGGCGCACGGCCGTGAGCTCGATCCTCGTCGTCAACGCCGGCTCGACCAGCCTCAAGCTCAACCTCGTCGCCGAGGACGAGACGTCCACGCCGGTCGCCGCGTTCGAGGACCTCGATCCGCAGGCCGTGGACGCGGTCGCACACCGCGTCGTCCACGGGGGCGCCCAGTTCAAGGAGCCCGCCGTCATCGACGAGGCCGTGCGGGAGGAGATCTTCGCGCTCCAGAGCCTCGCGCCGCTGCACAACGCCCCGGCGCTCTCGGGGATCGCCACGGCGGAACGGGCGCTCCCGGACGTGACCCACATCGCGGTCTTCGACACGGCCTTCCACGCGACCATCCCGGCCGAGGCGGCGATCTACGCCGTGCCCGCGCGCTGGCGGGACGAGTGGGGCATCCGCCGCTACGGCTTCCACGGGCTCTCGGTGGCCTGGTCGGCGGAGCGAGCGCCCCAGCTGCTCGGCAGGACAGCCGCCGGGCTCCGGCTCGTCGTCTGCCACCTCGGCGGCGGCTCGTCCGTCACGGCCGTGCGCGACGGGAGCTCGGTGGACACGACGATGGGCTTCTCGCCGCTCGAGGGCGTCCCGATGACGACGCGCTCCGGCTCGATCGACCCGGGAGCGCTCCTCTACGTGCTGGCCTCCCGGAAGGAGACCCGCGAGAGCCTGGAGCAGCAGCTCAACTTCGAGTCGGGGCTCAAGGGAATCGCCGGCGGCTCCGGGACGATGCTCGAGCTCGAGCAGCGCGCGACGAACGGCGACGAGGGCGCAGTGCTCGCGCTCGACGTCTTCGCTCACCGCGTCGCGGGCGCCGTCGCCGCGATGGCCGCCTCCGCCGGCGGCCTCGACGCGCTCGTGTTCACGGCAGGGATCGGGGAGAACTCGTCCGGAACCCGCGAGCGGGTCTGTCGGCGGCTGAAGTTCCTCGGCGTCGAGCTCTCGCCGGAGCGGAACGACGCCGCGGAGCCGGACTGCGACGTCGCAGCCGACGACTCGGCCGTCCGCGTGCTGGTGATCCGCGCCCGCGAGGAGGTCGTCGCCGCCCGAGCCGCGCGGGCCGTGCTCGCCGCGGCTTCCCTGAGCTAAGAGCTGCTAACGGGATGACCACGCGGCCCAGCGGCCCGTGCTTCATTGCGTTAGGCTAAGGCTTCGAGACGGTGAGCCGGAAGGCGCCGGCGCCGCGCTGCAGCGCCACCTTGGCGGCGTAGGTGCGCGACCCGCAGATGGTCGTCCGGAGCGACTTGGTCGCCGTGCCTGACACGACCGAATGGAGGAGGCGGGTGCCGTCCGAGCCGTAGAGGTCGAAGGCCGCGCGGGAGTTGCGCGCGCCGCGCAGGGTGACCTGCAGGTTGCCGTCGAGCGGTGTCACGAACGCCACCCGCCGTGTCTTGGCGCGGGTGCTGAGCCTAAAGGTGGACGACGTGGCGGTGTTCCCCTTCCACGGGCTCGTGACGTCCTGGGCGGCGAGCGACAGGGCCGTGGCGTCCGGGTAGAGCAGGTTGGAGACGATGTCCCAGCCGCTCTCGGCATAGCCGAGGCGGCGCTCGTTGAGGACGCGGTACGTCTCGGCCCACGCCTCACCCGGATTGAGTCGGTAGTTGGAGCTCTCGTCGCCCGGGAACAGCTGCCCGCCGCGCGTCTTCGCGCAGACCTGCTCGTAGGACGACCACCGCTTCGGGCCGTAGTCGATGGCTTCCCACGGCTCGTTGTCGCTCGACGCCGCGACGTGGTGCCCGAACTCGTGCATCACGACCGACTCGGGACTGATGTCCGGGTCGACGCGGTCGGCGGACCCGACGATTTGCTGCGCCCGGTCGCTGTAGCAGGCGAGCGCGCCCTGGCCGCAGAACCTCCGCACCTCGTCGAACGGCGCGAGGTACAGCGTCACGGTCCCGACCTCGGGGCCGTGCAGAAACGAGGCGAGCAGGTCGGCCCAGTGCTGCGCCATCGCCGGGTCCTGTGGGTAGCTGTCGGAGAACTCGACGTCCACCGTCTCGCCCGTGGACGCCGTGATCTTCCCGCCCCAGAAGGCCGCGTCCACGCTGAGGAAGCGGACGTTGGCACTGCTGAGAACGGTGTCCTTGAACGACGCCGCGGGGGGAGGCGCCGCGCTCGCAGCCGCCGCCGACAGGGGCAGAGCGACGACGACTGCGAGCACGAGAATCGCTCCGCGGCTAGACCGCCGCAGACGGAGGAACGAGCGACCCTCGGTTCGTCGGCGCGTCATCGCTGCAGAATCTAGTACGCGGCTAAGAGTCGTCTTAGATGCGTGTAAAGCGTTCGTAAGCGTCAGAAGACCGGCGCTCCGAACCGGTGGCGCTGCTCGGACCCACCGAACCGCCCGAAACCGCTGCCGCCGAAGGGCCTGCTCTTCAGGTGGGGCGCGAAGCCGAAGGGTCCGAACGAGGGCGCTTTCCCGTTGACGAGGTTCGTGACCTGCTGCTCGATGGTCTTCAGGAACTGGTCGGCCTGCGCCCGTGTGAGCTTGCCGGCCGTCACCGCGGCATCCAGGTGCTTCTTCGCGGACGCGGTCATGGCGTCGACGAGCCCGCCGACGCTCTTGCCCTTCGCCTTCGCGATCTGGGCGAGGGTCTTCCCGCTCATGACCTGCTGGCGCAGCTGGGCCTCGGTGAGGCCGAGGTACGACGCGGCCGCGTCGACCTGCCTGAAGTGCCCGAACGCCCCCGGCCCGTGGCCGAGGCCGCCGCCGAACACGAGCGGCGCGCCGCCCGCGTCGATCCGCGCCTTCAGCGCGTCTCCCTGGGCCTTCGTCACCTTCCCGGCCGCCACCGCGGCGTCGATCCGGTGCTTGAGCGCGTTCTTGAGCGCGTCCGTCAGGGCGGTCGGGCTGACGCCGAGCTGCTGCGCGGCGTCATTGATGACCGCCTGGCCCGCGTTGCCGGAGTCCCTGGTCGCGGCGTAACCGGCACCGCCGCCCGCGACGGCGAGCGCGCCTGCGACTCCGAGGACGATCGTCTTCTTGTTCACGGTTTCACTCCTTCGTGGTCTACGTTCATGGAAGCAGCGTGGGTTAAGAGAGGGCTAAGAAAGCGGCGAGCCGTTCAGGCGCATCGTCATGCGCGTCCCGCCGCCCTCGGCGTGCTCGGCGGTAACGGCGCCCCCGTGCGCCTCCGCGACCTGGCGCACGATCGCCAGGCCGAGGCCGGAGCCGGGCAGCCCGCGGGCCGACGCGGCGCGGTAGAAGCGGTCGAACACGAACGGGAGGTCCTCGTCGTCGATGCCCGGCCCGCGATCCCGGACGCTGACGGTGCCGTTCGCGACCCGAACGTCGACATCCCCGCCGGGCGGGCTCCACTTGGCGGCGTTGTCGAGGAGATTGACGACGGCCCGCTCGATGTTCGCCGGCACGCCGTGGACGACCGACTCGTCCAGGTCGGTCGCGAAGCTCACCCCCGGCCGGTCGCGCCGGACTCGCTCCACGGCCTGCGCGGCGACGAGGTCGAGCCGCACGTCCTCGGGCTCGCTCGCCTGCTGCTCGCCGCGCGCGAGCTCGATCAGCTCGGCGATCAGGTTCGTCATCTCGCCGGTCTGCTCGATCACGTCGTGCATGAGCCGGTCGCGATCCCCCGGCGGCAGCTCGCGGCCCCCGGCCAGCACCTCGACGTTCGTCCGGAGGCTCGTCAGCGGCGTGCGCAGCTCGTGGGACGCGTCGGCGACGAGCTGCCGCTGCGCGCGCGTCGAGTCCTCGAGCGCCGCGAGCATCGTGTTGAAGCTCGTCGCGAGCCGGCCCAGCTCGTCCCTGCTTCCCGTCTCGATCCGCTCGGAGAGGTCACCCGTCTCGGTGACGCGCTCGGCTGCGGCGGTCAGTCGACGCACGGGCCCGAGCGCCGTCTGCGCGACGATCAGGCCGAGCCCCGCCGCAACTGCGCTGCCGATCGCCGCGATCGCGACCAGGAGCCAGCGGATCCGGCCGAGCGCGTCGTCGACCTCCGTGAGCGACCGCGCGATCTCGACGGCGACGCCCGGCCGGTACTCGAAGGTCAGGATCCGGACGTGCGTGCCGGCGACGTGCGCATCGAAGTAGAAGTCGTCGCCCTCCCCGCGCGCGACGCGGCGCACCTGGTCGTCGACGGGGAGGTAGACGTTCGCGCCCGGGGCGGGCGGCAGCACCGGCAATCCGCTCGGCTTCACGATCTGCGGATAGCCGCCCGCGCCGCCGAGCTCCGGCTGCGGGAAGAAGAACTGGCGGGAGACCTGCCCCTCCTCCCGGTCCCGGACCATGCTGTTCGCGGTTCCGCGGAGCTGCTTGTCGATCGGGCTGTAGAGCTCGTCCCGGACGACGACGTAGACGATCGCCGAGGCGATGATCACCGCGAGCGCGACCGCGGCCGCCGCGACGAGTGCCAGCCGCGCGCGGAAGCTCACGGCTCGCGGAGCGCGTAGCCGACGCCGCGCACGGTCTGGATCAGGCGCGGCCGCCCGCCGACCTCCGTCTTGCGCCGGAGGTAGCCGATGTAGACGTCGAGCGAGTTGGAGGCGAAGCCGAAGTCGTAGCCCCAGACGCGCTCGAAGATGACCGACCGGGTCAGCACCTGGCGCGGGTTGAGCATGAAGAGCTCCAGCAGGGAGAACTCGGTGCGCGTGAGCTCGATCGCCTCGCCGCCGCGGTGGACCTCACGCGTCCCCGGATCGAGGTCGAGGTCGGCGAAGCGGAGGGCCTCGCCCTCCTCCTGCCCCACCCGGCGCAGCAGCGCCCGCAGTCGGGCCAAGAGCTCCTCCAGGGCGAACGGCTTCGTCAGGTAGTCGTCGGCGCCGGCGTCGAGCCCGGCGACGCGGTTCTCGACGTCGGCGCGGGCGGTCAGCATCAGGATGGGCAGCCGGTTCCCGGCGTTGCGCAGGCGGCGGCAGACCTCGAGGCCGTCGATCCCGGGCATGAGCACGTCGAGGACGATCGCATCGGGCGGCGAGTCGTTTTCGAGCTGGTCCAGCGCCTGGCCGCCGTCCTCGGCCAGCTCGATCTCGTAGCCCTCGAGCTCGAGCGCACGCCGCAGGGACTCGCGCACAGGGCGTTCGTCGTCGACGACCAGGATTCGCATCGCAGGGCGAATTGTGCTGCACCAGTCTGAGAGACGGCTAAGAGGCCAGGCTGTCGAGGAAACCGACGACCGCGTCCCGGAAGGCATCCGGGCACTCGACCCACGGGTAGTGGCCGGCGCCGTCGATCAGCACCAGGCGGGCTCCCGGCAGGAGCTTCGCGGTCTCGGTCGACGACTCGAGCGGCATCGGCGATTCGCGGCCGTGGACGAAGAGGGCCGGTAGCTCGGGCACGCCGGGCAGACCATTCGGGAGGGTCCCTGCCGCGTAGTGCTCCGAGATCGACCGGTTGGTCTCGGTCGAGCACTGCAGGCCGACGCGCTCCGGCGCGACCGATGCGCTCGTCGTCGGGTCGACGAAGAACGCCGGCCAGATGAGCATCCCGCGCTCCAGCAGCTCCTCGTAGGTGGCCTCTCCCGCGCGACGTCGCGCCTCGATCTCGTCGATGCGTGCCTGCTCCTCCGGCGTGAGCCGGCTCCGGAGATTGCGTCCGAACGGCTCGAAGACGTCGTACGCACCCAGCGGGTCGATACAGATCACGCCCGCCGCACGGTCGGGGTGCGCGAGCAGCACGTGGAGCGCGAGGTGCCCGCCCCACGAATGACCGACCAGCCACGCCTCGTCGACCCCGAGCGTGTCGAGGACACGCACTGCGTCCGCGACGTGCGTCTCGATCGTGTACGGCGGCACCTCGGCCGAGGGTGCGACGCCGCGTTGCGTGTAGCGGATGCAGTCGAGGCGGTCGGCGAGCAGGTTCGCGCATCCGCCCATGTAGTCCGGGAAGGCCGGCCCGCCGTGGAGCATGAGCGCGACCGGCCCGGCACCGCCGCGGTGGCCCACGAGCGCGCCACCGTCCAGCGTGATGCTGATCTCCGCCTCGCGCACGACGGGCGCAGCCTACGCTCCGGCCGATGCGCCTCCCGTCCGTGCTCGCGCTCGCCGGCCTCGTCCTCGCGGTGTCCGGCTGCGGCGACTCGGAGGCGTCGCCGCCGTACCAGCACTTCCACTCGCGCCCGGATCTGAAGCCCCCGCCCGTCCGGATCCTCACCCCCGCCCACGGGACGGCCCACGGCTACGTGTTCATCGCGCCGAAGAAGAACGTCGCCCAGGCGGGCCCGATGATCATCGACGACCGGGGCCGGCTCGTCTGGTTCCGGCCGCTGAACACGCGCGGCGTCACGGACTTCCGCGCCCAGACGTACCGCGGGAGGCCGGTGCTGACGTGGTGGCGGGGCCGGCCGTTCCACGGGCGGGGCGACGGCAACTACGCGATCGTCGACAGCTCCTACCGCACGGTCGCACGCGTCCGCCCGGGCAACGGGCTCGTAGGCGACATCCACGAGTTCCTGATCACGCCGCGGGACAGCGCGCTGATGACGATCTTCCACCGGGTGCGCGTCGCGGGCAGGCTCGTGTTCGAAGGCGCCGTGCAGGAGGTCGACATTGCGAGCGGCCGCGTCCTCTTCGAGTGGCACAGCGTCGGGCACGTCGCGCTCGCGGAGTCGTACGAGCCACCGCCGAAGAAGGCGTCGCTCCCATACGACTACTTCCACGTCAACTCCGTGGACGTCGACACGGACGGAAACCTGCTCGTCTCGGCGCGCAACACGCACGCCGTCTACAAGCTCGACCGGCGGACCGGACGGATCATCTGGCGGCTGGGCGGGAAGCGCAGCGACTTCACGATGGGGCCCGGGACCCGGTTCGCCTGGCAGCACGACGCGCGCCGGCGGCCGGACGGGACGATCACGCTGTTCGACAACGAGGCGGCGCCGCAGGTGGGACCGCAGTCGCGCGGGGTCGTGCTGCGGCTGGACGCGGCGCGCAGGCGCGCGTCGCTCGTCCGCAGCATCGTCCACCACCCGCGCCTGCTCGCGGCGACGCAGGGGAACCTCCAGCTCCTGCCCGACGGCCACTACTTCGTCGGCTGGGGCGCCCGGCCGTACTTCACCGAGTACGACGCAACCGGCCGGCGTGTCCTCCTCGACGCGCGCTTCGGCTACCGCGACGACTCGTATCGGGCGTACCGTCTCCCGTGGCGAGGCCGGCCCGGCGGGCGGCCCGCGCTGGCGGTCGTGGGACGCACCGCATACGTGAGCTGGAACGGGGCCACGGACGTCGCCTCGTGGCAGCCGGTCGTGGACGGCCGGAACTTGCCGCCGCAGCCGGGGACCGGCTTCGAGACGGCGCTCCGGCTTCCCGACGGCGCCGGCGCAGTCGCGGTGCGCGCGCTAGCGCCCAACGGCGCCGTGCTCGCGACATCGCGGACTCTCCCCGCGCCGTGATCTGTTTATGCTCTTGCGCGTGAGCGGGCGAGTCCTCCCCAGCGTGCTCATCGCGACCGAGATCGCACAGTGGCAGCTCTGATGCGCGGGAAGGACGCGGGCAGCCTCAAGCCCGGCGCCACCGTGGCCAAGGGCGGCTTCGAGACGGCGCTGCCCCTGTGCGGTGGGACGGGCGCGTTCGTCGCGGCGCGCGCGCTCGACCGGAACGGACGGACCCTCGGGACGTCCAAAGCCGTTCAAGCAAGCGGCTAGGCATGCGTCGCCTGATCCTGACCGGCACGGCCTGCGTCGCGCTCGCAGGCGTCTTCGCCGGCTCCGCGCCGGCGGCGAAGCCAACGGCGGCCACGTTCATCAAGGCCGTCGTCCGCAAGCTCGTCAGCAACGACTACGAGCATGCGTGGCTGACGCTCCACCCGGCGCAGCAGCAGCTCGTGCCGAAGGACGCGTACGTCCGCTGCGAGCTCCAGTCCCCGGTCGCGGGCCGGCTCGTGTGGATCAAGACCGTCCGCGTCACGAACGCACGCTTCGCGATCGGCGGCCTCCCCGGCCGTGTGAGCGGGAAGGCGGTCACGCTCCGGATCAAGCTGTTCGACGACGTCACGGGCGCGTCCGTCGTGATCGCGCACACGGCGCACGCGGTGTGGGTGGCCGGCCACTGGCGCTGGATCCTCCCCGCCCAGCGGATCGGCATCTACGGCTCGAGTGCCTGCGCGCCCCAGGCGCCGGGGCCCTAGCTCTCCCGCCCCGCTGACCCGTCAGCGACGTCGAGGCCCAGACGGCCGGCGAGCCAGGACGCCTGCCGCGCCCGTTCCCGCTCGTAAGCGGTCCGCCCGCCGGCGAGCTCTGCCGCCCGCGCCGCCGCGAACGCCGCGAGGCCGTGGCGGTCGCCCGAGCGGAAGCGGTCGATGTCCCCGACGAAGCCGCCGAGGACCGGGTTCGAGCCGAACCGCAGCTTCGTGCGCGCGCGGCACGAGGCCGTGAACGCCCGGAGGAGATCGACGTTCCACTCATCGATGCGGCGCAGCAGGCGGCCACGCCGCGCGACCACCTTGTGCATTTGCTCCCGCACGTCGTCTTCCAGCTCGACCTCCCAGAGCTCGGGCCCGAGCCAGTAGGGGAGGTCGCCGGGACGGCACGCATGGATGCCAGACCGACACGGCTCGACCAGGTCGGCCTCGAGCCACTCGTCCTCGGGATAGACCACGCCGGTGAACGGCGCGAGGCGGCCCGGCTCGAGCACCTTGTAGGCGATCACGCGGCGCTCCAGTCTCGGAACGCCTCCAGAAGCCGTTCCTCGAGCTCGGGCGGCAGGTCGTCGGCGCGCAGCCGGCCGGCGACCGCGATCGTCTCGCGCATCTGCTTCAGGTAGGTGCCGCACCCTTCGCAGAAGGCGAGATGCTCCTCGAGACGCTCGGCGTCGACGACCGGGAGGCTCTGCTCGAGGTAGTCGGTGACCAGCTCGACGAGCCGCGCGCAGGTGAGTTCCCGGTCCAGCCTCATGACAGGTAGTCCTCCAGGGCGCGCCGCACCTTCGTCCGTGCCCGGTGCAGCAGCACCCGCTGATTGGTCTCGCTGATCTCGAGGGCGTTACGGACCTCTTCGGAGCTGAACCCCTCGACGTCACGCATCGTGATCACGAGCGCCTGGGCCGGCGGCAGCTTCTCGATTGCGGCCTTGACGACCTCCAGCGTCTCGCCGGCGACAAGCCGCTCCTCCGGCTCGCCCGCCCAGCTCGACGGCGGCGCCGACCAGTGGCCGGCAAAGCGCTCGTCCGGCCCCAGGAACCGGTCCGGGTCGACGGACGAACCGCCGTCCTCGCCGTCGCTTGCGAGCGCCGAGAACGGCACGCTCCGCCCCTCGCGCACGGCGCGCGTCTTCGCGGTGTTGGTCAGGATCCGGAACAGCCAGGTCTTGAGCGACGAGCGGCCCTCGAAGCGGCCGATTCCCTTCAGCACCGCCAGCCACGTCTCCTGGACGACCTCCTCTGCGACCGCGCGACTGCGGACGTACAAGAGCGCGACGCGCAGCATCGACGCGCCGTACATCCGCACCAGCTCTGCGAACGCGGACTCGCTCCCGGCGCGCAAGCCGTCGATCAGGCGCATCTCGTCCGCTGAGGCGACCCGCTCCACGCGGCGACTGTAACGAGGTCCAGCCGGAAGTCTGTTGACGCGGCCGCAACGTGCGTGCTACCTCGAGAGGGATGAATCAGCGACGCGACGTGGCGATCGTCCTCTCCGGCGGCGGCATGAACGGCGTCCTGATGGAGCTCGGATTCCTCCAGCGAATCCGGGAGTCCGAGCACTGGCCGCGGGTCGGCTGGATCTTCGGCACGTCGGCCGGCGCGCTCGCCGGCACCCTCGCCGCCGTCGACCGTCTCGACGAGCTCGAAAGCTTCCTGCTCGAGCTGCGGCCCGAGGAGACCTTCCGCCCGCACCGGCTGTGGCAGCTGCCGCTCGTCGGCCTCCACGACTACGCCCTTCCGAAGACGATCGACGAACGCCTCGGAGGGCTCGTCGGACTAGCGAGCGACATCGCGCGCGCGCCGATCGAGCTCGTCGTCGTCGCGACGGACGTCACCGATGACGAGGACGACGAGGGCACGAACCCGCGCGAGCTCGTCTGGTCGTCCCGGGACACACCGCCCGACGTCTTCGCCGACGCGGTCCTGGCCTCGGCGGCGATCAGCGCTCTCGTCCTGCCGCTCCGCGTCGGCGACCGCATCGCGACGGACGGCGGCTGGGTCCGCAACTTCCCGCTCAGCTACGCGTACGACCATCCCGAGGTGGAGCTGATCCTCGGGTTCCGTTACCTGCCGCGGTATCCACGAATCGGCACGGGCGGCCTCGTCGAGCTCCGCCGCCGACTGGAGCGCGTGCGCCGCGTCGCGCCTGTCCGCGGATTCATCTCCGAGTTGAAGCGGGCGGAGGAGCGGGCCGCGCAGGGCGAGCCGGCGCACCTCGTGGACATGATCGTCCGCCTGATGCGTGTCTCGATCCTCCGGAACAACGCGCTGGAGGAACGCTACGCGGACGAGAAGGACGACTCGATTCGCGAGCTCGAGTCGCTCCGGCGCGACGTGGTCGCGCTCGTCGAGCGGAACGTCCGCGGCTCGAGCCGCCGCGAGCGGGTCAGGCAGGCGGTGGACGAGCGCTTCGCAGCGGCGCGCTTCCCGTTCCGCCACGATCGGCTCGTCCCGCGGATCACGGTGCATGCGTCGGTGGGCGAGGTCAGCCTCGAGCCGGGCTTCCGCACCCAGAAGCCGTGGACGGAGGAGGCGAAGCGCGCCCTGATAGCGCGCGGCTACGAGCTCGCCGACCGCGAGCTGGCGCGATACGCAGAAGCTGCCGCCTGACTCGAGCAAAGCTCCGCTTTCGCTCGAAACTGGGTACGCCGCTCATCGCGGAAAACGCGCGGGGCGAAGCCCCGCGCTCTCGTAAGAGCGCTGGTTGGCAACGGTTCACGCTGTGTGAACGGTGGCGCTCCGCGTCCCCGCCCACATCAGTTCGGCCGAGTCGTAGACCGGCTGCGCCTGCTCTACGCCTCAGCCTCGGGCGGGAGTCAAAGGCTCCTGTACAGGCCGCTGATCCTCTCGGAGTAGGCTTGGCGCGGGATGCGGTCGTGAGGACGATCTTCTCGGGCGCCCGGGTGTTCGACGGCACCGGCGCCCCGATCGACGAGGCCGACATCGCCGTTGCGGACGGCCGGATCGTCGAGGTCGGGCTCGGGCTGGACGGCGACGAGGTTGTCGACGCTCTCCGGCCGGACGATCCTGCCCGGCCTGTTCGACTGCCACGTCCACGTGACGCTGACCCACCTCGACGTCTGGCGGTTGCTGCAGACGCCGTTCTCCTACCGGTTCTACGAAGCGATCGCGCAACCTCGACGCCACGCTCCGCATCGGCATCACGACCGTGCGCGACGCCGGCGGCGCCGACCTGGGCATCAAGCAGGCGCTCGAGGACGGGACCATCCGCGGGCCGCGCATCCAGATCTCGATCGTGATGCTGAGCCAGACGGGCGGGCACGGGGACGGCTGGCTCCCCTCGGGCAACCGCGCGCAGCTGTTCCCTGAGTATCCCGGTGTGCCCGGGGCGATCGTGGACGGCCCCGACGAGGCGCGGCGCAGGGTGCGTGAGCTGGTCAGGGCCGGAGCCGACGTGATCAAGATCGCCACGTCCGGCGGCGTCGTGTCCCCGCGTGACAAGCCCACCCAGCCGGGCTTCGGCGTCGAGGAGATCGAGGTGATCGTGGCCGAGGCGCAGGCGGCGGGCCTGTTCGTGATGTCGCACGCGCAGGCGACGGAGGGGATCAAGAGCGCGGTCCGGGCCGGCGTCCGCTCGATCGAGCACGGGATCTACCTCGACGACGAGGCGATCGAGCTGATGCTGGAGCGCGGCGCCTACCTCGTGCCGACGCTGGTCGCGCCCACAGGTGTGATCCGAGCAGCGGAGGCCGGGGCAGGCGTCCCCGACGTCGCGGTGGAGAAGGCGCGCGACGTGATCGAGGCGCACCGCGACTCGTTCCGGCGGGCGGTCGAGGCCGGCGTCAAGGTGGCGATGGGCACCGACAGCGCCGTGACGCCCCACGGCGAGAACCTCGCCGAGCTGCAGCTGATGGCGGAGGGTGGGATGGCCCCCGAGGACGTGCTCGTCGCCACGACGCGCACGGCCGCCGAGCTGATGGGCCTCGAGCAGGAGCTCGGCACGATCGAGCCCGGCAAGCGGGCCGACCTCGTCGTCGTTGAGGGCGACCCGCTCGACTTCACGACGCTGGCGGATCGGATCGAAGCGGTCTACCAGGACGGCGTCCTGGTCGCCGGCGCGGTGCAGCAGCTGGCCGCGGCCGGCCGCGACTGACTCATGCGAGGGCCGCCCGGAGGCGGCCCTCGGCGCGTGCCTAGAAGAGGTGGTACGACTGCGGGCTGATCCTGAAGCCGTGGGCGCCCCCGAAGGCGCCGTGGAGCGTCGAGCACGTGAGGGTGTCGCCGTGCGCGGTGCACATGAACCCGCCGAGGCCGGTCTGGCCGGTCAGCGTGTGGGCGCCGGCAGCGTGCCTGTAGTCCGCATGGTGGAAGAGCGACCCGCTCGTGCAGGAGATGTGGACGTGCTTGGGAGTCAGGTCGAAGCCGTGCCAGTGAAGTCCGCCCGTGCAGCGGGACTGGAGCTGCCCGTGATAGCTCGCGCCCGTGACCTCGCAGTGGAGCGTTCCGCCCAACATGCCATGAGGAGCGACGCAGCGGATGTGCTCGCCAACGTGGAAGCCCCTGGGGTTGGACAGGCCCGGCAAGGAAGCGGGAGCGGCCGCAGCCGGCTGGGCGAAAGCCGCCCCGGCAACGACTAGGGCCGCGATGGCGGCAAGGAGGGAGATGGTGATGCGCAAGGAGAGCCTTTCGTTCGTGTCGGTGGTCTTCGTCGCTCTCGGCAGCCCGCGCTCGTCGCCACCTGACCCATTCGGGTCAAGCGGACGCCCGCGTCAGCGCCTGAGCAGGACGCGCGCAGGGGCGCCGTCCGAGCCGACCAGCTTCAGCGGCGCGCAGATCAGCTCGTAGTCGCCGGGCTCCACGTTCCGGAGGTCGAGCCCTTCGACCGGCACGACCCCGGCGCCGAGCAGCACCCGGTGAGCGGCCTCGTCACCGATCGACAGGTAGTCGATCCCGACGAGCCGGACTCCGGCCTCCACCAGCAGGCGGGCGCCCTCCTCGTCCAGGGCGAGGGCGTCCTCGGCGAAGGAGCCGCTGGCCCAGAGCTCGGAGTTGCGCGTCTTCAGCAGAACGCGCTCGGCGAGCTCGAGACCGTCGAAGGCGGCGGCTCCGAGCTCCTCGGCGGCGGTCAGGTCGAGGACGCGCGCCGGGCCGACGAGCACGTCCAGCGCAAGCGTGTGCACCGCAGACCCGTCCTCGATGAAGTGCAGGGGCGCATCGACGTGCGTCCCCGTGTGAACGCCGAGGTCGAGCCGGCTGATGTTGGCGACGTCGCCGTCCGCAAGCGAGGCGAAGCGCTCGAGCGTGACGGTCGGATCGCCGGGGTAGGTGACCATGCCCGGCCGAACGGGCACGCTGACGTCGATGATCTCCATCGCCGCGACTTGTAACGCATCGCGGGAGATCGGGACAGGTGGGCAGCGACCACGAACGACCGGAGGAGGAGGTTTCCTGTGTCGGCTGAGCAGTTCGACCTGATCGTGATCGGCGCCGGCTCGGCCGCACGCGACGCGGCCGGAAAGGCCAAGCGCGAGTACGGCGCGAGCGTGGCGATGATCGAACGTGAGCGCTGGGGCGGCTCCTGCCCGAACGTCGCCTGCCGCCCGACCAAGGCGTACCTGACCGCCGCCGAGCTCGTGCACGACATCGAGCACGAGGCCGCGAACCGGGGCATCCGCGTCCCGAGGCCCGAGCTCGATGCCGCACGACTGCGCGCGTGGAAGAACTCGATCCGCCGCGACCAGGACAGCTGGCGCGACCGTGCTCGGCGACGCGTACTCGATCTTCCCGGGGGAGGCCTCGTTCGTCGACGGCGCCACGGTAAGGGTCGACGACCGCGACCTGCGCGCCGACCGGATTCTGATCGCGACCGGCTCGCGCACGGCCGTGCCGCCGATTCCCGGGATCGAGGACGTCGACTGGCTCGACCACGTGTCGGCGCTGGACCTGGACCGCGTCCCCGAGTCGCTGCTCGTGATCGGCGCCGGTCCGGTCGGGCTGGAGTTCGCGCAGATCTACGCACGCTTCGGGTCACGAGTCGGGATCGTCAGCCACGGCACGCAAATCGCCGAGCGGGCCGACGCCGAGGCGGCCGACGAGCTCCAGGCGGCGCTCGAGGAGGAGGGGATCGAGGTGATCCTCACCGAGGGCGGCGTCGAGCGGTTCACGCGCGACGGCGACGGGATCTCCGCGACGATCACGGGCGGCCGGTCGCTGACCGTGTCCGACGTCCTGCTCGCCTCGGGCCGCGTGCCGAACGTCGAGGAGCTCGCGCTCGACGGGATCGGCGTGGAGGTGGCGCGCAACGGGATCGTCGTCGACGACCACCAGCGGACGACCGTCGACGGGATCTGGGCGGCGGGCGACTGCGCCGCCGGGCCGATGTTCACACCGACCGCCCAGTACCAGGCCCGGGTCGCCGTCGACGACATGTTCGGGACCGGGGAGCGCCGCGCGGAGTACGACGTCCTGCCGACCGCGATCTTCACCGATCCCGAGCTCGGCAGCGTCGGCCTGACCGAGGCCGAGGCACGCGCGCAGGGGCACGACGTGGACGTCGTCAAGCACCCGTTGTCGGCCGTGACGCGCGCGCAGTTCTCGACGTCGAGGCACGGCCTCTACAAGATCGTCTTCGACGGCTCGACGCGCCGCGTCCTCGGCATCCACGTCGTGTCGCGCGGCGCGAGCGACATCGTCGGCGGCCTGGCCGTCGCCCTGAAGCTCGGCGCGACAGTGGACGACCTCGCCCTCGTCCACCACGTGTACCCGAGCTACTCGGAAGGCGTGAAGGCGGCCGCCGAGCAGGCGCCGGCGAAGGTCGCAGCGGCGTAGCGGAAGGCGGGCGCCTTGCCGGCGCCCGCCTCGCTGTCGCTGTCCCCGGAGGGTCTAGGGAGTCGGGAGGTTGACGACCGGGTCCTCGGCGACCTGGTCGGCGGGCAGCGCGAGGTCCGGATCGGCCTGGAGCTGGATGGACGTTGCCAAGTCCATCAGCGCCGCGGGCTCGGCGTTGTCGCCCTCGGCCGCGTCCTCGGAAGACATGTCTGACCAGGAGGCCTCGGCCCATGAGGCGTCGCTCCACGAGGCGTCCTCGTCGGCGTTCTCGGCCCACGACGCCTGGCTGAAGGACAGGTCCGCCCACGAAGCTGCCGCCCACGAGGCGTCGCTCCATGACGCGTCGCTCCAGGAGGCCTCGGCCCAGGACGCGTCGTGCTGGACGACCTCGCTCCAGCTGGCCGCGTCGAAGCTGAGGAGCCCGCCGGCGTCGCCCTTGACGAAGGTGTTCAGGCCGGCGTTCGCCTTCGGCGGCGTCGTCAGCGCAGCCGCGCGCGCCGCGTTGATCGAGCCCACGCCGAGGGAGCCGGAGGCCGCCTTCCCGACCGGCTTCGCGGTCAGCATGAGGGCGCCCTTCAGCTGGTCAGGGGTCCAATCCGGATGGCGGGCGAGGATCTCCGCCGCGGCGCCGGCGACGACCGGAGCCGCGAACGACGTGCCGGAGAGCTCCATGTAGCCGGGCGCGACGACGTGGTCGGCGCGCTGAGACGCGAGCGTCGAGGTCTTCGGCACGGGGCCGACGATGTACCGGCCCGGCGCCGCGACCTCGGGCTTCCAGAAGCCGTCCTCGGTGCGGCCGTACGCCGACCAGGGAGCGTTGGAGTCGTCGTCGCTCAACGTGCTCTTGCCGATGTCGAGCGCTCCGACCGTCATCACGAACGGGTCGTTGCCCGGCGCGTGGAGCACGCCACTCGGGCCGCTCGCCGAGCCGTAGTTGCCCGCCGCCGCGACCACGAAGACCCCGTTGAACCACAGCTTCTCCACGGCCCGGTCGAGCGGGTCGTTGTAGAAGTGGTTCATCGCCGCGGAGTGCAGCGAGAAGTTCGCCACGCGGATGTTGAGCGCGTTCTTGTTCTGGAGGATGTAGCCGCACGCCGCGATCACGTCGCTGGTCAGCGCCATGCCGCTGTCGTCCATCACGTCGATCGGGAGGATGCGCGCGTTCGGCGCCGCCCCGGCGTAGCCCGGCGCGGAGCCCGCTGCGATGCCCGCGACGAACGTCCCGTGCCCGCGCCCGTCGCCGGGCGAGTTCGGGGTCAGGCCCGTCATCGTCACCTGCGGGAGGACGCGCGACCCGTACGAGAAGTCGCTGCGCTTCGGGTCGATGCCGGAGTCGACGATCGCGATCGTCGGCGCCGCCGGAGCCGGGTGCTGGGACGTGCCCCACAGGCGCGCCGTGCCCGACTCGTACGGCCACAGCTGCCTGGAGTAGTTCCCGCTGAGCTTGACCGGTGCGTCTGGCGTGATCGTCAGGTACGGCTTCTTCGACAGCGCCTCGAGGCGGCCGGCCGGCAGGTCGACCGCGATCGCGCCGATCTCGCCCAGGCGCAGGCGCAGCTTGGCGCCGAGCCCGGACATCTTCGAGTCCGCGTCGACCGACCCGAGGTCGCTCTGGATGATCACGTGGATCTTCTGGCCCGGATGGTCGTGAGCCTTCTTGAGGAGCCCGGGGGAGACGAAGCTCCGACCGTCGCGGCCACGGCCCTTGTCCGTGCCATGCGCGCCGGCGGCGAGCGGGATGACCAGCGTCAGCGCCGCGACGATCGCGATCACGCCGCCGCGCCCGCTCCGACCCCACAGTGCGTTCGCGCGCTTGCCGGGCTTGCTGGAGCCCCACAGCGCGTTGTTCCTGCCCTCGGTCGGCCTCTTCGAGCTCAAGTCCTACCCCTCTCCTCGCGCTAAGCGCGGTCCGCAGTTCCGCGCCGGACGGTAGTCAGGGGCGGACCGGGGAACCTCACCCTTTCGGGTCAGCGCCGCAAAGATCCCTCTGCCGGGGGACTAAGAGCTGGGGCCGGTCTAGCGGCGGCGGAAGCGGCGGCGGGGGGCCTCGTCGCCGTCGACCGCGACCGCAGGCTCGCCCTCGGCCGTGTCCTCGTCGAGCTCGCCCACCGCCCCGTCCGTGTCTTCGTCCGGCTCGTCGAACCCTTGCTCCCAGGAGTCGACGGGCACTCCGGACTGTTCCTCCTCCTCGGCGGGAAGGACTCGGACGTGGCGGGGAGGCTCGTGCTCCGCCGGCTCTTCGGCGATGTCGGCCTCGTCGGCGTTCCTCTGCCACCAGCGCCGGCGGGACTGCGAGTCGTCCTCCGGCTCCTCCCCGGCCTCGGGCACCTCCCCGGCCTCTGGCTCGACCACGGCGGCTGGCGGGAGCTCGGGCTCCGGGTCCGGCTCGGGCTCCGGCTCCGCCTCGGGCTCCGCCTCCGACGCGGGCTCCGGTTCGGGCTCGGCGGCGGGCGGCGCGCCGACCATCGTCATTGCGTCGGAAGGCTCCTGCGCGGCCTCGAACGCCGTCCAGCCCGTGGCGTCCTCCTCCGAGGGACGGTCACTCGCTCTCTCGCCTTCGACCACGGGCGGCGCGGGGGCGACCCCGCGCGGGGCGTACTGGTCGCGCCCTGCGATCCACTCGATCAGCAGCACGACCGCGAAGGCGCCGGCCATCACCAGGACGATCAGCCACCAGTCGACCTTCGCCACGCCGAGCACGACGGCGGTCGCGATCAGGAACGCGGCCTCGCCGGCCACCCGCCAGACCACGGGCGGCACGCCCTCCCTGGGCCCCCGCGTGCCGTGGCCGTAGGCAGGGCTCACGTTCCAGGACTGCTGTGTCCAGCCGGCGGCGCGAAGGGCCCGCAGGTCGGACCGGAGCGAGGCCGCCTGCCGGTGGAAGGAGTCGACCGCCTCGAGCGTGCGCAGCGACGCGTCCAACTGGGCGGCGTGGCGGTAGAAGGAGTCGAACGCGGCGCGGACGCTCTCCTGGTCGTAGCCCTCCTCTGCGATCGGGAGGTCCTCCACCCGCGGCAGCGGGTCGCGCGAGGGCTCTCGCGGGGTTGGCCAGGCGTCCTCGGACACGTCGGAAGTATGCAGGGTCTCCGCGGCGGGGCCGACGTCCTAGCCGCCGCCGGCGGCTTCGGCGCGGCGGAGGCCGCGGAAGGCCCACAGCGAGAACACGAGCACGAGCGCGAGCGCGGTCCCGTACGCGAGCAGCGTCTCGGTCGGAGCGCCCGACACGAGCCCGCGGCCTGCCTCCAGCACCGGCGTTACGGGGTTCACGCGGGCGACCGAGTGGATCCAGCCCTCCAGCAGGGCGAGCGGGACGTAGACCGGCGCGAAGAACAGTGCCAGGAAGACGGGCATCTGCATGATCGGGCCCGCCTGCGCCGAGCGCACGCGGGTCGCCACGCCGACCGCCCACAACGTCCCGGCGAAGTTCATGAGGAGCGCCAGCGTGTAGAGGCCGAAGACGTCGACGCCGTCGCCGCCGATCTGCATCCCGGTGGCGAACGCGACCACGGTGATCACCGAGGCGACGACCGCCCAGCGGCCGGCCGACGCAAGCGCCCACCCGAGGACGAGCCCGCTGCGGTTCGGCGCGATCAGCATGAGCCGCCGCACGAATCCCGTCTCGAAGTCGCGGGCGATCCCGAAGCCGGCGAAGACGCCGCTGAACGTCGCCGACTGGAGCAGGATGAACACGAACTGGAACGCGGTGTAGCTCCCGTCGAAGTCGAAGCCCGGCACCTCGCTGATGCGCGAGAGGCCGCCGGCGAAGGCGGCGAAGTTCAGCAGCGGGAACGCCAGCGACGGCAGCAGGTAGAGCGGGTTCGTCAGCGCGTTGTGCAGCTGCCGCCAGGCGACTCCGCGTGCGACAAACCAGGGGTCCCGCACGTTCATGTGCGCGCCATCCGCTCGGGCAGAGCCAACGCGGCGAGCGCGAACCCGAGGGCCACGACGACGAGGCCGATCCCGAAGGCGAGCCCGAGCGCCTCGGCGTCCCAGCCCGTGATCACCAGGCTCCGCATCCCCTCGATCAGGTACGAGACCGGGTTGATCGTCGCGCACCACCTGAACCACTCCGTCCCCATCAGGTTCCGGGGGACGTTCATCGACGAGATGAACAGGAAGACGAAGAAGACCGGGAAGATCCCGTTCACGGCCTCGGTCGAGCCGGTCCGGAGCGCCGCGAAGGCGCCGAACGCGGCAAATCCCAGCGCGATCACCGCGGCGAGCGCGATCATCACGAAGCCGCCGGCGATCCCCGACTCGAGCCGCACGCCGAAGATCAGCCCGACGACGAGGAAGAGGATCGCCTGCAGCATGGCGAGCCCCATCACGCCGCCGAGCTGACCGAGGACGAGCGCGCTCCCGCGCATCGGGGTCAGCGCGAGCCGGTCGAGGAACCCGGTCTGGATGTCCTTCGCGACGTCGATGCCCGCGTTGCCCGTGGCGAACAGGCCGCCCTGGATGAACGGCACGGCGAGGGCGAAGGCGAGGAAGGAGTCCGTCGGGAAGCCGGGCAGCTGGGTCTCGGACTGCAGGCCGCCCGAGTTGACGGCCAGGAGCAGCATCGGGAAGGCGACCGGGAAGAAGATGGCGGCCGGCTGGCGCAGCGTCCGCAGCATCGAGCGGCGCGCGAGATAGCCGATCTGGACGAGGAGGCCGGCCCTCACGCGGGCGCGGGCTCCTGCTCCGGCTCGCCGGGCTGGCTGGCCCCCTCGAGGTGGCGGCCGGTCTTCGCGAGGAAGACGTCGTCCAGCGTCGGGTCGTGGATCTGGAGCTGGGCGACCCTCAGGTCCCGGGCGTCGAGCGCGCGGACGATGTCGGCGAGGTTGCCGTCCGCGGTCGCGAGCTGGACCGCGACCGTGTCCTGGGAGAACGCCCTCGTCAGCGTGCCGAACTGCTCCAGCACCTCGGTGACGGCGGCGAGCTGGCCGGGCTCCGACGGCAGCGCCTCGACCGTCGAGCACCCGATCTCGCCCTTGAGCTGATCGGGCGTCCCCTCCGCGACGATCCGGCCGTGGTCGATGATCCCGACCCGCTTGGCGAGCACGTCCGCCTCCTCGAGGTACTGCGTCGTCAGGAAGACGGTGACGCCCTCCTCGCGCGCGAGCCGCCCGACCTCCTCCCAGAGCGCCGCGCGGCTCTGCGGGTCGAGCCCCGTCGTCGGCTCGTCGAGGAAGAGGATCCGTGGGCCGTGGACGAGCGCGAGCGCGAGGTCGAGCCTGCGCTTCATGCCGCCGGAGTACCCGTTGACCCTTCGGTCGGCGGCCTCCGTCAGGCCGACGCGGTCGAGGAGGTCGTCGGCGCGCCGCTTGCGCTCCTCGCCGCCGATCCCGTGCATGGCCATCTGCAGCCGCAGGTGCTCCCGCCCGGTCAGCAGCGGGTCGAGGGCGGCCTCCTGCAGCGCCGCGCCGATCGCCTTGCGCACCTTCGGCCCCTCCTTGACCACGTCGAAGCCGGCGACGCGCGCCACGCCGGCGGTCGGCGGGAGGAGCGTCGTCAGCATCAGAACCGTCGTCGACTTGCCGGCCCCGTTCGGCCCGAGGAACCCGTAGATCTCGCCCGGTTCGACGCGGAGGTCGATCCCGTCGACGGCGCGCGGCCCCTTCTTGAACTCGCGGACGAGGCCCTCCACGACGATGCTGTTGTCCGGCCCCTGCACGACCCCGCAGGCTACCGGCGGTGATTCGCCTGCTAGCGGAGCTCGCGGCTGATGACCGACGCCGCCGCACGCAGGGCGACGCGGGTTTCCTCGAGCCTTGGCTCGCGCGTGGTGACCCGCTGCAGCGCGAGGCCCGGGGCGAGCGGGAGCTTCAGCAGCCTGTGCGACGACGACTGGACGAGCTGCCAGAGCTCGGTCGTCAGCGCGAGGGCGAGCACCGTGACGACGAGGGGCGTGACGGCCGCGCCCGGCAGCGGCCAGACCCGCTCGGCGAGGAAGGCGACCGGCAGCACGAGCACCGCGAAGTTCGTGCCACAGCGGGGCGAGAAGCGGGACGGGCGGACGACACCGCTCCAGGTATCCCGGAGCCGGCGCAGCTCCGCCGCCGCGATCGCCCGGTGCTCGGCCCCGTGGAGGAAGAGCGTGCGGCCGCGGACGAGCCAGGCCAGCATTGCGCCGGTGATCGCGAAGCCGGCCGCGAGCGAGACCCAGCCAGGAGCGAACGCGAGTGCGAAGGGCGCCAGCACCGCCAGCAGGAGCAGCCGCCGCTCGCGCCTGCGTGCGACGCCGGTGCGCCGGAACAGCGGCGAGAGCGACGCAGAGAGCCGGACCAGCCCTCGCACGAACGGGATCGAGCGCAGCGTCTGCGGCGGGCGCGCCATTCGGCCCTCGCGCAGGGTGCCGTCGACGCCCGCGAACGCCCAGAAGCGCTCGCTGACGATCACGACGCCGTTCGCGCGAGCCATGCCGCCGAGCGCGCGGGAGCGCGCCGGTGCGGTCGGCCCGCTCCAGCTCCGCCACGACCCGTCCCTCGTCCACCCGGACAGTGTCGGCAAAGACAGGGCCGCCCGGCAAGTGCCGGGCGGCCTATCGACTTGCGTTTCGAGACCTACTGTCGGCTACCAGTACCCGCGCGAGAAGAAACCGAGCAGCGCGAGTACCAAGACCACGATGAGGATGATCCAGAGGATGCTCACTTGTGTGCGACCCTCCCTTCGCCTGTCTGGCCCGCATGGAGTTGATTTCCGTAGGGGGACAACGGCGAAGCGCCGAAAAGGGTCACGCAGCCAGGGGAAGCCTCCTAGAAGATCGCCTGGATCGGCCAGTAGAGGGCGGCCGCGACGAGCGCGGCCGCGGGCAGCGTCAAGAAGCCAGGCGACGACGATATTGCCGGCGACGCCCCAGCGAACCGCGGACAGGCGCCTCGTCGCCCCCGAGCCCATCACGGCGCCGGAGACGACATGGGTGGTCGACAGCGGATAGCCGTACCGGGTCGCGAGGTAGATCGTCGTCCCGGCCGCGGCCTGCGCGGCGAAGCCGCTCTCGGGCTGCATCTGGAAGACCCGCTGGCCGAGCGTCCGGATGATCCGCCAGCCGCCCGCGTAGGTCCCGAGGCCGATGGCGACGCCGGCGGAGACCTTGACCCAGGTCGGGATCGTCAGATCCTCGACGTCGCCGCCGCGATGCAGGACGAGCGCGAGCGCGATCACGCCCATCGTCTTCTGCGCGTCGTTGGCTCCGTGCGTGAACGCGACCCACGTGCCGGTGCCGAGCTGGCCGAGGCGAAACCCCCGGCTGGCGATGCCGGGATGAAGCCAGACGAAGATCCAGTAGAGCGCGAGCAGCACGAGAAACGCAGCGGCAAACGCGATCAGGGGCGCGAACACCGCCGGGATCACGACCGTGTGGGCGATCCCGTGCCAGAGCACGCCCGCCGAGCCGGACTGGGCCAGGGCGGCGCCCACGAGCCCGCCGATCAGCGCGTGCGACGAGCTCGACGGCAGCCCGAACCACCAGGTGAGGAGGTTCCAGGCGATCGCGCCGAAGAGCGCCGCGAGCAGCGTCTGCATCGTGGCGAGCTCCGGGTCGATCAGGCCGCTCGCGACGTTCTTCGCCACGGCAGTCGTGACGAACGCGCCGGCGAGGTTCGCAACCGACGCGACCAGCACGGCGATGCGCGGGGTGACCGCGCGCGTGCCGACCGACGTCGCGATCGCGTTCGCCGTGTCGTGGAAGCCGTTCGTAAAGTCGAACCCGAGCGCGATCACGACGACCACGACGAGCAGGAAGTCGTTCACGGCCGCGGGCGGCGGCCCGGACGCCTCACTTGTTCTTGACCAGGATCGCCTCCAGCACGTCGGCCGCGTTCTCGCACGCGTCGACCGCTTCCTCCAACTGCTCGTGGATGTCCTTCCAGCGGATCACGACCATCGCATCGGTGCTGGTCGAGAAGAGCTCGGACACCGCGGCGCGGTTGAGCCGGTCGCCCTCGTCCTCGAGCTCGCGCAGCTCGTGCAGCTGGCTGCTCGCGTCCTTGAATCCCTCCAGGCACGCGACCGCCTCGTCGAGCTTCTCGGCGCTCCGAAGGATCACCTGGCCCTGCTCCCGCGCCGCCTGGCGGATCTCCGCCACGCCGTAGCCGGCGATGTTGCCGGCCGCCTCGTCGACGTGGTCGCAGATGTCGTCGATCGCAGTCGCGAGCCGGTGGATGTCGTCGCGGTCGAACGGGGTCACGAACGTCCTGTTCAGCAGATCGACGAGCTGCCTGGTCAGGCGGTCGCCCTCGTGCTCGAGATCCTTGATCTCACGGAGCAGATCGCCGTTCTTCCCGGGGAACTCGTCGAGCAGGCGCACGAGCAGGCGGGCGATCTCGACGGCGTTCGACGACGCCTGTCCGAACAGGCTGAAGAACTCCCGGTTCTGCGGCACCAGCGAGATCCGAGCCATGACGGCCGTTGTTACCAGATCGAATGGCACCGATGAGCGCGAAACGCTATTTCACCGGTCCGTCACCAGACGTCTTCCCATCGGCGGCCCGGTCGCGCCGATACTGGGCGTCCTCTCCTCCCAGCCCCGGCGGGCACCCCAACCCGACCGCCGGGGCAAGAGGCAGACGCAACCAAGCTCGGCCTCCGCCCTCTTGGCCGACGTGCCGAAGGCCCCGCCGCCATCGCCGCGGGGCCTTCGGTCGTCTTCACCGTCTCGACTCCAGATCGTCCCGGAACGGACGCCCACGGTACTCCCGAGGGAGGCAACACTGAGGTCGTGCACGACGGTCTCCTCCTCTGCGAGCTCCACGCCCACACGACGTGGAGCGACGGCGCGCTCACGACGCGCGAGCTCGTCGACCTCTACGGCGCGGCCGGCTTCGACGTCCTCTGCGTCACCGACCACTCCTACCGCCTCGACGATCCCGCGCCGGGCGGCGTCGACGGCTGGTCGTGGCCCGGCTACCTCGACGAGCTCGAGCGCGAGGCCGAGCGCGCGCGCGAGGTCTTCGACCTGCTCCTCGTCCCGGGGCTGGAGCTGACCGACAACGCGGCCGACCCCGACGACTCGGCGCACGCCCTGGCTCTCGGCCTGCGCCGTTTCGTCTCGGTCGAGCGCGGGATCGTCCACGCGATTCTCGGCGCACGCGCCGAGGGCGCCGCGATCGTCGGCGCCCACCCGTATTCCCCGCAGGACTGGACGCCGCTCCGGCCGACGCGCCGCTTCTGCCGGGAGCTCGACCTCTTCCGCGGGATCGTCGACCGCTGGGAGCTCCTCAACCGCCGGGAGATGTTCGCGTGGGTCGTCCACCAGAGCCTCCCGGTCGTGGCCACCGGCGACTTCCACCGGCGCGAGCACCTCGCGTCGTGGAAGACCCTGCTGCCCTGCACGAAGCGGGAGGACGCCGTGGTCGCTCACCTGCGGTCGGGGGCTCCCACCTACGTCACGCCCTTCTGGCCGGACCTGCAGGCGCCCAAGCGGGTGGCTGCGGCCTAGCGTTCACCGGACCGTCACCGATTCGTAACCCATATGCCGCCGTGCGCGGGCGAGGATGAATCGTGCCCGCAACCGCCGAGCTCTCCGCGACCCGTCGCCGTGCCAACTCGCTCGGAGAGCCGCGCTAGTGGCGCTGCGCCACTCCCGCCGACGCCAGCCGCCGACCGGTGCGACTCGCAGAATGCCGTCCGTGCGGGTTGCGGTCGTCGACGTCGGAGCGAACACGGTCCGCCTTCTCGTGGCGAGCGAAGCCGGTGCGGAGGCCGAGGACCGCGTGCACGTGGGCCTCGGCGAGGAGATCGAGCACACCGGCAGTCTCTCGGCGACCGGCATCCAACGTGCCGCCGACGCCGCCGCGTCCTGCGTGCGCCGAGCGCACCGGCTGGGGTGCGCCCGCATCGACGTGCTCGTCACCTCGCCCGGCCGGCAGAGCCGGAACGGCGACCAGCTCGTCGACGCCCTGACGGCCGGGACCGGCGTCCAGGCGCGCGTGCTCAGCGCGGAGGAGGAGGGCGAGCTCGCCTGGCGCGGCGCCGTCGCCGCCGCGGGCGACCTCCCGGAGACCGTGGCGGTCTGCGATGTGGGCGGCGGCTCGGCGCAGATTGCGGTCGGGCGAGCGGAGGCGACCGCCGGTCTGGGTTCGGTCCGGCCGACATCGGTTCGCTGCGCCTGACGCGCCGCGCCTTCCGGAACGACCCGCCCGACGCGACCGACCTGGCGCGCGCGCAGCAGCGTCGTCGCCGAGGCGTTCATGGACATCGCCCCGCCCCTCCCGCTCGCGGCGATCGCCGTCGGCGGCACTGCTCGGGCGCTCCGCAAGGCTGTGGGCGCGGAGCTGACGCAGGTGTCCCTGCTCGTCGCGGTCCGGCGGCTCTCGAAGCGCGGCTCACGGAGGATCATGAAGGACTACGGCGTCGAACTGGCCCGCGCCTCCACGATGACGGCAGGTGCGCTGATCTTCCTCGAGGCTCAGCGTCGGCTCGGCGTCCCGCTCCAGGTCGGTCGCGGCGGGCTCAGGGAGGGCGCCGCCTTGGTGCTGCTCGAAGAGACACTCGCAGCCGCCGGCTGATCGTCAGGGTCACCGGACGGCAGCTCTCAGGCTACCCCGCCGAGCGGTTCGCCGCGCAGGACTGTGTACGTGACGGCTGCGAGGGTCGCGCCGACGATCGGCGCGAGCAGGTAGACCCAGATCGACGTGAGGTCGGCCGTGACAATCGCCGGGCCGAGCGAACGCGCGGGATTCATCGACGCTCCCGTCACGGGCCCGCCGAACATCGCATCGAGGCCGACGGTCGCACCAATCGCGATCGCCGCCGCCTCGCCCACCGCCCGCGTATCGGTTGCGACGGCCACGATGACCAGCATCAGGAAGAACGAGAGCGCCCCCTCCCAGAGGAAGGCCTGTCCGTCCGTGCCGCTCGGGAAGGTGGCGCCGACGTGCGCTATGTCGCCCAGTGACCCACGCAGCAGCGCCGCGCCGGCGAGCGCACCCACGAGCTGGGCCCCCCAGTACGGAAGAACTCGACTACGCGGGAAGTGGCGCGACAGCGCGAACGAGAACGTGACCGCCGGGTTGAAGTGCGCCCCCGAGACGTGGCCGAGCGCGTAGATCATCACCATGATCACCAGGCCGAACGAGATCGCAACGCCCACGTGCCCGAGCGCACCCGTTTTCGCGTCGACCATGATCGCTCCGCAACCGGCGAAGACGAGCGCGAAGGTGCCGATCGACTCCGCGACGAGCGCGCGGGCGAAGGAAGCGGTTCTCAACCGCTGCTCGCGAGCAGCTCGTCGACCAGCGTTCGTACCCTCGAGTCGATGTCGTCCCTGATTCGGCGAACGGTGTCGATCCGCTGCCCCTCGGGGTCTTCGAGATCCCAGTCCTCGTACTTCTTCCCCGGGTAGATCGGGCATGCATCGCCGCAGCCCATCGTGATCACGACATCAGCGGCACGGACGACTTCGTCGGTGAGCGGCTTCGGGAACTCCTCGCTCATGTCGACGCCGAGCTCGGCCATGGCTTCGACCACGGAGGGGTTGATCTCCTCTCCAGGAGCGCTCCCCGCCGATCGAACCTCGATCCGGCCCCCCGAACGGAGCTTCACCAGACCGGCGGCCATCTGGCTGCGCCCGGCGTTGTGCACGCAGACGAAGAGCACTTCCGGCTGCTCCTTCGCGATCATCCCCTCCGCCTGGCCCAGCGCCTTGAGGCGTTCGCGCGCAAAGCGGTGCACGAGCACCGGAACGAACACGTTGATTCGCGACTCTCCGAGAAGATCGGTGGACTCGGCGATGTAGCGAGCGATGGTCTCCTGCGAGAAGACGCCGGCGAACTCCCGGTGGAGCGCCTCGGCCGCCCGCTCGATGTGTTGGCGTGTGACGGGGTCGAGAACCGTCGTACGTGACTGTTCCATTGCCTGCCTCCCAGCCATCGATGGTGATCGATGCGATCTTGGCGCCGGTATCGACGCCTGTCAATATGACCAGCGTGCAGACCATTGCCACGATCACCGGTTCGTGCCCGCCGCTCCTCCAGGAGCCGATCGACGCCGACCAGGCGGAGCTCCTGGGTGCGGCGCTCAAGGTGCTCGCCGACCCCGCGCGGCTGCGTCTGCTCAGCCTGATTCAGGCCCAGCCGGGGAACGAGGCCTGCGTTTGTCACCTGACCGCGCCGCTCGGACTGAGCCAGCCGACGGTCAGCCATCACCTCAAGGTGCTGCTTCAGGCCGGGTTAGTCGAGAGGGAGCAGCGCGGCAGCTGGGCCTATTTTCGCGTGCTGCCGGAGCCGCTCGCGGCACTCCGCGAGCTCCTGGGCTGAGCGCATGGTTTCAAGCTGGTGACGAAGTAGTGCCTTTCCGGCATCGCTGAGCCCACGGCGCCATCGCCGGCCCGACAATCACACTCGACGTCCACGCCCGAAGGAGGCCCCGATGTACCACGTGCTACGCGTCGAGGATCCGGAGCCGGAGGCTCCGGACGACGACGAGGACTCAGCGGGCGGCTGGGACCGCTGAAGCAGATCAGTGGGGGCCGGTCAGATGCCCGCGGGGGCGGCCGCGGGCATCGACCGCAGGCTGCTCGCGGGCGTGCCGGCGCGCGAGGACCGGCACGAAGTCGGTCACCGTCGCGTTCCGAAGCAGGTCGCCGGCCACTCGCTCGAATTCCCGGTGGACGACGTCCCGGTCGAGCGTCGCGAACTCCCGCGCGACGTCGACCTCTGCCTGCTGCAACCGCTTCTCGAACATCTCGTCGAGCGCTAGCGTCAAGCCCGCCTCCTTCGCGTGGCGTCGGTGTGACCACCTCGTCAGACTCCCGCGCGCCGGATGCGACGCGTCGGTGAACTCCCGGAACTCCCCCGTCAGCAGGTAAGCGATCTGCTCGCCGATGTCGACCGCGTGGTCGCCGATGCGCTCGAGCGCCCGCGAGACGAGCACCATCCGCAGCCCGTACTCGCGCATCGCGGCCGCCTCGCCCAGCTCGAGGATCCGCTCGACGACGCGCCGGTTCGCGCGGTCGACGAGCTCGTCGAGCTCGACCAGGGACTCCGCCCGCGCTAGGTCGCGGTCGCTGAACGAGTCGAGCGCGATCCGGATCATCTCCTCGCAACGCGACGCCCATCTCCTCGAACCCTTCGACGAAGCGGGGCGAGGGCTCGACGTCCGGCACGAGCTTCGACAGCTTCGCGATCGTGACGCAGTAGTCCGCCATCCGCTCGAGGTGGAGGTTGATGTGCAGGATCGCGAGCACGAGCCGGAGGTCGCTCGCGACGGGCGTCTGCCGCGCGAGCAGCGACTGGATCCCTTCCTCGATCCGGATGTAGCGGCTGTCGACGTCGTCGTCGAAGGCGATCACCTCGTCTGCCAGCTCGTGGTCGCGCTGCTCGAGCGCGTTCAGCGCGCCGCGCAGCGCGCGGAGGACGAGCGACGCCTTCCTCCTGGAGGGTCGTCTCCAGCAGGTTGAGCTCGTCCTGGAACGTCGTCCTCATCCGAACCGCCCCGTGACGTAGTCCTCGGTCCGCTTGTCGCCCGGGTTCGTGAACAGCTTGTCCGTGCTGTCGTACTCGACGAGGACGCCGGTGCGACGGCCGTCACCGACCTCGAGCGAGAAGAACGCCGTCATGTCCGCGACGCGCGCGGCCTGCTGCATGTTGTGCGTGACGATCACGATCGTGTAGTCCTGCTTCAGGTCGTGCATCAGCTCCTCGATCGCCGCCGTGGCGATCGGGTCGAGCGCCGAGGCGGGCTCGTCCAGGAGCAGGACCTCGGGCTCGATCGCGATCGCGCGCGCGATGCAGAGGCGCTGCTGCTGGCCGCCGGAGAGCGAGAGGGCGCTGCGCTTGAGCCGGTCACTGACCTCCTCCCAGAGGGCAGCGCCGCGCAGTGCCTTCTCGACGCGCTCGTCGAGGCCCTTCTTCATCCCGAGGACGCGCGGCCCCCACGCGACGTTGTCGTAGATCGACTTCGGGAACGGGTTCGCACGCTGGAAGACCATGCCGATCTGCCGCCGCACCGCGACCGGATCGACACCGTCGCCGTAGATGTCCTGACCGCGGTAGAGCAGGCTGCCCGTGATCCGCGCTCCCGCGACGAGGTCGTTCATCCGGTTGAGGCAGCGGATGAACGTGCTCTTCCCGCAGCCCGACGGGCCGATCATCGCCGTGATCAGGTTGCGGTAGATCTCGAGGTTGACGCCGCTGATCGCGGTCGTGCTCCCGTACGTAACGGCGAGGTCGTGGACGTCGAACACCACCTCGCGCTCCGCCATCTCCGGCGCCCCGCGGTCGTGAGCGATCTCGACAGGCGCCACGTCGATCGGAATCGTAACGTTGTCGTTCATCATCGCCCCAGCTTCCTCCTTGATCGGGCCAGCAGGGCCTTGGCGGTAAGGCTCGCGACGAGCACGAAGCCCATCAGCACGAGCGCCGCGCCCCAAGCCTGCTCGTGGAGCAAAGGATCGGGCTGCTCCGAGTACGTGAAGATCAGGACCGGGATGTTCGGCAACGCCTTGGTCACGTCCGTCGAGACCGCGGTGCTGAAGATCGAGCACGTGAAGAGCAGCGGCGCGGTCTCCCCCGCGGCTCGGGCGACGGCCAGAACGCCGCCCGTCATGATGCCGCCGAAGCTCGTCGGCAGGATCACGCCGACCACCGTCCGCCAACGGCTGACGCCCAGCGCGAGGCTGGCTTCGCGGAGCGCCCCGGGCACCAGCAGCAGCGTCTCCTGCGCCGCTCGGGAGACGAGCGGCAGCATCACGATCGCCAGCGCGACGGCTCCGGCGTACGCGCTCTGGAGGTGTCCGATGACGAGCACGCCGTAGACGAAGATGCCGGTGATGATCGTCGGCAGGCCGTTCAGGACGTCGAGCGCGAGCTGGATCGGCGCGGCGACCGCCTTCGACGCGAACTCGGTCAGGTAGATCGCGATCAGGACGCCGAGCGGGAGCGCCATCGCCGTCGCCATCCCGACGATCAGCGCGGAGCCGATAATCGCGCTCGAGATCCCGCCGCCGGGGGCTCCGAACAGATTCGGCGGCTGTGTGAAGAAGTCCCAGCTGAGAGCCGGAGCCGCCCGCACGGCGACTGACACGGTCACGACGACGAGCACGGCGACCGCGAGCAACGCCGCGGCCGTGCCGATGCCCTCCATGATCCGGTTGACGATCCGCCTGCGGCGAAGGCGCCCGGTCGGCTTCAGCGAGACCTGCAGGCGTCACGGCGGCCATCAGTGCGCACCCTTCAACGGATCGAACCGCCTGACGATCACCTGTGCCACGAGGTTCGTCAGCAGCCCGATCACGAGCAGGATCGCCGCGAGGTAGAGCAGCGACGACGCCTCGAGGCCGGAAGCAGCACCCTGGTAGCTGGCGGCGATCTTGCTGGCAAGCGTGTCGCTCGGCCCGAAGATGTTCCTGCTGATCTGGGTCCCGCCGCCGATCACCTGCGTCACGGCGATCGCCTCACCGAGCGCGCGGCCGAGGCCGAGGATGATCGCCGCCGCGATCCCCGTGCGGGTCGCCGGCAGAATCACGCCGCGGACCATCTCCCAGCGGGTCGCACCGAGCGCCAGGGCGCCTTCCTCGAGCTCGTCCGGGACCTGGAGGAACAGCTCGCGGCAGACGCTCGCGACGATCGGGACGATCATGATCGTGAGGATCAGCCCGGCCGTGAACAGGCCGGTGCCGGTCGGGGAGGGCGGGCCGAAGATCGGGAGGAAGCCGAGGTGGTCGTGGAGCCACGGCTCAATGTGCTGTGCAAGGTAGGGCCCGAGCACGAGGATGCCCCAGAGCCCCAGGACGACCGACGGGATCGCGGCGAGCATCTCGACGAGCGAACCGACGATCCCGCGCAGGCCGCGCGGCGCGAGCTCGCTCAACCACAGTGCGATCGCGATCGAGAGCGGCGTCGCGATCACCAGGGCGATCAGGGAGCTGACCACGGTGCCGTAGATGAACGGCAGCGCGCCGAAGGTCTGCCGGACCGGATCCCACGTCGTCTCGGTGATGAAGGAGAGCCCGTACTTCTCGATCGCCGGCCAGGCGAGATCGAGCACCTTCCACACGATCCAGCCCAGCAGCGCGACCGACCCGACCGCCGCCACAGCCGTGACGACCTTGAGGGCGGAGTCGCCGATGCGGTCGCTTAGGCGGCGGCGCGCCGAGGACAGTGAGACGGTCGGGGACGGGACCGCGGCCACGAAGCGCCAACCCTAAACCGGTGATTCCGGGCTTCGAGCGCGCGTCACCAGTCTGTAACCAGAACGTCACCTTCCGTCTGCCCACCCGCCCCGCGCGCGGGGGCATCCTCGCGCCGACTGATTCCGAACGTTCACACCAGGGGAGGAACCCGCATTGACTAGGAAGACGCTCACGCTCATCGGCGTGCTGGGAGTCGCGGCCGCGATCATCCTGGCGAGCGTGGCCGGCTCCGCGCAGGCGAAGTCGAATGCCACCGAGCTCACGGGCGCAGGCAGCACCTTTGTGACGAAGCTCGTCCAGGCCTGGACTCCCGCCGTGGACTCGGCGCTCGGCATCAAGGTCACTTACGGCCCGATCGGCTCGGGCGGCGGGATCAACGCGATCACGAACCGCACGGCGGACTTCGGCGCCAGCGACGCGCCGCTCACCCCCGACCAGTTCGCCGCCTGCAAGGGCTGCGTCCAGATTCCGTGGGCGCTCTCTGCGACGTCGATCGCCTATCGCGGCGATGAGCTGCCGAACCACATCCACCTCACCGGCCCGATCGTCGCCGGGATCTTCCTCGGGCAGATCAAGAAGTGGAACGCCCCGGCGATCCGAGCCCTGAACAAGGGCAAGTCGCTGCCCGACCTCGACATCACCGTCATCCACCGCTCCGACAACAGCGGCACGACCTACAACCTGACCGACTACCTGAACAGCGTCAGCCGGACGTGGAAGAGCGGTCCCGGTAAGGGCGTCGCCGTCAACTGGCCCACGGGTATCGGCGCCCGCGGCAGCGCCGGCGTCTCCGCCGCTCTGAGCCAGACGAACGGCGGTATCACCTACGTCGACGTCGCCTTCTCGCTGGCGAACCACTTCAAGTTCGCGGCGGTCCAGAACCGTGCGAAGGTGTTCGCACTGCCGGGCCTGAAGGGGATCGCCTCGGCCGGCAGAACGATCCTCCGCGTCGCGCCTAACAACGGCGGCATCTCGATCGTCAACCCCTCGAAGCGGCAGCCGCTCGCCTATCCGATCTGCACGTTCACGTACATCATCGTGGCGAAGCAGTCGCCCAAGGGGGCGGATCTGAGGAAGTTCATCCGCTGGGCGATCACGACGGGTCAGAGCAGGCAGTACACGGCGAAGCTCCTGTTCTCGCCGCTCCCGGCGGTCGTCCAGAAGGCGTCGATCAAGACGCTCCCGCTCATCGGCTAGGAGAAGGAGCGAGAGACGGAAAGGAGCACGTGATGCGCAGCCCGGGCCCGGTGGAGGCCTCCACTTGACCCCCGGCCGCCGTCACCACGTGCTTCACGATCGCGAGACCGAGGCCCGTGCCCCTGGAGGCGCGGGCCCGGTCCCCCCGGTAGAAGCGCTCGAACAGCCGCGGCAGCTCCGCCTCGTCGACGCCGGGGCCGTCGTCCTCGACCTCGAGCAGGCCCGGGCGCGCGCGCAGCGTCAGCGTCGCACCCAGCCCCGCGTAGCGGATCGCGTTGTCCGCAAGGTTCTCCACCAGGACCTGGAGCATGCGGCGCCTGAGAGGAAGCTCGGTGCCCGGCTCCACGTCGAGAGCGATCCGGACGTCCGCGTGCACGGCACGGTCGGCGAGCCGGTCGGCGACCTCCTCGAGCACCGACAGCGCGTCGGTCGCGCCGAGCGACACCACCTCGCGGCCGCTTTCGAGCTCCGACAGGAAGAGGATGTCATCGACGAGCGCCCGCATCTCCTCGACCTCGTCCCGCGCCTGGTCGAGCAGTTCCCGCGTGTCGGCGCCGGGGAGGCTCGCCGACTCGATCAGCGCCAGCAGGCGTGCGAGAGGCGTACGCAGCTCGTGCGACACTGCGGCCGTAAATGCCACCCGAAGCTCCGCGTACGCTCGTGGATCCTCCATCAGAGGCGAGTATGGCCAAGGTCCTGATCGTCGAGGACGACTCGGTGATCGCGGACGGGATGCGCAGGCATCTCTCGCAGGCCGGGTTCGACGCGGTCGTCGTGCCGAAGGGCGACCAGGGACTGGCGCGGCTCCGGTTCGAGCGGCCGGACGTGCTCGTGCTCGACCTGATGCTCCCCGGCCGTGACGGCTGGAGCGTGATCGAGGCGGCGCGCGCCGAGGGGATCCCGACGCCGATCGTCGTCGTCAGCGCCCGCGGCACCGAGCACGACCGCATCCACGCCCTCGAGATCGGCGCGGACGACTACCTCGTGAAGCCCTTCTCGATGAACGAGCTCGTGGCCCGGGTGCGCGCCGCCTCCCGGCGCGCGGCGAGGCGGGAAGACGCCCCGCGCGGCGAGCCGATCGAGATCGAGGAGCTCCGCATCGACCCGCGCGAGGTCCAGGCGTACGTCGACGGGGAGAGCGCGCAGCTCACGCCGACCGAGTTCCGGCTCCTCTACCAGCTGGCCCTCGACCGCGGCCGCGTGATCACGCGCGACGAGCTGCTCCAGCGGATCTGGGGCCGGCGCGAGACCCACCGCGACCGGACGGTCGACGTCTTCGTCCGCCGGCTCCGGGACAAGATCGACCGCCGCGCCACGCGGCACACGTTCGTGCAGACGCGCTACGGCGTCGGCTACCGGCTCGAGCCGCTCGTCAAGGACTGACACTCAGCGCGGCTCGAGCGAAGCCACCGTGCGCCGGCCGCCGAGCTCGTAGGCCACGTCGACCGTCTCGTGCTTCCGATACGTCCCCGCGACCCCGAGCAGCATCGAGAGCCACCGGATCGCGCCGATACGCCCCTCGCGGGCGAGCGTCCGCCGGAAGACGAGCTCGTCGCCGATGCGGTCGAAGTCGCGGCCCGGCTCCTGCATGACGCCGTTCACGTAGACCTGGTAGTCGGGCCCGATGCCCGGTGGTAGGTCAACACGCGAAGCATCGTCCACTCTCGTAGGATGCCCCAGCGTTGGCCGGGAACGTCTTGCAGCTGCCGCGGGGACGTCGTTTGAGGGAGTCGCCGCTCCTTCGGCCTGACCAGGACGCGTAGCGTCGGTGCGGCGCAGGGCTCTCGTCTTCGGTCTCGTCCTCGGCGCCGCGCTGGCGGTGGCCGCTGCCGCCTACGCGGGCAACGGCGGCTTCGCGCCCGTGCCGCCTCACTCGCCGAACGCGGAGCGCATCAGCGCCTCCTACAAGTGGATCTCGATCTTCGCCGTGATCATCTTCGTCGTCGTCGAGGCGTCGCTCCTCTGGTTCATCGTCCGCTATCGGCGCCGCGGCCGGTCGCGCACGGCCGAGGGGCCGCAGCTCCACGGCGCGACGCGGCTGGAGCTGATCTGGACCGCGATCCCGGTGCTGATCCTGGCGGCGATCGCGGCGTTCATCTTCTACGAGCTCCCGGGGATCCAGGACGTTCCGGCAGCGAGAGCCGAGGGCGGCCCGCTCGTGATCAGGGTCACCGCCCACCAGTTCTACTGGGAGTTCACATATCCGAACGGGGCCCGCTCGATCGACGAGCTGCACGCGCCTCTCGAGCGCACCGTGCGCGTCGACATCACCTCCCGCGATGTCGCGCACAGCTGGTGGATCCCGGCGCTCGGAGGGAAGTTCGACGCCATTCCCGGCCGGGAGACCCACACCTGGTTCAGGGCGAACAAGATCGGCACGTTCGTCGGCAAGTGCGGCGAGTTCTGCGGCGTCTTCCACGCGAAGATGGAGGCCGAGGTGGAGGTGACGCCGAAGGCCGAGTACGAGAGCTGGATCAACCAGGGCGCCGCCGCCGCGCTCGGCCGCAACACCTGGGCGGGCGTGTGCGCGAAGTGCCACGGCCTCCAGGGGGAGGGCGGCTACGGGCCCGCGATCAAGAACAACCAGCTGCTGATCCAGCCCGAGGGCCTCAAGCGGCTCCTGCTCAACGGCCAGAACACGTCGCCCCCGATCCAGAACTACATGCCTCCGGTCGCGCGCGGCTGGACCGACAAGCAGTTCCAGGCACTCGATGAGTACCTGCGGAAGAACATCTACAAGCCGGCGGCGAATGGCAGCTAGAGCCGAGCCGTACCAGACCGACTGGCGCCGCGGGCGAGTCGCGGGCTGGATCACGACCGTCGACCACAAGCGGATCGGGATCCTCTACATCGGCACCTCGCTCGTCTTCTTCGCGGCCGCGGGAATCCTCGCGCTGCTGATGCGCGCCCAGCTCGCCACGCCGGACGAGAGCTTCATCACGAAGAACTCGTACAACGAGCTGTTCACGATCCATGGGACGGCCATGATCTTCCTGTTCATCGTCCCGTTCTGGGCGGGGATGGCGAACTTCCTCGTCCCGCTGATGATCGGCGCGCGCGACATGGCGTTCCCGCGCCTGAACGCGCTGTCCTACTGGCTGTTCGTGTTCGGCGGCGGCGTCATGTTCCTGAGCTTCCTCGCGGCCGGCGGCGCGTCGAAGTCGGGCTGGTACGGGTACCCGCCGCTCTCGGAGGACTTCTTCTCGCCGGGAAACGGCCAGGACCTCTGGATCCTGTCCCTCCATCTGGTCGGCATCTCGTCGCTCATCGGGGCGATCAACTTCGTCTGCACGATCCACAACATGCGGTCACCCGGGATGAGCTGGATGCGGATCCCGCTCTTCGTCTGGGCGATCGAGGTCTACTCGATCCTGCTGATCGCCGTCATCCCGGTGATCGCGACGGGACTGACGTTCCTGCTGCTCGACCGGCAGGTCGGGACGCACTTCTTCATCCCCGACGAGGGCGGCAACGCGGTGCTCTACCAGCACCTCTTCTGGTTCTTCGGCCACCCCGAGGTCTACATCATCATCCTGCCCGCGATGGGCGTGATCTCCGAGGTCATCCCCGTCTTCGCGCGCAAGCCGATCTTCGGCTACAAGGCGATCGCGTTCTCGACAATCGCGATCGGCTTCTACTCGATGCTCGTGTGGGCCCACCACATGTTCAGCGTCGGGATGCCGAGCTTCCTCAACGTCTTCTTCATGCTCTCGTCGATGGTGATCGCCGTCCCGACGGGCGTGAAGATCTTCAACTGGATCGCGACCACCTGGCGCGGCAACCTCATCTTCGACACGGCGATGCTCTGGGCGCTCGGGTTCATCGCCATCTTCACGATCGGCGGGCTGTCGGGGATCTTCCTCGCCGCCTTCCCGGTGGACTGGCAGGTGACGGACACGTACTACGTCGTCGCCCACATGCACTACGTCCTCTTCGGCGGCGGCGTCTTCGCCGTGTTCGCCTCGCTCTTCTACTGGTGGCCGAAGATCTTCGGGAAGATGCTCGACGAGGGTCTAGGGAAGGCACAGTTCTGGCTCGTGTTCGTCGGCTTCAACCTGACGTTCTTCCCGCAGCATCTGCTGGGATTGCTGGGGATGCCTCGGCGGAACTTCACGTACCACCAGCACGGGCTCTGGGAGGCCTACAACCTGATCTCGTCGATCGGCTCCGGGATCATGGCGATCGGGATCCTGCTCTTCCTCGTGAACATCATCAAGACGACGCGCACCGGCCGCCGCGCCGGCAACGACCCGTGGCTCGCCGACACGCTCGAGTGGTACGCGACCTCGCCGCCGCCGGAGCACAACTTCGACCGCGTGCCGTACGTGACGAGCGCGCGGCCGCTGCGCGACCTGCGCCGGCGGCTCGCCGGGGAGGGCATCGGTGCCGGTTAGCGCCGGCCCCTGGCTCCGGCTGACGGCGCTCGCCGGGGCCGCGGCGACCCTGCTCGCCGTGGTCAGCGGCGCGGCCGGGCTCGACGCGGCGCACCGCGTGCTCGCGGCGGTCGCACTGCCGCCGCTGCTCGCGGTCGTGACCGCGGCCTGGCTCGCGCACCGGCGGCTGCTGCCTGCCTCGGGCGCGGCGCTCTTCCTCTTCGGCGTCGCGACCGTCGTGACCGTCCACGCGGCGCACGTTGCCGCGGCTGCCCTGGCGTTCGCGGCGGCGAGCGTCTCGGCCGCGGCGACGTTCCGCGGAGCCCCCGCCGACCCGGGGCGGTGGCGCGACTACCTGACGCTGACGAAGCCGCGGATCATGTCGCTCCTGCTGCTCACCGGTCTCGGCGGGATGTTCGTCGGCGCCGAGGGCGCCCCGCCGGCGTGGCTCGTCGCCGTGACGATGACCGGGCTCGCCCTTGCCTGCGGCGGCGCGTCCGCGCTCAACCACGTGCTCGACGCGGACATCGACGGGCTGATGGGCGAGCGGACGCGGGCGCGGCCGCTCCCGGCCCACCGGATGGACCCGTCCCGCGCGCTCGAGTTCGGCCTGGCGCTCACGGCCGCCTCGTTCGTCCTGCTCGCGAGCGCGGTCAACGTCCTGACGGCGGCGCTCGCGCTCGTCGGGAACCTCTTCTACGTCCTCGTCTACACGCGCTGGCTGAAGCGGTCGACGCCGCAGAACATCGTCATCGGCGGCGCCGCCGGCGCGGTGCCGCCGCTCGTCGGCTGGGCAGCCGTGACCGGGAACCTCGCGCTGCCGGCCCTCTGGCTCTTCCTGATCGTCTTCTTCTGGACGCCGCCGCACTTCTGGGCACTGGCGCTGCTGATCAAGGAGAACTACGCCGCCGCGCGGATCCCGATGCTCCCGGTCGTCCGCGGCGAGCGCGAGACGACGCGGCAGATCCTCCTCTACTCGCTCGTCCTCGTCGCCGTGACGGCGATCCCGTTCGCCGCCGGCACGTTCGGCTGGGCCTACTTCGCGACCGCGCTCGTCCTCGGCGCCGTGTTCGTGGCGATGGCCGTCGGGCTCCGCCGCGCCGCGACGCGCGCGCGGGCAGCGCAGCTGTTCCACTTCTCGCTCCTCTACCTGGCCGTCCTGTTCGTGGCGATGGCGGCCGACATGGTGATCTAGTGACCGAAGGCCTCCCCGAAGGACGCCAGGCCCGGACGAGCTACGAGCCCGTCGGCCCGACCGGCGACGTCGCGAGGAAGAACGTCACGCTCGGGCTGATCCTGTTCGGGATCGCGCTCCTGATGGCCGCCGGCGCGGTCGCCATCTCGCTGATCTACCTCCAGTTCGACTGACGGCCTAAAGGTTCGCGGCGCGCGGGCCGATCCTCAGCTTGCATGTCGTTCTGGCGTCCCCTGTTTGCTGCGGCCATCCTCGCCTGCGCGCTCATCGCGCCCGGGGCTGCGCACGCGGCCCCCGTTCCGCGCCCGACGGGCTATCCGTCGACGATCACGTCGGCGCACTTCCAGATCCACTACACCGGCGACGTGACGGCCTCCGACCGCATCACCGACCAGAAAGCAGCCGACGTGGACGAGACGGCCGAGCAGGCGTACACGGCGCTGACGCAGACCTACGGCTACCCGCCGCCCATGAACGACGGCGACGGCAAGGTCGACGTCTGGGTTGCGTCGACGGGCAGCGCGGACCTCCTGGGGCTCGCGTTCCCGGACGACGACGCGAACGACCCGACGCCGGGGTGGATGCTCATCGACTCGGTCAACGGGACGACTCCCCACGTGATCGCGCACGAGCTCTTCCACCTGATCCAGTTCGGCAGGTGGGCGTCGGCGGACGGCTGGCTGCTCGAGTCCACGGCCGAGTGGATGGGCTTCCGCTTCGAAGGCTTCCCCGAGACCGTGGTCAGCTCCCTCGGCGCGCCCGACATGTCCCTCGACTGCATCGGCGACAAGTGCGGCGACGACGACTACGAGCGCGGCGGCTACTCGCGCTGGACGTTCTTCGAGTACCTGAGCGAGCACTTCGGCAGCACGATCGTGGAGGACATCCTCGACAACGGGCTCTCGACCGGTGGGCCGGCGATCACCTCGGTGTCGAACGCGCTCGCGGCGAAGGGCACGACGCTCTCGAACGTCTTCACCGACTGGACGGTCGCGAACATGTACGGCAACTACGCCGCCCCGGGCCTGCAGAACGTCCTACCGCCCCTCTTCAACTCGGTCACTACCGGCGCCAAGACAGCGACGCTGCCCACGCAGCACGTCCCGGTGAACCACCTCGCCGCGCGCTACCTCGGCTTCAAGCGCGGCGACGGGTCGGGTTCGGCCTGTTACAAGGCGAAGCTGAACGTCACGGTCACGATCCCCTCCGGGATCGCCGCCCGCCCCTACTTCTACTGGCCCGCCGTCGGCGCCACGCCGGTCCCACTGACGATCGTCGGCAACACGGCGACGCTCGCCGACCAGGACTGGGACACGTGCGGCTGGCCCTACGGCGGCTACCTCGTCCTCCAGAATCCCAGCCTCGCGACGGACGCGGCGGACTTCAAGGTCGACGCCTCGATCGTCGTGGACAAGACGCAGCCCGCCTCCGCGACCGCACCGCCGCCTCCGGTCACCGTCTGGGGCCCGGTCGTGCCCGCGCCGGACACGGATCCCGCCCCCACGCTGTCGATCCATGCGCCTGAGGTCCTCCGCGTCTCGTCCAAGACGCGGCTCCTCCGCTTCGTCGTCTACGCGAACGGCCCCGGCAAGCTGCAGGCGACACTCGGGAACGCCTCGCTCGGCACGAAGACGCTGCGCACCGGCAACAACGACGTCCGGTTCGTGCTCCCGAAGACCGTCTTCTCCTCGCTGCGCACGACGAAGGGCGCGAACGTCCTCAGCCTGAAGAGCCTCTCGTCGCAGGGCGCCACGGGCGCGACCTTCACGCGCCACGTCGCGATCCAGAAGCCCGCGAAGAAGAAGCCGAAGAAGCACTAGCCACTAGAGTCGCCGCGTGGCGACTCCGGACGGCATCTTCCTGGCGCGACCGGAGCAGGTCGGCGACGGGATCACGCTCGCGGTCAAGGACCTCTTCGACACCGCGGGCCTGACGACGACGTACGGGTCGGCGGTCTTCGCGGAGCACGTCCCGACGACGACGGCAGCCGCGGTCGCGCAGCTCGAGGCGGCCGGCTACGCGAACGTCGGCAAGACGAACCTGCACGAGTTCGCGTACGGCACGACCTCGGAGAACCCGCACTACGGGACGGTCCCCAACCCGGTCGCGCCGGGGCGCATCGCGGGCGGATCGAGCGGCGGGTCGGCGGCCGCGCTCGCGGCCGGCCTCGCGGACGCAGCGCTCGGGACCGACAGCGGTGGCTCGATCCGGATCCCATCGGCCTGCTGCGGCACCGTCGGCTTCAAGCCGACGTACGGCCTCGTCTCCCTGGACGGCTGCTTCCCGCTCGCGCCCACGTACGACCACGCAGGCCCGATGGCGCGGACGGTCGAGGACTGCGAGGCGATGATGGCGGCGCTTGCGCCGAGCTTCGAGCCGGCCGAGCTCGAGTCGCTCGAGCAGCTGCGCGTCGCCGTCGCCTGGATCGAGGATGCCGAGCCGCTCGTCGCCGAACAAGTCGGCCGGGCCGCGGCCCACTTCCCGGATCGCCGCCCGGTCGAGCTCCGCTACCCCCACGAGACGGACGAGCTCTTCATGCGCGAGGTCGGCGACGTCCATCGCGAGCTCTACGCCGAGCACGGCGACCTCTACGGCGAGGACGTCGCCGGCAAGATCGAGCGCTGCCTGGAGGTGTCCGACGCGGAGGTGTCGAAGGCCGAGCAGGCGCGCGTGACGTACCGGGAGGAGGCGCACGAGCTCCTCGCGGGCTTCGACCTCCTCGTGACTCCGACGCTGTCATGCGTCGCGCCTCCGGTCGGGATCGGCGACCTCGAGCTGCGCCGCACGCTGATCAGGTTCACCTACCCGTTCAACACGCTCGGGTGGCCGGCGCTCGCGCTCCCGTGCGGGCCAGCGGAGGACGGACTGCCGGCGTCGGTGCAGCTCGTCGGGCGCCCCGGCGACGACGCGCGCGTTCTCGCGACCGGGAAGCTCCTGGCATCCCTCGTTCGAGGGACAGCTAGGGCCTGAGTCCTGCCGACAACCAGGAAGAGATGCGTGCCGCTCGGTACATCCTTGCCTGTCTTGCCGTGCTCGTCCTGGCCCCGGCCGCGGGCGCGAAGCCGGCCAAGCCGAAGGCGCCGTCGCGCCTGCACGGCTTCCTCCTGCGCGCCGACGAGGCAGCCGTGGCGTCGTTCGCGCGCACGCCCGCGTTCGCCTGGAACCCGGTCGCCGGCGCCGTCAAGTACCAGTTCCAGCTCGCGACGAGCACGCCGTTCCGCGAGAACGCGATCGTCTACTCGGCGATCACGACGACACCCGTAGCAGCGCCGACCACGACACTGCCTTGGATCAACGACATGCTCCACGCGCGCGTCCGGGCGATGACGCCGACCTCGGTGACGCCGTGGAGCACGATCCTCAACTTCGACATGGACCCGCCGCCGCCGCCGCCGGCGCTCTCGAGCGCCCCCGGCCTGCTTCGGTGGGCACCCGTCGAGGGCGCGACCGCCTACGAGGTCTGGCTGATCGACATCCCCAAGATGGAGACCGTCTACACCAACGTCCTGGACGAGCGCGAGTTCTACACGTTCCATCGCACCGGGAACTGGACGGGCGACGTCCGCTGGCGGATCCGCGCGCTGCGCACGGACAACGACCCCCAGCAGCGCAAGAACGGCCTGCCGGCAGTGACGTACGGCGCGTGGAGCCCGATCTACAGCTCCTCCAACCCCGGCTACACGGGCGGGCCGATCACCGCTGGGTCGCTCCGGACGATCTCGGACGTGGTCTCCACCGGCGGGCAGGCTCGCCCACAAGCTGATGCCGGCGTTCGCGTTCAGCGGCGACCAGACGCTCGACGGCAGGAGCGCCGAGCTCTTCCGCATCTACGTCTGCACGGACCGACAGTGCCTCAACCGCGTCTACACGAGCCCTGTCTTCGGCGGCCCGGCGTACGCGCCCCGGCCGTACGGCCCTCTCAGCATGCCCACGACCGGCGACGGGATCACAGCCGCGCGGGGCGCCTACCTTCCTGACGGCGACCAGCCGGCCTCGTTCAGCTTCGAGGGGCTCGGGCTCCCGATCAACAACGAGTCGCTGCCCCAGGCGACGCCGACGACTGCGGTCCCCGCCGACTCCGACACCGAGCTCGGGCAGGAGTCGACCCCCAGCGCAGCGCCCTCACAGGTGCAGGTCGCCGGAGATCTCGGCGCACCCGTCGATCTCTGGGACAGCCAGGCCGCCGGCGGTTACTGGTGGACCGTGATGCCGGTCGAGGCGATCATCCCGGGTGCCCTCTCGACCACGCTCGCCTTCCCCGCGACGGCAGGCGCGACGACCGTGCAGGTCCTGAGCGCCGCGGGCTTCGCTCCCGGTGACGTCGTGGCGATCGGCGACCCGTTCAGCCTCGAGACGGTCTCGATTCAGTCCGTGGCCGGGTCGACGCTGACGCTCGCCGCACCGCTCAAGAACACGCACAACAGCGGAGACCTCGTCGACCGGAGCGGCGGCACCGTCGTGTACCGGGACATGGAGCTCTTGCAGGACGTGATGGCGGCCGGTCGCTATGGGCGGATCGCCAAGAACAGCGAGCCGACGCTGGCCGCAGCAGGCGAGCTCTTCGCGTCAGGTCTCTCCTCGCAGGGCAAGCTCATCTCGGCGAAGCGGACGAGCAAGTTCTACGGCAACCCGCTCGTCGCGTGGACGCCCGCCCTCGGTGCGGACGTGTACGAGGTGCAGTGGAGCAAGAGCGGCTACCCCTTCAAGCCCGAGCAGAATCCCCAGAACGGCAACACCCGCGGGACGCTCACCCTCGGCACCGCGGCCGTGCTGCCCCTGACTCCCGGCGCGTGGTACTACCGCGTGCGCGGCTTCAACTGGTCTCTGCCGACGAACGCCCAGCAGATGGCCTGGTCGAACCCGGCGAAGATCGTCGTCGCGAAGCCGCAGTTCAAGGTCGTAGGGCCCGGCAAGTAGCTACTGGATGGCGCGAAGCACGCGCCGTCCGAAGCGCTCGACCCCCTTCGGCAGCAGACGCCGCTGCTTCTTCAGCGCGCTCGAGCCGAGCCAGAACGCCGTCTTGACCCCGAGCACGTAGCGGCTACGGAGCCGGTCGCCGAGCGAGTTGGCCGCGACCTTGCGGCCGACCGTGAGCGAGCCGACCACGAAACGGACGTCCGCGAACCCGTGCCCGCGGTAGATCGCCTGGCCGACGACCTTGCGCGGGCCGGCCGTCCACGTCGTGTCGTGGAACGCGACCCAGCCGCCCTCGACGACCTTCGGCACCCACTCCTCGAAGTCCTCGAGGACGAGGTCGTACTCGTGCGAGCCGTCCACGAACAGGAGCTCGATCGGCTCGTCGAACCCGTCCGCCGCCGCCTGGGAGAGCGACGGGATCGGCGTGACGAGATCCGAGATGCCCGCGCGCTCGACGTTCGACTTGAAGTCGCCGAACCGGTAGTCGGCGTGCGGGTCGATCGCGAAGATGCGAACTCCTTCGCCGGCGCGGGAGCCGACGCCGAGGCAGATCGTCGACTTCCCCTTCCACGAGCCGATCTCGACGATCGCGCCGCGGCCGCTGCACCGGCGCGCGAGGTCGTACAGCGCCTCGCCCTCCTCGTCGGTGAGCCAGCCGGGGACGTCGGCGATCAGCGGCTTGACGCGCTCGGCGAACTCCGACACGCGCGAGAGCCTACGCGCTGGTTCCTCTGACGGCGTCCTCGTAGATCGGGTCGCGGGAGAAGGTCTCGAGCTCCTCGGACAGGAGATCCGACGGATGTGGCGGGTCGCCCGGCGGAAACGGGGTGGGCTCGCCGTCGACGTCGACGCCGACGAGCTTGTCCGCCGGCTCGTGCTCCAGCTTGACATGACGCTCGAGCCGAGAGCGCAGCCAGCCTGCGAGCAGGTGCGCCTGAGCCTCGGTGCCCGTGACGCGAATCGCGCGAACGTCCGAGATGTCAGGCCAGAGCGACGCGAGCTGAGCACGCCAGCGGCTCGTCCGAGCCCAGGCGATGTCCGAGACGACGATGCGGTCGAACAGCTCGGCCAGCCGTTCGTACGGCGCCGGCAAGCGCGGCCACTCCGTGCTGTCGACGATCAGGCGGTCGGCGACCCCCACCAGCCGTTCGAAGTGCCGCTCGCCGAACCCCGGCAGGCCACGCCAGCGCAGGAACACCGGCAAGTCGGGCAGGAACAACGGCTGGACGATGCTCTCGGGCGCCGACGCGGTCGCCCCGTTCAGGCGGATCCGGATCGTCTCGGTGCAGATCTCACGCCCGCCGCCGACCGGGAAGCACGAGATCTCGACCGAGGCCTCGAGCCCGTCCTCCTCGTCCGGATGAGGGATGAGGGCGAGCGTCCGCGACGGGTGCCGCTCCTTGAGCGCGCTGAGGACGTCTTCCGCCGCCTCGACCCACTCGTCCGGCACCCAGGCCATGTGGGTCATCACGCTCGTGCGCTGGTACGGCGCGTCCGACCCGGGCGCGACGCGGAGCGAGGTGATCGCCCGCTCGATCGTCGCGGACCGACGCTAGTGTCGCCGCCACGACCGCCCGTCTCGATGCAGCAAGTCGTCTGCGGAGGCGGGGCCCCAGGTGCCGGCCGCGTAGTTCGGAGCCGACGGCCGGTCGCGCTTCCAGGCGGCGGCGATCGCGTCGACGAGCTTCCACTGCTCCTCGACCTCGTCCGTACGGGTGAAGAGCGTCGCGTCGCCGAGCATGGCGTCGAGGATCAGCCGCTCGTACGCCTCGGGCATCCCCGAGCGGAACGCGCCGCCGTAGAGGAAGTCCATGTGCACGGTGCGAATCGTCATCCCCTGGCCGGGCACCTTGGCGCCGATCGCGAGCGAGACGCCCTCGTCCGGCTGGATGTGGACGAGGAGCACGTTGGGGCGCAGCCCGTGCTGGGACGTCTCCTCGAACGGCGGATGCGGCGCGCGCTCGAACTGGATCGCGATCGCCGTCTCACGCCGCGCGAGCCGCTTGCCCATCCGCACGTAGAACGGCGTGTCGGCCCAGCGCCAGTTGTCGACGTAGAGCTTCGCGGCGAAGTACGTCTCGGTGGTCGAGTCCGGCGCGACGCCGTCCTCCTCGCGGTATCCCGCCACCTCCTCGCCCTCGACGAAGCCCCGGCCGTACTGGCCGCGCACGACCGACTTCGGGCCGGGCGTGTGCAGCGACCGGAGCACCTTCACCTTCTCGTTCCGAACCGATTCCGCCGTGAAGTCGATCGGCGGCTCCATCGCCGTGATCGCCAGCAGCTGGAGCAGGTGGTTCTGGAAGATGTCCCGGATCGCCCCCGACTGCTCGTAGTAGCCGGCGCGGCCCTCGATCCCGATCGACTCGGCGACGGTGATCTGGACGTGGTCGATGAACTGCCGGTTCCAGATGGGCTCGAAGATGCCGTTCGCGAACCGCAGCGCCAGCATGTTCTGGACGGTCTCCTTGCCGAGGTAGTGGTCGATGCGGAAGACCTCGTCCTCGGTGAAGTGCTGCTGGATCGCCGCGGTCAGCTCGCCCGCCGACGCGAGGTCGTGGCCGAAGGGCTTCTCGATGATCAGCCGCGTCCAGCCGTCCGCCGAACGGCGCCGGCCGAGCGCGTCGACGACGGTCGGGAAGACGCTCGGCGGAATCGCCAGGTAGTAGACGCGGTTGCCACCAGTGCCCCGCTGCTGGTCGAACTCCGAGAGCACTCTCGCCACGGCGTCCTCGCCGGCCTCGTCGGAGAAGTCCGTCGCGACGTAGCGCATCCCCTCCGCGAGCTGGTCCCAGATCTCGTCGCGGAACTCGTCACGCGCGTACTCCTGGACGGCCTCCTTCATCCGCTCGCGGAACTCCTCGTCGGTCTCCTCCGTGCGAGCGACGCCGAGGACTGCGAACTTCTGCGGCAGCAGCTGCCGGAATGCGAGCGCGTACAGCGCCGGGAACAGCTTCTTCTTCGTCAGGTCGCCCGAGGCGCCGAAGATCGTCAGGACGCACGCGTCCGGCGTCCGGCGGACATGCAGTCCTTCGAGGAGCGGGTTTTCCTCGGCGATCGCCACTAGTGGCTCTTTCGGTGACATGGCCGGATGCCCGGGTCGCGAGCACCAAGCGATGCAAGGACGCAGGGAGCACCCATAGCCGAAGCTATGGGCGCGACTGAGGACGCGGCAGCGCGCCGCGTGATCGCGGGCCGGGCGCCGGATGATGTCGCCGGGAGAGCCACTAGCTCGGGTCCGGGCTCGACTTGGCTTCCTCGAGCGCATGGATCGCGTGCCCGCCGAACTGCTGGCGCAGAGCGGCCGCGACCCTGGCCGAGAACTTGATCTCGTCGCGCGAGGCGAAGCGCGCGAAGAGGGACGCCGAGATCACGGGCGCCGGCACGTTCTCGTTGATCGCCTCGGTGATCGTCCAGCGGCCCTCGCCCGAGTCCTCCACGTACGGCGCGATGTCCTCGAGCTTGCCGCCGTGCTGCTCGAACGCGGCATAGAGGAGCTCGAGCAGCCACGAGCGGACGACCGAGCCGTGGCGCCAGATCCCGGAGATCTCCGCGAGGTCGAGCTCGTACTCCGAGTGGTTCATGATCTCGAACCCTTCGGCGTACGACTGCATCAGGCCGTACTCGATCCCGTTGTGGACCATCTTCACGAAGTGGCCGGCGCCGGTCGACCCGACGTGCGCGTACCCGTCCTCCGGTGCGAGGGTCTCGAAGATCGGCTCGAGCCGCTTCACCGGCTCCTCGTCGCCGCCGACCATCAGGCAGAACCCGACCTCGAGACCCCAGATGCCGCCCGAGACGCCGGCATCGACGAAGTTGAGCTTCTTCTGCTGGGCCTCGACGTAGCGGCGCTTCGAGTCGCGGAAGTTGGAGTTGCCGCCGTCCACGATCGTGTCGCCCTCGTCGGCGAGCGTGAGCAGCTGCTGGAAGACGTCCTCCGTGACCTTCCCGGAGGGCACCATCATCCAGAACGCCCGCGGCGCCTCGAGCTGCGACTTGAGCTCCTCGAGCGAGCCGGCGGTGCGCTCCTCGACCTGCGGGTCGTACGTCTGGACGTCGTGGCCGCCTCCGCGCAGGCGCTCCGTCATGCCGTTGCCCATGCGGCCGAGGCCGATCATCCCTAGTTGCATCTAGTGCTCCTTCCGTTCAGCACGGCGATGCTCTGACGCGCGAAAAGCAAGCTATGCAAGGACGCAGGGAGCGCTCGTACGTGGAACGTACGGGCGCGACTGAGGACGCCGCAGAGCGCCGCTTTGCAGCCGTCAGAGCGCGTCGTGTTGGACGGGAGGGGCACTACTCAAGGTCCTCCAATCTGACGCGGACGATCTGGCGACCGCGTTCCTTCAGGGAGCGGAAGTCCCCCTCCGCCTGGGCGCGGATGAGACGGCCGAAGCCGAAGTCCCGGCCCGGGATGGGAATCTCGTCGCCGGTGTCGTCGACGACCTGGACGAAGCGGCCGGTCGGCGGCCCGCCCTTGTGCAGCTGCCCGGTCGAGTGCAGGTACCGGGGGCCGAGCCCGTGCGTGACGACACAGCCGGTCGCGCGCGCCCGGTCGATCAGCGGCTGGAGCTCGCCTGCGCGCATCGGGTCGATGAACGCCTGGATCGCGACGTAGCTCGGCGGCTCGGCGTCCGCGAGGAGCTCGTCCAGCGAGCCGTCGGGCTCGAGCGCCGGGTCGTCGCCGGAGTCGAGCACCTCCTTCGTCTTGTCCTTCGCCGCCTGGACGTCCGGCTGGTCGAACGGGTTGATCTCCAGCACGGTGCCGGCCACCGCGACCCCGAACTCCCAGCGGAAGAACTCGGCGCCGATCTCGTACGGATCGGCCACCTCGACCGCGGCCGCCTGGCGGTCGGGTCCGGCGGGCCCTTCCTCCGGGGCAGGGACGAGGCCCTTCCCCTGCTTCCCCGTCGACTCGGCGACGAGCTGCTCCGCCCACAGCCCGAACTCACCGGGGTTCGGGTTGATCGCGACCTTGTCCCGGCCCTCCTTCCACCCCTCGCCGAGTGCCAGGCCGAGCTGCAGGGCGGAGCTCGACTCGCCGCGGCACTCGTCGGCCATCCGCTCCGCGTTCGCGAGCAGGCGCTCGACGTCGATCCCCAGCAGGGCGGCCGGGACGATGCCGAAAGGCGAGAGCGCCGAGTAGCGCCCGCCGATCGTCGGCTCACCCGCGAAGACCCGCATGCCGCGTTCTCCCGCCAGCTGCTCGAGGCTCGAGCCGGGGTCGGTGATCGCGACGAACTGCCGCCCGTTGCCGCCGGCCCTCGACCAGAAGTGCTCGAAGTGGGAGAGCGTCTCGAGCGTGCCGCCGGACTTCGACGAGACGACGAACATCGTCCGCTCGAGGTCGATCGTCTCCTCGGCGTGCCTGATCATCGCCGGGTGCGTCGTGTCGAGGACGTGCAGGCTCTCCGACGCGAACGTCCGCTTCAGCACCTCGGGCGCGAGTGACGACCCGCCCATGCCGAGCAGGACGAACGTCGTGAAGCCGGCCCGCGCCTCCTCGGCGAACTGCGTGATCTCGCCGAGCCGCTCCTGGATCCGCTTCGGCTCGTCGAGCCAGCCGAGCCAGCGGTCCTCGTCGGCGCCGGTCCAGACGGTCGCGTCGCGCGACCAGATCCGTTCGACGAGCTCCTGCCGGCTAGCGACCGCCACTACGGGGTCATGCGGGCGCCAGCTCGCCCCGCTTCGCGCGGATCCCGTCGAGCAGCTCGGCGAACGAATCGGCGAACTTGTGCACGCCCTCCTCCTCGAGCGTTGCGACGACGTCGTCGTAGTCGACGCCTGCCTTTGCGAGATCGTCCAACAGCGCGCGGGCTTCGTCAACGCCCTGCGTCAGAGTCTCGGCCACCTGTCCGTGATCCTGGAAGGCCTGGACGGTCTCCTCGGGCATGGTGTTGACGGTCTCGGGTCCGATCAGCCCCTCGACGTACATGACGTCGCGGTACTCGGGGTTCTTCGTCGAGGTGGACGCCCAGAGGCAGCGTTGCCTCGTCGCGCCCTGCGCCTCGAGCGCCTCCCAGCGCGGGCCGGAGAAGGCCTCGAGGTAGTTCTGGTAGGCGAGCTTCGCGTTCGCGATCCCGAGCTTCCCCTTCAGATCGTCGTGGCCGCCGATCGCATCGAGCCGCTTGTCGGTCTCCGTATCGACGCGGGAGACGAAGAAGCTCGCGACTGAGTGCACCGTCGCCGGATCGCCGCCCGACTCCACGAGCCGCTCGACGCCGCGGATGTAGGCCTCCATCACGGCCTGGTGCCGCTCGAGCGAGAAGATCAGCGTGACGTTGATGTTGCGGCCGGCGGCGATCATGTCCTCGATCGCCCCGACGCCCGGCTCGGTCGCCGGGATCTTCACGTAGAGGTTCGGCTTCTCGATCAGCGAGTGGAGCCGCCGTGCCTCCTCGTACGTGGCGGTCCGGTCGTACGCGAGCGTCGGGTCGACCTCCCACGACACGTAGCCGTCCAGGCCGCCGCCCTCGTCCCACACCTTCCGGAGCAGGTCGCACGCGTCTGAGACGTCGTCGTGCGAGAGGCGGAGGAAGATCTCCTTGTCGTCGTCGAGCTGCTCGAGGCACTCCTTGAGCTGCTCGTCGTAGCGGTCTCCCTGGGAGATCGCCTTCTGGAAGATCGTCGGGTTCGACGTCACGCCGACGATCGCGTCGTCGCCCATCATCCGCTCGAGCTCACCGGTCTCGAGCAGGTCGCGGGACAGGTAGTCGATCCAGACGCTCTGGCCGAGCGCCGAGAGTCTGTGCAGATTCGAGTCAGGCATTGGTCATCGCCCTTTCCATCTCCTGGATCTTCTGAAGTCTTCTGACGTAGCGGTCGCCGCCGTCGAAGCGCGCGCCGAGGAACGCCTCGACGAGCTCGCGCGCGACGCTGGGGCCGATCACCTCGGACCCCAGGGAAAGCACATTCATGTCGTCGTGCTCGACTCCCTGATGGGCCGAGTAGGCGTCGTGGCAGATCGCAGCGCGGATCCCGGCGAGCTTGCATGCCGCGATCGAGGCACCGACACCCGAGCCGCAGACGAGGATGCCGCGGTCGGCGTCTCCCGACTGGATCGCCTCGCCGAGCTGCCTGGCCTTGTCCGGGTAGTCGACGCGCTGCGCGTCGGTGTCCGTGCCGAGGTCGATCAGCTCGTGGCCGAGACGGGCGACCTCGTCCATCACCGTCTCGCGGAGTCTCACGCCTCTGTGGTCGAACGCGACCGCGACCTTCACGCGTGGAAGGTACCCAACCGGCGCAGAGCAAGGCCCTGAAACCTAAGATCAGGGCAGATGGAGGCCAACGAGCTCCGCGAGCTGGGCCAGCAGTTCCGGGTCGACTCCATCCGCTGCGCGGCGGCGGCCAAGTCGGGCCACCCGACCTCGGGCATGTCCGCGGCCGACCTGATGGCCGTGCTGCTCGCGAACCACCTGCGCTACGACTTCGACGCGCCGGACCGGGCCACGAACGACCGCCTGATCTTCTCCAAGGGGCACGCTTCGACGCTGCTATACGCGATCTTCCGCGCTGCCGGCGCCGTCAGCGACGACGAGCTGCTCACGTACCGCCAGTTCGGGAGCATGCTCGAGGGGCACCCGACGCCGATCATCCCGTGGGTCGACGTCGCCACGGGCTCGCTCGGGCAGGGCCTGCCGTACGGCGTCGGGATGGCGCTCGCGGGCAAGTACCTCGACCGGCTGCCGTACCGGGTCTGGGTCCTCCACGGCGACAGCGAGACGGCGGAGGGCTCGGTCTGGGAGGCCTTCGAGCACGCATCGCACTACGAGCTCGACAACCTCACCGCCGTCCTCGACGTCAACCGCCTCGGCCAACGGGGCGAGACGATGCTCGGCTGGAACACGGGCCCCTACCTCGAGCGCGCGCGGGCGTTCGGCTGGAATGCGATCGAGATCGACGGCCACGACGTGGAGGAGATCGACCGCGCCTACACGGAGGCGGCCCAGGTCACCGGCCGGCCGACGCTGATCGTGGCGCGCACGGTCAAGGGCAAGGGCGTCAAGGCGGTCGAGAACAAGGAGGGCTGGCACGGGAAGGCGCTCGACGATCCCGACGGGGCGATCGAGGAGCTCGGCGGCCGACGGAACATCAGCGTCGCAGTCGCGGCGCCGCCCGACGGGGAGGCCCACCGGTTCGAGACCGGCGAGCTGGAGCTGCCGCGCTACGACGTCGGCGACGAGGTGGCGACGCGCAAGGCGTACGGCGAGGCGCTGTCGGCGCTGGGCGCGGCGCGCGGGGACATCGTCGCCCTCGACGGCGAGGTCGGCAACTCGACGTTCGCCGAGATCTTCACGAAGGCCCACCCCGACCGGTACTTCGAGATGTACATCGCCGAGCAGCAGCTCGTCGCGGCCGCGGTCGGGCTGCAGGCACGCGGCTGGAACGCGTTCGGCTCGTCTTTCGCCGCCTTCTTCTCGCGCGCCTACGACTTCGTCCGCATGGCGGCGATCAGCCGCGTGAACCTGCGGCTCTCCGGCTCGCACGCCGGCGTCTCGATCGGCGAGGACGGCCCGTCCCAGATGGCGCTCGAGGACGTGGCGTCCTTCCGGGCCGTCCACGGCAGCACCGTGCTCCACCCCTGCGACGCGAACCAGACGGTGAAGCTCGTCGAGGCGATGGCCGACACGGACGGGATCGTGTTCCTGCGCACCCTGCGCCCGAACACGCCGGTGATCTACGACGCCGACGAGGAGTTCCGGGTCGGCGGCAGCCGGGTGCTGCGCTCCTCGGACGACGACGACGTCACCGTCGTCGCCATGGGCATCACGGTGCACGAGGCCCTGAAGGCGGCGGACACGCTCGCCGGCGAGGGGGTCAGCGTGCGCGTGATCGACGCCTACTCCGTCAAGCCGATCGACGTCGAGACGCTGCAAGCAGCGGCGGAGGCGACCGGCCGATTCGTCACGGTCGAGGACCACTGGCCGGAGGGCGGGCTCGGAGACGCCGTCCTCGCCGCGCTCGCCGACACGGACGAGCGCCCCCGCGTCGTCAAGCTCGCCGTCGACGAGATGCCCCGCTCCGGCAAGTCCGCCGAGCTGATGGCCGCCTACGGGATCGACGCGGACGCGATCGCGCGGGCCGCGCGCGAGCTCGTCGGCGCGTCGGCTCCCGTCACGGCCTCGTAGAGCTCCCGCTGGCGCACGCGCGCCGCTCGATACGCGTCTGCGTGCGCCGGCCGCGGCTGGACGACGGCGCCGACCGGCGCTTCCCGCGGCGTCACCCCGAGCCGCTCCAGCGTCAGGACGGCCGCGCCCCGTAGCGACGCCTCCCTGACGCGCGAGAGCGTCACCGGCCGCGCGAGCGCGTCCGCCACGATCTGCACCCACTCGCGATCCCGGAGCAAGGCGCCGCCGGTCGCGACCACGTCCTCGACCTCCGGCAGCAGGTCGAGGACCTCGGCGAACCGGAACGCGACGCCCTCGAGCGCCGCCTGGCCAAGGTCGAGCGCGGTCGTGTCGAGCGTCAGGCCGCGGATCGCCCCGGCGGCATGCTGGTGCCAGCCCGGGCTCCGCTCGCCGCCGAGCAGGGTCAGGAAGGTCAGGCCGTGCGAGTCGGGATCGCGGCCGGCCAGAGACCCCTTCGGCTCCGCGAGCGTCTGCGTGAGCCAGCGGCGGAGGTTCCCGCCGTCGGAGAGCGCCCCGCCTTCGACGACGCGACGGTCGTCGAGCCGGTAGAGGAAGAGCCCGGCCCGCGGCTGCGGGCGCGCCGTCTCGTAGACGGTGCGGAGCGCGCCCGAGGTGCCGACCATCAACGCCGCGCGCGTGCGCCCGAGGCAGCCCGCGCCGACGTTCGAGCAGGCGCCGTCGAGCAGCGCGGGGTACCAGTGACCCAGCGGCTCGTCCGAGATCTCGGGCAGCCGGTCGGGACCGATCCCCACCACCGACAGCAGCTCCTCGTCCCAGCCGAGGTTCTGCAGGTCGACCAGCCCGGTGCCCGAGGCGAGCGAGACGCTCGTCGTCACGTCCCCCTCGAGGAGCCGTCCGTAGAGGTAGTCGGCGAAGGAGACGAAGCGGGCCCGGCGGAAGAGGCGGGGCTGCTCCTTGGCCAGCCAGACCAGCTTGGCGGGCCAGTAGCTCGTGTGCACGTGGCAGCCGGTGCGCGCGTGCACGGCCCCGGGGTCGACGGCGCGGGCGAGCCAGTCGGCCGCGTCGGCCGAGCGGGTGTCGCGCCAGCCGAGCACCGGCGTGAGCGCGCGGCCGTCCCGTCCGACCGCGACGAGACTGTGGCCGAAGCAGGACGCGCCGACGGCGTCGACGGCGAGCGCGCCGCCCGCCTGCCGGATCGCCTTGCGCGACGCGGCCACGAGCCGGTCGGGGTCGGTCTCCCCGGCGTAGTCGACGCGGGCCGGCTTCCGCTCGGCGGCAGCCGGGCCGAAGATCTGGGCGCGCACGGACGACGTCCCGACGTCGAGCGCCAGCACTCGCACGCGCGAGAGCCTACGCGCCGGGATCTACCCTTCGTCCGATGGCCGTCGTGATCGCATCCAGCCTCCGGAAGGAGCTCGCAGGCGACCCGCTGTTCGACAGCGTGTCGTTCAAGGTCGAGCGCCGCGACCGCGTGGCGCTCGCCGGGCCGAACGGGGCCGGCAAGACGACGCTGCTCCGCGCGCTTGCAGGCGAGACGTCCCTGCAGGGCGGCGAGCTGGCGTTCCAGAAGGGGACCCGCGTCGCGCTGCACGACCAGCGGCCGCCGCTCGACCGCGGACTGACGCTGCGCGAGTACATCCTCTCCGGCGCGTCCGACCTGATCGCGCTGGAGGAGGAGCTTCGCCGGCTCGAGCAGGCGATGGCCGACGGCGCCCACGACCAGGCGACGCTCGGCAGCTACGCCGCCGCGCAGACGCGGCTCGAGCACGCCGGCGGCTACGCCTGGCGCGACCGCGCCACCGCCGTCGTCCGCGGGCTCGGCTTCGCGGACGAGGACCTCGACCGGCGCGCTGGAGACCTTCTCCGGCGGCGAGTTGACGCGCGCCTCGCTCGCGCGCTCCCTCGGGGGCGACCCCGACCTCCTGCTGCTCGACGAGCCGACGAACCACCTCGACGTCGCGAGCCTCGAGTGGCTCGAGCGCGAGCTGCAGTCGCTGGACGCGGGCATCATCCTCGTCGCGCACGACCGCTGGTTCCTCGAGGCGGTGGCCAACGCCGTGCTCGAGCTGGAGGCCGGGCGCTCCACGTACTTCGCCGGCCCGTGGCACACATGGCGGATCGAGAAGGCGTCCCGGCTCCACGCGGCGACGACCGCAGCCGCGCGCGTCGGGCGGGACATCGAGCGGCTGGAGCGGTTCGTCGCCCGTTTCCGCGCCTCCACGCCGAAGATGGCGCGGAAGGCGCAGGCCAAGATGACCCAGATCGCCCGGTTGGAGAAGGAGCAAGCGCAGGCGAAGGGCCAGATCGACCTGCTCACGCGGCGGCGGCGGCAGCTCGGGTTCGAGTTCCTGCGACCCGCGCGCAGCGGCCGCACCGTCGTCGAAGCCGAAAGGCTACGGCTGACGATCGGAGACCGCGTGCTGCTCGAGAACGCGTCCTTCGCGCTCGAGCGCGGCGAGCACGTCGGGCTCGTCGGCCCGAACGGGTCGGGGAAGACGACGCTGCTGGAGACGATCCTCGCCAGGCGCGAGCCGACCGCTGGGACGGTCCGCCTCGGGCACGGCGTCGAGGTCGCGTACTTCTCGCAGCAGGAGCTCGAGCTGGACGAGCGCGGCAGCGTCCTCCAATGCGTGCAGACGATGACCGGGCTGCAGCGCCCCGACGCGCAGTCGCTGCTCGGGCGCTTCCTCTTCTCCGGCTGGGCCGAGCACGAGAAGCCGGTGGCGGTGCTGTCGGGCGGCGAGCGCCGGCGTCTGGCGCTCGCGGTCGTCGTCGCCTCCGGCGCGAACTTCCTCGTCCTCGACGAGCCGACCAACCACCTCGACCTCGAGAGCCGTGAGGCGTTGGAGGCGGCCCTCGAAGCGTTCCCGGGGACGATCCTGCTCGTCTCCCACGACCGCGCGCTGCTCGACGCCGTCGCCGAGCGGACGCTCGCGATCGAGGACGAACGCCTCGGCTCGTACGACGGCGGGTGGGCCGACTACGTCCGCCGCCGCGAGGAGCTCCGGCTGGCGGCAGCCCCGGTCGAGCCCAAGGTGCGGAAGGAGAAGGCGCGCCTCGCGCAGGCGCCGCCGAAGCCCGCTCGTCCGAGCGAGCTGGAGCGCATCGAGACCGAGATCGCCCAGCGCGAGGCCGCCGTCGCCGCGCTCGAGCGCCGGCTCGCAGACGACTGGACCGACGTCGAGACCCTCGCCGCGCACCGGCGTGCCCGGGACGAGCTCCAGACTCTGCTCGAACGCTGGGAGACGGCGTTCGAGCGGGCGCAGAGCTGACCCCTCCGTAGACTCCGGGCGGTGGACGAGCGCGAGGACTCGGGGATCGGCGAGCCGCTGGCCATCGCCGCGGCCATCGCCGTCGGCGCGATCCTGGCGGTCGGCGCACTCGGCGCAGTGATCGGGTGGCTCCGCGGCAGCTCTGTCTCGACCGCGATGGCGTACTCCTACTACTTCATCGGCAGCACTGTCTTCCTGGTCGGCAGCGTTCCGACGGGCGGGTTCTCGGTCTTCCGCGGCCCGAGCCGCCGCCGCCCGACAGGCGGAGGCTCCTTCGCCGCGCCCGCGATGCTGATCGGGGCGCTCTTGCTCGGGACCGGGATCCTCCTCGACGTCACGCACCCCTTCTAGAGCTCCTAGTCGGAGAAGGTCGCCAACAGCGCCTCGGCGACGACCTTGAGCGGCCGGCCCGAGATCTGGCTCGCCCTCCGCAGGCGCTCGAACGCCTCCTGCTCCGACAGGTTCTCCCGCTCCATCAGCAGCCCCTTCGCCCGCTCGATCGCCTTGCGCGCCGCGAGCGCGTCGGCGAGCGACTCCGCCTCCTCGCGCAGCGCCGCGAGCTCCTCGTGGCGGGCGAGCGCGGTCCGGATCGCCGGCAGGAGGTCCTGCTCGCGGAACGGCTTCACGAGGTAGCCGAAGACGCCGGCCTCGGCGGCACGCTGGACGAGCTCTTCCTGCCCGTACGCGGTCAGCATCACGATCGGGATCGGCCGCTCGTCGAGGATGCGACGCGCGGCCTCGATGCCGTCCAGCTTCGGCATCTTCACGTCCATGATCGCCACGTCCGGCTGCTCGGACAGCGCCAGCGCGACCGCCTCCTCGCCGTCGCGGGCCTCGGCGCAGACCTCGAAGCCGGACCGTTCGAGCAGGTCCTTCAGGTCGAGGCGAATGATCGTCTCGTCCTCGGCGACCAGCACGCGCATCTAGGCCTCCACCGGGAACACGACCTCGGCCCGGGTGCCGCCCTCGTTCCGCAGGTCGAGCCGGCCTTTCAGCTCGTCGCGCACCAGTGCCCGGACGATCGAGAGGCCGGTTCCGGAGGCGTCGTCGTCGATCCCGTGACCGTCGTCGGCGATCGTGAGCACCGCGTCGCCGTTCCGCCGGGCGAGCTCGATCCGCACGGCGTCGCCGCCGTGCTCGAGCGCGTTCTGGAGCAGCTCGCTAAAGACGAGCGCGAGCGCCGTCGCGCGGTCGCCCGCGAGCGAGACCTGCTCGAGCTCGGCCTCGACGGCTTTCCCCGCCCCGATGCCCTGGACGAGCATCGCGCGCAGGCGGTCGAGCAGCTCGCCGAGGTCGATTTCCTCGTCGCGGCGCTCGGTCAGGACCTCGTGCACGGCGGCGATCGCGAGGATCCGGTTGACCGAGTCCTCCAACGCCTTGCGGGGGTCGGCGTGCTGCGACCGGGCCTGGAGCCGGAGCAGGGACGCGACCGTCTGGAGGTTGTTCTTGACGCGGTGGTGGATCTCCTGGGCCAGCACACCGCGCATGACCGCGCGCCCGTGCTCGAGCGCAACGGCGGCGTGATGCGCGATCGAGGCGAGCAGGGCACGGTCCTCGTCCGTGAACGGCGTGTCCCGGTCGCAGACGAGCTCGCCGATCTGGCGCCGCTTCCACCGCAGCGGCAGCCGCACCGCGTGGGCGCCGGCGCGGCCCTCCGGCCAGGCGATGTTCCCGTCCTCCAGCACGAGCGCGGCCCCCGTCGCGTCGACCGCCTCCATCGTCGTCTTCACGATCGCCTCGAGCGACTCCTCGAGGTAGAGGGACTCGGACACCGCCTCGGAGATCCGCGCCAGAGCCTCGAGCTCGCTCACCCGCCGCTGCGCCTGGGTGTAGAGCATCGCGTGCTCCAGCGACTGCGCGACCTGATCCGCGATCGCGACGAGAAGGTCGATCTCGTCCCGGGTGAACGCGCGCGGCTCCACCGTGCGGACGTTGAGGGCGCCGGCGAGCCGGTCCCGGGCCAGGATCGGGACGGCCAGGATGGACTCGTACTGGTCCTCCGGAAGGTTGCTGAAGGACTTGAAGCGCGGGTCCAGGTCGGCCTGCGCAGGGATCATGATCGGCTCGCGTGAGGCCACGGCGGCGCCGGTGATCCCCTCGCCGGGACGCATCTTCGGGCGCCGCGTCATCTCCTCCACCGCCGTGCCATGCGTCGCGCGCAGCACGAGCTCGTCCGCCCGCTCGTCGTAGAGGTAGACGAAGCACGCGTCTGCGCCGAGGGCATCCGCGACCTTCTGCGCGACGAGAGCGAGCACCTCCTCGAGGTCCAGGGTCGAGTTGACCGCGGCGATCGTCTCGATCAGGAGCCGTAGATGCCGCTCGCGCTCGTCCACGCGACGATTGTAGGAACCGTCCGTCCGCCCTCGTAGAGTCGCGTCGATGTCGAAGTACGAGTGGGTGCTGTTCCTGCACGTGACAGGCGCGTTCCTCGTGCTCGGCGGCATGGTGATCGCCGCCGTCTTCAGCGTCGCCGCCCTACGCCGGGAGCGCCCGAGCGAGATCGCAGCCCTGCTGCGGCTGACACGCTGGGGCGTTTCCGGTGTCTCCGTCGGCGTGCTGATGACGCTCGCATTCGGCCTCTGGCTCGTGAACATCGTCGGCTACGGCTGGGGCGACGCCTGGATCGTCGGCGCGCTCGTCCTCTGGGTCGTGGCGACCGCCCTCGGCAGCATCGGCGGAAGCCGCGACAAGGAGACGCGGCTCCTGGCCGAGCAGCTCGCGGCCGGAGGCGACGCGCCGGCCCCTGAGCTCCACTCGCGCCTGCGCGACCCGGTCACGCTCGCGCTCAGCTGGGGCAAGCGGGATCGCCGTGCTCGCGATCCTGGCCCTGATGATCTGGAAGCCGGGCGCGTGATGGTCGCCGCGGTTCGCCCGGACAGCTGGCACCTGCCGCTCTTCCTGCACGTCCTCGGAGCGACCCTGCTCTTCGGCGCGACGGCGGCGGCTGTGCTCGCCTCCCGCGCCTCAGCCTCGCCGCTCATCCCGCGCCGCCTGCCGTTCCGGATCCTCCTGTTCGTCGCGATCCCGTCCTGGGTGCTGATGCGCTTTGCCGGCCAGTGGATCGACTCGAAGGAGGACGTCCCGGGCGACCCGACGTGGCTCGGGATCGGCTTCACCGTCGGCGACATCGGCCTGCTCGTGCTGCTGATCGCGACCGTGATCGCCTGGTGGGCGACGAAGCGACCGACACGCCGCTGGCCGCGATACACCGTCACAGGGCTCTCGTTGCTCTATCTGGCCGCGCTGGCGGTCGCGATGTGGGCGATGAGCGCGAAACCGGGCGCGTGAGCGCTTACGAAATCCTTACCTCCCGCGGGGGATTTTCATTAGACAGCGGGAATAGCGTCCGAGCGTGGCCATCGCAGTCGCACACGACCTGACCGAGACCACCGGCTTCGTCGTCGCCGACAACGGCGGGCGCGTCGTGGGCACGGTCGAGTGCCCGATGTACGGGTCGTACCCCGACGTGCCGGACGCCCTGTCGGTCCGGGCCGGCCGCTTCTCGCGCCAGCGCCGCCTCGTCCCGGCGGACACGATCGCCGACATCGACCGCTCGAGCGGTGTCGTCGCGCTCCGCGTCGCGCGCGACACGATCCGCCGCTTCCTCTAAGCCGAACGAAAGCTGCGCTTTCGTTCGGGGATGAGGTACGGCCGCGTTCGCGGCTAAACGCGCACGGGCAAAGCCCGCACGCTCCTTTCAAGCAGCGCTGGGCAACTCGCGGTGACGTGCAGGCGGTGGCGCTACGCGTCCCCACCTGCATCAGTCCGCCCGCCACTAAGCCGGCTACGCCAGTCTTAGCGTCAGGCTTCGGTGTTGGTGGTGACCGCGAGCGCGCTCCCGCGTGCGGAGGCGGGACCGCGCTCCCGCCGCAGCGCTACCAAACAACCGCCGAGCCGAGCGAAGAAGGAGGGGGCTGGGGGAACCCGTTCCCCCACGCCTTAACGACCACGAGCTGCGCGGAAACCGCAGCAGCTCGCAGTCGGCCGTCAGTTGGACCCTGCATGCCGCAGTGACGCACAGGGTCTCCCTCATTTTCGCTTGCCGGAGACACGCAGGCAAGTCTGGTCCTTACAGCACCGACAGATACCGCTCCATTTCCCACTCGGAGAGCTGGACGCGGTACTCGTCCCACTCCTTTCGCTTCAGCTCGACGTAGCGGTCGAAGATGTGCGGGCCGAGGGCGCGGCGGACGAGATCCGACTGGGCGAGCTCGTCGATCGCCTCGCCGAGCGTCTCGGGCAGCGAGACGATCCCGCGCTCCCGCCGCTGCTCCGGCGTGAGGTGGTAGAGGTTGGTCTCCATCGGCTCCGGCAGCTCGTAGCCCTGCTCGATCCCGTCGAGCCCGGCGTGCAGGAGCGTGGCGAACGTCAGGTACGGGTTGCAGGCCGGGTCCGGGCAGCGGATCTCGGCGCGGGTCGCCTGCTCCGCGCCGGGCTTGTAGAGCGGGATCCGGATCAGCGCCGAGCGGTTCCGCTGCGACCAGGCGACGTAGACCGGCGCCTCGTAGCCAGGCACCAGCCGCTTGTACGAGTTGACCCACTGCGCGAAGACGGCGCTGATCTCGCGGGCGTGGCGCAGCTGGCCCGCGATGAACGCCTTCCCGTCCGCTGAGAGATGCCACTCGTCTTTCTTGTCGAAGAAGGCGTTGCGGCCGTTCTTGAACAGGGACTGGTGCGTGTGCATCCCCGACCCGTTCTCGCCGAACAGCGGCTTGGGCATGAAGGTCGCGTAGACGCCGTTCTTGTTCGCGATCTCCTTGACGATCAGCCGGTAGGTGATCGTGTGGTCGGCCATCGCGAGGGCGTCGGCGTAGCGCATGTCGATCTCGTGCTGCGACGGCCCGACCTCGTGGTGCGCGTACTCGATCGGGATCCCCATCCCCTCGAGCGCGTGAATCGTCTCCTGGCGCCACTCCGTCGCCGCGTCGAGCGTCGTCATCGCGAAGTAGCCGCCCTCGTCCAGCGTCTCGACGCCCTTCGGGTCGCGGAAGAGGAAGTACTCGAGCTCCGGGCCGACGTTGAACGTGTCGAAGCCCATCGAGCTCATGCGCTCGAGCGCCCGCCGCAGGACGTAGCGGGGATCGCCCTCGTACGGCTTGCCGTCGGGCGTGACGATGTCGCAGATCATCCGCGCCACGAGCGTCTCTTCCTCCGTGTGCCGAGGCATCAGCTGGAAGGTCTCTGGGTCGGGGATCGCGACCATGTCCGACTCCTCGATCGCGTTGAAGCCCGTGATCGACGAGCCGTCGAAGCCCATGCCGTCGTCGAGCGCGCCCTCGAGCTCCCCGAGGGTGATCGCGAAGCTCTTCAGGTGCCCCTCGATGTCCGTGAACCAGAGGAGGACGAATGCGACGCCCTCCTGCTCGACCCGGTCCAGCACGGCCTTGCGCGACGCCGCGCTGGACGTCGCCCTGTTCTTGCTCTTGGTCTGCGCCATCAAATTCCTCCTCAGAAATGCAAAAAGCCCCAGGCGGCCGGAACGGCGCCCGAGGCTCCGTTGCCTCGACGACTTCGGCAGTCTATACCGGCAGCATGCGGATTCTCGTCTGCGGAGGCGCCGGCTTCATCGGCTCCCACTTCGTCAAGCGCCTCCTGGCCGGGGAGGACGACGTGGTCGTCCTCGACAAGTTCACGTACGCCGGCAACGAGGCCAACCTGCCGGACGGGATCGAGCTGATCCGCGGCGACATCTCCTCGCTCGAGGACGTCGAGCGCGCCGGCGACGTCGACGCGATCGTCAACTTCGCGGCCGAGACGCACGTCGACCGCTCGATCCTCGGCGCGGCCGAGTTCATCCAGACGGACGTGCTCGGGACGTACGTGCTCCTCCGCCGCGCGGCCGAGACCGCCGCGCGCTTCGTCCAGGTCTCGACCGACGAGGTCTACGGGGACGTCGAGCCCGGCTATTCGTCGCGGGAGGACGACCCCCTCGTGCCGTCGAGCCCCTACAGCGCGTCGAAGGCCGGCGGCGATCTCCAGGTGCTCTCGGCCGTGCGAACGTTCGGCGTCAACGCGTCGATCACGCGCGGCTCGAACAGCTACGGGCCGAACCAGTACCCCGAGAAGATCCTCCCGCTCTTCGCGACCAACGCCCTCGACGGCGAGCCTCTGCCGGTCTACGGCGACGGGCGGCAGGTGCGGGACTGGCTGCACGTGGACGACCACTGCGCCGGGATCGAGCTCGTCCTGCGTGCGGGCGAGGCGGGTGCGATCTACAACATCGGCGCCGACGAGGAGCACGAGAACGTCGAGCTGACGCAGAAGATCCTCGAGCACACGGGCGCCGATCCGGCGCTGATCCGGCACGTCGAGGACCGCGCCGGGCACGACCGCCGCTACTCGCTGGACACGACACGGCTCCGCGCACTCGGCTGGTCGCCTCGACGCGAGTGGGCAGACGGCATCCGCACGACGGTCGACTGGTATCGAGACAACCGCGACTGGTGGGAGCCGATCAAGCGCTCCGGCGGGTACCGCGAGTACTACGACCGGCAGTACGCCGGACGCCTGGCCTAGGAGGGTTTGGCGGAACGCTGCTCGTCGTCGGGGTGCGATGGTCGCTCCGAGGCAAGGACGCAGGGAGCGCCCATAGCCATAGCTATGGGCGCGACTGAGGACACGGCCTCGGGGCGAGCAGCGCGGCCCGAGGGCTCAGCTGTGTTTCGCCAAAGCTTCCTAATCACAGAGCACAGCGCGCATCAACGCGCTCCGCGGCTCGGAGCGCCACGGCTCGAGGCTGTCGGCCTTCAGCAGATACGGGATCGCCTCGTCGCACTCGCCGACCCGGAGCAGGGAGTAGCCGAGGTTGTAGTTCGCGTAGGCCTCGTAGGGGTCGCGCGGCCCGGTGCCGCGCAGCTGCTGCACCGCCTGCCGGAGCAAGGGCACCGCACCGGCGAAGTCGCCCGCCTGCATGCGCCGGAACCCCTCGTCGTTGAGGGAGTGGCCGTCGCCGCGAGGCGGCGGCGTGCGCTCCCGCGGGGCGGCGGCCTGAGGCTCGACGGAGGGCTGGGCCACGGTCCGCACGACGGTCCGCACCTTCGGGCTCGGAGCTGTGTCGCGGGAGACGGACAGGAAGTACGCGCCGGCCGCGCCGGAAGCTGCGCCGAGGAGGAGGAAGAGCAGGACGACGGCAGCCCAGGCACGGGAACGCCGGGGTCGCTCGGCGGACCGCTTCGGCGGAAGGACGTGGGTCGCCCCGGCACCTTCGGCCAGGGCGCCGCGCAGGGCGGCGACAAGGTCGGCGCCGCTGCCGTACCGCTCGGCGGGATCCTTCGCCAGCGCCTTCCGGAAGACCGGATCGAGCTCGCCCGGGAGCGAGGCGACGTCCCGCACCGACGGCACGGGCGAGCGAACGTGCGCCGACGCCTCCACGGTCGGGCTCTCGGCCTCGAAGGGGCGTCGGCCCGTGAGCAGCTCGTAGGCGACGACGGCCAGCCCGTAGCGGTCGCTCGCGGGCGTCGCCCGGTCGCCAGTCGCCTGCTCGGGCGAGAGATAGCCGACGCTGCCGAGGACCGTCCCGGTCATCGTGAGCGGGTCCAGCCCGGCCGCGCTCGCGATCCCGAAGTCGGCGACGTGGACGTTGCCGGCCCGGTCGAGCAGCAGGTTCGCCGGCTTGACGTCCCGGTGGACGACGCCCTGCGCGTGCGCCGCGTCGAGCGCGGTGGCGGCCTGCTCGACCCAGGTGAGCGCCCGCTCCGGTTCCTGCGCGCGCTGCTCGCGGAGGACGTCGTCGAGCGACCCGCCTCCCAGGTACTCCATGACGATGAAGGGGCGGTCGTTGTGCTCGCCCACGTCGTAGATCGTGATGCTGTTCCGATGTCCCGACAGACGCGCCGCCGCGAGCGCCTCGCGGGTGAACCGCGCGCGGATCGACTCGTCCATGGCGTAGTGCTCCGCGAGGATCTTGATCGCGACGGCTCGCCCGAGGGTCGTGTCGGTCGCGCGGTAGACCTCGCCCATGCCGCCGCGCGCGATCCGCCGGGGACCGCGGTAGCGCGAGGGGAAGATGTCGGTGTCGACTGTCATGCTGAGGCGTCCTGGAGCCGATTGTTCCAATGCATGTTCGCGGAAACGATGAGATAAGGGTTCGGTAAAGAAAACGGCTGCTCATGCGCCTATTTGCTAGCCTCGTCCCGTTCTCGACGGCGGGCCGTCGGGGCTCCGGATCCTTTTGATGCGCCGATTGCTCTTACTCGCCTTGCTGGTCGTTCTCGCCGTCGGCTCGGCCGGGCCGGCTCACGGACGCCGCAGCGCCGTGACCGGGGCGACCTTCCTGGTCGCCGGGCACGGTTGGGGCCACGGCGTCGGGATGGCCCAGTACGGCGCCTACGGGTACGCCCAGCACGGCTTCACGTACGACAAGATCGTCGCCCACTATTTCCCGGGCACGCAGCTCGGGCGCGCGCCCGTCTCGCGTGTCCGCGTGCTGCTCGCGACCGGCGCCGCGAAGATGAAGATCGGATCCGCCTCCGACTTCACGATCCGGGACGCCGGCGGTGAGACACACGACGTCGCTGCGGGGACGTACACGCTGACGCCGGCGCTGAAGCTCCGGCTGCTCGGCGAGACGAAGACGACCGCGCTCACGGGACCGCTGACAGTCCAGCCGGGGACGTCGCCGCTCGCGCTGCAGCGGCGCTACCGCGGCTCGATCCAGGTGGACGTCATCGGCGGGAAGCTGCGCGCGATCAACGTCGTCGGGCTCGAGCAGTACCTCTACGGCGTCGTTCCCTCGGAAATGCCGTCGGCGTGGCATCCGGAGGCGCTGAAGGCGCAGGCGGTCGTCGCCCGCTCGTACGCGCTCGCTGTCCGCAAGACCGGCGCGTTCGACCTCTACCCGGACACGCGCTCGCAGGTGTATCTCGGGGTCGACCACGAGAAGCCGTCGACGAACGCGGCCGTCGACGCGACCGCAGGCAAGGTCGTTCTCTTCGACGGGAAGGTGGCGAAGACGTACTTCTACTCGTCCTCCGGCGGGAGGACGGCGGCCTCGCAGGACATCTGGGGGACGCCCGTCCCCTACCTCGTCTCCGTCCCGGACCCGTACGACACGATCTCGCCGTACCACAACTGGGGGCCGGTCGCGTTCACCGGAGCCAAGCTCGGGAAGGCGCTGCACGTCCCCGGCCGGCTCGTCGACGTACAGCCCGAGCTGAACTCGTCGGGGCGCGTCAGCTCCGTCACCGCCGTCGGGACGACGGGGAGCGTCGTCGTCCAGGCTGACGGTCTGCGCCGCAGCCTCGGGCTGCGCTCGACGTGGTTCAACGTGGGCGTCCTGTCGCTCGCGGCCCCGTCGAGCCCCGTGGTCTACGGCTCGGCGGCCCGCCTGTCCGGCGTCGCGCGCGGCGTTACCGACGCGGCGCTCCAGCAGCGGACGACCGCGGGGTGGGAGGACGTGGCGCGTGTGGCATCGACGAGGTCGGGCGCCGTGTCGCTCGCGGTCAAGCCGACCGCGACGACGCAGTACCGGCTCGCCAGCGGCAAGGTCGCCGCCGCAGCCGTCCGCGTCCCGGTCGCCGCCCTCGTCCGCCTGTACCCGCCCCAGACGCAGGAGGAGCTGCGCGGCTACATGCGGCCCGTCCTCGCCGGCTCGGACGTCCTGATCCAGCGGCAGGACGGGACCGTGTGGACGACGGTCGCGCGCGCAACCGTGGCGGCCGACGGCACGTTCGAGGCGAAGCTGCGGCTCGCCGACGGCGCGTATCGAGCGCGGGTCACCCCGGGGCACGGCCTGGTCACCGGCACGACGCCGATCCTCCAGGTCTCGTCCTCGTGAGGCGGGTCGCCCTCGCGGCACTCGGGCTCGCTCTCGCCTTCCCGGCCAGCGCCGCCGCGATGCCCTTCCACGCCGGCTTCGTCCCGACCGACCCGCTGTTTCCCAAGCAGTACTACGTCAACCAGGATCACGCCTTCGACGCGTTCGGCGCCGATCTCCCGTCGACGAACCCCGTCCGCGTCGCGATCGTGGATTCCGGGATCGACGGGACGCATCCCGAGTTCCGCAGCCGGGTGATCGCAGCGCGCAGCTTCGTCGGCGGTAGCCCGTTCACGGACGAGCAGGGCCACGGCACGTTCGTGGCGGGTGAGATCGCCGCGGCGATGAACGGCGAGGGCATCGCCGGGATCGCCTTCCCCGCACAGCTGATCATCGCGAAGATCGCCCGCGGCGACGAGTCGATCTCGGTCGCGGACGAGGCCGCGGCGATCCGCTGGGCGGCGGACAGGGGCGCGCAGGTGATCAACCTCTCGATCGGCGGCCTGCGCGACCCGCTCGACCGCAAGAAGGACACCTTCTCGACACTGGAGGCCAACGCCGTCGAGTACGCGTACCGCCGCGGCGCGGTGCTCGTGGCGGCGATCGGCAACGGCGACGAGGCCCCGAGCACGCCGTGGCCATACGGCAGCTATCCCGCCGCGCTCCCGCACGTGGTCGGCGTCGGCGCGCTGACGCCGAGCGGGAACGTCCCGACGTTCTCCAACCGCGACCTGATCTACAACGACATCGCGGCGCCCGGCATGGAGATCTTCTCGACCCTGCCCCGGTCCCTGACCGCACAGCGGCCGCTGTGCGTCGACCAGGGCTACTCCGACTGCGGCCCGGAGCAGTTCCGGCATGCGTCCGGCACGTCGTTCGCCGCGCCGCAGGTCACTGCAGCCGCAGCCGTGCTGCTCGCCCTACGGCCGACCCTGACGCCTGACCAGGTGATGAACGTGCTCGAGCGGACGGCGACCGACGTGAACGCGGCGACGGGCTGCCGGCAGTGCGCGCTCCTCCGCGACCCGCTGACCGGCTGGGGCCGCCTGGACATCGCGCGGGCGGTCGAGGCGCTGGACGGCGTGCTCCCGCCGCCCGACAAGCTCGAACCGAACGACGACGCGGGCAAGCATGCGGCGCCGCTCGCGTCCGGCGTCAAGTCCGTGCACGCGACACTCGACTTCTGGGACGACCAGGTCGACGTCTACCGCGTGCAGTTGCGGAAGAACCAGCGGCTGACCCTCGGCCTCGCGGGCCCGAAGGGGAGCACGATCAACCTCCTGCTCTGGCGCCCGGGCACGATCCGGGTCGGTGGCCTGCGTGGACAGGAGCTGCGCGTCGCGCAGTCGATCCGGCCCGGCGCCTCCCAGCGTCTCTCCTACCGCGCGAAGCGCGCAGGCGGGTATTACGTCGAGGCGAAGCTCGTCACGCGCAACTTCGGGCCGTACACGCTAAGCATCGCGCGGAAGTAGCTCCTCCTCCGGCACGTCGCGGAGCACACGCGCCGGGTTGCCGACGACGACGACGCGCGGCGGGACGTCCCCGACGACGACCGCGCCCGCCCCGACGAACGCGTCGGCGCCGATCTCCACGCCCGGGCAGAGGACGGCGCCACCGCCGATGCGGGCGCCGCGCCGGATCGTCGGCCCCTTGACCAGGTCGTGGCGCGCCTCGGTCCGCCCCATGAAGTTGTCGTTCGTCGTCTGGACGCACGGCGCGATGAAGACGTGCTCCTCCAGCGTCGAATGGGCCGTGATGTAGGCCATCGCCTGGACCTTGGTCATGGCTCCGACGGTCGTGTCGTTTTCGATCAGGGAGCCGCGCCCGATGACGACGTCGTCCCCGACGTCCACCCGCTCGCGGACGCACGCCTGGTCGCCCACGATCACGCGCGCGCCCAGCCGCACGCCGGCGAACACGATCGCGCCGGTCGAGACGACGGTTCCGGGCCCGAGCTCGGCCGGCGGGAGCTCCTCGCGGCTGGCGGTCGACCGGGGCGAGAGCGTCGGCTGCTTGCCCACGACCGCGCCGTCGAGGATCCGGCAGCCCTCGCCGACGCACCGTCCCCGGGATAGACGACGGCGGTCTCGGCGATCTCGCTCAAGCGGTGACGGCTTCGAGCGACGCCTGCAGCTGCTCGAGCGCGCGCACGACGGCCACCCCGTCCCGCGCCGCGCGCAGCGGATCCCCCTCGCCCGCGACGAGCCGGAGGAAGTGCTCGCACTCGAGCCGAAGCGGCTCGGTGTTCGGGATCTTCGGGCTGTAGGTGTCCCCGGTCCGCGTCTGCCATTCGCCGTGCGTCCGGGTCGGCTGCTCGGGAGCCTTGTCGTAGACGGTCACCTTGCGCTCGAGCTCCATGTCGTCGAAGACGGCCATCTTGTCCCTGCCGACGACGGTGACTCGCCGGATCTTGTGCGGGTCGAGCCAGGACAGGTGCATGTGCGCGATCTTCCCCGAGGGGAAGCGGAGGTAGCAGAAGACGACGTCCTCGACGCCCGGGTTCAGGAACGCGTTGCCGTGGGCCCAGAGCTCGGACGGCTCCTCGTCGACGAGGTAGAGCAGGACGGAGAGGTCGTGGACGCCGAGCGACCAGAGCGCATTCTCGTTCGTCCGGATCGTGCCGAGGTTCTGCCTGTTGCCGTACACGCACAGGACGTCGCCGAGCTCGCCCGCGTCGATCAGCTCCTTCAGCTTCCGGACGCCCGGGTGGTACAGGAGCAGGTGGCCCGGCATCAGCACGCGGCCGTGCTCCTCGGCGAGCTCGCACAGCTCCTCCATCTCGGCGCCGCGCATCGCCGGCGGCTTCTCGACGAAGACGTGCTTGCCGGCCTCGAGCGCGCGCCGCGCGAGCTCGTAGTGCGTCGGCACCGGTGTCGCGACGACGACGGCGTCGAGCGAGGCGTCGCCGAGCAGCTCGTCGAAGTCGCCGGTCACGCGAGCGTTCGGATAGCGAGCGGCGAACTCGCCGCGGCGCTCCTCCGACGTGTCGCAGAGCCACCGCAGCTCCCCGAGCTCGTCGAAGTTGCGGACGAGGTTCTTGCCCCACTGGCCGACACGCGACGCGACGGCGACCGAGGCAGCTCATAGCTTGAAGACTTTCCCGTTCCCGGAGCCGTTCCTGCCGGTGGCGTTCCGGAGGTCGACGACGAGCTGAGCCTCGGCGACGAGCTGCGCGTAGTCGATCGAGGTGTGGGCCGTGACGATGACGACGCAGTCGTACGCGCCCGGCTCCAGCGCCACCGACGAGAGCCCCTGCTCCGGCAGCCGGGCGACGTGGGGGTCGTGGTACGAGACCTCCGACCCGGCGTTCTGCAGCAGCCTGATGATCTTCAGCGCGGGGGACTCGCGCACGTCGCCGATGTCGGCCTTGTACGCGACCCCGAGCACGAGCACGCGCGCGCCCTTCAGGGACTTCTCCGCTCCGTGGTTGAGCGCCTGGGAGATCAACGAGCGACAGAAGTACGGCATGTTCTCGTTGACCTTCCCGGCCAGCTCGATGAACTCGGTGTAGAAGTCGTACTCGCGCGCCTTCCAGGTGAGGTAGAAGGGGTCGATCGGGATGCAGTGCCCGCCGAGGCCCGGCCCCGGCTGGAAGGACATGAAGCCGAACGGCTTCGTCGCCGCCGCCTCGACCACCTCCCAGACGTCGATCGACATCCGGTCGCAGAGCTGCGCGAGCTCGTTGACGAGGGCGATGTTGACGGAGCGGAAGATGTTCTCCAGCAGCTTCGAGAGCTCGGCCGCCTCCGGGGACGAGACCGGATGGACGGTCTCGATCGCCGATCCGTACAGCTCGGCGGCGCGTGCCGTGCACGCCTCCGTCACACCGCCGACAACCTTCGGGACGTTGCGGGTCGTGTAGTCCGTGCGGCCCGGGTCGACGCGCTCGGGGGAGAACGCGAGGTTGAAGTCCTCGCCGGCGCGGAGGCCGGTCCGCTCGAGGATCGGCTTGAGGCAGTCGCGCGTGGTGCCCGGATAGGTGGTCGACTCGAGCACGACGAGGTGCCCGCGCTGGAGCCGCTCCGCGATCTGCTCCGTCGCGCCGGTGAGAATCGACAGATCCGGCTGGCCCTGCTTCGAGAGCGGCGTCGGCAGCGCGATCACGATCGCGGCGGCGTCGCGGAGGACGTCGTAGTGGGTCGTCGCGGTCAGGCCGTGCTCGTCGACGAGCTTCCGCAGCTTGTCCGACGGGACGTCCTCGATGTAGCTCTCGCCGCGGTTCAGCATCGCGACCCGCTGCTCGTCGACTTCGAGCAGGACCACGCTCTTGCCGGCCTGCGCGAAGACCTGCGCGAGCGGGACACCGACGTAGCCGGCGCCGACGATGGCCACATCCCTCTGCATCAGGGCGAAAGGCTATCCCGGAGGGTCGCCGCCACCCGCTCGGAAGCTCTACCGTCGCCGTAGAGCGTGGGCCGATCTGCGGGAATCCGCGCCTCCGCGATGGCGCGCGCGATCTCGGCCGGGTCGTCGTCCACGAGCCGGTTCGCGCCGATCTCGACCGTGTCGACCCATTCGGTCGAGGGCCGCATCGTCACGCACGGGACGCCGTACCAGTACGCCTCCTTCTGGAGGCCGCCGGAGTCCGTGGCGATCACGCGGGCCTGGGAGGCGAGCGCGGCGAGGTCGAGGTAGCCGAGGGGGTCTGTGAGGACGATGCGCCCGCCGGGCCGGAGGCCCTCCCGGCCGATCGTCGCGCGCGTCCGGGGGTGGGCGGGAAGGATCACGGGCTCGTCCACGCGGGCGAGGCCGTCGAGGATCCGCGCGAGCCGATCGGGGCGGACGTTCGCCTCGCGGTGGACGGTCGCGACGACGTACCGGCCGGGCTCCACGCCGAGCTCGTCGAGGACGCCCGACCGTTCCCGCGCGAGCGGGGCGAACCGCACCGCGGCGTCCGCCATCACGTCGCCGACGACCTCCACGCGGCCGGCAACGCCCTCCGAGGCGAGCGTTGCCCGCGACCGCTCGTCCGGGCAAAAGAGGAGCGCCGAGACGCGGTCGATCTCGACGCGGTTGTGCTCCTCGGGCATCGACCAGTCTCCGCTGCGCAGGCCCGCCTCGACGTGCGCGACCGGGACGCCCGCGTCGAGCCCGGCCCGCGCGCCGGCCAGCGTCGAGTTCGTGTCGCCGTAGACGAGCGCCCAATCCGGCCGCTCGCGCTCGAGCGCGGCGACGATCCCGGGCCGCATGGCGTCGGTGTCGGCGGAGTGCAGGTCGAGACGATGTGCCGGCTCGGCGAGGCCCAGCTCGTCGAAGAAGACCCGCGAGAGCTCGTCGTCGTAGTGCTGCCCGGTGTGCAGCACGACCTCCTCGATCCCCGCGTCCCGCAGGGCAAGCGAGAGGGGCGCCGACTTGATGAATTGCGGCCGGTTTCCGACCACCGAGAGGACTCGCATCGCGGCGCTACACTACGCACCCGCCGCGGGCCGTTAGCTCAGTTGGTAGAGCAGGGGACTCTTAATCCCAAGGTCGAAGGTTCGAATCCTTCACGGCCCATTCGAACCCGTGCAGCCATGCGGAAATGGCTTGGTTGTGCGGAATCAGACCGGTGCAGAACCGCGAGTCGTCGGCTATCCTTACGTAGATAAGAAAGTAAGGAGGATAGATGGACATCGCCGCCCGGATCACGTCAAAAGGGCAGATCACGATCCCGAAGCCGGTACGCGAGGCGCTCAACCTCGGTGAGGGGGATCAGGTTGTTTTCCGCGTGATCGAGGGGCACCGCGCGATTCTCGCCCGAACGCCGGACCTGCTCGAGCTCGCAGGGAGCGTCCCGGTGCCTCCCGAGGTCCGTGGGCTTTCCTGGGACGAGATCCGCCGGCGCGCGTGGGTGACTCAGATCCGCGGTTGAGCGCCTTCGTCGACTCGAACATCCTCGTCCGCCACCTCACGGGCGATCCGCCCGACCAGGCGCAAAGAGCGACTGAGTTCCTCCGTAGCGGCCAAAACCTCGTCGTCGTCGACCTGGTCGTGGCGGAGGTCGTCTACGTCCTCGAGTCGGTCTACGAGCTCGAACGTGAGCGGGTCGCCGAGCTCGTCCGTGCGATCGTTGGCTTCCGACCCGTGGTTGTGGCCGACGAAGCCTTCCTCTTACGCACCCTCGAAATCTACGAGCAGTATCGGATCCACTTCGCCGAGTCATACCTGGCGGCGTGTGCCGAGCTCTCCGGCGTTGGTGTCGTCGCGTCGTTCGATCGTGGCATCGACCGCGTACCGACGATTCAACGCATCGAGCCGTGAGTGGGGATGGGGGGATGGAAACCAAGTGAAGCTCGCGCAACCGGGGAGCGACCAGTAGGTTCTCCCCGAAGAATCAGCCCGCTCCTGCCCGCGGACCGGCTGCGCCTCCGGCACGAGCGGTCCGGCTGGACCTACTGATACGCGAGCGCCGTCAGGTTCGCGAAGCGGAAGACGCCCTCGGTCGCCTTCGGCTCGCCGAGCCGGGCAGCATGAACCGTGACGACAATCCGATCGAGGCTCGGCAGCCGCTTCGCCGCGTCCGTGACTTCGAGCGTCACCGTGATCGGCGTCAGGTGGTGCGGCGGGCGTACGTCGAATGCGCTCACGCGGTCGCGCTTCCAGTCGCAATGGCCCTCGTCGCCCCAGCAGTTCGTGTGCGCGAACAGCGAGAACGCGGCTGCGAAGCTCGGATGGTCACGGCCCGCGTCCTGCGGCACCCTCGCGCCCAGGAACACGAACGCGCTGAACGAGCCGGTGTCGCGGCGCACCCCGCGGAACTCGAGGTCGACGCGCGTCACGTGCTCGGCCTGGATCGCCAGCTGCAGCGGTTGTGAGCGCCAGCGCTGCATCAGCCGGGCCCCGGGACGGTCGCGGTGATGCCTGCGTAGTCGTAGCCGAGCTGCTTGACGTCGAGCAGGTCGCGGCCGGTGAACGACGGGGAGCGGGCGTAGGTCATCGTCTCGTCGAGGACGAACTGCGGCAGTCTGGCGCCCGGGTTGTCGTGCTGCCAGATCCGCCACAGGCGGTCGACCTGCGTGTGATGCGCCCAGAAGAGCGGGTCGTACGCCGCCCAGTTCGGATCGGACATCGTTCCGCCGACCCAGACGTGGATGTTGTCGTGCACCATCGTCACGCGCCGGTTGAACTCCGTGAACGAGGCGGTGCCCATCAGCCAGTCGTAGCGCGACCTGAGCGGCGGCGCCAGCGGCGAAGGCCCGGTCAACTCGCCGGGCTGGCGGAACGTGCGCGTGGGCCAGTCGCGCTGGGCCTGGACGCCGAACGGCTCCACCGGCGCGTCGAAGAGGACGTTCTTCTTGCGGTCGACCCGCTGGCGGTCGTATGCCTCGGGGATCCCCGTCTCGTCGACCCAGTCCCACCACGGCAGCGTCACGTCCGGGTTGATCTCCTGGAGCGCGAGCTCGACGTGGTACAGGTAGCCGCGGTGCCAGGGCAGGAACTCGGGATCGTGGTGGTGGCAGAGCTGGAACGGCACGCCGTGCCACCCCGCGTAGAACTGGTAGCCGCGGTTGTCGCGGATGGCGAGCATCTGCGCGAGCGCGTCGCGGAAGGCCTGGAGCTTCTCCGGGGTCAGCCGCGAGACGCTCTCGCGGACCTTGAGCTGCGCGGCGACCGGCGCCGGGCGCGGCGGTGACGTGAGGGTCAAGCAACCTCTTCCGTCGGACGGCGCGCCGACCATACGACGCCCGGGCGCCGGCGGTCAAGCACGATGACGGCAATGTCCGCCTTCGACGACGTCAGCCTCGAGTCCCTCCGGCGGCGCTCGAGCGAGAAGTGGGTGCGTCATCCGCCGGACGTCCTCCCCGCCCACATCGCCGAGATGGACTTCCCGCTCGCCGAGCCCGTCGAGGCGGCGCTGACCGAGGCGGTCGCACGCGGGCGACCTCGGCTACGCCGCGGCGGCGCGCTCCACTCTGCCCGAGGCGTTCGCGTCGTTCGCGGCGCGCCGCTGGCAGTGGGAGGTCGACCCGGTCGCCGTCGTCGCGATCCCGGACGTCATGGTCGGCGTCGCCGAGCTGCTCCGCCTCCTGACGCCCGCCGGGCGCGGGCGTGATCGTCAACACGCCGGTCTACCCGCCGTTCTTCTCCGTGATCGCCGAGGCCGGCCGGACCGTCGTCGAGGTGCCGCTGCTCGAGTCCGGGGACGAGGGGCGGCTCCCGCTCGAAGGCATCCGGACGGCGTTCGACACGGGCGCGGCCGCGATGCTGCTCTGCAATCCGCACAACCCGACGGGATACGTCGCGCGCGAAGAGGAGTTGCTCGCGCTCGTCCGAGATCGTCCGCGACCATGACGCCCTCCTGCTCGCCGACGAGATCCACGCGCCGCTCACGCTCCTCGATGTCCGGCACGTTCCGTTCTGCTCGCTGCCGGAGCCGGCCGCGGAGCGGGCGATCTCGCTCACGGCGGCGACCAAGGGCTGGAACTTCGCCGGCCTCAAGTGCGGGCTCGCGGTGGCGCAGTCGCAGCGGATGCGCGACGCGCTGGCGGCGCTGCCGGTCGATCTCCACGACCGCGTCGGGCACCTCGGCGTGATCGCGTCGATCGCGGCCTTCACCGACGGAGAGCCGTGGCTCGACGACCTGCGCGCCTACCTCACCGAGACGCATCGCCGGCTGCCGGCTCTCCTGGCCGAGCAGCTTCCCGGCGTCCGGTACCGCCCCGCTCGGGCGAGCTACCTCGCGTGGCTCGACTGCCGGGAGCTGGAGCTCGGCGACGACCCCGCGGCCGCCTTTTTCGAGCGCGGCCGCGTTGCGCTCGTGCCCGGCCCGACGTTCGGACCGCCCGGCCGTGGCTTCGCGCGCCTGAACGTCGGCACTTCGTGGGCCCTTGTCGAGGAGGCGGTGGCGCGGATGGCAACGGCCGTCGGCTAGAGAGGCGGCGCGAGCAGGACTTTTCCCGTGAGGGGGCTAAAGTGCGAAGGGCTGGCCGCGGCTCCACCGCTTCGCGACATCGAGGCCCCGCATGAGCATCCCCGACCTTCAGAGGGACGAGAGCGCCGAACGCCCGTCGGATCTCGACCGCCTGCGGTCGGTCGTCGAGGCGTCGGCGACGCTCCTGACGTCGCTCCATGCCGAGGAAGTCCTCCCGCAAGTTCTCGATCTCGCACGCCAGAGCGTCGCCGCCGACGCCTACGCGCTCTGGCTCTACGACGAGGAGACCGGTAAGTGGCGCGTCGGGCGAAGTCACGGCCTCTCCGACGACTACCTCGCCTCCGTCGAGGACGTGATCGTCGGCACTCGGACGATCGAACTGCTCGATGAGGGCCTCGTCGCCGAGGACGTCGCCTCCGAGGGCTGGATGCGGCCAGAACACCGAGCTGCGCACGCGCGCGAGGGGACGCGCTCGCTGATGGCATTTGCGCTCCGCGACCGCAAGCGTCTCCTCGGGACGCTGACGTTCTACTTCCACGAGCCGCACTCCGTCTCCGAGGAGGAGCGCGTGACCGCCGTCGCGCTGGCGAATCTCGCCGCCGCCTCGCTCGTGTCGGTCGAGCTCTACGAGGCGCAGGCGCGGATGGCAGAGGAGCGGCGGCTCGTCGCCGAGGCGGGCCAACTGCTCGCCTCCTCGCTCGACTACGTGACGACGCTCCAGAACGTCGCGCGGCTCGCCGTCCCCCAGTTCGCGGACTGGTGCACGATCGACGTCGTCACGGAGGACGGATCGTTCGAGCGGCTCACGGTCGCGCATGCCGATCCCGAGAAGGTGTGGCTCGCGGAGGAGCTGAGGGATCGCTACCCACCGGATCCGGCCGCTCCGCATGGGCCGGCGCACGTCCTCCGGACCGGCAAGGCGGAGCTGATCGCCGACGTCTCGGACGAGATGCTCGCCGAGGCCACGCGCGACGACGGCAAGCTGCTGGTGCTCCTGCGCGACCTCGGGCTGCGCTCGTCGCTGTGCGTGCCGCTGATCGTGCGCGACCGAGTGCTCGGGGCGATCACGTTCGTCTCCGCGGAGAGCGGCCGCCGCTACGGCGCGGCCGAGCTGGCGGCCGCCGAGAGCATCGGACGGCAGGCAGCGGCGGCGGTCGACAACGCGCTCCTCTTCCGCGAGAGCGAGCGCGCACGCGGCGCGGCCGAGCGGGCGCGCGAGCGGCTGTCGGTGCTCGCCGATGCGAGCTCGCAGCTCGCCTCGACGCTCGACTACGAGGCCACGCTCGCCAACATCGCCTCGCTGATCGTGCCGCGCTACGCGGACTGGTACGCGGCGGACGTCGTCGACGGGGACAGCTTCCGGCGCATCGCGGTCTTCCACCGGGACCCCGCCAAGGCGGAGTGGGCCGAGCGATCGCGGCGGTCGTACGCGCCGACCCCGGACGAGCCGGAAGGCACCTCGCGGGTCGTCAGGACCGGCGAGCCCGCCCTCTACCGGCGCATCTCCGACGAGCTTCTGCGCACGTCGACGATGGACGAAGGCCACTACGAGACGCTCAAGCAGCTCGGGATGGAGTCGGCCATGGTCGTCCCGCTCACCGCCGGTGGCCGGACGTTCGGTGCGCTGATGCTCGTGAGCTCCGATCCCGAGCGTCTCTACGACGAGGACGACCTCGACTTCGCGCGGCACCTCGGCCGGCGGGCGGCGGTTGCGGTCGACAACGCCCGCCTCTACGGCGCCGTGCAGGAGCGCGCGCAGGCCGCGCTCGTGGTCGAGCACGTCGGCGACGGCGTGATGCTGGTCGACGAGGACGCCGTGGTGCGGCTCTGGAACCCGGCGGCGGAGCGCATCACCGGGCGTCGCGGCGGCGCAGACCGTCGGCAGGCCCGCCGCCGAGGTGCTCCGGCCGTGGGAGTCGCTCGCTCCGCTCACCGAGGCGCGCAGCGGGCCGGAGACGCACCCCGTCGAGGTCGAGGGGCGCGAGCTCTGGCTCTCCATCACCGGCGTCTCCTTCGGCGGCGGCGCCGTCTTCGCGTTCAGGGACCTGACGGCGGAGCGGGCCGTCGACCGGCTGAAATCGGACTTCGTCTCCACGGTCTCACACGAGCTGCGAACGCCGCTCGCGGCCATTTACGGCGCCGCGCTGACGCTGCGCCGAGACGACGTGCGCCTGTCGGAGCCCCAGCGCGACGGCCTGCTCGAGGTGATCTCCGGCGAGTCCGACCGGCTCGCGCGGATCGTGAACGACATCCTCTGGGCGAGCCGCCTCGAGTCGGGGGCGCTCCACACGACGATCGAGGTCTGCGACGGCGTCGACCTCGCGCGCGGGATCGTCGAGGCGGCGCGCTCCTACGTGCCTCCGAACGTGCGGCTCGAGTTCGAGGCGCCGGCCGACGCGCCGCCGCTCGCCGGCGATCCCGACAAGGTGCGGCAGGTGCTCAGCAACCTCGTCGAGAACGCCGTCAAGTACTCACCCGAAGGCGGCACCGTCGTCGTCGTCGTCGCGCCGGCCGGCGACCGGCTGCGCTTCACCGTCCACGACGAGGGCCTCGGGATCCCGCCGGAGGAGCAGGGGCGGATCTTCGAGAAGTTCTATCGCCTCGATCCCCAGCTCTCCCGTGGCGTCGGCGGCACCGGCCTCGGGCTCTACATCTGCCGCGAGCTCGTCGTGCGCATGGGCGGCCGCATCTGGGTCGAGTCCGACGGCGCCCGAGGCTCCCGTTTCGTGGTCGAGCTCCCCCGCGCAGAAGCACCGCCAGAGCGCAGCTCGAGCAGGTAGCGCACGCCGCCGTCAAGTAGGCTCGTTCTCGTCCGTGCGCAGGGGCTCGATCGCTCAGCTGATCCTGTTCGCGCTCGTCGCATCGGCGGCGGGGGTCGCGATCGCGCTCGTCCCGAACTGGCTGCCCGTAGCGGCGTCGGACGAAGCGGGCCGGATCGACTTCGTCTTCTGGTTCGTGACCGGGATCTGCATCTTCATCTTCGCGATGGTCGCCGCCGTGCTGACGTACGCCGTCCTGCGGTTCCGGCGCAAGCCGGACGACGACAGCGACGGGCCGCCGATCCACGGGCACACGGGCCTCGAGATCGCCTGGACGGCGATCCCGGCCGTCCTCGTCACGGCGATCGGGATCGTGAGCGCCGTCGTCCTGTCCGAGGATGACGCGGCCGGCTCGAACCCGCTGCGGGTCAACGTGACCGCCCAGCAGTTCGTCTGGACGTTCTCGTACCCGGAGTTCGGCAACAAGAAGTCCGCCGTGCTGCGGCTGCCCAACCACCGCTCGGTTGTCCTGACCATGACGTCGAAGGACGTGATCCACTCCTTCTGGGTGCCCGAGTTCCGTCAGAAGCAGGATCTGGTGCCGGGCATCCATCCGACGCTGCACATCACCCCGAACCGGGTGGGGACGTATCCGGTCGTGTGCACGGAGCTCTGCGGACTGGGGCACGCCCTGATGCGCTCGCGCTCGGTCGTGATGGAGCCTGACGCCTTCCTGCGCTGGGCGAGAGGAAGCGGCGGAGCCGGCGCATGACGACCGCCGTCGCGCAGCACGAGGCCCACGCCGCCCACGAGGGGCCACCGCGCCCGCCGCACGGCTGGCGCCGGTTGCTCTGGCCCGGCTTCCTGCGCGCCGCGTGGATGGCGCCGCTCTTCTTCGGCATCGGCTGCGCGATCGTCGTCTCCACCCGCTGGTGGGGCGGCTGGCATCCGATCTGGAAGGGCGAGATCATCGTCCTCGTCGGCGCCCTGATCGCACTGCCGATCGGGTTCCTTGCGGGCATCGGCGCCTTCGACTACTGGGTCCGCTACGCGGTCGGCGCGCCGACCACGCCCGAGGACCACTCAGGGCACGGCGCCTACAGCTGGAAGGACTACTTCCGGGTCAACACCGATCACAAGGTGATCGGGATCCAGTACCTCACCACGACGATCTTCTTCTTCCTGGCCGCCGGCCTCCTGGCGATGCTCGTACGCGCCGAGCTGGCCAAGCCGGGGATGCAGTTCGTCGACAACCAGACCTACAACGGGCTGTTCAGCGTCCACGCCGCGCTGATGATCTTCCTGTTCGTCATCCCGGCCTTCGCCGGGCTGGCGAACTTCGTCGTGCCGCTGATGCTCGGCGCGCCGGACATGGCCTTCCCGCGGCTGAACGCCCTGTCCTACTGGCTGCTGCCGATCGCCGGGATCATGATGCTCTCGAGCTTCCTCGCCCCAGGCGGCGCCTTCGCGGCCGGCTGGACCGGCTACGCGACGCTCTCCGTCCACCAGCCAATGGGGACGATCTTCTTCAACATGGCCGTCCAGTGGGCGGGGGCGAGCTCGATCATGACCGCCCTCAACTTCCTGGTCACGATCATCACGATGCGTGCGCCGGGGATGACGTTCTGGCGCATGCCGCTGCTCGTCTGGGCGAACTTCACGACCTCGCTGCTCGTCGTGATCGCGACGCCGTTCATCGCCGGATCGCAGTTCATGGTCATGTTCGACAAGGTGATGCACACCGACTTCTTCGAACCCAGCCTCGGCGGCTACACCCTCGGGTACCAGCACATCTTCTGGTTCTACTCGCACCCCGCCGTCTACATCATGATGCTGCCCGGCTTCGGGATCGCGTCAGAGGTCATCTCCGTGTTCTCGCGGAAGCCGATCTTCGGCTACCGGCTGATGGCCTTATCGCTGATGGCGATCCTCGTCCTCGGCTTCTCGGTGTGGGCGCACCACATGTTCGTGTCGGGGATGGCGCCGTGGCTGCGCGTGCCGATGATGATCACGACCCTCCTGATCGCGGTGCCGACCGGGATCAAGGTCTTCTCCTGGTTAGCCACGATCTGGGAGGGGAAGATCGACTTCGCGACGCCGATGTTATGGGCGGTCGGGTTCGTCTCGATGTTCGTGATCGGCGGCCTCTCGGGGATCTACCTCGGGGCCGTCCCGATCGACATCCATACGAGCGACACCTACTTCGTCGTCGCCCACATCCACTACGTCCTCTTCGGCGGCTCGCTGTTCACGATCTTCGCCGGGATCTACTACTGGTTCCCGAAGATGACCGGCCGGATGTACGACGAGCGGCTCGGCAAGCTTCACTTCTGGCTCACCTTCATCGGCTTCAACGCGACGTTCTTCCCGATGCACCTGATCGGCGTGCAGGGGATGCCGCGGCGCGTCTCGGACTACGACCCGGTGTTCGCCGGCTGGAACATGTTCATCTCGATCGCCTCCTTCGCCCTCGGCGCCTCGGTGCTCGTGTTCCTCTACAACATGGTGGTCAGCATGCGCCGCGGGCGGATCGCCGAGGGGAACCCGTGGCGGGCGCTGACAATCGAGTGGCAGGTCTCGTCGCCGCCACCGGTCTTCAACTTCGACGAGGTCCCGCAGGTGGTCGGCAGCCCGTACGAGTACGGCGTGCCGGGCGCGCGCCACGCCGTCCTGAACGGCGACCGGGAGACGGTTCCCGACAAGGTCCCGGTGAGCTGAGTGCACGTCCTCGTCGTCGCCAACGAGACGGTCACGGGCCGCAAGCTGATCGAGGCGATCGAGCGTCGCCGGGAGGGAGACCTCCGCGTCACCGTCATCTGCCCGGTCAACCAGCCGGAGCGGGGCTACGTCGTCTACCAGGACACACGCCGCGCAGCCGCGGGCCGTCGGCTCGACAAGACGCTGGCGCTGCTGCACGAGGACGGCATCTCGGCACACGGGCTCGTCGTCGAGTCCGACCCGGTGACTGCGGTGCGCGATGCGATCGCCCAGCTCGAGCCCCCCGTCGACGAGGTGATCGTCGCCACGCACCCGGTCCAGAAGTCGGGCTGGCTGCGGAGGAACGTCGTCGACCGGATCCGCGGCGCGGCCGGAGGGCGCCCGGTCGAGCACGTCGTCGTCGACATCCGCGGCGAGGCGGGCGATGCGAACGTCCTGGTGATCGCGAACGAGACCGTGGTCGGCGAGCACCTGCTCGGCAAGATCAAGGAGCGGGCGGCTCGCGGGCCGGCCAGCTTCCTCATCGTCTCGCCGCAGAGCGATCCGACCCAGGGCGACCATCCTGACGCGGAGCGACGCGTGAAGCGCGCAGTCGCCGAGCTGCGCGGCGCCGGCATCGACGCGCACGGCCAGGTGGCGCATCCCGACCCGTTCACGGCCGCACAGGAGGCGATCCGGGAGGAGCGGGTGGACGAGATCATCGTCTCGACCTTCGCGCCGGAGCGCTCGGGGTGGCTGCGCCGCGACCTCATCGAGCGTCTGCGGGCCGAGACGGGCCTGCCCGTCGAGCACGTGGTCGCGGCTACGGAGGTTCCCGCCTAGTGGAGGCGCACGCCGCCGCTGGCCATCACCACGGGCCTCCCGCCGCGCACCAGAGCTCGCGCGTCAACGCGTCGGTGCTCGGGATGTTCCTGTTCATCGCGTCCGAGATCATGTTGTTCGGCTCGTTCTTCACGGCGTACTTCTTCGTGCGCGTCGTCAACGGCACCGGCTGGACGGGCGAGTACGTGCTGGCGAACGGGAAGGTGTTCGACCTTCCCATCTACGTCGCGTTCATCAACACGGCGATCCTCGTCACCTCGAGCTTCACGATGCACTGGGCGCTGAAGTCGATCAAGGCCGGGAACCGCGCCGGTCTCCAGGGCGGCCTGGTGCTGACGTTCCTGATGGGCCTCGCCTTCCTGCTCACGCAGGTGCTCGAATACTCCCGGCTCGGGTTCAAGCCGAGCGACGGTGCGCCCGCGACGGTCTTCTACTCCCTGACCGGCCTCCACGGCGCCCACGTCTTCGTCGGCCTCACGATCCTGCTCTTCATGACGATCCGTGCCTTCAGAGGCCACTTCTCGCCCGAGCACCATCACGGCGTCGAGATCGGCGGGATCTACTGGCACTTCGTCGACGTAATGTGGATCGTGGTCTACACGACGGTGTACATCATCTAGTCCCGTGATCAACCCGCTCCGCAGCGAGGAGGAGGCGTTCCGGTTCGTCATCGGAGCGTTGGCCTACTTCGGTGCGATCGCCGGCGCGGCGGTGATCGACAAGTGGGCCGGGGTCGTCGTCTTCATCATCCTGACGGCCGCGCTCGTCGTCCTCTGGGCGCGGGCCCGCCGCGACGAGGCGCCGATCCAGACGGCGCCGCGGCCGAGCGGCGAGAACGAGCGCCGGATCCTCGTCTGCGCGAACGAGACGGTCGGCAGCCAGATGCTGCGGCAGGTGATCCTGAGCAAGGCCGGGGGCATCGACGAGCAGGTGCTCGTGGTCGTGCCCGCGCTCAACTCGCCGCTGCGCCACTGGGCCTCCGACGACGACGGCGCCAGGGCCGCCGCAGCCGACCGGCTCGAGGAGAGCCTGCAGCGACTCAAGGAGGCGGGCGTCGACGCGGCCGGCATGGTCGGCGACGGCGACCCGCTCCAGGCGATGGAGGACGCACTGCGCACGTTCGGCGCTGACGAGATCGTGATCTCGACCCATCCGGAGGGACGCTCCCACTGGCTCGAACGAGGCGTGGTCGAGAAGGCGCGCGCCCGCTTCGCGGTTCCGATCACGCACGTGGTCACGGACCTCGCAGCCGAGAAGGAAGAGGTCCGTAGCTAGGGATAGAGCAACAATTGCGTGCAGCGGAAAAGGGCGATCGTCTTGCCCTCGTGGGACACGGTCGCGTCCCAGACCTGAGTGGTACGGCCGCCGTGGATCATGACGGCCTCACAGCGGATCCTCCCCTCGCGGGCCGTGCCGAGGAAGTTCGCCTTCAGCTCGATCGTCGTGAAGCTCGTCGCCCCCTCGGGCAGCGAGGCCAGGCAGCCGTAGCCCGACGCCGTGTCGGCGAGCGCGACGACCGTGCCCGCGTGGAGGAAGTTGTGCGGCGCGAGCAGCTCCTGGCGGACGTCCAGCTCGGCCTCGATGCGACCGTGCGCCGCGGCGAGGATCTCGATCCCGAGCAGGCCCGGCAGGTAGCCGTCGCTGATCCGGCTGAGCGCGTCCCGGTCTATTTCTTGCCGGCCGCGGACGACACGTACCTGGCGACCGCCTGAATCTGCTTGTCCGTGAGGGTGCCCTTGAAGGCCGGCATGATCCCGCCGCCCACCTCGACCTGGTGCTTGACGATGTCGAACGGCGGCATCAGCTGGTCGAGGTTCGGCCCCTGGGTCCCGGTCGTGCCGGCGTCCGCGAGCGTGTGGCAGCCGCCGCACTTGGCCTTGAAGATCGTCTTGCCGTCGTTGCTCGCGAGCTGCTGCGCCTCGGCGAACCCGTTCGCGCCGGCGTTCGCGGCCACGAAGGCGGCGACGTCCTCGGCGTCCTGCCCCTTGACGAGGTTCGCCGGCATGTTCGCCAGCAGCTCTCCCTGGCCCTGGCCCGTGCCGAACTGGCCCGGGTACTTGATCTGCTCATGGACGATCTCCCGGATCGCGCTCTCCTTGTAGCCGTCGGAGCGCGCCTGCGCGAACGCGTCGTCGAGGTTGGGCCCGACGGTGGCGGCCGTCCCCGCCGCCGCCAGGGTGTGGCAGCCGCCGCACTGCGCCACGAAGAGCTTGCGGCCGTTGTCCTGGTCGCCGCTTCCCGACGACAGGCCACCGGTGCCGCAGCCGGCGAGCACGAGCACGGCTCCCAGCAGCGGCAGCGCGCGGGGCACTTTACGCGGGCGGGTGGTCCGCGGGCGCGCGCAGCTTCGACACGGCCTCGTCGCGGGTCGGATAGATCGTGAACACGCGGTCGAGGCCGGTGATCTCGAAGATCTTCGTGATGTTCCGGTCGTTGCACACGAGCGACAGCTGCCCGTCGTTCGTCCGCAGGCGCTTGACGCCTCCGACGAGAACGCCGAGCGTGGTGGAGTCGATGAACGTCGTGTCGGTGAAGTCGACGACGACGTCCTTGGCGCCCTCGCCGATGACGTCGAGCAGCTGCTGCTTGAACTCCGGCGCCGTGTACAGGTCGACCTCACCGGCGAGGCCGATCACGTAGGCGTCTGTTCCCAGCTGCTCAGTCTTGATGTCGAAGTTCATCGCGTCCCCGAACGAATACCGCCGTCGCAGGGCCTCTTCCCCGCTCGGCGGAGTCTAACCGCCGCCCGAGGCGACGGATGCGGCCTGCAGCGACTTGATCTGGGCTCGGATCTGAGCCCTCAGCGCCGAGTCACTCGTCAGCCCGAGCACGTCCCGGTAGGCCTTGATCGCCGTCTTGTTGTCCTGGAAGCGCTGGGCCGTGCTCGCAAGCGTGAAGAGGTTGTCCTGGGACGGCTGGAGCTTTGCGAGCTTCTTGTACGACGAGAGCGCCTGCGCCGCTGCGGCGGTGTACTGGGAGTTGGACTGCTGCGCCGCCGTGCCGGCCTGCGTCTGGATCACGTTCGAGATCGGGTCCGACCCGAGGGCCTTTCCGAACTTCGACGTCGGCGAGACTCCGAAGAGCGACCCGGCGCTCGCCGACTGCTGCTGGATGAAGGCGTTCTGGGCCTGCGAGAGGTAGGTGTCGGCCTGCGTCGCCTGGAGCCCGGCGAGGTGCGCCAGCGCGGTCGCGTCCTTCGGCTTCAGCGAGACGAACACCTGGTACGCCGCGATCGCCTCGGGCAGCTGCCCCTTGTTCTCGTACGCCGTCGCGAGCTGCTTCTGCGCCGCCGCGTTCCGGGGGTTCGCGTTCACCTTCTTCTGGGCCTCGGAGATCGACGCGACCGAGCTGCCGCCGCGGCCGAACGTGTCCTGGATGAGGCTCCCGAGGTCGAGGCCGCCCGAGCCGACGCCGAGGAAGACGAACCCGCCGGCGAACACGATGATCATCAGCATGAACGCCCACTTCGCCTGCTTGCGCAGGCGAGGGAAGAACATCGTCGACTCGGCTACGTGCGAGGAACTGCCGCCGCCCCCGCCGGTTCCCCGGCGGGTGCTACCGGCGGTGCGAGCATGGCGCGCCTCGCGCTGTGCGCGGCGGCGGTCAGCTCGTGCCACTCGAAACCTCCCTGTTCATAACGCGCTTCACCGTCCACATACGTCACTACCACCCGCTCGGGCGATCCTCCGAAGACGACCGCGGCCGCTGGGTCCTCCCAGGGTAGATACGGCGAGCCGGCCAGCGAGATTACCGCAAGATCGGCCCGCTTCCCCGGCACGATCGAGCCGATCTCCGAGTCGAGCCCGAGCGCCCGCGCAGAGCCGAGCGTCGCCAGCTCCAGCGCCTCCGCGGCCGAGAGGACGTCGGGGCGTCGAGCGCGCGCCCGCGCCGACAGGACGACCGATCGGATCTCCTCGAAGAAGTCGAAGGACGGCGCCGAGGCGGGACTGTCCATGCCAACGCCAACCCGGGTGCCCGCGGCGCGGAGCTCGGGCAGAGGCGCGACGCCGCAGCCGAGCGCCGCATTGGAGCGCGGGCAGTGGGCGACGCCGGTCCCGGTCGACGCGAGCAGCCCGATCTCCTCCTCATCGAGGACGACGCAGTGCGCGGCGACGACGTCAGGCCCGAGGAGGCCGTGGTCGGCTAGCAGGCGCGTCCCCGTGGCCCCGGGCGGCTCGACGAGGAGATGGCTGTAGCCGCTCCACGCGCCCTCGCCCCTGAGAAGGTACGCGACCTCGCTGGCGCTCTCGGAGATGTGCGTCGCGACCGGCAGGTTGAGCTCGGAGCAGGCGCGGTAGAGCTCGAGCGAGACCGTGTACGGCGCGTGCGGCGAGACGCCGGGGCGGACCCGGTCCGAGAACGAGCCCTCGACCCGGTCGCGCGTCTGCGCGAAGTGCTCCAAGGCCGCATTGACGTCCGAGCCGAAGACCTCCAGATAGACCGTCGCGCGCAGGCCGAGCTCGGCGCAGGCGACGGCGGTGGCGCCGCTGTAGCTGCAGTCGCCGACGGTGGTGACGCCGGACGCGAGGCACTGCGCCGCGCCCAGGCTCGCGATGTCGACAAACTCGTCCCACCCGATCCGGCTCTTGCGCTGGATGTGCAGCGCGATCCACTCGGCGAAGTCCCCGAGCCCGTCCCCGAAGCCGCCGTAGACGGCGTACTCGAGATGTGAATGGGCGTTGACGAAGCCGGGGAGGATCGCTGCGTCGTCGAACCGCGTCCCCTCGCCGAGCTCGTCCGCCGCGCCGACGGCAGCGATCCGGCCGTCCTCGATCACAACGGCGCCGCCTTCGATCGGTGCGCCCTCGACGGGCAGCACCCAGTCGGCGGAGAGAACCGTCCTCACTGCGCGAGCGATGCTAGCCGCTCGGGTTCGTTCCAGCGTTTCTCGAAGAAGGCGGACAGCCAGATCGAGCCCTCGAAGAGGATCAGGAGCGGAACCGCCTCGAAGAAGAGCGAGACCGGGTCGACGCTCGGCAAGAGCACGGCGACGGCGACGCAGACGACCCACCCCGTCCGCCGGTTTCGACGAAGGCTGGCCGACGAGAGGACGCCGATCCGGACGAGCGAGAGCACGAAGATCGGGAGCTCGAACACGAGCGCGACGGCGAGGATCGTCACGGTCGCGAACGAGATGTAGTCGCGCGCACGGATCTGGACGTTGAAGACCTCGTTGTCGTAGTTGGTCAAGAAGCTCAACGCCGGCGGCAGGACGATGAAGTACGCGAAGACCATCCCGCCCACGAACAGGAGGGTCGCGAGCGCAACGAAGCCGACGACGACGCGCTGGTGGGCCTCCTCGAACGCCGGCGCGAGGAAGCCCCACAGCTGCCAGAGCAGCACGGGCAGGGCGATCACGAGCCCCGCGTAGAAGCTGACGCGGAGCGACGTCAGGAATGGCTCGGTGACGCCGAACGTCGTCAGCTTCTCGTGCTCGTCCGGCAGGGGGGCGCGGAGCCAGTCGAGGATTCTCGTGTGGAACGCGAAGGCGATGCCGCCACCGACGGCGAGCGCCACGAGGCAGATGATCAGCCGAGTGCGAAGCTCGTCGAGGTGCTCGACGAGGGTCGCCTCCTCACCGTGCTGGAGGCGGCGCGGCAGCCGGCGCATTTACGTGTCGCGGTGCGGCGCCGGAGCCGTGGTGTCCTGCGTCCCGATCGGCAGCTCGGTACGGTCCTCGTCGTCGTCCTTGCCCGTGCCCGTGACCGAGTCCTTGAACTCGCGCATGCCTTTGCCGAGCTGACGGCCCATCTCGGGCAAACGCTTCGGGCCGAACACGAGCAGAACCACGAGCAGCAGGATCAAGAGCTCCCAGACGCTGACTCCGAAGGGCATGGGTCGAAGGGTAGCGCGTTTGGTGCCCCGCTCCGGGCGGAGACGCGATCGCCGCTAGACTCGGTTACGAACCCGAGCGATTCCCATGGGGGGAACCCGGACTCTCCTGTCACAAATGGCACTACTCGAACTGAAAGACCTGCACGTCGCCCTGGAGGACGGCACCGAGATCGTCAAGGGCGTCGACCTCGCCGTGGACACGAACGAGGTGCACGCGGTGATGGGCCCGAACGGCTCGGGCAAGTCGACGCTCGCCTACGCTCTCATGGGCCATCCGGCCTATGAGATCACCGAGGGCCAGATCCTCTTCGAAGGCGAGGACCTGACGGAGATGGAGGCGGACCAGCGCGCCCAGCGCGGCCTCTTCCTCGCGTTCCAGTACCCCCACGCCGTTCCCGGCGTCACCGTGACGTCGTTCCTGCGCAGCGCGATCAACTCGATCCGGAAGGCGCGCAACAACGGCGAGGACGACCCGGTGAAGATCCCCGAGTTCCGGAAGGAGCTGCTCGCCGCGATGGACCGGCTAAAGGTGTCGCGTGAGCTCGCATCCAGGTACCTCAACGAGGGCTTCTCGGGCGGCGAGAAGAAGCGCGTCGAGATCCTGCAGATGGCGATGCTGAAGCCCCGGATCGCGATCCTCGACGAGACGGACTCAGGCCTCGACATCGACGCGCTCCGCGTCGTCGCCGGTGGGGTCAAAGAGCTCATCGGGCCCGAGATGGGCGCCCTCGTGATCACGCACTACCAGCGAATCCTCGACTACATCACGCCGGATTTCGTGCACGTGTTCCTCGATGGACGTATCGTGGAAGAAGGCGGTCCCGAGCTCGCGCACAAGCTCGAGGCCGGAGGGTACGAACGCTACGAGGCAAAGGTCTGATGGCTACCGAAACCGAAACCGTCAAGCAGATCCGCGAGGACTACAAGTACGGCTTCTCCAACCCGGACGAGGCCAAGGACTACTTCTTCAAGTCCGGCCGCGGCCTCTCGCACGAGGTCGTCGAGGCGATCGCCGAGCACAAGAACGAGCCCGACTGGATGCGCAAGTTCCGGCACAAGTCGCTCGACTACTTCCTGGCGCGCCCCCTTCCCCAGTGGGGCGGGAACCTGAACGACATCGACTTCGAGAACATCTACTACTACATCCGCCCGACCGAGAAGCAGGCCGAGCGCTGGGAGGATCTGCCCGCCGACATCCTCGACACCTGGGACAAGCTCGGCATCCCCGAGGCGGAGAAGAAGTACCTCGCCGGCGTCGGCGCCCAGTACGAGTCCGAGGTCGTCTACCACAAGCTCCAGGAGGACCTGGAGAAGCAGGGCGTGCTCTTCCTCGACATGGACTCGGGCCTGCGCGAGCACGAGGAGCTCGTCAAGCAGTACTTCGGGACGATCATCCCGCAGAACGACAACAAGTTCGCGGCGCTGAACTCCGCCGTCTGGTCGGGCGGATCGTTCATCTACGTGCCGCCGGGCGTCTCGATCGAGATGCCGCTGCAGGCCTACTTCCGCATCAACGCCGAGAACATGGGCCAGTTCGAGCGGACGCTGATCATCGTCGACGAGGGCGCCTACGTGCACTACGTCGAGGGCTGCACCGCGCCGATCTACTCGACCGACTCGCTGCACAGCGCGGTCGTCGAGATCATCGTCAAGAAGGACGCGCGCTGCCGCTACACGACGATCCAGAACTGGTCGAACAACGTCTACAACCTCGTCACGAAGCGCGCAGTCGCCTACGAGGGCGCGACGATGGAGTGGGTCGACGGCAACCTCGGCTCGAAGCTGACGATGAAGTACCCGGCGATCTGGCTGCTGGGAGAGCGAGCCCACGGCGAGGTGCTCTCGATCGCGTTCGCCGGCAGCGGCCAGCACCAGGACGCCGGCGGCAAGGCCGTGCACATGGCGCCGAAGACGACCTCCGTGATCACCTCCAAGTCGATCTCCAAGAACGGCGGCCGCGCCGGCTACCGCGGGCTGCTCGAGGTCTCGAAGAACGCGGCGGGTTCGCGGTCGAAGGTCGTCTGCGACGCGCTGATCCTCGACGAGGAGTCGCGCTCGGACACCTACCCGTACATGAAGATCGACGCCGACGACGTCGACATCGGCCACGAGGCGACGGTGTCGAAGATCGGCGAGGAGCAGCTCTTCTACCTGATGTCGCGCGGTCTCTCGGAGGCCGAGGCGTCGGCGCTGATCGTCTCCGGCTTCGTCGAGCCGATCACGAAGGAGCTCCCGCTCGAGTACGCCGTCGAGATGAACCGGCTGATCCAGCTGCAGATGGAAGGGTCGGTTGGCTGACCTGGGTGTCGAGAGGACGGACTTCGTCGCCGTCTACTCTCAGGATCTCGAGCGCTCGATCACGTTCTACGGCGAGACGCTCGGCCTGCAGCGCAACGAGCGCGCGCATGCGGACTGGCCGGAGTTCGAGACCGGCAACGCCACGATCCTGCTGATCGACCCGAAGAACGTCGGCGGCGAGTTCAGCCCGCACAAGGCGGGCATCGCGCTCCGCGTTCCGGATGTCGCCGACGCGAAGAGGAAGCTCGAGGCCGAGGGTGTCGAGTTCCACGGCGAGGCGTACGACTCCGGTGTGTGCAACATGGCCTTCTTCTCCGACCCCGACGGCAACTCCCTGACGCTGCACCGGCGCTATGCGCCGTACTCGGACGGCACCAAGCCGTAGGCCCCGATGCAGGTCGAGCGCGTCGACTACATCCGCGTCCCGGTGACGGACATGGAGAAGGCGAACCACTTCTACGGAGAGGTGCTCGGCCTCGAGCGGAACCCGAACTCGCCCGACGAGGACTGGGTCGAGTACGAGGTGGGCAACGTCACGCTCGCGGTGATGACGCCGCACACGCACGACGACGAGTTCACGCCACTGCCGCCGGGCACGCTCGCCCTGCGCGTCGACGACGTCGCGGCGGCGAAGGCGCAGCTCGAGGCGGCCGGCGTGCAGGTCAACGACATGTGGGACTCGGGCGCGTGCCGCGGGGCCGGCGTCCGCGACCCGGACGGCAACGCCATCCTCCTCCACCGCCGGTACGCGCCCTATCCGGACGGCACGAGGCCCTAGCGCGATGCAGGCCGAGCGGATCGACTTCATCGCCGTGCCGACGCAGGACCGGGAGCGTGCCGTGGCGTTCTACGAGCAGACGCTCGGGCTGACGCGCAACCCGAACTCGACGGACACGTGGGTCGAGTTCGAGCTCGGCGACGCCACCCTCGCGATCGTGGAGCCGGCACAGGCCGGCGTGGAGTTCGCGCCGCTCCCGTTCGGCTCGATCGCGATCCGAGTGCCGGACGTGGAGGCCGCCAGGGCCGAGCTGCAGGCGGCCGGCGTCGAGTTCCGCGGCGAGATCTGGGACTCCGGCGTCTGCAACGGCGCCGTCTTCAACGATCCCGACGGCAACGGCCTCCTGCTCCACCGGCGCTACGCGCCGTACCGAGACGGGACGCAGCCGTGAAGACCGAGGCGCTCGAGCGCTACCGCGAGCTGCCGCTCCCCGACACGAACGAGGAGCACTGGCGGTTCACCGACCTGAAGGGCTTCGACCCTGACTCTTTCCGACATGGCCCAGGGTCAGGCCCTCGGACTGGTCCGGTCGAGACGATGTTGGAGCTGGACGTGGCCGGTTTGGCCACGATCACGGAGGACGGCGTCGAGATCGAGCGGGCGCCGGAGGGCGTGACGTTCGAGCCGCTCACGGAGGAGCACGAGCGCCTGTACTCGCTCGTCGGCTGGGACGAGAAGTTCGCGGCGCACAACGCAGCGCTGTGGGAGCACGGCCTGCTGGTCGTCGTCCCCAAGGGCGTCGAGCTCGACAAGCCGCTCTACGTCCGCGTCACCAACTCGACGGACGGCGGCTCGCTCTTGTGGCGGCTGCTCGTCGTGGCCGAGGAGGGCGCGCGGTTCACACTGATCGAGGAGGCCGCTTCGGCAACAGCCGGCCTCGGCTCGTACACGAACACGGCGCAGGAGTTCTTCCTCGAGCAGGGATCGAAGTTCGAGTACGTGTCGATCCAGAACCTGTCCCGGGAGACCTGGCACTTCGCCTCGCACCACGCACGCGTCGGGCGGGACGCCGAGCTCGACTGGGTCGTGGGCGGCTTCGGGTCGAAGAAGGGCAAGGTGCGGATCCAGAACGACCTGGCCGGCGAAGGCGCGACGTCGCGGGTCACCGGCGCGTACTTCGCCGACGCCGACCAGCACCTCGACTACGACACGTTCCAGGAGCACATCGCGCCGCACACGACGTCGGACTTCGCCTTCAAGGGCGCGCTGCGGGACACGGCCACGGCCGTCTGGCGCGGGATGATCCGGGTCGAACGGGACGCGCAGAAGACGAACGCGTACCAGGAGAACCGGAACCTGATGCTGTCACCGACGACGCACGCGGTGCCGATCCCCGGTCTCGAGATCCTCGCCAACGACGTCCGCTGCACCCACGGCGCAACGGTCAGCCGCGTGAATCGCGAGGAGCTCTTCTACGCCATGGCCCGCGGGCTTTCCAGAGGCGAGGCCGAGCGGATCATCGTGCGCGGCTTCTTCCAGGACATCCTCGACCGGATCGAGCTCGAAGCCGTCCGCGAGGCAGTCGCCGCCGCGCTCGAAGCGCGTATTCCCTCCGCGTAGGCGGGCGTGACATACTCAGTCGGTGACCTGCGCCCTCGCGCGCGGGGCAGGCCTCCTCGGCGCCGTCCTCGCGCTGACGGGGATTGCTGCGCCTGATGCGGCCGCGACGGCCACCGGCAAGCAGCGCGTCCTAACGGTGCTCGCCGCGTACGGGCCCCGTCCGTTTCCGCGCGACCAGATGACGCAGGCGCTGACCCAGGCTTCCGGGTTCCTGAAGAAGTCGTCGTACGGACGGCTGTCGCTGGAGATGACCACGACGCCCTGGCTCGACGCCGGCTTCTCGGCGCCGAGCTGCGCGTCCGGGCGCGCGATCCTGTCCGAGCCGTTGCTCTCCCCGGTGCGGGACGCGGCCCGGAGGGCGGGGTACAACCTCGCGGCGTTCGACCGCGTGATCTACAGCGTGGGCGGCACGGACTGCGTGTTCCAGGGCGAGGCCGGCGGCGACGAAGTGCTCCTCACCAGGCGGCCGGACATGCAAACGATCGTCCACGAGCTCGGGCACACGTGGGGGTTGGCGCACGCGGCCGCGACGGCGACGTGCGCGACCTTCTGCGTCACCGACGAGCAAGGTGACCTCTTCTCGCCGATGGGCTCCGGCTTCGTCGACTTCGGTTCCTACGAGAAGGAACTGCTCGGCTGGATCGACCGCCAGCCCCGTGTCGTGAAGCCGGGGCGCTACGTCCTCTACCCGGCCGCGGTGCGCAACGGCGTCCATGCGCTCGTGCTGGACACCTTCAACGGCCAGTACTGGATCGAGCAGCGGCCCGACCGAACGACGCCGGCGCTGATCGTCCGCGTCGTCCATCCGGAGGAGCCGAGCTCGCCCTTCGCGCCGGCGAGCACGCTCCTGCTCGGCCCGATCAAGCCGGGCCACGCGACCATCCTTCCGGGCCAGACGTTCACCGTCCCGGGGTACTTCTCGGTGAAGCTCGCCCTCGGCAAGAAGACGCCGGCGCACCTTCGGCTGCGCCTCCTGGCCTCGTTCGGGTAGCCCGGACCGCGGTCGATACGATGGACCGATGGCCGTGAAGACGGAGGCAAAGCTCGACGCGCACAGGCTGCGCGCCGACTTCCCGATCTTCGAGCAGGAGATCCGCGGAAAGCCGCTCGCCTACCTCGACTCGGCCGCGAGCTCGCAGAAGCCGCGCCAGGTGCTCGACACGCTGAGGACGTTCTACGAGACGTCGTACGCGAACGTCCACCGGGGCGTCTACACGCTCTCCGAGAGGGCCACCGCCGAGTACGAGGGGGCCCGCGACAAGATCGCCCGCTTCATCAACGCCCCGGCCTCCCGCGAGCTGATCTTCACGCACGGCGCGACCGAGAGCATCAACCTCGTCGCCTACGCCTGGGGGCTCGACAACCTCGGCCCCGGCGACACGGTAATCGTGACCGAGCTCGAGCATCACTCGAACTTCGTCCCGTGGCAGTACATCGCCAAGAAAAGGGGAGCCGACTTCCGGATGCTGCCGGTCGACGACCAGGGGGAGCTCCGGCTCGACCTGCTCGACGAGATCGCGGCCGGCGCCAACGTGAAGGTGGTCGCGAACAACCTCGTCTCGAACGCGCTCGGCACGGTCAACCCGATCGAGCGCCTGTCCGCGTGGGCGCACGAGCAGGGCGCGATCGTCGTCGTCGATGCGGCTCAGGCGGCGCCCCATCACCCGATCGACGTCCAGGCCCTCGACTGCGACTTCCTGGCGTTCTCGGCCCACAAGATGTGCGGTCCCACGAGCGTCGGCGCTCTCTGGGGGCGGGCCGAGCTGCTCGAGTCGATGGCGCCGTTCAACCTCGGCGGTCACATGATCCGCTCGGTCAAGTTCGAGGAGACGACGTGGGGCCAGATCCCGTTCAAGTTCGAGGCAGGGACGCAGCCGATCGCCGAGGCGGTCGGCTTCGGCGCGGCGGTCGACTACCTGACCGAAGTCGGCGTCGAGGCGATCGCCGAGCACGAGCACGAGCTGACCGCCTACGCGCTGGAGCGGCTCGCCGAGGTGGACGGCGTGACCGCCTACGGGCCGCCGCCCGAGCGCCGGGCCGGGATCGTCTCCTTCAACCTCGACGGCGTCCATCCGCACGATGTCGCGCAGATCCTCGACATGGACGGCGTGGCGATCCGGGCGGGCCATCACTGCTGCCAGCCGCTGATGACGAGGCTCGGCGTGGCGGCGACGAACCGCGCGAGCTTCTATCTCTATACGGTGCCGGAAGAGATCGACCGTCTCGTCGAGGGCCTGCACAAGGCACATAAGCTGCTGGGGCAATGAGCGAGTTCGACCAGCTCTACCGCGAGGTCATCATCGACCACTACAAGAACCCGCGCGGGCACGGGCTGCTCGAGCATCCCGACGCGGAGGCCGAGGGTCAGAACCCGCTCTGCGGCGACGAGGTCTCGATCTACGTCGCATTCGGGGAGGACGGAGACACGATCGACGAGGTGAAGTTCTCCGGCCGGGGCTGCGCGATCTCGCAGGCGGCGACGTCGATGCTGACCGAGCTGGTCCAGGGCCGGAGCGCGACCGAGGTCGCGTCGCTCCCGAAGGACGAGCTGCTCGAGGAGATCGGCATCCCGCTGACGCCTGTGCGGCTCAAGTGCGCGCTGCTCGGCCTGTCGACGCTGAAGCTCGCGCTGCACAAGGCGAAGGGGACGCCGCTGCCCCAGGAGTGGGCCGGTGCCTCGGGCGATCTCGATCTCCGCTAGGTGGGTCTACTGGAGGTCTGCCCGGTCGAGGAGCTCCCGCCGGGCCACGTGAAGATCGTCTACGCCGGCACGCTCGCGATCGGCGTGTACAACCTGAACGGCGCGTACTTCGCGCTCGAGGACCGGTGCTCGCACGACGACGGCCCGCTCTGCGAGGGCGACTTCGACGTCGAGGAGGGGATCGCGATCTGCCCGCGCCACGGGGCGAACATCGACATCCGCTCGGGCCGCGCGTTGACGCTGCCGGCGGTCGAGCCCGTGGACACGTTCCCGGTGCGGGTCGAGGACGGGCTCGTCAAGGTCGAGGTTCCGTGACCAACGGGCAGCGCTGCTGGGAGAGCGCCGACCCGGGCTACAACGCGTACCACGACGACGAGTGGGGCCGGCCGATCACCGACGAGCGCGGCGTCTACGAGCGCCTCTGCCTCGAGGGCTTCCAATCGGGGCTCTCCTGGCTGACGATCCTGCGGAAGCGTGAGGCGTTCCGCCGGGGGTTCGCGGGCTTCGACCCGGACGCCGTCGCGGCGTTCGGGTCGGCGGACGTCGAGCGGCTGCTCAACGACGCGGGGATCGTCCGCCACCGCGGAAAGATCGAGGCAGCGATCGCGAACGCAGGTGCGACGGTGGCGCTGCGCGAGGCCGGGAGTCCCCTGCACGTCGTCTTCTGGTCGCACCGGCCGGACCCCACACCGGCGCCGCCCACGCGCGGCAACTGGGTGCCCTCGACGCCGGAGTCGGCAGCGCTCTCGAAGCGCCTGAAGCAGGCCGGCTTCCGCTTCGTCGGGCCCACAACGGTCTACGCCGCGATGCAGGCATGCGGCGTCGTCAACGACCACCTCGCGGACTGCCCCGCGCGCCCGGCGGTGGAGCGGGCACTCGCCGAGGCCGAGCTGCCGGTCTCGTAGGCTCCGCACGTGCTCGACGACCGCGTCAGGGCCGTGCTCGACCGCCTCGAGCAGGAGGACGCCGACGAGCGCGCGCGCGGTCTGCCGTCCGAGGTCCGGAGTCGCGCGGTCGTGCCGACCACGGGTCGCTTCCTCTTCTCGCTCGTCGCCCCGCAGACCGACTGCGCGATGCTCGAGCTCGGCGGGTCGCGTGGGTACTCGGCGATCTGGCTCGCGTCGGGCGCGCGCAACCTCGGTGGGCGCGTCCTGTCGATCGAGAACGACCCGAAGAAGGTCGAGGCGTGGCGCAGAAACGTGGCCGACGCCGGCCTCGACGACTGGGCCGAGCTGATCGCCGGCGACGCGATCGAGGAGGTGCCCGCGCTCGAGGACGTCTTCGACGTCGTCTTCATCGACGCCGAGAAGGAGGACTACGAGCAGCTCTTCCAGCTCGCGCGGACGAAGCTCGAGCCCGGCGCGCTCGTGATCGCCGACAACGTGCTCTCGCACGAAGAGTGGCTCGGCGCCTACTCGCGCGCTCGCCAGGCTGACCCCACGCTCGTGTCCGTCACGGTCCCCCTCGACCGCGGCCTCGAGCTCTCGGTCGTTCTCAGGTAGACGCGCGCGCCCGTCCCCCGCCCTCTTTCGGGTGGGGCCACCCTCCACCCTCACGGCGAGCGTATCGCCGAAACTCGCGAGCGGCTGTGCCGATTTCGTGCCGATTGCGAACGCCGCCCGCCCTGCTACTCTGCGATCTACCGCGGAAAGGAGGTGGTCCGAGAGTGGAAGATTCCAGTACGGGCAGTGGAGGTACCAGCGGGTAGAGGTGCGTCCCCGGGACCTACGGGGAATCGCCTAGCCAGCGTGGGGGACGACGCGTTACGCGCCGCCCGGCCATGAAGCTCTCGGGCCGAGGCAGGAAGCGCCTCTACTAAAATCAACGCTGGTAACCGGATGAGGGCCGCCGCAAGGCGGCCCTCTCTCTTAAGCCGCGACGAGTCGCGGCGAGACCGGCGCCTCGGCGAGCAGGAGCTCTAGCGTCTCCGCGAGCTGCTCGCGGATCTCCTCGTCCACGAGCGTCCCGTCCGCATCGAAGCGGGAGGCGGCCTTGCCGACGGCTACCTCGGTCTCGACGACCCGGGCGCCCGCGGTCTTGAGCACCTTCCGCAGCTCGGCCTGCGCCCAGACCGCGCCGAACATCCCCGCGCTCGCGCCGATCACGGCGACCGGCTTCCCCCACAGCGCCGAGACACGGTGCGGACGCGAGGCCCAGTCGACCGCGTTCTTCAGCTGGCCCGGAACTGACCCGTTGTACTCGGGGGTCGCGAACAGGACGACGTCCGCGGCCGCGATCGCGTCACGCAGGTCTGCGACCGGCGTCGGCGGGTCGTCGGTGTCGCGGTCCTCGTTGTACGGCGGCAGAGCTTCGAGCTCCTGGTAGAGCTCGAAGTCGACGCCCGCCGGCAGGAGCTCCGCCGCGGCGCGGAGGAGCTCCGTGTTGTGCGAATGACGGCGGAGGCTGCCGGAGATGCCGAGAACCCGCATCGTTACGCCTGCTGCACCAGCTCGAGCTGCGCCGTCAGCTCGACGTCGTCGGCCAGGACGCTGCCGCCGCCGGGCAGCTCTGCGTTCCAGTCGATCCCGAAGTCGGTGCGAGCGATCGTCGTCTCGAGCTCGAGCCCGAGCCGCGTCCCGCCATACGGATCCGCGAGCGGGCCCGTGATCGTGCCGTGCAACTCGACCGGCCGCGTCTCGCCCTTGAGCATCAGCGTGCCCTCGATCGTCACCTCGTCGCCTTCGCGGCGGATGTCCGCCGATTCGAACCGCAGGACGGGGTGCCGCTCTGCGTCGAAGAACTCGGGCGAGAGCAGGTGCGCGGTCAGATTCTCGTCGTCGGTCTGGATCGTCTCGACCGGAGCCGTGCCGATGAGCTGCCCGTCGGCGAGCGTGGCCTCGAACTGCTCGAACCCTCCGCGGAACGGGGTCACGCCCATGTGCTTGACGGCGAAACCGATCGACGAGTGCACCGGATCGGAGGCCCAGGTCCCGGTCGGGACGAGCTCTGCGATCTGAATCGTGCTCATTGCTTGTGTCCTCCCTCGAGTCAGGTATACTTGAGTACGCAACTACCATAGCGACGAAACATTGACTCGTCAAGTATTGACCCCACAAGCATTGGAGCAGGTGCCCGCCCTCAACACGTGGGTCCGGCTCCTGCGCGCCCACGCGGCGCTGACCCGCGAGCTGAGCTCAGATCTCGTCCAGCAGCACGGCCTGACGATCAACGACTACGAGGTTCTCCTGTACCTGGCGCGCGCCGACGGGCGGCGGCTCCGACGTGTCGACCTCGCCGACCGGCTCCTGCTGACCGCGTCCGGCATCACGCGGCTGCTCGATGGGCTGGAGCGGGCCGGCTACGTCGAGAAAGCCCACTGCGCCACCGACGCGCGAGTCACGTATGCGGTACTGACTGAGGCGGGCTACGAGAAGCTGCGCGATGCCTCCGACACGCACGTGGACGGCATCCGCACGGCGTTCGAGACACGCTTCAGCGACCCGGAGCTCGCGACGCTCGAGGACCTGCTCGCCCGACTGCCCGTCAACGGTGCCGTGCCGGAGAGCTGCTCCATCCCGGAAGCCGAGGCTTAAGCCGAAGCCGCGCGCCGCAGCTGGTCGTCGAGCCCGACGAGCGGCAGCCGGAACGTCTCGACCGCGTCGTCGTTCGAGACGACGTTGTCGCCCGCCTCCAGCATCGTCAGCTGGTCACGCGTGACCGGCGGGCTCGGGAGCCGCTCGAGCAGCACCGCCTGGGCCCGCATGAGGCGCGTCGGGATGTGAATGCCGGGGCGACGGATCCCGCGTGAGCGCTTCAGCCGCGCCCAGAAGTCGTTCCACGTGACCACGTCCGGACCGCCGAGCTCGAAGGCGCGGTTGGTTGCGGCGGGCTCGGCCACGGCCGCGGCGAAGTAGGCGGCGACGTCGGCGATCCAGATCGGCTGGAGCTTCCGCTCGCCCGAGCCGACGATCGGCGTCACCGGAGAGAAGCGCGCTAGCCGCGTGAACTGCTGCAACGCCCCGCCGTCAGGGCCGAACACGAAGCTCGGCCTGAAGATCACGTGCTCGAGGCCCGACGCGCGCACGGCCCGCTCCATCTCCCACTTCGCGTGGTAGTAAGGGACGAGGTTCCGCGTCTCGTCACTCGTTCCGAGCGCGCTCATGAGGATGAAGCGGCCGACCCCCGCGGCCTTGGCGGCGGCGACCAGGTCGCGCGTCGCCTGCTCCATCACCTGCTGGAAGTCCTTCCGTTTCCCGACCAGGATCGCGACGAGGTGGATGACGGTGTCGCAGCCCGCGACGGCGGCTTCGAGGCTCGCGGGGTCCGTGACGTCGCCCTCGGCGAGCTCGCAGCCCCAGGTCTCGAGCATGTGGGCCCGTCCGCGGTCTCGGACGAGGCAGCGGACGTCCTGCTCGCCTGCCCGCAGCTCGTGGACGATCTTCGGGCCGACGAACCCCGTGCCGCCCGTGACGAGGATCATCCCGTCGGCTCGCGCTGGAAATTCTGCCAGTACCGCGAGGGAGTCGGGCCTCGCTGGCCCTGGTACTTCGAGCCGAGCTCGCCGCTGCCGTACGGCGTCGCGGCCGGCTCGGTCAACTGGACGAACGAGATCTGGCCAATCTTCATCTCCGGGTAGATCGTCACCGGCAGGTTGGCTACGTTCGACAGCTCGAGCGTGACATGCCCGTCCCAGCCGGGGTCGATGAATCCCGCCGTCGAGTGGATGAGCAGACCGAGCCGCCCGAGGCTCGACTTCCCCTCCAGCCGCGCGACGAGGTCATCCGGCAAACGGACCCGCTCGAGCGTCGACCCGAGCACGAACTCGCCCGGATGGAGGATGAACGGCGACCCCTCCTCGACCTCGACGAGCTCGGTCAGGTCCTCCTGCTCCTCGCGCACGTCGATGAACGCGTAGCGGTTGTTGTGGAAGACGCGGAAGTAGCGGTCGACGCGCACGTCGACGCTCGAGGGCTGGAGCAGCGAGTCGTCGTAGGGATCGATCTCGATCCGCCCCTCCTCGAGCAGCCGCGCGATCGTGCGGTCCGCGAGCACCACGCCGTCGATTCTATTTGCGGCTCGAACGCCGACCTACTAGGTTTCCGCGCTCGTGCAGTCGATTCTGCAACCCGTCGATCCGAACGAGCAGTTCAAGCATCGTCGGAACGAAGCGCGGCGTCGGCGGCGGAAGCGCAGGTTGCGGGTCGCGGGCTTCCTGCTCGCGCTGATTTCCGCGGCCGTGATCGGCGCCGTGGTCGCCACGCACGTCCGCGGCCACCGCACATCGGCGCGCGCCTCCGCCCCGGTCGCCCACCACACGTCGAAGCCGAAGGGCCTCCAGCCCCGCCCGCTCCCGCCAGAGATCCGCGGAGTCCACGTGACGATGCCGCTCGCGAGTCTCCCGGGGAAGCTGGACGAGTACATCCGGATGAAGCGGGACGGCCTGAACACGATCGAGCTCGACGTCAAGGACGAGAACGGCGAGATCGCGTTCGTGCCGCCCAACGTGCCGCTGACGCGCCGGGTGGGCGCCGCGAAGCGGTACTACGACCCGGTGCGCGCGGCGGCGGCAATCCACGACGCGGGTCTCTACCTCGTCGGTCGCGTCGTCACCTTCGAGGATCCGCTGTTGTCAGCGGGTGCCCCGGCCCTCGCCGTCCGCCGGGCCGACGGGTCGCGCTGGCTCACCAACGGCGGGCTCGGATGGGCGAACCCGTACGACAAGCGCGTCTGGCGCTACGTCGTCGGCGTCGCGGAGGCGGCGGCGCGGGCCGGCTTCGACGAGATCCAGTTCGACTACGTCCGCTTCCCCAGCGACGGCGACGTGAGCCAGATCCGCTACCCGGGGAAGCACGCGCAGCCGATGGGCTGGACGGTCCCGGCGTTCCTCGAGTACGCCGGGAAGCGCCTGCACGCGCTCGGCGCCCGCGTGTCGGTCGACGTGTTCGGCCTGTCGGCGACGCGGAACCTCGGCATCGGCCAGTTCCCACGGCGGATCGCACCGCTCGTCGACGCGATCTACCCGATGGTCTATCCCTCGCACTATGGAAGCGGCGAGTACAACATCGTCGACCCGGACTCGCGGCCGGGGACGACCGTCGCCTACTCGCTGCGCGACTTCCGGCGCGCGGTCGACGGACGGAAAGCCCAGCTCGTCCCGTGGCTGCAGGACTTCTCACTCGGGCGCACGTACTCGCTCGCGGACGTCCAGGACGAGATCCAGTCGGCCCGGCTGGAGCACGTGAAGGGCTTCATGCTCTGGAACCCGAGCGGCGTCTATACGAAAGGTGCGCTCGGAACTCCGGCGTTCCGCTGAAAACTCCCTATACAGGTATACAGCCGGCCGCCGGCTGAGTTATCGTGAGTCGCATGGCGGCCACGAAGACGATCGAGCTGCGGACGGGCATCCCCGGGCCGCGCTCGCAGGCGATTCTCGAGCGGAAGGAACGCGTGATCGCGTCTCCGCTCTCCGTCTACCTACCCGTCGTGATCGAGCGCGCGGAAGGCGCTTGCCTGACGGACGTCGACGGCAACACGTTCATCGACTTCACGGGAGGCGTCGGCTGCCTCAACGTCGGCCACGCGAGCCCGCGGGTCGTCGAGGCCGTCCAGGAGCAGGCGGCGAAGTTCTTCCACACGGACTTCACGATCGTCCCGTACGAGGTCTACGTCACCCTCGCCGAGCGGCTGCTCGCCGTGTCGCCGTTCAGCGGGCCGGCGAAGGCGGCGTTCTTCAACGCCGGCACTGAGGCGATCGAGAACGCCGTCAAGTTCGCGCGCTCGTACACGAAACGGCCGGCCGTGATCGCCTTCGAGGGCGGCTTCCACGGACGCACCCTGCTGGCGATGTCGATGACCTCGAAGACGCACCCGTACAAGGCGGGCCTCGGGCCGTTCGCGCCGGAGGTCTACCGGATGCCGTTCGCGCAGGACTACCGCGGGCCGAGCGCGGCGGAGGCACTGGCTGCGCTCGAGCGCGCGCTGGTGACCCACGTCGCTGCCGAGAGCGTTGCGGCGATCGTCGTCGAGCCGGTCCAGGGCGAAGGCGGGTTCGTGGTCGCCCCGCCGGAGTTCATGGAGGGGCTGCGCCGGATCTGCGACGACAACGGCATCGTCCTCGTCGTCGACGAGGTCCAGACCGGTTTCGGCCGTACCGGGAAGATGTTCGCGATCGAGCACTACGACGTCGAGCCGGACCTGATGACGGTGGCGAAGGCGATCGCCGGCGGGCTGCCGCTCTCCGGCGTGATCGGCAAGGCCGAGATCATGGACGCGCCGGACGACTCGGCGATCGGTGGCACCTACGTCGGCAACCCGGTCGCGCAGGCGGCGGCGCTCGCGGTCCTCGACGTGTTCGAGGAGGACGGCCTGGTCGACCGCGCCGCGCAGATCGGCGAGGCGATCCGCGCCCGCATGGACGCCTGGGCCTCGCGCTGGGACGGGATCGGCGACGTGCGCGGCCTCGGCGCGATGCTCGCAATCGAGCTCGTCCACGACCGGGCGACGAAGGATCCCGCTCCAGAGGTGGCGACCGCGGTGGTCGAGGCGGCGGCAGAACGCGGGCTCCTGCTGCTCAAGTCGGGGATCTACTCGAACTGCATCCGCGTGCTCGTCCCGTTCGTCATCTCCGACGCGGAGCTGGACGAGGCGCTGGGCGTCTGGGAGCAGGCGCTCGAAATCACCTTGGGTTAGCGTTCCCCGCGTGGTTGGTGAGGTCTTCGCCGACCGATACGAGCTGACCGAGCTCGTCGGGACGGGCGGGATGTCGAGCGTCTACAAGGCGCACGACACGCTGCTCGAGCGCTACGTCGCCCTCAAGGTCCTCCACGACCACTACTCGGACGACGCCGAGTTCGTCGAGCGCTTCAAGCGCGAGGCCCGGACGGTCGCGCAGCTCTCGCACCCGAACATCGTCACGGTGATCGACCGCGGGGGAGGCCGGGGGCCGCCAGTTCATCGTCTTCGAGTACATCGACGGGGAGAACCTGAAGGAGCTGCTCGTCCGCAGCGGCCGCCTGCCGGTCGAGGACGCGCTGGAGCTGGCGCTCGAGATCGCCCGCGGGCTCGGGTTCGCGCACCAGCACGGTCTCGTCCACCGCGACGTGAAGCCGCAGAACGTCCTCCTCAACGGCGACGGCAACGCGAAGGTGACGGACTTCGGGATCGCGCGCTCGCTGGAGGTCGAGCACGGCGTCACGCAGCCCGGCACCGTGCTCGGCACGTCGACCTACATCGCCCCCGAGCAGGCGAGCGGGCAACCCGTCGATGCGCACACCGACGTCTACTCGCTCGGCGTCGTGCTCTACGAGCTGCTCGCGGGCGAGGTGCCCTTCCCGGGCGAGACCTTCGTGAGCGTCGCGATGAAGCACGTCAACGAGCCGCCGCCGAACCTGCTCGACCTCCGGCGGGACGTCCCCCTACGCGTCGCGGCGGCCGTCGACCGCGCGCTGGAGAAGGACCCGAGCCGGCGCTTCCCGACGATGGACGCCTTCGCCGTGGAGCTCACGGCCTGCCGCGCCGAGCTCGAACGCGGGGACGGCGACGCGACGATGGTCGTGCCCGCCCCTGCTTCTCGCCGCCCGGCCAGGCCGCGCTCCTCCCGCTGGCCGCTCGTCCTGATCGTGTTGGCGCTGCTCATGCTCGCCGCCGCGGTGATCGGCTACCTCGTGGTCCGCAACGACGAGCACCCGACGACGACGCCGGTCCCGCCGTCCACGCCGATCCATCTCGGCGCGATCGGCAGCTATGACCCACCGCCGGGCGACGGCGAGGAGCACAGCGCCGACGCGTCGAAGGCGATCGACCGGGATCCCGCGTCGTACTGGAGGACGGAGACGTACCGCGACTTCGCCTCCACCGGCAAGAAAGGGGTTGGCCTCGTCCTGTCGACGCGCGGCGCGGGCCCGAGGATCACCCGTGTCACGATCGTGACCGACACGCCCGGCTATACGGCGCAGCTCCTGACCGGAACCCTGCTCGGGACGTACCACCCCATCACCGGCGTCAAGTCGATCCAGAACGGGACGACCTTCGCGGTCAAGAAAGGAACGGCGCAGTCGCTCCTCGTCGTCTGGCTGACGACGCTGCCCGCCAACTATGCGCACGTGAACGAGGTACGCGCGGCGTAGCCGCTAGAACTCGAGCCGGGAGCGCCGCTCGTGCCGCTCCCGCGCCAGCTCGATCAGCTGCGCGAGCAGCTCGTTGTACGGCACGCCCGACGCGTCGAACAGCTTCGCGTAGACGCTCGTGGCGGTGAAGCCGGGGATCGTGTTCAGCTCGTTGATGACGACCGTCCCGTCGGCGAGGACGAAGCAGTCGACGCGCGCCATCCCCTCGCAGTCGGTGACGACGAAGGTCTCGACCGCGACTCGCTGTACCTCCTCGATCGTCGCCTCGGGCAGGTCCGGCGGGATCACGAGCTCCATCCCGCCCTCGTCGTACTTCGACGCGTAGTCGTACCACTCGTGCCCGAGCGGAACGATCTGGCCCGGGATCGACGCGATCGGCTCCCTGTTGCCGAGCACGCCGACCTCGACCTCGATGCCGTCGACCAACTCCTCGACCAGCACCTTCTCGTCGTGGCGGAACGCCAGCGCGACTGCCTCCACGAGCTCGGCCTCGTCGTGCGCCTTCGAGATCCCGACCGATGAGCCGAGCCGGGCCGGCTTCACGAAGACCGGGAAGCCGAACGGGCTCGCGGGGCGTCGCCCTCGCGCAGCGCGACGTGGCGAGCGACGCGGATGCCGCTGTCGCGCAGCACCTTCTTGAACAGGTCCTTGTCCATGCAGAGCGCCGACGCCGCCACGCCCGCGCCCACGTAGGGGACGCCGGCGAGCTCGAGCAGGCCCTGCACCGTGCCGTCCTCGCCGAACGGGCCGTGCAGGATCGGGAGGACGACGTCGACGTCGCCGAGCGTGGCCGGCACGGTCGAGCTGGGAATCGGCAGCGTCTCGGCCGCCGAGCCGCCGTCGCCCGCGCCGGACCCGAGCTCCCAGCGGCCGTCCCGCCCGATCGCAACGGTGACGACCTCGTACCGGTCGGGGTCGAGCGCCTCCAGCACCGAGCGCGCCGAGGCGAGCGAGATCTCGTGCTCGCTGGACCGGCCGCCCGCAAGAACCGCGATGCGCACTCGATCAGTCATCGGGCGGGCGGCCATTGCAGCGTCCGCGGGCTTTCCGGCTGGACAAGCGACGCGATGGGCGCGATGTAGCTAGGGCGCGTAGCGCGCTCGCTCGAGCGCCCGCCCGCGAGCACGGCGATTCTCGTCCGATCGGGCACTACGGCGTCGTGGTCGTCGGCTCGGTGGTCAGCTTGCCGACGACGATCGTGACGGTCGTCCCGGGCGGCTTCTGCGTCCCGCCCACAGGATCCTGGGAGAGGACGATGCCGTCCTCGTCCGGATTATCGGTGTCCTGGGTCACGATGTTGACGCGGAAGCCGGACGCGCGGAGCTGGGACACGGCCGACGCCTGATCCTGGCTCTCGACGCTGGGGACCGCGGACGTCTTAGGCCCGCGCGAGACGTTGACGGTGATCGTCGTGCCGGCCGGCTGGTAGGTGCCGACCGAGGGGGTCGTGGAGACGACGGTGTCGGCCGGCTGGTCCGAGTCGACGTCGTTGCGCGCCACGGCGAAGCCCGCAGCCTGGAGCTCCGAGATCGCGCTGGCGAAGCTGTGCCCGGTCACGTTCGGGACGGCCACCGGCTTCGGCCCGTTGGACACTTTCAGCGTCACCTTCGACCCCTGGTCGATCGATGCGCCTTCGGTCGGCAGCTGCGCGATCACCGTACCGGCGTCCTGGTTGGAATCCACGTGGACGATTTTGGCCCGCAGGCCGGCGTCAGCGAGCCGCTGCACCGCGTCCTCCACGGACTGGTCGGTGACGTCCGGCACGGTCACCTGCGGGGGCCCCTGCGAGACGTTGAGCGTCACCTCGTTGCCCTTGTTCGTCTTCGCTCCCGGCTGCGGGGTCTGGCGGAAGACGTACCCCTCGTCGATCTTCGCGTTGTACTCGCGCACGACGTTCGGCTGGAGCCCGATCCCCCTGAGCTTGCGGACGGCGTTGATCTCCCGCAGCCCGACGTAGTTCTCGACGCGCACGGTCGAGCTGGAGAGCTGGTCCTGGATCTGCTGGTAGAGGAAGTAGGCGCCGACGATCGCGCCCGCGACCAGCGCGAGCGCAACGAACCACGGCCAGACCGCGCGCCGGCGCGGCTCGTCGTAGTCGTAGTAGGCCGCCGGCGGCGTGTACGGCATCGGCCGGCGCTGCTGCGTGACGGCCGTGGCCGCACCGGTGGCCGCGGGTGGCCGGGCGATGATCGCCGTCGCCGCCTCCTCGGTCGCGGGCGAGACGTTGCCGCCGCCCGCGACGCGGACGAGATCGGCATCCATCTCCTCCGCCGACGGGTAGCGGTCGGCCGAGTCCTTCGCGAGGGCGCGCATGACGACCTTGTCGAGCTCCCGGGGGATCTCGCTGCGGTGCACCGACGGCGGCTCGGGCGGCGTCGACAGGTGCTTCATCGCGATCTCGACCGGCGTGTCTCCGGTGAACGGGACGACGCCCGTCAGCAGCTCGTAGAGGACGATGCCGACGCTGTAGAGGTCCGAGGTCTGATCGACCGGCGCGCCCTTCGCCTGCTCCGGCGAGAGGTACTGAGCGGTGCCGATGATCGAGCCCGCCTCGGTCATCTGGCTCGTTCCGGCGCGCGCGATCCCGAAGTCGGTCACCTTCAGGCGGCCCTCGCCGTCCACGAGCACGTTGTGCGGCTTGATGTCGCGGTGGACGATCCCGTTCCGATGCGCGAACCGCACGGCGGCGAGGATCTGCCGCGCGTACTCGATCGAGACGCCGATCGGTGCGGGACCCGGGAGATGATCAGCTCCTTCAGGGAGCGGCCGTCGAGGTACTCCATCGCGATGTAGTAGGTGCCCTCGGCCTCGCCGCGGTCGTAGATCGAGACGATGTTCGGGTGGGACAGCCCGGCCGCGTTCTTCGCCTCGCGGCGGAAGCGCTCGACGAACTGGTCGTCGTTGGCGTGGCGGTCGTTCAGGATCTTGATCGCGACGCGGCGACCGAGCTCCTGGTCTTCGGCGAGGTACACGTTCGCCATCCCGCCGGAGCCGAGCTTGCGCACGATGCGATACCGCCCGTCGAAGAGGGTGTGGATGAGAGTGTCGGAGACGGCCATGTCTGGGGGCTTCGCCCTACAGAGTAGGTTCGCGACCTACCGGAGGACTGCCTCCATGACCTGTCTGGCGATCGGCGCCGCCACCTCGCCGCCGAAGCCGCCCGGCTGATCCTCGACGACGACGGAGACGGCGACCTGCGGGCGGTTCGCCGGCGCGAAGGCGATGAACCAGGCGGTGTAGATGTTGCCGCGGCCCGTCTCCGCCGTTCCCGTCTTGCCCGCGACCGGGATCCCGGGGATCGCGCCCAGCGGGCCCGTGCCGCCGGTGACGACGGCCTGCATCATCGAGTTCAGCTCCGCGGCGACCTGCGGGCTCATCACGCGCGCGATCTTGTGCGGGTGCGCCCGGACGATCGTCTTTCCGCCGGGCGAGACGACCTTCTGGACGAGGTACGGCCGCATCAGGACGCCGCCGTTCGCGACCGTCGCCGCCACCATCGCCATCTGCAGCGGCGTCACCTGTAGGCGCTCCTGGCCGAAGGCGAGGCGGCCCGGGTCGACCTGCGTCTCGGGATTGCTCGGGTCGAAGAGCCGGCCGTGCCGGTCGTAGAGCCCGCTCGCGATCCGCTCGTTCTCCGGCGTCTCGAGCGGCGGCAGGCCGTAGAAGCCGAAGCGCTTCGCGTAGCTGAGCACGGTGCCGGCGCCGAGCGTCTTGCCGACGTTGCAGAAGACGGAGTTGATCGAGTGCTGGAGGCCGGTGAACAGCGTGACGTTGCCGAACGCCTCCGGCGCCTCGGGGTTGCCCGCGTTGCGGACCTGCTTCCCGTACTCCTCGCAGTAGCCCGGGTCGTAGAACTGCGAGCTCGGCGTGAAGCGGCCGCTGTTGAGCGCCGCGGTCGCCGTCACGACCTTGAAGGTCGACCCCGGCTGGTAGCGCCCGGCGGTGGCGCGGTTGATCAGGGCGCCGCACTTGCCGCCGGAGCGGATCGCCTGCGCGAAGTGCTTCTCGATCAGGTTCGGGTTGTAGGCGGGGCTCGACGCCATCGCGAGCACGGCGCCGGTGTTCGGGTTCAGCGCCACGACCGCGCCGCACTTCCCCCGCAGCGCGCGCAGCGCGAGCGCCTGGACGCCGGGTCTGATCGTGAGGACGAGGTTGTTCCCCTTCACCGTCGTCCCCTTCAGCCTGTCGACCGTCTTGTGGAAGACGGTGTCGAGGTTCGCGTTCGACCCGGTGAGGTAGTCGTTGTACCCGCGCTCGAGGCCGGTCTGGTTGTGCGTCTGTGTGGAGTAGCCGACGACGTCGGAGAACAGCGGCCCCGTCGGGTAGCGGCGGAAGTACAGCGTCTGCCCGCCGACCTTCCGCTTCACGTTCGTCGCGAGGAGCGTCTTGCCGTCGGCGGCGTAGATCTTGCCGCGGTCGATCGAGAACTGGGCGACGAGACGGACGGCGTTGTCCTGCCGGTCGGCGAGGCCGCCGTTGGCCCAGGTCTGCCAGTAGGTCGTCCCGACGATCAGGGAGACGATCAGCACGAGCGCCACGACGCCGACCTGCCGGACCTGCTTGTTCACCGCAGAGCCTCACGGTTCGCGCGGTTCGAGACGAGCATCAGCCCCGCGAGCAGCAGGAAGTTAGCGACGACGCTCGACCCGCCGTAGGAGACGAAGGGGAGCGTGATTCCCGTCAGCGGGATCAGGCGCAGGATGCCGCCGACGATGATGAACGTCTGCAGCGCGAACCCGAACGTGAGGCCGAGCGCGAGCAGCTTCGAGAACCCGTCCTGGGTCAGCAGCGCGATCCGCATCCCGCGCAGGACGAACAGCATGTACACGAGCAGCAGTGCCGCGGCGCCGACGAGCCCGATCTCCTGCGCCGTGATCGAGTAGATGAAGTCGGTCTTCGCGAAGGGGATGATCGGATGTCCGCTCGTGTCGGTCACCGTCCCCTTGCCGAGGCCCGGGCCGACGTAGCCGCCGTTGGCGATCGAGTACAGCGACTTCACGAGCTGGAAGCTCTCGCAGTTCTGCCGCAGGTCGAGCTGGCCGGTGCTCGGGCAGTAGACCTTGTGCTCCGTCCACGGGTGCAGCCAGATCGTCACGCGCTCGCGGACGTGCGGCGTCACCTTGTAGACGCCGTAGGAGCCGATCAGGAAGAGGCCGATCCCGGCTGCGACGTAGGAGATCCGCGCCGTCGCGACGTACAGCATCGCCAGGAAGATCCCGAAGTAGAGGAGCCCGCCGCCGAGGTCGCGCGTCTCGAGCAGCACGAGAATCGCCATCCCCCAGATCACGAGCAGCGGCCCGAAGTCCTTCAGCCGCCCCTGGGCGAGCACCTCCCGCTTCTCCCGCAGATACCCGGCGAGGAAGACGATCAGCATGATCTTCGCGAGCTCGCCTGGCTGGAACTGGAGCGAGCCGACGTGGACCCAGAGGCGCGCTCCGTTCACGGTCGTCCCGATCCCCGGGAGGATCGGCAGGAGCAGCAGTCCGACGGCGCCGACGCCGAAGAGGTACTTATAGCTCTCGAGGCGCCGGTAGTCCCGTGCCAGCAGGAAGAGCGTGAGCGCGAAGAGGGCGACGGCGACGACGATCCAGATCCCCTGCCGGAACGCGTCGTCGGGATTGAGCCGGTAGATCTCCGTCAGCCCGATCGCCGCCAGGAGCCCCGCGATCGGCAGGAGATACGGGTCGGCAAACGGGACCGCGTACCGGGCCATCAGGTGCGCGGCGAGGTAGAGCCCGAAGAAGAACGCCGCGTACGTGAGCGACGCCGTCGATACCTCGGCGCTGCGGGCGATGTAGACGCTCGCGAACCCGATCGCGGTCAGCACGCCGACCACGATCAGGAACAGCAGCTCGCGGTTGCGGGGGCTCAGCCGAAGAGATCCAGCTTCCACAGCAGCACCGCAACCACCGCAGCGACGAACACGACGAGCATGATCCAGGCGGCGAGGCGACGCCGGTCCGCGTGGCGTCGCGTGAGGTCGGGGTCGGGCTCGGCCGGCTCGAGCTCGGCGGGCTCGGCGTCGGCCTCCGTCTTGCCGGCGCCGATGTGCGCCCTCAGCTCCTCGGCCGAGACGATCATCGTGTTCCCGACCACGGGGACGTTGTCCGCCTCGGTGAGCGTGTCCTCGTCGTCGGAGACCGCTATCTCCATCACGGCCGTGGCGGGAAGCGCCTGCTCCTTCGTCTCCCCGTCGCTCACGGCTTCGTCGGCGATCTCGAAGGCGACGACGGTGATGTTGTCGTCGCCGCCGCCGCGGTTCGCCTCCTTCACGAGCGCGCGCAGTGCGCGATCCATGTCGGCGCGATGCCGCTCGACGAGCTCGAAGATCTCGCGCTCGGCCACGAGGTCGGTGAGCCCGTCCGAGCAGAGGAGGAAGAGGTCGCCGTTCCGACCCGCGACGGTGAACGTGTCGACGTCGACGTCCGGGTCCGTTCCGACGGCGCGGGTGATCACCGACTTCTGCGGGTGGATCTCCGCCTCTTCCCGAGTCAGCTTGCCGCTCTTCAGGAGCTCGTTGACGAGCGAGTGGTCCTCGGTCAGCTGCTCCATCCGGCCGTCCCGGATCAGGTATGCGCGCGAGTCGCCGACGTGGCCGAAGGAGACGTTGTCGCCGTCCACGAGCGCGACCGTCATCGTCGTCCCCATGCCGGACGCGTTCGGGTCCGTGCTCGAGCGGTCGAAGACACGGCGGTTGGCGTCCTGGATCAGCTCGAAGATCCGCTCCTCCCCGCGCGCGCCGGAGCCGCCCTCGATCAGGGCCGCAGCTGCCAGCCGCGACGCGACCTCGCCGGCCTGGGCGCCGCCCATCCCGTCGGCGATCGCGAACAGCGGCGGCTCGCAGACGAGCGAGTCCTCGTTGCGCCGGCGCTTGCGACCGGTGTCCGTCACCTTTGCGACCCGGCCGATCACGCCTCGTACCTCAGGTCGGTGTCGCCGACCCGGACGATGTCGCCCGCGCGGAGCCGCCGCGGTTGCTCGACCCGCGCCCCGTTCAGATAGGTCCCGTTCGTCGACCCGAGATCCTGGATCCAGACGCCGTCCTGCCGCGGCTCGAATCGCGCGTGGCGCGCGGACGCGTAGTCGTCGTCCGGCACGGCGATGTCGTTCTGACGGCCACGGCCGATCGTCAACTGCGACGAGTTGAGCTCGAAGTCGGCGCCCTCGTCCAGCTCGGCGCTCTTGACCACGATCAGGCGGCCGGACCGGGCCGGCGGTGGCTGCGGTCACGAGGCCGCCCTCCCGCGACGGAGCCAGGATGAAGCTCTCCTGCGGGAGCCGCAGATCGCGGCTGGCCGTGCGGACGATGCGCCAGATGAAGAGATAGAGAAGAACCAGAAACCCGATCTTGAGCGCCAGGAGGACAGTGTCAACCGTCGCAGAGTCGAGAATCATCGCGTTTCCCGCTCGAACGTGATCTCGGTGGAGCCGAGCGTGAAGGTATCACCGTCCTTGAGCTTTGCCCGCTTGACCCGTTTTCCGTTCACTTCCACGCCGTTCGTGGAGCCGAGGTCGACGACCCAGTAGGAGGCTCCCTCCTGGCGCAGCTCGGCGTGTCGGCGGGAGACGTTGCCGTCCGCGAGCTGGACGTCGCAGTCGCGCGAGCGCCCGATCACGACGCGGCGCTCCTTCACCTCGCGCCTGGCGCCGTCGAAGCGCAGCGCGACGACCTCCTGCTCGACGCCGAGCTCCTCGGCCGAGACGGCCTCTGTCGGGACCGGTGTCTTCGGCTTGTAGATCATGGTCGCGCCCGCCTCGAGCTGCTCGTCCGGCTCGTCCGGGCCGACACGGCCCTTCTCGGGCTGGACCATGCGCGTCGCGATCCCGAATTCGCCCATCTCGAGGTCGTCGTCTGTCTCCATCAGCACCCGCGGCGGCGTCATCAGGGCGTACTGCTCGCGCCGCGCGTGCTCCGCGAGATAGTCCTGCAGCTCGCCGCGGAGCGACGGCTCGTACCCCTCGAACTGGTCCCGATCGCCGGGGGACAGGTAGACCGTGTACTCGTTCGGGACGTAGACCCGGGACACCGAGATCGTCCGGTGGTCGTCCATCTCCTTTGCAAGCTTGCGCGCCAACTCGACCGGCTGCACGTTCGTGCGGAAAGCCCGGCCGAAGATGCCCTCGAACAGGGCCTCGATCTTCTGCTCGATCGCGCGGAGAACCATCTGGGGCCGGGGATCTACCCGGCACTCGATGCTAACGCAAGGTCACGGCGACACCGGCGCAGGTGAGCCAGATCGCGAGCACGAGCGGGACGGCCGCCACGCCGGCGACCGGCAGGAGCGTCGCGGCGAGCAGCGCGGCGCCGAGCCCGGCGAGCCCCCACAGTCCGCGCGCGCGGGCGAACGGGAGCGCCGCGGCGGCAAGCCCGAGCACGAGCGCCTCGACGAGGAGCGCGGGCCGGGCCGCGAGCGCGCCCCACAGCGCCGAGGTCACTGCGAACGGGTCGTCGCTGGCTGCGAGGCCGAGGTTGCCGGGCGCGGCGGAGCCGTCGAACGGCATCGGTGCGCCGCGGATGCCCGCGACGATGCCGGCGGCGAGGACGGCGGCCGCGACCTGCGCGCCGCGGCGCAGCGCCGACGAGGTCCCCTGCACGGCCAGCGGCAGCAGCCCGAGCGCCGCCAGAGGCGCCAGCAGCGGGCCGAGCGCGAAGAGGAAGCCGCTCTCCGGCTCCCGCCAGCACAGGAAGAGCAGGCCGGCCGCCAGCGTGACGTAGACCAGCGCGAGCCCGAGCGCGATGTTTCCCAGCGGCAACACCGGGACGGCGAGCATCAGCACGAGCCCGAGCCGCGGCCGGAAGAACGTCACGGCTCCGAGGACGGCCGCGAGCGCGAACGGCCACCCGACGGGGAAGAACGGCACCGCCCAGGCGGTCCAGCCCGCGACCGCTGCGGCAAGGACGCACGGCACGAGCCGGCGGGCGACGCCCGGCGCGACCAGCGCACCGCCGCGGGTCGACTTGCGCCGCTTCCGCCCGGCCGCGCGCAGCGCGTCGACGAGAGCCGCCGCCGACGGGCGCCTCGCCGGGTCGAGGTCGAGCGCGCGGTCGACGGCGGCCGCCAGGTTCTTCGGCAGGTCCGGCCGCACGGAGGAAAGCGGCTCCGCGCCGCGCTCGATCGCCCGCGCCGTCTCCAGGAGCGAGCTCTGCCAGAACGGATGCCGGCCGGCGAACGCTTCCCACAGCATCACGCCGACCGCCCAGACGTCGGCCGCTGCGGTCGCCGTCTCGCCGGCGAGCCGCTCCGGCGCGATGTACGCGAGCGTGCCCGGGACGTCGCCGACTCCGGTCAGCGTCTCCGCCTCGGGGATCTGGGCGAGGCCGAAATCGAGCAGGCGTGCGGAGACATCGTCGCCGTCGGCGAGCAGGACGTTCGACGGCTTGACGTCCCGGTGCACGATCCCGCGCCCGTGTGCATGTGCGAGACCCTCGAGCAGCTGGGCCGCAGCCTCGATTGCCTTGGCGTCGTCCAGCTCGCCCGCGCGCAGCACCTCCCGGAAGGTGCGGCCCGGCGTGTACTCGTAGGCGATGTACACGTGGCCGGAGTCGCGGCCGAAGCCGTAGGCGCGCTGGCAGTTCGGATGGCGGAGCCGTGCCGCAGCCTCGGCCTCCCGCTCGGCGCGCGAGGCGGCCTTCCCCTCGCGGGGGACGATCTTCAGCGCGACGTCGAGCCCGTTCCGTTCGTCACGGGCGAGCCAGACCGAGCCGGTTCCGCCGCTTCCGAGCGGCCTCAGTGGCCGGTAGCGCCCGAGAACGAGCTCGCTGTCGAGGCGTGCTGCGGCCAGATTCGACACGGGTTCTCCCGGGGTTGGCGGTGCCGGCCGTAACTCCTGTACCGGCCGGGTTACTGGTTAGAGTGACCGAGGCTTCGGCTGGGACGCCCCATGAGCGAGCGCGACGACATCGAGTTCGACTTCTTCGACGAGCCCGAGACCGAGGAGGCGACCGAGCGGGTCCGGATGCCGCGGCGACAGCCCAGTGGCCCCAGCGGCCCGACCGGCCCACGCCGCCCGGCGCGGCCGGCCGGCTTCATCCCGATGCTCCGCCTGGCGGGGCTGATCGCGTTCCTGATCCTCGCGGCCGTCCTGCTCGTCGTGCTGTTCAAAGGCTGCGCCAGCGACAGCAAGCACGGCGCTTACCAGAGCTACATCCAGACGGTCGGCAACATCGCCGCCCAGTCCCAGCAGATCGGCGTGTCGCTCAACCAGACGCTGACCGCCACCGGGATCAAGGAGTCGCAGCTCGAGTCCAAGATCAGCGGCCTCGCCGCGCAGTCGTCGCAGCTGGCCGACCAGGCGCAGACCGTCGATCCGCCCGGCCCGCTGCGAACCGAGCACGCGCACCTGATCGAGATCCTCCAGCTGCGGACGAGCGGCCTCAGCCGGCTCGCCGACGCGTTCGGCAAGACGGCGACGCTGAAGAACGCGACGACGGCGGGGAAGTTGCTCGGCGACCAGGTTCGCCTGCTGACCGCGAGCGACGTGAACTGGGACTTCTACTTCAAGGAGCCGACCATCCGTGAGCTCCAGAACCAGGGCGTCACGGGGGTCGGCGCAGTGCCCGACTCGAACATGGTCCCGAACGCCGATCTCGCGTCGACCCTGGCGATGGCGAACATCTGGCAACGCGTCCACGGCGCGGCGACCGGCGGCACGCCGAGCGGCACCCACGGCAGCGCGCTCGTCTCCGTGACCGCCCTCCCGGACGGGAAGAAGCTCGACCCGAACGCCGAGAACACCATCACCGCGTCGACCGACCTCGCGTTCCAGGCGGTGGTGGAGAACTCCGGCGACTCGCAGGAGTTCAACATCGCCGTGACCCTCACGATCCAGAAGTCGCCCACCCCGATCGTGAAGCACCAGAAGATCGACATCCTCAACGCCGGCGAGCAGAAGACCGTGACGTTCACCGACCTCGGCCCGCCGCCCTTCGGGGTGCCCACGACGATCAAGGTCGACGTCGAGCCCGTCCCCGGCGAGAGGACGACGACGAACAACTCGGCCGAGTACCGGGTCATCTTCTCGCTCGGATAGTGGGCCTCTCGACCGCGGAGTGGATCGCGATCGCGGCTGCAGTCGTCGCCGTCGCGGCCGTCGTCGCCGCCGTCCTGGCGTGGACGAAGCTGCGGGCGGTCCGGGCGTCGCAGCTCGTGCTCCTCGGCGGAGGCAAGGCCGACCTCGTCGACTTCGCCGTCTCGCTCCAGGGGCGGATCGACGATCTGCACCGGGCCGTGGACGAGGTCGCGGCGGGCCTCTCGCGCGTCGACCGCCGCGTCGACACGGCCGTCACGAAGACCTCGCTCGTCCGCTACGACGCCTACGAGGGCGCAGGCGGCCACCAGTCCGCCTCGATCGCCCTCCTCGACGCTGCCAGGACCGGCGTCGTGGTCAGCGCGATCCAGGGCCGCGACTACGCGCGTATCTACGTCAAGGAGCTCGAGCGGGGCCGTCCTTCGGTCGCTCTCTCCCCCGAAGAGCAGGAGGCAGTGGAGCGCGCGATGAGCAGGTGAGCACCAGGCTCGTTGCTAGATTTCTCCCGAGATGCAGCAGGTTCTTGTCCTGAATGCGAGCTACGAGCCACTGAACGTGTGCTCCGTTCGGCGTGCGCATGTACTCGTGTTCAAGGGCAAGGCGGAGGTGCTGGAGGAGCTCGACCGGCCACTCACCTCCGCGACCGACACCTACCCGTGGCCGCACGTGATCCGGCTCGTCGCATACGTCCGCGTACCTCGGGCCGTGAAGCGCAAGATCTCCCGCCGGGCCCTGTTCGCCCGCGACGGCTGGCGCTGCGTCTACTGCGGCACGACCAACGGCCGGCTGACCCTCGACCACGTCGTCCCACGCTCACGCGGCGGCGAGTCCATCTGGGAGAACGTCGTCACGTCGTGCGCGACGTGCAACCACAAGAAGGGCAACCGGACGCTGGAGGAGAGCGGCCTGCACCTGCACACGAAGCCGAGGCCGCCGACGCCGGTGCTGTTCATCAAGATCGCCGCACCGCGGATCCCGGACACGTGGCAGCCATACCTGGGCTCGTTCGCGGGCGCGCCCGCAGCCGCGTAGGCCGACGGCCTCCCCCGGCCGAAAGAGCCAGGTCCGAGGGTCAGGCCCTCGGCCGTGGCCGAAACAGCCGGCATCGCGCCGCTCGGAGCGGCTCCACGCCACGATGCGGGCCGGCGCACCTGGCGCCGCGGCTTGGCCGAAGCAGCCAGGGCCGAGGGTCAGGCCCTCGGCCTTGTCTGAAAGGGGCTACGTTGGGTCGCGCTCGACGGGCAGCTCGTGGCGCTGCTCCCACTCGCTCCACGAGCCGGGATAGAGCTTTCCTTCGCGCCCGGCCAGGTGGAGGCCGTGGAGGACGACGCAGGCCGTGACGCCCGAGCCGCAGTAGGCGACGATCTCGCCTGCCGGTAGCTCCGGGAGCGACTCGTTCCACGGCGCGTTGCGGGCGCCCGGGATCCGGCCCGGCTTGCGGTCGACCGGATTCGGCACGCCGCGGTAGCGCTCCGGCACGCGGGCGTCCACCACGACCAGCTCGCCGAGTCGCGCGGCGAGCTCCTCGGCCTCCAGCATGTCGTCGTCGCGCTCCCGGACGACGAGCTCGCCCGGCTCGACCTCCTCCTCGCCGGCGACGAGCGGGCCACGCCACGCCTCGAAGTCGACCACCGCGCAGTCGTCGTGGCCGACGTGCCGGAGGAGCCACCACAGCCGCTCGGGACCGCCCATGTTCCCGTAGGCGACGACGAAGACGCCGGCGCCGATCCCGGCCCGGCCGGCCGCACGAGCGAAGGCGTCGAGTTCGGGAAGCGGATGGCGGCCGCGCTCACCCGGCGGCGCGGAGAGATCCGCGTCGACGTCGAGGAAGCTCGCGCCGGGGATGTGGCCCTCGAGGTACAGCTCCTGCGCCCGCGCCGGGTTGCCCAGCTCCCAACGGCAGTCGACGAACTGGTACCGCACTAGGGCGCCCGGCCAATGGCGAGCAGGTGCGCGCTCGCGCCGATCACGGACGGCTCGCGCTCGAGCACCCGCGCGACGCGAAGGATGTGCTCGCGCGCGACCGCATCGTCGAGGCGGTCCGCGAGCAGCCAGCCCGGTCCCTCGACGCCGAACAGCCCCTCGAGCTCGAGCCCCGCCTCGCGAACCTCCGCCTCCAGCTCCTCCGGCCGGTGGAAGAAGGCCGTCGTGAACGCCGGGAGCTCCGCCGACGTGGAGCGGTGCTGACCGTCCGCGAGGTCCTGCTCGACGATCGGCCAGAACCGCGGGTCATTCAGGTAGCCCGCGTACATCCCGTCGAGCGCCGAGGCGAAGCGGGAGATCGCAGCGGCGGCGACCGGCCCGCCGGGTCGCAGCACCCGACGCGCCTCGCGGAGCGCGAGGACCCGGTCATCGCGGTCGGTGAGGTGGTAGAGCGGGCCCAGCAGGAGAACGGCGTCGGCTGACCCGTCCGACTCGTGCAGCCGGCGCGCATCGCCCTCGACCGCGTCGAACCGCCCGTCCCCGAGCTCCACCGCGTGGCGGACGTGCAACGGCGACGCGTCGATCAGCCGTACCTCGTAGCCGCCGGCGGCCAGCCACGCCGCGTAGGCGCCCGGGCCGCCGCCGACGTCGAGGACGCGTGCGGGAGGCGCCGGCAGGTGCCGCGTGAGCAGCTCCTTCGTCCGCTCGAACTCGATCTGCGAGTACCCCTGCGCGAGGCGATCGAGCTCCATCCCGCGCTCGTAGTAGTCACGGATCTCCGGGTCCACGCAGCTCGAGCCTACTCGCGCCCTTGCCGACGTCCGCAACCTTCTCTACTCTGGACAACTCGATGGCGCACGCGACGACTGAGCAGAACCTCATTACCCCGGTCGTCTTTACGCGCGTCCTTACGCGCTAGCCGGCGTTTCGTTCCTCCGCCGACGCCGGCTAGGTTTGCAAGTCAGGCGGAGCGGCACTTCTCGAGAGAGGCGCACGGCCCCGGTGCACGTTCGTCCGTCCAATCCACGCGCAGAGCGCGACGCCTGCGGTATCGGCTTCCTCGCCGACGCCACCGGCCGGGCCTCGCGCGCGATCGTCGACGGCCTCCTGGAAGGACTGGCCCGCGTGCGCCATCGCGGCGCCGTCGCGGCGGACGGCGTCAGCGGGGACGGCGCCGGCCTGCTCCTCCCGATCCCGTGCGCGCTCGTGCCCGCGCCGTGGTGTGGGCTCGCACAGGTGTTCCTGCGAGACGAATCGGCCCGGGATGCGATCGAGGCGGCGTGTGTCGAGGAGGGCATCGAGCCGGCGGGCTGGCGAGAGGTACCGGTCGACCCGGCCGCACTCGGCGACGCGGCTCGGCGGACGATGCCGCCGATCGAGCAGCTCGTCCTCCGCCGGCCGCTCGGCACGACCGCCGACGAGGCGGAGCTCCGGGCGTACCGGGCGCGGCGGCGCGCCGAGCGCACGGACGGCGCCTACATCGTCTCCCTCTCCTTCCGGACGATCACGTACAAGGCGCTCTGCGCGGCCGACCAGCTCGCGCGCTTCTACGCCGACTTGCGCGACCCGGACCTTGCGGTTCCCTTCGGCATCTTCCATCAGCGGTTCTCGACGAACACCGCGCCGTCGTGGGAGCGCGCGCAGCCGTTCCGACTCCTCTGCCACAACGGCGAGATCAACTCGCTCGAGGGCAACGCCGCCTGGATGGCTGCGCGCGGCCACGTGCTCGAGCAGGACGGGTCCGACTCGACCATGCTCGACAACGCCCTCGAGTTGCTCGTCCGCGGCGGCCGGGACGTCCGGCACGCGGCCGCGATGCTGCTCCCGGAGGCGTGGGAGACCGATCCGCGCCTCGACGGCAGCGCGCAGGCCTTCTACCGCTACCACTCCACCCTTCTCGAACCGTGGGACGGTCCTGCAGGGGTCGTCTTCACGGACGGGCGCGTCGTCGGCGCCGCACTCGACCGCAACGGCCTCCGACCTCTTCGGTGGGCCGTCGCCGACGAAACGCTCGTCACCTGCGCCTCGGAAGCGGGCGCCCTTACTCTCCCCGAGGGCGCCCGCATCCGGCGCGGGCGGCTCGGCCCGGGTCAGATGCTCGTCGTCGACCCGGCGCTCGGCGTCGAGGAGGACGCGGCGATCAAGCGCAGGCTCGCCCGTAAGCGGCCGTATGCGCGCTGGCTCCGCACGACGCTGACACCGTTCGGGACGGGCGTCCCGGCCGAGCCGCCGTCGGAGAGCCTGACCGCGCGCCAGGCCGCCGCGGGCTACACGCGCGAGGACCTGTCGCTGCTGCTCCGGCCGGCCGCGGGGACGGGTCACGAGCCGACCTCCTCGATGGGCGACGACACGGCCTTGCCGCCACTCGCAGGCCGGGCACGCCCGGTCACGTCCTACCTCCGTCAGCGCTTCGCGCAGGTCACCAACCCTGCAATCGACCACCTGCGCGAGCGCCATGTGATGTCCCTCCGCACCCTGCTCGGCGCGCGGGCGCCGCTCCTCGGAGAGCACCCGCGCGCCGCGTGCCTGCTCGAGCTGGACAGCTTTCTCCTGCTTCCCTCCGGAGCGGAGGAGCTAGCCCGCCGCGGCACCGTCCTCTCTTCGACGTTCACGGAGAGGGACGGGCTGCGGCGGGCGTGCCTCCGTCTGGGAGACGAGGCTGTTGCGGCCGTCCGCGGCGGCGCCGAGATGCTGGTCCTGGACGACTCCGGGCCCACTGCGAGCATCCCGGCGGTGCTGGCCGTGGGCGCCGCCCACCAGCGGCTGCTCGCAGAGGGCCTCCGCACGCACGCGTCGATCGTCGTGGCCCACGACGAGCCGCGCGAGGCCCACGACCTCGCCTGCCTGCTCGGCTACGGCGCGGATGCCGTCTGCCCGCGGCTCGCCTTCGAGACAGCGGCGGCCCTCGCGGCGGCGGACAAGCTCGGCGGAGACCGGCCGTCCCCCGCCGAGGCGCAGCTGCGCCTCAGGGACGCGTTCGAGAACGGCGTGCTGAAGATCATGTCCAAGCTCGGGATCGCCGACGTAGCCTCGTACCGCGGCGCGCAGCTGTTCGAGGCGATCGGCCTCGCGGAGGACGTCGTCAGCACCTGCCTGACCGGTACGCCGTCGACGCTCGGAGGCATCGGGTTCGCCGAGCTCGAGCGCGAGCTCCTTGCCCGCAACGGCGCCGTCGAGCTGGAGAACCCCGGCTACGTCAAGTTCCGCAAGGGCGGCGAGCGCCACGCGACGAGCCCACCCGTAGTGGAAGCGCTCCAGCAGGCTGCCCACGCCCTACGCCGCGGCGACTACGACCGCTTCGCCGCGCTCGTCAACGACCGCCGGCCGCTCGAGCTCCGCGACCTGCTCGAGCTCGCGCCGGGCACCGAGCCCGCCCCGCTCGACGAGGTCGAGCACGCCGAGTCGATCGTCCGCCGCTTCTCCAGCGGCGCGATGTCGCACGGCTCGCTCTCCGCCGAGGCACACGAGACCGTCGCGCTCGCGTTCAACCGGCTCGGCGCCCGCTCGAACTCGGGCGAGGGCGGCGAGGATCCCGCGCGCTTCCGCACCGACCGCAACTCCCGCATCAAGCAGGTCGCCTCGGCCCGGTTCGGCGTCACGCCGGAGTACCTCGCGTTCGCGGACGAGCTCCAGATCAAGATCGCGCAGGGCTCGAAGCCCGGCGAGGGCGGGCAGCTGCCCGGGGAGAAGGTCACGGCCGAGATCGCTCGGCTCCGGCACACGCAGCCCGGCGTGCCGCTCATCTCCCCACCGCCGCACCACGACATCTACTCGATCGAGGATCTCGCGCAGCTCGTCTTCGACCTCAAGGAGGCGAGCCCGACGGCAGCGGTATCGGTCAAGCTGGTCGCGGAGGCAGGCGTCGGCCTCGTCGCGGCCGGCGTCGTGAAGGCGCTCGCCGACGTGGTGCACATCGCCGGCGCGGACGGCGGCACCGGCGCGAGCCCGCTCTCGTCGATCAAGCACGCCGGGGCGCCGTGGGAGCTCGGCCTCGCCGAGACCCAGCGCACGCTGGTCGAGAACGGCCTCCGCGGCCGCGTGCGGGTGCGCGCCGACGGGGGCTTCAAGACCGGTCGCGACGTGGTCGTCGCGGCGCTCCTCGGCGCGGACGAGGTCTCGTTCGGAACAGCGCTGCTGCTCGCCGAGGGCTGCCTGATGGTCCGGTCGTGCCACCTCGACACCTGCCCGGTCGGGATCGCGACTCAGCGTCCGGAGCTCCGCTCGAAGTTCGCCGCGACGCCCGAGCAGGTCGCCGCCTACCTCCTGCAGGTCGCGGAGGAAGTGCGGCAGCACCTGGCGCGGCTCGGCCTGCGCACGTTCGCCGACGCCGTCGGCCGCGCCGACCTCCTGCAGCCGCGCCGCCTCGGCGACCGCCGGGCGTCGTCCCTGCGCCTGGACGCCGTGCTCCACGACGCCCTCGGCGGCTACGGCGGCGAGCCGCAGCTGCGCGCCGACGGCGGCGGGCTCGGCGAGCTGCTGGCAGCCGAAGCCGTACCGGCGCTCGAGGAGGCGCGCATCGTCGACGTCCACCACCGGATCGAGAACGGCGACCGCGCGGTCGGCGCGCGGCTCGGCGTCGAGATCGGCCGACGATTCGGAGCGTCGACGCCGCCCGGCCGCGTGCGGGCCCGCTTCGACGGCTCGGCCGGCCAGAGCTTCGGCGCGTTCCTCGCGGCCGGCGTCCAGCTCGACCTCGTCGGCGAGGCAAACGACTACGTCGGCAAGGGGATGGGGGGCGGCCGGATCGTCGTCGTCCCGCCGCCCGACGACGACGGCGACCCGGTGCTGATGGGAAACACGGTCCTGTACGGCGCGACGGGAGGCGAGCTCTTCTGCGCCGGCCGGGCCGGGGAGCGCTTCGCCGTCCGCAACTCGGGGGCGGTCGCGGTCATCGAGGGGATCGGCGACCACGGCTGCGAGTACATGACGGGCGGCGCCGTCGCGGTCCTGGGCGAGGTCGGCCTCAACTTCGGCGCCGGGATGAGCGGCGGCGTCGCATGGGTGCTGGATCCCGCCGGCGACCTCCCGCTGCGCCTCAACGCCGAGCTCGTCACGGCCGAACGGGGCGCGGACGACGAGCTGCACGATCTGCTCGAGCGGCACGTCCGCCACACCGGCTCGCCGCGGGCGGCGGAGCTGCTGGCGCGCTGGCAGGAGGCTCCGGCGCTGTTCTGGCGCGTCGTGCCGCGTCAGGCAGTCGAAGCGCCGGCGGCGGACGACGAGGCCGTCGCGGCGGCCGCCAGGTCGTCGTAGAGCGAGCGCTCCTGCAGAGGCGGCCCGATCGAGCCTGCTCGTCGTGACCGGCCCGCGGCGCGCAGGGCGCGGCCGTACGCCTCGGCCGGCGTCCTTCCGCCGGCCATCACCTCCCCGGTCGAGCGCATCTCCGGCCCGCGGTCTGCCGCGCCCGGGAACCGGTCGGTCGGGAAGATCGCCTCCTTCGCCCAGACGTGCGCCGGCAGGGCCCGTTCGGGCAGGCCCAGGTCCGGGAGAGCCGCTCCGAGCAGGAGCCGGCAGGCGTGGTCGACCAGCGGCAGCCCGGTCGCCTTCGCCACGAAGGGCACCGTCCGCGAGGCCCGCGGGTTCGCCTCCAGCACGTAGACGTCCCCGTCGCGGACCGCGAGCTGGAGATTGAGGAGGCCGCGCGCGCCCAGGGCCGCGACGATCGTCGACGCGAGCGCGCGGATCTCCCGCTCGAGCTCGGCGCCGACGGAGGGCGCTGGGAGCAGGCACGCGGAGTCCCCCGAGTGCGACCCGGCGGGCTCGACGTGCTCGACGATCGCCGCCACCCACGCCGACCTGCCGTCGCAGAGCACTTCGACGTCGAGCTCGAGCGCCCCGGCCAGGAACTCGTCCACCAGCGACGGCTCGTCGACGACCAGCTCCCCGGGCTCGTTGGCGACGCGCATCCCGCGGCCGCCGAGCACGAAGTGCGGCCGGACAAGCACCGGATAGCCGATCTCCGCCGCGAGCGAGCGAGCGTCCTCCGTCGTCTCGGCGACGCCCCAGCTCGGCGCGCGCAGCCCGACCTCCTCGAGCAGGCGCGCGAAGCGGCCGCGGTCCTCGGCCAGCTCGATCGCGCCGACCGGGTCGCCGAGCAGGGGCACGCCCTCGTCCGCGAGCTCGCGCGCGAGCCGTAGCGGAGTCTGACCCCCGAGCGTGACCACGACGCCGAGCGGCCTCTCGATCTCGACGACGTCGAGCACGCGCTCCAGCGTGACCGGCTCGAGGTAAAGGCGGTCGGACGTGTCGTAGTCCGTCGAGACCGTCTCGGGGTTGCAGTTGACGAGGACGGCCTCGTACCCGAGCCGCCGGAACGCCTGAGCGGCGTGCGTGCAGCAGTAGTCGAACTCGATCCCCTGCCCGATCCGGTTCGGCCCGGAGCCGAGCACGACGATCGCGCTTTCCGTCGCCGGCGCGACGGGGTCGCCCTGCTCGTAGGAGAGGTAGAAGTACGGCGTCCGGGCGTCGAACTCCGCAGCGCAGGAGTCGACCGCGAGCCGCGCGGGCCGCGGCCGGCGGCGCCGGACGACGGCCTCGTCGATCCCGAGCACCCGCGCGATGCGCCGGTCGGGCAGCCCGAAGCGCTTCGCGGCGGCGACGTCGCCGTCCTCACGGAGGCGCTGCTCCGCCTCGCCGATCGACTCGAGCTCGGACGCGAAGTACGGGTGGAGGCCGGGGATCTCCGGGAGCTCGGCATCGGTCTCGAGCCCGTCGAGCGCCTTCAGCAGCGCCTCGGGGAACGTCCGCCCGAGCCCGAGCGACTCGCCGACCGCGCGCATCTCGGTGCCGAGGCGGCCGTCGGCTCCCGGGAACTTCTCGAAGTCGAAGCGCGGCGCCTTGACCGCGACGTAGTCGAGGGCGGGCTCGAAGGCGGCGCTCGAGCGCCCGGTGATGTCGTTCGGCAGCTCGTCGAGCGTGTAGCCGACCGCGAGCAGCGCGGCGAGCTTTGCGATCGGGAAGCCGGTCGCCTTCGACGCCAGCGCCGACGAGCGCGACACGCGCGGGTTCATCTCGATCAGGACGACGTTCTCCGTGACGGGATCGACGGCAAACTGGACGTTGGCACCGCCGGTCGCCACGCCCACGATGCGCGCGCAGGCGAAAGCCTCCTCACGCAGCCGCTGGTAGAGGGGATCCGGCAGGGTCTGCTGCGGCGCGACCGTCCACGAGTCGCCGGTATGGACGCCCATCGGGTCGAGGTTCTCGATCGAGCAGACCACGACGCAGTTCCCCGCCGCATCCGCCATCACCTCGAGCTCGAACTCGTGCCAGCCGTCGAGCGCGCGCTCGACCAGCACCTGGCCGATCGGGCTCGTATGCAGCCCGACCTCCACTCGTCGCCGAAGCTCCTCGGTGTCGGCGGCGCGGCCGCCGCCGGTGCCGCCGAGCGTGAACGCCGGGCGAACGACCGCAGGCAACGGGCAGCCGTTCAGATCCTCGGTGGACGTCACGACGACGCTCTCCGGCACCGGCAGGCCTGCCGCCGTCATCGCCGCCCGGAACGCGAGCCGGTCCTCTGCCCGCCGGATCACATCGACGTCCGCGCCGATCAGCTCGACGCCGAAGCGGTCGAGCGTGCCGTCCTCCGTCAGGGCCAGCGCGAGATTGAGCGCCGTCTGACCGCCGAGCGTGGGCAGGAGGGCGTCCGGCCGCTCGCGTTCGATCACCTGCGCGAGCGTCTCGGCGTCGAGCGGCTCGAGGTACGTGGCGTCGGCCCACTCCGGGTCGGTCATGATCGTGGCCGGGTTTGAGTTGACGAGCACGACGCGGAGCCCTCGCGCCGGAGCACGCGGCACGCCTGGGCACCGGAGTAGTCGAACTCGCAGCCCTGGCCGATCCGAATCGGCCCCGAGCCGACGATCAGGACCGAGCGTAGGTCGCTTCGCTTCGGCACGTTGCGGCGATGCGGTCGAAGAACGGGAGGGCGTCGAGCGGCCCGGGAGATGCCTCGGGATGGAACTGGACCGTCGCGAGGCCGTCGGCCTCGAGGCCCTCGACGGTGCCGTCGTTCAGGGAGAGGTGGCTGACCTCGGCCGCGTCGGACGGCTCGACCGCGAAGCCGTGGTTCTGGACGGTCACGAGCACGCGGCTCGTATCGCGGACACGAACGGGGTGGTTGGCGCCGCGATGCCCGAACGGCAGCTTGAACGTGCGCATCCCCAGCGCGAGCGCCGCCAGCTGGTGCCCGAGGCAGACGCCGAACACGGGCACGCGGCCGAGCAGCCCGCGCACGGTCTCGATCGGGCGCTCGAGCTGCGCCGGGTCGCCCGGGCCGTTCCCGATCAGGACGGCGCGTGGCTCCACAGCGAGAACCTCTCCCGCCGTCCACGTCCCGGGGACGACCACCGCCTCGAGGCCGACGCTCGCGAGCCGACGCACGATCGACCGCTTGCAGCCGAGATCGAGCACGGCCACCCGCGGCCCCGATCCGACGGTGAAGGGCTCACGCGTGCACGCGGCGAGAGCGAGGGGCGGCGACATCAGCTCCGGCTCGGCGAGCCCCCGGTCGTGGTCGATGTGGGGCTGGGCGAGAGCGCGCGCCTGCAGCTCGTCCGGCTCCGCCGTGCCGAGCGCACAGCGCATCGCGCCGTCCTCCCGGATGCGACGGACGAGCGCACGCGTGTCGACGTCCTCGATCGCTACCACGCCTCTAGCGGCGAGCCAGGCCGCCCACTCGGGGCGCGCTCGGCGCATGACGACCCCCTCCGTCCAGACCCGGGCCGACTCCAGCCGCCGCTCGTCGACGCCGTAGTTCCCGACGAGCGGATACGCGAAGACGAGGACCTGGCCGGCGTAGCTCGGGTCGCTGACGGCCTCCTCGTAGCCGGTGGAGGCGGTCGTGAAGCACGCCTCCCCCGCCGACGTCCCACGCGTGCCCACCGAGCGACCGGAGAACACGGTCCCGTCCTCGAGGACGAGAGCGGCTGTTTGCATATCAAGCACCCAGTTCGCATAATACGCACATGCGCTCGGCCGCGATCGTGGGTGCCTCCGGTTACGCCGGCCAGGAGACGCTCGACCGTGTGCTCGTCCACCCCGAGCTGGAGCTCGCGGCACTCGGCTCCGACTCGCTCGCCGGGCGTCCGGCAGCAGCGCTCGACCCACGCCTCGCCCGCAACGGGCACGGCGCCCTCCCCGCGTTTGTCGCGAACGACGACGCGCTCGCGGCGGGCGCGGACGTCGTCTTCCTCTGCCTCGACCACGAGCGGTCGGCGGCGCTCGAGCCGCCGGCCGAGGGCGTCGTCGTCGACCTGTCCGGAGCGCACCGCCTGCTGGACACCGCCGCCTACGAGGACTGGTACGGCTTCGCGCATCCGCAGGGGGACGCTCTCGGCGACTGGTCCTACGCTCTGCCCGAGCTCGCGCCGCCGACCGGACGCTTGATCGCGAATCCCGGCTGCTACGCCACCGCGGCGCTGCTGGCACTCGGGCCACTCGCCGCCGCAATCGACCCGGCCGGTGTCGTCGTCGACGCGAAGTCCGGAGTCTCCGGCGCCGGCAAGGCGCTCAAGCCGACCTCGCACGCGACGACGGTGCTCGAGAACCTCTCGCCGTACCGCGTCGGCCGCCACCAGCACGAGCCGGAGATCGAGCGGCTGCTCGGCTTCCCGGTCTGCTTTGTCCCGCACCTCCTTCCCGTCCGGCGCGGGCTGATCGCGACGTGCTACGCGCGGCCGCTGGAGAGCGACCTGCGTGACCGGCTCGAGGCCGCGTACGCAACCGCCCGCGCGGTGACCGTCCTCCCCGAGGACGAGACCCCCGACCTGGCGCGCGTGCAGGGGACGGACGAGGCCGAGATCGCGCTCTTCGAGGACCGCGCGACCGGCCTCGCGGTCGTGATCTGCGCGCTCGACAACCTCGGCAAAGGCGCGGCGGGGCAGGCGGTCCAGAACGCAAACCTGGCGCTGGGCCTCGACGAGACGGCCGGCTTGCGGCTCTCCGGGGTGCTGGTGTGAGCGTCACCGCCGCACGCGGCTTCGTCGCGGCCGGGATCCACGTGGGCATCCGCCGCTCCGCGCCCGACCTCGCGCTCCTCCGCTCGACCGCGCCGGCGGTGGGCGCGGCGATGTTCACCCGGAATCGCGTCCAGGCCGCGCCGGTGCTCGTCTCGCGGGCGCACCTGGCCGAAACGGCGCCGCAGGCGGTGGTGATCAACTCCGGCGTCGCGAACGCAGCCACCGGAGCGCGCGGCGAGGTCGACGCGCTGGCGACCGCGGCCGAGGCGGCGCGGCTGCTCGACCTCCAGGCCGAGGAGGTGCTCGTCCTCTCGACCGGCGTCATCGGCGTGCGGCTTCCGCTCGACCGGATCCTCGGCGGCCTCGAGCGAGTCGTCGCGGGGCTCTCGCCCGACGGAGGGCCGAACGCCGCGGAGGCGATCCTGACCACGGACACCGCACCGAAGCAGGGCGCCGTCAGCCGCCACGGCTTCGTCGTCGGCGGGATGGCGAAAGGCGCCGGGATGATCCACCCGTCGCTCGCGACGATGCTCGCCGTCGTCACGACCGACTACCCGCTCGCGGCGGGCGAGGCGGACGCGTTCCTGCGTCCGGCCGTCGAGGAGAGCTTCAACCGGATCTCCGTCGACGGCGAGTGCTCGACGAACGACGCGGTCGTCCTCCTGGCCAACGGCGCGAGCGGCGTCGCCCGCTCCCCGGAGACGGACGAGGCCTTCGCCGCGGCGCTACGGGAGGTGTGCGCCGACCTCGCCGGGCAGATCGTCGCCGACGGAGAGGGCTCGACCGTCCTGCTCGAGATCTCCGTGGACGGCGCAGCGAGCGACGGCGAGGCAACCGCGATCGCGCGCCGGATCGCCACCTCCCCCCTCGTGAAGACCGCTGCGTTCGGCCGCGACGCCAACTGGGGCCGCGTCCTCGCCGCCGCGGGCTCCGCGACCTGGAACGGCGGCTTCGCCGAGCTCGACCCGGCGCGGCTGGCGCTCGCCCTCAACGGGACGACGGTCTTCAGCGACGGCGCGCCCGTCGGCGCCGCCGACCCGACGTTCGAGGGCGCCGTCTGCCGCATCGACCTCGACCTGGGCCTCGGTGCGGGGGCCGCGTCCTACCTCGCGTCGGACCTGACCTACGACTACGTCCGCATCAACGCGGACTACCGGACATGAGCCGCGTCGTCGTCAAGTGCGGCGGCGCCGTCTCCGCGGGCGCGGCGGCCGGCGTGCTCGAGCTGGCCGACGCCGGCGACGAGGTCTGCGTCGTCCACGGCGCGGGGCCTCAGATCAACGCCGAGATGGAGCGGCGCGGACTGCGGGTCGAGTTCGTAGGCGGCCGCCGCGTCACGAGCCCCGAGGCGCTCGAGGTCGTGCGCGGGTCCTTCGCGGCCGTCAACGCAGCGCTCTGCGCCTCGATCGGCCCGCTCGCGCTCGGCCTGATGGGAGACGAGGCGGGTCTCGAGGCGAGGCAGGTGCCGGAGCTGGGCCTCGTCGGCGACCCGGTGCCGACCCGCCCGCCGGTGGTCGCACTGGCGATGGCCGTCGGCCGCATCCCCGTCGTGGCTCCGCTCGCGGCCGGGCCTCTGAACGTCAACGCGGACGAGGCGGCCGCCGCCCTCGCCGTCGGCCTGGGCGCCGAGCGGCTGCTCTTCGTGACCGACGTGCCCGGCGTCCTCGTCGAGGGCGGCGTCGTGCCCGCGATCGGCGCCGACGACGCCGACCGGCTCGTCGACGACGGCACGTTCGAGGGCGGGATCGTCCCGAAGCTGCGGGCCGCGGTCCGTGCCGCGCGCGAGGGCGTCCGGACCGAGATCGGCGCGACGGCGGTGCTCCCGTGACCGCCGTCCTCGACCAGACCGTTCTGCCGGTGTACCCCCGTGCCGACGTCACCTTCGTCGAGGGCGCCGGAGCCTGGCTGACCGGAAGCGACGGCCGCCGTTACCTCGACTTTGCCGCCGGGATCGCGGTCGTCGGGCTCGGCCACGGCCATCCCGTTCCGCTCGCCGCGGCGCACGCCCAGCTCGACCGCCTGTGGCACGTCTCGAACCTCTACTGGACCGGGCCGATGAGCGACCTCGCCGCGCGGCTGTCCGACCGCTTCGGCGGCGCGCAGGCGTTCTTCTGCAACTCCGGCGCCGAGGCGATCGAGGCCGCGCTCAAGTACGGCCGCAAGGCGACCGGAAGAGCGGGAGTGATCGCGCTCGAGGGCTCGTTCCACGGCCGCACGCTCGGGGCGCTTTCCGCGACCGGCCAGCCGGCGAAGCGTGCCGCCTTCGAGCCGCTCGTCCCGGGCGTCCGCTTCACGCCGCCCAACGATGTCGACGCCCTGAACGCCGCGGCAGCGGACGACGTGGGCCTGATCCTGCTCGAGCCGATCCAGGGCGAGGGCGGCGTCCGGCCGCTGACCCGGGAGTTCGCCGCCGCGGCCGCGACGCTCGCCGACGAGCTCGACGCGCTCCTCTGCTTCGACGAGGTCCAGACCGGGATCGGCCGCACGGGCACCTTCTTCGCCCACGAGCAGCTCGGCGTCCGTCCGCAGCTCGTGACGCTCGCGAAGGCGCTCGCGAACGGCCTTCCGATCGGCTGCCTGCTCGTCGCGGAGGAAGCCGCAGGCGCGTTTGCCCCCGGCGACCACGCGTCCACTTTCGGCGGCAACCCGGTCGCTTGCGCCGCGGCGTGCGCGGTCTGCGACGCCGTCGACGACGACCTGCTCGCATCAGTGCGGGCCACGGGCGCGCTGCTGGCCTCCGGGCTCGCCGACCTCCCCGGAGTCGTCGAGGTGCGCGGCCGCGGGCTCCTGCTGGCTGCGGAGCTCGACCGCGAGGCGGGGCCGGTGGTCGCCTCCTGCCTCGACGCAGGCCTGCTCGTCCTGTCTGCCGGCGAGCGCGTGCTGCGCCTCACCCCGCCGCTCGTCGTCGGCGCCGGCGAGGTCGACCTCGCCCTCGCGACCATACGGGACGTGCTCGCGTGAACCGCCGCGAACGCCACGGCGCCATCCTGCGCCTGATCGCAGAGCATCCGATCTCGACCCAGACCGCGCTCGCGCAAGCGCTCCACGACGCGGGCCATGAGGTCGTCCAGACCACGGTGTCGCGCGACGTCCACGAGCTCGGCCTCGTGAAGGTGCGGGACGCGAGCGGGCGCCTCGTCTACGCACAGGCGGGCGTCCCCGACGCCGAGCGCCAGCGCATCCTCGCCGCCGCCTTCGCGCGCTGGGCGCTGACCTGCGAGGCGAACGGGAGCGTCGTGGTCGTCAGGACACCGGCCGGCCACGCGAACGCGCTCGCGCGCGCGATCGACGAGTCGAACCATCCGCGCGTGCTGGGCACGATCGCCGGCGACGACACGATCTTCATCGCTCCGCGGAACGGCGTCGACCCGGCCGCGCTGCGCGACGAGCTCCGAGACCACGTCCTGGAAGGAGCAGCATGAGCCGCACCGCGGTCCTCGCCTACTCGGGCGGGCTCGACACGAGCTGCGCGATCGCGTGGCTTCGGGAGGATTACGGCTTCGACGAGGTGGTGGCCGTGCTCGTCGACGTCGGCCAGGAGTTCGACATCGAGGCATCGCTGGCCCGCGGCCGGGCGGCCGGCGCGGCGGACGTGATCCTGCTCGACCGCAAGGAGGCTTTCGCGACGGAGCAGGTCGGCCGCGCTCTGAAGACGAACGCGCTCTACGAGGGCCGCTATCCGCTCGTCTCCGCGCTGTCGCGGCCGGTGATCGCCGAGGCGGTCGCCGGCCTCGCGGAGGAGCTCGGCGCCGAGGCGGTCGTCCACGGCTGCACCGGCAAAGGCAACGACCAGGTCCGCTTCGAGCTCGCGTTCAAGGCGACGTATCCGGGCGTGCGCGTCATCGCCCCGCTCCGCGACCACGTCTGGACGCGCGACGAGGAGATCGAGTACGCGCTCGCACGCGGGATCCCCGTGACGCAGACCGCCGAGTCGCCTTACTCGATCGACGAAAACCTCTTCGGGCGCTCGATCGAGGCGGGCATGCTCGAGGATCCCTGGCAGGCGCCGCCGGAGGAGCCGTACGCGCTGACCTCCGCGCCTGCGACCGCTCCCGCGCCGACCGAGCTCGTGCTCGCGTTCGCGGAAGGCCTCCCGGTTGCCGTCGACGGCGACGAGCTCCCGCTCGTCGAGCTCGTCGCTGTGCTCAACGCCCGCGCCGGCGTGTACGGGATCGGCCGGATCGACATGATCGAGAACCGCACGGTGGGCATCAAGAGCCGCGAGGTGTACGAGGCGCCGGCGGCGATCGCGCTGATCGAGGCCCACCGCGCCCTCGAGGACGTCGTCCTGACGAAGGACGAGCTCCGCACCAAGCGGCAGCTCGAGACGCGCTGGACGGAGCTCGTCTACGAGGGGCTCTGGTTCAGCCCGCTGCGCACCGCGATCGACGCGTTCGTCGACGCGACCCAGGAGCGAGTCGACGGCCAGGTGCGGCTCGAGCTCGGGCCCGGGACAGCCGTCGTGACCGGGCGCCGCTCCGAGCACGCTCTCTACGCCGAGACGCTCGCCTCCTACGCCGAGGGCGAGACGTTCCCGCACGCGGCGGCCGAGGGCTTCCTCCGCATCGCATCGCTCGAGACGGAGCTCGTTGCGGCGCTCAGGCGCAAGCGAGCCTCGGTATGACGCTCTGGGCCGCGCGCACCGACACGCCGCTCGCGCCGGAGGTCGAGCGGTTCCTGCGCGCCGACGACGCCGAGCTCCTCCCCTACGACTGCGAGGCAACGTCACTCCACGCCGAGCGCCTCCACGCCGCCGGGCTGCTCTCCGGCGAGGAGCTGGCCGCGGCGCGCGAGGCGCTCGAGCGGATCACCGCCGACGGCGCCGTCGGGCCGGAGGACGAGGACGTGCACTCGGCGATCGAGCGGCAGCTCGGGGAGGTGGGCCGCAAGATCCATGCCGGCCGCTCGCGCAACGACCAGGTCGCGGCCGCGCTCCGGCTCTACGTCACCGCGGCCTGCGCCGAGGCGCTCGACGCGATCGGCGCGTTCGCGTCGGTGATCCTCGACCTCGCCGAGGTCGAGGCGGAGACGCCGATGCCCGCGTACACCCACCTCCAGCGCGCGCAGCCGGTCACCGTCGGCCACCACCTGCTCGCGTGGATCGAGATGCTCGATCGCGACCGCGCGCGGTTCCGGTTCGCTGCGAAGCAGGCGCGGCCGAGCCCGCTCGGCTCCGGCGCCGCCGCCGGCTCGACGCTGCCGCTGCCCGCACCGCCGGAGCCCGTGCGCAACTCCCTCGACGGGGTCGCCGACCGCGACTTCGCGCTCGACTACCTCTACGCGGTCGCAGTCCTGTTCACGCACCTGTCGCGGATCGGCGAGGAGCTCTGTCTCTGGGCCTCGGGCGAGTTCGGCTTCGTCCGCCTCCCGGAGGCCGCCGCGACCGGCTCGTCGGCGATGCCGCAGAAGCTGAATCCCGACGTCGCCGAGCTGGCGCGGGGCAAGGCCGGAACCGCGATCGGCCGCCTCACCGGCCTCCTCGCGGTCGTGAAGGGCCTGCCGCTCGCGTACGACCGCGACCTCCAGGAGGACAAGCAGCCGGTCTTCGCCGCCCGCGCCGACACGGCCGCCGCGCTCGCCGCGCTAGCGGTGCTGGTCGACGGCCTGGAGCTCGACCACGGACGGCTCGCGTCGGCTGCTGCCGATCCGTTCCTCCTCGCCACGGACGCCGCCGAGCGCCTGGTGTCAGACGGCGTCTCGTTCCGCGACGCGTACGAGCAGGTGGCCGCCGAGGTGCGTGCGGGCACCTTCACGCCCCCGGCCGAGCCGGCGCCACGACCCGCCCCGGGCCCGAGCGGCGTGCGGGCCGCGCTCGCCGAGGCCCGCGCGCGGTTCAGCCGTCACTAGCGCCCAGGCGGTCACCCCGACGGCTCCGGCGCGACGATCGGCGCGGGAGCCGGGACCGGGCGTGGCGGCGCGTGCGCGAGCCCGAGGTGGCCGTGCGCTTCCGTCCCGTACCCGCCCGGGACCGGGATGTAGAACTCCGGATAGCCCCACATGCCGTGCTCGGATACGTCGAGGCCCGCGGTCTCGACCTCGGCCTCGGTGCGGATTCCGAACGTCACCTTGAACAGGTAGAGGAGCCCGAACGAGACGCCGAACGTGAAGGCGCCGACCGTCACGAGGCCGACCAGCTGGACGCCGAGCTGGTGAAGCCCCCCACCGTAGAACAGGCCTGCCGCCGCCGGTCTGCACCTTGTCGGCGAGCTTCGGCACCGTCAGGAACCCGAGCGACAACGTCCCCCAGACGCCCGCCATCCCGTGGGCGCTGATCGCGCCGACGGGGTCGTCGATCCCGATCCGCTCGACCAGGAGCACGCCGAGCACGACGATCGCTCCGGCGACGAGGCCGATCACGATCGCGGCCCACGGCGCCACGAACGCGCACGCGGCCGTGATCGCGACGAGCGCCGCGATCGCGCCGTTCAGCATCATCGAGAGGTCGGGCTTCTTGATCACGATCCACGACGTGATCACCGCGCCGAGGACGCCGGCGGCGGCCGCGATATTCGTGTTCAGCGCGACATAGGCGAAGAAGCCGACGCCGCCGAAGTCGACGCTGAGCGTCGAGCCGGGGTTGAAGCCGAACCAGCCGAACCAGAGGATGATCACGCCCAGCGTCGTGAAGGCCATGTTGTGGCCCGGGATCGCGTTCGGCTTGCCGTCCTGGCCGAACTTGCCGATCCGCGGCCCGAGCAGCAGCGCTCCGGCGAGACCCGCGAGCGCCCCCTGGTAGTGGACGACCGTCGAGCCGGCGAAGTCCTGCATGCCCTTGGAGAACAGCCAGCCGTCCGGGCTCCAGACCCAGTGCGAGACGATCGAGTAGATCACCGTGTACGCCGCGCCGAACGCGAAGTACACCCACAGCCTCGTGCGCTCGGCCATGGCGCCCCAGACGATCGCGAGCGAGACCGCGCAGAAGACGACCTCGAAGAGGTAGCCGGCCGCTCCGGGGATCGAGGCGAACCAGCTGAACGGCGCCGCGCCGATCGAGAGCAGCGCGTCGACCGACGGCGCAAATCCGGAGCCGCCGAAGAAGCCGTTGCCGCCGTCGCCGAAGGCGATCCCGAACCCGACGAGGTAGTAGACGATCGAGGCGATCCCGAGCACGAGGACGTTCTTCGCCGCGATGTGGCCGACGTTCTTCATCCGCGTCAGACCGGCCTCGAGGAAGGCGAAGCCCGCCTGCATGAACATCACCAGCACGGCTGCGACGACGACCCAGATCGTGCTCGCGGCGAACGCGAGCTCCTTCGTGCTCATCGAACTTCCACCTCCTCCAGGCTCAGGCCCGTCCTGTTGTGCGTGACGTTGTCGACGGGCGTGGTCCACGCGATCCCGTCACCCGACTCGTTGCCGCTCCGCGCCGCGTCGGCGATCGCCGCCACGACGTCGTCGGCACGGTCGTCCTCGACGACGAAGATCAGCAGCGCCTTCGGCAGGAACCTCGACTCGAAGATGCGGCCCCGATACTCGTGCGTGACGCCGCGCTGGCGCCCGTGACCGATCGCCTCGATCACAGTCACGCCGACGTGCCCCGTCGCGTGCTCGACCGCGTCGATCACCGTCTCGACGCGCTCACGGATGACCACTGCCTCGACCTTGATCATGTGACGACCTCGCTCCTTCTCTCCAGCAGCAACGTGTCCCGCCAGATCCCGTCGCGCATCGCGATCCGGTCGCGGCGGCCGACGACCCGGAAGCCGCAGCGCTCGTGCAGCACGAGCGACGCCTGGTTCTCGGGGAAGATCGACGTCTGGATCGTCCAGCTGCCGGCCTCCTCGGCCCCCTCGATCAGCGCCTCGAGCAGCGCCCTCCCGATCCCGAGACCGCGGGCATTGCGCGCCACGTAGACGCTGTTCTCGACGACGCCCGCGTAGCAGCGCCGGCTCGAGACGGGCGCGAGGGCCGCGAAGCCGACGACCTCGCCGAGGATCTCGGCGACGAGCCGGTGGTGCTCCAGGTGCCCGCGATCCCACTCGTCCCAGGACGGCACCTCCGTCTCGAAGGTGGCGAGGCCGTCGCGCATCCCGTCCCAGTAGATGTCTGCGACGGCCCGCCAGTCCTCCGGCTCCAGCGGTCGGAGCTCGGCGGACGGCCTGGCGGCGAGAGTGTCGGATGGTCGTGCGCCGAGCTCCAACATACGATCGCCCTCAGCAGTCGTAGTAGAGGGAGAACTCGGCCGGATGCGGGCGAAGCCGTACGACGTCGACCTCGTTCTCGCGCTTGTAGTCGATCCAGGTGCGGATCAGCTCCTCGCTGAACACGCCGCCCGCCGTCAGGAACTCGTGGTCGTGCTCGAGGGCGTCGAGCGCCTCCGCGAGCGACCCGGGCACCTGCGCAACACCGCGGTCCTCCTCGAAGAGATCCCAGTCGGCCGGTTCTCCGGCGTCGAGGCCCTTCTGGATCCCGTCGATTCCGGCCATCAGCATCGCCGCGAACGCGAGGTACGGGTTCGCCGACGCGTCCGGGCAGCGAAACTCGATCCGCTTCGCCTTCGCCGAGTCCGAGTACATCGGGATCCGGATGCAGGCGCTGCGGTTGCGCATCGAGTAGACGAGGTTGACCGGCGCCTCGAAGCCCGGCACGAGGCGGCGGTACGAGTTCGTCGTCGGTGCGCAGAACGCGAGCAGCGCCGGCGCGTGCGCGAGCAGGCCGCCGACGTAGGCACGCGCGAGCTGCGACAGCCCCGCATAGCCGGTCTTGTCCGCCATCAGCGGCGTCCCCTCCTTCCAGAGGGACTGGTGGCAGTGCATGCCCGAGCCGTTGTCGCCGAAGATCGGCTTCGGCATGAACGTCACCGACTTGCCTCTCGCCCGGGCGACGTTCTTGACCACGTACTTGTAGGTCATGACCTGGTCGGCCATCCGCGTGAGCGTCTGGTAGCGGAGGTCGATCTCGCACTGGCCGCCGGAGGCGACCTCGTGGTGGTGGAACTCGCACGGGATCCCGAGCCGCTCCAGCGTCAGCACCATCTCCGTGCGCAGGTCGCTGAGCGTGTCGTGCGGCGCCGGCGGGAAGTAGCCCTCCTTCTCGCGCACGGTGTAGCCGAGCCCGGGCTTGCCCGAGTTCCAGTGGCCCTCCATCGAGTCCACGAGGTAGCGCGCCTCGTTCGGGCCGAGCGCGTACGAGACCTCGTCGAAGACGAAGAACTCGCACTCGGGGCCCATGTACGACGTGTCGGCGATGCCGGTGGAGAGGAGGTGCTCCTCGGCGGCACGGGCGATGCGGCGCGGATCCTTGTTGTAGCCCTCCTTCGAGATCGGGTCGGCGATCTCGCAGATCACGGAGAGCGTCGGCGCCTCGGTGAAGGGATCGAGGATCGCGGACGCCGCGTCCGGCATCAGCAGCATGTCCGACTCGGAGATGCCCTGCCAGCCGCGGATGGAGGAGCCGTCGAAGCCGAGGCCCTCGTCGAAGGCGGACTCGTCGAACGCGGAGATCGGCAGCGACACGTGCTGCCAGGTTCCCAGCAGGTCGCAGAACTTGAGGTCGACCATCTTCGCCGTCGTCCCGCGCGCCCACTCGAGCGCTTCGCGTGCGTCGGGCGTCGTCGCCTGCCCGTTCGCCAGGTAGTGCCTCGCCTCATCAGCTGCCATCTCGTTCCCTCCGTTTCGGACCACAAAAAAAGAGCCCAGGACTGACGATCAGTCCTGAGGCTCCATTGCCTCGGCCGCCGCCTTCTTCGACGGTCGACCTGGGCGCACCCTAGCCACCGCCGCGGACGGAGCGCAACCCCCTATCGGTACAGGGCCACGACCTCCTCGGCGGTCGCGCGGATTCGGTCGCGCAGCTCCGGCGGATCGAGCACCTCGACGTCCCGGCCGAACGTGAGCAGCTCGCGGTAGGCGTAGTCGAGCCGCTCGAACGGCACCGTCACCTCGATCACCTCCAGATCGGGCCCGCGCCGGGCGGCCTCGACCGCGGCTCGGCCGTCCGGGTGGACGAGCGGCTGCAGGTAGCGGAGCCCCGTCCGCGCGAGTCGTAGCCGCGCCTCGAAGCGCGGCCGGTCGCGCTCGAACCGGTCGGACCACTCGTTCCAGTACGACGCGAGGTCGAAGCCCTCCGGCCGCTCGAACCCCTCCTCGCGCACGCGCGCCGACGCGAAGCGCGAGACGCGGTAGACGCGCATGCCGGCGCTCCGATGGGCGACGAGGTACCACACACCCGCCTTGAGGACGAGGCCCAGCGGGTCGAGCGTGCGGTGCACGGTCTTCGGGCCTTCCCGGTAGCGCGCCGACAGGCGCCGGCCGCGCCACACCGCGTCCGCGAGGACGGGGAGGTGCGGGGTCTTGTCCTCGCCCTTGAACCAGCCGCGCGTGTCGAGGTGGAAGAGCCGCACCGAGCGCTCGGCGCGTTCCTGCAACTCGGGCGGCAGGGCTGCGAGCACCTTCAGCCGCGCGTCGGCGAAGACGCGCCCGAGGCCGAGCTCCGCCGCCGGGCCGACGAACAGGGCCTCCGCCTCTTCGCCGGTCAGGCCGGTGAGCTTCGTCCGGTAGCCGCCCGAGAGCTTGTAGCCCCCTGCCGGCCCGCGCATCGCCTCGACCGGCACACCGGCGTCGGCGAGCGCCTCGACGTCCCGCTGGATCGTCCGCTCCGAGACGCCGAGCTGCTCCGCGAGCTCGGCCGCGGTCAGCTGCCCGCGCGTCTGCAGGAGAAGGAGCAATGAGACCAGCCGACTGGCTCTCATGTGACAAGGAGGATACCCGACAAAAGATGTCGGGAATAGCTTGTAGTGTGCCCGCATGAGCGACGACAACATCTGGTCGGACGAGTGGCCCGAGCAGCCGGAGGACTGGTCGGGCGGCGGCGGCCGGTCGAAACGGCTTCCCCGGGCGTCCGAGCGTCCCGGCTTCGGCGCGACGGTGATCGAGCTCGATCCCGGCAACTTCGTCGTCTACCACTTCCACCACGCCTGGGAGGAGCTGCTGGTCGTCCTGCGCGGACGGCCGACGTTGCGGACGCCCGTCGGGGAGCGACAGGTGGACGAGGGCGAGTCGGTCTACTTCCCGCTCGGCGCCACCGGGGCGCACGGCGTGAGGAACGAGACGGACGCGCCGGTGCGGATCCTGATGGCGTCGACGCTTTCGTCGCCGGAGGTCTGCGAGTACCCGGACCTGCGCCAGATCACAGCGCAGGCGAGGACCGGGTCGATGACGGGGGAGCGGTTGTGGCTGATCCACGACGTGGAGGAGACGCATGAGTGACCTGAATGCGAAGGAGCAGGCCCCGAGGCCGGAGGAGCTCGAGCGGGAGGCGCGTCGGCTCGCGCGCGGCCGGCACCTGACAGTCGTGCGGGAGGAAGCGCCGGCGGCGACGGTCGCGGTGCTCGCGCCGAGGAGCGACCGAGACCCGGGCCCGAAGACGGCCGCATGAAGCTCGGCCGCCACGACGGCCGCGTGCCGGCCGGTGATCTCGTGGCGGCGATCGACGCGGTAGCGCTGGCCGAGTTGGAGCGGACGCGCCAGCCGGGGGTCACGCTCGGGCTCACCGACTCGAAGGACAATCTCGTGCTCCGGACTTACGGGGCTGCCGACCTTGGGTCGGGCGAGCCCGTCACGCTCGAGACGCTGTTCGAGATCGGTTCCATCGGCAAGACGTTCACCGCCGTTGCCGTCCTCCAGCTCGTCGACGAGGGACGGATCGACCTCGACGCCCCGGTGGAGCGCTACCTGCCGTGGTTCGCGGTCTCACAACCCGCCGGCCATCCGGCTGATCACGGTCGCCCACCTGCTGTCGCATACGGCCGGGATCGTCGCGGGTATCGATACGACGCCCGAAGCGGCGTTCCAGGTCTGGTCGCTGCGTGACCTGCCGACCTACTCCGCCCCGGGAGAGCGCTTCCACTACTCCAACGTCGGCTACAAGGCGCTCGGGCTCATGCTGGAACGGGTTGAGGGTCGTCCGTATCCCGAGGTCGTCCGTACCCGGATCCTCGACCCGCTCGAGATGTCCGCCACCGAGCCTGCGATCACCCACGAGATGCGCGAACGCCTAGCCGTCGGGTACGAGTACCTGCATGATGACCGGTTGGGGTATCCGGGTGCGCCGCTCGCACCGGCGACGTGGCTGGAGACCGAGACGGCCGACGGTTCGATCGCCTCCACGGCGTCTGACATGTGTGCGTTCGCGCGGCTGCTGCTGAACGAGGGAGTAGGCCCGAGCGGGCGCCTGTTGAGCGCGGACGCATTCAAACGGATGGCGACCGAGCAAATCCGAGCCGACGAGACCTACGCGTACGGATACGGCCTCGCGATCCGTGGCCTGCACGGACGCCGCCTGATCGGGCACGGCGGCGGCATGGTGGGCTATCTCGCCGGCCTGCAGATCGATCCCGAAGCAGGTCTCGGCGCGGTCGTGCTGCAGAACGGCATGAGCGCGAACCCGATGACGCTTGCACGGGAGCTTCTTCGCCTCGCCCGCGAGGCGCGGGACGACGGATCTCCGCCCGTGACGGACGAGGGCTCGGCGGCGGCTACGTACGATGAGCTCGCCGGCGTCTTCGTTCCCGTCGAGAGCGGCGTCCCCTTCGAGCTGGTGGGTTCCGGGGACGGGCTCGAGCTTCGCGCCGGCGGCCGCATGCTCTTGCTCGAGGAGCTCGACACGGACATCTTCCTCGTGCCGGACGCAGCCTCCGATCGGTTTGCCCTGCGCGTCGAACGGCCGGTGCCCGGAGCCGTGGAGCTGTGGCACGGCGACCGGCGCTACGTCCGCGAGGGAGCCGTGCCGCATGCGCTCGACAAGCCGACCGACGAGCTGCGTGCGATCGCGGGCCAGTATCGCTCGCACAACCCCTGGACGACGAACTTCAGCGTCGTGCTGCGGGGCGCACGCCCGTGGCTCGTCTTCCCGGCGGCACCCGACGGCTTCGAGGACGAGCAGCCGCTCGTGCGCAGCCCCGACGGCACCTTCCGCGCAGGCGAGGATCCTGGGAATCCGGAAGGCGTCCGCTTCGACACGATCGTCGAGGGGCAAGCCTTGCGCGCCTGGCTCTCGGGCTGCCCCTACTACCGAGCCGACAACCCCACACTGCCGGAGGCCGCATGACCGAGATCGCGAACGTCCTCGCCGACGCATGGGACGACCCGTTCCCACCGATGGAGGGCTGGGAGTCGCACGTCAAGCGGCTCGTCCCGCCCGGAAACGACCTCAAGATGAGCCTCTACGAGGTGCTGCCGGGGCAGACGCAGTGCCCGTACCACTTCCACCACGCCGACGAGGAGCTGCTCCTCGTCCTGCGCGGTACGCCGACGCTCCGCACACCCGAGGGCGAGCGCGAGCTGGAGCCGGGAGACTTCGTCCACTTCCCCAGGGGCGCGGCCGGCGCGCACCAGGTGTTCAACCGCTCCGACGAGGTCGCGCGCTACGTCGTCGGCAGCGCGAGCGGCCCGCTCGAGGTCTGCGAGTACCCCGACAGCGGGAAGGTCGCCGCCTTCTCGCGGCTCGAGTCGCAGCGAGGGGAGCGCCTCGTCTCGATTCACCGCATCGACGACGCCGTCGACTACATGGACGGTGAGGAGCCCAGGGGTTCTTGACAGGGCTGCTACGTTCTCAGACGGCGATGTTGCTCTTCGGCTGACTCCGACTCCTGCGCGCACCGCCCGGTGGTTCGCCGGGGGGTGCGTTGCTTGCGTGTCCGGCCGTTGTCGCGTTTCAAGGAGCAGCAGATGTTCGCCGTTGAAGTTCACGACTTGCGCAAGGAGTTCTTCCGCCGGGACGCGGCGCGGACCCGCGGACGCAAGCGGCGGCGGCGCGTAGCGGCGCTCGAGGGCGCCACGTTCACGATCGAGCGCGGCGAGTGCGTCGCGATCCTCGGCCAGAACGGGTCGGGCAAGTCGACGCTGGTCCGGCTCCTGTCGACGCTCCTCCTCCCCGACGGCGGAACGGCCAGGATCTTCGGCCACGACGTCGTCAAGGAGTCCCGCTCCGTGCAGCGGCTGGTCAACCGCGTGTCGGTCGAGGCCTCCTTCTTCAAGAAGATGTCGTCCGAGGAGAACCTCGCCTACGCGGCCCGCTTCTACGGCATGCCGCCGAGCCAGACGAAGACGAAGATCCCCGAGCTCCTCGAGCGCGTCGGGTTCCCGGTCTCGCGCCGGCACGAGGGGATGGAGCACCTGTCGCGCGGGATGCAGCAGAAGGTCGCGCTCGCACGGGCACTGCTGACCTCGCCGGTGCTCCTGCTGCTCGACGAGCCGACGACCGGGCTCGACCCGCGCTCGAAGCTCGAGGTGCAGGACTTCATCCGCGACGTCTGGACGACCCACGACGCGACGATCCTGCTCTGCACGCACGACCTCCGCGAGGCGGAGGTCCTGGCCGACCGTGTCGGGATCCTCGACCGCGGCCGGCTGCTCTGCCTCGACACGGCCGACGAGCTCAAGGAGCGGTACGGGGCGGAGACGCTCGAGGAGGCGTTCTTCGCGGCGACCGGGCGGGCGTTCGAGGCGGAGGAAGACGAAGACGCGGAAAGGGGTGTGTTCGCATGAGAGAAGGAGCGCTGCGCATGCTCGGGCGTGGCCCGGCGCCGCCGGCGGGCCCGGGTGCAGCCGCGTCCCTGCGGACCGAGTTCATCGGCCTCTACGGGATGGTCGAGCGGAACTGGTACCTGATCAAGCGCTACCTCTGGTGGGAGCTGGCGTTCTTCTTCTGGACGGCGGCGAACACGCTCACGATCGTCTTCATCGCGAAGGGCGTCGAGGCGACCGGCGGCGAGGTCAACATCAACGAGCTGACCACGATCCTCCTGATCGGGGCCGTGATGTGGTCGTACCTCGGGATCATCTTCGAGCTGCTGATCGAGACGGTCGCGTGGGAGCGCTGGGAGGGCACGATCGAGTACACGTTCATGGCGCCGCTGACGCGGGCCGTGCACCTGCTCGGCACCGGCATCTTCGCGATCTTCTACGGGCTCGTGCGCGCCACGGTCGTGTTCGTGGTGATCGCGGCCTTCTTCGGGCTGCACATGCCCGAGGCGAACTTCGTCTCGGCGATCGTGCTGCTCGGCGTCGCCTCGATCTCGTTCGTCGGCATCGGGATGATGACCGCGGTCCTGCCGCTGATCTCCCCCGAGAAGGGAACGCAGTTCGGCTACGTCGCGCAGGGGCTGATGCTTGTCGTCTCGGGCGTCTACTACCCGGTCACAGTGCTGCCGGCCGCGATGCAGTGGCTCGCGAAGTTCTCCCCCGCGACCTACGCGCTGCGCGGCGAGCGGAACGCGATCCTGAACGGCGCCAGCGTCAGCGAGGTCTGGGGCGACATCTGGCCGATGTTGATCATCGGCGTGATCGCCGTCCCGTTGGGGATCTGGGTCTTCAAGCGCGGCGAGATCCACGCGAAGAAGCACGGCAAGCTGAAGCGCTCGGGATGACCGACTACTTCGCCGGGCCTGTCGCCGAGCGCTACGACGCGTCGGTCGGCGAGGAGTTCGAGCCCGCGGTCATCGCCGCGACGGTCGACTTCCTCGCCGGCCTCGCCGGCGACGGGGCGGCGCTCGAGCTCGGTATCGGCACCGGCAGGATTGCGCTCCCGCTCGCGGAGCGCGGTGTTCCGGTGCAGGGCATCGACCTCTCGGCGGACATGGTGGCGCAGCTGCACGCGAAGCCCGGCGGCGCAGCGATTCACGTCACGATCGGCGACTTCGCAACCACGAAGGTCGACAGGACGTTCTCGCTCGCATACGTCGTGTTCAACACGATCGGCAACCTGACGACGCAGGACGCGCAGGTCGCGTGCTTCGAGAACGTGGCGGCGCACCTCGTCCCGGGCGGCTGTTTCGTGATCGAGCTCGGGATGGGAAGCCGCGAGCCGCTGGAGGTCTTTCATCTGACCGACACTCACGTGGGCGTCGACGAGTACGACGCCGCGACGCAACGGCTCGTCTCGCACCACTTCACGCTCGTCGACGGCGGCTGGGAACGGATCTCCATGCCTTTCCGCGCGGTGACGCCGGGCGAGCTCGACCTGATGGCGCGGCTCGCCGGGCTGACGCTGCGCGAGCGCTGGGGCGGCTGGAAGCGCGAGCCGTTCACGAGCGAGAGCCGCAAGCACGTCTCCGTGTGGGAGAAGCCGGCGTAGGGGCCGAGGCGCGACCGCCGCCCAGCCGGACGCGTCCTTAAAAGCCTGGGTCTGACCCAAGATGTTGCAAAAGTGTCACGGTCGCTCCACAGGCGGCCGCTTGGGCCATGTCGTACGAGGCGTGCCGCGGTCCGGTCTCTACTGACCGGGGTCGTCCAGCCTTCGAAGGCATTCGCGGAGGCCCTCCCGCCAGTGCGGGAGGGTCGGTGCGCCCTTGTCGCTGCGGAGGACGGAGTACGCCGGCCGCGCCGCCGGTCGGCCGAGCTCCTCCGTCGAGATCGGGCGCACGCGGCACCGCACGCCGGCCTCCTCGAAGAGCGCGGCCGCGAACTCGGCCCAGGTGCAGTCGCCGTCGGCCGCCAGGTGCCAGACCCCGAACGGAAGCTCGAGCACCCCCCGCGTCGCGGCCGCGAGATGTCCCACGTACGTCGGCGCAGTCCGCTGGTCGTCGACGACCGCGACCTCGTCCCGCTCAGCGCCCAGGCGCAGCATCGTCCGGACGAAGTTCGAGCCGGTCGGGCCAAAAAGGCCCGAGCTGCGCACGACCCACGACGCTTCGCCCGCCGCTCCCTCGCCGTGCAGCTTCGTGCGGCCGTACGCCGAGAGCGGGTTCGGCGGATCCGACTCGACGTACGGCTCCCGCTTCGCACCGTCGAAGACGTAGTCCGTGGAGTAGTAGACGAGCGGCGCCTCGAGCTCGACCGCATGGTGCGTGCCGCCGACATTGACCGCAGCGGCGCCCTGCGGGTCGTCTTCCGCCCCGTCCACGTCGGTCCAGGCGGCCGCGTGCAAGACGATGTCCGCCTCGACGGCCGGCGGTGGCAGCGTCACGTCCCACTCGACGCGTGTCAGCGCGAGTGGCTCGTCGGCGGCGAACTCCTCCTGCAGCGCGCGCCCGAGTTGGCCGCCGGCGCCGGTGATCAGGACACGGTGTCGCGGTCCGAGAGGATCGGCGATCGCGTGCTCCAGTGGTCGACGACGCGAGGGTCGTTCCAGGGGATGCCGTGCTCGTCCGGATCGGCCGCGTCGTACTCCTCGCTGACGAGGTAGAGCATCAGCACATCGGTCAGCGCCTCGAACCCGTGTGCGAGGTTCCCGGGAACATAGACGCCGGCGAACCTGCCGTCGCCGATGTCCTCGCTGAAGACCTCGCCCGACTCGCGGTTGAAGGCGACGACGCGGGCCTGCCCCTGCAGGCAAACGAAAAGGTCGTCCTGGCCGCGCTCGTGGTAGTGGAGCGCGCGGATCGTCCCCTGCCGCGAGAACGAGATGTTCGCCTGGCGGATCGGCTTGGGGAGGTCACCGGCCCGCGCGATCTCAGCGAACCATCCGCGCGCGTCCTCGAACTGGCGGAGCGGCACAAGCCGCGTCCGGTCGCTGGAGAAGTACGGCCTGCGGACGCGGTCGATCACGTCGTAGTAGGCCTCGATCGACTCGCCGGCATCGCCCCAGTAGCCCTCGAAGACGTCGTACTCGAGCGTGCTCTCGCTCACGTAGTGGTTGTTCACGTCCGTGATCTCGAGCTCGCCCCGCGCGGAGGGCTCGAGCCCGTCGACCACCTCGAAGACGTCGGCCGGGTAGCAGTAGAGGCCCGTGACGGCGAGCCGGCTCGGCGGCTCGCTCGGCTTTTCGACGATCTCGACTACCCGCCCGTCCTCCAGCCGAGGCACGCCGAGGTGCCGGAGGTGCTCCGTCTCTCGCACGTACGCGAGCACGACGCGCGCACCGCGTTCCTGCCGCTCGAAGTTCCGGATCGTCGCCGCGATCGAGCCGCCGAAGATGTTGTCTGCGAGCATCACCGCGACGCTGCCGCCGTCGGCAAACTCGCGCGCCAGGCCGAGCGCCTCGGCAATCCCGCCCGGCCGCTCCTGGCGTCCGTACACGAGCTCGTTGCCGAGCTGGCGCTCGAAGTCCTCCACGTGGTTGCCGCCGGTGACGAGCATCAGCTCGCCCACGCCGGCCTCCCGCAGCGCCTCGACCGCGTAGACGACCATCGGCTTGTCGTAGACGGGCAGGAGGTGCTTGTTCGTGATCCGGGTGAGCGGATCGAGCCGGGAGCCGGTCCCGCCGGCGAGGATGACGCCCTTCATGGCGGTGCGATGCTATGGGACGTGGAGCTGAAGCCGTTGCTGGAGGAAGGGCTGGCGCGCGCGGTGCTGTCGAAGCCGCGGCGCGAGAGCCCCTACTCCAAGGTGACCGTCCGACCCGTGCTCGTGGACGAGGAGCTGCGCTACCAGTTCGAGTACCGGCAGGGCGAGAAGGCGACGCACGCGAACCTGCCGCCGGACGAGGCGGAGACGGAGCTCGCCGGGCTCATCCACCGGGACTTCCGGCAGGCACTCCTGCAGACGCCCGCGCACGACTACCAGGTGCTCGACGGCGAGAAGGTCCTGCGGCGGCCGCCGACCGCGAAGCCGGCCGGGCTCGAGCACGACCGGCGCAAGCAGCGCCTGCTCGAGGAGGGCAAGCCCGTTCCCTTCCTCGTCGAGCTCGGCGTGATGACGCCCGACGGCAAGGTGCGCGCCCAGCGCCACGGCAAGTTCCGCCAGGTCAACCGCTTTCTCGAGCTCGTGGACGACGTGCTGCCGCGGCGGGCGCTGCGGATCGTCGACTTCGGCTCCGGCAAGTCGTACCTGACGTTCGCGCTCTACCACCTGCTCGCGATCGAGCGCGGGCTCGACGTCGAGGTGGTCGGGCTCGACCTGAAGGAGGACGTGATCGAGCGGTGCCGCTCGCTTGCGGAGCGGCTCGGATACGAGCGGCTCCGGTTCGAGGTCGGCGACATCGCGCTGTTCGAAGGCGACCCGGCCGACGTCGTCGTCTCGCTGCACGCCTGCGACACGGCGACCGACGCTGCGCTCGCGCGGGCGGTCCGCTGGAACGCCGAGGTGATCCTCGCCGTGCCCTGCTGCCAGCACGAGCTGAACGGGCAGCTGCGGGCGGGCGGGCTCGAGCCGATGCTCGCGCACGGGATCCTGCGCGAGCGGTTCGCGGCGCTCGCCACCGACGCTGCGCGCGCGCAGCTGCTCGAAGCGGTGGGCTACCGCGCTCGGGTCGTCGAGTTCGTCGACCTCGAGCACACGGCCAAGAACCTCCTGATTCGCGCCGTGCGCAGGGACGGCGGGCCCGACCCGGCGGCACTCGGCCGCTACCGCGCGTTCAAGCGGGAGCTCGGCATCGACCCGGCGCTCGAGCGCGAGCTCCAGGACCTGCTCACGAAGGAGGACGAATGACCCGGATCGCGATCGCGCTGTTCGAGGGTGCCGAGGAGCTCGACTGGGCGGGGCCGTGGGAGGTGTTGGCGGCCTGGTCGCAGCAGTGGCCGGACGACGGCGTCGAGGTGTTCACGCTCGCGCGCGAGGTCGGCGATCCGATCACCTGCGCCAAGGGGTTGCGCGTCCTCCCCGACCACGGCTGGGAGACGGCGCCGTCGTTCGACGTGCTCGTCTATCCCGGTGGCCAGGGCACGCGCCGGGAGCTGCAGGACGAGGCGGTGCTGGACTGGCTCCGCGACCTGCGCGGCAAGGGCACACTGCTGACGAGCGTCTGCACGGGCTCGCTCGTCTACGCGGCCGCCGGCCTCCTCGAGGGCCGGCCGGCGACGACGTACTGGAGCCGCCTGGACTACCTCGGCGAGCTCGACCCGACGATCGAGGTCAGACCCGACGACCGGTTCGTCGACAGCGGCGAGATCGTGACGGCCGCGGGCGTCTCGGCCGGGATCGACATGGCCCTCCACCTCGTGGCGCGCCTCCACTCGGAGGAGCGGGCTCGCGAGGTGCGCCGCTACATCCAGTACGATCCGGCTCCGCCCGTCTAGCCGCGGGCGACCGACGCGGCAACCGTCACCCTGTGGACGAACTGTCACACACTCGTTCCAACCGGGACGCGTCTCCAACGGCCACGTCTAGGGACAGTCCCTGGACGCGTCGGAAAGGGACGCATGTGGAACGAAGGTCACACTCTCGGCTCAGGCCGGCTCGGCGAGCGGGGACGGGCGTACGCGCACCAGCCGCGCGAGACGCGCCGGCAGCCACCAGTTCCAGCGGCCGAAGATAGCCATCAGCGCCGGCACGAGCAGCGCTCGGACGACCGTCGCGTCGACGAACACCGCCACCGCGAGCCCGAGGCCGAACTGCTGCAGGCCGACGACCGATCCGGCGACGAACCCCGAGAACGCCGCAACCATGATGATCGCGGCCGCCGTCACGATCAGACCGGTCCGCTCCAGCCCGTAGGAGACCGCCCGCACGTTGTCGTGCTCCTCGTCCCACGTCTCGCGCATACGGGTGACGAGGAAGACCTCGTAGTCCATCGAGAGGCCGAACAGCATCGCGAACAGGAAGATCGGGATCCAGCCCTCGATCTGCGGGAACTGGTAGAGGCCCGCAACGTCCGCACCGACCCCCCACTTGAAGACGACGACGAGCATGCCGTACGCCGCCCCCACGGAGAGCAGGTTCAGCAGCACGGCCTTGATCGGGAGGATCACCGACCGGAACGCCCGCATGAGCACGAGGAACGTCAGGATCAGGACGGCGAGCACCATCCACGGGAAGTACTTGTAGGACTGGTGCAGGAAGTCGACGCCCTGCGCGGGCCCGCCGCCGACGAGCACCCGCGCGCCGTCCGGAACGTCGATCGAGGGGACGATCGAGTCGCGCATCCGGCCGACGAGCGACTGGGACGGCTCGTCTCCGTACTCGTGCTTGCCCGCGACGATCAGCTGCTCGTAGCGGCCGCTCGAGTCGACGAAGCGCCCGGACGACCCGCTCTGGACGTACGCCACCTCGGGATCCGCCTGCAGGCGGCGCGCCAATTGGCCGATCGCGCCCTGCAGCTCGGGCGTCCGCACGGCGCCGGCCCTGCCGCCGTCGACGAGGATCTGCGTCGGGGAGAGCGCGCCCGAGCCGACGGCACCGCGCAGGACGTTGAGGCCGCGTACCGCCTCTGGTGTCTGGGGGATCCCCTGCGCCGAGCCCGGGGTGAGCTGCAGCGCCAGGAGCGGCAAGGCGCAGGCCACCAGCACGCCGACTCCGGCGAGGAGGAACATGACCGGGCGGGCCATGATCATCCGCGCCAGGCGCGCCCAGAAGCCGTGCTCCACGTCGGCCCCGGCGAGATGCGGCAGTGGCACGCCCTTCCGACGGAACCACTCCGCGACGTGCACGCGCGCGACGCCCCGCCGCCCGTAGACAGAAAGCAGCGCCGGCTGCAGCGTCGCGGCCGCGAGGATCGAGATCAGCGGGATCAGGAACCCGCCGACGCCCATCGAGCGCATGAACGGCAGCGGCATGAACAGGAGCAGCGACAGGCCGATCGCGACCGTCGCGCCCGAGAACATCACGGCCCGGCCGGCCGTCTCCATCGTGCGGACGATCGCGTCGTCCTTGCTCCCGCCCTTCGCCAGCTCCTCGCGGTAGCGGTAGACGATGAAGAGCGAGTAGTCGACGGCGATCCCGAGCCCGATCAGCTGGACGAGGTTCGTCACGTAGGTCGCCATGGTCATGTGGTGGGCGACGATGAACACGATCCCGAGCGTGGCCGTGATCGTCGCGGCCGCGAACAGGAACGGGATCGTGGCCGCGAAGGACAGCCCGAAGACCGCCAGCAGCACGAGCAGCGCAATCGGGATCGCGATCGACTCGCCCTTCGCGAGGTCGCTGTTCAGAATCGGGTCGAGGTCGTGCTCGATCGCCGGCTGGCCGGAGACGAATGCATCCACGCCGGGCGGCGCCCTGAGCGCGCGCTCGAGGTCGTCGGTGTAGCCCTTCGCGTCGGCGAGGTTGAACGTGGTGAGGACGGAGCCGTAAAGGACGCCGCCGGGCGCCGCGCGGAGCGGCGTCGCCTGGGCGCGCGGGATCGACGCGGCGACGGCGCGGATGTTGCGGTCGAGCTGCGGGCGCACGCCCGCGGTGCTCCCGTTGCGGACCTTGTAGACGATCAGGAACTCGCCGTCGCTGCGATCGTTGAAGTGCTGCTGCAGGATCGACCTGACTCGCTCCGAGTCCGTCCCCGGGACGGTGAAGGTGTTCGAGAGGAGCGGGCTCAGCTTCGAGGTCGCGTAGCCCCCGCCCAGGAGGACGACGAGCCAGACGGCGAGAATCGGCCAGCGAAAGCGCAGCACGACTCGGGTCCAGCGGGCCACGTCTCAACTAGTAGCACCAGGGGTACGGTTCAGGCGTGGACAAGCGACGCGAGCTGGATCACGCCGCGGAGGAGATCGAGCAGCTCTTCGCCGACCTGTGGCAGGTCTTCCCGTTCTCGCGCAGCGCCCGGCGCGGCTTCCGGCCGCAGATCGACTGCTACCGGACCGAGGACGAGGTGGTCGTCGTAGCGGAGCTGCCCGGCGTCGATCCCGACACGATCCAGCTCGTCGCCAGCGCGCGCGGGCTCGTCCTCGCGGGCGAGCGGCGCCGGCCGAAGCGCTCCGGCCACTACCGTCAGATGGAGATCGACTACGGCCCGTTTCATCGACAGGTGACCTGGGACGAGGAGATCGACCCCGACCGCGCGACTGCCTCGTACGAGCGCGGCATGCTCCGGATCGCGCTGCCGATCGCTCCCGAGCGCGCGCAGCAGCAGCGCGTGGAGATCCACGTGCGGCTCGTCCGATGACGGAGCTGCCCGAGATCGATCGGAGTCGAGGAGGTCGAGCAGGTCGACGCGCTCAGCTTCCCGGCGACGCTGCCCCTGCTCCCGCTGAACGAGACGGTCGTCTTCCCCGACTCGATGACGCCGCTGGCGGTCGGTCAGGAGCGGTCGGTGAAGCTGATCGAGGATGTCGCCTCGGGCGACCGGCTGCTCGGGCTCGTCACGGTCCGGAACGAGGAGGCGGACCCGCCTGGCTGGGACGACCTGTACGACGTCGGCACTGCGGCGATCGTCCACAAGATGCTCCGCGTCCCCGACGGGACGCTGCGGATCCTCATCCAGGGGCTCCGCCGGGTTCGGCTCGAGCGCCCGGTCGAGAGCGAGCCCTACCTCGTCGGCGAGTTCTCCGAGCTGCCCGACGTCCGCGACGAGTCGCGCGAGGTCGAGGCGCTGACGCGGAACGTCCAGGGCCTCTTCGCCCGCGTGATCGGGCTCGTCCCCTACCTCCCCGAGGAGCTGCAGATCGCCGCCGCGAACGTCGATGACCCGAGCGCGCTCTGCAACCTCGCCGCGTCGACGCTGCGGCTGAAGACCGAGGAGAAGCAGAAGCTGCTCGCGCTCGCAGACGTCCACGCGCGGCTGCGCGAGGTCTCCGGGATCCTCAGCCGCGAGCTGGAGGTGTTGGAGCTCGGCTCGAAGATCCAGTCGCAGGTGCAGGAGGAGATGGAGAAGGGCCAGCGCGAGTTCTTCCTCCGCCAGCAGCTGAAGGCGATCCAGGAGGAGCTCGGCGAGGGTGACGCGGAGCAGGCCGAGCTCAACGACCTGCGCACTCGGTTCGCCGAGATGGAGCTGCCCGAGGGGGTGCGGAAGGCCGCCGACCGCGAGCTCGCGCGGCTTGAGCGGCTGCCGCCCGCCGCCGCCGAGTACGGCGTGATCCGCACCTATCTCGACTGGATCGTGACGCTGCCGTGGGACACGACCACGCCGGACAACCTCGACCTCGAGCAGGCGCGCAAGGTGCTCGACGCCGACCACTTCGACCTGGAGAAGGTCAAGGACCGGATCCTCGAGTACCTCGCTGTCTCGAAGCTGAAGAACGACCTCTCGGGGCCGATCCTCTGCTTCGTCGGGCCTCCCGGCGTCGGCAAGACCTCGCTTGGGCACTCGATCGCGCGCACGCTCGGCCGCAAGTTCCAGCGGCTCTCGGTCGGCGGCGTCCGGGACGAGGCCGAGATCCGTGGTCACCGCCGGACGTACATCGGCGCGATGCCGGGGACGATCATCCGCGCGATCCGCGACGCCGAGTCGCTCAACCCGGTCCTGCTGATCGACGAGATCGACAAGATGGGCGCGGACTTCCGCGGCGACCCGGCGAGCGCGATGCTCGAGGTGCTCGACCCCGAACAGAACAAGAGCTTCCGCGACCACTACCTCGACCTGCCGTTCGACCTGTCGAAGGTGCTGTTCATCTGCACCGCCAACACGACCGACACGATCCCGAGCCCGCTGCTCGACCGGATCGACGTGATCCAGCTGTCCGGCTACACCGAGGACGAGAAGTTCGGGATCGCCAAGAAGTACCTCGTGCCGAAGCAGCTCGAGGCGCACGGGCTCGGCAAGGGCAAGGCGGCGATCTCGGACAAGGCGCTGCGGCTGATCATCCGGGAGTACACGCGAGAGGCCGGCGTGCGGAACCTCGAGCGCCAGATCGCCGCGGTGCTGCGCAAGGCGGCCCGCGAGATCGCAGAGGGCAAGGTGAAGGCGAAGGCTCTCCGGATCGACGAGCGGCGCGTGCGCGCGTGGCTCGGGCCGCGTCGGTTCGCCGGCGAGGTGCGGAAACGGACGGCCGACCCGGGCGTCGCCACCGGGCTCGCGTTCACCACCGTCGGCGGCGACGTCCTCTTCATCGAGGCGACCGCCTATCTCGGGAAGGGGCGCCTCACGATCACAGGCCAGCTCGGCGAGGTGATGCAGGAGTCGGCGCAGGCCGCCCTGTCGTGGGTGCGGTCGCACGCCGAGTCCCTCGGCGTCGCCCCCGGCTGGTTCCAGGAGCACGACATCCACGTCCACGTCCCGGCCGGCGCGGTCCCGAAGGACGGCCCCTCGGCGGGGATCACGATCGCGACCGCGATCGCCTCGCTCGTGCGCGGCGAGCCGCTCTCCGAGGACGTCGGGATGACGGGCGAGATCACGCTCACCGGCCAGGTGCTGCCGATCGGCGGGCTGCGCGAGAAGGCGCTCGCAGCGCAGCGGGCCGGGCTGAAGCGCGTGATCCTCCCGCGGGAGAACGAGCCCGACCTCGAGGAGCTCCCGGCGGAGACGAAGCAGGAGCTCGAGTTCGTCCTCGTCGACTCGGTCGAGCAGGTGCTCGACGCGGCATTCGGCGGGCGGCGCACGCGCCGGCCCAAGCCGGTCGCGGTCGAGCGTCAGGTCGCTAGGTCAGCCTGAACGTCGCGAAGAGCTCCTCGCAGGGCTTCGTGTCGCCGTCCCGCTCGAAGCGGCAGAGCAGGAGGTACTCGGTCTTCCCGCGGAGCACGAAGCCGAGCCGCTCGACCAGCTTCTTGCCGCGCGCCTCGTAGGCGATGTCGTAGCGCCTCGCCTGCCGGCCACCGACCTCCTCCGTCTCCGACGCGGAGATCGAGCCCTGCTGCTGCGCCGCGACACCCTTCGCCACGCCGTCGAGCTCCCGCACGACCTTCGGCGTCAGCTCCTCCTGCGCGCGCCGGATCAGCGGGAAGCGCGAGACCGCGACGAGCGCAAGGCTCTTCCCGCCCTCCGCGGCCTGCACCTGCCTGCCGCTCCGCACGACCGCCCAGCCGGCAGGCGCCTCGAAGCGATAGCCGGCACCGCGCACGATCTGCGCGGGCTCGTCCTGCTGCCCTCCCCCGCCACAGCCGGCGACGGCGACCAAGGCCACGCAGAGAAGCGCCAGTTTGCAAGGATGGCCGCAGGGTACGAAGCTGTCTGGAACCGAGCGAAAGGACGAACAGCGGATGGCCAAGACGACGGACAAGCTATTGGACAAGACGGGGGGCGCGCGGCCCTACATCGAGCGCGCTCTCACGGACGAGGACCTGCGCGAGAACCTCAAGAACGCGTTCGACTCCGCGCGTGGGGTGTACAGCGAGCTACTCGGCGGTCGCGGCGCGATCCCGCTCGCCACGCGGGTCGCGACGGACAAGGACATCCAGGATCGGCTGCGAGAGGCGATCGACGAGCTCCGCGAGGCGGCCGAGCGCGTCCAGGGCAAGAAGGAGGAGCACGGTGCTCGCAACACCATGCTGCTGCTGACGGGGCTCGTGCTCGGCATCCTGTTCAACCCGGTGTCGGGAGCGCAGACCCGCAAGTGGTTGTCCGACACCCTCTTCGGCTCGAGCGACGAGTTCACGTACCAGGGCAGCGGCGGGAACTCGGGAGCCGCCCCGACCGACGACTAGTGCGGTAACGCCGAGGCGGCCGAGAGCCTGTTCTTGGCCGCCCGCGTGCCCGGCGTGAGCGTCTGCCCCTTGAGCAGGTAGGCGTCCGCGTTCCCCCTCGTCGGCGCGAGCGCGCGCTGGAGGGATCCCGGAACGAGGCCGTCGGCGGTGGAGATGTCGTTGACGGCGATCAGGATCGCGCCCGGCTTCGGCGCGGTGCCCGCGCGCCGCGGCGCCCAGGCGTTGCCGCCGGCGAAGCTGATGTCCTGGAGGTGCTTCCACGCCAGGAGGTACGAGGTCGGGTTCACGGCTCCGTCGTAGCCGAGGCCGAGCAGGGCGACCGGATGGATCTCGAAATGGAGGTGGTACGGCGTCCCCTCCGCGTCGCCGGTGTTGCCGACGAAGCCCAGCACCGACCCGGCGTCGACGTGGTTCCCGTTGACGGCGAGCGGCGAGAACGCGGAGAGGTGCGCGAAGTAGAAGAGGTTGCCCTGGCCGTCGCGGAGCCACAGCCTGTTCCCGCCGATCGTGTTCCAGCCGACGGAGAAGACGGTGCCGGACGCAACCGCGAGGATCGGCGCCCCGAGCGGCGCGAAGATGTCGTCGCCGTGGTGCCAGCCGCCCGAGACGTCGCCGCGGAACGCGCCGAAGCTGTCCGTGAACGAGGACGGGCCGTAGACCGGGAACACGTACCCGCCGGCCGTGAGCTTGGGCGTGATCGCGGGCGGGCGCAGGATCGGCGTGATGCCGGGCTTCCCTTCGGGGGCCGGCCCATGCGTCGACGGGCTCTGCTTCGCCTTGCTCGGCTCCGGGGGCGGCGGGGGCGGGGGAGGGGACGCCTGGGCGGCGACCTCCGCGTATCCGACGAGGATCGTGGTGCCGGCGGGCAGGCCGCCGTGGTCGGCGGTGAGGCGGATCTCCAGCGTGGTGACGCTGCCGCGATAGCCGGCCGCCGCCGAGCCGCTCGCGCCGCCCTGGACGGTCGAGAGCGTGCCCCAGTCCGCGAGCGGCACCGTGACGCCGTTGTCGACCGGCTGGCCGAGCGCGACGAGGGCGGACACGCTCGAGCCGTCGATGTCACCCGTCGCTGCCCCGGCGCGCGCGGTGGCGTGGGCGTGCGCGACGACGCTGGCCGCGGTGATCTCCCCGTTGAAGACGGACAGGTTGCTGACCTCGGCCGACGCGCTCGCGCTCGCCTGCGTCCCCGAGACTGCTGACACGCTCGCGTTCGCCGAGCCCGTCGTGACGAGGCCGTTGTAGCTGAAGCTCCCCGTGAAGAGGACGGCGTCGTGCGGCGCGGCCAGGGTCGGCGTGCCGGCCTCGGGCTGGCCCGGCACGAGCACGCGGATGCCGTAGGCGCGCGCGGTGGCGCCTGAGGCTTGCGTCCGCCCACCGGTGGCTCCCGCCGAGGCGGAGGTCAGCAGCGCGAGGACGACGAGGAGACCGAGCGGCGTGCGCTTGAGCACGAGTCACTCATTATGCAAGCAGCGGGCGGCCGAGCAAGCCCGTCCCGCCGAGCCTCAGTCCTTGGCCAGCTGCTCCCGCGCGAAGCTCCGGAAGCGATCGCGCGCGTCCTCGTCCGGCCCCAGGGGCTCGTCGTCGGCGTACTTCGGGTCCGCGGCGATCTCCTCGGCCACCGCCCTGACCTCCCGGGCGAGCTCCGCTCGGTGCTCGGGCTCGCGCAGCAGCGCCTCCACCCACGTCTCGGAGCCGTCGTACGGCGGGACATCGTGGTCGAAGAGCATCTGCCCGAGGGCGATGCCGACGCGGATGTACGCGAACGTCCTGAACGCGAGGATCCGGTGGGGCGAGCCCACGAGTCGGTCGATCTCCGGATCCTCCTCCTGGATCTTCTGGACGATGCTGCCGATCGGCTCGTCGACGAGCGGCAGCCAGATCTGCTCAGGGGCGCCCACGCCCGAAGGATAGTGTCAGGCCTTCCGCCACGCCCGCCACGCGATCTGCGCGGCGACGAGCACGAGCAGGCCCGCGAAGAGGCGGCGTAAGGTCGTGTCGGACAGCGACTCGGAGACGAGCACCCCGGCCTGCGCGGACACGGCGGCGGCCACCCCGAGCACGATCGCGGCGCGGACGCGCACGTTGCCGTAGCGCGCCTGCCGCCACGTCCCGACGAGGACGGTGGGCACGACCGCCAGCAGCGACGTCCCCGTCGCCTCGTGATGGCTGAGGCCGAGCGCGACGAGCGTCGGAACGAACAGGATGCCGCCCCCGACGCCGAACAACCCCGCGAGCACGCCGGCGACAAGACCGAGGGCGATTGCGAGGGCGTAGCTCACTTGACCAGGAGCCAGACGGCGACGCCGAGGATGAAGGCGGCGAAGAGCAGCTCGATCGTCCGCGTCCGCAGCCGCTGCTGGAGCGCCGTCGCGCCGGCGACGGAGACCGCCGCGGGCACGCCGACGAGGGCGGCGTAGCCCACGCGGACGTCGCCGTGGAACGAGTAGGCGATCACGCCCGACACCGCCGTGATCCCGATCGCGGCCAGGGACGTCGCCGACGCCGACCGAGCGTCCCACGCACACACAAGAAGCAAGAGCGGCACGATGATGATGCCGCCTCCGACCCCGAACAGCGCGCTGAAGAAGCCGGCGACAAGGCCGATGAGCACGAGTCGCACCGGCCTATCCTACGACGCGTGGATGTGGTCAGCCGCCTCGCGGAGGACCCGCTCGGGGCGGCGATCCTCCTCGACGTGGACGGCGTGCTTGCGCCGATCGTGCCGCGCCCCGAGGACGCCCGCGTACCCGGGGAGACCCAGGCGGAGTTGCGTCGGCTACACGCCCGCTACGCGCTTGTCGCCTGCGTCAGCGGCCGCGCGGGCGACGACGCGCGCCGCATCGTCGGCGTCCCGGAGCTCGTCTACGTCGGGAACCACGGCCTCGAGCTCGAGCCGGAGTCCGCCGAGTGGGCGGCGACGCTGCGGGCCTTCCTGGCCGGCGTCGAGTGGCCGGAGGTGGAGGACAAGGGCCTGACGGCGTCGCTGCACTACCGCAACGCGGCCGACCAGGCCGCGGCCCGGGCCTCGCTCGAGGAGATCGCCGTGCGAGCGCGGGAGGCCGGGCTCGTCGCGCGCTTCGGCCGGATGGTGCTCGAGCTCCTGCCGCCGATCGAGGCGAACAAGGGAACCGCCGTCCGCGGCCTGCTCGGCGACCGCGGCCTCCGGCGCGCGCTCTACGCCGGGGACGACACGACCGACCTCGACGGGTTCCGCGCCGTGGAGCAGCTCGAGCTCGGCGTGCGCATCGCGGTGACGTCGCAGGAGGGGCCTCCCGAGCTCAGGGCGGCGGCCGACGTCGTCGTCGATGGCCCGGCGGAGCTGCTCGAGCTCCTCCGCAGGCTCTAGGCGGGGATCCGGTCACCCGGTCTCCGCGTCGAAGAGGTAGAGCTTTGCGCGCGGGAGCGTGAAGGTCACGGTGTCACCCATGGCCAGCTTCTGCTCGACCGGGATCTTGGCCTGGAGCGGCGTGTCCTTGCGGGTGAAATGCACCAGTTGCTCGTCGCCGAGGTACTCGACGACCTCGACCTGGCCCTCGAAGGCGATCGCGTCGCCCGCACCGTTCTGGCCGACGTCGATGTGCTCAGGGCGGAAGCCGGCGATCCGGTCGTCGCCGCCGACGCCGTCGAGCACAGGCGCGGGGACGAGGTTCATCGCGGGCGAGCCGATGAACCCGGCCACGAAGACGTTCGAGGGCTCCACATAGAGATCCTCCGGCGAGCCGACCTGCTGCAGGACGCCGAGCCGCATGACGGCGATGCGATCGCCCATCGTCATCGCCTCGACCTGGTCGTGCGTGACGTAGATGGTGGTCGTCTCGAGCTCGTTCTGGAGCTTGAGGATCTCGGCGCGGGTCTGCACACGCAGCTTTGCGTCGAGGTTGGAGAGCGGCTCGTCCATCAGGAACGCGACCGGCTCCCGGACGATTGCGCGCCCGAGGGCGACACGCTGGCGCTGGCCGCCGGACAGCTGCCGCGGCTTCCGCTTGATCAGCGGGTCGAGGTCGAGGATCTCGGCCGCACGCCGGACGCGGCGGTCGATCTCCTTCTTCGGGATCCTCTGGTTGCGCAGCCCGAAGGCGAGGTTGTCGTAGACGGTCATGTGCGGGTAGAGCGCGTACGACTGGAACACCATCGCGATGTCCCGCGACTGCGGCGCGACATTGTTCACGACGCGCTCGCCGATGTAGATCTGCCCGTCGGAGACCTTCTCCAGCCCGGCGAGCATCCGGAGCGCCGTGCTCTTGCCGCAGCCGGAGGGACCGACCAGGACCATGAACTCGCCGTCGGCGACCTGGAGGTCGAGTTCCTTGACGGCGATCGTGCCGTCGAAGTTCTTCGTCACATGGTCGTAGGTGACGCTCGCCATCGTCGCCCCATCTCTTCCCGCTTCGGGGCGGGATCGTAACGCGAGAATCCCCCGGGGTGCGAACGCTGCCGTACCGTCTCGAACGCCTGGGCGTCGTCATGGAGGCCGACCCCGACGACCCGCGCGAGGCGTGGGGTGTCCTCGAGCAACCGTGGGAGGAGCTGAAGATCGGCGCCGGCCCGCCGCCGCTGCGCGTCGAGGACGGCTGGCTGCTGCTCCACCACGGCGTCGCCAGCGAGCTCGTGGCCGGCGTGGACCAGCAGCCTCGCGTCCGGTACTGCGCCGGCGCGCTGCTTCTCGACCCGGACGAGGTCTGGCGCGTGACCGCCCGGTCGACCAAGCCGCTGCTCGAGCCGGAGACGGGAGACGAGCGGCACGGAGTCGTCCCCAACGTCGTCTTCCCGACCGCACTCGACCCGCGCGCGGACGGGACGGCGGACGTCTACTACGGGATGGCGGACTCGCGGATCGGCGTCGCCCGCCTCAGCCGCACCGGCTAGCCCTCGACGTACGGGTCGCGCAGTGGGCTCCGCGGCAGCGCGAAGTGCGCGACGACGACGAACGAGTAGGCGACCGTCAGCGTCAGCAGCGGCAGGACGCCCGCGGCGAACCCCAGCACGTTGACCACGAGCAGGGCGAGGGCGAGGCCGATCGTCGCCAGCGGCCTTCGGAGGAAGTCGGCGAGCGCATCGCCTGCCGAGCTGCCGGAGCGGCCGCCCGCGCTCGTGGACGAGCCGCGGCCAGACGAAGACCTGCACGAGCAGGAACACCACGAGCACGTCGACGACGAGGATCGTGAAGAGCCACTGGTCGGTGCCGTAGAACCGCAGGGCGAGCGCGCCCAGCAGTCCGACCACGAGGTTGATCGCAGCCAGCGCGATCCCGCGACGCCAGTGCAGCCGCACGCCCACGGCCGCGTCCGCGAAGCGGAGCTCGTCCTCCTGGGCGAGCTTGACCGCACAGTGCATGAGCGAGGCGACCAGCGGCCCCGACGAGCAGCAGGAGCAGGGCGAGCGCCGGGAGGACGAAGACCGCCAGGTAGGCGATCGCCAGCACCGCAGCCGAGAGCAGCGTGTTCAGGGCGGCCAGCCGCCACGACTGCCGGTAGAAGTCGCCGGCCGCCGAGCGCAGCGCGGCGCCGACTCCGACCAGACCGCTACCCCTTCACGCCGGCCGCGGTCACGCCCGCGACGAAGTACCGCTGGAAGAAGACGTAGATGAGCGCGATCGGCACGATCGCGATCACGCTCGCCGCCATCATCTCGGGCCACAGCGTCTGGAACTGCGTCCGGAACTGGAAGATCCCGAGCGGCAGCGTGTAGAGGTCCTCGTTGCCCAGGAAGACGATCAGAGGCCAGAAGAAGTCGTTCCACGTTCCCTGGAACTGCAGGATCGTCACGGCGGCGAGCGCGGGGCCGACGAGGGGCAGCATCACGCGCCAGTAGGTCTTGAAGTAGCCGGCCCCGTCTAACTTGGCCGCCTCCTCGTAGTCCTTCGGGATCGTCAAGAAGTACTGGCGCATGAGGAAGAGGTTCGTCGCCGTCACGAGGTTGATGATGAAGTACCCCTGGTAGGTGCCGATCAGGTGCACGTGCACGAGCGGCATGTCGGTGAGCATCTGGAACACCGGCACGAGCCGGAGCTCGTTCGGGATCATCAGGGTGCCGAGCACGAGGAAGAACAGCACCTCGCGGCCGGGGAACCTCAGCCGTGCGAACGCGTAGCCGCCGAGCGAGGCGAGGAACAGGTTGCAGACCGTGACGACGCCGGCGATGAAGAAGCTGTTCGCCAGGTAGCGCTTGAAGTTGAAGGTCGTGAATGCGTTGTGGTACGCGTCGAGGCTCGGGTTCTTGGGCCACAGCGTGAAGCCGACACTCTCGGGCAGCGTCTTCAGCGAGGTGGAGACGCTCCAGAAGAACGGGATGAAGAACAGGAATGCGACGAAGAAGAGGATCGCGTAGGCGATCACCCTGCGGACGACCACCGAGCGGGATCGGCCGGCGATGTCCGGAGGCCGGGTTCCCACCGCGACCTCGCCCCCGTGCGCGAGCTCCTCGGCGGCGATCACCTGGGTGGTCGGCGGCAGGCGCTCTTCGGCCTCCGCCATCACGCCACCTCCGCGCGGCCGAACAGCAGCCGCTGAATCGCCGTCAGGCCGAAGATGATCCCGAACAGGATGATCCCGACCGCCGCGGCGTAGCCGAAGCGGACGTCGTTGATCGCGGTGTTGTAGAGGTAGAGGACGATCGTCATCGTCGAGTAGTTCGGGCCGCCGCCCCCGCCGGAGACGAAGAACGCCTGGTCGAAGACCTGCAGCGCGCCGATCACCGACAGGACCACGACGAAGAAGTGGCCGGGCTTGAGCAGCGGGAACGTGATCTTCCAGAACGTGCGCCATGCGCCCGCGCCGTCGATCACTGCAGCCTCGTAGACGTCGGTCGGGATCGCCTGGAGGTAGGCGAGATAGAAGAGCATCATCGTGCCGGACGTCGTCCAGATGTTGAGCCCCATGATCGACCAGAGCGCCGTGCTCGACTCGCCGAACCAGGAGTGGTCGTACGGGGTCCCCGTGACCCAGCCGATGAACGTGTTGAGGAGGCCGTCGGCGGCAAGGATGTACGTTGCGACCGCCGTGATCGCGATCGAGCCGGCGATCGCGGGGAAGTAGAACGCCGCGCGGAAGAAGCCGCGGAAGCGGAGCGCCTGGTTGACCGTGACCGCGAGGGACAGGCCGAGCGCCATCTGGCACGGGACGACCACGACCGCGTACTTGAACGTGTTCTTGAGGGCCTTGTGGAAGAGGAAGTCGTGGTACGCCTCGCGGTAGTTGCCGAGGCCGACGTTTGCGATCTTCCCCAGCGCGCCCCAGTCGAAGAAGCTGATGTAGACGGCGTAGCCGAGCGGATAGATGAAGAAGATGAGAAAGCTCGCGATCGGCAGCGCGATGAAGGCGTAGCCGACGAGCGCCTCCCTTACTCCTTCCGAGCCGAGCGTCCGGCTCCGCTGTTTCGTCGCAACCGCCGCCATCGGCCTCCCTGCCCAGGCGCCCTCCCCCGCGCCCGTAGGCGCGGGGGAGAACGACGACCGTCTGCTATCTCGCGGACTGAGCCTCGCTCTGCAGGCGGGAGAGCATGCCGTTGACGGTCTGCTTCCCCTCCATCACAGCGCTGAGCTCGTTGTTCCCCACCGTCCAGACCTTGTCCCAGCCGGCGGGCCAGTTCCACACGTGCGCGTACCGGGCCTCGGCGAGGAGCGGTGCGCGACTGGGAGCCGGGAAGTTCACCTTCACGTCGGAGCGTGCGGGCAGTGCCAGGCCCTTGCTCGTCCAGAGACGCATACCGTCCCTACCGGTCAGGTACGTGATCAGGACCCAGGCCGCCGCCTTGTTCTTCGACGCGGGGCTGGTGGAGTACGAGACCGTGAAGGCCAGCGTCGCCTTCTGCTTGCCCTTCGGCATCGGATAGAACTTCCACCGCACGTTCGGGAACGTGTCGGGCAGGTACGGGAACGCCCAGTTGCCCTCGAACGCGATCGCGGACTTCTCCTTGCCGATCGCCTCGCCGCACCAGCCGGCGCCGAGCTTGGCCGGGACGTCGGCGAGGCCGTCCCGCTGCAGGTTCACGTAGTAGTTCATCGCCGCCCGCACAGCAGGTGACGTGAACGTGGGCCTGCCCTTCACGAGCACGTTGCCCTTGTTCTGGTAGACGAATGCGAGCGCGCGCTGCCACTCGGCCGAGATGCAGATCGGCTTCGCCGTACCCGTCATCAGCGGCTTCAGCTTCTGCGCCACTGAACGCAGCTGCGCCCACGTCGTCGGCGCCTTCGCCCCTGCCTGCGCCAGCAGATCGGTGTTGATCTCCATGCCGAGCGGCGACCAGTCCTTCGGGAAGCCGTACGTCTTGCCCTTGGCCTGGAAGGCGTTCAGCAGGCGGGGATAGAAGGGCTTCACCCGGAACTTCGTGGACTTGATGTACTTGTCCAGCGGAGCGATCAGCCCCTGCGAGATCCACGTCGACGCCTTCTCCGAGTTGAGGTAGAAGACGTCAGGCGGCTGACGCGCCGAGAACTTCGCCAGCATCGCCTGGTCGTAGTTCGGGATCGCGTCGTAATTGACGTTGATCCTCGGGTACTTCCGCTCGAACGCGGCGACCACCTGCTTGAGGAGCGTCTCCTCGGTGGTGCTCACCGACCAGCCTGTAAGAGTCACGGTGCCGGACGCGGCGACCGCGCCCTGCGGGTGACTCGTCTTGCCCTGAGATGTGCTCGCAAGGACCGCCGCGGCAATAGCCACGATCGGCAAGGCGAGCACTACTAGGCGTTTTCGCATGCTGTCCCTCCCTTTGATAAGCAAAATGTCCAGAGGGACTGACCCCTGGAACATCCAGGAGAGCGTCGATCGCACGCTAGATCACACGCTATGAACACAGCCCGCCCCAAAACAGCATCGCGCTCTCCCTTGCAACTTAGGATACATGTACCCCAAATCGGCCGAATCAAATCGCCGTGTTGATTGCGTCCCAAGCACGGCCCAGGTCTTCCTCGGTGGTGCGCTCGTTCCCGACAGCGAGCCTGAGCACGTACCGGCCGTTCAGGCGCGTGTGCGAGATGAACAGCTCGCCGCTCGCGTTCACGCGCTGGAGGATCGCCTCGTTCTCCTCGTCCGACGCGTCGCGGCGGAAACAGACGACCGAGAACGGCCGTGGCGCGCAGAGCTCCCAGCCGGGAGCGACGCGAATCTTCTCCTCGAACAGCTCCGCGAGACGGATTGCCTCCCGGATCCGCGCCTGCAACCCCTCGCGGCCGTAGCAGCGGAGGACCGCCCAGAGCTTCAGCGAGCGGAACCGACGGCCGAGCGCAGGCCCGTAGTCGGACGTGTTCTCGACCTCGTCGGGCGTGCGGAGGTACTCCGGGACAAGGCTGAACGCCGCGCGTAGTGCCTCCGGCTGCCGTGTCCACAGCAGCGAGCAGTCCATCGGCGTGAACAGCCACTTGTGCGCGTTGACGACGAGCGAGTCGGCACGGTCGACGCCGGCCTGCGACCAGCGCAGCTCCGGGCAGACCCACGCGGCGCCCGCGTACGCCGCGTCGACGTGGAGCCAGACGCCGGCTGACGCGCACGCGTCGGCGATCGCGGCGACCGGGTCGACGGACGTGGTGGACGTGGTGCCGACCGTCGCGACGACGGCGGCCGCGTCCGTCAGGTCGAGCGCGTCGAGCCGGAGCCGGAACTCGTCGTCCGTCGGCGTCCGCCGTGTCTCCAGCCCGAGCAGGCGAGCCGCGCGCTCGACCGAGGAGTGCGCCTCCTCGGAGCAGACGACGACGCGGCCGCCGGTGGCCTCGCGCGCCGCCGCCAGCGCCGCGATCGTCGAGACGGAGGCAGTGTCCTCGATGTGGCCGTGCCACCCTGAGGGAAGGCCCAGCAGCTCGGCCGCCCAGTCGAGCGTGAGCGCCTCGAGCTCGGCCGAGGCGGGCGAGGTGCGCCAGAGGATGCCGACGTTGTTCAGCGTCGCGGCGAGCAGTTCGGCGAGGATCCCCGGCTCGGCGCCGCTGACGGCGAAGTAGGCGAAGAAGCGGGGGCTCTGCCAGTGCGTGATCCCCGGCAAGAGGATCTCGTCCACGTCGCGGAGCACGTCGGCGAACGGCTCCGGCCGCTCCGGCGGATGGGCGGGCAGCCGCTCGCGAATGTCGCCGGGCGCGACCTGCGCGAGCACCGGGTAATCGCCGACGTTCTCCAGGTACCGCGCTGCCCACTCGAGCGCCGCCTGCCCGTCCTCGCGAAAGGTCACCGCAGGAGCTTCTGGATCTGCGGCCAGGAGCGCGTGTTCAGGACCTGGTCCTTCGTCAGCCACGCCCGCCGCGCCTGGCCGACGCCGACCTCCATGTGCGCGAGCGCCCGCAGCTCGTGGGCGTCCGTGTTGACGACGACCTTCACGCCGGCCTCGCCGGCGAGGCGCGCATGCGTGTCGCGAAGGTCGAGCCGGTTCGGCTGGGAGTTGATCTCGAGGAAGGTCCCGGTCTCGACCGCCTTCTCCACGATCCGCTCGACGTTCACGTCGGCCGGCTGCCGGATGTTGATCTTGCGGGCGGTCAGGTGGCCGATGCAGTCGACGTGTGGGTTCTCGATCGCCGCCAGCACCCGCTCGGTGGGGTTGCGGTCGAAGGCGGCATGCAGCGAAGCCATCACCCAGTCCCGCTCTGCCAGCACCTCGTCCGGTAGCGAGAGCGAGCCGTCCGTCCTGATGTTCACCTCGATCCCCTTGAGGATCCGGAACGGCGCCAGCCGCTCGTTGAGGGCGTCGATCTCCTCGTCCTGCTCGGCGAGCGTCCCGCGCGGATGCTCGGTGATCGCCACGTACTCGTAGCCACGGTCGCGGGCCGCGCGCACCATCCGCTCGAGCGTGTCCTTGCCGTCCGACCATGTCGAGTGGCAGTGGAGGTCGCCGCGGATGTCGCCCAGCTCGACGAGCTTCGGCACCTCGCCCTTCCGCGCGGCCTCCAGCTCGCCGGAGTTCTCGCGCAGCTCCGGGGGGATGTACTGGTAGCCGAGCCGCTCGTAGACCCCGCGCTCCGTCGCGTACGTGAGCTCCTTGCCGCTCTCGACGACCGTGATCGAGTACTCGGAGACGGAATAGCCGTCCTTCACCGCGCGCTCGCGCAGGGCGACGTTGTGGTCCTTCGAGCCGGTGAAGTGCTGGAGCAGGTTGCCGTACGACTCCGGCGGGACGACGCGCAGGTCGAAGCGGAGGCCCTCGTTGGAGAGCACCGTCGCCTTGCTCGGGCCCTTCGCGACGACCTCGACGACCCACTTCAGCTTTGTGAAGGAGTCGATCAGGGCGTCCGGGTCGGTCGCAGTGGCGATGATGTCGAGGTCGCGGAACGTCTCCCGCCTGCGGCGGGCGCTGCCGGCCTCGCTCACCTCCACTGCCGCGGGATGCTCGCGCAGCACAGAGACGGCCGTGAGGAGAGCCGGGAGGCCGTCCCCGAGCAGCCGCCGGTCGGACGGCTCCTGCTTCTTCTCCGCGAGCGCCTTCAGGATCCGCTCCTCCGACTTGGCGCCGAGGCCGGAGAGCGTGCGGATCTGCTCGGCCTCGGCCGCGCGCTTCAGCTCGTCGATCGTGGTGACGCCGAGCTCCTTCCAGATCCGGGCGGCCGTCTTCGGGCCGAGGCCGGGAATGTGCATGAACAGGACGACGTCCGGCGGCACGATCCCCTTGCGCTTCGTGAGCGCGTGCATCTCGCCGTCCTCGACCACCTGGACGATCTTCTCCTCGATCGTCTTGCCGATCCCGGACAGCTCCTTGGCGCGTCCGGCAAGCGCAAGCTCGGCCACCGAGCCCGCCGTCTCGCGGATCCGCTGCGCCGCACGGCGGTACGCGACGATGCGGAAAGAGGCGGCCCCCTCGAGCTCCAGCAGGTCGGACAGCAGCTCCAGCTGCTCCGCGACGTCCGCATTCCGGGGCAGCGCCTTCGCCACGTCACGAATATACGCGCGTGCGAGCGACCGTCTGCCTACCCACCTACAACGAGCGCGAGAACATCGAGCCGATGCTGCGCGCCCTCGGCGACAAGGGCGTCCGCGTCCTCGTCGTCGACGACAGCTCCCCCGACGGGACGGGCGAGATCGCCGACCGGCTCGCGCACGAGCTCGGCTACGTCGATGTCCTCCATCGACCTCGGAAGGAGGGCCTGGGCCCCGCCTACATCGCCGGTTTCCGGCGCGCGCTGGCGGACGGCGCCGAGCTGGTGCTGGAGATGGACTGCGACTTCTCCCACTCCCCCGACGACGTGCCGCGGCTGGTCGCCGCAGCCGAAGCCGGCGTCGACCTCGTGATCGGCTCGCGCTACGTGCCAGGAGGCTCGATCGGGAACTGGGGCTTCGTCCGCCGCTTCGTTTCGGCCGGTGGGTCGCTGTACGCGCGCCTCCTGCTCGGCGTCGGCGTCCGTGACCTCACGGGCGGGTTCAAGTGCTACCGCCGCCGGGTGCTCGAGACGATCGACCTGGACGCGATCGACAGCAAGGGCTACGCCTTCCAGATCGAGACGACGTTCCGCACCCTGCGCGCGGGGTTCCGCGTCCAGGAGCTGCCGATCCACTTCGTCGACCGTGAAGAGGGCGGCTCCAAGATGACGCACGCGATCGTGGCCGAGGCGGTCTGGAAGGTGCCGGCGCTCCGCCTCGCAGCCTTCCGTGGCCGCTTCTGACGTGGCCTTCGGGTCAGCAGTGTGACCTTCGCTCCACAACCGTCCATTCCGGCCACGTCAAGGGACTGTCCCTGGACGCGGCCGTTCGAGACACGGCCCAGTTGGGGCAAGAGTGTGACGATTTCTCCACGGGGCGTCCGGCTAGGCTGGGTGCATGTTCGAGGTCACGGACGCGACGTTCGAGCGCGACGTCCTGCAGGCGGACGTTCCCGTCGTGCTCGACTTCTGGGCGCCGTGGTGCGGGCCCTGCCGGAAGATCGAGCCGATCCTGGAGCAGCTCGCCGGGGAGCTGGAGGGCAAGGTCGAGTTCGCGAAGGTGAACGTGGACGAGAACCCCGTCGTCGCGTCGCGCTGCGGCGTCCTGTCGCTCCCCACCGCGATCGTGTTCGAGGACGGGGAGCCGCGCGACACGCTCGTCGGCGCACGACCGCGCAAGCACTACGAACGCGCGCTCCAGCCCTGGCTGTAGTCAGGCGAAATGCTCCCAGCCGCCGAGCCGACGCGGCTCGCCGTCCAGGAGAAGCTCCACGCCCTCGCCGTCCTCACAGCGGCCGATGACGGCGAACGGCCCGGGATCCTCGACCGCGGCGAGCAGCTCGTAGTCCTCCCCGAAGGCGAGGTCGTCGAGATCCGCGCCGTCCGCGAGCGGGATGCGCTCCAGCTCCACCACCACGCGGCAGCCGGAGCGGCGGGCGAGGTGGCCTGCGTCGACGGCGATGCCGTCGGAGACGTCCAGCAGCGCGTGAGCGTGCCGCGCCAGCTCCCGCCCCTCGGCCAGGCGCAGCGGTGGTCGGAGGAAGCCGCCCGCGCGGAAGGCGGCACCCGCGCCTCCGAGCGGACCGGTCACGACGAGCAGGTCGCCGGAACGGGCGCCCGAGCGGCCGGGGACGCGTTCCGCCCGCCCCAGGGCCGTGATGCTGAGGACGAGCTGCGGCGCCGCCGTCGTGTCGCCGCCGACGACGGGAACGCCGGTCTCGGCGATCCCCTCGTACAGCTCGAGCACGTCGTCGACCAGCGTCGGGCCCGGAGCCGCGAGCGTGACGATCAGCCCCTCCGGCGTCGCTCCGGAGGCGGCGAGGTCGCTGAGGTTGACGGCGGCGGCGCGCCAGCCGAGGTCACGCCACGAGATCGACTCCAGCCGGAAGTGGACGCCCTCGACGAGCGCGTCCTGCGTGACGACGAGGCCGCCGATCTGGGCGGCGTCGTCCGCGATCGCCCGGGCGAGCCCGCGCCGCTCGAGCTCCGCGAGCAGCCCCAGCTCGCCGACGTCAGAGAGCCGCATCGATCGCGGCCCGGAGGTCGGCGGCGTCCTGGGCGGCGCGAATGACGGCCACGCCGGCGGCACCGGCCTCGATGCACGCCGCGGCGTTCGACGCGTCGACGCCGCCGATCGCGACCACGGGGACGGCGACCGCCGCGCAGATCTCCCGCAGCCCGTCGAGCCCGAGCGGCGGATCGGCGTCGGGCTTCGACGGCGTCGCCCACACCGGCCCGACCCCGATGTAGTCGGCGAGCTCCGCGACCCCGCGCGCCTCATCGAGGCTCGACGCCGAGAGCCCGAGGATCAGCGCGTGCTCCTTCGCCCGCTCTGCGCCCTCGTCCGAGCGGCCGATGTGGACGCCCTCGGCCCCGAGCATCAGCGCCGCCTCGACGTCGTCGTTGACGACGAAGGCGACCCCGTTGCGCGCGCACAGGCTGCGAGTCGAGCGCCCACGTTCGACCACCTCGAGAGTCGGCACTCCCTTCAGCCGCCACTGGATCACCGTCGCCCCGCCCTCGACGGCGGCCTGCGCCACGCCCAGGTCCTCGACAAGCGCGTGCAATCTCAACGCTACGCGTCCTGGTTACCTGGAGAGGCCACGTCGATGCGGGCCTGGATCTCGGTGACAGACGCCTTCCCGTCCAGCGTCTCCGGGTCGAGCGCGGCCAGCGCGTCGTAGAGGTTGACGTGGAACGAGCCGGGCCCCTTCGCGTCGCGCGCCGCCTCCTCCCCGGCGACGCCGAAGGCCGCGAGCGCCTCGGCAGCGGCCTCGACCGGCGCGTCCGGCTTGGCGGCGAGAAAACAGCCGGTCAGGGCACTGGACATGCAGCCGGTGCCGGTCACCCTCCCCAGGAGCTCGTGCCCGTTTGCGACCGCCAGCGCCGTCTCGCCGTCGGAGACGTGGTCGACCGGGCCGGTGACCGACGCGACGACGCCCAGGGACTTCCCCGCCGCCCGGGCCAGCTCTGCTGGATCGCCGCCCGCGCCGATCGACTCGACGCCGCGCACCTCCGCGTCGACGCCGACCAGGGTCGCGACCTCGCCGGCATTGCCGCGCAGAACGGTCACCTCGACCTCGGCGAGGATCCGCTTCGCCGTCTCGGTGCGGTAGGACGTCGCGCCGGCGCCGACCGGGTCGAGCACGACCGGGACGCCCCTCGCGTTCGCGCCCTTCCCCGCCGCGAGCATCGCCTCGACCCAGTGCGGCGAGAGCGTGCCGATGTTGAGCACGAGCGCGCCCGCGAGACCGACCATCTCCTCGACCTCCTCGCGCGCGTGCGCCATCACCGGCAGCGCGCCGAGCGCGAGCGTCGCGTTCGCCGTCTCGTTCATCACGACGTAGTTGGTGATCTGGTGCACGAGCGGCCTGCGCTCGCGAAGGACGCGCAGAGTCGTCCCGGGAGAGATGCTCACACGGCTCCTTTCACGTTGAGGACGTCGACCGGGCCTTCGCCGGCGCCGAGCTCGGCGAGCCCGTTCCGGACGGCCGCAGAGGCGGAGCGGGCGGCGCCGCGTGCGGCCTCCTCGAGGGAGAGCCCGCGTCCGAGCAGTGCCGCCAGCGTCGCGGAGTGCGTGCAGCCGGCGCCGTGCGTCGCGGCGACGTCGTACCGCTCCACCGGGATCTCCAGGTGGCGATCGCCGTCGAAGAGGTGGTCGACGGCCTCGTCTCCGTGACCACCCGTCACGACGACCGCGGACGCGCCGAGCGCGTGGATCCGCTCCGCCAGCTCGCGCCGCGAGCCGCCGCCCACGAGTGCCTCTGCCTCGTGCAGGTTCGGCGTCACCACCGTCGCGAGCGGGAAGAGCCGCGAGACGAGCGTCTCCACGGCGTCGTCCTGCAGGAGCGTGGCCCCGGAGCTGGCAACCATCACCGGATCGACGACGAGCGGGACGCGGTGCCCGGCGAGGTAGTCCGCGACGACCGCGATCAGCTCGCTCGAGAACAGCATCCCGGTCTTCGCGGCGTCGACGCCGATGTCGTCGAAGACCGCGTCGAGCTGCGCGCGGACGAACTCCGGCGGGAGCGTGTGCACGTGCGTGACCGCGATCGTGCTCTGCGCGGTCAGCGCGACGAGCGCGGACATCCCGTGGCAGCCGGCCGCCGCGAACGCCTTCAGATCCGCCTGGATCCCCGCTCCGCCGCCCGAGTCGGACGTAGCGATGGTGAGACAACGTGGAACCAACTCGCTCCCTTCGCCGGTACGAACCGGATCAGGTTCGACGGGTGTGATCTCAGCCCAGCTGGGCACCCCGGTGCGACCATGCTAGCGTCGTGGCGTGGCGACAGCGACGTCAGCGGCGGCAGTCGCAGCGCAGCGCTTCCTCGACGCGCTCGCCGACGGTGACTTCGACCAGATCGGCGCCTGCTTCGCCGAGACGGGGAAGCTGCAGGCGCTCGTCCCGAGCGGGTTGCGCGAGGACGACGGCCCCGAGGCGATCGCCGCCCGCTTGCGGCTCTGGTTCGGCGACGTCCTGGAGCTCGAGGTCGTCGAGTCCGGCATCGACGAGTTCCACGACCTCGCTCACCTGCGCTACCGCGTGTCGGGCGACGAGGACGGCCCGGTGATCGTGGAGCAGCACGCGTACGTCAAGGCGGCCGCCGACGGGCAGATCGAGGCGATGAACCTCGTCTGCTCGGGCTTCAAGCCCAGGTAGTCCCGGCCCACCTCGGCTTCAATAGCGGCATGGCGACCGCCGCCGCGATCTGGGACGACCTGCTCGAGGGCGAGGAGCTGGCGTACCTCTCTAACGTCCCGGCCGCCGAACCTCGGACGGCGCCTCTCCCCGACGAGCTCCACCCGAAGCTCGCCGCCGCCCTGCCGTTCTCCGAGCTCTACCTCCACCAGCGCCGCGCCTGGGACGCGGCCGCACGCGGGGAGCACGTCGTCATCACCACCGGCACCGCGTCCGGGAAGAGCCTCGCGTTCAACCTGCCCGTGCTCGACGCGATCGCCCGCGAGCCGAAGACCCGCGCGCTCTACCTCTATCCCACCAAGGCGCTGGCGCAGGACCAGGCGCGGGCGCTCGGCGAGCTAAAAGCCCCGAACGTGCGCGCCGGGATCTACGACGGCGACACGCCGGGCGAGCGGCGCTGGCAGATCCGGAAGTGGGCGAACGTCATCCTGACCAACCCGGACATGCTCCACCTCGGCGTCCTCCCCCATCACGACCGGTGGGCGGACGTGCTCCACAACCTCCGGTACGTCGTCGTCGACGAGGCGCACGTCTATCGCGGCGTCTTCGGCTCCCATGTCGGCAACGTCCTGCGGCGGCTACGCCGCCTCGCCCGCGTCTACGGGGCCGATCCCCAGTTCCTGCTCGCCACGGCCACGATCGCCAATCCCGGCGAGCTCGCGACGGCGCTCGCGGGGGTCGACGCGGTGACGGTCGACCTGGACGCCGCGCCTCGGGCCGAGCGCACGATCGCCCTCTGGAACCCCGAGCTGCTCGACGCGGAGCTCGGCTTGCGCGCGAGCGCGCTCGGGGAGGCGTCGCGGCTGCTGGCCGGGCTCGTGTCCCGTGAGCTGCGCACCATCTGTTTCGCTAAGAGCCGCAAGGCCGCCGAGCTGATCCACCGCTTCACCGCGCAGCGCGTCGACGCCGAGACCGCGAAGCGCCTCGCCCCGTACCGCGCCGGCTACACGCCCGCACAGCGCCGCGAGATCGAGCGCCGGCTCGTCGAGGGCGAGCTCCTGGGCGTGTCGGCGACCGACGCGCTCGAGCTCGGGATCGACATCGGCCTGCTCGACTGCGCGATCTCCGTCGGCTTCCCCGGGACGGTCTCGTCGCTACGCCAGCAGTGGGGCCGCGCCGGCCGCCGGGAACATGGGCTCGCCGTCCTCGTCGCGAGCGAGGACGCACTCGACCAGTACTTCATGCGGGAGCCGGAGACGCTGCTCGGACGGAGCGTCGAGGCGGCGATCCTCGACCACACGAACCCGCGCGTCCTCGACGGCCACGTCCGCGCCGCCGCGTTCGAGGCGCCGGTCGACGACGCCGACCGCGAGACCCTCGGCGACGAGGCGCTCGAGCGCGCGGCGCTGATCCCCGACCTCAAGCTCACGAAGACGGGCTACGTGTGGGCCGGACGCGACTACCCGGCGGGGCAGGTGACACTGCGGTCGTCGAGCCCGGACTCGTTCTCGGTCGTCGAGGCGCAGACCGGGACGATCCTCGGCCTCGTCGAGCGCGAGCGCGCCTACTCCACCGTCCACGAGGGCGCGGTCTACCTCCACCTCGGCGAGAGCTATCTCGTCCACGAGCTCGACCTACAGGCCCGGACGGCGGTGGTGACGCCGTACGGCGGCGACTACTACACGCAGGCGAAGAAGGAGACGGCCACCGCGATCGAGGACGCGCTGCGGGTCGAGCGGCGATGCGGGCTCGACCTCGCGTTCGGGCGCATCTCCGTCACGGAGCAGGTCGTGGCCTACAAGAAGCTGTCCGTCCGCGACCAGGCGACGCTCGAGATCGTGGCGCTCGATCTCCCGGAGACGAGCTTCGAGACGGAGGCGATCTGGTACCTGCCGGACCCGGAGCAGCTGGACGGGCTCTCGGAGATGCCGACGCTGCTCGGGACGCTCCACGCAGCCGAGCACTCGATGATCGCGCTGCTGCCGCTCTGGGCGATGTGCGACCGCTGGGATATCGGCGGCCTCTCGACCAACATCCACTTCCAGACCGGCCGCCCGACGGTGTTCATCTACGACGGGCACCCGGGCGGCGTCGGCATCACCGAGCGCGGGTTCGACGCCTTCGAGGGCTGGGTCGCCGACACCAGCCGGATGCTGGAGGGCTGCCCGTGCGCCGACGGCTGCCCGTCCTGCGTGCAGAGCCCGAAGTGCGGCAACCTCAACGAAATGCTCGACAAGGCCGGAGCGCTGACGCTGCTGCGGCGGATGGTGGCGGCATCGACGTCCGCGAGCTGACGACCGAGGAGGTGGAGCGGGTCGATGCGCGCCTGCCGCTCCATCGCCTCGAGGGCGCACAGACGTACCTCGTCGCCTGGCTCGGCGAGGACCCCGTCGGGCACGCACACGTCGCGTGGACGGAGACGAAGCTCGGCGTCCCGGAGATCCAGGACGTGTTCGTCGAGCCGCGATTCCGTCGAAAAGGGGTGGCGACCGCGCTCTCGCGGTACGCCGAGCGCGAGGCCGTCCGGCGCGGCCACGCTCGGATCAGTCTCAGCGTCGGCATCGCGAACGACACGGCCCGGCGGCTGTACGACCGGGTCGGCTACGGCGACGCCGGCATCGAGCCGGAGCGCGTCCAGGGAACGATCACGATCCGCGGCGAGCCCTTCGCCGTCGACGACACGCTGCTCTACCGGGTGAAGGAGCTCCCCGCGATCCGGCCGCTCGCGTCCACCGAGCTGCCGCTCGTCCGGGAGGCGCTGCCGCGCGGCCCTGTCATCCACGAGGACCGCCTCGCCGCACAGGAATGCGGCGACGGCGTCTACCTCTTCGCCTGGGTCGGCGAGCAGCCTGTCGGCCATGCTTTCCTCAGCTGGACCGGGCGCGCCGACCACCCGGACGTGCGTGACGTCGGCGTGACGAAGCGCTGCCGGCGCCAGGGGCTCGGCACGCTGCTCATGGACGCCGCGGAGGTGCACGCCCAGGCCCGCGAAGCCGAGTGGCTCGGTCTTGCTGTCGCATTCGAGAACCACGGCGCACGCGGCTTCTACGAGCGGCTCGGCTACGTCGACGCCGGACTGGAGCCGTTCACCATCTCCTACCAGGCGTGGGGAGACGAGGGGACTCCCCGGGAGGTCACGGAGACCTGCACGTATCTTCGGAAGCGTGTCGATTTCGGCCATGCCCGTTCGTCGTACTCTCGACATTGACGAAAGGAGCCGACATGCAGTACCTGCTGCTGATCCACGACGTAGAGGCCGACTGGGGCCGCCTCTCCGAGGACGAGCGGGACGGGTTCATGCAGGAGTACTTCGCCTATACGAACGAGCTGCGCGAGAGCGGCGCGTACATCACGGCGTCCGAGCTGCAGGCGACCTCGACGGCCGTCACCGTCCAGGTGCAGGACGGCGAGACGCTGATCACCGACGGGCCCTTCGCGGAGACGAAGGAGCAGCTCGGCGGCTTCTACCTGATCGACGTCGACTCGCAGGAGGAAGCGATCGAGTGGGCAGCCAAGATCCCGTCGGCGCGGTTCGGGAAGATCGAGGTACGCCCGATCATGATGCGGGAGGCCGAGGTCCAGGCATGAAGGTGCTCGCCCTCATCTACGACGACGAGGACGCCTGGGACTCGCTCCGAGATGAGGAGCGCCAGGCCACGTACGCGCGCTACCGCGAGTTCGGCGAACGAGCGGGATCGAAGGTCGCCGGCGGCGCCGAGCTGGCGCCGACGCGCACGGCGACGACCGTCCGGGTCCGCGACGGCGAGCTGCTGCTGGCGGACGGCCCGTCCGCCGAGACGAACGAGCCCCTCGGCGGCTTCTACCTCCTCGAGGTCGACTCACTCGACGAGGCAGCAGAGCTCGTTGCCGGAATCCCGGCGGCCGCAACCGGAGCTGTCGAGCTGCGAGCCGAGTCGCTGGAGGCGGCGCCGTGAAGTACCTCCTGCTCCTCAACAACGACATCCGAGAGTGGGACACCTGGCGCAAGCTCTCTCCGGAGGAAGCCCGGAAGCTCCGAGAGGCGGAGATCCCGCGCTGGAACGAGCTGTTCGGCTGGATCGCCGAGCAAGGGCTCGACGTACACGGGCTCGAGCTGGAGGACCCGGCGAAGGCACGGGTCGTACGCGTGCGTGACGACGACACGGTCGTCACCGACGGCCCCTACACCGAGACCAAGGAGGTGCTCGGCGGCTACTTCGTGATCGACTGCGAGAACCTCGACCAGGCGATCGAGCTGGCGCAGCGCGTCCCCGTCGCGACGAAGGGATCGGTGGAGATCCGTCCGTTCGTCCAGTCGTGACGGTCGAGGCCCTGTTTCGCCAGGAGTGGGGGCGCTCGCTCGCGATTCTGACGGGCGTCCTCCGCGACCTCGACCTCGCCGAGGACGCGCTCCAGGAGGCATTCGCCACGGCCGCGGCGCGGTGGCCGGAGGACGGCGAGCCCTCGAATCCGGCCGCCTGGATCCTCACCACGGCCCGGAACCGTGCGATCGACCGGATCCGGCGCGACCGGACGCTCGAGCGCAAGACGGAGCTGCTGGCCCGGGCGGCGCAGCTCCCGGAGGACGAGGAGGAGGACGTGTCGACCATCCCCGACGAGCGGCTGAGCCTGATGTTCACGTGCTGCCACCCCGCGCTCGCGCTCGACGCCCAGGTCGCGCTCACCCTGCGAACGCTCGGCGGCCTGACGACGCCCGAGATCGCGCGCGCGTTCCTCGTGCCCGAGCCGACGATGGCGCAGCGGCTCGTGCGGGCGAAACGGAAGATCCGCGACGCCGGGATCCCGTTCCGGGTGCCGCCCGACCATCTCCTGCCGGAACGCCTGCGGGCCGTGCTGGCGACGCTCTACCTGATCTTCAACGACGGCTACGGCCCACCGGTCCGGCCTGACCTCTGCGCCGAGGCGATCCGGCTGACACGCGTCGTCACGCGGCTCATGCCGGACGAGGCCGAGGCGCACGGGCTCGAGGCGCTGATGCTCCTACAGGACTCCCGCCGCGAGGCGCGCGTCGCCAACGGCAGCATCGTCCTGCTCGAGGACCAGGACCGGAGCCTCTGGGACGCCGACGAGATCGAGGCCGGCAAGACGGCGCTCGACCGCGCTCTCGCCCTCCGGCGCCCGGGCCCGTACCAGCTGCAGGCGGCGATCGCCGCCCTCCACACGGAGCCGGAGACCGACTGGCCGCAGATCGCGCTCCTCTACGCGGAGCTGCAGCGCCACACGCCGTCGCCGGTCGTGGAGCTCAACCGCGCCGTCGCCGTCGCGATGGCGGAAGGCCCGGAGAGCGGGCTCGAGTTGATGGACGGACTGCCGCTCGACCGCTACTACCTCTTCCACTCGGCGCGGGCCGAGCTCCTGCGTCGCCTCGACCGCCGCGACGAGGCGGCCGCCGCGTACCGGGAGGCGCTCGCGCTCGTCGAGCGGGAGCCCGAGCGCCGCCACCTGGAGCGACGGCTCGCCGAAGTCGCATAGCCGCCGGCCCGGCAGGATAGGGGCCGTGGATCGAGACGCACGTGGCGGGACGCTCGTGCTCGGCGGCGGCTTCGCCGGCAGCTACGTCGCCCGCCTGCTCGGCAAGCACGGCGCCACGATCGTCTCGCCGGAGAACTTCATGCTCTACACGCCCATGCTCCCCGAGGCGGCCTCGGGGACGCTGGAGCCACGCCACGTGGTCGTGCCGCTCCGCATGATGTGTCCGCACGCCGAGCTCCTCCTCGGCCGGGCCGAAGCGCTGGACACCGAGCGGCAGCGGGTCCGGGTCGCGACCGAGGACGGGCTCGTGACGGTCAGGTACACCGAGCTCGTCGTCGCGCTCGGAGCGGTGGCACGGACGCTGCCGATCCCCGGCCTCGCCGAGCACGCGCTCGGCTTCAAGTCGCTGGCCGACGCGATCCACCTGCGCAACCACGTCCTGCGGCGGCTCGAGGCGGCGGCCGCGGCGCCGAACCCGACGCATCGGACCCGCGAGCTGACGTTCGTCTTCGTCGGCGCGGGCTATGCGGGCGTCGAGGCGCTCGCGGAGCTCGCCGACCTCGTGCGCGACGCCCTGCGGTACTACCCGGAGCTGCGCGATGCGCCGCACCGCTGGGTGCTCGTGGACGCCGCGCGGCGGATCTTGCCCGAGATCCCGCACAAGCTCGGCGACTACGCAGCCCGCGAGCTCGAGCGTCGCGGCGTCGACATCCGCGTCGAGACGACGTTGCAAGCGATCGAGCCGCACGCGGCACTCCTCTCGGACGGAGACCGGATCCTGACGAACACCGTCGTCTGGACCGCAGGCGTGCGCGCGAACCCGTTGAACGAGCGCTTCGGCCTGCCCCTCGACGAGCGCGGCCGGATCGTCGTCGACGAAACCCTGCGTGTCGACGGCAGACCGCACGTCTGGGCTCTCGGCGACGGCGCCCAGGTCCCGAACCAGGCGACGCCGGGGACGTTCGACCCACCCACGTGCCAGCACGCCCTTCGCCAGGCGCGGCGGCTCGTGAAGAACCTGCGCGGCGAGCCGGCGCCGTACCGCTACCGGATGCTCGGCCAGGTCGCCACGCTGGGGCGCTACCGGGGGATCGCGCAGGTGCCCGGCGCCCGGCTCCGGGGCTTCCCCGGCTGGTGGGTCACGCGGACGTACCACCTCTACCAGCTGCCGCTCCTGCGCCGGAAGCTGCGCGTCGTCACCGACTGGACGACCGCACTGTTCTTTCGCCGCGACATCGCCGAGCTGGGGATGCTCGGCCACCCGGACCGCCTCGAGTGACCCGGCCCTCACCCGTTCGAGTTAGGCCACTCGGCCCTCGCCGGACCGCGCCGAACGGCCGATCACCAGTCGAATGCGGCTCCTTTTCCGCGACCGGCTGGTCCCGCTCGCGACGCTCGTAGGTGCCGGCGCCGTGGTGCCGGGCGCGAGCCTCCACTTTCTCGGCCACGACGCAGCCCACTTCGGCAGCGACGTCCACTTCGTCGGCGTCGGGGTCACCGCGCTGGCCGCGGCGCTTGCGGCATTCGCCCTCACGCTCGTCGGCGTCCGCCGGAACGACGGCCGCGTTGTCCTCGTCGGGACCGCCTTCACCGTCATGGCGGCGCTGCTGGCGATCCACGGTCTCGCGACGCCCGGCGTGCTCATCGGCCCGAACGGCGTCATCGCCCTCACCGGCGCGGCCACGCTGCCAGTGGGTGGCGCGGTGCTCGCGCTCTCGGCGCTGCCGGCGCTTCGTCGGCCGCGCGGAATCCGCCCGCTGCTCGTGCTCCAGGTCGTCTCCACAGCGGCCGTGGTCGCGCTCGGCGTGCTCGGGATGGCGGTACCCAGCCTGGTGCCGTCGGTGCCCGAGCCGGCCAGCCCGCCCGCCTTCGCCGCGCTCTTCGTCGGCGTCGCCTTCTACGCCGTCCTCGTCCTACGGGCGCTCAAGACCTACCTCCTGACTCGACGCGCCGCCGACCTCGCCGTCGTCGTCGGCGTCGCGTGGCTGACCGCCGCGCTACCCGCGGCCCTGCTCCTCGACTACACCGACCTCGGCTGGTGGCTCGGCCACGGATTCGAGCTCGCCGGGATCGTCATCGTCGGAACGGCCGTCGCTGCCGACCTCGGACGCAGGGCGCAGTCGCTGCCGCTCGTCGGCCACCTCCGGGGGGCCGACCTCGTCGCCGAGGAGGAAGCGTTCCTCGGCGCGCGCGTGCGCGCACTGACGCTGCGGCTGCACGCGAAGGACGAGTCGACCGAGGAGCACACGCGCCGTGTCGCGCTGCGTGCTGTCCAGGTCGGCGAGGAGCTGGGCCTGACGCCGGGCCGGCTGCGCGCGCTCGCGATCGGCGGCCTCCTGCACGACATCGGGAAGCTCTCCGTCCCGGCGCGGATCCTGAAGAAGCCGTCCGGCCTGGACGACGAGGAGTTCGCCGTCATCAAGAAGCATCCGGAGTGGGGCCTGAAGCTCCTCCGCGAGCTCGGTGGCTTCTCCCCCGCGGTGCACGAGCTCGTGCACAACCACCACGAGCGGCTCGACGGCAAGGGCTATCCCCGCGGGCTCGAGGAGTGCGAGCTGAGCCTCGACACCCGGATCCTCACCGTCTGCGACGTCTACGACGCGCTCGTGTCACGCCGCGTCTACCGCCCTGCGTGGGCGCACGACGAGGCGATGGCGCTCCTGCGCGACGAGGTCGGCAGCGCCTTCGACGCCCGCTGTGTCGCCGCTCTCGAGGCGGTGCTGGAGCGCGAGGAGCCGCCCCAGGCGATGCCCGTGCTGCAGCTCGCCGTGGCCGCCGGCTAGGCGAGGGCCTTCAGGGCCTCGGTCAGCCGCTGCTTCGTCGTCAGCACGCCCTCGAACAGATCCCCGTGCCGGCGCACCCGGTCGAGGACGGCGTCCATCGTGAACGAGAGCGGATCGAGCTTCTCGTCGACCTCGTCCCACCGCAGCGGCGTCGACACCGGCGCTCCGGGTCGCGGCCGCACCGAGTAGACCGAGGCGATCGTCTTCCCCTCGCCGTTCTGGTTCGCGTCGATCAGGACGCCGCGCCGCTTCGACCTCGTCCACTCGGTCGTTGCCAGGCCGCGGTGCGTCCGCGCGATCGCCCCGGCGACGATCTCGGCGAACTGCCGCGTGTCGTCGTACGTGTAGCGGCGCTCGATCGGCACGAGCACGTGCATCCCCTCGGCCGAGGACGTCTTCGGGAAGCCGACGAGGCCGAACGCGTCGAGCGCCTGCTTGACGAGCAGGGCGACCTGCACCGTCTCGGCGAAGCCGACGTCGGGTGACGGGTCGAGGTCGAAGAGGACGAAGTCGGGCCGCTCCGGCCGGTCGACGCGCGAGTACCACGCGTTCATGTCGATGCAGCCCATGTTCACCATCCAGAGCAGCCCCAGCTCGTCGTTGACGAGCGCGAATTCGACCGGCTTCTTCCGCCGTGGGCTCTCGCGCGTGGACACGAGCGCCCGGTACCTCGGGATCCAGTCCGGCATGTGCTTGGGCGCGTCCTTCTGGAAGAAGTGGTCGCCCTCGATCCCGTCGGGTCGCCGGATCATCGTGAACGGCCGGTCCTTCAGGTGCGGGACGAGCACCGGCGCGACGGCGCGGTAGTACTCGAGCAGGTCGCCCTTCGTGATCCCCTCGACGGGGAAGAACACCTTGTCGAGGTTCGAGAGCTTGAGCTCGCGGCCGCCTCGGACGACGCGATCCGCGACGGGCTCCTCGCGGCGCACGTCCTCGGCCGGCTTGTCGTCCCGCAGGCCCTTGTAGGACGGCGCGCGCAGGTGGCCGTCGTGCGTCCATTCGGCGAACTCGACCACGCACACGAGCTTCGGCTCGACCCAGATGACGTCGTTCTTCCGCACCCTCGGCATCTTCGGGACCTCGCTGAACGGCGGAGTCGAGCGCCTGAGCGGCCGCAGCTTGTCGAGCAGCTTCTCGATCTCGCGGCTGCCGAACCCCGTCCCGACGTTGCCCGCGTACACGAGCTCGTTCCTGCGGTGGTACGCGAGCACGAGCGAGCCGAAGGTCGACGCACGCCGGCCCGTTCCCTTCGTGTAGCCGGCGATCACGAACTCCTGCTCGCCGTGCGTCTTGATCTTCAGCCAGTCGCGTGTCCGGCGGCCCGGGAGGTACCGGGAATCGAGCCGTTTCGCCACGATCCCCTCGAGCTTTTGCTGCTTCGCCGCTGTGTAGAGGGCGCGGCCGTCGTCAAACGTCTCGGAGAGCCGCACGGTGCGATTCCGGCGGTCGAGCAGCGCCTCGAGCCGCTTCCGCCGCTCGACGAACGGAAGGTCGACCAGCGACTCGCCCTCGACCTCGAGCACGTCGAACGCGTAGTAGACGAGCGGCGTTCCCTGCTTCCCCTGCTGCATCGCCGAGAAGCTCGAGCGACCGGAGTCGTCGAGCGCGCACACCTCGCCGTCGAGGACGCAGTGCGGCGTCTTCACCGCCTTCTCGAGCTCGCGGGCAACCCCGCGGAAGCGAGCGGTCAGGTCGTTGCCGTTCCGGCTCGTCAGGGTCGCCTCGCCGCCGGCGATCCGGGCGATCGCGCGGTAGCCGTCCCACTTGACCTCGAATGCCCAGCCGACGCCGCGCGGGACGTCCTCGGCCATGGTCGCGAGCATCGACGCATAGGTGCCGACGTGGAGGCTCGCCGCCTCCTCGTCGTCGCGCTTGCGCAGGATCAGCCAGTTCTTCTCGTCACCGCTGAGATGCGCCGGGACGAGCGCATAGACGCCGGCCAGGCGCCTGCCGTGCAGGCGGACGGTCAGGCCGCCGTTCCGCTTCTCCTCCAGCAGCTCGTAGGTGCCGTTGTCCCAGATCTCGACGGTGCCGGCGCCGTACTCGCCCTTCGGGATCTCGCCCTCGAACGTCGCGTAGTCGAGCGGGTGATCCTCGACGTGGACGGCCAGGTGCTGCTCCCCGGCCTCGAGCGGGACGCCCTTCGGCACGGCCCAGCTGGCGAGCGCCCCGTCGCGCTCGAGCCGGAAGTCGTAGTGGAGGCTCCGCGCGTCGTGGCGCTGCACGACGAAGATCGGCGCCTTGCCCTGCTGTCTTGCCCGTGAACGGCTCGGGCGTCTTCTTCGGGTCGCGCTTCCGGCGGTACTCCTCGAGCTCGGCCACCTACGAAGCTTTGCGCTTCCGCGTGCACTTCCGCTGCCTCTGCTGTTGCACTACCCGTGTTTGGATCCGAGCGAACGTGGCAAGAGACTGGTTTCAAAGAAGGATGACTGTCCTTCGAAAAGCTTCTCCACCCAGCGGGGGGGTCGACTCTTCGGGCCGGATTTCCGGCCCGAAGTCGTAGAGAGACCCGGGGATAAGCCTGTGGATTGTGTGGAGAGCCGGATTTCACCGCTGCCACAACTCAGGTGAAATCTATGTAAACCTGCTGTGCGACCGCAGATTTCTGGAGTTGACTCAGGCGAAAACGCCGAGTGACCGGAATCTGGCTCTGCGCCTGCGCTTGAGCTCGTCGGACGGGACCGATTCGAGCTCTTCGAGGTGCTCGAGCATCGTTTCCCCCAACAGCCTGGCCGCATCGTCCACGTCTGTGTGCGCTCCGCCGTCGGGCTCGGGGACGATCCCGTCGATGACGCCGAGCTCGAGGCAGTGAAGGGCGTCCGGCTTGAACGCGGCGGCGGCCTTGCGGGCCTCGCCGGCGTCGCGCCAGAGGATCGCCGCACACCCCTCCGGCGAGATGACGGAGTAGATCGCGTTCTCCTGCATCAGCACGCGGTCACCGAACGCGAGCGCACTCGCGCCGCCGGAGCCGCCCTCGCCGATGATGCACGAGACGACCGGGATCTCGAGCCTGGCCATGAGCGAGTGCGACCTTGCGATCGCGCCGCCCTGGCCGTGCTGCTCCGCGGCCACTCCCGGGTACGCGCCCGGGGTGTCGACGAGCGTGATCAACGGGAAGCGGTGGCGCATGGCGAGGTCCATCACGCGCATCGCCTTCCGATAGCCCTCAGGGTGCGCCGAGGCGAAGTTGCGGTCGATCCGGTCCTTGATGTCGCGGCCCTTCTGCTGCCCGACGAGCGCGATCGTGCGTCCGTCGAAGCGGCCGATGCCGGCCACCACGGCGCGGTCGTCGGCGCGGGAGCGGTCGCCGTGGAGCTCGACCCAGTCCACGATGAGCCGCTCCACGTAGTCGAGCGTGTACGGGCGGTCGGGGTGGCGGGCCAGCTCGACCGAGCGCCAGATGTCCTCGTCGGTCGTCTCCTCCGCGAGCCGCTCGAGCTGGTGCTGGAGCTTCTCGAGCTCGCCGGAGAGGCGCGCGCCGCCGAGCAGGCTGACGTTGCGCAGGCGCGCGAGGCGCTCGCGCAGCCTCAGCTCGTGGTCAGTCGCCATCGGTCGAGAAGAGGCGGAGCAGTCGCGCAACAAAGGGACGCAGCTCCGGTCGCGGGACGATCGCATCCAGGTGGCCGAAGCGGTAGTTCGGCTCGGCGAGGCCGAAGTCGTCGGGGAGCTTCTCCCGGGTCGTCTGCTGGACGACCCGCGGCCCGGCGAAGGACATCAGCACGCCGGGCTCCGCGACGATCACGTCGCCGAGCGAGGCGAAGCTCGCGAGCACGCCGCCGGTCGTCGGGTGCGTGAGGATGCTGATCAGCGCCCCGCCTGCGTCCTTGAGATCCTCCACCGCCGCCACCGTCTTCGGGAGCTGCATCAGGGCGAGGATCCCTTCCTGCATGCGCGCGCCGCCCGAGCCGGAGACCGCGACGAGCGGTGTGCCGCGCTCGGCGGCCGCGTCGCACGCACGCGAGAACTTCTCGCCGACCGCGCTGCCCATCGAGCCGCCCATGAACGCGAAATCCATCACCGCGAGCTCGCACGGCGAGGACTCGATCCGCGCCTGGCCGATCACCATCGCCTCGCCGAGACCCGTCTTCAGCTCGGCCTCGGCCAGCCGCTCCACGTAGGGACGGAGGTCGTAGAAGGTGAGCGGATCCTCCGAGCGGACGTCGGCCGCCTCCTCGGCGAAGCTGCCCTCGTCGACGAGCGCGGCGATCCGCGCCCCGGCGCTCATCGGGAAATGGTGGCCGCAGTGCGGGCAGACCCACAGCGCCGCGTCGAGCTCGTCGTCGCGGTAATGCGACTCGCAGCGGGGGCAGGTGTTCGGGTGCTGCTTGTCCCGGGGCTCCGGCGCGTCGCGATGCTCGATCGAGACGTCGATACGCGGCGAGGACATGAAGTGTCGAGTTTAGAGAGGTCCGGCCGCTCGTAGCTACAGGCCCAGCGCTGCGGCCAGACGGGTGAGCGGCTCGACGTTGGTGGGCTCGAAGCTGAGGCCGGTGAAGCCGGCGCCGACGATGCTCGCCTGCCCGCCGACCTCGGCGAGGACGGCCTCGACCTCGCCGACCGAGAGACCGTCCGGCTCGGGCATGAACACGGCCGCCTCCGACGGCTCGAGCACGTCGGCGTCGAACGCGACGTAGACGCACGCGACGCCGTCGAGCGCCCGGGCGACAGCGTCGGCGCCCGCGTGGATCCCGCTCGCGGCGATGTACTCCTCCTCGGGCGGGTCGAGCGCCCGTGCCCCGACCAGGGCGACGTCGTCCGGTACGACTGCGCCGGAGTCGAGGATCATCCGCAGCGGCATTCCCCAGGTGTTCCCGGACGGCGACGTCGCCGGGGTGTTCAGGTCGCCGTGGGCGTCCAGCCACACCACGGCGAGGCGGTCCTGCCGCGCCGCGAGACCCTCGACGGCGCCGATGTGGGAGCAGCAGTCCCCGCCGAGCACGAGCGGCCGCTCGGGCAGGTCGGCGGCGAGCGCAAGGCTCTGCTCCTCCAGCGTGTCCGCCTCGATCACGCCGACTTCCGGGTAGGGCAGCTCGAGGAACGCGGCCTCCGCCATCGCCTCGCCGCCCTCGCCCCAGGCCTGGGGGACGCGCACGAGGCCGCAGTGGAAGACGGTGCCGCAGGAGTGGCACTCGTAGTCGGGGCCGATCGAGACGGCGGTGAAGGTCCGGCAGTGGGGGCACTTGGCCCGAAGGCGGCTCACGACAGGTCCTTCTGGAATGCGATCGCCTCGTAGGCGACGTGCATCCCGGCGCGCTCGTAGAGCCGGGTCGCGCCGGTCGGGTTCTCCGCGTCGACGCCGAGCGCGACGGTGGTCACACCGCGCCGGTACCAGTCCGCAAAGGCGTGCCGCAGCAGCGCGTGGCCAAGGCCGCGCTTCCGCCAGCGCCGGCGGACACCGAGCGCCCCGACGAACCCCTGTTCGCCACGACGCTCGCCGCGCAGGACGGCCGCCACCTCGTCGGCGTCCCAGACGAGGAACCACAGCGTCGGATCGAAGTCCGGCGCGCTGAGCCGGAGCTCGCGCCAGTGCTCGAACGGATCGTGGACGAAGTTCCACTCCTCCGCGAACGCCTCGCCGATCGCGTCGTAGTAGGCGCGGGCGTCCTCCTCGCGGAAGGTCGCCACGCGCATGCCGCCCGGCCACTCCGGCGCCTCCGGAGGCCGGTCGAGCTCGATCAGCATCCGGTAGTACCGCCTCGCCTCGGCGAAGCCGTGCTGCTGGAAGAGCCGCAGCGTGTCGGCGTCGGCGGCGAGGCACCAGGTCTGGAGGCGCCGTTTGCCGACGGCGTGTGCGCGTTCCTCGGCGCGGGCGACGAGCCACGAGCCGAGCCCCTCCCCCTTCCGGTCCGGACGGACGTAGCCGTCGAGCTCCGCCCAGTCGCCGTGCTCGAAGAAGTCGCCGTAGGCGATCACACCGCCGCCGTCGGAGACGAGCCACGAGTTCTCGACGGGGTCGTTCCGGCGCCACCAGGAGAGCAGCTCGTCCGGTGAACCGTCGGACCAGCCCTGGACGGCCACGTCGGTCGCCACCATCAGCTCGTTGACGGCCTCCGCGTCGTCCGTGCTCGCCGGCCGGACGGTAAGGGTGTCAGGCAGGGACGAGCTCATCCAGGGTCTCCGTCAGGCCGTTCAGGTCGGGCAGCTCGCGCGTCGGGGGCGGGTCGCCGCTCTCGCCCAGGCGGTTGATCCAGATCGAGCGCAGCCCGAGCTCGGTCGCGGGGACGACGTCGTGGAAGTGGCTCTGCGCGACGTGCACGTGGCCGGCGCGATCGGCGCCCGTCTCGGCGAAGAAGCGCTCCCAGTGCGCGGGCGCGGGCTTGTACGAGCCGATCTCGCCGGCGACGACGGTGTGGTCGATCGGGACGCCGATCCGCTCGATCGACGCGTCGAGGAAGTCGCGGTCGGTGTTCGAGAGGATGCCGAGCATCCAGCCTGAGTCGCGCGCTTCGGACAACGCCGCCTTCGTCTCGGGGAAGGGAGGCCAGTCCGGGAGCGAGCGGGCAAGCCCGCCCTCCTCGCCGGCCGGCGCTCCGAGCCGGCGCATCGCCTCCGTGAGCACCTCGCGATACGGCAGCGAAGGCGTCTCGCGCTGGATCTCCGGCTCGACCTCGTGGTAGCGCTCGAGCAGCTCGTCCGCTCGGTCCTCGCCGAACACGCGCGCGAGCTCGCCGCGGATGCCCGCGTTCCAGTCGATCAACGTGCCGTAGCAGTCGAACGTCGCCCACCGGTCGCCCACGCCGGCGAGCTTAGCCGCCACTCCGCTGTGGACGGATCGTCACACACTCGATTCGGTTCGGCCGCGTCCCATCCGGCCGTGTCCAGGGACAGACCCTTGTGGACGCGTCGGCACACCTTCGGCGCAACCGTCCGAAATGGACAGATGGCGCTAGGCCTCGAAGCGCTTCAGCACGAGCGAGGCGTTGTGCCCGCCGAAGCCGAACGAGTTCGACACGGCGACCCGGACATCCGCGTCCCTCGACTCGTTCGGGATGTAGTCGAGGTCGCACTCCGGATCCTCGACCTCGTAGTTGATCGTCGGCGGGACCTTCCCGTCGCGGATCGAGAGGATGGAGAACATCGCCTCGACCGCGCCGGCTGCGCCGAGGCAGTGCCCGGTGGCGCCCTTCGTCGACGAGATCGGGATGCCGCGCGCGTTCTCCTCACCGACGGCCAGCTTGATCACGCGGGTCTCGCTCGCGTCGCCGAGCGGCGTCGACGTTCCGTGGGCGTTGATGTAGTTGATCTCGGACGGATCGATGCCGGCGTCCGCGAACGCGTTCTTCATCGCACGCGCGGGGTTTTCGCCGGTCGGGTCCGGCTCGGTGATGTGGGTCGCATCCGACGAGAGGCCGTACCCGGACAGCTCCGCGTAGATCCTCGCGCCGCGTGCCTGCGCGTGCTCGAGCTCCTCGAGCACGACCATCGCAGCCGCCTCGCCCATGACGAAGCCGTCCCGCTCGGCGTCGAACGGTCGGCTGGCGCGCTTCGGGTCGTCGTTGCGACGCGACAGCGCGCGCATGGCGGCGAAGCCGGCGATGCCGACCTCGTTCACGGCTGCCTCGGTGCCGCCGCAGAACATCACGTCCGCGCGGCCGAGCCGGATGTCGTCGAGCCCCTGGCCGATCGCCATGTTCGAGGCCGCGCACGCCGTGCATTCCGAGGAGAGCGGCCCGCGGGTGCCGAGCTCCATCGACACCCACCCCGCGCCCATGTTCGGGATGATGCAGGGAATCGCGAAGGGGTTCACGCGGTCGGGACCGCGCTTGAGCAGCGTGTCGTAGCAGTCCTGGTACGACTGGAGGCCACCGATCCCGGTCGCCACCGACGCGCCGATGCGGTCGGCCTCGCCGCCGATCTCGATGCCGGAGTCCGACTCGGCCTGGCGCGCCGCCGCGAGGATGATCTGCGCGAAGCGGTCCATCCGCCGCGTCCGCTTGCGGTCGATCCACTGCGACGGGTCGAAGTCCTTGAGCTCGCACGCGAAGTGGACGGCGTACTCCTCGTGGTCGAAGTGGGTGATCGGCCCCGCGCCGGACTCGCCTGCGAGCAGGCTCGACCACGTCGTCTCGACGTCGTTACCGAGCGGCGTCACCGCGCCGAGGCCCGTGATCACGACCCGCCTGCGCCCGTTGCCGTTCATGCTCATTCCGTTGCTCATCCGCTACATCCCCAACCCGCCGTCGACGAGCAGCACCTCGCCCGTGATGAACGAGGCGTCGTCGGAGCACAGGAACCGTACCGCCCCCGCGACGTCCTCCGGCCGGCCGAACCGGCCGAGCGGCGTCGACGTGAGCATTGCCTCCTTCAGCTCGTCCGCGATCACGTCGGTCAAACGGGTGTCGACGTACCCGGGCGCGACGACGTTCGCACGGACGCCGCGGACGCCGAGCTCGCGGGCGAGCGCCTTCGTGAAGCCGATGATCCCGGCCTTCGAGGCGGAGTAGTTCGTCTGGCCCGGGTTGCCGTGGAGGCCGACGATGCTCGCGATGTTGACGATCGAGCCCTGCCGGCGCTTCATCATCCCGCGGGCCGCCGCACGGCACGTGTAGAAGGTTCCCGAGAGGTTCGTCTCGAGCACCTCGCGCCAGTCGTCGTCCGGCATCCGGGCGAGCAGGCCGTCGCGGGTGAGGCCCGCGTTGTTGACGAGGATGTCGAGGTCGCCGGCCTGCGCTACGAGGCCTTTTGCTTCCGCGGGGTCGGAGACGTCGGCCTTGACGGCCGTGGCGCCGGCCTCGGCCGCGACCGCCTCGGCCTCGTCCTTCCCGGACCGGTAGCCGATCGTCACCGCGGCGCCCGCACGTGACAGCTCGAGAGCGATGGCGCGCCCGATCCCGCGGGACCCGCCGGTGACCAGCGCCGTCTTCCCCTCGAGCGAGCAGAAAGTCTCAGCCAGCGCTGAGCGTCTCCTCGAGCCGGTCGAGCGCCGCAGGGCCGTCGACCGACATCGTCCTCACGTCGCGGTCGATCCGTTTGACGAGCCCCGACAGCACGTTTCCCGGCCCCACCTCCACGAACGTCTGGACGCCCTCGCGGATCAACTCCTGCGCTGCCTGGGTGAACCGGACCGGCGCCGTGAGCTGCTCGAGCAGGAGCGGGCCCGTGCGCCGTGCCGTCTCGACGCGCGCCGAGACAGTGGACATGAACGGGAAGACCGGCTCGGAGAAGCGCGCGCGCTCGAGCGTGGGCCGGAACCGGACTGCGGCGCGCGCCACGAGGGGGCTGTGGAAGGCGCCGGAGACGCGTAGCTTCACGACCCGCCGCGCCCCCATCTCGCCGGCGACGCCGATGGCGCGCTCGACGGCCTGGTTCTTGCCCGAGACGACGACCTGCCCGGGGCAGTTGTAGTTCGCCAGCCACACGTTGCGGATCCGCTTGCAGATCTTCTCGACCGCCTCGTCGTCGAGCCCGAGGATCGCCGCCATCGAGCCGGGGTGCCGCCGCGCCGCCTCCGCCATCGCCTGTCCGCGGGCGCGCACGAGCGCGATCGCTTCCTCGAGCCGCACCATCGACGCCGCGGCGATCGCGGCGAACTCGCCGACCGAGTGCCCGACGACGAAGTCCGGCTTGATCCCGCGCTTGCGCACCGCCGCGAGGATGGCGAGGCTCGTCGCGACCAGCGCGGGCTGCTGCACCTCAGTGGCGACGAGCTCCGTCTCGGGCGCCTCGAAACACAGGCGCACGAGGTCGAGCCCCGACGCCTCGCTCGCACGCCGGAACACGTCCATCGACTCGGGCACGGCCTCGGCGATCGCGCGCCCCATCCCGGCCTCGAGCGACCCCTGGCCGGGGAAGCAGAAGGCGATCTTGCCGCCGCCGGACGCGCTCACAGTGACTTCGGTTCCGTCCACTCGAGCAGCGCGGAGCCCCACGTCAGCCCGGCCCCCATCCCGGTCACCAGCACGAGCTTCCCGTCGGTCAGGCGCCCCTCGGCCTGGGCGTCGGCGAGGCCGAGCGGAATCGAGCCGGACGACGTGTTCCCGTAGCGGTCGACGTTCACGACCATCCGGTCGCGCGGGACGCCGAGCTTCTGCTGTGCGTGGTTCATGATCCGCATGTTCGCCTGGTGGGGAATGTAGACGTCAATGTCGTCGACGGTCTTGCCGCAGTGCTCGAGGAGGTCCTGTGCCGAGGACACGAGGACGCGCGTCGCGAACTTGAACACCTCCCGGCCGTTCATCTGGACATAGCCGTTCCCGATCGCGTCCTCGGCCCTCCGCGAGCCGCTGCCGGGGAGCGAGAGGTGGATCCCGCCGCCTCCGTCGGCGCCCAGCTCGAAGCCCAGGAACCCCCCGCGCTCGACCCGTTCGAGCACGACCGCGCCCGCGCCGTCGCCGAAGAGGACGAGCGTCGAGCGATCGCTCCAGTCGAGGATGCGCGAGAGGACGTCACCGCCCACGACGAGCGCGCACTTCGAGAGGCCGGCGGCCATCATCCCGTACGCCTGCGCGACCGCGTAGACGAAGCCGGTGCAGCCGGCGAGCAAGTCGTACGCCGCGGCGCGCGGTGCGCCGATCGTGTCGGCCAGCAGTGCGCTGGAGGTCGGGAACATCATGTCCGGCGTCACCGTCGCGCAGATGAGCAGGTCGATGTCCGCCGCGTCGATCTGGGCCTGCGCGAGCGCCTTCTCGATCGCGGGCAGCGCGAGGTCGGTGAGGGCCTCCTCGGGGGCGGCGATCCGGCGCTCCCGGATCCCGGTCCGCTCGAGGATCCACTCGTTGGACGTGTCCACGAGCGTCGAGAGCTCCTCGTTCCCCAGCACGCGGTCGGGCACGTGACAGCCGAGGCCGGTGATCGAGATGGGCGGCCCCGAGGCGGCCCCGATCACGATCGATCCACCGCGAACGTGAGCGTCGCCTTGCACGCCAGCTGACCGTCGACCCGCGCCTCGGCCTTGCCGCGGCCGATCGGTCCGCGCACTCGCTCGAGCTCGCAGCGCAGGTCGAGCGTGTCGCCGGGCTCGACCATCCGCTTGAAGCGGCAGTCGTCGATCCCTCCGAAGAAGGCGATCCGGCCGCGGTTCTCCTCCTCGGACAGCACCGCCACTGCGCCGGTCTGGGCGAGCGCCTCGACAATCATGACGCCGGGCATCACCGGCCGGCCGGGGAAGTGGCCCGCGAGGAACCACTCGTCCTCGCGCACGTGCTTGCGCGCCACGGCGCCGACGCCCGGAGTCAGCTCCACGACCTCGTCGATGAGGAGGAACGGCTCTCGGTGGGGCAGGATCTGCTCGATCTCTGCGCGGCCGAAGGGCGGGGCGATGGCCATGTGCCCAACTAGTCTAGGGCCGTGCCCGACTCCCTCGCCCCCGGGGTTGTCGAGCCGCTCCTGCGGGGGCGATTCGGGCTGCCGTACCGCTACGCCGAGGTGACCGCGTCGACGCAGCGGCTGCTTCGCGCCGACGATCGCGAAGGGGCTGCGGCGGTCGCGGAGGAGCAGACCGAGGGCCGCGGCCGGCTGGGGCGCAGCTGGCACGCGCCTGCACGCGCCGGCGTGCTCGTCTCGGTGGTCCTGGAGCCGCCCGTGCCGGCACGGCGCCTGCCGGAGCTCTCGCTCGTCGCGGGAGAGGCGGTCGCTGCGGCGATCGCCGCCGAGACAGGACTGGCGCCGACGATCAAGCATCCGAACGACCTGCTCGTGGCCGGGAAGAAGGTGACCGGGATCCTTGCCGAGTCGAGCGAGGGCCGGGTCGTGCTCGGGATCGGGGTGAACGCGAACCAGACTGCTACCGACCTTCCGGCGGACACACCGACCCCGGCGACGTCCCTCCGGATCGAGTCGGGACGCGTCGTCGACCGGGCCCGGCTCCTCGCAGAGATCCTGCTCGAGCTCGAGCGCGCCTACGACGCCTGGGTCACGGGTATCGCAGCAGGCGGCTGACGTTCCCGGCCGGATCCTCGGCGGAGGCGCTGACGCGGCGCGCCGTCCGGCCGAGCGAGAACACGCTCGCCCGTCGAATCGAGCGCACGATCCGCCGGCCGTCCGCGATCACGGTCACGCGTGCGGGCTCGTTGATCCGGAAGGTGAGCCGCCGGAACGAGACCGCCCCCAGAACCGGCGGGCGCGTGTCGACCCGCAGCCAGAGCGGATGCGCCGTCGTCCCGAGCGGGGTCGTCGCCGTCAGCACCGCCGCGTAGCGGGCATCCGGCAGTCGCCCGCGGCCGCCCGGCGCGATCCCGTCCCACGTCAGCGACTGCTGACCCGCGGGCAGCGTGCCGACGAAGATCGGGGCGACGACCTGCTTGCTCTGCTTGACGTCGATCCGGACCGACGCCGTGCGGGCGAGCTGGTAACCGAACGTGACCGTGTCCTCCCGGCCGTCGCCGTTCGGCGAGAACGCGGGCGGCGTGAAGCCCCAGTCGGCCACGGTGCGGTCGACGAGGACCGGGACGATCTTCGTCACCGTCGTCTTCCCGTCGGTCGCCGTGATCACGATCTCGTAGCGGCCGTCGGCGACGCCCTCGGCCGTGAACGCGAACGTCCACGTGCCCGGGCCGCGGCGCTCGCTGAACAGGGTCGCGAGCTGAGCGCCGGCGGGCGAGCGGAGCACGGCGCTCACGGTCGCCGTCGTGGTCAGCGTGTACGAGATCGTCGCCTTGTCCTGCTGGCCGTCCCCGTTCGGCGAGATCGTGGCGGGTTTCGCGGACGTCTTGCTGAGTGCGAGCGCCACCGGCGCGGTGCCGACGAATCCCGTCGCCGGGCGCACATCCGGCCCGGCTGAGATCGACCACGCATAGCGCGCCCGCGCCACGGTCGAGGCGTCCCACGTCCAGTCGACGTCGGCAGACGTCCCCGAGCCGGAGGCGACGACCGAGCCGTCGGGCGCCCTGACGGTGACCGTCCACGCCCTCGGCTCGCTCAGCCGCGCGTGAAAGCTGACGAGGCCGCCAAGGCCGCCCGCGGCCCCCGGTGCGTACAGCTTCGGCAGGCCGATCGTCGACACCTTCGCCGCGATCGCGCGCAGCCGCGCGTAGAGCGCGCTCCCTGGGCAGCTCGTGAACCCTGTGTCACGGTGCCCCGAGATCGCGCGCAGGAACACCGGAGTCCCGGGCAGGAAGCGCGGATTGCCTCCGGACGGCCACGTCACCGTCCCGAGCGGATCGACGTGCGCCAGGTCGAGCCGCCACGCGAGCAGATTCGCGAGCGCCGTCTGCGCGGCGACCGACGGGGCGGCGTCCGCGTAGGTGCCGAGCACGGCGACACCGACGGAGCCGGTGTTGAACCCCTCCGCGTGCGCTCCGATCACATTCTTGTCGACGCCGCCAAACCGTCCCTCGAACACCTGGCCGTAGCGATCGACGAGGAAGTTGTAGCCGATGTCGTTCCAGCCGTTCGCCTTCACGTGGTACGCCTCGATCCCGCGCACGATCGCGGCGGACTGGGAGGCCGTGTACTTGTTCGAGCCGGCCGTGTGATGGACGACCGCGAAGCCGAGCGCCAGCGCGTAGGACGGCGCACCACGGCGGATCTTCTCGTCGGCGCCCCAGGAGGCGCGCGAGATGATGGCCGGCGAGCCGGCGATCGACAGCCGCCGCGGCGGTAAGCCGTCCGAAGGGCTGTCGACGAAGTAGGCGCGCAGCCGCGTCACGCGCCCGAGGAGCCGATACGCGATCGCAGTCGACGGCCCGACCCAGTACGGGCTGCCCAGCCGCCAGCTCGCGGTGGCGCGCCGCTCGGGGGAGCCCGCGTCCGGCACGTCGTCCTCGGGATCCGCAGCGCGCCAGGCGCGCCAGCGCCCGTTTGTCGCGCGGGTGCGGAACTCGACCGACCCTGAGCCGCGCCAGTGCAGGCCGACCAGGTCGAACGCGCGAGGGGCGACCGAAGCAAGCGCGCGGCCATGCAACGGCACGTCGCGCGCAGTCACGGTCACCTCCGCGTGGGCGATGCCAGGCGTGGCGAGCAGACCGATGGTGACGACGAGCAGCAGCTTCATGGGCGAGACGGCGGTTCCAGGGTGCCGAAGGCGCCTGTCGGCCTCAAGGGCGGAGACCCGACGCTGATAGAATCCTTACGAGTTGAAGACCTCCTGCTTGCGGGCACTTTTGCTCGCCGGAGCGCTCCTCGCCCTTGCCCCTCCGGCTGCCGCGGCCACACCGCGCGTCCTGGCGATCCACTTCGACAAGGGAATCGAGATCAACCCGGTCACCCAGGGCTACCTCTGCCACCAGCTGTCGAAGGCGGCCAAGGATGGCTACGACGCCGCGGTCATCATCCTCGACACGCCGGGCGGCCTGCTCCAGTCGAAGGACAAGATCGTCCTCTGCGAGGTGAACGCGAAGCTGCCCGTCCTGGCCTGGGTCGGCCCGAACGGCACGGCCGCCGCTTCGGCCGGAGTCTGGGTGGCCGAGGCGGCCGACTACCTCGGGATGGCGCCTGAGACGAACATCGGCTCGTCCACCCCGATCGACAGCAGCGGCGGCAACATCGGCACCGACCTGCGCCGCAAGCTGATCAACCACGAGGCCGCGTCGCTGCGGGCCCTGGCCCAGAGCCACGGCCGGAACGCGCAATGGGCCGACGAGGCGGTTCGCAAGGCCGAGAACGTGACCGCGCAGGAGGCTCTGAAGCTCAACGTGATCGACACAGTGGCCCCGACGCTGCGGGATCTCCTGAAGCAGTCGGACGGCGTCAAGACGAAGCCGCGCGGCTACACCCTCCACCTGGCCGACGCGGACGTGAAGGAGGTGGAGCCCGGCTTCTTCACCCGTCTCCTGAACACGCTGATCAACCCGAACCTGATCTCGTTGCTCTTCCTCGCGGGCCTGGCGGGGATCGGCTACGAGATCTTCCACCCCGGCGTCGTGCTGCCCGGTGCGCTCGGCGCCGTCGCGCTCGTGACCGCGCTGTTCGGATTCTCCGTCCTCCCGGTGAGCTGGGCGGGCCTGATGCTCCTCCTGCTCGGCGTGGCGCTGCTGGTCATCGACCTCCACGTGACGAGCCACGGCGCGCTGACCGTGGCCGGCCTGATCTGCCTCGCGGTCGGCGCGATCATGCTGTTCCAGAACGCGCCTGCTCCGTACCACACGTCGAAGCCGCTCGTGCTCGCCGTCGCGGTCACGCTCGGTGCCGCCTGGGCGTTCGCGATCGGGAAGGCATGGCAGGTCCGCAACCGGCCGGCGAGCGTCTCCCCGCAGCTGATCGCCGGCGCGGTCGGCGAGGTCCGCAGCGACGGGCTCGTCTTCGTCAACGGCGAGCTGTGGCAGGCGCGCAGCACCGACGGCCGCCGGCTCCGCCCCGGCGAGCACGTGCGCGTCGAATCCCTCGACGGTCTCGTTCTGACCGTTGAGCCCGAGACGTAGGATGGACCCAGAGTGGTCCGCCTTCTTCGTAGCGTCGCCGCGGCGCGTGACCAGGACGCGTAGCGCATGAGTGCAGCCCTGATCGCGCTCGCCGTCGTCCTGTTGCTGCTCGCGCTCTTCCTCTTCCAGGCGGTCAAGGTCGCGCGCGAGTACGAGCGCGGGATCATCTTCCGCCTCGGTCGGCTGCTGCCGCAGCCCAAGGGCCCCGGTCTCTTCCTGCTGATCCCGATCGTCGACCGCATGGTCAAGGTCGACCTGCGCACGGTCACGCTCACGATTCCGCCGCAGGAGGTGATCACGAAGGACAACGTACCCGTGCGCGTGAACGCGGTCGCGTACTTCCGCATCGTCGAGCCGAAGTCCGCGATCGTCCAGGTGGAGAACTTCATGGTCGCGACCTCGCAGATCGCGCAGACGACGCTCCGCTCCGTCCTCGGCCAGCACGTGCTCGACGAGCTCCTGTCCGAGCGCGAGAAGATCAACGCGATCCTGCAGGGGATCATCGACGAGGCGACGGCCCCGTGGGGCATCAAGATCTCGATCGTCGAGGTCAAGGACGTCGAGATCCCGGCGACGATGCAGCGCGCGATGGCCCGGCAGGCCGAGGCCGAGCGCGAGCGGCGGGCAAAGATCATCAGCTCCGAGGGCGAGTTCCAGGCGGCCGCGCGGTTGAAGGACGCCGCCGCCGTGATCGCCGAGCAGCCGGTCGCGATCCAGCTTCGCTATCTCCAGGTGCTGCTCGAGATCAGCGGCTCGCCCTCGACCACGATCGTCTTCCCGGCCCCGATCGACCTGATCACGCCGTTCCTGCAACAGCGCTCCGGCGGCAACAGCAGCTGACCGACATCCGCCGCGATCCCGCGACCGGCCGGACGGTCGCCGTCGCCCCGGGGCGCGCGAAGCGCCCCGGCGCCGTGCGGCAGGCGCTCGAGCAGCCGTCCGCCGACGAGCTCGAGCGCTGCCCGTTCTGCGCCGGCCACGAGGAGATGACGCCGCCGCAGACGCTCGTCCTCCCCGAGGAGGGCGACTGGCGCGTGCGCGTGGTGCCGAACCTCTACCCCGCACTCGAGCGGCAGGAGGTGGTCGTGCACAGCCCGCGGCACATCCGATCGCTCACCGAGCTCGCGGACGAGGAGATCGACCTGGTCGCCGAGGCGTGGCGCCGGCGGCGCGAGGCGGAGCCGACGGACTACCTCCAGGCATTGATCAACGAGGGACGCGACGCGGGGTCGACGCTGCCCCACTCCCACTCGCAGCTCGCGTGGCTTCCGACCTCACCGCCGCCGGAGCCGGAGCTCGACGGCGAGGTCGTTCTGGAGCGGGACGGCGTCGTGGCTCGCTCCCCGCGGTTCGCCCGCGTCGCCTACGAGCTCGCGCTCGCGCCGGCCGAGCCCGAGGCGGAAGGCCTCCGCAGCCCCTTGCTCGCGCCGGCGCTACGTCTCCTGGTGGAGCTCGTGCGGAGGCTGCACTCACTCGAGGGGCCGGTGCCGTTCAACGCCTGGGTCCACGACGGGCCGCAGTGGCGCCTGGTGCTCTTTCCCCGCCTGAGCATCCTCGCCGGGCTCGAGCTCGGCGCCGGCGTCTACGTGAACCCGGTCTCGCCCGAGGAGGCGGCCGCGAGACTCAGAGACGCCTAGCTCTCTGCCTCTGCCTGCAGCCCGGCCTGCTCCTCCTGCCGCAGCTCGCGGTAGCGGCGTGCCGCGTCGATCGCGGCGCCGAGATTCAACCCCTTGTCCTTCGCCTGCTTGATCAGCATGACCGTCTCGAGCGCATCGATGTCGTAGATGCGCTGCTTCTTGCCTTTGGTCGGGATCTGGGCCTTGTTCGTCCAGTAGTCGAGCTGCATCTTCGAGATCCCCGCGATCTGACACACCTGGCCGAGGTAGAGCTCCACCTTGTCCAGGTGCTGGGCGAGGTCGATCGGCTCGAGGAGATCGACTTGTCTGCTTGCTGGCATATATCCGCAAATGCCTTTCTGTGGGTTGCGAGGAACCCCCTGTTCAAAGATATAGCGAGTCGGTTCGGAAGCGAGAAGATCTGAATTTGAAATCTCCCCCGTTCGGGGGGAGCCGAGAAACGGGGGCCTTGCGGCCTCCGGCTACTCGGTTTCCGGCTCGGTTTCCGGCTCGGCCTCGCCGTTGTCCTTGTCGTCGTCCGACTCGACGACGGGCGCGAGACTCGAGAGCCGCTCGCCTTCCCGCGGCCGCATCACGATCACGCCCTGGGTCGAGCGACCCGAGCGCTTGATGTCGTCGACGCGCATCTTGATCACGGTGCCGCCGGTCGTGATCAGCATGACCTGGTAGCCGTCGCGAACGACCCGGGCGCCGGCGAGCTGGCCCTTCGCCTCAGTCAGCTGGACGGTCTTCACGCCGAGCCCGCCCCGGCCCTTGACCGGGTAGTCGGAGACGCGGGTGCGCTTGCCGTACCCGTTCTCGGTCACGACGAGTACGTCGGCGTCGTCGTGGGCGATGTTGACCGCGATCACCTCGTCACCGGCACGAAGCCGCATGCCCTGCACCCCGGAGGCGTCGCGTCCCATCGGCCGCACGTCCGTCTCGTGGAACCGGATCGCCTGCCCCTTGCGCGACACCATCAGGACGTCGTCGGTGCCGCTCGAATGACGAGCGCCGACGAGCTCGTCGCCGTCGCGCATCTTGATCGCGATGATCCCGTCGGCCCTCAGCGGCGTGTTGTAGGCCTCGAGCTTCGTCTTCTTGACGATGCCGTTCTTCGTGGCGAAGACGAGGTACTCCGCCTCGGCGAAGTCACGTGTCTGGATCACGGCGCGCACCTGCTCGTCCTGGCGGAACGGGAGCAGGTTCTGGATCGCGCGCCCCTTCGACTGACGCGACCCGAGCGGCAGCTCGTGCACCTTCAGGCGGTAGACCTTGCCGACGTTCGTGAAGAAGAGGATGTAGTCGTGGGTGGAGGCCACGAAGAGGTGCTCGATGTAGTCCTCGTCCTTCAGCTCCATCCCCATCACGCCGATGCCGCCGCGCCGCTGCTCGCGGTAGGCCGTAACGGGTAGGCGCTTGATGTAGTTCGAGCGGGTGATCGCGATGACCATGTCCTCCTCCGCGATCATGTCCTCGAGCTCGAGCTCCTCCTCCGCGGCGACGATCTCCGTGCGGCGGTCGTCGGCGCGCCCGTAGGTCCCTTTGATCTCGAGCAGCTCCTCCTTGACCACGCCGTCGACCCGGGCCGGGTCGCCGAGGATCGCGCGCAGCTCCGCGATCCGCTCCTGGAGATCCTTGAACTCGGCCTCGATCTCCTTCCGCGCGAGACCGGTCAGGCGCGCGAGGCGGAGGTCGAGGATCGCCTGGGCCTGGATCTCCGAGAGGTCGAACTCCCGCATGAGGCCCGTGCGCGCCTCGTCCGTGTCCGCCGCGCTGCGGATGAGGGCGATCACGGCGTCGAGGTTGTCGAGCGCTCTGAGGTAGCCCTCGAGCACGTGCGCCCGCTTCTCGGCCTGCCGCAGCTCGTACTTCGAGCGCCGGGTGACGACCTCCCGCTGGAACGACAGGTACTCGCGGACGAGCTCCAGCAGCGAGAGCGTCCGCGGCACGCCGTCCACGAGCGCGACGGCGTTGTAGCCGAAGCTGGACTGGAGAGCCGTGTGCTTGAACAGCTTGTTCAACACGACCTGCGGGATCGCGTCCCGCTTGAGCTCGATCTGGATGCGCATCCCCGACTTGTCCGAGTGGTCGGCCAGGTCGGAGATCTCGGTCAGGACCTTGTCCTGGACGAGGTCGGCGATCTTGCGGATCACGCCGTTGTCGCCGCCCTTCTTCACGCCGTACGGGAGCTCGGTGACGACGATCGCCGTCTTGCCGCCGCGGAGCTCCTCGATGTGCGCGCGAGCGCGCATGACGATCCGCCCGCGGCCGGACCGGTACGCGTCCCGGATCCCCGAGCGGCCCACGATGATCGCGCCCGTCGGGAAGTCCGGCCCCTTGACATGCCGCATCAGCTTCTCGACGTCGATGGCCGCGTCGTCGATCATCGCCACGATCGCGTCGATCGACTCGCCCAGGTGGTGCGGCGGCATGTTCGTCGCCATCCCGACGGCGATGCCGGACGAGCCGTTGACGAGCAGGTTCGGGAAGCGGGACGGGAGGACCGTCGGCTCCCTGCGCGACTCGTCGTAGTTGGGCTGGTAATCGACGGTGTCGGCGTCGATGTCCTGGAGCATCTCCGTCGCCAGCCGCGAGAGCCGGCACTCCGTGTAGCGCATCGCCGCGGCCGGGTCGTCGTCGACCGAGCCGAAGTTGCCCTGGCCGTCCACGAGCGGATAGCGGAGCGAGAACGGCTGTGCCAGCCGGACGAGCGTGTCGTAGATCGCGCCCTCGCCGTGGGGGTGGTACTGCCCCATGACCGTGCCGACCACGTTCGCGCACTTCTTGTACGGCCGGTTCGGCTGGAGCCCGCTCTCGTGCATCGCGTAGAGGACGCGGCGGTGCACCGGCTTGAGGCCGTCGCGCGCATCGGGCAACGCGCGGCCGACGATGACCGACATCGCGTAATCGAGGTAGCTCGACCGCATCTCCTGCTCGAGCTCGCGCGGCTCGATTCTGCCGGGACCTAGCGCTCCGGTCTCGAGCTCAGACACTCTTCAACTCCAACGAGCGAAGCGAGGTTCTACCCTTCAACCCGCGGAAAATGCGCAGCATTTTTCGCGGACTAGACATCGAGGAAGCGCACGTCCTTCGCGTTCTGCTCGATGAAGGCCCGGCGCGGCTCCACCTGCTCGCCCATGAGCACCGAGAACATCTGGTCGGCGGCGCTCGCGTCCTCCACGTCGACGCGGACGAGCAGCCGGCGGGCCGGGTCCATCGTCGTCTCCCAGAGCTGCTCGGGGTTCATCTCCCCGAGCCCCTTGAAGCGGGAGAGCTGCAGTCCCTCCTTGGCCAGGTCGACCGCGACGTGGCGCAGCTCCGAGAACGTCATCGCGGTCTCCGTCCGCTTTCCGTACTTGAGCTTGAACGGCGGCGCGCCGACCATCTCCACCAGGCGCGCGTAGGTCCCGCGCAGGCGCTCGTACACCGGCGAGGCGAGCAAGGCAGGCGGAACCGAGACCAGGTGCGCCGCCGACGTCTCGGTCTCGACCACGCGGACGCGACGTCGTCGTCCGGTGCGGTCGAGCACGGCGAGCACGTGCCCGTCGCTCGGCATCGCCTCGATCGCCGCCTCGGCCGCCGAGGCCGTGATCGCGTCGGTTTCGATCAGGCGGTGGGCAATGAGGAAGTCCGCAGCGCCGCCGAAGTCGTCCCTGAGCTTCGCCGCCTGTCCTTCGTATTGCGGCAGCAGCTTCACGAACCGGTTCCAGCGCGCCTCGGTGAGCTTCACCGCCTGGCCGTTGCGATCGGTCAGGTCGATGTCGCCGAAGCGCTCGCGTACGAGGAGCTCCTCGAGCTGGGCGTCCTTCTCGAAGTACATCTCCTGGTTGCCGAGCTTGACCTTGTACAGCGGCGGCACGGCGATGTAGACGTGGCCACGCTCGATCAGCTCCGGCATCTGCCGGTACAGGAACGTGAGGATGAGCGTGCGAATGTGGGAGCCGTCCACGTCGGCGTCCGTCATCACGATCACGCGGTGGTAGCGGAGGTTCGCGATGTCGATCTCGTCGCCGATCCCGGTGCCGATCGCGGTGATCATCGCCTGGATCGCGTCGTTCCCGAGCACCTTGTTGATGCGGTTCTTCTCGGAGTTGATGATCTTGCCCCAGAGCGGGAGGATCGCCTGGTAGGCATTGTCCCGGGCCTGCTTCGCCGAGCCGCCGGCGGAGTCGCCCTCGACGATGTAGAGCTCGGCGTTCTCCGGGTCGCGGATGCGGCAGTCGGCGAGCTTCCCGGGCAGCGACGCCGACTCGAGGGCGGACTTGCGCCGCGTCAGCTCGCGCGCCTTCCGGGCCGCGAGCCGCGCGCGCATCGCGGCGATCGACTTCTGGACGATCTGCTTGGCGTCCGTCGGGTTCTCCTCCAGGAACTCGGTCAGGCGCTGGTTGACCGTCTGCTCGACCATCCCGCGCACCCACGGGTTGCCGAGCTTCGTCTTCGTCTGGCCCTCGAACTGCGGGTCGCGGAGCTTCACCGACACGACCGCGGCCAGCCCCTCGCGCACGTCCTCGCCCTCGAGGGTCTCGTCCTTCTTGAGCAGCCCCTTGTCCTGCGAGTAGGCGTTGAGCGTACGGGTGAGGGCGGTGCGGAAACCCGTCAGGTGCGAGCCGCCCTCGTGCGTGTTGATGTTGTTGGCGAACGTGTAGACGGACTCCTGATAGGACGTGTTCCACTGCATCGCCACCTCGACCGTGCCCTCCTCGGCAGAGCCCTCGAAGTAGACGATCCGTTTGTGGACGTTGTCCTTCGTCGAGTTCACGTAGTTCACGAAGTCCCTGATCCCGCCCTCGTAGTGGAACTCGACCGTGTCGCCGCCGGCGCGCTCGTCCGTCGAGCACGATCGTGAGACCGCGCGTGAGGAACGCCGTCTCGCGCAGCCGCTGGACGAGCGTCTCGGCCGAGAGGTCGAGCTCCTCGAAGATCTCGGCGTCCGGGAGGAAGGAGATCGTCGTCCCGGTGTCGTCATTCGAGGCATCGCCGATCGTCTCCATCTCCGTCGCCGGGACGCCGCGTGCGAACGACTGGCGGTAGACCTTGCCGCCGCGCCGGACCTCTGCGTGCAGCCACTCTGAGAGCGCGTTCACGACCGAGACGCCGACACCGTGGAGGCCGCCGGACACCTTGTAGCCGTCGCCCCCGAACTTCCCGCCGGCATGCAGCTTCGTCAGGACGACCGTCAGCGCGGGCTGTCCCTGGTCGGCCATCACGTCAACGGGAATGCCCGAGCCGAAGTCCCGGACGGTCACCGAGTTGTCCGGATGGAGGGTCACCTCGACCCTGTCGTTTCGGCCGGCGAGGGCCTCGTCGACGGAGTTGTCGACGACCTCGTAGACGAGGTGGTGGAGGCCGCGCGGACCGGTCGACCCGATGTACATGCCGGGTCGAAGCCGGACCGGCTCGAGCCCTTCCAGGACCGTGATGTCCTTTGCTGTGTAAGCCGCTTCAGTCATGAAAAAAGCCCTGCAAACCGGGCAGTTGCGGGCAAAAGGAAGTGTATCAGACGGAGCGGCCGGAATCGGCGGCTGCCAGGCCCATCGAGATCGTCTTTGCGACGATTTTCCGCAGTTCTTCGTCGCGGATCCCTCGAACGAGGGAGTCCGCCCTCGCCAGCTGTCGAGGAAGGGGCTCGAGCGGCTGCCGCGGACCGCGCTCGGCAGGGTCCGGGGACGCTTCGGGAAGCGGCCCGGCAGCGAAGACGAGCCTCGGCGGCGCGCCGTCGCCGAGGCGTCGGCGGATCTCCTCGGCCTGCGCCGTGAGCTCGAACGCCCAGACCGAGTCCCGGGCGTGTACGTGCAGCGTCCCGTCCCGCCCGAGCCGCGCGGGCCAGGCGTTCCGCGCGACATCGGAGCCGACGGCCCCGGGCCACGCGTCGATCAGAGGCGCCATCCCCGACGACGGCCCGAAGCGCGCGAGCTCCTTCGCGACGGCGCGCTCGACCCGCTCGATCATGCGGCGCGCACCGTGCCCGGGGACACCTCGAGCAACTGCGCCGGCTCGACCGGCAGCGCCTGCGCCTCGGTCGCGGTCACGAGGGTCTGGCCGTACATCGCGACGCGGTCGGCGAGGATCCGGCGCCGCTGCTGGTCGAGCTCTGACAGCACGTCGTCGAGGAGGAGGAGCGGCGGCACCCCGCGGCGCTCGACGATCAGCTCGGCCTCTGCGAGCAGCAGCGCGAGCACCGTCAGGCGCTGCTCGCCCTGTGAGCCGAACTGGCGCAGGTCGCGCGGCCCGCTGAGAAGAGCGACGTCGTCCAGGTGCGGGCCGAGGCCGGTCGAGCCGCGGTCGAGGTCGCGGTCGAGCCGCGCCGCCAGCTCTTCCACGGTCGGCGGCGCGCCGGCGTACACGAGGCGGGCGGCCGGCAGGCCAAGCTCCTCGGCCTGCGTCGCGAAACCGGGCGCGAGCGCGGCGAGCGTCTCGGTCCGGGCTTCGACGAGCGCCCGCCCGAGCGTCGCGACCTGCTGGGTCCAGGGCTCGATCGACTCCCGTGACGCGAGGCCGCTGCCGGCGCGGCGCAGGGCGGCGTTCCGCTGGGCGAGCGCGGACGCGTAGTCGGTCGGAAGCGCCCCCCGCACGGGAGCGAGTCGGCCGAGCATGCGGTCGAAGTACGCCCGGCGCACGGCAGGGCCGCTCTTCACGATCGCCAGCCGGTCAGGCGTGAAGACGAGCGTCGCAACCTCGGTGCGCAACTGCTCGGCCGCGCGCAGGACCGCGCCGTTGAGCTTCGCGCGCTTCCCCTCCCCGTTACGAAGCGTCACCTCGAGCTCGACACCCGAGTCGCCGCGGCTACCCGCCAGCGCGACCCGGCCGGCGTCGGCTCCGAACCGGATCAGCTGCCCGTCGGAGCGCGTCCGCGGCGAGAACCCCTGCGTCCCGACATGCAGCGACTCGAGCAGATTCGTCTTGCCGGCCCCGTTCGGGCCCGTGACGAGAACGAGCCCGGGCTCCAACTGCAGGTCGAGGCGCGCGTACGAACGGATGTCCCGGAGAGCGACGCTCGCAACGACCAGCTAGCCCGCCTACCCGGCAATCCGGATCGGCATGATCAGGTACCAGAAGTCGTCGCCCTCGGCGTGGATGAGCCCCGGCCGTAGTGGTGAGATCAGACGCAGCTGGATCTCGTCCGCGGTCACCGACTCGATCCCCTCGCGGAGGAAGTCGGCGTTGAAGCCGATCTCGAGCGACTCGCCCGAGAAGCCCACGGGCAGCGACTCCTTCGCCTCGCCGACGTCCTGCGTCTGCGCGAGCAGCGTCAGCTCCCCCTCGGCGAACCGCATCCGGAGCGGCGAGTTGCGCTGCGCCATCACGGCGACGCGCCGCACGGCATCGAGGAGCTCCATGCGGGGCAGCGCGACCTCGTGCTCGAAGGTCTCCGGCAGCAGCTGCCGGTAGTTCGGGAACTGCCCGTCGATCCGGCGCGTCGTCAGCCACACATCGTCCGCGGCGAATACGACCTGGTTCTCGTGCACACCCAGCTCGACCGAGTCACCGCTTTGCGCGATCCGGCTGAGCTCCGACAATGCACGGGCCGGGATGATCGCCTCGAGCTCCGGCGCGTCCCCCTCGAACGACGTCTCCTTCACGGACATCCGGTACGAGTCGGTCGCGACCATGACGAGCTTGCCGCCCTCGAAACGGACGAGGATGCCGGTCAGCACCGGCCGCGACTCGTCACGCGACGCCGATCGTGCGACCCGCGAGATCGTGTCCAGCAGCGTCTCACGATCGACCGTGAACGTCCCGACGGCGTCGAGGTCCGGCAGCCGTGGGAAATCCTCCGCGCTGTAGGTGTGCAGCGTCGAGCTCGACGGCCCACAGGTCAGGTGGACGACGCCTTCCTCGGCCCGGTGCTCGATCGTGACGTCGTCCGACGGCAGCAGCCGCACGAGGTCGACCAGCAGCCGGCCGGGAACGACGACGGCCCCTTCGCCCTCCACCTGGGCCTCGAGCGACGACCGCAGCGAGAGCTCCATGTCCGTGGCGGCCAGGTGGAGGCGCCCGTTCTCGGCCCTGAGCAGGACCCCCGAGAGGATCTGCACGCTCACCCGGGTCGAGACGGCCCGCGCCACGATGCCGAGCTTCTGCGCGAGCTCCTCACGCGAGCAGACGACCTTCATCCCCATCCCTGTGCCGACCATGGTGTTGCTTTCAATCATTTAAAAGACCTCGTTGTAGTCGTAGGCGCTGTGGGACCGGGGAAAACCCGGCGGACTCCCGTGACCAAGCCATTCTCGCAGGGGATGCAGACGGGGGAGAAAGAGGCGATATCGACAGGTCGAGCGCTCACCGCGCCTGCTTCACACGTGCGGTCAATTCCTGCACAAGGTTGTAGACAGATCTGTCCTCCTTGATCAGGCGCGCGATCTTGGAGGTCGCGTGGATGACCGTCGTGTGGTCGCGACCGCCGAACTCCTTGCCGATCTTCGGCAGCGACGAGTCGGTCAGCTCGCGTGAGAGGTACATCGCGACCTGGCGGGGATAGACGATGTTCTGCGAGCGCTTGTCACCGCAGAGCTCGTCCATGCTCATCTGGAACCGGTCGGAGACGAGCTCCTGGATCCGCCGGATCGACACCTCCGCGAGCTCCCCCTGTGGGAAGACGTCCTTGAGCACGTCCTCGGCGAGCTCCACCGACAGCGTGCGGCCGGTCAGCGATGAGAACGCCACGACCCGCGTCAGCGCGCCCTCGAGCTCGCGGATGTTGGTCGAGATCCGCGAAGCGATGAAGGAGAGCACCTGTGGGTCGGGGACGTGGATGCCATCCGTTTTCACCTTCTTGCGCAGGATCGCGATGCGCGTCTCGAGGTCGGGAGGCTGGATGTCCGTGATCAGCCCCCACTCGAAGCGCGAGCGCAGGCGCTCTTCCAGGGTCGCGATCTCGCGCGGAGGGCGGTCGCTCGACATCACGATCTGCGAGCCGGCCTCGTAGAGCGAGTTGAAGGTGTGGAAGAACTCCTCCTGGATCCGCTCCTTGTGCTCGAAGAACTGGACGTCGTCGACGAGCAGCAGGTCGTAGGTGCGATACCGCTGCTTGAAGCCCTCGATGCGCTTGTCGCGGAGCGAGTTGATGAAGTCGTTCATGAATGTCTCGCTCGTGACGTACCGAACGGACAGGTCGCCCGGGTGCTCCCCCACGTACTGCGCGATCGCCTGCATCAGGTGGGTCTTGCCGAGCCCGGTGCCGCCGTAGATGAAGAGCGGGTTGTATGCCTGCGCGGGCGCCTCGGCCACAGCGAGCGCGGCCGCATGCGCAAAACGGTTCGACGAGCCGATCACGAACAGGTCGAAGGTGTACTTCGGGTTCATCCCGCCGTCGACCGAGCCGCCGGACCGAGGCAGGGTCGGCCGCTCCGGCAAGGCAGACGCCGGCGCCTCGGCGGGGATCCGCTCGCTCACCGAGAGCAGGATTCGCCGCTCCTGGCCCGTGACGTCGCGGAGCGCCGCGCCGATCAGGCCGAGGAAGTGCCCCTCGATCCACTCACGCGTGAAGTCGTTCGGAACGCCGAGGACAAACGTGTCGTCGGAAAGCTTGAGGCCCTCGGCCTCGGCGAACCACGTGCGGTACGTGGTTTCGTTCAGCGCCCCCTTGAGCCGACCCGCGACATCGTGCCATAGGGACTCCGCAGTCAGCTCGATTGGGCGCTCCACGCCGCCCGCCTCAACTCCTCTCGGCCTCGGGGGCGCGAGCATAGCAGCGTCCTTTCGGTGCGACAACGAGTGGAAACTGGGGATGAAAAAGTCCAGTTTTGCAGCTATTTCGTCAATTCCACACCACTCTCCACACCTGTGGACGGAAGGTGTCGTTTCGACCCATTTCCGGCAGCTTCCAGCGGCTTCGGCTGTGGACAAAGCTGTGCATCCGGGGCTCAGGTACACTGGCCGGCCGACGCCCGAATTGGGTGTCTTTTCTCTTTCCTCTCGACCTCGTGAAGCGGACTTACCAGCCCAACGTGCGCCGGCGAAAGCGTCGGCACGGGTTCCGTGCGCGGATGTCCACCCGCGCCGGCCGCGCGATTTTGAAGCGGCGTCGCGCGAGGGGCCGGAAGCACCTCTCCGCGTAAGCGCTCTGCTCGCAGCCGGCAGTAGTCTGGATGCCGTGAACCGCCGCAACCGGCTGTCTCGTTCGCGAGACTTCGATGCCGTCTACAGGCAGGGACGTTCCGCGTCGACGCGGTTCCTCGTCCTCTACTGGTTCGTGCGCGAGGAAGGCGAGATCGATCCTAGGCTCGGCCTGGCCGTACCGAAGGGGGCCGGCAACGCCGTCGTGCGCAACCGCATCAAGCGCCAGCTCCGCGAGGTGTGGCGCGAGCGATTGGAACGCGTGCCGGGCGGGCGTGACTACGTCCTGATCGCGAAGCCCGGCCTGGGCGACGCGATCGATGCAAACGGCTTCGGCTGGCTCGGCGAGCGCGTCGACGAGGTTCTCTCGAAGGCGGCCGCGTGAGGTACTTCGGTATTGCGCTTGTATGGACGTACCGGGTGACGCTCGGGCCCTTCCTGAATGCCCATGGTCAGTGCAAATACCACCCGTCCTGCTCGCAGTACGCGATCGACGCCTACCGGGAGTACGGCTTCTTCAAGGGGACCATCCTCGCCGGCTGGCGGCTCCTGCGGTGCAACCCGTGGAGCCGTGGCGGCGTCGACCATGCACGTGACCAGCAGGTGTTCTCGTGACGATGCTGTTCATCCTCGAGCCGCTGGAGCACCTGCTCCGGCATTTCCTCAACGGCCTCCACTCGGTCGGGTTGCCGTGGGCGTGGGCGATCGTCGGACTGACGATCATCGTCCGCATGGCACTCGTGCCGCTGACGGTCCGCCAGATCCACTCGATGCAGAACATGCAGCGCCACGCTCCGCAGATGAAGGAGCTTCAGAAGAAGTACAAGGGCGACCGCCAGAAGCTGAACGAGGAGCTGATGAAGTTCTACAAGGAGAACAACATCAACCCGGCCTCCTCGTGCCTGCCGCTGCTGGCGCAGTTCCCGATCTTCATCGGTCTCTACTACACGCTCCGAAGCTTCGCGAAGGATCCCCCGCCGGGCGACCTCTCGTGGCTGCACTTCGTGCCGAGCATCGCGGAGAAGGCCAACTCCCACTGGTCCGGCTACGTGCTGATCACCGTGTACGTCGTCAGCCAGGTCTCGTCGACGTACTTCATGTCCGGGACGATGCAGGCGTCGCAGCGCTACCTGATGATGGGACTGCCGGTCCTCTTCGTGCCGTTCATCATCCGCTTCCCGGCAGGGCTCGTCCTCTACTGGATGACGACCAACCTGTGGACGGTCGGGCAGGGGCTGATCACGAGGCGGCTGATCCCGAAGACGCCGGTGCCGCCGCTCGGGCCGAAACGGTCGTCACGAACCCCGCCCAAGGACAAGCCGCCCGACGACGGGAACGGCGCCGCACCGCCGCCGCCGAAGCCCTCCTCCCAGCCTCCGCGGCAGGTGAAGCGGAAGAAGAAGCAGCAGCGGACCAGGCGATGAGCGAGCTCCAGGTCGAGGCGACCGGCGAGACCGTCGGCGAGGCGAAGTGGTCCGCCCTGCGCGAGCTGGAGAAGCGTCACCCGGGGATCGACAAGGGCGCGGTGCGGTTCCAGGTCGTGTCCGAGGGCGAGCGCGGCCTCCTCGGCGTCGGCTACGCGCCGGCGCGCGTGATCGCGATCGTGTCCGCGGACGCGGCGCCGGCCCGGACGGATGCGGAGCCCCGCGACGAGAGCGAGCTCGCGGCCGAGGTCCGGCAGCTCGTGGAGCGGATCGTCGATGCGATCGGCGTATCCGGCCGCGTGGACGTCGAGGAGGACGACGAGACGATCACGGTCTCGTGCTCGGGCGCCGACCTCGGGATGCTGATCGGCCGACACGGCCAGACGATCGACGCGGTCCAGTACCTGATGAACGCGATCCTGTACCGCCGCCCCGAGGAGGAGCGCAGGGAGGTCGTGGTCGACGCCGCCGGCTACCGTGCCCGGCGCCGGGCGACGCTGGAGTCTCTGGCGGCGGGGTCGGCCGAGCGAGTCGTCCGGAGTGGCAGCTCGGTCGAGCTCGAGCCGATGACAGCCGTGGAGCGCAAGATCGTCCACCTGTGCCTGAAGGAATTCGACGGCGTCGAGACCACCTCCGAGGGGACCGAGCCGAACCGGTTCGTCGTGATTCTCCCGGCGGCGGAACCGGAGCCGCCTGTCCACGAATAGAGGTCAGTGGAGGCTGGCGCCGCGTCGCTTCTTGACGACTGGCTGCAAGCGCTGGTCGCAACGCCGGGGCTGACGGCGATCACCGACCTGGAGGAGGCGCAGGCCCGCCTGCTCGAGGACTCGCTCCGCGGCGTCGAGGTCGTGCGGGCCTTCGACGGCCCGATCGTGGACGTGGGCTCCGGCGGGGGTGCCCCGGGGATCCCGCTCGCGGCGTCGTTCCCGGACAGGGAGGTGACGCTGCTCGAGGCGACGAGGCGAAAGGTGGACTTCCTCGAGCGGTGGACGGCGCAGCTGCCGAACCTGCGCGTCATCTGGGGACGAGCCGAGGAGCAGGAGACCGATCGCTTCGGCGTTGCGGTGGCGAAAGCGCTCGGACCGCCGGCCGTGGCGCTCGAGTGGTGCTTGCCGCTCGTCGCACCGGGTGGCGCCTCGGTGCTCTGGGTGAGCGAGTCGCTGGCGCCGGATCTGCTCGCGCCCGCGGCGGAGCAGCTGGGCGGAGGGCCGCCCGATCTGCGCGACGGCCTCCTCGTCGTGCGGAAGGCTCGGCCGACGCCGCCGGGCTTTCCGCGCCGGGTCGGCGTGGCGAGGAAACGTCCGCTTGCCTAGCTAGCGTGGCCGCGTGAGGACGCGGATCTACGCGGTTGCGAACCAGAAGGGCGGCGTCGGCAAGACGACGACCGCGATCAACCTCGCCGCCTGCCTCGCGGAGGCGGGCGAGCCCTCGCTCGTGGTCGATCTCGACCCGCAGGCGAACGCGACCTCCGGGCTCGGCGAGCGGGCCAACGGGACGTCGACCTACGACCTCCTCGACGGTGCCCCGCTCGAGCAGCTCGCCAAGGCAACGCGCTTCCCGAACCTCCACCTCGTCCCTGCGCGGCCCGAGCTCGCCGGAGCGACTGTCGAGCTCGCGCAGCGCGAGGACGGCGAGACGTATCTCCGCCACGCGCTTGCGTGCGGCGCCGACCGGTACTCGTTCGTGTTCCTCGACTGCCCGCCGTCGTTCGGGCCGCTGACCGTCAACGCGCTCGCGGCGGCGGATCAGGTGCTCATCCCGGTGCAGGCGGAGTACTACGCGCTCGAGGGCCTGTCGCAGCTCGTCCAGTCGGTCAACCGCGTCAAGGTGCGGCTGAACCCGCGGCTCGCGGTCGGCGGAGTGCTGCTGACGATGGTGGACGGACGCACGCGGCTGTCCGCCGAGGTCGCGGACGAGGTGCGTCGGCACTTCGGCGACCTCGTGTTCCGGACGACGGTGCCGCGGTCGGTCCGTCTCGCGGAGGCGCCGAGCCACGGTCTCCCGGCGATTTCCTACGACCGGCGCTCGCGGGGCGCCGATGCCTACTGGAAGGTGGCGATGGAGCTTGTCGAGCGTTCCTGAACGACGCGGCCTCGGGCGGGGCCTCGAGGTCCTCCTCGGCGGCGCGGCACCGGCGGAGCTCGCCGAGCTGCCGGTGGACGCGATCCACCCGAACCCGCGCCAGCCGCGCCGGCGCTTCGACGCCGAGGCCGGCGCCGGCCTCGTCGAGTCGATCCGCAGCCAGGGCGTCGTCCAGCCGGTGCTCGTCCGGCCGCGCACGGCCGGCGGCTACGAGCTGATCGCCGGGGAGCGCCGCTGGCGCGCCGCGAAGGACGCGGGCGTCCGTGCGGTGCCGGCCGTGGTGCGAGAGGCCGACGATCGGGACACGCTGCTGCTCGGCCTGGTCGAGAACGTCGCGCGGGAGAACCTCTCGCCGGCCGAGGAGGCGCGTGCGTTCGCCGTGCTGATGGACGAGTTCGGGCTGTCTCTCGGGGACGTGGCGGAACGTGTCGGCAAGTCGAAGCCGGCCGTGTCGAACCGCGTGCGGCTGCTGGAGCTGCCGGAGGACGTGCTCGGGATGCTCGAGCGACGGCAGCTGACCGAGGGTCACGCGCGTGCGATCCTGGCCGTTCCCGACCACGAGGGCCGACGGGAGCTGGCGCGGCAGGTCGTGAAGAAGGGGCTGTCGGTGCGGGCGACCGAGCGGGCGGCCCGCTGGGCCGGCGCCCGTCAGAAGCCGCGGGCGAGGCCCACGGCGCTCGACCCGGCGCTGGTTGCCCGGGCGAAGGCGGCGGCGGAGCGCATCACGGGCTTCCCGACCCGGATCGCGGGCGGCCGGCTCGAGATCGCCTTTGCCGGCGAGCCCGGCCTGGAGGAGCTGGTCGAAGCGCTGGAGCGCGCCGCCCCGTAACCCGATCCGCCGCCGCCCCGTTGAGACGGTGGAATGCTCGACAGCCGCATGCCCGACCTCGAGTCCCTCGAGTCGATCTCGCAGGATGCGGATGCGAGGGCGATCTTCCTGCGCATGGCCGCCATGTCGCGTGGGGGCCAGATCGGCAGCTTCCTGACGGAGCTCGCCCAGGACGCGGAGCTCGACGACGAGACGAAGGGCACGCTTACCGAGCTCGCCCGCGACCACTCGTTCCTGCTCGCCGTCGAGGACTACCTTCACCGGACTCAGCGGCTGCACTGACTGGCTACACTGCCGCCGCTTCGGGCGATTAGCTCAGTTGGTTAGAGCGCCGCTCTGATAAGGCGGAGGTCCGTGGTTCGAATCCACGATCGCCCATCCTCTCGGTTGCCGCGCAGCGCTCGCGACCCTATGCTCGCGCGATGGCAGGGATCGCCGACCTGATGACGCACGAGGTCGTGACCGTCGCGCCCGAGGACACGCTCGGTGAGGCGGCCGCCAAGATGACCGAGAAGGGGATCGGCGCGGTCGTCGTCTCCGACTTCGGGCGGATGATCGGGATTCTCTCCGAGCGCGATATCATGCGCGCGGTCGCGGACCGGATCCACTCGAGCGAGGCGCGCGTGCGCGAGTGGATGACGGCCGACCCGATCACCGCGACGACCGACACCTCGATCGAGGAGGCCGGCCGAACGATGCTCGAGCACGGCTTCCGCCACCTGCCTGTGGTCGAGGATGACCGCGCGATCGGGATCCTCAGCATCCGCGACGTCGCGCAGCACCAGCTCGGCGGCTCCTAGCTCGCGAAACGCTCGAAGCGGGGATTGCGCGCAGCGTCGGCGGGGACGATTCCCATGGAGCGGCTGCGGGCGATGGAGATCGGCGACACCCTCACACACAAGGGACGGGCTTACGTCCTGATCGGGCTCGAGCCGATGAGCGTGCCCGATCGGAAGGCCGATCTGCAGGACCTGGAGACCGGCGATGTGGTCGCGATTCCCTGGTCGATCCTGGCCCGGAGCGGCGAAGGTTTGGGCGAAGACCCCTGAGCTAACATGACCGCCAGACCGGTTTGATGCAGGAGATGCACATCTACGGGGTCAGTTTCGACTTGGTCGGAAAGCAGCCGATCGTGCTACTGAAGACGGCCGAGGGGAACAAGTTCCTCCCGATCTGGATCGGGCATCCCGAAGCCGCGGCGATCCTGATGAAGCTGCAGAGCGCGAGCACGCCGAGGCCGATGACGCATGACCTCGTGGCCGACATGCTCGAGCAGCTGGGGGCACAAGTGATCCGGATCGCCGTCACGGAACTGCGCGAGAACACCTTCTACGCGCAGATCACCGTCCAGCTCGACGGCTCCGAGATCGAGGTCGACTCGCGGCCGTCCGACGCGATCGCGCTTGCGATCCGCGCCGACGCTCCGATCTTCGCGGCCGACGACGTGATCGAGGAGTCTGCGATCGAGTTCGAGGGCGAGGAGATCAGCCACGACGACCTCGAGAAGGAGGTCTCCAACTTCCGCTCGTTCCTCGACCACGTCACGCCCGACGAGTTCGCGGTGGAGGACGGCGAGGAGAACTAGAGCTCGCGCTTCGTCAGCGCGAGGATCGTCTCGAAGAGCTCGCGAACACCTGCCTCGGACAGCGGACCGGGGTTCGCAGCCGCGAGGCGGTCGAGCAGCCGCCGCTCCTGCTCGGCGTCGACGAACGGCAGGCCGGCTCCCTGCTTGTAGCGCTTCAGCTCGGCGACGAGCCGCAGGCGCGCGTTGACGGCGTCCAGCACGGCCCGGTCGTGCTCGGCGAGCGCGTCGCGGACCTGCTCGACAGTCGGGTCGTCGGTCACGGGCGGCCCGGCCACTTCAGCAGAAGGCTCTTGTCGCTGCGCGGAACGGAGAGCAGGAGGAAGGGGTACGTCACGCGTGGCGTCACCTTGTCGGCGAGTGATGGTGTTCGCTCGTGCACGGTCACGACGAGCCGCCCGCCCCGCTCGCGCACGCTGAGGACGCGCAGCTCGTAGCCCGTGCTCGACCTCGGCCCGGCGGCGACGAGGACCGCCTCGCTCCGTCGGAAGTCGATCCGGGGGATGCGCAGGGTGCGGCCGGGCATCGCACGCCCCAGATACTCGCTGAGCTCGCTACGGCTACGGAAGATCTGACGCACCTGGCGCGTGAACTCCGCCGGGCGCAATCCGGCCGAGAGGTTCTCGTATGTGACGGGCTTCGTCGTGTCGCCACACCCGGCGGCGAGGACGAGCAGCGCCGCGCTAGTACACGTAGACCGTCTCGCCGTACGGGTTCGTGTCGTAGAGACGCGGCGCGATCCACATCGGGACGCGGACGCACCCGTGGCTGGCGGGGTACGGCGGAACGGATGGATTGCCATGAATCGCATAGCCGCCCGTGAAGTACATCGGGTCGTACAGGGTGCCGAGCGGGCTCGGGTCGAATCCGCCGACCTTCCGGATGATCGAGAACCGCCCCACGGGCGTGAACTTCCCGGGCAGGCCGGCCGTCGAGACCGGGACGATCAGCGCCATGTGCCCGCCGCGGACGACGTAGAGCACCTGGCGCGGCTTGTTCACCTCGAGGTGATCGGCCGGGCCGGCGTACCGCGGCGTGGGGACGTACGGAGCGTTGAGCCGCCGCCAGAACGCCGGGTCGACCGCGCCGGTCCGCGGCAGGTCCTGCACCTTCTGGAAGGCGTAGACGGCGTCCAGCAACTCTCCGCTGAAGACGCCGGTGAACGGCGCCGCGTAGTGGAGCGCGCGCAGCCGGGCCGCGAGTTGCGCGACGTCGGGGCCGCGTGAGCCCAGCGCGAGGCGCGGCAGGACGACCCGCGCGACCAGGTGCCGGACGACGCTCGTGTACCCCTCGTTGCTCTCGACCGTGATCGTGATCCCGTACGTCCACACGCGCCGAGTGTCGAGGCGGATCCGCGCCGCCACGCCGGTGGTGCGCTCGAGCACGCGCTGGCTGCCCCGGGCGACGGTGACGGTCAGCTTCCCGGCCGCCGCCGGGTAGAGGCGCGCGACGAGGTCGAGGCGGCTTCCGCGCGCGCCGCTGCCGGCGAGCCTCGTGTCGAGCCTCGGCTTGACGACCACGGGCGCGGACGCGGCCGCCCCGCGGTCGCTGCGAACGGTGTACGAGCCGGGGACCCTGATCCGCGTCCGGATCGCGAACGCTCCGCCGGCGTTCGTCTTCGCCTGCCCGAAGCTGCCGCCGCCGGGCCCGCTGAGCGTGACGCGGCGGCCAGGCTCGGCGGGGAGGACACGGCCACTGACGCTCGACCGGGCCGCGTAGCGTCTCGTCAGCGGCGTGCTTCTCGCCGTGATCGCGACGCCGTACGCGGTGACGACTGTCTGGGCGGTCGAGGCCTCGCCCGAGCTTGCCGTCGCGGTCAACGTCGTCGTGAAGCGGCCGCCCACGTAGTCGTGCGCGACACTCTTCCCGTCGGCGGCGCTGCCGTCCCCGAAGTCCCAGTGGAAGCTCGCCGCGTCGCCGACCGCGGTGAGGACGATGTGGAGCGGCGCGACTCCCTCTGCGGCCGAGACGCTGATCGAGACGGCCGGGGGCGCAGCCGCCGCCGCGGGAACAAGCATCAGCAGGAGCACCGCTGAGCCCAGAGCAAGCCGCACGCGGATGAGACTAGCCGGTGACCGCGACGACAAGGGCCACGGCGTTGAACAGGCCGTGCACGATCATGCCCGGGTAGACGCTGTCGACGCGGCTGCGCAGGTACGCGAGCATCGCGCCGAACGCGGCGAGGAACGGGAAAGCTTCGACCAGGCCGTGGGCGAGCGCGAAGAGGATCCCGACGAGGACGATCGCGGTCCAGCGGCCGAAGGGCTCGAGCAGCGAGTAGCCGAGCCCGCGAAAGGTCAGCTCCTCGACGATCGGGGCCACGACGGCGATGACGATCGCGTTGCCGATGTACGCGGCCGCGTGGTTCGCCTCCCAGTGCGTGGGAGTCAGGCCCTGTTCCTGGCCGGGCTTGAGGAGCGGGCTGAGGAACCCGAGCAGGAGCGTCATCGCGAGCCCGATCCCGACGCCGATGACGGCGGCGACCGCCCACGACGTCGGCCGCCGGAGCGCGAGCAGCTGTCGCCGCTCGCCCAGGCCCGCGATCCCGTAGACGATCAGGCCGACGATGGCGAACTGGACGAGGCCGGAGGCAGCGGTCGACCACCTGTAGAGCGTGTCCCGGTCGGGCTTCCCCGAGCTGAAGCGGACGCTGTAGCTCAGTGCTGCGAAGGTGAGCACGAAGCCAGTCCAGAGGGCGAGCGGGAGCCGCGGCCGCGAGGTCATGCGAGCGCGCCGACCGCCTCGGCGAGCGGTGCCGGCGTAAAGCGCATCCCGGCCGCCCGCGCGGCCTGCTCGTCCGCCTCCTCGTCGCCGACGTGGAGCGCGCGGGCCGGGACGACGTGGAGACGGTCGAGCGCGAGCAGGAGGCCGGCCGGGTCGGGCTTTCCGGCCGCGTGGACGACCGTGGCGAAGAAGCCTGCGAGGCCGGCTTCCGCCAGCCGCTCGTGCAGACTGAAATCCCAGTTGCCGACCACGGCGATGGCGAGCCCGAGCGCGCGGAGGCGCTCGAGCGCCTCGACCGCGCCCGGGACCACGTCGAACCGGATCGCGTCGACGTACTGGCCGACCGTCAGCGCCGAGCCGAGCTCGCGGTTGAAGACATCCACGCAGTCCTCGCGGAGCCGGTGCAGCGACGGCTCGTCCAGCCCGCGGCCGATGTGCTCCCGGTAGAAGCGCCCCTCCACCGCGAAGGCCTCGGCGATCGCGGCCGCCTCGTGGCCCGGGAGCACTTCCCGGAGACGCGGCACCGGATCGACGACGCTCAGGATCGTTCCGTGCGCGTCGAGCGTGACGGCGTCGAGGCCGGCCGCGCTCACGACACCCATTGCCACAGCGCCCACTGCGCCACGACGATCCCGAGGAAGATCGAGCTGACGGCGACGATCGCGGTGTGGACGCGTGGTCTCCCTCCGAGCACAGCGAGTACCAGGAAGACCGGGAAGATCACCAGCCCGAAGCGTGGCATCGACAGCAGCGGCCAGCGGTCGCTCGGCAGGCTCAGCGGGATCGCGAGACTCACGGCGGCGAAGAGCCCGTAGGCGGCGCCGAACCACCGCCACGCGAGCACCGTCAGAGCGATCAGGCCGACGAGCACGACGAGCGCCTCGACGTTCTCCGCGATCGCGTGCTGCACGGTCCGCGCCAGGCGGGACCCAGTTCCGGAGAGCGTCCCAGATCCCGCCGAGCGGGCCGGCGGCGGAGAGGTGCCGGTGCCAGCGCTCCTGCGCGTGGACGAACGCCCACGGGTCGTCGATCTGTTGCCATAGGACGAGCGGGTACACGGCCGCGACCGGCAGGGCGAGCGCGACTCCCCCGAGCGAGCGCAGCCGGTCCCGGCTTCGCCACGCGAGGAGCGCGAGCGCCGGCAGGAGCGCGAGGCCGGTCACCCGCGTGAGGATCGCCAGCCCTGTCACGATTCCCGCGCTCGCGAAGCGGCCCCGCTCGGCCAGGACGAACGCCGCGAGCGCGAGCAGCAGGTAGAGCGACTCGCTGTAGACGGCGCCGAGGAAGACAGCCATCGGCGAGAGCGGCGAGGTAGAGGACGGCGCGGCGGGCACCCTCGAGCCCGAGCCGCTCCTCCGCGAGCCGCTGCAGCAGCAGGAACGCGCCGAGCGCGGCCGTGAGCGAGATCACGATCCCCGCGACGATGTAGTGCCCGAGGAAGACTCGCCCGAGGACGGCTACGAGCGCCGGGTAGAGCGGATAGAAGGCGGCGGAGGCGTGGTCGTAGCCGTGCTCCGCGATCCGGAGGAAGAACACGCTGTCCCACCTGCCCCAGATGTCCGTGAACGCGCCCAGGTCGTGCGAGGATCGGCCGGTCCCAGACGTCTGCGCTCGGGTGGCGGTGCGGCTCGAACCAGTAGAGCGCGAAGAGCGCGGCTGCCCAGATTGCGGCGCGGCTCCAGAGGAAGATCCCGAGGGCGGGACCCGACGCCAGGTCGAGCTCGAAGCTCGCGGCGGGCGACGCGCTCCTCCCGAAGCCTTTGACCGACGCCCACGGCCCGGATGATGATAGAGCCGTGGAGCGGACCTTCACGCCGGAGGAGGCGAACGCGGCTCTCGAGACAGTCCGACCGGTAGCCGAGCAGATGGTCGAGCACAGGCGCGCGCTCGCCGCGGCGCAGAAGCGGCAGGCGCAGCTCATCGTCACGATCGGTGGCAACGGCGGCGATCTCGGTCCGAGCGACCTGCAGGACGCGGCCGAGGCGATGCGCCGTGAGGCCGACGGGATCGCGGACTGCGCTGCGCGTGCTCGACGAGGTTGGCGTGCAGGTGAAGAGCGTCGAGGAGGGTCTGCTCGACTTCCCGTCCGAGCGCGACGGCGAGGACGTGCTCCTCTGCTGGCGTGCCGGCGAGGAGCGGGTCGCGTTCTGGCACGGCGTCGACGAGGGCTTCGCGGGACGGAAGCCGATCGATGACTGAGCCGCTGCGCGTCGGGCGCTTCGAGCTGTTCCAGCTGCTCGACTCGGAGGGCGCGTTCGCGACCGTCGCGGAGGTGTTCCCCGCACTGCCGGATCGCATCGAGGACTGGGTAGCTGCCCGATCCACTGCGTGCTGATCCGCTCGACCCGACCGCGTCGTGCTGGTGGACACGGGGCTCGGGCCGCAGCCGCGCGCGTTCCTGCCCGACACGGAGTCGCGGCTGCTGCAGCAGATCGAGCCGGAGAGCGTCGACCTGGTCGTCCACACGCACCTCCACGTCGACCACGTCGGCTGGGACGGCGTCTTCCCCCGCGCCCGCTATGTCGTCCACCGCGACGACTGGTCGTTCTTCATGGTTCCCTGGCAGATCCGTGACCGGCCGCACCTGCACCGGCTCGAGCCGCTGCAGGAGGAGGGGCTTGTCGACCTCGTCGCCCGCGAGGCCGAGGTCGCGCCGGGCATCCGCGTCTTTCCCAGCCCCGGGCACACGCCCGGCCACATGCACGTGCGCGTCGAGGACGGCGGCGAGGCTGCGGTCGTGCTCGGCGACGTCCTGGTGCACGAGGAGCAGCTCGCGGATCCGGGCCTCGTCTACGCCAGCGACGGCGACGGCGAAGGCGCAGTGGCGACCCGCGTCCGCGTCCTGGGCGAGGTCGCAGACGAGGGCGTGCCGGTGATCGTCTCCCACTTCCGCGGCGCCGGCCGTGTCGAACGCGTCGGGAACGCGTTCGCCTGGAACCCCCTCTAGCCCGCGAAAGACGCAGGCGCGCTGCTGGAACCGGCGAATACGACGCCGATGCTGCTCGCGATCGATCTGGTCTGGCGCCGTCTGGCGATCGTCGTCGTCGTCCTGCTCGCGACGGTGATCGTGGCGCGGCTGATCGACCGGCGGATCGCGCGCCAAAACCTGGCGCCGGAGGCGATCACGCGCTACCACGTCCTGCGCCGGAGCATCACCGTCGCGATCTTCTTCGTCGGCGTGCTCTCGGCGCTGCTCGTGATCCCGCAAGTGCGCGCGGTTGCCGGCGCGCTGCTCGCGTCGTCGGCGGTGATCGGGATCATCGTCGGGTTCGCCTCCCAGCGCACGCTGGGCAATTTCGTCGCCGGACTGCTGATCGCGTTCACCCAGCCGGTGCGACTCGGGGACAAGGTCGAGGTGGCGGGAACCCGCGGCGTCGTCGAGGAGATCGGCCTGATCTACACGCTCGTCCGCACGGCCGACGACGACCGGCTCGTGATTCCGAACGAGACATTGGCCTCGGATACCATCCGCAACTCCACGATCCGCAGCCGGGAGAAGGTCGCAGAAGTCACCGTGCAGGTCCCCCTCAACTCCGATCTCGGCGCGGTCGTGGACCGGCTGCAGCAGGCGACGCAGGCCGAGGTGTACGTCGACGATCTCGGCGACCAGGCGAGCCTGGTCCTGCGCGCGCGAGCGGCCGACGAGGTCGAGGCGGAGCGCCTCGAGCGCGACCTCCGCCTGCGCGCGCACGAGGGCCTCCGTGCCGAGGGGATCTACGCATGAGCCCGTCCAGTTCGGGCCGCGGGCGGTCGTCCTCGGATCAGTACCTCACCACCCGACGCAAGCGCCGCCGGTCGCGGGCGAGGGCGCGCCACAAGCGGGTCGTGCGGCTGATGTTCCTCGTGCTCGTCGGCGGCCTGCTCCTCCTCGTCGCATCGAGCTTCACCGGTGCCGCGGTCTGGATGTCCCGCTGCGACCTCAACGACCTGAAGCCGATCGGAACGGAGCAGAACTCGTTCGTCTACGCGGCGGACGGCTCGCTGCTCGGCTCGATCCCGGCGGAGAAGAACCGCCAGCCGGTGGCGCGTAACCAGATCAGCAACTGGGTGCCGAAGGCGATCGTCGCGATCGAGGACAAGCGCTTCTACAAGCATGGCGCGCTCGACTGGGTTGGGATCATGCGTGCGCTCTACAAGGACATCCAGGCGGGCGAGGTCGTCCAGGGCGGCTCGACGATCACGCAGCAGCTCGTCCGCAATCTCTACATCAAGAAGAAGTCGCAGACGTTCGGCCGCAAGATGACCGAGGCCTGCCTGGCGATCAAGCTCTCGCGCGAGAAGTCGAAGGCCTGGATCCTGACCGCGTACATGAACCAGGTCTACTACGGCAACCACGCCTACGGGATCGAGGCGGCCGCGCAGACGTACTTCTCCAAGCCGGCCAGTGAGCTGACGCTGCGGCAGGCGGCTCTCCTGGCGGGGCTGCCGCAGGCGCCCTCGGTCTTCGATCCTTTCCACAATCCTGCCGATGCCCTCGCCAGGCGGGACGACGTCTTACGCGCGATGCGGAACGCCGGCTACATCACGCAGGGGCAGTTCTCCGCGGCCGTCGCCGACCGCCACTTCCACCTGAAGGCGGGCAAGCTCTACACGCACATCCGCGAGCCGTACTTCTTCAGCTACGTGCGCGACCAGCTGGAGAAGGAGTACGGCCGTCCGACCGTCCGCTCGGGCGGGCTGAAGGTCTACACGACGATCGACCCGCGCCTCCAGTTCTTCGCGCAGAAGGCGATCCGGGACACGCTCTACTACACCTCGGACCCGGCGGCAGCGGTCGTCTCGATCAACCCGGCGAACGGCGCGATCCGCGCCATGACCGAGGTCACACCTGGGAACACGAAGAACCAGGTCAACTTCGCGTCGTCGGCGCACAGGCAGCCGGGGTCGACGTTCAAGACGATCGTGCTGACGACCGCGATCTCGCAGGGGATCAGCCCGTCGACCAGCTACCTCTCGGCGCCGTTCAAGTACGACCCGACCGGGACCGGCTCGTGCGATACGAACCCGCCGACAGCCTGGTGTCCCGAGACGTACGACCACACCTATCTCGGGACGACGTCGATCGAACGGGGAACGCTCGCATCGGACAACACCGTCTACGCGCGCCTCTCGCTGGACGTCGGGCCGGAGAACATCGCGAACATGGCGTATCGGCTGGGCGTACGCACCGACCTGCGCGCGGCCGAGGGCGTGTACGTCCCGTCGATGGGCCTCGGCTCCCGCGTCGTCACCCCGCTGGACATGGCCTCCGTGTACGCGACGCTGGCGGCGGGCGGGATCTACTCGCAGCCGATGGCGATCCGCGAGGTCGTCCTCCCCGGCGGCAAGGTCGACACGAACGCCGGCTGGGGCAAGCCGCAGCGCAAGCGCGTGATCCAGGACTGGGTCGCCGGCGAGGTGACGCGGATCCTCGAGGAGAACATGACGAGCGGCACCGGTGTCGGCGCCTACTTCGGCCGCACCTCGGGCGGCAAGACGGGCACGACGGACAACTACGCGGACGCGTGGTTCTCCGGCTTCACGCCGTCGCTCGAGGCGACCGTGTGGATCGGCTACCCGCAGGGGGAGATCCCGATGACGTCCGTCCACGGGATCGCCGTCTCGGGCCCGACGTTCCCGGCGACGATCTGGAAGTTGTTCATGGAGCGCGCGGTCGACTACGCGCCGTACCCGACCGAGTTCCCGGCGCCGACGACAAGCCCGCACTGGACGTACCACAACCTCCAGTACGCCCTCAGCGGCGCAACGTACTCGCCGAGCTCCAGCGGCACGTACACGCCGCCCGCTCGGACCACGACGACGACTCGGGCGAAGACGCCGCCTCCGGCGCCGACCCCGGCTCCCCAGCCCACGCCGCCGCCGGTGACGACCCCCGCGCCGCCTCCGCCCCCGCCTCCACCGGGAGACGGCGGCGTTCCGTAGCCTCGCCGGCCGCGCGTGCGCGGCGGGTGTCCCGATCTATCTCGCCGCCTCCCTCGTCCCCGACGGCGGGCTGTTCCGCGCCCAGCGCTACCGCGACGTTCACCTCTACGGCGGCTTCGCGGACGCCGTCTTCGACGGCCGTGTCCCCTACCGCGACTTCTTCCTCGAGTATCCGCCCGGAGCACTCGCCGTGTTCCTGCCGCCGCGCGTGGTCGCGAGCGGCGACCGCTACATCGACGCGTTCAAGGTGCTGATGGCGTTGTGCGGCGCGGCGACCCTCGTCCTCGTCGTCCTGCTGCTCGTCCGCCTTGGCGCGACCCGGCGCCACGTCTGGGCCGCGACGCTGCTGCTCGCGCTCTCCCCGCTCGCGCTCGGGCCGATCGCGCTGAATACGTACGACGGCTTCCCGGCGCTCCTGACGGTCGCCGCGCTGGCCGCGCTCGCGTGGGGATGGGATCTGCTCGCGCTCGCCGCGCTCGGCTTCGCGGTCGCGACCAAGGTCTATCCGGTCGTCGTCGTCCCGGCCGTGCTCGTGTTCGTCTGGCGAACGCGCGGCACGCGCCGGGCCACCGGCGCCCTGCTCGTCGGCATTGCCGTAGCCGCCGCGGTCGTCGTCCCGTTCCTCGCGTTGGCGCCGCACGGGCTCGGCGAGAGCTTCCGCGCCCAGGCGGGCCGGGGCCTGCAGCTCGAGAGCCTCGGTGCGCAGTCGCTCGTGGCCGCGGATCATCTCGGCGGCTACTCGGCGACGGTCGTCCACCGGACGCAGCACGCGATCTCCTACGACCTCGTCGGGGGCCTGCCGGACGGCCTCGCGACGCTCGGCTCGGTGCTCCAGGCGCTGGCCGTAGCGGCGGCGACGCTCCTCTACGCGCGCGGCCGCGCGGACATGCGGCGGCTCGCGGTTGCCTGCGCCGCCGCCGTGGCCGGGTTCCTCGCCTTCAGCCGCTTCGTGTCGCCGCAATACCTCGTGTGGCTCGTCCCGCTCGTCGTGCTCCTCTACCGTCCGCTCGTCTGGGCGCTGGCGGCGGCGGCGCTCGTGCTCGCCCAGACGTGGTTCTTCCACTACGGAACGCTCGTGGAGCTGAGCGATCGCAACTGGCTCGTGCTGGTCCGCGACCTCCTGCTCGTGGCCGTCTTCGCGCTGCTGCTACTGGACGCGGCGAAAGAGGAGGATCCCGTCCCGCTCGAACACGAGGCGCCACTCGGGGCTCCGACGTAGCCGGGCAAGCTGGAGCGCCGTCGGGAGCGGCGCGTAGCGGTCGGCGTAGCCGGGCTGTGTCTCGTCGGCCGCGATCCAACTGGCGTCCTTCAGAAACGGGAAGCTAAGGAATCGCCGCCGCGCCGAGAGGTGCGCACCGAGCGAGTTTGTCGCGCTGACGACAGCGTCGCCGGGGATCAGACTCAGCGCCTGGTCGGCAATCCGGTCGTGGTCGGTGACGCGCGCCGCGGTCGACTGGAAGGCCTGTCCGCCGGGGACGTGCCGCCACCCCGGGATCGGGCCGAGGTGGTAGTTGGAGGCGAGCGCCGCGAGAACGACGACGGCGCTGACCGGCACTGCCCAACGGCGTAGGCGCGTCGCGCCGAAGACCGCTGCCACGATCAGCGGCGCGATCAGGCCGGCCGTGTAGTGGAAGTGGATCGAGGTCTGCGTCGTCGTCGCCGACAGCAGGTTCAGCGCCAGCTCCGGGACGGCCGCGACGAGGACGAGCGGCGAAAGCAGGCACACGAAGGCGAGCGGCATCATCAGCTGCCAGAGGTAGTGGAGGTCGCGGCCGCCGAACGCCGCCTCGACGATTCGCAGCGGGTGCGTGACCGCGGTCTTGGCGATCCCCCCTGCGGAGCCGCCGACCTCGCTGTAGCGGCCGTAGAAGTCGGATGTCTGGCCGTCGTTGAAGTGCGGGATCACCAGGGCGATCGCCACGAATCCCCACGCGAGGCCGAGGGCCGCGATCGTCCCGCCGGCGAGCCAGCGGCGGCGCGAGATTGCGTACCAGATCCCGAAGCCGGCGACGACGAGCGCGATCTCCTCCTTGCAGAGCGACGCCGCGATGGCGCAGAGCGCGAACGGCAGCAGCCGGTCCTCGTCCAGGAACCAGAAGGCGAACAGGAGGAGCGGCGTCGCCAGCGCGACCGGGTGGAACTCGTTCAGCGCCAGCCAGCCCGTCGCCGGATAGAGCAGGTAGGCGCAGGCGAAGCCGAGGCCCGCGCGCGCGGAGCCCAGGTGCTTGCGCGCGAGCCAGAAGACGGGGAACGCACCCAGCCCGATCGCCAGCGCCTGCGTGACGAGCAGGAGGTAGGGGCTCGGCCAGATCCACCACAGCGGCGCGTACACGGCGAGGATCGGGTCGACGTGCGCCGCGAGCCGCGAGATCTGCTCCCCGTGCAGGTCGGTCATGCGCAGCGGATGCCCGTGCGCGGTCGACCAGACCGCCTGGACCATGTTCCCCATGTCGAAGCGCCCGGTGAAGAACGCCTTCTGCCGCAGGACGGACAGTGACGCGAAGCCGGCAACCCACGCGGCTGCGCCGGCGATGACCAGCGCGTTGGAAGTCGGGAGATAGCGCCGCACGGTTCGGGAATACTGGCCGAATGAGCGAACCGAGATCCGAGCGGATGACGCAGGCCCAGCAGGACAAGCTCGTCGCCGAGCTGGCCGAGCTCGAAGGCCCGAAGCGCACCGCCGTCGTCCAGGCGATCAAGACGGCACGTGAGTTCGGCGACCTGTCCGAGAACTTCGAGTACCACGCGGCAAAGAACGAGCAGGGCATGCTGGAGGCGCGGATCCGCACGCTGCGGTCACGACTCGCCCACGCGGTGGTCGTCGAGTCGGAGGGCGGTGACTCGGTCGCGGTCGGATCGCACGTCGTGATCGAGGACGGGCACGGCGAGCGGATGGAGGTCGAGATCTCGAGCGTCGGCGGCAGCGGCGCCGTCTCGCCGGACTCACCGCTCGGCAGCGCGCTGCTCGGCGCTTCCGTCGGTGACACGGTCGAGGTCGAGGCGCCGCGCGGATCCTGGAGCGCGACCGTGATCTCGGTCGAGGCCGGCTAGCTCTTCGCCGCGATCGCCTGCTCGAGGAGGGTGCGCCAGCGCGGGCCGAGCACCTTCTCGCTCGCGCGCTGCTCGTAGACGGCACGGCCGGCGGCGCCGATCGCGTGTGCGAGAGCCGGGTCGGCGACGAGTCGGGCGACCGCCGCCGCGAGTGCCTCGGGATCCCCCGCGGGGACGAGCAGCGCGCTGTGGCCGTCCGCGAGCAGCTCCCGTGCGGCCGGCGTGTCGGCCGTGACCAGCGGCGTCCCGCAGGCGAGCGCCTGGAACGCCTTGTTGGGGATCACGCGCGCCGCCTTGGCGGACGTGCCGAAGATGCCGAGGGCGCAGCCGGCGCGGCGCAGCTCGTCCGGGAGGCGCTCGTACTCGACCCACGCGAGCCGCTCGACGTTGGCGGGCGCGTCCCGGAGCAGCGGCTCGAGCTGCCCGCTGCCGACTACGCGGAATCGGATCTCCGGCGCCAGCCGCGCTGCCGCGACGATCGTCTCCACGCCCTGCAGCGGGATCAGCTTGCCGACGAAGAGCGCGACGAAGGGCTCCTCGGGCTTCCACGGCGGCTGGAACAGCCGGTCCTCGGCGCCGACGAAGCAGGTCTCGAAGCGGTCGTGGCCGGCCAGGCCGGACAGGAACGCCCGGTGTGCGTCCGTGTCCGCCACGACCACGTCGGCCGCGCGGAATGCCCGCCGGTCGACCTCTTCGAGGGCGCGTGCCGCGAGCGAGCCGGCGCGGAACCGGCCGCGATCGGAGACGAGCGTGTCCGCGAGCGAGACGAGGGGATTGAAGACGACCGGCCGCCCGCCGGCCGCGCGCCGCGCCGCCGGCAGGTCGAACTGGCCGGGGTAGCCGACGAGCACGGCGTCGCCCACGGCCCGCCGCCGCAGCAGCCGCGCCTCGGCCGCCGCGAGACGCAGGGCAGTCCCCACTCCGGCCGCCCACGCATCGCGGCGGCCCTCCCACACCGCGGCGTGCTCCTCCACCACCTCGACGCCGGCGCCCCGAAGGGAGGAGATCACCTGCGCGTTCCGCGGATACGCACGCTCGTACGTCCCGAAATAGACGACTTTCAGCTGAGGACTTCGTCCACGATCGCCTCGGCGCGCTCGCGCTCCTGCGCGCGCTCCTCGTGGTGGCTCGTGATCATCTCGCTGATCAGGCCGAGCGAGAAGAACTGCAGGCCGACGACGACGAGCAGCACGCCGAGCAGGAGCAGGGGGCGGCCGCCGATCGCGTGCCCGAGCGCCTTGACGACGGTCAGGTAGATCAGGATCACCGTCCCGAGGAGGCCGAGGATCAGGCCGAGCCCGCCGAAGAGGTGGAGCGGTCGGTGGCGGTACCGGCCGATGAACGAGACGGTCAGGAGGTCGAGGAAGCCGCGGAGGTAGCGCTCGATCCCGTACCGCGACCGTCCGTGCTCGCGCGGGCGGTGGTTCACCGGCAGCTCCGCGATCCGGTACCCCCGGTAATGGGCGAGCACGGGGATGAACCGGTGCAGCTCCCCGTACAGCCGCACCCCGTGCACGACCTCCGCCCGGTACGCCTTGAGGCCGCAGTTCATGTCGTGCAGTCGGACGCCCGGACAGCGTGCTCGTCGCCCAGTTGAAGACGCGGGAGAGGAGCCGGCGTGAGAGCGGGTCGCGTCGTCGCGTCTTCCAGCCCGACACGAGGTCGAAGCCCTCGTCGAGCTTCGCCAGCAGGCGGGGAATCTCGGCCGGGTCGTCCTGCAGGTCGCCGTCGATCGTGACTACCGTGTCGCCCCGCGCCTCGTCGAAGCCGGCGCCGAGCGCGGCCGCCTTGCCGAAGTTGCGGCGGAGCCGGACCACCCGGACGTTCCCCGCGTGCGCGTGGAGCCGCGTGAGGGCGGCGAAGGTGCCGTCCGCCGAGCCGTCGTCGACGAAGACGGTTTCCCACTCGATGTCGAGCGGCTCGAGCGCCGCCTGCAGCTCGTCGTACAGGAGCGCGACGCTCCGCTCCTCGTCGTGGACCGGGACGACGACCGACAGCACGCGGCTGAGGGTACCCGTCACGGCGGCGGCGGAACGGTCACCGTCGTGTCGTCGCTCGTGGTGGCGGTCGGCGTCTCCGTCGTAGTGGGCGGAGCCTCCGTCGTAGTGGGCTCGGTGGTCGTCGTCGGCTCCGTGGTCGTCGCCTCGGTGGTCGTGGGCTGTGTCGTGGTCGTCGCCGTGGTGGTCGTCGGCACGGTCGTGCCGGTCGGGGCGCTGGTCGACGGTGCGTGGGTGCTCGTGCCGTGCGTGGTCGACGCTCCGCTGTCGTCGCCGTCGGTCAGCAGTACCGCCGCGGCGGCCCCGGCTGCGAGCAGCACAGCGCCGCCGATCAGAGCGGCGATCCATGCGCGACGCCTTCCCTGCCGAGCGGGCGGCCGGGGAAGCACCATCGTCTGCGCCTCCGCTGTCACCGGGACGCCGCCGGCGAGGGCGGTGACGAGTGCCGACCCGTCGGCCGGGCGGGCGCGCGGGTCCTTGGCCATGGCTGCGGCGGCGAGCGCGGCGAGATCGGGCGGCGCGTCCGCTCGAAGCGAGAAGATCGGCGGCGGCCTTTCCGTCCGGTGCATGGCTGTCACCGCCAGCGGGGACTCGCCCTCGAACGGCAGCCGTCCGGTGAGCAGCCTGAAGAGGATGACGCCGAACGAGTAGACGTCGCTCGCCGGCGCCGCCGGCTCGCCGCCTGCCTGCTCCGGCGAGATGTAGCTCGCCGTCCCCATCACCGTGCCGGCCTCCGTCATGGTGTCGAGCCCCTCCACCCGCGCGATCCCGAAGTCGGCGATCTTCGCGCGCCCCTCGGTGTCGAAGAGGACGTTCGACGGCTTCAGGTCGCGGTGCACGAGGCCGTGCTCGTGCGCGTGGGCCAGTCCGGCCGCGAGCTGTTCGGCGATCACCGTCGTCTCGGCGTCTGGCAGCGGCCGACCGTACGTCAGCCGGTCCTCGAGCGTCCCGCCGGGGAGGTGCTCGAGCACCATGTACGGGCGGCCGCCCTCCTCGCCGTAGGCGTAGATGCGCGCAACGTTCGGATGCGAGAGAGTCGCGGCCGCGCGTGCCTCGCGCTCGAATCTGAGGCTGTCGCCGTGTGGCGACAGCAGCTTCACGGCGACGGAGCGCTCGAGCTGGTCGTCGTCCGCGAGCCACACCTCTGACATCGCGCCGGCACCGAGTCGTTCGCGCAGCCGGTACCTGCTGTCGATCACGACATCGTCCACGGGGCTACCGTAATTCCCGATGCGCGCACTTCTGACGCTGGATGAGGCGATCGCCCGCGTGCTCGAGCGCGTCGAGCCGCTGGCGGCCGAGGCCGTGGCAGTTCGCGACGCCGCGGGCCGGGTGCTGGCAGAGGACGCGCGTGCCGGCGTCGATCTGCCGCCGTTCCCGAGCTCTGCGATGGACGGGTTCGCGATTCGGGCGGCCGACACGCCGGGCCGGCTGCCGGTCGTTGCGCGTATCGCTGCCGGACGTCCGGCCGGACGCGCCCTGGCCGACGGCGAGGCAATGGGGATCGCGACGGGCGGGGTCGTGCCGGAGGGGGCGGATGCCGTCATCCCCATCGAGTACGTTGTCGAACATGACAACGAGGTTGAGATTCCGGAGGCTGTTGGCGAAGGTGTCAACGTTCGTCCACGCGGCGGCGACCTGGCTGCCGATGACGTGGTCGTTCCCGCCGGCGCTCGCCTGGGCCCGGCTCAGCTCGGCGCGCTCGCGGCTTCCGGCCTCGCCGAAGTCAGGTGCGCGCGCCGGCCGCGGGTCGCCGTGCTCACCACGGGAACCGAGCTCCGCCGGCCGGGCGAGCCGCTTGGCCCCGGCGAGGTCTACGAGGCGAACGGCTTGCTCGTCACGGCCGCGCTCGCCTCCGCCGGCGCCTCGGTCGAGGAGCTCGCGTCGGTCGAGGACGACGAGGAGGCTCACCGCGCAGCGATCGCGCAGGGACTCGGCGCCGACGTCCTGGTGACCTCGGGCGGCGTGTCGGTGGGCCCGCACGATCTCGTGCGTCGCATCGAGGCCGAACTCGGCGTGGAGGAGGTCTTCTGGCGCGTGGCGGTGAAACCGGGGAAGCCGGTGTCGTTCGGCGTCCACGGAGCCACACTGGTGTTCGGCCTGCCCGGGAACCCGGTGTCGGCGCTCGTCGGCTGCCTGCTCTTCGTTCGGCCGGCGGTGCTCGCCCTCCAGGGCGCATCGGACCCCGGTCCGACGTACGAGCTCGGCCGCCTCGTGGCACCGGTGCGCCGCAACTCCGAGCGCGACGAGCTCGTCCGCGCACGCCTCGCGGTGTCGGACGGCGTGGTCGAGCTCGAGCCGATCCGTGGTCAGGAGTCGCACATGATCGCCCGTGCGGCGACGGCGAGCGCGCTCGTGCTGGTCGGGCGTGGCGAGGGCGAGCTCGCCGCGGGCGCCGGCGTCCGGTACCTCAGGCTCTCGCCGGCCTGAGCCTCATCCTTCCAGCGCCTGGCGCTCTGCTTGCCCTGCGCGGCGCCGTGCCCGACCTGCGCGGACAACCTGCCGGATGAGCGATCGAACGGGCCCGCGGGGCGGACGCTCCGCTGCGCTCGGGTACGGGGCGTAGCGTCCCCCCGCCAGCGCGGTCAGCTGGCCGGCACTCGCGAGCCAGGGCACGACGACGGCGACGACGGCGAACGGGAGGTAGCCCACGGCCCGCAGCTCGAGCAGGTACCAGGGCGCGTCCCAGCCTAGGTCGTAGCGGACGGCGAACGAGCCGATCAGCCAGACGGGGCCGAGGAATCCGACCGCCAGTACGGCGAACCGTGCCCAACGTGAGACGCCGTGCAGGTTCGGCAGCCACAGCCACGCGTGCAGCGACGGCAGGAGGAAGACGAGAGCGAACGGGTTCAGCGCGACGACGACGAGCGACAGCGCGCCGAGGCAGAGCAGCGCCGCGGTATGGCCGGCGAGCTCCTCCTGCGACCGGATCGGGCGCCGCGGGATGAGCCGTTCCCGAGCGACGAGCCAGCCCAGGAATGCCAGCACGCCGAGGCCGATCAGCGCCGCGGCAGGCCAGTCTCGGGCAGCCGCCGACGTCGGCGCCAGCGGTCGCGGCGCGCCTCCCGGCCACGCGCCCGCGAGAGTGAAGAGCTCGAAGAGGATCGCGACCCAGATCCAGAACCCGAGCCGGTTCGCGTAGCTTCGCAGCGCCGGCCCGAGCGGGATGTGGCGACGGCGCGTGCGTGCAAAGAGGTCGACCGCGGTCGCGAGGAACGGCAGGAGTGCGGCGATCAGGACGAGCTCGACGGCCCAGCCGCGGATCAGCCTGCCGATGTCCAGGAAGCTCGAGGTTCCCTGGGCGAACTCGAGCCCCTGGTCGAGCGTGGCGATCAGGCTCTGTGCGGCGGTTCCGACCTGTCCGAGCCGCGCTCGGTCGAGGCGTCTCGGCGTGTCCGTGGCTGCGTCGGGCGAGCGATCCCCGGCGGTCGTGATCGTGAGAGCCGGGATCCCCTCGGCGAGGAACGGCGCCTGCTCGTACAGGCTGACCGGCAGTCCGAAGTCGAGCAACTGGCGCAGCGCGCTTGGCCGCTTCGGAGCCCGCCCGGTCTCGGCCTCGATCCGTGCGCTCGCGGTCTGGAGCAGGACACCCGAAGGCGACCGCGGTGTGTCGCCCGCGAGCTGGAGCCGCATCGGGCCGTTCCCGGCGATCGAATCGAGGTTGACGACAGCGATCACGTCGTTCCGCTCCGGCGCGTGCTTCGCGAACTCGGCTGCTCCCAGGGCGCCGAAGGCGCCGCCGTCGGTCGACAGGAAGACGATCGTGTGCGCCGGCGTCACGCGGCTCGAGTAGGCGCGTGCGAGCTCGACGAGCGCCGCGGTGCCGCTCGCGTTGTCGTTCGCGCCCTGTCCCGTCCCGTCGTCGTCGCGGTGGGCCATGACCACGATCGTCTGCGGCGAGCGCCCGATCGCCTCGGCGACGAGGTTCTGGAGCCGCACACGCCCCCGTCCCGGAATCACGGCGGTGAACGGCTGCGTGCGGACGCGGAAACCGTAGGGGCGTAGCTGGTCGCGGAACCAGTCGGCCGCCTGCAGGGCGCCGACGGAGCCGGGGAAGCGGTCGGGGTGGTGCTCGGCGAGGTCGGTCGCGACGCTCGCCGCGTCGGTCGCGTCGAAGCCCGGTGAAACCGGCGGCGGCGGCAGCGGGACCGGCCGCGCCACGCTGAACGCCGCGACGAGCAGCGGCAGGCCGAGCAGCAGCCAGGTGCCGCGATAGAGGCGGCCGTTGACCGGTCGTTCGAGCGAGCCCGGCCGCGGCCGGCGCCGCTCGGTCGGGACGGGCGGGGCGGCGGCCATCCGGGGCTATAGTAGGTTGCACGCGTCACGGACACCGCTCGGCAGGCACGCCGGAGATGCCCGACTCCTCCACCATCCTCCTCGTCGACGACGAGGACTCGATCCAGAAGCTCCTCACGTATCCGCTGGAACGGGAGGGCTACCGCGTCGTCCAGGCACGCGACGGCGAGGAGGCGCTGGAGCGGTTCGGGGCCGAGCGCGTCGACCTCGTCGTGCTCGACGTCATGCTCCCCAAGCTCGACGGCCTCGAGGTGATCAAGCGGCTCCGCGCCGAGAGCACGGTCCCGGTGATCATGCTGACGGCGCGGGACGACGAGCTCGACAAGGTGCTCGGTCTCGAGCTCGGCGCGGACGACTACATCACGAAGCCGTTCTCGATCCGGGAGTTCCGGAGCCGCGTCCGCGCGGTTCTCCGCCGGGCGACGACGCCGCACCAGCCGGTCGGCTCCAACGGCCAGGTGATCGCGCTCGAGGGCCTGCGGATCGACCTCGCCCGACGATCGGTGGCCGTGCGGGAGCAACAGGTGCAGCTGACGTACGTCGAGTTCGAGCTTCTGCGCATCCTGGCGTCGCATCCGGGTCGCGTCTACAGCCGCCGGATGCTGCTCGAGGAGCTCTGGGGCGGCGCCGACTACCGCGAGCCACGGACGATCGACGTCCACGTCCGGCACCTGCGGGAGAAGCTCGAGCGCGACCCGCGCGAGCCGGAGTTCATCTTCACGGTGCGCGGCGTCGGGTACAGGTTCCGGGACTGATGAACCCGCTCAACAGCGTCCGTGGCCGCCTCAGCCTCGGTCTCGCCGCTGTCCTTGTCGGGGCGCTCGGGCTCGTCGACCTGATCGTCGGTCCCGTCGCTCGAGCGGAACCTGATCGACTCGAAGGTGTCGCAGCTGCGCGACGCGGCGCCGGGCGTTGCGAAGCAGATCGGGTCGCCGGCCGGCGACGTGTACCTGACCAACCGGCTCCAGACCGCGGCCGCAGCCGCGAATGCGCGGGTCGTCGTCTACACGTCCCTCGAGCCGACGCACGCGCTCGTCTTCGACGATTCGAACGTCGTCCGCTCCGACGACGTCCAGGACGACCCGATCGCGCTCAAGGTCTTCAAGACGTTCAAGCCGGCGTCGGGGACGGTCCACCGTGGCGACGGCCGCTTCGCCGAGGCCTCGGTCCCGCTGGGCGGCGCGTTCGTCGTGCTCCTGAGCGCCTCGCTGCACGACACGCTCGCCAACGTCGATCTGGTGCGCCGCCGGATCCTCATCGCCGGCGCAATCGCGCTGCTCGCGGCGCTCGTCGTGGGGTACGCGGCGGCGAGCATGTTCGCGCGGCGCCTGCGTCGCCTCGAGCGTGCCGCGGATCGGCTGGCCGGCGGTGACTTCTCCGAGCCTGTCGCCGACGCCGGCTCCGACGAGGTGGGCCAGCTCGCCGACGCCTTCGAGCGCATGCGCGAGCGTCTCGCCCAGCTCGAGCACGCGCGGCGCGAGTTCATCGCGAACGCGTCCCACGAACTGCGCACGCCGCTCTTCTCGCTCGGCGGCTTCCTCGAGCTGATGGAGAACGAGGAGCTCGAGCCGCGTACGCAGGCCGAGTTCGTGGCGACGATGCGCGAGCAGATCGACCGCCTGACCAAGCTCGCCACCGATCTGCTCGACCTGTCCAGGCTCGACGCCGGACGCATGCGCGTGGAGACCGAGGCGGTCGACCTCGACGGTCTGGCGCGCATACTCGCGGAGGAGTTCCACGCCGTCGCCAGGTCGACAGGCCACGAGCTGGAGGTCGAAACGAACGGCGGTGTCGAGGCGCTCGCGGACGAGGAGCGCGCTCTGCAGATCGGCCGGATCCTCGTGGAGAACGCGATCGTGCATACCGGGCCGGGGACCTGCGTGGTGCTGCGCAGCGACCACCGCGACGGCAGCGTCTACCTCGAGGTCGAAGACGAGGGCAGCGGGATCCCGCGCGAGCACACGCAGCACGTGTTCGACCGCTTCTACCGCGTGGAAGGGTCGATGGCGTCAGGGAGCGGGCTCGGCCTGGCGATCGCGCGGGAGCTCGCACAGCTGATGGGCGGCGCGATCGAGCTGGAGAGCGCTCCCGGCCGGACGGTGTTCCGGCTGCGCCTGCGGCCCCACGCGGGCGTGCTCACGCCTGTTTGAACCGGCCTCGGCCGTTTTCCCGTGAAAAGGCCGGGGCGCGGCTACAGTGACTCCGTGCGGCCCTTTGTCGTCGTAGCCACTGCCGTTGTCGCCGCCGTTCTCGGCGGTGCCGTCGCGCTGGGGCTCGCCGCCGGTGCCGGCTGGGTCGGCCACCAGACGAAAACGGTGGTCGTGAACGCGAAGAGCGTGTCGGACTCGACGGCGCTGCCGGCCGCCGCTCGCCCGACCGCCAAGCCGCTCGTCGGCGGGCGTTTCGACCCGGCGAAGATCTACGCGGAGCGGTCGCCGGGCGTCGTGACGCTCTTCTCCGTCTTCGGCGACCCGAACAACCCGACGGAGGAGGCCCAGGGCTCGGGCTTCGTGATCTCGCCGAAGGGCTACATCCTCACGAACTCGCACGTGATCACGAACGCCGGCTCCTCAGGCCCCGTGCGGCCCGCGGATCGCGTGTACGTCGAGTTCAGCGACGCCGATCGCGTCGCCGCCAAGATCGTGGGCTGGGACGTCTACGACGACGTCGGGCTGATCAAGGTCGACCCGTCGGCCCATTCTGTGACGCCCGTGCCGCTCGGGAGCTCTGCGGCGGCCGTCGTCGGCGAGCCCGTCGCCGCGATCGGGAGCCCGCTCGGCAACGAGAACTCACTGGCGGTCGGAGTCGTGTCCGCGCTGCATCGGTCGATCGAGTCGCTGACGGCCGGGGATTACCGGCTGACGGACGCGATCCAGACCGACGCGCCGATCACACACGGCAACTCGGGCGGGCCGCTGTTCGACGCTCGCGGGCGCGTGATCGGGATCAATGCCCAGATCCGCAGCCAGGCGAGCACGGGGAACGACAGCGGCGTCGGATTCTCGGTCCCGATCGACTCCGCCAAGCGCTCGGTCGCGCAGCTGATTGCCCACGGCCGCGTCAAGTACGCGTACGTCGGGGTCAAGACGGAGGACATGACCCCGGCGATCGCGCACGCCCTGGGCCTCAAGGAGAACCACGGTGCGCTGGTCGTCCAGGTCGTCCCGGCGAGCCCCGCGGCCAGTGCGGGGCTGCGCTCCGGGTCGGACGAGGTGAACGTGCTCGGGCTGCAGGTGCCGCGCGGCGCCGACCTGATCCTCGCGATCAACGGCCATCCGGTACGTGACGCGGACGACGTCGTCCGGATCGTCTCGAATCAGCTCGAGCCCGGGGACGTCGCGACGTTCACGGTGCTCCGCGACGGCGCCCGCAAGACGATCGCGGTCCGACTGGGCACTCGCTCTCAAGGTTAGGGCTGCGCACAGTCGGGAAGAAGCGGCTCGAGGCCCCTCGAGGGCCGAAGTTGCATCATGGCTCAGCTTGACGTGGCTTCCCGACCCGAAACCCGTTCGGACCAGCCCACCGGCGAGGGTCGTCGCGTCTGCCTGACGATCCCGGCTCGGCCGGAGTACATCACGCTGTGCCGGCTCGCCCTGACCGGGCTGTCGGGCCTGTATCCATTCACGGAGGAGGTGCTCGCCGACCTCAAGCTCGCCCTCACGGAGGCGTGCTCGAACTCGGTGCGGCACGCGTACGGCGCGGCGGGAAGCGGCGTCGTCGAGATCGTGTACGACCTGCGGCCGGACCGGGTGGTGATCGAGGTGACCGACGAGGGCGAAGGATTCGACCCGTCGGAGCCCGGACGGCCCGGACAGGACCTCTCGGAAGGAGGCCTCGGGATCGCGATCATCCGCGCGATCGCCGACGAGGTCGAGATCGGGAAGCGCGCCAACGGCACCGGGTCGCGGCTCCGGTTCGAGAAGGCGCTCGCATAGCGCCGACGCCGTTATGCTGGCCGACTTGCCGTCGTACGCGCGCGTAGCCTAGGCCCATGCTTCAGCTGGTCAACGTCGGACACAAGTCGCTCGCCGACTACGCGACGATCGCCACGCGCGGGCTCATGGACGAGATCCGCCGCCTGGCCGCGCCGCTGGCTGGCAAGCGGGTAGTCCACCTCTCAGCGACGGCTTTTGGCGGCGGCGTCGCGGAGATCAACTACACGCTGATCCCGTTGATGCAGGACGCCGGCCTCGAGGTCGAATGGCGGATCATCCGCGGGGCCGAGGAGTTCTACAACGTCACGAAGACGATCCACAACGCGCTGCAGGGCAACCCGCAGGATCTCGACGACGAGCAGCGGGAGCTCTTCCGCCACTACCAGGAGCTGAACGCTCGGGAGTTCGAGGACGAGTACGACTTCATCGTCGTCCACGACCCGCAGCCGGTGGGGATGATCGAGCACGCCCGCGACTCGGCCGCGCACTGGGTCTGGCGCGGCCACATCGATTTCTCGACGCCCAACCAGTCCGTCCTCGACTTCCTGCTGCCCTCCCTGCGCCGTTACGACGCGGCCATCTTCCACATGCGCGAGTACGTGCCGAAGGCCGACGGGCTGCCGTCGTGCTACATATGGCCGCCCGCGATCGACCCGCTCGCGCCGAAGAACATGGCCCTTTCGGCCGAGGATGCGGCGTACATCGTCGACCAGTTCGGCATCGATGTGGAGCGGCCGATGCTGACGCAGGTCTCGCGTTTCGATCCCTGGAAGGACCCGCTGGGCGTGATCGACGCGTACCGCCTCGTGAAGCAGCGGCACCCGGACGTGCAGCTCGCGCTCGTCGGCTCGATGGCGCACGACGACCCCGAGGGATGGGACTACTACAACCAGACCGTCGCCTACGCCGCCGGCGACCCGGACATCTACATCCTCTCCAACCTCAACAACGTCGGCTCCGTCGAGGTCAACGCGTTCCAGGTCCATTCGTCCGCCGTGCTCCAGAAGTCGATTCGCGAGGGCTTCGGCCTGACGGTCACGGAGTCGCTCTGGAAGACGCGCCCGACCGTGGCCGGCCGCGTGGGCGGGATCGTGGCGCAGATCCAGGACGGCGAGACGGGCTGGCTCGTCGGCTCGTCGAACGAGTGCGCCCAGGCGTGCATCGAGATCCTGCGCGATCCGGCCGAGGCACGTCAGCGCGCGCTCCGCGGCAAGGAGTTCGTGCGCCGGCACTTCCTGACGCCGCGGCTCCTGCGCGACTGGCTCGTGCTCTTCAACCGCTTGCTCGGCAACGACACGTCCGGCGTCGCCCAGCCTGCCGTCGTTTCCGCTTCGGCTTAGCGGATACTTCCCCGCAGGTGCGGAGGAAGCTGATCGTCGTCTCGAACCGTGGCCCGGTCTCGTTCGGCCGGGACGAGAGCGGTGTGCGTGTCGTGCGGCGCGGCGGCGGCGGGCTGGTGACCGCGCTACGCAGCCTCGTTGCGATGCACGACGTCACCTGGATCGCGAGCGCGATGAGCGAGGAGGATCGGCTCGTCGCCGACGAGGCCGGCGACGACCTCCTCGAGGAGAGGGCGCGCGACGGATCGCCGTACCGCTTCCGTCTCGTCGTCCACGACCCGCACGCGTACGACTGGTTCTACAACGTCGTGGCCAACCCGACGCTGTGGTTCCTGCAGCACTACCTGTGGGACCTGAAGGAAGCGCCGCGCTGGGACCGCGGGCTGCACCATGCGTGGGACGAGGGATATGTCGTCGTCAACCGGCGCTTCGCCGAGGTGGTCGTCGAGGTGCTGGATCGCGAGCCGGACGCTGCGGTCTTCCTGCACGACTACCACCTCTATCTGGCGCCGCGGCTGATCCGGGAGGCGCGGCCTGACGCGACGCTCGCGCAGTTCATCCACATCCCCTGGCCGCAGTCGGACCAGTGGCGAGTGCTGCCGGCCCCGATCCGATGCGCGATCCACGACGGCCTGCTCGCGAACGACGTGATCGGCTTCCACTCGGAACGGTGGCGGCGGAACTTCGTCCGGGCATGCCGCGACATCCTCGATATTGCGTCCGCGCCGGTCGAGCGCCGCACCGTGGTGGCGCCGATCTCGGCCGACCCGGTCGAGTTCGACGAGCTTGCGACGAGCGAGGCAGTGCTCGCCGCCGAGCAGGAGATCGTCGCGCGGCGTCCGGAGCGGCTCGTGCTCAGGGTCGACCGCACCGATCCATCGAAGAACGTCGTCGGTGGCTTCCAGGCGTTCGAGACGTACCTCGACGCGCATCCGGAGGCGCGAGGCCGCGTTGGCATGCTCGCGCTGCTCGACCCGTCGCGACAGGACATCCCCGACTACGCCGAGTACCTCGGTGCGATCCAGCGGGCTGCCCGTGCGGTGAACGACCGCTTCCAGGAGGACGGCTGGACGCCGATCGACCTGCAGATCCGCGACGACTTCCCACAGACGGTGGCTGCGTACAAGCAGTACGACGTCTTGCTCGTGAACGCGATCTACGACGGGCTGAACCTCGTCGCGAAGGAGGGGCCGCTCGTGAACGAGCGCGACGGCGTGCTGGTGCTGTCGGAGAACGCCGGCGCGCACGCGGAGCTGGGCCCGTGGGCACTGACGGTGAATCCGTTCGACCTGTCGGGCCAGGCGGAGGCGATCCACGCGGCGCTCGAGCTGCCCGCGGAGGAGCGAAGCGCTCGGATCGAGGCGCTTCGAGCGCACGTGCGCGAGCACGATCTCAGCGCCTGGGTCGAGGCGCAGCTGGCGGCGCTCGACGCCGTGGCCGTGACGGCCCGACGCTAGGATCAGCATCCGTGGACGAACTGAGTCATGTTGCTCAATCAGGCAACGTACGCATGGTCGACGTGGGCGGAAAACCCTTGTCCCGCCGCCGGGCTGTGGCGCACGCGGCGGTGCGGATGGCGCCCGAGACGGCACTGCGTCTGCGAGAGCTGCCCAAGGGAGACGCGCTGACGACCGCCCAGATCGCCGGGATCATGGCGGCGAAGCGCACGAGCGACCTCATCCCGCTCTGCCACCCGCTCCCGCTCTCGTTTCTCGACGTGACGCTCGAGGTCGAGGAGGAGGCGGTCGTCATCGAGGCCGTGGCGGAGACGACCGCGCAGACGGGCGTCGAGATGGAGGTGCTCGTCGCGGCTTCGGTCGCAGCCCTGACCGTCTACGACATGGCCAAGGCGATCGACAAGGACATGTCGGTCACGGACGTAAGGCTCGTCGAGAAGACGAAGGAGAGAGCTTGAGGGCGCCGGCCGCGGTCGTGACCGTGTCCGACGGCGTCGCCGCCGGCGAGCGCGAGGACGAGAGCGGACTGCTGCTCGTGCAGCTGCTGGAGGCCGAGGGCTACGACGTCGAGCATCGCATTGTCCCCGACGAGCGGCCGAGAATCGCCGCTGCGCTCCGCGAGCTCGCGAAGGACGCTCGGTTGATCGTGACGACCGGAGGCACGGGCGTGTCCCCGCGCGACTTCACGCCGGAGGCGACCGAGTCGGTGCTGGACCGCCACGTGCCGGGGATCGCGGAGGCGCTGCGCGCGGACGCGATCCGGCAGACGCCGCACGGACTGCTCGGGCGGGGCACTGCCGGGATCCGCGGCAGCACGCTGATCGTCAACCTGCCCGGGTCGCCGGGCGGCTGCCGCGACGGGTTCCACGTGATCCAGCCGGCGCTCCAGCACGCCCTCGGTCTGCTGACCGGAGAGCCTACGGAGCACAAGGCGACGTGAGCGAGGCCGCCATCGGGACGCTGCCGCGCCGCTTCGCGTCGCTGGTGAAGATCGAGCACACGGTCTTCGCGCTGCCGTTCGCGTACATCGGAGCCCTGCTGGCGGTGGACGGGATCCCGTCGGCGCACGACCTGCTGTGGATCACGCTGGCGATGGTGGGGGCACGCTCGCTGGCGATGGCGCTGAACCGGCTGATCGACGCCGAGATCGACTCGCGCAACCCGCGGACGGCGGGCCGCGAGCTGCCGGCCGGTCTGCTGAGCCGCGTGCAGGTGATTGCGTTCTCCGCGGCAGCGCTCGTCCTCTATCTCGTCGCCGTGTTCCAGCTCGACCCGCTCGTGCACTGGCTGTGGCCGATTCCGCTGATCGGCTTCGTCGTCTACCCGTTTCTCAAGCGGTGGACGTGGACGTGCCATCTCTGGCTGGGGGCGGTCGACGGGCTCGCGCCGCTCGGGGCGTGGGCCGCCGTCACCGGCCAGCTGCCGTGGGAGGCCTGGGCGCTCGGCGGTGCCGTCGCGTTCTGGGTCGCCGGCTTCGACCTCTTCTACTCGCTGTTCGACCTGGACGTCGACCGCCGGCAGGGGCTCCACTCCGTCGCGACGCGGTTCGGCGTCCGCGGCGTGTTCGTCGGCGCGCGTCTCTGCCATGGGCTGACGGTCGTGCTGCTCGCGCTGGCGGGTCTCGGGCTCGACGTCGGGCTTGCCTACTGGATCGGAGTTGTCGTGGTCGCAGTGCTGCTCGGGTACGAGCACTCGCTCGTTCGCCCGGGGGATCTGCGTCGCCTGGACGCCGCGTTCTTCAGCGTGAACGGCGTGATCGCGCTCGCCTTCCTCGGGTTCGTGATCGTGGACGTCACGGCGTGATTCGGGCCCGCGGGCTCGAGAAGCGCTACGGCGACAAGCGCGTCCTCCGCGGCGTCGAACTGGACCTTGCGGACAACGGCTGTCTCGTCGTCACCGGGCCGAACGGGTCCGGCAAGACCACGCTGCTGCGGCTGTGCGCAGGCCTCGCGGCGCCGACCCGAGGCGAGCTGACCGTCTCCCACGACCGCAAGACGCTCGGCTTCCTCGCCCACGAGTCGCTCGTCTATCGCGAGCTGACAGCGGTCGAGAACCTCGACCTCTACGGACGGCTGTACCGCGTCGCCGAGCGGCGCGAGCGCATCGGGATGCTGCTCGAGCGATTCGGCCTCTGGGACGCGCGGCACGAGCGCGCCGGCTCGTACTCGCGCGGCATGCTCCAGCGGCTCGCGCTCTGCCGGATGCTCCTGCACGGGCCCGAGCTCCTGATCCTGGACGAGCCGTACAGCGGACTCGACGAGGACGGCGCCGCGCTGCTCGACCGGGAGCTCGCCGAGCGCCGGGGGCGCGCCACCCTCGTCGTGGCGACGCACGACCCCGCTCGGGTCGAGAGCCTCGCCACCCTCCGGCTCGCCCTGGCATGAGCTATCTCGCCGACGTCGCGACGCTCGCGCGGAAGGATCTCCGACTGGAGCTCCGCGCCCGCGACACGCTGCCGGCGATGCTCCTGTTCGTCGTCTCGACGCTCGTCGTGTTCCACTTCGTCCTGCCGAGCGGGTCGACCGAGCTCGCCGCCAAGGGCGTCCTCTGGGTCGCGCTCCTCTTCACGGCGCTCCTCGGCCTCGCCCGCGCGTTCGTGGCCGAGCGGGACCAGGGCGTCATGGACGGCCTCGTGCTCGCGACGCCTGACCGCAGCGCGATCTGGCTCGGCAAGGCACTCGCATTGCTCGGCTTCCTCGTGCTCGCGGAGGTTGTCGCGCTGCCGGCCTTCGCGGTCTTCTTCTCCGGCCTCGGCGCGGCGACGATCGCTGCGGTCGCTCTCGCCGACGTCGGCATCTGCGCCGTCGGCACCCTGCTCGCCGGGATGGCGGTCGCGAGCCGCGCCCGCGAGCTGCTTCTGCCGCTGCTGTTCCTGCCGCTCGCCATCCCGATCGTGGTCGGCGGCGTGGGCGCGAGCGTGGCCGACGACCCCGGGCGCTACCTCGGCTTCCTGGCCCTGTACGACCTGATCTTCGCCCTCGTGTGCTGGGCCTCGTTCGAGTACGTCGTCACGGAGTAACCGGGGCGAAATCCGATCGCGTCTGTGACGCGTAGCACAACCGTGACGCTCGCGGACCTCGTGGAGGCGTACCCGAGGCTCGCGCTCGACGCGGGCGAGACACTTCTGCCCGCAGCGCTCGAGGATGTGCCGTACCTCTTCGTGGACGAAGGGCTCGTCGTACTCCGCACAGCGCTCTCGGACTCGACGCGCCGGACGATCACGTGCCACGCCGGCGCCGGCACGCTGATCCTGCCGCCCCGTGCGGACGAGGTGCTGGCCGCGCTGACGCGCGCACAGGTCGTGCCGCTCACGCGGGAGACGTGCGACGCGCTGATCGAGTCGCCTGACGCCGCCGCGATGTTGCTCGACGGGCTGTCCCAGACGCTCCGCCAGCGCCAGGCCGCCCTCTCCGCGCTCGCGCATCTCCATCACGTCGACCGTGTCCGTCAGAAGCTGATCCAGCTTGCACGCGACCACGGCCGCGTGGGACGGGACGGGATTCGGCTCGACTTCCCGCTGACGCACGATCTCCTGGGGGAGATGACCGGTTCGGCCCGCGAGACCGTCACGCGGGCGCTCGACGAGCTCCAGCGGGAGGGCTTCGTCGCCCGTAACGGGCGGACGTACAGCGTCCACGTCGCACCCGAGGATCTCGGCCTCACAGCCGTCTGAGCAGGGACGTTCTGCGACACTAGAGCGCGGATCCGCGTGCTCTCCCGACTGCGCTCACAGCCCTTGCCGACCGTCGCCGTGCTCGCCGCCGGGCTGCTCGCGCTCGCCGTGGCGATGATCTTCTTCTACGCCCCGGTGGACGAGGACGGGCTCAACCAGAAGATCTTCTACTTCCACGTCCCGATCGCGCTCACCGCCTACATCTGCTTCGGCTGGGGAGGGTGGAAGGCGCTGCGCGTCCTCTGGAAACGAGACGAGCGCGCCGACCTCGAGAGCTACGTCGCGATCCACCAGGGCGTCATCTTCGGAGCACTGACGCTCGTGACCGGATCGATCTGGGCGCGTTTCCGCTGGGGCCACTGGTGGGAGTGGAGCGAGGATCAGCTCGTTCTCTTCCTCGTGCTCTTCCTGTTCTACGCCGCCTACTTCATGCTGCGCTTCTCCGTCGAGCCCGGGCAGCGCCGCGCCAACATCTCGGCCGTCTACGCGCTCTGCGGCGTCGCGCTGATCCCGGTCAGCGTCCTCGCGATCCGGCTCTCGCAGCGCTTCATCCACCCGGTCGCGTTCGACCGGGGTGGGCCGAACATGGCCGCGTCGCAGTTCCTCACGTTCCTCGTCGCGTGGGCCGCGATGCTCGCGCTCGCGGCGACGCTGTACCACGTCGAGCTCGCCGGAAAGCGGCTGGACTCGCGGTTGCGCGAGCTCAGAGAGGTGCTCACCGCATGAGCACCGAGGCGAAGTACGTCGCGGCTGCGTACCTGGTGGTGTTCCTGTTCGTGCTCGTGTACGTCGTGATCATCGCGACGAAGCTCGCGCGGCTCGAGCGGGAGGTCGCCGAGCTGGCTGAGCTCGCCCGGCGTCGCGCCGAAAAGGAACCCGAGCAGAAGGCGGTGGCGGTTGGTTGAGCTGCTCTTCTGGCCGGCGCTGCTCGCCTACGGCGAGGCGGCGGTCGCGTACCTCGGCGAGGCCCGGCACCCCGGCGTTTCCGGGCGGCTCGCGACCTGGGGGGTTCGGATCGGCTGGCTCGCGCAGACGGCGCTGCTCGTGGTTCAGGCTGCGCGCGCGGACGGGTTCCCGTGGTCGACGTGGGCCGGGTCGCTGAACCTGTTCGTCTGGCTCGTCGTCACCGCGTACCTGTTCTGGGGCTGCCAGGCGCGGTTCCGGCTGCTCGGGCTCGCAGTGATCCCGCCTGCGGCAGTCCTGCTTGCGCTCGCACACGCAGGCGGCGGCACCGACGCCGGCGGGAGCGCGCGCTACTCGAACGTGTTCCTCGTCCTGCACGTCGGGCTCGTGCTGGCGGCGTTCGCCGGCTTCACGCTCGCCGCCGCGTTGTCAGCCCTGTACCTCTGGCAGGAGCGGCGCCTGAAGCGGCGGGAGGCGACGATTCTGCGCGTTCGCGCCCCGGCCCTCGCCCGGCTCGACCAGCTCGCGGCGCGCACGACGGCGGTGGCACTACCGGCGCTGACGCTCGGGATCGCGGTCGGGGTCGCGCGGCTGCGCGACCGCGGCGGCGGCTTCGACGCCGTGATGGCCGTGACGCTCGTCGCCTGGTTCGTCTACGGCGGCTACCTCACGCTCCGCTTGACGTCCGGTCTTCGCGGACGCCGCGCCGCATACCTCCTGCTCGCCGGCTTCGTCCTCGTCGCGGTCGTCCGGCTCGCGCTCCCGGTGACCCACTTCTCATGAGCTCGCTCGTCCTCGTCGGCGTCTCGCACCACAACGCGCCGGTGGAGCTCCGCGAGCGCGCGGCGCTCGATCCCGGCCGCGCGGCCGAGCTTGCGCGGCGACTCGCCGGCGAGGCCGGCGAGGCCGTCTGCCTCTCGACGTGCAACCGCACCGAGCTGTACCTCGCCGACGTGTCAGGCGAGGAGGCGACCCGCAAGGCGGAGGCCGCGCTGCTCGCGCTCGAGGCCGATCTCGGGCCGGCGCTCTACCGCCTTCGCGACGAGTCGGCGGCGCTCCACCTGTTCCGCGTCGCAGCCGGGCTCGACTCGATGGTGCCGGGGGAGGGGGAGATTCTGGGCCAGGTGCGTGCCGCGTACGAGGCGGGGGCGACGGGCCGGGTGCTCGACCGGCTGTTCCGCGACGCGCTCCGCGCCGGGAGGAAGGCCCGCACCGAGACCGCGATCGGCGAGAGCCCTGCGTCGGTTTCGTCAGCGGCCGCCGCTCTGGCGGAGCAGGTTTTCGGCGACCTCGCCGGACGGCGAGTGCTCCTCATCGGTGCGGGCAAGGTCGGCGAGCTCGCGCTACGGAACCTGCTCTCGCGCGGCGCCGAGATCGCGTTCGTCGCCAACCGGACGGCCGGCCGCGCAGCCGGGCTCGTCGAACGGCTCGGTGGCGCTGCCCTGGCGCTCGACCAGGTCGAGGAGGAGCTCGCGCGCGCGGACGTCGTCGTCTCCTCGACCTCGGCGCCCGGCTGGGTGCTCGAGCGGGCCACCGTCGAGCGGGCGCTGCCGGCGCGCCGGGGCCGGCCGCTGTTCCTGATCGATCTCGCGGTCCCCCGCGACCTCGATCCTGCCATCCACGAGCTCGACGGTTGCTACCTCTACGACATCGACGACCTGCAGGCGGTGGTCGCGGAGACACTCGCGGGCCGCCGACGGGAGGCAGAGCGGGCTGAGGCGATCGTCGCCACCGAGGCCGACCGGTTCCGCGAGTGGCAGGCGGCGCTCGACGTCGTGCCGGCGATCGCGTCGCTGCGGGCGCATGCCGAGGAGATCCGCACCGCGGAGCTCAGCCGCGCGAAGCTGACCGACTCGGAGCGCCGCGCGGCGGAGTCGGTCACGACGGCCGTCCTGAACAAGCTTCTGCATCTGCCCACGATTCGGATGAAAGAGGCAGCCGCGGCAGCCGACGGAGTGATTTATGCTGACGCGGTGCGCCACCTGTTCGGCCTCGAGGACGAGCGCTGAAGACCGCAGCCCTGATCGGGCGGCCGCTTCCCCTTCAGGCGCCGACGGCGTTCGTGCGGATTCGGCGGCGCCGAGCGTGCGGGCAGACGCGACCGGGACGCCCGACGTGCCGTGCTGATCCGCGTCGGGTCACGCGGCAGTAGGCTCGCGCTCACCCAGGCCGAGCTCGCGGCGCAGCGGCTCCGCGGCCCCGGTGTGGAGATCGCACTGGTCCCGATCACGACGGCAGGGGACCGCGATCGCTCGAAGCCGTTCGGCGAGATCGGCGCACGCGGTGTCTTCGTCAAGGAGCTCGAGGAGGCGTTGCTGGATCGGCGGATCGACGTGGCCGTCCACTCCGCCAAGGACATGACCTCGACGGACGCCGACGGCCTGGCAGTCGGGGCGTATCTCGAGCGCCAGGATCCCCGGGACGCCCTGTGCGGCGCCGACGCGATCCGGCCGGGCATGCGGATCGGGACTGCCTCCGTCCGAAGGCGCGCCCTCCTGTTGGCGCTCGAGCCGACGCTCTCGATCGAGCCGCTGCGGGGGAACGTCGACACGCGCCTGCGCAAGCGTGGCGAGCGCGGCCTCGACGCGATCGTGCTGGCCGCCTGCGGGCTGGACCGGCTCGGCCTGACGCACGAGATCGGCCGTCGCTTCGAGCCGTCGGAGGTGCTCCCGGAGGCGGCGCAGGGAGCACTCGCGCTGCAGGTTCGCGCCGGCGAGGAGCACCTCGTCGGGGCCGCCGACCACGCCGAGACGCGCCGGCGGGTCGAGGCGGAGCGCGCCTGCGTGGCCGCTGTCGGCGGCGGCTGCCTCGCGCCGATCGCGGCTCATCACGACGGCGAGACGCTGACCGCGCTCGTCGCCGCGGAGGACGGCAGCTGGGTCGAGCGGCGGAGCGGCACGGACCCGGCCGAGGTCGCCAGGGCGCTCGCCGAGTTCGCACGCTGATGCGCGTCGTCGTCACCCGCCCGCGCGCGCAGGCGGGGCCGCTTGCGGACGCGCTACGGAAGGCCGGCTTCGAGCCCGTTCTCTGTCCGCTGATCGAGCTCGAGCCGATCGACGACGGGCCGATCGAGGTCGCGGGCTACGACTGGGTCGTCGTCACGAGCGCGAACGGCGCGGAGCAGCTGGCGCGGCGGTACGTCGGGGATCTGCCACGCGTTGCTGCGATCGGAGACGCGACGGCGGCGGCGCTGGCGACGTTCGGGCTCGTAGCCGACTTCGTCCCGACCACGGCGACGCAGGAGTCGCTGGTCGAGGAGTTCCCGCGTCCTCCCGGGCGGGTCCTGTTCGTGGGCGCGGAGGAGGCGCGCGGCCTGATCGTCGTCGAGCTCGGCCGCCGACTTTCGGCCGGTGTACCGGACCCGGCGCCTGCGGCCGGACCCGCCTCCGGAGGGCGATCTCGTCGTCCTGGCCTCGCCGTCCGCCGCGGATGCGTTCGCGGCGCTCCGGCTCGACCTCCCGGTCGTGACGATCGGCCCGCAGACGACCGCGACGGCGCAACGCCACGGCGTCCAGGTCGCGGCGGAGGCGCGCGCCCAGGACGTGACCGGCCTGATCGACGCGGTTCGGGAGGCGGCCGGTCGCGGGTAGGCTCTCGCGCCGTGGCGGCGCGTTTCATCACGTTCCTGACCGACTTCGGGCTGCAGGACGACTTCGTCGGGACGTGCCACGGCGTGATGAAGCGGATCGCGCCAGAGGTACAGATCATCGACATCACGCACGGCGTCGCGCCGCGGCAGGTCCTGCAGGGCGCGCTGACGCTCGCGAACACGTTGCCGTACATGCCCCCAGGCGTGCACCTCGCGGTGGTCGATCCGGGCGTGGGCGGCGTCCGGCGCGCGCTCGCTCTCCGTGACGGAGAGGGGCGGATCCACGTCGGCCCGGACAACGGGCTGCTGATTCCGGCGGCCGAGAAGCTCGGTGGGATCGCCGACGCCCACGAGCTCACGAACTCGGACTATGCGCTCGAGTCGGTGTCGCGCACGTTCCACGGCCGGGACCTCTTCTCGCCCGCCGCGGCGCATCTGGCCCTCGGCGTCCCGCTCGCAGAGATCGGACCTCCGATCGCCGTAGACGCGCTCGCGCGGCTTGACATGCCACAGCCGGAGATCGGCAGCGCGCGGATCAATGCCACCGTCCTGTCGATCGACCGCTTCGGGAACATGCAGCTGAACCTCGACCGCTCACACCTCGAAACGGCGGGGATCGTCCCGGGGATGCAGCTCGAGGTCGCCGTCGCGGCGGAGCGCTACTACGCGGTCGCGGCGCGGACCTTTGCAGACGCGCGGCGGGGCGACATCATCCTGTACGAGGATGCCTACCGGAACGTCTCGATCGCGATCAGCAGCGGCAACGCGGGCGAGACACTCGGCGTCCGGGAGGGGCAGGACGTGCGGATCTATCTGAACGTGCCGTGACGCTGGGACAGCGCTTCGCACGATTCACCACGAACGCGGTCGTGCGCTGGCCGGGCCTCTGGCGCGTGTTCCGTGGGGCGACGCGGCGCCAGTTCGACGCGGTTGCGCCACGGTGGGACACGATCCGCATGCCGGACTCGCTCGCGCCGTTCGAGGCCGCGCTCGCGGCGCTGGAGCCGTCGCCGACCCACGCCCTTGACCTCGGCACCGGAACGGGGGCGGGCGCACGCGCCGTCGCACAGCTGTTTCCCGGGGCGGCCGTCGTTGGCGCCGACCTCTCCGAGGAGATGCTGGCGCAGGCGCGCCGAACGCTCCCGGACGATCTGGCGGGCCGCGTCCGCTTCGAGGCGGCGGACGCGAGCCGCCTTCCGTACGGCGACGGCTCCTTCGACCTCGTGACCCTCTCGAACATGATCCCGTTCTTCGACGAGCTCGCCCGCGTGCTCGCACCGGGCGGGACGGTCGTGTTCGCGTTCTCGGGCGGCGCCGGCACGCCGATCTACGTCCCGCCGGAGCGGCTGCGCGCGGAGCTCGAGCGGCGCGGTTTCACGGAGTTTGCGGAGTTCGAGGCCGGCCGGGGCAACGCGTTCCTTGCCCGAAAGCCGAACGGGCACTAATCTCATTGCTCACAAGGTCGTTCGTGGCGCGGTAGCACCGGCCCGGACGGCCTTTTACTGCGTGGGGGAAACCCTGGCCGCTAGTTGACTTCGAGGGCGACGATGACGCCGCGGTCCTTGGCCTGGGCCTTGAAGACCTCGGCCTCGGCCTGGTCCTTGAAGCCGGCCAGATAGGCCTCGTAGCCGCCGCACGGGTCGGTGCGGAGCTTCAGGCCGACGTAGCCGAGACTGGCGGCACGGTCGACGATCGCCTGCGCGGTGCTCTGGTCGCGGCCGTGGCCGAAGATCGCCTCGATCCGGCCGATCTCCTTTGCCTTGATGCACTCGACCGTCGCGTTGAACCGCTCGCGCCGGGCCTCGCTCTGGAGCGCGACGGCGACGTCGAACGTGTCCATTCCGCGGATGACGACGCGGTAGTCGCAGCCCGCGATGATGTTCGCGTTCTGGAATCCGCGCGAGAGCACCTGACGCTGGAGCGTCTCCGCCCGGGCCTGCGTGGTCGCGTGGCCGAAAACGACCTCCAGGCCGCTGACGAACTCCTCGCGCGCGCACGCCTGGCTCGGTTGTTTCGCCGTGGCGACGCCGACGCCCGGCAGGAAGGTTGCGACACAGGCGGCCAACCCGACGGTGACGGCGATCAGTCGGACCCGTTGCACGGCGACAGTCCTAGCACACCCCCCGCCCGACGGCCGTAGACCTTAACGAGATCCTAAGAACTCGCTCCTGTGCAGCCCGGAATGGCGAGGGCCGGGATCGAACCGGCGACACCACGGTTTTCAGCCGTGTGCTCTACCAACTGAGCTACCTCGCCCGGGTCCGGAAGTGTAGCGTCGCCTACCGGCTCGTCCTGACGCTCGCGAGCCGCGCGAGCAGCGCGTCGTGATGCGGGAGCAGGCGGTTAGCCTTGCGCGGTTGGATCGGGAGGAAAAACGACGGAGTGTCGCGGTCATCGGCGCCGCGCTGGACCTGGGCGCGGGCCGCCGGGGCGTCGACATGGGCCCGTCCGCGATCCGCTACGCGGGCCTCGACGACGCGGCTCGCGGAGCTCGGGCACGAGTGCATCGACCGGGGGAACGTCGAGGCCGCGGTTCCCGAGGCGGCCGCGGTCGGGGACGAGACAGCGCGCTTCCTACCCGAGATCAAGACCACGTGCGCGCGCGTGGCCGCCCTCGTCGCCGACGCTGCGCGTGAGGGCCACCTGGCGCTCGTCCTCGGCGGCGACCACTCCGTCGCGCTGGGGTCGCTGAGCGGCCTCGCCGCGGCCCACGGCGGGCCCGGCGGTGTCCTCTGGCTGGATGCGCACGGCGACCTGAACAGCCCTGAGACGAGCCCGAGCGGCAACGTCCACGGGATGGTCCTCTCCGCGGCGCTCGGCCTCGCCGGGCCGCGCTTCCGGGAGGACGGCTGGGGCTTGCCGGCGGTGGCCGCGGGACGGGTCGCCCTTGTGGGCGTCCGCTCGCTGGACGAGGGCGAGCGGGAGCTACTCGGCGGGCTGGACGCGCGCGTCTTCACGATGAGCGACGTCGACCGGCTGGGTGTCGAGCCGGTGCTGCAGGAGGCGCTGGCGCACGTGTCGGGCGCAGCGTTCGTCCACGTCAGTCTCGACATGGACGTCGTCGACCCGGACGTCGCCCCCGGAGTCGGGACGCCCGTTCGCGGCGGCCTCTCCTATCGCGAAGCGCACCTCGTGCTCGAGCTCGTAGCGGAGTCGGGGCTGCTGTCCTCGCTCGACATCGTCGAGGTGAACCCGATCCTCGACCGCGAGAACGAGACGGGCCGGCTCGCCGTGGAGCTGGTGGCGAGCGCGCTCGGAGCCAGGATCCTCTAGCCGAGGAAGCGGTCGACCGCGCTCGCGGTCTCGTTCCAGGCGTCCCAGAGCACCATGTGTCCGCCCGGGACGGTGAGGGCCTCGAGCCGGTCGCCGAGGGCGCGGCCGTACTCCTCGACCTGGTGCCGACGGACGAGGCCGAACTCGCCGGCGTAGACGAGCAGCGCCGGCACGTGCAGCGTCTCGGGCGGCGGCGGCGGCGTGACCAGCTCCGCGTAGAGGGAGACGACGGTGCCCTGGCAGTAGCGGTACCGGTAGCGGCCGTCCTCGTGCTCGACGAGGTGCTCCCGGACCTCCTCCTCGACGAAGGAGCGCGGCGTCGGGGTGCCGCCGGCGAGGCGCGCCTCGATCGCCTCCTCCGGCGATGCGTACGAGTTGTCGAGCCGCTCGCGCTCAGCGAAGTCGAAGCCGACGTGCGGGAGGATCTGGAGCGCCGGGTCGAGGAGCGCCACCCGCTCGACCCGCTCGGGCGCGAGCGCCGCGATCTCGAGGGCCAGCCGGCCTCCGAAGGAGTGCCCCACCCAGCTCGCGCGCCGGATCCCGGCCGCGTCGAGGGTCTCCAGCACGTCGTGGGCGTGCGTCGCGATCGTCCACGGCGGCTCCCAGTCGGAGAAGCCGTGGCCGCGCAGGTCTGGCGCGATCACGCGGAAGCGGTCAGCGAGCCGCTCCTCCGCGAGCTTGCGATAGCGGCGCCCGTGCGCGTTGACGCCGTGGAGGCACACGACCGCCGGGGCGGAGGGCTCGCCCCACTCGTGCAGGTTGAGCTCCATCAGAGGAGTGCGGGCAGGATGTCGCGCCAGTCGCCGGAGACGGTCACGTCCGCCGGCAGCTGGTCGTTCGGCCCACGGCCGACGGCCGCGATCACGTGCGCCTTCACGAAGCCGGTCGTCTGCTCGAAGTCGCCCGGGACGCCGACCGTGACGAGCAGCCGCGGCGCGACGGGCCTGCCGAACAGGCCGATCTGGCGGTTCCGGGAGAGGTCGCCGCGTTCGCACACCTCGCGGGTGGCGCCGACGGAGGCGCCGAGCCGCTCGGCGATCTCCCGCGCCTCTGCGATCTCGTCCGCGTCGAGCTCCGGGCCGAGGCAGACGACCGTCTCGGCCTCGTCGAGGTCGCGTGCAGGCGCCGGTTCTCGCGTGAGTAGCGTGACGCCCGGGTCGGAGACGTTGTGGTCGAAGCGTTCGATCACGGCCTCCACGTCGCGCGGCTCCAGCGGCTCGAACATCCGCGCCCGGACGGTCGCGAGCTGCGGTGTCGTCGCTCCCATGATGATCGAGACGATGTTGCCGCCGTACGCCGGCTTCGTCTGGATCAGTCGGCCGGCCCGGTCGATCCCGAGGCCGACGCAGTCGCCGGTCATCCCGAGCCGGAGGTCGCCGGCGACGCGGGGGCCGACGTCGCGCCCGTTCGCGGTCGCGGGGATGAGGAGCACGTGCGGCCGGTGGTGCTCGACGACGGCCCGGACGGCGGCCGCGTGCAGCTCGGGATGGAAGCCGGCGAGCTCTACGGACTCGACGAGGACGACACGCTCCGCACCGAAGCGCGCGGCCTCGGCGGCTGCGCGGTCGAGGTCGGCGCCGACCACGAGCGCGACGTTGTCTCCTCCGAGCTTGCCCGCCAGCTCGCGTCCCTTGCCGAGCAGCTCGAGCGAGTGGCGTGTCGGGCGGCCGTCGTCGAGCTCGACCAGCGTCCAGCAGTCGTAGCTCTTCCCCGGCTTGTCGCCGAGCCGCTCCGGCTTCTCCCACTCCGCGGCGGCGGGTTTCCGTTCCTCGAGCAGCGCGTCGATGCGCTCGCGCGCCTCCTGTGCGGAGCTCGCCGCCTCGCCGGCGCGCTCGGGCGTCACGTCGCGGACCGCGAGCACCCGTGTCGGCGAGCCGGTCTGGCCGAAGCGGTTGTCGTTCTCCCGCAGGTCGTCGACGAGGTCGGCAGCACCCCAGACGTCGATCCGGCCGTCCGTCCCCGGGGACTCATCTTCGCGGGCGTAGGCGACCGAGACGACGGCGGGTGTCGCGAGCTCGTAGGTCTCGGAGCCGTCGTCGGTCTCGCGCGTCGCGCGGAGCTTCCCGTCCTCGAGCGCCGTCTCGACGACGCTCGTCACGTGCGGCCAGCCGAGGAAGGCGGCGACCTCGGGCGGGACCTGCCACGTCTCCGAGTCGGTCGTCTTGCGGCCCGTGACGACGAGGTCGACGTCGCCCTCCTTCTCGATCGCGAGCGCGAGGGTGCGCGACGTCCCGATCGTGTCGGCGACCGCGAACACGCGGTCGGACAGGTGGATGCAGCGGTCGGCGCCGAGCGCGAGGCATGCCCGGAGCGCCTCCACGGCCTGCGGCGGCCCCATCGTCATCGCGACGACCTCGCCCCCGACCCGGTCGCGCAGCGCGGCCGCATCGGCGACGGCTGCCGCGTCGAAGGGGTTCAGGAGGAGCGGGACGCCCTCTCGCCGCAGCGACTTGGTCTCCTCGTCGAACGCGATCGCGTCGGCCCGCGGCACCTGCTTGACCAGACAGACGATCTTCACGTGTGGGAGCCTATTCGGAGGGTGCTCGCGCTGCTCTACGACATCCACGGGAGCCTGCCCGCGCTCGAGCGGGTTCTCGTCGACGCCGAGGGGACCGGGGCGGACGCGTACCTCCTCGGCGGCGACTACGGCGCGTGGGGGCCGCACCCGCGGGAGTGCGTCGAGCGACTGCGCGGATTGCCGCGGACGACCTGGATCCGCGGAAACGGCGAGCGCTGGACGCGTGAGCCGCCGCTCGACCGCCCGGAGGTGGCGGAGACGCTCCGCGGAAGGGAGTCGGGGTACGGAGGCGACGAGGGCTGGCTCTACTCCCTTCAGGCGCAGGTCGAGCTCGACGGCGTCCTGTACTGCCACGGCTCGCCGCTGTCCGACGTCGAGAGCTTTCCGGCCGAGCCGGGCGACGACGACGAGCGCATGCTGGCCGGCGTGCGCGACACGACGGTCGTCTTCGGGCACAGCCACCTGCAGTTCCGCCGGCCCGGGCCGAACGGGACGACGCTGCTCAACCCCGGCAGCGTCGGCATGCCGCTCGACGGCGACATCCGCGCCGCCTATGCGCTGCGGCGTGACGACGGCGAGTTCGAGTTCCGCCGGGTCGAATACGACTTCGAGCGTGCCGCCGCGGCGTACGAGGCGCTTGGGGACGACTTCGGCGTGTTCGCGGCCGCGCGCATCCGCAAGGGCTCGGACTAGCCTAGGTTTCCTCGCCCTCGCCGCTGGGCTCGTAGTACGTCCGGCCCTTGAGCTCGTCCGGGAGGTTGTCGACCTCGAACCCGGCCGGGTCGTCGTGGGGGTAGACGTAGCCCTTGCCGTGGCCGAGGCGCCGGCCGTAGTAGCTGCCGTCGCGGAGCGCCTTGGGCGGCTTGATGTTGCCGAGCTCGCGCACGTCCGCCGACGCTGCCTTCAGCGCCTTGTAGCTGGCGTTCGACTTCGGCGCCCGCGCGAGGTAGATCGCGGCCTGCGCCAGGTTGAGGGACGCCTCCGGCAGGCCGACGTGCTCGACCGCCTGGGCCGCGGCGACGGCGACCAGCAGCGCGCGCGGATCGGCATTGCCGATGTCCTCGGAGGCGAGCACGATCATGCGCCGCGCGATGTAGCGCGCGTCCTCGCCGGCCTCGAGCATCGCCGCGAGGTAGTAGACGGACGCGTCCGGATCGGAGCCGCGCGTCGCCTTGATCCACGCCGAGATGAAGTCGTAGTGCGCGTCGCCCGCCTTGTCGTAGACGAGCGGCCGCTTACGGGCCGCGTCCTCGACGTGGGCCTCGGCGAGCGGCTCGCCGGCCGCCCGCGCCGTCTCGACCGCCAGCTCGAGGACGTTCAGCGCCGATCGCGCGTCGCCGCCGGCGCGGGTCGCGATCAGCCGGGCCAGCTCCTCCGGGACGGCCGCGCCCAGCTCGTCGGCTCCCCGCTGCACGACCGTCTCGAGCTCGTCCACGGAGAGCGGCTCGAGCTCGTACACCTGCATCCGGGAGATCAGCGCCGCGTTGACCTCGAAGTACGGGTTCTCGGTCGTGGCCCCGATCAGCGTCACGAGCCCCTCCTCGACCGCCGGGAGCAGAGCGTCCTGCTGCGCCTTGTTGAAGCGGTGGATCTCGTCGAGGAAGAGGATCGTGCGCCGTCCCGTCGAGCCGAGGCGCTCGCGTGCGCGGGCGAGGACCTCACGCACCTGCGGCCACCGTCGCCGACACGGCCGAGAGCTCCTCGAACTCGGCGCCGGTGACGCCCGCGACGATCCGGGCGAGCGTCGTCTTCCCGCTTCCGGGCGGCCCGTAGAAGACCACGGACTGGACGCGGTCCTCCTCGATCGCCAGGCGGAGCGCCGATCCCGCGTCGAGGACGTGCCTCTGGCCGACGAACTCGTCCAGCGTCTGCGGCCGGAGCCGCAGCGCGAGCGGAGCGACCTCCGGCAGCCGCGCCGAGGCCGCGTCGGAGAACAGGTCACCCATCGGCACGTCCAATGCGCAGCGGTCGCGGAGCCGCCGGCCCCGCCAAAACCGCTGCTCCTGCGGCGTAACCAGGGCGCGTAGCGCTCATCACCCGGAAGTATGCTCCGCACCGGTGGCGACGGAGACGCACGAGGACTTCTCGGAGCCGATCCTCCCGGGCGAAGGCGCGTCGGACTACGAGCGCTACCTTCGCACGGACGACCTCCTGAGCCTGCAGAAGACGCCGGAGGAGCGGACGCATCCCGACGAGCTCCTCTTCCAGACCGTCCACCAGTCGTCGGAGCTGTGGCTGAAGCTCGCGACCTCCGAGGTCGAGCGCGCGACCGGGCACGTTCGCGACGGCGAGCCGGCTCCGGCGCTGCGTCTGCTCCGGCGCGCGTCGCTCTGCCTCGAATACATCACTCGCCAGCTCGACATGCTCGAGCACATGTCGCCGTGGGAGTACCAGGAGATCCGCCGCGTCCTCGGGCACGGCAGCGGGTTCGACTCGCCCGGCTTCCGCGAGGTGCGCCGCGTGACGCCTCCCCTCGGCGAGGCCTTCGACCGCGCCGTGTCGGCGGCCGGCCTCGACGTCGTCGAGGTCTACGTCCGCGGGCGCGAGCACGAGGAGCTGTACCAGCTCGCCGAAGCGCTGGTCGAGTGGGACGAGCGGATCACCATGTGGCGGATCCGGCACTACAAGGTCGTCGCGCGGATCATCGGGGACCAGGTCGTCGGGACGCAGGGGACGCCCGTCGAGGTGCTCGGGAAGATGATCCACCACAACTTCTTCCCGGCGCTCTGGCGCGCCCGGAACCAGTTGACGGCGCGCGCGAAGGAGGAAGAGGCGTGAGCGCGCGCTGATGGCGGCCGTGTCGCTGCGGGACGAGGTCACGGAGGTCCTCCAGGGGCTGATCCGGATCGACACGACCAACCCGCCCGGAAACGAGACGGCTGCCGCGGAGTTCCTGCGCGAGTACCTCGAGGCCGCGGGGGTGGAGTGCGAGCTCTTCGCGCGCGTGCCCGAGCGCGCGAATCTCGTCGCGCGGATCCGGGGCAGCGGCGACGGCCCGCGGCTCCTTCTGCTCTCCCACACGGACGTCGTCCTCGCTGATCCGTCCGAGTGGAGCGCGGATCCGTTCGGCGGCGAGCTCCGCGAGGGTGAGGTCTGGGGACGGGGTGCGCTCGACATGAAGGGGCAGGTTGCGGCGAGCGCGGTCGCCCTCGCGTCGCTCGCACGCGAGGGGTTCGAGCCGAGCGGCGACCTGATCTTCGCCGCCGCTGCCGACGAGGAGGTCGGCGACGGCTTCGGCGCCCAGTGGCTCTGCGAGACGCACCCCGAGGCGCTGAGCTGCGACTACTGCATCAACGAGGGCGCGGGCGACCGGATCGAGGTCGGCGGCAACGCCTTCTACGTCTGCTCGACGGCGGAGAAGATGACCGCCCCGTTCCGTCTGCGCGTCCTCGGCCGCAGCGGTCACGCGTCGATGCCAGGGATCGCGGACAACGCGCTCGTCAAGGCGGCGCCGCTGATCGCGGCGCTGGGCGCGTACGAGCCGGAGCGCTCCCTCGAGCCGGAGGTCACCGCGCTCGTCGAGGCGGTCACCGGCACGGCGCCGGCCTCGCCGGACGAGGCGATCGAACGGGCCCGGGCCGCATCGCCCCTGCTCGCCGAGCTGATCGAGCCGCTGTTCGCGATGACGCTGTCCCCGACGATGGCGACCGCGTCCCGTAAGCGGAACGTCATCCCGGCCGTCTGCGACATCACGGTCGACTGCAGGCTCATGCCGGGGCATACGCCGGCCGACGCCGAGCGGGTCGTCCGCGGAGTGCTCGGCGAAGGCGACTACGAGCTCGAGTGGGTGGACGCGCAGGGCGGCACGCGGTCGCCGACGGAGTCGCCGCTGTGGGACGCAGTCGCGTCGTTCGTGGAGGACGTCGAGCCCGGGGCGCTGCCGGTGCCGATCTGCGTGGCCGGTTTCACCGACAGCCACTGGATTCGCGAGCGGTTCGGCGCGGTCGCCTACGGGTTCTTCCCCGCCCGCGCGCTCGACCCCGAGACGGCGGCGCGGTTGATCCACTCGGCCGACGAGCGCGTGCCCGTCGAGGACCTCGAGCTCGGCGTCGACTGGTTGCGGCACGCCGCGCGCGAGTTGCTCGGCCGGTAGGCGCTTGCGGAATTCGACTGTGAGTCGATAACCTCGAGGCATGGCCGAGGAGAAGGTCCGGCTCGGAGGAATGGCCCTGACGAACGGCGTGCTCGTGCACGGCCCGGGCGCCTGGGCCTGCGCTGTTCGCACGGCCGACGGCGAGCTCAAGGTGGCGGCCCGGCGCAAGCGCTTCCGCGCCGCCGATCTCGAGACCCCGCTCCTGCGCGGGCCGGCCCGGCTGCTCGAGGCGATCGCCCTGCTCCCGGAGATACGCCGGGCGCTGCCCGAGGCGAGGCTCCCCTTCCAGCGGCCGGCTGTCCTCGCGACGATGCTGACGAGCGCCCTGGCCGTGCGGATCGTGCGCGGCTCGGGCCGCGTCGGGCCTGCGGCCCAGGAGCTCGCCGCCGGCCTGCTCTCGATCGCGCCGGCGGCGCTCGCGCTGCGCGGCTCCGATCTCGCCGGCTACCACGGCGCCGAGCACATCTCGATCGGGAGCTACGAGCACGACGAGGAGCGCACGAAGGAGCACGAGCGCTGCGGCTCGCACCTGATCGGCCCGCTACTCGCCACGACCGCGATCGGCAACACGCTCGCGTCGCGAGCGCCCGGGCACCTGCGCACGCCGGCCCGCTTCGCGGCGCAGGTCGGAGCGCTCGCCGCCTCCACGGAGATCTTCGGGTGGATGGTCCGCAACCCGGAGAGCCGTCTCGCGCGTGCGCTCGCGAAGCCCGGTCACGAGCTTCAGCACCGGCTCGCGACGGCCGAGCCGAGCGCCGCTCAGGTCGAGGTCGCGGAGGCAGCTCTCTCCGCGTGTCTCGCGCTCGAGAGCTGATGGCCGTCGGACTACGGACTCGCCGTCTGCCGCCGGAGATCTTCGACCTCCCGGTCGAGAAGATGCGCGCCGGCTACTACACCGACGCCTACTTCAACCACGCACGCGCGACGCTCCTCGACGACGAGCGCCGGCCGCGGGTCGTGATGCAGACCTTCCAGAAGAATCACGCGTACCTCGGCGGGATGGACGAGGCGATCGCCGTCCTGAAGCTCTGCTCGCACGACTGGGAGGCGTTGACGGTGCACGCGCTCCACGACGGCGACGCGATCGAGCCCTACGAGACCGTGATGACGATCGAGGGTGATTACACGCTGTTCGCCCACCTCGAGACGGTCTATCTCGGCACGCTCGCCCGCAGAACGCTGATCACGACCAACGTCGTGCGCGTGCTCGAGGCCGCCCACGGCAAGCCCGTGATCTTCATGCCCGCGCGCCACGATCACCACCGCATCCAGACGGGTGACGGCTACGCCGCGTACGTCGCCGGGCGCGTCGTCGGGACGGCCGTCGGCGTGACGACGGACGAGCAGGCCTCCTGGTGGGGCGGCAAGGGCGTCGGCACCGTCCCGCACTCGCTGATCGCAGCCTACGGCGGTAACACGGTGCTCGCCGCGACGAAGTTCGCGGAGTGGGCCCCGGCCGACCTGAACGTCACCGTCCTCGTCGACTTCGAGAACGACTCGCTCGCGACGGCGCTCGAGGTCGCGCGCGCGCTCGGCCCGCGGCTCTGGGGTGTCCGGCTGGATACGTCGGAGACGCTCGTCGACCGCTCGGTCTGGGGGGAGATGGGCGACTTCGAGCCCACCGGCGTCAACGAGCGGCTCGTCCGGAAGGTGCGCGACGCCCTCGACGCCGACGGCTTCGAGCGTATCCGCATCGTTGCCTCGGGCGGCTTCACGGCCGAGAAGATCCGCCAGTTCGAGCAGCGGGGCGTTCCCGTCGACGCCTACGGGATCGGCTCCTCGCTCATCCGCGGCGCCAACGACTTCACCGCCGACGTCGTCCTCACGGACGGCAGGCCGTCGGCGAAGTTCGGCCGGCGCTACCGGCCGAACGAGCGGCTCGAGCTCGTGACGTGACGGCCTCGCCGGCGATCCATCCGGTCACCCCCGGTCGCTGGCAGGACATGGTGGAGCTGTTCGAGCGCCGCGGCCCGCGCGGCGGCCACCGCAACACGCCGGCGTACGGCTGCTGGTGCATGTACTGGCGCGACCGCGCGTTGCCCCACGGCACGCCGAAGAAGCGCGCGATGGGGGCGCTCGTCCGCGCCGGCCGTGAGCCCGGGCTGCTCGCCTACGACGACGGCTCGCCGGTCGGCTGGATCTCGATTGCTCCACGAGAGGAGTTCACCGCGATCGTCCGCTCGCCGCAGTACAGGCCGCGTGACGAGGAGGAGGGCATCTGGGCGATCGTCTGCCTCGTGGTCGACCGTCCCGCGCAGCGGCAGGGGATCGCCGGCGCGCTCGTCGACGCGGCCTGCACACATGCGTTCGAGCACGGAGCGTCGGCCGTCGAGGCGTACCCGCACGTCTCGAACGCGAGCGACTACATGGGCTCGCTCCCGCTGTACGAGCGCGCCGGCTTCGAGCGGCTCCGGGACGCCAACAAGCGGGCGGTCTACCGACGCGGAGCACCGTGAGCGGCACCGTCCTGTGGGACGTCGACACGCAGGTCGACTTCATGCTCCCCGAGGGCAAGCTCTACGTCCCGGGCGCGGAGCAGACGCTGCCCGCGATGCGCCGCCTCGTCGAGGCCGCGCGAGCGGCGGGGATCCCTCACGTCGCGTCGGCGGACGACCACGAGCTGACCGACGCTGAGATCTCCGATACGCCGGACTTCGAGACGACCTATCCGCCGCACTGCCTGCGCGGCACGCCCGGCGCGGCGAGGGTGCCGGAGACCGAGCAGGAGGACCCGGTGCCGATCGGCCTCGAGCCGCTCCTCGACCACTGGCCGGAGGGTCGGGAGCTCGTCCTGCTCAAGAAGCGCTTCGACGTGTTCACGAACCCGAACACCGACCGGCTCCTGCAGCAGCTCGATCCGTACGACGTGGTCGTCTTCGGCGTCGCGACCGACGTCTGCGACGACGCCACGATTCGCGGCCTGCTCGCGCGCGGCCGGCGAGTCCGGTTCGTCGAGGACGCGGCCCGGGGGCTCGACGAGGACCGGGTCGCCGCCTGCACCGCGGCGTGGCTCGAGGCCGGCGTCGAGTTCACGACCGCCGACGAGGTCGTCGCCTCGCTCGCTAGCTCGCCATCCCTCGGCTAAGGGATAGCCCCGCTTCTGCCGATGGGTGGCTCTATGGGAGCGGTTCACCAGTTTTTTGCGGAACTGCGCGATTTCATCCTCAACTGGTGGCCGCTGCTCCTCCTCGTCTTCTACATGCTGATCCTCTGGCTCCTGTGGCGGCTGCTCCAGGTGATGCCGAGTGTCAAGCCGACGTCGACGGTCGACGACGCCACCAGCTCGATCGCCTGGAGCGACATCGCCGGCGCCGACGAGGCGAAGGCGGAGCTGCTCGAGATCGTGGAGTTCCTGCGCGACCCGAAGCGGTTCGAGCGGCTCGGCGCGCACGTCCCGAAGGGCGTGCTCCTCTACGGCCCGCCTGGCACCGGCAAGACGCTGCTCGCGAAGGCGGCGGCGAACGAGTCGGGGGCGAAGTTCTACTCCCAGAGCGCGTCGGCGTTCGTCGAGATGTTCGCGGGGCTCGGCGCCGCTCGGATCCGGAAACTGTTCCAGGAGGCGCGCAAGAACGCGCCCGCGATCGTCTTCATCGACGAGCTCGACGCGGTCGGCGCAGCGCGGACCGGCCACGGCTTCAACCGTGAGCAGGACCAGACGCTCAACCAGCTCCTCGTCGAGCTGGACGGCTTCGGGACGAGCGACCGCGTGGTCGTCATCGGCGCGTCCAACCGCCTTCAGGACCTCGACCCCGCGCTCCTGCGCCCGGGCCGCTTCGACCGGCAGACGCTGGTCGGCCCGCCCGACCTCGGCGGCCGCGAGGCGATCCTGCACGTGCACACGCGCGGCAAGCCGCTCTCGGGTGACGTCGACCTGGGCGCGATCGCGCGGCAGACGTCCGGCTTGACCGGCGCGGACCTGGCGAACATCGCCAATGAGGCCGCGATCTTCGCCGGCCGTCGGAACGCCGACTACATCTCCCATTCGGACTTCGACGCCGCGATCGACCGGATCGTCGCAGGCGTCCAGCAGCGGAAGGTCTTGACCGAGAAGGAGCGGCGGATCCTCGCCTACCACGAGGCCGGCCACGCCCTGATGTCGCACCTGATGGGCGAGGTCGCCCCGGTGCAGAAGGTCAGCATCGTCTCGCGCGGCGCCGCGCTCGGCTACACGCTCAACCTCCCGACCGAGGACCGGTACATGGAGACGAAGGAGGAGCTGGTCGACATGTTGAAGATCGCTCTCGCCGGCCGGGCCGCGGAAGAGGTCGTGTTCGGCCGCGTCACCAACGGCGCTGCGAGCGACCTCGAGAAGGCGACCGCGATCGCGCGCTCGATGGTGTTCGAGTGGGGCATGGGCGACGTCGTCTCCTCACGAACGCTGCGGGCCGACAACTACGCGCTGTCCGAGGAGACCAAGCGGCTGCGCGACCACGAGCAAGCCCGCCTAACGGACGAGGCATACGCCGAGTCCGTGCGATTGACCGAGAAGCACCGCGGAGCGCTCGACCGGCTGGCGCAGGCTCTGCTCGAAAAGGAGACGCTCGTCCGCGAGGAGGTGCTCGTGATCGTGAGCGACCTCACGCCGGAGTCCCGCGCGGCCGAGACCGTCGGCACGCCGCGCGCGGTCGGGCTCGCCTCGCTCGCCGACTGACATCCCCTCGGCTTCGCTCGCACTTCGTCGGCATGGAGGCCGTCGCAGTCACGCTTTCGACGCGGTCTCGTCACCCACGCGTGCGCAGTTCGCCGATACGCTCACCGCGAACGGGGTGGGAGGTGGGTTCCCGAGTTCACGCGCGTGTACCTCGATAGGAGCGCCCCTCCTCGATAGCATCGCCGGACGATGGAGGCTCGTGGGATCCACCACCTGGGCGTCGCGGTCGAGGATCTCGACGAGGCGCTCGCCACCTACACCCGGCTGTTCTCGGCCGAGCTCGAGCACCGCGCGACCGTTCCCGACCAGGGAGTCGAGGCGGCCGCGGTCCTGGTCGGCGGGGGCCGCGTGGAGCTGCTCGAGCCCCTCGGCGAGGACACGCCAGTCGGACGCTTTCTCGCAAAGCGGGGACCTGGGATGCACCACGTGGCGTACGAGGTGGACGACGTCCACGCCGCCGTAACGAGGCTGGCCGAGTCGGGGGCGGAGCTGATCGACGAGCGGCCGCGCGAGGGCCTGTTCGGGCTCCAGGTCGCGTTCGTCCATCCTGATTCGGTCCATGGCGTGCTCGCGGAGATCGTGGCCGATGGCTAGCGCCGCGTACGTCAGGATCGAGATCGCCTTCGACGGCGGTCAGATCATGAGCGCGCTCGTGACGCCGGCCGGCGCCGACGCGCTCGAGCAGGCGCTCGGCTCCGCCGACCTCCGGGCAGGCACCGGTGAGGCCGCGCTCTCGCTCGACGCGGAGGACGGCCGCTACACGATCGCCCTCCAGCGCGTCGTCTACGTGAAGCGGTTTCTGCGGGAGAGCCACGTCGGCTTCGGCGCGGTGACGTGAGGGGCTGCAGGCCCGGCCTGCGTTACAACGAGGCCGGGCCCGGGCACTCCCGACCTGAATGGCCGACGAGTCGATGACGGCTGCGGCGAAGCCGGCCCGTGAGCACGCCGGGGCAGTCCGCGCCCTGGTCGAGCGGGGGCAGAAGGGAGATCGGGAGGCTCTCGAGGAGCTCTACCTGATCCACTTCGACCGGATCTACAGCTATCTGCACGTGAGCGTCGGCAACCGGCACGACGCCGAGGACCTGACGACGCAGACCTTCCTGAAGATGCTCGAGTCGATCGGGAAGTTCAGGTTCCGGTCGGCGCCATTCTCCGCCTGGCTCTTCCGGATCGCGCACAACCTCGCGATGGATCACTTTCGCGCCGCGCGGCGCTGGCAGCCGGAGGAGGAGGTGCCGGAGCAGCCGGGCGAGGAGGAGCCGTCGGCAGAGATGCAGGCGTTCCAGTCGATCGGCCGCCAGAGCATGCTCGAGCTGATCGACGATCTCTCGCCCGAGCAGCAGCAGGTGCTGACGCTGAAGTTCGTCTTCAACTTTCCGAACGCCGACGTCGCGACGATCCTCGGCAAGACCGAGGGCGCAGTGAAGTCGCTCCAGCACCGCGCGCTCGTCTCGCTGCAGAAGCAGATCAGCAGCGCCGACTGATGGCCCTCGAGGTGGGGATCGTCGGGCTGCCGAGCTCCGGCAAGTCCACGCTGTTCCAGGCCTTGACGGGATCACGGCCGACCGGCGACGTCGGCATGGCAGCCGTCCCGGACGAGCGACTCGACCGTGTGGCATCCGTGATCGGCGCGCGGAAGGTCACGCCGGCCGCGATCCGCGTCGTCGAGGTCCGCGGCACTGGGCCTGAGCTGCTCGGGAACCTCAGGCAGGTCGACGCGCTGCTCGTCGTCCTCGACGGCTTCTCGGGGACGCGTGTCCCCGAGGACGACCTGGAGACGCTCCGGCTCGAGCTGCTCGTGGCCGATCGCGACCACGTCGAGCGCCGCCTGGAGCGGGTCGCCAAGCAGGCGAAGTCCGGAGAGCAGCGTTTGCGTCAGGAGGTGACCCGGCTCGAGCAGGTGCTCGCGCACGTCGACGCCGGCGCGACGCTGGCCGAGCTGCCAGACCTGCCGGAGGAGCTCGAGCCGCTGACGACCAAGCCGTTGCTCGCGATCGTGAACGGCACGGACGGCATCGACCTGAAGCTCGAGGCGGAGCTCGCCGAGCTCCCGGCCGAGGAGGCCGCCGCGTTCCGCGAGGGCGAGTCGGCGCTGGGCGAGGTCGTGCGCCGGCTGAGCGAGGCGCTCGACCTGATCAGCTTCTTCACCGCCGGGGAGAAGGAGACGCGGGCCTGGACCCTGCGCCGCGGGGGCTCGGCGTTCGACGCGGCCGCCACGGTCCACACGGACCTCGCGCGGGGCTTCATCCGCTGCGAGGTGATCCGCTGGGACGACCTGGTCGAGGCGGGCTCGCACACGGAGGCGGCGCGGCGCGGTCTCCAGCGGCTGGAGGGCAAGACCTACGTCGTGCAGGACGGAGACGTCCTGAACGTCCGCTTCAACGTGTGATCGAAAAGGCCCCGGCGGGCCGCGGTTCCCGCCGGGATGCGCAGCTCAACCGCGGCCGCAGCAGCCGTCGCCGCAACAGCCTTCGCAGCAGCAAGCCATTCGTTCTCCTTTCATCGATGGATGTCGATGATGATACATTGATCGACGTCGATGCAAACGCTTCCCGTTCTCCCCGCGATCTGCTGCTCGCCGGACGTCCCCCCGCTCTCCGAGCCCGAGGCGGACGAGCTCGCTGCGCGGTTCAAGGCGCTCGCCGACCCGACCCGGGTCGCGATCGTGAACAGGCTCTCGGCGGCGACGGAGGTCTGCGTGTGCGACCTCAACACGGCGTTTCGCCTGTCGCAGCCGACGATCTCGCACCACCTCCGGATTCTTCGCGAGGCGGGCCTCGTGGAGGCTTCCCGTCGCGGGACGTGGGCGTACTACCGCCTCGTTCCCGAGACGGTCGAGGCGCTGCGCGGAGCGCTCGGCGGATGACGAAGGTGCTGTTCGTGTGCCGGCAGAACGCCGGCCGCTCGCAGATCGCGCAGGCCCTGTACGAGCGCCGCGGCGGGCAGGCGAGGTCGGCGGGGACGGCGCCGGCAGCGCACGTCCACACCGAGGTCGCGGCCGTCATGCCCGAGCTCGCCGACCGGCGGCCGAAGCGCCTGGAGCAGACGGACGCGGAGTGGGCCGATCTCGTCGTGACGATGGGCTGCGGCGACGCCTGTCCCGTCCTGCCGGGAAAGCGATACGTCGACTGGGACCTTCCGGATCCGGCCGGTCAGGACGAGGCAACCGTTCGGCGTCTGCGCGACGAGATCGAGCGGCGCGTCGCCGACCTGCCGCTCTAGCTATCCGGCCGAGATCAGCGCCACCCCGCCGAGCGTGAGGGCGATGCCGGCCCGTTGGCTGCGGGCGACCTGCTCGCCGATGACTGCGCGGGCGAGCACGATCGTCACGATCGGGTAGAGCGACGCGAGCACGGAAGTCACGCTGACGAGGCCCTGTGCCGCTGACGCCGCGAACAGGACATTGCCGGCCATGTCCCCGAGGCCGACGAGCACGACGATCGCGAGGTCGACCTCCCCGATCCGGAGCGGCGGCCGCCGGATCAGCGTGGCCGTCAGGATGATGCTCGTCGAGGTGGCACGGAAGAGCAGCGCGGCCCACCAGAAGTCCGCGTCGCCGGCGGCATGCATCGGCGGGAAATAGAAGCCGAAGCCGATCGCGGCCAGGAGTGCGAGGCCCACGCCGGCCGCGAGGCGCGGCCCCTCGCGGTCCGGCTCGCGTGACGCGAGGAAGACGCCGACCAGGGCGCAGACGATCCCGGCGGCGGTCGCCGCGGACAGCCGGTCGCCGCTGAGCAGGCCGACGACGACGGGAACGACGGCCGAGATGCCCGCGATCGGGGCGACGATGCTGATCGCTCCGACGGCCGCGCCGCGGTAGTAGGCGTAGAGACCGAGCGTGCCCGAGATCGCAGCGGGTATGGCCAGGAGAGCAGCTGCGTCCGCAGGTCCCCGGCCCCGCACGGCAACGAGTACCGCGATTGCGGCGAAGCCGGCGAGCTGTCCATACAGGAGGACGCGAAGCGCCCCGAGCGTCCGCCCCTTGAGCGGCCCGAAGAAGTCGGCCAGGCCCCACGTGGCGCTGGCGCTGAGCGCGAGGAGGACCGCCGCCATCCGGCGACGCTAGCTACTCGGTGACGGGCTTGGTGGCCGCTACGGCGTCCAGCTGGTTCGCGTGGTAGAGAACGGCGGCCTCGGCGGTACGCGCCGCGCGCGCGTCGTGGTGGCACGCGATCGCATGCAGCAGCTCCGCAAGCACGTCCGCCCTCAGCCCCGCCTGTCGCTCCTCGACGATCCGCAGCCCGAGGTGGACGTGACCGAGCAGCCGGCCCTCGTCCGTCGGCCGGAACCCGGGGCCGACCCGCAGCTCGGCCGTCCGGCCGACGTCGTGCAGCAGCGCGGCGGCCACAACCAGGTCGGCACGGAGTCGCGGGTGGAGCTGGGCGCTCTCGCGCGCGAGCGTCGCGACGCCGACGGTGTGCTCGAGCAGGCCACCGGCGTAGCTGTGATGCCCGTCGGGCGTCGCCGGCAGCAGGTGGAGGAGGCGTCTGAGCTCCTGGTCGCCGAGCACCGCATCGACCGTCGCCCGCAGCGGGGCATAGGCGATCTCGCCGGCCAGGAAGTCCAGGAACCCGTCGAGCTCGTCGGCATCGCGCCGGATCGTGGGGAGGAAGTCGGCCGGATCGGCGTCGGCGACGGCCTCGAGCGTGCGCACCTCGAGCTGGAGCCGCTCGCGGAACTGCTCGACGCGTCCGAGCACCCGCACGGCGTCGCCTTCCTCGAATCGCGAGTCGAGCAGCTCGACGTCGTTCCAGATCCGCGCCTGGATCCGGCCGCTCGTGTCGACGAGCTCCAGCGCGAGATACGGCGACCCCGACTTCGTTCGCAGCCGACGCTTGCTCGCCACCGCGTACGTCCCCTCGACAACTCGCTCCGCGGTCAGATCGGCGATGGCCGCGGACGAGCTCACGCCCCGCAGTCTAGGTCCGCAGGCGGATGCTAGGTTCATGGCGATGGCCGATGTGAAGCCGTTTCGCGCCCTCCGGTATGACGAGGCGAACGCCGGGGAGCTCGAGACTCTGGTCGCGCCGCCGTACGACGTCATCACTCCTGCCGACCGGGACCAGTACCTCGCGCGGAGCCCCTACAACGTCGTCCATCTCACGCTGCCCGACAGCGAGGCGGACGCGGCACGAGCCTTCGAGGAGTGGCAGCGTGACGGCGTCCTCGTTCGCGACGACGAGCCGGCGTCCTGGCTGCTCGCACAGGAGTACGTGGGCCCGGACGGCATCCGCCGGACGCGGAACGGGATCGTCGCGTCGCTGCGGGCGGAGCCCTACGAGACCGGTGTCGTGCTGCCGCACGAGCGCACCCATCGCGGCCCGAAGGAGGGTCGGCTGCGTCTGCTCCGAGCCGTCGGCGCGCAGCTGGAGCCGATCTTCCTGCTCTACGACGGCCCGGCCCTCGAGCTCCCGACCCGTCCGCCCGACCTCGAGGTGGAGGGAGCCCGGCTCTGGCGTGTCGCAGGCGCGCCGGACTTCTCTTCCACGACGCTCCTGATCGCCGACGGGCACCACCGGTACGAGACCGCGCTCGCGTTCGCCGAGGAGGGCGGCTCGCCCTACCTCATGGTCGTGCTCGTGCCGACCGGTCAGGAGGGGCTGACGATCTTCCCGACGCATCGCGTGGTCGAGCGGCTCGCCGGCGTCAACGGCGCGGAGTCGGTCGCCGGCGTCGGCGATGCGCTCGCGCAGCTCGAGGAGCTCCCGCGCGACCGGCCGGCCGTCGCGCTCTACCGAGACGGCGAGACGCGCGTGGTGAGGGGCGAGGAGCCCGCGCTCGACGCGGCGTTCGTCGAGAGCTTCCACCCAGAAGGCGTCACCTACACGCCTCGGGTCGAGGACGCCGTCGCCGCCGTCGACTCCGGCCGTGCGGAGGCGGCATTTCTCCTGCGCGCGCCGACGATCGAACAGGTGCGGGCCGTCGCCGAGCGCGGCGAGACGATGCCCCAGAAGAGCACCTACTTCTTCCCGAAGCTGACGTCGGGCCTGCTGTTCCATCCGCTTGACTGACTGGCTCGCGCTCTGCCGCGCGGCGGTCGAGGACGTGCGCGGCGTGCTGGCCGACCTGCCGACGCGGGCCGAGCGGGAGCCGGTGGTCGGAGCCGGCCAGGGCGGCGACGAGACGACCGCGGTGGACGCGGCGGCCGAACGCGCCGTTCTTGCCAGGTTCGAGGGGCTGCCCGACGTGACGATCGTCTCGGAGGAGGTGGGCGTCTCGGGCGAAGGGGGCACCTACGTCGTCGTCGATCCGATCGACGGCTCGGTCAACGCGAAGCGAGGCATCGGGTTCTTCTCCGTGTCGGTCGCCGTCGCCGACGGGCCGACGATGGGCGACGTCCACTTCGGGCTCGTCCACGACTTCGGGACCGGCGAGGAGTGGACGGCGACGCGCGGACAGGGCGCCTACCTCAACGGTCGCGCTCTCGCCGGCGACCTCCCCAAGGATCGGATCGAGATCCTCGCCTTCGAGGCGACGCTGACGGCGGCGGTTGCCGAGAAGGCGGCGGCGGTCGTCGATCTCGCCTACCGCCTCCGGATCATGGGCTCGCTCGCCCTGTCGCTGTGCCACCTCGCCGCGGGCCGCGTGGACGCGGTCTGCTCGCTGAAGCCGGCTCGGTCGGTCGACATCGCCGCAGCGCAGCTGCTGGTGCGCGAGCGCGGGCTCGCGATCGAGCTCTTCGACGAGCCGCCGCTGGCCGCTGCCCCGCTCGACGTCGAGGGACGTTCACGCATCGCGGCAGCGGGAACGCCGGAGCTGTGTCGCCAGCTCGCCGCAGCCCTGTCCACTTAGGCCGCTTACCGACACGAGTGATGTCTGTATACACAGCCATCACGTGGCCGCTTCCGCACGAGCCCGCGCCGAGAGCGTGACGAAACAGCGTGAGGTCAAGCTCTCCAGCCCGGACCGGGTGCTCTATCCGGACGACGGCGTCACGAAGGGCGACCTCTTCGAGTACTACCGCGCCGTCGGCCCGACGCTCGTCCCGCATCTGAAAGACCGGCCGTTCACGATGAAGCGCTATCCCCACGGCATCAACGGCGAGGTGTTCTTCCAGAAGCAGGCGCCGAAGCACCTGCCCGATTGGATCCAGACGCGCCAGTTCCGGACGCACCCGCGCGAGGGCGGCTCGCGGCTCGTCGACTTCGCGCTCGTCGATTCGGTCGAAGCGGTGCTCTTCATGGTGCAGAACAACTGCGTGGACATGAACGCCTGGTACTCGCGCGTGGACAAGCCCCACCGCCCCGACTTCGTCCTGTTCGACCTCGACCCGCCAGACGGCGGCTTCGAGCTCGCGATCGAGGTCGCGCATCTGATCAGGGAGCTGCTCGACCAGGTCGAGCTGCCCGGCTACGTGAAGACGAGCGGCGCGGACGGCATCCACGTCGTCGCTCCGATCACGCGGCGCTCGACGTTCCAGCAGACGTACGACTTCGCGGAGCGTGCGTCGCGGCTGCTCGAGCAACGTCACCCCGGCACGGTCACGACGGAGTGGCTGAAGAAGAAGCGGCAAGGCGTGCTCGTCGACCACCGCCAGAACGGGTGGGGGAAGACGATCGCGTCCGTCTACTCCGTACGGCCGAAGCCGGGCGCGCCGGTGTCCACGCCGCTCCACTGGGACGAGCTGACGCCCGACGTCCGGCCTCGCGACTTCACGACGGGCATCGCGCTCGACCGGATCGCACGGCACGGTGACCTGTTCGCGCCCGTGCTCGAGGATCCGCGGCCGCTCGCGCCCGCGGCCAGGCGCCTCCACGCGCTCTACGATTGACGCATGCTCGAGGCGGCTGCGCTCGCGCTCGCGTTCAAGGCGACGCTGACGGCGCCCACGCACCATCCGCACGTGAACCGGCCGTGGCCGGTCGCCGTCCACGTGCGCGACCTGCAAGGCCGGCCGATCCGGGCGCGGCTGACGATGCGGTTCCTGTACGGCGGCTTCCCCGTCGGCAAGGTCGACAACGGGCGGGTCTACACGTTCGTCGGGACATGGCGAGAGCCAGGAGGCCAGGAGATCAAGTTCCCGGCCACGTCGCGGGGGCAGCGGCTGACGTTCCAGGCCCTCGTGACGGCACGGGGTCGCACGATCAAGCTCAACTACTGGGTCGATCCGCGGTGAGCGGGGCCGCGGTCGTCGTCGATCGCGTCGAGAAGTCGTTCGAGGGAGGGAGGATCCGGGCGCTGCAGGGCGCGTCGCTCCGTCTCGCCCCGGGCGAGTTCGTCGCCCTGACCGGCCCGTCGGGAAGCGGCAAGAGCACGCTGCTCAGCCTGATCGGCGCCCTTGACGTCCCTGACGCCGGCTCGATCGAGGTGGACGGCCGGTCGCTGCGGACGATCGACGCCGCGGAGTACCGGGCGGCGACCGTCGGGTTCGTGTTCCAGTTCCACCATCTCGTCCCGACGCTCTCCGCGCTGGAGAACGTCCAGGTGCCGATGCTCGGGCGCGGCCACGGCCGGCGCGAGCGGGCGCGCCGGGGGCTGGAGTTGCTCGACGGTGTCGGCCTCGCCGAGCGCGCCGAGGCTCGTCCGGGCGTCCTCTCCGGGGGCGAGCGCCAGCGCGTCGCGCTCGCGCGCGCGCTCGCGAACGAGCCACGCCTTCTGCTCGCCGACGAGCCGACCGGCGCGCTCGACTCGGAGACCGGCGCTCAGATGCTCGCGCTGCTCGAGCGCCTCCGCGGCGAGCACGAGATGACCGTCCTGCTCGTGACGAACGAGGCCGGCGTTGCGCGCAGCGCCGACCGTACGCTGCGGCTCCGCGATGGGCGCGTCACTCTCGCCGCAGCGCCTCGAGCGGCTCGAGCCTGAGCGCGCGCCAGGTCGGGTACGAGGCGCCGAGCACGGCCACACCGAGGGCAAACGCGAGGCCCCACGCGAAGACACCGGCGGTGAAGTCCGGCCGGACGAGGCCAGACGTGCTGGTGTGGTCGCTGAACACGTCCGCCGCGAGCACACCGAGCCCGAGGCCCACGCCGAGCGCGAGCAACGCGATCGCGACCGCCTCACCGACGATCAACCCGCCCACGCGCCACGCACGCCACCCGACGGCGCGCAGGATCCCGATCTCTCGGACGCGCTCCACCACCGACATCGCCATCGTGTTCGTCACGCCGATGCCGCCGACGATCAGGGCGAGCAGGGAGATGATCCAGCCGGTATCGACGATCAGCCGGCTGGACGTGTCGACCTTGATCGCCTGGCTCGGCTCGTAGACCGCGACGGTCCCGGGTAGCTGCGCCTGCAGCCGCTGTGCGACCGTTCGCGCCGCCAGTCCCGGCCGCACGGTGACGGCCACGGTCGTGATCTCCCCGAGCCGCTGGGCGAGGCGCTGCACGGCGGCGAGCGGCAGGACTGCGCCGGAGTCCTCGAAGCCGTCGCCGGAGTGGTAGATGCCGGCGACGCGGTAGGTCTTGCCGCGCCTGAGCTGGAGGGGGTCGCCGACGCCGAGGCCGAGCCGGCGCGCCGCCCGGTTGCCCAGCAGGAGTTCCCCCTGCGCGGGCCCGCCGCCGCTCAGGAAGACGAGGCGACGCCAGACGAACTCGTTCGGGTCGAGCCCGAAGACGAAGAACGCGTCCTGCCCCTCCAGCTCACTGGGCCAGAGCTTGAGCTTCGCGGTCTGCGCGACGCCGGGCACGGCCGCGACCTTCGCCGCCAGGGTCTCGGGGAGCAACGAGCGGCTGAAGTCCGAGACGTCGCTCTGGAACAGCCCGAAGTCCGCACGGCCGACGTGGATGAGCTGCTCGGCCGACCGCTGCACGCCCGTCGCGAGCGAGAGCAGCGCGACGATGAGCCCGACGCCGAGCGCGACGCCGGCAACTGTCAGGACCGTTCGGGCCGGCCGCCGCAGCAGGTTCCGCCAGACCATCAACGCCAAGGTCACGTACAGGCATATTGCTACGCTCGCTGGCGGGATGGAGCCGAACCGCGAGGCGGTCGTTCGCGCGCTCGAGGGCGTGATCGATCCAGAGCTGCGTCGTCCCGTGACCGAGCTCGACATGGTGCGCGACGTCGAGATCGACGGCGGGGACGTGAGCGTGACGATCGCATTGACCATCGCGGGCTGCCCGCTGCGCTCGTCGTTCGAGGAGCAGGTGCAGACCGTGTTGCGCGACGTCCCGGGCGTCGAGCGCGTCCGGCTCGGCTTCGACGTCATGACCCCGGAGGAGCGCGAGGCGCTCACCACGAAGCTGCGCGGGGGCAGGCCGAGCGCCGGGCTCTCGCTCGACCAGCGCACCCGCGTGCTGGCTGTCTGCAGCGGGAAGGGCGGGGTCGGAAAGTCGACCGTGAGCGCCAACCTCGCGGTTGCGCTGTCCCAGCTCGGGCAGAGCGCCGGCATCCTCGACGCCGACGTCTACGGGCACTCGATCCCGCACATCCTCGGGATCCACCAGAAGCCCGTCCTCGTCGACCGCCTGATCGTCCCTCCAGTCAAGGGCGAGCTGAAGCTGATGTCGATCGGCTTCTTCCTCGACGACAACCAGCCGGTGATGTGGCGCGGGCCGATGCTGCACCGCGCGCTCGAGCAGTTCCTCTCGGACGTCCACTGGGGCGAGCTGGACGTGCTCGTCGTCGACATGCCGCCGGGCACCGGGGACGTCGCGATCTCGCTGGGCCAGCTCCTGCCGCGCGCCGAGGCGATCGTCGTGACGACGCCGCAGCCCGCCGCGCAGGAGGTCGCCTCCCGCGCCGGCGTGATGGCGCAGAAGACCGGGATGCGGCTCCTCGGCGTGGTCGAGAACATGGCCGGAGACGTCTTCGGCTCGGGCGGGGGCGAGCGGCTTGCGGCCGAGCTGGGCGTGCCGCTGCTCGGGTCGGTGCCGCTGGAGCCGCTCGTCCGCGAGTGCGGCGACGCCGCCGAGCCGATCGTCGCGTCCGCCCCCGACGCGCCGGCCGCCGCCGAGCTGCGCCGGATCGCGGAGGCCGTGCTCGAGCGCCGCCCCGGCGAGATCCTCAAGCCGCTGGCGCTGGTCTCGAGCTAGGTCTCCGGCAGGTCCGGCGCCGGGCCCTCTTCCAGGGGCCCGTACACGGCGTACGCCTCTCGCGCCGACGTCCCCTCGTCGACGCCCGCGCCGTGTCTGATCGCCGTCTCGTTGACGGGATAGCGGGCTCCTTGCTTCCCGCGCGCGCTCAGCGCGAGCACGAGCGACGGCCCGTCGCCCGCGCCGACGATCACGTGCTCACACCAGGGCGGGCAGTGGAAGAAGTCCCACGCCCGCAGCGGCCGCTCGTCGCCCTCGACGATCAGCAGGCACTCGCCGCTCAGCACGAGGAAGGCCTCCTCGCTCTCCTCGGCGTGGTACATCGCCATCGGCTTGCCCGGGACGAGGTGGTTGAGGTTGACAGCGACGTCGACGAAGCCCCCGTCGCCCTCGCCCTCGAACGGGCAGTAGCCGCCCATCTCGTTGAACACCCAGCGCGAGTCGCGCGTGTTGACGACGAACCAGCCCTCGCCTTGCGGGACGCCGTGCTCGAGCTTCGCCTCCGGCACCACCCGCGCAGCCTAGACTCGAAGACGTGCCTGCGGCCGCGTTCTTCGATCTCGACCGGACGTTGATTCGCCGGTCGAGCGCGCTCGCGCTGGCAGGGTCGTTCCGCGAGCGCGGCATGATCAGCCGCCGACAGCTCGCCCACGCCGCCTACTGGCAGCTCATCTTCGTCGCGCGCGGGGCCGACGAGCAGGCGATCCGTGGGGTGGCCGAGCGCGGGCTGCACGTGCTCCGCGGCTTCCGTCCCCGGGAGATGCAGGACCTCGTCGCCGACGCGATGGAGCCCGTGCTGAAGCCGCTCGTCTACGCGGAGCCGCTCGCCCTCGTCGAGCAGCACCGGGAGCGCGGCGAGCTTGTCTACATCGTCTCCGCCGCCCTGCAGGAGATCGTGGACGCGCTCGCGGCCGAGCTCGAGCTCGACGGCGCGCTCGGGACGATCTGCGAGGTGGAGGACGGCCGCTACACCGGCCGGGCGGTGCGCGTACTGCACGGCGCCGAGAAGGCAGACGCCGTGCGCGAGCTCGCCGGCCGCGAGGGTATCGACCTCGCGGCGTCCACGGCCTACTCCGACAGCGACTCCGACCGTCCGTTCCTCGAGGCCGTGGGTCACCCGGTCGCGGTCAACCCGGACCGGCCGCTGCGGGTCACGGCGGCCGAGCGCGGCTGGCCCGTTCTCGACTTCGGCCGGCGCGCGTACCCGCACGCGCGGCGACGGGTCTCGCCCGCGCTCGTGGGCATCCCGCTCCTCCTCGGCGCCCTCTGGGCGCTTCGCCGGCGTGCGGCCTGACGAGCGGATCCGGGCGCTCGGCTTCTCCGAGGCCGACACGGCGACGCTCGCCGAGCACTTCCTCGACGCCGAGACCCGCGGCAAGGCCGGCCACGGGCTCGCCCGCGTCGACTGGCTCGAGACGCTGACTGACCTCCACCCGGACGCGCGTCCCGAGCGGGTCCTCGCCGAGCCCGGATACGAGCGCTGGGACGGTCGCGGCGCGCTCGGCTACCTGACGCTGGCCGCGATCTGCGCCGCGCAGCTCGCCGACCCGCCGCCGCACGCGCGCTTCGTCGTCGCCTCCAACTGCTTCCCGACCGGCATGCTCGGGCACTGGGCGCGCAAGCTCGCCGACGGCGGCCTCGTCGCGGCGCTGACGGCCACCTCGCCGGCGCGGCTGGGGCATCCCGACGGAGGGCCGAAGCTGGCCGGGACGAACCCGCTCGCGCTGGCGATCCCGAGCTCGGACGGGCACCCGATCGTCGCCGACGTCTCGATGGGCCGCGTGACCTACGGCGACGTGATCGCGGGACTGGCTGCGGAGGACGAGCTCGTCCCCTTCGGCGGCGAGCACGCCCACAAGGCGTTCGCGCTCGCGCTCGGCCTCCAGCTGCTCGTCGACTCGCTTGCGGGCGACGGCTACGGCGCCGTGCTGCTCGTCGCTCGTCCGGAGGCGGATCCCGTGCCGGCGCTACGTGAGCGCGCCGGCGACCTGCGGCTCCCGGGCGGCTGACGTGGCGGCGAGGGTCCTGACCGCGCTCGTCCTGCTGCTCGCGGTGCCGGCCAGTGCCGGGGCGGCGCCGAGCTCGAAGGTCGACCCGGATCTCGCCGCAACGCTCTCGCGCGCGGCGGCCAGGCGAAGGTGATCGTCGCGCTCGAGGCGCCGCTCCGCTCGAATCGACGCCTGCTCGCGCAAGCCGACGGCTTCCGCGTGACTGCCCGCTGGAACGCGGTCGCCGCCGTCGCGGGCGTCGCCACCGCGCGCGGCGTCGAGCGGCTCGCCGCCGATCCCGACGTCGTCCGGATCGGCCTCGACCTTCCCGGCGGTGCCGCCGGCGCGCCCGACCTCGCGCTCATCCACGCGGACGTGGCGCACGCGCAAGGGCTGACCGGCACGGGGGTGAACGTCGCCGTCATCGACTCGGGCGTCGACGAGAGCCATCCGGATCTCCGGACCTCGCTCGTCGGGGAGCACTGCGTCGGCACGTCCGTCTGCCGCGGCGGCGCGCCGCAGCTGGACGGCCCCGGCACCGCCGCCGACGAGAACGGCCACGGGACGAACGTGGCCGGGATCATCACGTCCGACGGCACGGTCGCCCCGATCGGCGTCGCGCCCGGCGCGGGTCTCGTCGCGGTGAAGGTGCTCGACGCGGCCGGCCGCTTCGCGGCGACGTCCGACATCGTCTCGGCGCTCAACTGGATCGCGGCCTCGCGGCCCGACGTGCGCGTCGTGAACATGAGCCTCGGCACCGACCGCCTCTACGCGGGCACGTGCGACAACGCCGACGCCGCGACGCGTGCGCTCGCGTCCGCGATCGGGGCGCTCCGCGCGCGCGGGACGCTCGCCTTCGCATCGTCGATGAACAACCGCTCGTCGACGATGATGGCGGCTCCCGCCTGCATCTCGGGTGTCGTCGCTGTCGGCGCGGTCTACGCCACCGCGTCCTCGTCGTTCTCCGCCTTCGGCTGCACGGACGTCAACCCGGTGCCGGACCGCGTCGCGTGCTTCTCGGACTCCGACTCCGCCCTCGACCTCCTCGGGCCCGGCACCTCGGTGCGGTCGACAGGGCGCGGGGGCGGCGTCTCGACGTTCACCGGCACGTCGCAGGCCTCGCCGCACGCCGCCGGGGCCGCCGCGCTGCTGCTGCAGGCCGACCCGGTGCTCTCCGCCGACGCGGTCGCGCGCGCGCTCGAGCTGACCGGGCGGCCGGTGACCGATCCGCGGAACGGGCTGATCACGCCGCGGGTGGACGTCGCCGCGGCGCTCGACAGCCTGAGGGGCCGCTCGGCCGTCGCTGCGATCGCCCCGAGGACGCTGCGCTTCGGCGGCGTCCGCCTCGGCCGGTCGCGGGCGCTGCGCGTCACGGTTCGGAGCAGCGGGACCGCGAGCCTGTCGGTCGCCGTCGGGCGGGCTCCGACGGGGTTCGCGGCCCGTCCGACCCGGCTCGCGCTCGCGCCGGGCTCGTCCCGGTCGATCCTCGTCACGTTCCGGCCCCGCGCGGCCCGGTCGTTCTCCGGCCGGCTCATGCTCGTGACCAATGCCCCCGCCGCCGCGCGGGTCTCGGTGCAGCTGCGCGGGACGGGCCTGCGCCGCTAGGCGACCGGCTACGAGCCCTGCTTCGCCCGGAGCGCCTCGAGCACGACCGGGTCGATCCGCCGCACGCCGTCCACTCGCTCCTCGAGGTTCTCGGCGCCGGCCCAGGCGCCGAACGCCTGCTCGAGGTCGCCGTCGTAGCCGAGCCGGGCCAGCCGGTCGCGCAGCTCGTCGGCGAGCGTCTCGTCGACGTCCACCCACTCGGACTCGGGCGTGACGCCGAACAAGGCATGGTGCAGGTCGTACAGGCGGCGCAGCTCCGGGATCGGATGCTCGTGGTCGTCGACCCGGAGATCGATCACGACGTCGGAGAGCTTCGCGTAGCCACCGTCCTTCTCGACGACGAGCAGCGAGGAGGACTGCTGGCCGCGGCGATCGCCTCCGGCGGCCTGGGCGGCGGCGAGGCAATCGATCAGGCGCTCGGCGAGCGGCGTGCCGTGGTTCCCCTCGAACGTGAGCGCTAGCGCGTCGACCGTCGCCTGCGAGACGAGGATGTTGCCCTGCGCCGCGTAGCCGTCCCCGGTCCGGCCGCCGGCCCAGTCGTGGCACTCCTCGCCGGTGAAGGACGCGCCGCGGCCCTGCCGGTCGACGACGCCGACCTGCCGCTGGGCACGGCCGTCGTCCGCCGCGACGAGCGCGTCGATCGTCTCCTGCGCCGACTTCCCCTCCCGCAGCAGCGCGAGCCCGTCCGGGCCCGTAGCGCGGGTTGGCGTACGACTGCGTCGCGATCGCGCCGACGTGCGGCTCGGCCCAGGGGACGACGGAGCCGACCGCGAGGAACTTCGACTGCACGGCCACGCCCCACTGGCCCGCGTGCAGGTCGCAGGCGACGATGGAGTAGGTCGCGACGCGCGGCGCCGCTTGCGGTGCCGCCTTCAGGACGTGCGGGCTTTGCCCGCGCGTCCGTCTGCAACGACCGGTCGACCCGCCCGAGCCTTCGTAGCTGACGCTGTCAGGGGCCATAGGTCAGCTCGCGCAGGTCGAGGTCGAGCAGCTCGCGGCGGCCGGGCGGGACGAGCGCCGCCGACACCTCCGGCCGGGCCAGCGCCTCCTTGACCTCCTCGGGCGTCGATGCGCGCACGACCACCGGACGACCGGCCTCGTGCGCCTCGTGCAGCGCCGTCGCGTCACCGACCTTGTCGATCACGAGCGCGTCGCCGAGGTCGAGCTCCCCTTCGACCGCGATCTCCGGCACGCGCCGACCCGTCGCCCCGAACCAGCGCTCCCGCATCAGATCTGGACGCTGCCGCCCGGCTCGACCGCCTCGACCTGCACGTTCGGCGCGTGCCGGCGTAGCTCGTCGGGCGTCCCGGCCAGGAGCGGGAACGTCCCGTAGTGGCACGGGACGACGCGGTCGACGCCGAGCAGCTCGCAGGCAAGGCCGGCCTCGCGGGGGTCCATGGTGAAGTGGCCGCCGATCGGGAGGACGGCGACGTCCGGGGAGTAGAGCCGGCCGATCAGCTGCATGTCCGAGAACACGCAGGTGTCGCCGGCGAAGTAGACCTTCTTGCCGTCCTCGAGCTCGGCGACGATCCCCGTCGCCTCACCGAGGTACGCGCCGTCGTCGGACGAGCTCGAGTGGAAGGCGTTCGTCAGCGTGAACTTCACGCCGGCGGCCTCGACGGTGCCGCCCTTGTTCGGGCCGGGCATGTCGTCCGTCTGGGCGCCCTGCCCCTTGAGCCAGCCCTTCAGCTCCACGATCGCCACGATCGGAACGGGCCCGTGCGCCTTCGAGATGTCGACGACGCTGCCGAGGTGGTCGCCGTGCCCGTGCGTGACGGCAATCGCGTCGCAGCGTTCGGGCTCCTTCTCCCCGTCCGGGCACTTCGGGTTGTCGAGCCAGGGATCGATGTAGATCCGCTTCCCACCGGGCGTGTCCAGCCGGAACGAGGCATGTCCCAGCCAGGTCAACGACGCGTCAGCCATGGAGCTCCTCTCGTCTCGGAGTGATGTCTGTGTATACAGCCGTCACCGTTCTGCGGCTCTTTCTGCGGCGCGGAGCGTAGAGGAACGTCCGGGGCGGGCGCGAAGCTTCGTCGGCATGACCCGCGTGCTTCCGGCCCTGCTCGCGGTCGGCGCGCTCGCCGCCGACGTCAGCGGCGGCCACGGCGCCGCGCTCGCGCTCGTGCTCCTCTCGATCCCGGCCGGGTTCGCCCTGATGCTGAGCTGCTACGGCGACGCGCTGGAGGCCCGCTGCACCACCGCGCGTCCGCTCGTCGCCGGCGCGGCGCTGCTCCTGCTCGTGTTCAGCGCGGCGCTCCGGAGCCCGGCCGTCGTCGGCGGAGTGCCCCACCTCGCGGTTTCGGCGCTCGTCATCTCCCTTGCGCTCTACGCGGCGATCGCCGTCGGGGCGCTACTGCAGAGCCCGCGGGCCGTCGCTGAGTCGGCTTAACGCCCAGGACGCGAAAATGTGCGGTTAACCGCACCGCCCAGCATGCACGCCACCGGTAAAAGGGAAGCGTGCTCGCTCGCCTGGCGCACGTAGTCCACCGCAGGCGCATGCTCGTGATCGGCGTCTGGGTCGTCCTGACGTTCTTCGGGGCGTACTCGGCGATGCGCGTCTCCGACCGTTGGTTCCAGTCCTTCTCGATCCCCGGCTACTCGGCCTGGGAGACGAACCAGCGGGCGGAGCGCATCTTCGGCAACGGCGCCAAGCCGCCGCTCGTGGCCGTTTTCCACTCGACCGGGGACGTGACGAAGGAGACGGGCATCGGGCGCGCCGTCAAGGCGGCGGCGGCGCCCATTCCCAACGCCCGCGTGAGCTCGTACTTCACGACCGGGAACGACGTCTACGTCTCGAAGGACCGGCACACGACCTACGCGGAGATCTATCCCGGCGGCAAGGTCGAAGGGTTCACCTTCCCGAAGTACATCGACCGGTCCCGCGACGCGCTGCACGGCGCGACTCCGGCCGGCGTCCAGTCGTGGCTGACCGGGCGCGACCCGCTCGAGGACGCGTCCGCAGGCGGGGACGACAACGGGCCGAGCATCCTCACGGAGGCGCTGATCGGCGGCTTCGGGGCGCTGATCATCCTGCTCTTCGTCTTCGGGACGCTGCCCGCGGTCCTGATGCCGATCGTCGTCGCGATCGCGTCGATCCTCAACACGTTCACGCTCGTCTGGGCGCTGACCTACATCACGGACGTCTCGATCATCGTCCAGTTCCTGATCGCGCTCGTCGGTCTCGGCGTGGCGATCGACTACGCGCTGCTGATGATCTTCAGGTTCCGGGAGGAGCTCGCGGCCGGAGAGGACACCGAGACGGCGCTCGTCCAGACGATGACGCACGCCGGGCACTCGGTGATCGTCTCGGGCTCGACCGTCGCCGTCGGCCTGCTGAGCCTGCTCGCGATCCCGATGCCGTTCATCAGGTCGATGGGGATCGGCGGCATGCTCATCCCTGCGGTGTCGGTGATCTCGGCGATCACGCTGCTGCCGGCGCTCCTCTCGCTGCTCGGCACGCGCATCAACAGCGCACGCGTCATGCCCAAGCGGATCTCGCACGTCGGCGACGCGGAGTCGGGCTTCTGGCGGGGGTGGGGCGAGGTCGTCGTCCGCCGGCCCTGGGTGGTCGCGGGCGCCGGGATGGCGATCGTCGCCGTCCTCGTCTCGTTCGGGCTGCAGATGAATCCGGCCGAGGCCCAGGTCAAGGACCTACCGGGGCAGGGCCAGGCGATCACTGGCCGCGACGCCCTGCAGGAAGCCGGGATCTCCGCAGGTGTGTTCAAGCCGCTCGTTGTGCTCGCGGAACGCGACCAGGCCCAGGCCGTCGCGGACCGGCTCAGGTCGACGGAGGGAATTGCGGGCGCAGCGGCGCCGGAGGACCACTGGCGCACCGGGAACTACGCCCTCGTCGAGGCGATCATGTCCGACGACGGAGCGAGCAAGAACGCGCGCGGCACGATCGACCGGGTCAAGGACTCGCTGCCGCCGGGCGCCAGTCTCGGCGGCGTCGCCCCGGAGGAGCGCGACTTCGTCCACGCGGTCTACGGCAGCTTCCCGCTGGTGCTCGCGTTCGTCATCCTGCTGACGTTCGTGCTGCTGACGCGTGCGTTCCGCTCGCTCGTCCTGGCCCTGAAGGCGGTGATCCTCAACCTGATCTCCCTCGCTGCCTCCTTCGGGATCATCGTGTTCATCTTCCAGTGGGGCCACGGCAGCGAGGCGATCTGGAACGTGCCCGCGACCAACGCGATCATCTCCTGGATCCCGCTGATGATCTTCGCGTTCCTGTTCGGCCTCTCGATGGACTACGAGGTCTTCATGCTCACGCGTATGCGCGAGGCCTACGACGAGACCGGCAACACGCGCGAGGCGATCGTGCTCGGGCTCGCCCGGACCGGGAAGCTCGTCACCAGCGCCGCGCTCGTGCTCTGCATGGCGTTCTTCGTCCTGTCCACGAGCCCGGGCCTCGACGTGAAGCAGTTCGGGATCGGGCTGGCGGCGGGGATCATCTTCGACGCGACGGTGATCCGAGCGCTGCTGGTGCCGGCGATCATGAGCATCCTCGGCCGCTGGAACTGGTGGCTCCCGACCTGGGCAGCGCGGCCGCTGCGCACCAGCCCGAGCACGCCTGCGGTCGAGTCCGCCTAGCTCTCCAGGCTGACGAGCCGGAACGCCGCGACCGGTCCCGCCTTCCCCTTCAGGTCGAGCGTCCCGAGGGACTGGACGACGGCGCCCTCGCCGAGCTCCGAGACGGTCGGCGCGCCAAGGACGACCTGCCCCGGCTCGGCGGCGGTCTGGAGGCGGGCCGCGACGTTGACCGTGTCGCCGATCGCGCTGAAGCTCTGCTGGCCGGCGGCGCCGACGTTCCCGACCAGCGCCGAGCCGGTGTTCACCCCGGCCCGGAACCGCGGCCACTCGGGGTGCCGCGCCGAGGTCTCGGCGGTCGCGTCCTGCATCGCCACCGCGGCGCGCGTGGCCCGCAGGGCGTGGTCGGGCTGGTCGACGGCGGCGTTGAAGACGACCATCACCGCGTCACCGGCAAAGCGCTCGATCAGGCCGCCGTGCTCGCGGACGACGACCGGGACCGTAACGCCCCAGTATTCGTTCAGCATTCCGATCACGTCCGTCGGGCTCGCGTGCTCGGAGAACGACGTGAAGCCCTGGAGGTCGGCGAAGAGGACGCTGACCGTCCGTTCGACCCCGCCCAGCCGTGCGACCTCCGGATCGCTGCGGAGCCGCTCCGCCAGCTGGGCCGGGACGTAGGGCCGGAAGAGCTCGTCCGCGTCGCGGATCTGTGCCGCGGCGCGCTCGAGCAGGACCGCCTCCTCCGCTGCGAGCCCGAACCTGCGCGCGATCTCCTGCGCCGACGCGTGCGCGTCGCCGCCGTCCTCCATCTCCTTCGCGAGCGCAGCGAGCGCCCGGCCGTAGTCGTCGCGCACGCGGGCGATCGTGTGCTCGAGGTAGATGCCGGCGAACGCGCCCTCGGCTGACGACTCGCGCCGGTACTCCTGCCTCGCCGCGAGCGTGACGACCACGAACGCGATCGCCATCAGGACGTGCCACTCCCACCAGGTCGCATGCCAGCTGCGAGCGAAGGCGACGGCGATCAGCGCCTCCGCGAGCAGCGCGAACGCCGCGGTGATCGCCCCGAGCAGGAAGAGGCGCCGGCGGCGCAGGAGCTCGAGGTAGCGCCAGGCGGCGAACGCGTACAGCGGCACGCCGACGAGCGCCGCGCCGCGCAGCCACCCGTCCGCCTCGCTCGGTGGCAGGGGGTGGTCGAGCGGCGGCACGGACGCGAGCGAGATCACGAGCCACCCCAAGAGGAGGACGCCGAGCGTGACGCGCAGGAGCCGCTCGTGGCGCATCACGGCGAGGTTCCGCTCCGGGCCGAGATCGAGCCCGGAGAAGGCCGCGAACACGCCGCCGATGGCAAGGCCCACCGGCGTGGCGAGGACGAAGCCGGAGTTCTTCCCGGAGAGCAGCACGCCGGGCGTCGCCAGGGCGTGGAGCGCAAGGAACCCGGCGGCGCTGAGGAACGTGAGCGACACGAGGAACACGCGGGCGTCGCGTCGGCGGCGCGCCGCCTCGTTCATCAAGAGGCCGAGCGCCGCGCTGATGGCGGCGACCAGGAAGACGAGCCAGAAATGCGCCTTGTGGTTCTCCCAGCCGACGTCCAGGTGCGGCTGGTCGAGCAGCAGCACGTACCCCGCCATCGGGAGGAGGAGCACGATTGCCCAGCGAACCACGGAGCCGCCGAGCGTAACCCAGCCTGTTCGCGCCGCGGACTAGGTCTCGTCCGACCCGGCCGGCGTGCTGCGGGTCTCGATGATCCGCGTCGCCAGCAGGTCGAGCGGCATCCTGCGGCTCCGGGCGCAGTCGCGCAGAAGGGCGAACGCCTGCTCGAAGGAGACGTTCATGTCCCCGGCGACGAAACCGGTCGCCAGGTCGAGGGCAACGCGGGAGTCGAGCGCGATCTGGAGCTGCACGGTCCGCTCGAGCAGCGCGTCGACGGAATCCGGGCCGCCGTACTCCTGCCGCGGCTGGAGGAGCGTGAGCTCTCCGTCGCCGAAGCTGATCCGGCACGACGCCAGATCGCACGCGACGAGCCACCGGCCGAGGGTGCCGAACGTGTCCCGGAGCTTCGCGGCGGTCGGGTCCATCATCGGCACCTCGACCTGCCAGCCCCCGTTCATACGCTGGATCCGGTTCCCGTCGCCGCGGAAGACCATGGACAGCCGGTTCGCGTCGCCTCGTCGGCCGACCCGCACGAACATGTGTCGTCGCCTTCCCTTTTTCGCGCGTTGCAGGACGCGGTAGGACCCGGTCGCAACGAAAAGGCGAGCTGGCGACTGACGGAAGAGGTGGCTTGCCTTCGTGCGTCGGCGCGGCTGCTCGTAGAGGCCTGCCTCCACCTTACTCCCCGTGGAGCAAGTGTGCGGTCATCCGCTGAGACGGGGAGCGGCGCCGTACCGATCAGTGGCCGCCCCGTTCAGCATGGCGACCGCTCCTCACCATCTCTGGCGCGTCGTCGACGTGCAGAGCGGTGAAGCCCAGCGCGAGGTCAAGGCGCGTCGCCCAGTATCGACGATCGTTGCCTGAGTTACAAGGTCAGAAAGGCAGCGACTCTGCGGCGTTCTTCGCCATGTCGATCAGCGGCTGGACGGCGAAGAACGTGGCGATCGTGATGGCCATGCACGTCACGACCGACACCTGCAGGAGTGCGTCGCGCGGCGGCGACCCGCCCACGGGCGCGAGCTGGAGGTCCTCGGTGCGGCGCATGAACATCGCCCGCACGATCCCGAGGTAGTAGTAGAGGCTGACGAGCGTCGCAACGACGCCGACCACGACGAGCCACGTCCAGCCGTGCTCGTAGGCGGCGGCGAAGGCGTAGAACTTGCCGATGAAGCCGCCGGTGAGCGGGAAGCCGGCGAAGCCGAGCATGAACGTCCACATCGCGACTCCGAGCAGGGGCCGCTCCCAGCCGTAGCCGGCGAGGTTCTCGAACGTGACCGGGACGCCCAGCTCGCGCTCGCGGGCGGCCACGACGGCGAACGCGCCGACCGACGCGGCCGCGTACGGGACGAGGTAGAAGAGGAGCGCCCGCCCGCCGAGCGGCGAGTCGGCGGAGATCGGGATCAGCATGAAGCCCGCCTGCGAGATCGACGAGTACGCGAGCATCCGCTTCACGTTCCGCTGGACGAGCGCGGCGAGGTTGCCGATCACGAGCGAGATCACGGCGATGACGGCGACGGCGACCGTCCAGAGATGGGCCTCGGCCGAGAACGCCGTCACGAGCACGCGGAGCATCACGGCGAGCGCGACCGTCTTCGTCGCCGCCGCCATGAAGGCGGTCACCGGCGTCGGCGCGCCCTCGTAGACGTCGGGCGTCCACATGTGGAACGGCGCCGCCGATGCCTTGAAGCCGAGCCCGCAGATCAGCATCGCGAGACCGAACAGGAGGAGCAGGTCGTCGTGGTGGCCGGCGGCGGCGATGCCGGGGAAGTCGAGCCGGCCGGTCGCGCCGTACACGAGCGCGGAGCCGAAGAGGAGGACTGCCGATCCGAAGCCGCCGACGATGAGGTACTTCAAGCCGGCCTCGAGGCCGGCGAGCCGGTCACGGTCGATCGCGCAGAGGATGTAGAGCGAGATCGAGAGCCACTCCAACCCGAGGAAGAGCGTCATCAGGTTGTTGGCGGCGACGAACAGCATCATCCCGCCGCCGGCCGCGGCGAGGAGCGCGTAGTACTCGCCGATGTGACCCTCGCTGGAGCGCTCGCGGTAAGAGACCGCCGCCGCGAGCAGCCCGGTCCCCGCGACGATCAGCTGCGCGAACGCCGCCCAGCGATCGCGCACGATCGCGTCGGCCACCTCGCCGTGGGGCTGGGCGCTCCGGGCGAAGAGGGCGATCGCGAAGCCGAGCGAGACCGCGTAGCCGAGCGCGCAGACGGCTGCGGCGAAGGGTCGCCGGGCGCCGCGTGGGACGAACACGGCGGAGAGCAGCGCGATGCCGGCGGCCGCCAGCAGCGCTGTCTCAGGGCCGAGGTCGAACCAGTCGATCGGCGGCCCGTGGATCACTTGAACGCCTCCGAGACCTGCTGTTGCGCGTTGTCGCCCGCGAACGAGTGCTGCGTGATCGCCGCGGGCCACGCGGACAGCGCCAGCAGGCACGCGACGAGCGGCACGACGACCCCGAGCTCCGCCGGGCGGAGATCGAGCGCTGCGTCGGAGACGGACGGCCCGACGTCCTGGTGGAGGACGGCGGAGATCAGCCGCAGCATGTACATCGCCGCCAGGACCATCGCGACCGCGCCGACGACGGCCCAGCCCCACCCCTGCTGGAAGACGCCGGCGAGGATGAGGAACTCGCCGGCGAACGCCGACGAGAACGGCACGGCCAGGGCGATGATGCCCGTCGTCATCAGGATCGTCGCGAGCAGCGGCCGCCCGCGCGCCATACCGCCGAGCCGGCCGAGCTCGCCCGTGAGCGTCCGCCGCTCGATCATCCCCGCGAGCAGGAAGAGCGACGCGGAGATCAGCCCGTGGTTGACCATCTGCAGGACGGAGCCGTCGAAGCCCAGGTCGTTGGTCGCGAACAGGCCGAGCGTGATCAACCCCATCTGGGCCAGCGACGAGTACGCGATCACACCGCGGATGTCCGGCGCCCGGAACGCGAGCAGCGAGCCGTAGACGAGCCCGACCGCCGCGAGCACGAGGATCGGCACGCGCAGGTCCTCGGTCGGGCCCGGGAACTTCGCGATCGCGATCCGGAGGAAGCCGTACGCGGCCGCCTTCGAGACGACGCCGGAGAGGACCGCGGCCACTTCGGGCGACGATTCCGTGTACGAGTCGCGGAGCCAGCCGTGCAGCGGGAAGAGCGGCGCCTTGATCGCGAACGCCGCCACGAATCCGAGGAAGATCCAGGTGCTGCCGCTGGAGCCGATCGCGACCAGGTCGAACGTTCCCTCGGACAGCCCGTAGACGACGATCGAGGCGAGCATCAGCAGCGAGCCCGCCATCGTGTAGAGCACGAACTTGAGCGTCGCGCCGAGCCGTCCCGGCCCGCCCCAGACGCCGATCAGCACGTACAGCGGGATCAGCATCGCCTCGAAGAAGGCGTAGAAGAGGAGGAGGTCCTGGGCGGTGAAGACGCCGACGATCGCGCCGTCGAGCAGGAGCATCAGCCCCATGTAGGCGCGGACGCGCTCGCGTCCCGTCCAGAAGGCGTACGTGATCGCGGCCGCCATCACCACGACGGTCAGCCCGATCAGCCAGACCGAGAAGCCGTAGACGCCGACGTGGTACGAGACGTTGAGGTCGGAGAACCAGGTCCGCTGCTGCGAGAACTGCAGCCCGGGCTGGCCGAAGTCGAAGCGGACGAGCAGCTGCACCCAGACGCCGACCTCCGCGAGCGCGGCGAGCACTGCGAGCGATCCCGCCGAGACAGCGTTCAGCGGGAGCAGCCAGATCGCGAGCGCGGCGCCGATCGGCAGGAGGATCAGGAGTGTCGTCACGGGCTCACTTCACAACCACGAAGACGACGGCCAGGACGGCGAGCGCGGAGGCAATCGCGAGCGCGTACGTGCGGACGAGGCCCGTCTGCAGGCGGGCCATGATCCCGCCCAGGTCACGGGTGTCGTCCCCGATCTCGCGCCCGGAGCCGGCGATCAGCGGCTGCTCGACCCAGCGGCCGAGCGCGCGGGCGAGCCAGACCGCCGGCCGATAGAAGACGACGTCGTACAGCTCGTCGAAGTAGAACTTGTGCTCGAGCGTGCGCTGCCAGAACGCCGACCGAGGCACCTCGCCCCTCGTCGCGCCGTAGAGGACCCAGGCGACGCCGATCCCCGCGAGGCCGAGCGCGACCGCCAGGATGGACGAGATCGCCTCCTGCCAGTTGCTGGGGCTGACGAGCGGTGCCGCGACCGTCTCGAGCCAGGTGTCGACCGGATCCCAGAACGGCACGAACTGCAGCCAGCCGCCGAAGAGCGACAGGAAGGCGAGCACGCCGACCGTGGCGCCCATCGAGACGCCGACGACGTCCCGCTTCAAGGCGTGGAAGTGCTCGCGCACGAACGCGGACGGCTCGCCCCAGAAGACGAGGAAGAGCATGCGGAAGGTGTAGAGGCCCGTCAGGAACGCCCCGATCAGCGCGACGACCCACAGCACGTACCCGTACGCGCCGCTCGCCATCGCCGACGAGATGATCGGGTCCTTCGAGAAGAAGCCGGCGAACGGCGGGATCCCGACCAGCGCCAGCGAGCCGATCACGAACGCCCAGTAGACGCGTGGCATCAGCTGCCTGAGCCCGCCCATCTTGCGGATGTCCTGCTCGTCGGTGAGCGCGTGGATGACGATGCCGGCGGCCATGAAGAGCAGCGCCTTGAAGAAGGCGTGCGTCATCAGGTGGAACATCCCGCTCCCGTACGCGCCCAGCCCGACGCCGAGGAACATGTAGCCGATCTGCGACATCGTCGAGTAGGCGATCACCCGCTTGATGTCGACCTGGACGAGCGCGATCAGGCCGGCGACGAGCAGCGTCGCCGCGCCGAGGCCGGCGGCGAGATCCTGCACCTTCGGCGCCGCCTCGAAGACGACGTGCGTGCGCACGATCAGGTAGACGCCGGCGGTCACCATCGTCGCCGCGTGGATCAGGGCGCTGACCGGAGTCGGGCCCTCCATCGCGTCCGGAAGCCACGTCTGGAGCGGCAGCTGCGCCGACTTCGCGACCGCGCCGCCGAGCAGGCCGAGCGCCACGAGGTTCACGACCCACGCGCCGTGGAGGTCGCCGAGCGCGCCGAACGTGAGCGTGCCCGTCTTCTGGATCACGATGAAGAGTGCCAGCGCCATCGTCGCGTCGCCGATCGCGTTCATGACGAACGCCTTCTTCGCGGCCGCGATGGCGCTCGGCCGCTCGTGCCAGAAGCCGATCAGCAGGTAGGAAGAGAGGCCGACCATCCCCCAGCCGGCGAGCAGGAGGATGAGGTTCCCGCCCTGGACGAGCAGGAGCATCGAGAAGACGAACAGCGCCATGTACGCGAAGTAGCGGCGCTCCTCGCGGTCGCCGTCCATGTAGCCGATCGAGTAGGCGACGATCAGGAATCCGACGCCGGAGACGATCAGCATCATCATCGTGCTGAGCGGGTCGATCAGGACGGACAGCCCGGACTGATACGAGCCGCCGGTGATCCATGTCCACGCGGTGGAGACGACGCTGCGGTCGTCGGGGCTCCGTCCGAGCAGCGCGACGAACGCCGTGACGGCGCCGCCGAAGGCGACGAGGACGGAGAAGGTCGCGAGGTAGGCGGCGGCGCGGCGCGACAGCGCGTTCCCCCCGACCGTGATCGCGATCGCCCCGACGAGCGGCGCGACCAGGCAGATCCAGGCGCCGGCTATCACCGGTGGTTCTCCCGGTGACATTGGTGGATGCCCGGGTCGCGAGCACCAAGCCGGGCAAGGACGCAGGGAGCGCTCGGGTCAGAAGACCCGGGCGCGACTGAGGACGCGGCCTGGCGCCGCGTGATCGCGGGCCGGGCGCCGCCGCATGTCACCGGGAGAGCCACCTTACCCGCGGAGGACGTTCATCCGGTCGACGTCGAGGGTGATCCGCTTCCGGTTCATGGCGACGACGAGCCCGAGACCGACGACGACTTCCGACGCGGCCACGGCCATGACGGCGAGCGCGAAGATCTGGCCGTCCGCGCTGCCCTGGTGGCGCGAGAAGGCGATCAGGGCGAGGTTGCCGCCGTTGAGCATGATCTCCAGCGACAGGAGCACGATCAGTGGGTTGCGCCGCAGGAGGACGCCGAGCGCGCCGACCGAGAAGAGGAACGCGGAGACGCCCAGGTACCAGGCGATGGCCGGTCCTAGCATCCGATTGCCTCGGACTGGCCCGCGGCGTGTGGCCAGGGCGCGTAGCGCTCCAACAGCGCGATCACAGCGGCGGCACCTCTGCAACCGGGCGCCGTGAGTGCGCGCCGAGGATGACGCCGCCGATCGCGGCCACGAGCAGGACGATCGACGTGATCTCGAAGGCGAGCAGGTGGTCGGTGAGGAAGAGCCGGCCGATGTCGGCCGGGCTGCCGAAGCCCTCCTTGATCGCCGCCTCGTTCGAGAGGCTGCCGCCGGCCTTGATGCCGATCACGACCACGATCTCGACGAGCAGTGCGCCCGCCGCGAGCACGGCGGCGAACACCTGCCAGCTCGGGCCTCCGGCCCACGGCGACTCGGTCCGCGGGCCGACGTAGGCGATCACGAACAGGAACATGACCATGACGGCGCCGGCGTACACGAGCACCTGCGCTGCCGCGACGAACTCCGCCGAGAGGAGCAGGTAGAGCACCGCGAGCGAGGCAAGGTTCCCGATCAGCGCGAGCGCCGAGTAGAACGGGCTGGAGAAGGAGACGACGGCCACACCCGAGGCGAGGCAGGCGAACGCGGCGCCGAGCCAGACCGCCCAGACCAGCACGTTGCCGACGCTCGCGACCAGCATCACCGACAACTAGCTGTGCTCCTCGTAGTACGGGATTGGCGTGTCGTAGAGGTCCGGGTCGGCGACGGGGATGCGCTTGACCGGCGGCGCGAGCAGCATGTCCTTCGTGTAGATCTGGTCGTCGCGGGAGTACTCGGCGAGCTCGTACTCGTTGCCGAGCGTGATCGCGTCGAACGGGCACGCCAGCTCGCAGTAGCCGCAGAAGATGCAGCGGCTCAGGTTGATCTCGTAGATGCGCGCGTAGCGCTCGCCGGCGGAGACGCGGTTGTCGGGCGTGTTCTCCGCGGCGACGACACGGATGCAGTCGGCGGGGCAGGCAGCGGCGCAGAGCGAGCAGCCGACGCACTTCTCCAGCCCGTTCTCGTGGCGGTGGAGGCGGTGGCGGCCGCGGAAGCGCGGGTAGACCGGGCGCTTGTACTCCGGGTACTCCTCCGTGATCGGCTTCTTGAAGAGCTGCTTGAAGGTGACGGCGAAGCCCTTGACCGCGTCGAGTGGCTCGGGCATCGCTCAGTCGATCCAGACGACGAGGAGAGCGGTCACGAGCGCGTTCAGCGTCGCGACCGGCAGGAGCACTTTCCAGCCGAAGCGCATCAGCTGGTCGTAACGGAGCCGCGGCACGGAGGCACGGATCCAGATCGCGACAGCGACGAAGAGGAACAGCTTGATGACGAACCAGAGCGGGCCGAGCGGCGCCCACGGGCCGTGCCAGCCGGCGAAGAAGAGCGTCACCGCGAGGGCGGAGAGCGTGATCAGGTTGATGTACTCGGCCGTCTGGAAGAGGCCCCAGCGCATGCCGCCGTACTCGGTGTGGTAGCCGGCGACGAGCTCGGTGTCGGCCTCGGGCAGGTCGAACGGCGGCCGTGCTGTCTCGGCGATCAGGCCGATGAAGAACACGACGAACCCGACGAACTGCGGGGCGATGAACCAGATCGTCTCCCCCTGCTTGTCGACGATCTCGCTCAGGTTCAGCGACTGCGCCATCATCACGACGCCCAGCACGGACAGCGCCAGCGAGACCTCGTACGACACCATCTGCGCGCACGTCCGCATCGAGCCGAGCAGCGAGTACTTCGACTCCGAGGCCCAGCCGCCGACGATCGCGCCGTAGACCCCGATCGAGCCGAGGGCGAAGACCAGGATCAGTCCGATCGAGACGTTGGCGACGACGCCGTTGACGTAGTAGCCCGAGATCGTCCAGCCCGCGCCGAACGGGATGACGGCGAACGCCGCGAGCGCGGTGAACACCGCCAGCGCCGGGGCGGCGATGTAGGCGACGTCGATCGCGGCGTCCGGGAAGAAGCTCTCCTTGCGGACGAGCTTGATCAGGTCGGCGATCGGTTGCAGCAGCCCGAAGGGGCCCGCGCGGTTCGGCCCGTAGCGGTTCTGGAGCCGGCCGAGCAGCTTCCGCTCCAGCCACGTCGTGTACGCGAACGCGGCCATGACGAGGTTGATGATCACGAGCGCCTCGATCAGCGCGATCCACCAGGGCTCACTCATGTCGACACCTCGACGGTCTGCTCCAGGTCGACGGCGAACGGCTCGGCGATGCGAACGACGCCCGCACGCAGCTCGCCGGTGACGCGTGCGCGCAGCGTGACGGACGTCCCGTTCGAGCGGACGGTGACGTCCGTCCCGGTGCGGATCCCGCGCGCGTCCGCGTCCTGCTCGGACAGCTCGACCTCGCGCTGCGGCCGCTGGAACTGCAGCTCCGGGACGCGCTCGACCGCCGCCCCGGAGAAGAGCGGGCGGTACCGGACGAGGCGCAGGGTGTCTCCGGCCGCCGCGACCTCGGTCGGCGGCTCCGGATGGTGCTCGGGGCCTCCGGTCGCGGCCGGCAGCTCGGCGAACTCGCCGACCTGCGCGAACGGCACCCCGCCGAAGGCGACCTCCGACACCTCCGCGAACACGGCAGAGGGATACGGGGAGAGCTCGACGCCGAAGCGCTCCGCCAGCTTCGCGGTCCAGGCGAGCTCGTCGGGCGCGGGCGGGATCACGGCGCGGCGCAGCCGCTGGACGCGGCCCTCCAGGTTCACGTACGTCCCGTCGCGCTCGAGGTAGCTCGTGCCCGGAAGGATCAGGTCGGCCCAGCCGGACGCCAGACCGGGGTACATCGAGATCGCCAGCACGCGCTCCGAGTGCTCCGCGAGCGCGCGCAGGGCCGGGTTCGACGCGGCCTCGTCGCCGGAGACCACGAGCAGCCCGATCGGGTCGGGATCCTCGCCCTCCTCGTCCGAGGCGGCCGCCCACGCGTCGCAGACGCCGCGGCCGTTGGCAGTCTCCGGCAGGTGGAAGGCGCCCGCGCCGAGCCGCTGCGCCAGCGCCGCCACGCGCGCCCCGCCCTGTCCGCCCGGGCCGGACCAGATCAGGATCGGCATTGTCGGCTTCACGGATCGTCTCCTCGTCCAACTCGTACAGCACGCGGGCGCCGTTGCGCCGCGCCTGCTTGAGCCACAGATCCACGATCGGCGCGCGCTCGACCACGGGCGCATCGCCGAGGACTGCGATCACGTCGGCCCGGGCGAGGGCCGAGAGCGGCAGTCGGGCGGCATCGAGGGCGTCCGAGACCTCTTCCGGAAGGACGGCGGCGTGCGAATCGAGGCCGCGCCGCAGCAGCTTCGCCAGCCCGTAGGCCTGCTCGACCGTCTCCGAGCCGGACAGGGCCGTGACGATCCGGCCGCGCGCCTCGCCGAGCAGCCGTTCTGCCTCGTCGAGCGCGCGGTCCCACGAGACCTCCTCGAGCCCGCGGCGACGGACGCGCAGCAGCGGATCGGTGAGCCGGTCGGACGACGAGATGTGCGAGAACGCGAAGCGGCCCTTGTCGCAGAGCCAGCCGAGGTCGACCTCGGGGTGGTTCCGGCTGACGATCCGCTTCACCTTCCCCTCGCGGGTCGTCGCCTCGACGTTGCAGCCGACGGGGCAGAGCCCGCAGACGGTCGGGACGTTCTGGATCTCCCACGGCCGGGCCTGGAAGCGGTACTGGGTCGAGGTCAGCGCACCGACGGGGCAGAGCTCGATCACGTTGCCGCTGAACGGCGCCCGGTAGGGCTCGTCCTCGAACGTCGCGATCGTCGACTGCGCGCCCCGGTTGACGGCGACGAGCTGCCCGTCCTCGGCCACGACCTCGGAGAAGCGCGTGCAGCGGTAACAGAGGATGCAGCGCTCGCGGTCGAGCGCGATCAGCGGCGAGATCGGGATCGGCTTGTCGAACGTCCGCTTGGGGAACGTCATGCGTGTATTGCCGGGCCCGTAGCGGAACGTCAGGTCCTGGAGCGGGCACTCGCCGCCCTTGTCGCAGACCGGGCAGTCGAGCGGGTGGTTGACGAGGATGAATTCCAGCGTCGCGTTCTGCGCGCGGCGGGCCACGTCGGACGTGAGCGCCGTCTTGACCGTCATCCCGTCCTGGGCGGTGAGGGTGCAGGCGGCCTGCGGCTTGGGCGGCCCGGGCGCGACCTCGCAGAGGCACATCCGGCACGCGCCGACGGGCGGGCCGAGCCGCGGCTCGTAGCAGAAGACGGGGATCTCGATCCCCGCGGCCATCGCGGCCTCGACGAGGCCCGTTCCGCGCGCGACCTCGACCTCGACCCCGTCGATCGTGAGCTTGACCGTGGCTGCCGCGCTCATGCCGGCACCGTCGCGGTCGGTGAGTGCGCATGCATAGCGACCGGCGCGAGCACGGCGTGCAGCGGCGACGCGTCGCCGAACGGGCAGCCGCCTTCGTCGACGTGCTGCTGGAACTCGCCGCGGAACTTGTCCACGTAGCTCGCGACCGCGATCGCCGCCGTCTCGCCGAGCGGGCACAGGCACTTCCCGTTGATCCGGTCGCAGACGTCGAGGAGGAGGTCGAGCTCGTGCTGCTCGGCGTCGCCGGCCTCGAGGCGCCGGAGGATCTGGGTCATCCAGCGCGTCCCCTCGCGGCACGGCGTGCACTTCCCGCACGACTCGTGCTCGTAGAACTCGGACACGCGGATGCCGAGCTGCACCATGCAGCAGCGGTCGTCGAGGACGACGACGCCGGCCGATCCCATCGCCGTGTTCAGCTGAAGGAGCGAGTTGAAGTCGTAGCCGACGTCGATCTCGTCGTAGCGGAGGATCACCGTCGACGAGCCGCCGGGGATCACTGCCTTGAGCGCGCGCCCGTCGGGGATCCCGCCGCCGAGGTCGTAGATCAGCGACCGCATGCTGACGCCGTTCTCGATCTCGTAGTTCCCGGGCTGCTCGACGTGGCCGGAGATCGAGACGACGCGCGTGCCGCGCGAGTCGGGGACGCCGAGCTTCGCGTACTTGGCCGCGCCGAGCTCGATGATCCCCGGGACGGTCGCCATCGTCTCGACGTTGTTGACGACGGTCGGCGAGGCGTACAGGCCCTGGATCGCGGGAAACGGCGGCTTCGTCCGCGGCTGGCCGCGCTTGCCCTCGAGCGACTCGAGCAGGGCGGTCTCCTCGCCGCAGATGTACGCGCCGGCGCCGCGGTGGACGACGAAGGTGACGTCGCCGCGGAGATCTGGGCGGTCGCGAAGCTCCTCCAGCGCGGCGACGAGCACGTCGTAGGGGCCCGTGTACTCGCCGCGGATGTAGACGAAGACCTGCTGCGACTCGACGGCGTGCGCCGTGATCAGGCAGCCCTCGAAGAACCGGTGCGGGACGCGGGCCATGATCTCGTTGTCCTTGAAGCTGCCCGGCTCGGACTCGTCCGCGTTGACGACGAGGTAGTGCGGGTTCGGGTTCTGGTCGGGCTTCGGGATGAAGGCCCACTTGCGGCCGGTCGGGAAGAACGCGCCGCCGCGGCCGCGGAGCTCCGAGGCGATCAGCTCGTCGATCACCTTCTGCGGCGCCATTGCCCGGGCCTTGGCGAGCGCCGCGTAGCCGCCGATCGCCTCGTACTCGGAGAGCTGGGTCAGGTCGCGCTCGTCGGCGCCCGCGAGCACGATCGGCGCGGCGCTAGTCGCCATCGCGAAGCTCCTCGACGATCGCGGGAACGTCCTCCGGCTTGACGTGGGTTCGGTAGCGCTCGTCGATCGAGACGATCGTGGCCCAGCCGCAGCCGCCCAGGCACTCGATCGGCCGGAGCGTCGCGAGGCCGTCGTCGGTCGTCTCGCCCGCGGAGATCCCGAGCTCCTGCTCGAACGCCTCGAGCACCTGCTGCGCCCCGGCGAGCGCGCACGAGACATTCGTGCAGACCTCGACCGTGTGCCGGCCGATCGGCGCGAGGTGGAACATGTCGTAGAAGGAGGCGACGGACTCGCAGATCGCCGGCGTCGTCCCGAGCGCGGCGGCGGTCTCGCGCAGCGCCTCGGGCGAGAGGTGGCCGTGCCGCTCCTGGGCGAGCCGGAGCGCCGGCAGCGTCGCCGAGCCCGCATCCGGGTATTGCTCCTTCAGCGCCCTGACCTCGGCGTAGAAGTCGCTCATCGGTCGACCTCGCCCATGACCGTGTCGAGCGACCCGACGATCGCGATCATGTCCGCGATCAGCGCGTCTTGCATGCAGGTCGCGGTCGCCTCGAGTGCCACGAACGACGGCGCCCGGAACTTGACGCGCCACGGCTTCGGGCCTCCGTCGGAGGCGACGTAGCAGCCCATCTCCCCACGCGGCGACTCGACCGTGACGTAGACCTCGCCCTCGGGAACGCGGTAGCCCTCGGTGACGATCTTGAAATGGTGGATCAGGGACTCCATCGACGTGTGGAGCTCCTCGCGCGGCGGCAGCACGACCTTGCGGTCGTCGGCGATGTACGGGCCGTCGGGCAGACGGCGCAGCGCCTGGTCGACGATCCGCACCGACTCCCGCATCTCCTCCATCCGCACGCGGTACCGCGCCCAGACGTCCCCCTCGTTGTAGACCGGGACGCGGAAGTCGACCTGCTCGTACGCGAGATACGGCTGCGCCCGGCGGAGATCCCAGTCGACGCCCGAGCCGCGGAGCACCGGCCCCGACTGGCCGAGCGCGATCGCGTCCTCGCGGGAGAGGAGCCCGATCCCCTTCGTCCGCTTGAACCAGATCGGGCTCTGGTCGACGAGTCCCTCGTACTCGTCGATCGCGTTCGGCATCACGTCGACGAACTTGGCGCACTCGTCGAAGAAGCCGGGCGGGATGTCCTCCACGAGGCCGCCGACCTGGAAGTAGCGGGTGTGCATGCGGGCTCCGGCCACGAGCTCGAACAGGTCGAGCACCCGGTCCCGCTCGCGGAAGCAGTACCAGAACATCGAGATCGCCCCGAGCTCGAGCGCCGCCGTCCCGAGCCAGACCAGGTGCGAGTGGATCCGGGTCAGCTCGCAGAGGAGCATTCGCATCCAGGTCGCCCGCGGCGGCACCTCGATGTCGAGCAGCTTCTCGATCGCGAGGACGAAGACGAGCTCGTTGACCTGGAAGGAGACGTAATCGATCCGCGGCGCGTACGTGATCGCCTTCCACCACGTCTTCTGCTCCATGTTCTTCTCGAAGCCTGTGTGGAGGTAGCCGATCACGGCGCGCAGGCCGATCACGTCCTCGCCGTCGAGGTCGACCACGAGCCGCAGCACGCCGTGGGTCGACGGGTGGTTCGGACCGAAGTTGACGGTGAGCACGTCCTCGGACGCGCGCAGCTCCGGCGGCACCTCCAGCACGGTCGGGATCGGCCGGGGGATCCGCGAGCCTTCGTAGATCTTCGGCCGCTCGGGGGCGATCGCCATCCCTACTCCTCGCCGCTGAACCGGACCGGCTCGCCGCCGATCGGGTAGTCCCGGCGCAGGGGATGGCCGACCCAGTCGTCGGGCATCAGGATCCGCTCGAGGTTCGGGTGCCCGTCGAAGCGGATGCCGACCATGTCCCACGCCTCGCGCTCGTGCCAGTCGGCGGTCGGCCAGACGGAGACGACGCTCGGAACCGGCTCGCCCTCCTCCACCCAGACCTGCACCCGCACGCGCGGTGCGCCCGCGCGGACACCGAGCAGGTGGTAGTTGACGGCGAACCGCTTCGGCTTCGGGGCGGGCAGCCGCTGGTATCCCTGTGTCGACGGCCGGTGGAGGTTGCGACCTCCGGCGGTGCCGACGTAGCCCGAGACGCCGGCACTGCCCCAGCCGAGGTAGTCGACGGCGGTCACGTCCGAGAGGAAGTCGAAGCCCTCCTCGTCCCGCAGGTGGGTCGAGGCCTCGACGAGCCGGGCGGGGTCGACGACGAGCGTCGTCTCGCCGTGCGCCTCGATGACCTCGGCGAGCCCCGGTACGCGGTTCCAGCTCAGGAGGCGACCCCGCGCATGTCGTATGCCGGCGGAATCCCGGCGAGCACGCGCTCGTGCAGGCGGACGATTCCCTCCATCAGCCCCTCCGGCCGCGGCGGGCAGCCCGGCACGTAGACGTCGACCGCGACGATCTTGTCCACGCCCTGGAGGGTGGTGTAGTTGTTGAACATCCCCCCGGAGCTCGCGCAGGCGCCCATCGCGATCACCCACTTCGGCTCGAGCATCTGGTCGTAGATCTGCCGCAGCGGTGCGGCCATCTTGTGCGCGACCCGCCCGGAGACGATCAGCAGGTCGGCCTGCCGCGGGGACGAGCGGAACGCCTCCATCCCGAACCGCGCGATGTCGTAGCGCGCCGAGACGATCGACATCATCTCGATCGCGCAGCAGGCGAGGCCGAACGTGTCCGGCCACATCGACTTCGTCTGCGCCCAGGCGACCGCCTTCGAGAGCGTCGTGAGCCCGACTGCCTGCTCCATCGCGGCGACCTCCTGCTCGAAAGCGCTTGGCTCCTTGGAAGTCATCAGCAGGCGCTCGCTCTGGAGGCCGTGCTGGGCAAGGCGCTCTACTGCCAGTCCAAGGCCCCCTTCCTCCAGACGTACACGTAGGCGACGGCCAGGATCACGAGGAAGAAGAGGAACTCGATGAACCCGAACCAGGCGAGCTCGTGGAGGATCACGGCCAGCGGGTAGAGGAAGACGATCTCGATGTCGAAGACGATGAAGAGCATCGCCGTCAGGTAGAAGCTGATCGTGAAGCGCTGCACCGGCGGCGGCCCGGTCGACACGCCGGACTCGAATGGAATCGTGCGCGCGCGCGTCTTCCGGTTCGGGCGCTGGGCGAACGCGAAGGACAACCAGATCATCGACGCGGGGATGATCAGCGCGAACGCGCCGTAGAACAGGAACGGCAGCCAGTTGTCGAGCACGCGCCTCCCTCAGGCACCGCGTCGGACTTGGAGCGGAGGGGAACCTAACACGTTCAACGGTAGCGGCACGAAGGCAGGCCAAAACCGTGCAACCGTGCCTGCGCCGACTGTTACAAAGTCCGTCTCGAACGGGGGATTCGTATGGGCCGGGGAGGTTGCTATTGTGCGTTCACAGATGGAGGTTCAGGAGCGCATCGAGACGACCCCGTTGCTGAGCGTGACCGAGTCGGCGGCGGTGAAGATCAAGGAGCTGATGGCCGAGGACCCGGACGTCGGCGTCCTGCGTGTCGCGATCCAGGGCGGCGGGTGCTCAGGGTTCCAGTACGGGCTCGGCTTCGACCGCGCCGCTGTCGAGGGTGACGTCGAGCTCGAGGCGCAGGGTGTCCCGGTCGTCGTCGATCCGTTCAGCGCGCCGTACCTGGAGGGCGCCGAGATCGACTACGTCGACACGATCCAGCAGTCCGGGTTTGCGATCAACAACCCGAACGCCGTCTCGTCCTGCGGCTGCGGCCACTCCTTCCAGGTCGACGACGAGACGCCCGCCGACGAGGTCGGCGGCTGCGGCTCCGGCTGTAGCGCCTGACGCGAGAGCTTCGCTTTCGCGTCATCTTCGGGGGTACGGCGCTCATCGGCGGGCTGAACGCGGGTGGCGAAGGCCGCGCACTGTGGACGAAGAGTCACACTCTCGTTCCAACTGGGACGTGGCTCCAACGGCCACGTCTGGGGACAGTCCCTGGGCGGGTCCGAAGAGGAGCCCTGTGCGCGAAACGTCACACTCTTGCGACATCCCGGGTCAGACCCAGGCTTTTAGGGACACGTCCGGTTGGTGCCAGGGGTAGGGCTTTAGCATCCGTCGGATGAGCGCGGCGTTGCGCGTTGCGGTGGTCGGATCGGGGCCCGCGGGCTTCTACGCGGCTGGTGCGTTGCTCGACGCCGAGGAGCAGATCGAGGTGGACATGATCGAGCGGCTGCCCACGCCGTGGGGGCTCGTGCGGCTCGGCGTGGCGCCCGACCACCCGAAGCTGAAGTCCGTCTCGCGCGCGTTCGAGCGCATCGCCGAGAAGCCGGGCTTCAGGTTCTTCGGGAACGTGGAGGTCGGTCGCGACCTCATCCACGACGAGCTCCTGGCGCTCTACGACGCAGTCGTCTACGCCGTCGGCTCGCAGACCGACCGCCGGCTCGACATCCCCGGCGAGGACCTCCCCGGCTCGTGGTCCGCGACCGAGCTCGTCGCCTGGTACAACGGTCACCCCGACTTCCAGGAGCTCGAGTTCGACCTGGACGTCGATCGCGCCGTCGTGGTCGGGAACGGGAACGTCGCCCTCGACGTCGCCCGGATGCTCGCGCTGACGCCGGAGGAGCTCGCCCCGACCGACACGACCGATCCCGCGATCGAGGCGATCGGCGCGTCGACCTTGCGCGAGATCGTCATCGTCGGACGGCGCGGGGCGGCGCAGGCATCCTGGACGACGCAGGAGCTGAAGGAGATGGGCGAGCTCGCCGGCGCGGACGTCCAGGTCGACGCCGCCGATCTCGACGAGTCGCCGGACGCCGACACGCACGTGCAGCGCAACCTCGAGGTGCTGCGCGGGTTCGCCGCGCGCGAGCCGGCGGGGAAGCCGCTCGTCGTCCGCTTCGCGTTCCGTCGGTCGCCGACGGCGATCCTGGGCGACGGCAAGGTCGAGGCGATCGAGCTTGTCCGCAACCGGCTCGAGGATCGAGACGGACGGCTCGTCGCCGTCCCGACGGACGAGCGCGAGACGATCGAGTGCGGCCTTGTCTTCCGCAGCGTCGGCTACCACGGCGTCGGGCTCCCGGATCTGCCGTTCGACGAGCAACGCGGGACGATCCTCAACGACGCGGGCCGCGTGACCGGCGTCGAGCGGACATACTGCGCCGGCTGGATCAAGCGCGGCCCCACCGGGATCATCGGCACGAACAAGAAGGACGCCACGGAGACGGTCGCCGCGCTGCTCGAGGACGTGCGCGCCGGGAAGATCGCGCACGCCGCAACCGCGACGCCCGAGGCGCTCGAGCTGCTGCTCGCCGAGCGCGGCGCGCGCCCCGTCCTCTACGCCGGCTGGACGTCGATCGACGAGGTCGAGCGGGCCGCCGGCGAGAAGCTCGGGCGCCCGCGCGTGAAGCTGCGCACATGGGACGAGCTGCTCACCGCCGCGGAGCAGGTCGAGCCCCACCTGGCCTAGAGCACCTGCCCTAGACTTTTCGTATGAGCACCGAGACGACGCAGCGCGAGCTCTGGGGCGGGGAGACTCGCAAGGCCGTGGAGAACTTCCCGGTCTCGGGGGAGCCGATCCCGAAGCACGTCGACCCGCTGGCTCGGGCGGATCAAGGCCGCGGCCGCCCGCGTCAACGCCGAGCTCGGCCTGCTCGACGAGGACAAGGCGCAGCGGATCGGCGAGGCGGGCGACCGGATCGCCGCCGGCGAGCTGGACGACCAGTTCCCGATCGACGTCTTCCAGACCGGCTCGGGCACGTCGTCGAACACGAACGCGAACGAGGTGATCGCCGCGCTCGCCGGCGAGGACGTCCACGCCAACGACGACGTCAACATGGGCCAGTCCTCGAACGACGTCTTCCCGTCGGCCGTCCACCTCGCGGCGCTCGACCAGATCACGAACGACCTGCTGCCGGCGCTCGAGCGGCTCGCCGACTCGTTCCAGGCGAAGGCCGCGGAGTTCGACGACGTGGTCAAGTCCGGCCGTACGCACCTGATGGACGCTGTGCCGGTCACGCTCGGCCAGGAGTTCGGGGGCTACGCGGCGCAGGTGCGGCAGGGACACGAGCGCGTGGAGTCGACGCTCGGACGCCTGGGCCAGATCCCGCTTGGCGGCACCGCCACCGGCACCGGCCTGAACACGCACCCCGAGTTCGCGGCGCGCGTCCGCGCGCGCCTCGAGGACGAGACCGGCCTGACGATCTCGGCCCCGGCCGACCCGTTCGAGGCTCAGGCCGCGCGCGACGGGCTCGTGGAGGCCTCGGGCGCCCTCAAGACCGTCGCCGTCTCGCTGACCAAGATCGCCAACGACCTGCGGCTGATGGGCTCGGGCCCGCGGGCCGGCCTCGCGGAGATCTTCCTGCCCGAGCTGCAGAAGGGCAGCTCGATCATGCCCGGGAAGGTCAACCCGGTCATCCCCGAGGTCGTCACCCAGGTGTCCGCGCAAGTGATCGGCAACGACTCGGCAATCGTCATCGGCGGCATGCAGGGGCACTTCGAGCTGAACGTCTTCGTGCCGCTGCTCGCGCGGAACCTGCTCGACTCGATCAAGCTCCTCTCGAGCGCGTCCCGGCTGCTCGCGGAGAAGTGCGTCGACGGGATCGAGGCCAACCGCGAGACCTGCGAGCGCTACGCCGAGCTGACGCTTTCCGCCGCAACCGCGCTCAACCCGTACATCGGGTACGACGCAGCCACGGAGATCGTCAAGGAAGCGGCGTCCTCCGGCCGGTCGCTGCGCGAGATCGCGCGGGAGCGCGGCGTCGAGGAGCAGATCCTCGACCAGGCGCTGGACTACCGGGCGATGGCAGAGCCGCACAAACCGATGAATCCCGGCGCCCCAGTCGGCGGCGAGTCGACCCAATCGCCGCCGGACACGTAGCCGGCTGCGCGCGTTGCCGCTTGTAGATCGCGCGCCAGCGGTTTATAAGAAACCAGCATCACTGGCCTAGAGAGCCGGTCGTCGGGGTGAGGGCACGGCTCTAACCGAAAGGGGAGATGAGTGAAGCCACGTAGGGCAGGACCCCTGCTCGCGGTCGTCGCACTCGCGCTGGCGTTGGTCGGCGGGATTTCGGCAGCAGGGAACAACGGGCCCGAGGCGGTGACGGACGTCGTTTCGACGGACCAGCTGCCGCTCGGAGTGCAGCACGGCCTCGTGACGGCGACGGTCAAGCTGACCGATCCGTCGCTCGCCGAGAAGGATCCAGCGGGCAGTCTTACGAAGGACCAGCAGCGGGCATACGTGGCCACGCTGAAGGGGAAGCAGGACACGGTCGCGTCGCAGACGGCGTCGCTGGGTGGGCAGACGGTCGCCCGCGTGACGAAGGCGCTTGACGCGATCGTCGTGTCGATCGACCGGACGAAGCTCGACGCGGTGGAAGCGCTGCCGAACGTCGAGACGGTCCGGATCATCCGGAACTACACGTATGACCTGGGCGACACGGTGCCGTACATCGGCGCCGCCGAGCTGCAAGCCGCCGGCAAGGACGGCTCCGGTGTCCGCGTGGCGGTGCTCGACACGGGCGCCGACTACACGCACCAGGACCTGGGCGGGGCCGGCACGCTGGCCGCCTACACGGCCGCGTACGGGACCACCACCGGCGACGCGAGGAACCGGTCGCGCGACGGTCTGTTCCCGACGGCGAAGGTCGTCGACGGGTTCGACTTCACGGGCGAGGCGTGGCCGACCGGCCCGCTCGCGCAGGATGACGACCCGATCGATTGCGGTCCCGTGGCGATACCCGCGCCCTGCGCCGGTGGCCACGGCACGCACGTGTCGGACATCATCGCCGGCGTCGGCCCGCATCCGGGCGTCGCCCCGGGAGCGAAGCTGCTCGAGTACAAGGTCTGCAGCTCGGTCTCGACCAGCTGCAGCGGCGTCGCGCTGCTGCAGGCCGTCGACCGGATGATGGACCCGAACCAGGACGGCGACATCTCCGACCACGTCGACGTCGCGAACCTCTCGCTCGGCTCGGCCTACGGGCAGAACGAGGACGACCTCACCGCCGCGCTCAACAACGCGTCGGATGCAGGCGTGATCGTCGCCACAGCGGCCGGCAACAACGCGAACCTGCCGTACGTGGTGTCCTCGCCGTCGACCGGCAAGAACATCATCAGCGTCGCGCAGACGCAGGTGCCGAGCGCGAAGGGATTCCCGCTCGTTATCAACTCGCCTGCCTCGATCGCCCGGACGATCAAGAACACGGCCACGGTCGATTGGGCGCCAATCACCTCGGACATCACCGGTGACGTGGCCTACATCGGACGGGGATGCCCGGGCGACGCGCTGCTGGCGAATCCGACCGGCAAGGTCGCCCTGATCGATCGCGGCACGTGCGCGGTCAGTCTCAAGGTGGACGTGGCGGCTCACGCCGGAGCAATCGGCGTGATCATCGCCAACAACATCCCGGGCGATCCGCCGTCGTTCTCGTTCGGCGGCGGCACGCAGTTCGTCGGCACGATCATCATCACGCAGTCCGACGGGGCCCTGATCAAGGGTGCGGGCTCGACGGTCAACGTGAGCTTCGGTCCGAGCACGGCGATCCCGCTCGTCGGCAGCATGGTGAGCACGTCGGCCCGCGGCCCGAGCTACAGCTTCGACCAGATCAAGCCGGACATCGGCGCACCCGGTGCGTCGGTCTCGGCCGACGCCGGCAGCGGCACGGGGGCGACCGCCTTCGGCGGTACCTCCGGAGCCACGCCGATGATCGCGGGCTCGGAGGCCATCCTCCGCCAGGTCTTCCCGAAGCGGAAGGTGTTCGAGCTCAAGTCGCTGCTGATGAACACCGCAGAGACGAACATCCAGACCAACCCGCTGCAGCTCCCGGGCGAGCTCGCTCCGATCACGCGGATCGGCGCCGGTGAGGTGCGGGTGAACCGGGCGGTCGCCAGCACGACGGCGGCCTGGGACGAGAAGGACCGGGCCGGAAGCCTGTCGTACGGCTACCAGGCGATTTCCGAGCCGGTCGACATCGCTCGGAAGCTCGTCGTCCGGAACTACAGCAACCACCCGATCAACTACTCGGTCAACGCGTCGTTCCGCTACGCGAACGATCAGGCGACCGGCGCGGTGACGTTCAAGGAGCTCCCGTCGACGCTCACGGTCGACTTCAACAACCGTGAGGTCGTGTGGGTGATCATCCACATCGACCCGAGCAAGCTGCCGCAGTGGGACATGAACAGCGGCTCTCAGGGTGGTAACGGCCAGCGCTTCAACGGCGTCGAGTACGACGGGTACCTGACCCTGGACGGCGGGGCCAACAGCAAGATCACCGTGCCGTGGCACGTCCTGCCGCACCGGTCGGCGGACGTCTGGTCGCAGAACCAGAACGTCAAGCTGAACGGAGGCACGAAGCAGATCGAGCTGGAGAACGACAGCCCGGTTCTCGCCGGCGGGACCGATGTGTTCAACCTCACCGGCACGAGCCCCCAGATCGCGAAGGACCATCTCCCGAACCCGGGCGACAACTTCGCGATCGTCGACCTGAGGTCGGTGGGCGTGCGGATGCTCGGTAACTCGGGCATTGTCCAGTTCGGCATCGACACGTACGGCCAGCGTTCACACGCGAACTACCCGGCCGAGTTCGACATCTACGTCGACAGCAACAACGACGGCACGGACGACTTCGTCGTCTTCAACCTGGAGAACGGTGGGTTCGGGACGACAGGTCAGAACGTCGTCGAGGTGGTCAACCTCGCGACGAACGCTGCTGGGATCTTCTTCTTCAACGATGCGGATCTGAATTCCGGCAACGCGATCATGTCCGCGCCGATGTCAGCTGTCGGACTGACACCGACCTCGAAGTTCAGGTACTCGGTGTTCGCGTTCGACAACTACTTCACGGGAGCGCTGACGGACTCGATCGTGAACATGACGTTCACGCTGGGGACGCCGAAGTTCTCCTTCGGGGCGCCGCAGTTCTTCACGGTGCCGCCGTCGACGATCCAGTCGATCCTCATCGGGAATGTGGCCGGCGGCGACGTCGCGTCACCGTCCCAGCTCGGGTTCCAGCTGCTGTATCGCGACGCGAAGTCGTCCGACGGCAACGACCCGGGCAAGCGCGAAGGCCAGATCATCCAGGTCTCGCCCTAGCTCGAAGCTCGCACGCTGAGCAAACGGAGGGCCGCCGTTAGGCGGCCCTCCGTTGTTAACCGAACGCGACTGTGTCGCTAGTCGGTCGGCGTCGTGACGGGCGGCAGCTTCGCGATCAGCGGAGCGAGCGCGCCGATGTTCGGCGAGCCGATGCCCGTCGCCATGTCGTAGCCGTTGACGGCGGTGAAGCCGGTGATCGTGCCGCCGTTGCCGTCCGGAACCGAGTTGTTGCTCCCGTCCGCGATGTCGTGGAACGGTTTGATCTTGGACGGGAGCAGGGCAAGCGCGTAGAGCGCCGGGTTGATGTTCCCCATCCTGTGCCCGGCGATCTGGTTGACGATCGCCTGGATCCCCGCCCACTGCGGCGAGCCCGCGCTCGTGCCGCCGAAGAGGAAGAAGCCTCCCTGGAACGCCACGATCACGCCGTCGAAGACGGCGGCGTTGTAGGAGACGTCGGGCACGTCACGCGTGCGGTCGTGCGTCGCGAGCGCCTGGTAGAGCGGCCGGTGGAACAGGACGGACTGGCCGCCGCCGCCGGCGACCGCGCCGCCGAAGATCGCGGACTCGTTCCACGTCGTCTCCGACTGATACGTCCCGTTGATGCTGTCGGCGTGCAGGTCGGTCCCGCCGACGCCGGTCACGTTCGGGTCGCTCGCAGGCGTGCTCGCGGCCTTGAAGAGGCCGGAGCCGTCGCAGGTCGGCTCCGCGGCGCCCGAGTCGCCCGAGGACGCGAACAGCGTCATGCCCTTCGCGACCGCCAGGCGGAACAGGCGGTGCTGACGCGTGGCGACGGCGGGCGTCATGCACTGCTCGGCCTCGCCGAAGCTCTGAGAGATCGTGTCGCCGAGGTTGTGGGCGATGGCGTACTCCGTCGCGTCGAGGATGTCGGAGTCGTCGTTCGACTTCGCGATCACGAGCGCGATCTTGGCGCCGAGCGCGATCGCGTGGGCCCACTCGACGTCGAGCGAGGTCTCGGCCGCCCAGCCGTCGGCGTTGTCCGGCGAGGTCGGGTCGATGCCGAACGGCGTGAACGTCTGCAGGTTCGTCGTCGGCAGGCCCCAGACCGAGTCGAAGTTCGCCACGTCCGACGCGAGCGTCGGGCTGCCGTAGGCGTCGATGATCACGATCGTCCGGCCGGCGCCCGTGTAGCCCTTGTCCGCCAGCAGCTGTGTGCCGTAGGCGATGCGCATCTGATCGGGCCCGTAGCAGGTGAAGTCGGTCAGGCCGGGGATCTGGCACGTGAAGCGAACCGTCGCCGACGGGTTCGCCAGCGCCGTGATGTGGCGGTGGATGTTCGGCGCCCGCATCGTGTCGGGCGACATGCCCTTCGCCGCGGCGGCGCGCTGGGTGGATCCGGATCCTGCCAGGACGGCGACGGCGACGGCTGCGACGAGCAAAGCGAGCAGCAGCACACGCGGACGTCCGAGCAGTGGACGGAGATTGCGCAAAGCTGTCCCTCCCCCTTTTGTTGCCGGATTGGGCGAAACATGATCGGTCTCGCCTCCGAAGGGCAGGGAGTCTAGCGCTCCGGATTCGAGGCGCAAGGCGGGTCGGGACCCACCGTGCGCAAGCACACGTGCGAATCCGCAGACCCCGTCGGTAGTCAGTGGCCTCGCTCGGAAGAGTCAGCTATATAAGAGGCCGGCATCACGACCGGCCGCAGCCGGGTCCGAGGGCAGGGGTCCGAGGGGGTGGTGCCCACAACTACGAGGGGAGACAAGGGTGAAACGACTGACACGCCACGGCGCGCTCGTTTTCGGCGCCGTGCTCGTTGCGTTGACGGCGGTCTCCGTCGGCGCGGCGCAACGTCCGAGTGGCTTGCCGGACGGGGGGATCGAGGATCTGACCCCCGCTGTCGCGCCGCTCGGCTTGAGCAACAAGCCGATGACGGTGATGGTGCAGCTGGCCGGCAATCCGATCGTCGCCGCCGACGCCGACTCTAAGGACGCGGGCAGGGGCGCGCTGACGAAGGAGCAGAAGCAGGCAATCCGCGCGCAGCTGAAGGCCCAGCAGGCACCGGTGGCACAGGGGGTCCAGTCCCTCGGCGGCCAGGTGCTCGCCTCCTATCAGGCGGCGTACAACGGCCTGAGGGTGCGAATCGCATCCAGGAAAGGACCCGACCTCGAGAAGCTTCCGGGCGTGGTCGCCGTCCATCGGATTCCGAAGTACAGCTTCTCGAACATCCACGGCGTTCCGCTGATCGGCGCGCCGCAGGCGTGGGACGGCACGGCCGGCTTCCACGGCGAGGGGATCAAGATCGCGGTCATCGACACGGGCATCGACTACACGCATGCCGACTTCGGCGGTCCGGGCACGGCTGCCGCGTGGGCCTACGCACAGGCGCACAACACCGTCGATCCCGCCACTGATCCGCAGCTGGCCGCGGAGATCGGCCCCAACGCTCCGCGCGTCAAGGGTGGCACCGACCTCGTCGGCGACGACTACAACGCCGACCCGACGAGCGAGTCGTACCAGCCGATTCCGCATCCCGATCCGAACCCGCTCGACTGCAATGGCCACGGCTCGCACGTCGCCGGCACGGCCGCGGGCTCGGGCGTCCTCGACGACGGGTCGACCTTTACCGGCCGGTACAACGCGACCACGGTCTCGTCGCATGACTGGAACGTGGGCCCGGGTGTCGCTCCGAAGGCGGACATCTACTCGATTCGCGTCTTCGGCTGCGAGGGTTCGACGGACATCGTCGTCGACGCGATCGAGTGGGCCGTCGACCACGACATGGACGTGATCAACATGTCCCTCGGCGCGCCGTTCGGCACGAAGGACTCGCCCGACGCGGTCGCCGTGAACAACGCGTCGCGTGACGGCGTCATCGTCGTCTCGTCTTCCGGCAACGAGGGCCATGCGCCGTACATGACCGGCTCGCCGGGCACCGGCACCCGCGGCATCTCGGTCGCCGCGAGCGATCCGACGGAGTCGTTCCCGGGCGCGACGATTCATCTGTCGACCGGGCCGAGCATCCAGGCGATCGACGCGAACGGCTTCTCGCCTCTGCCGACGGGACCGTTCCCGATCCAGGTGATCTGGGCGAATGCCGCCCACACGCAGATCAGCCTCGGCTGCAGCGCCGCCGAGGATGCGGCGGCCGGAGCGGCCGGCAAGTTCATCGTCGTGGCGCGCGGCACCTGCGCACGCGTCGCGAAGGCGATCTACGGCCAGCAGGCCGGCGCCGTCGGCGTGATCATGGTCAACAACTCGGCCGGCTTCCCGCCGTTCGAGGGCAAGATCACCAGCAACCCGGACACGGGCGAGTCGTTCACGGTGACGATCCCGTTCCTCGGGGTTCAGGGCGGGGCGAACCCGTCCACGTCCCCGAACGGCGTCGCGCTTCGGGCGGCGGACGGCGGGACGTTGACGCTCGATCCGCTCACGCTGGCCAACCCGACGTTCAGCGCCCTCGCGGACTTCACCTCGTTCGGCCCGCGGACGGGTGACAGCGCCCTTAAGCCCGACGTCACCGCCCCCGGCGTGAGCATCGCGTCGGTCGGCATGGGCACGGGCACCGAGGCGACCATCTTGTCCGGTACGTCGATGGCTGCACCGCACACCACGGGCATGTCCGCGCTCGTCAAGCAGGCACACCCGAACTGGAAGAAGGTGCAGTACTGGAAGGCCGCCGTCGTGAACACGGCGAGCCCGTCCGGGGTGGCCGCATACACCACCCGCGGCGCGGGTACGGGCCTGATCCAGGCGTTCCAGGCGACGCACACCAACGTCGTCGCCCTGGGCGATCCCGGTACCTCGACGCTGAGCTTCGGTCTCAAGGAGATCGATCGTGACTTCGTCAGCGACCGGGCCACGATCACCGTGCGGAACTTCGGGAAGGCGCGGGCGACGTTCAACATCGCCGACGCGCTCGACCAGGGGAGCCCGCACACGGTGACGCTCAGCCGCTTGTCGCTCACCATCCCGGCGGACGACCAGCGTGACTTCACCGTCCGGCTCACCGTCCCCGTGGCGACGGCCGGCGACTCGTCCTCGTTCCACGACGTCGCAGGCCTGATCACGCTGACGCCGGCGAGCTCGAGCGACAACGGCGGGATCGCGCTCCGTGTCCCGTACTACCTCGTCCCGCAGGCGGTCTCGCACGTGGCCGTCGGCTCAGGCGTCGGTGACGCGGGCGACAAGCTGCAGGGCGGTCTGAACACTGTGCCGCTGACCAACCGGCGCGGCGCCGCGACCGGAGTCGCCGACTGGTTCGGCTGGGGCCTGAAGTCAGGCCGCAGCCCGGGCCTGAGCTCGGACGACCTCGTCTCGGCCGGCGTGCAGTCGTATCCGTCGGATCAGCTCGCCGTCTTCGCTCTCAGCGTCGCACGGCAGTGGTCGAACCCGGCCGAGACGGAGTTCGACATCTTCGTCGACGTCAACGGTGACGGGACTCCCGACTACGACGTCGTGTCGGCCGATCTCGGCCTGCTCACGACGGGCACGCCGAACGGACAGGCGGCTGTGGCCGTGTTCTCGATCGTGACGGGATCCGGCAGCATCCACTTCCTGACGGCTGCGAACTTCAACGGGACGTCGATGGAGCTCCCGGTTGACTTCAGCCAACTCTGCGCTGCCGGGACTCCGTGCATCTCGGAGGGGATGCCGATCAGCTACACGGCAGCGGCGTTCAGCGAGACCGACGGCACGTCCGACGACTTCGGCGGCGCGATGGCGACGTACAACCTGTTCCGCCCGGTCTTCACGACCGCCAGCGGGATCAACTCGACCGTCATTCCGCCGAACGCCTCGGTCAACGAGACGGTGAACATCAACGCCGCGTTCTGGAACGCGACGCCGCAGCTCGGGCTGATGATCGTCAGCCAGAACAACCCGAGCCGCACCGGTCACAGCGACGCGGACCAGGGTGGCAACAGCGAGACCATGACGCTCAAGGTCAAGGTCCCGAAGAAGTAACAAGACGCACCAACGGAAGCGACGAAGGGCCGCCCGCGAGGCGGCCCTTCGCGTCTCTTGGCATACTTTGGAGTGATGAAGAGGGTTCTGGTCCTGCTCGCCCTGGCGGCGCTCCTGGTCCCCGCGGCGCTCGCCGCCGGGCCTGCTCCGACGCTTCGGATGGTCGACGCGAAGCCGATGACGCTGCGCGGGGAGCACTTCCGCGGCGGCGAGCGGGTGTTCGTCGTGCTCCGGACGACGCGTCCGTACGGCCGCTCCGTCACCACCCGCGCGGACGGCTCGTTCACGGCCGTGTTCACGGCTGCATCGCTCCACTGCGGCCGGACGAACGCGAGCGCGCGCGGCGCATCAGGAGATCACGCGGTGCTCGCGACGCGGCGGATGCTCTGCACGTCGGAGAGCATCCATCCGCCGCTCGTTCCGATCGGGCGCTAGCCCAATTCGGGCAGATGGCTGACGACGATCAGCCCGCCCCGGACGAGGAAGCAGAGGACGAGGAGGTCGAGGACCGCGAGGTCGTCCTCCCGATCCACACTTTGCCGGTCGAGCCGAACGACCCGACGTAGCGCCTAGTACGCGACGGCGCCGCGGCCGGTGGCCGCAGCGTGCCGCTGCTCGTCCGCGCGGTAGGACGAACGGACGAGCGGCCCCGAGAACACGGAGCCGAAGCCGAGGGCCTCGCCCTGCTCGCGGAACCACCGGAACTCGTCCGGGTGCACCCAGCGGTCGATCGTCGCGTGCTTCGGGGAGGGCTGGAGGTACTGGCCGATCGTGACGACGTCGACGTCGTGCTCCCGGAGGTCGCGCATCGTCTCAACGACCTCGTCGTTCGTCTCCCCGAGCCCGACGATGATCCCCGACTTCGTCAGCACGGGGTAGTCGGCGAGTTCCTTGGCCCGGCGGAGCAGCCACAGCGCCTTGTCGTAGCTCGCCTTGGCGCCGCGCATGCGCGGATGGAGCCTGCGCACGGTCTCGATGTTGTGGTTGAAGACGTCAGGCCTGGCGGCGAGCACCGTCTGTAGCGCCTCCTCCTCGACGTCGAGGAAGTCCGGCGTCAGCACCTCGATCGACGCGCCGGGGACCTTGCGCTTGAGCGCCCGGATCGTGGCGGCGTAGTGGCCCGCACCGCGGTCGGGCACGTCGTCGCGGTCGACGGACGTGACGACGACGTGCTTGAGGCCCATCTGGGCCGCAGTGTTCGCGAGGCGCAACGGCTCGAGCGGGTCGGGCGGCGAGTCCGGCCTGCCCGAGTGGACGTAGCAGTAGCGGCACGCGCGCGTGCACGTGTCGCCGAGGATCTGGAAGGTCGCGGTTCCGCGTCCCCAGCACTCGGAGATGTTCGGGCAGCGCGCCTCCTCGCAGATCGTGTGCAGCGACGCGCCGTGGATGAGCTTCTTGACGTCGAAGTAGCGGGAGTCCGCGCTCGGGGCGCGCACCTTCATCCACTCGGGCCGACGCGGCCGCTCGGCGACGGGAAGGGAGCGCTCCATGCCGGCCAGTCTAGTCGCGCCCCGCCACGTGGCCGTTCCAGCCAGGTCGCAGGGTCAGGCCCTCGGCCCTGTTCGTTCGGGCCACCTGCCAGCTCTCTGCCTGCCATCGCCCGGCACTCCGCCCGACGCGGTTGGCCGTTGCGGCCAGGTCCGAGGGTCAGGCCCTTGGACCTGGCGGTTCAGGCCAGCGCGGAGTGGTCGGCGAGGCCACGGGCTGGAAAGCCGACGCCCGGCCGCTCGACCATCAGCGTCGTCATCATCGACGCCTCGGTCCAGAGGCGGTGCGGGATGCCTGCTGGCCAGAAGGCCCGCTCGCTCTCTCGCAGCGGCGCGGTCTCTCCGGCGACGGAGGTGAAGCCCTCGCCCTCGAGGCAGACGACGAGCGTGTCGTTCGCTCCCGCATGTTCGTGGATCGTGGCGTGCGGCGCGAATCGCAGCATCGCGACGAAGGATCCGTCGGCCTCGCGAACGAGCACTCTCCCCTCGACGCCGACATGGCCTCCGCCCGGAAGCGGGCTCCACTCCGGCCGCGGGACCAGCGCGACGTCGACGCTCACCGTGCGGCGAGCTGCGCGTGCACAGGCTGACCCCAGAGGCCGTGGCCGTCCTCGGCGGGGAGCGGCTCGAGCTCGAGGTCGAAGACCTCGGCGATCGCGTCGCGCGCGACCGGCCGCACCTCTGCCACCGTGACGGGCCGGTCGAGCTCGCGGGCCATCGTCGTGAACGCGGCGTCCTCGAGCCCGCACGCGGTGATCCACTCCGTGAACGGCGCCGGGTCGAGGTCGACGTTGAGCGCGTACCCGTGCGTGGTGATCCATTTGGAGATGTGGACGCCGATCGACGCGAGCTTGCGCGGCGGCGGATGGAGCCACACGCCGCTGAGCCCGTCGAACCGCACGCCCTCGAGCCCGAAGCCGGCGATCGTGCGGATCAGCGCCTCTTCGAGGTCGCGGACGTACTGCTTGACGTCCTGCCCGTGGTGCGTCAGGTCGAGGATCGGGTAGCAGACGAGCTGCCCGGGGCCGTGGAAGGTCGACTTGCCGCCGCGATCGGTCTCGACCAGGTCCACGGACGCGCCCTCCGGGACGTGCAGCTCTCCCTCCTCGGCCCGCCGCCCCAGCGTGATCACGGGCGGATGCTCAAGGAAGACGACGGTCTCGGGGATCGCGCCCTGCGAGACGGCGCCGGCCAGCGACCGCTGCAGCTCCCATGCCTCGCGGTAGGGAGTGACGCCGAGCTCGAGCAGGTAGGCCCCGCGGCTCACGGCGTGAGCGTACCTAGGGGATGCAGGTGGGCAGCGCCGCGCGCTTGAGCGTGGCGAGGCTCTTCTTCGAGCCGGTCGCTCGAACGGAGAGCGCGCAGTTCCCCACCTGGACGAGGCCGATCACCGCCCGGAAGGCGCCCTTACGCGTGGCGACGACGTTGCGTCGCCAGGTGCTTCTCTTGACGGCGACCGTCACGCGCACCTTCTCCTTCGCGCGAAAACCGGTTCCGGTCACGACGAGCGGATCCATCGACTCGAGGCGCACGGCCGGTTTCACCCTCGTGTCCGCAGCCGAGGCCGTGCCCGCGAGCACGAACCCGAGGAGGAGGATTGCGACAGCTTTCCTCATTGCAACCAGGATGCCACGGACGGGAGCGTGTGTCGTTCCCCCGTTCGGCTAGGTCCTCAGTACGAGCTCCGGTCCCAGGTCTCGAGCTTCTCGCGCAGGTCGCGCAGAAAGCGGCCGGCGAGGGCGCCGTCCACGAGCCTGTGGTCGTACGTGAGCGTGAGATTCATGATCGGCCGGATCGCGATCACGTCCTGGCCGAGCTCGTCCTCGACGACCCAGGGCCGCTTGACGACGGCGTAGGTACCGAGGATCGCGGCCTGCGGCTGGCTGATCACGGGCGTCCCGTGGAACGTGCCGTAACCGCCCGGGTTCGTGATCGTGAACGTCCCGCCCTGGACCTCGTCCGGAGTGAGCTGCTTGTTGCGCGCGCGCTCCGCGATGTCCGTCACACCCTTCGCGATCCCGAGCAGGTTCAGGGTCTCCGCGTTCTTGAGCACCGGGACGATCAGCCCCTTGCCGTCCTGGAGCTCGACCGCGAAGCCGAGGTTGACGTAGGTCCGCGTGACGATCTGGTCGCCGCGAATCTCGCCGTTGATCCAGGGGTAGTCGCGGACTGTCTCGACGACGGCCCGTGCGATGAACGCGAGGTACGTCGGGTTGACCCCGTACGCCGACTGGAACTCCTGCTTGAGCTTCCCGCGGATCGCCACCACCTTCGACATGTCGACCTCGATCGCGCTGGTGACGTGCGCGGACGTGTCGAGCGAGCGGCGCATGTGCTCCGCGATCCCGCGGCGCATCGCCGTCATCGGCTCCAACTGCTCGCCCATGGCCGGCTGGGCCTGCGGTTGCTCGATCGCCGGCCGAGCGGCGGGCGGCGCAGGCGGGGCGGCGGCGGGCGGAGGCGGCGGGGCGGCTACGGGTGCGGGTGGCGGGGCGGCTGCGGGTGGCGGGGCCGGCGCTTCCGGCGGCGGGGCGGGCTGTGCGGGCGCAGGCGCGGCGGCCGGAGCTTCTGCTCCGGACTCGATGAAGTCGAGGATGTCCTTCTTCGTCACGCGTCCGCCGCGGCCGGTGCCCCGCACCTGGCTCGGGTCGACGCCGTGCTCGGAGGCGATCTTCGCCACGACCGGGGAGACGAAGGTCTTGCCGTTGGTCGCGGCGGTCTCGGCGGCCGCAGCCTGGGCGGGCTCCGGCACGTCGGCGGCTGCCGGCGTGACCGGCTCGGGCGGTGCCTCCCGGGCCTCGGCGGCAGGCTCGGTTGCGGCGCCGTCCCCGCCGATCACGGCGAGCTTCGTCCCGACGTCGACGGTCTCGCCCTCCTGGACGAGGATCTGCGTCACGACGCCCGAGCCGGGGCTCGGCACCTCGGTGTCGACCTTGTCCGTGGAGATCTCGAGCAGCGGCTCGTCGGACTGGACCTCCTCGCCCTCCTGCTTGAGCCACTTGGTGATCGTCCCCTCGGAGACCGACACGCCCATCTGGGGCATCACGACGTCGATGGCTTCAGTGGTGGCCACGCTACGCGTCCTGGTTACTGGGAGAGGCCATGTCAAGTACAGCCACGTACATCATCTCCAGCCTAGTACTCGGCCAGGTCGCGCAAACCTGCGACGACGTCCTCGACCTGCGGGATGAACGCCTTCTCGAGCGAGGGCGAGAACGGGACGGGCGTGTCGGGCGCGGCGATCCGCTTCACCGGCGCGTCGAGCTCCTCGAACGCGTCCTCGGCGATCGTCGCTGCGATCTCGGCGCCGAAGCCGCCGGTGCGCGTGTCCTCGTGGAGGACGAGCACCTTGGAGGTCTTGCGCGCCGACTCGAGCACGGCCGCCTTGTCCCACGGCATCACGCTGCGGAGATCGATGATCTCGACCGAGACGTCCTCCAGCTCTCTGGCCGCCTCCTCCGCCGTGTAGACCATCGCGCCCCAGGTGACGACCGTGAGGTCGTCGCCCTCCTGGTGGATGCGCGCCTTGCCGATCGGCACCGTGTACCGCTCCTCGGGCACGTCCGCCTTGATCCGGCGGTACAGGTGCTTGTGCTCGAAGTAGAGGACGGGGTTCGGATCCTCGATCGCGCTGATCAGCAGGCCCTTCGCGTCCTCGGGCGTCGCCGGGCAGACGCACTTGAGGCCGGGGATGTGGGCGAACGACGACTCGGGGTTCTGGGAGTGGAACGGCCCGCCCGAGAAGCCCCCGCCGGACGGGAGCCGCACGACGATCGGGACCGCGGTGCCAGCGCGCCAGCGCTGCTTGGCCGCGACGGTGACGAGATGGTCCCACGCGCACGAGATGAAGTCCGCGAACTGCATCTCGGCGACCGGCCGCATGCCCATGATCGCCGCACCGGTGCACGCGCCGACGATCGCGGTCTCCGCGAGTGGGGCGTCGATCACGCGCCAGTGCCCGAACTCCTCCTGGAAGCCGAGCGTGACCTTGAAGGCGCCGCCGTACACGCCGACGTCCTCGCCGATGACGAAGACGCGCTTGTCGCGGCGCATCTCGGTGCGCAGCCCGTCGGAGATCGCCTGGAGGTAGGTCAGCTCCGGCATTACTTGTGGTGGGGAGTGTCGAGGTCCTCAGGCGTCGCGTAGACGCCGTCGTGTCAGCGTCGACGCGTCGGGGAGCGGGGACTCCTCCGCCCGCTTGAGCGCGTCGTTGAGCATCTTCTTGACCTCGGCCGAGATCCCGTCCTCCTCCTCGTCGGTCATGTCCGCGTTGTCGCGCAGCCAGGTGCGGAACCGCTCGATCGGGTCGGACTTGGCCCATTCCTCGAACATCTGCTTGGGGACGTAGAACGCGTCGTCGTGGACGGCGTGACCCTCCATCCGGAGGGTCAGCGACTCGATCAGCGTCGGGCCCTCGCCGCGGCGCGCCTTCTTGATCGCGCGCTTCGCCTCGCGGTAGACGGCGAGGACGTCCGTGCCGTCGACCACGACGCCCTCGAAGCCGTACGCCTCCGCGCGGTCGGCGACGTGCTCCGTCGCGAACTCGAGGTGCGTCGGCGTCGAGTACGCCCACTGGTTGTTGTCGCAGATGAACACGACGGGGAGCTTGCGCACGCCGGCGAGCGTCATCCCCTCATGCGTGTCGCCGCGCGCCGACGCGCCTTCGCCGAACCACGCGACCGCGACGCGCTTCTCCTCGCGGATCCGGAAGGCGAGCGCGCAGCCGACGGCGACCGGGAGCATCGCCGGCAGGTGGCTGACCATCGCGATCAGCCCGAGGTTCGAGTCGGCCATGTGGACGTTGCCGTCCCTGCCCTTCGTCGGCCCGTCCGCACGCCCCATGTACTGGGCGAAGATCCGCCACGGCTCGACGCCGCGGACGATGTGGACGCCCATGTCACGGTGGAGCGGCGTGCCGACGTCGTCCGGCCCCATCGCGGTCGCGACGCCGACGGCCGCGGCCTCGTTCCCGCGGCCGGTGTAGAACGAGCCGGGGATCTTCCCCTGGCGGTAGAGGATGTGGCCGCGCTCCTCGATCCCGCGGGTGAGGAGCATGTTGCGGTAGGCGTCGAGCAGGTCCTCGCGGTCGAGGCCCGCCTTCCGCACCTCCTTGAGCGAGCCGACGGGCTCGGCTTCACGGGCGATCGCCATCGGGGCCGAACTCTAACGAGCCGGGTGGCGCTCCCGTCGCTGGGGCGGTCCGGTCCGGCCCGGGCTACAGTCCGTCCGTGGGCAAGGCCGCGGACTGGCTGCGCGAGGAACGCCGCAAGGTGCTCGGTGACTGGGTCGCGTTCTGCCTTCGGTGCGGCGCCGCGCGCAGGTGGTTCGACGAGCTCGAGGCGGAGGTCCCGAGCGAGTGCGCGCAGTGCGGGGGGCCGATGCTGAGGCGCTGCCCGTCCTGCTCGGCGCCCTTCAGCTCGACGTTCGCCGTCGACTGCGAGGAGTGCGGCGCACCGCTGCGGGCGCGCGAGCTGTTCGGCACGGCGATCCGGAAGGAGGGCTGATGGAGCCGCTCCGCGGGAGCTGCCTCTGCGGCGGAGTTCGGTTCGAGGTGGCGGAGGAGCCACTCAGCGTGCGCATCTGCCACTGCGCGAGCTGCAAGAAACTCTCCGGCGGCGCGGGAACGACGAACCTCCGCGTGTACGCGGCCTCGATCCGGATTCTGGAGGGCGGGGAGCTGCTCCGCCCGTTCCAGCCCGACGAGGGGAGCACGAAGACGTTCTGCTCCAACTGTGGGTCGAACGTGTTCGGCGGGGGCTGGCCGGAGGCGGAGGAGGTGAGCGTCCGGGTGAGCGCGATCGACTCCCCGTTCGACCGCAAGCCGACGGCCCACACGTTCGTCCGCTCGGCCGCAGCGTGGGAGACGCTCCCCGAGGACGGCCTCGAGCGGTTCGAGACCCGCGCCTAAAAGCCGCGCGGCGGGACGATCTGTGAGAAGCGGATCACCGTCACGGTGTCGTCCGGCGTGACCTCGCGGTTGTAGAGCTGCGAGAGCCAGGTGGCCATGTCCTCGGTGCGCCGGATCTCGGGGTTGTCGTGCTCGATCTCGCGCGGGGACAGGTCGCTCAGCGCCTTGACCTCGACCTTGTCGATCACGGCGTCGAAGATCTTCTCCCGCGCGCCGAAGCGGACGCCGACGAGCACTTGGACGACCATCCCCTTGCGGTACTTGCCCGACTTGTCGCCGAGTCGGATCGTGGCGGTCTTGCGCTGTGTCCGCAGCTGCTCGGCGACGATGGGCGAATAGAAGTTGAGCGCGTACATTGCCTCGGTCACCCTGGCGCTTCCGTCATCGCGCGGAGCCTAATCGGTCGAGTGCCTTCGCTGCCATCTCCCGCTCTCCCTTGTACGCGAGGAGCGAGGGCGCTTCGTCCAGCGGCAGCCAGCGGGCTTCTGCAACCTCGTGACGATGCTCGGCCGGAATATCGCCGAGGCGACCCGATCGGTAACGGAACAGGAAGAAGCTGACGACCTTGAACACCCGCTCGCCCTCCCACGTGTAGACGTAGCGGACGTCGCCGAGCTTCTCGACGGGGGTCGCCTCGACCCCCGTCTCCTCCGCGACCTCTCGGAGGGCTGTCAGCTCCGCCCGCTCCCCGGGCGCGATCAACCCCTTCGGGAGCGCCCAGACGCCCTCGGGTTTCCCGCCCGGTCTGATCGCCGCGATCACCGTCCGACCGCGCAGGCGCCGCACCACGATTCCTCCTGCCGAGAACTCCCGACGCACCGGGACTTTGTAACACAGTGGTTGCACGATCTTGCGCGGCCGGTGAGATCGCCGTTACACTGCACTGGCACTCGGGACCGAAGAGTGCCAACGTGTGTCACAAAGTCGTCGTCTGACAGGAGGAGGCTGGATGAATCTGCAGCCGCTTGGTGACCGTCTGATCGTCGAGGTCCTCGAAGAGGAGGAGACCACGGTCAGCGGCATCGTGCTGCCCGACACTGCGAAGGAGAAGCCGCAGCGCGGGCGCGTCCTCGCCGTCGGCCCGGGCAACCGGGACGAGGACGGTGAGTACATCAAGATGGATCTCGAGGAAGGCGACGAGATCATCTTCAGCAAGTACGGCGGGACCGAGATCAAGCTCGGCACCGACGAGGTCTTGATTCTGCGTGAGTCGGACGTGCTCGCCAAGGTCGTCGGCGACCGCGAGCTGGCCGGCGCGAAGTCCTAGGGAACGGGGAGGTTCGGAAAACACATGGCTCACAAGGAGCTGAAGTTCAACGAGGACGCGCGTCGCGCGCTCGAGCGCGGCGTCAACATCCTCGCGGACGCGGTCAAGGTCACCCTTGGCCCGAAGGGGCGCTACGTCGTGCTCGACAAGAAGTTCGGCGCGCCCACGATCACGAACGACGGCGTCACGATCGCGCGTGAGATCGAGGTCGAGGACGCCTTCGAGAACCAGGGCGCACAGCTCGTGCGCGAGGTCGCGACATCGACGAACGACGTCGCCGGCGACGGCACGACGACGGCCACGGTTCTCGCTCAGGCGATCGTCCGCGAGGGCCTGAAGAACGTCGCCGCGGGAGCCAACCCGATGGGGATCAAGCGCGGCATCGAGCAGGCCGTCGATTCCGTCGTCGAGTCGCTCAAGAAGCAGTCCAAGGAGATCTCCGGCAAGGAGGACATCGCCCGCGTGGCGACCGTCTCCTCGCGCGACCGCGAGATCGGCGAGGTCTTGTCCGACGCGATCGAGAAGGTCGGCAAGGACGGCGTCGTGAACGTCGAGGAGGGCCAGACGTTCGGCCTCGAGCTCGAGTTCACCGAGGGCATGCAGTTCGACAAGGGCTACCTGTCGCCGTACATGATCTCGGACGCCGAGCGGATGGAGGCAGTGCTCGACGAGCCGTACATCCTGGTCGCGAACCAGAAGATCGGCGCCGTCAAGGACATCCTGCCCGTCTTGGAGCAGGTGATCCAGCAGGGTCGCCCGCTGCTGATCGTGGCGGAGGACGTCGAGGGCGAGTCGCTCGCGACGATCGTCGTCAACAAGCTGCGCGGCACGTTCACGGCCGTCGCCGTCAAGGCGCCGGGCTTCGGCGATCGCCGCAAGCGGATGCTCGAGGACATCGCGATCCTCACAGGCGCCGAGGTGATCACCGAGGAGATGGGCCTGAAGCTCGAGAACACGAAGGTCGAGCAGCTCGGCCGGGCCCGCCGCATCGTGATCGACAAGGACTCGACCACGATCATCGACGGTGCCGGTGATTCCGACCGGATCAAGAGCCGGATCAAGCAGCTCCGCTCCGAGATCGAGAACACCGACTCCGACTTCGACCGCGAGAAGCTGAACGAGCGGCTCGCGAAGCTGGCCGGCGGCGTCGCCGTCGTCAAGGTCGGTGCCGCGACCGAGACCGAGATGAAGGAGAAGAAGCACCGCGTCGAGGACGCTCTCCAGGCGGCTCGCGCCGCGCTCGAGGAGGGCATCGTCCCCGGCGGTGGTGTTGCGCTCCTGAACGCCGCAAAGACCATCGACCTCGAAGCGTTCGAGGGCGACGAGCGGACGGGTGCCAGCATCGTCGTCCGGGCGCTCGAGGAGCCGGTGCGCCAGCTCGCCGAGAATGCGGGGCTCGAGGGCTCTGTCGTCGTGAGCAAGGTCCGTACGGCCGCGAAGGGGCACGGCCTCAACGTGGAGACCAACGAAGTCGAGGACCTCGTCAAGGCCGGGATTACCGATCCGACGATGGTCGTCCGCTCGGCGCTGCAGAACGCCGCGTCGATCGCGAAGAACATCCTGACCACCGAGGCGATCGTCGCCGAGGCCCCGGAGAAGAACCCCGTGGGCGCCGGCGCCGGCATGCCCGACATGGGCGGGATGATGTAGGGACCGAAAGGTCCTGCTCGAACGGCGAGGGCGGCCTTCGGGTCGCCCTCGGTCGTTTAAAAGCAAAACGGCCCCGGGGGGAGGGCCGTTTCGCGAGGGGGATTAGGGGGAGGTGGTTCGCTGTGTGTATCGGGCACGCCGCGGGCCCAACTTAGTCCCTCGAACGAGTGATCCCGGGTTAGAAGCAGTACGGCTCTAGAAGCTGTACCGCTCCTCCTTCCAGTAGTCCGCATCGTTGTGGTAGCCGTAGCGCTCCCAGAAGCCGGGCTGGTCGGACGCGACGAGCTCGAGGCCGCGCAGCCACTTCGCGCTCTTCCAGAAGTAGCGCGACGGCACCATCAGCCGGAGCGGCCAGCCGTGGTCGGGCGCAAGCGGCTCGCCGTCGGCCTCGTAGGCGATCAGGGCGTCCTCTGCTTCGAGCGCGGCGAGCGGCAGGTTCGTGGTGAAGCCCTGCTCGGCGTGGGCGATCACGTAGTGGGCGCTCGGCTTCGGGCGGACGAGCTCGGCCAGGTCGCTCCAGTGGACGCCGCGGAAGCTCGTGTCGAACCGGCTCCAGCGCGTGACGCAGTGGATGTCGACCGTCACCTCGCGGCTCGGCAGCTCCCTGAGCTGCTCCCACGTGAGCGTCAGCGGCTCCTGGACCTCGCCGAAGACCCGGAAGTCCCACGTGGCGAGGTCGGTGTCCGGGACGGTGCCCGCGTGGAGCACGGGCCACTTCTCCGTGAGGTACTGCCCCGGCGGCAGGCGGGCGGGGTCGAGGCCTCGGTCGACGAGCTTCTGCTCCGCTTTCGTCCTGAACAGGGACACCGAACCTAGACTAATCAGCGTGTCGTCCGTTACGTCCCGACCCGCTGTCGTGCGCCGTCCGCGCGCCTTCCTCGGGGCCTCGGGACCCGACGCCGAGGACTTCCTGCAGCGGATGCTCTCCAACGACGTCGCCGCGCTCGCGGTCGGCGAGGCGTGCGACGCGCTGCTGCTAACGGCGAAGGCGCGCGTGATCGCGCCCGTCCGGGTCGTCCGGCGCGGGCCAGACGACTTCCTCCTGCTGACCGAGCCCGAGCTCGGCGAGACGCTCCGCACGCAGCTCCTGCGAACGCGGTTCGCAGCGAAGGTCGAGGTCGAGCCGGAGGAGCACGAGTCGTGGCTGGTGCTCGGCGGAGGCGAGGTCGTGGACGAGCGGCCCGAGGGCGACGAGGCGTCCGCGGAGGAGCTCGAGCGCTGGCGGATCGAGGCCGGCATTCCGCGCTGGGGCGCCGAGATCGACGAGCGCGTGCTCCCGGCCGAGGCCGGGCTCACCGAGACGCACGTGAGCTTCACCAAGGGCTGCTTTCCGGGCCAGGAGCCGATCGCCCGGCAGCGCTATCGCGGCAAGCTCAACCGCCGGCTGCGCGTGCTCGAGCTCGACGGCGGCGCAGCGCCGGAGCCCGACACGGAGATCGTCTGGGACGGCAAGGCCGTCGGCCGGGTCACGAGCGCTGTCCCGGGGCTGGCGCTCGGGTTCGTCCGCGTCGAGGTGCCGGAGGATGCGTCCCTGGAGGTCGCGTCGCAGCACGCGCAGCTGCGCCTACAGTAAGGGTCGCCGGCGAGGCGCCCTCACCGTCCGGCGTCGCGGACATCCGAGCCGCCGAGGCGGCGCTGAACTAGGACCCTAGGGCCCGAACGCGAAATGCGCCCGGCAAGAATCGAACTTGCGACCTCTGCCTCCGCAGGGCAGCGCTCTATCCCCTGAGCTACGGGCGCGGCGTCGCACCAGTGTAGCCGCGGCCTCCCGGTAGGGAAGCCAGTCGCAGCGGCGAACCCGCCGTGGTGGCGAAGCCGCGCTCTTCCTAGACTCCGGCGCGTGCCGCTCTATCTGACCGAGGACGATGTCTCGGAGCTGCTGACGCCGGCCGACGCGGTCGACGCGGTCGAGGCGTGCTTCCGTCGCCTGGCCGCCGGGTCCGTGGAGAACGCGCCCCGCCGGCGGCTCGCGCTCGACGACGGCCGGCTCGCGGACATGGCCGCCTCGGACCTCGAGCTCGGCTACGCGGGCGCGAAGGTCTACGCCGGCTTCCACGAGGGCGCAGCGTTCGTCGTCCTGCTGTTCCGCGTCGATAGGCCCGAGCTCGTGGCCGTGCTCGAGGCAGACCAGCTCGGGCGGCTCCGGACGGGCGCGGCGAGCGGGGTCGCGGCGAAGCACCTGGCCCGGGAGGGCGCTGCGTCGCTCGGCGTCCTCGGCTGTGGGCACCAGGCCGAGACGCAGGTCGCCTGTATCCGGGCCGCGTTGCCCGGGATCGAGCGCGTTGTCGCCTACTGTCGGACGGACGCCTCGCTCGCGCGCTTCTGCCGGGCCGTGGGTGCTGAGGCCGGCGAGTCCCACCGCGATGCCGCGGAGCAGGATGTCGTCGTCACGATCACCACCTCGCGCGACCCCGTGCTCCGCGGCGAATGGCTCCAGCCCGGCGCCGTCGTCTGCGCCTGCGGGGCGAACGTGCTCGGTGCCCGCGAGCTCGACAACGTCGTGCTCGAGCGGGCGGCGTTCGTCTGCTGCGACTCGAAGGAGCAGGCGCGGCTCGAGTCGTCCGACCTGGTGGAGCCGATCGAGCGCGGCTCGCTCGACTGGCTCGAGGTGCACGAGCTCCAGGAGGTCGTCGGCGGCGAGGTGCCCGGCCGTCAGCTGCCCGACGACATCGTCGTCTTCAAGTCGAACGGGATCGCGGCGTGGGACGTGGCTGTCGCGGCACGGTGCGTCGAGCTCGCGCGCGAGCGAGGCGTCGGGCGTGAGCTGTAGTCCCTAGTGCTGCGAGAGCGTCGCGAGCTCGCGCCGGGTTGCCTCGACGGTGTCGTCACCGAGCGCGTGGACGACCTCCGGGCGGTCGAGGAGGCGTCGTTGCTGCTGGGTGTCGAGGCGGTTCTGCACGTACCGATCCTGGAGGATCTCGGCGAGAGCCCGGCCTCGGGAGTGCTCGCGGATCACGTACGCGGCGACCCTGTCCTCCGCACTTGACCCCGAGAACAGAAACGAGAACGGACTGCGCAGCAAGCTGGCAAGTCGCTGCATCGCGGCGATTGTATCCTTGCGTTCGTGAAGCGGAAGTCAACGGAAGGCCGCTTCGCCGAGCGACTGCTCGCTGGAGTCGACGACGAGGGCCGCGAGGAGCGCATCGTCGTGTGGATCGAGCGGAAGGCCGGAGCGCTCTGGGCCGTCGGACGCGCCGTCAACCCGCAGCACCGCGATAGCACCGAGCCGCGCGCCGACGACTACGTCTTCGAGGGGTACGAGCTCGAGGACGCGCTCGACGCCGCCAACGCCACGCTCGAGGACGATGTTCGGGTCCTGGAGCAGGACGGCCGCGATGTCGACACGAAGCCGTTCGTGCGCGACGAGCTGCTCAAGCCGCTCGAGCGCTGGTTCTTCGGGCGCCGCTGATGCTTGGACAGGCCAGGACAGGCCGGTTGGTCAGACCTGGTCAAGTCAGTTGGTCAGGCTTGGCCTGATCAACCGCTTTCGGACAGGTCCCGCCGCCCGCTACGCCGTTTTTGGCCAGCGGAGGTTCGCGTCGGGAATCGGATCCCCGTGTGGATCGTGCGTTGGGAAACCGAGTGCGCGGTCGATGCGTTGCTCGAGCTCCTCCGAGAGGACGTGCTCCAGCCGCTGGGCCTCGTCGTGGACGTCGTCGACGTGGAGGCCGAGCGTCTCCGCGAGGTAGAGCTCCAGCAACCGGTGGTGGCGGATGATCTCCAGCGCGACCCTCTCGCCGGCGGGCGTGAGCGTCACGCCGCGGTACGGCTCGTGGACGGCCAGCTCGAGCGCGGCGAGCTTCTTCACCATTGCGCTCGCGGACGCGGGTGCGACGTCCAGGCGCTTCGCGAGCGCGGTCACCGAGACGCGGCCGGACTCCGCGCCCAGCTTGTAGATCTCGCGGAGGTAGTCCTGGATCGCGTCGGTTAGTGCGGGCTTGGGCACGTCGAGAAGTCTAGGCTCCTTCGCGTGAAGATCCGTGTCGGCCACTCGAACGATCCCGACGACGCCTTCATGGTGTGGGGCCTGGCGTCCGGCCGCGTCGACCCGCGCGGGTTCGAGTTCGAGTGGCTGCCGGCGGACATCCAGACCCTGAACGAATGGGCGCTCGAGGCACGGCTCGAGGTGACGGCGCTCTCCCTCGCGACGTACCCGCTCGTCCAGGACCGCTACGCGCTGCTCCCGCACGGCGCCTCGATCGGCTCGGGCTACGGCCCCGTGGTCGTGTCGCGGGAGCCGCTCTCGCTGGAAGAGCTGGCCCGTACCGAGATCGTCGTCCCCGGACGCCTGACGACCGCCTTCCTCGTCCTCCGGATGGCCGTCGGCGACTTCGCTTACCGCGAGCTCGCTTTCGAGCGGATCCTCGACGAGGTGCGCGACGGGCGCGCGGACGCGGGGCTCGTCATCCACGAGGGACAGCTGACCTACGCGGACGCCGGGCTCGTCAAGTCGCTCGACCTCGGGGAGTGGTGGCTCCTCGACACCGGTCTCCCGCTGCCGCTCGGCGTCAACACCGTCCGCCGCGACGTCGAGCGCGCCGGAGACGTGTCGGCCGCCCTGCGCGAGTCGATCGATGCCGCACTCGCCCATCGCGGCGATGCGATCGACTACGCCCTTGGCTTCGCGCGGGGGCTCGACTCGGAAACGGTCGAGCGGTTCGTGTCGATGTACGTGAACGAGCTGACCTGCGATTACGGCGAGGAGGGCAGGCAGGCGGTCGAGGAGCTGCTCCGGCGCGCCTCCGAGCTCGGGGTCTACGACCGGCCCCCGCGCGTCGACTTCGTCGCGTAGCTGCGAGCCACTACGCTGGCGCCGTGAGCCGGGCTGTGATCCTCTCGGGCGTCCGGACGCCGATCGGGAGGTACGGCGGCGCGCTCGCCGGCATTCGGCCGGACGACCTGGCCGCGCTCGTGGTGCGCGAGGCGATCGAACGAGCCGGGGTCTCGCCGGGCGACGTCGAGGACGTCTACCTCGGCTGCGCGAATCAGGCGGGCGAGGACAACCGCAACGTCGCGCGGATGGCCGTCCTCCTTGCGGGCCTGCCCGACCACGTCGCGGGTGTCACCGTCAACCGGCTCTGCGCATCGGGCCTGTCCGCCGTCGTCGCGGCGTGCCACGCGGTCGCGGCGGGTGACGGCGACCTCTTCGTCGCCGGCGGCGTCGAGTCGATGAGCCGCGCGCCGCTCGCGATCGCGAAGCCGGACAAGGCGTTTCCGCGCGGCGACCAGAAGGCGTGGGACACGACGCTCGGCTGGCGGTTCCCCAACCCGCGCATGGAGGAGCTGTTCCCGCTCGAGTCGATGGGCGAGACGGGCGAGAACGTCGCCGAGCGGTGGGACGTCTCGCGGGAGGACCAGGACGCGTTCGCGGTGCGCTCGCAGGAGCGGTGGGCGGCGGCCGCAGAGGCCGGCCGCTTCGACGACGAGCTGGCCGCCGTCGACGGCGTCGAACGCGACGAGCATCCGCGCCCCGACACGACGGCGGAGAAGCTGGCGACGCTGAAGCCGGCGTTCCGCCCGAACGGGACGGTCACGGCCGGCAACGCGAGCGGCATCAACGACGGCGCGGCCGCGCTCGTGATTGCGAGCGAGGAGCGGGCGCGCGAGCTCGGCGCCGAGCCGCTCGGCGGGTTCGTCGCGAGCGCCGTCGCCGGTGTCGACCCGCGCGTGATGGGGATCGGGCCGATCCCGGCCGTCCGCAAGGCGCTCGAGCGGGCGGGGATCTCCGTGGACGATCTCGACCTCGTGGAGCTGAATGAGGCGTTCGCCTCCCAGAGCCTCGCCGTCGTCCGCGAGCTCGGGCTCGACGAGGAGAAGGTCAACGTGAACGGCGGCGCGATCGCGCTCGGCCACCCGCTGGGGATGAGCGGCGCTCGCCTGGTCGTCTCGCTCCTCCACGAGCTGGGCCGCCGCAACGGCCGCTACGGCCTCGCCACTCTGTGCGTCGGCGTCGGCCAGGGTCAGGCGGCGCTGTTCGAGCGCGGCTAGCTCGTCGGCCCGCTCGATCGCGGTATCGTCAGGCGCGATGGCGGTTGCGACCGGTCGCGAGTACGGCCTCTTCATCAACGGCGAGCTCGTCGAGCCGCAGTCCGGCGACGTCCGCGACCTGACCGAGCCTGCCAGCGGCGAGCCGCTCGCGCGTGCCGCGATGGCGGGGCCCGAAGACGTCGACAACGGCCGTCGCCGCGGCCCGGGCCGCTCTCTCCGGCGCGTGGGGGAAGACGCCCGCAACGGAGCGCTCCCGCCTCCTGCACGCCCTCGCCGACGCGATCTCGGCGAACCGCAAGGAGCTCGCCGAGCTCGAGGCGCGCAACGTCGGGAAGGCGATCTCGTCGGTCAAGGCCGAGCTTGCGCAGGCGACGGAGAACTTCCGGTTCTACGCCTCGGCGATCGCCACGATCGCGGGCCGCTCGAGCCCGATCGGCGGGTCGCTCCTCTTCTACTCGCTCAAGGAGCCCGTGGGCGTCGTCGGCCAGGTCGTCCCGTGGAACTACCCGCTGATGATGGCGACGTGGAAGCTCGCGCCGGCGCTCGCGGCGGGCTGCACGATCGTGCTCAAGCCCGACCCCGCGACGCCGCTGACCGCTCTCAGGATCGCGGAGCTCGCTGCCGAGGTCGGCTTCCCCGAGGGCGTGATCAACATCGTCCCCGGCGACGGCCCGACGACCGGCGCGCACCTCGTTCGCCATCCCGGTGTCGACAAGGTCGCGTTCACGGGCTCGACGAAGACCGGCGGCGAGATCATGCGCCTCTGCGCCGAGACGGTGAAGCGCGTCTCGCTCGAGCTGGGCGGCAAGTCGCCCAACGTCGTCTTCGCCGACGCGAGCCTCGAGGACGCGATCCCGAGCGCGGCGTGGTCGATCTTCTACTCGGCGGGTCAGAGCTGCGAGGCGCGGTCGCGCCTGCTCGTCGAGGCGTCGATCTACGACGACGTCGTCTCGCAGCTGGCGGACAAGGCGAAGGCGTTGAAGGTCGGCGACCCGCTCGACCCGGAGACGCAGGTGGGCTCGCTGATCTCCACGACCCATCGCGACAAGGTGCACGGCCTCGTCGAGGTCGGCCGGGGCGAGGGCGCCGAGGTCGTCACGGGCGGCGAGCCCGGCGATGGCGCGGGGGCCTTCTACCCGCCGACCGTGCTGGCGAAGGTCGAGAGCCGGATGTCCGTCGCGCAGGAGGAGATCTTCGGCCCGGTCGTGACGGCGATCCCGTTCGAGGACGAGAAGGACGCGATCCGGATCGCGAACGACACGAAGTACGGGCTGTTCGCGACCGTCTGGACCGGCGATCCCGCCCGCGGCCACCGCGTCGCGTCGCGCATCAAGGCCGGCCAGGTCGGGGTCAACATGCCCTACACGGCGTTCCCCGGGATCCCGTTCGGCGGCTACAAGCAGTCCGGCTTCGGCCGCGAGCTCGGGATCGAGACGCTCGATCTCTACCTCGAGACGAAGAGCGTCCTCGTCTCCACCGGCACGAAGCCGTACAACCCGTTCGGGCTGTAGACGCGACGGTTCTCTCCCGCCTCGAGGCGCTCTACGCGATCGGCGGCGGGCCGGGCGCCAACCGGCCCGGGTACAGCGCCGCGGAGGACGAGGCGCACGCGCTCGCGGCCGGCTGGATGCGCCAGGCGGGGCTGCGCGTCGACGTCGACGGCGCCGGGAACCTGATCGGCCGCAGCGGCGACGACTCCGTCTGGGTCGGCTCGCACCTCGACACCGTCCCGCGCGGGGGCAAGTTCGACGGCGCGCTCGGCGTCGTCGCCGCGATCGAGGCGGTCGAGCGCGTCGGCGCCGGGGTCGCGGTCGCCTTTCGCGACGAGGAGGCGGGTTGCAGCGGCAGCCGCGCGTTCGTGGAGGCCCGCGACCTCCCCGCCTGCTTCCTCGAGCTGCACGTCGAGCAGGGGCCGGTGCTCGAGCAGGCAGGCGCGCCACTCGGGCTCGTCACCGGGATCACCGGCATGGTCCGCGGCGAGCGCCTCTTCACCGGCCACGCCGGCCACGCCGGCACGGTCCCCATGGACGTCCGCCGCGACGCGCTCACCCAGGCGGCCGAGTACGTCCTGCGCGTGCGCGACGCTGCCGCCGGCATCCCCGATGCCGTCGCCACCGTCGGGCAGCTCGAGGTCGAGCCGGGTGCGGGCAACGTGATCCCGAGCCGCGTCCGGCTCGAAGTCGACGCCCGCGCACCCGACCGCGAGCGCCTCGACCGCCTCGTGGCCGAGCTCGAGCTGGAGCCGACCTTCCGGCTGGAGCCTGTCGCGACGGCCGAGGAGCCGCGCGCGGCGCTCCGCGCCGAGCTCCGAGAGCGCGGGCTCCCGGTCGTCGAGCTCCACTCGGGCGCGGGCCACGACGCCGCGATTCTGGCGGGCGCCGGCGTTCCCAGCGCCATGCTCTTCGTCCGCAGCCTGAACGGCGGGATCAGCCACTCGCCGGACGAGCTGACGAGCCCGGAGGACGTCGAGCTGGCCGTCGACGTGCTCTCCGGCGCTCTCGGGCGGCTCGTGTCACGCCCGGATTAGGCACCGTGCGGCGGCGGTCTTATAGTCGCCCCAAGGTCTGTTTCGGAGGGAGAGGAGAAGATGAACATCCGCAAGCTTGCGTTGGGCCTCCTCGGCGTGGCCGGCGTCGCGGCGCTCGTGGTCGGCGTCTCGATCGGCTCTGCGAGGACGAACAAGGCGGCGGCACCGTTCAAGGCCGCCTGGATCTACGTCGGGCCGCACAACGACAACGGCTGGTCGCAGGCGCACGACCAGGGCCGGCTCTACGTGCAGAAGGCGCTCGGCTCGAAGGTGAAGACGACGTACAAGGAGCTCGTTCCCGAGGGGCCGCAGACGTCGCAGGTGCTCGACAGCCTCGTCCGCGACGGGAACAAGATCATCTACGCGACCTCGTTCGGCTTCCAGCCGGCGGTCGTGAAGGCGGCGAAGAAGTATCCGGACGTGAAGTTCGAGATGGCGACCGGCACCGCGCAGTCGAAGAACATGGCCGAGTACTTCGGCGCCGCGGAGGACGCGATCTACCTGTCCGGGATGGCGGCGGGCGCGGCGACGAAGAAGGGCGTGCTCGGGTACGTCGTGCCGTTCGCGATTCCCGAGGTGATCCGCCACGCCAACGCGTTCGCGCTCGGGGCGCAGGCGACACATCCCGGCGCGAAGGTCAGGCTGATCTGGACGAACGCCTGGCTCGACGTCGGCAAGGAGAAGAAGGCGGCGCAGAGCCTGGTCTCGGCAGGGTCGGACGTGCTCGGGCAGAACGTCGACAGCCCCGCCACCGGCCAGTACGCCGAGTCGAAGGGCGTCCCGTGGGTCGGCTACGACTCGGACGCGCACAAGTTCGCGCCGAAGCAGTGGCTGACGGCGGCCGTCTACGACTGGGGCCCGTACTACCTGCGCAAGACGAAGGCGGCGATGAACGGGACCTGGAAGACGAACTTCTACTACGGCAGCCTGAAGGACAAGTTCGTCGGCCTGGCGTCCTACGGCCCGAAGGTCAACGCCAAGACCAAGAAGGCGATCGCGGCGAAGAAGAAGGCCCTGATCAACGGGTCCTTCTACGAGTTCACGGGCCCGCTCTACGACCAGAAGGGCAAGCTGCGCGTCCCGAAGGGGAAGCGGCTGACGGTCAAGGACCTGTACGCGATGAACTGGCTCGTCCGGGGCGTGATCGGTAGCGCCAAGGGCTAGCACCTCCGGTGGGGAGGCTCCGGCCTCCCCACCCCCACCTCCGGCCGCTCCGGCGGTCGCGCTCCGCGGGATCACGAAGCGCTTCCCGGCCGTGCTCGCGAACGACCAGGTCGACTTCGAGGCGGCGGCCGGGGAGGTGCACGCGCTGCTCGGCGAGAACGGCGCGGGCAAGACGACGCTGTCGAACATCCTCACTGGCCTCTACCGGCCGGACGAGGGCGAGATCCTTCTCTACGGCGAGCCGGTCGCCCTCCACTCGCCGCGCGACGCGCTCGACGCCGGGATCGTGATGGTGCACCAGCACTTCCGCCTCGTCCCGCCGTTCAGCGTGGCGGAGAACGTCGTCCTCGGCGATCACCGCGATGTCGGGCGGACGTTCCGCATCCACTACCCGGAGATCGAGCGGCGCGTCGGCGAGCTCTCGGAGCGCTACGGGCTCGCCGTCGACCCGCGCGCGCGAATCTGGCAGCTCTCGGTCGGGGAGCAGCAGCGCGTCGAGATCCTGAAGGCGCTCTACAAGGATGCGCGCATCCTCATCCTCGACGAGCCGACGGCAGTCCTGACGCCGCAGGAGGCGGATGTGCTCTTCGAGACGATCCGGGCGATGGCGGCGGACGGCCGGACGGTGATCTTCATCTCGCACAAGCTGCACGAGGTGAAGGCGGTCGCCGACCGGGTCACCGTCCTCCGGCGAGGGCGCTCGGAGGCGACGGTATCGGCCGCCGACGCGACGCCGCGGTCGCTCGCCGCGCTGATGGTCGGGCGGGAGGTCGAGATCGGCCGGCCCGAGGACGACGCGCGCGAGGCCGCCGGCGAGACGGTGCTGGAGCTCGAGGGCGTCTCGGCGGACGGCGACCGGGGGACGCCGGCGCTGCGCGAGGTGTCGCTGAGGGTGCGCGGCGGCGAGATCGTCGCGATCGCCGGGGTCGCGGGGAACGGGCAGCGCGAGCTCGCCGAGGCCATCGTCGGGATGCGGCCGACGACGAGCGGGGCCGTCCGCGCCGGCGGGCGCCGCCTGCGGAGCGGCGACCCGCGTCAGGCGATTCGAGCCGGGATCGCGTACGTGCCGGAGGACCGGCTCGGGACCGGGGTGGCGCCCGGGCTGAGCGTGGCGTCGAACCTCGTCCTCAAGTCGTACCGGGAGCCGCCGGTCTCGCGTGGCCCGCTGCTGATGCTGGGCCGGATCCGCGAGCTCGCGGAGCGTGTGATCAGCAACTACGACGTCCGCACCTCCGGGCCGGATGTCCCGGCGTGGCAGCTGTCCGGCGGCAACCTCCAGAAGGTCGTCCTGGCTCGCGAGTTCGACGGCGCGCCGGCCGTGCTCGTCGCCGCCGCTCCGACGCGCGGCCTGGACGTCGCCGGGATCGAGACGGTGCACACGTACCTGCGGGAGGCCGCCGCGCGCGGCATGGGCGTCCTCCTGATCAGCGAGGACCTCGACGAGATCCTGGCGCTCTCGGATCGGATCGCGGTGATGTACGAGGGCGGGATCGCCGGCGAGCGCGACGCCGGCACGGCGACCGTCGAGGAGCTCGGCCTGCTGATGGCGGGCGGCGAGGAGCGGTCCGGCTGATGCGGATCGAGCGCCGCCTGAAGCAGCCGTGGTGGCTGAAGGTCGTCGTCCCGGTCGTCTCGATCGGGGTCGCGTTCGTCCTCGCGTCGATCATCTTCCTCGCCACGGGGCACCCGCCCGTGCACAACTTCCACCGGCTCTTCGACGCCGCGTTCATCGCCAACGGCGCGCTCAGCGACACGGTCGTGGCAGCGACCCCGCTGATCTTCACCGGACTGTGCGCCGCCGTCGCGTTCCGGATGAACCTGTTCAACATCGGCGGCGAGGGCCAGCTCTACATGGGGGCGATCACCGGCGCGACCGTCGGGCTGCTGCTCGCGGGCGCTCCCTCGCCCGTCGCGGTCGGCGGGATGATGGTCGCCGGGATGCTCGGCGGCGCGCTGCTCGCGGCGATCCCGGCCGTCCTGCGGGCGTTCTTCTCGACGAGCGAGATCATCACGTCGCTGATGCTCAACTACGTCGCGGCGCTGTTCCTCGAGTACCTGATCTTCGGCAGCCACTCCTATCTCCGCGACACCACGGGGTTCGAGGCGCAGGTCTTCCCGCAGGGGAAGACGCTGCCGGACGAGGCGACCTGGTCGAGCTGGACGGTCCACGGCGTCGTGCTCCCGCTCGGGTTCGTGGTCGCGGTCGGCGCCGCTTTTGTCGTGTGGGGCCTCTACAACCGGACGCGGTTCGGGTTCGAGGTGCAGGTGATCGGCGACTCGGCACGGGCGGGCCGGTATGCGGGGATGCGCACGCGCCGGAAGATCCTCGCCGTCATGTGCCTTTCGGGCGCGATCGCCGGCCTGGGCGGCGCCAGCCAGGACGGCGACTTCCGCCACCAGCTCGACCCGCAGGGCCTGCGCGGTGCCAACTACGGCTACACGGGGATCGTCGTGGCGGCGCTCGCGCGCTACAACCCGTTCGCCGTCGTCGTGGTCGCGATCCTGCTCGGCGCGCTCCAGAACGCCGGCTTCGCGCTGCAGGGAGCGGACTTCCCCAACGGTCTCGTCGGCGTGCTGCAGGGGCTGATCCTCTTCTGCGCCCTCGGCGGTGAGCTGTTCGTCCGCTACCGCGTGCGCTTCGACCGGCTCGTCCGCAAGACGGCGACCCCCGCCGCTCTGGAGCCTGCTCCGTGAACGACAGCCTGCTCGTCGTCGTGCTCGCGTCGGGGGTCGCCTATGGGACGCCGCTGCTCTACGCCGCGCTCGGCGAGGTGCTGGCCGAGCGCTCGGGCGTCCTCAACCTCGGCGTCGAGGGGATGATGCTCATGGGGGCGGTGATGGGCTTCTGGGCCGTCCAGAACATCGACGTCACGAACGCCGTCGTCCTCGCGGCCGCGGTCGGCGTCGCGGCACTTGCGGGGGCGGCGATGGCGGCGATCCACGCCTTCCTCGTGATCACGCTGCGGGCCAACCAGATCGTTTCCGGGCTCGCCCTGACGATCTTCGCCGGCGCCGTCGGGTTGTCCGCGTACCTCGGCAGCGACCTCGACCTCGCCGGCGCGCCGGCGAAGCACCAGTTCCAGGAGGTGTTCCCCACGTCCTGGCAGGACCTCCCGGTGTTCGGCCCGATCATCTTCGGCCAGTCGATCCTCGTCTACGCATCCTGGGCCTGCGTCGTCCTCGTCGCCCTGTACCTGGGCCGCACGCGGCCCGGCCTCAACCTGCGCGCGGTCGGCGAGGCCCCCGCCGCGGCCGACGCGATGGGGATCAACGTCGCGGGCTACCGCTACGTGCACACGCTCGTCGGCGGCGCCTTCGCAGGGGTCGGCGGCGCGACGTTCAGCCTCTCGATCACGCCGCAGTGGACGGGCGGGCTGACGCAGGGCGCCGGCTGGATCGCGATCGCGCTGGTGATCTTCGCCTTCTGGCGCCCGACGCTGTGCCTCGTCGGCGCCTACTTCTTCGGCGCCTTCACGGCGCTGCCGTTCGCGCTCCAGGCGCACAACATCACCGTCGCGCCCGAGCTCTTCCAGGCCCTCCCGTACGTGATGACGATCGTCGCGTTGGTGCTGGTCTCGTCCCGGGCGGCCCGCTTACGCTTCGGAGCCCCGGCCGCGCTGGGGCTGCCGTACGTCCGGGAGGAACGCTAGCCCGCCGATCCCACTGGGACGTGGCTCCAACGGCCATGTCCGGGGTCAGGCCCTTGGACATGCCGGAAAGATGTCCGGGGTCAGGCCCTTGGACATGCCGGAAAGAGACCTCGTCGCGGGCGGCCCGCTTACGCTTCGGTGCCCCGGCCGCGCTGGGACTGCCGTACGTCCGGGAGGAACGCTAGCCCGCGGATCCAACTGGGACGTGGCTCCAACGGCCATGTCCCGGGGTCAGGCCCTTGGACATGTCGGAAAGGGACCTCCGCGCGGGGTCAGGCGTCGAAGAACGGATAGGCGGCGCGTGCGTCGAGGCAGTCGGCGGCGTAGAGCGCGACGCCGACGTCGCCCGTCCAGAGGGAGTACCGCCCGCGGCCGCCGCGCTGCTTTCGCAGCCGCTCGACCTGCTCCAGGGCGTGGACGGCGAAGCGGCGCGCTCGCGCGAGCCACCGTTCGTCTCCGGTCCGGCCGAAGGCCTTGAGGAACGCGTACCCGTTGCCGCCGGTGCCGTGGCAGATGCTCGGGCCCTTGGCGAGGCTCTTCGGGCCCGTGTGCCACGCGAGCTCGGCCCCCGCGAGCAGGAGCTCCTCGTCGAGGTAGTCGGCCGCCGCGATCACGATGCCGGGGCTGCCGCCGCACCACTGGACGCGGATCTCCCCGTCCGCGCCCTCGAGCCCGCGACCGACCCGTGTCGGCCAGTTGGCGAGGCCGTCCTCGACCACCGCGGTTCCGGCCAGGACGGCGTTCGAGTCCCGCTCGATCCGGCTTCGGCGTTCGGCGTCGAGGTGCGGGCGCAGCGCCTGCACGTTGCCGACCAGGCCGTGCGGGGGCGTCAGGCTGCGGAACTGCTGCCCGTACAGGCGTGACTCCCAGAGCCCGTCCTCGTCGCGGGACGACCACAGCGCCTCCGCCGTCTCGTCGGCGGCGTCGCGCCAGCGCCGCTCGCCGGTCCACGCGAACATCAGCCGCGCCGCGATCAGCGTCCCGGGTGCGCCCCACATGACTTCCACCGCCTCGTTGCCGGCGTTGGCGCGCACGCGGGCGAGCAGGTCGTCCGCGAGCTCGGGGCTCGGCGCCAGCGAATAGGCGACGAGCAGGATCCCGCTCTCGCCGAGCATCAGGGAGGACTCCGCCGTCGACGGGAGCTCCCAGCCCGCGGCCCTGAGCAGGTCGGGGCGCGCTCGAAAGCGCTCCGCGTTGCTGAGCGCGAGCTTCCCGAGGTCGAGCGCCGTCTCCGCGTACCCGCGCCGGCGCAGCTCGTCGAGCGCCCAGAGCACGCCGGCTGCGCCGACGTAGAGGTTCTTCATCGGGCTCGTGGCGTGCCAGTTGTCCCACGGGTCGGCCTTCCAGAGCAGCTTCGGGCCGCGCAGTGTGGCGTCCGTGTCGGCGACGATCGCGCGGATCGCGGCGCGCACGCGTCCCTCGGCCCAGGCGGTGTCGGTGAGCCGCTCGAATGCCTCCGGGCGGTAGAGCTCGGTCACGTCTCGCGGAAGGAGATCAGCTGCGCGCCCTCCCAGAGCGTTCGCCGTCCGAGCTCCTTCAGGTGCTCCTGCCCCTCGACGAGCGTGGCGAAGTGGTTCGCCCACAGGTGTCCCGCCTTCGAGGCGAACGAGCAGTAGCCGTACGGGAACAGGAGCTCGGTCTCGCTCTCGCCGCCCGGGTAGAGCGCGAGCTCGCCGGGATGCGGGTAGGACGTCGCGTTCTCCGGCCCGATGCCGAGCTCGCGGTCGCCCCAGGGAATCCAGTTCGACTCGCCGCTCCAGCGGCAGTGGATGATCCGCTCGTCGAACGGAAGGATCCCGCGGAACGCCGCCACGGTCTGCGGCGCGAGCTCCTCCTCGAAGCGGGCGGCGAAGCGGAGGTCGCCGGACGTGATCACCAGCATGGTCACGGGATTCTCGCGCCTTGCGCGATCCAGCGTCCGAGCAGGTCGCGCTCGGCCTGCGTCATCCCGGTCACGTTCCCGAGCGGCATCGCCTGCGTCAGCACCGCCTGCTGGCGGATCAGGTTCGCGCGCGCCTTGATCTCCGCAGGCGTGTCGAACGTGATCCCCGCGGGCGCGACGCTCACGCGTGTCGGGTGCGCGGAGTGGCAGGCGGTGCAGCGCTGGTCGACGACCTGCTGCACCTGCGTGAAGGCCACGGTCGCTCCGGACGCCGACTCCTCTTTCGGCCGGATCGCGACCGCGAGCACGGCGATCGCGATCGCCGCTGTGATCGGGATCGCCCAGACGTTACGGCCGGTGTGCCGCAGGTTGAAGAAGTGCCGGACCCATGCGCCGATCACGAGCAGGACGATCAGGATCAGCCACGCGTAGCTGTGCTCGTACGCGCTCGGGAAGTGGCCCGAGATCATCGTGAACACGACCGGGAGCGTCAGGTAGTTGTTGTGGATCGACCGGAGCTTCCCGCGCTCGTTCGCGCGCGGATCGGGCTCGCGCCCCGCCTGCTTCGCGCGCACCAGCTCCCAGTGCGCCGGGATGATCACGAAGAAGACGTTCCCGGCCATCATCGTCCCGAGCATCGCGCCGATCTGGATGTAGACGGCGCGCGGGCTGAAGATGTGGCTGATCCCCCAGGCGCTGAGCGTTACGAAGACGAGCAGGACGGCCGCGAGGACGATCGGCCGCGAGCCCAGCACGCGGCAGAGCAGGTCGTAGACGATCCAGGACGCGGCGAGCAGGCCGATGCTGATGGCGACTGCCTCGCCCGAGGAGAGGTCGGCGACGCTCCGGTCGATCAGGTACTGGTCGGCGTTGAGGTAGTAGAGGACGACCAGCAGCGCAAAGCCGCTCAGCCAGGTCGTGTACGCCTCCCACTTGAACCAGTAGAGGCGCTCGGGGAGCACGCGCGGCGCGACCGTGTACTTCTGCACCTGGTAGAAGCCGCCGCCGTGGACCTCCCAGGACTCGCCGCCCACGCCGGCCGCCGCGTCGCCCGCGTCCTTCGGCGGCTGGAGGTGGTTGTCGAGCGCGATGAAGTAGAAGGACGAGCCGACCCAGGCGATCCCGGCGACCACGTGCAGCCAGCGGATGAGCAGGTTGAGCCACTCGGTCGCGTACGGATCGAGCGCTAGGAGCTGCGCCACCGGTCCTCCGCGATCGCGACGAGCTCCTCCAGCGCCGTGTCGAGCTCCTCCTCGCGGGTCCGCTGGATCCGCTCACGGAGCACGTCGAGGATCTCGGCCTTCGGCCGCCGGTTGACGAAGACGACGAAGCGGAACCCGAACTTCTCCTCGTAGATCTGGTTCTGGTACGCGAGCTCCGTGAGGATGGCCGGGTCGGCGTCCGTCCCCTGCTCGGCCGCCGACCGGGCAGACAGCTTCCGGGCGCCGATCGCCGGATGCGCGTCGAGCGCCTCGAGCTTCTCCGCCTCGGTCAGCGTCCGGATCACCTCGCGCGCGGACCCGAGCGGGTCCTCGCGCTCCGCGAGCTTGCTCACGAGCGCGGTGTCGCCCTCGAACAGCTCCGCCAGCTCGCCGGCCGTCAGCTGCCGCGGTAGGTCGCGCACGAGTACGAGGAGACGAGCAGCGGGACGTGGTAGTGGCCGTCCTCGAGCGAGAGCGCGAGCTCGACGCGGCGGAAGAACGGTGACGGCGGCGCGAAGACGAGCCGGTAGAGGCCGGGCTCGAGGTCGTCGGCGAGCTCTGCGATCCGGCCGTCCTCGTCGGTCATGCCGCCCCCGACTCGCTCGTCGCCCCGGTAGAGCTCGACGGGAACGCCGGTCGCGGGCGCCCCGCGCTCGACGTCGAGGACGTGGGTCGAGACGGAGGCGCTCATGCGGCGAATCTTTCCGCCTGGCGCCGGTGCTCGCGGGCGATCTCCGCCTCGTCGGCACGGACGAGCGTGCCGTCGCGCACGACCGCCTCGCCGCCGACGTAGAGCCGGTCGACGCGGTGCGGGCCGGAGAACACCAGTCCGGCGACGAGGTCGTCGGCGCCGCCGAGCTCGAGCCTGTCGGTCGCCCAGACCGCGAGGTCGGCGCGCTTTCCCGCCGCGAGCTCGCCGATGTCGTCGCGACCGAGGACGGCCGCGCCCCCGCGCGTAGCGAGCCGCAGCGCGTCGCGCGCGGTCATCGCCTCGGGGCCTCCCCGGGCCCGGGCGACGAGCAGTGCCTGCTTGACCTCGTGGAAGAGGTCGCCGCGCTCGTTCGAGGCCGAGCCGTCGACGCCGAGGCCGACCCGCACGCCGGCGTCGAGCAGCTCCCGCACCGGGGCGATCCCGGCGCCGAGCCGCATGTTCGAGCTCGGGCAGTGGGCGACGCCGACGTCCTGCGCCCCGAAGGTGGCCACGTCCGCTCCGGATAGGTGGACGCAGTGCGCGCACCAGACGTCCCCGGCCAGCCAGCCGAGCTGCTCCAGGTACTCGACCGGGGTGCAGCCGTAGAGCTCGCGGCAGTACTCCTCCTCCTCGACCGTCTCCGCGAGGTGCGTGTGCAGCCGCAGGCCAAGGCGGCGCGCGAGCTCGGCCGACTCCTCCATCAGCCCGCGTGTGACGGAGAACGGGGAGCACGGCGCGACGGCGATCTCCACGTTGGCGCCGTCGGCCAGCCCGGCCGCGTGCTCGGTCGCGGCGAGGACGTCGTCGCGGCGCTCGACGATCGCGTCCGGCGGCAGACCGCCGTCCGACTCGCCGAGGTCCATCGAGCCGCGGGAGGCGACGATCCGGACGCCGAGCTCGCGGGCGGCGAGGATCTCCGCCTCGAGCACCCCGCTCACCCCCGGCGGGAAGAGGTAGTGGTGGTCGAACACGGTCGTGCAGCCGGAGAGCGCGAGCTCGGCCAGCCCTGCCCGCGCCGCCGCGTACTCGGCCTCGTCGTCGATCGCGGCCCAGACCGGGTAGAGCGCCTTCAGCCAGCCGAAGAGGTTCGCCTGCTGGGCGCGGGCGCGCGTCAGGTTCTGCCACAGGTGGTGGTGCGCGTTGACGAGGCCAGGCATGACGACCGCGCCGCCGAGATCCTCGACCTCGTCCGCCTCCGGCCGGTCGCCGTCGCCGATCTCGCGTACGAGCCCGTCCTCGACGTGGATCCAGCCGCGCTCGAGCTCCGTCCCTTCGTCGTCCATCGTGACGACGTGAGCGTTGGTGAAGAGCCTCGTCACGCCCGCAGCGGCACCAGCTCGAACCGGTCGACGTCGACGAGGCCGCGGTCGGTGATCTTCAGGCTCGGGATCACCGACAGCGCGAGGAAGGCCAGGGTCAGGAACGGCGTCGCCCCCGACCACCCGAGCGCGCGGGCGGCGTCGTTGCAGGCGAGGCTCTGCGCGACCACCTCGGCGAGCGGCGCGTCCGCGAGCAGGCCGGCGACGGGGAGCGGCAGCTCCGCGGCGATCTCGCCGGAGTCGACCACGACGATGCCGCCGCCGAGCTCGCCCAGCCGCTGCACCGCCTGGGCCATGTCCGCGTCGGACATGCCGACGACGACGATGTTGTGCGCGTCGTGCGCCACGGTCGAAGCGAGCGCGCCGCGGTCGAGGCCCGACTTCCCGACGAAGCCGAGGCCGATCCGGCCCGTGCCGAGGTGTCGCTCGATCACGGCGATCTTGGCCAGGTCCCGGCCGCTGTCGGCGACGGCCGCGCCGTCCTCGACCGTCGGCTCCTCGACCAGGTTGTCGGTCACGACCTGGTCGGTGACGAGCCCGATCACGCGGGCGTCGCCGCCTTCCCACTCGATGCGGAAGTCCTCGGCCGTGACCGGCCGATTGCGGACCGAGTGCTTGACCCACTCCGGCACCTCGGGCCGCGGGATCTCCGCGACGGGCGCCCCGGACTTGAGCACGAGTGCGGGCTCGAACCGCTCGAGATCGGGGAGGACGAGGATGTCGGCCTGGTAGCCGGGCGCGATCGCGCCCAGGTGCCACAGCCGGTGCCAGCTCGCCGGATTGATCGTCGCCAGCACGATCGCGTCCTCCGGCGCGACGCCGTCCGCGACCGCCTCGCGCACCATCCCGTTGATGTGCCCGGTCTCGGCGATGTCCTCCGGATCGCGGTCGTCGGTGCAGAACGCGATCCGATTCGTGCCGAACTCCTGCACGAGTGGGAGCAGCGCGTGGAGGTTGCGTGCCATCGACGCCTCGCGGATCAGGAGCCACATCCCGGCCCGCAGCCGCTCGCGGCCCTCCTCGACGGTCAGCGCCTCGTGGTCGGAGCGGATGCCGGCGGCGGCGTACGCGTTCAGCGCCTTCCCGAGCACCCCCGGCGCATGGCCGTCGACGTGCACGCGCGTGGCGAGGTCGAGCTTCTCCAGCTCGCTCTCGTCGGCGTTGATGACGCCGGGGAAGTTCATCATCTCGGCGAGGCCGAGCACCCGCCGGCGGCGAAGCAGGCTCTCGAGGTCGCCGGTGTTCAGCGGCCGCCGCGGGGACTCGAACGCCGACGCCGGGATGCAGGACGAGGCCATGAAGTAGTAGTCGAGCGGGAGCCCGTCGCAGGCGTCGAGGAGCCAGTGGACGCCGTCGGTGCCGAGCACGTTCGCGAGCTCGTGGGGGTCGAGGACGACGGCGGTGGTCCCGAGCGGGAGCACGAGGCGAGCGAACTCGTCCGGCAGGAGCTTGGTCGACTCCAGGTGCATGTGGGCGTCGATGAAGCCGGGGACGACGTAGGCGCCCGAGGCGTCCACGACCTCGCGGCCGTCGTAGTCGCCGAGGCCCGCGATCCAGCCGTCGGCAACCGCGACGTCCACGTCGAGCCACTCGCGCGTGAAGACCGAGAGCACGCGCCCGCCGCGGACGACGACGTCGGCCGGCTCGTCCCCGCGGGCGACGGCAAGGCGGCGGGCGAGATCGACGGCCATGCACGTCCGATCCTCTCACGGCCGCGGAGTACGCTCTCGCCCGTGGAGGTGCTCAGTCCCCGCAGCCTCGACGAAGCGCTGCGCCTGAAAGCCGAGCGGCCGGCGGCGGTTCCGATCCAGGGCGGCACGGACGTGATGGTCGAGCTGAACTTCGACCGCGCCCGGCCGGAGGCGATCCTGAACCTGAACGAGGTTGCGGAGCTGCGCGGATGGTCGCGGGAGAACGGCCGTGTGCGGCTCGGCGCGGGCCTCACGTACGCCGAGGCGATGCAGCCGGAGGTCGCGGAGCTCCTGCCCGCGCTCGCCGAGGCGGCGCGCACGGTCGGCGGGCCGCAGATCCGCAACCGCGGCACGATCGGCGGGAACCTCGGCACCGCCTCGCCGGCCGGCGACGCGCTGCCGCCGCTGCTCGTCGCCCGGGCGGAGGTCGAGCTCGTGAGCGTCCGCGGCGAGCGCCGGCTGCCGCTGGAGGAGTTCGTCGTAGGCCCGAAGCGGAACGTGCTCGCGGAGGACGAGCTGATCGCCGGCGTGCTGGTCGAGCCGGCGGCTGCGCCCGAGACGTTCATGAAGGTCGGCCCTCGCAACGCGATGGTGATCGCGGTCGTCTCGCTCGCGCTGCGCGTGGACGGGGAGCTCCGCGCCGCGTTCGGCTCGGCGGGCCCGGTGCCCGCACTTGTCCGGGGTGCGCTCGACGAGGCAGCGGGGTTCGCGGAGCGCGTCGCTGCGGCCGCCAGCCCGATCGACGACGTGCGCGGGACTGCCGCATTACCGCCGCCACGCGCTTCACGTTCTGACCACGCGCGCGTTGGAGCGCTGCCTGGCCGCATGAAGATCGAGCTGCGAGTCAACGGGGAGCCCGCCGAGGCCGACGTCTGGGAGGGCGAGAGCCTCCTCTTCGCGCTGCGGGAGCGCATGGGCTTCCCCGGCTCCAAGAACGCCTGCGAGCAGGGCGAGTGCGGCTCGTGCTCCGTGCTGCTCGACGGGAAGCTCGTCTGCTCGTGCCTCGTCCTCGCCGCCCAGGCGGAGGGCCACGAGGTCGTCACGGTCGAGGGCCTCGCCGAGGACGAGCGGCTCCACCGCGTCCAGGCGGCGTTCGTCGCCACCGGTGCCGTCCAGTGCGGCTTCTGCACGCCCGGCTTCGTGGTCGCCGCCGCCGACCTCCTCGACCGCACGCCCGACCCGAGCGACGACGAGATCCGCGAGGCGCTCTCCGGCAACCTCTGCCGCTGCACCGGCTACGCGAAGATCTTCGACGCCGTCCGGTTGGCGGCGGGCGGATGACCGAGACGTCCGCCGTCCCGGAGCTCGAGCTCGGCCGCATCGGCGAGGTCGTCCCACGCGGCGACGGGATCCCCAAGGTCACCGGCGAGTTCGAGTACTCGAGCGACCTGCAGGCGGCGGGGATGCTCTGGGGGCACACGCTGCGCAGCCCGCACGCGCACGCGCGGATCCTCTCGATCGACGTCTCCGAGGCGCTGCGCCTCGAGGGCGTCCACGCCGTGCTGACGCACGATGACGTACCCGGCGAGAAGCGCTACGGCCTCGAGTTCCAGGATCAGCCGGTGCTCGCCTTCGAGCGCGTCCGCTACTTCGGCGAGCCGGTCGCGCTCGTCGCCGCCGAGGATCCCGAGCAGGCGCGCCGGGCCGCCGAGCGGATCCGCGTCGAGTACGAGCCGCTCGAGCCGGTCGTCGACGCGGAGCGCGCCACCGAGCAGGAGCCGCTCCATCCCGACCGGCCGACGATGGGTCACGGCTACCGCGACGACCCGCGGCCGAACGTCGTCCGCTCGCTCGTGATCCGGCACGGCGATCCGGAGGCCGCCGGAGACGTGTCGGTGTCAGGGGTCTACGAGGTCGGGATCCAGGACCAGGCGTTCCTGGGCCCGGAGTCTGGGCTCGCGGTGCCCGACGGCGAGGGCGGCGTGGACGTCTACGTCGCGACGCAGTGGCTGCACGTCGACCGCGACCAGGTCGCGCCCTGCCTCGGCCTCGAGCCCGAGCAGGTGCGGATCCATCTCGCCGGCGTCGGCGGGGCGTTCGGCGGGCGCGAGGACCTGTCGATGCAGCTCCACGGCGCCATGCTCGCGCTGCACACGAACCGCCCGGTGAAGATCGTCTACAGCCGCGAGGAGTCCTTCGTCGGTCACATCCACCGGCACCCCGCGAGGATCTGGGCCGAGCACCGGGCGACGCGCGAGGGGCGGCTCGTGTGCGTGCGGGTCAGGATCCTGCTCGACGGTGGCGCGTACGCGTCAAGCTCGACGGCGGTCACGTCCAACGCGGCGTCCTTCGCCTGCGGCCCGTACCGCGTGGACAACGCGCTCGTCGAGAGCCTCTGCGTCTACACGAACAACCCGCCGTGCGGCGCGATGCGCGGGTTCGGCGCCGTGCAGGTCTGCTTCGCGCACGAGGCGCAGATGGACCTGCTCGCCGCGGAGCTCGGCATCGACCCGGTCGAGCTGCGGCTCCTCAACGCCCTCGAGCCGGGCGACACGATGCCCACGGGACAGGCGATCACCGGGCGGCTGCCGGTCGCGGAGGTGATCCGGCGCGCCGCGGCGCTCCCGGTCCCCGAGGCGGAGGAGCTGCCGCGCGACCCGATCCGGCTCCCCGGCGGCTCGGGCAACACGACCCGCGGCGAGGGCGTGCAGCGGGGCGTCGGGTTCGCGGTCGGGTTCAAGAACATCGGCTACTCGGAGGGCTACGACGACTACACCGCGGCGCGCGTGCGGCTCGCCGCCGACGGGAGCGCGGAGATCCACTGCGCGGCCGCCGAGGTCGGGCAGGGCGTTGCCGGCGTGATCCTCCAGGTGGCGCGAACCGAGCTCGGCACGGACGACGTCACGCTCGCGCCGCACACGACCTCGACGGTCGGCTCGGCCGGGTCGGCGTCGGCGTCGCGGATGACGTGGATGGCCTCCGGTGCGGTGCGGGACGCCTGCCGCGCCGCGCTCGTCGAGCGGGAGCGGAACGGCGGCGGGGAGGTCGACGTCGAGCGGATCTACCGCCATCCCCGCACGTCCCCGCTCGACCCGGAGACGGGGCAGACGACCGGCGAGCGCTCGCACGTGGCCTACGCGTGCGCCGCCATGCGGGTCGTGGCCGAGGTGGACGTCGAGCTGGGCCTGACCCGCGTCGTGTGGATCGGCACCGCGCAGGACGTCGGCCGCGCCGTCAACCCGCAGGCGGTCGTGGGCCAGATCGAGGGCGGGACCGCGCAGGGGCTCGGACTCGCCCTGATGGAGGAGATCCAGACCCGCGACGGCCTGATCACGAACGCGAGCTTCACCGACTACCTGATCCCGACGACGCTCGACATGCCGCCGGTCGTGTCCGAGCTGGTCGAGGAGCCGGAGCCGGACGCGCCCTACGGCGCCAAGGGCGTCGGCGAGCCGCCGACGGTCGTGTCGACGGCCGCGGTGGTGGCCGCGCTGCGCGCGGCGACGGGGCGTGACCTGACGCGCGTCCCCGTGCGCCCGGACGACATCATCGGGCTCTAGGTCCGGTGCAGCGAGAGCGCGGCGCCCGCGGCGAGCAGGACGACGCCGAGCACGCGGACCCAGCCGATCGGGATCTTGTCGTAGCCGAACAGGCCGAAACGGTCGATCGCGGTCGCAACTCCCAGGTTGAGCGCGATGATGATCCCGATCGTGGCGGCCACGCCGATGTGGGGCGGGGCGACCGTGATCGCGAGCACGATCAGGACGCTGAGCAGGCCGCCGATCCACAGCCACGCGGGCTCGCGGAGCACGTCCCCGAGCCCGCGGAACGACTGCTTCACGATCAGCAGGGCCGCGAGGCTCAGCACGACGACGAGGATCCCGGAGAAGGCGATCGCGGGGAACACTCCCACGCGATCGCCCAACTCCCCCATCACCGCGGCCTGGACGGCGCCCGCGAGGCCGGCCGCGACCGCGAGCGCGACCGCGACGCCCGTCACGACGGCTGCTGTCCCCCGCCTTCAGGCATCTGGACCGACTCGTCGCGCTGGAAGAAGCTGAAGGGGTTCCCCGATGGATCCTTGCAGCGGGCGAACCACCCGATCGTCGGGATCGGCTGCTTGTCGTCCGCCTCGCCGCCGAGCTCGCGCACCTTCGCGAGATCCGCGTCGATTTCGTCGCTGCCGTAGTAGACGATCGGTCCCGTCTCGTCGCCCATCGGCGGGTAGATGGCACCGCCCTGGTCGTCCTCCTGGAACATGCGGTAGTCGATTCCCGGCATCCCTGCGTCCTGGATCGACCAGCCGCCCACGCCTTCCCAGAATTTCTGGGCTCCGTCGACGTCCTGGGCGGGGTACTCCACGTGCACGACCTTCTTGCCCATTGAAACCTCCTTTCGAGGCCAAGCTATACGCTCACGCCTCCACGACGAGGGGGAAGCGATGGTGCGTGCGATCGTGCTGTACGACGAGGAGCCGGACGCCGAGCGGTACGAGCGTCACGCCGAGCTGTGCCGGCAGGTTCCGGGCGGGACGTTCCGGCACGGGAGCGTCTTCGGCGCGCCGATGGGCGAGCCGGCCTACCGGTACTACGCCGAGTGGGAGTGGCCGGACATGGACGCGTTCAAGGACGCCGCGCGCAGCGAGGAGTTCATGGCGACCGGCAAGGACGCGATGGAGATGGGCGGCCGCTTCAAGGTCATGTTCGCCGAAGTTGCCTGACGCGCTACGCGCCCTGGTGTCGCGCGCGGCGAAGCGGCGACTCGGGCAAACTTCGTTCCCCGCGTGAGCGAGCCGAGTCATCCGCGAGCTGTCGCAGCCCGAGCGAGCTCGGCTTCGAGACGATCGTCTACGAGAAGGCGCCGCCGCGGGCCACGATCACGCTCAACCGCCCTCAGGTGCTGAACGCGTTCGACTTCCGCATGCTGCGGGAACTGGCGCGCGCCTGCGAGGACGCGTCCTGGGACGACGACGTACGCGTGGTCGTGATCACCGGCGCCGGTCGCGCGTTCTGCGTCGGCGCCGACCTCAAGTCCTGGGCTGCGGACTACCTCGGGGAGCCGCGCGAGTACTGGAAGTGGTTCGGCGCCTTCAAGGACGCGCACGACAAGCTGCGCGAGATCGGGAAGCCGACGCTCGCGCGGATCAACGGGATCGCCGTCGGCGGCGGCAACGAGCTGCAGATGGCGTGCGACCTCGCCGTGATGGTCGAGGACGCGTTCATCCGCCACGTCGGCCTCGAGCACGGGTCGGTCCCGGCCGGCGGCGCGACGCAGTGGCTGCCGGTGTTCGTCGGCGACCGCCGAGCGCGGGAGATCATCTACATGTGCGAGCAGATCACGGCCGCGCAGGCGGCCGAGTGGGGGCTCGTCAACTGGGTCGTCCCCGCGGCCGAGCTCGACGCGAAGGTGGACGAAGTGGTCGAGAAGCTCGCCGTGAAGCTGCCGCAGACGACGCGCTACGCGAAGCAGCAGCTCAACTTCTGGCGCGACCTCTCCTGGCACGAGACGGTCAACCACGCCCGCGACTGGCTGGCCATGTCGATGCTGGGCGACGAGGCGCAGGAGGCGGTGCGGAGCTTCCTCGCCCGCGGACAGGAGCCGACTCGTGAAGTCGGAGTCGCGACTCGTCCTCCTCGAGCGCGACGAGCCGATCGCGGTCGTGCTGCTCAACCGACCCGAGCAGCTGAATGCGCTCTCCGGGGAGCTGATGGACGAGCTCGTCGGCATCCTGCAGGAGCTCGACGAGGACGCCGCGATCCGCTGCATCGTCCTCGGCGGCAGCGAGCGGGCCTTCGCCGCCGGCGCCGACATCTCGGAGCTCGCCGAGGGGACGCCGGTCTCGATGTTTCTCGACCGGCGGATCGATCGCTGGGACGTCATCCGCAACCTCCGCACGCCGCTCGTGGCCGCAGTGTCCGGCTACTGCCTGGGCGGCGGCTGCGAGCTTGCGATGACGTGCGACCTGATCGTCGCGTCGGAGACGGCCCGCTTCGGGCAGCCGGAGATCAACCTCGGCGTCCTGCCCGGCGCCGGCGGCACGCAGCGGCTCACGCGCGCCGTCGGCAAGGCCGTCGCGATGGACATGATCCTCAGCGGCCGGATGATCACCGCCGAGGAGGCGCGTGAGCTGGGGCTCGTCGCCCGCGTCGCCGTCAAGGAGGCGTGGCTCGCGGAGGCGAAGCGCGCCGCCCGGGAGATCGCCGCCAAGGGGCCCGTGTCGGTCCGGCTCGCCAAGGAGGCGATCGACAAGGCGTTCGAGGTGCCGCTGTCGGCGGGCCTCGACCTCGAGCGGCGCGCGTTCTACCTGGCGCGGGCGTCCGAGGACGCCGAGGAAGGCCTGAACGCCTTCCTCGAGAAGCGTCCTCCGGACTTCAAGGGCCGCTAGGCCGTCGCCTTTGCCGTCGCGGCCTCCGGGTCGTACGTGAACGGCTGGTAGGTGCTGAAGTACCAGCTGTTTCCCTCGGGATCCTTGGCGGTGTAGTCGCGCGAGCCGTAGTGGGTGTCCTGGAGCGCGCGCGTGATCTCGGCTCCAGCCGCCTTGGCCCGGTCGTGGTGCGCATCCGGGTCGGCAATCACGACGCAGACGCCGCCGGAGCGGCCGCGCGTTGCGGCGTACTCCTCACTCGCCGGGCCGATCATGACGATGCCGTTGCCGAAGCGGACCTCGGCGTGCTGAATGCCGCCGTCGTCGCCGAAATACACGGCGTGGCGCTCCGCGCCGAATGCCTCGACGATGAAGTCGAGCGCGGCGGGTGCGTCGTCGTAGTTCAAGGTGGGGAAGACTGTCGGGTAGCTCATCGGTTCCTCCTTCTGCTCGGATGCGCCCAGCCTACGACGGTCGTGGACCGCTGTCTTGGACGGAATTGACCTAGGCGGCGACTCCGCCGGAGTCGAGCCGCGACCCCAGGAACACAGTCGGCGTCGTGCCGGCGAGCTCGCGGAACTCGCGGTTCAGGTGGGCCTGGTCGAAGTACCCGCAGTCGAACGCGACCTCGGCCAGCCCAGGCGTCGCGGGCGAGTCGAGCGCTGCGACGGCTCGGTCGAACCGGAGCACGCGCGCAGCCGCCTTCGGAGCGAGCCCGACCTGCTCGCGGAAGCGGGCGATCAACCGGCGGTGGCTCCAGCCGAGCTCCGCCGCGAGCGCGCCGATCGAGACGCGGCCGCCCGAGCGGCGCAGCCGCTGCCACGACCATTCGACCCCGGGGGAGGGCGGGGACGCCTCGCCTAGACGGCGGGCGAGGAAGGCCTCGACCAGATCGAAGCGCTCGGCCCACGACGGCGCCTCTCGGAGCCGCTCCGGCAGCTCGTGCCCGCGAGAAAGGAGGTCGTCGAGCTCGACGGTCCGGTTGGCGAGCTCGTGCATCGGCAAGCCGAGGATCCGGTGAGCGCCGAGCGGCGTCAGCCGAAGCTCGATGCACGCCCACGCCGGGGCCGACGCGCGCACGACGGACGGCGCGACATGCAGGCCCGCCATGAACGAGTCCCGCCTCTCCGTCGGTGCGCCCGGATCCTCGACCTCCCACGGCGCGCCGAGGTTGAGGATCAAGGGCACGCCGGGAAACGGCACCTCGCGCAGGGCCGTCGTCGTCCCCCGGGACTGCTCCCAGCCCTCCAGCGCCGTGAGCACGAACGGCCGCAGGGCGGGCGCAATCGCCCGCCGCGCGACCGTCCAGCTCCCGCTCTCAGTCTCTCGCCGCTCGACCTCCACGTCGGAAGCGTACGCCGAAGGTCTCCTTCAATCTCGCCCGGCCGACGACGGCGAACGCCGTCACCACCGTCGCGCCGACCGGCACGACCTGGAGGAAGGTCTCCTCGACCGGGATCCCGAGGATGTGCGCGACGATCACTGGAAGATCTCCGTCGTGCAGTCGCCGCCCTGGAGCCGCACCTCGTGCGCCCGCGCGGGCCCGCCCGGCCGGTCGTAGAAGTCGACGAAGAAGTCCGGGTCGAGCTCCATCCCGCCGTCCGGGTTGCAGTTGATTCGCAGCAGCCACGAGCGCATGTCGGGATAGAACTGGTTGTCCCAGGTCGAGTAGAGCGAGTTCGACACGTACAGCCGCCGGCCGTCGTACGACAGCTGGATCATGTTCGGCCCGCCGCCGAGCTCGCGCGGCCCGTCGCTCGGCTTCCCGATCACGCCGCCGAGCCAGAGCTGCCCGGTCAGCTTCGGGTTGGCCGGGTCGGAGACGTCGTACTGGCGCACGTCGCCGTGGAGCCAGTTGGCGAAGTAGAGGAAGCGGTCGTCCATCGACAGCACCAGGTCGGTGATCAGACCCGGCACCGGGAACGGCCAACCTTCCTGCTCGACGCTCTCGACGGCGATCACCTGATCGGCGGCCCAGCCGCCGTTCCGGCGGATGTGCCACATGGTGCTCGAGAGCGCCGCGCCGGCGAAGCCCTGAGCCGAGTCGGGGTCGTGCTGCCAGCGGATCTCGAGCGGGATGAGGCCGGTCTCGCCGAGGTCGACGCTCTGCTCGAGCGTCCGCTTCTCCAGATCCCAGAAATGGAGGCGGCTGCCGTAGCGGCCCGCGGCGACGTCGTCGGGGTTGAACCCGCCCTCGTACGCATTCGGCTCGCCGAACTCGGATGAGACGAGCATGTTCTGCCGCGGCTGGTACCAGAAGTCGTAGTTGAACCGCGGCGTCTCGCCGCCGTTCTCCCAACGGCCCTTGACCTCGAACGTCTTCGCGTCGAGCACAGCGAAGCCGCCGGCGCCGTTCCCGTCGGCGTCGCCGAGCATCGACACGACGATGTTGTCGCCCGGCATGCAGTGGACCGTGTGCGGGCGCGTGTAGCCCGTCTTGGCCACGACTTCCTCTGGCTCGATCACCTTCTCGATGTACGGCTTCCGCGGGTCGTCCTCCACGTTGACGAAGTGGAACCGGGACGACCGGAAGCCGGGCACGATCAGGTGTGAGCGGTCGGGACCGTGGCAGGCCGAGCTGCAACGGTTCCAGCCGAAGTGGTGGAGCTCGTCGCCGACGTTCGGCATCGGCAGCTCGTGGACGATGTCGCCGTTCTCAGCGTCGACGACCGCGATGAAGTCGGGTTTCTCGACGCCGGTGCCCTCGTGCAGGCAGGCGAGGTAGAGAAACTCCTCCGGCGCGGCCTGCATCGCCTCACTCGGGGAGGAGTGAAACGAGGCCGGCTTCTGGTGCGACATGTGGAACCTCCTTTAGGACGTGACGGCTATGCGGGGTCGTGTGCCCTTGCGCTCGTCGAGGAGCGGCGCGATCAGCTCGGCCGCCGCGGCGGCGCCGCCGGCCTCGACCGGCTCGTACTCGACGGCAGCGCCGAGTCGGTCGAGCATCTGCGCAGCGAGCAGGGTCGGCGTCGCCTCGTCGTAGAACGTCGGCTCGGGCGCCCCGTATCGCCGGAGCCGGTGGACGACGTGGTGGTTCTGCTCGAAGTGGTTCCTGAGCGGGATGTAGATGAACGGACGGCGGTTGGCGACGAGCTCCATCGTCGTCGTCAGACCTCCCTGGACGACCGCGAGATCGCAGGAAGCAAGGGTGCGGAAGAGGTCGTGGACGTAGCCGACCGCGGTCATGCCCTCGACCGGCTCGATCTGCCGCGGATCGATGCGCGGCCCACAGACGAGCAGCAGCCGGGCCTCGGGGACGTCCTTCCGCAGCTCTGCGAAGGCGGCGGCGACCCGGCGCAGCAGGTGCACGCCGACGCCCGACCCGCCGACGCTCGCCACGATCAGCGGCCGGTTCGGGTCGTGCCCGAGCTCGCGCCGGATCCGCTCCGTGTCGGCGAGCTCGGCCGGGTCGAACGGCAGGACGTAGCCCGGGAAGTCGAAGTGCCGCTCGATCCAGTCCGGCATGAACGGCAGCTCCGGGCCGAAGTGGCGCGGCACGACGTCGTCCTTCGCAGCCCACGAACACCGCCGCGTCCCGCACGTACGGGAAGCGCTCGATGTGGCGGATGTTCTCGTGGTTGTAGTCGGCGGCGACGAACGCCTCGCGCGACTCCGTCCGAGTCGTCCATCGGCAGCCAGCCGACGAAGTCGGTCATGAAGACGTAGGGCGCCGCCTTCAGCTCGGGATTCTCGTGGAGGTAGTAGTCGAGCTCCCACGACTCGTCCCCGAGCCAGAGGTCGTAGTGATCGTCGCGGACGACGTCGTGGAAGAGCATGAAGTTCGCGAGCAGGATCTCGTCCATCTCGCGCCAGGCCTGGAAGACGTGCAGGTCGTGCTCGCCCATCTCGGACTCGATGTGCGCCGACTCGTTCGCCATCTCCCTGGAGGCCGGGATGCACACTCTCCCCGGCCGCCTCGAGCACCTGCGTGACCGGGTGCTGCGCGAGCCAGACGATCTCGAGGTCCGGTTGCAGCTTCCTCAGCTCGCGGGCGATCGCGAGGTCACGCTGCGCGTGTCCGAGCCCGATCGGGCTGGAGACGTAGAGCGCGCGCGGATGACGCCTTCGCATCGCCCGCTGGATCGTGCGCTGCTTCGGGCGCTCGCCTTCGCCGAGAAACTCGCGCAGGAGCAGATTGACCTTGACAGGGTCGCGCATGTGCGGCGCGTGTGCCGACCCTTCGAGCGTGACGAGCGTGCCGCCGGTCGCCTCCGCGAGCGCCGCGCCGCGTGCGTGCGGCGACTGCTGGTCCTTGTCCCCGTGGATGACGAGCACGGGACAGCGGACACGGGAGGCGAGCTCGCGCGCCTCCGCCTCGTCGGCGATCCCCGGTCCCTTCTGCGTGGCGAGCAGGACCTCGGGCGTGGTCTCCAGCCCCCATTTCATGCCGTCCTCGATCTGCTTCGTCGAGTGCGGCTCCCTGAACATCTCCGTGACGAAGAACTCCACGAAGCCGGGGTAGTCGCGCAGCCAGTAGTGGCGGTTGTACTTCGCCCACCCTTCGTCGGTGTCGAGCTCGACGTCGAACTCCGTCAGCACGCGGAACGAGTGCGGCGGCGCGATCGGCAGGGACGGGCCGATGAACGCCGCGCGCGAAACGCGGTCGGCGTGGTCGGCCGCGAGCAGGAGCCCGCGCTGGCCGCCGAGCGAGAAGCCGACGATCGCGGCGCGCTCGGTCGCCGGTCGCGTCGAGCACGGCGAGAGCATCGGCGGCGAACTCGGTCTCGGCGTACGCGGCCTCGTCGAGCGGTCGGTCGGACCTGCCGTTGCCGCGCCCGTCGAACGTCAGCACCCGGAAGTGCCGGGCGAAGTACGGCAGCTGCATCTTCCAGTGGCGCGAGTGGAAGAGCGACCACGTCGGCAGGAAGAGGACGGTCTGCTCGCCGTCGCCCAGGAGCTCCCAGTGGACACGAATGCCGTCCCGCTCGATGAAGCCTGTCTTGTCCGGATCTCTGGCTCTCAGCATCTGATGAACTTGGTCGAGTGACCGACCAAGATAGGTGATACGGTAGGAGCATGTCAAGCCCGGCGAAGGCGGGCGACCAGCGGGTCGCTCGCGGCGCCGCGACGCGAAGCCAGATCCTCGCCGCGGCCCGAGAGGTGCTTGCTGCGGACGGCTACAGCGGCGCCTCGACACGCGCGGTCGCAGATCGAGCGGGCGTTCGGCTGTCACTCGTGCACTACCACTTCGGCGGCAAACGAGGCCTGCTCGCCGCAGTCCTCGAGTACGAGAACGAGCAGCTGCTCGAGCGCCAGCGCAAGCTCTACGCGAAGGAGGAGCCGCTGGCCGAGAAGTGGCGGACCGCGTGCACCTACCTCCACGAGGACGTCCGCTCCGGCTACGTCCGGATTCTCTGGGAGCTCTGGGCGGCCGGCCTCACAGACGAGGATCTCGCGCAACGGTGGCGGGACGCGTCCGCAGCCTGGCGACTCCTGCTCGAGCGCGTCGTCGAGGACTGGGCCACGTCCGTCGGCGTTGCGGTGCCGATGTCGCCACGTGCGCTCGCGACGCTCGTCGTGAACATGTTCCAGGGAGCCGAGGTCGAGATCCTGGCGGGCGTGTCCGAGCGGGACGCGCCGCACTACGAGGCGCTGGAGGCCGTCGGAGCACTGATCGCGCGCCTCGAGGCCGGCGGTCGCCGGACGGCCCCCTAGCCCTCCAGCTCCGCGGGGACGAGGTCGACGTCGAGGCGGCGGCCCTCGCGGATGACGTCGAGGCGGATCGAGCGGCCGATCGCGTCGCCGACCATCAGCTTGTGCAGGTCGTCCACGCCCGCGATGCGCGTCCCGTCGACTGCGACGATCAGGTCCTCCGACCGGAGCCCGGCGATCGCGGCCGGGCCGTCCTCGACCACGTCGACGACCTCGACGCCGCTCTCCTGCCCCAGCTCGCGCGCGAGCCGGGGCGGCAACGGCCGGGGCCCCCCGGCGATCCCGAGATACGCGCGCCGGAACCGGCCCTCGGTCATCAGCGCGGCGACGATGCGGCGCGTCGCCGCGTTGATCGGCACGGCGAGCCCGAGACCGACCCCCGCGACCGCCGTGTTGATCCCGACGACCCGGCCGAGGCCGTCCGCGAGCGCGCCGCCGGAGTTGCCCGGGTTGAGGGCCGCGTCGGTCTGGATCACGTTGTCGACGACGCGGGCGTTGGCGCCGGAGCGCGTCGGCAGCGAGCGGCCGAGCGCGGAGACGACGCCGGCCGTCACCGAGCCCGCGAAGCCGTGCGGGTTCCCGATCGCGACGACGAGCTGGCCGACGCGCAGCCGCTCCGCGTCGCCCAGCTCCGCCGCCGTGAGGTCGGCCGCGTCGGCGCGCAGGACGGCGAGGTCGGAGAGGGCGTCGGAGCCGACGATCTCGAAGTCGAGCTCCCGCCCGTCCACGAACGACGCCCGCCCGGAGCCGTCCGTCCGTTGCATGACGTGGGCCGACGTGAGCATGAATCCGTCCGGCGTGATCACGACCGAGCTGCCGCCGCCGTCGAGGCGCCGGCCGCCCCGCACCCGGCGGGAGACGCGCAGGCTGCCCACGCTCGGCGACAGCCGCTCCGCCACGGTCGTGACCGCGCGGGAGTAGGCGTCGAGCGCCTCGTCGTCCGGGAGCGGCTCGCCCGCCGACGCCGGCTGCCCGGGCCCGAGGATGCCGTCGATCGCCGAGAGGGTCATGCGGGCCAAGCTAGCAATGGCCCGCGGGGCTGCGTCGCGTCTGCAAAAGTCCATCCATGCCCGAGGTCGAGACGAGCCGCGACGGCGCCGTCCTCACGATCACGCTCAACCGCCCGGACGTGCTCAACGCGCTCTCGGCGGCCGTCCACAAGGCGCTCGGGACGGCGCTGAAGGACGCGCGCGACGCGGAGGTTCGGGCCGTCGTCATCACCGGCGCGGGACGGGGGTTCTGCGTCGGCCAGGACCTGACCGAGTTCCAGGACGCTACCGGCGACATCGCCGATCGCCTTCGCTCGACCTACCACCCGAACATCCGCGCCATCCGCGGCCTGGAGAAGCCGGTGATCGCCGCCGTGAACGGGCCCGCTGCTGGCGCCGGACTGTCGCTCGCGTGCGCCTGCGACATCCGGATCGCGGCCGACGCAGCCAGCTTCGTGCCGGCGTTCGTGAACATCGGCCTCGTGCCGGACTCCGGCGGCTCGTACTTCATCGCGCGGCTGCTCGGGCCGGCGCGGGCGTTCGAGTGGATGAGCTCGGGGCGGCGGTTGACCGCGGAGGATGCCCACGCGTGGGGGCTCGTGTCGGAGGTCGTCGCGGCCGACGCGCTCCCGTCGCGGGCCGCCGAGCTCGCCGCCGAGCTGGCCGCCCTGCCGACCCGCGGGATCGGGATGACAAAGCGGCTCTTCGACGCGGCGCCGACCTCGTCGCTCGAGGACCAGCTGGAGCGCGAGGCGCAGCTCCAGTCCGCCGCCGTCCAGACCGAGGACTTCCGCGAGGGCGTCGCCGCGTTCCTCGAGAAGCGGCAGCCGCGATTCGTCGGGCGCTAGGAGGGTCTGGCGGAATGCTGCTCGTCGTCGGGGTGCGATGGTCGTTTCGAGGCAAGGACGCAGGGAGCGCCCATAGCCGTAGCTATGGGCGTGACTGAGGACGCGGCCTCGGGCGAGCAGCGCGGGCCGACGACTCAGCCGTATTTCGCCAGAGCCTCCTAGTCCCGGTTACACACCCGCATCCCAAGCTGCGTCGCGAGCTCGTGGAACCGCTGGTTGACGAGGTCGGCGGCGAGCGCGACGGTGCGGACGCCGCGCGCGTCGTTCGCGCGAGCCCGGTCGCGGATCCGGGCGGCGTCCCCGCGCAGGACGCGCAGCTGCCGGAGCCAGGCGCGCACGGTCGGCTCCTCCTCGACCGGCGGCCGCAGGGCGCGGAGGTCGCGCAGCGCCCGGTCGAGGGGCGGCAGGCTCTGCTCGGCGAGGCGGGCGAGCGCCGGCATCGAGGTCGGCGTCGTCGCCGGACTGGTCAGCTGGTTCGTGCGGCGGCAGACGGCGTCGGCCCGCTGGGCGAACTCGGTCTTCGACAGGCGCTTCTCACCGCTGCTCCCGCAGCCGCACGCGAACGCGAGCAGCAGGGGGAGGGCGAGAAGCCCGCGGAACACAGCGCTACCGTAGCCGAGTGCGGCTGACGGAAGATCTCGAGCTCGGACGCCGGCGGCTCGCGGTTTTCCTGCGCCTTCTCCTGTTGATCCCCGTCGCCCTCGTCGCGGCGGTCTGGGCCCTGATCGCCCTCGTCGTGGCGCCGTTCGCCTGGGTCGCGGCGTTGATCCGCGGGCACGTCCCGGACTTCCTCCACCGAACGCTGCGCGCCGCCCTCGGCTACCTCGCCCAGGTCGACGCGTGGGCGACCCTCGTCAGCGACCGCTACCCGTGGCCGCGCCGGCGCCTGCGCCACCCCGTCCAGCTCGAGGCCCCACGGGAGCGGCAGCGGCGGTGGACGGTGCTCCTGCGCCTGGTGCTGGCCGTGCCCCCGCTCGTCCTGGCGAGCGTCCTGGCCGTCGTCCACCTGTGCTCGGCCGTCGCTGCGTGGTTCGTCGCGCTCATTCTCGGTCGGACGACGGCGGGGCTGCGCGAGTTGAGCGCCTTCTGTCTTCGCTACGCGGCCGAGACGATCGCCTACCTCCTCCTGGTCACGCCGCTCTACCCACGGCTGGCGCCCCGCCCCCGTCCCGTCGTGGAGGATCAGCCGCCGGTCGAGCCGCAGGTCGCGCAGTAGGCGGTGCCGTAAGAGCACGAAGGCTATTTCAGTGCGCCGAGGATCTCCTCGTGTTCCGGGAACCGGCCCTCACGCTGCTTCGAGAACACGACCTCGCCGTCCACGACCACGTCGAACTGGCTGGTCTCGCCCTCGACGGCCGAGGCCTGGTGCTGCGTGCTCTCGTTGATCTCGGCCGCGAGACTCGCAGCCCGGCGGTCGTAACCGCTTCAGACAGGGCAGTAGTAGATGCTGATCTCGGACACCGAGCCAGCTTAACCGTGCCGGACCTCGACGAGCACGGCCCGTTCGTCGCCGCCCTTCACGGTCTGCTCCTTCACCAGCCCGATGCCGCGGACGTAGACCTTGTGGTCGATCACGTCCGGCTCGAGCGGCGTCCACTCTTTCGTCAGCAGTGCGCGCCGCGACGTGGTGTACGGGACCCGGACGGACGCCGACGTGTCCAGCACCTGGAAGTGATCCTCAGCGTGCCCCTTGTAGAACTCCTGCCGGAACGACTGGCCGACCCGCGGGCGGGCGGGCATGACGATGCCTGCCTGGGCGCCGTTCACGCCTGCTCGCCACGAGCCCTCGGTGCTGGTCACGCGGCCGGCCGAGTCGAGCTCCGCCGTCGCCTCGCCGAAGTACCAGACGTTGCCGGCGCTGTCCTGCGCGTACCAGTCGGTCGTCCGCTCCTCGAGCTTGCCCCCGAGGTAGAGCCGGTCGTCCACCGCGACGCAGCGGACGCCGTCGATGTTCCTCGTGCGGGCCGTCACCGTCACCACGTCCCTCGCAGCCTTCCCGTCCTTGGCGCCGCGGTAGACGAACACCGTGCCGGGACGGAACGGGAGCCACGGATTGTCGATTCCATGGACGAAGCGGTGCGGCCGTGCGTCGGCCGCGCCCGCGACACCGAGGCCGACCGCCATGACGAGGAGTACGACTCGGCGCACGGCTCAGCCTCTCGGGCTGACCGCGACGACGCTTCCGTCGGTCGCGTCCACCCGGACTTCCTGGCTACCGACGTCGACCATGTAGACGATCCGCGAGTCGTGGCGCTCGAGGTCGACCTGCCCGACCGAGCCGGCCGCTGCCCGCCTGGCCGTTGCCACGGCCTGCGACAGCGAGACCGTCGTTTGGGGCAGGAGGCTCTTGCCGTCGTCGAGCGTGCCCGGCTTCGTGTAGTGGCCGTCGTCCCAGATCAAGCCGGATCCGCCGCCGGTTGCGAATGCAGCACCGGCGGCGAGGACGATCGCCGCGAGGGCGGTGAGGACGAGGATGAGACGTCTGCGCATGCTGCTCCTTTCGGTCCGTTCCCCGGAACCTAGGAACGGCACGTGAGACGGTCGTGAGAGCGGCTGCGGCGCCTCTCATCTTTCTCTCATCACGAAGCGGGAAGATTGGAGGTGTGCGCGTCCTGATCGTCGAGGACGAACCGAAGATGGCCGGTCTCATCCGGCGCGGGCTCGTCGAGGAAGGGCATGCGGCCGACGTCGCCGCGACCGGGGAGGACGCCGTCTGGATGGCGGGGGCGCATCCGTACGAGGCGATCGTGCTCGACGTGATGCTGCCGGGCCTGAGCGGCTTCGAGACGTGCCGACGGTTGCGAAACGAGGGCGTGTGGACGCCCGTGCTCATGCTGACGGCGCGGGACTCGGTCGCGGATCGCGTCTCCGGCCTCGACGCCGGGGCCGACGACTACCTGACGAAGCCGTTCTCCCTCGCGGAGCTGCTCGCCCGGCTGCGGGCGCTCGCCCGGCGCGGCGGGATCGAGCGGCCTACCGAGCTGGTCGTCGGCGACCTCCGTCTCGATCCGGCTGCTCGTCGCACCTGGCGCGGCGACACCGAGGTCGAGCTCTCGCCGAAGGAGTTCGCACTGCTGGAGACGTTCATGCGGCGCCCTGGGCAGGTGCTCTCGAGGCTGCAGCTGCTCGAGCACGCGTGGGACTTCGCCTACGAGAACCGCTCCAACGTCGTCGACGTCTACGTCCGGTATCTCCGCGAGAAGGTCGACCGGCCCTTCGGCGTCGAGTCGATCGAGACGGTCCGGGGCGCCGGCTACCGGCTGCGCGCGGCGGACGGATCGTGACGCGGATCCCGATTCGCGTCCGGCTCGCGCTCGTGTTCGCGCTGGCGATGGCGATCGTGCTCGGCGGGGCCGCTCTGTTCGTCTACGAGCGGGTCGCGTCCGATCTCGCCGGCTCACTCGACCAGGAGCTCCGTGCGCGGGCCCAGGATCTCTCCGCGCTCGTTCGGCACCGCGGGACGGTGGCTTCGACGACGGGGTCGCTCGTCGAGGAGGGGGAGTCGTTCGCCGAGCTTCTCTCGTCCCGCGGCCTGGTCGTGGACGCCACGGCACCCATCGGCCGCAGGAACCTCTTGACGACGGCGCAATTGCGTCGAGCCCGAGGCGGCACGGTCTTCGCCGACCGCGAGACCGTGCCAGGGCTGGACGAGCCTGCCCGGCTGCTGGCGCTTCCGGTCGAGCGGTCGGGCCGTCGACTGGTTCTCGTCGTGGGGACGACGCGAGAGAACCGCGCGGAAACGCTGCGCTCCCTCCGGAACGCCTTCCTGATCGGCGGGCCGCTGGCGTTGCTCCTCGCGTCGCTCGGCGGCTACGCGCTCGCCGGCGCGGCTCTCCGTCCCATCGAGGCGATGCGCCGACGCGCGGCGGAGATCACGAGCTCGTCGCTCGACGAACGCCTGCCCGTGCCGCCGGCACGCGACGAGGTCGCGCTGCTGGGCGAGACGCTGAACGCGATGCTCGCCCGGCTCGAGGAGGGTCTCGCCCGCGAGCGTCGCTTCGTCGCCGACGCGAGCCACGAGCTTCGAACTCCGCTTGCGCTGCTGAAGACCGAGCTCGAGCTCGGCGCCGGCCGGGCGCGGTCGGCGGCGGAGCTGGAGGAGACGGTGCGCTCGGCGGCGGCGAGCACCGACCGGCTGGCGCGGCTCGCCGACGACCTGCTGCTGCTCGCAGGCGCCGAGCAGGGCCGGGTTCCGCTCAAGCCGGAACGGGTCGACGTCCTCGACGCATTCGACAGCGTCGTGCGCAGCTTCGCCACGCGTGCGGAGCAGGAGGGTCGCCGCGTCGCCGCCGACAAGGCGCGGCCCCTGGTTGTCACGGCCGACCGCCTGCGGCTCGAGCAGGCGCTGAGCAGCCTCGTCGAGAACGCGTTCCGCCACGGGGGCGGGCAGATCTCGCTCGTCGCATATCCGGACGACGGCTTCGTCGAGCTGCACGTCACGGACGAAGGGCCGGGGTTCCCCGACTCCTTCGTCGCGCATGCGCTGGAGCGCTTCAGCCGGGCGGACGACTGCTCCGCCGGGGGAAGCGGCCTCGGGCTCGCCATCGTCGAGACGATCGCGCGCGCCCACGGCGGCGAGGTTCGCGTTACCAACCGGCCGGGCGGCGGTGCGGACGTCTCGATCCGTCTTCCGGCCGCGTAGGCCGGCGGTTTCTGCGATAACGCCCACCATGGCCGATGCGACGATCGTGCTCATCCACGGCATGTGGATGACGCCGCACAGCTGGAAGCCGTGGGTCGACCGGTACACGGAACGCGGGCACCGTGCGATCGCGCCGGGCTGGCCGGGGATCGAGGATCCGGAGCAGGTCCGCCGCGACCCGTCGCCGCTCCGCGGCCTGGGCATCGGCACGATCGTCGACCACTACGAGCGGGTCATCCGGGAGCTCGACGGGCCGCCGGTCATCATCGGCCACTCGTTCGGCGGGCTCTTCACGCAGCTGCTGCTCGACCGCGGGCTCGGGACCGCGGGAGTTGCGATCGGGACCGCCCCGCCGAAGGGGATCCTCCTGCTGCCGCCGTCGACGCTTCGGTCGGGCCTCCCCGGTCTCAAGAACCCGTTCGATCGCAACGGCCTCGCGCCGCTCACGCGAGAGCAGTTCCGCTGGCGGTTCACGAACACGCTCACGCAGGCGGAGTCGGACGCGATCTACGACGAGCAGTACATCCCCGGGACGAATCGCGCGTTCTTCGAGGCGGCGTACGCGGGGCTGAGCCGCAACTCGCCCGCAGGCGTCGACTTCGACAATCCGCGGCGGGCGCCGCTCCTGCTGATCGTCGGCGAGCAGGACCACATCAGCCCGCCGGCGCTGAACAAGAAGCTCCTGAAGCTCCAGGGTCGCGCATCGTCCGCCACCGAGTCGAAGGAGTACGCGGGCCGGACGCACTTCATGGCCGGGATGGACGGGTGGGAGGAGATCGCCGACCATTCGCTCGACTGGGCGCTCGAGCACGCCGACGGGACGACGCCGCCGGCCGCAGGCGAGGGGTGAGCTCACAGCCGCCGCGCTACGTCCTCGGCGCAGGAGAGGCCGAGATCGCGCGGCTAGACGGCCAGGCCGCCACGATCGCCCGCGCGACCGGGATCCTCCTGCGGGCGGGCGGGATCGCGCCCGGGATGCGTGTCCTCGATCTCGGCAGCGGGCTGGGGCACGTCGCGTTCCAGGTCGCGGAGCTCGTGGGGCCGGAGGGATCGGTGATCGGGATCGACCAGGCGGTGCCGCTGCTCGAGCTCGCCGAGCACCGCCGCCGCGCCGCGGGCATCGAGAACGTCCGCTTCCTGGAAGCCGACGTACGGAGCTACAGGCCGGAAGGGCACTTCGATGCCGTGGTAGGGCGGCTGATCCTGTTCCACCTGCCCGATGCCGTCGACGTTCTCCGTCACCACGCCGAGGCACTTCGGCCCGGCGGTCTCGCACTCGCGATCGACTACGACATCGGGACGTCGCGCACGGAGCCGGAGCTACCCCTCGCGAGGACGGCAGTCGGCTGGATCGAGGCGGCCTTCCGGACGGCGGGCGCGGCGCCGAGGGTCGGGGCGCGGCTCGGGCCGATCCTCCGCGAGGCCGGTCTCGTGGATGTGGAGACCTTCGGCGTCCAGGCGTATCTCGCGCCGGACGATCCCGTCGGTCCGGCGTTCGTGGCCGGTGTCGTCCGCTCCCTCTCGGACGCGATCGTCGCCGGGCGGATCGCGACCGAGGAGGAGCTCGGCCTGGCGACGCTCGAGCAGCGGGTCGCGGACGAGCTGCGTGCCGCCGATGCGGTGCTCCTGGCGCCCGGGGTCGTCGGTGCCTGGGGCAGGCGCCCCTAGCCCGCCAGCTCGAGCAGCTTCGTCACGGTCGTCCAGTTGCGCGCGGTTGCGGTGACGCCCAGCTGCTTCCCCGCGAGCAGCGCCGAGAGCTTCGACCGCGCGACGCCATCGGGGTGCCATGCGTAGATCTCACGGCCGCTGATCTCGAAGCGCTCACTCTCCGCAGCCGCGGCCTCGAGCTTGGCGGCCAGCCCGCTCGGCGGCCGTCCGGCCAGGAAGCTGACCTGGTAGCGCTTCGGATCCTTCGCGACGCGGCCGAGCGGATTCCGCTCCACGACCTTCACCAGGTCGGAGCGCGTCCGCGTGACGACCTCGATGTGGACCCCGAAGCCGTCCGCGATCACGCGCTTGCACTTCCCCGCCACCTGCTTGGCCGACGACGTGCTCGTCAGCACGACGTTTCCGCTCTGGAGGTACGTGCCCACCTCCTCGAAGCCGGCTTCTTCCAGCAGCTCACGCAGCTTCGGCATGGCGACACGGTTGCGCGAGCCGATGTTGACCCCGCGGAGGAGGACGACGTGTCGAGCCACCGCCAGAGCGTAAGGTCTGCATCGTGATCGGCGACGTCCTCGGCGAGGCGTGGGCTCTGTACAAGCGCTTCCTCGGCCGTTTCTTCCTGACGGCGCTGCTCGTCTTCGTCGTGCTCGACCTCCTCTCCGGGGTCGCCGGGTACGCGGCGGGCGGCGGGATCACTGCTGGGCTCTTCTGGGCGCTCGTCGCGGCGACGGTTACCGTGGTCGGCTACTTCTGGGTCCAGACCACGCTCGTCGAGACGGTGAACGACGTCCGCGACGGGCGTGCCGACCGCTCGATCGGCGAGACCTTCAAGTCGGTGCAGCCGCAGCTGCCGACGGCGATCGGGGCCGGTCTGCTGGCCGCGATCGGCATCGGCTTCGGACTGGTGCTCCTGATCGTGCCCGGCCTCTACCTGCTGACGATCTGGTCGATGCTGATCCCGGTGATCGTGCTCGAGCGCCGCAAGGTCGGCGAGGCCTTCACCCGCTCGCGGGAGATCGTCCGCGGCAACGGCTGGAACGTGTTCGGGCTCGTCGTCGTCACGGTCCTGATCGTCGGCGTCGTCTCGGCCGTCATCCGCCTCGTCTTCACGCCTCTGCCCGCGTTTCTCGAGGGCTGGCTCGGCTCGCTCGTGGTCCACAGCCTGACGATCCCCTTCGTCGCCGCGACGTTGACGACGGCGTACTTCCACCTCGTCGCGAGTGCTACCGCCGAGGCCGACAGCCCGCAGGTGGCCTGAACGTGGACTGGGTGACCCTCACCGTCGTCCCGAACGAGCTGGAGGCGGAGACGCTGGGCGGCCTGCTGCAGGCGAACGGGATCGAGTGCTCGCTCCGCCGCAGCGACCTGTCCGCCGGAGCGGGCACGTTCGGCGGCGGCGTGGGGATGGCGGGGCCGACCGAGGTGCTCGTCCACGAGGACGACCTCGAAGCGGCGCGCGAGCTGCTCCCGGACGACTGAGCCGGCGCACGCCTTCCACGGCCGAAGTAGGGTCGCAGCGATGCGGAAGTCGCTGACGTACTCGCCGCTGACCCGCCTGATGCGGGAGCTCTTCGCGGCGCACACCGAGGCCGAGCGTCGCTGCATCCCGGTCGACGAGGTGCTCGGCGAGGTCGAGCGGCGGCGAGGACGTGCACGGCGAGCGCGAGAGCTCGAGCGCGAGCGAGAGGCGGAGCGGATGACCCGCGGCACGTTCGTCCGAAGAGCCGCCGCGACCGGCGCAGGCGTAGCGGCCGTCGGCGCCTGGCGTCCGAGCTTCGGCTCCGCCGCCACCGCGCCGCGGGTCGTGATCGTCGGCTCGGGGCTCGCGGGCCTCCGCGCCGCGCACAAGCTCGCCGGCCGCAACAAGCCGATCGCGACCACGGTCTACGAGGCGGACACGACCCACCTCGGCGGCCGCTGCTGGAGCCTGCGCGGCTTCTTCGACCACGGCCTGATCGGCGAGCACGGCGGCGCGTTCATCAACCACGACCAGCACGCGATCCGCGACCTCGCGACGTCGCTCGGCCTCGAGCTCGAGGTCGTCAACGGCGGCGATCTTCCCGAAGCTCGACGAGATCTTCTGGTTCGACGGGAAGCCGTACACCTACGACGAGGCGAACGCCGACTGGGGCTCGATCGGCTTCCCCGCCTTCCACCAGGCGGTCAAGGACGCCCCTTTCCCGCAGCTCTACAACGACTTCACGGCGGAGGGCAAACGCCTCGACAACACGACCGTGCCGGAGTGGCTCGACCAGGTCGGGATCGGCTCGTCCTCGCGCTTCGGCCGGCTGATGCTCGCAAACGCGGTCTCGGAGTACGGCGGGGACCCGGGCGACCAGCCCGCGCTGAACCTGATCTACCTGACCGGCTTCAACCCGCGGGGCTCGCTCGACCCGCTGCCCGGCTACGACGAGAAGTTCCACGTCGTCGGCGGGAACGACCAGCTCATCTCCGGGATGCTCGCGCAGGTTCCCTCCGGCACCGTCAAGCAGGGCTACGAGCTCGTCGCGCTGAAGCGAAGCTCGGACGGGAGCTACACGCTGACCTTCCAGCACGGGGGGAAGTCCGTGCAGGTCGGCGCCGACCACGTCGTGCTCGCGCTCCCGTTCACGGCGCTGCGGCGGGTCGACCTCGCGAAGGCGGGCCTGTCGCCGCTCAAGCTCAAGGCGATCGACAAGCTCGGGATGGGCCAGAGCGCGAAGATCCACGTCCAGGTCCAGAGGAAGACGTGGCCCCCGCTCGGCTATGCGGGGACGGCCTACACCGACTGGTTCGGCTTCTGCGTCGCCTGGGACGACTCCGTCCCGCTCGGCCCGACGGGCGGTCCAGCGATCCTGCTCGGCTACCCCGGCGGGTCGACGGGGAAGAACGTTCTCACGGGCGCGGCGCACGGCCCCGCGCCGAGCCGCGACGTCCGCTGGTTCCTCGACCAGATCGAGCCGATCTACCCGGGCACGAAGGCGGCGGCGAGCTCCGGGCTTGCGTGGGAGGACCACTGGTCACGCGACCCGTGGCATCTCGGCGCGTACTCCTTCTGGCGTGCCGGCCAGATCACGACGTTCGCCGGCTACGAGGGCGTCCAGGAGGGCAACATCCACTTCGCCGGCGAGCACACCGAGCCGGACGACCAGGGGTTCATGGACGGCGCCGTCGTGTCGGGCGAGCGCGCCGCCGGCGAGATCGCCCGCCAGGTCTGACGCAGGAGTTCGAGCTCCGTATCGAGCGGCTCGACGGCGAGCTGCTGGTCGTCGACGGCGCCGGGTTGGCGCACGCCTTCTTCGCCGGAGACTCGGGCGAGGCGTCGTTCGACGCGCTCGCCGGCACGGGCAATTCCGACCGGATCGAGCTCGACGACGTGATCGCGCTGAACCGCACCGCGCGGGCGCGAAGCCCGCACAGGGCCTGGGCGCCGCTGATCGCCGTCGAGGCGCCGTGGCTGGCGTCCCTCGGCCCTGACCTCGACCTCCTCGAGCTCGGCGAGAAACGGTGGAAGGCTGTGGACGGCGACGCGCTTGTCGCGGCCGCGCTACGCGCGACGATCGGCCCCGGCCGCGGCATGGCGGTCGCGACCAAGCTCCTGCATCTCAAACGGCCACGCCTCTTCCCGATGCTCGATCGCTTCGTCGCCGAGATGCTCGGGGCGAGCGTGCCCGACGCGGGCGCGAACGAGACCCGCGTTGCGACCGCAGTCGCCCTGACGCAGGCGACCCGACGCGAGGGTCGTCGGAACCTGGCGGCGCTTCGCGTGATCCAAGAGCAACTCGCGGACGACGGGATTCACTGCTCCCTCGTCCGGATCTTCGACGCGATCGTGTGGTCGTCCCACCCCGCGGCCGGAATCAGTGCCGGCCCGAGGGTGCTCTCGGCACAGATGCGTCGAGCTACCAGCTAGTGTCGGCGCGAGGTTTGCGAGGGCGATGTTGCCTTTCGATTAAGCCGCCTAGCTCATCGGGACGAGGGGGCTAGGGTGATCGCGAGCGCGGATGATCGAGGTCCGGAACCTCACCAAGGACTACGGCCGCAAGCGGGCGGTCGATGAGTTGACGTTCGCGGTTCGTCCCGGTGTCGTGACGGGGTTCTTGGGGCCGAACGGGTCCGGGAAGTCGACGACCATCCGGCTCATTCTCGGCCTCGATGCGCCGACCTCGGGTGACGCGGTCGTCAACGGCAAGCACTACCGCGATCATGCCGCGCCCCTGCACGAGGTCGGTGCGCTGCTCGAGGCGAAGTCGGTGCACTCCGGCCGGTCCGCGTATCACCACCTGCTCGCGCTAGCTCAGACGCACGGCATTCCGCGGCGGCGTGTGATGGAGCTGATCGACCTGGTCGGGCTGCACGACGTGGCGCGTCAGCGCGCCGGCCAGTTCTCGCTCGGGATGGGCCAGCGCCTGGGGATCGCGAGCGCGCTGCTCGGGGATCCGTCGACGTTGATTCTGGACGAGCCAGTCAACGGGCTCGATCCGGAGGGCATTCACTGGATCCGCAACCTGCTCAAGACGCTGGCTGCGGAGGGCCGAACGGTGTTCGTGTCCTCGCATCTGATGAGCGAGATGGCGCTGACCGCGGAGCAAGTGATCGTGATCGGACGCGGTCGGCTGATCACCGACATTCGTGTGGACGAGTTCGTACGCCAGGCTTCCGGGAAGGTCGTACACGTCCGTTCCCCGTGCGCGACGGAGCTGGCCGACGTGTTGTCGGGCCCGGGCGTGACGTTGGCGCCCGCCGGCGAGGGCGGCCTGCTCGAGGTGACCGGCCTGACGGCGGCGGAGATCGGCGACGCGGCTGCCGCACGTGGGATCCCCGTGCACGAGCTCACACCGCAGCAGGCGTCGCTGGAGGAAGCGTTCATGACGCTCACGCGCGAAGAGATCGAGTACAAGGCACTCGCGGCGGTCGGCGACGAGGACGAGGCCGCCGCATGAGCACCGTTAGCACCGCCTCGCCGCTCCCTCGTCTGGAACGCGCGGGTCGCGTCACCCAGCCACGGGTCTTCCTGTCGGAGTGGACGAAGTTGTGGTCCGTGCGCTCGACTCGCTGGTCGTTCTTCGCAGCCGTTGCTTTCACGATCGGGATCGCCGCGCTGGCGTGCGCGGTTGTGTCGCACCACTGGCCGCACCTGAGCCCACAGGATCGCGCGGACTTCCATCCGCTCGAGCCCAATCTCGCCGGCGTGCAGCTCGCACAGCTCGCCCTCGGCGTTCTCGGTGTGCTCGTCATCACCGCCGAGTACTCGACGGGGATGATCCGCGCCTCCATGACGGCCGTCCCGCGGCGACTGCCGGTCCTCTGGGGCAAAGCCGTCGTCTTCGGGCTCGTGACGCTGGCCCTGATGGTTCCCTCGACGCTGATCGCGTTCGCAGTCGGCGAGTGGATCTTCTCCGGTCGCAACATCAACGTCGCCTTCTCCGCTCCCGGAGTGGCCCGCGCGGTGATCGGTGCCGCCCTGTACGTGACGGTGGTCGGCGTGTTCGGCCTCGGCCTCGGCGCGATCGTGCGGAACACCGCCGGTGGGATCGCGACCTTCGCGGGGATCATGTTCGTCCTTCCGCCGCTGATGAACGTCTTGCCGACAACCTGGAACAACGCGGCGTCGCCGTATCTACCGCTCCAGGCGGGTGAGGCGATCATGTCGACGACGGCCGGAAACCACCTGTCCCCGTGGGTCGGCTTCGGCCTGTTGTGCGCCTACGCCGCCACAGCGCTCGCCGTCGCTGCGGTTCTTCTCGTCCGCCGCGACACGTAGCAGCAGTCCCCTGGCTAGCTACGGACTAGCTACTAGATCGTCTTGAACTGCTCGAACGGCTGGCGGCACTCGTCGCAGTAGCGCAGCGACCGGCACGGGGTCGGGCCGAAGATGTTCTCCAGCCTCGTCTTCGTGGAGCCGCAGTACGGGCAGCGGAAGGCGGTCGAGTCGAGTTGGACGAGCGTCGGTGCGCCGAGGTTGCGTGGAGTCGGGGGAGCGAAGCCGGACTCGCGCAGCTTCTCCCGGCCTGCGGGCGTGATCTTGTCCGTCGACCACGAGTCGTCCAGGACGACCCGGACGTCCGGCTCAACGCCGAGTCCGCGCACCTTCTCGGCCATCGCGTCCCGCATCACCTCCAGCGCCGGGCACCCGAGGAAGGTCGGGGTGAACTCGATCCGGACGCTCCCGTCCGCGACGGCCACGTCCTTGATCACGCCGAGGTCGACGAGCGAGATCGTCGGGATCTCCGGGTCGGGGATCTCCGCCAACGCCTCCCAGACCGCGGCGGCCGTTACCACTTCGTCCCCGCGGGCTGAGACCGGCGCACCATCGTCATCTCCTCCCAGAGCTCGGTCAGCGCCGGCGAATGCTCGCTCCGGTCGCCGTCCAGCAGCGGCTGGAGCTCCTCGAGCGCGGCCGTGAAGCGGGGCTCGTCCTGGAGGCGGTCGAACCACATCTGCGCGTGCATACGGTGGTACGCCTCCTCGCGGTCGATCTTCCCCGCGAGGCCGGCGATCTCCGCGTCGTCGGACTGCTTCAGCGACTCGAGCCGCTTCGCGTCCGCCTGCTCGTAGAGGTAGTGCCGCGCGATCGTCTTCTCCCAGTCCAGCAGTCGGAGCTCGACCAGCGGCGAGCAGCGGTACTCGTCCGGCGAGCGGTCGAATGCGAGCTCGTCGGCAGTCGTCCCGCGCTCGCGGGCGACCAGCTCGTACAGCGCACGGGCGTGGCCGATCTCGTTCTGCGCGATCGACGAGAACGCCACGTCCTCCTCGAGCACCGGCGCGATCCCCGTCCACTCCGAGTCGCGCCAGCCGAGGATCAGCTCGTCGTCAGCGATCTCCAGGAGCTGCTGCTGTTCCTGCTCGTTCACGCGCCTCCTTGAGCTTCTCCTTCAACGAATACCCGTCGACCCGGTGGTAGTTGCGATTGAGCTCGTCGACGAACTCGTGGATCTCCGTCACCGCCGACCGCGCGACGATCCAGAGCGCGGTCGACTCGCCACGGCGTCCGTACTGCTCGCGCGCGTAGACGTCGGCGAACTGGTCGTCTGCGGCCTCGACCGATCCCGCATGCTGGAACGGCTGGCCCTTGCGTTCCTGGCGAAAGACCTCGTAGATCACTGTGGCTACGCGGCGAGCACGACCTCGCGCACCCAGGCGGAGTTCTCGCGAGCCTTGCGACGCAGGTCGAGCCGGTCCTGTGTCTTCGGGCCGTGGCCGGTGACGACGTGCATGAGCTCGTCCCAGTCGGGCTCCGTGTACTCCCAGACGCCGTCGTCGTTCTTGCGCAGCTTCGGGTCGGGGACGGTCAGGCCGAGCTCCCAGATCTGGGGCACGTAGCCGTCGAGGAACTGCTGCCGCGCCTCCTCGTTGCCCTGCGACTTGATCCGCCAGACGTACATCGGGTCCTCGTCCTTCGGGATCGGGTTCCCGTGGAACTGCATCAGCGGGCCCCACCAGCGGGTGACCGCCTCCTGGACGAGCTCGCGCTGGTCGTCGGTGCCGTTCATCAGCGTGAGGATCACGTCGCGGCCGTGGAGGATGTGGAACGACTCCTCCCAGCAGATCTTCTTCATGATCCGCGCATACGGCGCATAGGAGCACTTGAGGAGGGCCTTCTGGCTGATGATGGCCGCCGCATCGACGAGCCACGCGATCACGCCGACGTCACCCCAGGTCTTCGTCGGGTAATGGAAGACGTTGTGGAACTTGGCCTTCCCCGAGATCAGGTCGGTGAGGCACTGCTCCCGCGGCTTGCCGAGGTCCTCGACGACGCGGTAGATCAGCTGGGAGTGGCCGACCTCGTCCTGCACCTTCGCCGTCAGCGCGAGCTTGCGCTGGAGCGTCGGCGCACGGAGGATCCACTCGCGCTCGGGCAGGACGCCCATGAGCTCGGAGTTCCCGTGCATCTCGATGAACTTGATCAGCTTCGCCCGGTAGTCGTCGGGCATCCAGTCGGTCGTCTCGACCTGCCCGCCGGACTGGACGTACTCGAGAAAGTCCTGCTGGCGCTGTGAGTCCGCTGTGAAGATCCGGCACTCTCGGTCATGGCTTTCCCGTCTAACTAGGACGCGTAGCGTTTCCTACCGAACGATCGTTAGGGTGCCAGTCTAGTGCCTGAGCTCACCGTCGGCCTGCTGCACCCCGGGGAGATGGGAGCGGTGATCGGCGCGGCGCTGAGGGCCCGCGGCGTCCCCGTCCTGTGGGCGTCGGAGGGACGGAGCCCGGCGTCGGCGGCGCGCGCCGAGGCCGCGGAGCTCGAGGACGCCGGCACGGTCGAGGCTCTCGCCCGCCGCAGCGGGGTGATCCTCTCCGTCTGCCCGCCGCACGCCGCGCTCGAGGTGGCCCGGTCGGTGACGGACTTCGCCGGGACGTACGTCGACGCGAACGCGGTCTCGCCCGACGACGGCGCGTGCCGTGGCGGCGACGGTCACCCGCTGCGTCGACGGCGGGATCGTGGGCCCGCCGCCGGCCGAGGCCGGCTCGACGCGGCTCTACCTCTCCGGGCTCGAGGCTCCGCTCGTCGCCGGAGCTCTTCGAGGGGACGCCGCTCGAGGCGCGCATCGTCTCGGACGAGATCGGCGCCGCCTCCGCGGTCAAGATGGCGTACGCCGCATGGACGAAGGGCACGGCGGCCCTCCTGCTCGCGGTTCGCTCGCTCGCCCGCAGCGAAGGGGTCGAGGAGACGCTGCTCGAGGAGTGGGCGCTGTCGATCCCGGAGCTGCCGGACCAGTCGATCCGCGCCGCGCGCTCGGCGGCGAGAAAGGGCTGGCGCTGGGTCGGCGAGATGGAGGAGATCGCCGCCACCTTCGCCGCCGACGACCTTCCCGACGGCTTCCACCTCGCGGCGGCGGAGGTCTTCCGCGCCGTCGCCGCCGACCTCTCGCACGCATGGCCACGCGCCGTTCGGAGCTGACGCGCCAGGCCGCGCGGCTCTTCGCCGAGAAGGGCTACCACGGCACCTCGATCGGCGACCTCGCCGACGCGATGGGCGTCCAGAAGGCCTCGCTCTACTCTCATATCGAGTCGAAGGCCGACCTGCTCTGGGAGGTCGCGCGCGAGGGCGCGGAGGCATTCCATACGGCGCTCGACGACATTCCCGACGCTCTGCCGGCGACGGACAAGATCCGGCTCTCGCTGCGCGCGCACCTGCGGGTCGTGGCCGAGCAGCTGGACGTCGCGACCGTGTTCGTGCGGGAGTGGCGCTACCTCTCCGGCGAGCGGCGGGAGGCCTTCGTCTCGGAGCGCCGACGGTACGAGGAGCGCTTCCGCGCGCTGTTCCGCGAGGGCCGCGAGCTCGGCGACCTGCGCACCGACCTCGACGACGCGACCGCGACGCTGCTCGCGCTCTCGGCCGCGAACTGGGCCTATACGTGGCTCCGGCCCGGCGTGGACACCGACGACCTCGCCGACCGGTTCTTCAACGCACTTTTCGACGGCATGCGCGGGTATGCGACCCGCGACTGACCCCTGGAGGAACCTCCCGGTTCCCCCAGACCCCCTCCACTGGTCCGCTTCGCGGACAGGCCGCTTCGCGGCCGGAATGAGGGGATACGCAACCCCGTAGCGCGCGATGAAGCGTGCAGTCCTGATCGTCAACCCGAATGCGAGCGGCGTCACGGAGGCACGGACGCAGGCGGTGGAGCGCGTCCTCGAGCGCGTGGCGGAGGTTCGTACGCTCCGCACCGAGCGGCCCCGCCACGCGACCGAGCTCGCGCGGGAGTCTGGCGACTCGGACGCGGTGCTCGTCTTCTCCGGCGACGGCGGCTTCAACGAAGTGCTGAACGGGATCGACCGCGCCGACCTCCCGCTCGGCTTCGTTCCGGGCGGCGGGACGAGCGTCCTTCCGCGCGCGCTGGGCCTGCCGCGCGACCCGGTGCGCGCCGCCGAGCGGCTCGCGGACGCGCTCGAGCACGGCCGGACGCGGACGATCTCCACCGGCCGTGTCAACGGGCGCCGCTTCGCGTTCAACGCCGGCCTAGGTATCGACGCCGAAGCGGTGCGCCGGATCGACGAGCTCGGCCGCTCCGCGGAGGGGAAGCGTCCGGGCGACCTCGCGTTCACGAGCGCCTTGGTGCGCCTCGTCGCCGCGCACCGGGGCCGGTTCGACCCCGCGCTCGAGCTCCGGGGCCACGGGCGCGCTGCGTTCGTGCTGGTCGCGAACCTGTACCCGTACACGTACGTGCGGGGGCTCTCGATCAGGATCGCGCCCGACGCCGGGCTCGAGCAGGGGCTCGACTTTCTCGCGCCGGTCCGGCTGCGGGCGAGCACGTTGCCGCGGCTCGTCTACCACCTCTTCACGGGCAGGGGCCGCCCTGACGCCCTGCGCGGCCATGACCTCGACCGGATCGAGGCGGCCTGCGACGCACCGATGCCGCTCCAGGCCGATGGGGAGGACCTCGGCGACGTGACCGAGGCTGTCTTCGAGGCCGAGCGGCAGGCGATCACGGTTCTGCTCTAACCAAATCGTCCCCGGGGCGTCGTAGTAGTCCGGTGCGGACTATTCCGTCACAGACTAAGGAGCTCACGCTCACCGAGGCAGCCGTGCTCGCGGTGCTCGGCGACGAGGGCGAGCGCTCGGGCTACGACCTGGCCAAACTCGCGGCGAGCAGCGTCGGCCACGTGTGGGCGCCGGCGCGGAGCCATCTCTACGCCGTGCTCGGCCGGCTGGCGCGCGACGGCCTTGCGAGCGTCCGGACGGTCGTCCAGAACGATCGCCCCGACAAGCAGCTCTACACGCTCACGCCCGCCGGGAAGGACGCCCTCGTGGCGTGGCTCGACGCGGACGCCGTGGACGACGCCTCCTTCCAGCTGAAGGTCTTCTACGGCGCGTTCCTGCCGCGCCGGCGGCTGATCGAGCACGTCGAGGCGTTCCGCGAGCGCGTCCTCGAGAAGCTCGACGTCTACGACGAGATCGACGAGACGAACACGAACCGCGGCCACGACTACTACCACCGCCTGATGCTCGACTACGGGTACGCGCACGCGCGCGCGTCGCTCGCGTGGGCGGACGACGTGCTGCGGAAGCTCCGGAGGAAGCGGTGAGGCGCCGCGCGGCCTGGCTGGCGCTGGTGGGTGCGCTCGTCGTTTGCGGCGCCGGCGGAGCGCGGACGGAGGGTCCTGCCGCGGCCGACGTGCGGCTCGCGGCCCAGCACCTGCGCGACGACCACCCGGACCTGTTCCACGACCTCTCGCGGACGCGGTTCGAAGCCGCGGTGGAGGAGCTTGCCGCCCGCGCCGACTCGGCCGGCGCCGACGAGCTGCTCGTCGGGCTGATGCGACTGGCCGCCCTCCCCGGGGTGCGGGACGGCCACACCGGGATCTTCCCGCTCGACCCAGAGAACCAGCGCGTGCTCCACCTCTACCCGGTCCGGCTCTACACCTTCGAGGACGGGACGTACGTCGTCGGCCAGGTCGGCGGCTCCGACCTTCTCCGCGCCCGCCTCGTCGCCGTCGGCGGGCGGCCGCTCGCCGAGGTCGTCGACGCCGTGCGGCCGCTCGTCCCGCACGACAACGACGCGACGCTGACCCTGCGTGTCACCACCTTCCTCGACACGGCGGAGGTCCAGCACGGCCTCGGTCTCGCCCGCGACACGGGCCCGGTGACCTTCACGTTCGAGCGGGACGGCGCGCGGTTCGACCGCGAGCTCGCCCCGGTGAGCGTTCGGTCATACGGTGCCGGGATCGGCGACCTCGTCCACCCGCTGATCCCGCAGGCGATCACGGGGCGCGTGCCGCCGTACGTCGCCCGCCGGAACCGCGCGCTCTGGACGGGGTGGCTCGGGTCGCGCCGCATCTTCTACATCGCCTACAACGACGCGTTCGCGGGGACGGCCACGACGGCAATCCGGACACTCGAGGTCGCCAAGGCGAAGCGCGTGCGCGGGATCGTCGTCGACCTGCGCAACAACCCCGGCGGCGACAACACCCAGTACGCCGAGCTGCTCGAGGTGTTGAAGCGGCTCTCGAAGACGAAGCGGATCGTCGTGCTTCTCTCCCGGATGACGTTCTCGGCCGCGGAGAACTTCGCCGCCGACCTCGAGCGCGTCGCGCATCCGGTCTTCGTCGGCGAGCAGAGCGGCGGCAGCCCGAACCTGTACGGGGACGCGACGTCGACGCTCCTGCCCGCCTCGGGGCTGACGCTGCACGTCGCAGCCGTCTACTGGGAGAAGTCGTTTGCGGGGGACCCGCGCGTGACGATCGACCCCCAGGTGCCGGTGCCGCTGAGCTCGTCGGACTTCTTCGCCGGCGACGATCCGGTCCTCGCCGCCGCCGTGAGCGCCGCGCTCGCGCCGCGGACGCTCGCGGCGAAGCCGAAGCCGCGCTTCGCCTACGACAGGCGCCGCCCGCTCGCGCTGCGGCTCGGGAAGACCAGGATCGCTGACGGGATCGCGCGCCAGTCGCTGACCTTCGACGCGGGCCACGGCCGCAAGGCCGCGTACTGGGTCCATCCCGGGGGCGGCGGGCCCTGGCCGGTCGTGCTGTTCTCGCCGGGCTCCGACGGCAACGTCGGCACCCAACTCCCCGACGCCGAGCGGCTCGCAGGCCATGGCATTGCCTCGCTCCTCGTCGCTCCGCCGTCCGCGCCGATCCAGTGCCGGATCGCCGACGACATGCGCGCCTTCGTGAACTACGTCGTCAGCCGGCGCCGGGCGCTCGACCTCCTGCCGAAGCTCCGCGGCGCCGATCCGCGCCGCGTCGCTGCGGCCGGCTTCAGCTACGGCGGCTCCATGTCCGCCACGCTCGTCGGCGTCGACCATCGCCTGCTCGGCGCCGCGATCCAGTCGGCCCGGGCGCACGAGAGTGTCCCGCTCGGCGCGTACTGCCAGAGCGCGAGGTACCGGCGCGCGTACTCCGTGCTCGACCCGGTCCGCTACGTCATCCACGCCGCGCCCGCGAAGCTCCTTTTCCAGAACGGCCGCCTGGACGCGGGATCCCCGGAGGCCGACGTCGACGCGCTCGTGCGCGCAGCGAATGGGCCGAAGGAGCAGCGCTGGTACGACGCGCCGCACGAGCTGAACGACGAGGCTCGCGCCGATCGGGATGCGTGGCTGGTGAAGCTGCTGCTCGGCTAAAGTCGCCTGCAATGGCGCAGGTTCTTCCCGCCGAGCGCGATCTCCGGCGCGTGATCGGCGATGCGGAGGGCGTCGGCGACCGCGAGGTCGAGGGCCTCGGCGAGCAGGACCTGCTCGAGCTCTTCCGCTCGATGGTGCTGCTGCGCACCTACGACGAGCGCTCGGTCGTCTACCACCGGCAGGGACGGATCGGCACCTACGCGATCTTCTGGAACCACGAGGCGATGCAGGCCGGCGCGGTGCACGCGCTCGGGGACGACGACTGGATCTTCCCGTCCTACCGCGAGTCTGCGATCGGGCTGCTGCGCGGGCTGCCGCCCGAGACCGTGCTCTCGTGGTGGCGCGGCCATCCCGCCGGCTGGTGGAACCCGGCCGACTACAACGTCGCGTCGATCTGCGTGCCGATCGGGACGCACGTGCCGCACGCCGCCGGGCTCGCCTGGGGGAAGAAGCTGCGCGGCGAGCGCGCGTGCGCGATCGCGTTCTTCGGCGACGGGGCGACCTCCGAGGGCGCCTTCCACGAGGGGGCGAACTTCGCCGGCGTGATGCGTGCGCCACTCGTTCTCCTCTGCAACAACAACCAGTGGGCAATCTCGACGCCGCTCTCGGCACAGACTCGCGCGGAGGCCCTGGCCGACAAGGCGGCCGGGTACGGGATGCCGGGCGTGCGCGTCGACGGGACGGACGTTCTCGCGGTCTACGAGGCGAGTCGGGAGGCGGTCGAGCGCGCGCACGCGGGCGACGGTCCCACGTTCGTCGAGGCCGTCTCGTACCGGGCGGCGCCGCATGCGACCGCCGACGACCCGCGCGCGTACATCGACCTGGAGCGGGTGGAGGAGGAGAAGAAGCGCGAGTGCGTCGGACGCTACGAGGGTTACCTGCGGCGGGCCGGCATCCTCCACGACGACCTGGCCCGTTCGATCCGCGACGAGGCCGCCGAGCTGATGCGCAAGGGGATCGCCGCAGCCGAGGCCGAGCCGCCGGCCGATCCGTCGCTCGTCTTCGAGCACGCCTACGTCGATCCGCCCGCGTCGTTCGGCTCCGACCTCCAGGAGCTCCGGAGGGTCCTGGGGGATGGCTGAGCTCTCGATCGTCGAGGCGGTCAACGACGCGTTCCACGTCGAGCTCGAGCGGGACGACTCCGTGATGGTGATGGGCGAGGACGTCGGGCGCGCCGGCGGCGTCTTCCGCGCGACGGCGGGCCTGCGGGACAGGTTCGGCCCCGACCGCTGCGTCGACACGCCGCTCGCGGAGGCAGGGATCCTCGGCACGGCGGTCGGGCTCTGCATGGCCGGCTGGCGGCCGGTCTGCGAGATGCAGTACGACGCCTTCTCTTACCCCTGCCTCGACCAGCTGATCACGCACGTCGGCCGCTACCGCTGGCGCACAGGCGGGAAGATGGAGTTTCCGCTCGTGATCCGGATGCCGTACGGCGGCGGCGTGCGCGCGCCGGAGCTCCACGACGACTCGCCCGAGACGTACTACGTGCACACGCCCGGCGTGAAGGTCGCGATCCCGTCGACGCCGGCCGACGCGAAGGGGATCCTCGCCGCGGCGATCCGGGATCCCGATCCCGTGGTGGTGCTCGAGCCGAAGCTCCACTACCGGACGATCCGAGGCGAAGTGCCGGAGGGGGAGCACGTCGTGCCGCTCGGCCAGGCGCGGCTGGCGCGCGAGGGGACCGACCTGACGCTCGTCGCGTACGGGTCGATGGTGCCGGTGTGCGAGGCCGCGGCGGACGCGCTGGACGGCGTCTCGGTCGAGGTGCTCGACATCCGGTCGCTGAAGCCGCTGGACGAGGACGCGCTGCTCGCCTCGGCCGCCAAGACGGGACGGGTGGTGATCGTCCAGGAGGCGCCGCGCGTCTGCGGCTTCGCGGCCGAGCTGGCGGCGATCCTGGCGGAGAAGGCGATCCTCGACCTGCAGGGGCCGGTGCTGCGCGTGACCGGCTACGACGTCCCGTACCCGTACTGGCAGATCGAGGACGCGTACATGCCGTCGGTCGAGCGCGTCGTGGATGCGGCGCGCAGGCTCCTGGTCTTCTGAGCGTCGAGCGGCTTCGGCTGTGGCTCGAGCGGACGAGCGACGGGTTCCGCATCCGTGACGCCGCGACCGAGGAGGTCGTCCGCTGGGAGGATCCGCGGATCCGGGTCATCGCCGTCGCGGGCGTCTCGTACCGCCTCGACGCGCTCCAGGACGAGGCCTTCGCCCCCGGCCGGACGCTTGCGCTCGTTCCGGAGCCGGGGAACGAGCACGACCCGAACGCGATCGGCGTCTGGGACGAGGGCCGCCGGGTCCAGGCCGGATACGTTCCGGCCGACGTGGCCGCGGAGCTGAACGCCGGGGAGTGGCAGGTCGTCTCGTTGTACGAGTACGCGGAGGAGGGACGGCGCTCGGGCTTGCGGGTCCTGCTCGCGCCGCAGGGCGCGTGGATCGGGCGGCCGCGCACGTGACGACGCCGCCGTACCGCATCGTCACCGACCGGCTCGTCGTGCGCTGCTGGGAGCCGCGCGACGCGGCGCTGCTGAAGGAGGCGGTCGACTCGAGCCTCGACGAGCTCACGCCGTGGATGCCGTGGGCCATGCACGAGCCACAGTCGGTGGAGGAGAAGATCGTCCTCCTGCGGCGCTTCCGCGGGCGCTTCGACCTCGGCGACGACTTCGTCTACGGGATCCTTTCCAGCGACGAGTCGGAGGTGGTCGGCGGAACGGGGCTGCACACCCGAGCGGGCGACGACGCGTACGAGATCGGCTACTGGATCCGGACGAGCCGCGTCGGGCAGGGCCTTGCCACGGAGGCGGCGGCGGCGCTGACGCGCGTGGCGTTCGACCTCTGCGGCGTCGACCGCGTCGAGGTCCGCGTCGACCCGGCGAACGAACGCAGCCGGTCGATCCCGCGCCGGCTCGGCTACGCCGAGGAGGCGACGCTGCGCCGCCGCCTGCTCTACCCGGAGCCGCGGGACGCCGTGGTCTACACGCTCTTCGCCACGGACTTCGCCTCGTCTCCGGCCGCTGCCACCGCGCTGCGGGCGTACGACGCGGCGGGCTCGCCCGTGCCGATCGGCGGGCGGCGCGCGTGATCCACGAGCTGCCGCTCGAGCGCCGCACGCTGCACGGCCACTTCTCGCGCGAGCTGCCGCCGGTGCTCACGGTCGAGCCGGGGGACTCGGTGCGGTTCCAGGCGCTCAACGCGGGCTGGCGCTGGGAGCCCGACCGCGAGCTCCTGGAGGAGCGCGACGCGGAGGGCCTGGACGCCGGCCATGCGCTCTGCGGGCCGATCGAGGTGCGCGGCTCGCGCGCGGGGCAGACGCTCGCTGTCCGCGTCGACGAGGTGCGGCCGGGACCGTGGGGCGTCACCCTCGGCGACGGCGTGCCGTTCCCGTGGCGCGTGGACGCGGACGCGGGCATCGCCACCGACGACCGCGGCGCCAAGGTCGCGCTGGCGCCCTTCCTCGGGGTGATCGGGATGCCGCCGGACGAGCCGGGCACGTGGTCGACGATCCCGCCGCGCCGCTGCGGCGGCAACATCGACTGCAAGCTCCTCGTCGCCGGGTCGACGCTCTTCCTGCCGATCGCCAACGACGGCGCGCTGCTCTCCGTCGGCGACGGCCATGCGGCGCAGGGCGACGGGGAGGTGTCGGGAACCGCGATCGAGTGCCCGCTCGAGGCCGCGCAGGTGACGGTCGACGCTGCGGGACTGGCCGGAGCTGCGGATGCCCGTCGCCCGCACGGCGGACGCCTGGATCGCCTTCGGGTTCGACCGCGACCTCGACGTCGCGGCCGAGCTCGCGACGGAGACGATGCTCGACCTGATGGAGCGCGAGCTCGCGGTCGACCGCAGGCGCGCGCTGGCGCTTGCGAGCGTCGTCGTCGACCTCGTCGTCACGCAGGTCGTGAACGACGTGAAGGGTGTCCACGCGATCCTCCGCGACAACGCGGTAAGAATCTGAGCGTGTCATACGAGTTCAAGCTGCCGGACCTCGGCGAGGGGTTGACGGAGGGCGAGATCGCCCGCTGGCTCGTCGCCGAGGGGCAGGAGATCGCCGAGGACGAGCCGCTCGTCGAGATCCAGACGGACAAGACCACCGTCGAGATCCCCTCGCCGGCTGCCGGGACGGTGTCGCGGATCCTCGTCGAGGAGGGGAAGGTCGTCCCGGTCGGGACGGTGCTCGTCGTCATCGGCGGCGAGCCGGACGGCGCCCAGCCGCGGGCGGAGCCGGCGCCCGACGTGTCCAAACCGGCCAAGGCCGAGGGCCAGGCCCTTGGCCCTGTCCGGAGGGGCCATGTCCGCGCCACGCCGCTCGTCCGCCGCGTCGCCGCGGAGCTCGGCGTCGACCTAGAGTCGCTCGAGGGGACGGGGCCGCAGGGGCGGATCACCGAAGGGGACGTGCGCGGAGCGGCCACGGCCGGGGGTCAGGCCCTTGGACATGGCTCCGAAGGACGACGCGAGCCGCTCCGAGGGGTTCGGCGCGCGATCGCCGAGCACATGGCACGCGCGCACCGCGAGGTGCCGCCGGTGACCTGGGTCGAGGAGTGCGACTTCTCCGGCGTCGACCTGAAGCTGCTCGTGCCGACGGTGCTACGGGCCTGCGCCCTGTCCCTGCAGGACTTCCCCGAGCTGAACGCGCGGCTGGAGGGGGACGAGGTCGTCTACCTCGAACGCTACGACCTCGGCGTCGCCGTCCAGACCGAGCAGGGCCTCGTCGTCCCGGTCGTCCGGGGCTGCGACACGCAGACGATCGAGGGCCTCCGCGCCGACGTCGACCGGCTTGCCGAGGCCGCCCGCGCCGGGAAGCTGAAGCCGGAGGAGCTGCGCGGCTCGACGTTCACGGTCACGAGCGCCGGCAAGCTCGGCGGCCTCCTCCAGACGCCGATCGTGAACCACCCCGAGGTCGCGATCCTCAGCGTCGGCCGGATCGGGCCGCGGCCCGTCGTTCGCGACGGCGAGGTCGTCGCCGCGCAGATCGGGTACGTCGCGATCACGTTCGACCACAGGGTGGTCGACGGTGCGCGCGCCGCCGAGTTCGGCCTCGCGGTGATCGGCCGCATCGAGGGCGGGACCTAGGCCGACGCGCCGGCAAAGGACCCCTCGCGCCGACGGCATCCCCGCCGATTCCGAAGGCGCGAGGGGCACCCCGGCGCCGGGGCAGAGGCGCCGGGGGTTCCGGGAAGGAGCGCTACTTGCGCTTCTTCGACTTGCAGACCAGCACGGTCGTCTCCTTGAGCGGCCTGAGCTGCGCACGCACGACGCCGGCCGGGTACGCCTTGTCGTGCACGTTGGCGTAGAACTGGGCCGGGTTCGCCTTGATCGTCGCAATCAAGGACGGGGCCGCCGAGACGCAGCCCTTCGACACCTGGACGGTCGGGTCCGCGGCCGACGCCGTCGGTGCCACCAGCGGGATCACGACCGGCCCCGCCGTCCCGGCGGGTGCCTGATGGATGTGCGCGGCCGTCAGTGGATCGGACCCGCGCACGGTGAACTTGAAGCAGACCAGCCCTTCCGCCGCGTTGAGGCGGATGAGGGCGGTCCCCGACGCGTCCGGATCGCCGGCGGGTACCTCGACCGAGCCGCTGAACGTCCCGACCAGGCCCGTTCCGAACTTCTGCCCCAGGTCCTTCGTCGCCGCAGGTGCTGCGACGGCCTGCGGGCTTTTGCCGCCCCCGGCCATCGCCGTCGCGATTCCGACTCCGAGCGCAGCGCCCAGGCCGAGTGCGACGAGTGCAGTGATCCACCTCTTCCGCATCTGTCCTCCCGTCCAGTGTTTCCCGGCGCACGCGGGCGCCGGCCCCTTCAGCGACCGTTACGCAGACGGGAGAGAGACGGATTTACGCGGCAATTGCGGAAGTCAGGCGCCGTTCGCGCAGCGACTCGATCTGCCGCTGGCTGGCGCGGCCTGCGAGCCTGCCGCGGCGAACGTACGGCGAAACCCGCTGACTACACTGCCCGCGCATGGGTCACTGGTACTGGATCGGGGTCAGCACCGGCATGGGTGTCGCGATCGGCGTGCTGCTCGTCGGGCTGGTCGCCGGGATCCGGACCGCCGTCGCGATCGCGTTCCTGGTCGCCATCGGGGCCGGCCTGCTCGTCGGGTTGGCGGTCGGGGGCTGGTGGGAAGCGATCGGCGGGATGGCGGGCGGAGCGCTCGGCGCGGCAGGCGCGGCGCAGGTTGCGACGGGCACGCTGCGACGCGGGGGCACGCGGTTCGGGACGGCGGCGTTCTTCGTCATGGCCGCCGTGATCCTCGCTGCGCTTGCCTGGCTCCCGGTCGTCGGCTATATCGAGGCAGTGCTCGTGCCCGCGCTCGCGACGCGGCTGCGGCGGCAGGCGCCGGAGCGGTACGCCGGGCTGCGGTCGCTCGCCCGGGACTAGGACGAGGCCACGTTGCACCGCCGGCTCGTCCTGATCGTGATCGACGGCCTTACGCCGTCCGTCTTCGAGGCCGCGATCGGCGACCGCCGCGCCCCGACGCTGACGCTGCTCGCCGAGCACGGACAGTACGCGCGCGCGACGTCGACCTTCCCGTCGCTGACGCCCGTCTGCCTCTCGTCGATCGCGACCGGCGCGCACCCCGACGTCCACCACATCCCGCACCTGGTCTGGTACCACCGCGGCGAGCAGCGGATCGTGGAGTACGGCTCCTCGTTCGCAGCCCTGCGCGCCGCCGGGATGGCGCGCGGGATCCTCGACACGATCATCAACATGAACCGCAGCCACCTCGGTGCGGACGCGGTCACCGTCTTCGAGGCGCTCGAGGACGCGGGCTGTGTCCCGGCGGCGATCAACATCACCTGCTACCGGGGTCGGACGCGGCATCTGCCCACGCTGCCCGGGATCTCCATTCCCGCCTACGGGCCGCCCCGTTTCTTCTACTACAACCTCTACGAGTCGGACGTGACCGGCGCGCCCCTGGCGGTCTTCTCCCGGTCGGAGGGCTCCATCGACGGCTATGCGGCGGCGGTGGGCCGCTGGCTCGTCACGCGGGACGGCTTCGACTTCCTCGCCTACTACCTCCCCGACTACGACTTCGCCTCGCACGTCTACGGCCCCGAGGGGACGGCCGAGGCGCTCGCCCGCAGCGACGCCGCTGTGCGTGCGCTGGTGGACGCCGCCGGCGGGCCGGACGAGTTCCTGGCGCGCTACGCCGTCGTGCTCTGCTCCGACCACGGGCAAACGAAGGTGACGCGCCACGCGCGGCTGGAGGAGCCCTTCGCCGGCACCGACGACGTCCTCGTGACGGCGTCGAACCGCGCCGGGATGGTCTACCGCCTCGGCCCGGCTGCGCCGGAAGCCCGCGAGCTGGCGGAGCGGCTCGACGGGATCGAGGCGGCCGAGGTCGTCCTCTTCCGCGAGGGCGCGGAGGCGGTTGCCCGGCGCGACGGCGAGGAGGTCCGGTTTGCACCCGGCAGCGACGCGGGCTGGCTCGGCGAGTACCCGGACGGCCCGGTGCGTGCCTGGGCGGCGCTGCAGAACCCGAACGCCGGCGAGGTGATCGTCTCGGCGGCGCCGGGGTTCGAGCTGGACGATCTCGCCGGGCGCCACCACGTCGGCGGCGGCAGCCACGGCTCGCTCGACCGCGGCGACTCGGAGGTGCCGATGCTCGCGGTCGGGCTCGACGCGGTCCCGCGCAGCATCGTCGACGTCGCACCGGCGGTGCTCGGCCACTTCGGCGTCGAGCTGCCGGCGTACCAACGTGCGCTCGCCCGTGCCGTCTGAGGAGGAGCGGCGACAACGGATGGTGGAGCGCCAGCTCCGCCGGCGGGACATCACCGACGGCCGCGTGCTGGCGGCGATGGAACGCGTCCCGCGCGACCGGTTCGTTCCGGCCGACCTCCGTGCCCGCGCCTACGACGACGCGGCGCTGCCGATCGGCGGCGGCCAGACGATCTCCCAGCCGTACATGGTCGCCGCGATCTGCTCGGCGCTGGCCCTCGAGGGCGGCGAGCACGTGCTCGACGTCGGCACCGGCTCCGGGTACCAGGCGGCGGTGCTGGCCGAGCTCGCGGCCGAGGTGGACACGATCGAGCGGCTGCCGCCGCTCGCCGAGCAGGCGACAGCGAACCTCGAGTCCGCCGGCTACGGACACGTCCGCGTCCACGTGGGGGACGGGTCGCGCGGCCTGCCCGAGCACGCGCCGTTCGACGGGATCGCCGTGGCCGCCGCGGCCCCCGACCTGCCGCAGACGCTGTACGAGCAGCTCAAGCCGCGCGGGCGGCTGGTCGTCCCCGTCGGCAAGCGCGGGGTCCAGCAGCTCGAGGTGATCGTCCGCAGTCCCGAGGGCCCGGCGGTCGTCCACTCCGTGCCGTGCCGGTTCGTCCCGCTGGTGGGCGAGGAGGGCTTCTCGGGTTGACCACGCCCTCGAGAGATGGGACGCGCCGCGCCCGAAGCGCGCAGTGCTTCCGGTCGAGTCGCTAGGCTCGCCCGGCGATGGAGCAGCAGCCGATAGCCACGGCCGCGGCGGCGCCTGCCTTCCGCACGCGTACCGGCGAGGCGCTCCGGCGGCGCGGCAACTGGGAGCAGCTCGTCAAGTTCTGCGTCGTCGGCGCGTCGGGCTACGTCGTCAACCTGCTCGTCTACTACCTGCTGCTCGACCACGCCGGCCTGCACTACACGCTCGCGGCGACGGGATCCTTCCTCGTCGCCGTCACGAATAACTACACGTGGAACCGGGTCTGGACCTTTCGCCACCAGCGCGGGCACTGGGGCCAGCAGGGGCTCCGCTTCCTGATCGTGTCCGTCGCCGTCTACCTCGCCAACCTGCTGCTGCTGACGGGCCTGGTCTCGGCCGGTCTCGGCGAGATCGTGTCGCAGGCGCTCGCGGTCGTGCTCGTGACGCCGCTCAACTTCCTCGGCAACAAGCTCTGGTCGTTCCGCAGAGGGCGCTGACGCGTCTCCTGCGCGTGCTGCCCGTGGTCGCGGCGGCGCTCGCGCTCGCGCCTCACGCCGCCGCGCAGACCGCACCGACCACCTCCACTTCCGTCTCGACCGGCGGGCTCGCCCCGACCCCGTTCACGCCGTCCGCGAACCCGGCCAGGCTGACGAAGGCGCGGGCGACGTCGATCTTCCTCCGCGACGACAAGGTCGCCGACTGGCTGACGCGCTACTCGAGGAAGGGCCGCATCACCGACGCCGTCTACGAGTCGGATCAGAACCGCTGCACCGCCGGCACCCAGGGCGGCTGCTGGCACGTGCGGGTCTGGTGGAGGGTCGGCGCCGCCGACGCCGGCCAGATCGCGGACGGCTTCGTCGAGGACCGCACTGGCCGCGTGACCGAGGCCTGGACCGGGCCGCAGGTCGCATGGAAGATGGCGCGCGGCTACAAGGGCGCGTTCGGCGGCAAGCGGATCAACCAGCCCGGGATCTGGCTCGGCTTCTGCGCGTTCTTCCTGCTCGGGCTGCTCGACTTCCGCCGCCTGCTCTCGTGCCGCAACCTCGACCTGCTGGTCCTCCTGTCGTTCTCCGTCTCGCTCTGGTTCTTCAACCACGGCGACGTCCTCACGAGCGTCCCGCTCGTCTACCCGCCGCTCGTCTACCTACTCGCGCGCTGCCTCTGGATCGGCCTGCGGGGGCGCGGCAACAGCGCCGGCGCGCCGCTGTGGCCCGCGTGGATCCTGCTCGCGGCAACGGTCTTCCTCGCCGGGTTCCGTATCGGCCTCAACCACGAGGATTCGAACGTGATCGACGTCGGGTTCGCCGGCGTGATCGGCGCGCAGCGCATCTCCAACGGGCAGTCCCCGTACGGCAACTTCCCCATGGAGGACGACCTGAAGCCGTGTGGCCCGGCGGACTCGGCGGGGGAGATCCGGGAGCGGATCCAGACGAACGGCCGCTGCGAGTCGGCGAACCCGCAGGGCGACACGTACGGGCCTGTCGCGTACGAGGCCTACCTGCCGGGCTACTGGGCGCGCGGCTGGTCCGGGAAGTGGGACCACCTGCCCGCCGCGCACATCACCGCGGTCGCGTTCGACCTGCTCGCGCTCCTCGGGCTGTTCCTCGTCGGCCGGCGATTCGGCGGGCCGTGGCTGTCGGCGGCGCTGCCCTTCGCATGGGCGGCCTACCCATTCACGCAGTACGTGTCGAGCTCGAACACGAACGACGCGATCATGCCCGTGCTCCTCATCTTCGGGTTCTGGCTCGCCACCTCGGCGTGGGCGCGCGGGATCTTCGTCGCGCTCTCGGGGTGGACGAAGTTTGCGACGCTGATCGTCGCGCCGCTCTGGCTGACGTATCCGGGCCCGGTCCGCCGGCGCCCGTCCCTCTCGTTCGTCGCCGGCTTCGCGGTCGCGACCGTCGCCGCCTTCTCGATCCTGCTGCTCGAGCCGAGCACGGTGCAGGCGGCGAAGGACTTCTACCACCGCACGCTCGAGAACCAGATCCAGCGTGAGGCCCCGTTCTCGCTCTGGGACTGGCGCCAGTACCACGCGCGCGGCCTGCCCGACCTCCACGTGATCCAGCGCGTGCTCCAGGGCCTGCTCGTGGTCGGCGCGGTCGCCGCCGCCTTCTGGCCGCGGTGCAAGTCGCCGCTGCAGCTGGCCGCCCTCACCGGCGCGCTCCTGCTCGGCTTCCAACTCGTGCTCACCTACTGGATCTACCTCTACATCGTCTGGTTCTTCCCCTTCGTCGCGCTCGCCGTCCTCGCCCAGAATGGTCGCCGGCACCGAGAGCTATCCGCCGCCGACTGACCGGCATCCGGTCGCCGCCGGCGTGGTCGCGATCGCCCTGTTCGTCCTCGCGTGGGCGCTCCTTCACGTCGGCTTCTACACGCACAAGCAGGTGCTGGACACGCCGATCTACCAGCGCTACGGGAACGCGATCGCGCGTGGCGAGGTGCCGTACCGGGACTTCTCCGTCGAGTACCCGCCGGGCGCACTGCCTGTCTTCGCGCTGCCGGGCCTCGCCGAGTCGGGCGAGGCGCAGAACGTCACGCCCGGCTTCCGCCGGACATTCGAGACGCTGATGTGGATCTGCGGCGCCGCCGCGCTCGTCGCGATGGCGCTCGCCCTGCGCGCCTCGCGCGCGCCGCCCTGGCGCGTCTGGGTCGCGTTGGCGTTCGCGGCGCTGGCGCCGCTCGCGCTCGGCTCCGTCGTCCTCAGCCGCTTCGATCTCTGGCCGGCGGCGGTGGTCGCGGTCGCAGTGGCGGCGCTCGCATGGGGCCGCTGGCGGCTCGGCAGCGCGCTGCTCGGGCTCGCCGTCGCGATCAAGCTCTATCCGGTCGTGCTCGTCCCGCTCGCGGTCGCGACGGCGTGGCGGCGCGGCGGGCGGCGCGCCGGGCTGGTCTCCCTCGGGCTCACGGCAGCCGTCGCGGCGATCGTGTTCCTCCCGTTCGTCGCGCTCTCGCCCGGCGGGATCTGGGACAGCGTCAGCGGCCAGCTTCGGCGCCCGCTCCAGATCGAGAGCCTGGGGTCGGCCGTGCTGCTCGGCGCGCACCAGGCGTTCGGCGCGGGCGTCACGGTCGTGACGAGCCACGGCTCGCAGAACCTCGCCGGCGGCGCGCCCGACGCACTGGCTGCCGTGCTGACCGTCGTTCAGGTCGCGTTCCTGCTCTGGATCTGGTTCGCGTACGCCCGCGGCCGGATCGGCCTCCTCCAGGCCGTGGCGGCTGTCCTCGTCGGCTTCGTCGCCTTCGGAAAGGTGCTGTCGCCGCAGTTCCTGATCTGGCTGATCGCGATCATCCCGCTCGTCCCCGGGCGGCGCGGCGTCCAGGGGATGGTGCTGCTCGCCGTGGCGCTCGTCCTGACCCAGCTCTGGTTCCCGTTCCGCTACTGGGACCTCGCGAACGACCTCGACGCGACGGCGTCGTGGCTCGTCGTCGCGCGCGACCTCGTGCTCGTCGCGCTGGCCGTGCTGCTCGCCTTACCCGACGCGCGCCGCCACGGAGACGCGGACGAGCTCGCAGGCGGTCGCACGGCCGTCGGGGCCGCATTCGACGAGCGCACCCTCGATCCGGACGTCGCCTGACGCGGTCTCGAACCGCACCGGCATCCCGGTGCGCATCGCGCGGATCGCCAGCTCCGCGACGACGCCGATCACAGAGTCGTGCGGGCCGGTCATCCCGGCGTCGCTGAGCGCGGCCGTCCCGCCCGGCTGCACGCGGGCATCGTTCGTCTGGACGTGCGTGTGCGTCCCGATCACGGCGGTCACGCGGCCGTCGAGGAGGCGCGCCATCGCCACCTTCTCGCTCGTCGCCTCGCCGTGGAAGTCGACCAGGATCACCGGCGTCTCCGCCCGCGCTTGCTCGACGAGCTCCTCGACCACCTCGAACGGGCTCACGGGCGGATTGATGAAGAGCGAGCCGAGCAGGTTGATGACGGCGACCTTCGTCCCGTCGCGGGCCGCGACGACCGTCAGGCCCTTGCCGGGCGCCCGGGCCGACAGGTTCGCCGGCCGGATCACTCGCTCGCTCCCCGTCAGGTAGGGCGCGATCTCGCCGCGGCGCCAGACGTGGTTGCCGAGGGTGATCGCGTCCGCGCCGGCCGCGAGCAGCTTGTCCGCCAGCTTCGGGGTGATCCCCACGCCGTCGGCGACATTCTCGCCGTTGACGATGCAGACATCGGCGTCGAGCTCGTCGCGCAGGGAGCGGAGGCGTTCCTCGACGGCGAGGCGGCCGGGCCTCCCGACGACGTCCGCGATAAACAGGATCTTCATCTACCTCTTTCCGGGTCTCCCGAGCAGAGCGAGGGGACTAACCAGTCCCGCGGAAAATGCGGAGCACTTTCCGCGGCTACGGCAGCGTCAGGGTGGGCGCGCCGCGCAGCTCGATCGAGACGTGGTTCCCCGCGTCCTGCGTGTACCGGGCGAGCGCCTGCCGCTCGACGGGCGATAGGTCGAGCACGCGGCCGACCCTGGTCGACGACGCCGCGAGTGCCGAGCCCACGGTCAGCCCCGGGTCTGCAGCGACCCGCGTCAGCGATACGACGAGCGACGGCGCTGCCGACGGCTGGATGTCGATCCGCGAGCCGTACGGCTGGCCGTTGAGGATGAAGTCCGAGATCCCGAGCACGGTGCCGTCGACCGGCGCGTAGACGTCCGTCCCCGGAGCGGCGCCGACGTCGAGCACCGCCGTCGCGCCGCCGCTGAGCTGGTAGTAGACGAACGAGCCGCCGCCGCCGCCGAAGATCTTGTGCGCGAGCCGCGCCAGCGCTCCCTCGTTTCCCTGTCGGCCGAGCGGCGTCAGCCCGAGCGCGCCGTCGCCGGAGGAGTGGTAGCCGATCGCCGTCACCCGGCTCTGCGCGACCGGAAGCTGGATCCGCAGGGCGCCGCGCAGCGCCACGGTCATCGGCGTCGGTGGCCCGACCGAGAGCAGGCTCCGCGACGGCGCGGGCAGCGTCTGGGGCGCGACGCGCGGCGTCGCCTCCCCGAACGCGGTCACGATCAGTGTCCCGAGCAGGGCGCCGCAGACGACGACGAGGACGGCCAGACGGCGTCCACGATGGATGTCGGGCCGCCGGTGTCTGCGCGCACGCAGCACTGCGGCCTGCTGGGACGGGGCCGGCACTGGCGGCACCGTAACGAACGACGGCTCGTCTTTCAACCAAGTCGTGCGCCGACTTTGTGACATCGGTTTGCGTGGCGCGACCTGGGTTTCGTGCCAAAGTTCGTGACGGTCGAGGGCCAGACTTCCGTCCTCCGCCCAGGACCAGTCCCATTCCGGGGGCCTGAGCGGTACGACCTCGGCTGTACGATCGCTCCGATGCCCACGGCGCCCGTGGCGAAGATCCAGGTCCCGCGCTGGATCCAGCTGGTCGGACTCCCGCTGCTGTTGCTGCTGCTGTGGGTGCTCGCGGGAGCGGTGCGTCACGTCGTCTTCCTCTTCCTCGTGGCGCTCCTGATCGCGTTGCTCCTCAACCCGCTCGTCCGCGGGGTCGGGAGGAGCCGAGTCCCACGCGGCTTCGCCGTCGCATTCGTGTACCTCGTCTTCCTGCTCGCGCTGGTCGCGGCCATCGGCGCACTCGGGACAGTGGTCGTTGACGAGACGAAAACTGCTGCTAAGCGGGTCGATTCCTACTTTACGGACGTGAACGGACGAACCGGGGAGGTCGCCGCCGACGAGGACGTCGACCGGGTCCAGGAGTGGCTGAACGAGCACCACCTGCGGTCGATCCACGTCCAGAAGCGCGGCCACGACTGGGTCGACCGCGTTCGCGAGCACGACGTCGGCAAGTACACGAACAAGGTCGTCGACTTCGTCGAGGGCGCGGCGATCTCGCTGGGAAAGCTGCTCTTCGCCGCGATCATCATCATCGTCGTCTCGATCTACATGCTGCTCGACTTCCCCCGGCTCGGGCGCGCGATCGACCGTCGGTTCCCGCCGAGGCCCGGCGAGGCCTCGCTGCTGATCCGGATGGAGCAGTCGCTGGTGAGCTACGTCCGCGGCCAGGCGCTCGTCTCGCTGATCATCGGCACAAGCGCCGGGGTCGGGATCTGGCTCCTGGGCGCGCTCGGGTGGCTGCCCGGTGGCGAGAAGTACGCGCTCCTGTTCGGTGCCTGGGCGGCCGTGACCGAGCTGATCCCGTACCTCGGGCCCTGGCTGGGCGCGATCCCGCCGTTCATCTACGCGCTCGTCGTCCACCCGGTCTCGGCGCTGTGGGTCGCGCTGCTGTTCCTGGTCATCCACCAGATCGAGGGGCACATCGTCGTGCCGAAAGTGATGGGGAGCGCCCTGCGCCTCCACCCGCTGCTCGTCATCTTCGGCCTGCTCGCCGGCGGGGAGATCTACGGACTGCCCGGTGCGCTGGTCGCGCTGCCGCTGCTCGCGGCAGGACGGGCGATGTGGGAGTTCTTCTCCGAGCGGATCCAGCTCGAGCCGTGGCAGCAGGGAGAGCCGCCGCCCGTCGAGGTGGACCTCGAGGATACGCACGTCGAGGACACGCGCGAGCGGGCCGCAGCCGGGTCTTGACCGACTATGCCGCGGACGTGGCCGGCGTCGAGCCGCGCCACCTCGAGGGCTTCTTCGTCGGCTGGCCGACGCCGCCCTCGCCGGAACGCCACCTCGAGCTCCTGCGCGGCAGCAGCCACGTCGTGCTGGCGAAGGAGGGCGAGCGGGTGATCGGGTTCGTCACGGCGATCAGCGACGGCGTCGTCAGCGCCTACATCCCCCTGCTCGAGGTTCTGCCGGAGCACCGGGGGCGCGGCATCGGCGCGGAGCTCGTCCGCCGCCTGCTCGACCGGCTCGGCGACCTCTACATGGTCGACCTCTGCTGCGACGAGGACGTCGTCGGCTTCTACGAGCGCCTCGGCCTGGCGCGGTGGGACGCCGGCATGGGTCTCCGGAACCGCGGCGCTCTGTAGGGCCGCAGGCTCTACGCTTCAGGCGTGAGCACGTTCCCCGTCACGCGGCTGCGTCGCCTGCGCCGGACGGCCGGCCTGCGCTCGCTCGTGCGCGAGACGCGGCTCGACCTCGACGCGTTCGTGATGCCGCTGTTCGTCGGGCCCGAGGCCCGCGCGAACGACGAGCTCCCGGGGCTCGGCCGTCACTCGGTCGAGAGCGTCGTCGGCGAGGTCGAGGAGCTGACGGCGGCCGGCGTCTCCGCCGTGATCCTGTTCGGGATCCCGGAGGAGAAGGACGAGGAGGGATCCGGCGCCTACGACGAGGACGGCATCGTCCAGCGGGCGCTGCGGGCGCTGCGCGACCGCTTTCCCGAGCTGCTCCTGATCGGTGACGTGTGCCTGTGCGAGTACACCTCGCACGGCCACTGCGGGATCCTCGACGGCGACGAGGTCGACAACGACGCCACGCTCGACCTGCTCGTGCGCACGGCCGTCACCCAGGTCGAGGCCGGCGCGGACGTCGTCGCGCCGAGCGACATGATGGACGGCCGCGTCGGCGCGATCCGGGAGGCGCTCCCGGAGACGCCGATCCTGGCCTACTCGGCCAAGTACGCCTCCGCCTTCTACGGCCCGTTCCGCGAGGCGGCCGAGTCGGCGCCGGCGTTCGGCGACCGCCGCGGCTACCAGATGGATCCGCCGAACGTCCGCGAGGCCCTGCGCGAGTGCGAGCTCGACATCGCCGAGGGAGCCGACGCGATCATGGTCAAGCCGGCGCTTCCGTACCTGGACGTGATCCGGGCCGTCCGCGAGCGCTTCGACCTCCCGCTCGCGGCCTACAACGTCTCCGGCGAGTACGCGATGCTCAAGGCCGCGGCCGCGAAGGGCCTGATCGACGAGCGGCTCGCGGCGCTGGAGTCCCTGACCGCGATCAAGCGCGCCGGCGCCGATTTCATCGTCTCCTACTGGACCAAGGACGTCGCCGCGTGGCTCTGACCACGCGGAGCGACCTCTACCGCCGCGCGCTCGACCTCATCCCAGGCGGCGTCAACTCGCCGGTCCGCGCGATGCGCGCGGTCGGCCTGGAAGAGCCGTTCTTCGTCCGGCGCGCGGACGGTGCGTACCTCGAGACCGAGGACGGCCGCCGGCTCCTGGACTGGGTCATGTCCTGGGGGCCGCTCATCTTCGGGCACGCGGATCCGCTCACGGTCGACGCCGTCCGCGAGGCCGCGCTCTCCGGCACGAGCTTCGGCGCACCGACCGAGAGCGAGGTGGAGCTGGCGGCGGAGATCGTGGACGCTGTCCCGTCCGTCGAGCAGGTGCGGCTCGTCTCCTCCGGCACCGAGGCGGCGATGAGCGCGATCCGCCTGGCTCGCGCCTTCACGGGCCGGGACCGGATCCTCAAGTTCGCCGGCTGCTACCACGGCCACGCGGACGCGCTGCTCGCGAGCGCCGGGTCGGGCGTCGCGACGCTCGGTCTGCCGTCGACGCCGGGCGTGCCGGCGGCGACGACGAGCCACACGATCGTGTGCCCGTACAACGACGTCGACGCCGCGGCCGGGGCCGTCGCGCGCTACGGCGAGGGGCTCGCTTCGATCCTCGTCGAGCCCGTCGCCGGGAACATGGGCGTCGTCCCGCCCGAGCGCGGCTTCCTGCTCGCGCTGCGCCGCCTCTGCGACGCGTCGGGCGCGCTGCTCGTGTTCGACGAGGTGATCACCGGCTTCCGCGTCGCGCGCGGCGGCGCGCAGGAGCTCTACGGGATCACGCCCGACCTGACGATCCTCGGGAAGATCGCCGGCGGCGGCCTTCCGCTCGCGGCCTTCGGCGGCCGGGCGGAGATCATGAGCCGCCTCGCCCCGGGCGGTGACGTCTACCAGGCCGGGACGCTCTCCGGGAACCCGCTCGCGACCGCGGCGGGGCTCGCTGTGCTCCGGCGCCTCCGTGACCCCGCCGTCTACGAGGAGCTCGAGCGGCGCGGCGCCCGGCTCGAGGCGGGCCTGACCCCGTTCGGCCGCGTCCAGCGCGTCGGCGCGATGGCGACGCTGTTCATGACGGACGGTCCGGTGCGCAACTTCGACGACGCCCAGGCCGCCGACACCGCCGCCTATGCGGCCCTGTTCCGCCACCTGCTCGAGCGCGGGATCTACGTCGCGCCGAGTCAGTTCGAGGCGATGTTCCTCTCCCTCGCCCACGGCGACGAGGAGATCGACCGCACGATCGAGGCCGTTGGCGAGCACCGCGGCTGAGATCTGGGACACGATCGCGGCCGAGGCCGGGCGCGAGAGCTCTCTCTGGGTCGCGGCGCTGCGCACCGAGGACGAGCGGGAGCGCGAGCCGATCTTCTCTCCGCTCGCCGAGGAGCGGTTCGGTCTCGGGATCGAGACGATCTACGAGGGCTACCTGCTCCACTACGGCCGGCCGCGCCTGTTCGCTCCCAAGGACCGGGACACCTCGCTCCTGCTCGGCGACTACCTCTATGCGCACGGGCTCGTCCGGATCGAGCGCGTCGGCACTGTCGAGGCCGTGAACGACCTCGCGGAGCTGATCGCGATGTGCGCCTACCTGCGGGCGGAGGCGATTGCAGGGGACGGCGCGGCCTGGTCGGCGACCGCCGCGCTGCTCGGACGCGGCGCGCTGGAGGGCGGCCGCGACTCGCTCCGCCTCGACAACGAGCCGGGGCAGCTCGAGCGCCTCGCCAGGGAGGCCGCCGGCGACGACGGCGTCGACCGCGCGCTGGAGCTCCACCGTCGTCGTCTGACGGAATCGGGATGAGCGCCGAGCTCCTCCTCGACACGCCGGTCGTGCGTGCGTTCGTCGACGGGGCGCACGCGGCGATCGCCGGGGCGTCCTCGCCCGCGGAGGCCTGCGAGGCGATCAGGCCCGCGTTCGCCGAACTGCTCGCCGACCCGGCCTGGCTGCCGCAGGAGTACCGGGCCGCGGCGCCCGAGAGCGGGATGGGCGGCGGCATCGGGCAGTGGCTGCTCTACCGCGCCGGGGACGGGTCGCTGTCGCTGTTCTCGCTCGTCGTGCCGCCCGGCTCGGAGACCCCGATCCACGACCACCTCGCCTGGGGCCTCGTCGGCCTGTACCGCGGCACGCAGGACGAGGAGATCTACGCGCGGCGCGGCGACGCGCTCGAGCTCGTCGAGCAGCGTCCGCTCCGTCCCGGCGACTTCTACGTCCTCATCCCGCCGAGCGACGACATCCACCGCGTGCGGACGACGTCGCCGGAGACGTCCGTGTCGATCCACCTGCTCACGAATGACACCGGCTGCGTCTGGCGGCACAGCTACGACGCGGAGACCGGCGAGGCGCGACCGTTCCGCTCCGGCTGGGTCAACGTCCCCTGTGACGATCCCGCCGAGCAGGTGCGGTAAAGTCGCCGCCGATGCTCGCAGCGCTCAGCTGGCTCCTCGCGGCGGAAGACGCCGCCACCGAGGGCAAGAAGGTGATCACGGGCATGCTGATCGTCGGTCTGGTCTTCGTGGCCGTGATCGCCATCGGCGAGCTCAGCCACTGGGCGCGCCACCGGCGCCAGTAGGTCCGGGAGTGCTGTGACGACACACCAGGCGATCCCCCCGATCGCCTCCCCCCGCTAGCGCGTCGTCACAGGCTCCACGTCGGAGGCAAGCGTGCTCGCCACCCTTCGCCTCGCCGCATAGGCGAACGGGTGCCGGTAGACGTCCATCGCCTCATCCGGCTCCACTGCGAGCGAGAACTCCTCGCCCGTGCGGTGATCGCGGACGACGACGCTCAACGCGTTGTCCTCCCGGCTCCAGAAGAGGGAGACCTGGAGGCCCGCGCTCTCGCGTGAGGCCAGCTCCTCGATCGGTGTCGTTGCGTTCATCGCACCCGTCACGCTACGACGGCGGCGCCCGGGCGTCGTTCGGCGTCGCGACGGACCGAGTGTCACGGGTGCGACACAATGACCAGGCCCAGCTCATAGTCACGCGCGGTGGCGGGTATCAGCTGGCGATCGAGCCGGGCGCGCTCGACGCGGAGTGCTTCGAACAGCGCTTGGAGCTAGGCCGGGAGTCCCTTGCCGCCGGCCGCCTGAGGGAGGCGCAGACGACGTTGCTCGTGGCTCTGCAGCTGTGGCGCGGACGGGCCTACGGCGAGCTCGCGTACGAGAGTTGGGCCGCTTCGGAGGCAGAGCGCCTCGAGGAGCTTCGATTGGTCTGCGTGGAGGACCTGCTCGGGTGCCGGCTTCGACTGGGCCAGCACTCGGAGGTCGTGCCGGAGCTCGAGGCGCTGGTCGCCTCGCACCCGCTGCGGGAGCGTCCACGAGCGCACCTGATGCTGGCGCTCTACCGGTCAGGGCGACAAACCGAGGCGCTGCAGGTTTATCAGGACGCAAGACGCACGCTCGTTGACGAGCTCGGCGTCGACCCGGGTCTCGAGCTACGCGAGCTAGAAGCAGCCATTCTCCGGCAGGACGAGTCGTTGCGAGTGGACGCCGAGCCTTGCGCGCCGCCGAGCAACCTGCCGTCACCTCCCACGCCCCTGATCGGTCGCGAGCGCGAGCTACGGGAGGTGCTTGAGCTCATCGTCCAGCCTGAAAGTCGCCTGCTGACGCTGACGGGACCCGGCGGAGTGGGAAAGACCCGCCTTGCCGTCCGGGCAGCCGAAGAGGCGGCCGTCTCCTTCCCGGACGGGGTGCAATGGGTGGCACTGGCCGCTGTGCGCGACCCAGGCCTGGTGACCACCACGATCGCGCAAGCGGTCGGGGCGAAGGGAGATCTCGCTGAGACGATCGGCGACGGTCGGATGCTGTTGCTCCTCGACAACTTCGAACACGTCGTGGCTGCGGCGCCGGAGCTCTCCTCCCTCCTCTCACACTGCCGGAGGCTGACGCTGCTCGTGACGAGCCGGGAGCTCCTGCGTCTGCAGGCGGAAGTTGAGTACGCGGTCCCAACGCTGCGACAGGACGAGGCGGTGGCGCTGTTCGCCGTCCGCTCGGGCTTGGAACGGACCGAGCAGATCGTCGATCTCTGCGCGCGGTTGGACTACGTCCCACTTGCCTTGGAGCTCGCTGCCGCGCGCACGAAGGCGCTCTCCCCGGCCCAGATGCTCGAGCGGCTGTCCGGGCGGCTCGACCTGTTCAGGGGCGGGCGCGATGCCGACCTCCGTCAGCAGACGCTCAGGGCCGCCATCGACTGGAGCTACGACCTGCTGACCGAGGCGGAGCAGCGGCTCTTCCGGCGCCTGTCTGTCTTCGTCGGTGGAGCTTCTCTCGAAGCAGCTGAGGAAGTCGCCGGTGCCGACCTCGACACGCTGCAGTCGCTCGTGGAGAAGAGCCTGCTTCGCCACACCAACGAGCGCTTTTCGATGCTGGAGACGATTCGCGACTACGCGGTTGAACGCCTTGCCGAGAGACGGGAGGCGGAGGATCTACGGCGGCGACACCTCCGCTACTACGCGGACTTGGTCAAGGAGCGTGAGCGACTGTTTCTCGGACCCGAGGAGACGCTTGCGTTCGAGGAGTTGAGCGTCGAGCAGGACAACGTCAGGGCCGCCCTGCAGTTCGCGCTCGAGGACAAGGACGGCGACACGGTCCTCGAGGTGGCGACGGGTGGCCTGCAACGGTTCTGGCGAGTCCGTGGTCACTTCTCCGAGGCACGCCTGCTCCTCGACGAAGGGCGCCGATATGCGAGGGACGAGCGCCTGCGAGCCCAGGCCCTTCGTGCGATCGGGAACCTCGCATGGGCGCAAGGCGATGCCGACGCCGCAATCGCGGCAGCGCAGAGCGCGCTTTCGACCTTTCGGGGCATGGATGACACCCCGCAGGTCATCGATTGCCTGAACGCGCTTGGAGGTATCGCGGCCTCGAAGGGAAACCTCGCGGCCGCGCGCAGCGACTTCGAAGAGGTTGAGCAGCTTGCACGCCAGAGCGGCGACGACTTTCGCCTGGGCGCGGCACTGGCAAACCTGGGTGTGGTCGCAATGTACGAGGGCGGCTTTTTGCGCGCGGACGAGCTCTTTCGAGAGAGTCTCGATCTCGCTCGTAAGCTCGGGCTGCAGGAGTCGATAGCGAGCGCAGGCATCAACGTGGCTGTCGCCGCGCTGCATCTGCAGGAGCTCGAGCGCGCCCGACGATTGCTACGCGAGACCCTTTCTCTTTCACGCGACCTCGGCGATGTCATCGGGATCGCCTACGCGCTCCTGGCGACCGGCGTCCTTGCGGTCGAACGTGCAGAGCACGAGCTCGCGGTGACGCTCCTCGCCGGTGCCGCGACCTTCGCCAAGCGCCTCGGTCTCGAGCTCGACACCCTCGAGCGGCAGATGGGCGAACGCGCGCTCGAGCGCGCGCGGTTGGCGCTCGCGGTTGAGCGGTTCGAGCTCGCCCACACCCGCGGGACGACGATGTCGCAGGATGAGCTGATCTCCCTGGCCGTTCGCGGCCTAGACTGGTCGCGATGGCGCCTGCGGCCGACCTGCGCGACTGGATCGCCCGGCTCGAGCGCGAGGGTGAGCTCGTGCGCGTCGCCGCCGAGGTCGACGCCGACCTCGAGATTACGGAGATCACCGACCGGACCGTGAAGGCCGGCGGCCCGGCGCTGCTGTTCGAGCGCGTCAAGGGCTCCGAGCGCCCGCTCCTGATCAACCAGTTCGGCACCGAGCGGCGCATGTGCCTCGCGTTCGACGTGCCCTCGCTCGACGACATCGCGCGCAAGCTCGAGGACGTGCTGGAGATGCAGCCGCCCCAGGGCCTCGTCGAGAAGGTGCGCGGGCTGCAGAAGCTGAAGTCGATCGCCGACTCGCAGCCGAAGACCGTCAAGCGTGCCCCGTGTCAGGAGATCGTCCTCGAGGGCGACGACGCGACGCTCGACGCCCTGCCGATCCAGACCTGCTGGCCGGGCGACGCGGCGCCGTTCATCACCCTCCCCGCCGTGATCACGAAGGACCCGCGCACCGGCACGCGCAACGTCGGCATGTACCGGCTGCAGAAGCTCGGCCCGCGCGCGACCGCGATGCACTGGCAGATCCATAAGGACGGGCGCGCCGACTACCTCGCCACGGACGGGAAGATCGAGGTCGCCGTCGCGCTCGGCCTCGACCCTGTGACGACGTACTCCGCGAGCGCGCCGCTCCCGAAGCACATCGACGAGCTGATGCTCGCGGGCTTCCTCCGCGGCGAGCCGGTCGAGCTCGTGCGCGCGAGGACGGTCGACCTCGAGGTTCCCGCGAACGCCGAGATCGTGCTCGAGGGCGTCATCGACAAGGACGAGGTCACCGACGAGGGCCCGTTCGGGGACCACACCGGCTACTACACGCCGCCGGAGCCGTTCCCGGTCTTCCGGCTGACCGCGATCACGATGCGGCGGGACGCGGTCTACCCGTCGATCGTCGTCGGCAAGCCGCCGCAGGAGGACGCGTGGCTGGGCAAGGCGACCGAGCGGATCTTCCTCCCGGCGGTGCGCATGACCGTTCCCGAGATCGTCGACTACGACCTCCCGGTCGCCGGCGCCTTCCACAACTGCTGCATCGTCTCGATCCGGAAGGCGTACCCCGGGCACGCGCAGAAGGTGATGCACGCGCTGTGGGGGCTCGGGATGCTGAGCCTGACGAAAGCGGTCGTCGTCGTCGACGAATGGGTCGACGTGCACGACTACGAGGAGGTCTTCTTCCGCGTCGGCGCGAACGTCGACCCGGCCCGGGACGTGCTCCTCAGCGAGGGCCCGCTCGACCACCTCGACCACGCGCCGACGCGCCAGTTCTACGGCGGGAAGATCGGGATCGACGCCACGCACAAGGGCCCCGCCGAGGGCACGCGGGAGTGGCCGCCGGAGATCGAGATGTCCGACGAGGTGAAGGGGCTCGTCGACCGGCGCTGGGAGGAGTACGGGATCGATCTCGATGCCGCTGCACGGAACGGGCGGATGCGTCAGAGTCCCAGGCCGTTGCGCGGTTTGTTACGTCGTTGACATGCCCGACAAGGCGGGGGTTGAATCCAGCGTGGTGACCACGGCAGGGCCGGTCCGGTAGTGGAGCCCGAGCACGGGAGCCGTCCACATTCGCCGACGCCGACGCTGTACCCGATCGGCTTCGCCGCCGGCGTCGCGACGATCCTCGTCGGGCTGATCGTCAACCCGAAGGTGCTCGCCCCCATCGGCGGCGTGATCGCGATCGTCTTCGCCTTCCTCTGGGTGCGCGACGCGACGCAGGAGTACCGCGGCGAGCCCGAGGAGGTCGAGCCCGAGGGGCAAGAGGCTCCGCCGTCGGAGGTGGCGGCCGCCGCGCAGGGCACCGAGAGCGAGGCCGGCATGGGAGAGCCCGAGCAGGGCGAGCGGTTCCCGCGGAACAAGTTCCTCGAAGGCGCGACGCTCGGTCTCGGCGGCGTGATCGGCGGGCTCGTCACCATCCCCGTCGTCGGCTTCGCCGTCGCGCCGGCGTTCGTCGACCAGGGCCACCCCGACGTCGACCTCGGGCCGCTGTCGAACTTCCCCGAGAACCAGTGGATGCTGACGACGTTCTTCCTCAACCCCGACGAGGGCGAGGTCACTCGTCGAACCGCCTACATCCGCAACAACGGCCTCCTCGAAGGACAGCCGAGCCTCACGATCATCTTCAACCGCTGCGCCCACCTCGGCTGCCCGGTCCAGCCGAACGGCCTCGTGCAGGACAACAAGCAGAAGATCGTCCGCGGCAAAGGGGGCCAGCGCATCACGCTGATCCCGATGATCCCGGCCGGCGGCTTCGGCTGTCCCTGCCACGGCGGCCAGTACGACACCGAGGGCAACCGGACGTCGGGCCCGCCGGTGCGTGCGCTCGACCGCTTCCAGTACAGCATCGTCAACGGCAACCTCGTCCTCGGCTCGACATTCAGCGTCGCCGAGGTGGAGGGCGAGGGGAAGAACGCCGTCATCTACAAGTACCGGCTCCACGGCCCCGGCGAGCACGTCGACGGGATCGAGGGTTGGTTCTACCCCTTGGACCCGCCCCACTAGATGGCCGTCGCCGCATCCTCGAAGTCGTCCAAGCGGAAGAAGGCCGAGGCCGCGATCATGTACCCGATCGACTGGCTGGAGGAGCGCTCCGGCCTGGTCGGCGGGATCAAGTACTTCCTCTTCCGGAAGGTCCCCGCCGACACGAACTGGATGCAGACCCTGGGCTCGGCGACGCTGACCGCGTTCATCGTCCAGGCGGTCACGGGCGTGATCCTCGCGATGTACTACCAGCCGCACCCGGACACGGCCTACCAGTCGATCCAGCACATCACGAACGACGTCACGCTCGGCTGGCTCGTCCGCGGCATGCACCGGTGGGGCGCCAGCGTCTTCATCATCCTGATGTTCTTCCACATGGCGCGCGTCTTCCTGTTCGGCGCCTACAAGTACCCGCGCGAGCTGAACTGGATCGTCGGCGTGCTGCTGCTCGTGCTGGGGATGCTGGAGGGCTTCACGGGCTACCTGCTCCCGTGGGACCAGACCGCGTACTGGGCGACGATCGTCGGCATCAACATCAACGGGACGGCGCCCGTCCTCGGGCCGTTCATCTCCCAGTTCCTCCGCGGCGGCGCCGAGATCGGGACGGACACGCTCAGCCGCTTCTACTCGCTGCACATGCTCCTGCTCCCCGGCGGGATCATCGGGCTGATCGGCCTGCACCTGTACCTCGTGGTGCGCCTCGGCGTGACCTCGCCGCCGTGGTCGAAGGAGGCCGCCGGCGCGGCGTGGATCGATGAGGAGCCGTCGACGAACGGCCAGCGCGAGGGCCTGACGCGGCCGACGGCCCGCAGCACCTGGCGCCGGAACGGGGGTGACGTCCCCTCGTGAGCGCGCTCGACGAACGGCGCGCCAGCTTCGAGAAGTACAAGCGGGACGTCAAGGAGCGCGGGAAGCCCTTCTTCCCGTACGCGATGTTCCACGACACGGTCATGAGCCTCGTCGTGATCCTCGTGATCATCGGGCTCGCCTGCGTCTGGTACTTCACGACGAGCGAGAACCCCGACACCTGCGGCAGCGGGGACTCGTGCCTGCTCGGACCTCGCATCGCCGAGCCCGCCGACCCGGGGACGACGAACTTCGTCCCGCGGCCGGACTGGTACTTCTACTTCCTCTTCTACCTGCTGCGGATCTTCAAGTGGCCCAACTCGGTGATCCTGGGCACGGTCGGGATCCCGACGATCCTGCTGATCATCCTGATCGGGATGCCGTTCCTCGACGTGAGCCGCGAGCGCCGGCTGCTCCGGCGGCCGGTCGCGCTGGTCGCGGCCGTCCTCGTCGTGCTCTCGATGGGCGTCCTCACCTACAAGGGCGCCACGGCCAAGGAGGCGCTGGCGAGCGAGGTGAAGGAAGCGGTGCCGATCTGGGCGGGGCGCCAGGGCTTCAACGGCAACCAGGACGCGCTCGCCGGAGCGAACCTCTTCGCCGTGTCCGGCTGCACGTCGTGCCACACGTATCTCGGGACGGGCAGCTCCAACCAGGGCGCGCCCGATCTCAGCGCGGAAGGCTCGAAAGGCAAGCCAAAGTCGTTCTTCCACGACTACGTCCGCGACCCGTCGAAGTTCGGCAACAACGTGATGCCGAAGTTCGGGTTCAACGACGAACAGCTGAACCAGCTCGCCGCATTCCTCGATTCGTCGAAGGGGCCGAAGTAGCCCCGACGTGCGCATCTTCCTCGGCATAACGGGCGCTTCGGGAGCGCCCTATGCGGCGCGTCTCGTCGAGACCCTGTCCGCGGCGGACGTGGAGCTCGGCGTCTCCGCGTCGAGCGCCGGCATCGAGGTTCTGGCGACCGAGCTTTACGGGAATCCCCGCCTCTCGCGCGACGAGACGCTGACGCGCCTGCTCGAGCGGGCCCACGGCGGCAATGTCACTGTTTACGAGCCGAACGACTGGAAGGCCCCGTACGCGAGCGGCTCCGCGAAGGTCGACGCGTACCTGATCTGCCCCTGCTCGATGGGGACGCTCGGGACGATCGCGTCGGGGGCGATGGACAACCTGATCCACCGCGCTGCCTCGGTCGCCCTGAAGGAGGAGCGCAAGCTCGTGCTGATGCCGCGCGAGACGCCGCTGTCGGCGATCCACCTGCGCAACATGCTCGAGCTCCGGCAGGCGGGCGCCACGATTCTCTTCCTCGCGCCGGGCTTCTACCACGGGGCCGAGTCGGTGGACGACCTCGTCGACTTCGTCGTCGGCCGCGCGCTCGACCAGCTGGGCCTGGATCAAGCGCTGATGCCGAGATGGGGCCAGGCGTGACCGTCGAGACCGGCCGGCTGCCCGCCGAAGGGGTCGAGTCGATGTTCGACCGGATCGCGCCGGTCTACGACGTGATGAACCGCGTGATGACGGCCGGGCTCGACCGCCGCTGGCGGCGGCTCACGGCCGAGGCGGTCGTCCGGCCGGGCGACGCCGTCCTCGACGCTTGCTGCGGCACCGGAGACCTCGCGCTCGCGGCCGTGCGCGCCGGCGGCAAGGTGACCGGGCTCGACTTCTCCGAGCGGATGCTCGAGCGCGCGCGCCGCAAGGCGCCGGAGCTCGAGTGGGTGCGCGGCGATGTGCTGGCGCTTCCGTTCGGCGACGCGGCCTACGACGCGGCGACGGTCGGGTTCGGCGTCCGCAACGTCGAGAGCCTCGAGGGCGGAGTGGCGGAGCTCCGCCGCGTGCTGCGGCCGGGGGGGCGACTCGGGATCCTCGAGATCACGCGGCCACGCGGGCCGCTCGCGCTCTTCTACCGGCTCTGGTTCAACGGCATCGTCCCGCTGCTCGGCAAACTGCTGCCGGGGGGCTCCGCGTACACGTACCTGCCGGCGAGCGTTCGCCGGTTCCCCGGCCCGGAGGACCTGGCGACGCTGATGCGCGAGCAGGGGTTCGGCGACGTGTCGTACCGGCTGCTCGCCGGCGGGATCGTCGCGCTCCACACGGGGACGGCTGCTTGACCGCGATCGCGGCTCCCGGGCTCGACCTCTATCTCGCCGAGCTCGAGGATCGGCTCGAGCGCGCGGTCGCGGCCAACGGCGGCATCGTGTCCGAGGTCGGGGCGGAGGCGATCTCGGCGGGCGGGAAGCGTCTGCGCCCGCTGCTCGTCTTCCTGTCGGCGCCCCCCGGCCGGACACCGCCGATCGCGGCGGCCGTCGCGGTCGAGCTCGTCCACATGGCGACGCTCGTCCACGACGACCTGATCGACCGCGCCCGGATGCGGCGAGGCCATGCCTCGGCGTGGTCGGCCCACGGGCCCGAGGCGGCGAGGGCGGCCGGCGACTACCTGTTCGCGCGTGCGTTCGCGGAGCTGTCAGCGACGGGCGACCGGCGCGGCGTCGAGATCCTCGCCGACGCGACGCTCTGCCTCGCCCGCGGCGAGGCGCTCCAGCGCAGCCAGCGCCACGATCCCGAGACGAGCGTCGATGCGTACCTTGAGCGGTGCGCGCTGAAGACAGGGAAGCTCTTCGAGGCGGCGTGCCGCCTCGGCGGCGGCTCGGGCGCGTTCGGCCTCGCGATCGGCGTCGCGTTCCAGGTCACGGACGACATCCTCGACTGCTCAGGCGTGACGATCGAGACGGGGAAGATCGCCGGCACGGACCTGCGCGAGGGGACGCCGACCCTGCCGCTCCTGCTCGCGGCGAAGCGGGACGAGGTCGTCAAGCGTCGCGCTCGCGGGCGGCCCGCTCGTCGACGGCGTCCTGCTCCGCGTCGCCTCGACGGGAGCGATCGAGGAGAGCCGCGAGGTCGCGCTCGCGTACGCTCGTAACGCACGCGCCTGCCTCAACGGCGAGCTCCGCCACGACGAGCTCGACGCGATCGCAGACGCAGTCGTCAACAGGGAGCGCTGAGCAATGGCAATCGTCGAACGCACGGACACGTTCACCGAGATCCGCGAGAAGGTCGAGGCCAACGAGCGGCTCGACTTCGAGGACGGCCTGGCGCTGATGGAGTCCGACGACATCCTCGCGCTCGGGGAGCTCGCCGACCTCGCGCGGCGGCGGCGGGGCGGCACGGACGAGGTCTTCTTCGTCCAGAACCTCTATTTGAACCAGACGAACGTGTGCCGGGTGAAGTGCAAGTTCTGCGCTTTCGCGGTGACGCAGAAGCAGCCCGACGCCTACACCTTCACCGCCGAGCAGCTCGTCGAGGACGCGGTCCGGCAGCACGAGGCGAGCGGGTTCACGGAGATCCACATGGTCGGCGGCGAGTCGCCGCACGTCGAGTTCGACTACTACGTCGAGATCGTGCGCCGGCTGCACGAGGCGCTGCCGGACGTCCACCTGAAGCTCTTCACGGCCAGCGAGATCCACCACATGACGAAGCTGTCGGGCCTCTCGCACGAGGAGGTGCTGCGCACGCTGCGCGACGTCGGCCTGGGGTCGCTCCCCGGCGGCGGCGCCGAGGTGTTCGCGGACCGCGTGCGGCGGCTCGTGGCCCCGGGGAAGGAGCATCCGGACTTCTGGTTCCTCACGCACGACACCGCGCACCGGCTGGGGATCCCGACGCACTGCACGATGCTCTACGGGCACGTGGAGACCTACGAGGAGCGGGTCGACCACCTGCTGCGCCTGCGCGACCAGCAGGACAAGACGGGCGGCTTCCTCGCCTTCATCCCGCTCGCCTTCCATCCGGAGAACACCGTCTTCGAGCAGCGCGGCTGGCGCCACACCACCGGCTCGGACGACCTGAAGCTGATCGCGGTGTCGAGGCTGCTGCTCGACAACGTCCCGAACATCAAGGCCTACTGGATCATGATGGGCCTGCCCCTGGCCCAGGTCGCGCTCCACTTCGGCGCCAACGACGTCCAGGGGACCGTCGTCCGGGAGCAGATCTTCCACGCCGCCGGCGCGCGCACGGAGACGGAGCAGAAGATCCCGGAGCTCGTCCGGTTCGTCCAGGAGGCCGGCCGCATCCCCGTCCAGCGCGACACGCTCTACCGGGAGCTGCAGCGGTGGTGAGGCTCGGCCGCATCTCCTACGTGAACATGGCGCCGGTCTTCTACCGGGTCGAGGCGGACGTGGAGGAGATCCAGGGCGTGCCGACCGACCTCAACCGCTCGCTGCTCGAGGGGCTGTGCGACGTCGCGCCGATCTCGTCGATCGAGTACGCGCGCCACGCCGACCGGCTGCGGCTCCTGCCGCGGCTCTGCGTCGCGTCCGAAGGCGCCGTCGACTCGATCCAGCTCGTCTCGAGGAAACCGCTCGAGCAGGTGCGCTCCGTCGCCGTGACACCCGAGTCGGCGACCTCCGTCGTCCTGACCAGGGTGCTGCTTCCGGAGGCGGCGCACGTTCCGCTCGGCGAGGACGCGGACGCGAGGCTCCTGATCGGCGACGCCGCGCTCAAGTCAGCGTTCGAGGACCCGACACCGCACTACGACCTCGGCCGCCTCTGGCTCGAGCGCACGGGCCTGCCGATGGTGTTCGCCGTCTGGGCCTGCCCGGAGCCGGTTGCCGCGGGGCTCGCGGAGCTGGAGGACGCGCTCGTCGCGTCGGTCCGCCTCGCCCGGGCGGAGCCGGAGACGCTCGCCCACGAAGCAGCCGAGCGCTACGGCTATCCGGCGGGCTTTCTCGCCCGCTACTTCGAGAAGCTCCGTTACCGCTTCGGCCCGCGCGAGCGTGCCGGCCTGATGACGTTCCTCGAGCTCGCGCGCGACGCCGGTGAGCTGGACGAGGTGCCGGAGCTCCGCTTCGTCCGCGAGGCGGTGCCCGCATGAGCGCGACCGCCGAAATCCTCGACAAGGCGGTCGAAGGCGAGCGGATCACGGACGCCGAGGCCCTGGCGCTGCTCGAGTCGCGCGACCTGGTCTCGGTCGGCCGGGTCGCGAACGAGGTTCGGAACCGCAAGGCCGACCCCGGCCGGATCACGTTCATCGTCGACCGGAACCTGAACTACACGAACATCTGCTACACGGACTGCGACTTCTGCGCCTTCTACCGGAGCCCGGGCGACCGCAACGAGGGCTATCTCCTGCCCAAGCCGGTCATCTTCAAGAAGATCGAGGAGACGATCGCACTCGGCGGGACGGGGCTCCTGATGCAGGGCGGCCACCACCCCGACCTCGGCATCGACTACTACGAGGACCTCTTCCGCTCGATCAAGGCGCGCTACCCGATCCACCTGCACGCGCTCTCGCCGCCTGAGGTGCAGCACATCGCGCGCCGGTCGAAGCTCTCGATCCCGGACACGCTGAGCCGGCTGCGTGACGCCGGGCTCGACTCGATCCCGGGCGGCGGCGGCGAGATCCTCGTCGACCGCGTCCGCGCCGAGATCGCGCCGAAGAAGACGAAGACGAACGAGTGGCTGAACGTGATGCGGCACGCGCACCGGCTGGGGATGTCGACGACCGCGACGATGATGTACGGCCACGTCGAGACGGTCGCGGACCGCGTCGAGCACATGCGGCGGATCCGCGAGCTCCAGGACGAGACCGGTGGCTTCCGGGCATTCATCTCGTGGACGTTCCAGAACGACGGCAACCGGCTCGCGGACAAGGTCGCGCGCGAGGACATGCCGACCTCGTTCGACTACCTGCTCACGCAGGCCGTGTCACGCATCTACCTCGACAACGTCCCGCACATCCAGTCGTCGTGGGTGACGCAGGGGCTGAAGATCGGGCAGGTCGCGCTCGGCTTCGGCGCCGACGACCTCGGCTCGGTGATGATCGAGGAGAACGTCGTCTCGGCGGCCGGCACAACCCACCGCACCTCGACCGAGGAGCTCGTCCACCTGATCAAGGCGCTGGGCAAGACACCCGTCCAGCGGGACACGCTCTACCGGGACGTCCGCGTCTGGAATTGAGGGAGCGCGGGCCGCCCCGCGCTCCCCCGGGTCGTCGTCTAGTGGCGTGAGCTCGTCCGGAACGCCGCCGGCTTGGCGACGCGGAACGAGAGGTGGTTCGCAGCGGCGAGCTTCTTGAAGCCCGTCGTGTTGATCAGGCTGATGCACGCCGGGTCGGGATTGACGAGCAGCGCGTAGCCGTTCGGCGTGTCGCCCTGCTGCGTGATGTCGAGACCGGTCGTCTTGAAGGCCTGGTTGCTGGCGTCGACTGCGACGTAATCCGTGTACTGCGTCACGGGGATCGCGTTCCCCATCACACAGCCGGCCAGCACAGTCGTGACCGTGTTGAGATCGGCCCGGACCTTCGCCACCTGCCTCTTCAGCGCGTTGAACTGCGCGGGCGTGACGACCTGCTGGCTTGCCGGCGCTGCCGTCGTATAGAGCACGACCGCGGCAAGAGCGATCACGCCGAGCGCGAGAAACCGCTTCATGGACTACCCCTTCTTGTCCGAGCGCGGGCGTCTGTGCCCGCGCGTAGAGAGGGTCTAGCACCTCCTCGGGGCGCGTTCAATCCTCGGACGTGCCCGTCAGCAGGCGAATCGGCTACCCTCGGCCGGGGTCATGCTTCGTCGTTCCGCAGTCATCGGCCTGCTCGCGGGGCTGCTCGCAGCGCCCGCTGCCGGCGCTCCTATCCGCGGACAGACGCTGATGCCCGGCGTCGTCTACTCACGGCAGGTGGAGTTCTCGGCGCACGGGCCGGTGGTCGTCCACGTGCTCTCAGCCCCGAAGCCCACCGGCGGCCTGTACCAGCTGAAGCCCGTCCTCTCGAACAACGCGATCCTCGGGAAGGACCGCGTGACGTCGATCGAGCAGGACGTCTCGTCCGTGGCGACGGTCGCCGGCGTCAACGGCGACCTCTTCAGCCTCGGCGACGGCCATCCGTTCAGCACCCTGATCCGGTCGGGCGTGCTCGACAGCGGGCCGAACGGCCTGCGCTCCAGCGTCGGGATCGACGGCGCCGGGTTGCTGCACGTCGACCGCGTCTCGATGGCCGGCACGTGGAAGGGCACCGGCCAGCGGCGCGCGCTCGACATCAACGAGCCCGCGACGACGAAGCGCACGACGCTCTACACGCCGGCCTGGGGCCCGCGCACCCCGCCTGAGAAGAGCGCCGTCGAGATCACGCTGGCGCCGTTCCCGGCATCGGCGCCGAACACGGAGCTGCTGGCGCCGGTGACCGGCGTCGCGACGGGCGGCAACCAGCCGATCCCGCCGGGCGGCGCCGTCGTCGTCGGCCGGACGGACGCAAGGTTCCTGACCGCCGAGGCGCCGGTCGGGACGAAGGTCTCGGTGACGCTCCTGCTGACGCCGGCGTGGAAGTCCGTGGTCGACGCAGTCGGCGGCGGCCCGGCGCTCGTGCGCGACGGCAAGCCCGTCTTCCGCTCCTTCGAGCAGTTCTCGACCGCCCAGCTGACGACGCGGAACCCGCGCACCGCGGTCGGGCAGACCGCGGACGGCCGGATCCTGCTCGTCGCCGTCGACGGCAAGCAGCCGGGCTACAGCACCGGCCTCACGAACTTCGAGCTGGCGCTGCTGATGATGCGGCTCGGTGCGGTGACCGCGTCCGCGCTGGACATCGGCGGGTCGACGACGATGGCGTTCGACGGGAAGCTCCTCAACCGTCCGTCGGACCGGGGCGGCGAGCGTGCGGTCGCCGAGGCCCTTCTCGTCTTCTACTACGGCGTCTTCGTCCCTCAACCGGACCCGGTACTTTCCCCGAACGCCGACAGGAGCGACGACACCCAGGCGCTTTCGTACAAGGTCGTGCGGCCCTCGACCGTGACGGCGAGGCTGACCGGCCCGGGCGGCGTTTCGATCACGCTCGACGCGGGTGACAAGGGCCCGGGCACGTACAGGTTCGGCTGGGCCGGGACGAACACGGACGGATCGCCGGCGGCCGAGGGCAAGTGGACTTTCTCGGTCGACGCCACGGACGACCGGGGACAGCAGTCGGATGCCGACCGCCAGTTCACGCTCAACAAGACGCTGGGCTTCGTCACCGCGACGGCCGGCGGGCGTCGCCTGGCCGCGTCGTTCAAGCTCGTCCGGCCCGCGCGCGTGACCGTGCGCGTCGAGACGCCGGGCGGAGCGATCGTGCGCACGCTCTCGACGCGGAGCCTCGATACCGGCGCGGCGGCCGCCTCGTGGACGGGCCCGGCTGGCCGCTACATCCTCAGCGTCACGGCGACGAACGACCTCGGCGCGGTCGAGCAGACGGCCTCCTTCACGCTGCGCCGCGGCTAAGCTCCGATCGTGGTCCTGGCCAGCCTGACGTCGCTGGTGGGAGATCACGGCCTGTTCGCGGTCTTCGTATTGATGGCGATCGACGCCGTCTTTCCGGCCGCGAGCGAGCTCGTGATGGTCTACGCGGGCGCCCTTGCCGCCGGCTCGTTCGCCGGGCAGCACGTCAGCCTGTTCGGAAACCGCATCTCGAGCGGGCTGGCGGCCTACCTCGCCGTGGCGCTGGCCGGCACGCTCGGGTACCTCGTCGGTGCGATCGGCGGCTGGGCGATCGGCCTCTATGGGGGACGGCCGCTGCTCGAACGTCGGGGTCGCTGGTTCCACCTCAGTCACGAGAAGCTGGAACGCGCCGAGCGCTGGTTCGACCGCTGGGAGGACCTCGCCGTCCTCGTCGGGCGCGTCACGCCGATCGTCCGCTCGTTCGTCTCCATCCCGGCCGGGGTCTTCCGCGTGCCGTTCTGGCGTTACACGGTGCTGACGCTGATCGGGTCGGCGCTGTGGTGCTTCGCGTTCGCCGGGATCGGGTGGGCGCTAGGCAAGAGCTGGGACCGCTTCCACCACGACTTCCGCTATGCCGACTATGTGATCGTGGCGATGGTCGTCGCGGCGGTCGCGATCTGGCTGTTCCTGAGATGGCGGGCCACTAAACTGGCTGGCCGTGCCGACGATCCCGCTGGCTGATACGCGGGCGCAGTACGCGCCTGTGATGGACGAGGTCATGGAGGCCTTCCGCGGCGTCCTCGAATCCGGCCGGTTCATCCTCGGCCCGAACGTGAAGGCGTTCGAGCAGGAGGCGGCGGAGTTCCTCGGCGTGCCGGACACGATCGGCGTCGCGAACGGCACCGACGCGATCGTGATCGTCCTCGACGCGCTCGGGATCGGGCCCGGCGACGAGGTGATCTGCCCCTCCTTCACGTTCTACGCCACGGCGGAGTCGATCGTCCGTCGCGGCGCGACGCCCGTGTTCGCGGACATCGACCCGGCCACGATGAACCTCGACCCGGCGGACGTCGCCGACCGGATCACGCCGCGGACGAAGGCGATCATGCCGGTGCACCTCTTCGGCCGGCCGGCCCCGCTCGGCGAGCTGGCCGAGCTCGGCGTCCCGATCGTCGAGGACGCGGCGCAGGCCTTCGGCTCGTCCGACGTCGCGACCACGGGCATCGCCTCGACCTTCAGCTTCTACCCGTCGAAGAACCTCTTCTGCCTCGGCGACGGCGGCCTGATCGCGGTACGCGACGCCGAGCTCGGCGAGCGGATCCGCCTACTCCGGTTCCATGGCTCCCGCGACAAGGTCGACTTCCAGCTCGTGGGCTACAACTCGCGGCTCGACGAGCTGCAGGCCGCGGCCCTGCGGATCTTCCTGCGCCGGCTCGACGAGTGGACGGGCCGGCGGCGCGAAGCCGCCGCACGGTACGAGGAGCTCGGCCTCGGCGAGTCCTGCGACCTCCCGCCCGACGAGGCCGGCCACGTCTACCACCTGTTCGTCTGCCGGTCGCCGGAGCGCGACCGGATCCGCGCCGCGCTGCAGGAGAACGGCATCGGCACGGGCGTCTACTACGCGACGCCGCTTCACCTCCAGCCGGCGCTGCGCTTCCTCGGCTGGGCAGAGGGCTCCCTTCCGAACACGGAGCTGGTCGCGCGCGAGAACTTCTCCGTCCCCATCTGGGCGGGGATCGACCGCGCGGCGCAGGAGACGGTCGTCGGGGCGGTCCGCCAGGCTGCGCCGGTGGGAGGCGCGACGTGATCCCGGTCAACCGGCACAGGCTCTGGCAGCTGGCGGCCGACGCGGCGCTGATCGCGCTCGCGTGGTGGCTCGCCTTCTGGTTCAGGTTCGACCAGGGCGTCCGGCCGCCGTATCACCGGCTGTTCGTGGACACGGTCCTGATCGTCGTCGCGATCAAGCTGATCGTCTTCGTCCTCTTCGGCTTCTACAACCGCTGGTGGCGCTACGTGTCCACGCGGGACATGTGGGGCGCCGCGCGAGGCGTCACGGTCGCGTGCGTCGTCGCCGACCTCGTCGTCTACTTCGCGCACCCGGTCAAGGGCTTCCCGCTGCCGCGGTCGGTCGCGGTTCTCGACTGGCTGCTCTTACTTGCGTTCGTCGCGGGCTCGCGCCTGATCGCGCGCTCGTTGATCGAGCGGCCCGGCGCGGCCTCGCTCGTCGCGCGCGGGAAGGAGGTGATCGTCGTCGGCGCGGGCGACGCGGCCCAGCTGGTGATCCGCGAGATGCTGAAGGCGCCGGCGCTCGGCTACACGCCGATCGGGCTGATCGACGACGACCCGCGCAAGAAGAACCTCCGGCTGCACGGGATCCGCGTGCTCGGGACGTCGGCGGATCTCCCGCACATCCTGCGCGACAACCCGCCCGACGAGCTGCTGATCGCGATCCCCTCCGCGTCCGGCGAGACACGCCAGCGCGTCGTGGAGATCGCGGGCCAGGCGAACGTGCCGGTCAAGACGCTTCCGGGCCTGTACGAGCTGATCTCCGGCGACCTCAACCTCGCCGGCCAGATCCGGCCGGTCCAGGTGCAGGACGTGCTCGGCCGCGAGCCGGTGGACGTCGACCTCGACTCGATCGCCTCGTATCTCGCGCGCGAGACCGTCCTGGTCACCGGCGCCGGCGGGTCGATCGGCGCGGAGCTCTGCCGCCAGATCGCCCGCGTGCGGCCCGCCCGGCTCGTCCTGGTCGAGCACTCAGAGGCGGCGCTGTTCGACATCGAGCGCGAGCTCGTCGGCGACAGGGGGTTCCCTGCGGTCGCGACCGTGCTCGGCGACTGCGGCGACCGCTCGAAGATGCGCCAGGTGTTCGAGCGCTACCGGCCGTCGGTCGTCTTCCACGCCGCCGCGTACAAGCACGTCGCCCTCCTGGAGGCGAACCCGCTCGAGGCGGTGCGGAACAACACGCTCGCGACGCGGACGCTCGCGGACGTCGCGGTCGAGTTCGGCGCCGAGCGGTTCGTGCTCGTCTCCACGGACAAGGCCGCGAATCCGAAGAACCTGCTCGGGCAATCGAAGGCGCTTTGCGAGTGGATCGTGGAGATCAACGGCCACCGCGCCGACGTCTCGACCCGGTTCGTCGCGGTGCGCTTCGGCAACGTGCTCAACTCGTCGGGGAGCGTGATCCCAATCTTCCAGCGGCAGCTGGAGCGGGGCGGGCCGCTGACGGTCACCCACCCGGAGATGACGCGCTACTTCATGACGATCCCGGAGGCGGTGTCGCTGATCGTCCAGGCCGGCGCGATCGGCGGCCGCGGCCAGGTGTTCGTCCTCGACATGGGCGAACCGGTCAAGATCGTCGACCTTGCGCACAACATGATCCGGCTCTCCGGGAAGGAGCCCGAAAAGGACATCGCGATCGAGTTCATCGGCGCGAAGCCGGGCGAGAAGCTGCACGAGGACCTGTGGAACGCCGAGGAGAAGGTCGCCCCCAGCTCGCATCCCAAGCTCCTGCGCGCGACGCGGAAGCCGATCGAGGCGGAGTGGCTCGAGGACGAGCTCACGGAGCTCGAGGGCATGGTCCAGCGGGGAGAGACGCTGGATGTCGTCGCCAGGCTCGCCGCCATGTTCCGCGAGCCGCGGTACGTGGAGAGCGCAGTCCTGGAGGACACGCTCCACTAGCGCCTCCGGGCGAAAGCCTTCGGCTTTCGCCCGGGATCTAGGTACGCCGCTCACCGCGGGGAGGCACGCGGGGCGGAGCCCCGCGCTCTTGGAGATCCCGCTCGGCGAGGGCTCTGTGCTGTGCAGGCGGCGGTGCTGACGCATCTCCGCCCGCATCAGTCCGGCCGCTGCCTAGACCGGCTGCGCCAGCTCTAGTCAGCGGCCCTGCATGTCGGGGTGTGCAACTGTGGCGACGGCCTGACAAGCTGTCGCCGCCGTGTCCGCCCGTCACGCGCCCATCGAGCTCGCCCTGACCGTTCGGCTTCGCGAGGTCGCCGCCGACTCGCCGGCGACCGAGAGCGAGCTGCGGACCCTGGCGGAGGAAGCCGACGCATGGCGGCGGGCGCTCGAGGCGCAGATCCAAGCGAGCGAGCTGCGCGTGGCGGAGCTCTCGGCCGATCCCGGTGGGTCGCTGGCGCCGATCGCGTCCGAGCTGCAGCGGATCGAGTCCCTGAGGCCTGAGCTCGTCGAGGTGACGTCGCTCATGGACGAGCTGGAGAGCCGCGCGAAGTCGCTCCGGACGCAGTGGCTGCTCCGGCAGGCGGACTCGAGCCCCGCGCGCGAGCGATAGCGACTCCGAACGCACACTCCCCCGCCCGCGACTGGGCCGACGCGCACGCGGACGAGATCGTGGCCTTCCTGCGGGAGCTCCTGCGCTGCGAGCCCGCGGGGCGGTCGCAGGGGCTCGTGGAGCGGTTCGTGCGCGGGCTCGGCGCCGACGTGGGCGTGCTTCATCCGGGCGTGATGGACCGGCCGGTCCTGGTCGGCCGCGTCGCGGGCCGGGGCGGCGGGAGGTCGCTCGTCCTCAACGGCCATGTGGACGTCGTCGGCGCGGGCGATCCGGCCCAGTGGGCTCACCCGGCGTTCGCCGGCGACGTCGCGGGCGGCAGGATCTTCGGGCGCGGGGCCGTAGACGCGAAGGGGCCGCTCGTCGGGTTGTTGTTCGGCCTCGCATGCGCGCTCGAGCTCTCCGGTGGCCTCGCCGGCGATGTCGTAGTCGTGTCCGCCGCGGACGAGGAGATCGCGGGGCGGGGGACCGAGGCGGCGATCGCCGCGCTTCCCGCTCCGGACGCGGCGGTCGTCGGCGAGCCGACCCGACTTGCGGTGGCGCCGGCGTCACGCGGCGCAGTCACGTTCCGGCTCGAAATCGAGGGAGTAGAGGCGCACGCGGGGAGCTCGTTCCTCGGCGTCAACGCGATCGAGAAGGCAGCGCTCTACATCGACGCACTCTCGCGCCTCCAGTCGACGCTGGACGAGCAGCGGCCGCATCCCCTGTACGCCGCGCTGCCGGTGACGCACGCCGTCAACGTGGCGACGATCCACGGGGGCGAGTCGGCCGGCGTGGTGCCCCGGGCGTGCGCGCTGGAGGCGGCGGTCGGCTGCGTCGGCGGCGAGACCGCCGCGGAGGCGAAGGCGTGGGTCACGGAGGCGCTGGCGGCGACGACGCAGGCGGATCCCTGGCTGCGGGAGCATCCGCCACGGTTGAGCTGGCTGCTCGAATTCGAGCCCGGCGCGACCGCGGTCGACGACCCGTTCGTCCGTTCGGCGCTCGATGCGGGCACGCGCGCGCTGGGCGAGGCGCCGGAGCTGACCCCGTTCCTGGGCGGGTCGGACCTGCGCCACTTCACGGCCGCCGGCATCCCCGCCGTCCACATCGGGCCCGGCGACCTGGTCGACGCGCACAGCTACGACGAGTCGGTGGGGGCGGCCGAGCTGGTCGCCGCCGCTGCGTTCGCAGGAGAGCTCGTCGGGAGCTGGTGCGCGTGATTCGCCACGCTTCCGGCACGAAAGCGAGCGTCTCTTCCGGCTGGGTCGTCACCTCGCCTCTCTAGGGTGGACGCATGGACGTCGAAGCGATCTTCGCGGGCCTGAACCCGGAGCAGCGCCGGGCCGTCGAGGCCGTGCGCGGCCCGGTCTGCATCCTCGCGGGCGCCGGCTCCGGCAAGACGACGACGATTACGCGGCGCATCGCGAACCAGGTCGCGAGCGGCGTGTTCCGGCCCGGCGAGATCCTGGCGGTGACGTTCACCGACAAGGCCGCGACGGAGATGCGGAGCCGGCTCGAGGCGCTCGGCGCGGAGGGCGTCACGGCCCGGACGTTCCATGCAGCGGCGCTCGGCCAACTGCACGCATTCGGCGGCGACCCGCCGGCGAGGATCGTCGCGTCGAAGGCGCTCTCGCTGCGGCGGATCGCCAACTCGCTCCCGAAGCCGTACCGGTTCCGTCCCGCCGGCGACCTCGCGACGGAGGTCGAGTGGGCGAAGAACCGGCGGCTCGCGCCGGGCACGTACCGCGCCGGCCTCGGCGACCACGTCCCACCGATCCCGCCCGACCTGATGCTGCGCGTGTTCCAGGAGTACGAGCGCCGGAAGCAGGCGGCCGGGTACGCGGACTTCGAGGACCTCCTCGAGCGGGCGATCCGGCTGTTCGAGGACGACCCCCACGCCCTCGCGGGGGTGCGCGACCGGTACCGGGCATTCACGGTCGACGAGTACCAGGACGTCAACCTCCTGCAGCAGACCCTGCTCGAGGGCTGGCTCGGATCGCGCGACGACCTCTGCGCTGTCGGCGACGACTACCAGTCGATCTACGGGTTCACCGGCGCGACGCCGGCGTACCTGCTCGGGTTGCCGACGAGGTATCCGCACGCCGCGGTCGTCCGCCTCGAGCGCAACTACCGCTCGACGCCGCAGGTGCTCGAGCTGGCGAACCGGATCGTCCCGCGGCTCGGCGGCGCCGAGAAAGTGCTCGTCGCGACGCGCGGCGACGGGCCCGAGGTGGTTACGCGGCCGTTCGGGTCGGGACCGGACGAGACGGACTTCGTCGTCGAGCGGATCCGTGCGCTCGCCGACGGGGGAGTCCCGCACGAGCAGATGGCGATCCTGTGCCGGACGAACGCGAGGCTGGCCGACTTCGAGGAGCCGCTGCACGAGGCGCGGATCCCGTTCCAGGGAGCCTCGTTGCTGGCCCGCGAGGCTGCCAGGCGGCTGTTGCGGCGGCTTCGCGAGCAGAGCTCGGTTGCGGTCGCGGCGAGCGTCCGGTCGCTGGCCGTCGAGGCCGGCTGGCTCGAGCAGCCCCCGGACGGTCTCGGCGAGCGCGAGCTCGTCCGTCAGGCCGACCTCGGCCGGCTCGTCGCGCTGGCGGACGAGTTCGACGACGGTGTTCGGACGACGTCGGAGCTCGTCGCCGACCTCGAGCGGCGGTTCGGCTCGACGGGCGCCGAGCGTCGCGGCGTGCACCTGCTGACACTGCACCGCGCCAAGGGTCTCGAGTTCGAGGCCGTGTTCCTGCCGCGGCTCCAGGAGCGCGAGCTGCCCGTCCGCCAGGCGAAGAGCGACGACGAGGTGGCCGAGGAGCGGCGGCTGCTCTACGTGGGCATGACCAGGGCGAAACGTCAGCTCGCGCTCACGTGGAGCGGGCGGCCGAGCCGGTTCCTCGCGGAGCTCGGCGTGCGGGCCGCGTCTTCCCAGGCGCGAGCCGCAGAGCCGGACGACCCGCTCTACGCGGCGCTGAAGCAGTGGCGCCTGCGGCGCGCGACCACGGACGAGCTCCCGGCCTACGTCGTCTTCCACAACTCGACGTTGGCCGAGATCGCCGGCCGCCGCCCGCGTGACCTCGCGGAGCTCGGGACGGTCCCCGGTGTGGGGCCGACGAAGCTCGAGCGCTACGGGAGCGAGGTGCTCGCCGTCCTGGCGGCCGCCTGACGGACTGGGAAGCTAGGACGGGCCGCCGAGCCAGTCGGCGAGCGGAAGCCGGGCCGACAGGGACGACAGGTCGCCGCCGTCGCGGATCTCCGTCGCGGCGTCCGCCAGCGCCTTCACAGCCACCCACGTCAGCGCACCGCCGACGCTGATCCGCTGCCCGCCCGCGTCGACGATCTCCTGCACGGAGAGGTCCGGCCGGGCGAGCACGTTGACCGGCTTCGAGACCGCCTCGCAGACCGTGCGGATCTCGTCCGGTGTGCGGAGGCCCGGCGCGTAGAGGACATCCGCGCCCGCGAGCTCGTAGGCCTGGAGGCGCGCGATCGTGTCGGCGAGGTCGGGGTTCCCGCGGATGTGGTTCTCCGCGCGCCCGGTGAGGACGAACGGGAACGGCAGGCTCCTCGCCGCCTCCGCGGCCGCCGCGATGCGCTCGCTCGCGTGGTCGGGCGCGTAGATGCCGCTCTCGGGGTCGTAGTCCTCGATCGAGCCTCCGACCGCGCCGGCTTCGGCGATGCGCTCGATCGCGCGAGCCGCGCTCTCGGGGTCCGCCCCGTACCCGTTCTCCAGATCGACCGAGACAGGTAGGTCGGTTACGTGCGCGAGCAGCGCCGTGTGCTCGGCAACCTCGTCCAGCGTCACACTGCCGTCGAGCCGGCCGAGCGTGAACGCGAACCCCGAGCTCGTGGTCGCCAGCGCCTTGAAGCCGAGCGCCTCGAACACGCGTGCGGAGCCGCCGTCCCATGGATTCGGGATCACGAACGCGTCGCCGGCGTGGAGGGCGCGGAACGCGGCAGCCTTGTCAGCCTGGGTCGTCATTCGAGCGCCGAGAGCAGCAGGCCCAGCATCATCGCAGGGTCGCGGCGCACGCGGCCGTCGTCCGACTGAGTCCGTTTCCGCAGGTCGAGGGCGCGGGGATCTGTGAGCGGCTTGAGGCGGCCTGTTCGGATCAGCTCTTCGTCGACGCCGCCGAGCCGGCCTCCGTAGGTCGTGTAGACGGGGACGCCGAGCGCCGCCGCCTCGCGGTTCATCGTCCCGCCCGCGGAGACGACGAGGTCGGAGACGGCGATGAGGCTCTGCGCGTCGACGGCGCGCTCCGGGAGGATCAGCGAAGGGAGGTCGAGGCCGCGGACGAAGTCCCGCTGCTCCTCCGTCCGCGGCAGGACGACGGCCTGCACGCCCTCGTGCCGCCCGAGGAAGTCGACGGTCTGCGGGAAGAGCGGGTTCGAGTGGCGGTGGTAGAGGGAGACATCCGGCGGCGGCCTCAGGACGACGAGGACGCGCTCAGGATCGACGTGAAACGGCCGGAGCACGCCCGGGTCGGGCTCGAAGTCGGAGAGGTAGTACTCCTCCTTGAGGCCGGGGTACTGGACGAGCTTCGGCGGTGTCGCCCCGTACCCGGCGAGCCGGTCGGGCGGGATCGATTCCGGCACGACGACGCGTGTCGCGGCGCGACAGCCGAGCTGGTGCTGGAGCCACGCGAACTCGTAGTCGAAGGTCGTCGAGCTCGGGATTTCGAGGCGGCGTGCCGTGATCGTCAGCTCGTGCGACCCGTGGGCGAGCGCCACCGTGAAGTCGCGTCCCTTCGCCCAGCGCTTGAGCGCCCGCAGCCGCGACGTCATCGAGCGCAGCTTCCCCAGCCGAGAACGGCCGCCGTGGCGGCCGATCACCTCGGCCTCGATCCCGTGGAGCTCCAGCAATTGCAGGGTCTGCGCGTACTCGCGGGCCGTGATCTCGACCTCGTCGCCGCGCTCCCGCAGCAGGCGGATCAACGGCCGGAAGACGAGGACGTGCGCGGACGCCGTCATGTCGACCCAGACGCGCATCGCTACACGCCGACGGCCGTGGCCAGCCGCTCCGATCTCAGCGCGGTCGGCTGCCGCTCGACGTGCGCCTCGTGCCAGAGCGTGAATGCGAGCAGCCCCCAGAGCTGGCGGCTCAGGTCCTCGTGGCCCGAGACGTGCTCGTCGAGCAGGCGGCCGACCGGCTCCGGCCGGAAGTAGCCCTGACGGGCGAGCCGTTCCGGCGCCAGCGTCTCGCGTGCGAACGGCTCCAGGTCGCCGCGCAGCCACGCCGCCGCCGGGATCGAGAACCCGCGCTTCTTCCCCTGGACGATGCGCTTCGGCAGCAGCGGCTCGGCCGCCTTTCGGAGGAGGAGCTTCTTGCGCAGGCCCCGCACCTTGTGCCGCACCGGCAGCGCAAGCGCGAGGTCGCTGACGACCGTGTCCAGGTACGGGACGCGGGCCTCCAGCGAGTGGGCCATCGACGCGCGGTCGGTCTTCACGAGCAGGTCGTCGACGAGGTAGAGGCCGAGGTCGACGTCCTGGAGCCGGGCGAGCTCGTCCGCGCCCTCCGTCTCGGCATAGCGCCCGCGCAGCAGCTCGACGGGATCGAACGCCGCCGCCCGGCCGGTCAGTTCCGCGCGCGCGTCGGCCGAGAAGATCTCCTTCCAGCCGTGGTGGCGCTCGAGCGGCGGCAGGTGGGCCGCGCGGACGAAGCGCTTCGCCCGGTAGTCGAGGCTCGCTCTGGCCGTCGAGGTCGGCAGGCGCTCGACGAGCGGACGGGCGGCACGGGCCAGGCCGCCCACCCGCGCCGCAAGCAGGTCGGCGGCGTACGTGTGGTAGCCGCCGAAGAGCTCGTCGCCGCCCTCGCCCGAGAGGGCGACCTTCACGTCGGCGGCCGCGAGGCGCGACACGAGGTACGTCGGCAACGCCGACGAGTCGGCGAACGGCTCGTCGAACGCCTCGGCGAGCGCCGGCAGGAGGAGCGCCGCGTCGGGCCGGACGACGAGCTCGCGGTGGTGGGTGTCGTACCGCTCGGCGACGAGCCGAGCGTCGGCGAGCTCGTCGAAGGTCCGCTCCTCGAAGCCGATCGAGAACGTCTGGACGGCCTCGCTCGACTCCTCCGCTGCGAGGGCGGCCAGGAGCGACGAGTCGACGCCGCCAGAGAGGAGGACGCCGACGGGAACGTCGCTGACGAGGTGGGCGCGGACGGAGTCGCGCATGCGCGCGCGTAGCTCCTCGGCCAGCTCCGCCTCCTCGGCGTCCCGCTCCTCCCCGGCCGGCACCGGCGCGGGACGCGCGAACCGCCGCAGCGCGACCGCGCCGCCGCGCTCGTCCCAGACCAGCAGGTGGCCGGGCGGCAGCTTCCGGGTCTCGCGGAAGATCGTCAGCGGCGCCGGGATCGAGTTGAACGCGAGGAAGGCCTCGAGCGCGTCGAGGTCGATCTCGCCCCGCGGCAGCGCGCGCAGCTCGGACGCGAACTCCAGCCCATCGCCGACCGTCCGGTAGTAGAGCGGCTTGATGCCGAAGCGGTCCCGGGCGAGGACGAGACGCCGCCGCCGCGCGTCCCAGATCGCAACCGCGAACATCCCGCGGAGCCGCTCCGCGAAGGCGTCGCCGTGCTCCTCGTAGAGGTGGAGGATCACCTCGGTGTCGCCGCTCGTTCGGAACCGGTGCCCGGCGCCCTCGAGTCCGCGGCGGAGCTCCCGGTAGTTGTAGATCTCGCCGTTCTGGACGACGTGCAGCGTCCCGTCCTCGTTGGAGATCGGCTGGTCGCCGGTCTCGAGGTCGATGATCGACAGCCGGCGGGCCGCGAGCCCGATCGGACCGTCGACGTACTCGCCGGAGCTGTCGGGGCCGCGATGGACGAGCGTCGCGCTCATGGCGGCGACACGATCGGGGTCGGCGGCGCCACGCGCGGACGCGATTCCGCAGATCCCGCACACCGGACCTACTCTAGTCGTGGCCCCCGCCGAGAAGCGCTGGATCGAGGGATGGCGCCAGGCCGTTCGTGCGGCGATGATGGAAGCTCTGCGGCTGTCCTCAACCCTGCGGCGAGTGAATCTCGATCCCAACACCCACGCCTTCGTGGCGGCGACTGCGGCGCTGACGTCCGTTGCGTTCACGGTCTCGACGCTGAACGTCCTGGCCGTCATCCTCAGCCACCTCCTTCGCTAGAGGCGCGGTCGGCGCCGGGCGGAATACCCTCCGGGCGTGGAGCTCGGCGCCCATGGAGAGCTGGTCCTGTTCGGTCTCCTCGTCGCAATGGCGGCGCTGCTGCTGGCCGCGCCGATCGCCCGCATCCCGTACCCGATCTTCCTGGTCCTCGGCGGACTGGCACTCAGCTTCGTCCCGGGGATCCCGGATCTGACGCTCCCGCCGGACGTCGTCCTCGTCGCCTTCCTGCCGCCGCTGCTCTACCTGGCGGCGTTCTTCACCTCCCTCCGCGATCTGCGGCAGAAAGCAGCGCCGATCAGCTTGCTCGCGGTCGGGCTCGTCGTCGTGACGACCGTGACGGTCGCGGCGGCCGCGCACTGGGCGATCGACGGCTTCTCGTGGGGCGCGGCCTTCGTCCTCGGAGCCGTCGTCTCGCCGACCGACCCGATCGCCGCGACCTCGATCGCGAGCCGGCTCGGCGTCCCGAGGCGCGTGATCGCCGTGATCGAGGGCGAGAGCCTCGTGAACGACGGCACGGCGCTCGTCCTCCTGAAGGTCGCCGTCGGCGCGGTCGTCGCGGGCACCTTCTCGGCTACGGATCTCGGCCTCGGCTTCGTCTGGAGCCTCGTCGGCGGCGTCGGGATCGGGCTCGCCGTCGGCTACCTCATCGCCGAGCTCCGGCGGCGCCTCCACAACCCGCCGCTCGAGGTGACGGTCTCGCTGATGACGGGGTACTTCGCGTTTCTCCCTGCCGCCGCCGCCGGGTCGTCGGGCGTGCTCGCGGTCGTGACGGCCGGGGTCTACCTCGGTTGGCGGACGCCCGAGCTCACCTCGGTGCAGAGCCGCCTGCAGGGCGCCGCGATGTGGGAGATCCTCACGTTCGTCATCAACGCAGTCCTGTTCGCGCTCGTCGGCCTGCAGCTGCCGCACATCATCGATGCGCTCGAGGGCACGGCGACGAGCACGCTCCTCCTCGACGCTGTCCTCGTCGTCGCGGTCGTGATCGTCACGCGGCTCGTGTTCGTGCCGCCGCTCATCTACCTGCCGCGGCTTGTGTCTTCGCGCGCTCGCGAGAGCGCGACGCAGAGCCGCTTCGGCTATTCCCTGGTCGTCGCCTGGTCGGGCATGCGGGGCGCCGTCTCGCTCGCCGCCGCGCTCGCCATCCCACTCACGATCGACGCAGGCGACGCGTTCCCGAACCGTGACCTGATCATCTTCCTGGCGTTCTGCGTGATCCTCGGCACCCTCGTGCTGCAGGGTCTCACGCTGCCGGCGCTGATCACGGCCCTCAGGATCGAGGACGACGGGATCGCCGAGCGCGAGGATGCGAAGGCCCGGATCAAGGCGGCCGACGCGGCCCTCGCCCGGCTCGAGGAGCTCATGAGCGAAGACTGGGTCCGGGACGAGACCGCCGAGCGCATGCGCGGCTTCTACACCTTCCGGCGCACACGTTTCGCCGCCCGTTTCGACGACGGCGACGACGGGGCGATCGAGTCGCGCTCGCTCGACTACCAGCGCCTGCGCCGCGAGCTGCTCGAGGCCGAGCGGGGCGCCATCGTCGGGCTGCGCCGGGAGGGCGTGATCAACGACGACGTCATGCATCGCCTCCAGCGCGACCTCGACCTCGAGGACGCGCGGCTGGACGTCTGACTTGAGAACTCGTTTCACAATGAGCACGGGCCGCTGGAACGCGCTGCCCGGCCCCCGGCCGCGTCCTCAGTCGCACCCATAGCTACGGCTATGGGCGCTCCCTGCGTCTTCCGGGAACCGGCCACGCGCCCCATCGGCGCGTGAGTCATTCTGAATCGAGTTCTACGAGCGGCCGAGGAGGCCGCGCAGGAACTGCCCGAGCACGCGCCAGCTCGTCACGGCCAGCGTGCGCAGGTAGAGGCGGACGGAGCGGTCGGCGATCCACTCGAGATCGTGGGCGAGCTTCTCCGCCATCGACGTCTCGTAGCCGCGGCGCACCTGCGCGAAGCCGGTCAGGCCGGGCCGGACGACGAGCCGCTGCCAGTACGCCGGCAGCTCCTCGGCGAGCTCCTCGAAGAATCGTGGCCGGATCGGCCTCGGCCCGACGAGGCTCATGTCGCCGCGGAGGACGTTCCAGAGCTGCGGGATCTCGTCCAGCTGGGTCGCGCGCAGCCATCCGCCGAGTCGGGTCGTCTCGTCCTTCGTGCGCCGCACGAGCTCCTCGCCGAGGTACGGCCCGAGCCGCTCCTCGGCGCCGCGCCGCAGCGTGCGGAACTTCAGCATCTGGAACACGCGCCCGCCCCGTCCGACCCGATCTCCCCGATACAGGAGCGGCAGGCCGGAGGTCGCGAGCAGCAGGAGCGAGATCCCCACGGTCAGGGGCAGCGAGACGAGAAGGAAGAACGCCGGAGGACGATGTCCAGCGTCCGCAGCGCGGCGACCCGCCGCCGCCGTGGCTCGCCTCGGAGAGGACGGCGAAGCGTCGGATGAACGAGTCGCTCGGCGTACGGCGTGGGCCCGGCGGCCATCGGTGGATCGTAGACGGCTGCCATGGCCCGATCGCGTGCATCCCCGAGGGGGGGACGCACGAGCGCCCCTACCTAGGAACCGCTCGCGACGCTGTCGACGCGGACTGTGCCGAATGTGTGCAAATTGGGCGCATCACGGCGGCATAATGATCGCTTATGGACACGCGTCAGCTCGCAGCGTTCTGCGCCGTCGTCGAGCGGAGGAGCTTCTCGCAGGCGGCGGAGCGGCTCGGCGTCACCCAGCCCGCGGTCAGCCTGCAGATCCGGTCGCTCGAGCAGCGGCTCGGCCGCCAGTTGCTCGACCGCTCGGGCCGTCGCGTCGAGCCGACCGAGGCGGGCATCCGCCTGTACGCGAGCGCGCAGCGGCTGCTCGCGCTCGAGGAGCAGCTGCTCGACGAGGTCACGGGCGGCGACGAGGGCGAGCTCGCCGGCACGCTCGACCTCGGCGCCTCGACCGGGCCTGGCGGTGCGGTCGTGCCCGTGCTCCTGTGCCAGTTCCAGGAGCTCCACCAGGGCGTGCGCGGCCGCCTCACCGTCTCCGACACCCAGAGGGTCGTCGACCAGGTCGCCGAACGCGAGCTCGAGCTCGGCGTCGTGGGCGCGGCGCGGCGGCACCGCGGCATCGTCTTCGAGCCGTTCTTCCGGGACGAGGTCGTGCTCGCGTGCCCCTCCGGTCACCGGTTTGCCGGGCGGACGGTGACGCTGGACGAGCTCCGCTCGGAGCGCCTGCTGGCCATGCAGGAGGGCGCCGGCGTGCGCCTGGTGATCGAGGACGAGCTGCGCGCCGCCGGCACGCGACTCCGCGACCTCGACGTCCACGTCGAGCTCGGCCTCCAGGAGTCGGTGCGCAGCGCCGTCGCCGCCGGCCAGGGCGTCACGTTCATCTCGCGGTCCGCGCTCGACGCGGACCTCGCGGCGGGGACGATCGCGATCGCGCGCGTCGAGGGGCTCGACCCTGCGCGCGAGATCTCTCGTCGCGCGCGGCGGGACGCCCGAGACGCGGGCGGCGCGGGCATTCGTGGAGTACGCGCGGGGGCAGCTCGCGCAGTGATCGTCCGCTGGGGCCTCGAGGAGCTCCCGGGCGTGCTGGCGGAGCTCGGCAGCTCGCGGCCGCTGCTGATCGCGAGCCCCCGCTGGTCGGAGCAGGAGCTGCCGCTCGAGCCGGCGGAGACGTGGGACGAGGTGCCGTCGGATCGGATTGCGGACGCGGCGGCGATCGCCGGGGACGGGATCGTCGCGCTCGGCGGCGGCAGCGCGGTCGACCTCGGCAAGGCCGTCTCCGCCGAGGCGGACGTCCCGCTCGTGTCCGTCCCGACGACCTACGCCGGCGCCGAGTGGACGACCAGGTTCGGCATCCGCGACCCCGATCGAAGGCTGCGCGGTGGCGGCGGAGGCGCTCACCTCGGCGGCGCCGTCTACGAGCCGCGCCTGACCCTGTCGCTGCCGCGTGCGGAGACCGTCGGCACGGCCATGAACGCACTGGCCCACTGCGCCGAGGCGCTCTACGTCGAGGGCCACAACGAGGAGGCCGACGAGCACGCGGTCAAGGGAGCTCGCCTGATCGGCGAGTGGCTGCCGCGGTCGTCGAGCGACCGGGTCGAGCTCGAGGCCCGCACGCGGCTGCTCGAAGGGGCGATGGAAGGCGGCGCCGCGCTCGGCAAGTCGATGCTGGCGCTCGGGCACGCGATGGCGCAGGCCCTCGGCGGGCGCTACGGGCTCCCGCACGGCGCCATGAACGCCATCGTCCTGCCGGCCGCGCTGCGGTTCAACGCGCGGCCGTTCCGGACGCGATCGCGCGTTTCGGCGAAGCCGTCGGCGGCGACGCGATCGAGCGGACCGAGGAGCTCGCGCGGCTGGGCGGCTTCGAGCGGCTCCGCGACCAAGGCGTGCCCGAGGAGGAGCTGGCGGAGGTGGCGGCCGCCGCTGCGGAGCGCGCCGGCGCGCTCGCGAACCCGCGCCCGGCGACGCCGGTGCAGATCGAGGAGCTCCTCCGCAGCGTCTACTGACGAGATAAGTCGAACTAATCATCCGAATTAGCTCGGTGTTGTAGTATCGGGGCCGTGGCGGATGCCCTCTCCTTCGACGTGCTCGTGGTCGGGAGCGGTGCCTCCGGACTGGCGGCGGCGGTGTCCGCCGAGCGTGCCGGGGCGCGCGTGGCGGTCGCGACGAAGGGCGCGCTCCAGTCCTGCAACTCCGCCAAGGCCCAGGGCGGGATCCAGGCCGCGTTCGGCGAGGACGACTCGCCCGGGCAGCACGCCGCGGACGTGTGGAAGTCCTCCCACGAGACCGCGAACCGGGAGCTCGTCGAGATCCTCACGTCCGAGGCCCCGTCCGCGATCCACTGGCTCGAGGAGCTCGGCGTCGAGTTCACGCGCGAAAACGGCGGCTACCGGCTCGCCCGTTGCGGCGGCGCCTCCCGCAAGCGGCTGCTCCAGGTCGGCGACCGGACCGGCCACGCGATCACACCGCGCTACGGGACGCCGTCCTCGCCTCGAGCACGGAGACCTTTCCGAAGTCGCCCCTGACCGAGCTGGAGCAGACCCCGAACGGCTGGCGCGCCCGCTGCGGCGAGCACGTGATCGACGCCGCCACGGTCGTCCTCGCTGCCGGAGGCCGCTGCTGGCGCGAGGCCCGGGAGCGCGGCGAGCTCTCGACCAACCACCCCGGCGCAACCGGCGAGGTGACGCAGATCGCGCTCGGCCTCGGCGCCGAGGCGCGCGACCTCGACGCGCTCCAGTACCACCCGAACGGCGGCGCGTGGCCCGAGAACATGCAGGGCTACTCGATCCCCGAGACGACGCGGGCGTACGGCGCCGTTCTTCTCAACGCCGACGGCGAGGAGTTCACGGACTCGCTCGGACCGCGCGACGAGGTCAGCCAGGCGATCGTCGACGAGGTCGCGAAGGGCAAGGGCGTCGAGACGCCCGCCGGCCGGCCTGCGGTCTACCTCGACACGACGCGGATCGCCGAGGCGGACGCGAACGTCTCGCTCCCGTACATGCTCCGCCGCTACCGTGCCGGCGGGATCGACCCCCTCCGCGAGCGGATCCTCACCTACCCCGTCCTCCACTACCAGAACGGCGGCCTCGTCATCGACACGCAGTCGCAGACCACGCTCGAGGGCCTCTACGCCTGCGGCGAGATCGCAGGCGGCACCCACGGGCGCAACCGCATGATGGGAAACTCGCTGCTGGAGTGCTGCGTCTTCGGGCGCCGCGCCGGCCGGGCCGCCGCGGAGGTGTTGGTGGTGGGTGGTGTTGGTGTTGTTGTGGTTTGTTTGTGTGTTTTTTTGTTGTTGTGTGTGTTTGTGTGTGTGTTTGTTTTTGTTTGTGTTTTCTTTTTTGTTTGTTTTTGTTTTTTGTTTTGTTTTGTTTTTTGTGTTGTTTTTTTTTTTTTTGTGTTTGTTTTTTGTTTTTTTTTTTTTGTTTTTGTTTGTTTTTTTTTTTTGTGTTTTTTTTTTTGTGTTTTTTTTTTTTTTTTTTTTTTTTTTTTGTTTTAGTTTTGTTGTTTTTGTTTATTTTTTGTGTTTTTTTTTATTTGTGTTTTTTTTTTTTTTTTATTATTTTTATTTTTTTTTTTTTTATTTTTTTTTTTTTTTTTTATTATATTTTTATTTTTATTTTATATTAAAATATAATAATTAATTTATTTATATTATTAAATAAAATTTATATATTATAAAAATAATTATATTTTAATATATTAATATTAATAATAAATTAATTATTTTAAAAATTATATTTTTATTTTAAAAATATATTTAATTTATAAAAAAAAAAAAATTAAAAAAAAAAAATAAAAAAAAAAAAAAAAATAAAAAAAAAAAAAAAAAAAAAAAAAAAAAAAAGGAGGCTGCATGATCACGACCGATCTCGAAGGCATCGTCGAGGACGCCGCCGCGCACCTGTACGTCTGGGCGTTGAAGGACATCCCGCAGGACCTGCGGGACGCGCTCGCCGACGCCGCCGAGCGCGAGACGAGCGTTCCCGGCCGGCGCGTGCTCGCCACGATCCTCAAGAACGTCCAGGTGGCGGACGACCAGAACAACCTCGTCTGCCAGGACACGGGCATCGCCGTCTACACGTGCCGCGTCGGGGAGCATTTCCCCCTGCATCCGACCCGGATCTACGCCGCGCTGAAGGCCGGCACCGAGCGCGCAACCATCGAGCACCCGCTGCGCTCGAACGCGGTGCACACGATCACGCGGGAGAACACCGGCCCGAACACGGGGTACCGGCTGCCGATCGTCCACTGGGAGTTCATCCCCGAGTGGGACGGCCTCGACGTCAAGTGCGTCCCGAAGGGCTCGGGCAGCGAGAACATGAGCTTCCTGAAGATGTGCGTCCCCGCCGACGGCGTGAAGGGGATCAAGCAGTTCGTGCTCGAGTCGATCGTGGGCGCCGGCGGCAAGCCGTGCCCGCCGGGGATCGTCGGCGTCGGCATCGGCGGCTCGGCGGACTACGCGATGTACCTGGCCAAGGAGGCGATCGCGCGGCCGATCGGCACGCGCAACCACGACCCGCACGTCGCCGCGCTCGAGGAGGAGCTGTTCGAGCTCCTGAACGAGACCGGGATCGGCCCGATGGGCCTCGGCGGCGACGTCACCGTCCTCCAGTGCCACATCGAGCACGCGGACACGCACATGACGCTCAACCCGGTCGCCGTCAACTACCAGTGCTGGGCCGCGCGGCGGGCGACGGCGCACGTCGGGCCCGAGGGGGAGGTCGAGTACGACCGTGAGTTCTGAGTCTCAGGCCAAGCGCGTCGTCTTCCCGGCGACCGAGGAGGCGATCCGCGAGCTGCGCGCCGGCGACGAGGTGGTCGTCGACGGCCACATCATCGGCATCCGCGACCGCACGCAGATCCGCATCTTCGACCAGGGCATCGAGCCGCCGATGGACCTGAGCGGCGCGTTCCTCCTCCACACCGCGCCCGGCGTCCGCAAGCTCGGGCCGGGGAAGTACGAGAAGGTCTGCATCGGGACGACGACCTCGGCGCGGATGGTGCGCTTCACCGAGGGGCTCGGCTCCCAGTACGGCGTGCGCGCGATCTGCGGCAAAGGGGGCCTCCCGGACGAGGCGATCGAGCCGATGCAGCGGCTCGGGATGGTCTATTTCGCGATCGTCGGCGGCGCGGCGGCGCTCGAGACGACGCAGATCGAGGAGATCGAGGAGGTCGCCTGGGAGGAGCTGATGCCCGAGTGCCTCTGGAAGTTCCGGGTCAAGGACTTCGGCCCGCTCACGGTCGGCATCGACAGCCACGGCAACTCGCTCTTCCACGACGTGCAGGAGCGCGCCAAGCAGAGGCTCGAGGAGCTCTATGCCCGGCTTTAGCGACGGCTTCCTGAACCTCCCGCAGCGGCCCGGCAAGCCGCGCTCCGAGGGCCTGACCCACGTGATCGACAAGGGGATGAACATCCGCGACATCGAGGGGATGTTCGACACGGGCGGCCAGTTCGTCGACATCGTCAAGCTCGGCTGGGGGACGTCCTACGTCACCAACAACCTCGAAAAGAAGATCGCGCTCTACCGGTCGTTCGAGACGCCGGTCGTCTGCGGCGGGACGCTGTTCGAGGCCGTCTACGCGCGCGACCGGGTCGACGAGTTCAAGCAGTGGCTCCACGAGTTCCGCTTCTCCCACGTCGAGATCTCGGACGGCACGCTCGAGATCCCGCGCGAGCGCAAGCTCGAGCTGATCGCCGAGTTCGCGCAGGACTTCACCGTCCTCTCGGAGGTCGGCTCGAAGGACTCCGACGTCAACTACGCGCCGTACCTCTGGGTCGAGTGGATCAAGGAGGAGCTCGACGCCGGCGCCTGGAAGGTGATCACCGAGGGCCGCGAGGGCGGCACGGCCGGCATCTACCGGCCGAGCGGCGAGATGCGCACCGGCCTCGTCGACGAGATCGTCCACCAGATCGCCGTCGGCGAGTTGATCTTCGAGGCGCCGACGAAGGACTCCCAGGCGTGGTTCGTCAAGCAGTTCGGTCCGAACGTGAACCTCGGCAACATCCCGCCGGAGGAGGTCATCCCCCTCGAGACCCTGCGGCTCGGCCTGCGCGGCGACACGCTGAAGGAGGTGCTGCTTGGCGACGAGCAGCCTGCGGCTACCTGACGTCGACGCGTTCTCGGCGGAGGAGCTGCTCTCGTGGGCCTATACCGAGTTCGGCGGCCGAATGTGCCTCACGTGCTCCTGGCAGCGCCAGTCGTCGGCGCTCGTGCACATGGTCAGCGAGCTCGGGCTCGACGTCCCGATCGTCGAGCTCGACACGCAGGTGCTCTTCGCCGAGACATACGAGACGCGCGACCGGCTCGTGCAGCGGTATGGCCTCGAGCTGAAGTCGTTCCGCCCGATCGACGCGCCCGACCGACTGTGGGAGACCGACCCGGACCGCTGCTGCCATCTGCGCAAGGTCGAGCCGCTCGAGCGCGCGCTGTCCCACTACGACGCCTGGATCACCGGCATCCGCCGCGACCAGAGCCCGACGCGCGTCGCCGCGCAGAAGGTCGAGTGGTCGGAGCGGTACGGCGTCTGGAAGATCCAGCCGCTCGTCGACTGGGACACGAAGCGCGTCCAGGCGTACCTCCACGTCAACGAGATCCCCTACAACCCGCTGCACGACCGCGGCTACCCGTCGATCGGCTGCGTCCCCTGCACGCGGCCAGTCGTCGCCGGCGAGGACGAGCGCGCAGGCCGCTGGTCCGGCTCCGGGAAGCTCGAGTGCGGCATCCACGTGAACGCCCCATTGATCAAGGAGTCCAATGACTGAGCACATCTACGCGCACGAGCACCCGGAGACCGATCGGAAGCGGGAAGGCGGCTTCACGCTCTGGTTCACGGGTCTGAGCGGCGCCGGCAAGACCACGATCGCCCACCTCGTCGGGCCGGCGATCGAGGAGCGCGGCCCGATCGTCGAGTACCTCGACGGCGACACCGTGCGGACGCACCTGTCGAAGGGGCTCGGCTTCTCGAAGGAGGACCGCGACGCCAACATCGAGCGGATCGGCTGGGTCGCCGCGCGGCTGACGCGCCACGGCGCGGCGGTGATCGCCTCCGCGATCTCGCCCTACGCGGAAGCCCGCAGCCACGCGCGCGAGCTCGTCGAGGAGTTCGGCACGTTCGTCGAGGTCTTCGTCGACGTCTCGCTGGAAGAGGCGACACGTCGCGACACGAAGGGCCTGTACGAGAAGGCGATCCGCGGCGAGATCACGGGCTTCACCGGCGTCGACGACCCGTACGAGGCGCCGGAGGCGCCCGACATCCGGATCGACACCGACAGCGAGTCGCCGGAGGAGAGCGCCGATCGGATCGTCTCGCTCCTCGAGGAGAAGGGGCTCATCCCGGCGGCGGTGCGCGCGTGAGCGTCGCGACGAACACCCGTCTCATCGCCCCGCACGGCGGCGAGCTCGTCGACCGCACGCGCGAGCGGCCCGAGGATGTCGACCGGCTCGAGACGCTGACCCTGACGTCCCGTGAGCTGTCCGATCTGGACATGCTCGCGTCGGGCGCCCTCTCTCCGCTCGACGGATTCATGGGGCAGGAGGACTACGACGCCGTGCTCGAGTCGATGCGGCTCGCGAACGGGCTTCCGTGGGCGCTGCCGGTTTGCCTCGCGGCCGAGGAGGCGCCGAAGGGCGACCGCGTTGCGCTTTCGGATCACAACGGGCGCGTTTACGGCGTCCTCGACGTGATGTCTGTGTACACCTACATCAAGGAGGTCGAGGCCGAGCGAGCGTTCGGGACGACCGACTCGGCGCATCCGGGGGTGGCCCGTCTGTACGACCAGGCCCCTCTGTACGTGTCCGGCCCGGTCACGGTGTTCGACCGCGTCGAACCGGCCTTCCCCGAGCTGTCGAAAGATCCGGCCGAAACACGCGCGGAATTCACCCGGCGGGGCTGGAAGCGCGTCGTCGGCTTCCAGACGCGGAACCCGATCCACCGGGCGCACGAGTACCTGACAAAGGTCGCGCTCGAGACGGTCGACGGTCTGCTGATCCATCCGTTGGTCGGCGAGACGAAGTCGGACGACGTCCCGGCCTCGACGCGCGTGGAGTGCTACCGCGTGCTCCTCGACGGCTACTACCCGGCCGACCGCGTCGTGCTCTCCGCCTTCCCCGCGGCGATGCGCTACGCGGGGCCGCGCGAGGCGATCTGGCACGCGATCTGCCGCAAGAACTACGGCTGCTCGCACTTCATCGTCGGCCGCGACCACGCCGGCGTCGGGGACTACTACGGCACGTACGACGCGCAGCTGATCTTCGACGAGTTCGAGCCGCACGAGCTCGACATCGAGCCGATGTTCTTCGAGCACTCGTTCTGGTGCCGGGCGTGCGGCTCGATGGCGTCCGCGAAGACGTGCCCGCACGACCAGGAGCAGCACGTGTTCCTCTCCGGCACGAAGGTGCGGGAGATGCTCGGCAACGGTGAGCTCCCGCCGTCGGAGTTCTCCCGCCCCGAGGTTGCCGAGGTGCTGATCGAAAGCTCGCGCTCGAGGTAGACGGTGACCTGGCAGTTCGCCCTCACCGGCCTGCTGATCGGCGTCCTCGTCGGCCTGACCGGGATGGGAGGGGGCGCGCTGCTGACGCCCATCCTCGTCATCTTCTTCGGCTTCAAGCCCACGTACGCCGTCGGCACGGACATCCTCCACGGCGCCGTCTTCAAGACCTTCGGCGCGGTCCGACACCGCCGGCTTGGGACGGTGCACGCCCACCTGACGCTGTGGATGTTCCTGGGCTCCGGCCCGATGTCGCTGCTGGGCGTTGCGGTTGCGGGCTGGCTCGCGGGCGCCTACGGCGACGGCGTCGAGTCCGCCGAGCGGTACGCGATCGGCGCGGCGCTGATCCTCGGCGCGATCGGGCTCGTCCTGAAGACGTTCGTGAAGCGCGGCGTCCAGCCGAGCAATGCCCCGTTCATCATGCAGCGCAAGGACAAGCTCCGCGCCGTCCTCATCGGCGCCGTGTTCGGGTTCATCGTCGGTCTGACGTCCGTCGGGAGCGGCACGTTCTTCGGCCTCGTGATGGTGATGGTCTACCCGCTCACGATCGCGAAGATCGTCGGCACGGACATCTTCCACGCCGCAGGGCTGCTCTGGGTCGCCGGGTTCGGGCACCTGATCCAGGGCAACGTCGACCTGCATGCGATGGCGTGGCTGCTCGTCGGCTCCGTCCCTGGGATCCTGATCTCCAGCCAGTTCACCTTGCGGCTGCCCGAGCGGGGGCTGCGGCTCGGCCTTGCCGGGGTGCTCGCCCTGAGCGGCGTGAAGCTCCTGAACGTGCCCGCGTCGAACTGGGTGGTCGCGTTCGGGCTGATCGCCGGCTTCGCGGCGTTCGCTGCGTGGGGCATCAACACGTGGCTGAAGCGGCCGCGTCCCGTTCCAGCCCGGAGCTTCGACTCGCCCACCTAGACTGGCGCGGGTGCGTCGCGTCGTCCTCGCCCTCGCCGCGCTGTTCGCGGCCGGCGTCGCCGCCGGCGCCTGGTACTACCACGACCAGACGAGGACGCGGGAGAAGCGCGGCTCCTCGACCGTCGAGTTCGTCCCGACCGCGCCCGTCGTCCAGAAGCGGGCGAAGCGCAGCCTCGAGACGGTCCCGTGGCCGCTGTACGGCTACGACCCCGGGCGAACGCGCGACCCGAGCCAGTTCCACGTGCGGCCGCCGTTCAGGAAGATCTGGACGCTGCGGGTCGGAAACATCATCGAGTTCCCGCCCGTCGTCGGCTACGGGCTCCTGTTCGTCAACCAGTACCGGGGCCGGCTCTTCGCCGTCAACGCGGCGACCGGGAAGCGGCAGTGGCGCCGGCGCTACTTCAACTGCGCGGCGGCCTCGCCAACGATCGGCAAGGACATCCTCTACGTCGCCTACATGCAGCCCTACCCGTGCAACCCCTTCCCGCGCAGCCAGCCGGGCTTCATCGCCGCAATCCTGATCCGGAACAGGAAAGGCGTCCTGTTGCGGAAGACCAGGGTGCTGTGGCGGTACCACACCGGCGCGGTCGAGTCGTCGCCGCTGCTCGTGAACAACGTCCTCTACTTCGGCTCGTGGGACCACAACCTCTACGCGCTCGACGTGAGCGTGCGGACGCACCCGCGGCTGCGCTGGAGGTTCCACGCCGACAACGAGGTGAACAGCTCCCCGGCGTACGGCGGCGGGCTCGTCTACTTCGGGACGAACGGCGGCTCGATCTACGCCGTGAACGCACGGACCGGAAGGCTCGTCTGGCACTCCGGCGCCTACTCGCGCTTCGGGCGGCGGGAGCAGTTCTACGCGACGCCGACCGTCGCCTTCGGCCGCGTCTACGCGGGGAACACGGACGGGACCGTCTACGCGTTCGGCGCGCGGACCGGGCACCTCCTCTGGGCGAACCACGTCGGCAGCTACGTCTACACGGCGCCCGCCGTGTGGGAGCGCAAGGTCTACGTCGGGACGTACGACGGGTTCATGTACGCGCTCGATGCGGCGACCGGCGGCGTCGTCTGGCGCCACGAGGCGCCGGCCGCGATCCACGGCGCCCCCACCGTCCTGTCGGGGATCGTCTACTTCTCGACGTGCCCGACCTGTGGCTCGCACGGGTCGCGAGCTGCGAAGAGCGGGCCGCGCGGGACGTTCGGGCTCGATGCGCGCACGGGTCGGCTCCTCTGGCGTTTCGGCGACGGTCAATATTCGCCCGTGGTCGCCGACACCGAGCGGATCTACGTCGCCGGGCGCACGCACGTGTACGGGTTCGAGCCTCTGCGCAGGCGCAAGCGCCGCCCGTGAAGCGCTGGGGACCGGCTGTCGTCGTCCTCGTCCTGCTCGCGGCGACGGCGGTCGCGTTCGCCACGACGGAGCGCCAGAAGCTCGAGAAGACGCCGTTCGCCGTCGTCCGGGTCGACGACGTCCTCTCGCCGGTCTGCCGGTGCCGTACCAACGCCGCGACGATCGCGCTGCGGTTCCGGCGGAAGCACGTGCTCACGATCGAGGTCCTCGACCCGCGCGGGCGCGTGGTGCGGACGCTCGCGGCCGAGCAGACCGTCCGCGACGGCCTCTTCAGCGTCCGCTGGCACGGCCGCGACAACGCTGGCCGGACGCTTCCCGACGCCGAGTACGAGCCGCGGTTCGTGCTCGACAACGGCCGCACCTTCGACCCGCCGAACACGATCCGCGTCGACTCCGTCGCGCCGAGGACGCGGCTCCTCTCCGCGCGCCCGCGCCGCGTCGACCAGGGCGAGCGCGTCCGCATCCACTACCGCGTGAGCGAGGCGGCGCACCCGCTCCTGTTCGCGGACGGGCGGCGCGTCGTCGTCGGCAACGCGAAGGCGCTGAACGCCCAGTTCCAGTGGTTCGCGCGCCTACGGCCGGGCCGGCACAGGCTCCAGCTCGCCGCCGTCGACCTCGCCGGCAACGTCGGCCCGCGCACCCGCCCGTTCGTCGTCCGGATCCGCAGCTAGCGCCACCGCGACGAGCACCGCGGTCAGCGGCCAGATGAGGTACGACGTCTGGAAGACCCGGCTGACGAAGAACAGGACGAAGATCGACGTGGCGAAGCCTGCGGCGGCGACCCAGAGCCGGCCGAGCCGCCACTGTCTCCAGAGGAGCCAGGCGGTCACCGGCAGCCAGACGACCAGCGCGAGCCAGATGAACGGGTAGTAGCTCCAGCGGTCGTCGACCCAGCCGGCCTTGAGGAAGAGGTTGGAGAGGCCGTATCCGACGATCCGGTACGTGCTGCCGCCGTACGTGATCGTGTCGCGCCAGAACGCTCCCGGGTTCGCGAAGAAGAACGGCAGGATCCCCACGAGGACCGGGAGGACGAAGGCCGCGGCCGCATTCCGGATGACGGTGCGCGAATGCCGCTGCGCCAGCAGGCCGACGAGGAAGAACGGCACCGCGACGAGCGCGAACTGCTTGAAGAGGACCGCCACGGCGAGCGCGAGCGCGGCCCAGACGACGCGGCGCCGGCTCAGCAGCCCGAACGCGAGCACGAAGAACAGGAGGCTGGGCGCGTCGGCGGTCCCGAACCACACCGCACGCACGGCGAGCGGGTTCGCGGCCGCCGCCGAGCCGAGCGCCAGCCTCCACGCGAGCGGCGCCCGGAAGAGCAGGAAAGCGGGTAGAAGCGCGAGCGTCGCCAGCAGGACGAAGAAGCGGTAGTCCTTGACCTGGTCGAAGACGAGCCCCCAGGCCGCAGCGGCGAGAGCGGTTCCGGGGAAGTAGGCGAAGTGGTGGAGCGCCACCTGGCGAAAGCCGGGATCGAAGCCGGCGGCGGGATACCACTTGTCGAGCCCGAGCAGCGAGTAGTCGGCGCCGTAGGGGTTGTCGCCGCCGCGGATGAGGTCGCCGGCCAGCTCGATCTGGAAGGTCGAGTCGTTGTCGAAGTACCAGGGGCTCGTCGCCTCGCGGAGGCCGACCTCGAGCGAGGCAGCCGGCACCAGCAGGGCGAGCACGACGACCACGCAGAGCCCGGCGAGAATGCTCGCGCGCCAGCTCCGCCAACTCCAGCCGGCAACCGCGACGAGGGCGACGACGACGCCGGCGACGATCCCCGGCGTGCGCACGAACCCGAGGTCCCAGTGCCGGTCGGCGGCGCGGACGACGTGCCCGAGCACGTCGTGGGGGTGGATCGACGGCGGGCGGAATGGCCAGGGATCCGACCCGAGCTCCGGGACGACGACCGCGACGAGCAGGCCGAGCGTCGCGAGCACGGCCCACGCTCCGGGAGCCGGGATCCGCTTCACGGCGCCGGGACGGCCTCTCGCCGCGGCTCGACCGCTGGCGGCGTGACGGGCGGCGGGGAGGGCCGCGGTTGCGCGAGGAACGCGGACGCGACGGCGAGGACGAGCCACGTGATCGGGTCCTCGAAGAAGCCGCTGTACGCGAGCGAGTGCACGAACAGGGCTAGGAAGACCGCGGCGAGCGAGAGGCCGAGCGCCTGGTGGCGGCGTCGGACGGCGTCGAGCGTCCAGGCGCCTCCCGCGAGCAGCGCGACGTAGAGGAGGACGCCGATCGCTCCGAGCTCGGCGGCCACGGTGAGCGGCGTCGTGTGCGAGACGAAGTTCTGGAGCGGCGCGAACCGGTCGGCCAGCTTCTGGCTCTGGCCGGGCTGTCCGCCGAGGCCGACGCCGGCCACCGGATGATGGACCCACACCTTCGCCGTCAGCTCCACCCGGCGGGACCTGTCGCTCGTCGCCTTACGCACGGACGTGTGCGCCACCTTCGAGGCCGCGATACCGGCCCCTGCGAGCGCCACGACGACCGCCGTCGCGACCGCCACCCACCGGACGCGCCGCTCGGCCGCGACCATCGTCACGCCGAGCACGACGACGAACAGCGCCGCGTAGCTCGACTGCGAGTAGGAGAAGTACAGCCCGGTCCAGAGGAGGGCGATCAGCGCCGCGCCGAGCACGAGCTCGATCTTCCGGAGCCAGAGGCACACGACGAGGATCGACAGTCCGAGCACGAGCTGCCGCCCGTAGAGGCTGGGATCGCGGAAGAGCGACGTCACGCGGAAGAAGGACGTATAGGTGTTCGAGACGGCGAGGTTGTGCGAGTAGAAGATCAGGCGGTGCGTCGCCGCCTCGACGAGCCCCACGACGGCGAAGAGGGAGGCGAGCGCGACGGCGAGGGTTCCGAGCGTCCGCGGCATCCACTCCGGAAACGGCGCGCGGCCTCCCACGGCGACGAGCACGGCGAACGGGAGGAGGAAGAACTCGAGCAGGTTGCGCCCCGAGCCCGGGTCGCTCGTCCAGAGGACCGAGAGCGCCGCGAACGCGAGGAACGCCGCCGCCGGTACTGCGATCGTCTGCGGCAGCGCCGCAGGAGGCCGTCCCGCGATCGTGTCCCAGATCAGCGCCAGCGCGGCGACGCCGAGCACGGCGTAGAGGGGCAGCAGCCGCCCGAGCTGCCCGCCGTGGGCGATCGCGACGTAGAAGCGGTGCTCCCGGCCGAAGTCGAGCGGGAGCCGGAACGGGGCGCTGACGAGCAGGAGCGGCAGGACCAGCCAGCGCGCCCGGCGCAGGAACGCCGCCGCGACGGCGAGCACCGCCAGCGCGACGAGGCCGGCACCGACGATCTTCGGAGAGAGCGAGAGGCCGCCGTGGCGCGCGAGGAGGACCTCGGCGCCCGCGAGGGCCGCGAACCCCGCGACCAGCAGGGCGCGCTGTCGCGCGAGCAGGACGAGGACGGCGCCGAGCGCCCCGAGGAGAGCGGCAGCGTCGAGCAAGGCGAGCGAAGCCTACGGCGCGGCCTCGGGCGCCGTCGCCTCGATGTATGGTCGGCCGCGATGAGCCCCGAGGCAGATCGGCCTGTGATCTCGCTGATGCTGGCCGTTTCGGACGCCGGAGCGGCAGCCGAGTGGTACGAGCGGGCGGTCGGCGCGACGCAGCTGTGGAGCCTCGGCAGCGTCGTCGGGCTCGAGGTAGAGGGTGCGCCCTTCTTTCTCGCTGAGCCGGCGAGTAACGGGTGGGACAGCCCCGGCGAGATCGGCACGACGACCGTTCGGGTCGAGGTCTTCGTGGACGACCCGGACTCGTTCGTCGAGCGCGCGGTCGCGGCGGGCGCGGACTGCGGCCGTGGTCCTGTCCGGGACCACGAGATGCCGTGGGGGACGCACCGCCAGGGCGGGTTCATCGATCCGTTCGGGCATCGCTGGCTCGTCGGCGACCGGTCGCCGCTGCAGCGCTTTCCCGCGTGATAGGAACCGCCGCATGATCGGGGCGTGGGAGCGCGTGCTGGTGCTGGCGCCGCACACGGATGACGGCGAGTTCGGCGCCGGCGGCACGATGGCGCGGCTCGTCGAGGCAGGCGCGGACGTCCGCTACGTCGCCTTCTCGATCGCGACGCGATCCTTACCCGAGGGCTTCCCGCCGGACACGCTCGCGCGAGAGGTGAAGGATGCGACGGCCGAGCTCGGCATCTCCGAGGGGAGCCTGACCGTCCACGACTTCGACGTGCGGACGTTCCCGGACCACCGCCAGGACATTCTCGAGCTGCTTGTCGCGCTGTGGGAGGAGTGGCGGCCGGACGCCGTCTTCCAGCCGAGCCTGCATGACGTCCACCAGGATCACCAGGTGATCGCGGCCGAGGGGCTGCGCGCGTTCAAGCGCACGACGATCCTCGGCTACGAGATCCCGTGGAACAACTTCGACTTCGCCTACCAGGCGTTCTTCGCGCTCGAGGAGGCGCACGTGGAGCGGAAGGTGGCGGCGCTGGCGAAGTACGCGTCGCAGCAGCACCGGCGCTACAGCGACCCGGAGTACATCCGCAACGTCGCCCGCACGCACGGCATCAACGTCAATCGCGAGTACGCGGAGGTGTTCGAGGTCTACCGGGTCGTCGCCTGAGATGATTCTTCCTCGAACGTGTCTCCACGAGCGCCTCCCCGGCGGAGTGTGAGGGTTGGGCGGCTCGGGTCTCGTCGCGATCGCGCTCCTCGTCCTCGCGTACGCGGCGGTCTCGCGACGGCTCCTGGGGTCTGTGATTACTCCGGCGATGGTGTTCGTCGCCGGCGGCATCGTGGCGAGCACGGACGTTCTGGGTTGGCTCGACCCGACGATCGGGAGCGAATCCGTCCGCTGGGTCGCCGAGGCGACGCTGACGGTCGTGCTCTTCTCGGACGCATCACGGATCGACCTCGCAGCACTGCGCCGTCAGTACGTCGTGCCTCTTCGCCTGCTCGGGATCGGGCTGCCGCTGACGATCGCGGCCGGCGCTCTCGCAGGTGTCGCCGTGTTCGGACAGCTCGCGTTGATCGAGGCCGTGCTGCTTGCGATCGTGCTCGCTCCGACGGACGCTGCACTCGGGCAGGCGGTCGTTACCGACCCTCGGATTCCGTCGCGTGTCCGCCAAGGCCTCAACGTCGAGAGCGGGCTCAACGACGGCATCTGCGTCCCGCTGCTTCTGATCGCGATCGCGATTGCCGAGGCGGACGAGGGCGCGATCGGACACGGCGCTGCGGTGCACCTTGTGCTCGAGGAGATCGGCTACGGAATCGTTGGAGGCGTGCTTGCGGGGCTTGCAGCAGCAGTCGTGGTCAAGCTGGGCGTCGCGCGCCGCCTCGTCGATCCGATCTGGCTGCAGGTTGTCCCGGTCGCAGGGGCCGCGCTGGCGTACGGACTGGCGGTGTGGATGGGCGGCAGTGGGTTCATCGCCGCCTTCGTCGGCGGCGCTGTCTTCGGAGGGTTGCGTGGCGAGGTCGGAGGCGAGGTGACGCTCTTCCTGGAGGAGACGGGCGGCGTGCTCGGTGCGGTCACGTTCGTTCTCTTCGGCGCCGTCATGCTCGTACCGGTGCTCAAAGACCTCTCCGGCGCCGTCGTTCTCTATGCGCTCCTGAGCTTGACCCTCGTCCGGATGGTTCCCGTCGTTCTGGCGATGCTCGGATCGGGCGCGAGGCCGCCGACGGTCGCCTTCCTCGGCTGGTTCGGGCCGCGGGGTTTGGCGTCGATCGTGTTCGCCGTGATCCTGGTAGAGGATGCCAACCTCGCGCACGAGTCAGTCTTGCTGAACACGATCTTTTTCACCGTCGCGCTCTCGGTGCTCCTGCACGGCCTGAGCGCTACGCCGCTCGCCCGCCGTTACGCAGCCTGGTTCGCGGCCCACCCGCGCCACGCCGTGCCGGCATTCGAAGCTGTCCCGGCTCCGCACCAGCGCCCGCACCGGTGGGCGGCCGGGTGCGGCACACCGATCGGGAGGTGGAGGACGCTCGACCGAGCCGGCGGGCTAGATGGACGGCCCCACGCCGCGACCGAAGCACCTACTCCAACCGCTCTGCACCTACTCCACCGCTGATCTTGTGCGCTGCTTGCTACCAGTCCACGCTAGATTCGCCGGCGGCGACCCCTCCCGGTGTGACGGCCGCGGCCACTACTGCGGTCTTCGCTACCGGCGCGGGGCCGGGCGTGACGGCCTTGGCCACGACCGCGGTTTTCGCCACCGGGTGGCCGATGACACCGACTCTTCCGACGCGTGCTGCTCTGAGGGGCATTTCAGTCTCCTTCGGTCGCAGGTGCTTCATCGGCCTCGATGGAGGCGATGATCGCCTGAATGGGAATCCGTCCGTTGGCGATCAGTTGGCCACCCGAGCGCCGCGCCGCCGATGCGAATGGCGCAGCCCACAGGTTCTCCCAGATGAGCACTCCGGCAGTGCTTCCGGGCTCCATGGCGGCGGCGAGGTTCTCGACGTCTTCCTCGGCCAACAGGTCTGCCAGCTGCGCCTCGACTGCTTCTAGCTCTCCGAGCTCGCCGACATCGGAGAGCTCCATCGGCTCGACGGTACCGTCCTCGTTCTTGGTCAGGATCAGTACGTCGATCACGCGGATGGTTCCGGAGTCGACCAACGCGAGCAGCTCTTTAGCCATCTCGCCGGTGAAGTTGCTCGCCCCCGCTGGAAACTCGACCACGAGGTAGTCAACCGGACCGAGTTCATCGAGAGATCTCTCTGTCATTACCGTCTCACTTGCTGCCATCTCGATTCTCCTTTCGCTACTGGCGCGCCATCGCGACGCGCAGGCGCTCCTCGGGCGTGATCAGGTGGTCGGCGTCCTCGGCGTCCTCGCCGAGGTCGATCTGCACCCAGTTGACCGTGCCGGTGAAGACGCTGCTCTCGCCCTCGTAATCGTCGCTGACCGGGGAGGCGGTGTCGCGCCCGACGTCGGCGGTCTCGTCCGCTGAGAAGATCAACGGCACGGTTGCCTCGACGCGCCCCTCACCCACCTGGTCGCCGTCGAGGTAGAGGGTGACGGTGCCGCCCTTGCCGGGGCCGCCGCCGTCGTAGGCGAACTCCATCCGCACCTGGTGCGTTCCGGGCGGGATCGCGGCGTCGGCGTCGATCTTGAAGCGCTGCAGGCCGAGCAGGTTGTAGCAGTACTTCGGACGTCCATCCTTCGCGTACAGGCTCCAGCCGGCGAAGGCGCCGCCCTGGGCGAGGATCACGCCCTCGGCGCCGGTCTCGGGCACGACGATCTCCGCCGTGACCGCATGGGACTTGTTCTTGATGTTGAGGAGGCTGCTCTCGGTGAGGCGGCCCATGCCGCCGAAGAGCAGCTGCGAGTTTCCCTTCACGAGCTCCGGCCGGCCGACGAGCTCGGCGTTGAATCGCTCGATGCGGCGGTCGTCGAGCGGGAGCACATTGTGTTTGCGGGCCTCTTCGAGCCACAGCTGCTGCAGCTCGGCCAGCTTCTCGGGCATCTCGGCTGCCAGGTCGTGAGCCTGGCTCCAGTCGCCCGGTTCGTAGAGCTCCCAGACGTCGTCGTCGAACGGAGGCAGAGGCTGCCCCATCACCCAGGGTGTCGAGTGGCGGGTGACCGCAGTCCAGCCCTCGTGGTAGATGCCGCGGTTGCAGAACATCTCGAAATACTGGGTGTCGCGGCGATCGGCCTCGTTTGCGCCGTCGAACGAGTACGCCATGCTCACGCCCTCGATCTGATGCTGATCGACGCCGTCGACGGTGGTCGGGTGCGGAAGCCCTGCGGCCTCGAGCACGGTCGGGGCGACATCGATCACATGGTGGAACTGCGTTCGCACCTCGCCACGCGCCGTGAACCCACTTGGCCAATGCACGATCGTGCCGTTGCGCGTGCCTCCCCAGTGCGAGGCCACCTGTTTCGTCCACTGATAGGGGGTGTCCATCGCGTGCGCCCAGCCGACCGCGAAGTGGTTGTAGGACGTCGGGGTGCCGAGCTCGTCGATGCGAGACGCGACGAATTCGGGCGTCTCGAGCGCGGCGGCGCCGTTGAAGACGAACATCTCGTTGAAGCTTCCATTGATCGTGCCCTCGGCGGAGGCGCCGTTATCGCCGATGATGTAGTAGACGAGCGTGTCCTCGAGGATCCCGAGATCCTCGAGCGCGTCGACCAGCCGCCCGACGTGGTGGTCGGTGTGCTCGAGGAAGCCGGCGTAGACCTCCATCTGGCGCGCGAGCACCGGCTTGAGCTCGTCGGGCATGTCATCCCAGGCAGGGATCTCCTCGTGCCGCGCCGTCAGCTCCGTATCCGCCGGCACGACCCCAAGCTCCTTCTGCCGTTCGAGTATCTCCTCGCGCAGCGCATCCCAGCCCTGGTCGAAGCGGCCCTTGTACTTGTCCGACCACTCCGTCGGAACGTGGTGGGGGGCGTGCGTCGCCCCCGGGGCGAAGTACATGAAGAAGGGCTTGTCGGGCATGAGCGACTTCTGCTGGCGCGCCCACTCGATCGCCTTGTCGGTCATGTCCTCGGTGAAGTGGTAGCCCTCCTCGGGCGTCTTCTCCGGCTCCACCGGCGTCGTGCCCTCGTAGATGGCCGGGTAGTACTGGTTCGTCTCACCGCCGATGAAGCCGTAGAAGTACTCGAATCCACCGCCGCCGGTCGGCCAGGCGTCGAAGGGCCCCATCGGGCTCGTCTGCCAGACCGGCACCTCGTGGCACTTGCCGAACTGCGCCGTCGAATAGCCGTTCAGCTGCAGGGTTTGCGCCAGGGGCGCACACGTGTTGGGACGGATCGAGTTGTAGCCGGGTGCCGAGGTCGCGAGCTCGGTGATGACCCCCATCCCGACCGTGTGGTGGTTGCGGCCCGTCAGCAAGGCAGCCCGCGTCGGCGCGCACAGCGCCGTCGTGTGGAAGCGGTTGTACTTCAACCCGTTCCCGGCCAGCCGCTCGGCCGTCGGCGTCGCGCACGGCCCGCCGAACGCACTCGAAGCGGCGAAGCCGACGTCGTCGAGCAGAACGACCAGCACGTTTGGTGCGCCGGCCGGGGGCCGCAGCGGCTCGATCGGTGGGAACGTCGCCTCAGGATCCTTGGCATCCAGAGGAAGCTCTCCCTCGTACGGCCTGTCCGGGATCGGCAGGACGTCACGTGAACGCGGGTCGGTCACTCTCTACTCCTCTCTGGCCACGCGAGAGCGTGGGGCTTGAGATCGGGTCGAAACATTTACGGACCGCCTCTCACCTGCACACCAGTCCACGAGCCATCCTGGTGGACGCGAGATTGGCGACCATCATCCTCTCGGGATGAGCGCCGGAGAGAGGCAGCGGGGCTAGCTCGCTCCAGGGGCCTTCCCGACTGCCGGGTGCGGATCGTCCGGGAACTCCCGCAGCGTTTGCCGGCGCAACGCCTCGATCGCGACGGCGGTCGTGGCGGCAAGGAGCACGACCCCGAGCAGCGCCGGTTGCCGGCCGTCGGTCCCACTGCGAGCAGGATCAGGAACACGAAGAGAGCGGCCGTCCAGACGATGATCGGATGATGTCTGAAGGAGGGTGCCAGCCAGCGCCTGACGGCAACTGACGCTCGATTCGGGCCTGCGACCACCGTCGCTAGGAGGACGAGCGCGCCGTAGACGACGAGGATGATCGCGATGTCGCGCAGCACGCTCGTCTCGATCGCCCAGATCACGCTGACCGGATGCTTGTTCGCCTCCGTCTTGACGAGCGAGTCGACGATCACTCCGCCCAGGAAGCGCCTGAGAGAGCCGATCACCAGGCCGACCAACACGAGACTCGCCCCGGTCGCGCCCAGCAGCAGCCTGCGCCGCCCCCGCGCGAGGTAGATCGCCAGCGCGTAGAGGGCAAAGACGGCGATCAGGAGCAGCGAGCTCAGCGCCTTGAGTATCTTCACCGCCCTCTGCGCCGACCCGAGCTGGTCCGACTTCATGATCACGAGCTGGCCGGCGTTCGGATCGGCGTTTGCCTTCAGCTTGTCCTCCAACCCGAGCCGCGTCGCCAGCCTCGTGATCGCCGGTCTCAGGTCCAGGGTGACCTCTCCGTTCGCGGTCGAGATGTTTCCGTTCCTGCCGAGGTCCTCGCCCTCCAGCACCTTCACGACACCGGCGTGGGCACGCTTGTTGAGGTTCTCCCAGAGGGTCTGCACTCTCGGTCGCTGCAGCAGCCTGTCGGCGGCCGCGGGCACGACCGTGTTCTGGAGCGCCGCCGCCAGCGCGACGGCGGTTCCCTTCCTCTGCGCCGGCAGCCGCTCGCGCAGCTGGGCTTCCACGTCGACTCGCTGGAAGAGTGCGTCGGTGAGCTTCTGCGCGATCGCGCCGCGAACTTCGTCGTTTGCCAGTAGCTGCGTCGAGGAGTCCGCCCACGCCTGGTCGTCGAGCAACTGACGCTTCGCCCAGACCGTGAGCGACGAAACCAACATCAGGATCGTCGCCAGCGCGAACAGGCCCCAGACCAGCACTCCGCGTTTCTTGCTCGTCTTCGCCTGCCTCTCGCTTCAGCCTGCCCGACAAACGTCGCTTGCCGACCACGCAAGGGGAACACTGGAGCGGCCGAACCGGAGGAGACTACTCAATCTGGGTGGTTGAGTCGGTGATGAAGCCTGCTTGCGCGAGCGTCCTCTGCCTCGGTCATCCGTAGGGCCGCCTTCGGCGTCGCTGCCGCCCCGACCGCCTTGAGCACCGCGGCTGGTTCACCGTCCTGGAGCGGCAACGGGCCGCTGGCAGCTCGTCTGGTCACAGACGACACCGGTGCCCAACAACTGGGCGCTTTACGTCCAGGCGCTCAAGCTGCACTCGTAGGCGGAGGCCGGAGGCATCAGGAGGCGAAACGCAGCGAGGCGGTTGGACCAACGGCCCGCCCGCCTCGCTGCTCGTACGAGACTGCTTCCAGGGCGCCCCGCCCGCGAGGGCGAGGCGCCACCAGACGCGTCAGTCGTCGTTGTCCGAGATCTGGCCCCGGATCTCCCCTGCCGGGAACGTCGTCGTGTGCACGTTGGCGTACGCGGCGCCCGCACGAATCGCCCGCACGAGCTCGGCGAACTCGCCGGCCGAGATCCCCTGGGCCGCAGGACCGATGATCTGCGCCGGCGTGATCACGCCGGTCACCGTGCCCCCGGTCGCAGGACACGCGGGTGTGCCCGCCGGGCCGTTGCCGAGGTTGCTGCACAGGAACGCCGAGACCCCGCCCGCGATGGCGCGTGCGCCGAGGTGGATGTGCGCCTGGGTCACAGTCCCGCCCGCAGGGTTGGCGTCGAACGGTCCCTGGTAGCTGAGCGTGTACCGGATCTCGCTCGCGCTCTTGTTGAACGAGGCCTTGAAGATCCCGTGAGCGGACGTGGACAACGTCGGAGTCTCCTGGTAACCGGTCACGCTCGCAGTGAAGCGCGAGCTGTCGTTCGCGACCGCAGCGGTTACGAGGCTCGTCATCGTGACGACTCCGACCACGATGGCCAGCTTGAAGCGGAAGTTCACTTGGACCTCCTCTCGTGGGTCAGGCGATCCTATGACCGGACGTCGAACAGACCTACAAGGGATGTGGGAATTCGCGCATCGCCGGCCGAGAGACGACGAGCCTGTGTCGCCACCGTGACAGTCCCAGCGTCGTGTCCGTGAACGACACCGCCGCCGCCGGAGGCGAGTCTTCCCCCGGTGAGCATTTTCCGCAAGACCAAGACCAAGCGACCGGCGATCGTGTGGACTGCGGCGCGTCCGGGCGCGAGTGCGGCGACCTCCAGCTGAGCGCTGCGCCGCCCCCACCGGCACGACTCTCGGCGACAACGGCCTCGGGGCGACGGCGTATGATCGTTACGAGGCGGCTTCGGACACCATGAACTGGGACATCCCCATCGGCAGCGAGATCGCGGGCTACCGCATCGATAGCCTGATCGGCCGCGGTGGCATGAGCGTCGTGTACGCGGCGGAGCAGGTGAGGCTGGGCCGGACGGTCGCGCTCAAGCTGCTCTCCGGCTCGCTGGCCGGCGACGCGAGCTTCCGCGAGCGGTTCACGCGCGAGTCACGGCTCGCCGCGACGCTCGACCACCCGAACATCATCCCGATCTTCGACGCGGGCGAGGCCGACGGCTTCCTGTACATCGCCATGCGCCACGTCGACGGGCTCGACCTCGGGACGATGATCGAGCGCAGCGGGCCGCTCCCGCTCGGACAGACCCTGTTCTTCATCGAGCAGGTCGCCGGAGCGCTCGACCAGGCGCACGAGCAGGGCTTGATCCATCGGGACGTCAAGCCGGCCAACATCCTGATCGCGACACCCTCCGACCGCGTCTTCCTGACCGACTTCGGCGTCGTCAAGCAGGCGTCGTCGCAGGGGCTGACCAAGACGGGCTTCTTCCTCGGGACGTTCGAGTACGCCGCGCCGGAGCAGATCGAGGGCCGCGAGGTCGATGCGCGCACGGATGTCTACGCGCTCGGTTGCGTCCTGTACGAGTGCCTGAGCGGCGAGCCGCCCTTCAAGGAGCCCACCGAAGGGAAGGTGATCCACGCGCACCTGGTCGAGCCGCCGCCGAAGCTCTCCACGAAGCGGCCCGACCTGCCGCACGGGATCAACGCCGTGATCGCGACGGCGATGGCGAAGGCGATGGAGGATCGCTACCCGAGCGCCGGCGAGTTCGCGCGGGCGCTGCGCGGCGCCGCCCTCGGAACCGTCGCGGACGAGCGGCAGACAGGGCCGGCGCCGACCGTCCAGGCCGTGCCGGCGACCGTGTACGCGCAGCCGACGACGCCCCCACCGGGCCCGCCGCCGGAGCCCGTGTACCCGACCCCGGCCCCGACCGAGGTCGTCGCTCCGATTGTGGCCGCGTCGCACCCGACGCCGACCGAGGGTGCTGCGCCTCCACCGGCCGCGCCCCCTCCGCCGGCCGAGCCGGCTTCCCCGGGGGGCCCGCCCCAGGAGCCGCGCACGATCACGCTCTCGCGCGGAAGGATGCTCGCGGCTGCCGCGGCGATCGTGGCCCTGATCGCGATCGCCGTCATCGCGGCCGTGCTCCTGTCCGGGGGCGGCGAGGAGAATGCGTCGGCCGGCCAGGGCACGACGACCGACCAGGGCACGACGCCCTCGGTGCCGCCGTCCACGGCCGCCGGGCTGGCGGGAGTCGTCCCGAACGAGGTCTACAAGTACTGCACCGAGGTCGCGCCGACGGACGGCGCCACACAGACGGCGACCTGCCAGCCGCCCGCGGCCGGCGACAAGTTCTTCCCGAACAGCTGGCAGATCTCGCTCTTCTCGAGCGCGGCCGCCCTGCACAAGGCGTACGAGCAGCAGCGGAAGGCCCACAAGCTCAAGCAGAACTACGGCCAGTGCACGGGCATCTCCTGGGTCGGCGAGGGGACCTGGGAGCACGGCCCTGGCAAGCCCGGAGGCAGGCGGTTCTGCTACTTCGACGGCGACTTCGCCGTGATCGTGTGGACGCACGAGAAGCTTGGCCAGGCGAGCCACATCAGCACACTCGGGATTGCGCGCGCGAGCGGCAGTGACCACTCGAACCTCTACAGCTGGTATCGCTTCTGGCACCACCGGATCGGCAAGTGCCCGGCGCCGGACTGCACGGCGACGCTGCAATAGCCGCGTTCTGAGCTCCGGCTACTGCAGGCTCGCGAGCCTCGCCGCGATCCGCTCGTCGGCGGCCTGATCCTCCATTCGCTCGGCCACCTTCCTCGCCTGGTCCCAGAGCTCGACCGCCTGCGCCTTGCCGTTGAGCGAGGCGGCTCTGACCCCCGCCTGCTCGAGGTACTCGAGCGCCTTGGGGAGGTTCCGGCTCTGTGCGTAGTAGTAGGCGAGCATCTCGAGGCGGTCGTCCAACGAGGTGCCGTAGAGCTCCTCGAACGTCGCGGCGACGCGGCCGTAGAGCTCCTCGCGCCGCGCCGGGGTCAGCGTCGACAGCGCCGCCTTCTGCATCAGGCCGTGCTTGAACGTGTAGACGAGCTCGGGGTAGCGGTGGAGCTCCCGGATGTGCTGGCCGCGCAGCAGGAGGGAGATCCCGCGCCCGCACTCGGGGCCTCCCGCGAGGCGCTCCAGCACGCGGGCGGGGAAGACCCGGCCGACAACGGCGGCGATCTGGACCAGGCGGCGCGTCTCCTCCGGCAGCACGTCGATCCGCGCGATCAACAGGCTCTCGAGCGCAGGCGGGATCGTCATCGAGGGCGTCACCGTGAGCGCCCACGTGCGCCGCCGGCGCTCGAGACCTCCTCCCTCGATCAGCGCGCGCAGGAGCTCTTCCAGGTAGAGCGGGTTGCCGTCGGCCCGGCCGATCAGCTCCTCCTGCGCCCCTGCGTCCAGCCCTTCCGGCATCAGCATCCCGAGGAACTCCTCGGCGACGTCGTCCGCCAGCGGCTCGAGCGTGAGGTCGACGACGCGATGCGAGTAGTGCTCGAGCGCGTGGAGCCGGAAGCGGGAGCCCTCGGACGGCACGTCAGTCCGGAAGGTCGCGGCGAGCAGCAGCGGCGCCCGGTCGGTGACCTCGAGCAGCGTCTCGGCGAGCTCGCGCGTCGACTGATCCCCCCAGTGCAGGTCGTCGATCGGTAGGACGACCGGCTGCTGCGCGCAAAGCGCCTCGACCCAGATGGCGTAGGCGTCGCGGATCCGCTGACCCAGCTCCTCCGGGCTCAGGTCGTCGAGAGCGTCCGCCGCGTCGGCGTCGACATGAACGGAGAGGAGGCGACCGAGTCCCGGCAGGACCGCGGCGGGATCCAGCGTGGTGAGCGTCGTGAGCTTCGCCCTCAGCTTCGTCCGCACGGAGACCTCCGCCTCGCCCCACTCGACGCCGAGCCACCGCCGCAGGGCGGCGACGAACGGCCAGTACGGAGGTGCGCCGCCGTACGACCGGCAGCGACCGCCCAGCCAGGCGGCCCGCTCGCCGGCGATCGTTTGGAACTCGTTGAGGAGCCGCGTCTTCCCGATGCCCGCGTCGCCGGTGACCATCAGCACCTGGCCGCGCCCCTGCGTCAGCTCGTCGAGCGCGACGCGCAGGCGCTCGACCTCTGGCTCGCGGCCGACGAGCGGGGTCGGCGCGGGCGCCCGGGTGCCGCTCTGGACGCTGACGAGCCGCCACGCCCCGACCGACTTCGTCCGCCCCTTGACGGGCACGTCGCCCAGGGACTCGAGCACGAAGCGGTGGGCGAGCCGTCGCGCCGTCGCCTCACCGACGACGATTGTCCCTGGAGTGGCGACCGTCTGGAGGCGGGCGGCGACGTTCGTCGTGTCTCCGAGCGCGACCTGCTCCTGTCGATCGACGCCGAGCATGCCGACCGCGACCTGGCCGGTGTTCACACCCACGCGGACGTTGAAGTCGGTCACGGCCCAGGCGGTGGCGATGTCGACGGCGTACTCGGCCACGACCTCGACGATCCGGAGGGCGGCGAGGGCGGCGCGCTCGGGGTCGTCCTCATGCGCCGCCGGCATCCCGAAGAAGACCGCGATCCCGTCGCCCATGTAGGACTGCACCGTGCCGCCGAACTCCTCGACGGTCTTCGCCATGCGGTTGACGCACTCGCCGATCAGCGCCTTGACCTCGTCGGGTGCGAGGCGCTCGCCGAGCGCGGTCGAGCCGACGACGTCGGCGAAGAGCGCGGTCACGGGTCGCAGCTCGTCCTCGGCCGCCGTGAGCGGCTCCGGCGCGCCTTCTCCGCCGGTCGGCGCCGGTACCGGCGGGGCCGGGATCTCCGTCGCGCGCGTCCGCAGCGCGGCGCCGCAGTAGGCGCAGAACCGCGCCTGGCTCGGCACGGCCGTCCCACACTCGGTGCAGCGGCCCTCCTCGATCGCAATGACGGCCTGCGGGACGGACGGCGGAGCCGGCGGCGCCGGCAGCGCGGCGGCCTCCAGCGGCTGGAGCGGAGGGCTCGACGGGCGCTCGACCGGCACCTCGACCTCGAGCAGCGTCTCCCCGAGCCTGATCACGTCGCCGGGGCCGAGCCGGGCGGGCGCCTGGATCCGCACGCCGTTCACCCACGTCCCGTTGAGCGAGTCGAGGTCGACGATCTCGAAGAAGCCCTCCCCGGCGCGCAGGAGCGCGTGCCGGCGCGAGATCTCCTTGTCGTCGATCACGAGATCCGCGTTGCCGCGCCCGAGGACGAGCAGCGACTCGACGCGAAGCTGTTGCCCGGCGAGAGGGCCCTCTTTCACCAGGAGCGAGGGCACGGAGCCGATCCTACAGCCGGGGAAGCGGCGCCTCGGTCGGCACGGACCCGTGCCCGTGGACGAGAATGACCCTGTGACGACGACGGGGGTCAGTCCGGCCAGCCCGACGGCGACCGGAGCAGAGGGCGTCGAGTGGTCGCTGGCCGACCTCTACGACGGGCCCGACGACCCGCGCATTCTCGGGGACCTGGACGAGGCGCTCGAGGCCGCGCGGTCGCTCGCGGGGCGGATCCGCGGGAAGGTCGCGGAGCTCTCCGCCGACGAGCTCGCGTCGGCGGTGGCCGAGCGCGAGCGGATCGCGTCGCTCGTCGACCGCGCCCGTGCCTTCGCCGAGCTCTCCTTCTCCGCGGACACGTCGGATGATGCGCGCGGTGCGCTCATGCAGTTGACGCTGGAGCGCAGCACGCCCGTCGAGACCGAGCTCCTGTTCTTCGACCTCGAGTGGCTCGCCGCCGACGACGAGCACGCGGACGCGATCGTCGAGGACGACGCCGTCGATCGGTACCGCGGCTTCCTGCGCGCCGCCCGCCGCTACCGGCCGCACGTCCTCTCCGAGCCCGAGGAGCGGCTGGAGGCGGAGAAGCGCGTGACCGGCCGGGACGCGTGGACGCGGCTGTACGACCAGCTGCTCGCCGAGCTCAGCGTTCGTCTGGACGGGCGAGATCTCCCGTTCGAAGAGGCGTACTCACGGCTGCTGAAGGCGACGGCCCAGGAGGAACGGCGCGCGATCGCGGAGGCGGTCGGGGAGGCGCTGCAGCCCGGGATCCGGACGCGGGCGTTCATCCTCAATACGGTTGCCGGCGAGCGGGCGGTCGAGGACCGTCTGCGCGGCTACTCGACCTGGATCTCGGCCCGCAATCTCGGCAACCAGCTCTCGGATGAGGCGGCCCAGGTCCTGATCGACAGCGTGACCGCGCGCTTCGACGTCATCCATCGCTACTTCGCGCTCAAAGCCCGCCTCCTCGGCCTCCCCAAGCTCTACGACTACGACCGGGTCGCACCCGTGTCGGCCGGCGAGCCTGCCGCCGTGACGTGGGACGAGGCGCGCGAGCTCGTCACCGACTCGTTCGCGTCCTTCTCCCCGGAGGCCGGCCGCATCATCGAAGGCATGTTCGAGGGCCGGCGCATCGACGCCGCCGTCCGCCCGGGGAAGGGAACCGGAGCCTTCTGCAAGAGCGTCGCCGAGCGCGAGCCTTACATCCTCATGAGCTACACCGGCGAGCGCCGCAGCGTCCTGGTTCTGGCGCACGAGCTCGGACACGCACTGCACGGCGTCCTGGCCGGCCCGCGCGGCGCGCTGAGCATGCGCGCGCCGCTGACACTCGCAGAGACCGCGTCCGTGCTCGGCGAGGCGATCACATTCCGCACGATGTACGAGCGGACGGAGGATCCTGCGGCTCGGCTCGAGCTCCTGGTGCGACGGATCGACGACGCACAGGCGACCGTCTTTCGCCAGGTTGCGCTCAACCGCTTCGAGGACGCGGTGCACACGGCGCGCCGCGACCAGGGCGAGGTCAGCGTCGACCGGCTCGGCGAGCTGTGGGCCGAGATCTCGCAGGGCCTCAGCGGCGACTCCGTCGAGCTCACGGACTCGTTCAGGTCGTGGTGGAGCTTCGTGCCCCACTTCGTCTTCCTCCCGGGCTACGTCTACGCGTACGCGTTCGGATACCTGTTCTCGATGGCGATCTACCAGCGGTACCTGCAAGAGGGAGAGGCCGTCGTGGAGCCGCTGTTCGAGCTCCTGCGGGCCGGCGGCTCGGCGCCGCCCGACGAGCTTGCAGCGCGCATGGGCTTCGACCTCGGCGATCCCGACCTCTGGTCGCAGGGGATCGCCGCGATCTCCGACCTGGTCGACGAGGCCGAGGCGCTCGCCGCGCAGGTTCCCGGCCCGAGCTCGGGCTAGCTTCCGACCGCCTGACCGGCGGGAGCGAACTCGTTGCAGACGCTGGTGCCGAGCTCGCGCTTGCCGTTGTCGTAGACCGTGATCCGCAGGTCGTTGCCCCGCGCCCGGCAGACGACCGACAGCGGCTCGTCGATGTCCGGGCTGCGGAGGTGGAGGCCGGGCCGCATCGTCCAGGCAAGCTTCCGCGCGCGCTCGGCGCAGTACGACCTGGCGCCCACGCCCGTGACGACGAGGTTCGCGTCGTGGTCGCGCGGCGAGACGGTGCACGTGACGGCGAGCGGGGTGGTCGGCGCCGCGTCGTCGGAGCGGATGTAGCCGAACGCCAGCGCCGCGGCGGTGGCCGCGACTCCGGCGACGAGCGTGGCGAGGAGTACGCGTCCCCGTCGGCGGGCGCGGCCCGTCGAGCGGCGGCGGTGGAGGACGGCGGTCGCGGCGGACGCTTCCGGCCGCTGCTCGAGGACCATGGTCGCGTGCTCGTCCGAGAGTGCCTCCTCGATCGCCGCCACGAGCGCTGACGCGGTCGGGAAGCGGTCCTCCGGCCGGTCGGCGAGCGCCTGGTCGAAGACGGGCGCGAGGCTGGGCGGCACATGGTCGACCGGCGGTCTCTCTCCGGTCAGCAGCTCGCAGGCGACGACGGCGAGGGAGTAGCGGTCGCTGGCGGCGGTCGCGCGCTCGCCGCGAGCCTGCTCGGGCGACAGGTAGCCGGCCGTCCCGAGGATCGTGCCGGTCAGCGTGATTCGCTCCGAGTCGTCGCCGGCGCTCGCGATCCCGAAGTCGGTCACGCGGATCCGGTCGGCCTCGTCGAGAAGGAGGTTGGCCGGCTTGAGGTCGCGGTGGACGACGCCGTGCGCATGCGCGGCGTCGACGGCGTCCGCGGTCTCGTGCAGCCAGCGCAGCGCCCGCTCGCGGTGGATCGGGCCGCGCTCGAGCGCATCCTCGACGCTGCCGCCCGGCTCGAGCTCCATGACGAGGAACGGTTTGCCTCTCCACTTCCCGGTGTCGTGGACCGTGACGATGTTCGGGTGGCGGCCGAGCTCGGCGGCGATCACCGCCTCCCGGGCGAAGCGCTCGGGGAGGCTCGACTCCTGGTTGGCCGGAGCCGTGAGGATCTTCACCGCCACGTCGCGGTCGAGCTCCGTGTCGTGGGCGAGAACGACGTCGGAGGTCGCGCCGCTCGCGAGCCGACGGACCAGGCGGTATCGAGGGGGCAGGGAAGGGCCGCGCACGGCGCCCAGACTAGCCAGCCGTCGCTCCCTCTTGGGCGGATCCGCGGCCGCGTCACTCGCACGAGGGAGATTTGTGGCCGCCGTCCGGCCGATCCGTGTACGGGGTCCGCGTCGTGAACATTCCTGACAACCGCAGCCGCCGTCGAGCATGGCGAGCCTAGGCGCAGCCGACCACGGCACCGCCGGCAGGGTCGGCCGCGTCACCGGGCTCGTCGCGCCGGGCACGGTCGGCGAGGTGACGCTCCCCGTCGCCGGCGGCTCGGAGGCGTTCGACGCCTATCCTGCGGACGGCGAGGAGATCCTCGTGCCGGGCACGCGGATCGTCGTCGTCGCCTACGAGCCGCCGCGCACGGTCACCGTGACCCGCACGTATTAGCGGACGACCGAGTCCCCGAGCGCCTGGTCGATCGCCCGCACCGTCGCGTCGTCCAGCTCGATCCCGGACGCGGCGACGTTGTGCTCGACCTGCTCGGCCTGCGTGGCGCCGATGATCGCCGACGCGACGTTCGGCTCGCGCAGGACCCACGCGATCGCCAGCTGGGCCATCGAGATCCCGAGGCCGTCGGCGATCGGCCGCAGCCGCTGCACGGCGGCCAGGACCTCGTCGTCGCGCAGGCGGTCCATCGCCCAGCCCATCGACCGCGACGCCGCCCGCGTGCCCTTCGCCGGCTTCTCGCCCGGCGTGTACTTCCCGGTCAGGACGCCCTGCGCTAGCGGCGACCAGACGATCTGGGAGATGCCGTTCCCCGCGCAGACGTCGATCACCTCGCGCTCGGGGACGCGGTACAGGGCGGAGTACTGCGGCTGGCTCGAGACGAACTTCTCCACGTTCGGGACGAGGTCGAGCGCGGCCCGGATCTGCGGCGCGGTCCACTCGCTGAAGCCGATGTAGCGCGCCTTCCCCTGGCGCACGACGTCGGTCAGCGCCTCCATCGTCTCCTCGAGCGGCGTCTCCGCGTCGTAGCGATGGCACTGGTAGAGGTCGACGTGGTTCGTGCGCAGGCGCCGCAGCGAGAGGTCGATCTGCTTGTAGACCTGCTCCCGCGAGAGCCCGCGGTCGCCGTTCATCGGGAAGTAGAGCTTCGTGGCGAGCACGTAGGAGTCGCGCGGCCGCTTCGCGAGCGCGCCGCCGAGGAACTCCTCCGCCCGGCCGCGCCCGTAGACGTTCGCCGTGTCGATGAAGTTGATCCCGACCTCGAACGCCTTGGCGAGACAGGCCTCGGCCTGCTTGCCGCGTACGCCGGCGCCGTAGGTCAGCCAGGAGCCGAGGCTGATCTCCGAGACGTCGAGGTCGGACGAGCCCAGGCGGCGGTAGCGCATGCGGTAAGCCATAACATCCCGGGCGATGCGAATGCGTCGGTTGGGAACGGACGGCCCGGACGTCTCGGTCGTCGGGCTCGGGACGAACAACTTCGGGATGCGCATGGACCTGGAGGGGACACGCGCAGTCGTCGACGCGGCGCTCGATGCGGGCGTGACGCTGATCGACACGGCGGACATCTACGGGAACAAGGGCGGGAGCGAGTCCCTCCTCGGAGAGGTGCTGGAGGGCAGGCGCGACCGCGTCGTGGTCGCGACGAAGTTCGGCGGCGACATGGGCGACGGCGAGGAGGCGCGCGGCTCGCGCGCCTATATCCGCAAGGCGATCGACGCGTCGCTTGGGCGGCTGCGCACGGACTACGTCGACGTCTACCAGTACCACACGCCCGACCGGATCACGCCGTTCGAGGAGACGTTCGGCGCCCTGGACGAGCTCGTCCGCGAGGGGAAGGTGCGCTACGTCGGGCACTCGAACCTCGATGCGTCGGAGGTCGAGGACGTCGACGCCTTCGCGCGCGAGCGCGGCTGGGCGCGGCCGGTCAGCGCGCAGAACAGGTACTCGCTGCTGCACCGCGGCCCCGAGGACGACCTCCTGCCGACCTGCGACCGGCTCGGGATCGGCGTCCTGCCGTACTTTCCGCTCGCCAGCGGCCTGCTGACCGGCAAGTTCCGGCGCGGGCAGCCGGTTCCGGAGGGGACGCGTCTCTCCGGCCGCGACGAGGTCTTCACGGACGATGCGTTCGACGCACTCGAGTCGCTCGAGGCGTACGGGAACGAGCGAGGAATCACGCTGCTCCACGTCGCGGTCGGCGGCTTGCTCGGCCAGCCGGCCGTCGCGTCGGTGATCGCCGGCGCCACGAAGCCGGAGCAGGTGCGGTCGAACGTCGCGGCGGCCGAATGGGAGCCGACGGCGGACGACCTCGCGGCGCTCAACGCCCTCCGTTAGTGGCCCCAGCCGAGCGCACCCCGGCCGCCGTCATCGACGTCGGGTGGGTGAACGGGCTCGCCGCGGTCCGGTCGCTCGGGCGGGCCGGCATCCCTGTCTTCGCCGTCGACCACCGGCCGAGCGCGCTCGGGTTCAGGTCACGCTACGGCGAGCGCGTGCTCGTTCCCGACCCGGTCGGCGACGAGGAGGGCTACGTCGGCGCGCTGAAGGCTCTCGCCGCGCGGACCGGCGGCCCGCTGCCCATCTTCCCGACCCACGACCCCGGGCTGAACGCGCTCGCGCGGCACCTGGACGAGTCGTTCCTCGCCCCGTTCCCCTCGTGGGACACGCTCGCCGCCGTCCAGAGCAAGCGCGCGCAGCTCGAGCGGGCGGCGGAAGTGGGGGTCGGCGTGCCGGAGACGCGGCACCCCGGGACGGCCGCGGAGGCCCGCGCGGCCGCGGAGGAGCTGGGGTTCCCGGTGCTCGTCAAGCCCTCTGATCCGATCGGCTTCAAGCGGCGCTTCCGGCGGCAGGCGTTCCGCTGCACGACGACGGCGGAGGTCGAGGACGCGTACGGTCGCGCCGAGGAGTTCGAGCCGATGGTCCAGGAGCTCGTCCCCGGCGGCGACGACGAGCTCTACAGCGTCGGGAGCTACCTCGCGCGCGACGGGCGTGCGCTCGGCCTGTTCTGCGGGCGCAAGCTGGTGCAGACCCCGCCCGGAGTCGGGACGTGCCGTGTCGGCGAGGCGGTCTGGGTGGAGGAGGTCGTCGACGCGGCGCTGAGCCTCCTGCGCGCGTTCGACTTCCACGGGATCTCCCAGGTCGAGTTCAAGCGCGACCCGCCGCGACGGCCGCTTCAAGCTGATGGAGATCAACCCGCGCCTCTGGCAATGGCACGGGCTCGCGGCGGCGTGCGGCGTCGACATCCCGCGGATCGCGTACGCGGATCTCGTCGGCGCGGAGCTCCCGGAGGCGCGGATGAACGGCGCCGGAAAGCGGTGGGCGATCACGCTCCTTCCCGGGGAGCGGCCGGCGTTCCAGCGGCCTCCGTACGTCGACGCCGTGTGGGCGCTGGACGACCCCAAGCCGGCGTTCGTCCACCTCGCCCGCCTCGTCCGGTCGTGATCCCGGAGGGCGTCCAGCGCCGCGCCCGCTGGGTGCTGGAGACGGTCGGCGCCCGCGATCTCCGCCTCGGCGACGACCTGCCGTTCCGGCCCGAGGCGTGGGAGCAGGTCGACCGCGGCGAGCGTCCCGAGGGCGACGATCTCGCCGAGGCGTTCTTCCACCTCGCACGGGTCGAGGAGCGCGGCGGCCCCCGCGACGAGCACGGCCGGTTCCGCGCCGAGTGGTCTGCCCTCGACCCGCTCGACCCTCCCGTCGAGCGGCTCAGGCGGGCGCTCGGCGTCGAGCCGCCGCGCTGGCGGGACGCGCGCTTCGCCGTCGCGCTCACCCACGATGTGGACACGCCCTGGCGCTGGACGCGCAGCGGCCTCCGCGGCGGCGCCTCACGCCTCAAGGGACACGTCCTCTCGGGAGAGGCGGGGCCTGCTCTGCGCGAGGCGCGCTCGCTCGCCGCCGTGCCCGTCCATCGCCTGCGCGGGACCGACCCCAACTGGCGGTTCGAGGAGCTGCTCGCGGAGGAACGCGCACGCGGCGCGGCCTCGACGTTCTTCGTGCTCGCCGGCCACGGCGACCCGCACGACGGGGCCAGGCCCGAGACGTACGAGCGGCTGCGGCCGCGCCTCGTCGAGACCGTGATCGCGCACGGCGGTGAGGTCGGGCTTCACGGCACGTACCGCAGCGCCGACGAACCGGCACGGCTCCGGCACGAACGCGACACGCTCGCGGAAGTGATGTCTGTGTACACAGACATCACTCGGGGTCTCGGGCACCGGTTCCACTACCTCCGGCTCGACCCGCATCGGAATCTGCGGGCGCTCGACGAGCTGGGTTTCTCCTACGACTCGACGCTCGGCTTCCCCGACGCGGTCGGGTTCCGGGCGGGGATCGCGCAGCCGTTTCGTCCCTGGGATCTCGAGCGCGACGAGCCGTTCGACCTGATCGAGATCCCCCTCGCGGCGATGGAGGTCACCCTGGCCGAGGCGCGGTACCTCGGCCTGTCCGCGGACGAGGCATGGCCGCACCTCGAGCGCTTGCTCGACTGGGCGGCGGAGCACGGCGGTGGGTTCGCCGTCCTGTGGCACCCCGACCGTTTCGATCCGGCGACCTCGGCCGGGTGGAACCGCCTCTACTACCGCCTCATCGACGAGGCCGTCGCGCGCGGCGGCGTCTGCTTGACCGCCGGCGAGCTCGCCGAGGAGGCGCGGTCATGGCTCGGGCGGGCCTCCACCTAGGTCCTCGTCCCACTCGACCTGGTCGAAGTAGCGGAGCGCGCGCCGTGTCGGTCGAACGCGGCCCGCGTACAGCGCGAGCTCGTCCGACGTGATCTCGCCGAGCGCGTGCTTGACGCCGAGGTACGGGAGGTTCAGGTCGTCCTGGTAGACGATCGTCGAGATCCGCGGGTTGACCTCGATCACGTGGTCGCCCACGAGCTGGATGTTGAAGAAGTGGTCGATCTGGAGCTCGGCGGCGATCCGCCGTGCGATCTCGTTCAGGCCGGGATCCTGCAGTGTCTCGAAGTACATCGCGAGGCCGGCACGCATCGCCTCGCGCGTCTTCGGATGCGCGAGGACAACCCGTCCCGAGCGTGCGATCCCGTCAATCGTCCGCTCCTTCCCCTGGGCGAGCTCCATCACGAGCAGCTCGGGCCCTCCGTCGTCGGGCAGGATCTCGAGCGCCTCGGTGAGCCGCATCGCCACGCTGCCCGGCCGCTCCTCCAGCAACTGCTTCGCCCGGTCGACCGTGGGATCGAGGACGCGGTACCCGCGCGAGCCCGAGGAGAACACCGGCTTGAAGCACACCGCGCGGTCGGGATAGCCGAGCTCCTGGGCGGCGTCGCGTAGCTCGCGGCCGCCGGTGACGCGGCGCCATGCGGGCGCGCGCACGCCGATCCGCTCCAGCAGGGCGTATGCCTCCGCCTTGTCGTTCGCGCGCCGGATCGTCTCCGGCTGCGACACGAGGACGGCGATCTCCGCATCGGCGAACCGGTCGCGCGCCTGCGCCAGGCCGAGCAGGTCGAACGACGACTGTGGCAGGACGGCGTCTGCGCGCTCGCCGCGGGCGACGTCGAGCACGGCGTCGGCGAACGCGGGATCGCTTCCGGGCGGGACGACGTAGAACGCGTCGCAGAAGTGACGCCCGATCGCGAGCGGGGACATGTCCGTGCCCACGAGCCGGACGGAGCGCTCGCCGTTCATGCGCAGCGCCCGCAGCAGCGCCGCAGTCCCGGGCGCGCCCGACGCGGTCACGACGACGGTGAGCGACCTCACCAGACCTCGACCTCGACGAGCCTCGCGGCCGCCTCCGCCCGCTCGACGGCTTGCAGGTTCGTCCGCCCGGTCGCGACCACGTGCCCGTGCGGCTCGGCCTCTTCCCGAGCCGGCTCGATCGTGTCGCCGACGGAGACGTCGAGGACGGCGACGGCGACTCCGGGGAACGCGAGCACCTTCTCGAGCGCGCCCACGCGCCGCACGCGTCCGGCCGGCAACGGGCCGGGCGGGCCGGTGAGCAGCCGGACGGCCGCAGGCTGCCGGGCGGCGGCGTCGAGCAGGTCGGCCAACGCGCGCCGTGGCGGGGACGCGGACACCTCCAGCACCTGAACCGAGTCGTCACCTGCGACGAGCTCCAGGCAGGCGACGGCGTCGCCGATCCCGAGCACCCGGACAGCTCGCGCCGCCGCCTCCTCGACGCGCGCCAGCCGATCGCCGAACAACGCGGAAGGGACGAACCAGCCCGAGCCGGGAGGCGAGCTCGCCTCGGCGAGATCGAGCCGGCCGGGCGCAAAGACGGCGACGAGGCCCACGCCTTCACCGGGCCGTTCGAGGACCGCCTCCTGCGTCGGGGAGGCGGCGAGGGCGGCGTGCAGGCTCCGCTCCAGGTCGTCCGCGGAGTCGAGCACGAAGACCGCGCGGTGTCCGTCCCCGTTCGCCGGGCGGAGCACCGCCGGCAGCCCGACCGCCTCGAGCGCGGCGCGACCCTCGTGCAGCGTGCGCACCGCAGCGAACGCCGGCTGGGCGACGCCGTGCTCCGCCAGCAGGCGTCGCATCGCCACGCGGTGCGCGAGGGCGTTCTCCACGGCGCGATGCTACGACGTGGCTAGGCCTGCCTGGGGAACAGCCTTCGGAACCTGCGGCGCTCGGCGGGGAGGTAGAAGCCGAGCGGCAGGAGGACGAGCGGGTACGCCGCCGCGAGCGCCAGCGCCGGCGCGAGCGGCACCGAGAGCCCCTTTCCGAGCACCGTCAATCCGACGGCCGCGAGCGCGAGCGTGGCGACGCGGCGCCACTGGTAGTCGACCGGGAACACGCGGTTCGCGCGCCACGCCATCGCCAGGAAGAGCAGCACGTAGGCGGCGGCGGTCGCGGCAGCGGCGCCCTCGCGCCCGAACGGCGGGATCAGCAGGAGGTTCAGCACGACGCTGAGAGCGGCGCCGATCCCGGTGACGGCCCAGTTCGTCCCCGTCCGGCGCGCACGGCCCGTCCCGATCTGCACGACGATGTACGCGCCGAACGCCGCGGCGCCGAATGCGAGCGGCGCGACGATGTCCTCCGCGGGATAGAACGGCGGCGTCGTGATCAGGCGGACGATCCACGGCGCCAGGAGGCCGAGCGCGAGCGCGAGCCAGCAGGTGACGAAGACCATGTAGGTGAGGACGAAGCTGTACGTCCGCCGTGCCTCGCGGTCGTCCTCGATCGAGTACGCGAAGGCCGGCCAGGCCATGCGGAAGGCCGTCAGCAGGAGCAGGATCGCCGACGCGATCCGGGCGCCGATCGAGTAGAGGCCCACCTCGTGCGGGTCGGTGAGCTTGATCAGGAAGAAGCGGTTGCTGAAGTTCGTCAACCAGAGCGCGAGCGCGGACGGCACGAGCGGGAGCCCGAAGCGGTTCATTGCCCGGTAGAGCCTCCGGTCGAACTGGAGCCCGAGCCGGCGGCGGCTGTAGACGAGCAGCCCCGCGTAGACGATCAGCGTCCCGGTGAAGTTGCCGACGATCACGCCCAGCGGGCCCCGGTCGAGGACGACGACGAGGAGGACGGTGGCCGCGATCGTCACGCCGACGTTCGTCAGCGTGGCGGCGACGTACGCCGTCGACCGCTGCTCCACCCGGAACAGCGAGGTCATCTGCTCGTAGTTCATCGCCGCCCACAGGCCGACGAACGTCGCCATGACGAGCGCCGCGTGGTCGCTGGTCCCGAACAGGACCCACGAGATCGGCTGCGCCAGCACGATCCCGAGCACGAGCACCACGGTCGACGCCGCCAGCACGTACCAGAACGCTGTCCGCACGACGAGCAGGCGCCGCGACTCCTCCGGCGAGTCGAAGTAGAAGCGGAAGAACGCACTCTTCATCCCCTGCGCGACCAGCGCCGCCAGCACCGCCGAGAGCGCGACGAGCGTCTCGATCAGGCCGTAGTCGCCGGGCGTGAGGTAGCGCGTGTAGAGCGGCAGCAGGAGGACGCCGAGGATCCGCGCGATGATGCTTCCGAGGCCGTAGACCGCGGAGTGACGGGCAAGCTCCTTCAGGCGCTCGATCATCCGCTCAAAGTATGGAGCGGTAGATCTCGATGAACCGGTCGGCGACCTTGTCGAGGTCGTGGACGCGCTCGACGTAGGCGCGCCCCTCGTCGCCGAGCCGCTTTCTCAGCTCGAATGACTCCACCAGCGGTCGCAGCCGCTCCACGAGGTCGTCCTTCGTCGCGCGCACGATCGGCACCTTCACGCCGAACGCCTCCTCGGTCTGCGCGACGGCCTCCGGGTCGAGGTGGGTGACGACCGGCTTCCCGTACGCCATCGACTCGATCGTGAACACGCCGTGCCAGAGGTAGTGCATCTGGTCGACGACGATGTCCGCCCGCTTGAACCGCTCCACCGCCTCGTCGTGGGGGACGCCGTGGACGACGTCGAGGTCGACCGACAGCTGCGCGCACGCCTCGACCACGTGCTGCGTCCCCTTCTTCTCGGGATCCGACGGCGCGTGGACGACGAGCGGCCGCTCCCGCTCGACCGCCGGCACCGGCTCGTACTCGCGCAGGTCGAGCCCGGGCGGGATCACGATCGCGTCGGGGACCCAGCGCGTGGCCGCGTACGAGCCGACGATCCACGCGTCGAACTTCTTTCGGTACTCGAGCTCCTCCGGGAGCTTGCCCCGGATGTCGTCGCCGAGGAAGTGCATCACCGAGCGCTTCCGGGCCGCCTTGAGGATGGGCATGTTCAGCCGCTTCGGTACGAGCGTCTTGCCGAAGTAGAAGTGGAAGATGTCCGTCTGCGGCAGGTAGCGCGCGAGCGCCGGCCAGAGCACCGCCTGCTGCTTGAGGAGCCCGTTCCTCGGCAGGTTCAGGTTGATGTCGTACTCGTCCGGCCGCCACTTCTGCGGCCAGAAGACGAGCAGCCGCGCATCCACGCCCTTGCGCCGGAGCGCATTGACGTGCGACCAACCGGTGCCGGCGAGGTTGACGGGCAGATGGAGGACGCGGGCGTCCACATGCCAACGATATGGTCCGCGGCCGGTGGCGGCGCCCGACGTCAGGAGAACCCTGTACCGGGCTGCCCGCGACGCGCGCCACCCGCGGCGCTTCCTCACGGGCAGGCGGATCAGGAGCGAGTTCGTGGTGCGCTTCCTCGGCGGCGACGGCGCGGCCCTGTCCCGCTACGAGCAGGAGCTGCGCGCGACCGGGCTGCGTGACCACCTGCTGCAGCGCGGCCGCGAGCACCAGGCCGCGGTGGAGCGGAGCGGCGAGCAGTTCTCGCTCGGCGCGATCGGTTACGCGGAAGGCGCCTACCTCTACACGATCGTCCGCACCCTGCGGCCTCGGGTCGCCGTGGAGACCGGAGTCGCCAACGGCTTCTCGACCGCGTTCCTGCTCCAGGCCATGCAGGCCAACGGCGAGGGACAGCTCCATTCGATCGACCTGCCGCGCGAGGTCGGGCGCGACTACGAGCCGGGGACGTTCTACGAGGGCGAGGGGCGGGCCGGGATCCCGTCGGGCTCGGAGCCCGGCTGGCTCGTCCCAGACGGGCTACGGGAGCCGTGGACGCTCGTCCTCGGCCGCAGCCAGGAGGAGCTGCCGTCGCTGCTCGAGCGGCTCGGGACGCTCGACTTCTTCATGCACGACAGCGAGCACTCGTTCGACTGCATGTGGTTCGAGTTCAACGCGGCGTGGCCCCGGCTGCGCGCCGGCGGCGTGCTCGTCTCCGACGACGTCAACTCGACCGAGGCGTTCTCGCGGTTCGCGCGGGAGCAAAGTCGGGAGCCACTACGCCTCGCCGGTGGCATGTCGCTCTTGACAAGGTAGTAAGCACTCGCTTACACTTCGCGTCCATGGCCGTCGCAAGCCAGCGAAAGACCGCCGAGGAGCGGCGCGAGTCGGTGCTGGACGCCGCTCTGTACGAGTTCGCCGCCCGCGGCCTCCACGGGGCGTCGACGGAGAAAATCGCGCGGGGCGCCGGCATCTCGCAGCCCTACGTGTTCCGGCTGTTCGGCACGAAGAAGGAGCTGTTCAAGGCGGTCACCGCGCGGTGCTTCCGCGAGACGCTCGAGGGCTTCCAGCGGGCGGCCGAGGGGAAGCGTGGCATCGAGGCGCTGAAGGCGATGGGCGAGGCCTACAGCGAGTTACTGGCCGACAATCCGGCCCGGTTGCAGTCGCAGATGCAGGCCTATGCCGCCTGCGAGGACGAGGAGATCCGCGAGGTCGTCCGCAACGGCTTCGGCGACCTCCATGCCTACGCGGAGCGGGTTTCGGGCCTGGACGAGACCGAGGTGAGCATGTTCTTCGCCCGCGGGATGCTGTTCAACGTCGTCGCGGCCATGGGCCTCCAGGACGGCGGCGAGCCCTGGGCCGAGCGCCTCCTCGCCGGCTGCATGGGCGAGCGCGCCTAGTTTTTTTGGGTTAGTAGTAAGTAACTACTCACAAGCAAAAGTTGGGTTAGCCGCACCCCGAGACGCCGGAGACCCCCACTGCCCAGACCAACACCAAGGCGTTTCATGGACCAAGACCAAGACCGAAGGAGTCCCCCGGAGATGACAGCCAAGACGAAGACCCTCTGGACGTTCGCGATCACGTCGGTCGCCGTCTTCATGGCCACGCTGGACAACCTCGTGGTCACGACGGCGCTGCCCGTGATCCGCGAGGACCTGCACGCCACTATCGAGAGCCTCGAGTGGACCGTGAACGCCTACACGCTCACGTTCGCCGTTCTGCTGCTGACCGGCGCCGCGCTCGGCGACCGCTTCGGCCGCCGCCGAATGCTCGCGATCGGGCTCGGAATCTTCACGGCGGCCTCGGCGGCCGCGGCCCTCGCGCCGTCGGCGGGCGCTCTGATCGCCGCTCGCGCCGCCCAGGGTGTCGGCGGCGCGATCATCATGCCCCTGACGCTGACGATCCTCAGTGCGGGCGTCCCGGCCGCGAAGCGCGGCGCCTTCATCGGCGCCTGGAGCGGCATCGCCGGCCTCGCGGTCGCGTTCGGCCCGCTCGTCGGCGGCACCGTCGTCACCGGCATCTCGTGGCACTGGATCTTCTGGCTGAACGTGCCGATCGGCATCGTCCTCATCCCGCTGGCGCTGTGGCGGCTGGACGAGACGCACGGCCCGGCGAGCCGGCTCGACCTGCCGGGCGTCGCCCTCGCGAGCACCGGCCTCTTCGGGATCGTCTGGGGCCTCGTCCGCGGCAACGGCCAGGGCTGGACCTCGCCCGAGATCGTGACCGCGCTGGTCGGCGGCGCGATCGTGTTTGCCGCTTTCGTCCTCTGGGAGCTGCGCGCTACGGCGCCGATGCTGCCGATGCGCTTCTTCCGGAACCGCGTCTTCACGCTGGCGAATACCGCGTCCCTGCTGATGTTCTTCGGGATGTTCGGCTCGATCTTCCTGCTGTCCCAGTTCTTCCAGGTGGTGCAGGGCTACTCGCCGCTCGGCTCAGGGTTGCGGATCCTGCCGTGGACGCTGATGCCGATGTTCGTCGCGCCGATCGCCGGTGCGATGTCCGACCGGATCGGCGGCGGGCGGATCATGGGCGTCGGCCTGGTGCTGCAGGCAGGCGGGCCTCGCCTCGATCGCCGCGCTGACGACGCCCACCACCCCCTACTGGCAGCTGGTGCTGCCCTTCATGGTCTCCGGCATCGGCATGGCGATGTTCTGGGCGCCCGTCGCGAACGTCGTGCTCGGCGCCGTCCGTCCAGAGGAGGAGGGCCAGGCGTCCGGCGCGCAGAACGCGATCCGTGAGCTCGGCGGCGTCTTCGGCATCGCGGTGCTCGCGTCCGTCTGGTCGCAGTACGGCAGCTACACGACCGGTCCGTCGTTCGTGGACGGGATGCTCCCGGCGCTCTGGATCGGCGCAGCGGTCGTGCTGGTCGGCGCTGCGGCCGCATTCCTGATCCCCGGGCGCGGCCGGAAGGTCCGGGCCGAGGCCGTCGACGGCGAGGTCGCGCTCGCCGAGGCGGCGTAGACCTAGGCCCGAGCTCAGGAGCCGGCGCCGGACGCGAGCGAGACGACCGTGCGCCGGTTCCGGCTCAACAGCTTGGCCGCGTAGAGGCGGTCGTCGGCCTTCCGGAACAGTTCGAGCGAGGTCTCGCTGTCCTCGGGCCGGGACGCCCAGCCGAAGCTCACGTCCAGGCCGAGCCGCGGGAGCGCGCGCTCGAGACTCGAGCAGAGCGCGTGTGCCGTGTCGATGTTGCCGTCGAAGAGGAGGGCGAACTCGTCGCCGCCGACCCGCGCGACGTCGGCTCCGGGCGGCGCGCTGGCGGCCAGCGCCTCGCCGACCCGCCGGATCGCCTTGTTCCCTTCGTTGTGGCCGTGCGCGTCGTTGATCAGCTTGAGGTCGTCCATGTCGGCGAGCACCAGCGCGAACGGCTGCTCCTCGGCGCAGCGGCGTGCGAGCGCGTCGTCGAAGGCGCGTGTGTTGAGCAGGCCGGTGAGGAAGTCGCGCTCGGCCAGCGCGCGGAGCCGCTCGACGTCCGCGCGGTGCTGGCCGGCGAACCAGCCGATCACCCCGCCGACCGTCGTGTAGGTCACGAGCCGGATTCCCGTCGCGACGGTGAGCACGTCCCGCACGGGCAGCCTCGGCGTGACGACGATCGCGAGCGCGTACAGGGTGCCGGCCAGCAGGCCGCCGGCGATGCCGCCGCGCAGCCCTACGGCAAGGGCGAGCAGCACGACCGGGACGTAGAACATGTGGCCGATGCCGAGGCCCGGCCGCTCGAAGACGAAGAACGCCCCGAAGACGAGCGCGTAGAGCCCGAGCGCGATCACGATCAGGATCCGCCGGTGGAGGATGGCCGCAGACACCTCTTTGAGAATCGTGTTCCTGTGCCGCAAGCGCTTCCCTCGTCCGAGTGATCCGGGGGTACGCTCTCGCCGTGGTCGAGACCGATGTGCGCGGGATTACGCGCCCCGCAGGCGCCGAGCTGCCGTCCCCCGACGTCTCGATCGTGATCCCGATATTCAACGAAGCAGGCTCGCTCCCGGAGCTGTACCGGCGCACGGTCGCCGCGCTCGAGCCCGGGCCGCGGGCCTACGAGCTGATCTTCGTCGACGACGGGTCGACCGACGGGACGTGGGCGCAGTTGGAGCGGCTCCACGACGACGACCAGCACGTGCGCGCGATCCGGCTGAAGCGGAACTTTGGTCAGCATCCCGCCATGCACGCGGGCCTCGTGCGTGCGCGCGGCGACGTCTTCGTGACGATGGACGGCGACCTCCAGAACGCGCCCGAGGACATCCCGCGGCTGGTCGACGCCGTCGATGCGGGCCACGACGTTGCGAGCGGCTGCAGAGCGGGCCGGCGCGACTCCTGGGGGAGGACGCTTCCCTCGCGGCTGATCAACGGCATGCTGCGCCGTTTCACCGGCGTTGCGATCACGGACTTCGGCTGCGCGTTCAACGCCTACCGGCGCGAGGCCGTGGTGCCGATGCTCGGCGCGATCGGCAAGCAGAAGTTCACCAAGGCGCTCGTGCTCTCGGGCGGCGCCAGCGTCGTCGAGGTGGACGTCCGTCACGCGCCGCGCCAGGGCGCGTCCCGCTACTCGCCGCTGCGGCTCACGCGGCTCGCGCTGCACGTTCTCGCCGGCTTCTGGCCGCAGCCGATCCAGTGGATCGGCGTGACGCTCGGGACGATCTGCTCCCTGCTCGCCGTCGCACTCGGCGCCTACGGGATCGTCTTCTGGGTCGACGAGTCGAACTTCCCCGGCCCGCTGTTCGGCGGCGTGGCCGTCCTGTTCGTCCTCGGGATCCAGGGGTTCATCCTCGCCCTCGTCGGCGAGTATCTCGGCCGGATCCAACGTGACGTCGAAGGCCGCCCTCTCTACACGATCGACAAAGAGATCTAGCTAGGCTCCGGCGGTGGCCAAACGCGTCCTCGTGACCGGCGGGGCGGGATTCATCCCGTCCAACTTCATCCGCCATCTGCTCGCCAAGACGGCGTACGACGTGGTCTCACTCGACGCGCTCACCTACGCCGGCAACGTGGAGAACCTCGCCGACGTGATGTCGCACGAGCGGCTCTCGTTCGTGCACGGCGACATCCGCGACGTCGACCTCGTGCGCGAGGTGGTCGCCGAGGTCGACGTGATCGTGAACGCCGCGGCCGAGTCGCACGTGGAGAAGTCGATCGAGGAGGGCGGCCGCGAGTTCGTTACGACGAACGTCGAGGGGACGCAGATCCTGCTCGACGCGGTTCGCGAGACGCCGGTCGAGCGGTTCATCCTCTTCTCCTCGAGCGAGGTGTACGGGACCGCCGAGCGTGACCCCATGGATGAGGAGCACCCGCTCAACCCGCGCTCGCCGTACGCCGCCACGAAGGCCGGCGCCGACCGCCTCGCCTACTCCTACTTCGTCACCTACGGCCTCCCGATCGCGATCGTGCGGCCGTTCAACAACTACGGGCCGCGCCAGCACCCCGAGAAGGTGGTGCCGCGCTTCATCACGCAGGCGCTGCAGGGTCGGCCGCTGACGATCCACGGCGACGGCCACGCGAGCCGGGACTGGCTGTACGTCGACGACGATGCCGCGGCCGTCGAGGCCGTGATCGACGCGCCGCTCGACCAGGTCGCCGGCGAGGTGCTCAATATCGCGACCGGGATCGACATCTCCGTCAACGACATCGCGGACATGGTGCTCGACGCGCTCGGAAAGCCGGCCTCGCTGAAGGTGAACGTGACCGAGCGGCCTGGCCAGGTCGATCGCCACATCGGCTCGACGGAGAAGATGGAGCGGCTCACCGGGTGGCGCGCGCGCACGTCCTTCGCGGAAGGGCTCGAGCGCACCATCGCGTGGTACCGCGAGAATGAGGCGTGGTGGCGCGGGATCCCGGAGCAAGAGCCGACCGTCTCCTCGTCCTAGGCGCCGGGCCGGCGCAGCTCGGGCTGCTCGTCGCGGCGCGGGCCCGTGAGCTGCACGTGATCGCGGTCGATCGCGACCCGTCCGCGCCGGGATTCCGGTACGCCGACCGCCGCGCCATCCTCTCGACCGAGGACGAGCCGGGGATCGAGCGGCTCGCCGCCGCCGAGCGGGTGGACGGAATCATCGCGCCGGGGATCGACTGGCCGGTCGCGATCGCGGCGCGGATCGCCGAGCGGCTCGGGTTGCCGCACCCGATCTCGCCGGAGACGGCGGCGCTGTCCACGTCGAAGCTCCGTCAGCGGGAGCGCTTCGCCGAGGCGGGCGTCCCGCAGCCGGCGCACGAGGTCTGCTCCGGCGCCGAGGAGGCCGCGGCGGCCGGCGAGCGGCTGGGCTACCCCTGCGTCGTCAAGGCGCCCGACCGCCAGGGCCAGCGCGGGCTGTCGCTCGTCACGGAGGCGGGGCTGATGGCGAGCGCGGTCGAGGTCGCGCTCGACGCGGCCCGCAGCCCCACGCTGCTCGTGGAGGAGCACGTCGACGGGCACGAGGTGACGGTCAACGCCTTCTCGGCAGGCGGCGTCTTCCGTCCGCTGACCGTGACCGACCGGATCACGGCCGAGCCGCCCGCGTTCGGCGTCGCGCTCGCGCACGCCTGGCCGAGCGAGCTCGCGCCGAGGCAGATCGCGGCGGCGATCGACGCCGCGTCCGCCGCCGCGCAGGCGGTCGGGATCGCGAACGGCCCTACGTACACCCAGGTGTTGGTGCGGGACGACGGGACCGCGAAGGTCGGCGAGCTCGCCGCGCGGCTCGGCGGCGGCCACGACGCGGAGCTCTGCACGGCGGTGCTCGGAGTGGATCTGAACGAGCTGGCGCTGGCGGCCGCGCTCGGCCACGAGATACCGGAGACCGCGCTCGCTCCGACCGAGCTCGCGGGCGGCGGCTGCGTCCGCTTCCTCGTGGCGCCGACGGGCGAGCTTCGCGAGGCCGACGGGCTCGAGGACGCGTCCGCGGTGGACGGGGTGCGCTGGGTCCGTCTCTACCGCCCGGAAGGCCATCGCTTCGGGCCGTTGCTCCGCGGCGCAGATCGCGCCGGCGCGATCCTCGCGTTGGGCGACAGCCGCGACGACGCGCTCGCCCGCGCCGACCGCGCCGCCGACCTGATCCGATTCGACACCGTCGATGTCGAAGCTCTCGTCTAGACGAGAAAGCATGTTGGGCTTCCAGCCGCCCGCGATCGGCGAGGAGGAGATCGCGGCCGTGGCGGAGACGCTCCGTTCCGGCTGGCTCACCACCGGGCCACGGGCTGCCGAGCTCGAGCGGCGGATGGCGGAGTTCCTCGAGGCGGAGCACGTCCTTGCGCTCGCGTCCGGGACGGCGGCGCTCCATCTCGCTCTGGTCGCCCTCGGCGTCGGGCCCGGGGACGAGGTGATCACGACGCCGATCACGTGGCCCGCGACGGCGAACGTGATCGTCCATGCAGGCGCGACGCCCATCTTCGTGGACGTCCGCGACGACGATCTCAACATCGATCCCGAGCGCGTCGCGGAGGCCGTGACCGAGCGGACGAAGGTGATCCTCCCGGTCGACCTCGCCGGCCAGCCGTCCGACCTCGACCCGCTGCTCGCCCTGGGGCTGCCGATCGTCGAGGACGCCGCCCACGCGGCGGAGAGCCGCTACCGCGGCCGGAAGATCGGGTCGATCTGCGACGCGACGTGCTTCTCCCTCTACGCGACGAAGAACATCACCAGCGGCGAGGGCGGGCTGATCTCGACCAACAGCGCCGAAGTCGCCGACGCCGTCCGCGACCTCCGGCTGATGCGGCGCGGCGACGGCTCGCTCTACGACATCCCGGTGCCGGGCTACAAGGCGAACCTCTCCGACGTGCTCGCGTCGATCGCGCTCGTCCAGCTGGACAAGGTCGATCGGCACACCGAGATTCGGCGACGCCAGTTCGCGCTGTACGACGAGGGCGTCGCCGGGCTCGTGGGCGTCACGCCCCTGGCGCGCGACGAGCGCGACACGCACGCGTACCACCTGTTCGTCGTCCGCATCGACGCCGAGCGTGCGGGCGCCACCCGGGACGAGTACCAGCGGGCGCTCGCCGAGGAGAACGTCGCGACCTCGATCCACTTCCTTCCCGTGCATCGCCTCACGTACTACCGCGAGCACTTCCCGCAGGAGCGGCCGCTGCCGGTGGCCGAGCGCGCCGGGGACGAGATCCTGTCGCTGCCGCTGTCGCCCGCCCACTCGGACGACGACATCGGCGACGCGATCGCGGCGCTCCACCGCGTGCACGCGCGGTTCACGGGATGACCCGGGGCGCGCCGCCAGGATCCTCCTGACGCTGGCGGTCACGGGCGCGTGTCTCGCCTACATCCTCTGGCAGCTCGACGTCGGCCGGACGGTCCGGATCCTCGTCCACGCCGACCCAGCGTGGTTCGTCGGCGCGATCGTCATCATGGTCGTGGGCGTTCCGCCGATGGCGTGGCGGTGGCAGCAGCTCCTCGCGGCACGCGGGATCCACGAGCGGCTCCCGTGGCTGAACCGCGCCTACTTCGTCTCCTACACCGCGGGGCAGGTGCTGCCGACGGCGGTCGGCGGCGACGCGTCTCGGATCTTCGAGACGTCGCGTCGGCATACCGGTCGGCTGGGAGACGTCACCGCGATCGTCCTGCTCGAGCGCGCGCTCGGAGGCGTCGCGACGCTGATCCTCGCGGCGATCGGGTTCGCGCTCGCCGTCGGCACGTACGACGTCGGCGCCTACCTCTGGATCGAGCTTGCCTTCGTCGCGGGGACGTTCGTGCTCGCAGTCGTGTTCTTCTCGCAGTCGGCGCGCCGCCCGCTCCGCCGGTTCGTCCCGCTGCTGCGGCGCCTGCGGGTGGAGCGGCCGCTGCGCGCCTTCTACGAGGGCGTGCACGCGTTCCGAGGTCACGTGCGCCTGATGATCGGGGTGCTCGTGCTGACGCTCGGGGTGCAGGCCGTCCGCGTGCTCTCGATCTGGATGTCCGGCCGCGCGGTCGGCGTCGACCTGTCGCCGCGGCCCTACTACGTGATGGGGCCGCTGCTCTTCCTCGTGATCCTCGTCCCGTTCACGATCAACGGCCTCGCCGTGCGCGAGGCCTTCTTCGTCAGCTTCCTGACGCAGCTCGGCGTCGACAAGGAATCCGCACTGGCGACGGGGTTCGTCTTCTTCGTCGTCACGATCGCGCTCTCGCTGCCCGGCGCCGTCATCCTCGGCTGGGAGAGCCTGCGGCGCGGCGCAGCGGCTACGACTGCGCGGGCGCCCTGACGACGACGCTCACGCGCTGGACGGCGTTGTTGCAGAAGCCGTCGTAGTTCCAGATCGGTTCGAGCGGCTGCTCGCGGCCGGTGGAGTCGGTCGTGCGCACGCAGAGCTCGTGCTCGCCCGGCTCGGCCTTCCAGTCGTGCGTCCACCCGCACCACGCGAACTCCGAGACGGGGTCTCCGAGCGTCGCGTCCTCCCAGGACCGGCCGCCGTCGGTGCTGACCTCGACCCGCTCGACGCTGCCCCAGCCGGACCAGGCGCGGCCCTCGAGCGTGTGCCGGCCCGGCTCCACGTACCGCGTGCGCGTCAGGAAGTCCGGGATCCCGGGCGGGATCAGCAGCGACCGCGGCAGCATCCGCGTCACCGGCGTGCCCTGCTCGTCCTCCGACTCGCGCAGGTGGTAGGCGACCGACTGCTGCCAGCCGTCGAAGGTCTCGTCCGTGACGGTGATCGCGTCGAGCCACTTGACGTGCGTCATCCCGTACCAGCCGGGAACGACGAGCCGGAGCGGGAAGCCGTGCTGCGGCGGCAGCGGCAGGCCGTTCACCTCGTAGGCCAGCAGGACCTCCTCGCGGAGCGCGTCCGCAAGCGGGAGGCTGCGCCCGTACGTGTGCTCGACCTCGCCCTGGATGCCGCTGTCCAGGCCGGTGAAGACGACCTCCGTCGCGCCATCGAGAACGCCGGCCTCCTCCAGGATTGGCCGAAGCGGCGTCCCTGTCCACTCCGCGGTGCCGACCGCATCCCGCAGCCAGGGCTGGCTGGCCGCGCGCGGAGCCAGCAGCGCGCGGCCGTTGCCGGCGCACTCGAGCGTGACGGCCTGCGTCCGGGACGGTCGCGCCTTCACGTCCTCCAGGGACAGCGTCAGTGACTGCTCGACCTTGCCGCCGATCGTCAGGCGCCACGTGTCGGCGTCGACAGCCGGGATGTCGAAGTGGATCAGCAGGTAGTGGAGTCCGACGGGCGTGATCGGATGCCGCAGCGCCTCGAGCGGGAGCCCGTGGTTGCGTGCCGCGAGCTGCAACTCCTCGAGCGTGATGTCGCCGCTCGCCGGCGGGGCCGCAGTCTGGTCCGGTTCGAGCGTGTCCATCGGTCGATACATGGTCACAGTTTTGGCGCGGCTGGGCCACGTCCGTAACGGCCACGTCCAGGGGTCAGGCCCTCGGACGTGTCCGTTGCGGCCATGTCAGGGGGTCAGGCCCTCGGACGTGTCCGTTCCGGCCACGTCCAGGGACGGCCCCTGGTCACGGCTGGAAGGGGCGGCTGTGGAGCGAAGGTCACACTCTTTTCACAGGCGTTCGGTAGCCTCGCCGCTGCCATGAACGTCCTCATCACGGGCGGTGCCGGGTTCATCGGCTCCCACCTCGCCGACCGCCTGCTGGCGGAGGGCCACACCGTCCGGGCGCTCGACAACCTCGACCCGCAGGTGCACGGCGACCTCGGGCGGCCGGCCTACCTCGACCCTGAGGTCGAGCTCGTCGTCGGGGACGTCCGCGATCGGGACGCCGTTGCCCGTGCGCTCGAGGACGTCGACACGGTCGTCCACTTCGCGGCCGCGGTCGGCGTCGGCCAGTCGATGTACGAGATCGAGCGCTACACGTCGATCAACGCGATCGGCGCAGCGGTCGTCCTCGAGGCGGCGGTCGAGCGCCGCGACCGGATCCACAAGCTCCTCGTCGCCTCGTCGATGTCGATCTACGGGGAGGGCCAGTACCGCAACCCACGCACGGGCGAGTCCGGCCTCGCGCCGTGGCTCCGGCCCGAGGCGCAGCTGGCTTCCCGGGAGTGGGAGGTGCTCGCGGACGACGGCACGCCGCTCGAGCCCGAGCCGACCGCCGAGACGAAGCCGCTCCGGCCGACCTCGATCTACGCGATCAACAAGCGCGACCACGAAGAGATGTTCCTCGCGGTCGGGGCCGCCTACGGGATCCCCGCCGTCGCGCTCCGCTTCTTCAACGTCTACGGCGAGCGCCAGGCGCTGTCGAACCCGTACACCGGCGTCGCGGCGATCTTCTCCTCGAGGATCCTCAACGACCGCCCGCCGCTCGTGTTCGAGGACGGGGCCCAGACGCGGGACTTCGTCGACGTCCGGGACATCTCGCGCGGCTGCGTGCTCGCGCTCACCCGCGACGGCGCCGACGGGCGAACGGTCAATCTCGGCACCGGCACGCCGACCTCCATCCTCGAGGTCGGCAACGTGATCGCCCGGGGGCTCGGCAAGGAGATCGAGCCGGAGGTGGTCGAGCAGTACCGCGCGGGCGACATCCGCCACTGCTACGCCGACACACGGCTGGCCGAGGAGCTGCTCGGCTTCCGCGCCGAGCTCGCGCTGGAGAGCGGAATGGAGGACCTGCTCGCCTGGCTCGAGGGCCAGGAGGCCTCGGACGCCGTCGACGCGGCACGCGAGGCGCTCGTGGCACGCGGCCTCGCGCGTTGACCCGCATCTCGGTCTCGATCGTCAACACGAACAGCCGCGAGCTCCTGCTCGACTGTCTCGGACTCGCTCGGAGACGCGGACGCCGACCTCGTCGTACTCGACAACGCCTCCGAGGACGGGTCGGCGGACGCCGTCCGCGAGCGGTTCCCGGACGTCAGCCTGATCGCGCAGGACCACCGGGCCGGGTTCGGCGCGAACCACAACACCGTCATCAGCGCCACCAGCGAGCCGTACGTCTACGTCCTCAACGAGGACACGACGTCCTCGGACTGGGGCTTCGCGCGGATGGCGCGCTACCTGGACGAGCACCCGCGCGTGGCTGCGCTCGGTCCGCGGATCGTCTACCCGGACGGCCGCCGGCAGGCGTCGGCGTGGCGCTTTCCGACGCCGCTGACGTCGCTGCTCAGCCTCCCGAGCCTCGGCCGGGTCGGGATCGTGCAGTCCCACGGCGACGTCGCCCGGCCCGTCGACTGGGTGATGGGCGCGGCGCTGCTGCTCCGCCGCTCGGCGCTCGAAGACGTGGGGCTCTTCGACGAGGGCTTCTTCATCTACTCGGAGGAGGTCGACCTGCAGCTGCGGCTGCGCCGCGCGGGGTGGGAGGTGCACTTCTTCCCGGCCGCGACCGTCGTCCACCACGAGTCGCAGTTCAGCGCGGAGATCCCGGAGCGGCGGATCAACGAGATGTGGCGGAGCCGGCACCGCTACTGGCGCAAGCACCATTCGCCGCTCGGAGCGCGTGTCGCCGCGCTGAGCACGGGCGTGCAGTACGGGCTGCGGGCGGGCCTCGCCCCGGCCGCCGGGCGGGATCCGGGCTTCGGAGGGCGAATGCGGCTGCATGTCCGCGATGCGTGGCGCGTCCGCGGCCCCGGCCTACGCGAGCTCGCCGAGGAGTGGAATGGGCGCGTGGGCACGCGGTCCAGCTAGAGGCGCGCCGCTCCTCCTCCTCTCGCTGCCGCTGCTCGGCCTCGCCCGGCTGCTGCCGGCGGAAGGCGTGGGCCTGTGGCTGCGGCTCGTGTCGGCCTCGCTCGTCCTCTTCGTCCCGGGAGCGCTCGTCGCGCGGGCGCTGCGGGTTCGCGGGGCGAGCGCGACGGTCGCGTGGGCGCTCGCCGCGCTCGGGATCGGGCTCGCACTGGTGTTCCTCGTCCACACGGGGATCTGGCTCGCGCTCGTCGTGCTTGCGGTGGTCGCCGCCGCCGCGCTCGTCCCGGCGCTGCGCGTCGTCTCCGGCCCGCGCGCGTGGGACCTGCTTCTCGTCTCCCTGGCGGGCCTCGTGTTCGGCATTGCGCTCTGGCAGGTCGCAGGCGCCGTCCACGGAGACGCCCTCTTCCACCTGGCCCGCGTGCGGAAGCTCCTCGACTTCTCGGACCTCCACGTCCGGTCCGTGGACGAGTTCGCGGACGGCGGCCTCCATCCCGGATACGCCTTCCCGCTCTGGCACGGCTTCCTTGCGCTCGTCGCCAAGCTGGCCGGAGTCGACCCCGAGCGGGTGATGGTGCACGAGCCGAGCGCCCTCGCTCCGGTGGCGTTCGCCGTCGCCTACGAGGCCGGCGTGGCCGTCTTCCGCTCGGCGCGCCTCGGCGTCGCCGTGCTCGCCGCGTCGGTGGCCGCCGCCGCGCTCGCGCCGGGCAACGGGGGCTCGTACGCGCTCCTCGCGCAGCCCGGGACGTTCGACCGGTACGTCCTCGCGCCGGCCGCGCTCGCCGTGTTCTTCCTGTTCGTGCGGGAGCCGACCTGGCGTCTCGCCGCGACGCTCGGCGCGCTCGGGCTGGAGGTGTTCCTCATCCACGCGAGCACGGCCGTCTTCCTCGCGATCCCGCTCGCCGCGTTCGTCGCCGTCCGTGCCCTGTTCGCGCGCGCGGATCTCCGGGCCGGAGCGCTGGCCCTGGCGGCGCTGATCGTCCCGGCCGGCCTCGCGCTCGCGTGGCTGGCGCCGATCGTCGGCGAGACCGCATCGCACTCGCCGAGCGCGTCCGAGCTGATGCGCGCACTCCTGAAATACGGGCCCGAGCTCGACGTCGAGTCGCTCCACCGCTACTCGCTGCGCCCGGAGGTGATCTCCCGCGGCGGCGCCGTCGTCGTGGCCGGGCTGGTCGCTCGTGCCGCTCGCGGCGCTGGCCACCCGGCGGCGTTGGGCGGCGTTCGTCGTCGGCAGCTCGATCGTCCTGCTCGGGATCACCCTGCTCGACCGCGTCTTCCCTCACTTCGCAGACGCGATCTCGGTCTCGCAGGCGCGGCGCGGGACGAGCTTCCTCCCCGTCGCGTTCGCTCTCGTCGGCGGGGCGGCAGTCCTCGCCCGGTTCCTCGGCCTCGCCGTCCTCCCGATCGGCCTCGGCGCCGGGATCGCGCTCCAGATCGCCTTCCCCGGTGACTTCGGCAGCTTCGACCAGGGCGGGCCTGCGTGGGCGACGTACATCGCCGCCTTCGGCGCGCTGGCGGCGCTGGCGGTCGGGTTGTTTCTCCACCGGCGCTCGGAGACGCCCGGCTGGGCGGCGGCGGCCGCGGTCGTCCTGTTCACGATCCCGGTCGCCGTCCACGGCTTCGCCAACTGGTCGGCCGCGACGGAGACGGACCCGCGGGCGCTCACGCCCGGGCTGATCGCCGCGCTGCGCGACAGGGTGCCCCAGCGCGCGATCGTCTTCAGCGACCTGGAGACGAGCTACCGGATCTCCGCGGACGCGCCGGTGTACGTCGCCGCCGCGCCCCCCGCGCACGTGGCCGACACGAAGGCGAACCGGCCCTATTCGCGGCGGCTTTCCGTCAACCGCTTCTTCGCGAGCGGGGATCCCGCCATCCCGGCGCGCTACCACGCCGACTGGATCGTCGTGGACACGAACCGGTTCGACGTCCGGCCGCCGTGGGACCTGGTGTACAGGGACGCGCGCTTCGCTCTTTACCATCGACCCGTGTGAAGCTCCTGCTGGTGACGATGTACTTCCCGCCCGCCGGCGGGGGCGGCGTTCCGCGGCCGCTGAAGTTCGCGACCCACCTGCCGGCGCACGGGATCGAGACGCACGTGCTCGCGCCGGACGACCCGAAGTGGGTGCACGCCGACACGGACCTCCAGCCGCCGACCCAGGCCTGGGTCCACCGCGCGCGCTACATCGGCCCCCGGTCGCGCCGGCTCGCCGACGAGCTGCACGGCCGCACGGGTCTCGACCGCATCTCGCGCCAGGCGCGCTCGCTCTCCAGCCGCGTGCTCGTCCCGGACGAGAACGTGACGTGGAACCTGACCGCGATCCCGGCGGCGCTGCGAATCGTCCGGCAGGAGAGCATCGACGTCATCCTCACGACCTCCCCACCCAACTCCGTCCACCTGGTCGGGGCGGCCGTGAGCGCGGCCACCGGCGCGCGCTGGGTCGCCGACCTCCGCGACTCGATCGGCGCGCACCCGCACCGGCGGGTGGAGAGCGCCGCCGTGCGGGCGAAGGAGAAGGCCAGCGAACAGGTCGCGCGGCTCGTCGCGCGCCAGGCCGACGCGATCGTCACCGCATCGGAGGCGATCGCGGAGGAGACGCGCGCGCTCGAGCCGCGCGGCGTGGTCCTCCCGATCCTCAACGGCGCCGACTTCGACGACTTCGCCGGGCTCGAGTACACGAGGACCGACCGCTTCCGGATCACGCACACGGGCAGCTTCTTCGGGAAGCGCGACCCGCGGCCGTTCCTGACCGCGTTCGCGGAGGCCTGCCTCGACGACGCCGTCGCACGCTTCGTCGGCGATTTCCGCGCGAGCGACCGCGCCTGGGCCGAGGAGCTCGAGCTGGGCGACCGGCTGGAGCTGCACGAGTACGTGCCGCGCCGCGAGTCGCTCCGCCTCCAGCGCGACTCGGACGCCCTCCTCCTGCTCGTGCCCGAGGCGGGCGGCCGCGGCCGCGGCGTCCTCTCCGGAAAGGTGTTCGAGTACCTCGCGGCCGAGCGGCCGATTCTCGCCGCCGTCCCGCCGGACGGCGCGGCGGCCGAGCTGATCCAGGAGACCGGCGCCGGCGTGGTCGCGCCGCCCGACGACGTCCCCGCGCTCCGGGAAGCGCTGCAGGGCCTGCACGACTCGTGGCGCAAGGGCGGGCTGGACGGACGGCCGTTGTCGGAGGAGGACCGCGAGCGCCTTGGTCGGGCCGCGCGCGTCGAGGAGCTGGCGGAGCTGCTGCGGAGCCTCGCCGAGTGAGGCTCACGGGATATCTCTTCCTCGCGACGCTCTTCTGCGTGACGTGGGAGAAGGTGCACTGGGACGTCGTCGGCGCGGTCGGGATCGCGGACGTCCTGACGATCCTCTTCCTCGTCGCGTTCGCGCTCGAGTGGGGAAGCAGCCGCGTCCCGCGCGCGACGGTCGTCGTGCTCGCGCTCTTCGCGGCGCTCCTGCTCGTCTACCTCGTCGGCTTCTTCAACATCGCCGACCAGCAGTCGCTCGACCAGTGGGCGAAGGGATTGGTCAAGTTCGTCCTCCACTTCGCGTTCCTCGCCGCGGGCGTCGCGTTCCTCGCACGGCAGGCGTCCGGGTTCTACTGGCGCGCCGTGGCCGCGTTCACGGCCGGGCTCGTGGCGAACGGCGTCTACGGCGTCCTCCAGCTGGGCGCGGCGCGTGCCGGCACGAACCTCGACCAGCATCTCCTCGAGCCGCTCACGGGCGGCGCGAGCTCGATCAACGTCTACGGCGCCGTCAACGGGCAGAACATCTACCGGCCCAACGCGCTCACGGGCGACCCGAACCACCTCGCGGTCATGCTCGTGATCCCGCTCGTCACGCTCCTCCCGGTGTACCTCCGGCTGGAGCGCGGGAATCGCTGGCGCGTCCCGCTCGCCGTCGTGCTCGGCTTCCTGTTCCTCGTCATGCTCTCGACCCTGTCCCGCAGCGGCGCGCTCGGGCTCCTCATCGGCCTGCTCGTGCTCGCGATCCCGTACGGGCGGAGCCTCTTCTCGCGGGCGCTGCTCGTCCCGCTCGCGGGCGTGGCGGCGGTGCTCGCGTTCGTCGTCCTGCAGCGGCGGCACTTCTTCGCCGTGGTCGTGCGCTCGCGGCTGGAGACCGGCGGGCGCTCCGAGAGCGCGCACTTCCAGGTCTACGACTTCGTGCCGCAGGTGCTGCACGCCCACCCGCTGTTCGGGCTTGGGCTCAACACCTTCTCCGTCTACTACGAGTTCGTCACCGGCAAGTCGAACTGGGGCCCGCACTCGTTCTACGTCGCGCTGCTCGTGGAGACGGGCCTCGTCGGCACGGTCGCCTTCGCGCTCTTCCTCCGCTACCTGTTTGTCCGGCTACGGACGGCACGCGCCCTCGGCCGCGGGGCGGGCGACGCGCTCGTCGGCCCGCTCGCCTGGGGGATGACCGGGGCGCTCCTCGGGACGATGGCCGCGAACGCCTTCTACCTGACGATGCAGTTCTATTACTTCTACGCGTTCGCGGCGCTCGTGCTCGCGTTACCGCTCGTCTTCGCCCGCCGCGCCGAGCCGCGGTGAAGGTCGCGGTCCTGACGACGTCGTACCCGCGCTTCGCCGGGGACGCAGCTGGGCGGTTCGTCGCCGACGCCGTCGAGCACCTCCGAGCCCGGATCGAGGTCGACGTCGTCTCGCCGCAGGACTTCCAGCACTACGGCATCGCCTACGGTCACGGGATCGCCGGCAACCTGCGCGCGCGTCCGTGGCTGGTGCCGCTCGTGCCGGCGCTGCTGCGGAACTTCGTCCGAGCAGCGCGCCGCGTCGAGGCGGACCTCCTCCACGCGCACTGGCTGCCCTCCGGCTGGGTGGCGGCCCGCACGGGCAGGCCGTTCGTGCTCCAGGTCTGGGGGACGGATCTCGAGCTCGCGCGGCGCGTTCCCCGGCTCGCGCGTCCGATCCTGCGCCGTGCCCGGCTCGTCGTCGCGGCCTCGACGGAGCTCGCGGAGGCGGCGCGGCGGCTCGGCGCGCCGGACGTGCGCGTGATTCCCAGCGGTGTCGACCTGCCGCCCGGGGTAGGCGACGAGGCGGAGCCGCCGGAGGTGCTCTACGCGGGGCGTCTCTCCGCGGAGAAGGGCGTGCTCGACCTCGTCGCGGCCGCGAACGGGATGAGGCTCGTCGTCGCGGGAGACGGTCCGCTGCGGTCCCGGGTCCCGGACGCTCGCGGGTTCGTCCCGCACGACGAGCTCCAGACGCTGTACGCGCGCGCCGCCGTGGTCGCCTGCCCGTCGCGTCGCGAGGGCTTCGGCGTCGCCTGCCTCGAGGCGATGGCTCACGGCCGGCCGGTCGTGGCGGGGGACGTCGGCGGCCTGCGCGACCTCGTCGTCGACGGGGAGACCGGCTACCTCGTCCCGCCGCGCGACGTCCGTGCGTTGCGAGAGGCTCTCGAGCGCCTACTTGTGGATCGCGAGCTCCGCCGACGGCTCGGGGAGGCCGGACGCCGCCGTGCCGCGGAGCGCTTTTCGTGGGCTCGGGCGACCGAGGACACGCTTGCGGCGTACGCGGCCGTCCTGAGGTCTTAGTAGCGATCGATCTCGATCAGCCGTTCGTCGCTCATTCCGAAGTGATGGGCGACCTCGTGGAGGACCACCCGCTTCACCTCTGCGCGGAGCGTCTCTGCGTCGTGACCGTACAGCCGGACGAGCGGACCACGGAAGATCGTGATCTTGTCCGGTAGAGCGCCGGCGTAGCCGCTCCCGCGCCTCGTGAGCGGCACCCCCTGGTAGAGGCCGAGCAGCCGCTGGCCCGGATTCGGCTCCTCCTCGATCACGATCTCGACGTTCGACATCTGCTCGCGCAACTCTGGCGGCAGCGATTCCAGTGCCGCGTCGACGTAGTCTTGGAAGGCCCCTTCGGGATCGAGCATGCAGCCTAGGCTAGAGCCGTTGGCCAGAATGGGCCGGTGAGCCGCGCGCTCGTCACCGGGATCGGCGGCCAGGACGGGTCGCTCCTCGCCGAGCTCCTGCTCGAGCGCGGCTACGACGTCGTCGGCCTCGTGCGGCCGGGAGCCGGCCCATACGAGAACCTCGAGCCGACCGCCGACCGCGTCGAGCTGGTCGAGGCGGACCTACTCGACCAGGGCTCGCTCGAGTTGGCGATTCGCTCCGCGCAGCCACAGGAGATCTACAACCTCGCCGCGCCCTCGTTCGTGCCCGCGTCCTGGGAGCGCCCCGTCGAGACCGCCGAGTTCGCCGCGGTCGGGGCGACGTCGGTGCTCGAGGCGATCCGAGCCGTCGATCCGGCGATCCGCTTCTACCAGGCGTCCTCGAGCGAGATCTTCGGCGAGCCGCGCGAGACGCCGCAGACCGAGGAGACCCCGCTCGCCCCGGTGACGCCGTACGGCGTGGCCAAGGCGTACGCGCACTTCATCGTCGGCTCGTACCGGCGGCGCTACGGGCTGTTCGCCTGCTCCGGGATCCTCTACAACCACGAGTCGCCCCGGCGGCCGCTCGACTTCGTGCCCCGGAAGGTCGCGCAGGCCGCGGCGGCGATCTCGCTCGGCCTGCAGCCGGAGGTCGTCCTCGGCGACCTCGACGCGCGCCGCGACTGGGGCTACGCGGGCGACTACGTGCGGGCGATGTGGCTGATGCTCCAGCAGGAGGGGCCCGGCGACTACCTGATCGCGTCGGGAGAGAGCCACTCCGTCCGCGAGCTCGTCCAGTGCGCCTTCGAGCACGTCGGCCTCGACTGGCAGGAGCACGTCCGCGTCGATCCTGCCCTCCAGCGGGGAACGGCGGAGCTGCACCGCCTCGTCGGCGATGCGTCGAAGGCTCGGGCACAGCTCGGCTGGGAGCCGGAGCTCGACTTCGCCGGCCTCGTCCGGCTGCTCGTCGACGCCGATCTCGCGCGGCTGCGGCCCGCGGCGGCGGCCGCGACCGCCGGGGAGGGTGACTAGCATCACGCCGATGAGCGAGCGACGACTCACGGTCGGCGGCTTCGACATCCACGACGGCGGCGACTGCTACGTCGTCGCGGAGATCGGCCACAACCACCAGGGCGACGTAGCCAAGGCGAGGCAGCTGATCGAGGCGGCGCACCAGTGCGGCGTGGACGCGGTCAAGTTCCAGAAGCGCGACAACCGGGCGCTCTACACCCGCGAGTTCTACGAGTCGCCGTACGACCACGAGAACAGCTTCGGCGAGACCTACGGTGCGCACCGAGAAGCGCTCGAGCTGGGCCGGGAGGAGTACGCCGAGCTGCGCGCTTACGCGGCGGAGCTGGGTGTGGGCTTCGTCGCGGCGGCCTTCGACGAGACGAGCGCGGACCTGCTCGCGGAGCTCGACGTCACGGCCTTCAAGCTCGCGTCCGGCGACCTGAAGAACACGCCGCTGCAGCGCCGCGTCGCCGGCTACGGGAAGCCGATGTTCCTCTCCACCGGCGGCGGGACGCTCGAGGACATCGAGCGAGCGGTCGAGACGATCGTGCCGATCAACCCGCAGCTCGCCGTCCTCCAGTGCACCGCGGCATACCCGGCCGCGGCGGAGGATCTCAACCTGAACGTGATCACGACGCTGCGGGAGCGCTTCCCCGGGCTCGTGATCGGCCTCTCCGACCACCAGAACGGGATCGCGATGGCGCTCGTCGCCTACATGCTCGGCGCGCGCGTGATCGAGAAGCACTTCACGCTCGACCACGCGCTGAAGGGCACCGACCACGCGTTCTCGCTGATGCCGGACGGGATGCGGCGGCTCGTCCGCGACCTTCGCCGCGCCCCCGTGGCGCTCGGGGACGGCGTCAAGCGGCCGCTTGCGATCGAACGGAAGCCGCTCGAGAAGATGGGAAAGAAGCTCGTCGCCGCCCGCGAGCTCGAGCTCGGCCACGTGCTCGCGGCCGAGGACATCGCCATCAAGTCCCCCGCCGACGGCGGCCTCCCGCCGTACGAGCTCGACCGGCTCGTCGGCCGGCGGCTGCGCCGCCCCGTGGCGTTCGAGGACTTCATCACCTTCGACGACGTGGAGCCTCTCCCCGAGCACGCCGAAGCGTCCGCCGCGGCGCGGCGGTGACCGACCTGAAACCGCTGCTGGAGCGCGTGCGCTTCGCGGTCTTCGACTTCGACGGCGTGTTCACGGACAACCGCGTCTGGGTGAACGAGCGCGGCGAGGAGCTGGTCGCGTGCACGCGCAGCGACGGGCTCGGGCTGCGGCGGCTGGACGAGGTCGGCGTCCGCTGCCTGATCGTCTCCGCGGAGCCGAACCCGATCGTCGGCGCGCGGGCCGAGAAGCTGCGCGTGGACTGCGTCCATGGCGTCGACGACAAGCTTGCGGTGGTCCGCGAGCGCGTCGACGTGCCGCTCGAGTCGGTCGCCTACGTCGGGAACGACATCAACGACGCCGACTGCCTGCGCGCGGTCGGCGTTCCGGTCGTCCCCGCCGACGCCTGGCCCGAGGTGCGCGGGCTCGCCCGCTGGGTGCTCTCGCGTCCCGGCGGTGCCGGCTGCGTGCGCGAATTCTGCGACGGCGTGTGGGAGGCGCAGCAGGCCTGACCCACGACGTCATCGTCCTGCTCTCGGTCCTCGGCGTCGTCGCTCAGGCGATCGTCGCCGTCTTGCTGGTGCTCGGCCTGCTGGCGCTGGTGGGCGTCCGCGGCCCTCTGCTCGCGGTCCGCGAAGCGGTGTGGGGCTACGAGCTGTGGCTCGGGTTCCTCGTCGCCGCGATCGCCACCGGCGGCAGCCTCTTCTTCTCCGAGATCGCGCACTTCCCGCCCTGCGAGCTCTGTTGGTACCAGCGGATCTGCATGTATCCGCTGTCCGGCATCCTGCTGCTCGTGGCGCTCGCGAACGACCATCGCGTCAGCCGATACCTGCTGCCGCTTCCGGTGGCGGGGGCAGGAGTCGCCGTGTATCACCTGCTCGTCGAGAACGGCGTCGTCGAGCAGGATCAGTCATGCGTGATCTCGGCGCCCGGCGGGTGCGCGACCAAGTGGATCGAGGAGTTCGGGTACATGACGATCCCGACCCTTGCGCTGAGCGGGTTCTTGCTGGTCGGCGCCCTCCTCCTCTTCGGAGCGGTCGAGTCGCGTGGGGGGACGGCCGATGCCTAGCGGGAAGCAGAGCAAGCGCCGGCGCCGCGAGCAGCGACAGGCGCCGCCAGTCCGGCAGAAGGGCATCGCGGGCCGGCGCGCGTCGCCGAAGGTGTTGCTGGCCGCCGGCGGTGCCGTCGCCGCGATCGTCCTCGCCGTCGTCCTGGTCGCGGTGCTGCGCAACGGCTCGTCCACGAAACAGTCGGTGCCGACGCGCGGAAGCCTCGTGAACGCGCTCCCCGGGGCGGCCGTCGTGAACAACGAGCTCCGCGGCATCCACCAGGACGGCAACGTCCTCGGCGCCCCGAGCGCACCTGTGACGATGGTCGAGTACATCGACCTGCAGTGCCCGTTCTGCCGTGAATTCGAGACCCAGGCGATGCCGGAGATCGTCAGGCGGTACGTCCGGCCCGGGAAGATGAAGGTCGTCGCCCGGCCCGTCGCGTTCCTCGGCCCGGACTCCCAGCGCGGCCAGCTCGGCGCGATCGCGGCCGGCGAGCAAGGGAAGATGTTCAACTTCATGCAGCTCCTCTACTCCAACCAGGGCGTCGAGAACAGCGGGTGGCTCGACGACAACCTCGTCCAGGCCGCCGCTGCGAGCATCCCCGGCATGGACGTCCCGAGGTTCCTCAGCGCCGCCGAGTCGTCCCGCGCAGAGCAGCGCGCCCGGACCTTCGACGCGGCGGCCCAGGCGGACGGTGTCGACCGGACGCCGACCATCTTCGTCGGCAGGACGGGCGGCAGCGCGAGGGTCGTCCCCCTCACGTCGCCGACGGACGTCAAAGCGATCGCGGCCGCGATAGCGGCGGCCACCCCGTAGCCGACCGGGATGGCCGACGACCCCTTCTCGCTGTCAGGTCGCGTGGCGATCGTCACCGGCGGCGCAGGGCAGCTCGGCGCCGAGATCGCGCGCGGGCTCGAGGAGCGGGGCGCGCACGTGGCCGTCTTCGACGTCGCCGTCGATCGGTTCCGCGTCGACGTGACCGACCGAGCCGCGATCGAGGCGGCGACCGACGAGGTGACGCGCGACTGGGGCGTGCCGCACGTGCTCGTCAACGCAGCGGCGCTCGACTCGCCACCGGACGCTCCGCCCGAGGAGGTCGGGCCGTTCGAGTCCTATCCGGAGGAGTCGTTCGACCAGGTGATGGACGTGAACGTCAAGGGGACGTTCCTCTGCTGCCAGGTCGTCGGCGCCGCGATGGCCGGGGCCGGCCGCGGCTCGATCGTGAACGTCTCCTCGATCTACGGGATGCTCTCCCCGGTCCAGGACGTCTACGACTTCCGGCGCCGCGAGGGCGAGACGTTCTTCAAGCCGGCCGCGTACTCCGTGTCGAAGTCGGCGCTCTACAACCTCACCCGCTACCTCGCGACCTACTGGGCGAAGAGCGGCGTGCGCGTCAACACGCTGACGCTCGCGGGCGTGTGGAACGACCAGCCGCAGGAGTTCCTCGACGCCTACGCGGCGCGGATGCCGCTCGGCCGGATGGCCGACGTGCGCGAGGTCGTCGGGCCGGTCGTGTTCCTCGCGTCGGACGCCTCGTCGTACGTCACGGGCGCGAACCTCGTCGCCGACGGCGGCTGGTCGGCCTGGTGAGGAGCCCCCGGGTGGGGGCTCCTCACCGACAACGGATGAACTAGCCGACGACCTTGAGGACGTACGACTGCGACGTCCTGACGCCCAGCCGGTCCGTGACCATCAGCCGGAAGCGGTACGACCCTGCCCTGAGCGGGATGCCGCTGAGCTGACCCGTGCGGGCGCCGAGCTTGATCCCCGCCGGGAGCTTGCCGGTCAGGACCCGCCATCTGAAGGGAGCGACACCGCCGAGCTTGGTGACCTGGGCGCTGTACAGCCTCTTGGTCCTCGCCGGCAGGAGCGGCCGCTTCGTGAGCGTGAGCTTCGGCGAGATCCGCAGGCCGACGTTCACGTTCGTCGTCGTCCCGACGGAATCGGTCAGGGTCACCACCAGCGGCGTCGCGCTCGGCGCCGTCGGGGTGCCGGAGATTACGCCCGTCGCCTGATCGAGCACGAGGCCGGCCGGAAGCGGGGTCGGCGACGTCCAGACGTACGGCTGCCGGCCGCCGCTCGCGTTGAGATCGAGCGAGTACGGGTGGCCCACCTCGCCGGACCGCGCGCCGATCGGCACTGCGGCGGCCACGAGCGCGTCGACGACGGCGAGCGTGTACGTCTCGGCGTCCGAGCGGTTGCCGTCGCTCACCTGGATCTTGAACGTGTAGTCGCCGACGGCGGTCGGCGTGCCGGAGACGGTCCCGTTCGTGGCGTTCAGGTTGATCCCGGGCGGCAGTGAGCCGGAGATCACCGACCAGGTCACGGGTGTGCTCGGCTGGTCGTTGAGCAACTGGTAGCTGTAGGGCTGGTTCACGACCGCGTGGTTCGGGTCCAGGCCCTGCTGGACGATGTTCAGGCCAGGCTGGATCCGGATCGTGAACTGCTCCTGCGTTCGGGAAGGCGGCGAGCCCACGTTGTTGCAGAAGACCGACTGCGTGTCGGTCGCCTCGAGGTAGAACGTGTAGATGCCGACCGTCGTGGGCGTGCCTGTCACGTCTCCACCCTTCACGCCCGGTCCGCCGTCCGAGGACGCGAGCGACAGGCCCGGCGGGAAGGTTCCGTTGAGAACCTTGTAGGTGTACGGCGGGCAGCCTCCGCCCGCGAGGATCTCGAACTTGTGCGTGTACGCGTGTCCGACGTACCCGGTCGGCGGGAGGCGGCTCGCGTCCGTGAAGCGCATCGCCATGGCGGCCGGAACGACCACGAGCGCGACCAGCGACGCGATGAGTAGGAACAGCTTTATACGCATGCGGCGAAGACTCCTTTGTGTCCCAGATCGCCCTCCAGCGACCCCGATTAGCGTGCAGCCAGGGCCGGATGGTAGCCGTCGTCTCGCACAAGGATCTGCGTTCTGACGCACATTTGCTCGTAAAAGTCCTGTAAAGAAGCCGAGGCGTTAGCATCGCCCGCGTGAGCCCGCGGCGGGTCACGCTCGTTGCCGACCAGGCGCTCGGGTACCACAAAACCGGCGGCCTCGGCACCGCCACGACCTATCTCGCGCTCGCGCTCGGCCGCATGGGCCACGAGGTCGAGATCCTCTACCTCGGCGAGCTCACCGGAGACAGGGTCGCCGCGGAGTGGACGCGGCTCTACGACGACGCCGGCGTGCGCGTGCGGCCGCTGCCGCCGTACGAGACGCCGGTCGCGCCCGCGTACTTCGGGCGGATGCGCGCCGTCGAGCTTGCGCTACGCGAGCGGCCGCCGGACGTCGCGATCGTCCAGGACCTCGGCGCCCCGGGATACGTGGCGGTGCGGCTGCGCACCCTCGGGCTCGCGTTCGACGGACACGCTGTTCGTCCTCTACTGCCACGGGAGCCGGCAGTGGATCACCAACATGTCGCGGAAGGTGCGCGTCCTGCCCGGCGCGCTTGCGGTCGGCCGGCTCGAGCAGGCGTGCGTCGAGCTCGCCGACGTCGTCGTCAGCCCGAGCGCGTACATGGTCGGCTGGATGCGCGGCCAGGGCTGGCAGCTCCCGGAGGACACGCTCGTGATCCCGCTCGTGACGCGGTCGGCCGCGACCGGCGAGACGCCTCCGGTGGCCGACGCGAACGGCGGCGTCGACCGGGTCGACGTTCTTCGGCCGGTTCGAGGAGCGGAAGGGCGTACGGCCGTTCGTCGCGGGCGTGAACGCGCTTCCACCGGACCTGCTGCGACAGGTCGAGCTCGAGTTCCTCGGGCGGTCGACGTCCGAGTTCACGCCGGAGACGATCGACGGGCTCATCTCGGACCAGGCGCGCAGCGCGCTCCGGCAGGTCACGTACCAGACAGACCTCGACCAGCACGAGGCGCTCGCGCGCCTCAGCCGTCCGGGAACCCTCGCGGTCGTGCCCTCGACGGAGGACAACTCCCCGAACGTCGTCTACGAGTGCCTGGAGCGCCGCATCCCGTTCCTGGCGAGCCGCCTCGGCGGGACGGGCGAGCTCGTCGCCGCAGACGATCGCGAGCGCGTGCTCTTCACGCCGACCCCGGAAGGGATCGCCATGACTCTGCGGCGCGCCCTGACCGAGTCCGTGCCGCCGGCGAGGCCGGCCTTCGACGGCGACGGGGCCGTGCAGGCGTGGGCCGGCGTGGTCGGTCGGGACACCGCGTTCCCGCGTGCGGCGGTGTCGCCCGACGACGGCGACTGGGAGGTGCTCGAGCCCGAGCTCCGCGACGTGCTCTTGCGTGCGCAGGCGGTGACGGGCGCCGACGTCGTCACCTGCGGCGTCCGCGTCGAGGGGACGGAGCACCTCTTCAGCGGTAACCCCGGCGGGCTCGGTCTGCTGGCGGACGACTATGGCGAGCCGGCGCTCGTCCGCCGCGGGCTGCTCGACGCCTCCGACGCCGCCAGTGCGGGCTGGCCGCTGCTCGCGCGGCTGAGCGCCGGCGGCGCCCACATCGCCTCGATCCCGCTCCCGCTGGTCGCGGCGAGCTCTGCGCCGGGCACGCTCGAGCGGTCGCCGGCCGAGGCGCTGCTCGTGATCGAGGAGCTCGAGCGCACCATGCCGCGTGCCTTCGCCTCGCTCGCCCGTCTCGCCGGCGGGCTGGCCGACGAGGCGCAGGCACGGCGCTCCGCCTCGCCAGCAGGCCGCGCCCGTCGCGTCGCTCGACGGCTGCTCGGGAGGCGCCGTTGACGCGGCGGATCGCGAGTCGTGACCGCTCAGCTCCTCGGCTACGACCGTGGCGGCGGCGTCGGCACGGCGACGGGCTTCCTTGCGGTGGCGCTCGCGCGGATGGGCCATCCGTCGACGTCCTCTATGCTGGCCCGTCCGACGGCGCGCTCGCGCCAGAATGGGCGTCGCATGTACGACGAGGCGGGGGTCGCGATTCGCACGGTGCTCCGCCGCTGTTCGACTCCGTCGAGCCGCGGTACTTCGCCCGGAGCCATGCCGTCCTGCTGGCGCTTCGGGACGATCCGCCGGACGTCGTGATCGCGCACGAGTTCGGGGCGCCCGCGTACTCTGCCCAGCAGCCTCCGGCAAGCTCGGCCTCGCGTTCGAGCAGACGCTCTTCGTCGTGTTCTGCCACGGGACCCGGCTGTGGGTGAAGGAGCTCACGGCCAATCCGAGCGCCTCGAGCGAGGTGCTCGGCGCTGCGGCGCTCGAGCGCGCGTCGGTCGAGCTCGCTGACGTCGTCGTCAGTCCGAGCGCCTATCTCGTCGAGTGGATGCGCGAGCGAGGACTGGCAGCTTCCGGCTGCGACGCAAGTGATCCCGCTAGCTAACGCGCAACGACTGCGACTGGCGAGGTATCGCTGGGCGCCGGCGAGCGCGACGGGCAGGTCGCAGCGGATCGCCTTCTTCGGTCGGCTGGAGGAAGCAAGGGAATCGAGCCGTTTCTCGCGGGTCTGAACGCGCTCGAAGCCGGAGCTGCTTCGGGACTCGAGCTTGAGTTCATCGGCGCGCCGACGAAGCACTGGTCGACGGACCGTGTTCGAGAGCGTGCTGTCGGAGCAGGCGAGACAGTGCGCTGAGCGAGCATCTCTTCGAGAGCGGGCTCGACCAGCACGAGGCGCTCGCGCGCTTGAGCCGTCCCGGGACGCTCGCCGTGATGCCGTCGCTGGCCGAGAATTCCCCGAATGCGGTCTACGAGTGCCTCGAGCTACGGCATCCCGTTCCGGCGCCGAGCAACTGCAGGCGGCATCCCCGAGCTGGTCGCGCCGGAGGATCGCGAGCGCGTGCTGTTCGAGCCGACGCGCGGAAGGCGTGGCCGAGGCTCTCCGCGCCGCGCTGTCGGCGCCCGACGCGCTCCGGCCTGCTCGACCGGCCTTCGACGGAGCGGCGTCGCTCGCAGCGTGGTCGAGGATCGTCGAGACGCAGGCGGACGCCGTGCCGACAGCCCGCCGCGTCTCCGGAGGTCGACGTGATCCGGCTCGGACAGGAGTCCAGGTCAGACTGGGTGCTCGTCCTCGAGGAGGGCGACGAGCCCGCGCCCGAGCTGGTCGAGACGCTCGCCCGGGCCCAGGCCGTGTCGGGCGCGGACGTCGTCACCTGCGGCGCCGAGACCGAGGCCGGCACGCGGCTCTTCGCCGGCGAGCCCGGCGGCGTCGGCGTGCTCGGCAACCAGTACGGGGCGTGCGCGCTCGTGCGCCGGGCGCTGCTCGACGACGTCGAGGAGCCCTGGCCCGTGGTCGGTGATCAGGAATGGCCGTTGCTGGCGCGGCTGAGCGCCGCCGGGGCGCGGATCGTGTCCGTCCCGCTCCCGCTCGTGAGGCGCAGCAGCGAGCCCGGCACGTTGGAGCGCGACCCGAGCGACGGCCTGCTCGTCGTGGAGCACGTCGAGCGCGCGCTCCCGGCCAACCTGCGATCCCTCGGCCGACTCGTTGCGGGCCTCGCAGCGGACGCCCAGCGGCACGCCGCCTCTTGACGTCGAGACGTATCACCGTCGCGGCGAGCGAGGTCCTCGGCATGCCGGGCATCGGCGGGCCGGGGACAGCCGACTCGCTGCTCGCGCTGGCGCTCGGTCGTCACGGCCACGACGTCGAGCTCCTCGTCGCGCCCGGGCGAGAGACGGCGGAGCTCGGCGCGGAGTGGCGGCAGCGGTACGCCGACGCGAACGTCAGGGTCCGGCGGCTCGAGCCCGTCTCCGTCCGCCCCGACTTCCTCGCACCAGCCGCTGCGGTCCTCGGCGCGCTGCGCGCCGATCCGCCGGATGTGGTCGTCGCGGACGACTGGCGCGGGCTCGCCTACGCGGCGCTGCGGGCCCGCGAGGTCGCACGCGGCTTCGCCGACACGGCGTTCGTCGTCTACGCGCACGGCCCGGCCCGCGTGCTGTCCGAGGCCGCGCGAAAGGTGCCGGACACGGTCGCGCGCTTCGGTGAGGAGGTTGCGCAGCGCGCGTGCGTCGAGCTGGCGGACGCCGTCGTCAGCCCGAGCGCATGGCTGCTCGAGTGGATGTCCGACCACGGCTGGCCCACGCCGAGGTCGCCGCACGTGATCCAGAACCTCTGGCAGTCCGTCGCCGTGGACGAGCCGGCGGTCCCTGCGGCTCGTGCGCCGTCGGTTCAGCGTCTGGCGTTCTTCGGCCAGCTGCGTGAAGGCAAGGGCATCGGCATCTTCGTCGACAGCGTGCGGGAGCTCGATCGCGAGCTCCTCGACGGGAAGGAGCTGCTCTTCCTCGGCCGGGAGTCCAAGCGCTGGACCGTCGAGCGCGTCCGCGAGGCGTTGGGGCCCGATCTGGCGTCACGTGCCCGCTTCGAGACCGAGCTCGATCGTTCCGCGGCGATCGCGGAGCTGCAAAACGCCGGCACGCTGGTCGTCCTGCCGACGCTCCTCGAGAACTCCCCCTATGCGGTGGCGGAGTGCATCGAGCACCAGATCCCGTTCGTCGCCGCCCGTGTGGGCGGAGTGTCCGAGCTCGTTGCCGGGGCAGACGCCGACCGCGTCCTGACGGAGCCGACGGCGGGGGCGTTCACCGCAGTGCTGACGCGTGCGCTCGCCGACGGAGTTGCGCCGGCGCGTCCCGCAAGACCACCGGAGGACGCCAAGGCTGCCTGGCTGGAGCTCGTCGAGACGGTGAGCCCGCCGTCATCGCGAGGGGTTGTCGGAGGCGAGGCCCTCGACGAGGCGGAGTGGGTCGTGGTCGCGAGCGAGGGGAGCGTCCCGGACGAGGGCATGGTCGATGCGCTGGTGAGGGCCCAGGCGGCCTCGGACGCCGATGTCGTCACGACGTCCGTGCGCCCGGCGGACGAGCCCGGCTCCGTGCACATGTTCCTCGGAAGCCCCGGTGCGCTGGGCCTGGTCGAGAATCACTACGGCGTCGTCGGTCTGGTGAGGAGGTCGCTGCTCTCGGGCCCGGAGCGCCCCTGGCCGCTCTTCGCGCGGCTCGCGCTCGGCGGCGCGCGAATCGTCTCGATTCCGGACGACCTGGCGACGCACTCGGGCCGAGTGGGCGGCGTCGGGGACGTTCCCGGCGACGGGCTGGTCGTGCTCGAGGCGTTCGAGCGCCACGCGCACGAGCTCCCCGACCTGCCGCAGCTGGCGGCAACGCTGGCGGCCGCCTTTGCGCGGACGGCGCCGGCCGCCGGGGCCGACGGCCGCAGCGGCGTTCTCCGGCGCCTGCTGGCCCGCGGACGGTAGCCTCGGCGCGGTGGACGCCGGCGTCTTCGTTCTCGGAATGCACCGGAGCGGCACCTCGGCGGTCACCCGCCTGATCAGCCTCCTCGGCCTGCACACGCCGCCCGAGGAAGACCTCGTCCAGCCGACCGAGAAGAACCCAAAGGGCTACTGGGAGAGCGAGTCCCTCGTGGCGTTCAACGAGCGCCTCCTCTGGGCGATCGAGTGCGACATCGACTGCCCGCCCGTGCTCCAGCCCGGCTGGGAGGAGGATCCACGCCTCGACGCGCTGCGACCCGAGGCACGGGATGTTGTCGCGGAGATCTATCCCGCGCGCGCCCTGGGTCTGGAAGGACCCGCGGCACTGCCTGTCGTTCGCCTTCTGGCGCAGCGTCCTGGACGTGCGGCCCATCGTCGTCCTCGTCAACCGCAACCCGCTCGAGATCACGGCCTCGGCGCTTCGGGTCCGCAGCGAGCAGGGCAAGATCTACGCCCTGTCCCTCTGGGAGAGATACATGCGTCAGGCGCTCGGGGACGTCGCCGGCCTGCCGGTCCTCGCGGTGAACTACTCGGACGTCCTGAATGCGCCGCTCGAGTGGTGCCTGCGTGCGCAGGCGTCCCTCGTCCGCGTCGGCGTGCCTGCGCGGGAGCCGAGCGCGGAAGAGGTAGCCGCGTTCATCGACGTCGATCTCAGGCACGCCGCTTTCAGCACCGATGACCTCGTCGCCGACCCTGACGTCTCGACCACGCAACGCGCGCTCTTCTCGGCGCTCGAGGGCCTCGAAGGGGCTCACGAGGAGTTCTCGCCCCCGTCGTTGCCAGCCGAGACGCCGACGACGGAGGCGCTTCTGGCCGAACGGCGGCGGGGTCTCGCGATCAAGCGCGAGCTCACCCGTGAGCTGGAACGACGCTCGGACTGGGAGGCACGAATCCGCGGGCGGCTGCGGCGTGTGTTTCCGGAGCGGCGCTGAGGTGGAAGACCAGCGCGAGCCGCTGCACGTGCTGCATGTGGGCAAGACTGGCGGCACCGCGCTCAACCACGTCCTCGTCGAGCACGCCGCGGTCTGTCGCTACCGGCCCGTCTTCGGGGGCCACGAGCTCACGCTCGCCGACGTTCCTGTTGGAGAGCGCTTCATGTTCTTCATCCGCGACCCGCTCAGCCGGTTCGTCAGCGCCTTCAACAGCAGGCTCCGCGAGGGCCGGCCGCGGTACCACTACCCGTGGCGTGACGAGGAGAAGGTCGCGTTCGCGCGCTTCAAGACGCCCGACCAGCTGGCGACGGCACTATCCGCGGACGACGGGGCGCTGCGCAGCGAAGCCGAGGCGGCAATGCGTGGGGTCGGCCACCTGAGCACCGCCTACTCCTTCTGGTTCGGCGACGAGGCGGCTTTCCGCGCCCGGATGCCCAACGTTTTCTTCATCGGGTTCCAGGAGCGGCTGGATCTCGACTTCGCGGCGCTCAGGGAGCGACTGGGCCTGCCCGCCGAGGCAGAGCTGCCGCGCGGCGACGCTGCACACGAAGCGCCGGCGGGGCTCGACCGGCGGCTCAGCGACGCCGGCGAGGCGAACCTGCGGGAGTGGTACGCCGATGACCTCGCGTTCGTCGAGCTGTGCCGCGAGCTGGCGCCGCGCGTCAACGCCCTGCATGATCCCCGCGCATGACCGAGCCGACCCCAGCGGAGATCACGGCGCAGCTCCGGAAGGACATGGACCGCGGCACCACGGCGTTGCCCGGAGCGATTCAGGCGCCGGAGGACCTCGAGGCGTGGGAGGAGTTCCTCGGGCGAGAGCGGCCCCGCGGCGTGGTCGAGCTCGGAACCGCGAGGGGAGGGTTCGCCAAATGGCTGAACGAGCGTGTCGAGTGGCTCAGGACGATCGACATCCGCGATCCCGACCCCGGCACTCCCGGGTTCGTCCGCATCGACGTGTGGCACGAGCTCCAGGAGGTTCGAGACCTGATCGCGGAGGCACCGCACGCGTTCGTCCTCTACTGCGACAACGGCAGCAAGCGGTTCGAAGTGGAGACCTACGCGCCGTCGCTGGAAGTCGGCGACTTCCTGGCGGTGCACGACCTCGGCACAGAGATCGACGAGAGCGACATCCCCGCGGGCTTCGAGCGGGTGCTCGTCTTCGGCTTGACCGGCTTCTACCGGAAGGTCGCGTAACCGAGGCAGGCTCACTGTGAACGTGCACAGGGCTCACCCGTCGGTTGGGGCGGTTGTGCACCGGCTCGGGCGGCTCCCCTACCTCTCGAGTTGGTTGTCCTTGGTTCGCCGCGCACAGGAGTGGCCGTCAGTGCGGTCCCAGATCCAATCGGCGGACTTGGACGACGACGTGAAGTCGCGGATTCGCGGGACCTATCTGCGGACGTTCCTACTCGGAAGGCATACGCCCGACAACCGAGCTGAGGTCGTCGGCTTCGACGTCCCGCTTCCTTGCGTTCTGGAGCCTCGGATACCAGTTCAAGGAGATCTTCCTGCGCCATCAATAATCTGTTCACGACCGCCGACCCTTCGCCGTTCATCGTCGATTGCGGCAGCAACATCGGGATGTCGGTCCTCTACTTCAAGACGCTCTATCCCGGGGCCGAGATCCTGGCGTTCGAGCCGGACCCCGCAGCGTTCGCGTGCCTCCAAGACAACATCACGCGTAATCGACTTCGAGGTGTGCAAATCCAGAATCAGGCGCTCGCGCGCGCGGACGGTCCAACCGACTTCTTCTACGACGAGGCCGATCCCGGCTCGCTTCGTATGAGCACGGTCCCAGACCGAATGCCGAAGGACAGGCGGGCGGTCGACGGCGTGCGTCTCTCGCGTTACATCGACCACCCGTGTCCTTCTTGAAGATGGATAGAGGGGCCGAGATCGACGTGACTGGCGGAGCTCAGCGGCGCGGAGAAGCTGGGACTGATCCAACAACTCCTGATCGAGTACCACCACCACGTCGTGCGCGAACAAGACGAGTTCTCCGCGCTCCTCGAGGCCGACGGCTTCGGCTACCAGATCGAAGGTCATGTCGACCGCCCTCTACGCGGGGAGAGCCTGCAGGACGTACGGATTTACGCGTACCGGAAAGCTGTCACGAGCTCGCCGGCGAATCGCCGCGGATAGCGCGGCGGATCCTCGCTGGCAGGCTCTGCTCCGTCCTCGCTAAACGCGCCTCGAGTTGGTCGACGCGGCTCTGCGTGACGACGAGAGGGTCCGCCTCTCCCAACCTGCCGAGCTCGGAAAGGTATGCGGCGTCGACGATCGGATCATGGAACCGCACCGTCTCGGGTGAGCGAAGCGCGTCGGCCACCCTCGTATCGATCGCGAGCGTGCCGTCCGCGATCCCGCGCGCGAGCGCGTGGTCGTCGACGAGCAGCGTTTCATAGAACTCCTGGAAGCGGCCCTCCCGGCGAGCCTCGGCCGCGATGCCGTAGACCGAGATCGGCGCCCCGGCCCGAAGCAGGTACTTGTGCTCGGCTTGTCGTATCGACCGGATCGGGAAGTGCAGGACGTCGATCGGATACCAACCGCGGAGAAGCGCGAGCTCGTTGCCGAGCGCTCGGCGACCGTCGGTGATCGACACCTCCGCGTCGGCCCGGTGGACGATCAGGAAGCGCGGGCCGAACGGATTGTCCTTCTCCGAGCCGGGACTGCTGACGCGCACGGTCATCCGGTCGGCGAAGGACTCGCCGCTCTCGGGCCGGGGCACGAAGTGTCTGACCATCGCGGCGACGCTTCCGAAGCGCTTCGGGACGGCGGCCAGAACCTCCTTCAGCGTTCCGCCGCGCGGCCACCAGAACTCGTCCGCGTCGCTGTTGATGACCCATGTCGCGCCGAAGTCGGACACCGCCATGCGCGCCATTCGGGTCACCCATTGTCCCTGTTCGTAGCGGCTTCCCTCCTCCTCACGTAGCAGGTGCAGAACCCCTTGTCGCGCGTACGACTCGAGAATTTCGGCCGTGCCGTCCTCGGAGCTGTTGTCCGTCGCGATCACGAAGTCGACGCCGGAATTGAGTTGGAACGCGATCTGAGCGTCGAGGATGTCCTCCTCGTCGCGAACGAGCAGCGTCATGACGAGCTTCATGTCAGGTCTTGATCGCGATGCGCGCCGTGTAGTCGATCCGGTTGAGCAGCAGCGGGAGGTCGTGCTCCCGGATGTACTCGTCGACCGCCTGGCGCGCGCCCTGCCAGTAGGCGTAGTCGTCGACGATCACGACGCCGCCGGTCGCGAGGCTGCGGGTAGAGGTGGACGAGCGCGTGCTTCGTCGACGCGTACCAGTCCGTGTCGAGCCGCAGCAGCGCGATCTCGTCGGGCGCGCTCGCCGGGAGCGTCTCCTCGACCGGGCCCTCCACGAAGTGGATCCGCTCGGTCGGGGTAGCCGACGCCGAGCACGGCGCGACTTGACGTCGTCGAGCGACGCGAGCGCCCAGTCGTGCGAGTCGCGGCTCGAGCGCGCGAGCATGTCGGCGGCGCGCTCGCCCGTGTGCTTGACGTCCTCGTCGCCCGGCGGCGTCATCCCGGCGAAGGTGTCGAAGAGGTACAGCTCGCGGTCGGTGACGCCGAGCCGGAGCAGCGTGAGCGCGATCGCCATCATGCTCCCGCCGCGCCAGACGCCGCACTCGACGAAGGCGCCGGGAACGCGCCGCGCGGCGACGTACTCGACCGCGCGGGCCAGCGCGTAGATCCGCGGCGGCGTCGTCATCGTGTACGGCGCGACGCGGCGGCAGAGCTCCGCGTCGGTCTCGTCGAAGTCGATCGGGAGCTCGTGGGAGCCGTCGCTGGGCTGCTCACGGCCCGGCGCTCGTCGTGGTCGCGGACGCGCCGCAGGAGGAAGCGCGGATGCAGCCGCCACCAGCGGCTCGACTCGAGCGCATCGACGCGGGCGTGCAGCTGCCGCACGTCGCGCTGCAGTCGCTCGGTTCTCCGGACGATGTCGTCGTCGCCGGGCACGCGCGTGACTCTAGTCAGGCGGCCGCGAACAGCCGCGCGAGGCGCAGGCTGAGCCGTCCGTGCGGACAGGTCGGCGACCGTCCTCGGGATCAGCAGGGGATCCGTGTCCGGGCGTGACGACGCCGCGCAGCGGTCGTGAAGCCGACGGAGAAGCCGGCCGCGCGCGCCGCTGCGGCGACGCGGTCGTCGCGCCTTGCCGTACGGGTAGGCGATCGTGTCGACGCGCGGTTGCCGGCGGCCGCCTCGAGCGCCTCGCGGCCGTCGCGGAGCGCCGCCGCAAGCTCCGCGTCGGAGAGCGACGGCAGCACCTCGTGGCGGAGCGTGTGGAAGCCGACGCGGCAGCCCGTCCTCGGCGAGCGCGCGAGCGTCCGCCGCACGCAGGCCGCTCGTCCGCGCGGAGGCGGGCCGACGGCGTCGCGCAGCGCCGCGGCGACCTCGCCGCGCTGCTCCGGCTCGAGCCGCGTGATCGCGCCGGAGAGGTCGAGGATGGCGCGCGGCGACGCGTTCGAGCGCCGGCTCGCGGCGTCGACGTGCGGGAGGCCGTCGTCACGAGCCGGCCGTCGACTGCGCGCTGGAGGTCCTCCCACCAGAACGAGTGCGCCTCGTCCAGGGACGCGCCGTTGAGGAAGAACGTTGCGGTGAGCCCGGCTGCCCGCAGCGCGGGCAGCGCGTCGCGGACGTGCTCCGCGAGGTCGTCGTCGAAGGTGATCGCGACGGGGAAGCGCTCGCCCGGCGCCGGCGTGCGGACCGCGTCGAGGATCTCGGCCGCCGGCACGACGCGGTAGTGCCGGCGAGGTGGCGTAGCTGGCGCTCGAAGACGGGCCGCGCGACGGCCGGGAGGATCTCGACGTCCTGGTCGCCCGAGACGGGCCCGCCGACGCGGTGGTAGACGAGGACGACGCCCGCGCGCGCCGACGACAGGCGCGCGCGCCAGCGGAGGACGAGCGCGAGCATCCTGCCGGCAGACTTGACACATCGGTTCTTCTGTCGCAAGATCACGGAACCTCGTCGAACGGCGGCTGCTCCGCGGCGACGTCGGACCGGCGACCTTCGAGAAGCTGCGGCCCGCGGACGGCGAGGCCTCTGCGACGTCGCCGCGCTCCGGACCCGAGGACGTCGACGCGGCGGTCGCGGCGGCGCGGCGCGCACAGCCCGACTGGGCCGCCCGCACGCCCGTCGAGCGCGGCGAGATCGTCCGCGAGCTCGCGCTCGCGCTGCGGAGCCGGCGCGAGGAGGCGGCCGGGCTCGTCGCCGCGGAGACCGGCAAGGCGCGTCGAGCTCGCGCTGGGCGAGGTGGACGCCGCCGTCGAAATGGGGTTCTTCGTCGCCGGCGAGGGGCGCCGCCTCTACGGTCGGACGACGACCTCGTCGATGCCGAACCGGACGGTCATGACCGTGCGGCGGCCCGTCGGCGTCGCGGCGCTGATCGTCTCGTTCAACACGCCGCTCCCGAACTACGCCTGGAAGGTCTTCCCGGCCGTGTTCTGCGGCAACGCGGCGGTGCTGAAGCCGTCGGAGCACACGCCGGCCTCGGCGGCGTTCTTCGGCTGCGCTGTGCAACGAGCTGCTTCCGCCCGGCGTCCTCAACGTCGTCCACGGGCTGGGCGGCGAGGTCGGGCCGCCGCTCGTCGAGTCGCCCGACGTCGACCTCGTCAGCTTCACCGGCTCGGCGGCGACGGGGCGGGAGATCCAGGAGCGCGCCGGCCGGCGGCTCGCGAAGGTGGTGCATGGAGCTCGGCGGCAAGAACGCGCTCGTCGTCTGCGACGACGCCGACCTCGACCGGGCGGTCGAGTGGTCGCTCGCGTCGGCGTTCTCGAACGCGGGGCAGCGATGCGCCGCAGCGAGTCGGATCGTTGTCTTCGACGAGGTCTACGACCGGTTCCGCGAGCGCTTCGCCGCCGGGGCGCGCGAGTACGAGGCCGGCCCGGTGATCAGCGAGGCAAGCCTCGAGCGGATCCTTGCGGCGATCGACGGTGCGAGGGTCGTCGCGGGCGGGCAGCGGATCGACCGGCCGGGCTGGTGGCTGGAGCCGACCGTGCTGGAGGACGTCCCCGCAGACGCGGCGCTCTCCTGCGAGGAGCTGTTCGGGCCCGGTGGCGATCCTCTACCGCGTCCGGGATCTCGAGGAGGCGATCGCGCTCGTGAACGACTCGCCGTACGGGCTCACGGCCGCGGTGCACACCGCGAGCCTGCACCGCGCGATGCGCTTCGCCGACGCCGCGCAGGCCGGCGTGGTCGTCGTGAACGGCGGCACGCACGGCAGCGAGCCGCACATGGGCTTCGGCGGCGTGAAGCAGTCGGGGACCGGCTGGCGGGAGGCGGGCGTCGAGGCGCTCGACGTCTACACCGAGTGGAAGTACGTCAACCTGATCTCCGATCCGGCCAAGGCATGAGCACGGTCGCGGTGCTCGGCCCCGGCGCCGTCGGCGGCGTGCTCGCGGTCGGCCTCGTGAACGCCGGCGTCCGGGTCGTCTGCATCGCCCGTCCGGACACGGCCGCTGTGGTCGCGTCCGAGGGCCTGACCCTCAAGCGGGGCGAAGGCGTCGAGACTGCTCGTCCGGAGGCGACCACTGAGCTCGAGGAGCCGGTCGATCTCCTGCTCGTGACGGTCAAGGCGCCCGCGCTCGACGACGCCCTCGGACGGGTGGCGGCGCCGGTCGAGACGGTCGTCCCGCTCCTGAACGGGATCGAGCACATGCAGACGATTCGCGACCGCCTTCCCGGCAGCGCGGTCGTCGGGGCCACGATCGGCCGGATCGAGGCCTACCTGGAGCGGCCGGGGACGGTCGTCCAGCCGACGCCGGGCGTCGTGATGACGGTCGCGGCGCGATGCCGCGGCCGAGACCGTCGAGGTCCTGGGCCGATCGGGGACCGACGTCCGCGTGAACGGGAGCGAGGCGGAGGTGCTCTGGGAGAAGCTCGCGCGGCAGGCGCCCGTCGCCGCGGCGACGACGCTCACCCAGCGTCGGATCGGCGAGCTGCGCAGCGATCCGGACTGGAGCGCGCGGCTGCAGCAGGCGATCGCGGAGACGCTGCGCGGTCGCCGCCGGCGACGGCGTGACGCTCTCGCCGGAGGCCCAATGGGACATCATCGAGGCGATGCCGCCGCTGCTGACCAGCTCGACCGCGCGCGACGTGGCTGCCGGGCGCCCGTCGGAGCTCGACGCGATCACCGGCGCGGCCGTGCGCGCGGCGCACAGGGTCGGCGTCCCGGCGCCGGTGCTCGAGCGGCTGTTCGAGGAGGCGGAAGAGGCATGCCGAGCGTCGTCGCCCTGATCCCGGCGCGCTCCGGCTCGGAGCGCGTCCCCGGCAAGAACATCCGTCGGCTCGCCCGCCATCCGTTGCTCGCATACGCGATCGCGACCGCGCGCCAGGCGGACATCTTCGAGCGCGTCGTCTGCTCGACCGACAGCACGGAGATCGCCGAGGTGGCACGGCGCTACGGCGCCGACGTCCCATTCCTGCGGCCCGCCGAGTACGCGACGTCGACCTCCCCGGACATCGAGTGGATCACGGACACGCTCGACCGGCTCGACGCCCGCTACGACCTGTTCGCGATCGTGCGTGCGACGAACCCGTTCCGCGGGCCGGACGTCCTCCGGCGCGGGCTCGAGCAGCTGCTGGCGACGCCGGAGGCGGACTCGATCCGCGCCGTCGAGCGGGTCAAGCAGCACCCGGGGAAGATGTGGCTGGTCGAGGGCAAGACGATGCGGCCGCTGCTCGACCAGTCGCACCTCGACGTCGCGTGGCATGCCGGCCAGTACCAGGCGCTGCCGGAGGTCTACGTCCAGAACAGCGCGCTCGAGATCGCGTGGACCCGCGTCGTCTCCCAGACCGGCACCCGCGAGGGCCGCGTCGTTGCGCCGTACTTCACGAGCGGCTACGAGGGCTTCAACGTCGACGACGAGGAGGACTGGGAGCGCGCGAAGGCGCTGATCGCGTCCGGCGCGGCGACGCTGCCGAAGGTCGAGCGGGCACGCGCTCCGTATCCTCCCGCCGGATGAAGGTCGCGCGCCTCGAGACGCTCTTCTGCGACGCCGGCTGGCGCCCGTGGATCTTCCTGAAGGCGACCGCCGACGACGGCGCGGTCGGGTGGGCGGAGGTCACGGACTCGCACGGCTCCCCTCGGGGCCTCGCCGGGATCGTCGAGGACCTCGCGCCGCTCGTCGTCGGCCGCGACCCGCGCGCGGTCGAGGCGATCTACTGGGATCTGTACCGCGCCACGCGCCAGAGCCCCGGCGGCGTGATCCAGAAGGCGATCGGCGGGATCGAGAACGCGCTGCTCGACCTGAAGGGGAAGGCGCTCGGCGTGCCGGTGTACGAGCTGTTCGGCGGTCCGACGAGAGAGACCGTGGAGGCGTACTGGTCGCACTGCGGGACGACGCGCGCCCGTGCGTGGGAGGTGACGGGCACGTCGAAGCTCGCCTCCTACGACGACGTCACGGCGCTCGGGCGCGAGGTGGTCGAGCGCGGCTTCCGGGCGTTCAAGACGAACATCGTCGTGCCCGGGGACGACCCGCAGGTGCTGATGCCCGGGCTTCCACGGCGACAACCTCGACCGCAACCCGTCCCCCGAGCTCGAGGACGCGCTCGTTCAGCTGCTGGAGGCGTTCCACGAGGGGACGGAGGGCCGCGCCGAGCCGGTCGTCGACCTGAACTTCAACCTGACCGCCGAGGGAGTGCTGCGCGTGGCCCGCCGCCTCGAGGACTTCGACCTCATGTGGCTCGAGGTCGACTCGTTCGACCCGGACTCGCTCGCCGGCGTGCGCGGCGGCACGACGATCCCGATCTGCTCCGGTGAGAACCTGTACACGAGCCGCGGCTTCCGTCCGTTCCTCGAGGCGGGTGCGCTCGACGTCGCGTCGGTCGACGTGATCTGGAACGGCTTCCACCAGTCGAAGAAGATCGCCGACCTCGCCGAGACGTTCGAGGTCAACTGCGCCCCGCACAACTACTACAGCCACCTCGCGACGTTCATCTCGGCCCAGTGGTGCGCGGCGATCCCCAATGTCCGCATCCTCGAGCTGGACGTCGACGACGTCCCCTGGCGCGAGGAGCTGACCACGGCCGTGCCGGCGATCGAGGACGGCGGCTCGCGATTCCCGCCGGCCCGGGCTGGGGCGCGGACGTGAACGAGGACGTCCTGCGGGAGCATCCCTGGCCGACCTGACCCTGATCCCGCGCGAGGAGTTCGAGCGCGCCGGCGCAGGACGACCTCGAGCTCATCGCCGACATGTGCCGCGCCAACGCGCTCGTCGCGGTCAAGCGCGCCGGCTCGGGCCACCTCGGCTCCAGCTTCAGCGCGCTGGACATCGTCGTCCATCTGCTCTGGCGGGAGCTCAACGTCGCGCAACTGGGCTGGGACGACCCGGATCGCGACGTGTTCTTCTCCTCGAAGGGTCACGACGTCCCGGGCCTGTACGCGGCCCTGCACGCGCTCGGCGTGATCCCGACCGAGCGGCTGCTGCGGCTGCGGCGGTTGGGCGGCCTGGACGGCCATCCGGACGTCGGCGTGCCCGGGATCGAGGCCAACTCCGGCTCGCTCGGGATGGGGCTGTCGAAGGGGCGGGGCATGGCCTGGGGCGAAGCGGTTCCTCGGGCGTGGCGGACGCGTCGTCGTGATGACGGGCGACGGCGAGCTGCAGGAGGGGCAGAACTGGGAGGCGTTCGCCGCCGCTTTCCACCAGGGCGTCGGGAACCTCTGGGCGATCGTCGACCGCAACGAGCTGCAGTCGGATCGGCCGACGGAGGAGATCCTCGCGCTCGGCGACCTCGCGGCCAAGCTGCGCGCGTTCGGCTGGCACGTCGAGACGTGCGACGGGCACGACCACGACGCGCTCGCCGCCGCGTTCGCGGACATGCGCGCGATCCCGGAGGACATCCCGAAGGCGCTCGTCGCCCGTACGGTCAAGGGGCGCGGCGTCTCCTTCATGGAGCACCCGACTGCCGCTGCGCGAAGGCGGTGGCACCTATCGCTGGCACGCCGGCGCGCCCGACGACGAGCACTTCAGCCGCGCCTACGACGAGCTGATCGAGCGGATCCGCGGGCGGCTGCCCGACCTCAGGCTCGAGGCGGTGCCGCCGTCGACGACGCGGCGCCGGCTCGCTCGAGGGCGAGCCCGAGTCCGGCGCGGGGGCGCGGCACATACATCCACCTACAGCTACATCTACATCCACCTCCGCCGGGGTCACGGACGAGTACGTCGCCGCGGCGTTCGGCGAGGCGCTGCTCGAGCTCGTGCCTCGCCATCCGGAGGTGGTCGTGCTCGACGCCGACCTCGCGTCCGACTGCCGGGTGCGCGCGATCGAGCTCGAGCATCCCGACCGGTTCGTCGAGGTCGGGATCGCGGAGCAGGACATCGTCTCGATGGCCGCCGGCCTCGCGCGCCAAGGGCTCCTGCCGGTCGTGAACTCGTTCGCCAGCTTCCTCGCGTCGCGGGCGAACGAGCAGATCTACAACCAGGCCAGCGAGCGGACGAAGGTCGTCTACGCGCTGCACTACGCGGGGCTGATCCCGGCGGGGCCGGGGAAGTCGCACCAGAGCCTCCGCGACGTCTCGCTGCTCGCCGCGCTCCCGAACGTCGTCGTCGTCCAACCTGGCAACTCCGAGGAGACGAGGGAGCTGCTGCGCTGGGCGGTCGAAGAGGCGGGCGAGAACGTGGCGCTGAGGCTCGCGATCGGCCCCTCGCCGCGACGGATCGAGCTCCCCGCCGTCGACGGCGACGCCCGGGCGCGGCACGGTCCTGCGCGAGGGAGCCGACGCGCTGCTCTTCGCCTACGGGCCGGTGATGCTCCACGAGGCCCTGACCGCCGCCGAGGCGCTCGACGGCCGCGGCGTGCGTCTGCACGTGGTGAACATGCCGTGGCTGAACCGGGTCGACGGCGAGTGGCTGGCGGAGCTCGTGGAGCCGTTCGACGAGCTGTTCGTGCTCGAGGACCACGCGCCGGTCGGTGCGCTCGGCGACACGCTGCGGCGCGCGTTGGACGGGCGCTCCCTCACCGTCTTCGGCGTCGAGGGATGGCCGGCATGCGGGACGCCGGTCGAGGCGCTGCGCTTCCACGGGCTGGACGGCGCGGCCCTCGCCGACCGGATCGAAGCGGCCGTTCCTGCGCGCCCCCGCGAGTGAGCAGGAGCCGCGCCGTCGAGCGGCGCTGGGTCGACTTGGTCGTCATCCGCGCTTGGCCGTTGCCATGTTGCGGCTTCCGCGCATGCTGCCGCCGCTGAGTGCGATCTGCTGCTGACGAGATGAGCGGAAAGCCCGTCTGGCTCGTCCTGCCGGATCCGTTCTCGTCCCGCCTCTTCTTCGACACAGGGATCGTCGACAGGCTCCGTACGAGCCTGGGGGACCGCCTCGACCTCTTCCTCTTCGACGTCGGCGAGCAGGCCGGTGCGTGGGCCGAGCGGGCAGGAGAGCAGGTCACCGTCCCGCCGACGTCGAGCGCCCCTCCCAGCCGCTGCCGGAGAAGGCCTTGCGCCGCACCGACGCGTGGCTCGACCGGCGGATCGGCTTCTATCCCCTGTCGCTCAGGCACAGCCTGCGCAACGGCTTCCACCGTCAGCGGATGCGGCCGGGCCACCCGAACTGGTTCCTCGACCCGAACCTGGCCGGCCCTCTCCCGAAGTGGGGAGCACTCGATCCGGTGATGGCCCGCTGGCACTACGGCCGCCTGCGCTACCTGCCTCGCCCGCTCCTGGAACGTCTTCGCGCCGAGCGGCCGGCGATCGCCCTGGCGAACATGCAGATGCAGTCCGTCGTCCCGTTCGTCGTCGGCGCGCGCCGCTACTCGCTGCCAGTGGTCGGGAACATCGCCAGCTGGGACCACACCGTCGGCAAGGGGATCGTCGCGCCGGGCCTGAGGCGCTACCTCGTCCAGAACGCCGTGATGCGCGACGACCTCCACCGCTACCACGGGATCGACGAGGAGCGCGTCGTCGTCACCGGATGGCCGCAGACCGACGTCTTCCACCGGCGACGGCCGCGCGAGGAGTACGCCGACCTGCTCCGGGGCGTCGGCCTCGACCCGGACCGCCCGCTCGTGCTCGTGATGGGGAACACGCCGACGAACGCACCGTACGAGGGGCGGTTCGTCGAGCGTCTCGTCAACTGGTGGGACTCGAGCGGCGCGTGCCGACGGTTCTCGCTGCTCTTCCGGCCCCATCCGCGGGACCGCGAGTGGCGTGAACGCTTCAGCGCCGCCCTCGCGCACGACGACGCCGCCGTCCAGGAGCCGAGCTTCACGGACATCGAGAGGCTGGCGGTCCTCCTCCAGCACGGCGATGCGGTCGTCTCGAACGCGGGCACGATCCTGCTCGACGCGCTCGCGAACGACCGGCCGGCGGTCTGCACGCTGTACGACGAGGGGGCGCCGCCGGGCGAGAGCTGGGCGCAGAAGAACGTGAGCGGCGAGCACTACAAGCCGCTGTTCGACTCGAACGCCTTCTACCGCGCCGACCGGTTCGAGGAGGTCGCGGCGGGAATCGAGCGCGCGCTCGAGCAGCCGGACGAGCTCGCGGCCGAGCGCGCCCGGGTCGTCCGTCTCGTGCTCGGGGAGATCGACGGCCGCGCCGCCGAGCGGGTCGCCGAGGCGATCCTCGACGCGGTCTAGTCGTGCGTCAGCGCCGTCCGCAGCGGCTCGCGGCGGCCGTGTAGCGCCTCCGACACGACGAACCAGGACTGACGGATCCGCGCGGCCCTGGACGGCTCCTCCGCGCCGGCCGTGGCGAGCCAGTGCTGGATCCGGGCTCGATGCGACGCGCCGATCATCACCTCGTCCTCCATCGCGTAGTTGTGGGGCCCGCTCGCCCGCAGCCGCTCGCGCAGCTCCCGAGCCCGGTGCGCCTGGGAGGGGATCTTGCGCACGTCCGGGTCGATCATCACCGACCGCACGCGGGCAAGCTCGCCGGAGTCGAGCAGGTCGTCGACGATGTCCGCCTCCGCGCCCTCGCAGTTGAGCTTCAGGAAGATCTCGTGGTCACCGGAGAGGTGCTCGCGGAACCAGTCCGTCGCGCGCACGAACCGGGCTTGCTCCTCGGGGCGGCTGCCAGGGAACTTGTCGGCGAACAGGCTCGCGCCGATGCTGCCCGTGTCGTACAGGGGCCGCTCGCAGGTCTCCTTCCAGAGGCCGAATCGGCACACGGTCACGCGCGGGTCGTGGACTGCCTCGAGCGCCCCCCAGCACGAGGACGCGGGCTCGAAGCAGTAGATGCCTTCGAAGCGATACTTCGGGTCGCGGACGGCGTTGAGCGACTCGCCGGTGTGCGCCCCGACGTCGAGAAACACCTTCACGCCGCGTCAAGGTACAGGGGCTCGTCGGCCGCCCAACAGGCCGCACGCGCCGAACAGGACGAACGCCGGCAGGACGGGGAGCGCCAGCCGCGGGTCGGCGAAGAGCCCGAGGGCGTTCAGGACGATCACGACCACGGCCGAGAGTGCGAGCGCCGTCAGCGTGCGCCAGCCGCGCGGGCGGCGGACGAACAGCCCGACGAGGCCGAGGGCGATCCAGATGAACGGGCGCGGGAACCAGCGCGAGAGCTGGTTGAAGCGCAGGAGGAGCCACCCGTTGGGGTCGCGGTGCGGCAGTGCGTCGAAGAGCTCGTTGCGCTCGCGCACGATCGCGTCGAAGCGCGGCTTCTGGCTCGGCTTGCGGAAGACGAAGTGGTGCTCGGTCGGGGACGTCCACACGTCCCGGATGCTGTCGTCCGGCCGGTCGATCCAGAGGTTCTGGCCGGCGGGGATCGGCTCCCCCTCGGTCGGCGCCGGCAGCGTGCGCGCCTTCTCCGTCACGGTCGCGGGAGCGGATGGAGCGGCGGCGGTCGCCGCGGACGCGGGCGGGTTGCGGAAGTACGACTTGCTCAGCTGGTCCCAGGTCGTGCCCAGGACGCCGGACGCGTACTTCCCGGGATGCTTCCGCACCGCCTCGACGCCGGCCTTGCGCAGGATCGAGTAGTTCGAGTCCCACCCGAAGACCTCGTCCGAGAGGACGTAGAGGTCCTCGTGGATCCGGAAGCTGCCGCTCGTGAAGACGCGGTTCAGCGTGACGCCGTAGGCCTTGTACGGATTGCGCGTGAGCAGGTCCCGCTGCACCGCGTCGGCGAGCCTGCGCGAAGCCGGCCCGTTGTCGGGGGACACGATCTTGTCGGTGATGAAGGCGCGGTAGAACGGGATCACAGCGTTGCCGCCGCGTGCGAGCGCGTAGTCGCCGAAGCGGATTCCGTTGAGCACCGCCCAGGCGGCGAGCGGCAGGACAGCCGCCACGAGGAACGCGCCCGACCATGCCGCGCGCGCGCGCCACGCTGCCGGCAGCACGAGCGGGAAGAGCACGAACGCGACCAGCACGGCGTTTCCGGGTCGGATGAAGGCCAGGAGCGCGACTCCCAGGCCGACCCAGACGAAGCGCGACGCCGACGGGGACACGGCCGCCCGGACGACGAGGAACGCCCACAGCGAGAAGGCCGCCGAGAAGAACGGCTCGCTCGAGAGCTCGTGGAACATCAGCCCCCAGGCCGGATAGACGAGCACCGCCGCGGCCACGAGCAGCGCGGCTCGGGTCGAGAACATCCGCGCCGCCGCCGCCCAGGCGACGACCGAGCCGGCGAACAGCAGGGCGAAGAACGGCTCGGCGAAGAAGCCGCCCGCGAGGTCGAGCATCGCGCCGCCCAGCAGCCCCGGCACCGGCGTCCGGAACAGCAGCGACCACGGCAGCAGCGGATGCCAGTCGAACATCTGGATGTAGCCGTAGAGGTACTCGTCCAGGTCGCGTCCGCCCACGAGCGGATAGCCCAGCGCGCGGAAGGAGTAGACGCAGAGCGCGACGACGAACAGCACGACCGCGCCCAGCGGCCGGTCCGCGAGCCGCTCGAGCCAGGCGAGCGCCCGCGCCGCTCGTTGCCGCGCGCTACTCAGGCCTACGCCGGTTTCCGCAGGAGATGGACGTCGTGGCGGCCGTCCTCGGTCGCCGCACGGAACGACACGACGTCGAAGTCGCCGGCGAGCGTGTCGCGCACATACGCCTCCGGATGGTAGGCGCTGCACAGGCTCGTGCCCGCGGACTTCTCGTAGAGCACGACCACGTTGCCCTCCCGGAACGCGCGCTCCTCGTCGGGGGTCAGCCGCTTCAGCGACAGGTAGTACTCGCCGAGCGTCGAGAACAGCAGGAAGCCGCCGGGCCGAAGGACGCGGAAGCACTCCGCGACCCAGGCGTGCTGGAGCTCCTCGGCCAGGTGCGTGATCACCGAGAGCGCGTAGACGAGGCCGAAGGTCGAGTCCGGATACGGGAACGGCGGCGACAGCTCGTTCAGCGTCACGTCCGCGAACGGGAGGTTCGCCCGGCACCAGTCGACCATGTTCGGGTTGATGTCGCAGCCGGAGACGCGCGTCTCCCGAGCCGGCCCCAGTGCCGGAGGACGCGGCCGCAGCCGCAGCCCCAGTCCAGCAGCGCGTCCGAGATCGTCCATCGCTCGCGCCCTGCTCCGCGAGCAGGTCGCGGATCAGGTCGGCGTGGTGGCGGCCGCTGCGCAGGAAGAAGCCGGCGTCGGCGTGCTGGGGCCCGGCCTGGGCCCGGAGCCGTGCAGGCGGGAGCGGCAGCCCGCCGTTGTCCCGGCCGCTTCCCGGTCGAGCAGCTCCGACCTGGTCGCGAGCGCGAGCTCGTACGCCCGCACCGCCGGACGGGCCAGATGCAGCTTGTCCGCGAGATCGAGCAGGCTCCGCCGGCAGACCCCAGAGCGCTGGCTCGGTCACCGGTGAGGACCGTACCGCAGACCTACAATCGGCGCTGGCATCGAACCGGTGCTGACGGTCGTCGTGCCCGTCTACAACGGCGGCGACGAGATCGTCGACAACGTCGAGCGTGATCCGCCGCGCGGTCGCGGCCGGGCTGCCCGGCGAGGACGTCGAGGTCGATCGTCGTCTCGGACGGCTCGATCGACGGGACGGCGGAGCGCCTGCTCGAGCGCGGGGCGACGCCGGCATCCGCGTCATCCACTACGACCGCAACCTCGGCAAGGGCTACGCGGTCAAGGCGGGCGCGCTCGCGGCGCACGGCGAGTGGGTCGCGCTCGTCGACGCCGACCTCGATCTCGATCCCGCGCTCGATCCCGGCTTACCTCGACGCGCGCGCGCGCGAGGACCTCGACTTCGCGATCGGCTCGAAGCGGCATCCCGGACTCGGTCGTCCACTATCCGCGCTCGCGCCGGGTCGCGAGCTGGTGCTACCAGCAGCTGAACCGCGTCGCTCTTCCGCCTCGACGTGCGCGACACGCAGGTCGGGCTGAAGGTCTTCAGCCGCGCGTGTCGTCGACGAGGTCGTGCCGCTGCTGCTCGTCAAGCGGTTCGCGTTCGACCTCGAGCTGCTCGCGGTCGCGCAGCGTCGCTCGGCTACGGCCGCATCCGCGAGCTGCCGGTGCGGCTCGAGTACCGCTTCACCGGCTCGGGCGTCGGCTCGACGCGCGGTGCTCGGCGCGCTGTGGGACACGGCCGCGGTCTTCTACCGGCTGCGCATCCTGCGCACGTACCAGCGCAAGCGGCGGCTGCTTCCGCGGCACGCGCGCGCCGGAGGAGCCGCCGCTCGTGAGCGTCGTCGGCGAGCCGGAGGCCGCCGGGCTGCTCGACTACCCGCGGCTCGAGCTCGGCCGCCTGGGTCGCGAGCGCGGGCGGCGGCGAGCTCGTCGCCGTGCTCGGCGCGGGCGCCGGCCGGCCGGGAACTGGGTCACCGCGGCCGTCCCGTTCTTCGCGCGATCCCGAGGTCGGCGGCGGTCGTCGTCCCGACCGTCTCGCCGCTCGCGCGGCCCGCTGCGCCGACGTGTCGCGGCGGCGGTGCTCGAGTCACGGCTCGGCGGCGGGTCGCGGCGCTCGCGCTACTTCCCGGGCAACGTGCGGACGGTCGCCGACATCCGGCGGAGAGCGTCGTCGCTGCGGCGAGAGGACTCGTCGCAGTTGCCGCGGCCGGCGTCGACGACGAGCGAGCTGGTCGCCTGGCTCGCGGAGCGGGGACGGCGGACGGTCTACACGCCGGACACGTCGTCTCGCAGCCGAGCCGGCGCCGCTGGTCCGGCCGCACCTCGCCGCCACGTTCGCTCACGCGCGCGCACGCGGGCGCGCGGCGCGGCGCACGCGGGGCCGGAGCCTCAGCGCCGCGACGGCGCTCTCGCTCGCACCGCTCGCGGCGGCCGCGGCCGGCGTCGTGCTGCGTCCTCGTCGGCGGCGGCCTGCGCACCGTCGGGCTCGTGCTCCTGCTCGCGTACGCGGCCGCGCTGCTGCTCAGCGGGATCCACTGCCGCCGTGCGCTTCCGCTCGCTCGCCGTCGGCGCTGCTGCAGCCGCCGGCCGTGGTCGCGAGTCAGGCGGCCTATCTCGGCGGCTTCGTGCTCGGGCTCAGGAGAAGCCGGCGGTACGACGTCGGGAAGCTCGAGCCCTAGCCTCCTGAGCGCCTCGTCGAGCAGCACGGCCCAGTCGAAGCGCCGCACGTAGGCGAGAGCGGCCGCGCGCCGCTCCTGCCAGCGCTCGGGCGACTCGAGGCGTGCGCGAGCGCGTCCGCGAGGTCGTCGGCGTCGTCAGCCGACGATCTCCGCGCCGCCCTCACGGCGAGCTCGCGCGCGTTCGGCGGCACGTCGGTGAGGACGATCGGCAGACCCGCTGGCGAGGTACGCCTTCAGCTTCCCGGGATCCGCGTACGCGCGTGAACGTGTCGTCGGCGGCCGGTAGGGAGCGACGGCGACCGAGGCGTCGGCCAGCAGCCGTCGACGCGCGATGGTCGGGCGACGAAGCCGTGGAAGCGTGCGACATCGTCGAGGCCCAGGGCACGGGCGCGCTCGCGCAGCGCGTCTTCGTGCGGGCCGCCGCCGATCACGTCGGCCGTCACCTCGTCGCCGCGATCTCGTAGCAGCGCCAGCGCCTCCAGCAGGACGTCGACGCCCTGCCGCGGGACGAGGTGCCCGAGGAAGACGACCCGGCGGCGCTCGTGGCCGTCGGGCTGCGTCGTCGGCACGCGGTCGAGCCAAGCGCCCATCGGCACGACGTGGGCGGGCGCGGCGTCGGCTCCTGAGCCCGTGGCGGTCGTTGCGGGCTTCGCGCGCTGCCTCGGAGAGCTCGATGCGCGCGTCTGCGCGCGTGCAGCAGAGGCGGTCGAGCCGGTCGTAGATGCGCGTCGGCGCCGTCCCCGGCCCGAAGCGGTCGGGAACGAAGTCCACCGACCAGAGCACGACCCGTCCCGCGCGGCCCTGCCTGCGCGCGACCAGGCCGCGTCCGCACGCGAGCGGGTTGAAGCCGAACCACACGTCGACCGCCGGCGGCGCCGGCGGGACGAGCGGATCGGCGAGGAACGAGAGCGGCGGCCCCAGGGGAAGACGAACACGCTCGCTCGCCGACGCGCTGCCCGCCGGCATAGGTCGTGATCAGGTGCGTCCGGCCCTCCTCGCGGGTCAGCGGGTGCAGGACGGTCAGGACCTCGCCGCCTCGCTCGACGAGGAAGTCGCGGAGCGCCTGGGCCGGGCCGTCCCCGAAGCCGTTCGCGACGATCGCGGTGCGCCCGGCCCTCAACGCCCTACCATGCCCGCGTGCCAGAACGGGCGCGCGACCGGCTGATCGGCGGCCTGCACGCCGCGAAGCTCTACCCGGCCGCGCGGTCGGTCGTGGACGCCGTCGGCCATCTGACTCCGGGCGCGCGCCGACGCGCCGCCGGATGCTCGGCCTGTACGGGACGTTTGTCCGCCCGGGGGACCTCTGCTTCGACGTCGGAGCGAACGTCGGCAACCGGACGGAGATGTTCCTCGCGCTCGGCGCGCGCGTCGTCGCCGTCGAGCCGCAGGCCTTCTGCCTCCAGAAGCTGCAACGCCGCTTCGGCTCGGATCCGCGGGTCACACTCGTCCCGCAGGCAGTCGGCCGCGGGCCCGGCGAGGCGGAGCTGCTCGTGAGCAGCGCCCACACGATCTCCTCCATGTCCTCCGACTGGGTCGAGCGCGTGCGCGAGAGCGGCCGCTTCGGGGCTCATACCTGGGACGAGACGGCGACCGTGCCGGTGACGACGCTGGACGCACTCATCGGCGAGCACGGCGTCCCCGTCTTCTGCAAGATCGACGTCGAGGGATACGAGGCCGAGGTCCTCGCCGGCCTCTCGTCCGCACCCTCGGCCCTCTCGTTCGAGTTCACGCCGGAGGCGATCGAGGCCGCAGGCGTGTGCGTGCGGAGGCTCGCGGAGCTGGGGCCCACCGCGTTCAACTACTCGATCGGGGACACGGGCGCGTTCGCGCTGGACGAGTGGCTCGACGAGAGCGCCATGACGGAGTTCCTCCCGCGGCTGGGCGACTCGTCGACGTTCGGCGACGTCTATGCACGCGCTATCGCCGCCTGAGGAGGACGCTCAGCTGCATGCTCCCCCTGACGTCCGTCGTGCGGGCGAGGTCGCGCCGCTCGCACCACCACCAGAACCTGTCCCCGAGCGGCGCCCCGGCCAGCTGGAGCGCCTTCACGGAGTGGCCGGTGAACTGGACGTCCTCGACCTCGAGCCCGGCGCGGCGCCCGGCCTCGGCCAGCTGATCGGCCTCGTAGCGGCGGAGGTGGCCGATTCGCCGGTCGTGGCGCCTATTGAGCGGGCGGAAGATCGGCGAGGCGTGGCGGAGCGCGTGCGGCGACGTCACCCACGCCCGGCCCCCGGCTCCAGCACCCGCGCGAGCTCGGCGAGCGCCGCAGCGTCGTCGGGCAGGTGCTCCAGCACCGCGATCGCGAGCGCCGCCGAGAATGCTTCCGACGCGAGCGGCAGTCGCTCGGCCGAGCAGCAGACCCAGAGCGTCCGGTCGGCGACTCCTTCGGCGAGCGCGAACCTCCGCGCGGCGAGGAGACCGGCGAGCGAGAGGTCGCAGCCGACCGCCGGCTGCCCGGCGCGGGCGGCTTCGATCACGGTGTAGCCGGAGCCGCCGACGCCGATGTCGACGAGCGGCCCGATGGATCCGCCGAGCAGGCCGGCTGAGCGCAGCCGGTCGAGATAGCTGACACGCCAGTTGTCGAGGCGGTAGCTCGTGTAGCCCGCGAACTCGGAGTCGAAGTACGTGCGCTGGCTCTCGTACTGCGGGTCGGCCGCGAGCGTCTCCTCGTCCACGAGCACGGGGATCCCCTCGACGACCGGGAAGCTGTGGCTTCCGCCCGTGCAGGCAGCGGCGTCGTCGTCGACGGTCAGGCCGGCGTCGCACTCGGGACAGCGGAGGAGGCCGGTCAGGCTCGTATGGGCCTCATCGCGGACGGCGGTGCGGTCGGGCACCGGGGCACAGTAACGGCCGCTCCGGCGCCGTTACGGTTCGCCGCGTGGCCGCTCCGTCGCTCACCGTCGTCATGCCGGTCCGGGACGAGGCGCCCCACCTCCCCGGCACGCTCGAGGCGCTCGCTGAGGCGGTCGGGGGCGGCGGCTTCGACGCCGACGTCGTCCTCGTCGACGACGGCTCGAGCGACGGGAGCGCGGAGGTTGCCCTGGCCGCCGCCGCCGGGCGCCTGCCGCTGCGGATCCTGAGCCAGCCGAACCGCGGCCGGTTCGAGGCGCGGCGGGCCGGGCTCGAGGCGGCGACGGGCGACTGGGTGCTGCTGCTCGACGGACGGGTCCAGATCGACCCCGAGGCGCTGGAGTACGTCCGCGGGCGCATCGACGACGCGCCGGTCTGGACGTCACACGTCGACGTCGACACCGGCGGCGACCTGCTCGGGACGTTCTGGAAGCTGATCGCCGAGCTCGCGTGGAGCGACTACTTCGACGACCCGCGCGAGGCGAGCTTCGGCGCCGAGGACTTCGACCGCTATCCCAAGGGGACGACGTGCTTCCTCGCGCCGCGGCAGCTGCTGCTCGACGCGGTCGACGCCTTCCGCAGCCGCTACGCCGACCTACGGCAGGCGAACGACGACACGCCGCTTCTGCGCTGGGTCGCGGAGCGGCGGCGCATCCACGTGTCGCCCGGATTTCGGTCCGTGTACCGGCCGCGGACGACGCTGCGCTCGTTCGTGCGCCACTCGGCGCACCGCGGCGTCGTCTTCGTCGACGGGCACGGTCGCCCGGAGTCCCGCTTCTTCCCGATCGTGGCGCTCTTCTACCCGGCCAGCCTCGCCCTCGGCCTCGTCGCGCTGCGACGGCCCTCGGTCGTTCCCGCGGCGCTGGCGGCTGCCTCCGCGGCGGCGACGAGTCTCGGCGTCGCCAAGCAGCGGAACGGTCGTGAGCTCGCGTCGCTCGCCCTCCTCACCCCGGTCTACGCCGTCGCGCACGGCCTCGGGATGTGGCAGGGCCTGCTCACGATCCTGCGCGAGCGCGACGACCTCCTCGAGGCGGCGCTCGACCGTAGCCGCGACCTCCGCCAGGAGTGTCGAGGCCGTTGGCCCGCAGTCCTATTCGTGCCGGCGCTTCCGGCCGATCGTAATCGTGTCGTATGAGCGTTCGACGGGATATCAAGCCGAACCAGGACGCGGGAGACTCGCCACTGTCGTCGGGGTTGGAACTCGCGGGAGCGGCCTGGAATGTATGTCCGGTAGCCGGGGGTTTCGAGGGACTCCCATTGCGACAGCAGCACGTCGAGCGACGAGTCCTCATAGAGGGCAGTCATACCGTCGGGGTAACATGCGCCAGCAGTCAACCGGAGCTCTGGTGGAATGGCCAACTAACTGGGTTGATCGTGATAACGATCCCAGCAGGCTTGCAAACACGCGAGAAGCTCCCGCATCCAGAGCCAGATTCGCGGAACGTGCTCGATGACATTTCCGGAAAAGGACGATGTCGTAACGATCATCCTCAACAGGAAACTCGTACTCCTCGGTCGACCGATAGGTGAGTGCTGGTGCTGACAGCGTCCTTGAGTTCGGGCCTGAACCACTCAAGTGTGTCCCAGAGTCGACACTCGGTCGCCCGTCGCAACGCAGTACGACGAGGGGAAACCATCCGGCCCGATCTCGAGGACGCTCAGCTCGGGGCTGAAGTACCTGAGCGCGTACCGCTCGAAGAGAAGGATGCTATTCGCGTGCACAGCGTGATGAGTCTACGGAGCGCCACCGTCGTCCAGATACGCAGCGAGGGACGCGCGCAGGTCGCCTTCGTACGTCGTCGTTGGCCCTTCCAGCTGCCTGCGGGACCGGCATGTGTTCCCGGCCTGCTCACGATCGTGCGCGAGCGGGCACGACCTCCTGGAGCCGGCGCTCGACCGTAGCCGCGACCTCCGGCCAGGGGACGGTCGAGACCGCGGGCCGGAGCTCGAGCTCGCCGGAGAAGAAGTCGACGAGGGCGCGCGCCGAGCGCCTCGGGCGTCGGGTCGACGAGCGCTCCTCCGGACGCCGGGATCGGAGTCGACGAGGCCCGGGAGCGCGCGTAGCCGATCGACGGCGTCCCGCACGCGGCCGCCTCGCTCGACGTTGAGCCCCCAGCCTTCGCGGACCGAGGTCGCGACGAGGACGTGCGCGCGCGCGAGCCGTCGACGCAGCTCGTCGCGCTCGAGCCGGCCGAGGAACGTCACGCCCGCCGGCGCGGCGCGCCTGCAAGCGTCGCGAGGCGCGGCCCGTCGCCGATCATCCAGAGCTGCGCGCGTCGGGAAGCCGTCGCCTGAGCAGGCCGACGGCCTCGATCGCGTCCTCGCGGCCGCTTCATCGCGACGAGCCGGCCGAGGAAGACGACCGTCGGGTCGCTCTCCTTCGGGACGTTGCGGCACCGGGTGCGGCGTGTGCCCTTCCGGGATGACGGTGACGTCGCGCCAGCCGTGGTAGCGCGCGAGCGAGTCGGCGCTGCTCGCCGACACGGTCAGCGCCGGCACGTCGCGGTAGCTCCGCAGCCACCACGGCTCGAGCACGTAGCGGCCGAGGACGGCGACACGGGAAAGGGCGTCTCGTCGAACCAGATCTCGCGGGCGAGCTGGTGGATCAGGGCGACGATCGGCGTGTCGCGCACCCAGCGCGGCGTCAGGAACGGCCGCGTGTTGATCTCGTCGACGACGACGTCGAAGGCGCCGCGCCCGTCGCTCGACCAGAAGCGCCGCGCCGCGCGGTAGACGCCGAGCCGGCCTCCGCGGCGCACGATCTCGACGCCGTCGACGTCTCGCGCTCGGGGCGGCCCGTCGACCGCGGCGGCGAACAGCGTGACGCTAGTGCCCGCGGGCGACGAGCGCGCGCGCCACCTCTTCGGTCAGCACCTCCGCGCCGCCGGCGGCGGGGTGGGCGAGGTCCTTCCAGTTGAGGAACAGGATCCGCACCGCTCAGCGACGCGGGACGAAGTGCGCGAGCGACCCGGCCCCGGCGCGGCGCTCGAACGTCCCGAGCGGCGAGCGCGGCGATCCGCGCGGGCCCGTGCTCGCAGGGCGAGACGAAGTCGCGGGCGTCGACGGCGTCGTGGAAGAGCAGGTGCCCGCCGGGCGCCAGCCGCGGCGACCAGCGCTCGAAGTCGGCGCGCACGCCCGCCTCGCGGTGGTCGCCGTCGATGAAGAGGAGGTCGATCGGCTCGTCGGGCGGCTCCGCGGTCCGCGAGTCGGCGACGTGGAGCCGCACGCGCTCCGTCAGGCCGTAGCGCTCGAGCGCGTCGCGGAGCTCCGCGGTCGAGGTCGGCGCCGGAGCGTCCCTGCCGCGTCTCGATGTCGTAGGAGTGGACGACGCCGTCCCCGTCCAGCGCCGCCGCGAACAGGAGCGTGCTCCCGCCGCGGTAGCGGCCGATCTCGACGACCGTTCGCGGCTGGAGATCCCGCACGAGCCGGTAGAGGATACGCCGCCTCGTCGAGCCGCAGCGAGGCGACGCCGTGGGCGAGCACCGTGCTGGAGAAGAGGAACGCGAGGTCCTCGAAGCCCGTCGATCGCGCTCGGGCCAGCGCTCGACGTCGCGCGAAGTCCGGAGCCGCGCCGCTCCCGGTCGGCGATCACGACCTCGGCGAGCAGGCGGCGCAACGACCCTGGGAAGGGGCAGACTCTTCGCCAGCGATGGGGCCACGCGCGGCACCGTACAACGGCACTCCGTCGGTCTCGGTCGTCATCCCGACGAGCCGCGGCGGGCGCGGACCTCGAGCGCGTGCCTCGAGTCGCTCGCCGCGCAGGGCTGGACGGCGATCGAGGTGATCGTCGTCGACAACGCGAGCGGCGATCCGGCCGCTCGCCGAGCTGCCCGACCGCTTCCGCGGGCTCGAGGTGCTGCGCAACGCCGTCAACCGCGGCTTCGTCGGCGCCTGCAACCAGGGAATCGAGGTCGCGAGCGGCGAGCTGATCCTGCTGCTGAACGACGACACGGCGCTCGAGCCGGGCGCGCTCGCCGCGCTCGATCGGCGCGTTCGCGCGCCATCCGGCGCTGGGGCGCTTGCCAGGCGAAGCTCCTGCTGATGGACGACCCGACCCGCCTCGACACGGCCGGCTCGTTCCTGACCGCGACCGGCTTCCTCGTCCACCGCGGCGCGTTCGAGCTCGGAGGCGCGGTTCACGCGAGTCGGACGAGATCTTCGCGGCCAAGGGCGCGGCGCTGCTCGTCCGGCGCCGCGCGCTCGAGCAGGTCGGCGCGTTCGACCCCGACTTCTTCGCGTACTTCGAGGAGACCGATCTCTGCTGGCGGCTCTGGCTCGCCGGCTGGAGCGTCGGCTTCGCCGCCGACGCACGCGTGCTGCACAAGCTCGGTGCGACGGCGTCCTCGCTCCCGTCGGCGTTCGTGCAGTTCCACTCGTTCAAGAACCGTCTCTGCACGCTGCTGAAGAACGCGGGCGCCGCGAGGCTGGCGACAATGGCGCCGCTCCACGTCGTCCTCTGCGGCGGTCTCGGCGTCTGGTACGCGGTGCGCGGCGAGCCGGCGGTCGGCGGCGCGATCGTGCGGGCGCTTGCGTGGAACGCGGCGCACCTGCCGCACACGCTGAGGAAGCGGCGCGAGGTTCAGCGCCGGCGGCGCGTCTCCGATCGCGACCTGATGCCGAGGATCACGCGTGCGCACCGACGCGCGCACGTTCCTCTCCTACGCCCAGGGGCGGGCCGGCTCAGAAGCCGGGATCCGGCGAGACCAGGTCGGCGTGGAGCGTCGGCGTGCCCGAGGCCGTCGCCGCCCGCGGGGCCGTGATGACGATCGCGTCGTCCTCCGACGTCGCGGCCGGGTCGGTCTTGACCAGCAGCTGCGACTGGCCGCGCGGGACCTCGACGTAGACCGAGACGGGAGTCGGGCCGTTCAGCGGGAACGCCTGCTCGGTCTTGGAGTCCGCGAGCCGAAGCGTCTGCTGCCGGCCCTCCGGCGGCAGCGCGTCGAACGTGAGCTGGACGACGCCCGGCTTCTTCGCCGCGAAGTCCATGAACGCGACGCCTGCCGGGGAGATGAGCGGGAAGCCGACGCGGCCGCCGCTCCACCTGCCTCGGCTTCGCGAAGCCTCCGGGCAGGGTCACGAAGGCGCCCGCGGGCGCCGCCGTCACCCTCCAGACCGATGCGTCGGCGGGGAAGCGGCCCGACGAGCTGGAAACCGCCGCCCGGCTTCGGCTCCTGCGGCGCGACCTCCGAGTCGACGTGGGCGGTCGGGTGGATCGCGATCGCGGTCACGCCGAGCAGCGCGAGGGCCTCGGCCGTGCCGGGCTGGCTCGGATCGAGGACGACGAGACGCGCGAGGTCGGCCGGCGAGTCGGGCGGGGCCCCGTTGAGGATCGGCCGGCCGTGCTTGCTCTGCCAGAGGCTGTAGATGTCCGAGTAGCCGAGCGGGTACTCGGCGAGGATCCCGGGCGGGGTCCGCTTCACGGCCTGGTACTCCGGCGGGGCGGGGACGGTGCGGAAGCGGGCCTCGGCCGGGTGGATCGTCAGCTCGAGGAACGACACGACCATCGCGACCAGGACGACGGCGATCGAGGCGTAGGGCCAGCGCGGGCGGCGCGCCATGGCCTGCGCCGCCGCCTGGAGGCCCAGCGCCGCGAGCGGCACGAGCGCGGTCATCAGCAGCGCGTCCCAGCGCGACTGCACGCGCAGCGCCGGGACGACCTCCCAGAGCAGGCGCGCACGGCGTCCAGACCAGGTGCCCGAAGAGGCTGATCGGGCTCGGGCGCGGCGAAGGCGAAGCCCGACGACGAACGCGGCGACGAGCCCGCCCGTCGCGAGCGTGACGCGCTCGGAGAGCTCCCGCCGGCGCCGGATCGCGACGACGAGCCATGCGATCGCGAGCGCGATCGTGAGCAGGCCGAGGTAGTTGGTGATCTCCGTCAGGTTCGAGCCGTGCCGGTGGTCGTTCCAGAACGTGTCGAGGCGGCCGCCGAGGAGGAGGTTGTGCGCCGCGGGGGTCGACGAGCTCGCTCGGGCGCAGTCCGTAGATCGACAGGTCGCCCGCGGCGCGGTTCAACCCGGCGCCGGCGTTCGTGCCCGAGACGACGGCGGCGATCCCGAACAGCGCGGGCGTGAGCAGCGCGCAGCCGATCGCGCCGAGCACGACGGACATCGCGCGGCGCCACTGCCGCGTCGTCAGCCCCGCCCCGACCGCGAAGGCGACCGTCGTGACCGCGGCCATCGGGCCGAAGTAGCCGGACATGATCCAGCACGCCAGGTTGGCCGCGGCCACGAAGCCGAAGCGCAGCCACGACGGCTGCCGCGTGACGGCGACGAGGGACAGGATGAGCAGCGCGAGCACCTCGATGTGCAGGAGCGAGGCGTGCTCGATCCGGGCCATGTGCCAGGGAAAGACGATGTACGCCAGCGCCGCCCAGGCGGACACGAGCCGGCCGACGCCGAGGTAGCGGACGAGCAGGTACATGGTCGCGCCGGAGAGGACGTAGCCCGCGAGGGTCGTCAGGTTGAAGGCCGCGACCGAGCCGACGACCTGCGCGGCGAGGTACGTCGGGTAGTACGCGAGCGCCACCTGGATGTTGAGCGCGTTCGTCTGGTCCCAGCCGAACGGCGCGCCGGTGAGCGTGTGGTGCGTGATGCCGAGCAGGTGGAAGCCGCCCTCGTGCTGCGTCCGCCAGAACCACGCCACGGAGCCGGTCGCGTCCGAGCCCTGGTCGCCGACGATCGTCGAGGAGAGGTGTTCGACGAGCCGCCAGAAGAGGGCGCAGACGAACAGCGTCGTCCCGACGAGCACGAGCCGCCGTCTCGGCGAACGACGCCGCGGCGCGATCCCGGACGCCGCGCATGTGCGCGAGGCCCGCGCGGATCGCCGGCACGCTCGACCCGACCGCGACCTCGTGCACGGCGAGCAGCCCCACGCCGATGCAGACGTTCGACCAGACGACGCCGTTCAGGCTCGAGGGGATCGTCGTCAGCACCGCCACCTGGACGACGACCGCCCCGGCGACGATCCACGCGTACCGCGTCTCGCCGCGCGAGAGGTGGTAGCCGACGAGGATGTTCGCGAGCGAGAAGAGGCCGATCCCGACCGCGTACGGCGCGAGCACGCGGCCGCCCTCGGCGAAGTCGACGCCGAAGGTCGTCGCCACGAGCCCTTCCCCCGCGGCCGCGTAGACGAGCGCGAGCACGCCGCAGAACCCGGCGGTCGCGAGCAGCGACCGGCCGAGGATGTCCTCGGTCTCCTCCCCGCGGGCCTGGCGCGCAGCGGTGAGCGGGAAGAGGACGGCGAGGATCGTCGCCGGGAGGAAGAAGCCGACGCGCGCGAACGCGGAGGCAGCGCCGTACGCGCCCGCGTCGTGGGCGGAGAACCGCGCCTTCACGATCAGGATGTCCACGTGCGTGAGCAGGGCGATGCCGACGAGCCCGATCACGACCGGGCCGAGATAGCGGAGGAACGGCGCCAGCGACGGCCGCGCCGACGGGGTCACCGCAAGGAGGTCTCCCACGAACACCAGCGCCATCACGAGCCCTGCGCCCGCGCCGACGACCGTCGCGAAGATCGCTCCTCCCAGCCGGTAGCCGAGCCCGGCCGCGAGGGCGAGCGCGACCAGCCGCAGGACGAACGGGAAGACGTACAGCGCCGCGAGCTCCGTGAACCGTTGCGCCCCCTGGAGCATGCCCTGCGCGACCGGGAAGACGAACGTGGTGGCCAGGGTCAGCTCGAGGAGGACGACCACGCCGACCGAGTCGATGTGCAGCACGTGGTCGATCGGAACGGCGAGCAGGAACGCGATCACGAGCAGCGGCACCGTCGCGACCACGGAAAGACGGAGCGTCGCTCGGGAGAAGGCGGCAGCCCCTGCCTCGTCGCCGGAGGCGAGCCGGCGCGCCACCTCCCGCGACACGGCCATCTGCAGCGCGGTGGCGGGGATGACGACGATCGCGAGCAGTCCGAGCAGGGCCGCGAACGACCCGTACAGGTCGCTGCCGAGGATGCGTCCCGTCGCGAGCAGGAAGACGTAGTTCAGGACGATCGAGACGGCGGAGGCGGCTGCGAGCAGGGCGCCGCTTCGCGTCCCGCTGGCGACCGGTGGGGCCTCGGGACGCTCCTGCGCGAGGTCGAGGGTCGTCGTCACCTAGCGCCGCACCAGCCGGTAGACGACGCTGGCGCCGAGGAGCCGGAACCGCTCCAGGAGGGGCTCGACCCACGCGATCGCGCCGGGCACCCGCTTGAACCAGCCGGGGAAGAAGAGCGCGTAGGTGCGCCCGCGGACGTCGAACCCCGCCGCCCGGAACTGCGGCTCCGCGACCCACGGGCGGAAGTGGTCCTCGTCGAAGCCGGCGCGCCGCATGCGCTCCTGGGAGACGTACATGTAGGGATGGAAGACGTTCGGCTCGATCGCGAGCCAGGAGGCGCCCGGCCGCAGCAGGCCGTGCATGCCGCGCAGGAACGCCGGCGAATCGTGGACGTGGTGCAAGAGATCGACGCTATAGGCGAAGTCGGCTCGCACGTCCGTCTCGTCCCGGGTCAGGTCGAGCAGCTCGAAGGCGACGTTCACCGCCGTGTTGTGCTCGCGGGCGTGGGCGATCATTCCCTCGTCGACGTCGAGGCCGAGAAACTGCATCTCTGGGTGCCGTGCTGCGAGCTCGGCGAGCAGCGCGCCGGGGCCGCAGCCGATCTCGACGACCTCGTCGCCCGTGAGCTCCCGGTCGATCAGGTCGCGTCGCCGGTCGTGCAGGTGCCCGGTGCGCAGCTGCTGGTACTCAGACGCCGTGAGGTTGAAGTGCGTCTTCAGCCTTCGCCTCTCCGTAGTGCGCGACCACCAACTCGACCGAACGATCGAGCCTGAGCCGGTCGGCGTTGTCCTCGAACCATCGGGCGGTCGACGTCCGCAGTTCTGCCCCGGCGTCGAGGACGCCCAGGATCGCCGCCGCGAGATCGTCCGCGTCGGCGCTCGAGGCGACCCTGCCGTTGACGCCGTCGTCGACCAGCTCGACGGCCGCGTTCTCCGGGCCGGCGACGACGACGCTCGGGGTCCCGTGCGCGGCCGCCTCGACGACGACAAGGCCGTAGCCCTCGCGCTCGGAGGCCGTGGCGAGGCAGGCGGCGCGGCCGAGCGCGGCGTCCACCTCCTCCTCCGGCCTGTGCCCGGCGAAGTGCACGATCTCGCGCAGGCCGAGCTCGTCGACGAGTGCCTCGAGGCGCGGCGTCTCGGGACCGTTACCGAAGAGCTCGAGCCGCACACTCGGGACGTTGCGAACGTGCGTGCGCGACCGCGCGCACGAGCGCGTCGATGCGCTTCTCCTGCACGTGTCGGCCCGCGTAGACGACGAGCGACCCGTCCACCTCCGCTCCGGCCGCGAGCTCCCCGGAGCCGGCGTAGATGCCCGGGAGCAGCGTGGGCGTGCCACGATAGCCCTCGGCGACGAGGCGCTCCGCGTGCAGGCGGGCGAGGCAGAGGGCCCGCTGCGGGACCCGAATGCAGGCGCGTTGAACGAGCCAGCCGATCGTCCCGCGGACGACCCCCGCGTAGCGGTGCCAGTAGGCGCGCGTCCAGACCTCGAGCCAGTCGACGACGATGCGGTACCCGCCGCGCCGACGGGCCATGCCTGCCGCCAGCAGCGGGAAGTAGGGGAACGCCGGCGTGTGCACGACGTCGTACGCCCGGCCGTGGCGGAGGAGATGACGGCCGACCGCGACCCCGAAGCGCAGCGGCGGGCCGAGCGACCGGCGGCCGTCCCCGTAGACCCGCCCGGGCGGGACGAGGCCGATCACCTCGACCGCGCCGAGCTGCGGCGGTTCCCGCTCGTCCCAGTGCTGCATCGTCAGGTACGTGACGTCGTGGCCGAGGTCGGCCAGCCGCAGCGCGAGGTCGCGCAGCCAGCGCTCGGCGCCGCCGATCGTGTGCGGGTAGACGTGGTCGTAGACGAGGCAGACCCGCACTACGCGTGCGTCACGTGCGTCCGCTCCTCGGCGACGACGGGATCGAGGGCGGGCGCCTCGTCGTCGCGCGAGCGCATCGTCATGAGCCCGATGAAGAAGGAACCGAAGATCACCTGCACGCCGAGGCCGAAGAGCGTCACGCCGAGCGCGGTCGGATACTCGTCCGCCAGCGCGCCGAACCCGCCGTTCGCCCAGCGGAGAAAGACGGCGACGAGCATGCCCGCGCCGACGAGGACGAGCGCCAGGCCGAGGATTAGTCCGTGCTCGAGGTGGATCCGCTTCCTGAGGCGCTCCAGCAGCTCGTCGTGCTCGCCGTAGTGGGTGAGCGCGTACGTCCGCGCGAAGACGCCGAGCTGCACGACCTGCGCGCCGATGAGCGTGAGCGCGACGAACGCGAGCATCGTGTGGATCTGCCAGGTGCGGCCGAAGACGTCGACCGGGCCGCTCGCGAGCACGACCATCCCGGCCAGGCCGAGCAGGAGCAGCGCGAATCCCGGCACGAAGAAGAGCCAGCTCGGGCTGTAGAGGAGCATGAAGCGCACGTGCCGCCAGGCGTCCCCGTAGCGGCTCAGCTTCGACTCGCCGGTCCGTGGGAAGTAGTCGATCGGGATCTCGCCGACGGCGAGCTCCCGGCGGAAGGCCTTGAAGACCATCTCGGAGGCGAACTCCATGCCGGTCGAGTGCAGGTCGAGGCGCCGCAGGGCCGAGCGTCGGACCGCGCGCATGCCGCAGTGCGCGTCCGAGACCTTGATGCCGAAGAGGCCGTTCAGCATCCCCGTCAGCATCGGGTTCCCGAGGCGGCGGTGCGACCACGGCATCGCGCCCTCGTGGATCGTCCCCTGGAAGCGCGACCCGAGGACGAGGTCGTTCCCGCCCTCGAGCGAATCGACGAACGCGCCGAGCTCCTGGACGGGGTACGTTCCGTCGGCGTCGGCCATGACGATGTAGTCGCCGTTCGCGGCGTCGATCCCCGTCAGGTACGCCCTGCCGTAGCCGCGCCGGGGCTCGTGGACGACGCGTGCGCCCGCGGCGGCGGCAACGGCCGCGGAGGCGTCGACGGAGCCGTTGTCGACGACGATCACCTCGCCGGTCCGGCCGGAGCGCTCGATGCCCTCCCAGGCCTGCTCGACGACCGCTCCAACGGCCGCTTCCTCGTCGAGACAGGGGACGACCACCGAGATCTGAGGCGCCGGCGGCACGGTCGAGAGTATGCCTGGGACGGCCAATCGCTTAGCTAGTGTCTAGCCGTGCGACTGGCCGAGTCTCGGTGGGCCACCGCCGTCGTCTTCGCGCTCGCGCTTGCGGTCTGGTGGCTCCAGGCGGTCGTGATTCCTCTCGGGCCCGGCCGCGACCTCGGCACGTATCTCGGCGGCTACGTCCAGCTCTTCCAGGCGCACCCGATCGACCTCGGCTTCGTGCTCGGGAGGACGCCGATCGCGATGCTGGTCGTCGGCGGTCTGCTCGACTTCGCGGGCGGCGTCTTCGCCGAGCCGGTGATGTCGATCCTCTACGCAGGCTCGATCGTGGCCTGGTTCCTGGCCGCGCGGGCGTTCGGCGCGCGGGCCGCCGTCCTCACGGTGGTCGTGCTGCTCCTCTACCCGGGCTACGGGATCCTCTTCCACGAGCTGTCGTCCGACGCCGTGTTCGCGGCCGCGTTCGCCGGCTGGTCGCTGCTCGTCGTGCGCGTCCTGCGCGCTCCGAGCACGGCGGGATTCGCGCTCGTCGGCGCGGGCGTCGGGGTCCTCGCGCTCGTCCGGCCCGGCAACCAGGTGCTGCTCGCGGCGGTGCTCCTGCCCCTCCTGCTCGGCGACACCGTGCGCCGGCGTCTCGTCGGCGCGGCCGCGTTCCTCGCGCCCGCCGTGATCCTGATCGCGGGCTGGGCGGTCCACAACGGCGTGCGCTACGACAACTACATCGTGGCGCGCGGCGGCAACGCCACCGTCCCGTTCTTCCGCGCGTTCGTGACGGACAAGATCGTCCGCCCGTCGAACGGGCCGGAGAGCGAGGAGCTCGCCCGTGCCGTGCAGCGGGAGCTGCTGCCGAAGGAGCCGTACCGCTCGTACGGGATCACGCTCGACGACTTCTTCACGAAGGCGAGCCCCCGCATGCAGGTCGACCTGCTCGCGCTCTCCGACCGGCTGAAGGGCTGGCACAGCAACTACCGCTGGCTGCGCGACGTCGGCGTGGAGGCGGTGGAGGAGCATCCGGCCCGCTACGCCCGCGGCGTGCTCGGGAGCGTCTCGGGGATGCTCCGGCTCGCGCTCTACCGCTCGCCGACCTCGTCCGCGCCCGCGTCCTCGGCGGGCGGCGGGAGCGCCGAGACGGTCGTCGGTGACCGCGTCCTGCCGACGCCGAGCGAGGGCGAGCCGATCCCGGCGGCGCACGAGGGCGGCGTGACGACGCCCGACTACAGCATCCGCACCGTCTGGACCTCGCCGACGGAGCACCACCTCGTCTTCCTCCACCCCGGTGACGAGGCGCGCTACGACGCGCTGCACCGCCGCATGGACGAGCTCTCCGCCAACCTGCCCGACCGGACCGGGAGCGCGTCGCTCGCACATCGCCTCAACCAGGCGTCCCACCGGTTCCCGCCGCCGATCGTCTGGCTCGTGGTCGGCCTGGTCGCGCTCGCGGTGCGCCGGCTCATGGGCGGGAAGGCGCTCTGGGTGCCGACGCTCTCCGGCCTGGGCGTGATCGTCGTGAGCGCGCTCGGCCTGCCGGCGGAGCCGCACTACTCGGTGCCGGTGGCGCCCGCATTCGTGCTGTTCGCCGGCGGGGCCGTGTTCGCAGCACGCCGCCAGCTCGCCCCCGTTGCCGGGTGGCGCGCGGCGCTTCCGGGCATCCTCCGGCGTGCGGGACCGGCGCTAGGCATCGCAGCCGGGCTGTTGGCCGCGGTCGTGGCCGTCCGGCGGTTCGCGTCGGTCATTCGCGCGGGATTCGAGAACGACCGGGCGCCGCACGACCTCGCCGTCTTCCTCCACGCGGCCGGGCGCGTGCTCGACGGAGCCTCGCCGTTCGCATACCGGGCGGACGAGACGTACGCGTACCCGCCGTTCCTCGCCTACCTCGTCTCGCCGCTGCACCCGCTCGGCGCGGGCGCGGCCACGTTGATCTGGACGGCCGTCGGGCTCGCCTGCCTCGGAGCCGCGCTCTGGCTGCTCGGGGTGACGGACTGGCGCTGCTACGCGCTCGCGGCCGCCTTCGAGTTCACCCGCAGCGCGATCGCCCTCGGGACGACCGCGCCGCTGCTCCTCCTGGCCCTCGCCGTCGCGTGGAAATGGCGCGCGCGCCTGCTCGAGCCGGCCGTCGCGGTCGGCGCCGGGATCGCGCTGAAGCTGTTCCTCTGGCCGTTCGTGCTCTGGTCGTACCTGACGCGGGGCGCTCGTGCGGCGCTCGCGGCCGTTGCCTTCGCCGCCGGTTTCGTCCTCATCCCGTGGGCCGGGATCGGCTTCGCGGGTCTCACGGGCTATCCCGGCCTGCTCCGGCACCTGTCCCGCGACGAGGCGACGTCGTCGTACTCCGTCGTCGCGCTGACGGTGCGCGCGCATCTGCCCGAGTCGGTCGGAGTGGTCGTGTCCGTGGTCGTCGCCGTCGCGCTGCTCGCCGCGGCGGTCTGGGTCTGGCGGCAGGAGGAGCGGCCCGTTCGCAGCCGGGAGGTGGCGGCGATGACGCTCGTGCTCGCGGCGGCTCTCGCAGCGTCGCCGATCGTCTGGGTGCACTACTTCCTGCTGCTGCTCGTGCCGCTGGCGCTCACGTCGCCGCGCCTCTCGTGGCTCTGGTTCGTGCCGGTCGCCTACTACCCCCTCGGCGAGTCGGCGTGGCCGGCCGGCGACGCGCGCAAGCTGGCGCTGGGGTTGGCGGCGACGCTCGTCATCCTCGGGACGACGCTCGTGCGGGCGCTCCGCCCGAGCGATCGCGAAGCCGAGCGCGTCGAGCCGTTCCGTCCAGCCGGCGTCAAGGACACGCTCTTCGTCTTCGACATCCCGGGCGGCGGGGCTCGGTACCGCTGCGACCACCGGGCGGAGCAGCTGCGCCTCGCCGGAACGACGAGCGACGTGGTCCAGACCGCCCGCATCGACCTCCCGGCAGTCGTCGACCACTACGAGCGGTTCGTGCTCAACCGCGTCGAGTGGACCGACGAGGTGGCGGAGTTCCTCGACCGGGTGCGGGCCGCCGGCAAGGACGTCGTCTTCGACACCGACGACCTGATCTTCGAGCCGGGGCTCGACCGCTGTTTCGCCTTCATGGACTCGTGGCCGGAGGACTCCCGGCGGGCGGAGATCGCCCTGCTCGACCGCTACCGGCGAACGCTCGAGGCGTGCGGCCGCGCGACGGTCAGCACGGAGCCGCTGGCGGAGGCCGCCCTCAAGCGCGTGCCCGAGGTGGAAGTCGTCTTCAACTGCGTCGGCGAGGAGATGGTCCGGCTCGCCGACGAGGCGGTCGCGTCGTCCGACCCGCGGCGGGACGACGTCACGATCGCGTACCTCAGCGGCACGCGCACGCACGACAAGGATTTCCTCGAGGCCGCCGACGCCGTGCTCTGGGCGCTCGAGACGTATCCGCAGGCCCGCTTCCTGGCGGTGGGGAAGCTCACCCTGGACGGGCGCTTCGACGCCTTCGGCCGGCGCGTGGCGAGGGTGCCGCTCCAGCCGTGGCAGGAGCTGCCGCGCATCCTCGCCGGCGTGGACGTCAACCTCGCCCCGCTCGAGCGGGACAACCCGGTCACGGCGTGCAAGAGCTGCGTGAAGTATCTGGAGGCGGGCCTGGTCGGCGTGCCGACGCTTGCCAGTCGCCGACCCGACTTCGTCCGCGTGATCGAGGAGGGCGAGAACGGCCTGCTCGCGGACACGCCCGACGAGTGGCGCAGCGCTCTCGGAGAGCTGATCGTGGGAGACGAGCTCCGGCATGAGCTCGGCGCGCGGGCTGCAGAGGACATCCGTCAGAACCACACGACGCGCTTACACGCCCAGCGCATCTCGGACGACAGAATCCAGTCGAGCTCCGTGATCTAGACGCGGGCGACCAGGACGACGCGGTCGCCGATTCGATACTGCGGATTGTGGTGGTCGGCCACGCAGAGGAGTCTCGATCTCGACGAATCCCGCCGTGCGGATGATGAGCTCGAGTGCGGCGAGGTTCGGAACGAGACTCACGCGGCCCTCAGCGGAGGCAAGGTGGTTCGCTTCGGCATCGTGCTCGATGAGTGCCGCGAAGCTCGCATCCGTCTGCGTCGATTCAGACGTCGTGCCCCAGCCGTGCTCGATGGGACTCCGCTGACGGCTCAGTTGACTCTCGACAATGCAGATCGACCTGCAGAGCGAATGTGCGAGTCGCAATAGGCCGACCGGGTTCTCGACGTGGTAGGTGATTCCGAGGAGGAGGACGACATCGAACTGCCCAAGTTCGGCCGCGTCGAGCGTGAAGACGTCCCGCTCGACGAATGACAGTCTCGCGGGATCGATGCCGAAGTGGTCGCGAACGAGCATCGCCCGCTGGACGTTGCTCTCGCGGATGTCGACGCCGAGGACCGACCGCGAGCCCCATTCCAGCAGCAGCTGCGAGAAGTACCCCTCGTTGCATGCGAGGTCGAGTGCCCGGGCATGGACGCCGGCCGCAGAGAGGGCCGCGCGCGCAGCGGGCGCAATGAGATGGGTCCTCGTGCGGTGAATCGACGGGAGCTCTTCGTGAACGAGCGGTACCCCGACTCCGCCCCCGAGCTGCCACGGATACATCCAGGGAGGGTCGACAGCGAGCTCGAGTGTCAGTGCCGGTGCGAGTGTCGCGGGCCGGAACTCGCTCGCGGCTGGACGGGAGGCGGACACCGCTCGAGGGTAGAGGCCATGGATGACGGCAGCCTGCGCACCCGCTTGTAGGGTTTCTCCTGCCCGGTGCTACCTCCCGCCGTCAGCATCAGCCTTGCCGACCCCATCGGAACGTACTGGTCGGCGCGCGTAGCGCAGCACCTACAGGACCGCTATGCCGACATCCCCCTGCTCAAGTTCCCGGAGGATCTCCGCGTCTACGAGCATCTCCTCTGGCAGACACGCACGAACGTTGTGATCGAGATCGGGACGCACTTCGGCGGCAGCGCGCTCTGGTTTCGCGACCGGCTGCAGATGCTCCGGAACTATGGCCGGGTCGCGGAGCCGAGCGTCATCTCCATCGACGTCGACGTCGCTCCAGCACGGACGGCGATCGCAGGCGTCGATCCCGAGATGGCCGGCATTACGCTGCTCGAGGCCGACGTCCGCGACGAGTCCCTGCCTGGTCTTGTAGAGCGTCTACTCCCCGCGGAGGCTATGTGCCTAGTCGTGGAGGACAGCGCACACACCTTCGAGACGACGAGCGCGGCCCTCCGCGGCTTCGCCCGCTTCATCGCGCCGGGAGGCTTCTTCGTCGTCGAGGACGGCTGCGTCGATGTCGAGGAGATGCGCGCAGACCCCGGCTGGCCTCGCGGCGTGATCCCGGCGATCGAGTCGTTCCTGGAGAGTCCGGCGGGCGAGGATTTCGTGGTGCGCCGAGACCTCGAGCGCTACGGAATCACATGCCATGTCAACGGCTACTTGGAGCGAACCGGTTTAGCAACGACCTGATCCGGCGGCGGAGCAAGCCTTGACGCAGCAGCTCGTTGTCCCGGTACAGGGCGGCGTTCTCCTGCCGGAGCTCGCGTATTCGCGCGTCGAGCGACGCGACCCGTCGGTCTCGCTCCCGTAACGCCTCGGACGTCGGGTCGACAAGGTAGGCCAGCGAGGGAGCCGCGGGCAGCGGGCCGCCTGACGCCAGCGCAACGAGGTACGGCGAGGGCGCATCTGCCAGGTCGACCCACGTGTCGTCCCGCCGGGCGACCAGCTCCTCCCGTACGACGGTGCGCAGTTGATCGTCGAGCCGCGCCAGCCGAGATCCACCGAGCCCTGCCTGACCCCAGAGTGCGACGTGCCGGAAGTGGGACCCCAGGAGTTCCAGCAACTCCGAGCCGCTGAGCTCGCGGGCATGGAAGGGATTCGGCTCGTGGATCTGGGCGTTGTACGTGTCTCTGTCAGGCGTCGAGAGCACCAACAGGCCGTTCTCTCGCAGGACCCGTGCGACGCCGGCGACGAGCTCGTTGTGCTCCTCGACGTGCTCCAACGCCTCGAAGCAGACGACGAGGTCGAACGCGGCGTCATCGAAGACTCGGAGGTCGAGCATCGACCCCTCCAGGAAGTCCAGGTTCGGCGCGTGGTAGTGGGTACGGCTGTGCGCGACGCTGTCGCCGTCGATCTCGACCGCGGTCACGTGCTTCGCATTCCCCGCCAATATCGCCGCGCCGTAGCCCTCCCCGCTCGCCAGCTCGAGCACCTGCTTCCCGGCCGTGAAGTCGCGACGCGAAGCGGTAGCGGTGGAGATGCTCGTAGATGCCCTGCACTTCTTGCCCCCAGGGCACGCAGCGCTCGCCGGTCCATTCGATCTGGCGTTGGGGATCGTCGGCCATTGGTCGGCGTGGCGAGGCTACCGCGGGGACGCGACGACAGTGCCTTCTTGGCAAGAATGGCCCGATGAACGTCGTGCCGTCGGTCTCGGTCGTGATCCCGAACTGGAACGGCGAGATGCATCTTCGAGACTGCCTCGACTCGCTGCTGGCGCTCGACTTCCCCGGTGATCGGCTCGAGATCATCGTCGTCGACAACGGCTCGAGCGACTCCTCGCGCGCCCGATCGTCGCGCAGGAGTACCCGAAGGTGCGGCTGCTGTCGCTCGACGAGAACCTCGGCTTTGCCGCGGCGAGCAACACGGGTGCTCGTGCGGCTCCGCTCCGAGTGCGTGGCGTTCCTCAACAACGATATGCGTGTCGATCCCGAGTTGGCTCCGCAGCCTCGTCGGCGCCTACGACCCCGCGAGCGGCTATGTCTGCGTGGCCGGGGTCATCCTGGACTGGGAGTGGAAATCGGATCGGCTTCACGCGCGGCTGGGTGAACTTCCTCGGCCACGCAGGGCAGGATCACTACCTCGAGCCGCTCGACGAAGCCCTGATCGAAGACGGATCCGACCTGCTCTTCGCCTGCGGCGGCTCGATGCTGGTCGGCCGCGACGTCTTCCTGGAGCTTGGCGGCTTCGACCCCGCCTACTTCGCGTTCTTCGAGGACGTCGATCTCGGCTGGCGGCTCTGGCTCTCCGGCTACAAGGTCCGGCTCGCCGGAGGCTCACGCGTGCTGCACCGGCACCACGCGACCGCGTCGGCATCGCCTCTGCATCGGCTGGCCGTGCTCTACGAGCGCAATGCGCTCTCCACACTGGTCAAGAACGTCGACGATGAGAATCTGGCACCTGTCCTGGCGACCGCCCTGTTTATGCTCGCAAAGCGGGCGGTCGTCTATTCCCGCTCTTCGCGCGAGTCGTTCGAGTTCGGGTCGCGCCGACGACGCCAAGACCGAGACGGTCGAGCGGCTACGGGATCGCACCTCTGCATGCGGTCTCGGACTTGCTCGCCGATCTGCCGGATCTGCTCGAGCGGCGGCGCGAGGTGCAGGCCGGTCGCACAGCGCGAGGATCGCGAGATCTTCGCGCTCTTCAACCGGCCGTTCGTTCCGTTCTCGCGCGACGAGGGCTACATCGAGGCAGGCCTCAATCTCCGTGCTGCCTTCGGTCTCGATCACCTGTTCACGGGGCAGAGGGTGACGCGCGCGCTCGTCGTGGACGACGGCGCCTCTGAGCGGCTCCGCGCCGTGGCGGCGCCAAGTATCAGCGCTCACGCAGACGTCGATCGTCTCGCCCGCGACGGCGCAGAGGATGCCCTCGAGGAGCTGCTCGCCGAGTCGGACCTCGTCATCGCTCAGGCGGCGACGGACCACGGCGAGTGATCGCCCGAGGCCGAGAGGGTTGCTGGCCGTAGATCTCGGCGACGGCGATCGTCCGGCGCCCGCCGGACCTCGCGGCGCGCGGCGACGTCTTTCTCGGCTCAGCGGTGATGTCGCCCCCGGTCGCCGGCCGTGAGGTCTCGTCGTCGGGGACGGGAATGAGGAGCGGGACGCAGACGTCGATTCGCCTCCTCGTCCAGGAGCCCTGGCGGTGGCGCCGTCACGAAGGCCGGCGCCACGGTCGCGGTTCCCGAGGATCTGCAGGAGCTCCTGCGCGGCTGGCGCGAGCACTATCGGCGTGGCGGTCGGGCCCGACGCGGCGTCCGCGCGCACCTCTGCGATGGCTGCCGAGCCCGGTCGAGCGGTCGGTGCGGCGACTGCTGCGGCGGCCGCAGTTGACTCGGCCATGCCGGTGATAGCCTCGCTCGCCCGATGAAGCTGGTCATGACGCTGCGCGCCCGCGACGAGGCGGACGTCGTCGACGCGCAGATCGCCTTCCACCTGAACGCCGGCGTCGACTTCGTCGTCGCGACCGAGCACCGCTCGCAGGACGGCACGCGCGGAGATCCTCGAGTCGTACGCGGCGGGCGGGCTATCTCCACCTGATCCGCGAGGACGACGACGGGATGGACGAGGGCGACTGGGCGACGCAGGATGTCGCGCGTCGCGGCCACGGAGTTCGGCGCCGACTGGGTGATCCCGAGCGACGCGGACGAGTTCTGGTGGCCCCGCGGCAGCTCGCTGAAGGAGGTGCTCGCGTCGGTGCCGCCGCGCTACGGGATCGTGCGCGCGCTGCTGCGCCAGTTCGTGCCGCGGCCGGACGACGAGCGGTTCTTCGCCGACCGGATGACCGCGCGCGTCTCCGGCTCCGCGCCGATCAACGACCCGAACAGCCTCTTCCGGCCGAACCTGAAGGCGATCCACCGCGGCGACCCGAACGTGACGCTGTCCGCCGGCGCGCACGACGCTCCTCGACAGCCCGCTCGTCCCGCTGCGCGGGCTGGTACCCGATCGAGTTCCTCCACTTCCCGCTCCGCAGCCTCGAGCAGGCGGACCGCAAGTACGCGAACCTGCGCGCGGCGCTCGGCGCGAGCCGCAACGCGTACTACGACGAGGTTCATCGCGCCCGCGAGGAGGGGCGGTTCGACGAGCTCTACGACTCGCTCGTGGTCGACGACGACGCCCTCGAGCGCGGGATCGAGGACGGCTCGCTCGTCGAGGACACGCGCCTCCGTGACGCCTCCGCTCGCTGCGCGGCGAGGACCGGTCCTTCGCGCTGCCGGACGACGGTCGCAGCCGGCTGTCGTTCTCGCAGCCGACCGTCGTCGACGACGCCGCCTACGCGATCGACGTGACCGCGCTCGGGCGAGGCGGACCTCGTCCGGCTGCAGCGGCAGATCGACACGCTGGACAGCCGCCTCAACGCGATCGAGAGCCGACCGGTGCGGCGCGTCGTACCGCAAGGTCGGCCGGCTCGTGAAGCGCGCCGCGCGGCGATGAAGCTCGTCCTCACGGTGCTCGCGCGCGACGAGGCGGACGTCATCGACGCGCAGGTCTCGTTCCATCTCAACGCGGGCGTCGACTTCGTGATCGCGACGGACAACGCCTCGCAGGACGGCACGACCGAGATCCTCGAGGCGTACGAGCGCGCGGGCTGCCTCCACCTGATCCGCGAGCCGGCCGAAGGGCCTGCGCCAGGGCGAGTGGGTGACGCGGATGGCGCGCCTGGCGGCGACCGAGTTCGGCGCCGACTGGGTGATCAACAGCGACGCGGACGAGTTCTGGTACCCGCGCGGCTCGTCGTTGAAGGACGCGTTCGCGCTCGTCCCTGCCCAGTACGGCATCGTCAGCGCCTTCTGGCGCTCGTTCGTGCCGCGGCCCGACACGGGGCAGCGACTGGGCCGAGCGGATGACGGTGCGGCTCGCGTCGGTCGCGCCGATCAACGACCCGCGCAGCTTCTACCGGCCGGTGACCAAGGTGGCGCACCGCGCCGAGCCCGACGTGATCGTCGGGCGCGGGAACCACGACCTCGTCCACACGCGGCTGAAGCCGCTCGGCGACGTGGCATCCGGTCGAGGTCCTCCACTTCCCGCTGCGCTCGCGCGCGCAGTGGGCGCGCAAGGTGCAGCTCCAGGGCGACGCGTTCACGAAGCACATCGAGCGCGCCGGGACCGGCTACCACCTGACGAGCTACGACGCGCTGCAGCGAGGGGCGCATCGACGAGCAGCACGACGCGCTGGTCGTCGACGACGAGGCGCTCGAGCGCGGGCTCGACGACGGCACGCTCGTCGTCGACGAGCGGCTGCGCGACGCGCTGCGCGCGCTGCGCCTCGACGAAGCGACGGACGGGCGCAGCTTCGCGCTGCCCTCCGAGCGCGCGGCGCCGCTGCCGTTTCCCGCAGCCGACGCCTTGCCGACGACGCCGCGTACGCGGCCGAGGCGGCGGCGCTGACCGAGTCCTACGTCGTCCGCGCCCAACGGCGGCTCGACGAGCTCGAGCGGCGGATCGAGTCGCTCGAGCCGACGTCAGCGCAGGGCGCGCGTAGGTGCCCTCGCTAGCATCCGGCGCGTGACCGAGACAGAAGTCAAGCCGCGCAGGCCGTCGCGACCGAGCCGCAGATTCGCGGCCGAGGACAGCCTCGCCGAGCGCGCGAGCCACGTGACGGTGATCGGGCCGCCGGCACGCCTGGCCTCGACTCAATTTCGGCGAGCTGTGGCGCTTCCGCGAGCTGCTGGCGATCTTCATCTGGCGCGACCTCAAGGTCCGCTACAAGCAGACTGTCATCGGCGCCGGTCTGGGCGGTCTTCCAGCCGGTGTTCACCGCTCTCGTCTACACGCTCGTCTTCGGCAAGTTCGCCAAGTTCCCCTCGGGCAACCTGCCGTACCCGATCTTCGCGTTCTCGGGTGTGCTCGCGTGGCAGTACTTCTCGGCTGCTCTCAACACTGCGAGCGGCTCGGTCGTCTCGAATGTCCCGCTGGTGACGAAGGTCTACTTCCCGCGCCTACTGCTGCCGCTCGCCGGCGTCCTCGTCGCCGCTGGTCGACCTCCTTCTCGCAAGCGTCGTGCTCATCGTCGATGATGGTCTGGTTCCACACGTGGCCCGGTCCGCTCGTCGTGCTCTCGCCGCTCTTCATCCTGCTCGCGCTCGTCACCGCGCTGGGCGCCGCGCTCACGCTCTCGGCGTTGAATACGCGGTACCGCGATGTGCGCGTATGCGATCCCGGTCTTCATGCAGGTGCATGCCGTTCCTCTCCGGCGTCCCGTATTCGCTCGACGGCGCACCGGAGAAGTGGCAGTGGCTCCTTTCGCTGAATCCGGTCACCGGCGTCGTCGCCGGCTGGCGCTGGACGGTGCTCGGCGGGCCGCGAGCCGGTCCTCGGTCAGCTCGCGGTCAGCGTCGCGGTCGCGCTCCTGCTCTTCGCGGGCGGACTGGTGTACTTCCGCCGCTCCGAGCCGCGCTTCGCGGACACGATCTGATGGCGCGCGCCGTCCGTCGTCGGAAGGGATCTCGAAGCAGTACCGGATCGGTCAGATGCAGCCGGCCTATGGCACGCTGCGCGACTCGGTCGCGCAGAGGCCTCAAGCGGGCTCAGATCCGGACACCTGCACGAGCGTGTGGAGACGATCTGGGCGCTGCGCGACGTCTCGTTCGAGGCGGAGGAGGGCGAGGTGATCGGGATCATCGGCCGCAACGGCGCCGGCAAGTCGACGCTGCTCAAGATCCTCACGCGGATCACGGCTCCGACGGAGGGCCGTGCCGAGATTCGCGGCCGTGTCGGCAGCCTGCTCGAGGTCGGCACCGGCTTCCATCCGGAGCTGACCGGTCGCGAGAACATCTTCCTGAACGGCTCGATCCTCGGGATGACGCGCGGGGAGATCGCGCGGAACTTCGACGCGATCATCGAGTTCTCGGGCGTCGAGAAGTTCATCGACACGCCCGTCAAGCGCTACTCGAGCGGCATGTTCGTCCGGCTCGCGTTCTCCGTCGCCGCCCATTTCGAGCCCGAGGTCATGATCGTCGACGAGGTGCTCTCCGTCGGCGACGCCGACTTCCAGCGCCGTTCGCTCGGGCGGATGGAGAGCATCGGCGAGTCCGGGCGCACGATTCTGTTCGTCTCGCACAACCTGCAGGGGATCCTGCAGCTCTGCGATCGCACGATCCTGCTCAAGGAGGGACGCATCGTCCGGCAGGGCGCGACGCCGACGTCGTCGCCTACTACGAGCAGGAGACGCTGGGTGCAGGGCCGGAGCGCGTCTGGGGCGACCCGGCGAGGCGCCCGGCAACGACCTCGTCCGCCTCCGGTCGATCCGCGTCGTCGACGAGGACTGGCGACGTGAGTCACCGCCGACGTCCGGAGTCCCATCGGGATCGCAGATCGGCTTCGACGTGCTGCGGACGGGCTGCCGATCGTCCCGAAGATCAAGGTGCGTCGACCAGCACGGTGCGATCTGCTTCAACGCCATGGATGTGCTCGACCCCCGCTGGCACGAGCCGACGCCGCCCGGCGAGTACGCGTCGACGGCCTGGATCCCGCCGAATCTGCTCAACGAGGGACGGCACGCCGTCGGTGTCGAGATCGTGACGCTCGCGTCGCCGAAGCTGATCCCGCACGCCGAGCTGGTTCCAGGACATCGCGTTCCACGTGTACGACCCGGCCGAGGGCGACACGGCGCGCGGGACAGTTCCTGGGTCAGTGGCGAGGCGCCGTGCGCCCGCTGCTCGAGTGGATCGACCGAGGAGCTGTAGCGGCACCCGCGATCGTCGGCATCGTCCTCGTCCGCAACGAGGACGCCTTCGTCGAGCAGGCACTCCGGAACGTCGCAGCGTTCTGCGACCGCATCCACGCGGTCGACCACGTCTCGACCGACCGGACGTGGGAGATCCTGCAGGCGCTCGGCCGCGAGCTCGACCACCTCGACGTCCGCCGCACGGCGCACGCGGACGAGTCGCACGCGCTGGTCGAGCAGTACGCCGGCACGGACACGTGGATCTTCGGCGTGGACGGCGACGAGCTCTACGACCCGGAGCGGCTCGCGGCGCTTCCGCGAGCAGCTGCTGGACGGGTCGTACGCCGGCGTCTTCAAGGTCGCGTCGAACGTCGTCAACTGCGTCGAGGTCGATCGCGCCGGGGCAGACGCGCCACGGGCTATCCGTCGCCGCCCTCGCGCTCGATCACGAAGCTCTACAACTTCGCGGCGATCGACTCCTGGGCCGGAGACGGCTCCGAGCGGCTCCACGGCGGCACGATCGCGTTCCGCCCCGGCTACGACGACGGGTCGGTCGACAACATCTCCGAGCGGCTCACATGGGAGGAGACCCCGCTGCGCTGCCTCCATCTCTGCTTCGTGCCCCGTTCGAGCCTCGACTCGGACGCCCCGGCGCCGCGACCGATCCTGATGGAGAGCGGCCTGCACGACCGCACGTGGATCGGCGCAGCCAAGCGCCGGCTCCTCCGCCGCCAGGGTCCCGCAGAGTCCGCGTGGAAGCAGGAGAAGTACATGCGCGGCGAGCTCGTCACCGTCGACGCGTCGCCGTTCTTCAGCTGAGCGCGTACCGCTGCTGCGGCGCGAGCCCGTTCGAGCCGTCGCTGCGGATGCTGAAGTTGCGCTCGGTGAGCGACGCGAGCGAGGCCGGCGAGGAGTAGGTGACAGTCGCCAGCACGCGCGGCTTCCCGGTCGCGAAGCCGCCGCGGTGGAAGCCGCACGTGTTGCAGAAGATGAGCGTGCCCTTCGGTGCCGTGAAGGTGACGGCCCGATCGGCGACCTTGGCCGCGAACTCGTCGTCGGGCGGGTAGTTCTCCCCGAGCGGCCGCCACGGCCAGAAGTGGTCGAGCTCGTTCCCCGGCGCGGTGCGAGGGACGTACTCGAACGGCCCGGCGTCCTCGTCGACGTCGACGAGGTAGAGGAAGGCCTTCAGCAGGTGCCGGTCGTTGAAGTCGCGATGCCAGCGTTGCGATGAGCGGCGCTCTCCCTCGTCGGCGGGCGGCGTGTACCAGACGTCGACGTACTCGAGCTTCGCCCACATGCCGAGGTACGTGTTCGCGATGTCGAGCAGCCGCGGGCTCAGGCCGAGCCGGAGCCACGGATCGTCGAGGCCGAGCTCGACCTCGTACGCGTACTTGCGGACGACGAACTCCTTGCCCTGGCGGCGCCGGAGCGTGCTCTCGGCGCCCTCGTGCTCGCGCGCGAGCTCCCCCTCGGTCTCGGCGACGAAGCGGTCGGCCTCGCGCGCGATCTCCTGCCAGGCGTCGTCGCCCGGGATCACGTCGGAGAAGGGCCTCGTCGCATAGCCCTCGACCCGCAGCTTGTCGACGATCTCCTGCTGCGCGCCGTCGAGGGTCGGGCGTGCGTGCTCGTAGCGCCGACGTGAGCCGCGGTTGGCGAGCAGGCGGTCGTGCACCTCGTAGGTCGCGACCACGCCCTTCCGCTCGAGCGCGGCGGCGACGCGGTGCACGCGGGCGGCGAAGCGTGTGCGCTTGCGATGCATCGCGGCAACCTTAACGACGCGGTTCTCTACGGTGTGCCGGTGGCCCTCCGGGTCTTCTACGCCTTCCGCGACGCCCCCGAGCGCCGCGCTGCGCTTGCCGCTCCGCCCGGCTCGCCGGAGCGGTACCGGCTCTTCGGGCTCGACGAGATCGAGGGCCGCGGAGCCGAGATCCGGCACAACCTCGAGCGCGCGCGGCCGCCCGTCTGGGCGCGGGTAGCGTCCCGGGCGATCAGGGCGATCCTCCAACGCACCGGCGGCTACGGCGGCGACTTCGCGTCGATCCTCGGCTCCCTGCGCGCGATCAACGCGTCCGACGTCGTCTTCTCGACCGTCGACACCGTCGGGATCCCGTTGATCCTGCTGAAGCGGGCTCGCCTCGTGCGCCCGCCGGTCGTCTACACGGCGATCGGCCTCCCGGAACGGCTCGTCCAGCTGCGGGGCGAGCGGATGCGCCGCCGGTACACGGAGGCCTTGCAGGCCTGTAGCTCGATCGTCTCGTACGCGGCGAGCGAGGTCGACCTGCTCCGCGAGTGGCTCGCTCCCGACCCGCCGCCCGTCGTCTTCGTCCCGTTCGGGGTCGACACCGAAGCCTTCGGCCCGCAGCCGCGCGAGCCGGATGCGGACGTCGTCTCGATCGGCGCGGATCCGCGCCGCGACTTCGGCCTGCTGGTCCGCATCGCCGAGCGCCACCCGGAGCTGCGCCTGCGCATCGTCGCCTCCGCCGACCACGCCCGGACGCTGGACGCGCTGCCCGCGAACGTCGTGCTGGAGACGGACATCCCGCTCCACGCGGTCCGCGACCGTCTGGCACGTGCGCGTGTGGTCGCGCTCCCGGTTCGCGACAACAGCTACTCGGGCGCGACGACGACCCTGCTGCAGGCGATGGCCATGGCCAAGCCCGTCGTCGTGTCGCGAACGGATGCGATCGCGACCGGGTACTCGCTCGAGGACGGCGTCAACTGCCGGCTGGTCGACCCCGGCGACGCCGACGCCCTCGAACGGGCGATCCTCGAATTGCTCGCGGGCGCGGATGCCGCTGCTGCAATCGGCACCCGCGCCCGCGAAGAGGTGGAGCGGAGCTACTCGTGGGAGCGCTACACCGACGCGCTCTGGCAGCTCATTTCGTCGTCTTCGCCACCTTGAGGACGAAGCCGGCCGAGGAGTGCACGCCGAGGGCGTCCTCGACCTGGAAGCGCAGGCGGTAGACGCCCGCCTTCGTCGGCGTCCCGGAGATCTCGCCCGTCTTGGCGTTGAGCTTCAGGCCCGGCGGCAGGAAGCCCGGCACGCCGCCGAGGAGCGTCCACTTGCGCGGGGCGACGCCGCCGGTCGACCGCAGGAAGGCGCGGTACCGCTTCCCGACCGTCGCCTGCTTGAGCGGCCCCCGCGTGACGAGGAGCCTCGAGGCGATCGAGAAGCGGAGCGGCAGCGTGCTCGTGAGCCCGAGCGAGTCGGTGACCTTCAGGGTCGCCGTCGAGTTGCCCGGAGTCGTCGGCGTCCCGCTGATCGCGCCCGTCGCCGGGTCGATCGTCAGCCCGGCCGGAAGCGTGCCGTCCACTGCGTACGTGTAGCCCGGCCGGCCGCCCGCAGCCTGCGGCGCGAGCCGGAACGGGATCCCGACCTCCCCGGCCGGAGCCTTCCCGGTGAGCCGCAGGGGCTCGACAACGCTCAGCGAGTAGGTCTGCGTGTCGGAGAGGCTGCCGTCGCTCGCCGTGATCTGGAAGCTGAAGTCGCCCGTGGCCGTCGGTGCGCCGGAGAGCAGGCCGGTCGAGCCGTTGAGCGTGAGCCCGGCTGGCAGCGACCCCGACGAGACGGTCCAGGTCGGCGTTCCGCCGCCCGCGGTCGTGAACTGCATGCTGTAAGCCGCATTCAGCTGCCCGACCGGCAGCGTGCTCTCGGACTGGACGATCGAAAGCCCCTGGGCGATCACGATCCGGAACTGCTCTTCCGAGTGAGCGGCGTCAGAGCACCAGAAGATGCCTCCCTCTTCGTGCGGGATGTCGTGCATCGAGACCCAGAACGTCCACTGACCGGACTGCGTCGGCGTACCGCTGAACGTGCCGTTGGCGGCGAGCGTCACGCCCGGCGGCAGGGTGCCGATCGCTTCGAACCTCACGTACGGGACACAGCCGGTGCCCACACGGCCCTTGAGCTGGTAGGAGTACGGCTTGCCGACCTGGCCCTGAGGGCAAAGTTTGATGAGCGTGCCCGGGATGTACGGGCACGAACTGTCGTCGAAGGCGAGCGCGCTCGCCTTCGGGACCGCGATTCCAGCGATCGCAGCGGCTGCCGCCAAGAGCAGCAGTAGGCGGGTGAAACGCATGAGACTCCTTTTCCTCTTCTGTGCAGGCCTTCTTGCAGACCCCTAACGACCGGCCGATGCTACCGGCAAGTCCAGACGCTGCAAGTCGCGAGAATCATCGGCCGTGGGAGCACGGGGATTCGCGAGACTCCTGTTGAGGCGCCTCGAGACGGAGCGCGACCTGATCCGGACGCGGACCGCCCGGAGCGACCTCGCCGTGTTCCACGAGTTCCACGAGCCGCCCTACGGCGGCGGGAACCAGTTCCTCATCGCGCTCATGGGTGAGCTCGGGCGCCGCGGTCTGGCGATCGAGCGAAACCGGCTGTCGGGCAAGACGCCGATGTGCCTCTACAACTCCTTCAACTTCGATTTTGCGCGCCTGCGACGCTCCGCTCGTCGGGGTGTGCGCTTCGTGCACCGCGTCGACGGGCCAGTGGGCGCGTACCGCGGCTTCGACGACGGGACGGACCGGCGGATCGTCGCGATCAATGCGCTCGCGGACGTGACGATCCTCCAGTCCCGCTACAGCCTCGAGAAGCACGCGGAGCTGGAGCTCGAGCTGCACAACCCGACCGTGATCCACAACACGGTCGACCCGGCGATCTTCCATCCCCCGCAGGCGCGCGAGCCGCACGACCGGCTGCGCGTGATCACGACCAGCTGGTCGGACAACCCGCGCAAGGGCTCGGACGTCCTGACGTGGCTGGACCGCAATCTCGACTTCGACGAGCACGAGCTCACCTTCGCCGGCCAGACGCAGGCGACGTTCGAGCACGTCCGCGTCGTCGGCCCGCTCGCATCCGGTCCTCTGGCGGATCTCCTGCGCGCGCACGACGTCTACCTGGCGCCGAGCCGGGACGACCCGTGCTCGAACGCGCTGCTCGAGGGGCTTGCCTGCGGCCTGCCGGCGGCATTCCTTCGAAGCGGAGGCCATCCGGAGCTCGTCGGGGCGGGGGGCATCGGCTTCGACGACGCGGAGGAGCTCCCCGACGTGCTGGCCCAACTCCGTGCCGAGCTCGACCGGCGCCGCGACGCGATCCGGATCCCGTCACTTGCCGACGTCGCCGACCGCTACCTCGAAGCGCTGTCGGCGTGACGCGCTTCTCCCGGCTCTTCGTCGTCGGCGACCGGCTCGGGTGGTCGATCGACGACGACCGCGCCCGGCTCGTCGCCACGGCGACGCGCCTCGGCTACGAGGTGGGCGACAACCGGCTGCTGCGGCTCCGCCGGCGACAATCGGTGTTCCAGCACAACCACTTCAACGCGCTGCAGCCCCGTTGGCTCGAGTCATCGCACAGGATCGGGCTCAGCTACTTCCACGGCCGCCCCGGCACCGACGGCTATCCGGAGTTCGACCGCGCGTACGAGGCGCTGCGCCGGCACGCGGATTCCATCGCGCGAGTGCAGGTCACGCACGAGGAGATGCGCGAGCTCGTCGTCGGCACCGGCGTCGCGGACGACCGCGTCTTCAAGATTCCGATCGGCGTCGACCTCGAGCGCTTCCCACTCGGGAACGGCGATGCGCGTGCGACTTTCGACGTTCCTACGACCGCCTTCGTGGTCGGCTCGTTCCTGAAGGACGGCGTCGGCATGGACGACGGCCTGGAGCCGAAGCTGCTGAAGGGCCCCGACACGTTCGTCGCCGTCGTGGAGCGAGCCCGGGCTGCGATCCCGGAGCTGTTCGTCCTGCTGACCGGCCCGGCGCGCGGATACGTCCGCCGTGAGCTGGAGCGGCTCGGCGTCCCGTGCTGCCACGTGCTGCTGGAGTCGCGGGACGAGCTCGTGCGCGCCTACCACGCCGTCGACGTGTGCCTGGTGACGTCGCGCCAGGAGGGCGGCCCGAAGGCCGTGCTCGAGTCGATGTCGAGCGGCGTGCCGCTCGTCAGCACGCGCGTCGGCCAGGCGACCGAGCTCGTCGTCGACGGGGAGAACGGGCTGCTCGCCGACGTGGACGACGTGGACGCGCTCGCTTCGGCCGTGGAGCGGATCCGTGCGGACTCGGCGCTTCGCGAGCTGCTGCGTGTCCGCGGTCGCGCGACCGCCGAGGCACATGCCGAGGAGCGGCTCGATCCGCTCTGGGCCGAGCTCCTCGAAGGGTTCGTCAGCCGTGGCGATTGACGGTGCGCGCGTCGGGCGGTACGGCCGCGGCGCCGCGCGCTGGGCGCGCCTCCTGCTGCGACGCCGGCGCGAGCCGGGGCTGCTGCGGGTCTTCTACGGGCACGACGTCGTGCCGGCGCCGGGCGAGCCGGTCGCCGGCGGCTCGGGGAAGTTCCAGCGGCTGGCGGAGCGCTTCCCGAACAGCCCCACCGACTTCTCGCTGCTCTACCTCGGCTCGACGTGGCTGCCCCGCGACCTCGGGCCGCTCCTGTCGCTCGCCGGCCGGCGCCGCATCCCGGTCGCCGTCAACCAGAGCGGGGTCGCCTACCCGGGCTGGGCGGGCGCGGAGACCGAGGCGATCAACGCCCGCTTCAGGCGTGCGCTGCTCGCCGCCGACCACGTGCTCTACCAGAGCGAGTTCTGCCGGCGCTCGGCGGACGAGTTCCTCGGCGAGCCGCGCGGCTCGTGGGAGGTGCTCTACAACGCCGTCGACGTCGAGCGGTTCGCGCCGCGGTGAGCCGCCGTCCGGCGACGGTCCCGTCCTCCTGCTGGCGGGAGACCAGACGCAGGCGTACCGGCTGGAGGCGGCGCTCCGCACGCTCGCCCACCTGCCCGATGCGAGGCTGATCGTCACGGGCAGGCTCCCGTCCGACCCGGCACCCCTGCTGCGCGAGCTCGGGCTCGACGGCCGTGTCGACTTCACCGGCCGGTACGCGCAGAGCGAGGCGCCGGCGCTCTTCCGCCGCGCCGACGTCCTCCTGCACACGAAGGTGCTGGATCCCTGCCCGACGTCGGTGATCGAGGCGATGTCCTGCGGCCTCCCGGTCGTCTATGCCGCGAGCGGGGGCACGGTCGAGCTCGTCGGCGACGAGGCGGGCATCGGCGTCCCGCATCCGGAGAGCTGGGAGCACGACGAGCCGCCGTCTGCCGAGGCGTTCGCGGACGCCGTCCGCCGAGTGCTTGCCGAGCGCGAGCGCTACGCGACGGCAGCGCGGCGCCGGGCAGTCGAGCGCTTCGCGCTCGAGCCGTGGCTCGACCGCCACGCGGCGCTCTTCTCCGAGCTGCTTGCTCGCTAGGGGCGCCGCGCCTCGAGCACGAACGTCTCGTACTCGTTCAGGTCGGGCACCTCGGCGAGATGGCGCTCGAGCCCCGACAGCTCCGGATGCGGGCTCTCGCCGATCGCTCGCTCCTCGACGTCGACGAAGCCGGCCTCCGACAGCGCCTGGTGCAGGGTCTCGGGGTCGTAGACGAAGCGGTGACCCCAGGAGCGGAAGAAGTTGTTCACGACGAAGCCGGGCAGGTAGGCGTCGCCGTCGGGCTCGAGCGTGTCGACCGCCCAGCGCACGTACCGCGCCTGCACCTCGGTCGGCGCGGCGTCGTATAGCCGCGCCAGCCGCTCGAGCGAGGGCGTCGCGATCCGGATCGCCCCGCCCGGCCGCAGGACGCGCAGGCACTCGTGGAGGCAGCGCTGCCCCTCCGCGTACGTCAGGTGCTCGATCATGTGCTCCGAGAAGACGAGGTCGAACGACGCGTCGGGGAGCGGGAAGCGCTTGCGCGCGTCCAGGTGGACGAGGTCGCCGCGGCGGCCGTAGTCGTGGAGGTCGGTGTTGAGCCAGCCGGGCCGGATGTTCTGCGCTGCGCCGAGCTGGAGCTTGCGGGACTCGTGCTCCTGCAGATAGCGCTGCACCTGCTTGCCGCGTCGTGCCGTGCCGCGCGCGCTCCGGAGTCCCTGAGCGGCCTGCGACGCGAGGCGCGGGCGCCTCATGACCGGTAGCCGCGCAGCCGCCCGCGCAGCGTGTCGAGCTGGAAGCGGGCGCGCGCCCGGTCGCGTGCCGCGAACGCGAGCACGGCCCCGCCCGCCGGGCGGACCAGCATCCGCGTCACCACGCGCTTCGGGTACCGGTGCTTGCGCAGGATGTAGCCGATGCTCGCGCCCTCGCGCGCGCCGATCGAGTCGCCGAGCGGCTTGGCGTCGTGGATCACGGTCAGCGCCGGGTCGTAGTCGATCCTCGCGCCGCCAGCGACCGCGCGCACGAGGTACTCCGTCTCCTCGCCCGAGGACCAGGCCGTGCCGGAGCCGAGCCCGAGCTCCTCGTCGAAGGGGCCGACGCGCCGCACGAGCTCCGCCCGCAGGAAGATCGTGAAGGAGATCGCCCGGTTCCAGAGGTTGTCGAGCGTCAGGCGGGCGGGCTCGTCCGCCCACGCCGGGGAGGAGCTGCCCGCCGGGTCGACCTCCCGGCCGGTGAGCCCGTCGAGGGTCGCCGCCGCTGCGAACTGTCCGGAGACCCGCTCGAGCAGGTCAGCCGGGTAGATGCAGTCGTCGTCCGGGAAGGCGACGAGCTCCGCGTCGACGTGCGGGAGCGCGACATTGCGTGCGCGCGACAGGCCCCGGGCCGAGTGGAGGCGCTCGATCCGCAGGCTTGCGTGCCCGCGCACCACGTCGTCCAGCCGCCCGTCGTCGTTCTGGTCGACGAGCAGGACGCGGAAGCGGTCGTGCGTCTGCTCCTCGAGCGACGCGAGCAACCGGCCGAGCTGCTCGACGCGGTCGACCGAGGCGACCACGAGATCCACTGACGGAAGCCCGGTCGTCGGCACGGCCGTACGCTAACGCCCGTGCCGCTCGTCTCCGTGCTGATGTCGGTCCACGACGACGCCCAGTACGTCGGCACGGCGGTCGAGAGCGTCCTGCGCCAGACGCTCTCCGACCTCGAGCTGATCGTGGTGGACGACGCGTCGACGGACTCGACGCCCGCCCTCCTCGACGCCGTGGACGACGCCCGCCTGACCGTGCTGCGGAACGACGAGCGGCTCGGGCTCGCCGCGTCGCTCAACCGTGGGCTCGAGGAGGCAGGCGGGCGCTACGTCGCGCGGCTCGACTCCGACGACGTCGCGCTGCCGGAGCGCCTGGAGCTCCAGGTCGCGCGACTCGAGGCCGAGCCCCGGCTCGGCGTGCTCGGCTCGGCCGTGCTCGACCTGGACGAGGACGGTGCCGTCGGCGACCTGCACCGGGGCCCGCTCGGCCCGCGGGCGGTGCGCTGGCTGGCGCTGTTCAGCTCGCCGTTCTTCCACCCGACCGTGCTGCTCGAGCGGGCGCGGCTGGACGACCACGGGCTGCGCTACGACCCGTCCTACGCCGAGAGCGAGGACTACGACCTGTGGACGCGCCTGCTCGAGCACGTCGACGGAGCCAACCTCGCCGACGCGCTCGTCCTCAAGCGCGCGCACCCCGGCCAGGCCTCGATCCGGCGAGCCGACCTCCAGCAGGAGTTCCGCCGCCAGGTCGCCCTCCGCGAGATCGAGCGTGTCGCCCCCGAGCTCTCCGCCGAGGAGCGCGAGGGCGCGTGGCGGCTGACCGACCGGGCGGCGTTCCAGAGGCTGCTGGCGGCGTTCGAGGCGCGCTACGGCGTCGACGGCGAGGTGCGCGAGGCCGCCGCCCGCTCGCTGCGGCGCGTCACGCCGGGCCTGGTCGTGCGCCGGGGCCGGCGCCTGGTCGACCGGCGCGCAGCCCGGCGCCGGGCCGCCGGCTGGCTCGCGCAGCTCGGCACCACGCGCGTGACGGTCGTCTCGCCGGAGCCGACGCCCTATCGCGCGCCGCTGTTCGACCGGATCGCCGAGCGGCCGGAGGTCGACCTCACGGTCGTCTACGCGGCGCAGACGGTCGCGCGCCGGCACTGGGCCGTTCCCCTGCGGCACGAGGCCGTCTTCCTCGAGGGGCCGCGGCTCCCGGGCGCGTCGCGCGTCCTCCGCCACGACTACCCGATCACGCTCGGGATCTTCGGCGCCCTCCGGGCAGCCCGGCCGGACGTCGTCGTCGTCTCCGGCTGGAGCACGCTCGCCTCGCAGGCGGCGTTCGCGTGGTGCCGGGCCCGCGGCGTGCCGTACGTGCTCCTGGTCGAGAGCCACGACGCAGGGCCGCGCGCGGGCTGGCGCCGGACGGTCAAGGGCGCCGTCGTCCCGCGCCTGATCGCCCACGCCCGCAGCTACCTGGCCGTCGGGAGCCTGGCGCGCGCGTCCCTGGTGGCCCGGGCGCGCCGCCCGAGCGGGTCCGCTTCTTCGCGAACACGATCGACGTCGGCCGCTGGATCGAGCGCGCGAGCGGAGCCGCCCGGCGGCCGCACGACGACGTCGTCGTGCTCTCGGTCGGCCGCCTCGTCCGCGAGAAGGCGTTCGACGTGCTCGGCCGCGCCTGCGCCGAGGCGGGCGTCAGGCTCGTGCTGGCGGGCGACGGCCCGGAGCGCGATCGCCTCGAGCCCCTGGCCACGGTCCTCGGCGACCTGACCGAAGAGGAGCTCGCGCAGCAGTACGTCGACGCCGATGTCTTCGCGCTGCTGTCCCGGCACGAGACGTGGGGCGTCGTCGTCAACGAGGCCGCGGCGTCGGGCCTGCCGCTCGTCCTCTCGGACCGCGTCGGCGCCGCGCACGACCTTCTGCGCGACGGCGAGAACGGGTTCCTGGTCCCCGCGGACGACGTGGCCGCCGCGGCCGAGGCGCTGCGGAAGCTCGCCGGGGACGCCGACCTGCGCCGGCGCACGGGAGAGCGGTCGCGCGAGCTCGTACGGGCCTGGGACTACGACGCGTCGGTGGACGCGTTCGTCGCGGCGGTAGCCGAGGCGATCTCGCGGTAGATCGACTCCTGCGCGTCGACGACGCGGTCCCAGGAGGTGCGTCGTGCGGCCACCGGCCCGCCGCGCGCAAGCCGGTCGCGCAAATCGTCGTCGGAGAGGACGCTGCGGATCGCGTCGATCACCGCCCGGCGCTCGTACGGCACGACCAGCGCCTCGCCGTCCTCGAAGAAGCCGGCGATGCCGCACCGGTCGGACACGATCACGGGAGTGCCTGCGGCGGCCGCCTCGGCGGCGACCATGCCGAAGCTCTCTCCCTCGGAGGCGAGGACGAAGACGTCCGCCTGCGGGTAGAGGTGGCGCGGCGGCTCCTCGCTCATCGGCAACGTGTGCACGCGCTCGGCGGCGGTGGAGACCCCGTGCCGGTCGTCCGGGCCGGCGATCACGAGATGTGCCTCCGGCAGCTCCTGCATCGCCGCGAGGAGGTGATCGATCCCCTTCCCGGCCGCGATGCGGCCGACGTAGAGGACGAGCGGCGCGTCGCCCGGGATCCCGAGGCGCGCGCGGAGGTCGCCGTTCGATCCGTTCTCGACGGCCTCGGGGAACCCGTTGCCGCGCACGTGCACCTTGTCCGCCGGGACGCCGCACGCGACGACGTCGTCCCGTTCTCGCTCCGAGGCGACGACGACGGCGGCCGCGCCGCGCGCGACGCCCCGGTAGAGCGACGAGTCGAGCGCCCGCTTGAGCAGCACCTTGCGGAGCCGCGGCTGGAACATCCCGAGCGGCTCGAAGACATAGGGGATCCGCCTGAGGCGGCACCAGGCTGCCGTGCCCGTGGTGACAGGGTCGCGGAAGCCGAACACGTGTGCGGCGTCAGGCCTCGTCAGGCGCTGGAGCGCGACCGGCAGGGTCGGCGTGATGCCCATCCAGCGGTAGCGCACCGGCGTCGCCAGGTAGTGGACGGTGGCGCCCTCCACGACGTCGACGTGGGAGCGCGCCGCGGGCCGCTGATGGAGGTCGAGGATCGTCGTCGTCACGACGTCCACCTCGTGCCCGCGCGCGACGAGGCGGCGGATCAGCTCCCCCGCCGCGACGACAGGCCCGCCGAACGCCCGTGAGGGCGCCCAGGCCGGCGCGGCGAACAGGATCCGGAGCGGCCGTGTCTTCCACCTAGTGTCCCTCCCAGCGATACATGCCGGCTTCTGGCCCGCGATCACGCGGCGCCAGAGTCCTCCCTCGCCCTTGCCAAGGCAGCCAGCCTTGCCCGCGGACAAGTGGGGCCTCTGGCTTGGTGCTCGCGACCCAGAACTCCGGCTGCATCACTGGAAGGGACACTCAACGCTAGCGTTGCGCGGATGCCGGCCACCCGCAAGCCGCGAATCCTCGTGTTCAACCAGTACTACTGGCCGGGGATCGAGGCGACGGCGCAGCTGCTGACCGAGCTCTGCGAGGCGCTCGCGGACGAGGCCGAGCTGAAGGTGGTGACGGCCGTCCTGCACGGCCACGAGACGGAGCCGCGGCACGTCGTCCACAACGGGGTCGAGATCGTGCGCGTGCCCTCGACCTCCTACGAGCGCTCGCAGATTCTCGCCCGCGCCTCGAACTATGCGAGCTACCTCTCGAACGCGCTCGTCCACGGCCTGCGGGGCGCCACCCCGGACGTCGTCCTCTGCATGACCGACCCGCCCGTCGTCGCCGACATCGCGCTGCTCGTGGCCCGCCGCTACCGCGCGCCCCTGGTCGTGATCAGCCAGGACGTCTTCCCCGAGATCGCGGTCCAGCTGAAGCGGCTCGAGAACCCGGTGCTGATGGGCGTTCTGCGCGCGCTCGTCTCCGTGTACCTGCGCCGCGCCGACCGGATCGTCGCGATCGGCGAGACGATGCGGCGGCGGCTCGAGGACAAGGGCGCGCGGCCGGAGCGCCTGCGAGTGATCCCGAACTGGGTCGACACCGACCGTCTCCGGCCGCTCGGCAAGGAGACCCAGTGGGCGCGGGAGCTCGGCTTCGACCGGCGCTTCGTCGTCATGCACTCGGGCAACGTCGGCCACGCGCAGGACCTCGACTCGCTCGTCCGCGCCGCGACGTTCCTGCGCGACCTGGACGACCTCGCGATCACGATCATCGGTGCCGGGGCTCGCCACGCGGAGCTGATCGCCCTCGCCGAGCTGCTCGACGTGCAGCAGGTCAGCTTCCTCTACTACCAGAACCGCCGCGTGCTGCCGCAGTCGCTCTCCGCGGCCGACATCCACGTCGTCGGGCTCGCGCCCGGGCTCGCCGGCTACGTCGTGCCGAGTCGCCTCTACGGGATCCTCGCCGTCGGCCGCCCCGTGATCGCGGCGGCGGACCGTGAGAGCGAGACGGCGCAGGTGGTGGAGGCCGCCGGCTGCGGGATCGTCGTCCCACCCGGGCGGCCGGAGCTGCTCGCCCGGGCGATCCGGGACGCCCACGACGGCGTCTACGACCTCGACGCGATGGGTGCGCGGGGCCGTGAGTGGGTGGAGCGCGAGGCCGACCGGTCGGTCGCCGTCGGGCGCTACCGTGACCTCCTGATGGAGCTCGCAAACTAGGCTGGCGCCGTGACCGCCGTCCTGTTTACGTGCGCCGGCCAGCGGGTCGACATCGTCGGGGCGTTCCGACGCGCCGGGGCGACCACGATCGCGGCGGACGCGAACCCGCTCGCGCCGGCGCTCTACCACGCCGACCGGCACGAGCTCGTTCCCCGGATCGACGACGAGGACTACGTCCCGGCCCTGCGGCGCCTCGTCGACGCGCACGACGTCAGGCTCGTCGTGCCGCTCACGGACCTCGACCAGGCGATCCTGGCGCGGTCGGGAGACGAGCTCGGCGCACTCGTCCTCCTGCCGGGCGCCGACCTCGTCGAGCGGCTCGCGGACAAGTACCTCTGCCACGTCATGCTCGAAGAGCGCGGCATTCCCTCGCCGCCAACCTGGCTCCCCGGGGACGTGCCCGACGGCGTCGGCTTCCCGCTGCTCGTGAAGGCGCGGACGGGGTTCGGGTCGCGCCACATCTACCGGGCCGCGGATCGCGCGGAGCTGGACTTCTTCCTGCGCTACACGCCCGTCGACTCGATCGTGCAGGCGTGCCTCGCCGGTGAGGAGTTCTCGATCGACGTCTTCTGCGACCTCGAGGGGCGGTGCCTGAACGCGATCCCGCGCACGATGATCGAGTCCAAGGGCGGGGAGTCGATCAAGGGAATGACGATCAGGGACGAGACGCTGATCCGGTTCGGCTGTGAAGTCGCGGAGACGCTCGGCCTCGTGGGCCCGGCCAACGTCCAGTGCTTCCGCGAGCCCGACGGCACGCATCTCGTCACCGACATCAACCCGCGCTTCGGCGGCGGCTTTCCGCTGCCCCTTGCCGCCGGCGGCCGCTATCCCGAGCTGGCGCTGGCGCTCGCGCGCGGCGAGCGTCCCGAGCCGCGCCTCGGCGACTTCCGCGAGGGCATCGTCATGACGCGCTTCTTCGCCGACCTGAGCCTGACGAAGAACGGCGACGGTAGCCTCAAGCCGCTCGCGCGCACGGAGTGAGATACGTCGTCACTGGAGCGGCGGGCTTTATCGGCTCCCACCTCACGGAGGCGCTCGACGAGCAGGGACACGACGTCGTCGCGATCGACTCCTTCACGGACTACTACGACCCCGCGCTCAAAGAGGAGAACGCGGCCGGCTTCGCCGTCACCCGCCTCGACCTCGCCGAGGAAGACCTGCCGCTCGACGATGTCGACGGCGTCTTCCACCTCGCGGGCCAGCCCGGGGTGCGCAGTTTCGGCGCTGTCTTCGATGACTACGCGCGGCACAACCTGATCGCCTCTCGGCGCGTGTTCGAGGCGGCGGCGCGTGCCGGCGTCCGCGTGGTCTTCGCGTCGTCCTCCTCCGTCTACGGCGACGCCGAGACGTATCCGACGCCTGAGGCTGTCGAGCCGCGTCCGCACTCCCCGTACGGGATCACGAAGCTCGGCTGCGAGCACCTTGGTCGTGCGTACGCGCGCTCGTTCGGGCTCGACGTCGTCGTCTTGCGCTACTTCACGTTCTTCGGGCCCCGTCAGCGTCCGGACATGGCGTTCGCGCGTCTGATCGAGGCGCTCGTGCAAGGGGCGTCGTTCGAGCTCTACGGCGACGGCCTTCAATCCCGCACGTTCACCTACGTCGCCGACGGCGTCCAGGCGACCCTTCTCGCGATGGAGGGCGCGCCGAGCGGCGCGCTCTACAACGTCGGCGGCGGCGCCGAGGCGACGATGCGAGAGGCGATCGCGGCGCTGGAGCGGGTTTCCGGCCGGTCGCTCGACGTCGTCGAGCAGCCGGACGCGAAGGGGGATGTCCGGCGCATCGCCGCGGACACCGGCAGGATCGAGCAGGAGCTCGGCTGGCACGCGACCACCTCCCTCGAGGACGGCTTGCGAGCCCAATGGGAATGGGCGTCCACTAGAGTCGCGACGCGATGACCGACGTGGAGGCCGAGCAGGAGGTCGACCTCGGCCGCTACTGGCGCTCGATCGTCGCGCACTGGTGGCTGCCGCTCGTGGGCCTGATCGCCGGGGCGCTGATCGGCTACGCGATCTCCCTCGGCGGCACGCAGAAGTTCAGGGGAAGCTCGACGATCTACCTCGGGACGCCCTACAGCATCATCGGGAACATCCAGCTCTCCTCGCCGCAGACCAATCCCTCCACGGTGAACGCGCTCATCCACTCCGAGGAGTTCATCGACGCGGCGGCGGCGGCGGCGGGAACGAGCCCCGACTCGATCCGCGGCGGGATCTCCAGCAAGTCGATCTCCTCCTCGACCGGCCTGACCGCCGCGCAGCGCGCGTCGGCGAACCCGCTCGTCCGGATCAACGCGACGGCGTCCACGCGCCGGCGCGCGACGCGGGCGGCGAACTCGCTCGCGCGGCAGGTGGTCGCGCGCCTGGCGCCGCTGGCGCGTCAGAAGATCGAGCTGCTGAAGACCCGGATCGCGAGCGATCAGCAGCAGCTGGACACGATCCGGCGCCTCTCCGCCGGCGCCGGGGACGCCACGCTCAAGGGCGTCCTCGGGATCCAGTTGAACGACGTCCTCCAGGACCAGCTGCAGGCCCAGCAGCTGCTCGCGCAGGCACAGGAGGTCGAGCGGCCGACGCTGCTGACCCGAGCCGTGGCGGTCAAGACGACGGCCCGGAGCCGCCGCAACTCGACGGTCGTCGGCGGCTTCATCGGGCTGCTGATCGGCCTGATCGCGGCGCTCGCCTGGGAGCCGGTCGCCCGGCGCACCCGCGGCTAGCCATGCTGGACGGCAAGTCGGTGGCGGTTGTCGTCCCCGCCCACGACGAGGAGGCGCTCGTCGGGGAGACGATCCGCGGTATCCCGGGCTTCGTCGACCGGATCTACGTCGTCGACGACGCGTCGAAGGACGGGACGGTGGCAGCCGCCCGCGCGGCGAGCGACGGGCGCGTCGAGGTGATCTCACACGAGCGAAACGAGGGCGTCGGCGGCGCGATCGTGACGGGCTACCAGCGCGCCGTCGCCGACGGCGTCGACGTGGCCTGCGTGATGGCCGCCGACAACCAGATGGACCCCGCCGAGCTGGAGAGGATCGCCGCGCCGGTCGCGCGCGGCGACGTCGACTACACGAAGGCGAACCGGCTCTTCTCGGGCGAAGCCTGGCAGGCGATCCCCCGCACCCGCTACCTCGGCAACGCGGTGCTGTCGTTCCTGACCAAGATCGCGTCGGGCTACTGGCACGTCGCCGACTCGCAGTCCGGCTACACGGCCGCGAGCCGGGAGATCCTGGAGCAGCTCGACCTCGACCGCGTCTATCGCGGCTACGGCTTTCCGAACGACATGCTCGTCCACCTCAACGTCTGGAACGCGCGCGTCCGAGACGTGACCGCGCGTCCGGTGTACGGGGTCGGCGAGACGTCGGGAATCCGGTACCGCCGCGTCGTGCCGCGGATCTCCTGGCTCCTGATCAAGGGCTTCTTCTGGCGGATGCGCGAGAAGTACGTGATCCGCGACTTCCACCCGCTGGTGCTGTTCTACGCGCTCGGTTTCCTGATGACGATCGTGGGGCTCGGCCTCGGCATCGCGGAGACGGTGCTCCGGATCCTCGGCAACGAGGTCTCGGTCGCGACGGTCGTGCTCGTCGCGCTGCTGCTCACGTTCGGGTCGCAGTTCACCCTCTTCGCGATGTGGTTCGACATGGAGTCGAACAAGGACCTGCGGTAGCGACCAGGAACCGTCCGTAAGGGATGTGCAAGGGCAGCGCGAACTGTCCAACAAAGCACCTGGAGTGCCGTCTCAAACGCTCGGAGATGCCTTCCTGTAAAGGCCCAGTAAGGATTGCGACTGTCCGAAAGGGGCGTCGGTAGCATCCGCCCGATGCCGACGGCTGTCGTCACCGGTGGCGCAGGCTTCCTCGGTTCGCACCTCTGCGACTACCTGATCAGCCGCGACCACCGAGTCATCTGCGTCGACAACCTGCAGACGAGCTCGCTGCGCAACCTCGAGCACATCCGCAGCGACCAGTTCGTCTTCCTCTACCACGACGTGACCGACCCGATCGAGATCGATGAGCCGGTCGACGTCGTCTACCACCTCGCGGCGCTCGCCAGCCCGATCGACTACCTGCGCCAGCCGCTCGCCTCCCTCAAGGTCGGCTCCTACGGGACGCACAACGCGCTCGGCCTGGCGAAGTGGAAGCGCGCGCGGTTCCTGCTCGCGTCGACGAGCGAGGTCTACGGCGATCCCCAGGTTCACCCGCAGCCCGAGACCTACTGGGGGAACGTCAATCCGATCGGCCCGCGAGGTGTGTACGACGAGGCCAAGCGGTATGCAGAGGCGATGACCATGACGTACCACGGCCAGCAGGGCGTCGACACGAGGATCGTCCGGATCTTCAACACCTACGGGCCGCGCATGCGCCCGCACGACGGCCGCGCGATCCCGACCTTCATCCGCCAGGCGATCGACGGCCAGCCGCTCACCGTCTTCGGGGACGGGACGCAAACCCGGTCGTTCTGCTACGTGGACGACCTGATCGGAGGCCTCGTCCTCCTCGCCGAGTCCAGCGAGCATCTGCCGGTCAACCTCGGCAACCCGCACGAGTTCACGATGAACGAGCTCGCCGAGACGGTGCTCCGGGTCACCGGCTCGAAGAGCGAGGTTGTTTACGAGGCGCTGCCCGTCGACGACCCGCAGGTCCGGCAGCCGGACATCACCCGCGCGCAGCAGCTGCTCGGCTGGGAGCCGAGGATCGAGCTGGAAGAGGGTCTGCGCCGCATGCTCGGCACCCACGAGCGGGAGCCGATCGTTGCGTAGGCAGCTGGCAGTTCTGGCGGCGGCGGTCGTCGTCGCCGCGGGCCTCGCCGTACCGGGGGCCACGGCCGCCCGGGGCATGCTCGTCGGGCTCCAGGACGACTCGATGGTGCTGCGCGACAACCCGGTCTACACGTTCGGGATGCTCCGGCAGCTCCGCGTCCAGATCGTCCGGATCAACCTCAACTGGAACGACGTCGCGAAGCGGCGGCCTGCGCACGCACAGGATCCTGCCGACCCGGCCTACGACTGGGATGTCTACGACCGGGCGATCCGCTACGCCGACCAGAACAACATCAGGGTCCTGTTGACGATCCTGTTCACGCCGTCGTGGGCGAACGGGGGCAAGGCGCGCAACGTCCCGCCCAGGAGCTACAACGACCTCCGCAACTTCGCGTACGCGGCGGCGGAGCGCTACAGCGGGCACTACATCCCGAACACGGACAACGACGACGAGCGCTATCTGCCTGCGGTCAAGTACTGGCTCGCGTGGAACGAGCCGAACAACCCGAACTGGCTCCAGCAGACCTCCGGCGGCCGGTTCGTCAGCCCGAAGAGCTACGCGAAGATCTGCACCGCGATCTGGACCGGCGTCCACTTCACGAACTTCGCGAGCGAGAAGGTGGGCTGCGGGGCGACCGGGCCGCGCGGGAACAACCAGGCCCGCTCGAGCCGGCCGTCGATGTCGCCGCTCGCGTTCATGGCGGCGGCGCGCAAGGCCGGGATGCGGACGCTCGACGCATACGCACACCATCCGTACTACGGCTTCCCGAGGGAGTCCCCGTCGTCGAAGCCGAAGGGCAACGCGATCGAGCTCGGCAACATCAACGTCCTGATCAGGCAGGCCAACAAGCTCTTCGGCAAGAAGCCGATCTGGCTCACCGAGTACGCGTACCAGACCCCGCCGGATCGTCAGTTCGGCGTCTCGCTGCTGACGCAGGCGCGCTACGTCTCGCAGGCGTATGGGATCGCCCGGCGGACCCCGCAGGTCGCGATGATGGTGTGGTTCATGCTCCGCGACGACACGAACATCACGCTCGGCTGGCAGTCCGGCTTCCTCACGGCGACCGGCAAGAAGAAGCCCTCGTTCGACGTCTTCGCCCGGCTCCCGCACTGACGGCGAGCAACTCGCGGTAGAGCCGGTCGACGTCGTCGAGGAGCCGCTCCACGGCGTAGCGCTTCAGCACCCGGCCCCGGCCCGACTCGCCGAAGCGTCGCCGCAGCTCCGGGTCGTGGGCCAGGCGGGTGAGGCGCTCGGCCAGCTCCTCGGTGTCGCCCGCGTCGACGAGGAATCCGTCCTCGCCCTCGCGGACGACGTCCGGCACGCCGCCCACGCGCGTGGCGACGACCGGCGTCTCCGCTGCGAGCGCCTCGATCACGCTCACCGGCGTCCCTTCGTTCGCCGAGGGGAGCACGAGGGCGTCGAACGCTGCGTAGTAGGGCGCCACGTCCTCCTGGTAGCCGAGGAACAGCGTGTCGCGGATGACGCCGAGCTCCGATGCTTGCCGCTCCAGACGCTCGCGGTCCGGACCGTCGCCGACGAGGCAGAGGCAGGCGTCCACGCCGCGGGCGCGCAGGCGCCTGAAAGCGTCCAGGACGTCGTCGGTGCGCTTGACTGCCGTCATCCGGCCGACCCAGCCGACGACGAACCGCTCCGGCGGCACGCCGAGGTAGCGCCTCATCTCGACCCGGCCGTTCTCGCCCGGGCGCACCCGCTCCCCGAGCTCGATCCCGAGGCGGATGACGGTGAAGCGCTCGGCCGGCGCCACGCCGAGGGCGACCAGGTCGTCGCGCACCTGCGGCCCTACGGCGATCAGCGCCGTCGTGTGCGCCGCGAGCCAGCGCTCGAGCGCGAGGAAGAGCCGCGACCGGACCGGCCCGAAGTAGCCGTGGAGCACATGCCCGTGAAAGGTGTGGACGATCACGGGCGGCCGCCCTGGCCCGGCCAGGAGCGCCGCCAGCCGGCCGACGGCGCCTGCCTTGGCGGTGTGCGTGTGCAGGATCTGCGGCCGCTCGCGCCGGATCACGCGCGCGAGCCGGACGATCGCCAGCAGGTCGCGGAGCGGCGAGATCTCGCGCCCGAGCTCCTCGATCTTCATCACCTCGACGCCGCGCTCGTCGGCGACGAACGCCATCGAGTCCTCGCCTTGGGCGAGCGTCCCGGCGACGAGCGTCGTGTCGTAACCGCGCGGGCGCAGTCCAGCCGTCAGGTACGCGACGTGAAGCGCAGGCCCGCCCATGTTGAGTCGGGCGATGACGCGGAGGACCTTGACGCGCTCAGGCAAGGCGGTGCTCCTCCCAGCGATGCGCGGCGGTCTCTGGCCCGCGATCACGCGGCGCCAGAGTCGTCCCTCGCCCTTGCCAAGCTGCCAGCCTTGGCCGCGGACGAGTGGCGCCTCTGGCTTGGTGCTCGCGACCCAGAGATCCACCAGCATCACTGGAAGGAGCACTACTCGAGGAACGCCTCGGCGGCGATCCGCAGCCCGTCCTCCAGCCCGACGCGCGCCTCCCAGCCGAGCAGCTCGCGGGCGCGCGTCACGTCGGCGTAGGAGTCGCGGATGTCGCCCGTGCGCTCCGGCTGCCGGTCGCGCTCGACGGACAGGCCGAGGATCGAGCCGATCGTGTCCGCGAGGTCGTTGACGCTCGTCGCGCGGCCGGTCGCCACGTTGACGATCGTGCCGTTGACGCTCTCCGCGTCCGCGGCGAGCAGGTTCGCCTCCACGACGTTCGCGACGTAGGTGAAGTCGCGCTTCTGCAAGCCGTCGCCGTAGATCGGCAGGGCCCGACCGTCGGCGATCGCGGTGATGAATCGCGGGACGACGGCTGCGTACTGCGACGACGGGTCCTGGTTCGGCCCGAAGACGTTGAAGTACCGCAGCGCGACGGTCTCGAGCGGATAGACGCGGCTGAAGGAGACGCAGTAGCGCTCGGCTGCCAGCTTGGACACGCCGTAGGGCGAGATCGGGTCGGGGTTCTGCGTCTCGACGCGCGGCAGCTCGTCCGAGTTGCCGTACACCGACGAGGACGACGCGAAGACGACGCGGCGCACCGCCTCGTCCCGTGCCGCCAGCAGGACGTTCAGCGTCCCTTCCGTGTTGACGGCCGCCGTCGTGAGCGGGTCCTGGACCGAGCGGGGCACCGACGGCAGTGCGCCCTGGTGGAAGACGACCTCGACGCCGCGGGTGGCGGCATGCACGCGCTCGTAGCTGCGGAGCTCGCCCTCGACGGTCTCGACCTCGCCCGCAATGTCCGCCAGGTTGGCGCGATTTCCGGTGGCGAAGTTGTCGAGGACGCGCACGTCGTCGCCGCGCTCGAGCAGCGCCCGCACGAGGTTCGAGCCGATGAACCCGCCCCCGCCGGTGACGAGTGTCTTCATTCGGGCTCCGCCACCACGTGGTAGTTCGCAAAAATCGTGCCCGGCTGCGGCTCGCGCAGGCTCTTGACGAGCCCGTCGAGCGCCCGGCCGCCCAGGTTTGCTGCGACGACGAAGGGTACCCCGAGCGGCCGCACGTGGGCGCGCTTGGCGAGGAGGTCTGCGTAGTGGGCGATCAGCATTCCGAGGCAGGCCGCCGTCCCGGCTCCGGGCGTCACCGTGACGGCGCTCCAGGCGCCATTTTCCCCGAACAGGCGCTCCAGTCCTGCGTGGGTCCAGCGCCAGAGGTCGACCGGGTTCGGGTGGTAGACCTGGACGCCGTGCGTCGAGGCGAGCACGCGGCCGCCCGGGGCGACGACGCGCCTGAGCTCCTGCACCGCCCGCCTGGGGTCGGCGGCGTGCTCCAGCGTCTGCGTACAGAGGACGAGGTCGAAGCCGGCGTCCGGGACGGGGATCTCCTCGACCGTGCCCTCGAGATCGGCCGCGGGGTTGGCGACGTCGACGCCGACGTACTCGGCGACATGCGGCGCGAACAGGTGCTCGTACGGCCTCGTCCCGCAGCCGACGTCGAGCAGGCGCGGCTTCTGCGGCCGCCCGCCGGCGAGCCGCGCCTCCGCCTCGAGCCAGCGGACGAGCGGCCGCCGCACGGCGTAACCCGTCGACAGGATTGACGTGCGGTCGTCAGGCATTCGCGGCCGCAGTCGCGGCGAATCCGAGCCCCAGCCACGTCAGGGCGTCCAGCGGCAGGCCGGCTACGAGCCCCTGCGCGGCCCAGACTCCCATCGCGGTCAGGAGTGCGAACGCAGCGACGGCGCCGGGCGGCGCGTTCGCGCGCAGGGCGAGCAGCAGCCCCGCCGCGAACGGCGCCAGCCACAGGACGAGGCCGATCAGGCCCAGGTCGGCGAGCACCTGGACGTAGCCGTTCTGGACGCCGTACTCGCGTCCCGGGGCCGGGAACGCAAGCGGGGCGACGTCCGGGAACCTCTGGTGCGCGGCCGGCAGCACGGGCGCGTACGCGGCGTGCTCGCCCGACGCCTGCCACCCCGCGCCCGCGATCGGGTCGCGACGCCAGATCCTGTAGCCGATGTACGCGAGCACCGTGTGGTGCGAGTAGCTCTGGACGTCGCTCCGCGTGCTCTGCTCCTCGGACTTCACCCCCACGAAGCGGAGGAACTGCTCGAGGTCGCCGCCGCGCAGCTCGAGGACTCCGGCGGCGGTCACGACGGTCGACACGACGACGATCACGACGGCACGGCGGTCGAGTGAGCCGCGCCCACGCGCGGCGTACAGGAGCGCGACGCCGGCGACCGCGCTCCCGATCAGCCCGGCGACCGCGCCGGCGAGCACGAGCCCGAGGACGCCGCTCGCGACGGGGATCCAGCCGATCCGGCGCCTGCCGACGATCAAGGCGGCGAGCCCGATCCCGAGCGCGAGCCCGGACAGCGCGGCGAAGTCGAAGTGGCCGAGGAACGACGGCTGGCGGGTTCCCGCGGGCCACGCGTCGGCGATGTCCACGCCGAAGAACTGCAGGATGCCGACGAAGGTCGCGACCACGCTCCAGCCGCCGATCACGGCGGCCACGAACTCGTAGTCGGATCGCCGCCGGAGGAGCAACGGCGCCGCGAGCGCGATCAGCGTGTACTCGGCGAACTTGGCCGCCGTGACGAGGTGCGTCAGCGTCTGCGTCCGGATCAGGATCCAGGCGATCAGGGCAGCCGAGGCGATCCAGATCGGCAGCCCCGGGCGCAGCCGTCCGAACCCCACGCGCAGGCCGGCCACGAGCGCCGCGATCCCAAGCGCGACCGCCGCGGCGTCCGACAGCTCCAGCCCGAGGTGCGTCGACCCGAGCGGCACTCGGACGCCCGGCTGGTACTGGATGTGGAGGAAGAGGATCGGGACCGCGATGCCGAAAAGGAGGGCGCCGGGCGCGACCTCGTCCCGCACGCGCGCGGCGCGTAAGGAAACCGTTTGCGAGACAGCCACGCTGCACGAGTCTAGTGTGTGCCCCTCCCAGCGATACTCGCCGGCCTCTGGCCCTCGATCACGCGGCGCCAGAGTCCTCCCTCGCCCTTGCCAAGGCATTCAGCCTTCGCTGCGGACGAGTGGGGCCTCTGGCTTGGTGCTCGCGGCCCAGAGACTCGCCGGCATCACTGGAAGGGGCACCGCCCCTACCTAGAATGGCCGGACTGATGCGCTCACGGCTCTTCCTGCGCCGCTCGACCGCCGCGGCCGGGATCTACTCCTCCGCAGTCCTCGGCTTCCTCGCCACCGTCGTCGCGGCGCACCGCTTCTCGACGACGACCTTCGGCCTCTACGCGCTGGTGATGGCGTCCGCCGGCTTCTTCCAGTCCCTGCTCGACCTCACCGTGGAGGAAGCCCTGGTCAAGTACGGGTTCCGCTACACAACCAGGCAGGAGTGGGGGCGGCTGCGCGGCCTCTTCCGCGGCGGCCTGCTGTTCAAGCTGGTCGGGGCGCTGCTCGCATTCGTGGCGCTGCTCGCGCTGGCGCCGATCGCGGACAGCGTCTTCCATGAGGACGGCCTGGGAGTGCCGATCGCGATCGCGTCGCTCCTCCCGCTCGCGCAGTTCGCCGAGGGGACGGCGGGCGTCGCGCTCATGCTGCGGGAGCGCTACGACCTGCGGGGGCTCTTCCTGCTCCTCTCGATGGGGCTGCGCTTCGTCGCGGTCGCCGTCGGCACGCGCTACGGGCTCAGCGAGACGATCGCGGGGATCGTTGCCGCGCAGGTGGTGTCGACGGCCGCGATCTCCGTCGCCGGGTTGCTGGCGTTCCGGCGCTTCCCGCACGTGCCGGCCGAGCGCCTCGGTTCGGAGCGCCGCGGCATCCTCGGCTTCCTCGCGCAGTCGAGCGTCGCCAGCGTGATGACCTCCCTGACGACGCCGGCCGCCACCCTCGTCCTCGGCCGCGTCGCCTCGGCGACCCAGGTGGCGTGGTTCCGGGCCTCGCTCGCCCCGCAGCAAGGGCTGGCGACGCTGTCGGCGCCGGCCCGGCTGATCCTGATGACCGAGCAGACGCGCGACTGGGAGCGCGGCACGCGCGACACGGTCTTCGCCGGGATCAAGCGCTACATGGGCGCGGCGGCACTTCTCTCCGTGATCGTGCTGCCGCCGCTCCTCATCTTCACGCCGCAGCTCGTGCGCCTGTTCTTCTCGGCGAAGAACGAGGGCGCGGTGGATGCCACCCGGATCGTCCTCCTCGCCGGAGCGCTCAGGCTCGTCTACGGCTGGACGAAGTCGTTCCCCGTCTCGATCGGGCGCCCGAATCTGAGGATCTGGACGCACGGCGTCGAGATGCTCGTGCTCGTCCCTCTGGCGGCGGGCCTCGGCGCGGCGTGGGGCGCAACCGGGGCCGCGGGGGCTGTCCTCGCCGCGAGCGTCGCGTTCTGCGCCTACTGGACGGTGCTCTACCTGCGGATCAAGCGGGAGCCCGACGTCGTCGCGACTCCATTGACGCCGGCGCAGGAGCTGGTCGTCCAATGAGGGTGCTGGTCGTCTCCGGGATCTGGCCGCCCGACGTCGGCGGGCCGGCGAGCCACGCGCCCGATGTGGCCGGGTTCCTCCTGGGCCGCGGGCACGACGTGGAGGTCGTCACCACGGCAGCGGGGGCGCCCGAGCCGCGGCTGTACCGCGTGCGCTGGGTCTCCCGCTCGCTGCCGAAAGGCGTGCGCCACGTGCGCGGCGCCGAGCTGATCCGGGAGCGCGCCAGGCGGTCCGACGTCGTCTACACGACCGGGATGTTCGGCCGGAGCGCGGCCGGGGCGCTCGCCGCGCGGCGCCCCTACGTCGTCAAGCTCACGGCCGACCCGGCCTTCGAGCGGTCGCGCCGAAGCGGCCTCGTCGGCGGGAACGTCGACGAGTTCCAGGCCGGCGGCGGCGGCCCGGCGGCATGGTTCCTCCGCAACGCTCGCGACGTCGAGCTGCGCCGCGCGGCGCACGTCTTCTGCCCGAGCGCGTACCTGCGCGAGCTCGCGACCTCGTGGGGCGTCGAGCCGGCCCGCGTGAGCGTGCTCCCGAACCCCGCGCCGGCGATCCCGGAGCTGCCCTCGCGCGAGCAGCTGAAGGAGCAGCTCGGCGTCAACGGCGCGACGCTCGCCTTCGCCGGCCGGCTGACGGCGCAGAAGTCGCTCGAGCGGGCGCTGGAGGCGGTTGCCGGGGCGGAGGGCGTCTCCTTCGTGGTGGCGGGGGATGGGCCCGACCGCGGGCCGCTCGAGGCGAAGGCGCGCGAGCTGGGGATCGCGGGCCGCGTCCGCTTTCTCGGCGCGCAGCCGCGGCAGCGGGTGGTGGAGCTGTTCCGCGCCGCGGACGCGACGATCCTCTCCTCGAGCTGGGAGAACTTCCCGCACACGGTCGTCGAGGCGCTCGCGGTCGGGACGCCGGTGCTGGCGATGGAGGCGGGCGGCGTCGCGGAGGTCGTCCGCGACGGCGTCAACGGCCTGCTGGTGCCGGCGGGCGACACGGCTGCGCTCGCCGACGCCGTGCGCCGCTACTTCGCGGACGAGGACCTGCGCGTCCGGCTGCGCGACCACGCCGCCGAGTCGGTCGCCGACTACTCGGCGGAGCGCGTCTTCACGCGGCTGGAGGACGTGCTGCGCAGCGTGGCGTGAGGCCGAACGTCCTCTTCGTCGGCCGGACGCGCTACCGGCTCCCGCTCGACCCGGCGCTCGCGCGCAAGTGGGACGCGCTCGGGGACGCGATGGAGCTGCACGTGCTCGCGCGGGCGGCAGACCCCGACGACGGCGGCGACCCGCGCTTCCGGCTGGCGCGTCCCCTGCGCCCCAGGATCCTCGACGGCCCGGCCTTCTACGCCTCGCTGCCGATGCGCATCGCGCGTGGAGCTGCGGCGGTCGCGTCCCGACGCGGTGATGACGCAGAGCCCGTACGAGGCGGCCGCGGCGCTCGTGGCGCGACGCATCGCCGGGAGCAGGGCACGCGTGGTCGTCGAGCTGCACGGCGACTGGCGGACGGCCACCCGGCTCTACGGCTCGCCGGTCCGCCGGGTCCTCGAGCCGCTGACGGAGCCGGTCGCTCGGGCGGCCCTGCGCCGGGCCGACGTCGTCCGCACGATCTCCGGCTACACGACGGGCCTGATCGAGCCGCTCGGGCGCGAACCGGCCGCCGTCTTCCCCGCCTACGTCGACCTGTCCGCGTTCCGCGCCCAGCCGGCGGCGCAGCTCCCGGACGGGCCCGCCGTCCTCTTCGTCGGCGTGCTCGAGCGCTACAAGGGCGTCGACGTGCTCGCGGCCGCATGGCCGGAGGTCGCGGCCCGCGTGGAGGGCGCGGCGCTGCGGATCGTCGGCGACGGGCCCGAGGTCGGCGCGGTCGCCCGTCTCGGCGTCCGCTGGGACCGGCGGCTCGCTCCCCAGGAGGTCGCGCAGGCGCTCGACGAGGCGAGCGTCCTCGTGCTGCCGTCGCGCTCCGAGGGGCTGCCGCGGATCGCGATCGAGGCGTTCTGCCGCGGACGGCCGGTGGTCGGCACGCGCGCGGGCGGCATCCCGGACATCGTCGAGGACGGCGTCTCGGGCCTGCTCGTCCCGCCGGAGGATCCTCACGCTCTGGCGGACGCGCTCGTCCGCGCGCTGACGGATCGCCCGCTGCTCGAGCGCCTCGCCGACGGAGCCAAGGCGAGCGCCGGGCCGTGGCTGCAGACGCCGGAGGAGTTCGCGGGCCGCATCCTCGAGCTCGTCGAGCGCGCGCTGGGCCGGTGAGGGTCCTCTTCGTCTCGCGCGGGCCTATCCGGCTGCCGCTCGCGCCCGAGCTCGACCGGAAGTGGGGCGCCGTGCGCGCGGAGCTCGACTTCCGCGTCCTGGCGGGTGGGGAGGGGAGCGACGACGAGTTCCGCCTCGTGAAGCCCGTGGCCGGCGTCGACGGCGCTGCGTTCTACGCGACCCTGCCGGTCCGGCTGGCGCGCGAGCTGCGCGCGTTCCGTCCCGCCGCCGTGCTCGCGCAGGGCGGGCACGAGACGGCCGCCGCCCTCGTCGGCGCGCAGGCTCGCCGGCGTCGACACCGCCGTGATCGCGGACATCCACGGCGACTGGCGCGCGCCGACGCGGCTGTACGGCTCGCGCCTGCGCGGGCTGCTCAGCCCCGCCGCCGACCGGGTCGCCGAAGCGGCGGTCCGGCACGCGGACGGCACACGCACGGTCAGCGACTACACGACCCGGCTCGTGCGTGCCGTCGGCGTCGAGCCCGCCGACGAGTTCCCCGCCTACATGGACTTCGAGTCGTTCCTCGCGCAGCCGATTGCGCCGCTGCCGTCGCCGCCGCGGGCGCTGTTCGTCGGCGCCCTCGAGCGCAACAAGAACGTCGACGGCCTTGCCGAGGCGTGGCGCCGAGCGGCCCCGCGCGTCCCGGAGGCGACGCTCCACGTCGTCGGTGACGGCGCCGCTCGCGCGCACGGTCGAGCGTCTCGCCGCCGAGCTGCTCGGGCGTCACCTGGTCGCGCCGACTGAGCCAGGCGGAGGTTGCCGCCGCGCTCGACGCCTCGACCTGCCTCGTCCTCCCCTCGCGCTCGGAGGGGATGGGCCGCGTCGTGATCGAGGCCTTCTGCCGCGGGCGCGCCGTCATCGGGAGCCGCGTCGGCGGGATCCCCGATCTCGTCGAGGACGGCGGCAACGGCCTGCTCGTCGATCCGGAGGACACGAACGGGCTCGCCGAGGCCCTCGTCCGGCTCCTCAGCGACCGGGAGCAGGCGGAGCGACTCGGCGCCGCGGCTCTCGCGAGCGCCGGCCTCTGGACGATCACGCCCGAGGAGTTCGCCGGCCGCCTGCGCGCCCTCGTCGAGCGGGTCACCGGGCTAAGCTGATCGGCGCGTGCGCGCGGAGCGGCTCAAGCAGCAGCTGAAGAACTCCGTCTACCGGACGATCGGCGAGACGGCGGCCGCCGTCGGCGCGAACGGCAACGGCGATCGCAGCTTGCGCGTGCTCATGTACCACAAGGTCAACGACATGCAGGGGAACCCGCTGACGATGCCGGTGTCGCTCTTCGACGAGCAGATGCACCAGCTGCGGGAGCTGGGGTACGTCGTCGTCGGTCTCGACGCCGTCCTCGACCACTACACCCAGCGCGAGCCGCTGCCGCCGAAGGCCGTCCTGATCACCTTCGACGACGGCTACCACGACAACCTCGACAACGCCGCCACCGTGCTCCGCAAGCACGGCTACCCCGGCGTCCTCTTCGTCCCGATCGGCTACCTCGACGACCGCCAGCCGCTGCCGCACGACGAGGGTCTCGCGGCGCAGGGGATCCTCAACCCGACGCTCGACTGGGACGAGCTGTCCGACCTCGAGCGCGAGGGGGTGAGGGTCGAGTCGCACGGGATCTCGCACCGCCCCCTGGCCGACCTCGAGGTGGACGAGGCCGCGCGCGAGATCGCGCTCTCGAAGCTGCGCCTGGAGGAGCGGCTCGGCCGGCCGGTGCGCGCGTTCTCGTACGTCAAGGGCTCGGAGGCGCACTACAAGGCGGTCCACCTGAGCCTCGTCCGGCAGGCGGGCTACGACGTCGCCTTCACCGCCGTCTCCGGGGCCAACTCGCCGGGGACCGACCCGCTCCAGCTGCGCCGCTACAACATCGAGCCGTACTCCCCGCGCACGTTCGAACTCGTGCTCGCGGGTGCGTGCGACCTGATCGCGATCAAGGACACGATCACGGGTACGCGGGCGCGGCGCCTCTTCAACGCGGCCCTCGGCACCTCCACCAAGTGACCTACGAGCTGGCTCCTTACGAGCCGGCGTACCGGGACGACTACCTCCGGTTGCTCAGCGATGCCTGGGGCGACCAGGCCCTCACCGGCGACGAGTTCGACTGGTGGTTCTCGCGCAACCCCGCCGGCTCGCTGATGTCCGTCGCGCGCACGGACGGCAGCGTGATCGGCGTGGCCTCGCACTCGCTCTACCGGTTGGTGCTGGAGGGGGAGGAGCGGCCGGCGACGTTCTCCGTCCACGCGACCACTGACCCGTCGGCACGTGGACGGGGGATCTTCCCGGCGCTCGAGCGGCGGCACGAGGAGCAGGCCGAGGCGCGCGGGGCCGCCGTCGTCCTCGCGTTCGCGTCGAAGCCGACCGAGCCGATCTTTCTCGGGCCGCTCGGCTGGACCGAGGTCGGAAAGCTGCGGATCTGGGCGCGGCCGCTGCCGGGCGTGCTCCGGTCCCGCACCCGCGCCGAGCCGGTCGACCGCTTCGCGTTCGAGGGCGACGCTGCAGCCGCCTGGCCGAACCACGTCGTCCGCGACGCCGAGTACCTGAACTGGCGCTACCTCGACTCCCCGCGCGGCTACCGGGCCTTCTCGCACGGCGAGGGCTACGTCGTCGTCGGCCACAAGCGCCACCGCGGCGTCCCGATCGCGCTCGTCGCCGACCTGGTCGGCGAGCCGCGGCCGCTGCTGCAGGCGTGCATCGCCGCCGCACGCCCCGGCACCCGAGCCGTCTTCGCGGTCCCTGCCCCGGACCAGCGGAAGGCGTTCGCCTCGCTCGGCTTCGCCCCGTCGCACCTGTCGCTCCACTTCATGGGCAAGTCGCTTGCGGGCACGCTGAACACCGACCCGCGGGCCTGGCGCTTCACCCTCGGCGACACGGACTTCTTCTGATGCGGCGGCTCGTCTTCCTGACGCAGCGGGTCGATCCCGAGGACCCCGTCCTCGCCGCGACCGTGCCGAAGATCCGGGCGCTCGCCGAGCGGGTCGACGAGGTCGTCGTCCTCGCGCAGGCGGCGGCGCAGGCGAACGGGCTGCCGGGCAACGTCGAGGTGCGGACGTTCGGCGCGGCGAGCCGGCTCGGCCGCGGCGTCCGCCTGGAACGGGAGCTCGTCCGCGCGCTCCCGGCCGACGCGGTGATCGCGCACATGATCCCGCTGTACGTGCTCCTGGCGGCCCCGCTCGTGCGGCCGCGGCGAACGCCGCTCCTGCTCTGGTTCACGCACTGGAAGCGCAGCCGCACGCTCGAGGCGGCCGCCTTCGCGGCGACGCGGATCGTCAGCGTCGACCGCCGCTCGTTCCCGATCGAGTCGGAGAAGGTCCGGCCGATCGGGCACGGTATCGACGTATCGGAGTTCCCCTGTGTGGCGGCGGATCCCGGGCCGGTCCTGCGCCTGCTCGTGCTCGGCCGCTACTCGCCGGCCAAGGGGATCCGGACGATCCTGGCGGCTGTGCAAGGGGCGCGCTCCGAGGGGCTCGACGTCGAGGTCGAGCTGCACGGGAACGCCTCGACCGCGCTGGAGCGCTCCCACCGGCGCGAGCTCGAGGAGCTCGGGATCCCGCTCGGCGACCCCGTTCCGCGCTCGTCGCTGCCCGAGCTCTTCGCGCGCTCCGACGTGCTCGTGAACAACATGGAGGCGGGCTCGCCCGACAAGGTCGTGTACGAGGCTGCCGCCTCGTGCCTGCCGGTGCTGGCGTCGAATCCCGTCTTCGACGAGTTGTTCGAGGGCTACGACCTGCGGTTCGACCGCGACGACCCCGCCAGCCTCGTCGACCGGCTGCGGTGGCTCGCCGGGCTCGGCGCTGCCGAGCGCGACGAGCTCGGGCGCACGCTGCGCGAGCGGGTCGCGAGCAGGCACTCCGTCGACACGTGGGCGGACGGCATCATCGAGGCTGCGACGACATGAAGAAGAACTGACGCGGAACCGTCCTCCATCTGCAGAAGGTCGCCGGCATCTCCGGCTCCGAGGCGCACCTGCTCTCGCTCCTGCCGCGGCTGAAGGAGCGCGGCTGGGACATCCGGTTCCTGATGCTGCACGAGCACGAGCCGGGCGCGTGGGACTTCGCGCGCGAGCTCAGCGGGCGCGGGATCCCTCTCGACGCGATCCCCCTCGCCGCCGACGTCGACCCGGTCGCGTTCTTCCGGATCATCGGCTACCTCGGCCGCAGGCGGCCGACGATCCTGCACACGCACCTCGTGCACGCGGACGTCTACGGCCAGCTGACCGGCGCCGCAACCGGCGTGCCGGTGCGGATCTCGACCAAGCACGGCTTCAACGAGTTCAGGGAGAACCGCGGCTTCGCGCTCGGCGACCGCGCGATCGCCAGCCTGGCGCATGCGCACATCGCGATCTCGCGTGGCCTCGCGCGCTACCTCGAGGACGTCGAGGGCTTCGACGGCGAGAGCTTCGAGATCGTCCACTACGGGATCGAGCCGAACGGCGTGCCGCGGCCGTTCGAGGCGAGGGAGCCGCTCCTGCTGTGCGTCGGCCGCCTGATCCCGATCAAGGGCCACATCGTCTTGCTGCGGGCCCTCGCCGAGGCGCGGCGGCAGGTGCCGGGCCTGCGCCTCGACATCGCCGGCCGCGGGCCGCTCGAGCCGGCTCTGCGCGCGCTCGCAAAGGAGCTGGAGCTCGAGGACGCCGTGCGCTTCCTCGGCCACGTCGCGCCGATCCAGCGGGCGATCGAGGAGGCGGCGATCGTGGTGGTGCCGTCGCTGGGGGAGGGGTTCGGGATGGTCGCGCTCGAGGCGATGGAGCGCTCGCGGCCCGTGATCGCCGCCGAGATCGGCGGTCTCGGGGAGCTGGTCGAGGACGGCGTCACCGGCGTGCTCGTGCCCCCCGGGGACGCCGACGCCCTCGCCGCCGCGATGGTGCGCCTGGCCGGGGACCTGCCCGGCGCGGCCGCGATGGGCGCGGCCGGGCGCCGGCGCGCGCTCGACCAGTTCCTCCAGGAGCGCTGCACCGACCGCACGGAGCTTCTCTACCGCGCGCAGCTGCAGGCGCGGCTCGGCGCCGGGGCCGCCAACGGCCGCTGAAGGCCGCCTCGGCGGTCCCCGGCGTCTCAGTCAGGCTTCTTCCCGCTCGCGAGCTTGACCGCGGCCGGTACGACGTATCCGTCGCCGCTACGCCACTTGTCGAGCCGCGCCTCGAGCGACTCCCGTATTGCGTGACGCTGCGGCTGGTCGGCCGTCCGTAAGAGCGCTCCAGTGCGGACCGTTCCGTCCGCCAGAGCTGTGATCAGATCGTCTGCGGACTCGAGCGGAAACTCGACCGTGATCGTGCCGACCGACGCCTGGACGAAGCCGGCGGTGTGAAGCAGGCTCCGGAACGCATCGTCGTTCGCGTACTGAAAGAACGACGGGCCGGGTGGGGTCTCGGTCGGCGGAGGAACCTGCGCATCCGCGATCGCACCGAGCAGCGCCGCGAAGAACGGAGAGCCTTCAGGGGCGTCCCACGTCGACAAGGCGACGCGCCCTCCCGGAACGAGGACTCGCGTGAGTTCTCGAGCCGCCCGCTCCGGCTCGCCGACGTGCTGGATGACGATGTTCCCGACCGCCGCATCGAACGACTCGTCCGCGAACGGGAGATCCGTGACCGATGCCTCCACGAACGAAGCGCCCGGGTAGCGCCGCGCCGCGACCTCGACCATCGCGGTCGCGACATCGACTCCCGTCGCTTCGGCGCCGCGCTCGGTCGCCCTCCCTGCGGCATCGCCCGCTCCCGTTCCAACGTCAACGACGCGTTGTCCCGCCTCGACGCCCGCTGCATCGAGCAGAGAGTCGACAGCCTGACTCGTCGTGGGACTCCACACGCGCTCGTACACGGCGGCCACGAGCTCCCACCCGGCCGCCTCGTATTGGTCGAAGGTGCGGACATCGATGTCCCTCATGGGCGGGCGCCGAGGGCAATCCTCGCACTCTGCGTCCATCTTCTCCAGCAACGCCCTGGCTGCAGCGGCTGCCGGCTTACCCCCGTCCGAGCACCTCGCGATAGACGGCGAGCGTCGCGTCAGCCATCCGGGCGACGGAGAACTCGCGGCGCGCCCGCTCGCGGCCGGCCGTTCCGAAGGCCGCCGGGTCGGCGAGGACCCGGGCGAGCGCCTCCGCCAGCGCGTCGGGATCGTCCGGGGGGACGAGCAGGCCCGTCTCCCCGTCGGCGACGATCTCGGGGATCGAGCTGACGTTCGTCGCCACGACCGGCAGCTGGGCGAGCATCGCCTCGAGCAGCGCCAGCCCGAAGCCCTCCCAGCGCGCCGGATGGACGAGCATGTCCGCCCGTCGGAGCCAGGCAGCGACGTCCGGGACTCGCCCGAGCAGGTGCACGGGGACATCGAGCTCCCGTGCGAGTTGCGCGAGTGCCTCGCGCTCGGGGCCCTCGCCGAGGACGACGAGCTCGGCGGTCGGCTCGCGGTCGTGGATCCGCGCCAGCGCTCGCACGGCCACGTCGACGCCTTTCTGCGGCTCGAGCCGGCAGATCGCGAGGACGACGCGCGCGTCGTCGTCCACGGGTGCGGTGCCGTTCCTCCCCCAGGCCCGGGGCAGGTCGTCGAGGCCGTAGTGGATCGTCGTCACCTTCTCGCGCGGGAGCCCGACGCGGTCGACGAGGAACCGCGCCAGCGCAGCCGTGATCGCCACGACGCGGCCGGCCCGCCAGGTCAGCGCGCGCTCGACGAAGCGGAACGCGCCGGTGCGGAACGGATCATCGTTGTGCTTCGTCGAGACGAGCCTCCTGGCGCCGAGCGCGCCGTAGACGTCGGCGTGGACGAGGTGCGTGTGCACGAGGTCGGCGCCGCGGGCGAGTCGCGTCACGTGAACGGCCAGGCGCGGGTCGACGTCGCGCGGGGCGGGCAGGCGTGCGTACGGCACCGTTAGCTGCTCGTAGAACGGATCCGGCGCGCGACCGGGGTCGTCGAGGCCGAGGAAGCTGACGTCGACGCCACGCTCCGCCAGCGCCGGCAGCAGGTTCAGCAGGTGCCGCTCGGAGCCGCCGATCCCGCCGATCCGGTGGACGTGGACGACGTTCACCGCGCGCGCCACCACGCGTAGACGCGGTCGAGGGTCGCGGCCGCGAGCACGGCGACGAGGAAGTCCCACGCGATCCGGTAGCGCGTCGCCCCGGCGAACACCATCGCAGCGAGCGTCTCGTACGCGAGTAGGGCGAGGACGATCGCGGCGAACGCGCGCGGCACGAGCGCGAGGCCCACGAGCCCGAGCGCGAACAGGAGCGACGTGTACAGCGGCTGCACCCAGTCGCGGAGGAAGCCCTGGCCCGACTCGGTCGCCGTCGCCGTCGGCCGCGGGTCCCACTCCATCCGCACCGCCTGCGCCGCGAGCTTCGCCTTGGCGCCCGGGTGGTCGCGCCAGAACCGGCGCACCTTCCGCTGGTAGTAGCGCATGTTGGCGCACTCCGTGACGTGCTCCTTCTTCCCGGTCGCGAGGTAGAGGTCGCGCGCTTCCTCCGGGTTCGGGAACGGGTGCCCCGGCGGGTCCTTGACGTCGTCGATCCAGCCGCCGGACGCGAGCACGCCGTAGGTCTGGAGGTTGTTCGCCTTCCAGAGCGCGCGCCCGTCGGTCGTGATCGCCCAGCAGCCGACCTGCGCGCGGTTGCGGATCAGCCACGGGGTGACCGCGACCGCCGCGCCGACGACCAGGATCGCGGCAGCCGCCCACGCACGCAGCCCCAGCCGCGCGAGCAGGTAGACCGCGAGCACGACCGGCACGAACACGAGGCGCGAGTTGCCCAGGATCCCCAGCCCGGCGAGGACGCCTGCGAGCGCAGCCCAGAGCAGCGAGCGCCGCTCGACGGCGATCAGCGTCGCAAGCACGAAGGCGGCGCCGACGAGCTGGTCGATGATCTCCCGGTTGACGTGGACGTCGTGCCAGACGAGGTACGGGTTCAGCGTCGCGAACAGGGCTGCGATCAGCCCGACCCGCGGGGACACGACGCGGCGGCCGATCTCGTACACGAGCAGCGCCACCGCAAGCGCCACGGCGGTCTGCGCGAGGCCGACGACGAGCCAGTGACGGCCGAAGATCGCGTACAGCGGGACGAGGAAGAAGCCATAGAGCGGCTGCGTGTACGCGGACGGCTCCCCCGGCAGGTAGCCGAACGTCCCGTGGTCGACGAACGTCTTCGCGAAGTCGTCGCTCTTCTCCGTGAAGGCGGTCAGGATGTCGTTGCGCTCGTGCAGCAGGACAACGAGCCGCGGCACGACGGCCGCCGCCGCGATCAGCCAGAGCCAACTCCTCCTCAAGCTGTGACGAGCGCGGGTGACTCCACGTGGTGCCGCACCCAGAGCTCCAGCATCAGCAGGCACCAGAGGCGGTGACCGTGGTCGGCCCTCCCGGTCTCGTGCTCGTCGAGGAGGCGCCGCACCTCCTCCGGCCGGAACCAGCCGCGGTCACTCGCGAGCACGTCGCGGGCGAGCTCGCGCAGGTCGACGCGGAACCAGCGGCGGAGCGGGACGCCGAAGCCGGTCTTGCGGCGGGACGCGATCCCCGGCGGCAGCTCATCCCCGAACGCGTGCCGGAGCGCCACCTTCCCGACCCGGCCGTGCACCTTCAGCGGCTTCGGCAGCGCCAGCCCGAGCTCCACCACCTCGTGGTCGAGGAGCGGCGACCGGAGCTCGAGCGAGTGCGCCATCGACGCGAGGTCGGCCTTCGGGAGCAGGTCGCCGGGCAGGTAGGTCTCGACGTCGAGCTCCTGCAGCCCGCCGATGCCTGCGCGCGGCGCCTCGAGCTGGATCTCGCGGGCGGTGCCGTCCGCCCAGAGCCGGCGCCGCAGCTCGAGCGGGAAGACCTCCATCAGGCGGCGGTAGCGGACGTCCCGCGGCTCGGCGGCGACGTCGAGGAAGCGCGCGCCGCGGTAGAGCGGCGACCGGGGCTCGCGCCGCGCCGCCGGCAGCATCCGTAGCGCCCGGGCTCCCGCGCGGGCGGCCGGGGACGGGATGCGGCCGGCGAGCTCGTGCGCGACGTACCGCTCGTAGCCCGCGAACGACTCGTCGCCGCCGTCGCCCGTCAGCGCCACGGTCACGTGGCTCCGTGCCTGCTCGCAGATCAGGTAGAGCGGCAGCGCGGCCTCGTCCCCGAGCGGGTCGTCGAGGGTCGCGGCGAGGCGCGGCAGGACGTCCGCGATCTCCGGGTGGACGCCCAGCTCGATGTGATCGGTGCCCCAGCGCTCCGCGACGAGGCGCGCGTACTTCCGCTCGTCGTAGCGCGGCTCCGCGAAGCCGACGGTGAAGGTGCGCACCGGCTCCGGCGACGCCTGCGCCATCAGCGCGACGACGACACTCGAGTCGATCCCGCCGGAGAGCAGCGCGCCGAGCGGGACGTCCGCGATCAACCGGCGCCGGACCGCGGCGGAGACGGTGTCGCGCACGCGCTCGAGCCACTCCTCCCGGGTCTGCGACGGCTCGGCGGGGCGCGGCGCCCAGTAGCGCTTCAAGCGCTCGGACTCGCCCTCGGCGACGAGGACGTGCCCCGGCGGCAGCTTGTGCACGCCGCGCAGGGCGGTGCGGTCGCCGGGGACGTACTGGAGCGCGAGGTAGGAGTCGATCGCGTCGAGGTCGACCTCGCGCTCGAGCTCCGGCAGTCGGAGCAGCGCTTTCAGCTCCGAGGCGAACGCGAGCGTCCCGTCCGGAAGTCGCGTCCAGAGCAGGGGCTTCTTCCCGAGCCGGTCGCGAGCGAGGACGAGGCGGTTCCTCGGGGCGTCCCAGAGCGCGAGCGCGAACATCCCGTGCAGGCGCTCGACGAAGGACGGGCCGTGCTCCTCGTACAGGTGCGGCAGCACGGGCGTGTCGCCGGTGCCGCGCACCTCGTGGCCGCCTAGCTCATCCCGCAGCTCCGGGAAGTTGTAGAGCTCGCCGTTGAAGACGGAGACGACGTCGCCGGTCTCGTTCGCGACGGGCTGGTACCCGGTCTCGAGGTCGACGATCTTGAGACGCTGATGGCCGAGGACGCACGCGCCGAAGGCGTCGGTCGAGCCGTCGTCCGGCCCGCGGTGGACGATCGCCGCCCGCATCGCGTCCACGAGCTCGGGGTTGGGCGCCCCACCCGGCGAATAGAGTCCTGCGATGCCGCACACGGGGGACATCTTGCCCGGTGGCCGGTACGCCGTCGTGTCCTGCCACGTCGAGCGGCCGCTGGATGACCGCATCTGGGAGCTGTTCCGCGCCTTTCAGGATCGGCGCCCCGGTGGGTTCCGGATCGCGGCCCTGATGCGCCCGCCGGACGCCGGGGCGGGGGAGGAGGACCGCTTCTGGCTCGAACGGGCGCGCGAGGCCTCTGCGCGCGGGCCGTTCGGCCTGCACACGCACTGGACGGCGCCGGACCACGCTCGGCCGACCGGCGGCGACCCGGCGGAGCGCGTCCGTCGCGAGGGTGAGTGGCTCGCCGAGCGCGGGCTCGAGCCGACGCTCTTCTGCGGCGGCGGCTGGTACATCGACGCCGACGTCGCGGCCGTCGTCGCCGAGCTGGGCTACGCCGACTGCACCGGCACGGCGTTCCGTCCCTCGTACCTGCCGGACGACGCTCCGCGCCTCGACGCGGCGGAGCCTACTTGGCTCGACCTTCCGGAGGGCCGGCGGCTCCTGGAGCTGCCGACGACGCACTCGGTCGGGATGCTCGCGCGCGGCCTGCTGGCGCCGTTCCGCGCCTCGGTCGTCCATGCCTACTTCCACGACACCGACCTGCTCCAGCCGGTGCGCCGGCGGACGCTCCTCTACGCGCTGGGATTCCTCGGGATGAAGCGGACCGTCACCGACCTCGGCGAGCTTCAGCGCCGCCTGCGGCCGGCGAAGACGATGTCATTCGCGAACAGCCGCGGGTGAACGCGCACGAAGCGGCCGGCGATGAAGTGGAGCTCCGGCGCGTCGAACCGGCCGAGGAGGGATTCCACCTCCGCGGGCGAGAACATGTGCAGATGCGTGGGGTCGTCCTCCGGCTTGTGACCGGCGAGGAAGCGGAGGCGGTTCTTGAGCCGGAAGGCGTTGGGCACGGAGGCGACGAACGTCCCGCCCGGCCGCAGCAGCCGCTCGGCCTCGGCGACGAGCCGCTCGGGGTCGCGGACGTGCTCCAGCAGCTCTCCCGCGACCACGACGTCGAAGCTCGCCTCCTCGAACGGGAGCGGCTCGTCGACGTCGGCCCAACGCGTCTCGATTCCGAGCTTCGCCGCCTCGGCCAGCGCGTCCTTGTCGACGTCGACGCCGACGACCTCGTTCCCGGCCGCGTACGTCTGCGTGAGCGCGCCGTACCTGCAACCGAGGTCGAGGACGTGACGCCCCGGGCCGCCGACGTACTTGCGGAAGAGGTCGACGCGCTCCTGCCCCGCGTAGACGAACTCGCGGCCCCGGGAGGCTTCGTGGTGCTGCCGGTACCGCTCGTCGAGCTGCTCCAGGCGGCTCACGGGGCCAATCTACAATTGTTCAGGTGAGCACAAAGCCCGCCCTCGAGGCGGAGACCCCCGCGGCTCCCGTCGAGGACATCCGTTCGGCGCGGCCTTACCTCCTCTCGCGGCGGACGCTCCTCGCCTTTCTGCGCCGCGCTGCGAGCGTTCTCGCCCTCGTCGCGATCGACCTGGTCGGGCTCGTCCTCGGCATCTACGTCGCGCTGGTGCTCCGCTCGCTCTACCTCGGCGACTTCCCGCCGTTCTGGAACTCGCTCTGGGACAAGGAGGGCGAGTGGCTCCCGTTCCTGACCGTGATCATGGTGCTCGTCTTCTGGACGAACGGCCTCTACCGGCGCCGCGAGATCCGGCCCGGGCTCGGCGGCGTGATCGCCTCCCTGATCGTGGTCGCGCTCATCACCCTCGCGTTCGGCCTCGGCACGGGCTACCACTTCACGACCTACGCGCTGACGCCGACCGCGCTGGTACTGACGGCGTGCTTCATCGGCCTCTTCCGTGCCGCCTACGAGCTGCTGACGCGCGACGTCTTCCGCGTCGCGGGCTTCACGCGGCGCGCCGTGCTCGTCGGGGAGGGACAGGGGCTCGCCGAGCTGAGGCGGTCGCTGGGATCCTCGCGGGGCGGGATCCCGTACGAGTTCGTCGGGGCGATCTCGCCGCGCGCGGAGGAGGACGGCCTGACGGTGCTCGGGTCGCTCGACGACATCGCGCACGTGCTCGCCGAGCGCGACGTCGACGAGCTGATCGTCACCGACACCGGCTTCACGGAGCGGGAGCTCCTCGATCTCGTCGAGCAGGCCCACCGTCGGGCGGTGAAGGTGAAGATCGCGCCGACGACGGCGGAGCTGCTGCTCCAGCGCGCGGAGTTCGTCCCGGGCGCCGCGCCGCTGTTCGAGCTGCGGCCACCCGCTCTCGCGGGGACGGACTGGGCCCTCAAGCGCGGCTTCGACGTGGTCGTCGCGACGCTCGTGATCGTGGTCGGGCTGCCCATCTGGCTCGCGATCGCACTCCTCATCAAGCTCACGTCGTCCGGCGCGGTGTTCTACCGCGACCGACGCGTCGGGCTGGGGGAGCGGGAGTTCGGGATGATGAAGTTCCGGACGATGTACGCCGACGCGGCCGAGCGCCAGGAGGGGCTCGAGGCCGAGAACGAGGCGTCGGGGCCGCTGTTCAAGATCAAGAACGACCCGCGTGTGACGCCGGTGGGCGGATTCCTTCGCCGCTACTCGCTCGACGAGATGCCGCAGGTGCTGAACGTGCTCTGGGGCGAGATGTCGCTGGTAGGCCCGAGGCCGCTCCCGGTGCGGGACTACGAGCAGCTGGAGCCGTGGCACCGCAAGCGCTACGCGGTGCTCCCCGGGATGACGGGCCTCTGGCAGGTCTCCGGCCGGATCGACCTGAGCTTCGACGACCTCGTGCGGCTCGACTTCTACTACCTCGAGAACTGGTCGATCTGGATGGACATCACCATCCTGGCCAAGACGATTCCGGCCGTCGTCGCGCGGCGCGGGGCGTACTGAGGCCTCGGACATGGCCGAAAAGTGGTCTCGGACATGGCCGAAACCGGTTGGACAGGCCAGGTCTGACCAACTGCACAGACCTGGCCTGACCAAGGCTTGGTCAAGACATGGGCCGCGGCCGCTCTAGCACGAAGTTCCGCGTGCGGAAGATCGAGGCCAGCTCGTCGTGGTACTCGATCCCGAGCTCGTTCAGCTCCAGCTCGTAGGCGAGCCAGCGCTCCATGAACAGCTCGCGGCGATCCGGTGGAACGTGGGGGTAGAGCCGTTTGAGGTCGGTGTTGAAGACCTTGTCCTCGACGATCCGCAGGCCGGCCTTGGCGGCGAGCGAGCGAAACTCGTGCTCGCCCACGCGGGCCCGGTACCGCGACTCCGAGCCCACCCGAGCGAGCACCTGGGAGGCGACCGCCTTCGCCCGCTCGCGCAGGTCGACGTCCGCAACAAAGTGGCCCGAGTCGTAGTTGAGGTAGAAGCGGCCGCCGGGCCGGAGGTTCGCCGCCGCGGCCTCGAGGTAGCGCGCCCGCTGGACGACGTGCTCGAGCACGCTGAACGATACGACCGCATCGGCCGGTTCGACACGCACGTCGTAAGCGGGTGCGGTGACGATCTCGGCGCGGGGAAGCCGCCGGCGCGCTTCCTCCGCAGCGGCGGAGGACGGCTCGATGCCGACGTACGCCACATGCGGCCGTCGAGCGAGCAGCTCGACGAAGTTGGAGCCCGTGCCGCAGCCGAGGTCGACGACCCGGAAGGCTCCCTCCGCTTCTGCGGCGGCCTCGTCGATCAGCTGCAGGCAGTAGAGCTTGGCCGTGTTCCCGACCGCGAGCAGGTCCGCCACGTCAGCGGCGGATGCGCAGCGGGACGCGCAGCTCGCTCAGGCCCAGCTCGCTCGTGGCCGCGACGTGGACGACGTACGAGCCCGAGTGGACGAGCTTCTTCCGGCCGTCGCGCCCGTTCCATGCAACCGCGACGCGGCCGGCGAGGCGCCGGCCCGCCGCGACCGTCCGCAGGATCCCGCCGTACCGGTCCTCGACCGTGACGCGGATCGCCGCGTCCCGCGCGAGGGTGAACGCGACCGTGCGCGCGTTGCGGCTGACGGCGACGAAGCCGAGCGTGTCGTCGAGCGTGAACGGGCGGTCAGCCGTCGACGTCCGGCCGAGGTCGTCCGTGGCGGTCACCGACCAGCGGTACCTGCCTTCCGACGCCGCCGCGCCGGCGGCGTCGGTGCCGTCCCAGACGACGCGGTACGTCCGGGCCGGCTTCGAACCTGCGTCGAGCTCCCACGTCGTCCCGTCCGGCGCGATCAGCTTCGCGCTCACCGTGGACGGCCGGACGAGCTTGTAGGACAGGGTCTCCCGCTCGGCCCGGCCGTCGCCGTTCGGGGAGAGCGTCGGGGCCGGTGCGGGTGCGTACACGCCCGTGTAGCCGAGCACGAGCGCCTCCCCGACCGGCCGCTCGCCGTACGTGTCGGAGGGGCGGTTCAACACGCGGCCGTCGAACGCGAGCGTGCTCGAGCCGCCCGAGTCGAGCGCGAAGCCTGTGACGGCGCCGTACCGCATCAACGCGAGCGCGAGGTCCCAGTTCGAGATCCCGACACTCCAGCCGCGCCGCCGGCCGTCGGCGACGATGAGGACGAGGCCGCCGTCCGCGCGCTGGCCGATCGCCGTCCTCGGTTCGCGGCCGTACAGCTGTGTCGACGTCAGGGACTCGCCCGACTTGGCAACCGGCCTCCCGTCTTGGACGAGCGCCGGGCCGCCGCCGACCGCGTCGTGCACGGTTGCCCAGTCGCGGGCGACGCCGAGCCGGACGACGAGCTGCGCGCCCACGGCGGTGTCGTCGAGCAGGTCGCGCGCGGCAGAGCCCCGGCCGAGCAGCACCGCGCCGTCCCGCGGGATCGCGACCGGCGTGTTGGTGGCTCTTCGCGTCACCGTTCCCACCAGGTCGGTGAACGGGGCCGCGGCCGGGAACGGCTCCAGCACGACGGCGGTGGCCTTCAGCCTCGGCGTCGTCGTGCCCCAGGCCGGCGTGAAGAGGGTGACCATGTTCGGCTTGGGCGGCTCGTTCAGCTCGTTGATTGGATGGTTGAGGGTGCTGACGCCGCGCCAACCGGCCGCAAACGGCTGCCGCTCGACATGGAGCGTCCCCGTCGTGTCGATCCCGAGGGCCGACCGGTTCTGCGCCGGGTGGTGGACGAGCACGCCGCCCTGCATCAGCAGACCGCTGGGCCAGCCGCCGTTCCAGTTGAAGAAGTCGCCGTTGACGCCGACCGTCGTCATCTGCGCCGAGACGCGCCGCTCCATCGAGGACACCGTCTCGCGCCCGGTGATCGTCCCGTTCGAGAGGAGCGGCGCCAGGCTGTAGAGGCCGGTTGGCCGCGGCGCCGTCACGACGTACGTCGAGCGCGGCCCGGCGGCGGTCCATTCGAGCCTGTGCTCGTAGGTGACGCCGGGCATCAGCGTCGTCGGCCGCGCGGCTGCCGGCGGTGCCAGGACCAGCGCGACTGCCGCGGTGAGCAGGCACTTTCGAAGCATGACCCCGCCCCAGGCTAACGGAATCGACATGTGGGACGGACATACTTCGCGGCGTGAAGCCCCCGAAGATCCTCGCGGTCGCCTCCGCGGCCGACCTCGACTTCCGCTACGGCTGCACGCCCGCCTGGTGGCAGATCTGGAAGGGCCTGCACGCCGCCGGCGTCGATCTGATCGTGACGCCGTACCGCGGCAGGGCGATCGAGTCGCCCTGGTGGCGCACGGAGCCGAACCCCCTCTACCGCGAGGCGGAGCTCTTCGCGGGTGCCCGCGGCCTCGCGGCCCGCTTTCGCGGCGACACCCTGCTCCGCCGCGAGGAGGAGAGCCCCGAGGACACGACCGTCGACAAGCTCACCCGCGAGGCGATCTGGCGGTACGTGACGCCGCGGTGGCAGCGCCACCTGGAGCGGATCCTCGAGCGGGAGCGGGACGTCGCGGCCGTGCTCGTCTTCACGGTGCCGATGGCGCACTTCCGCGGGATCCCGGCGCGCCTGCGCACGCGCTTCGACGTGCCGGTGGTCTTCTACGACGGCGACGTGCCGATGAGCCTGCCGGAGTACGGCGGCATGGACACGGGCTTCAACTACTACCACGGCGCCGACCCGTCCGAGTACGACCTCGTCCTGTCGAACTCCGAGGGCGGGCTCGAGCGGCTGCGCGAGCTCGGCGCGCGCCGAGCCGAGGCGGTCTTCTGGGGGGCGGACCCCGAGCTGTTCGCGCCGGCGTCGGTGGAGAAGGACGTCGACGTCTTCTTCTACGGCTACGGCGACAAGTTCCGGCGGGAGTGGATGCAGGCGCTGATCGGGGAGCCGAGCCGGGCGGATCCGGAGCTCGACTTCGCCGTCGGCGGCGGCGACTTCCGTGGCGACCTCGGGCGGGCGCGGCTCGTCGGCGACGTGCCCTTCAACGTGTTCCCCCAGGCGATCTCGCGGGCGCGGATCAACCTCAACATCACGCGCCGGCCGCACGCATCCGTCCACGCCTCGTCGACCGCGCGGCCGTTCGAGCTCGCGGCCGCGGGTGCCGCGATCGTGTCGACTCCGGTGGAGGGGATCGAGCGCTGGTTCGAGCCAGGCTCCGAGCTGATGGTGGTCTCGACCGCCGAGGAGGCGCTCGCCGCCTACCGCGAGCTGCTCGCGGATCCGGGCGCCGCCGAGGAGCTGGGCCGGCGCGCCCGCGAGCGCGTGCTCGACGAGCACACGTACGCCCGTCGCGCGCGGCAGATCCTCGAGCTCCTCGGCGTCGCCCCGCCGGTGGCGGTCGGTGGCTGAGCTCGCGACCGCGCCCTCGCTGCCGGCCGACTCGGTCGTCGAGCGGCTCGCCCGGCTGCGGCGGCTGGCGATCGTCCCGGCGCTGAACGAGGAGTCGAACGTCGGCCGGGTCGTCGACGAGCTGCGCGCGTTCGACCCGGGGATGGAGGTCGTCGTGGTCGACGACGCCTCCGCAGACGCGACCGCCGCGATCGCGGCCGAGCACGGCGCGCACGTCGTCCGCCTCCCCTTCAATCTCGGCATCGGCGGCGCCGTCCAGACGGGCTACCGGTACGCCTTCGAGCACGGCTTCGACGTCGCGGTGCAGGTGGACGGCGATGGGCAGCACGACCCGACGCAGCTGCCGTCGATCCTCGGCCCGCTGCTGGACGACGACGCCGACCTCGTCGTGGGCTCGAGGTTCGCCGGGGACGGCGAGTACCGGTCGACGGCGACCCGCCGGATCGGGATCACGATCTTCGCGCGCGTCGTCTCGGCGGTCGTCCGCCAGCGCGTCACGGACACGACCTCCGGCTTCCGCGCGGTCAACCGCAAAGGGATCGCGCTGTTCGCCGCCGACTACCCGCACGACTACCCCGAGGTCGAGGCCACCGTGATGTGCGTCAAGCACCGGCTGCGCCTGGTCGAGGTGCCGGTGACGATGCGCGAGCGCGGCGGCGGCCGGTCCTCGATCACGGCCCCACGCTCCATCTACTACATGACGAAGGTGCTGCTGGCCATCTTCGTCGGCCTGTTCCGACGCGATCCCGTTCCCACCCAGGAGGATCACACATGACCCCGTGGCCTGTGACGATCGCGGCCGCGATCGCCTCGTTCGCCCTGCTCGTCGTCGTCTTCGAGTTGATCCGGTCGCGGCGGCTGCGTGAGCGCTACGCGCTGCTCTGGCTGTTGACCGGCGTCGTCCTGCTCGTGCTCTCGCTCTGGCGCGACGGCCTCAACACGATGGCCGGCTGGTTCGGCGTCGAGACGTATCCGCCGGCGATCCTCGGCGCCGTCGGCGCGCTGTTCTTCCTGCTCGTCCTCCTCCACTACTCGACCGTGATCTCGCGGTTGGCGGATCAGAACGTGATCCTGGCGCAGCGGCTCGCGCTGCTCGAGCAGCGGCTGCGCGAAGAGCAGGTCGGCGCCGCTCCAGGATCCTGATCGCGCGCAGGCGCGGCGCCCGCACGCCGGGCTAGGGGACGGTGGCGGTGACGGGGGTGCTGAGCAGCGTGACGTCCCCGAAGGCGGGGTCGTCCAGCCAGTTCGCGGCGACGCCGATCCGGTACGTCCACCGCCCGGGCCCCGGCCGGTCGACGAACGACGTCCTCTTCGTCGAGCCGACCGTGTCCATGTAGAGGTTGCACTGGTTCGCGCCCTTGGCGACGCCGCCGCAGGCCACGCCTCCGTTGGGCCCCGCGGTTCGGAGCACCCGGTAGAAGACGTCGGCGGTCCGTTCCGGCCAGGCGCGCCAGGACAGGCGGACTGCGCCGTTCCCCGGTGTCAGGCGAGGGGCCACCTTTGCCGTGACCGGCAGCAAGGTGTTGGGGAAGAACGCAGCCTTCCGGCCCCCGTCCTGGAGCGTCGGCATCGCTGCCACGACGGCAGTGGGCGCGACCACGAACACCGCCGCGGCGGCGACCAGCACGGCCGTCAACCGGCGTCCGCCGAGGCGGGCGGGCTCCGGGCCGGGGCGCGGCCGCAGGCCGGGCACGAGCAGCACCGTCGACGCGGCCAGCAGCAGGTAGGCGGGGAAGGCCGGCATGAGGATCCGGAAGAAGCTCGCGTCGTCCACGGACGCCGGGATGTACGTCCCCTTCACGAGCAGGAACGCTACGAACCATGTCCCCACCAGCAGGAGACCGCGCAGCGAGCGCAGCGCGAGCGCCACGATGCCGGCCAGCGGGAGCCACTCCATCACGCGCGCCGCCCAGAAGTGCTCGCGCAGCGCGAGCAGCACCTGGTGCAGGTGGTCCCAGCTGTTGAGGCTGGGGTTGTGGATCCGGTCGACGAGGCCGCCGACCCCGGCGAGACGCACCGGCTCCGGCGCGGCGGCGAGCTCGCCGAGGCCGCGGTACTTCCAGAGCGCCAGCGTCAGCAATGCGGGCGCGAGGCCGAGCGCGAACGGGAGCACCGCGCGCCACCGCTTGACGAGGAAGAGGACGCCCGGCGCGAACAGGTACAGGGCGTTCGAGGGCTTGATCGCGATCGAATAGCCGGCGGCGACGCCTGCAGCGGCGGGGGCTGCCCAGCCGGGGGAGTCGAAGGTGCGCAGGCAGAAGTAGGCGGAGATCAGGAGCGCCACCACGGACGGGAAGTCCGGCGCCGAGGACAGCCCGAGCAGCTGGGGCAGCGTCAGCTCCGTGTACTTCTGGTGGTAGCCGGGCTCGACGATCAGCACGCCGAGGTACGGGATCCCGACCCAGAGCGCCGCGGCCCAGTAGCCGAAGAGGCGGCCCGCGATCCGCTCGGCGATCGCGTAGACGCAGAGCAGGGCCACCGGCAGCAGGATCAGCGTGTTGAAGAGAATCATCGCCGGCAGGGCGGAGACGATGTTCGGGCCGGCGATCGCGGCGACGGGAGCCAGCAGCACCGACCAGCCGTAGCCGACGAACGACGGCGGCAGGTGGCCGTGGGCGAGGACGTACGCGTCCGAGTAGTGCCAGAGCTGGTCGCCGCCCGCGTAGTAGAGCCAGCCGTTGTGGCGAACGGTGAGCGCGAGCGCGAGCACCGCCGCCCACTGCACCGCGACCAGCGCGCCGAGGACGTAGAGGGGCCGGACGGTCGCGAGCGCGCCGCCCGCACGCCGGACGCGGGCGCCGATCCTGTCTACCGTCGTCGGTGCCGTCGCTGTCTGGGAGGTCACGCCTTGGTGCCGGCCGTGGCGCCCGCGTGCTCGCGATACCAGGCGACGGTCTGGTCGACGCCTTCCCGGAGCGGCGTGGCGGCGCGGAATCCGAACAGGCGCTCGGCGCGCGTCGTGTCGAGCTTGCGGCGCGGGTAGCCGTTCGGCCTCGACGTGTCCCACACGATCCGCCCGTCCCAGCCGGTCGCCTCCGCGACGAGGTCCGCGAGGTCGCGGATCGAGATCTCCTCGCCCGTGCCGACGTTGACCGGCTCCGGCCCGTCGTAGGCGTCCATCGCCAGGAGCAGCGCCTCCACGCAGTCGTCGACGTAGAGGAACTCCCGCGTCGGCGTGCCGTCCCCCCACAGGACGATCTCGTCGTCCGACTCGAGCATCTTCCGGATCAGGGCCGGCAGCACGTGCGATGTCTCGAGGTCGAAGTTGTCGCGGGGGCCGTAGAGGCCGGTCGGCATCAGGTAGATCGCGTTCAGCCCGTACTGCTCGCGGTAGGCGTTTCCGCCCACGAGCAACGCCCGCTTGGCCGTGCCGTACGGGGCGTTCGTCTCCTCGGGGAACCCGTTCCAGAGGTCGTCCTCGCGGAAGGGGATCGGCGCGTGCTTGGGATACACGCAGACGGTTCCGGCCGTGAGCACCTTGCGGACGTCGTGCAGGCGCGACAGCTCGAGGACGTGCGCCCCCATCATCAGGTTCGCGTACCAGTAGCGGCCGGGGTTGGCGCGGTTGGCGCCGATCCCGCCGACCTCGGCCGCGAGGTGGTAGACGAGCTCGGGCCGGGCGTCCGCGAACAGGCGCTCGGCGTCCTCCCACCGCGTCAGGTCGTAGTCGCGGCGCCGCGCGACGAACACCTCGTGCCCGTCGTTCTGGAGCCGCTCGACGAGGTGCGAGCCGAGGAAGCCGCCGCCTCCCGTGACGAGGACGCGGCTCACTTGACGGGCGCGCGTGCCGACGAGGCCCCGAGCCAGTCGACGCGTCCGATCCAGCGCTCGCGGTTCTCGGCGTACCACGCGATCGTCCGCGCGACCCCTTCCTCCCATGAGACCTTCGGCTCCCAGCCGGTCTCCCGGTTGAGCTTCTCGTAGCCCACGCGCAGCGCCATCACCTCGCTGGCGCCCGGACGAAAGCGCGCTTCGGTCGCGACGATCTCGCGCTCGGGCCAGTAGCCCTGCTCGCGGCCGATGCGAAGGATCAGGTCGGCCCAGTCGCCGATGCCGATGTTCTCTCCCTGCCCGTAGACGTAGAGGTCGCCCGGGATCCCCCGGGCCGCGACGGTGAGGTGCCCGCGTACGCCGTCCGTGCAGAAGCAGAAGTCGCGCAGGGGCTCGAGCTGGCCGAGCTCGACGACGTCCCGCGTCAGCGCCTGCGTGATGATCGTGCCGGTCACGTAGCGCGGGTTCTGGCGTGGGCCGTAGTTGTTGAACATCCGCGTCACGACGCCGGGGATGCCGAACGCGTCGTGGTAGTTCATCGTCAGGAAATCCGCCGCCACCTTCGACGTCGCGTACACCGACTTCGGGTTGATCGGCGAGCGCTCGTGCAGGATCAGCCCACCGGTCTCGTCGAAGTCGTGCTGGTGCGCGACCGCCTCGCGCACGTTGCCGTACTCCTCCGACGTGCCCGCGGTGTCGAACTTCTCCAGCTCGAGCCCGTGGTCGACGACCGACTGGAGCAGGTTGAGCGTGCCGACCGTGTTCGCCATCACGGTCTCGTACGGCCGGTGCCACGACTCGCCGACATGTGCCTGGGCGGCCAGGTGGAAGACGTAGGGCCGGTCGTCCGCCTCCAGCAGGTCCTTCACGAAGTAATCGACCGAGGTCTTGTCCGTGAGGTCGGCGAACTGCACCCGGAGGCGGTCGCGCAGGTAGCCGATGTTGTTGAGCGCGCCGCTGGAGGTGGCGCGCACGAAGGCGTGGACGACGGCGTCGAGCTCGACCAGCGCCTCCGTCAGATGGGAGCCCATGAAGCCGTCGGCGCCCGTGACGACGCACGTCCGGCCGGCGAACGCGGCGCCGAAATCGCGCCGCAGCTCGTCGAGCGACTCGTCTGTCCAGGAGGAATCTGAACCGTCTGGTTTCATGGTGCGGTGGCGGCCGAAGCGGAGACCAAGACTAGCCCGTGGCGCGGGCGGAGCGCCCTCCGGAGCGGCTTCCTTACAGGACTTTCATACCTCACGCTCAGCGGGGCCGGTGCGCTCGCCGGCGTCTATCTCGCGCACGAGTTCGGCCGGAACTCGGAGACCGACGGCTTCATGGCCGCCTACGGCGTCTACCTCGTCCTCGTGCTCGGCGCGCAGGCGTTCCGGATGGTCGTCGTCCCGGATCTCACGCGCGCCGAGGCGGAGGGACGGCTCGGGGCCGAGTACCGGGCCTACGCCGTCGCCTTCCTCGCCGTCGCGGTGCCGGCCTGCGCGGTCGTCGCGGCCTTCCCCGGGTTCTTCGGCGAACTGGTCACCGGCCGGCTGCCGGAGAGCTCCGCCCAGATCGCCGGAGAGGCGCTGACGTGGCTCGTGCCCGCGGCGTTCCTCCACCTGCTCGCCGCCCTGTCCGCGAGTGCCCTCGCCGCCCGCGACCGGTACGGCGCGGCGGCGGCGGGCTACGCCCTCGCCGGGATCACCTCTCTCGTCTTCTTCGTCCTCGCCGCCGACGCGCACGGCCTGATCTCGCTCGCGTGGGGGCTCGCGCTGGGCGGAGCGGTGGCGCTCGCGGTCCCGCTCGGCGGCCTCTTCCTCGGCGGGGGACGGCTGCGGCACCTGCGCGGGGGCGGGGTCGAGCTCGGGCGGCGGCTGACCCGGCTCGGCGTCGGCGTGGCCGTGCCGCTCGCCGTCCAGGGGCTGTACGTGCTCGCGTTGCGCTTTGCCGCCGGCACGGGTGAGGGCAACGTCACGAGCCTGTCCTACGCCTATCTGCTCGCCGCGATGTTCGTCACCGCGACGGCGTTCTCGCTCTCGCTGATCTCCGCCGCGACGTTGACGCGGCGTGGCGCCGACCCCACCGCCGCGGCCGACCACGTCGTCCACGCCGCGTGGATCAGCCTCGCGATCGTGGGCGCCGCCTCGGGGGTGGTCGCCGTCGTCGGCGGCAGCTTCATCACATGGGCGCTCGGCCCCGACTATGCAGGCCACGTCGGCGACGAGCTCGGCCGGCTCGTCGTCTACCTGGCGCCGTGGATGGTCGGCTCCGCCGCGTTCTCGATCGTCTACCCGCTCCTGTTCGTGATGGAACGGACGCGGTTGCTCGTGCCGCTGGCGCTCGCCGCCGTGCTCGCCGACGTGCCGATTTCCCTCGTCGCGCGGCACTGGGCGGGCCTCGCCGGCGTCGCGGTCGCGCTCGGCGTCGCGACGCTCCTGCTGGACCTCGGGCTCATGGCGCTGCTCGGGAGGCGGGTGCTCTTCCGTGCGGCGTTCGGCCTCGCGCGGCTGTCGCTCGTCGTGCTCGCGGCGGCGGCCCTGGCGTTCGGCGGAGCGGCGCTCCTGCTCGCCGCGATCCCTGCGGCCGCGCTCGGCGTCGTCGTCTACGCGGCGATCCTGCTGGCGATGCGAGAGCTCGGCCTCGCCGAGGCGTGGCATTACGTCCGTGCCCTCCACTGACCTCCGTACAATCCCGGGGGTGCAAGACCAGGAAATCGGCGCAACTGCAGGGATTTCTTCCGACGAAGAGGTCGACGTAGCGGCGCTCTACGACCGGTTGCGGGAGGAACTCGGCCGTGGCCCGGGAGCAGACGACGAGGCCGCGAGGTTCGCGGCGTCCCGCTCGCTGGCCGAGCGGTTCTGGCCGGTCACCGCGGAGCGCGACGCCGGCGGCGGGCCCAAGGGCATCGTCAAGCGGTTCCTCCGCAAGCTCATGCGCTGGTACGTCGAGCCGCTCGCGGCCGACCAGCGCGTCTACAACGACGCCGTCCTGAAGCTCGTGGACGCGCTCTCGGAGCGCGCGGACCGCGCCGACGCGGGCCGCGCGGAGGCCGAGCGCCTCGTTGCCGAGCTGGAGGAGCGCCTGCTTCGGCTCGAGCGGCGGGAGCGGGCGGCGGCCGGGCCGGCGACGGTCGCGGCGCAGCCGGCAGCCGCGGCGCTGCCGGACTACTTCGCTTTCGAGAGCCGGATGCGCGGCAGCGTCGAGGCGATCCGGGAGCGGCAGCGCGTCTATCTGGAAGATCTCCGCGGGCAGGCGCCCGTGCTCGACGTCGGCTGCGGCCGCGGCGAGCTCGTCGGCCTGCTGCACGAGGCCGGGGTCGAGGCGCGTGGGGTCGACGCGGACGCGGACATGGTCGCCTACGCTCGCGGCGAGGGGCTCGAGGTCGAGCAGGCCGACGCCGTCGCGTATCTGGAAGGCGCTCGCGGACGCCTCGCTCGGTGCCGTCGTGATGGCGCAGGTCGTGGAGCACCTGCCGCCGGCGGCGCTCCTCCGTGTGCTCGAGCTCGCGGCCGGGAAGCTCCGCCCGGGCGGGCTCCTGATCGCGGAGACGATCAACCCGCTTTCTCCGCTCGCGCTCCGGCACTACTTCGCCGACCTGACTCATGCGCAGCCGCTCGTCCCGGAGACGCTGGAGCTGCTCGCCCGCCAGGCCGGCTTCGGCGAGACCGAGATCCGCTACCTGAACGAGCCGGCGGAGCGGCTGACCGAGCCCGACGACCCCGTGATCGCCGCGAACGTCCGCCGCCTGAACGACCTTCTCTTCGCGCCGCTCGACTACGCGCTGCTCGCCCGCGTGAAGCCGTCGTGAGAATCGCCGTCTGCGCCCCGCAGGTGCCGTTCGAGCGCGGTGGTGCCGAGATCTTCGCGGACGACCTCGTCGCCGAGCTCCGCGCACGCGACCACGAGGCCGACCTCGTCACCGTGCCGTTCAAGTGGTACCCCGGCGAGCGCGTGCTCTCCCAGGCGTTCCTCTGGCGGCTCCTCGACCTCGAGGAGGCGAACGGACGGCCGATCGAGCTCGCGATCGCGACGAAGTTCCCCTCGTACGCCGTCCGCCACCGGAACAAGGTCGTCTGGCTCCTGCACCAGTTCCGCCAGGCGTACGAGCTCGACCGCACCGAGCTCGGGCAGTTCGGCGAGAACGCGGAGGAGCGCGCAACGCGCCGCGCCGTCCAGCGCCTCGACCGCACCGCCCTCGGCGAGGCCCGCAAGGTCTTCGCAACGTCGCGCAACGTCGCGGAGCGACTCGAGCGCTCGACCGGCATCCATGCCGAGGTGATGCCGCACCCGCCGCAGGAGCTCCCCTACCGCACGAACGGCTACGAGGACTTCGTGCTCTCCGTCGGCCGGCTCGACCGGGCGAAGCGGAACGACCTGCTGCTCGGGGCGCTCGCCGAAGACGTCTCGCTCCGCTGCGTGATCGTCGGCGACGGGCCCGATCGCGCACGGCTGGAGGACGTGGCTCGCAGCCGCGGCCTCGACGGGCGCGCCCGCTTCACCGGCCGCGTCGACGAGGAGGAGCTCGCGGATCTCTACGGCCGTTGCCTCGCGGTCTTCTACGCGCCGGTCGACGAGGACTTCGGGATGGTCCCGTACGAGGCGTTCCTGTCCGAGAAGCCGGTCGTGACGACGACCGACGCCGGCGGGCCGCTCGAGGTCGTCGCCGACCGTCGTACCGGCCTCGTCTGCGAGCCGCAGGCGGCGGCGCTCGCCGAGGCGTGCTCCTGGCTCCGTGACCACGTCGACGATGCCAGGGCGTGGGGCCGGGCCGGCAAGGAGCTCGCTCGGCGCGTCTCGTGGGACGACACGATCGCGCGCCTGCTCGCCTCGTGAGAATCAGTTACTACTCGCCGCTGCCGCCCGAGCGGAGCGGGATCGCGGACTACAGCGCGCTGCTGCTCCCGGCGCTCGAGCGGCTGGTCGACGTCGACGTCGTCCGGCGCGGGCGGACGCGCCCGGTCGCGGCCGACGTCGCCCTCTACCACGTCGGCAACGACCCGGACGCCCACGGCTGGATCGTCGACGCGCTGCGTCGCCGTCCCGGCGTCGTCGTGCTCCACGACCTCGTCCTCCACCACCTCGTCGCCGGCCTCACCGTCGGCCGCAAGGACGGCCGCGCCTATCTCCTCGCGCTCGAGCGCGACGCCGGCATCCCCGGACGCCTGCTCGCCCACGGCTACCTCGACGGCCGCGTGCCGCCGCTGTGGGAGACGAGCCCAGAGGAGTTCCCGCTCACGGGCGAGATCCTCGGCTCGGCGACCGGCGTGGTCGTGCACTCGCACTACGTGGAGGAACGCGTCCGGGAGGACGGCTTCGACGGGCCAGTCTGGCGGATCCCGCACCCGGCCTGGCCGACCCCGACGATCGGAGCCGCCGGAGTCGACGGCCGGCCGCTCTTCGGCTGCTTCGGGCACCTGAACGCGAGCAAGCGCGTCCCGCAGCTCCTCGACGCCTTCGAGCTCGTGCGCCACCGGCATCCGCAGGCGCGGCTGCTGCTGGTCGGCCCGGCTTCGCCCGGCTTCGACGCGGCCCGGCTCGTTCGCGACGGCGTCGAGCGGATCGACTACGTCGACGAGGCGCGGCTGTGGTCGCTGATGGCCGCGTGCGACGCGTGCATCTCGCTCAGGTCGCCGACGATGGGCGAGACGTCCGGCAGCGTGATCCGGGCGCTCTCACTCGGCCGGCCGCTCGTCGTCAGCGACGTGGGCTGGTTCTCCGAGCTCCCGGACGACGTGGCGCTGAAGGTGCCCGTCGACGAGAACGAGGTGCCCGACCTGGCCGCGGCGCTCGAGCTCCTCGCGTCGAGCGAGCCGACGCAGCTCGCGATGAGCGACGCCGCCCGCGACTACGCGACGCGGGAGCACGACCTCGGCCGCGTCGCCGAGCGCTACGTCGCTGCGCTGGAGGAGGCCGCCGGCGGGCACGCCGTTGCGGGCGCTGTCGTCGACGAGGTCGCGCGCGCCGCGGCCGAGGTCGGGCTGGAGCCGGGCGGGCCCGTAGCGCTCGAGCTCGGCGAGCGGCTGGGCGAGCTCGGCCTCGCGAGCACGAACGGCCGGCCCGAGCCCGCGCCGGCGCGGGCGCGGGGGCCGCTCGCGCGGATCCCGGTGTGGGCATGGCTCGCCGGCCTCGTCGTCGTCTCCTCGGTCGTCCGCTACGCGCTGTCGCGCCGGGTGGTGGCTCCGTGGATCATGGTCGACGAGCTCGTCTACTCGGAGCTCGCGAAGAGCTTCGCGGCCACGGGCCACTTCCTCATCCGCGGCGAGCACCACGGCGCCTACGGCGTGATCTATCCGGTCGTGATCGCGCCGGCGTACCGCCTGTTCGACTCGATTCCGTCCGCGTACGCGGCGGCGAAGGCGATCGGGTGCGTGACGATGTCGCTGACGGCCGTGCCGGCGTACTTCCTTGCCCGCCGCGTCCTCCGGCCCGCCTACGCGCTCGGGGCGGCCGCGCTCTCCGTCGCGATCCCGTCGATGGTCTACACGGGCACGATCATGAGCGAGACCGTCTTCTACCCGCTGTTCGTGACGGTCACGCTCGCGCTCGTGCTGATGCTGGAGCGGCCGACGCCGGCCCGGCAGGTGCTCGTCCTCGCCGCGTGCCTGGTCGCGTTCCTCGCACGGAGCCAGGCGGTCGTGCTGGTGCCCGCGGTCGCGACGGCACCCTTCGTCCTGAGCTGGCTCGACCGGCGCGGCCTGCGGCGCCCGCTCCGGGAGTTCAGGCTCCTGTACGGCGTGATCGCGGCCGCCGTCGTCGGCGTCCTCGCGGTCCAGCTGGCCCGCGGCCGCTCGCCGTACGACGTGCTCGGGAGCTACAACGTCACCGGCCACGCCCACTACAGCGCCGGCCAGGTCCTGAAGTGGCTCGTGTTCCACGTCGCCGAGCTCGACCTCTACCTCGGCATCGTGCCGTTCGCCGCGCTGCTGCTGCTCACGCTGACTGCGCGCGGGCTCGACCGGCAGCTCCGGATCTTCCTCGCCGCCGCGCTGCCGATCACGGTGTGGCTGGTGCTCGAGGTCGCGACCTTCGCCTCGGCCTGGTCGTCGCGTGTGCAGGAGCGGAACATGGCGTACGTCGCGCCGCTCTTCCTGATCGCGCTGCTCGCGTGGATCGACCGGGGGATGCCGCGGCCGGTTCGGGCGACCGTCGCCGCGGCGGTCGTCGCGGCTGCGCTTCCCGGCGCGCTTCCGTTCGGGACGCTGATCTCGGAGTCGGCGAAATCGGACACGCTCGCGCTGATGCCGCTCTGGTGGCTCCAGGAGACCGTCCTGAGCATCGCCACGATCCCGGTCGTCGTCGTGCTCGTCGCGCTCGGGCTCGGGGTCGCGTTCGCGCTGGTCTCGCCGCGCTGGGCGCTCGCGCTGCCGGTTGCGGTCGCCGTCTGGTTCGTGTTCGCGACCGAGCGGATCATGGACTTCGACCACGGCTTCCACCGCTCCTCGGAGGGCGCGCTCTTCCAGGGGATCACGACGGGGACGCGCGACTGGGTCGACCGCACGGTCGGTCGGAACGCGGACGTCGCCTTCCTCTTCTCCGGCCGGAACCCGCACGACCAGCCGCTGACGCTCTGGGAGAACGAGTTCTTCAGCCGCAGCATCGGGCGCGTGTACGACCTGCGGCAGCCGTCGATGGGTGAGCTGCCCGAGCATCACGTCACCCAGCGCGCGGACGGCGTCCTGCTCGAGAACGGCAGCCCGGTCCGCCACGAGTACGTCCTCACGGACACATCTGTCCCGCTCGCGGGGGCGCTCGTCCGGGCGGACGAGCCGAAGGGGATCGTCCTGCTCCGGACGAACGGCCTCGTCGGCATCGGCCAGCGGGTGCAGGGCCTCTACAAGGACGACACCTGGTCGGGCCGCCGCGTCACGTACACGCGGCTGCGCTGCACCGGCGGGACGGTCACGGCGGACCTGACCGGCGACGCGACCCTGTTCGGCGACCGCCCGCAGACCGTGCGGGCGGAGGGCCGGGGGGTGACGTTCCGGCAGGACGAGACCGCCCGGCTGACCGTTCCGCTGCGGCCGCAGAACGGCGTCTGCCGCGTCGTCTTCACGGTTCGACGCACCGCGATCCCGGCGGTCGTCCTGCCGCGCAACACCGACGGCCGCACGCTCGGCGCGCACTTCACGGCGTTCCGCTACACGGCGCCGTGAGCCCATGAGGATCGTCTACGACGTCAGTCCGCTGACGCATCCGCGGACCGGCGTCGGGAACTACATCCGCGGGGCGCTCGCCGGGATGGCACGCGCGGGCGGCGGCGAGCACGAGCTCGTCGCCTTCGCGCCCGCCGCGATCCGCGGACGGCGGCGGCTCGAGGACGCGCTCGACGGGATCGACGCGGAGCGTCGGATCGTCTCGCTGCCGTTCGCGCACGCGATCCGGCGCACGTGGGGCTGGGTCGCCTGGCCGCCGGCGGAGCGGTTCGTCGGCAAGCTCGACGTGCTCCACTTCAGCGACTGGATGGTGCCGCCGCAGCGCGACGGGGTGCGCGCGACGATGGTCCACGACCTGGGGCCGCTGCGCTTCCCGGAGAAGCTCCACCCGCGGACGGTGCGCATGCACACCCGCACGGCGCACGAGGCCCGTCGCTGCGACGTCGTCTTCGTCAATTCCCGGTTCACCGCCGGCGACGTCGCCGAGCGCGCCGGCGTCGCGCCCGAGCGGATCCGTGTGGCGTACCCCGGCGTCGACGAGGCGTTCGGGCCGGAGGGCAAGCGCCGCGAAGGACGCCCCTACGCGTTCACGACGGCGACGGACGACTGGCGGAAGAACCTCGGGACTCTTCGCGCCGCTTGGCCGCTGCTCGACGGGGAGCTCGAGCTCGTCGCGCTCGGCGACCTCGGCTACGTGGCCCCCGACGGATTGCCCGAGCTCTACAGGGGCGCCGCCGTCTTCGTCTACCCCTCGCGGTTCGAGGGCTTCGGCATCCCCGTCGTCGAGGCGATGGCGTGCGGGGTCCCGTGCGTCGTGTCGTCGCACGCCTCCCTCGACGAGGCGAGCGGCGACGCGGCCGTGCGCGTCGATCCGGAGAGCCCGGAGGCGATCGCCGAGGGCGTCCGGGAGGCCCTGAGACGGCGGGAGGAGCTCGTTCCGCGCGGGCTCGAGCACGCCCGCAAGTTCGACTGGGTCGAGTGCGGGCGCGTACACCTGCAGGGCTACGCTGAGGCGCTGTGAGGGTCGCGGTCGACACGTCGCCGCTCGTTCAGACGCGGGCCGGCACGGCGCGGTACCTCCGGGGGCTGCTCGGCGAGCTCGAGCGACGTGACGACATCGAGGTGCGTCGGGTCGCGTTCGGCGGCCCGGGGCATGCGGCGGCGCTCGTGCGCGACGCCTTCTGGTACCCGGCGGGCCTCCCGCGTGCTGCACGCGACGCCGACGTGCTCCACTGCCCGACCTACCGCGGGCCGCTGCGCTCGTCCGTGCCGCTCGTCGTCACCGTCCACGACCTCGCGCTCTTCCGGCACCCCGAGGCGTTCAACCGCTGGTCGCGCCTGTACGGGCCGCGCGTGATCCCGAGGGTGCTCCGGGCCGCGCGCCGGGTGATCGCCGTCTCCCGGTTCACGCGGCGGGAGCTCGTCGACCTGCTCGACCTTCCGGAGGAGCGGATCAACGTGATTCCGAACGCCGTCGAGGGCACGTTCACGGCCGACGGCCCGGCCGCCGAGGGCGACTACGTGCTCGCCGTCGGGACGCTGGAGCCGCGGAAGAACCTGGCCCGGCTGGCCGGAGCGGCCCGGCGCGTGGGCGTCGAGCTGCGCGTCGTCGGGGAGCGTGGCTGGGGCGGGGTCGACGTCGAGGGGGACGGCGTGCGCTGGCTCGGCCGAGTGCCCGACGAGGAGCTGGCGCGTCTCTATCGCGGCGCTCGCTGCGTTGCGTACCCGTCCGTGTACGAGGGGTTCGGCATCCCCGTGCTCGAGGCGATGGCATGCGGTGCCGCGGTCGTGACGAGCCGAGGCGGCGCGACGGAGGAGGTCGCCGACGGCGCGGCCGTGCTCGTCGACCCGCTCGACGAAACCGACATCGCGGCCGGGATCGAGCGAGCCGTCGCCGACCGCGACGCGCTCGGCCGCCGCGGTGTCGAGCGAGCACGCGCGTTCTCGTGGCGCGACGTGGCCGATGCGACCGTCGGCGTCTACCGGGAGGCGGCGGCTTGAGCGCGCCGCTCGTGGTCGTCGACGCCGATGTCCTCGGCCGCCGGCGGACCGGGGACGAGACGTACGTCGCCGGCCTGCTCGAGGCACTTCCGCGGGTCGCGACCGACCTCCGCTTCGCGGCGATCACGCGCCGGCCCGAGCTCGTCCCCGAGGGCGTGGAGCCGATCGAGCTGAAGGCCCGTGTCCAGGAGCTGCGGATGGCCCTTCGCGTCCCCCGGCTCCTCAGGCGGCTGCGCCCAGCGCTCGCGCACTTCGTCCACGCGCTGCCCCCCGGCCTTCCGAGCAAGGCCGTCCTGACGGTGCAGGACGTCTCGTTCGAGCGCGACGCCTCGCTGATGGGCCGGCGCGAGCGCGCGATCTTCCGCTTCGTCGTTCCGCGCTCGTCGCGGCGCGCCGACCGCGTCCTCGCCATCTCGCAGCGCACCAAGGACGACCTCGTCGCGCTCTACGGCCTCGCGCCGGAGCAGGTGGTCGTGACGCCGCTCGGCGTGGATGCGGCGTTTGTTCCCGGCCGCCAGGAGGATTCGTACCTCCTCTTCGTCAGCGCGATCGAGGAGCGGAAGAACCCCCTTGCCGCGGCCGAGGCGGCGAGGGCGGTCGGGATGCCGCTCGTCGCGGCGGGCCCGGAGAAGGACGCGTCGCTCGCGGCCGAGCTCCGTCGGCGCGGTGTCGACGTGCGCGGCTACGTGTCGAAGGAGGAGCTCGTCCGCCTCTACCAGGGGGCGGCGTGCTTCGTCTTCCCGACGCGCTACGAGGGCTTCGGGCTGGACGTCCTGGAGGCGATGGCCTGCGGGACGCCGGTCGTCGCGACGCCGGACGCGGCCGTCAAGGAGGTCGGCGGCGACGCGATCGTCTACGCCGAGCCGGAGGGCTTCGCCGACGGCGTCAGGCAGGCCCTGGCCGAGCGCGACCGCCTTGTCGCCGCGGGCCTCGAGCGGGCGCGGCTGTTCAGCTGGGAGAGCACGGCGCGCAAGACGGCCGACGTCTACCGGGAGGTGATCGGCGAAATGAGCCGCGTTTCTGCCGTCGTCGTCTCGCACGGCCCGGGCGACGCGGCGCACCTGCGCCGCTCCCTGCCGGCGCTGCTGCCGCAGGTGGACGAGCTCGTGATCGTCGCGAACATCCCGGGCAGCGTCGAGGACGTGCCCGACGACGTCCGCGTGATCCACAACCCGTCGCCGCTCGGCTACGCGGCGAACGCGAACATCGGCATCGGCGCGACGGGCGGGGACTACGTGCTCGTCTCCAACACGGACGTCGTCCCCGAGCCGGGCTGCATCGCCGCCCTCGCCGGGTTTGCCGACGAGCACCCACGCTGCGGGGTCGCCGGCCCGAAGCTGCTCAACCCGGACGGCTCGCTGCAGCCGTCGCGCCGTCGCTTCCCCACGATCGGGAGCACGCTCGTCCGCCGCACGCCGCTGCGCCGCTTCTTTCCCCCGCTCGAGGTGCAGCGCCGCCACTACATGCTCGACGAGCAGGTGGAGGAGGCGATGGAGGTGGACACGATGCTCGGCGCGTTCCTGCTCTGCCGCCGCACGATGCTGGACGAGCTCGGCGGCTGGGACGCGCGCTACCGGCACTACATCGAGGACATCGACCTCACGTACCGCGCGATGAGGGCCGGCTGGGAGCGGTGGTGGGTCCCCCAGGCGGTCGCGCACCACGAGTGGCAGCGGGAGAGCGACCGGCGCTTCCTGTCCCGGATGTCGTGGTGGCACACCCGCGGGATGGTGCGGTTCCTGCGCAAGCACCCCGAGCGCCTGCGCGCGCTGCGGTGACGGACTGGAGCGAGCGGGCCTACGCGGACCCGACGGCGTACCTCGCGCATCGTGCCGAGCTCGTCGTCGCGCTCGGGCCCCGGCTCGAGCCGGGCGACGTAGTGCTCGACCTCGCCTGCGGCGACGGCGCCCTGGCCGACTTCCTCCCGGACGGGATCGACTACCGCGGCGTCGACGCGAGCGAGGCGATGGTCGCCGAGGGCCGCGGTCGGGGACGCACGCTCGAGGCGGGCGACCTGAATCAGTACGAGCCGCCCGAGCCCGTGGCGGCGACGACCTGCTTCCGCGCCATCTATTACGCGGGCGACCGGCGCGCGTTCTTCCGCCACGTCGGCACGTTCACGGAGCGGAAGCTCGTCTTCGACCTCAACCCGCGCCAGTACCGCCTCGCGGAGATCCGGGCCGACCTCCAGGCGGCAGGGTGGACGCGGCTCGACCTCCGGCCGTTCTTCGTGCCTCAGACGCGCGCGCTGCCAGGCCTGCTCGCGGCGGGCCTGCGGGCGCTGGAGCGCTCGGGCCCGCTCGCCCGGCTGCTCCTGCGCGTGCGCTTCACCTACCTGTGCGCCGCGGGGCGATGAACTTGTAATCGAAGACAGCGCCGAGCAGGCGCGCGTCGCTCGAGCTCGAGAGGTCGCGCGGCCGGAACGGCCGCGACACGGTGGACTCGACCCGGAACGTCGGGCCGGGCGCGGGGAGGACGAACCGGCAGGTCTCGTGCGCGCGGAGCGTGCAGCGCCGCGTCGCTGTGACGCGGCCGAGATGGGGCTGCCTGTCGGCGCCGATGCGAAGGTCGCCCATCCGCACCGTGACGGGCGACGAGTTCGGCCCGCCCCAGCGGTCCCACGAGGCGGTGACGACGAGCTTGCCGGCGCCGCCGCCGTGCGTGTCGTAGCGCGTATACACCGCCGGCGCCTCGCCCGACCAGCCGTCCGCGTAGAGGCCGGTGGTCGCGCCGCTCAGCCGCAGCGGCGGGTCGACGCGAAACAGGCGCCATACCGAGAACGCGCCGCCGCCGCGGTGCGAGTGCCGCGCGACGACGCGGCCGGCGACCTCGATCCCGCGGTCGGTCACGACGTAGGGGAAGTCCGGCTTCACGGCGTGCGCCTCGAAGAGGACGCCGTTGGCGGCGCGCATGTCGGGCGTCAGGATCGGGCCGGGCCCCTGGGCGGTCCCGTCGAGGCTCCAGACGGCCCGAAGCGAGCGGTTCCAGAACTCGAGCAGCCACTCGCTCGTCTGGTCGGGGTACATCTGCTGGCCGAGGAAGAGCGTCGGCGCGCCGCCCGTGGCCTTGTCGAGCCAGGTCGGGTTCCCGCGGATGTTCGAGAGCGCCTGGTCGGACGTCCGGTTCGACGCGGTCGCGAACCCGATCTCGCCCGTGACGTTCCAGAGGAGGATCACCGCCGCGACGATCCCCGCGAGCACCAGGCCGCCGCGTCTGAGGTAGCGGGGGGCGAGCAGCACGGCGACCGTGATTGCGAGCGCGACGACCAGGACGACCTTCGCGCCTCCGGGGGTCAGGGCGATCCACCGGTTCGTCTGCTGCAGGATCGCCAGGCCCGGCGCGTTGTACGAGATGTCCTGGCCCATCTCGTAGTTGGTCGTGAGGATGACGTAGAGCGCGAACGCGGCGGCGCCCGCGACCGCGAGCACGTGCACCGCGCGCCGCTCGAGCCACAGCGCGGTCCCGGCGAAGAGGAGCGGGGCGAGGTAGATGAGGTTGCGCTCGTACGTGTAGGTGCCGAAGGTGGTCGAGACGAAGGTCGCCTTGACCGCCGTGTAGATCCCGAACGCGACCACGGCCGCGGCCAGCACGGACCGGAAGACGACGAGCTCCCGCGGGCGGTCCTCGCCGCGCACCGGCCAGAGGGACGCGAGCCCGGCGACGAGCGGGAACACGCCGAGGCCGATCGTGAACGCCCCCGCCGCCCGCAGGCCGAGCGTGAACATCCGATGCTTGTAGAAGCCGGTGGAGATCAGCCACTCCGTCTGGTGGTGGCCGACGATGGCGCTGACGGCGATCGCGGCGCCGATCAGGAGCACGGCGAACCCGATCCAGTCCCGCGCCGACCACGACCGTCGCCAGCCGCTCCAGCGGCCGCTGCCCCAGACGAAGGCCGCGCCGATGAGGAGCACCGCCACGAGCAGGGTCAGCTCGTCGCGGACGAGGACCCCGTCAGGGAGGCCGCCGCGGCCGCGACGATCCACGCCGGCCGTCGCGTCACGAGTGCGCGAAGGATCAGGTAGAGCGTCAGCGTGGCGAACGGGTACGCGAGCGGCTCCTCGACGATCATCGGCGAGTACGCCATCGCAGGGATCGCCGCCGAGCCGGCCGCGGCGAACAGCGCAGGCCACTTCCCCACGATCATCCGCGCGATCCCGTAGGCCGGGAAGACGGTCAGCGTCATCACGAGGACGCCGAGGTAACGGATCGTGTCGTAGGCGCGATGGACGTCATCGCCGAGCCAGGCGGGCGCCATCAGGTACGTGTAGAGGGTCTTGAACGTGTAGGGGTCGCCGCGGCGCGCGGCGTGGCCGGTGTCGGCGATCGCCCGCGACAGCTGCGTCAGCTCGAGCTCGTCGCCGAACAGCCAGGGAGTGCCGTGTCCCCATGCCTCCCACGTGTAGAGGACGCCGAGCCAGACGAAGACCGAGAGCAGTGGGACGGCGGCGAGGAAGCGGTCGGCCAGCGTCCGCTCGCGCACGCCGTCGGCGGCGCGCGTCGAGACTGCCGTCACTCCGCGCGGGCGCCGGCGCCGAGGACGACGCGTGGATCCAGATCAGTGTGCCGGCGCACGAACCGGCAAGGTACCTCCGCGCGTGCGCAGCCCTCGATGATCCGGTCGAGCCGCTCGCGCGGAGCGTCGGGGATGGTCACGAGCACCGTGTCGGGCCGAGCCGACGTCAGGACGGTGTCGATGTCGCCCGTCGCTCCAACCACGGGCACGCCTTGCAGCCGCCGCCCGCGCAGCCTCGAGTCGTCGTCCACGAAGCCGACAACCTGCTCGCCCGGCGTCTCGCGCAGCTCGCGCAGGAGGCTCCGTCCCGCGCGGCCTGCCCCGACGATCAGGGTGCGCTGCCGTTCTCCGCGCGCGAGGAACGAGCCGAGGAACCGCGACGCCCCCCGCTCCCAGAACCGCGAGGCCCCGATCAGGATCGTGCAGAGGACGACGTCGATCACGAACACGCTGCGGGGGAACGAGCCCCACACCTGCGTGGCGGAGAGGAAGCCGACGGCGACGAGCTCCGACGTGACGACGGCCGCGACGATGCTCACCGCGTCGCGGGCGCCCGCGTACCGCCAGACGCCGCGGTAGAGGCCGAAGGGTATGAAGGCGAGGTATCGCGCAACCAGCACGATCGGCAGCGAGACGAGGAAGATGTGGCGCTCGTAGACGGTGCCGCCGCCCTGCAGCCTGAGGTAGTACGCGGCCGTGAACGACGCGGTGATGAGCGCGAAGTCGACGACCGACTCGACGAGACGGCGCGGGTTGGAGACGAAGCCGCCGAAGAGCGAGCGGCCGGGCGGCGCGTCCGGGCGCTGCTCGGCGTCCGCGAGCAGGCTGCCGAACTGGACGAGCAGCGCGAAGGTGAGCAGGACGCCGATCAGGGTGACCCAGCCGTTGCCGAGGACGTTGTAGGTCAGGCTCGTCGCGCCGAGGGCCGCGGACACGAACGCGAGCAGCACGACCGCGCGGCGCTCCGTCAGGCCGTGGTAGACGAGCCGGTGGGAGGCGTGGTCGCGGCCGCCCTGGTAGACCGGCCGGCCTTCCATCAGACGCAGGATCGTCACGAGCGTCGTGTCCAGCAGCGGCACGGCGAGGACGAGGATCGGCAGGAGCAGAGTCGCGACGGTCGTCCCGGCGACCTTCCAGCTCGACGTCAGGCCCAGCGCCGCGAGGGTGAAACCGAGCACCTGGCTGCCGGAGTCGCCCATGAACACCGACGCGGCCGCGCGCGGCCGCAGGTTGAAGGGCAGGAAGCCGAGGCACGCGAAGGCGAGCGCGAGCGAGATCACGAGCACGGCGTCGTTCGGGTGGACGCTGACGGCGTCGATCGCGAAGAACACGGCCGCGATCGCTGCCAGCGTCGCGGCGAGGCCGTCCATGTTGTCGAGCAGGTTGAAGGCGTTCGACATCCCGACCAGCCAGAGGACGGCGATCGCGTCGGCGATCAGCTCGTTGTGGACGAGCTGGATCGTCGTGCCGCCGATCAGCACGGCGGAGGCGGCGAGCACCTGCGCGCCCAGCTTGGGGATCGGGCCGAGCGAGAAGATGTCGTCCGCGAGGCCCGCGACGAAGAGAATCGCGGCGCCGACGACGATGCCGAGCAGCTCGCCGTTCGCCTCGACGACGCCGGTGAGGAGCGCGCCGGCCACTCCCGCGAGGAAGCCCGCGAAGATGCCGACGCCGCCGAGCAGGGGCGTCGCCGTCGTGTGCCAGCGGTCCCGCCGCGGCGCGGCGACGACGCGCCGTGCCAGCGGCGTCCGCACCAGCCACCAGAGCGTCAGAAGCGTTGTCGGAAGGGCGATCGCCACGATCGCGAACTTCATCGACGCCTCACAGACTCGTTCCTCCCACCTTGCCTCCGCCGCGAACCGTAGCCCAGCTCTGTAAAGCGGTTGTGTGGCTCGATCTGACGGTACAAGGGCACGCGGACGCCCGTCAGTATCCTCGACGCCGTGGAGGCGCCCGCCGCGAACGGCCTCTTCCGCCGGGGGCCGGGATGACCCGCGCGGCCTTCGTCTTCCAGAACCCCCGCCGCGACCTCCTGGAGGCGGTTCTGGACGGGCGCGAGCCCGACACCGCCCTGCTCGGGCTCAACCACGTGGACGCCTTCGGCATCGACGCCCGCCTGCACGACGCGTGGCTGACCCGCCGCGGGTGGCCTGGTCCGCTCCATCGTCTCGCGTGGTCGGCCCGCGAGCTGCCGCTCCCGTTCGAGGTGCGGGACGCGGACGTCGTCTTCACGCCGCTCGCGAACCTCTTCCCGCTGACGGCCCGCCTGACGCTCATGCCGCCTGCCGTGGTCGTCAACTACGGGCTGAACGTGATCCTCCGGCGCAGCTCGTCGCCGCGGCGGGCGCTCCTGTCCTCCTCGCTGAGGTCGGCCGCGGCCGTCGTCTGCCTCGGAGCGGCCCAGCGGGAGGACGTCATCGAGCTCGCGCGCCTCGATCCGGAGCGCGTTCACGTCGTGCTCCTCGGCGCCGACGTCGACTGGTACCGGCCTCAGCCCGCGCAGGAGCCCGGCGAGCCGTACGTCCTGACCGTCGGCCGGGACCTCGCCCGGGACATGGCGACGTTCGCGGATGCGGTCTCCCGGCTCGACCTGCGCGCCCGGCTCATCGCCCATCCCCGGACGCTCGAGGGCGTCCGCGTGCCGCCCTCGGCGGAGGTCCAGACCGGCATCTCGGCGGCCGAGTTGCGCGAGGCGTACGCGGGCGCCGCGTGCGTCGTCGTCCCGCAGCGCCCCGACTCGTACCGGTACGGCTCCGAGGGCGGCGGCCTCACGTCCGTGTGCGAGGCGCTGGCGATGGGGAAGCCGATCGTCGCCACCGATCGCGACGTGCTCCACGACTACCTCGAGCCCGACGAGCTCGTCCCACCGGGCGATCCGGCCGCGTTGGCGGCCGCGATCGAGCAGGCGGCCGGCGACGGTGAGCGTGGAGCGCGCTCGCGTCGCCGGGCCGAGGAGCGCCACTCGACGCGGCGCTTCGCGCAGGGGCTCGCGCCGATCTTGCGAAACTCGGCTCGTACGAGATGAGCGTCTACGCCGACCTGATCCGCTACCGCGAGCTCTTCGGGAACCTCTTCCGCCGCGACGTCCAGGCGAAGTACCGAGGCTCGCTGCTCGGCGTCGCGTGGACGCTGGCCAATCCCGTGCTGCTGATGGCCGTCTACCTGCTGGTCTTCTCGGTCCTCTGGAAGACGCCGTTCGGCTCCGAAGGCCACTACGGGCTCTTCCTGCTCGTCGGCCTCTCGGCGTGGATCTTCTTCTCGACGTCGGTGCAGTCGTCGGCGCGGTCGTTGCTCGACAACGCGAACCTGATCCGGAAGACGCGCTTCCCCCGCCAGCTCGTCCCGCTGTCCGTCGTGGCGACGAACCTCATCGGCTTCGCGGTGATGGTCGTCGCGCTGCTCGTGCTCAACTTCGCCCTGCTGCCGCGCGTGCGCGCGACGGAGTGGCTCGCGATCCCGATGAGCCTCGGCGTCGTCGCGATCGCCTCCGGGCTCGCCCTCGCGCTCGCGTGCCTCAACGTCCTCTTCCGCGACATCGAGTTCCTGGTCGCCGCGCTGCTGCTGCCGCTCTTCTTCCTGACGCCGATCCTCTACCCCCTCAGCGATCCGCAGATCTCCCAGCACAAGTGGCTGGTCGACCTGATCCACTGGGGCAATCCGCTCGCGCCTGCGATCCAGGCGTTCCGCGACCCGCTCTTCTACGGCGAGCTGCCGTACGTGTGGGACGTCGTCTACGTCGTCGTCGCGTCGATCGCGGCCCTCGCGCTCGGGGCGCGCGTCTTCAGGAGCGTGGACGACCAGATCGCGGTGGAAGTGTGACGCGCAGCCGGGCGTCGTAGGCCCACGGCTCGTCCCCCTCGGCCCGCCAGGCCGGGAGACCCGCGACCTCCGCGTTCGGCTCGAGCGGGGGCAGGAGCGACGGGCAGACGAGCGGGTGCGCGAACGCGGGGTTGCGTCCGCCCCCCGGCGCGTACGGCGCGAGGTCGCGCGGGCGCCTGCTCAGCAGCCCGCCCTCCCAGTCGACCGAGCCGCCCACGGCCGCGTAGCCCTCGGCGTGGGCGGCAGCGGCCCGCTCGTGCCAGTCGGGGGCAGGGTCGGCGTCACCCAGGAAGGCGCGCGCCTCTTCTGCGGAGCGCGGCCGGACCTCGAGCTCCAGCTCCGGCGCGTGGTTCCCGAGCTCGGCGAGCCAGAAGCGGTACTCGTCCACGAGGTCGACGGCGAGGCGGTAGCGGCCCGGCGGGATCGGGCCGCGGAGGGGGGCCTCGACCTCCCGCCGCTGCCCGGGTTCCGCCTCGACGGCCGTGCGGAGCCCGTCCCACACGATCGGGTTGCCGCGCTCGTCCAACCAGTGGTAGGAGACGCTCAGCCCGCGCCACGCCGCCGAGCCTGCGTTCTCCACGACGGCGCGGACGCGTCCGAGGGCGCCCGCCTCGGGCGGCTCGACTTCGAGCGAGTGCCAACGCACCGCGAGCGGCCCGGCGGGGACGGGGTGCTCGCCGAGGCCCTCCACAGCAGCACTACTCTAAGCGCGCGTGGAGCCGCTACTCGTCAGGGCCTGCCGCCGCGAGGCGGTCGAGCGAACGCCCGTCTGGTTCATGCGCCAGGCCGGCCGCTCGTTGCCGCAGTACCGGGAGATCCGCAAGCGGTTCGGCCTGTTCGAGATCGTGCGGCAGCCGGAGCTCTGCGCCGAGGTGACGCTGCAGCCGGTGGACGCGCACGGCGTCGACGCGGCGGTGATGTTCACGGACATCATGTTCCCCGTCCTCGGGATGGGAGTGGACGTCGACCTGGTGGAGAACGTCGGCCCGGTCATCGCCGAGCCGATCGCGACCGCCGCCGACGTCGAGCGGCTGCGGGTCGTCGATCCGGAAGAGTCGGCGCCGTTCATCCTCGACGCCGTCCGCCTCGTCCGCGAGCAGCTCGAGCCGGAGCGAGCCGTGATCGGCTTCTGCGGCGGGCCGTTCACCGTGGCCGGCTACCTGATCGAAGGGAAGCCGAGCCGCGAGTTCGCCAAGGTGAAAGCCCTGATGTACGGCGCGCCCGGGGTCTGGCACGCGCTGCTGGACAAGCTCGCCGACCAGTTCGCGCGGTACGTCGCCGGGAAGGTGCGCGCAGGCGCCGACGTCATCCAGGTCTTCGACTCCTGGGTCGGCGCGCTCTCCGTCGACGACTACGAGGAGTTCGTCGCGCCGTACTCGGCGCGGATCCTGGCCGCCGTCGAGGTGCCGACGATCCACTTCGGCACCGGGACGACGCACCTGCTGCCCGCGATGGCGGCCGCGGGCGGGGACGTGATCGGCCTCGACTGGCGCGTGCCGCTCGACCTCGGCTGGGAGCTCGCCGGGGAGGGCCGCGGCGTCCAGGGCAACCTCGATCCAGCCGTCTTGCTCGGGCCGTGGGAGCGGATCGAGGCCGCAACGAGCGTTATCCTCGACCGTGCCGGAGGGCGGCCGGGTCATGTATTCAACCTTGGGCACGGAGTGCCACCCGAAACAGACCCGGCCGTTCTCCGGCGCCTGACCGAGGTCGTCCACGAGGCGACCGCGACCGCGCGCGTATGAGCGCGGCGGTCGTCCTGATGGCCTACGGGTCGCCCGGGCGGCTCGCGGACGTGCCCGCCTACTACGCCGACATCCGTGGCGGCCGGCCGATCCGGCCGGAGCTCCTGGACGACCTCGTCGAGCGGTACCGCGCCCTCGGCATCGAGGAGGAGTCGCCGCTGAACGCGATCACGGAGGAGACGCGGGCCGCGCTCGAGCGCGAGCTCGGCGACGTCCCCGTCTTCACCGGGATGAAGCACTGGACGCCGCGGATCGCGGAGGCGGCCGAGCGGGCGCTCGCGGCGGGCGCCGACACGGTGGTCGGCCTCGTGCTCGCGCCGCACTACTCGTCGCTGTCGATCGGCGGCTACCGGCAGCAGCTCGCGGATGCTCTCGCCGGCCGCGCGGAGCTCCTCTTCGTCGACAGCTGGCATGACGACCCCGGCTTCGTCGACGTCCTCGCCGACCGCATCCGCGGCACGGAGGCGCACGTCGTCTTCACCGCCCATTCGCTCCCTGCCCGGATCCTCGACGAGGGCGATCCCTACAAGGAGCAGCTGCTCGAGACGTCGCAACTCGTCGCCGACCGCGCCGGGATCGAGGACTGGTCGTTCTCCTTCCAGAGCGAGTCGCCGACCGGCGAGCCCTGGCTGGGGCCGGACATCCTCGACCACCTCGACGACCTTTGCGCGCGGGGCGTCGGCGACGTGCTCGTGTGCCCGGTCGGCTTCGTCGCCGACCACCTGGAGATCAGGTGGGACCTCGACCACGAGGCGCGGGAGAAGGCGGCAGAGCTCGGGTTGACGTTCGCTCGGATCGAGATGCCGAACGCGGATCCAGCGTTCGTGCGGGTGCTCGCGGGCCTCGTGCGGCGCGCGGTCGGCGCCTACGCCGACTCGAGGTAGTGCGCCCCGGGCCCGTCGACAGCGGCCTCGTCGCCGGGGTTGAACAGCGCGCACTTCGTCAGGGACAGACAGCCGCAGCCGATGCAGGTTGTCAGCCGGGCGCGCAGGGCCTCCAGCGTCGAGATCCGGCGGTCGAGGTCGGTGCGCCAGCTGCGTGACAGGCGCTGCCAGTCGCGGACGTTCGGCGGGCGGTCCTTCGGCAGGGTCTCGAGCGCGGCGTGGATCTGCTCGAGCGGGATTCCCGCGGCCCGGCCGGCCTGGATCAGCGCGATCCGTCGCAACATCGAGCGCTCGTACCGGCGCTGGTTCCCGTCGGTGCGCCGTGACGCGATCAGGCCCTCCGCCTCGTAGAAACGGAGGGCGGACTGCGCGACGCCGCTCCGCGCGGATACCTCCCCGATCGTGAGCTCGTCAGGCGGCACTTGACTTCAACCATACTTGAGGTTCTAGGGTGCGGGCATGACCGCCACCGCCTCCACCTCGCTGGTCCGCGCCGCCTCGCTCTCGGAGCTCCGCGCCGCCGGCCGCCTCGTCGTCCATCTCGACCGGCACACGCTCGTCCTCTTCGCCGAGGGGGACGACGTCCACGCCGTCGACAACCGGTGCCCGCACATGGGCTTCCCGCTGCACCGGGGCTCCGTCTCGGACGGGATCCTCACGTGCCACTGGCATCACGCCCGCTTCGACCTGTGCACCGGCGGCACGTTCGACCAGTGGGCGGATGAGCTGCGCCGGTTCCCGGTGGAGGTCGACGGCGACGACGTGCTCGTCGACCTGCGCGCACCGGACGACCCCGTCGACCACCAGCGCAAGCGCCTGCGCGACGGGCTCGAGCGCGACATCCCGCTCGTCCTCGCCAAGGCGGCGATCACGCTCTGGGAGGACGATCGCAGCGGCGTGGGCATCTTCCGCGACGGGCTCGACTTCGGCGTCGAGCGGCGGGGCGGCGGCTGGTTCCGCGGCCTGACGACGCTCACGTGCTTCATGAACCTCGTGCCGCGGCTCGACGCGGCGGAGCAGCCGGCGGCGCTCTACCACGGCGTCGCCGACGTCGCCGGCGACTCGGCCGGCCAGGCGCCGCACTTCACGCTCGACCCGCTGCCGGGCACGACCGACCCCGTACGGCTCGCCGGGTGGTTCCGGCGCTTCGTCGACGTGCGCGACGCAGAAGGAGCGGAGCGAGCCCTGGTGTCCGCCGTCCGTGCCGGCACGTCGTCCCCGCAGCTGGCCGACATGCTCTTCGCCGCCGCGACCGACCACCGCTACCTCGACGGCAGCCACACGCTCGACTTCGTCAACAAGGCCCTGGAGGCGCTCGACGTCGCCGGCTGGGAGCGGGCCGAGCAGGTGCTCGCGTCGTTGCCGGCTCAGCTCGCGTTCGCGCAGCGGATGGAAGAGGCGAACGCGTGGCGGAATCCCGTCGACCTCGTCGCGCTCCTCGAGCAGGCGTTCGAGCAGCTACCGGCCGCGATCGCGGCCGGCGCAGACCGCCGCGGGTCGTGGAAAGCCCGGCCCGCCCTCGTCGACACCGTGCTCGACGGCGAGGCGGCCGAGATCCTCGACGCGCTCGTGGATGCGCTCCGCGCTGGAGCCGACGAGGTGCAGCTCGCCTCGGCCGTCGCCTTCGCCGCCGCGACGCGAATCGCTCGTTTCCCGACCACGAACGAGTTCGGCGACTGGGACACGGCGCTGCACACGTTCACGTTCGCCAACGCCGTCGAGCAGGGACTGCGGCGGTCGCCGTCGCCGGAACTCGTCCGCGGCGTGCTCGACGCGGCGATGAGCGTCCATCTCGACCGATTCCTCAACGTCCCCGCAACCCGGCTGCCGGCTCCGGAGGCAGGCGTGGATCCCGCTTCGCTCCTGGACGAGCTCCCTCGCCTGCTCGATCGCCAGCAGCAGGTGGACGAGGCCGGGCAGCTGGCCGCGTCGTTCCTCGGCGCCGGCGGCGAGCCCGCACGCCTCGTCGCGGCGCTTGGCTCTGCGTTGACGCGGGAGAATCGCAACTTCCACACGATCCAGTGCCTCGAGGCCTCGGCGCGCCAGCACGAGCTGCTGGCCGGAACCGACGAGGCGCCGCTGCCGCTGATCGCCGCCGCCCGCTACCTCGCCGCCCACGCGACGACGACGCGTTCCGAGCGGCAGACGTTCGAGATCGCCCGCCGCCTGCACCGGGGCGAGAATCTCTTCGAGGACGAAGAGGCGGCCTAGGCGCGCGGTACGCTCGGGGCGTGACTCCGGGTGAGATCCGCGCAGAAAACGCCGGGCGCGTCTTCAAGGTCTACCCGCGCGAGAGCCGCCGGCTGAAGGACCTCGTCGTCGCCCGCCGCGGCGCGCGCGCGACCGAGGTCGTGGCGCTGCGGGACGTCTCGTTCCACGTCGAGCGCGGGAGCGCCGTGGGCCTCGTCGGGCGCAACGGCTCGGGCAAGACGACGTTGCTCCGGCTGCTCTCGGGGATCATCCGGCCGAGCTCGGGCCACGTCGAGGTCGGGGGCCGCGTCGGCTCGCTGCTCGAGCTCGGCGCGGGCTTCCACCCGGACCTCAGCGGCCGCGAGAACGTCTTCCTCAACGGCTCGATCCACGGCCTCAAGCGCGCGTACATCCGCGAGCAGCTCGACGAGATCGTCGCGTTCGCGGGCCTCGAGGCCGCGATCGACCTCCCGGTGCGGACGTACTCCTCGGGGATGTACATGCGCCTCGGCTTCGCGATCGCGGCCCACATCGAGGCGGACGTCCTCCTGCTCGACGAGGTCTTCGCGGTCGGCGACGAGCAGTTCCAGCGCAAGTGCTTCGGGAAGATCTTCGAGTTCAAGCAGCGCGGCGGGACGATCGTCTTCGTGTCGCACGACGCGGCCGCCGTCGAGCGCCTCTGCGACCGCGCGATCCTCCTGCGGAACGGCAACGTGGAGTTCGACGGGCCGACGCACGACGCGATCGTCCGCTACCGCCAACAGCTCGCCGGCGAGCGCGACCCGGACGAGCGGGGCGCCGGCCTGAAGGAGTGGGGGAGCGGTGAGGCCCGCATCGAGGAGGTGGCGCTGCTCGGCCCGGACGGCGGCGAGCGCACACAGCTGCTCGCGGGCGAGCCGTTCGCCCTGCGCCTGCGCATCGGCGCCGAGGAGGGGGTCCCGGCGCCGCGCGTCTCGTTCGAGCTGCGCGACGCGTCCGGCCTGTTGCTCTCCGCGGCCGCGCAGTCCACGGCCGACCTCGGGTGGGAGCTCGGCGGCGGGGTCGTCCGCTTCGAGGTCGACCGGCCGCCCCTCTCCGACGGACGCTTCCACCTGCGGCTCGGCCTATCGGACGAGTCAGGGGAGCGTCTCTACCATTGGCTCGACGACGCGCTGACGTTCGTCGTCTACCCGCCCGGCAACGAGCGGGGCGTCGTCCGGCTCGAGGGCCGCTGGGAGAAGGAGGAAATCAGTGCGCCGGCGGAAACGGTCTAGCCGATGAGCTCCCGGACATGCCCTGACTGGCCGACGCTGATGGAGTACGCCCCCGACCTCCAGTTCAAGCACTACACGGTCGCGGAGGCGAGGCTGCCGGGCGAGGCGCTGATGAAGATCCCGGAGGTGGCGCTGAACGACGTCGCGATCTGCTGCGACCTCGAGCGCCACGTCTACTACGCGGCGCACACGGACGCGCAGGTGGGCGAGGCGCTCCGGGAGACGCACTGGTTCGAGGTCGCGGAGTGGACGTCGACGGGTCCCGGCCGGGCGGTGGGCAGCCTCTAGTTCACGCGGGTCGGCAGCGGCTCGCCGCGCTCGCAGGCGAGCACGTTGTCGACCACGAGCCGCGTCATCGCCTCGCGCGCCTGCCGGGTGGCGCTGCCGAGGTGCGGGGTCAGGACGACGTTCGGGAGGTCGAGCAGGGCGTCCGGAACGTGCGGCTCGTGGACGAACACGTCCAGGCCGGCGCGGATGCGGCCGGAGACGAGCTCGCGCACGAGCGCCTCCTCGTCGACGATCTCTCCACGGGCCGTGTTGACGAGGCACGCGCCGTCGCGGAGCAGCGCGAGCCTGCGGGCGTCGATCAGGCCCTCCGTCTCCGGCGTCCGCGGGGCATGGATCGTGACGACGTCGGACTCCCGTAGCAGCTCGTCGAGCTCGCACTGCTCGCCGAGATCGCTCCGCTCCGGCCCCGGTGTCCGCCGCGCGTACAGCACCCGCAGCTCGAACCCGCGCGCGCGGCGCGCGACCGCACGGCCGATCCGGCCGAGGCCGACGATCCCGAGCGTCGAGCCGCTCAGCTCCTCTCCGAGGAAGCTGTCGGCCCACGAGCCGTGCCACTGGCCGGCCCGCACGAGGCGGTCGCCTTCGACGACGCGCCGGCGGGCGGCGAGCATCAGGGCGATCGCGAGGTCGGCGGTGGCGGCGTCGAGCACGCCGGGCGTGTTGGTGACGGCGACGCCCCGGGCGGCGCAGGCCCCGACGTCGATCCGGTCGTAGCCGACGCCGAAGTTCGCGACCAGGCGCAACGACGGGAAGAGATCGAGCGGCACCGGCTCGTTCGCAAGGAGCAGCGCCCCGACGTCGTCCTGGGGCGTCGTCATCGACTCCAGCGGTGCGACCTCGACGTCCGGCAGCTCGTCGAAGGCCGGCCCCGGATAGCGGCGCGTGGCGAGAACCTTCAAGGGTCGATCCTCCCACGCCGACAACTGGAGGCGTGAGGAAGCTCCTGGTCGTCGCCTGCCTCGTCGTGCTCGTCGTCCCGTCCGGACGCGCCGACGCCTACCGGTTCGAGGGCGGGCGCTGGACGACGCGGACGATCACGTACTACAACGAGACGCCCGCCTACGGCTGGTCGATCGACACGGCGGCGTACGCGTGGAACTCGAGCGGCGCCCGCGTCCGGTTCGTGAAGAGCTCGCGGTCGAAGGCGAAGATCCTGCTGGGGATCCGTTGGTACCGCCTCGCCGGGGACGCGACCGTCCATCGCGTCGGTGGCACGTTCGTCCGGGCGGAGGTCGGGATCCAGACCGGCCACGACCGCTACGAGATGGCGTTGATCGTCGCGCACGAGCTCGGCCACGTGCTCGGGCTCGACCACGAGTCCGGCCGCTGCGCGACGATGAACCCGAGCGTCGGCGCCGACCACACCACCAGCTGCCCGGCGCCGCCGGCCGGGACGTGGACCTGCCGGCTCCTCCAGCCGGACGACGTCCGCGGAGCGGTCGGCCTCTACGGCGGCACCGTGCGTCCGTGGCGCGGCTCGCCGTTCTGCAACCGGTAGGGGCTCGACCCTTTCCGCCAACTCTGTAACAACGGATCCACAAGGGTCTGTCCCTAGACGTGGCCGTTGGAGACGCGTCCCTCTTGGAACAAGAGTGCGACGATTCGTCCAGAGGGCCTGTGTCTACGGCCGGCGTCGGAGCGGCAGCTCGGCCAGCGGGCGCGTGTTGACGATGTCGGCCGCCGTCGCCCAGCCGCGGCGGGCGGTCGCGATCGCGAGCCGCATGTTGGCGAGGCCGCGGATCGAGTGTGCGTCCGTGGACGCGACCACCGGCACGCCGGCCTCGACCGCCAGCCGCACCTCGGGCGCCGAGAGGTCGAGGCGGTCCGGGAGGCCGTTCGTCTCGACCGCGACGCCGGTCTCGAGCGCGACCTCGAAGACCAGCTCGAGGTCGAGCGCGTTGGGCGGCCGGTGGTTGATGATCCGGCCCTTCGGATGCGACAGGCACCGCACCGCCGGGTGGCGCATCGCCTCGGTCACCTTGCGCGTCAGCTCCTCGCGCCGCTCGCGCTGGCCCGCGTGGAGGCTCAGCTGCACCCAGTCCAGCTCGTCCAGCACGTCGTCCGGGAGGTCGAGCTCGCCGTCGCGCCGGATGTCGACCTCGGTGCCGCGGAGGATGCGGAACGGCGCCAGCTGATCGTTCGCCGTGGCGATCTCCTCCGCCTGGCGGCGTAGGGCGTCCGCGTCGAGGCCGGGCACGACGCGCACGTTCGGCGTGTGGTCGCAGATTGCGACGTACTCGTAGCCGAGGTCGCGTGCCGCCTCGCCCATCTCGAGCACGGACGCCTTCCCGTCCGACCACGTGGTGTGGACGTGCAGGTCGCCGCGCACGTCGTCGACGTCCACGAGCGCGGGCGACTCCCCCTGGAACGCCTGCTCGCGCAGCTCCGGCGGGCACCACGGCAGGCCGAGGCGCGCGTACAGGCCCTCCTCGTCCGCCGCCTCCGGGAGCTCGCCGAGCGCCTCGACGTAGGCGCGCGAGCCCGTTGCGCGCAGGAGCTCGGTGCCGAACCGCGCCGGCGCGGCGACGACCAGCTCGACGGGGACGCCCTCGACGGTGACGCCGACCGCATGTCGCGGCTGCCGCTCCAGCACTGCGACGATCTGCGGCAGCCGTTCGAACGCGTCCAGCACCGGCTTGGGCCGTGCGGCGGCGCACACGACGGCGAAGTCGTGCGACGTGTCGGCCCAGCGGCGGGGGTCGCCGGCTACCTCGCCCGACAGCGCCTCGGCGATCCCCTCGAGCAGGGCCCGCGCCCGGTTGAGGAGCATCCCTCGCCGCTCTCTGCGGCTGCCGCTCGCGCTCGAGTGCCGCGAGAATCCGCTGCTCCGTCTGCGGGCCGACGCCCGCGACGCTCGTCAGCCGACCCTCTCGCGCGGCCTCGCGGAACTCGTCGGCCGTCCGCACGCCGAGCGCCGTGCCGATCTCCACCATCCGCTTCGGCCCGATCCCGAGGAAGCGGCCGAGGCCGACGAGCTCGGGCTGCACCTCGCGCTGGAGCTCGTCGAGCTCCGCGATCGTGCCCGTCTCGACCAGCTCGGTCAGCCGTCCCGCGATCCCCGGGCCGATCCCGCGCAGCTCCTGGACCCGCCCCGTTCGGACGAGCTCGGCGACCGGCGCCTGCGTCGAGCGGATCGTCTCGGCCGCTCTCCGGTAGGCGCGCGCGGCGTACTGGCCGCCGCCCGCGAGGTCGAGCAACCCGGCGAAGGCGTCGAGCCGCTCGGCGACCGTGGCGTTGTCGAGGGAGGCGGCCATGACCGGGATAGTCTTGCCGCGTGGTGACCTACGTGATCCCGTACCGCTCGATCGGCAAGACGCGACTCGGCGACAACGGCCTCGCGGCTGCGATGGTGTCCGACGTCGTCGACGCTTGCAATGCCGCCGACGCTGCGGACGTGATGATCGTCGGTGCGCCCGGCGGGCAGGGAGAAGCGCTCCAGAGCGCCCTGCTCGAGCAGGTCGGTCCGGTGACGATCGTCAACTCCGATCTGCCCTGCGCGACGCCCGACGAGCTGAGGAAGCTGAGCGGGGCTGCGCCCGCGATCGTCCCGGCGCGCGACGGGACGACGAATGCGATCGCGCTGCGCGACGCCCGCGACTTCGTCCCGCTCTACGGCCCAGGCAGCGCAGCCCGCTACGCGGACGCGCTCGACGCCGAGCGGCTCGACCTCGCCGGGCTGCGGGACGACGTCGACACGTGGGACGACCTCGAGCGCGTGCGTGACCGGGTCGGCTCCAACACACAGCAGTACCTCGCCCGGCGGGCATGAGAGCCGCCGTCCTCAGCGGCGGTGTCGGCGGCGCGCGTTTCCTGTGCGGGCTGGTCGACGCGATCGACCCGGCCGGTGTCACCGCGATCGTCAACGTCGGGGACGACCTCGAGTTCCTGGGGCTGAGCGTGTCGCCCGACCTCGACAGCGTCCTCTACGCACTTGCCGAGCTCGGCGACGAGGAGCGCGGCTGGGGCCGTGCGGACGAGACGTGGAACGCGCTCGAGTCCGCCGCGGCATTCGGCGGCGAGGCGTGGTTCCGGCTCGGCGACCGCGACATCGGGCTCCATCTGGTCCGGACGGCCGCGCTCCGGGAGGGCATTCCCCTCTCGACCGTCTCGGCGCGCCTCGCCGCGGCTGCGGGGGTGGAGGCGAGCTTGCTCCCCGCGACCGACGACCGGCTCCGGACGTGGCTCGAGACGCCGAGCGGCAGCTTCCTCTTCCAGGAGTGGTTCGTCGGGCGGGGGCACCGGGATCCGGTCGACCGCCTGCGCTTCGAGGGCGCTGCGGCGGCGCGGCCGGCGCCGGGTGTGCTCGAGGCCCTGCACGAGGCCGACGTGATCCTGATCGCGCCGAGCAATCCGTACGTCTCGATCGGGCCGATCCTGGCGGTGGAGCGCATCCGGTACGCACTCGAGCGGCGCCGCGTCCCGGCGGTCGCGGTCAGCCCGCTGATCGGCGGCCGCGCCGTCAAGGGGCCGGCGGCCGCGATGCTCGAGCGGCTCGAAGGCGGGACGACGGCCGCGCACATCGCGCGGTGCTATCCCGGCCTGATCGACGTGCTCGTCCTCGACGAGGCCGACGCGGAGGATGCAGACGCGGTCGCGGAGCAGGGCGTCCGTCCGGTCGTGACCCGGACGCTGATGAGCGACGACGAGGCCCGTCGCCGCCTCGCAGAGGCGGCGCTGGACGCAACGGCGGTGGCGTGATGCCGGAGGCCGCGCCGCACATCCGCGTCGTCGAGTCGCCCCGGCCGATGCGGGTGGCGATCGTGGGCGGGACCGGCGCGTTCGGCCGGGGCCTAGCCGCGCGCCTGCGCGACCAGGGCCTGGACGTCGCGATCGGGTCGCGCGACGAGGTGCGCGCGCGGGAGCTCGGGTCGACGATCGGCGTCGCCAGCGGCACGAACGAGGCGGTCGTCCGCTCCGCCGACTACGTCGTGCTCGCGGTCCAGTCCTCGGCGGCGGTCGCCACGGCGCGCGAACTCGCCGGGGCGATCGGCCGCAAGCCCGTCCTCTGTGTCGCCAGCGATCTCCATTTCGGCGCCGACGGCGTCACGCCGGGGCGGAAGGAGGGCTCGATCGCCGAGGACGTCGCGAACGCAGTCCAGGGGCCGGTGGCGTCGGGCTTCCAGGCGGTGCCGGCCGCGCACCTGGCCCGCGCCGAGCCGCTCGACGAGGACGTGCTCGTGTGCGGCGAGCCGGCCGCGAAGGAACCGGCGCTCGAGTTCGGGGCGAAGCTCGTCAGCGGCCGAGCGATCGACGCCGGGCCGCTCGAGAACTCGCGGGCGCTCGAGTCGATGACGGCCGTGATCCTCCACGTCAACCGGAACTACAAGGTCATCGCCGGTCTGCGGCTGACCGGCTTCAGGTGACGGAGCTCCGGGTTGTCCCCCTGGCGGGGATGCCCGAGGTGGAGGAGGGCGACGACCTGGCCGAGCTGGTCGCCGCCGCGGCGGCGCTCGAGGACGGGGATGTCGTCGTCCTGGCGCAGAAGGTCGTCTCGAAGGCGGAGGGCCGCGTGGTGAGGCTGGACGAGGTGGAGCCCTCGGCGCGAGCGCGCGAGCTCGCGGGCAACGAGGATGCCCGGCGGACCGAGGTGATCCTGCGCGAGGCGGCGCGGGTCGTCCGCTCGCGCCCTCCGCTCGTGATCGCGGAGACGCGGCACGGCTTCGTCTGCGCGTCGGCGGGCGTGGACTCCTCGAACGCGCCCGGGCCGGGTGTCCTCGTGCTGCTGCCGGAGGATCCTGACGCGTCGGCAGAGCGCATCCGCTCGCGCCTGCGCGAGCTCACCGGTCGCGAGGTCGCGGTGCTGGTCACGGATTCCTTCGGCCGGGCGTGGCGCCAGGGCACGACGGATGTAGCGATCGGCGCCGCCGGCCTCCAGGTGCTCCTCGACCTCCGCGGCGTCCGCGACCGCGTCGGCTACGAGCTCCACGCGACCACGATCGCTGTCGCCGACGAGATCGCGGGGGCCGCCGAGCTCGTGATGGGGAAGGTCGACGGCGTCCCGGGCGCCGTCGTCCGGGGGCTCTCCCTGGCAGGCGAGGGCCGCGCCCTCGACCTCGTCATCCCGCCCGACCGAGACCTGTTCCGGTAGGAGACCACCGTCCGCTCCGGCCGAGTCCCAGTCGGATGGGGTCTGACCCCACGTGTGACTTGAGTGTGACGTTCGCTCCCCAGGGCGGGACGTGTCCGGAAAAGCCTGGGTCTGACCCCGGGTGTCGCGAAAGTGCCACGGTTTCTCCACAGGGGCTGGTTCATCGGAGCGTCAGCGGCACCGTGACGGTGTGGAGCGGCCGGCCGTTCTCCGCCGACGGCTCGAACGCGACGAGCGTGATCGGCCCCGGCGGTGCGTCGACGTCGAGCGTCGCCGAGTACGTCCCGCGCTGACCAGACCCTGAGGTCGCCGTCACGGTCTCCCCGGTCAGCACCTGCGAGCCGCGCCGGATCTCCACCCGCATGGTCGCCTCGAATGTGTTCGACGTTCCGCGGACGGTGATCGGGCTCGTCACCGTCTCGCCGGGCAGCGGCGACTCGACGAGGATCACAGGAGTCACGTCCTCGACGTCGGACCGATCGAGCACGTCGTCGCCGATCCGCACCTTCCGCACGGTCGGGAACTGCGTGAGCGTGTAGACGATCTGCGCCTCGGCGAGCTGGGACACGTGCGTGAGCGCCCCGAGGTCGGCCTCGCCGTCCTTGATCGACAGCCCGCTCAGCCGGAGCGACCCGAGCGCGGTCGAGAGGCCGCCTGCGCGCTCGTCCGAGGACGGGCCGGCGGCGAGCTCGTCGAGCGCCGCCTGGCCGATCGCGGGCGTGCCTGGGACGAGCCGCCGCACGGGCGCGATCCGGCCGTCGCGGACGAAGTAGACGCGCAGCGCGACCTCCGGCTGCGGCTCCGTCGTCGTCGAGGCGGTCGCGGTCGTCGTCGTCGGCGCCCCGGAGGTCGTCGTGGCAGGCGTGACCGTCGTCGCACTCTTCGAGTGGCCGCAACCGGCTGCGGCGACGACGACGAGCAGCAGCGGGAGAGCGCGCAATCTCATGGCGGCACTTTCCGCGTCAGGGCCGTCGAACCTCCCGAGTAGGCTGCGTCCGTGGACGAGCGCGCCCGCCCGCTCGAGCTCACCGACCTCGATCCCGATCCGGTGCGCCAATTCGGCTCGTGGTTCCGCGAGGTCGAGGGGACGATGCGGGCGCCCGAGGCGGTGGCCGTCGCGACGGCGACGCCGGAAGGAGCCCCGTCCGTGCGCATGGTTCTCCTGAAGGCCTTCGACGCGCGCGGTTTCACGTTCTTCACCGGCTACGAGAGCCGGAAGGGGCTCGAGTTGGCCGCGAATCCCCGCGCTGCCCTCCTCTTCTACTGGGATCCGGTCGGCCGCCAGGTGCGGATCGAAGGGGAGGTGGAGCGCGTCGACCGAGACGAGACCGAGCGCTACTTCGCCTCCCGCCCGCGGGCGAGCCAGCTTGCCGCACTGGCGTCACGGCAAAGCACGGTACTTGCGAGCCGGGAGGAGCTCGAGGCTCGCTACGGGGAGCTCGAGCGCCGGCTCGAGGGCCGCGACGTCCCGGTTCCCGACACGTGGGGCGGGTTCCGGCTCGCTCCGCACGCGTTCGAGTTCTGGCAGCACCGCGAGAACCGGCTGCACGACCGCTTCCGCTACAGCCGGGCCGGCGACGGCTGGACGATCGAGCAGCTCTTCCCTTAGAGCCCCTACGAGGGCGGTGGATGCTCGCCGGCCTCCGTGCTCGTCAGGTCCCGCTTGTACTGCTCGCCGGCGGCATGGAGCCGCGTGATCAGCAGGCTCGGGGTCAGCCCGAAGACGGCGGCGATCAGGATGTTCAGCGGATAGTCCTTCAGGTCGAAGATCTTGCTCAGACTCGCCGGGCTCGCGGACGCCTTCGGGCCCGACTTCGTCGGGGTCGGCGTCACGGCGAGGAGCATCGCGGTGACCACGACCCCGCCGACCGCCGCGATCCCGCAGAAGAGCGGCGTCTGGAAGAGGCGCACCCGGCGCAGGCCGTAGTCCTCTTCGAGCACCCTCGTCGTCGTGAGAGCCTGAAGCTGGGCGAACACGCCGGCCGTGGCGCCGACGAGATAGAAGGCCGCGGCGGCGGCGATCTCGCTCGGCGTGACGCCGAAGATCATCGCCACGCCGAGGAGGGCATAGGCCGTCGAGGCCATCACGATCGCGGTCGCGGCGACGATCCCCTTCTGGCGTACGAGGCCCAGGCGGCGGTCGTCGCGGAAGTCGTCGATCGTCCGCCGGACACGCGCGAGGGCGGCGCGTGCAGCTGCGTCCCATGGATCCGCCTCCAGCTGCTTGACCGAGGCGGCGATCAGCTCCAGCAGCTTCCGGTTCTGGGCCACCCGAGAGCCGTCCAGGCGGGAGTCGTCGAGCTGCGCCCCGGCGACGACGGTGCCCGCGTCGTCGAAGCGGATCAGGCACTCATCGGCGCGATGGAGGCGCGTCAGGGTCTCGACGTAGCCGGCGCCGGTCGTCCACTTCGTGCTCGCGACCGCGTCATGGGACAGCTCGTTGCGCGCCGCCTTCAGATGCTCGACCGCCTCGGTGTGGAACGCCTTGCGGTCGTCGGCGTCGAGCGCCCCCGACGCGGGATGCTCGATCCGAATGCGCAGCGAGTCGACGATCTCCTGCAGCCGCGCGTACTCCGGCTGGTTCGCGGTCGCCGCGGACGCGACGCCGTGCGCGACCCGGGAGCCCAGGAGCCAGAGGACGAGCGCGGCGAGTGTCCCGGTGACGTAGGCGCGCGTGCCGGTGCTGTTCAGCCACCACTCGAACGACCCATCGGCGCTCGCGAGGAAGAGGACGACGCTCGCGAACGCGGCGGCCCCGGGCACGAGGATCGCCGTCGCGGTGAGCGCGCACCCGTAGCTCGCCCACCGCCCGCGGTTGAGGACGTAGATCAGCCCTGCGACGACGACGAGCGCGGCGACCGCCTCGCAGAAGTGCTGCCAACCCGGCGACACCTGCGGCACCGTCGCACAGGCGCCGAATCAGTTCAACCGGAGGCGAACAGCGACCCGAGCGCGCCGGCGTCCTCGGAGCTCAGCCGGAGGTCGCTCGCGTCGGCCACCGAGACGAGGTGCTCCGTCCGGCGCGGCCCGACGATCACCGCCGTCACGTCGGGCTGGGCGAGCACCCACGCCAGGGCGAGCCCGGCCGTGCTCGAGCCGCGTTCCCGCGCCGCCGCGGCGAGCCCGTCGAGCCCCGCGAACGTCTCCTCGGTGCGGAGGTGCTCGTAGGGGCCGGGGCGCATCGCCATTCGCGATCCCTCGGGCGGCGCCTGGTCGCGGCTGTAGCGCCCGGCAAGCCAGCCGCCGGCCAGCGGGCTGAACGACAGGTACGCGATCTCGTGCTCGCGGCAGACCGGGATCACGTCTGCCTCGTCGCCGCGCTCGAGCAGCGAGTAGGAGTTCTGGACGGCCGCCGGCCGGCCCGCCGCAACCGCCCCGCCCAGCTGACCGGCGTCGAAGTTGCTCACGCCGTAGGCCCTGATCACTCCCCGCTCGACGAGGGCCTCGAAGGCGCCGACCGTCTCGGCCATCGGCGTGTCGGGGTCGAAGTCGTGGGCGAGGTAGAGGTCGATCGTGTCGACGCGGAGCCGTTCGAGGCTGGACGCGACCTGGCGCTCGATCCGCGCCGGGGCGAGGCCGTGGTCGGCGCCCTGCGCCATCGGGTTCCACGTCTTCGTGACGATCGTCGGACGGCGGCCGGTCTCCTGCATCCAGTCGCCGATCCACGTCTCGCTGCGGCCGCCGCCGTAGGCGTCGGCCGTGTCGAACGTCGTGATCCCGAGCTTCCACGCGGCGTCCATGAGGGCGAACGCCTCGTCCCGCGACTCGCCGCCGCCGAAGAACTCCGGCGCGCTGCCGATCCCGCCGAAGTTGCCGCAGCCGAGGACGATCCGCGTGACCTCGACCTCCGAGCGGCCGAGTCGACGCTCGTCCATATTGGCGAGTCTACTCTTCGGATTGTGCTCGCCCCCCTGCTGACCGCGGTCGCGTGCGCCGCGCCCGGAGCACTCGCCGCGCCGCGCGTCGATCGGCCGCGCTACGCGCTCGACGTGCGGGTCGAGCCGGGCTTCCGGCGGGTGCACGGGACGGTGCGCGTGCGCTTCACCGCGAACCGGGCGACCGACCGGCTCGTCTTCCGCCTCTGGCCGAACGGGCCGCTCCAGCGCGCCTGGGGGCAGCGCCTGGACGTCGGCGCCGTGACGGTCGACGGCGGCCGGCCGCGCACCGCGCGACCCGATCCGACGACGCTGCTCGTCCACCTGCGCCGGCCGCTCGGCCCCGGCAGCGCGGTGACGGCGACGGTCCCGTGGACGCTGAAGGTCCCGGCACGAAGCTTCGACCGGATCGCCCGGTTCCCGAACGGCCTGCGCCTGGGCTCGTTCTTCCCGATCCTCGCCTGGGACCCGGATCACGGCTGGGCGACGGACGCGCCGGCGCGGATCCTCGGCGAGAGCTCGACCTCGCCGACCGCGGACTTCGACGTCCGGGTTCAGGCGCCGCGCAGCTCCACCGTGCTCGTCTCCGGGGACAAGGTCGCGAAGGCCCACTGGCAGGCGCGCGCGGTGCGCGATGTCGGCGTCGCGGTGGGGCGCTTCAAGGTCCTGACCGGCATCGCCCGGACGCCGAAGCCCGTCACCGTCCGGGTCGCCGTGGCGGCGTCGGCCGCGCTGACGCCGGCCACCGGCCTGCGGCTCGCGACGGCGTCGGTCGACCGCCTCAGCCGGCTGTACGGCGCGTACCCGTGGCGGACCTACACGGTCGTCTTCCCGCCGGATCTCCACCGGGAGGGGATCGAGTACCCGACGCTCAGCTTCGTCGGCGACGCCTTCGTCCCCCAGGTCGCGTCGCACGAGACCGCGCACCAGTGGTTCTACTCGCTCGTCGGGAACGACCAGGCGCGCGACCCGTGGCTGGACGAGGCGCTCGCGACCTGGGCGCAGGCGCGGCTGGCCGGGTCGTTCCAGACGGGGCTCGACCTCCGGAACGTGACCCACGTCGGCGAGCCGATGAGCTACTGGACAGGCCGACAGCGCCGCTACTTCGCCGAGGTCTACGCGGGCGGCGTGCTCGCGCTCCGCTCGCTCGGCCCGACCGCCCAGGTCGACTGTGGGCTCAGGGCCTACGTCGCGCGGAACGCGTACCGGATCGCGCGGCCCGGCGACCTGCTCGACGCTCTCAACGCCGTCATTCCGGGCGCGGAGGCGAAGCTGCGCCGCTTCGGGATCCACCGCTGACCAGGTGGCGGCGCAGGCGCGCAAGCCGCCTGTCCCACTCCGCGCCGACGTCGGCCATCCAGCCCATCGCCTGGCCCAGCGGGCCAGGCGTCAGGCGGTAACGGGTCTCGCGGCCCTCGCGCGTTCCCTCGACGAGGCCGGCCTCGCCGAGCGCGGCAAGGTGCTTGGAGACGGCCTGGCGCGTCACCGGTAGCTCGGCCGCGAGCTCGGTCGCGGTCGCCGTCGGCCGCTGCGCGAGCGCTTCGACGACGTAGCGGCGGTGGGGGTCGGCGAGCGCGCCGAACACGCGCCCGGTCGGGTCGTCGGTCAAACGAAGGCGAGTGCCTGGGCCCGGAGCTCCAGTGCAGTCGACCACTCCGGCGACGACTCGCGCACGAGCAGCCGCGTCCCGTCCTCGACCTCCTCGAGCGTGAACTCGACCTCGCCCTCCTCGTCCCAGTCGAGGACGAGGCGCTCGCAGGGATCGGCGACGACCACGGTGGCGTGCCGTTCCTCGCCGTCGTCCCAGCGGAAGACGCCCGCGCCTCCCGGCCTCGGGTCGAGCTCGACGTCGTTGGCGAACCACTCCTCGAGCTGGTCGGCCTCCGTCAGCGCCTCCCAGACCTCGTCCGGCGACGAGGGGAACACGATCTCGCGCACGACCTCCACGACTCCTCCAATCCGCAACCTGAGAGTTGCGTATACTCTCGCAACCGACAGGTTGCACTTTACCAGGAGGTCGCGGATGCCACTCGTGCCGATGGTCGTCGAGCAGGACGGGCGCTACGAGCGCTCGTTCGACATCTACTCCCGGCTGTTACGTGAGCGGATCGTCTTCCTCGGCCAGGAGGTGGAGGACCAGATCGCCAACGTGATCACTGCGCAGCTGCTCTTCCTCGAGGCCGAGAATCCCGAGAAGGACATCTCGCTCTACATCAACTCCCCGGGCGGCTCGTCGTACGCCGGCATGGCCATCTACGACGCCGTGCAGTACGTCCGCTGCGACGTTCGAACGATCTGCACCGGGATGGGCATGTCCGCGGCGGCGATGATCCTTTGCGGCGGCACTGCCGGGAAGCGCTTCGCCCTCCCGAACGCGAAGGTGATGATCCACCAGGGCTCGGGCGGCTTCCGCGGCTCGCCCTCGGACATCCAGATCGCGGCGCGTGAGATCCTCGCGATGACCGAGCGCTACGCGCAGATCATCGCCGACCACACGCGCCAGCCGCTCGAGCAGGTCAAGCGCGATATCGACCGAGACCACTACCTGACGGCGGCCGAGGCGGTCGAGTACGGCCTCGTGGACGAGGTCATCCATCCGAGCTCGCTCCGGCAGCCGGCGGTGGCGTGATGGAGACCGGGAACGCGATCAGCGAGCTGGTCGACTCGGCGCCAGTCGCCGGCTGGCGGGCGTGGGTGCTGACCGAGACCGCCGCCGGGCTGCGGCTCGGCTCCGTCCTCCACGACGACCTCTGGACGCCCGGCGAGTCGGCCCTCGCCGTCTGCCGGCGGCACGACGACCTCTTCGCCGAGCCGCTGCAGGAGCACGAGACGCCCGGCCTCGAGTGCGGCTGCGGCTTCCACGCGGCCCGCGACCCCGTCGACGCGTTCTCGTACCTGCGCGGGCGGGACGAGGCGGCGACGGTCTGCCGCATCCTCGGCGAGGTCGCCCTGTGGGGCCGCGTGGTGGAGACAGAGGCCGGCTGGCGGGCCGCCGTGGCGTACCCCGTGCGCCTCTACGTCCCCGACGACGCGTTTGCACGTGCGCTCGCCGTGTACGACGTGCCCGTAGTCTCCGCGGCGTGCGAGTCGCCCTCCTTTCGGACATGCACGGCAACGCCGTCGCGTTCCGGGCCGCGCTGGCGGACCTCGAGCGTGTAGAGCCGGATCAGGTCGTCTCGCTGGGCGACGTCGCCCAGGGCGGGCCGCAGCCGTCCGAGTGCGTGGCGATCCTGCGCGAGCTCGAGTGCCCGTGCGTGTACGGGAACTCCGACGATTTCCTGCTCACGCTCGACCTCGGCAGCGAGGAGGTCGACGAAGAGCGCGCCGAGCAGCTCGTCGGCGTCGCTCGCTGGTCGCAGGAGCAGCTCGGCGACGAGGGTCTCGCGTTCCTGCGTGGGTTCGAGCCGACGGTCGAGGTCGACCTCGACGGCCGGCGGCTCGTCTGCTGCCACGCGACGCCGGCGTCGAACGAGGACGTCGTCCTGCCCGCCACGCCGCCCGAGGAGATCCCCGTCGAGGGAGACGTGGTCGCAGCCGGGCACGTCCACCTCCAGTGGCTCCGCCGTGTGCGGGGGACGCTCTGGTTCTGCGCCGGCAGCGTCGGGCTCGTCTACGAGCACCGGGAGCCGCTCGACGAGGTGCCGTTCCTGCCGGTCAGCGAGTACGCCGTGCTGACGGCGGAGGAGGGGCGCCTGGACGTGGAGTTCCGGCGGATCCCGTTCGACCTCGAGGAGCTGGTCGCCGCCGCGCGGGCTGCCGACTTTCCCGACGCCGACGGCTGGGCCGCGATGTGGCGTCGCTAGATGGTCAGGAGGCGGCCGCGGTTGCGATCCCTGGGCGCGCCCGCCGCGGTGAGGCGGCGTGCGAGCAGGAACGACAGCGCGACGACGATCCCGCCTGCGGCGGCGTCGAAGAAGAAGTGGTTCCCGGTGCCGACGATCGTGAGCAGCATCAGGCCCGGATAGGCGAAGCCGAGGATGCGCACCCAGCGGCGGGTCGCCAGGACGCCGACGGCCACGCCGACGAGCAGCGCGTAGCCGAAGTGGAGGCTTGGCACGGCCGCGAACGGGTTGTAGAGGCTGCCGAGCATGTCTGAGCTGAGGTTGACGTGCGCGCCGTCGGAGACGGTGTCCGTGAAGCCGAGGCCCGCCAGCCGCGGCGGCGCGACCGGGAAGAGCACGTAGACCGTGAGCGCGATTCCGGTCGACAGGATCAGTGTGTTCCGCACGACCGGGAATGCGTCCCGGTGACGGCGGTAGATCCAGACCAGCACCGCGGCCGTCCCGAGGAAGTGGAGGATGATGTACGCGAAGGCGAGCAGCGTCGGGAGCCCCGGCAGCGCATGGACGGCGCGCTGGAGCGCCTGCTCGCCGTAGACGTGCACGTGGCGCTCGAGGGCGACGATGTCGTCCGTGTGGGCGCGCGCGGCGCCGAGCGTCGCGTGGCCCTGCCCGCGCACGAGCTCGTACACGCCGTAGAGAGAGGCGAGCGTGGCGACCTCCACGAGACCTCGTCGGGGAGAGGTGACGAGGCCGCGCACTGATGAGGGGTTGGCGCTGTAATGGAGGATCCCCACGCTCATGACATCGAGGCTACGCGCGGGGCTCGTCCTGGGCAGTGTGGCCACCCGCACTCTGGCGTTCGGGTAACCAGCGTCTGATAATCCGCGCGTGGCGACCGGGATCGACCCGCAGAGCCAGTACGGCCGCCATCGCCAGGCGGAGATCTACCTCGCAGGCCTGCGCGGCCGAAAGCCGCGCGTGCCGGCCAACCCCGTCGAGCTGGAGCAGCGGGCGGAGAACGCGATGAGCCGCGAGGGCTTCGCCTACATCGCGGGCGGCGCCGGGCTCGAGTCGACGATGGCCGCGAACCGCCTCGCCTTCGAGGGGCACCGGATCGTGCCGCGGTTCCTGAGGGACGTGTCCGCACGCGACACCTCCGTGGAGCTGCTCGGCCGGCGGCTGCCGGCGCCGTTCCTGCTCGCGCCGATCGGCGTCCTCGAGATGGCGCACCGCGACGCCGACGTCGGCGCGGCGCGCGCCGCGGCCGAGGCCGGGATCCCGTTCGTCATCTCCAGCCAGGCGTCGGTGCCGATGGAGAAGATCGCGGCCGCGATGGGCGACGCGCCGCGCTGGTACCAGCTCTACTTCAGCTCGTCGAACGAGCTGGCAGAGAGCTTCGTCGAGCGGGCCGAGGCCTGCGGCTGCGAGGCAATCGTCCTGACTCTCGACACGACCATGCTCGGCTGGCGCCTTCGCGACCTCGACCTCGCGTTCCTGCCGTTCATCCTCGGCAAGGGGATTGCGCAGTACGTCAGCGACCCGGAGTTCCAGCGGCAGCTCGACGGCGTCGAGCCGGCGCCGGCGGGCAGGCCGAGCCTGGCCGCGATCCGCGCGCTGTACAGCCTCGCGCGCGCCTACCCCGGGTCGACGTGGCGCAACCTTCGCTCGCCGCGGCCGCGCGCGGCCGCGCGCCACTTCATGGACGTCTTCCCGCGCACGGCGCTCAGCTGGGACGACGTCGACTTCCTCCGCGGGGCGACGCGGCTGCCGATCCTGCTGAAAGGCGTGCTCCATCCGGACGACGCCCGCCGCGCGCTCGACCACGGCGTCGACGGCATCGTCGTCTCGAACCACGGCGGCCGCCAGGTCGACGGGGCGCTCGCGTCGCTCGACGCGCTGCCCGGGGTTGTGGATGCGGTCGGCGGACGGATCCCGGTGCTGCTCGACAGCGGGGTCCGCGGCGGCGCCGACGTCTTCAAGGCGCTCGCCCTCGGCGCGCGCGCGGTCCTGATCGGGCGTCCCTACTGCTACGGGCTCGCGATCGCCGGCTCCGCCGGGGTGCTCGACGTGATCCGCAACTTCCACGCCGACTTCGACCTGACGCTCGGGCTGGCCGGCTGCGCGTCGGTCGCCGACGTCGGTCCCGAGCGGCTCGTCCGGACGGTTGCTCCTCGGCAAGAGTAGAGCCAGCCGTACCTCCTAGTCGTCGCCGCGGCTCGTACGCTCGTTGGTATGCCGATCCCAGGCGTTCAACTCCACCGACCCGTCGACCACGGCCGCACGGTCGTGCTCCCGGACGGCGCGAAGGCCGTCGTGCGCACGCTTGCGAGCGGCGAGGCGGCAGTCGTCCAGGAGGTGTTCGACGGTCTCAGCGAGCAGTCCCGCCGACAGCGCTTCGTCGGCGCCAAGCCGCGGCTCTCGCCGCGCGACCTCGAGCTGCTGACCGCGGTCGACCACGAGGATCACGAGGCGTTCGTGGCGCTCGAGGCCGCGACGGGACGGGCGGTCGGCGAGGCGCGCATCGTGCGCGACCGGACCGACGCGGGTGTCGGCGAGGTCGCGTTCGCGATCGCGGACGCCTGGCAGGGCCGGTGTCTCGGCGCCTATCTCGCCGATCTCCTCGCCCGCCGCGCGCGCGAGCTCGGGATCCGCCGCGTCCGCGCGACGATGCTCGCCGACAACGAAGGCTCGCGGGCGCTCCTCCGGCGGATGGGCCGCGTCGTGTCCCGCCGCTACGAGCAGGGCGCGGTCGAGCTCGAGGTCGCTCTCGACTGACCTCCGCGCCACGGTCGTTTAGGCTCCCGCGGCCGTGTGCTTCGAGCTCGACTCGCTTCCGCCGATCCCGGTCATCCGCGGCGCCGCGGTGTCGCACGAGCGGCTCGTCCTCGAGGCGCCCGACGGGAACAGCTTCGCGGCTTTCTACGCCGCACCCGAGGAGGCGACCGAGCGCGGCGTCGTGATCCTGCCCGACGTCCGCGGGCTCTACCGGTTCTACGAGGAGCTCGCGCTGCGGTTCGCGGAGCGCGGGACGGCGGCGCTCGCCTTCGACTACTTCGGCCGGACGGCGGGGGTCTCCGAGCGCGGGGAGGACTTCGAGTACATGCCGCACGTGCGGGAGACGACGCAGAAGGGAGTGCAGGCGGACATCGGCGCGTCCGTCGGGGAGCTTCGCCGCCGCGGCGTCGGCACGGTCTTCACCGTCGGCTTCTGCTTCGGCGGCCGGAACTCGTGGTTCGCGGCGGCCGCGGGCCACGGCCTCGCCGGCGCCGTCGGCTTCTACGGCCGGCCCGGCGCGGGGTGGGACGGCAGCCCGGGCCCGGCCCAGCGCGCGGGCGAGATCGAAGCGCCGATCCTCGCGCTCCAGGCGGGCGCGGACGAGACCATCACCGCCGAGGACAACGCGGCGTTCGAGGCGGCGCTGAAGGAGGCGGGCGTCGACTACGAGCTCGTCAGCTACGAGGGCGCGCCGCACAGCTTCTTCGACCGCAAGCAGGAGGAGTTCACCGAGGCTTCGGAGGACGCGTGGCGGCGTGTGCTCGCGTTCACAGAGCGCCACGGCACGCGTTGACTCGCCAGTCAATCGGGGAGTAGCGTCGGCGCGACAGCCGTCGACCAAGGGGGAGAGCATGGTCCGCACCACCGTCGCGCTGGCAATGGCCGTCGCCTGCGCGTGCATCCTCGCTCCGGGAGCCCTCGCCAAGAAGCACGAGACGACCGCGGGGCAGCCCTTCCCGTCCGACCTCTACACGGTGCCGGACCACACCCAGATCACCGGCCTGCACGTGAACCTGCCGCAGCCGGACTGCGCGTCGCACCCGTCGGACTGCGCCGACGTCGCCGTGCTCGACACGCTCGACGGCTTCAACATCCAGCCGCGGATCTCGATCCCCTTCTCCGGCCCGATCAAGCTCTCGACCGTCTCCAGCCGGAGCATCTTCCTCGTCGGCCCGCACGACCACGTCGTCGGGATCAACCAGGCCGTCTGGGAGCCCGCGACGAACACGCTGCACCTCGAGAGCGACGAGCAGCTCGCGCAGCACTCGACCTACCTCCTCGTCGTCTCCGACCGGCTACGGGCCGAGAACGGCGACGAGCTCGAGGCGACCTTCCTCGACGACCTGAAGGGCCACCAGGACGACGCCACCAAGGCCTATCGGAAGGAGCTGAAGAAGGCGCTGCCGATGGCGCTCGCCGGCGGCGTGCAGCGCCACGACATCGTCGACGCCAGCCTCTTCACGACGCAGAGCATCACGGCCATCTCCCAGAAGATCCGGGCGCAGATCCAGTTCAGGCCGGCGTCGCCGGTCACCTTCGCGCTCGGCCCGGGCGGGTCTCGCACGGTCTTCCCGGCCGCGACACCGATTTCCTGGAACCGCCAGGTCGGGACGTCGAGCTTCTCCTCGACGACGCTGCCGACCGCCGCGCTGTTCGTCTTCCCCGGCTCGGTGGCGCAGGTCGCGTTCGGCTCCTACGCCTCGCCGGACTACGAGACGGCCGACAAGGTGATCCCGCCGTACGGCACCGCGACCGGAAGGCCGGTGCCGCAGGGGACGAACGAGATCCAGTTCACGCTCTTCGTCCCGGGCGGGACCGAGCCCGCCGGCGGCTGGCCGGTCGCGATCTTCGGGCACGGGTTCACGGACTCGAAGAACGGCGCGCCGTGGGTGGTCGCCTCCTCGCTCGGCCACGCGGGGATCGCCACGATCGCGATCAATGTCGTCGGCCACGGCTTCGGCTCGCAGGGCACGTACACGGCCACGACTCCGGCCGGCGACGTCAGCTTCGCGGCGGGCGGCCGCGGGTTCGACCAGAACGGCGACGGGACGATCGACTCGACCGAGGGCGTGAACGCGGTCGGCGCTCAGAGCCTCGTCGGCAACCGCGACGGGCTGCGCCAGACCGTGATCGACATCATGCAGCTCGTCCACGAGCTCCGAGCCGGCGCGATCGACGTCGACGGCGACGGCTCGCCCGACCTCAGCACATCGCGGATCTACTACGCCGGCCAGTCCTTCGGCGGCATCTACGGGACGCAGCTGCTCGGGCTCGAGCCGCTGATCAGGGCGGGCGTCCCGAACGTGGCCGGCGGCCCGATCATCGAGATCGCGCGCCTCAGCCCGAGCTTCCGTCCGCTCGTCGGGATCGCGCTGATCACCCGCGTCCCGTCGCTCTACAACGTCAGCCCGCCGAACGGGACGCTCACGAACTTCGTCGAGAACATCCCGCTGCGGAACCTGCCGCTCGTGGTCGACGCAGTCCCGGGCGCCTCGGCGATCCAGGCGCAGATCGACCGCACCGAGTGGGCCCAGCAGGCGGCGAATCCGGCCGCCTACGCGCCGTACATCACGAAGCCGGTGATCTTCCAGTTCGCGCGCGGGGACATGACCGTGCCGAACCCGACCACGTCGGCGATCCTGCGGGCGTGCCGGTGCGCGTCGCGCGCGACGCTGTACCGGAACGATCTCGCGTTCGCGGCGAACCCGGCCACGCCGAAGAACCCGCACACCTTCCTGACGAACATCGCGAACCCGGCGGTCGCGGGGTTCGCGCTCGCCGCTCAGGCGCAGATCGCGACGTTCTTCGTCTCGGACGGGGCGGTGACGATCGACCCGGACGGCGTGGGCCAGTTCTTCGAGACGCCGACCTCGATGGTGCCGGAGGACCTCGCCTTCATCCCGTAGGTCTAGGACAGACCCGGGATGGGCCAGGCGACGGGACCGTCGCCGGGCGGCTTCGGCGTGTGCTGCCGCTCAAACTTGCGCAGGCGCTGCGCGAGCGACTCCATGATCGTGCGGGCGAACTCGGGGTCGCGCTCCAGCAGGCCGAGGAAGGCCCGGCGTCGGATCTCGACCGTCCGCAGCTCGTCCACCGCGATCACGGTCGCCGAGTGCGGGCCTCCGTCGATGAGCGCGATCTCGCCGAAGTGGTCGCCCTCACGCAGGACGTGGCTGAGCTGACGGCCCGCGACGCCGGCCCGCCCGCGAAGGATGAGGTAGAAGGCTTCTGCGCGCTGGCCCTCGCGGATGACGACCTCGCCCGGCTGGAAGCTGACGAGCCGGGCCTTGTGGTCGAGGTTGCGGAGTGCACGAAGCATTCCATCGAGGTTGCCTGCGCGGGCGCGTGCCACGGCAGGGGGCTGACTGGCGTATCGACGGTGCGGTCAGCCGCACCGTGCGTTCTTTTAGGCATTCCTTAGAAAACCCTCAGGCGAATCTCAGGCGGCGGTGGTTTCGTTCGGGGGGTGAGCGAGTCCCCCCTCGTGATCGAGCGGTCGCGCGCTGCCTCCCTCCACGGTGCGCGACCGCTGCGGCGGGCGGCCGCGCTGGCGGTCATCTGGGCGATCGTGCTTGGCAACGCCGCGGTGATCGTCTGGCTCTGGTACCACGGCGGGAACGTCGCCGACGTCCACAGCGCCGGCGACGCCCTGACGAGCGTCGCGCGGATCACGGGCCTGCTGTCGGCCTACCTCGCGCTGCTGCAGGTGCTGCTCCTGGCGCGGCTGCCGTGGCTCGAGCCGCTCGTCGGCTTCGACCGCCTGACCGTCTGGCACCGCTGGAACGGCCATGCCTGCCTCTACCTCGTGCTCGCGCACGTGGTCTTCTCGGTCTGGGGCTACGCTCTGCTCGACCGGATCTCGATCCCGCACGAGGTCTCGACGATGCTCGGCGGCGGCATCTACCCGGGGATGATCACGGCGACCATCGGGACTGCGCTCCTGATCGCGGTGGTCGTCAGCTCCGTGGTGATCGTGCGCCGGCGCCTGCGCTACGAGGCCTGGTACGCCGTCCACCTGACCGCATACGCCGCGATCGCGCTGGCGTGGTTCCACCAGATCCCGACGGGCAACGAGCTCGTCCTCGACCGTGCGGCGGCCGACTACTGGCGCGCCCTGTACGTCGCCACCCTGCTGCTCCTGGTCGTCTTCCGCGTCCTCGTGCCGGTCGTCTCGGCGTTCCGGCACCGGCTGCGCGTCGCCGAGGTCGTCCAGGAAGGCCCGGGCGTCGTCTCGATCCGGATCGCCGGCCGCGGCGTCGAGCGCCTGCGCGCACGCGCGGGCCAGTTCTTCCTCTGGCGCTTCCTCACGCGCGGCCGCTGGTGGGCGGCCCACCCGTTCTCGCTCTCCGAGGCGCCGCGCGGAGACTCGCTGCGGATCACGGTCAAGGCGCTGGGAGACTTCACGACCCGTATCGGCGAGATCCGCCCCGGCACCCGTGTCGTGGCCGAAGGACCGTACGGCGCCTTCACGGATGCCGTGCGGAAGCGCGACAGCGCGGTCCTCATCGCGGGCGGGATCGGGATCACGCCGATCCGCGCGCTGATGGAGGAGCTGCGGGACCACGCCGTCGTGCTCTACCGCGTGCTCGGCGAGGCCGACGTGATCCTCCGCGGCGAGCTCGAGCGGATCGCGGCCGAGCGCGGGCTCGACCTCAGGGTCATCGTCGGCGACCACGCGACCGACGAGGGAGCCCGACTCCTCTCGCCCGACCACCTGCGCGAGCTCGTCCCGGACATCGCCGAGCGCGACGTCTACGTCTGCGGACCGCCCGCCATGACCGACCTGATCGAACGGAACGTCCGCGCCGCGGGCGTCCCGCGCCGCCTCGTCCACGTCGAACGATTCGCCCTCTAGGAAGGAGAACGATGCGCAGAGCCATCATTGTGTCTCTCCTCGCCGTCGTCCTGTCGCTCCCGATCGTGGATGCGACCGCGGCAGCCAGGACGTCGGCGAAGAGGATCGTCGCCACACGGACCTTCACCGGACCTACGATCCCCGTCACCCGGTGGGGAGAGCTGTACGTGACGATCAGGGTACGGAAGACCACCACGATCACCGGCACCAAGAAGAAGAAGGTCACCCGCAGGATCGTCGGGGTAAGCGTCCCGCTCTATCCGAACCACACCGATCGCTCGATCTTCATCAACGAGCAGGCGATCCCGCTCCTCCGCGGCGAGACGCTCCAGAGGCAGTTCGGCAGGCTCGACTACGTGTCGGGCGCCACCGACACGAGCGACTCGTACCTCAGCTCGCTGCAGGCCGCGATTCTCAAGGCGAAGCGCTGGTGAGCGCCGTCGCCACGATTCCGTCCACCCACCGCGTCGAGCACGTGATGGGGATGCCGATCGTCGTCGAGCTCCGCGACGGCTCGGTCGACTCCGCGCCGCTCGACGACGTCTTCGACTGGTTTCGGCGGGTCGACGCGACGTTCAGCACGTACAAGGCGGACAGCGAGATCAGCCGGATCGACCGCGGCGAGCTGGACCCTTCCGAGGCCTCGCCCGAGGTCCGCGAGGTGCTCGACCGCTGCGCGGAACTCCGCGTCGAGACGCGTGGGTACTTCGACGCCCGCGCCACGGGTCGTCTCGACCCGTCCGGGCTCGTCAAGGGCTGGTCGGTCGACCGGGCCGCGGCGTTGCTGGACGCGGCCGGCGTCCGCAGTTTCCTCATCAGCGCCGGCGGTGACATCGTCGCCCGCGGCGGCCCCTGGCGGATCGGCATCCAGCATCCGCGTGAGCGGCGGTGCGTCGCCGCCGTCGTGGAGGCGACACACCTAGCGATTGCGACCTCGGGCGCCTACGTCCGGGGAGACCACGTCCTCGACCCGTGCACCGGCAAGGCGCCGAGAGGCGTTCTCTCCGTCACGATCGTGGGTCGCGACCTCGCGACGGCTGACGCGTACGCCACAGCCGCGTTCGCCATGGGCGGTGAGGCTGCCCCGCACTGGCTCGCGCAACTGCGCGGCTACGAGGCGATGGTGATCCTCGAGCACGACGCCGTGCTCTTGACGCCGGGGTTCCCAGATGAGTGACTCCGGCCTCACGCGGCGCGCGTCGCTCGTGCGCCTCGGCGGCCTGATGGCTGCGGCGCTCGGCGCCGGCGCGTGGAAGGTGGCGGAGTCCGACGGCGCAGGCCCTGCGGCCGTGGCCTCGGGCGCAGTGAGCTGCGTCCTCGCTCCCGAGCAGACGGAGGGCCCGTACTACATCTCCGGCGAGAAGCTCCGCCGCAACATCACCGAGGGTCGGCCGGGGACGCCGCTGTGGCTGCGGGCCAGCGTCGTCGACGCGTCGACCTGCCGCCCGATCAAGGGCGCCACGGTCGACGTCTGGCACGCGGACGCCGGCGGCGTCTATTCGGGCTTCGGCGACGCCGCGGACAACCGGACGTTCATGCGCGGCCGGCAGCGGACGAACGCGAGGGGCCTGGCGCTCTTCCGAACGGTCTACCCGGGCTGGTACGCGGGCCGGACGGTGCACGTCCACGTGAAGGTGCACCTACGCGGCAACGTCGTCCACACAGGCCAGCTCTACTTCCCCGACGCGGTCACCGACGCCGTCTACCTGAACGCGCCGTACGCGTCCCGGCCGGACCGCAACATGCGGAACGCCGACGACCCGATCTTCCGCAACGGCGGCCGCAGGTCGCTGGTGAAGCTGAAGAAGAGCGCCGGCGCCTACGTGGCGTCGATCACGATGGGGGTCCACCGGACCTAGGCCGCCCGCGCTCGGACAGCTCGGTCCGAGCGGCGCGGAGCTGGCGGGAGCGGACGCTGTGCGCGCCGAGCTCCCACGCGAGCGCGAAAGGTGTCGGTCGCATCCGTGCGGCATGGAACTCCGTCGCGATGCCGTGCTCCGCGAAGAGCGCCTCGAAGAACCAGCGGACACGGCGCCGGTGCAAGGGTGCCGACACGACCACCGCCCGCTCGATGCCACGATCGAGGAGGAGCGGCAGCGTGCGCGACGCGTTCTGCGCCGTCGTCTCCGCGGTCGTCTCGACGACGAGCTCCGGTTCGCCGGGGCCGCGCCAGAGGCTTCGCATCTGCTCCGCCTCGGACAGGCCTCCGGTCGGCGACCAGCCGCTGAAGACGACCACGCCCGGCTCGAGCTCCTCCGCCAGCCGCTCCGCCTCCTTCACGAGCAGTCGGCAGGTCGCGCTGACATGGCCGCGTCGGGTGCGCCGGCTGTGGCCCGGCACGACGAGGGCGAGCTCCGGGGTCAAGCCTCGGCCCGCGCGTAGCCGATCTGCTGCAGCGCTCCCGAGATCTCGTCGAGGATCGCCGGGTCGTCGATCGTCGCCGGCGTCGAGTACGCCTCGGAGTCGGCGATGCGGCGCATCGTCCCGCGCAGGATCTTCCCCGACCGTGTCTTCGGGAGACGCTCGACCACGACCGCCCGCTTGAACGAGGCCACCGGGCCGATCCGGTCCCGGACGAGCTGGACGACCTCGCCGACGATCTCCTCCTCGGGGCGGTCGACGCCTGCCTTGAGCACGAGGAGGCCGACCGGCAGCTGGCCCTTGAGCTGGTCGGCGACGCCGATGACGGCGCATTCGGCGACGTCCTCGTGCGACGCGAGCACCTCCTCGATCGCGCCGGTCGAGAGCCGGTGGCCGGCGACGTTGATGATGTCGTCCGTCCGGGCCATGACGAAGAGGTAGCCGTCCTCGTCGAGGTAGCCGGCGTCCGCGGTCTCGTAGAAGCCCGGGAACCGGGAGAGGTAGCTCTCGCGGAAGCGCTCCTCCGCGTTCCAGAGCGTCGGCGTCGCGCCGGGCGGCATCGGCAGCCTCACCGCGATCGCGCCGATCTCGCCCGCGGGCCGCTCCTCGCCGTCGCTGTCGAGGACGCGCACGTCCCAGCCCGGCACCGGGCGCGTCGGCGAGCCCGGCACGACCGGGAGCCGCTCGATCCCGAGGCAGTTCGCCGCCATCGGCCAGCCGCTCTCGGTCTGCCACCAGTGGTCGATCACCGGGACGCCGAGCTTGCGCTCCGCCCACCTCAGCGTGTCCGGGTCGCAGCGCTCGCCCGCGAGGAAGAGCGCGCGGAAGCCCGCGAGGTCGTGGTCGGCGATCAGGTCGCCCTCCGGATCCTGCTGGCGGATCGCGCGGAACGTCGTCGGCGCCGTGAACAGCGTGCAGATCCCGTGCTGCGCGATCACGCGCCAGAACGCGCCGGCGTCGGGCGTCCCGACCGGCTTCCCTTCGTAGAGGACGGTCGTGCAGCCGTGGAAGAGCGGGGCGTAGACGATGTAGGAGTGGCCGACCGCCCAGCCGATGTCGGAGGCGGCCCAGTACACCTCGCCCGGCTCCACGTCGTAGACGTTCTTCATCGTCCACGCGAGCGCGACCGCGTGGCCGCCGTTGTCGCGCACGATCCCCTTCGGCTGCCCGGTCGTGCCGGACGTGTAGAGGATGTAGAGCGGGTCGGTGGCCTCGACGGGAACGCACCCGGCCGGCTCGGCGCCGGCGAGCGGCCTCGCCCCACTCGACGTCGCGGGCCGGGTCGAGCTCTCCCTCGAGCATCGGCCGCTGCAGGATCACGCACCGCTCCGGCTTCCAGCTCGCCAGGTCGACGGCCGCGTCGAGCAGCGGCTTGTACGCGACGATCCGGCCCGGCTCGATCCCGCAGGAGCCGGCGACGATCACCTTGGGCCGGGCGTCGTCGATCCGGCTCGCGAGCTCGTGCGCGGCGAAGCCGCCGAAGACGACCGAGTGGACGGCGCCGAGCCGCGCGCACGCGAGCATCGCGATCACCGCCTCGGGAACCATCGGCATGTAGACGATCACCCGGTCGCCGCGCTCGACGCCCAGCGCCGCGAGGCCACCGGCGAAGCGCGCGACCGCGTCTCGGAGCTCGCGGTACGTGAACGTCGCGACGGTGTCCGTGACCGGCGAGTCGTAGATCAGCGCCGGCTGGTCGGCGCGGCCGCCGTCGACGTGGCGGTCGAGCGCGTTGTGGCAGGTGTTGAGGCGGCCGCCCGGGAACCAGCGGTAGAGCGGCGCGCGGGAGTCGTCCAGGACGCGCTGCCAGGGCTCGTCCCAGTCGACGGCGGCGGCCGCGTCGGCCCAGAAGGCCTCCGGCTCCGCGAGCGAGCGCGCGTGGATCTCGTCGAGCCGGCCCACGTCGCTCAATCTAGCCCCCGAGCGCCTCGAGGGCCTCCTCGGTCTCGCGAACGAGCAGCTCGACGAGCTCGGCCGCCGGGAGCGTCCGGCCGTGCGGCACTCCCTGGCCGGCGAGAACGGTGATGAGGTCGTCGCGTCCCTGGTCGAGTGCGGCGCGTGTGACGGGTCCCGTCGCCGCCGCCTGGAGCGGGAACGGCAGCGGGTCGACCTCGCCCAGCCGGTCGATGACGCGGTTGGGAAGCCCGCGTGCCGGGCGGCCGGTGAAGCGGTCGGTCACGATCGTCGACTGCGCGCTCTCGACCACACGGCGCTCGAGCTCCGTGAGTGAGCTCTCGGGCGAGCGAAGGAACGCCGTCCCGACCTGCACGCCGTCCGCCCCGAGCGCGAGCGCCGCCGCCACACCGCGGCCGTCCATCACGCCGCCGGCCGCGAGCACGGGCACCGCCACCGCGTCGTCCACCGCCGGCACGAGCGCCAGCGTCCCGATCAAGCCGTCGTCGAAGCCGTGCAGGAAGGTGCCGCGATGGCCGCCGGCCTCGCTCCCCTGTGCGACCACGAAGTCGACCCCGGCCCGCTCGAGCGCGATGGCTTCGTCCGGCGTCGTCGCGGTTCCGCCGATCACCGCGCCCGCAGCGCGCACCTCGTCCAGCGGCGGGATCCCGAACGTGAAGCTGAAGACCGGGACGCGCTCGGCGACGATCACCTCGAGTTGCCGCTCGAGCAGCGTCGCGGGGTCGAAGGGCGCCCGCAGCTCCGCGGGTAGCGGGACGCCGACCTCGTCGTAGAGCGGCGCGAGCGCCGCGAGCACGCGGGCCGGATCCGCGTCGGCGTCGAAGTCCGGCCAGGCGAAGACGTTGACGCCGAACGGACGGTCGGTGAGCTCGCGGATCCGCCTGATCGTCGCCCTGAGGTCGTCGGGGCTGGTTCGCGCGGCGCCGACCGAGCCGAGGCCGCCCGCGTTCGAGACCGCCGCGACCAGCTCGGGCGTCGTGGCGCCGGCCATCGGCGCCTGCACGATCGGGTACGTGATCCCGACCAACTCGGCGGCGCGCGTCGTCGGCCAGGTCACAAGCGCGACTGTAGCCGCGGCGGGGCCCGGTTTCGGTGGGATTGAGATAGCCACAAGCGCTGCGTGGCTGGGCAACGTTCTAGCGAGGTGCCGGAGGGGTTTGACGCGGAGTAGACTCGAAGGAAGGCTTTCGAGTGTGAGCAGGACCGATCGCGGGTTGCGACGCGTACTCGTGTCGATGCGCCTGGTTTTCCCTGTCGCGGTCGTGCTCGCGTTCGCCTCATTCGCCCTGGCGAGCAGTGGACGTGTCATCGCGGCGCACGGTGTTCGACTGACCGCTCCGCCTGGATGGCACCGCGTCCAAGCCGCGAGAGACGGCTCGGTCAGTGACCCTCGTACGCTCTTGGTTGTCGGAACGATCGGTGTTCGGCCGCAATCATCTCAGTGTCACATCGCCGCGTATCACGTTCCCGCGACGGGCGCGATCGTGGTCGTTGTCGGTTGGAAGACGGCGACCTCAGGCGGTGGTCATCTGCAGCCGGGGCGCTCGCCTCTTCGGAAGCTTGTGTCCGTTCGCCGGCCAACCTTTGAGTGCTTCCGCGGCCGCGGCGCGGCCGCGCAGGTCGTGCTCGGCGGCCGCGCGTATCAGGTGAACGTGATGGTCGGCGACCAGGCCTCGAAGAATCTCGTCGACAGGGCGTTGGCCGTGTGTCGATCGTTCGCGCTGGCACGCTGAAGTCGCGGGACTGTGGACTCGGCCAAGCCGTCTCTTGGCCAGAGCGGGCTTGCCGTCGTTTGGGCATCTGGCCGGCGCCGCGACCGTGCTGGTGGGTCAGGGGACTTCCTGCGCGACCTCGCGAACCGTGTCCGTCCCAACCAAGAGCCGCACCCCTCCCGCGGCTAGATTCGTGGAATGGAGCCGATCAGCCGCCGGGAGCTGCTCGAGCGTGGGGGCCGGCTCGCCCTCGCCCTGCCGCTCGCGGGCCCACTCGCGTGGGCCGCGCCGCCGACGGGGATCTTCGCCGAGCTCGCCCGGCAGCTCCAGGGCGACGTCGTCACTCCAGGGGACGCCGGCTACGACCGGTCGCGCGTCCTCTACAACACGCGGTTCGACGCGGTCAGGCCGCGCGCGGTCGTCTTCTGCGAATCGCTCCTGGACGTCGAGCGGACGGTCCGCTGGGCGCGGAAGCACAAGGTACGGATCGTGCCCCGCTCGGGCGGTCACAGCTACGGCGGCTACTCCACGACGACCGGCGTGATCGTCGACGTCTCGCGCATCAACCGGATCTCCGTCGATGCACGTCACCGCGCCGGGATCGGAGCCGGCGCGCGGCTGATCGACGTGTACGACCAGCTGTGGCAGCGGCGGCTCACCGTCCCAGCTGGCACGTGCCCGACGGTCGGCATCGCCGGCCTGGCCACGGGCGGCGGCATCGGCTTCGCGGCACGCAAGTTCGGCCTGACCTGCGACAACCTGCTGGAGGCGAGGGTCGTGCTGGCGAACGGCACGGCCGTCACGTGCAACGCGCAGGAGCACAGCGACCTTTACTGGGCACTGCGCGGCGGCGGGGGCGGGAGCTTCGGGATCGTGACGCGGCTCGTCTTCCGGACGCATCCCGTGAACATGGTCTCCACCTACTCGCTCGAGTGGCCGTGGGCCGACGCGCGACGGGTCGTCGCTGCCTGGCAGCGGCTTGCGCCGCACGCGCCGGACGGCCTGTTCTCCGTGCTGAACCTGAATGCGGCGGGCGGGGGGTCGCCCCGGATCACGTCCGCCGGCCAGTTCTTCGGCACGGCCGAGCGGCTGCGGGCGCTCGTCCAGCCGCTCGCGAACGCGGGCTCCCCGACGCGGTTCACCGTCACGACGCGCACCTACATGGATGCGGCTCGGATGTGGGCCGGCTGCGGCGGCACGATCGCGGAGTGCCACCTGCCGCCGCAGGGGCTGCTCGGTCGCTCGACGTTCAAGGGGAAGTCGGGCTACGTGAACAGGGGGAAGCCGCTCAGCGCGCGCGGCGTCGACGCGCTCGTCCGGCAGATCGAGTCGCGCAAGAGCGCCGGCCCCGGGAGCGGAATCGTCCTCCTCGACTCGTACGGCGGCGCGATCAACCGCGTGCCGAAGGCGGCGACGGCATTCGTCCATCGCGACGCCCTCTTCTCACTGCAGTACCTGGCGTACTGGTCGGCCTCCGACCCGCCTGCGGTGGCCGCCGCGAACCTCCGCTGGCTGCGGGCGTTCCGCGGCGCCATGCGGCCCTTCGCGTCCGCGTTCGCGTACCAGAACTACATCGACCCGGAGCTGCAGAACTGGCGGCGGGCGTACTACGGCTCCAACTTCGACCGGCTCGTCGCGGTCAAGCGCCGCTACGACCCGGACAACGTCTTCCGCTTCGCCCAGAGCATCCCGACGCTCTAAGCCTTATGGCTCAGCTGCGCACGTAGCCGCCGCGCACCAGCCACAGCACCAGGCCGATCGCCGGGACGACGAGGCCGCCGACCCCGAGCACGAGGAACGCCGTCAGGGAGTCGATGTGGCGGACGAGCCAGTCGAAGTTCTGGCCGAAGAAACCGGTGACGACGGTCAGCGGAAGGAAGACGGTCGCGACCAGCGTCAGCTGCTTGACGACCCGGTTCTGCTGGGCCGCGATGTCGTTCTGTCGGACCGTGATCAGCGACAGGTTCGCGTCCAGCGCGCTGACCAGCTGGTCGCGTTGTGCGAGCACCTCCTCCTGCGCGCGCCGCACGTGGTCGAGCACGTCGCGGAAGTACCGCCGCAGCCCGGGATCCATGTCCGTGAAGCCGCCGTGCTCGATCGCCTCCAGCGGCTCCACCAGCGGATGGATCGCACGGTAGACGTCGGTGATGACGCGTTTGAGGACGTAGATTCGCTCGGTGAGATCGCCGCCGCCCGCGAAGATCCCGTCCTCGATCTCCTCGATGTCGAGCTCGAGCTCGGCCACGAACGGGCGGTAGCCGTCCACGACCGAGTCGAGGATGCCCCAGACCACGGCGGCGGGGCCGCCCTTCAGCAGCTCGGGGTGCGAGCGCTCGAGGATGTCCCGCGTGCGGGACGGGTCGCCCGCGTCGCCGTGCCGGACGGCCACCACATAGCCGGTGCCGAGGAAGAGGTGGACCTCGCCGAGGGTCGCCTCGCGGCTCTCCCGGTCGTAGCGGGCGGTCTTGAAGACGATGAAGTAGAAGTCGTCGTACGACTCGACCTTCGGACGCTGGTGCGCGACGGACGCGTCCTCGACCGCCAGCTCGTGGAGGCCGAAGAGCCGCGCTACCTCGTCCATCTCCTCCGGCGTCGGGTCCTGGAGCTCGACCCAGACGTACGTGTTGCCGCGCCGTGGAAGCGCAGCGGCCCGCGCCAGCGTCAGCCCGTCCTCGGGCCGGCGAACGCCCCGCTCGTAGTAGGCGCACCTCATCACGGCTCCGTCCTGCGGCGGTCTTAGACTGCGCGCGTGCCGTTCCTGCTGCGCATCGCGATCGCCATCGCGCTCAACGCGATCGCGCTCTGGGTCGCGGACGCGATCTGGGACAGCGTCTCGATCAACGGCTTCTGGGCCTACTTCATCGGCGCACTGGTGCTCGGGATCGCGAACGCGGTGATCAAGCCGATCCTCGCCATCCTCACGCTGCCGCTGATCGTCTTCACGCTCGGCTTCTTCTACCTCCTGATCAACATCTTCATGGTCCTCCTCGCCGAGTGGATCGCGCCGGACTTCTCGATCAGCGGCTTCTGGACGTACGTCGGCGTCGTCTTCATCGTCTGGGCCGTCAACTGGATCGGGCAGATCGTCGTCGACGGCGCCACCCGGTCCACGGCCCGCGCCTGAGCTCCGCCGGCTAGCGCGTCGGCTCGAGCGGCAGCGTCGCCGTGACGGCGGTGCCCTTGCCCGGGATGCTGATCACCGCCAGCTGGCCGCCCACGGCGCTCGCGCGGTCGTGCAGGCCCAGGATGCCGGTGCCCTGCGCGGGATCCGCGCCGCCGCAGCCGTCGTCGGTGATCTCGACCCGCACGCTCGTCTCGCCGGGCCGGATCACGATCCGGACCTCGCTGGCGCCCGCGTGCTTCACGACGTTCGTCAACGCCTCGGCGGTGATGAAGTACGCCGTTGCCTCGACCGACGGCTCGTACCGCTCGTCGCCGACCTCGACCTCGACCGGGAGCGGAACGGCGGTGGCGAGCGCGGGGAGGGCGTGGGCGAGGCCGCGGGCGGTCAGGATGGCGGGGTGGAGGCCGCGGGCGAGCTCCCGCAGCTCGTCGAGCGCGAGGTCGAGCTGCTTCGAGGCCTCGTCCATCAGCTCCTCCGCGCCCTCCGGAGCCTGGCGGATCTTCGCTCGCGCTAGACGCAGGGTCAGCGCGAGCGACACGAGCCGCTGCTGGGCGCCGTCGTGGAGGTTCCGTTCCAGACGTCGGCGTTCCTCGTCACCGGCGCTGACGAGCCTGCGCCGCGACGACTGCAGGTCGGCCTTCGCCTGCGCGCTGGCGACCGCAAGCGAGACGAGCTCGCAGAAGGCACCGAGCCGGGCCTCACTCTCCGGCGGCAGCGTCTCCTCGCTCGCCACCACCACCGCGCCCCACAGGATCCCGGCGACGGAGATCGGCGCCGCCACCGTCGACTTGTAGCCGATGCGCGCGATCAACTCGGGCAGGTCGCCGGAAAGCGACGCGTAGTCGTCGATGCGGGCCGGGGCTCCCGTCTCCATGACGCGCCCGAGTGTCGTGTTCTGGTCGACAGCGAAGCGCTCGCCGAGCGGCGACGGCGCGCCGTCGCGGTCGTAGCGACCGACGGCGGTGGCGGTGTCGTCCCCCTCGTAGCGGAAGACGGACGACAGGCGGACGTCGAGCACGCGCGCGCACTCCTCCGACACGGCGTTGTAGACCGCTTCGGGCGGCGCCTCGGCCGCGACGAGCGTCGCGACGCGCCGCAGCGCGCGCTGCTCCTGCGCCAGCAGGCTGACCTCCACGAGCTTCGCCTCGACGTCGCCGTCGATCGGGTCGGTGCCGTCGCGCTCCCGCCTCGTCAGATCCAGGCCGGAGGTGACGATGTACTCGAGCTTCCCGTCCGCCCCGATCACCGGCTTGTTCGACCACGCAATCAGCCGGCGGGCTCCGGCCTTCGTCAGCCAGTGCCCGACCTGGGGGCTCGCGTGGCGGGTGGACGCGATGTGCTCGAGCACCCCGGCGAACGCCTCCGTCTCCTCGGGCGGGATCACGCAGTCGCGCGCGTCCCGGCCGAGCACTTCGTCGCGGCTGAAGCCGGTGGCGCGCTCGCAGGCGTCGTTGAAGAGGAGGATCAGCCCGTTCCCGTCCAGGACGCAGACGAGCGACTGTGTCGTCTCGGTGAGCGCGCTCGCGAACGCGTGGGGCTCGACCGCAGGAGACCCCGGAATCTGCCGTTCGGCCATCACGCCGAGCGTACCGGCCTTTTCAGGCGGTGACTCTGGCCCCCTTGGGGGGTTTGTGACCGCCGCGGCCGGGTGAAGCGCAGTCTGCCCACGGAATCTCGCTTCAAAAGCGTAATCGGGAAGGGATGGGCGGTGTTGGCCTAGTCCAGCTCGAGTCGCTCGTAGGAGAGCGTCAGCTCCTCGATCGCCACGTCCGTCCCTTTCGCGTTGAACGGGCCGCTGACGTGCTTGATGATCCGCGCGCGGAGCAGCTTCCACTCCTGCACCACCGTGGTGTGGTCCTCGTTCATCAGCTGGATGGCGACGGTGCGCAGCGCTCCCTGGTTGCCGTTGCGGATGTCGTCGAGCCACTGGTAGAGGCTCAGCGAGCCGATCACGCCGCGCTTCATCGTCACGTCGGTCGCCTTGTTCAGGCCGGTGATCTTGCGGACGCTGTTCTCCTTCTCGTTGCCGTTGCGGTACTCGATCACGTCGACGCTCATCCCGATCTCGCTGCACTCCTGGAAGCCGGCCTCGGGCCCGTCGGTCGTGCCCGTGCCGAGGTCGACGAGGAAGTTGAACTGCAAGTAGGGGCGGTCGCGGAGGACGGCCATCAGTGCCCCGTCCGGTGATGGTCTCGCGTTTCTGGCGACTGCACGAGGTCGCCAGGCAAGGACGCAGGGAGGTCCGATATGCAGGCATATCGGGCCGACTGAGGACGCGGCATGGTGACCTCGTGCTCCGCCAGGAACGCTCTGACTATTGCCGGATGGGGCACTTAGCCTCCTTTGGTCGGGGATTCGGTGGTTGTCCAGGTGACGTCGTCGAACGCGAGCTCCAGCTCCTCGTAGGCGATGGCGCTCACGAGCGCGTCGAGGTCGGGGCCGGACCAGCGCGCGGGCCAGGCACGGACGAGCCGCCATGCGTTGACGACCTTGCCGCCGGGCCCGTCGAGCTGCTGGATCGTCACGACGCGCCGGTCGTCCTTGCCGTCGACGATCGCCTTGCGCCAGTCGAACAGCTCGGTCGAGCGGGTGACCGCCCGCCGGAGGACGACGGTGCCGAAGGCGTGGCGGCGCGCGTCGGCCGGGAGCGTGAGGTCGGTCTCGGACGTCACGCGGCCCACGTGGCTGAAGCCGAGCTCGCGCCGTCCGATCAGGACGCGGAAGTGGTTCGTTCCGAGCAGGGGTTCGAGCTCCCGGTCGGCCATGACCGGCCAACTCTAGAGCTAGTCGAGCTCGAAGAGGGTCACCTCGAAGTCGTCGAGCGAGCGCCGCATCGCTCCCGTCACGGACGCCGTCAGCTTGCCGAGCTCGTCGCCGGCCCGCTCGCTCGCGCGGAACGCTTCCTCGTCGTCCCAGAGCGTGATCACGAGCGCGGTCGTCCGCTCATGGTTGGAGAGCCCGATCAACCCACGGAAGCCGGTGCTCTCCCGTGTCCACGGCAGCAGCTGGTCGCGGATGATCCCGACGCCCTCGTCGTGCGACTCGGGCGTCGTCTCGAGCGTGTGGACGCGCGCGTACATCGTTACTCGAAGTCGATCACGCTTCGGATTCCGTCCTGCGCCTCCATCAGCTCGAAGCCGCGGTTGACGTCGTCGAGCGAGAGCTTGTGGGAGACGAAGGCGTCGACGTCGATGTCGCCGGCGAGGTAGCGGTCGACGAGCTGCGGCACCTGGTCGCGGCCCTTGACGCCGCCGAAGGAGGAGCCTGCGACGCGCCGCCCGGTGATCAGGAACCGCGGGACGACGTCGAGCGTCTCGCCCTTCCCCGCAACGCCGCAGACGGTCGCGAGGCCCCAGCCCATCCGAGCGGACTCGACTGCCTGCCGCATCACCTGGACGTTGCCGGTCGCCTCGAACGTGTAGTCGGCGCCGAAGCCGCCGGTCAGGTCGAGGACCTGCTGCACGGTGTCCGGGCCGCCGGTGATCGTCTCGGTGGCGCCCTGGCCGCGCGCGAGCTCGAGCCGCTGCTCGGAGAGGTCGACGCACACGATCCGCTCGGCGCCCTGGAGCCTGCAGCCGGCGACGGCGCCGAGCCCGACCATCCCGGCTCCGAAAACGACGCACGTCGAGCCCGCCTCCACCCTGGCCGTGTTCATCGCCGCGCCGAGGCCGGTGGAGAGGCCGCACGCGAACAGGCACGCCCGGTCGAGCGGCGCGTCCGGCGTCACCTTCGCAAGCGCGATCTCCGGCATGACCGTGTACTCCGCGAACGTCGACGTCCCCATGAAGTGCCGGATCGGCTCGCCGTCGCGCGAGAGGCGCGTCGTCCCGTCCGGGAGGTAGCCCTGGTTCTGCTGCTCGCGGATCGCGAGGCAGAGGTTCGTGCGCTGGTCGCGGCAGTGCTCGCACTCGCGGCACTGGGGCGAGAAGAGCGTCACGACGTGGTCCCCTTCCGCGAGCGACGAGACGCCTTCCCCGAGGCCCTCGACGACGCCGGCGCCTTCGTGGCCGAGCACGGTCGGCGAGTAGCCGGACGGATCGGCTCCGGAGGCGGTGTAGAGGTCGGTGTGGCAGACGCCGCAGGCCACGAGCCGCACGAGCACCTCGCCCGCCCTCGGCTCGGCGAGGTCGATCTCCTGGACCTCCAGCGGCGCTCCGAACTCCTCGAGGACGGCGGCTCGAATCTTCACGAGCGGGATTCTCTCAGGGAATCGGCGTTGGTCTGGCGTGTGGTCGTTCGGCCGTGGCGTAGCTTGTCCGCGTGACCGCGGGCGACGTCCTGGAGATCCTCGACCGCCTGGACGCGGCCGGCGTCGAGTGGTGGGTCGACGGCGGCTGGGGCGTCGACGCCCTGCTCGGCTACGAGACCCGCCCCCACGACGACCTCGACTTCGCCGTGCGGGCGGAGGATCTCCCCCGGCTCGCGGAGGTCTTCCCCGATTTCCGGCACGTCGACGAGGACCAGTGGCCGTCCGCCTACGTGCTGCGCGACGAGCGCGGCCGGCAGCTCGACTTCCATCCCCTCGAGCTGGACGAGAGCGGCGACGGCTGGCAGCCGCAGGCCGACGGCCCGCCCGCCAGATGGCCGCGCGAGGCGCTCGAGGGGCACGGCTCGATCGGCGGCCGCGAGGTCCGGTGCACATCGCCCGCGTTCCAGGTCGAGTCGCACCTCTACAAGGGCTACGACGACGTCGACTGGGCGGCAGTCGAGTCGTTGTGCGACCACTTCGACCTCGCGCTGCCGCCTGGCGGCCGCCCGGGGTTCGTCCACGAGCGCCGAGGCGTGCAGGCCGCGCCGACGACGGCGAGGCAGCTCGCCGCGATGCGGGTCGGCGACGCGGTCCCGAGCGGCGGCGCCGTCGTCCTGGCGGAGTACGACCCCGACTGGCCGCGGCTGTTCGAGCGCGAGGCCGCGCGGATCCGGACCGCCCTCGGCGACCGCGCCCTCCGGATCGAGCACACCGGCTCGACCTCCGTGCCCGGTCTGGCGGCGAAGCCGATCATCGACATCACCCTCGTCGTCGAGGACACGACGGCCGAGCCCGCCTACGTCCCGGCGCTCGAGGCCGCCGGCTACGTCCTCAGGATCCGCGAGCCGGACTGGTTCGAGCACCGGCTCTTCAAGGGCCCTGACACGAACGTGAACCTGCACGTCTTCTCGAGCGGCTGCGAGGAGGTCGAGCGGATGGTCCGCTTCCGCGACCGGCTCCGCCGCGACGATGCCGACCGTGAGCTGTACCTCCGCACGAAGCGGGAGCTCGCCGCCCGCGACTGGAAGTTCGTCCAGAACTACGCCGATGCGAAGAGCGCCGTCGTGCAGGAGATCCTCGAACGGGCCTTTGCCGATTAGCGCGCTTCGAGGTACCGGAGCACCGCGAGAACGCGCCGGTGGTCGGTCTCGGCCTGGGGCAGCCTGAGCTTCTGGAAGATGCTCTTCACGTGCTTCTCGACCGCGCGCTGGGTGACAACGAGCCGCTCGGCGATCGCGACATTCGAGCGGCCCTCGGCCATCAGGGCGAGCACCTCGCGCTCGCGCGGCGTCAGGTCCTCGAGCGGCTCCTTCCGGCGCGTCCGCGCCAGGAGCTGCGAGACGACCTCGGGGTCGATCACCGTCCCGCCCGCAGCGACGCGGTCGACCGTGTCGAGGAACTCGGAGACGGCGGTGACCCGATCCTTGAGGACGTACGCGATCCCGCCGAGGTCGCCCGAGAGCAGGTCGGTCGCGTAGTTCTCCTCCACGTACTGCGACAGGACGAGCACGGCGAGCTCCGGCCAGCGCGTGCGGAGCTCGAGCGCGGCGCGGATGCCCTCGTCGGTGTGCGTCGGCGGCATCCGGACATCCAGCACGACCAGGTCGGGGCCCGTCGCCTCGACGACGTTGAGGAGCTCGGCCGCGTCCCCGACCGCTCCGACGACCTCGTGCCCGTGCGCCTCGAGCATGCGCACGAGCCCGTCGCGCAGGAGCGCGGAGTCCTCGGCGATCACGATGCGCACGGCAGCTCCGCGCTCACGATCGTGGGGCCGCCCCGCGGGCTCGTCACGCGCAGGGAGCCCTCCACCGACGAGGCGCGGTCGGAGAGCCCGGCCAGGCCGCCGCCGCTCGCGGCGGTGGCGCCCCCGGCGCCGTCGTCCTGAACCTCGACCCGGAGCGTGTCGTCCGCGAGCTGGACCCGAACGTCGACGCGTGAGGCGCCGGCGTGGCGCGCCGCATTCGTCAGCGCCTCCGCGACGATGAAGTAGGCCGTCGCCTCGGCCGAGGCGGGCGGCCGCCGGTCGAGCCGGACGTCGAGGTGCACCGGGACCGGCGAGCGGGCCGCGAGCGAGGACAGCGCCGCGTCGAGCCCGCGGTCGGTGAGGACGGCCGGATGGATGCCGCGCGCGAGATTCCGCAGCTCGGCGATCGCCCGTTGCAGCTCCTGGTGCGCGTCACCGACGAGTGCGCGGGCGGTGTCGGGGTCGTCGTCGAACTTCTCCAGCGCCATCCCGAGGTCCATCCCGAGCGAGAGCAGCCGCTGCTGCGCGCCGTCGTGCAGGTCGCGCTCGATCTGCCGGCGGTCGGCCATTGCGATGTCGACCGAGCGCGCCTGGGTCTCGCGCAGCGTGTCGACCTGGTCCTCGAGCGCGTCGGCCTTGCTCGGGCTGAGCAGCGCGCGGAGGAACACGCCGTCCGCCGCGGCCAGGAGCTTGATCACCCAGGGCGCGAGCGGGAGCAGGACGAGCCCGAGCAACGCCGCCGGGAAGGCCTCGCGCGCCGTGTCGATCCGGGTGCCGGTCCAGAGCTCGGGGCCTGCCGACGGCCACGCGATCACGTAGATGGGCAGCGTGAGGAGCCAGAGCGGGACGGACCAGGCGATCACGCCCACGATGAACGAGACGAGCGCGAGGGTCGGCTCGACGAGCCAGAGGTAGAAGACCTCCTTCCACGTCGTCCGGTCGCCGAACGGCGCCACGAGCTTCCGGAGGAAGCTGTCGCCGGAGACTCGGCGGCGAACCGGCTCGGCGATCTCGACTCCGAGGAAGGCCCGAGCCCGCCAGCGCTCGAACCGTGCGATCCACCGGGCGGCCAGGAACGTCAGCGTCAGGATCGGCAGGCCGATCAGCGTGATCAGCAGGCTCACGCCGGACACGATCAGCGTCGTGAAGAGCGTGAACCACGTGACGCCGAGCCCGAAGTCGACCAGGATGTCGAACGACGCCAGGTACGTGCGCGAGTCCCACAGCGGCCGCAGGAACCCTCCTCTGGGCGTCTCGTGCAAGCTGGTTTCCATGCCGCGAATCTAGTGCCGGACGGTGTGCGGGCGAAAGCCGGGAGCCCGGCGTCTTCGCGGTCGTGGTACCACGACCTACGACCGGAGGCTCGCGCGCGTGCCGATCGCGATCTCGGGCGAGGCGCCGGGCGTGAGCCAGCGGAGCACGTGGTCGAGCTGCGGCCGCCGCAGGCTCACGCAGCCGTTCGTCGGCCCGCCGGTCTGGACGTGCAGGAAGATCCCCGACCCGCGGCCGGTGACGACCGGGTCCATGTTGAAGTCGATCACCGCGAGGTGCGCGTACGCCCGCCGGCTCTTGGACATGTCCGGCGTCGTCACTCTGAACGGCGGCCGGACGCCGCAGCCGATCCGTTGGAACGTGTTGTACGCGGCCGAGCGCGGATCCTCGACCCACCAGTCCCCGCACCGCAGCCGCACGTACCGGAACCGTACGCCCGGGTTCGGGGAGTTCCCGTACATCGTCGAGCCGATCGGGAACGTGCCGATCGGGGTCGTGCCGTCGCCTTCGCGGCGGTTGATGCGCAGGCCGTTCCCGCCGACGCGCGCCGGGTAGGGCCCGCCGGCCGCCGTCCAGCAGCCGGCCGGGGAGCGGCGCCAGAGCCGCGCAGACGCGTACGTCGTGCGCGTCGTCGCCGCCTCGACCGTGATCAGCTGCTGCGTCGCCGACGGCGGAGGCTGTCGCAGCGTGTTCGCCACGGTGGGCGGGCAACCGGCTGCGAGCGCGACGGCGACGTGCACGGCGAGCAGCATCGGCCGACAGGGTACGTTGCTGCGGGATGCTCGCCGCGCCGGTTCCGTTCGTCGCCGTGGCGCAGCCCGTGGCTCCCGCGGATGTCCGGTACTCGTATCGCCGCGGCTGCCCGGTCGGGCCTGCGCAGCTGCGGACGGTTCGCCTGAGCTACTGGGGCTTCGACGGGGAGCGGCACATCGGGCGGCTCGTCGTGCGCCGGACGGTGACCGGCGACGTCGTCGCCGCCTTCCGCAGCCTCTATCGCAACCGCTTCCCGATCCGGAGGATCGTCCCCGTCTCGGCATACCGGGGCAGCGACGACGCCTCGATGGCGGCGGACAACACGAGCGGCTTCAACTGCCGCCGGGTCCAGGGATCGAGCAGCTGGTCGGAGCACGCCTACGGCGAAGCAATCGACGTCAACCCGGTCGAGAACCCGTACATCGCGGGCGGCCGTGTGCAGCCGGCCGCTGCGCGCGCCTACCTGAACCGGACGCGGGTCCGTCGCGGCATGGCCGTGGAAGGCAGTGCGCTGGTGCGCGCCTTCGACGCAGTGGGCTGGGGGTGGGGAGGCCGCTGGACGAGCCCGCGCGACTACCAGCACTTCTCCAGGAGCGGCCGCTAGCCGTGCCGATCGACCACGTGAAGCTCCCGGCCCACGACCTCGCTGCTAGCCGGCGGTTCTACTCGCAGGCGCTCGCACCGCTCGGATTCAAGCTCGTGTACGACGGAGAGCAGTCGCTCGGCTTTGGGCGGGGCGACGGCGGTGACGACGACGAGCCGTTCGCCGTCGAGGTCAAGCCGGGACCGTACCCGGGCACGCACGTGGCGTTCGCCGCGTCAGATCCGGACCAGGTGGATGCGTTCCACGCGGCAGCCCTCGCCGCCGGCGGCCGCGACAACGGACCGCCGGGTGAACGTCCCTATGGCGGCTCGTACTACGCCGCCTTCGTGCTCGACCCCGACGGCCACAACATCGAGGCCGTCTACCACGGGCCGGAGGACCGCCGTTAGTTGCCGAGCGGATTGAGCAGGTTCGCCTTCCCCTCGAAGGCGAAGAGCATGAGGTCGACCATGCGGAACGTGTTGCTGTTCGGGCCGAGCGTCGGCCGCCAGCTCGGGTCGCGCACGATCGAGGACGTGCTGCCCTCCATGGCGCGGTGGAAGGTCTCGGCGACGATCCGGCCGCCGACTCCCCGCAGCTTTCCGCTGTTCAGCTCGGCCTCGCGGAGGATGTAGAACCACAGCGGCGTGTGCTTGAGGAACGCGTCGCGCTGCGTGGCGCTTAGCGTGTCGAGCGTGGCGCCCCCGTTGCCGTCGCGGATCTGCGCCTTGGTCAGCCCGCTCATGACGACGCCCTTGCTCTTCAGGAAGCTCAGCATCTGCTGTCCCGTCGCCAGCTTCACCATCCGCGCCCGTGTCAGGTTGCGGAAGGCGAGGTTCAGCTGCGGGTCGTTCGGCGGCGTGCTCGCCGGCAGGTCGAGCGTCTGCTCGCGGAGATGCTGCAGCGGGTTCACGAGCTTCGTGTCGAGGCGCATCGCTCGGTTGAACTTCGCCGCCGGCACCACGAGATCGGCTCGACCGGCTTCACCGAAGTCGTAAAGTCTCCGGAAGTCGGCGATCCAGTTGGCCGGCAGCTTCAGGTTCCCGCCGAGATCGCCGCTCAGCCCCGAGAAGGTGAACAGGAAGTCGAGCGTGCCGCCGCCGGCCTCGAAGTTCTTGTTCCAGTTGTAGGCCGAGCGGATCATGCTGTGGCCGAGCCGGTACGCGGCGACGGAGAACTCGATCGGCATCGTCGGCACGTCCGTCGGCGTCGCGCCGACCTCGAACGCCTTCCGCCCGTTCTTGAACACGTCTGTGATCGGCCGCTGCTTGACGATGCGAGGCAGGAAGTCCGTCCGGATCATCCACTGGTAGTGCCGGGTGACGATGTCCCGCGCGGTGGCGAACTTCTGCGCGGCCGGGACGCTCGCGGGCAGCGTGTCGACGACGCGGTTGTGGAACCTGATCATCGCCAGGTGCGTCTGCGCGACGGCCAGGTTCTCGTCGTTGCGCGGGTCCGGGATCAGCGCCGTCCGCTTGGCCTTGTTGCTCGAGCCCGTCCCGACGCGTGGGAGATCGGTCTTCGGCCGTCCGGGGTCTCCGGCCGCGACCGTGGCGCCCATCTTCAGATGGAGCCCGTCCGCCTCGTAGAACTTCGCCGACGCGGGGTCCTGTGGCCCCGCGCCGTAGAGCGAGTCGAGATCGAGGCTCGGCGAGCGTGCCTGCACGAGCAGCGCGGGCGTGATGAAGGAGCCAAACGTCACCGAAGTCTTGTCGAAGGTGAGGTCGTGGTCGATGAACTGGCCCAGGTAGGTGAAGCCCGCCGGAACCTGCGACTGCGCGCTGGGCGCCGCGGTCATTGCCAGCGCCACCTTCTTCCTGTTCGCGTCGAGCAGCTGGAGATTCGCACCGTTGGGGCCCATCCGCGAGAACCGGAACGGCGGCGTCACCGCCTCGGCGGAGGCCTCGAGGGTCCGCGCCCGACCCGGGCCGCTCTCGCCGAGCAGCCCTTCGCCGATGATGTAGTAGCTCTCGAATCCGTGGTGTTCCACGCGCGGCTCCTCTCCTGGACAGCAGTGCATGTGCGCAGCGGTCCCTGCGCACGCGGCCCCCGTCGGCGCGCCCAAGCGCCGACCGATGCCGCGCGAGACTCGCACCGCCGTGCGCACCTGTCAATGGCGGACACCTGCCCTCTCCAGCCAGGTCCAAGGGCCTGACCCTCGGACCTGGCCGGCTGGGCCATGTCCGGGCGGACGAGGCGGCGTCGGCGGTTGGAGACGCGGGGCCGCCTGGCCATTTCCAGCCAGGTCCACATCAGGGCCTGACCCTCGGACCTGGCCGGCTGGGACGTGTCCGGTCGGACTACGCGGCCGCGAAGCGCTTGGCCGCTCGGGCCCGCGCCCGCTCTGCCTCGACCTCGCGGTCGCGCGGGGCGGCGGACGTGACGAGCTCCCCGACCAATCGGCTGGTCGCGGCGGCGACCTCCTCGACGGCGCGCTCGAACGCCGCCTCGTTCGCGTGCGACGGCTTCGCGAAGCCGCTGACCTTGCGCACGTATTGCAGCGCGGCCCCGCGAACCTCGGCGTCGGTCGCCGGCGGCTCGTAGTTGAAGAGCGTGTGGATGTTTCGGCACATGCCGGGATCCTACGGAGCCGCCTGCTGCTCGAGCTCCCGCACGCGCGCGCCGAGCTGGGCGACCATGTTCGTGGTGAGCGTGGGCTCGTCCTTCGTTAGCTCGAGGAAGGCGTCCCGCGGCAGCCTCATCACCTGGAGCTCCTCCAGGGCAACGATCGTCGCCGAGCGGGCGCTCCCGTCGAGCAGCGCCATCTCCCCGAAGTAGTCCCCGGCGTGGAGCGCGCGCGCCGCCCGCTTGCCGCGTGCCTTCGCCGAGCCGCTGAGGATGACGTAGAACGCGTCGCCCGGGCCGCCCATCGAGACGACCTCGTCGCCGGGCGCGAAGTCGACGAAGTGGGCCTGGCGCGCGAGCTTCCGAAGCCGCCGCTTGCCGAGTCCCCCGAACAGCGGCAGGTCCGCCAGCACGTCCACCCAGTCGCCCTCGGTGGCCTGGTCCCAGTCCCTTCGCATCACCATTGTCTCGTAGCCGTTCATCCGTACCTCCTTTTGGAGGGAGAACGTCTGCGCGACGTCTCGCATTTCCGCGGGCGGCTAGGCGTCCATCGGGACGTGCCCGGGCACGGCGGCCACGCGGTCGAGCCAGGCGCGGACGGCCGGATACGGCTCCAGGTCGACGTCGGCCTCGTGCGCGACGTGCGTGTAGGCGTAGAGCGCGACGTCCGCGAGCGTCACGTCGTGCGCTACGAGGAACGACCGTCCCTCCAGCTCGCCCTTCAACGTGCCGAGCGCGCGCCGGGCGGTCTTCTGCAGCTGCCCGAGCCGGTCCGCGAGCTCGTCGGCCCGGCCCGAGAACATCAGGATGAACCGGGCCACCGCGAACGATTGCAGATGGTCGGCTTGCTCGAAGAACATCCACTGGTACATCAACGCGCGCTCATAAGGATCGGCCGGGACAAAGGGCGTCCCCTCGCCCAGATGGAGCAGGATCGCGCCAGACTCGGCGAGCGCCCTGCCGTCGTCGAGGACGAGCGTCGGGATTCGCCGTGTCGGGCTGACGCCATCCAGTTCCTCGCGCTTGTTCGAGCGGTCGATGACGTCGACGAGGCGGCGCTCGTACGCGATGCCGAGGTGGGCGAGCAGGAGCCGCACCTTGCACGCGTTGCCCGACAGCGGGCTGTCGTAGAGCAGCATCCCCCGACTATCGCTCAGCGGCGCCGGCGTGGGCGCGCCACCGAGCGGCGCCGCGAGCGCTGGTCGAGCGCCGGCGCCTCCTCGAGGCTCGCTCCGGCGCCCAGGACGACGCACTGGAGCGGCCGGTCGGCGATGACCACCGGCAGGCCCGTCTCGGCGACGAGCCGGCGGTCGAGCGAACGGAGGAGGGAGCCGCCGCCCGCGAGCACGATGCCGGACGCTGCGATGTCCGCCGCGAGCTCGGGCGGAGTCGCCTCGAGCGTGCGCCGGACCGTGTCGACGATCGCCGCGACCGGCTGCTCGATCGCAGTTCGGACCGCGGCCGCCGTCAGGGTCGTCCGCCTGAGCAGCCCGGTGATGCGGTCGCGGCCGGCGACGTCGGTCTCGAGCTCGTCGTCGAGCGGGACGGCCGAGCCGCAGGCGATCTTGGCTGCCTCCGCCGTCTCCGGTCCGATCAGCAGCCGCTCGTCCGAGTCGACGTAGCGGATGATCGCGTCGTCCAGCTCGTAGCCACCGACGCGGATCGACTCCCACACGACGATCCCGCCGAGCGATACGACGGCGACCTCGGTCGTGCCGCCGCCGATGTCCACGATCATGCTCCCCTGCGCCTCGGCGACCGGCAGCCCGGCGCCGATCGCGGCCGCCATCGGCTCCTCGATCAGGCTCACGTGGCGCGCGCCGGCCGCGAGCGTGGCCTCCTCGACGGCGTCGCGCTCGACCGCCGTCGTCGCGCTCGGGACGCAGAGGACGACCCGGGAGAAGGGCAGCCCGCCGCCGCCCACGCGCCGGATGAAATAACGGAGCATGTCCGCCGTCACGTCGAAATCGGCGATCACGCCGTGCCGGAGCGGTCGGACCGCCCGGATCGACGCGGGCGTCCGTCCGATCATGCGCCGCGCCTCCTCTCCGACCGCGTGCACCTCGCCCGTGCGCTCGTCGATTGCGACCACCGACGGCTCGAATACGCGGATGCCGGCGCCCCGGACGAACACCAGCGTGTTTGCCGTCCCCAAGTCGATCGCGAGCTCGCGACCTCGGCGGATACGCATCCGGTCCACGACCCCGGCCTACGGTAGCGGCAGGAGCGGCTCCCGAGCCGTTAGCTCAGCGCCGCCCGCACGCGCTCGCCGAGCGTCGCCAACCGCTCCACCGGCTCGTTACTGAAGACGAACCGGACGTGGCGGTCGGCAACCTCGCCGCCCCAGCCGCGCATCGGCGTCGCCGCCACCTTCTGCTGGAGCAGCCGCTGCGAGACCTCCATGCAGTCGAGCCCGAGTGCGGCGACGTCGAGCAATAGCGACCAGCTGCCCGCGGGCCGGACGGTCGGGAGGCCCTCCAGCTGCCGCAGCGTCTCGTCGCGGCGGCGCTGCCACTCGGCGTTGGCGGCGCTGAGGCCGTCGTCCCGCAGCGTGAGCGCGACCCGGGTGCCGATCTGGTTGAACCCGCTCGGGACGAGACCGTTGTAGATGTGCACGCGCGACACGTCGTTGACGAGCTCGCCCGGCGCGACGATCCAGCCGATCCGCCACGCGATCATCCGCTGCTCGAGCGTGGGGCAGCCCACCGTGACGGTGCGATCGCGCATCCCCTCGAGCGCCGCGGGGTGGCGCACCGGACGGCCGTCGAAGAGGACGCCCTCGAAGCCGCCCCAGTAGAGGAGCCAGAGGTCGCGGTCGCGGCAGAGCGACGCGACCGCGTCCCACTCCTCGGCGCTCGCGACCCAGCCCGAGGGGAACGACGCGTTGTTGACGAAGACGACCCGTGTGCGCTCGCCGGCGGCGGAGGCGAGCGCGTCGAGGTCGAGCCGCCACTCGCCGTCGCGGACGACGAGCGGCACCAGGCGCGGGACGGCGCCGACGAGCCGGACGCGGTTGAGCATTCCCGCGTACGTCGGGTCGGTGAGGACGACCTCGTCACCGGGATCGGTGAGGCAGAAGAGCGCGTCCAGCATCGCGTCGCCTTCTCCGCACGTGATCACGATCTCGCGGCGGCCGTCGTAGCGCGGGCCGCCGCGGCCCTCGATGAACGCCGCCACCGCGTCCTTCAGGTCGTCGCGGCCGGTGAACGGCAGCCAGCTGTTGGCGTCGTCCTCACCAACGGCCGCGCGGGTCGCCTCCACGGCCTCCGGCGGCGGCGGGACGTCCGTGTCGAGGTTCTCCATGCGAAGGACGTCGGGATCGTCTCCGGCGGCCGCCGCGACCCGATCGATATTGAAGCCGGGGATCTCGTCGAGGCGCCGGACGCCCATCGCGCCGACCCTAACCGTCGTGGGATCGACCAGCGCTCCCATCGGAATCCTGTGTTCCTTCCCAGGACAACGTGTCGGTGACGTCGATCGCGAGCACCGCCCCCTGCGGCGGCTCGTCGTCGGTACTGGGGGTACTTCTCGCGCAGCAGCGCCAGCGCCCGGTCGTGTTCGGCGCCCTCCTCGAGCACGCGCGCGCGGCCGCGGAGACGGATCCACCAGAGGCCGCTCCAGTCGTCCTCGTAGTGGTCGACGAGGACGGTGACGTCCGGGCGGGCGCGCGCGTTCTCGATCCGCCGTAGGGTCGTCGAGCGCTTCGGCTTCCGATCGACCGCGGAGTAGAGCGTGTCGCCGTCGAGCGCGAACACGATCGGGACGAGATGCGGTCGGCCGTCCCGGTCGGTCGTCGCCAGCCTGGCCACGCGCGCCGCCGTTAGTCTCGGGTCGTGCACTTCGGCGTGATCTTGCCGAACTACGGGCTGGATTCGTCAGTCGACGGCATCCGCCGGACAGCCGAGCTCGCCGAGGAGCTCGGCTTCGACTCCGTCTGGGCCACAGAGCACATCATCGTCGGTCCGGACGCGGTCGACCCATACGGCCGCGTCTACGACCCGTTCGTCACGCTCGGCTGGATCGCGGGCTGGACGGAGCGCATCGAGCTCGGCACGTCGATCGTGCTCGTGCCGCTCCACAACCCGATGCATCTCGCGAAGCAGGCGTCCACGCTGCAGGCACTGAGCGCGCGCCGCCTCTTCCTCGGCGTGGGGATGGGCTGGCACGAGGACGAGTTCGACTTCATGGGCGTCGAGTTCGCGGGACGCGGCCGCCGTGCGGACGAGGCGATCCGGCTGATGCGTGCGCTGTGGAGCGGCGAGCACGACTTCGAGGGCGAGCACTGGTCGTTCCGTGACGCGACGTCCGAGCCGCGACCAGACCCGCAGCCGGAGATCTGGGTGGGTGGGAGCTCTGCGCCGGCGATCCGGCGTGCGCGCGAGCTCGGCGACGTGTGGCACCCGTCGCGCGGCTCCGATGTCGACCACGTCCGCAGCGTGAAGGAGCAGCACCCCGAGCTTCGCGTCGTGCCGCGGACCTCGTCGGGCACGGTCGACGCGATGCTCGAGGCGGGCGCCGACGGCGCCGTCGTCCACTTCGACGACGACGCCGCGATGCGCGAGTTCAGCCGCCGGCTCTAGCCATCCGACCCCATCTCCTGGGTCAGCCAGGGATCCTCGCCCGGGTCGCTGCCGACCGCCGCCGTCTCGAGGCGCGGGAGGTAGTGGTCCCAGCCGTGCGCGTGCGACGCGGCCGCCTCGGCGCTCGGCAGATCGCGATGGATGAAGCGGAGGGTCGTGCCCTCGCCGTCCGGCGTCAGCTCGATCTCGATCGTGGACGATCCCGGCGGGACGACGGAGTCCTCGCCTCCGCTCTTCTCCCAGCCCCACGTGAACACGAGGCGGTGTGGTGGGTCGAGCTCGACGAACTCGCCCAGCGCCGTGTGGCCCGGGATCACGTCGATGCGGTAGATGCCGCCCGGCCGGGGGTCGAGCTCGGCGTCGATGCCCATCCAGCGCGTGGCCTTCTCGGGATCGACGAGGAACTCCCATACGGTCTCCGGGGACGCGGCGATCGAGATCGTCCGCTCGACGGAGGTGACTTCAGTCGTTGCGCCCATGCTGCTTCCTCTCTTCCGCTTCCGCTTCGCGTTTGAGTGCCTGGAGCCGGACGCCCCAGAGCTCCTCCAGGAAGGCCTTGAGCTCGTCGAGCCGTTCCGGCCGTGCACGGTAGAGCCGTCTCGTCCCGTTGCGCCGCTCGCTCACGAGCCCCGCCTCCTTGAGGACGTTCAGATGCTGCGAGATCGCCGGCCGCGTGACGTCGAAGTGCGACGCGATCTCGCCCGCCGTCAGCTCGTCGTCCCGGACGAGCGTGAGGATGCGCCGCCGCGTCGGCGCAGCGATTGCCTTGAGCGCGGCTTCCATGTTGTAATGTAAGCAGAGTCTTACGAAAGAAGCAACTTAACTTCGGAGGTTCCGATGCGCGTGGTCGAGCACGACGAGTGGCTGGAGGAGCGGAAGCGGCTGTTGGTGAAGGAGAAGGAGCTCTCGCGGCTGCGTGACGAGCTGAGCAAGGAGCGGCGCAGCCTTCCGTGGGAGCGGGTCGAGAAGGAGTACGTCTTCGAGGGCGAGGACGGCGGGCGCACGCTGCGGGAGCTGTTCGACGGCCGGAGCCAGCTCGTCGCCTACCACTTCATGTTCGACCCGAGCTGGGACGAGGGCTGCCGGAGCTGCTCATTCTGGGCCGACAGCTTCGACCCGAACGTCGTCCACCTGAAGGCACGCGACGTGACGATGGTCGCTGTCTCGCTCGCGCCGTACCCGAAGCTCGCGGCCTACAAGGAGCGGATGGGCTGGAGCTTCCCCTGGTTCTCCTCCGCGAGCACGGACTTCAACTCGGACTACGGTGTCTCGTTCGGGCCAGAGGGCGGCGCGTACAACTACGGCTCGCAGACCGTGAGCCACACCGAGCGGGAGGGCGTCAGCGTCTTCTTCGCAGACGGCAGCGACGTGTTCCATACGTACTCGACGTACGCGCGCGGGATCGACCTCCTGAACGCCGCCTACAACTACCTCGACCTCGTCCCGAAGGGCCGTGATGAGGAGGGCCAGCCGACGCAGTTCTGGGTCCGGCGCCACGACGATACGAAGTCGCCTAGGTCGGGCTGGCGGCTGCGTAGACCCGAACGCCGGCAGTGCCTAGGCTCTGGCTCATGGCGTTACCGACCGACCGGCAGGCGACTGTCGGGGGCTCCGGGGTCGTGGCGAAGGAAGAAGCCTGGGCGCCGAGGGACAGGGCATGCGTCGATGGGAGATTGTCGGCCGCCAGGCCGAGCTCGCGCAGATGTTGGACTTCGTTGCGGCTGGGGAGCGCGGCCCGCAGGCGCTCGTGCTCGATGGCGACGCCGGGATCGGCAAGACGACGCTGTTCGAAGCGGCGCTGGCCGAGGCGCGGAGGCGGGGTTTCACCGTGTTCTCGTGCCGGCCGGTCGGTGCGGAGACGGCCTTTTCCTTCGCCGCTCTGGCGGACATGTTGGCTCCCTTGCTCCCCGACGGCCTTTCGAGGTTGCCTCTGCCTCAGCGCCGGGCCCTTTCCGCGGCGCTGCTTCTGGAGGACGTCCGGGGGCCCCCGCCGGAGGAGCGCGCGATCGCAGCGGCGACGCACCGGCTGTTCGAGGAGTGTGGCCGACAGCCGTTGCTGATCGCGATCGACGACGTTCAGTGGCTGGACGTGCCGTCCGCCGCGATCCTTGCCTTCGTGATTCGCCGTCTTGCGACCCGGCCGGTTGCGATCCTCGTCACACGACGCAGTACCGACACAGGGGCGGTTCCGCTCGGGCTCGAGCGAGCCTTCTCGGACGAGACGCTCTGTCGGCTTCGGCTTGGCGGGTTGAGCGTCGGCGCAACTCACCGTCTGATGCGCGAGCGCCTGGACATCTCGTTCCCGCGACCGACGCTCGTGCGCCTGCACGAGGCATCGCGTGGGAATCCGTTCTACGCGCTCGAGTTCGGGCGGGCGCTCGAGCGTTCGAAGGGCCGGCTCGGTGCGGATGGGCGAGTGCCTTTCCCCGGGTCGCTCGATGAGCTGGTTTCGGCGCGGCTGGCCGCGCTCTCGGCGGAGGTTCGCGAGGTGCTCGAGACTGTGGCGTTGCTGGCCCGGCCGACGGTCGCGATCGTCGAGGAGTTGGCGTCCGAGCCCGGGACGGTGAACGGTCGCCTTCATGAGGCGGCGGAGGCCGGGATCATCGTGCTCGATGGCGAGCGCGTTCGCTTCAGCCACCCGCTGCTGGCCGCGCGAGTGCAAGAAGAGCTCGACCCTCACCGCCGGCGATCGCTCCACCGTCAGCTCGCCGAGTCTGTCGCCGAGCCCGAGGAACGCGCCCGGCATCGTGCGCTCGCAGCCGAAGGACCCTCAGCCGGGGTCGCCGAGGAGCTCGAGTCCGCGGCGGGCTCGGCCGCACGGCGGGGTGCATTGGCGGCTGCGGCCGAGCTGGCCGAGCTCTCGGTCTCCCTCACACCCGCAGATGCGGATGACCTCGTCGCTCGCCGCCACCGCCGGCTTGATGCTGCCCGGTACCACTCTGGCAGCGGAGACGTGAAGCGAGCCCTTGCGATTCTCGAGCCGCTGCTGGAAGAGGCTCCGCCGGGGCCTGAGCGGGCCGAGGTGCTGCTGCGAGCGGCTGTGATCTTGGACGACCTCGCGCAGGCGCAGCGACTGCTCGATCAGGCGTTCGCCGAGGCTGGGCCCGACGCGCGGCTCAGGGCGGAGATCGTGATTCCCCGAATGCTCGACCATCCTGCTCCGCCACGGACCGGCAGCGGCTATTCGATCTCGGTCGGGAGTCCGCTGACGTCGTGGAGGCCGGCGGTGACCCCGTTCTGCTTGCTCGCTTCCTTTCCGCGCTTGCTCTGTCGGAGACATACGCGGCACAGGTGACGCCCGGAGTGCTGGAGCAAGCGCTCGAGCTCGACGAGGTCTTCGGCCCCCTCCCGCACGCGACGACGCCGACGCTGGTCCATGGTCTCCGCTTGTTGCATGCCGATGAGCACGCGCTCGCGCGGGTGGCGTTCGAGCGTGTCCATCAGGAGGCGTTCGAACGAGGAGACGACGTCGGGCAAGCGAACGCGCTGCTTCATCTGATCATGCTCGAATGTCGTGCGGGGGAATGGCGCCGAGCCGACGCCCACGCGAACGAGACCCTGGAGCTCGCACAGCAGCGGGGTCTCGAGTTCGCAGGCGGGACGTCCCTCTGGTCGAAGGCCCTCGTGGACGCCTACCTCGGTCGCCTGGACGAAGCTCGGGCCGGAGCGACCGCGGGGGCTTCGCTGTCGCGCGAGATGGATGATCAGGACGCCCTCGAGCGCAACCTCGCTGTGCTGGGCTTCGTCGAGCTCTCGGCCGGGAACCACGTGGCCGCGGTGGACCTCCTGGCCTCCGTCGTGCGACGGCGTCAGGCGGCGGGACAAGGCGAGCCCAGCCTCTATCCGGCCCGTGAGCTCGCGATCGAGGCGCTGGTCGCGGTCGGCGACCTCGAGGAGGCACGTGCCCAGCTCCAATGGCTCGAGGAAGCCGGGCTCCGCCTCGCCACTCCCTGGCCGTGCGCGCTGGGCGCACGCTGCGCGGCCTTGCTCGAGGCCGCCGAGGGCGACCTCGATGCTGCGCTCGTTAGCTGCCAGCGAGCCCTCACGATCCACGAGCGGATGCCCGTGCCGTACGAGCACGCGCGCACGCTACTCGTGTACGGAAAGATCCTGCGCCGGGTCAAGCGCAGAAAAGCGGCCCGCGAAGCACTCGAGGAGGCACTCGCAATCTTCGAGCGGCTGCCTGCGCCGGTCTGGGCCGACACGGCAAGGGAGGAGCTTGCGCGTATCGGCGGCCGCACGGCGTCCGACGTCGAATTGACGGAGGCAGAGCGCCGAATCGCCGATCTGGTCGTGGTGGGGAAGAGCAACAAAGAGGTCGCAGCGGCGCTCTTCATCAGCGTCCAAACCGTCGAAGGCGCCCTCAAGCGGATCTTCCGCAAGCTCGACGTCCACTCGCGTACCGAGCTTGCTGGGCGCCACAGTCCCGAGGACTAGAGCAAAGACCCCTGATTCCGGGCTTTCGCGACGGACACCACCGGCTCTAGGTTCGGGCGACCGCACGTACCCCGCATCTCGAGACGAGGAGGCCTCTAGTGAGAAGGCTCAGGTCGAATCGAACGCACAGTGGAGCAGGCGCGCACAGAACCCGGCTGGCGATGGTCGCCATGGTCGCGCTCGCCCTCGTCCTTGCGATCCCGGCTTTGGCGTCCGCGCCGCGCAACGGGGCTCTGCACGTGACGAAGGAGTGCTCCGACTACTCGGGGCTCGCCGGTGGGCACTGCACGATCACGGCCTCGAACCTGCCGGCGATCGGCGTCGGCTCGAAGGTCTTCTACCTGGAAGCGCCCGGAGCCACCGGACTCGACAGCGACCTCGTCCTCTACGCAGGCCCCGGCAATGCCGCGCTCGGACACGTCACGCTCTCGTTCACGACGTTCTCGGGCGAGATCACGTTCGTGGGCGGTACGGGCAGTTTCCGTCGCTTCCACGCCCACGTAGTCGTGACGCTCGACACCAAGACGAACCTCTGGCACTGGGACGGGACGTACCGCTACGGCCACGACAAGCACTGACCCCTCGTCGGTGCCGGAGTACCTCGTTGAGGTGTACAGCGTTACCGGCGCCGACGAATCGGCCTCCTTCGCGCGCCTCTGCGAGGGAACGCCGATTCGCTACGTCCGCTCGATCCTCATCCCGGGCGACGAGACCTGCCTGCACCTGGTCGACGCCGAGTCGATCGAAGAAGTCATCGAGACGCTGCGCCGCCGGGATCTAGACGTGGACCGGATCGTGCAGGCAATGGTCATTCGACCGAGTCCGACGAGATGAGCGCGCTCGTTCGATCCATCTGAATCGAAAGGGAGGGAAGCGTCATGCGTCGTGGAGGAAGCTCGGTGCTACTTGCAGCGGTTTTCGTAGTGGGGGCCGCCGCAGGCATCTTCGTGGCGGGCGGCGGGGCCAGCCGCGAGACGCCGCGCATGACATCCCATCCGAAGGCGACAACCCATGTGACTGTCAACGCCACCGACTCCAGGTTCAGGCTGTCGAAGCGCAGCGCTCCCATAGGGACGGTGATCTTCACGGTCGCCAACAGGGGCAAGGGCTCGCACGACTTCAAGATCGCCGGGAAAAGGACGCCGCTGCTTAGGCCCGGGCACTCCGCAACCTTGCGGGTGACCTTCTCGAAGGGGGGCCGGTACCCCTACCGGTCCACCGTTTCGGGCCAGGCATCGGCCGGCATGAAGGGCATCTTCCTGGTGGTCGCGCCCACACCGCCGACCACATCCACGACGACGACGACGGTGCGGTAACGCCAAGACGACGGTCACCGTCGAGATGTTCGACCAGCGTCCTCCCGGCTCGTTCACGCTCTCTCAGAGGAAGATCCCCTCAGGAATGGTCACGTTCGAGATTACGAACAAGTGCGACTTTCAATGCAGCTTCGACCTCGAGGGCATCAAGGCGGGCGCGATCCTCGACCCGGGTCAGTCGGAGACATGGACGGTCGCGCTGACCCCGGGCATCTACCTCTTCCACTGCGACGTGTTCCCCCTGATGAGAGGGTCGCTCGTCGTCACTCCCTAAGGGCAATGCGTGTGGCGATCAAGTGGACGAAGGGCTTACGCGCTTGCGTGGATCACGCTACGAGGACGGCTAGGTAGCGTCATCGTGCCATGTTCGTCCCGCCCGAGTTCGACGTGCCGCAGCGTCTCGAGACGCCGCAGTTCGTGCTCGAACCGCTCGGGCCGGAGCACAACGAGCGTGACTACGACGCCTGGTCCTCGTCGGGGGAGCACATCCACGCGACGCCGGGGTGGGAGGACAGCGCCTGGCCGCGGGAGCTGACGCTCGAGGAGAACCGCGGCGACCTCGAGCGCCACGCGAACGACTTCCGGCACCGCACCGGCTTCACGTACACGGTGCTCGACCGCGACGGCGGCGACGTCGTCGGCTGCGTCTACATCTACCCACTGCCGGACAGCGAGCACGACGCCCGCGTGCTCTCGTGGGTGCGGGCGAGCCACGCGCAGCTCGACGCGCCGCTCTGGGAGAGCGTCAGCGAGTGGGTCGCCGCCGAGTGGCCGTTCGCGAGCGTCGAGTACGCGCCACGCGCCTGAGCTTCACGGCGTCCAGTTCAGCCCCCCAGCAGGAGGCCTGCGATCTCCAGGTTCGCGCGCGTCGCCTCGAAGACGGCCGCTCGACCCTGAGCCCGCTCGGGCGGTGCGGTTAGCCGTACCTGAATTCACCGGCCGAGACCCTTTGCCAGCCCGGACCGCGAAGGCACGCTGGTTCTACAACCTTCGACCAAGGGAATGAACTCCATGCCTTCCTCAGATCGACGCAAGTGGCTTGCACTCGCGCTTCTCTGCGTGGTGCAGTTCATGGTCGTCCTGGACATCGCAATCGTGAACGTCGCGTTGCCGTCGATCCAGGTCGACCTCGGTTTCTCCCAGGAGAACCTCCAATGGGTGATCAGCGCGTACGCGCTCGTCTTCGGCGGGTTCCTCCTGCTCGGCGGCCGGGCGGCCGACCTGCTCGGGCGTCGGCGGCTCTTCCTCGCCGGCATCGTCGTCTTCACCCTCGCCTCGCTGTTCGCCGGCCTGGCGTGGTCCGAGACGTCGCTGATCGCGGCACGCGTCCTCCAGGGCCTCGGCGCGGCGGCGATCACGCCGGCCGCCCTCTCCATCCTCTCGACGACGTTCGTCGAGGGCCGCGAGCGGAACATCGCGCTCGGCTTCTGGGGAGCGGTCGGCGGCTTCGGCGCGGCGGCGGGCGTGCTGCTCGGCGGGATCCTCACCAGCGCCCTCAGCTGGGAGTGGATCTTCTTCGTCAACGTCCCGATCGGCGTGATGGGCTTCGTGCTGGCCCCGATCCTGCTCCGTGAGAGCCGCGACGCGAGCGTCAAGTCGTTCGACGCGCTCGGCGCCGTGCTCGTCACCGGCGGCCTGTCGTCGCTCGTCTACGCGATCACGCAGGCCGGGCAGGACGGCTGGCTCGCGGGCAAGACGGTCGGCTTCTTCACCGCGTCGATCCTCCTGCTCGTCGGCTTCGTCGTGTGGGAGCTCCGCCACCCCGAGCCGCTCATGCGACTCGGCATCCTCCGCATCAAGACCGTCACCGGCGCGAACGTCTCCGGCTTCATCCTCGGGACGGCCACATTCTCGATGTTCCTGATGCTGACGCTGTACATGCAGCAGGTGCTCGGCTACTCGCCGATGAAGACCGGTGTCGCGTACCTCGCGGTCGCGGGGACGGCGATCTTCACGTCGGCGCTCGCCGCGCAGTTCGTCACGCGCATCGGCGTGAAGCCGGCGCTGCTGATCGGCATGTCCTCGCTCACGGCCGGCCTCGTCTACTTCACGCAGGTGTCGGTCGACGGGTCGTATGTCGGCGACCTCCTCCCGGGCTTCCTGCTCGTGGCGGTCGGGCTGGGCTTCTCGTTCGTGCCGATCTCGATCGCGGCGCTCGCCGGGATCCAGCCGGCAGAGGCCGGCCTCGCTTCCGGCCTGATCAACACGTCGCAGCAGATCGGCGGCGCGCTCGGAATCGCGGCGCTGTCGACGATCGCGACGACGCGGACGTCGGACGCCGTCGCAGGCGGGTCGTCCCAGGCGGAGGCGCTCGTGACCGGCTTCCACGGCGCCTTCCTTGCCGGCGTGATCATCGCAGCCTTCGGGATCGTCGCCGCGCTCGTGCTCGTCCGGCGCGACGAGCTCGAGCAGCAGGTCGACCCGTCGGTCGAGTCGGCTGAACCGGCTCTCGACCTGGCGGCGTAGAGTCACTGCGGGAGGCGCGCTGCGGCGCGCCTCCCGCCCTTCTCCTCGTGGGAACTGCGGCTACCCTCGGGCGATGCCGCTCCGCGAGGACATCCGCGACGTCGCCATCGTGGCGCACGTCGACCACGGGAAGACGACGCTCGTCGACGCGATGCTCTGGCAGTCCGGGTCGTTCCGGGAGAACCAGGACGTCGCCGACCGTGTGCTCGACTCGATGGACCTCGAGCGCGAGAAGGGGATCACGATCCTCGCCAAGAACACGGCCGTCCGCTACGGCGGCGTGAAGATCAACATCGTCGACACGCCCGGCCACGCGGACTTCGGCGGCGAGGTCGAGCGCGCCCTGACAATGGTGGACGGCGTGCTGCTGCTCGTCGACGCGAGCGAGGGGCCGCTGCCGCAGACGCGCTTCGTGCTGCGCAAGGCGCTCGAGTCGCGCCTCCCGGTCATCCTCGTCGTCAACAAGGTCGACCGGCCCGACGCGCGGATGACGGAGGTGGTCGACGAGGTGTACGAGCTCTTCCTCGATCTCGACGCCGACGAGACGCAGATCGAGTTCCCGATCGTCTACTGCAATGCACGGGCCGGCCGCGCGGGGCCGGCGCCCGACGAGCTCGCCGACGACCTGCAGCCGCTGTTCGAGGTGTTGCTCGAGCGGATTCCAGCGCCGTCCTTCACGGAGGGCCATCCGCTGCAGGCGCACGTGACGAACCTCGATGCTTCGCCCTACGTCGGCCGGCTCGCGCTCTGCCGGATCCGCGAGGGGACGATTCGCCGCGGCCAGCAGATCGCGTGGTGCCGCTCGACGGGCGAGGTGGAGCGCGCGAAGGTGACTGAGCTGTTCGTGACGGAAGCGCTCGACCGCGTCGAGGCGGAGGAGGCCGGGCCGGGGGAGCTGATCGCCGTTTCCGGCATCCCGGAGGTCACGATCGGGGAGACGCTCGCCGATCCCGAGGATCCCAGGCCGCTGCCCGTGATCGGCGTCGACGAGCCGAGCCTGGCGATGACGATCGGCATCAACAGCTCGCCGCTCGTCGGGCAGGACGGCGACAGGCTCACCGCGAGCATGCTGAAGGCACGACTCGATCGCGAGCTGGTCGGCAACGTCTCCCTGCGTGTGCTCCCGACCGAGCGCCCCGACGCGTGGGAGGTGCAGGGCCGCGGCGAGCTCCAGCTCGCGGTGCTGGTCGAGCTGATGCGGCGGGAGGGCTTCGAGCTCACCGTCGGGAAGCCGCAGGTCGTCACCCGCGACGTGGACGGAAAGGTGCACGAGCCGGTCGAGCGGCTGGCGATCGACGCGCCCGAGGAGTACGTGGGCGTGATCACGCAGCTGCTGGCGCTGCGCAAGGGACGCCTCGAGCACATGGTCAACCACGGCACCGGCTGGGTGCGCATGGAGTACCGGGTGCCCGCACGCGGGCTGATCGGCTTCCGCACTGAGTTCCTGACCGAGACGCGCGGCACCGGCATCCTCCATCACGTCTTCGACGGCTACGAGCCCTGGCACGGCGAGCTGCGGAGCCGGCCGACCGGGAGCCTCGTCGCCGATCGACGCGGGCCCGCGACCGGGTTCGCGCTGCTGAACCTCCAGGAGCGCGGGCAGCTCTTCATCGGCCCGGGCGTGGAGGTCTACGAGGGGATGGTCGTCGGCGAGAACTCGCGCGCCGAGGATCTCGACGTCAACCCGACGAAGGAGAAGAAGCTGACGAACATGCGCTCGGCGACCGCGGACGAGCTCGTGCGTCTGATCCCGCCGCGCCCGCTCTCACTCGAGCAGGCGCTCGAGTTCATCAGCGAGGACGAGTGCGTCGAGGTCACGCCCCGGGCCGTCCGCCTTCGGAAGGTCGAGCTCTCGGCGCAGAAGCGCCAGACCGCGGCCTCTCGCAAGGCACGCGGTCTCGCCGTTACCGCCTAGCTGCCGGCTACCACTTCGAGCGGCGGCCGCGGCGGCTCGTGTAGAGCAGCTTCGGCCGCGCGGACTTCAGGCCCGCCTGCTCGAACTGCTCCGTGTGGCCGAGGCGCCGGGCGACGTGGCTCGTATCGCTCTGCTGGTCCGGCAGGACGAAGGTGATCGCGGTCCCGCTCCGTCCCGCCCGGCCTGTGCGCCCGGTGCGGTGCACGTAGTCCTTGTGCTCCGCCGGCGGATCGAAGTTGATCACGTCGGTGATGTCGTCGAGGTCGAGGCCCCGGGCGGCGACGTCGGTCGCGACAAGGGTCGACACCTTGCCGCTCTCGAAGCGGGCTAGTGCCCGCTCACGCGCGGCTTGCGCCATGTCTCCGTGCATCGCGACGGCACGGACATCCTGGCGCGCGAGCTTCTGCACGAGGCGGTCGGCGCCGCGCTTCGTCCGCACGAACACCAGCGTCAGACCTTCCGACGCCCGGATGTGCTCGACGAGCGTGTCCACCTTGCTCTCGGCTGTGACGGACACGAACCGGTGCTCGATCTCGCCCGGCTCGTCGATCGCGGCCAGCACCTCGTACCGGGACGGGCTGTTGGTGTACGCCTGCGCGAGCTCTCCGACGCGGCCGTCCAGCGTGGCCGAGAAGAACATGGTCTGACGGTTCCTCGGCAGCCGGCGGACGATCCGGTCGACCTGCGGCTGGAAGCCCATGTCCAGCATCCGGTCGGCCTCGTCGAGGACGAGGATGCGGATGTTGGCGAGGTTCACGTGCCGGCGCTCAGCGAGGTCTTCGAGGCGGCCGGGCGTCGCGACGAGGATGTGCGCTGCCTTCGCGCGCCGCGCCTGCTTGCCGAGGGGGACGCCGCCGTACGCGGATGCGACGTCGAGGTTCCGTGCCGGCGCGAGCGTCTCGAGCTCGGCGGTCACCTGCGCCGCCAGCTCACGCGTCGGCACGAGCACGAGCGAGGACGGACGAGGGTCGCTCGGGGCGGTCCGCTCCACGATCGGCACGGCGAACGCGAGCGTCTTGCCCGATCCGGTCGGGGACTGCGCGAGGACGTCGAGCCCGGCGATCGCGTCCGGAAGGACGTGCGCCTGGATCGGGAACGGCTCGTTGATTGAGCGGGTCGCGAGCACGGCGACGATGTCCGAGGACACGCCGAGCTCGCGGAAAGATTGCAGTGACATGTTGTTCGACTCCTTTACGGGTTCGAGACTTGCCGACCTCGAAACACCCGAAGGAGGAACGAGAAGCGCATCTCACCGAGTCGGCGGAATTGCCGACCCGTTCGCACAAGGTAGCAGCGAAATGCCGGGTCAGCTGGCGCGGCTGAGCTGCTCCTCGATCGCCGCGTAGGCGCTCGAGGACGGGGTGAGCTTGCTGAGCGCGAGCTCGAGCACGTTGTCGCCCTCCTCGCGGCGGCCGTGTCGGCGATGGGCTAGGCCGAGGTTGGCCATGATCTGCGCCTCGTGCTCGTCGTCGCCGAGCTCGTGGAGCGTCTCGGCGGCCTCCCGGAAGAGCCCGATCGACCACTCGTCGTCGCCGGAGTGGCTGAGGGCGAGCGCGAGGTTGGACTGGGTCAGCGCGACCGCGCGCCGGTCGTCGAGCGTGCGCAGGATCTCGAGCGCCTGGCGGTGGCAGTCGACGGCCGCGTCGTACCGCCGGCCGCGGCGGTGCTGCGTCCCCGCGGCGTTGAGGCGGAGCGCCTCCCGCTCGGCGTCGGCGTGCCCTCGACGCGCTGCGAGCCGCACGGCGTTGGAGCGCGCGGTCTCTGCCAGCTCGCGCCCGGTCCGCGACCCTGTCTCGACGGCGACCTGGGTGAACGCGGAGGCTCGCCGCCGTGTCGTGGCGAGCGCCGCCGTCCCTGAGCCGTGCGCCTTCGAGCGGACCGACTTGAGGCCCGCGGCGGACGCGGCTCGACCCCTGCGGAGGCGCGGCACCGACCAGGCCGCGACACCATGGGCGTGCGATCTGGTGCGCCGGCTCAGGTGGCGGGCGGTCGAGCCCAGCCGCGGCGAGGCGACCACGAGTGCGGCGAGCGCGATCGAGGCGAGCAGGCCCGCGACGAACGCGACCACGAGCAGCCCGAGCCCGACAGCGAGCAGGAACCCGCAGGCGACAACGGCCACGGCGCCCATCGCGGTAATGCGCCGCCGGACGCGCTCCCCGTTGCCGGAGCCCTCGCGTGTCAGCTCCCAAAAAGCGTTGATCTGTTCTCTCGTGCGCATCGAGTTCGACCCCCCTGGTCGAGAACCGGACCGTTTCGCCGCCGGGGCGGCTCCTCCTGCCGCGGCCTAGTCGCCGAGCGCGTCGAGGATGCGGCGGAAGAGCGGCCGGCTGGAGTGAGGGCCGGAGTCGACCTCGATCGACGTGATCTCGTCCGGCTGGACGGCGACGAAGTTCCGCCGCGCCTGACCGAGGTACCAGGTTCCAGCAGACGACGTGATCAGATCGCCCCGGATCACGCCGCGCTCGGAGGTGCGGATCGTGACCGTCGCCAGCGGTTCGGGCTGGTAGAACGCGAGGCCGAGCAGCATGAGCGAGGCGAGCCCCGCGAACAGCAGGAGTGACTCGCGCAACGAGACCATGCTCCGCACCCACAGCAGCAGGACGAGCGCACACACGGCGATGCCGATCGCCACGGCCGGAGGCGACAGGAGCACGAGCGCCAGGACGCCGACGAGGACGACGCCCCCGCGTGTGGCTGCCCGTCTTCCGGCGCTCCACCCGGTCGTATGCTGTTCGAGCACGCGCTCGATCCGGCTGCCGAGGACGACGACCGCGACGAAGACGAGCGCGATCGCCAGGACGCCGGCGAACGGCTTGAGGAAGACGCTCATCCCGCGCCCGAGCAGCTGCGGCAGCGGGACGAGCGGCAGGGTGTCCCGGACGACGAGGTTCGCGCGGCGGAGCTGGCCGGTGGTCAGGACGGCGCCGACGGTGTAGAGGATGCCGACGGACAGCGCGATCGCGAGCGGCAGGAGCGAGAGTCGCTCCGCGACTGAGCGTTCGGATGAGGAGTCGGCGGCGATCCCAGAAGATTCACCGCCTCGGACCCGGCCCCTGCCGCGGTAAGGTCGGCGCATGGACTGCCGCGTCTACCGGCGGGGCGAGCGCTACGAGGGCGCGCAGGGGATGACGTTCTTCGCGGGCCTGTCAGGCGACGCGATCTGCATGGTCGAGCTCGAGCTTCCGCCCGGCGGCCGCTCGCGCGCGCACCTGCACCACGGGATCGAGAGCGCGGGCTACGTGATCGAGGGCGTGCTGGAGTTCCGCTGGGGCGGCGAGCTCGAGCACACGGAGCGGATGGTCGCCGGCGAGCTCGCCTACATCCCGCCGGACGTCCCGCACCTCGTCCTGAACCCGACCGACCGGATGACGCGCGCGCTGGTCGCGCACACGGCGCCGGACGACCAGCAGGGGATCGAGCTGCTCCCGGGGCTCGACCGCCCGTGAAGGTCGTCAACCTCCACGGCGACGAGTGGGAGCGGACCGAGGAGCGCGAAGGCTGGCGTTCCAAGGACGGGTGGATCGGCGCCCGCCTCGAGGCCGAGCTGATCGGCGGGAGCCTGTACGAGCTCGAGCCGGGCAACAAGCTCTGGCCGTACCACACGCATCACGCGAACGAGGAGTGGCTGCTCGTGGTGAGCGGCGAGCCGACGCTGCGCTCGGCGGACGGCGAGCAGGAGCTCCGCGAGGGCGACGTCGTCTGCTTCCGTCGCGGGAAGGACGGCCTCCACCAGGTCCTGAACCGCACCGACTCGCCGATCCGCGTCCTGATGCTCTCGACGCTGATCGCGCCGGACATCGTCGAGTACCCGGACAGCGGCAAGATCGGCGCGCGGAGCGTCGCCGGCGAGCGGATCCTTCTCAGCCGGCCCGGGCCGGAGCTCGACTACTGGGAGGGCGAGGAGTAGCCGGGTCCGGCGCCGCCCGCGGCTACATCGACATCAGCACCTCGCCGGCGGAGATCTCCGGCGCCGTCGTGGCGGCGTCGGGCATGTTCTCCTTGAGCCACGCGGCGGCTGCCTCGTTCGACTGCTGCGCGCCTGCCTCGTCGTCGAACACGCTGACGGTGACAGTGTCCCCGCCGGCCTCGATCAGGTAGTACGCCTGGAAACCCGCGATCTCGCTGATGACCGGCCGCACCTCGTCGGCGCGGGCGCTCAGGGCCTGCGCGAGGTCGGTGCTTCCGGGATAGCGGCGGACGCTTGCGTACACGAGCTCTCCTTTCGTCCCCCCGAGCCGGGCGAGCATACGGCCTGGACGCGGCGATGCGCGTGTCGAAATGTCGATGCCGCGCCGTTGCGTTCGTCGTCTGGGTAAGGCTGAGCACCGACGATCGAAGGGAGCGACCATGAAGTACCTGATGCTGGTCTGCTGGGACGCCGAGCAGATGAACGCACTGACCGAGCCCCAGCCGGGCGAGGCGCAGGACGACGAGGACGAGGGCTTCCCGTGGCTGGACGATCTCCAGGCGCGCGGGATCTGGGTGACGGGCGACCAGCTCGCGCCGCCGCGGCGGGCGAAGTCGGTCCGCGTGCGCGACGGGAAGAAACTGGTGACGGACGGCCCGTTCGTCGAGACGAAGGAGGTCGTCGGCGGCTTCGACCTGCTCGAGTGCGGCAGCCTGGAGGAGGCCGTCGAGATCGCGGCCGCGCATCCCGTGGCCCAGATCGGGACGATCGAGGTCAGGCCGCTCTGGAGTCAGTCGTAGACCGAACGGCCGGCGCCGGCTCGCGCGTTCGGCGGGTACGGCGCCAGGTCGTTCACGAACCCGGGTTGCTGCTCGATGCGGTGCAGCCACCCCTCGACCGCAGGAAAGGCGCCGAGGTCGAAGCCGGCCTCGGGCGCGGTGTGGGTGTACGCGTACAGGGAGATGTCGGCGATCGAGTAGCGGTCGCCGACGAAGAACTCCGCGCTCTGGAGATGCGCCTCGAGCAGCGCGAGCGCGTCGAGGCCGAGCTCGCGCCGCTGAGCGGCGGCCGGCTCGTCGGGCCGTAGACGGCCCGTGACGAGCCGGAAGCGGAGCCCGCCGATCCCGGGCATCACGTCCGTCTGCTCGAGGATCAGCCACTTGACCACGTGCGCGCGCTCGAACGGGTCGTCAGGGAGGAAGCCCGTCCCGTCCGCGAGGTACCAGAGGATCGCGTTCGACTCATGGAGGAACCGCCCGTCGTCGGTCTCGAGCACGGGCGTCGACCGGGCGGGGTTGATCGCGGCGAACTCGTCGGTGAGCGTGTCGCCGCCGAAGATGTCGATCGGCACGCGCTCGTACGGCCTCCCGAGCTGGGCCAGGAGCAGCCGCGCCTTGTAGCAGTTGGCGGAGGCGAGGTAGTCGTAGAGCCGCACTACTGCTGGAACGCACTGCAGGATCGCGGCGTGAGCAGTTCCACAAGTGATCACCACCGCGAAGGGCGGCCGGCCCGTCCTACGGGTTGTCGACCACCGCCTTCGCCGCGACGATCTGTGCCCGCGCTTTCTCCACCCCGGCGATCGCTCGCGCGACCGCCTTGTCGAAGCGGTGCTGTGCGTGGGTCTGGTCGGGCGGCAGTCCGCTCTGCGAGGCCTCGAGCAACGCCTGGGCCTTCTGCAGGGCGAGGTCTGCCTCGTCGAGCCGCTGGTCGGCCGCACCCGCCACCCCGACGCCGAATCCGATCGCAGCCGTGCACAGCACAAGCGCGACGAGCGGCAGCAGGTAGCGAGGCGAGCGTCCGCGCAAGAGCCTCATCGTCTCCTCCTCTTTCTTGGGCTTCGGCCGTCGTTCCTGAGACGACTCTACGCCTCTCGATCCGTTCGTCCAGCTCGCCGTTGAGAGGACTGAGGGCCCGTTGCCGGGCCCTCAGGAAGGACGAGCCTACGGGGCTACCGTGATCTTCCCGAACAGGCCGTTCGCCTCGTCGTCCGGCCCCGCAGTGAAGAAGAGGTTGTTGGTCGGGCCGGCGTTGGCGCCGTTGCCGAACTCGAGCGCCCACAGGCCGTCGATGACGATCGGGCCGTTCCCGGACGTACGGAGCTGCCCGGCCGGCAGGTAGATGAACCCGCCGAGGAACGGGCGGTACGCCGTGATCCGCCCGTCGCCGAAGTTGCCGACGAGCAGGTCGCCGCTGAAGCGCCCAAAATCGGCCGGCGCCTGCGCGATTCCCCACGGCGCGTTCAGCTGGCCGCGGAACGCCACCTTCGAACGGATGATCCCGGTCGCCGCGTCGAACGCGTCGACGAAGCCCTTGCCCGGGCCTGCGACCTCATCGTCGCTGCCGGCCTGCGTCTGGGCGTAGGTGACGTAGACGAGCGAGCCGATCGCCTGGATCCCGAACGGCCCGTAATCGCGGGGGATCGTCGGGTCGAAGAACTGGAACGGCCGGTGCACCGGCTGCCAGTTCCCGTCCCAGACGTCGACGCGGCGGTTGTGGAAGTCGCTCGCGTAGAGCCGGGGCCCCGCGGTCGTCTGGGCGATCGCCAGCCCTTTGAAGACCGCCCCCTCGGGTGACAGGTCCTTCACCTGCTCGGCAACGGTGCCGCCGTTCCAGCCGGAGATAGCTCCGGCCTCGCTGTCGAAGAGGAAGCGGGCGGGATTGCCATTCGAGAGCGCGAAGCCCGTGGTCGGGTTCGCGACGAGACCCGTCGGGGCGTCGCCCACCGTGACGACGAGCCCTTGGATCGCTCCGGCGCCGTTGTAGAGCGTCGACTTGCCGGTGCCGTTGTCCGCGACCCACCAGGGCGAGGTTGAGGTCGCGCCGAGGCCCCAAGCGTTCTGCAGGTTCGGATCGGTCGTCGTGCCGGGCACGCCGTTGTTCGAGATGAGCGGCGTGACGACGTAGCCACCGGGTGGTGCTGCTCCCGCGGCCGAGGCCGCGCCGAGTGCCGCGACAGCCACTGAGATCGCCGCAGCGAGCCGCCAGAGACGAGATGCACGCATGCTGATGCCTCCTCCGTTTCGGATTTTCTCCGTCGCGCGGGCCTACGGCAGTCGGCTGGAAACGGTTCTTCGGCTTAACAGAGCGTGCGACTCCGCCACGTCAGGGCTTTCCTCCGGCGGACTAGGGGTTCCCCGCTAGAGGCTGAGGCGGGTGCGGGCCTAGCCTCGAAGGAAGACATCGACAGACGGTGCGCCGAGCCGAAAGAGAGGGAGTCAGATGAGCGACATGAGCCTGCCCAACGGACCGCACCGCGACAGGTACCTCGCCCGCCTGCGCGCGCGGCTGAGCTACGCCAACGTCGCAGCAACGCTCGCGCTGTTTTTCGCGCTCACCGGGACGGCGGCCGCGGCTCTCGTCCTTCCGCGCGACAGCGTCGGGGCGGAGCAGATCCAGGCGGATGCGGTGCGCTCGCCCGAGATCCAGGCGGATGCCGTCCGCAGCTCGGAGATCCTCGACGAGAGCATCGTGCTCGCCGACCGGATTTCGAGCTTGGCACTGACTCATCCAGCGACTCGACGGTATCGAGGAGAGAACTACATGCGGTTCAGGCCAGCCCGAGAACGACCAGACCAGCGACCAGGTTGTGTTGGCCGCCGTGCTGACCACCGCGCCGGACGTCGAGTCCACCACCGTCGCAGTGCGCTGCAACGAAGTCTCCCCGGCCTGGAACATCTACTGGGACAACGGCAGGCTCACGGCGCTCGAGGTGAAGGAGGAGGCGCAGTCGGGCTAACTGCGGCGAGGCTAAGCTCGATGGGTCGCGATGACCGTCAGAGCCGAGATCTGGCACGAGCCGGGGCTGCACGAGCTCGCCGCTCGACCCGCACCGATCGAGGACGCACAGATGGCCGAGGCCGTCGAGATGTTCAAGGAGACGTCCGGCGTGGCTCATACGGAGATCGCGAGCGGGCTCGATCAGGTCATCGAGGCGCACCGGGATGTCGCGGAGGAATCGTCCGCCCTGGGGAGATGGTGGTCCGCCGTACGCGAGTGGCTCGCGGCCGAAAAGCATGAGGTCGTTGCCACCGAGCAGCGGCTGATCGAGCTCGAGGCGTACTGGCTGACACGTCCCGCGGTGCGGAACGCGAGCGTCAAGCTGGACGTGTCGACGACGTCGTCATCCGAGACGGCCGCCTCGCTCGCGATCGCCGGGATCGGCGGCGGCCCGACCATCAACATCGACGTCAAGGACGGATTGACGCACACGGCGATGGTCAACGAGCGGGTCGCGCTGCGGGCCGAAGCGGAGTTCCAGAAGATCGTCGTGACGAAGAACAAGAAGACCATCGGCAAGTACCCACTCTTGGCCGCGGTCGACCAGGACAACCTCGAGTGGCTCTTCGTTCCAGCGCGTGTCCCCGCAGCGAGCAGGCTGGGCGCGCGCATCAGGACCGAGACGTTCGATCAATCGAGCAGTCCCGGCTCGACGGTCAGGAAGCACGAAGTGCGCCGGGGCACCGCCTGGGAGACAGGCTTCGACCTCAGCCTCAAGCAGCTCGGCCTCGCCGCGAAGCTCTCGGCCAAGGTCACGTACGAGCGCGATGTCGCATTCGAGTACTCGCTGCCTCCCAAGCGCAGGTACGTGGCCGCGTCCTACGACAACTTCCCCTCGCACATCTGGACCGTCGACTCCCGGTAGCCCCGGGGCGCGCTTGGGCAACCACGTCACTCCGGCAGGTGGCACACCGCCTCGATGTTGTTGCCGTCGGCGTCGTGCACGAATGCTGCGTAGTAGCTCTCGTGGTAGTGCGGCCGCACGCCAGGTGCGCCATTGTCCTTCCCGCCCGCCGAGGTTGCAGCCTCGTAGAAGGCATCGACCGTGGCGCGGTCCTTCGCGCTGAACGCGATGTGGGTCGAGCCGCGCTCTTCGCTCGAGCCGATCCAGAACGGGGGGATTCCCTCGCCGGTGCCGAAACCCGCCGCGCCGGGGAACTCGGCCTGAACCGAATAGCCCAGGGGCGCCAGCGCGCTCGTGTAGAAGGTCTTGGCCTGCTCGACGTCGCTGACGTTGGCGGTGACGTGGTCGATCATCGTCCCTCCCCGGCTGTTGGTTTCGTGGCGAACGACTCTAGCCGCGGCACCGTAGTGTGCGTGGGGATGGGGCGACGGGTGCGAGTGCACCGGACTGCATCGGCGGTGATGGCCTTCCTCTTGGCACTCGCCTTCGTGACCGTCAACTACGGCTGGATCGATCTCAGCGACGGATTCACGGGTTTCGTCGACCAACAGCGGAACCCGGTCCTGGACGTCGGCTGGGGGGCCCTCTTCGGCATCGTCCTTCCGATCGGCCTGCTCTCCCAGGTACGTCATCCAGAACGGCGGATCGCGGGCCTGCAGCAGTGCGCGTTGGTCGCGTGTGCGCTCGCCGTAGCGGGGATCGCGGGCGAGGCTTGGGGCTATCTCGTTCTCGCCGCCGGCCTCGCGGGCGCCGTTGCGCTGTTGGTGGCTCTCCATCCGGCGCGGCGCACGTTCCTCCGGCGCGGCCGCGTTGCATGGCCGCTCCTGCTCGTCGCATGTGCGGCGGTCGTACCTTGCCTCGTCTACGCGAGCCGAACGGCATCCGCTCAGCGGCGTCACCTGCCGCCGGCGGATGCAGTGTCGAACGGGCTTCATCACTGGACGGTGCTCGCCGCGCTCGCGCTCACCGTCCCCCTGCTTGCCGGCCTCGCCGCGCTCGGGACGGCGGGGTGGCGGATCCCGTCCTGGAGTGCTGCCCTTTCCGGCTTTGCGTGGGGTGTCTCCTGCCTGCGCTACCCGGACGCGGCCGGAGCCGAGGGACGAGCCTGGGCGCTGGCCGCGGTGATCTGGGGACTGGCCGCCGTCGTCGTCACCGAGGTCGAGGCACGCCGCATTCGCCGATCGTTGCCCACCACCCTCCCTGCACCGGCGCCGGCAAGCGCCGTGTGAGCGAGGGTAGGTGTCGGGCAAAGACGTGCTCGAGACGGAGCGCTTGACGCTCCGGCAGTTCACGCCCGATGACGTCGAGAACCTCGTCGAGCTCGACGCCGACCCGGAGGTGATGCGCTACATCAACGGCGGGCGCTCGACGTCGCGCGTGGAGATCGAGCGCGAGGTCCTGCCGTGGTTTCTCCACTACTACGAGCGCTTCGACGGGTACGGCTTCTGGGCTGCGGTCGAGAAGGCCACCGGCGAGTTCATCGGCTGGTTCCACCTGCGCCCGCCTCCCGACGCGGCCCCCGACGAGCCGGAGCTCGGATACCGGCTGAAGCGCTCGGCGTGGGGGAAGGGCTACGCGACAGAGGGTTCGCAGGCGCTGATCGAGAAGGCGTTCAAAGACCTCGGCGCGCAACGCGTGTGGGCGGAGACGATGGTGGTGAACACCGCGTCGCACCGAGTGATGGCGAAGGCCGGCCTCAAGTACGTGCGCACGTTCCACCAGGACTGGCCGGACAAGATCGAAGGCGAGGAGGAAGGGGACGTCGAGTACGCGCTGACGCGACCCGAGTGGGAGGAACTGTCCGGTCGCTAAGCCGTTCCGTGTTCCACCCCCTCGCCGCTTGTGAAGAGTGGCAAGCCAACGAGCCGCCCTCTCGGACGGCTCATTGTGGGCCGACTTCGGCCGACTCCGCGCTGCTCGGCTAGCGGTTGCCGAACCTGTACGTCCCGTCCCAAAGCGCCCCTACGTCGCTGGCTGGATCGGGCGAGACAACCACATCGGCGCGGAAGCCCTTGAACTGTCCGACCCCGCCTCTGAGCGTGCAACGGCCCGTGGCGGTGGAGTACGTCGACCTTGCAATGGCCGAACGCGGCGTTGCCGTGCCCGGCGTAGAGCATGATGTCGCCGTCGAAGGAGTTGCCGTCCAACGCCTCGAGGTAGTAGACCCTCGACCCGGCCTTGATCACGTCGAGATTCGACCTGACGATCGTGCAGTAGTCACCGGCGGCGCCCGTGTAAGCGGAGCACTCCTTCGCCACGTGCAGAGCTCCGGCTCGCGCAGAGGACGCAGATACCGCCGGTGTGAGGGCGAGAGCGGCGAAGGAAACGACCGCGACCGAAGCCGCGAGGAGACGCGTGAGAGCTGGACATGTGCCTTCCTTTCGATCGATGGGACTGCCGCTGCTATGGCTCCGAAGCTACGACCGTCGGCCGAAGCGATCATCGGGGAACTCCCTCTTCGGAGCCGCGCGACGGGAGTAGGCTCCATGGAGTGCCAGGCGCCTTCGTCGGTCGCGCCGCGCGAGCTCGAAGCGCTTCTCGAGCGTCGTCCGCCGGGGCGCTCGCGGCGAAGCGGTTGCCGCGCTCGTCCTCGGGGACCCCGGCAGCGGCAAGACACGGCTGCTGGCGGAGCCATCCGCGTTGGGCGAGGAGGGGGCCGTTGTTCGCGTCGCCGGCCACGAGCCTGAGCGAAGCGTCCCGCTCGCGACGTTGTCTGCACTTCTGAGATGGCTGGGCGAATCCGGAGCGGAGGGCGCCCGGCTACGCGAGCTGCTCTTCGCAACGACCCGCCTTGAACCGCTCGATCCATTGCGTGTGTTCGAGGCCACGCATCGGGCAATCTCCGCACTCGCCAAGCCGCTCGTGCTCGTGGTGGACGACCTCCAATGGGTCGACGCGCTGTCCGTCGCGCTCTGCCACTACCTGCTCCGCGCAGCACGGGACACGCAACAAGGGCTTACGGTCATCGCGGCTGCGCGCCACTCGCGCGCGGCAAGCGAGTTTGCCGAGTCCCTGACCAGCGCCTTGCCGCCGGGCGCCGTGACGATCGTCGAGCTCGGCGCCCTCGCTCGCGTCGAGGGAATCGAGCTCGGACGGATGATCGCGCCCTCGCTGAGCGACAGGGAGGCGGCGCTTCTCTGGGAGCGCGCGAACGGCTCACCGTTCTGGCTCGAGGTCCTCGCCGGTGGCAGGGAGATCGAGACCGACGCGGGCGAGCTTGTCCGCAGCCGTCTCGCCGGAGCGGAGGCGGACGCGGACGCCTTGCTGACCCTCCTCACCGTCGCCGCCCGACCACTTGCTCCAGGCGAGTGCGTCGCAATCAAGGATTGGGAGCTCCGAACGGCTGGAGCGCGCCGCCGACGAGCTCGTCGCGCGGGGGCTCGCCGTACAGGCGCGCGGCGCTCTGCGGCCGGCCCACGACCTCATCCGGGAAGCGACGTTCGCCGGCTTGCCGGCAGATGTGCTGGTCGGGATGCACCGCCGTCTGGCCGTATGGCTCGAGGCCGAAGGCGGAGATGATCTGCGGGCGCAGCTCCAGGCGCTCGCGCACAGGCGTGCGGGCGGTCTGCCGACACTCGCACTCGCAGAACGCATCGTCTCTTCCCCGAGCCGCAGGCTGCTTGGTGCCGCCGGTCTGGAGGAGCTCCAGGAGATCGCACGCGACGCCGAGCTTCGCGACGAGCGTCGATCTGAGCCTGGAGGCCGGGTTGGGCGCGCTCGCCGCCGAGCTCGCCCGCTACGAACTGGCAATCGAGCACTGGCTCAGAGGTCGGCGAGCGGTCAGCGGATCCCCAGGTCTCCGGCACCGCCTTCCTTGCAGCCGCAAGGGCGGCCTGCGAGCTCGGGCGCATCGGGGATGCCGAGCGCTTCCTCGATCAGGCCCAACTCGCCGCACCCGATGACGCGATCCTCGCTCTCGAGACCGTTGCGCAGCGCGCAGAGGTGCGCTTTCAGGTGGGCGGGCAGGCAGCAGAGGCTCGCGAGCTTGCGCACGAGGCGGCGAGACGCGCTCGCGCGCTCGCTCCTTCGCGCCACGACGTGGCCGAGCTGGACACGCGAGGAAGGCGCGCCTACCTTGCCGCCTTCAGGGCCGAGATGACCGCCGCCTGGCAGGTCGCCGACCAGGAGGCGGAGACGGCCGCGCTCGCCGAGGCGCTACACGTGGCCAAGACGCTCGACGAGGAGTCCCACCTGGCTGTGCTCGTCTCGATGGCCGCCCGGAACACCTTCTCGACCGAGCGCATCCGCCAGATCCGGGACGAGGCTCACCGCGAGCTGCTGCCGAGGATCGAGCTCGACGCGGGCGTCTGCCTGGTCGGAACGCTGCTTGCCTACGGCAGGCTCCTCGAGGCGGAGACAGCTGCCGAAGAGATCAGCGAGCTCGCCGCCCGGACCCCGGACGGACACGACGGCAGGCAACGGCTTCCGTACTTCCGGTGCCTGATTGCCCTCTACCGCCGCAACTGGCGAGCCGGGCTCGAGGCGCTGGAGCGTGAGGCCGCCGCGGAGCCGAACCCTCGCCTCCGCATCCACTTCCACTACGAGTACACGCACTGGCTTGCTCGCATCGGCGGCCTTGCCGAGAAGGACGCCGTCCTCGACCGGCTCGCCGAGGCCGCCGCGCTGACGGCAGGCGACGATCAGCCACACGTGGATCGATTCGGACTCCGCACGCGCCGAGTCACTCGCGCGTGTCGGTTGCGACGACGACGCTCGGGAAGCGCTTCACGAATGGGACCGGTGCGACGTCCGCGGCGCTGGGGCCGTGGCAGCGTCTTCGCCGGGACGCCGTCGACGCGCTGCTGCTCCAGCGAGCCGGTCAGATCGAGGCCGCGGCCGCCGAGCTCGAGCGCATCGTGGAAAGCTTCGTCGAAGGCGAGATGGCGCTCGAGGCGGTGTGGACTCAGCTGGATCTGGGACGCGCGCTGGCCGAAATCGACCGGAAGCGGGCTGCGGAGACCTTCCGCGCCGCGGCCGCCGAGGCCTCGGCGCTTGGCGCCGGCACGCTCGTCGAGGTGGCGGAGCACGAGCTTCGCGCGCTGGGCGTGCGCACATGGCGGCGCGGGCGCGTGAATGGGCAGGACGAGGACCTGCTCGGCGGCCTCACCGACCGTGAGCGTGAGGTGGCAACGCTCGTCGCCAACGGCGCCAGCAATCCCGAAATCGCGAAGCACCTCTTTCTCTCGCGAAAGACCGTCGAGCGGCACGTCTCCAATGCACTGGCAAAGGCCGGCGTCAGAAACCGAGCCGAGCTGGCCGCCCGCATCTCGAGCTCAGAGGCCGCTAACCGCTCGAGGTGATCGGCTGGTCAGCTACAGCCGGTGTTGGTCCCGCAATCGCGGCACGTGTAGCAGCTGCCCGTCCGCACCATCCGGCCACCACACCTGGCGCACTCCTGGGCATCCTCGAACGCGTTGAACAGCGCCGTCTGGCCCGCCGGCGGGGCTTCGACCGCACCGACGGCGGCGTCCGCCGACTTGCCCTCCAGCGCCGCGTACGACTGCGCCAGCCGCGCTCGCACCTCGGCCGACAGGATCCCGATCTCCTCCTGCTGGTCGGTGGTGAGGAACTTCTTGCCCATCCAGCGGAAGATGTAGTCGACGATCGACTTGGCGGCTCGGATGTCCGGGTCGTTCGTGATCCCGCTCGGCTCGAAGCGCATGTGGGCGAACTTCGAGCAGTACACCTCGAGCGGCACGCCGTACTGCAGGCCCAGGCTCACGCTGATCATGAAGCTGTTCATCAGGCCGGCGAGGGTCGTGCCCTCCTTCGCGATGTCGACGAAGATGTCGCCGGGCGTCCCGTCCTCGAACAGGCCGACGTGGATGTAGCCCTCGTACTCGCCGACGCGGAACTTGCGGCCGACCTCGACGCGGTCGTCCGGCAGGCGGCGGCGCTGCGTCAGCGGCACCGGCGGCGTCGCGGACACGAGCGTCTCCTGCGCGCCGCCGTCCTTCTTGCCTGACAGCGGCTGCGCGACCTTGCAGTTGTCGCGGTAGATCGCGATCGCCTTCACGCCGAGCTTCCAGGACTCGGCAAGGAGCTGCGCGACCTCGTCCACGGTCACGGTCTCCGGCAGGTTCACGGTCTTGGAGATCGCGCCGGAGATGAACGGCTGGACGGCGCCCATCATCTTCACGTGGCCCATGTAGTGGATCGCGCGGTCGCCGACGGCGCAGTCGAACACCGGGTACGCCTCGCCCTTCAGGTACGGCGCGCCCACGACGGTGTTGCGCTCGTCGATGAACGCGACGATCTCCTCGATCTCCGCCGGCGCGTAGCCGAGCTTGTCGAGCGCCATCGGCACGGACTTGTTCACGATCGTGATCTCGCCGCCGCCGACGAGCTTCTTCGACTTCACGAGCGAGAAGTCGGGCTCCACGCCGGTCGTGTCGCAATCCATCATGAAGCTGATCGTCCCGGTCGGCGCGAGCACGGTCGCCTGCGCATTGCGGTAGCCGTTGACCTCGCCGAGGTCGAGCACGTCGTCCCACGCCTTCCGGCACGCGCTCAGGAGGTCCGTCGGGACGACGTCGGCGTTCTCGATGTTCCCGACCGCGGCGCGGTGCTTCGCCATCACGCTCAGCATCGCCGCGGCGTTCTTCTGGTGGCCGGTGAACGCGCCCATACGCGCCGCGATCTCGGCGGACTTCCGGTAGGCGCGGCCCGTCATCAGCGCCGTGATCGCCGCCGCGTAGGCGCGGCCCTCGTCCGAGTCGTACGGGAACCCGCGCGCCATCAGCAGCGCGCCGAGGTTCGCGTAGCCGAGCCCGAGCTGGCGGTACGCCTTGGCGTTCGCCTCGATCTCGGGCGTCGGATACGAGGAGTAGCCGACGAGGATCTCCTGCGCGAGGTACACGACGTCGACCGCGTGCTCGAACGCCTCGACGTCGAGCTCGCCGTCCTCGCGGCGGAACTTCATCAGGTTCAGTGACGCGAGGTTGCAGGCCGAGTCGTCGATCGACATGTACTCGGAGCACGGGTTGGACGCGTTGATCCGGCTCGTGTTCGGGAGCGTGTGCCAGTTGTTGATCGTGGTGTCGTACTGGACGCCGGGATCGGCGCACTGCCACGCGGCGTCGGCCATGTCGCGCAGGATCTTCCGCGCCTTGACGGTCTCGATCACGGTGCCGTCGGTGCGCGCGGTCAGGTTCCAGTCGCCGTCGGCCTCGCAGGCCTCCATGAACGCGTCGGTGACGCGCACCGAGTTGTTCGCGTTCTGGTACTGGATCGACGCCCAGTCGGGCGAGTCGAGCGTCATGTCGTAGCCGGCCTGCTCGAGGACGCGCGCCTTCCGCTCCTCCTTGGCCTTGCACCAGATGAACTCCTCGACGTCCGGATGGTCGACGTCGAGCACGACCATCTTCGCCGCGCGCCGCGTCTTGCCGCCGGACTTGATCGTCCCGGCCGACGCATCGGCGCCGCGCATGAAGGACACCGGCCCGGACGCGTAGCCGCCCTTGGAGAGCTGCTCCTTCGACGAGCGGAGGTGCGAGAGGTTGACGCCTGAGCCCGAGCCGCCGCGGAAGATGATCCCCTCGCGCCGGATCCAGTCGAGGATCGAGTCCATCGAGTCCTCGATCGAGAGGATGAAGCAGGCGGAGCACTGCGGCTTCTCCTCGAAGCCGACGTTGAACCAGACCGGCGAGTTGAAGGCGGCGAGCTGGTTGACGAGGATCGCCTTCAGCTCGGCCTCGAAGGTGTCCGCCTCCTCGTCGGTGGCGAAGTAACCCCCGGCGCGGCCCCACGCGGAGATCGTGTCGACGACGCGGCCGACCATCTGCTTGACGCTGTGCTCGCGCTCGGGCGAGGACATGCGGCCGCGGAAGTACTTCTGCGCGACGATGTTCGTGGCGGTCTGCGACCAGAACTTCGGGAACTCGACGTCGTTCTGCTCGAAGGCCGGCTTGTCCTTGCCGGGGATGAAGGCCTTGCGCGTCTCCCACTCGATCTCGTCGAACGGATCGCGCCCGGGAATCGTGAAATAGCGGCGCACGCCGAGGGACGCCGTCTCGTCGACGACGACGTTCTCCGTGCCCGTGGCCTCCGTCGTCGTGGGGGCGTCGATCTTCTGCTCTGCGCTGGCCATGCCGCTTCCTCCCAGGTTATCCGTGCAGTGGACGAGCCCGCTCAACGGGGGGGACCAGAAGTTAGAGCGAGCGTCGGATGGAACCGGAAAGGGGTCTGAGGAGCCCTACGCGCGCGAATCAGGCGGCGGCGGAACCGTCGCTGGGCGGCGTCTTCTTCGACTGGATCCGCCGGGCGATCAGGCTGGCCGCGGCGGCCGCGAGCAGCAGCATCGCGAGGCCGGCGAGGATCAGCAGCGGTAGGGGAACGGCGTCCGCGTTCGTCGGCCCGATCGCGTGCGAGACCTGGTCCCAGAAGCTCTCGTCGTGTGCGGTCCCACCCGAGCCGCCGCCGTCGGAACCGCTGGCGCCGGGGCCCGGCGGGACCGGGGTGGTCGACGTGACCGGCGTCTCGTCCTTCCGCATCTTCGTCATCGCGACCATCAGCGCCCGGTTGATCTGGTCGGCGGCGTCGCCGTAGGTGAGCGTGTCCTCCTGGAGGTGGGCGATCGCCTCGCGGTAGCAGTGGACGGGGTAGGTCTTGTCGATGCGCCCGTCGGCCCAGTCGACGAACAGCGCCCTCCAGCACGGCCCCGCCGCGGCCGCCGGCGCGGCCCCGAAGGAAAGCGTCGCCGCCATGGCTGCGAGCGGGAGAATGAGCAGGAGTGGGCGTCGTCGCATGAAGAGGGGCAGGCCGAAGCGGGCTGCGGCGAAGGTGAGGAGTCTAACGATCGTGCCTACTCTGCCGGACGTGGGTATGTCGCTCGTGAGCGACATGTAAGCGCTTTGTTATTCGCGAGACCGGTGTGACGCACCTCCCCTGAAAGCGCCGAGACCCCTGGTAGGTTCGCTGCCGATGCGTCGAGCGCACCCGTTACCCGCGGCGGCGCTCGTGCTCGCGGGTGCGGCGGTTTTCGTGGGCGGCGGCTCGAGCAACGGACGGCTCTTCTGGATCGGCTCGGCGGCCCTGCTCCTCGCCGTCGTCACCGGGGTCGCGGTCCTCGTCGGGCGCCTGCCCGCGCCGGAGCTCGACGGCCCCGCGATCGCCTTTCTCCTGCTGCTCGCCGCCCTGGCCGCGTGGGCCGCCGTCTCGATCGAGTGGTCGATCCTGCCGAGCCGCTCCTGGGACTACGCGAACCGCGGCTTCGTGTACCTGGCGTTCGCCTGCGTCGGGGTGCTCCTGGCGGGCGTGCCGAGGCGCTGGGTGGCGTCGGCGCTCGCGGCGCTGGTCGGCGCCCTCTTCGTCGTCGCCCTTGCGGCGAAGGTCTTCCCCTCGCTCTACGGCGACTACGGGCGAGTGGCGCGCCTGCGCTGGCCCGTCGCCTACTGGAACGAGCTCGCGCTGCTGGGCGCGACCGCCGTGCCGCTGGCGCTCTGGCTCACGGGACGGGAGCGGGACCGGCGCGCCCGGGTTGCGGGCGCCCTGCTCCTGTACGCCGCGGTCGTCACGATCGTCCTCACCTACTCGCGCACGGGCGTCGCGCTCGCGGTGGTGGCCGGCGTGGCGTGGCTCGCGCTCGACCGCGAGCGCCTGGAAGGCGTGGAGGCGCTCGCGCTCGCCGTGCCGGTGGGCGGCATCGTCGCCGCGGCCGGGCTCGCGCTCCCGGGCGTCAGCTCCGACGGCGTGGCCGGCTCCGTGCGCTCGGACGACGGACGGGTCTTCGGCGCCGTGGTCGTGCTCGGGGCGGTCGGCGTCGGGGTCGGGGCGTGGCTCCTGCTCGGCCGGGAGGTCGCGCGCGAGCGGCGGCGGCTCGTCCTCCAGGTCGCGACCGCGGCGATCGCGGCCGTCCTCGTGGCCGGAGCGGCCGCCGCGGTCGTCCGCGCGGGCGGTCCCGTCGACTTCGTCCACGCCCGATGGGCCGACTTCGCGCACACGCAGAGCTCCGGGACGCCGGGCCGCTTCGGCACCACGAGCTCGGGCAACCGGTGGAGCTGGTGGCAGCAAGCGTGGGACGCGTGGACGCACCACCCCGCGGGCGGGACGGGCGCGGGCTCGTTCCGGCTGACGTCGAACCTGCGGTCGCACAACCCCTCGCTCGAGACGACGGAGCCGCACAACGTGCCGCTCCAGTTCCTCAGCGAGACGGGGATCGTCGGCTTCCTGCTCTACGTGGGGATGGTCGCCGCCGTCGTGGTCGCGCTGCGCCGGCGCGAGCGGGACGGCGCCGGCACCGCGTTGATGCTCGTGCTCCTGCTCGGCGCGCTCCACCAGGTCGTGGACATCGACTGGGACTTCGTCGCGACCCAGGGGCCGCTGTTCGCGCTCGCCGGCTACCTCGTCGCGCGGCCGGGCCGGCTGCTGCCGGAACGGCGGCTGCTCCCGGCGGTAGCCGTCGCCGCGGCCGGCCTCGCCGCGCTCTACTCCATCTTCTCGCCGTGGCTGTCGGAGCGTCGCGTCGCCGCGGGATACGACCGCTGGTTCGACGGCAACTTCGCGGGTGCGCTGACAGCCGCCAAGGCGGCGCACTCGCTCGACCCGCTGGCGATCCAGCCGCTGTGGCTCTGGGCGCAGTCGGAGTCGGACGACGAGGCTGCGCGCGAGCTTTACCTCCGGGCCGCGCGCCGCGAGCCGCTGAACCCGGAGACGTGGTACCAGCTCGGCTACTTCGAGGCCGAGATTCTCGCGGACTGGCGGCCGGCGTACCGCCACCTAGACCGCTCCTGGCACTTGAACCCGTTCGGCCCGGCCGGACAGCCGCCGGGCTCGCAGCTCCTCGACAAGGCCCGCTGCAGGGTGGATCCGTCTACGTGCCGATGAGCAGGACGAGGTGCGCGCCCATCAGCTGGGACGTCCGCATCCCGTCGAGCGGCGTCACGAGCCTCACGTGGAGGTCGTGGGCGAGCCGCAGGCCCTCGGCGGCGTAGCCCCGCCGGTACATCACGATCGTCCGCGCGGAGTGCTCCGGCGCGTTGCCCGTGCTCGCGATCAGATAGCCGCGGGCGCTGAGGCGGTCGGCCGCGCTCGATGCGGCGCCGGCCCGGCCGTTGCCGTTCAGGACGATCACGGAGGTCTGGTCGCGCGCGAGCGTCGTCTTCGTCGGGAGGACGGTGCGGCCCGTGCGCACGCGCGGCGCGGCGGCGGCGGCCGCCTCCGCCTTGAGGTGGCCTGCGAGCGGGTTGCCGAGCAGCGCCATCCCGAGGCCCGCGAGCGCGACGAACTCGAGGGCCGCGAAGACGGTGACTGCGATCGTCGCTTTGCGCCAGGTCTCGTCCATCGCGCGAAGTGAGTTCCCCGCCGAGAGAACCGCTCCTTCTAGGAGCCGGTTCGAGATCTTCAATCGTCTCGACCGGTCGTTTCAGACAGGCGTCAGGCAAAGCCTGCCGCCCTGGTGGCGGCGCCGACGAGTCGGCGCCTACGCGATCCAGACGTGGTGCGCGAACGCGGCGGCCGCGGCTCCGCCGGCCGCGGCGAAGGCGACCAGCGTCCACAGGCGCGGCCCGGGGCGGTCGCGTAACAGCAGGGCCAGTGCGAGGAAGAGCGGGAAGTCGCCGAGCAGGAAGCGCGGGAGGCTCACGAGCGGCACCAGATCCGCCGGCGACGTCAGCACGATCACGAGCGTCGTGAGCGAGTAGAGGCCGTAGGCGACGCCGAGCCGCCGCCACGCGATCCAGGTCAGCCACGCCGCGGCCGCGAGCAGGAGCAGCTGCACGACGTTCCACGACGCCCACTGGTCGCGGTGCTCGAACGTCCCGTGCGGCGCGCGCGGCAGGTGCTGGACGAGCTCCGAGGCGCCCTGGTAGCCGTCGCGGACGGCGAGCCACAGGCCGGTGAGCGGGCCGGCCGAGTGGACGTGGCGGTGCCAGTAGATCCCCTGCGCGTGGACGAACGCCCACGGGTCGCCGAGCCGGTGGTTCAGGTAGAGCGCGTAGACCGCGACGGCGGCGGGGAGGAGGAGCAGCGGCGCGAGGCGGGCCAGGCCGCGGCGCCCGCGTGGCCAGAGCAGCACGAGCAGCGCGGGGAGCAGCGCGAGCCCCACGAGCCGCGTCGCGCAGGCGAGCCCGCCGAGCACGCCTGCGGTGAGCGACCTCCCCCGGACCGCGGCCAGGAACGACCCGGCGGCAAGCGCGAGGAACAGCCCGTCCGAGTACGCGGCCGTGAACACGAACGCGACCGGGTAGAGCGCGACGAGCAGCACGGTCGTCGTGGCGCCGGCCTCCCCGAGCAGTGGGCGCGCGAGCCGGTGCAGGACGACGACCGCAGCCGCGCCGGCCGCGACCGAGACGAGCACGGCGGCCGCGACATCCGAGCGCAGGATCTCCGAGACGCCGCGCACGGCGAGCGGGTACAGCGGGAAGAAGGCCGCCGTCTCCTTCATGTCGTAGCCGTGCCGGGCGATGTGCAGGAACCAGACCGAGTCCCACTGCGCGAACGTGTCGAAGAGCCAGTCGCCGAGCCCGATCCAGGCGCGGAACGGCGGCTGCGCGGCCGCGTCCCGGATCGGCGACCAGAGGAGCGTCACGGCCGCCCCGACCCACATCGCGGCGCGGACGAGCAGGAACTGCCTGACTACGCGGCCGTCACCCACGCCCACGTCTCGGCGAGGCCTTGCGCGAGGGTGTGCTCGGGGCGCCAGCCGAGCTCGCGAGCGGCGCGGCCGACGTCGAGGACGCTGCGGCCGAGCTCGCCGGGCCGCGGGGGCGCGTTCTCGGCAGCGACCTCCGAGCCCGCCACCTGCCGGACTGCGTCGTACAGGTCGTTGACGGAGATCTCGACGCCCGTGCCGACGTTGAAGACCCCGCCCTCCGCGCCGAGCGCGGCCACGGTCGCCGCGGCCGTGTCCTTGACGTAGACGAAGTCGCGGGTCTGAGTCCCGTCCCCGTAGATCGTCGGCATCTCGCCGCCTGCGAGCCGTCGCATGAAGATCGAGACGACGCCGCCCTCGAGATTGGCCTCCTGTCGCGGCCCGTAGACGTTGGCGTAGCGGACGACGACGTGGCTCGTCCCGTAGAGCCGGTTGTAGGTGGCGAGATACTCCTCGGCTGCGAGCTTGGCGGTGCCGTACGGCGCAAGCGGCCGGCGCGGCGACTCCTCGTCCGCCGGGCCGTCGACCTCGCCGTAGATCGCGCCGCCCGTCGAGGAGAAGACGAGCTTCGTCCCGTGTGCGCGCGCCGCCTCGAGCACGCGGATCGTCCCGAGCACGTTCACGTCCGCGTCGAAGTCGGGCCGGTCGACGGAGACGCGCACGTCCGCCTGCGCGGCGAGGTGGAAGCACGCCTCCGGCTCGACGGCGGCGAAGACGCGGGCGCTGTCGGTGCGGATGTCCCCCTCGTGCAGCGTCGCCTCCGGCGGGACGTGCTCGCTGCGTCCGGTGGCCAGATTGTCGAGCACGTGCACCTCGTCGCCGCGCGCCAGCAGCGCCTCGACCACGTGCGAGCCGACGAAGCCCGCGCCCCCTGTGACGACGACTCGCACCGGCGCGATCGTATGCGGCGGTGCTCCGGCGCGTTATCCGGCCGCGCGCTTTGCGTCCAACTGTGCCTGTGCGCGCTCGGCTAGCTCGCGCGTCCGCTGCGCGTTGGCGAGCATGACCTTCCGCTCGGCCTCGAACCGCTCCCGCTCAGCCTTCGTCAGCTTCTTCTTCGCCATCGTCCTCCTCGAGCAGGCGCTCGATTCTGCGTAGCGCCGCCAAGATGTCGCTCACGTTGAAGAGTAGGGCAACCGCCTCGTCGCGGTAGATGACGGGATCCGGCACGCGAACAGCTTGCGCCGACGAAAGCGGCGCCGCAATTGTCCTTCTTGGACGCCGGACCGGCGCTTAGTGTTGTCCCGTGTTCTTGACGTTCGAGGGCCTGGACGGCTCCGGGAAGACGACGCAGGCGGAGCTGCTCGCGGAAGCCCTCCGTGGCGACGGCCGCGACGTCGTGCTCGTGCGCGAGCCGGGCGGCACCGTCTTAGGGGAGCAGATCCGCGCGCTGCTCCTCGAGTCGAGCCGGGTCTCGCCGTGGGCCGAGGCGATGCTGTTCGCGGCCGCGCGCGCCGAGCTGGTCGAGTCGGTGATCGCCCCGGCGCTCGCGGCCGGGAAGGACGTCGTCTGCGATCGCTACATCGACTCCTCGCTCGCCTACCAGGGGCTGGCGCGCGACCTCGGCGTCGACCGGATCCTCGAGCTGAACCTCCAGGCGACGCGCGGACTGCTTCCCGACCGCACGTTCCTCGTGCTCGTCGACCCGGAGGTCGCGCGCGCGCGCACGACCCCGTCCGACCGGATCGAGCGCGAGGGCGACGCCTTCGCACGCGCCGTCGACGAGGCGTACCGTGCGCTCGCCGGCATGTTCCCGAACCGCATCGTCGCCGTCGACGGCTCCCGGCCCGCCGTCGCGCTGGCGAAGGAGATCCATGGACGCGCTCGAGAGCTTTCCTGAGCAGGCGGAGGCGAAGCGCCTCCTGCGCGCCGCTGTCAGCGAGGGGCCGGCGCACGCCTACCTCTTCCACGGGCCCCCGGGCGTGGGGAAGCGGACGGCGGCGCTCGCCTTCGCCGCGGCGCTGATCGGTGACACCGGCCGTGTCGAGCGCCGCGCCCACCCGGACCTCTACGTCGTCGAGCCGATCGGCGACCAGATCAGGATCGACGACGTCCGTGAGCTTCGGCGCGACCTGCACATGCGCCCGTTCGAGGCGGAGCGGCGCGTCTACCTCATCTTCTCGGCCGAGACGATGAACGAGGACGCCGCCGACGCGCTCCTGAAGGACCTCGAGGAGCCGCCGCCGTACGCCGTGATCGTCCTCGTCGCCGACGATCTGGGGCCGCTCCCGGAGACGATCCGCTCGCGGTGCCAGCTCGTGCCGTTCCGACGCCTGTCCGAGCGGGCGATCCGCGACGAGGTGGCTGCCCGTGCGCCGAGCCTGTCCCCGGACGAGGCCACGTCGGTTGCCCGGGTCGCGGCCGGGCGGCTCGACCGCGTCGAGCGGCTGCTGGACCCGGCGGCGCAGAGCCGGCGCTCGACGCTGCTGGAAGTCGCCCGCAGCGTCTACGCCGACGCCGACTTCGATCCGACGGCCGCGGCCCAGCGGGTGCTCGACGGGATCCGGGAGCGCGGCCAGGCAGCGAAGGAGGCGGCCGAGGAGGAGATTGCGTCGCTCGACCTGAGCGCGCGGGACGCCGAGCAGCGCGTGCGGCGTATCCAGCGCGGCGCGGAGCGGGATGAGCTGCTCGCCTCGTTGGAGGAGCTGTCGGCGTGGTATCGCGACCTCGTCGTCAGCGCGGTCGGGGCCGAGCGCGCCCTCGTCCACGCGGACCGGTCGGCCGAGCTCGCCGCCGATGGCACGACCGAGCGCCTCGCCGGCGCCGAGCGCGCCTGCGAGCTCGTACGGGAGACTTGGCGTGCGCTCGAGGAGTTCAACCTCACTCCGGGCCTCGCGCTGGAGGCCCTGTTCGTCCGGCTCCGGCGCGAGCTCGCCGGCCCCGTCGGCGTGACGTAGGGCGCCGCCGCGCCGCGGGCTCCCGGACCGGGGGGACTTGCACGGTCGCCACGGCTGTCGCAAACTGCGACCGGGCACGTCCGGGCGGGGCGAGCCTCACGCTGGTTCATCTCCCCGGGAGCCCGGTTGGCCGCTGTTCCGTCCATAGGTCGTGCGAGTCGGGTCGAGCGCGATGCCGCGCCCGGGGCGCTCGCGACCTCCGAGCTCTACGAGCGCTACTCAGGCCAGGTCTTCGGCTTCTGCCTGAACCAGCTGGGGTCGCGCGAGGACGCCGAGGACGCCGTCCAGACGACGTTCATGAACGCCTTCCGCGGTCTCGCGCGCGGGATCGTGCCGGAGGCGGAGCAGGCCTGGCTGTTCAAGATCGCGCACAACGTCTGCCTCTCGCGGCGGCGCTCGTCGTGGCGCCGCGGGCGCGTGGAGGCGCCGAACAACATGGAGGTCCTCCAGGAGGTCATCCCCGCGAAGGAGCCGGTCGCGGACGAGCTGATCCGGCTGCAGGAGGTGCTCGAGCAGATGCCCGAGCCCCAGCGGCGGGCGATCCTCTTGCGCGAGTGGCAGGGGCTCTCGTACCGCGAGGTGGCCGAGGAGCTCGGTGTGTCGCAGGCGGCGGTGGAGACGCTGATCTTCCGAGCGCGGCGCTCGCTCGCCGCCGGCCTGGAGGAGGCGCCGGACACGAGGCGGTGGCGGAAGCGGCTACGCCGCGGCGCCGACGTCGGCGGCGTCCTGGCGTTCGTCAAAGCGATGGTCGGCGGCGGAGGCGCGGCCGCGGTCAAGATCGCCACCGTGGTCGCCTTGACAGGTGCGGCCGTCGTGACGACAGCTGCGGACCACATGCTGCCCCGGCACCCGGCGCCCACCACGCCCAAGCTCGCCGCGACGGTCGCTCGGGCGAACCCGACACGAAGGCCGACCTCGGGTCGGCCGACCTCCGCCCCGTCGGTGCCCTTCGTCGTGCCGCGGCACGACGCGGTGCTCCGTCCGGTCGCGCCGCGCGCGAGGATCACGCCGCCGTGGAGCCTGCCTCCGAGCGCCCCGATCTCCCAGTCGCCATCTCCTGCCGAGGCGACCGCCCCGCCCGCCGTCGCCGAGCAGCCGCGCGTGGTGGTCGCCCCGCCGACGCCGGCCGCGCCGCCGCCCGCACCTTCGGCCCCGCCCGCGCCGTCCTCGACCCCGACCGCGAGCCAGCCTGCACCGCCGCCGCCCGATTCGACCCTGCGACCCGGCCATCGCGGGGGCCAGGAGACCGAGCCGCCGCCTCCGGCCGCGCCGACGGAGGACGACCACTGGGGCGGTTGGGGCGTGGAGCCGCCGCCGCCGTCGACCGACGGCACCTCGCCCGGCGAGCAGTCTGCCGGCGAGGCGGCGTCCGGCGAAGGTAGCCGGTAAGTCCGCGCCGCCGCGCGAGCCCGTAGTCGTCAACATGAAGCTGTTCGCCGCGATTGCCGTCTCGCTCGTCCTGGTCGGCTCTGCCGTCCCGGCCGCGTCGGCGCCGTACCTGATCGCCGGTGACAGGACGGTCGGAGGTGTCCGGATGGGGGCGACGCTCGCACGTGCGCGGACGATCCTGGGCGCGCCGGACAGGACCCATCGGGTGAGCGGCGTCGAGTGCCGCGCGGTGTGGCGGCCGATCGGCCTGACGTTGACGTTCCTGGACTTCTCCAGCGGGACGCCGTGCACCAGGGGAGGGGTCGTGATCGCGATCGCCACCGCCCCCAGCTGGCACACGCTGAAGGGCCTTCAGATCGGCGATCGCGTCGCCCGATTGCGGGCGCTCTACCGTGGCGCGACGTTCTTCAGGGGGGCGCCGTACCAGGGCTGGTGGCTCATCGCACGTCGCACGTGCGCCGAGGTCGGACGGCAGCCGTACCCGGGCCTGCTCGCACGGACGGCGCACAAGAAGGTCACCGCGTTCGTCGTCACCGTGGCCGCGTGCGAGTGATCCGGTCGCCCCCGAAATCCGTTTTCGGAGGTCGTGAGCATAGAGTCGTCCGAGCGCGGCCTTGTCGAGCGACAGAGGAGCAGGGCGATGTCAGACAGCCAGCAAGAGATGCAGCAGTCACAGCCCAGTCATCAGGGCGTGTGCCCGTTCTGCAAGGAAGACATCAAGGTCGACGCCGTCAGGTGCAGGCACTGCGGAGCGAACGTTGGCCCGAGCGGGTGGCGGATGTTGCCGCGGGGACGTCGTCCCGTTCGGTGCCTTCCGCGACAGCGAGCATCGTCCGATCGGCTCGACGCGCCCGACGCACCGTCCGAGCGCGGCGGCTCGGAGTTGCCGATGGCAGACGCGAGCGGCATCTGCCCGGACTGCAACGACCTGGAGATCGACGACATCGGCATCTGGGTGCTGGTCGAGTGCAGCCCGGGCCAATGCGTCTACGAGTTGACCGCGGCTTCCCGCAGCATGTTCGACGACGACTGGAGACTGCGGGTCTGAACCTCAGTGCCGCGCCTGGTGCGACGCGGCCTGGATCGGCCAGGTTGACGCGGCCCATCTCGCGCGCGGCAAGCTCGGCATGGTGAAGCGTCCGTCTGCCGAGCCCTGGCTGACGCTTGACGCAAGCTCGCCGGCGAGGGTCGGGCGCGTCGCGCTGCCGCTAAAGTCCAAGGCTCGCCGACGTAGCTCAGCTGGTAGAGCACTTCACTCGTAATGAAGGGGTCCGCGGTTCGAGTCCGCGCGTCGGCTCTCTAAAAGCCCCGCCCAGCGGGGTTTTTGTTTGCTCGGGAGGCTACGATGCTCCGCTCCGGTCGCACCTGGGTCGCACGAATCTCTTCGCCGGCCCGTGCTTCGCCCTCTCGCGTCATCGCCTCGGCGGCCGAGTGCGCCCGCCGCTCACGCGCCTCACGCTCACCTGCGGCACCGCGTGCGAGGAACGTCTCGACGAGGTAGCTCGGCACACGCTCGACCGTAGGCGAGCGCGCTCAGCTTGAAATCGCGAGTCCCCCTGCACTTTGCTCGTCGGCCCGAAACGTCCGCGCGAGCTCGGCCCGCGAGCGCAAACCGAGCTTGCCATAGACGTGGGACAGGTGCGTCTCCACCGTGCGCTCGCCGAGGAAGAGCGCGGCGGCAACCTCGCGGTTCGTGCGGCCCTCTGCGACGAGCGCGGCGACGCGGCGCTCCGCGGGCGTCAGCCCCTCGGTCCGCGTGCGGCCGCCGATCCGGCCGAGCTCCGCGCGGGCCTTCGCGACCCACGTCGCCGCCCCGAGCTCCTCGAACCCCGCGAGCGCCGCGTCGATCGCGTCTCGCGCGGCGCGCTTCTGCCGCTGCCGTCTACGAACGACGCCGAGCGCCAGTAGCGCACGCGCCCGCCCGAACGTGTCGTGGACGCGCTCGTGGTGTGCGACCGCGTCCTCCAGGAGCGAGGCGGCGTCATCGACGTCGCCCTCGGCGGCAGCCACCAGACCGCGGCATCGCGTCACATGCGCAAGCACCCAATCGCGCCCCAGCCGACTCGCATCCGCCGCCCACCGGTCGAGGACTCGCATCGCGTCTTCCGACCGACCGAGCTCGAGCAGAGCCTCGACGTGATCGGCAATCCACCAACGCTTGCTCGCCTCGCGCCAGCCGAGCCTCGCGGTCGTCTGCTCGGCCTCGTCGAACCACGTCGCGGCTGCGCGCGGGTCGCCGCTCTGGAGCGCGACGAAGCCGAGCGTCCCCAGATGCTCAGGCGTGTGAAGCCCGAGCTGCTCCTCTCCGAGCTGGAGCGCCAGCTCCGAATGCGCGCGAGCGACCTCGAGCTGGCCGCGATGGGCCGCGATCACCGCGGTCGCCAGGTGATTCCACGGCACATCCAGGCCGTACTGGACATTGATGTCGAGTGCCCGGGCAGCGTAATCCGCCGCGGCCTGCCAGCGGCCGCCCCACAGCTCGACCCGCGAAAGATGGAAGAGCGCGAGTGCCGCCCAAAGCTCGTCGCGCTCGCACCACTCGTGGTATGCGGGCTCGAGCAACGCACGGCCGGCGTCGAGGTCCCTGCACACTTCGAGCACGCTCGCGAGCGCGTCCGTCGCCTCCTTCAGCAGCTCGATGTCGCCGGCGGCAGTTGCGAGCTCGTACGCCCGCGCGGCGTGTGCTGGAGCGTCGGCGTCGCCGACTGCGCACCCGAAGAACGCGAGCAGCGCGAGCGCGCCCACTCGGAGCGCGTCATCGTCGAGATCGTCGGCCAGCTCGAGCGCGGCTCGCGCGTGCTCGAGCCCTCCGTCGAATCCCTCCTTGAAGCGCACGGCCACCGCGAGCCGACACTGGATGACCGACTGAAGCGCAGGGCGCGAGACCGCCTCGCGGAGGGCCTCCTCGACCAACCCGACCGCACGGTGGAGACCTTCGAGCTCGGCCAGGAGGACGAGCGCCTCGGCCCGCAACGGGCCGATGTCCGCTTCGGCCAGCAGATCGGTTGCGATCATCCGGGCACGAGTCCACTCGCCCGCACCGCGGTGCGCACGGGCCGCCGCCAGCGCCCGACGCCGGCGCTCGTCGCACGCCGCCGGCGGCGTCAGCCGAACCGCCTGCTCGGCGAGCTCGGCCGCGACGGCCCAGGCGCCACGCTCGGCCGCGAGCGTGGCGGCATCCTCGAGCACGGCGGCGACGGCGGCGTCAGGAGCGTCACTCGAAAGCGCGAGGTGACGCGCGCGGAGGAGCGGGTCCTCGACGATCCGCGCGATTCGCCGGTGAACGCTGCGTCGCTCGTCGCCCAAGTCGAGGTAGAGAACGGACGACAGCAGCGGGTGTGTGAAGCGAATCGTGCCGTTCTCGCGTTCGATCACGTGCGCGGCGGCTGCCGGCGCGAGCGCGTCGGCTGAAACACCTGCCCGCTCCAGGAGTGACTCCGACGGCGTTCCCAGCGCCGCGGCGAGGGCAAGCGCGTCGCGCGTCACGGCGGGAAGGCCGGCGAGCCTCGCACGGACGAGCTCGTCCAGCCTCTCCGGAACCGGGAGCGGCTCGAGCGGGTCGACGTCAACGTCGAGAACGCGTGCCAGCTCCAAGGCAAAGAACGGATTACCGCCGGACAGCTCGTGGATGCGAAGCAGCGTCTGCCGGGCGAACGACCTCCCGAAACGGTCGTGCAACAGCCGATGGAGCGCGCCGACGCTGAGCGGACCAACCGGCAGGCGCTCGACGCGCTCCGCATCCAGCGCTTGCTCCAGTACGGACGACTGCGCGCCAGCGACAAGCCGCCGGGCGAGCAGCACGAGAACCGGGCTCGCAGCGAGTCTTCGCAGCGCAAACGCAAGCGCGCTCGACGAGGACGGGTCGAGCCACTGAACGTCGTCGACCGCAAGCAGAATCGGCTTCCGCTCGCTGAGCAAGTGCAGCACGTCGCGTATCGCCACGCCGAGCGCGCGGTGATCAACAGGATCGTCTGTGGCCTCCTCACCTAAGAGCGCGATCTCGAGCGCACGTCGCCTCGGCGTCGAGATCAAAGGAACGACGTCCGCGAGGGCATCCTCGAACAGGTCGCCCAGCCCCGCGTAAGCGAGACCGCGCTCGGCCTCCGCAGGTCGCGACAGGAGGACACGGAGCCCGCGCGAGCGCGCGAACTCGATGCCCGTGAGCCAGAGCGTCGACTTGCCGATCCCGGCCTCACCCTCCAGCACGAGCGCGGCCGCCCCACCCCCCGCCTGGCCGACGAAGGCCTCGACCGAGGCGCGGTCCTCCTCCCTGCCGACGATCCCCAACGGCATGGCCATCGCAACAGCGTGACCCGAGACGCTCACCAGCGCAACCTCGCACGCCGTCCCTCGCGCTCGACACACACACGGTCACCCGCCCTGCGAATCTGGCTTCGTTGAGCGGAACTTGAGCACAGGACTCGAACAGCGGCGTCCCTCGTAATGAAGGGGTCCCCGGTTCGAGTCCGGGCGTCGGCTCCTCGAGAAAGTCCTGCAAAGCCCGCTTTCGAGCGAGGCTTTTGCGAAGGACGTCCGACGAAAACAGGGGAGTGGCAACAGGGGTGGCAACAGGCGGTTTCCGGCGAGGCTTGCGCCGCCCGGGGACCGAGGTCACTCACCCGCGCTCTTCCAGAGCACGTCATGAAGGGTCGGCGATCCCCCGGACGGGCGATGCCCGCATGACCCCCCGTTCGGATGATGCCGCGGGGATACCGGGGCGGCACCTGCGGTCGGGCGCCCCAGGGACGCCTCTGGCCGCCTGGGCCAGTGTTCCGGAGTGACCTCCGAGCGGGGACGCTTGGTGGCCCGATTAGCTTCCCCGCGTTTCCGGGCGAATCGGCAGCATCAGTGAGCGATAGCCGTTGATCAGGGCGTAGCCGCTGTCGGTATAGAGACGGAGAGCGGGGTCGTTGTCTTCCTCGGTCTGCACGACTAGGCGGAGTGCGCCCGACGCGATTGCAGCCGCTCGGGCGGAGCTGAGAAGGGCACGACCGACTCCACGACGACGGTGCGTCGGCAGGACGAAAAGGTCTCTGATCTGCCAGAAGTGGGCGAGCCGCAACGATGCCGGTACTTCCATCGTGATCGCGAAGCCGACAAACCTCCCACTGTCTTCGGCGACGAACGCGCGTAGGTGGGTGCTGAGGTTCTGTTCCAGCCAACCTATTGCCTGGGAGGAGTAGGAAGCCTCGCCGTAGTGGGCGCGATACTTGTCGAAGAGCTCGGCAAGCGCTTCGATTTCGCCGCGCGTAGGTGCGGTCAGAGTCCGAACTGAGACCGGCTCGCTGGCGGCGGAAGGACTGGGATGGGTGTTCTGACTCACGGCTCTCTCCACGAAAACGCTATCGCCAAGCGGCAGTAACCTCGCCTGGGCCAGCGTCCTCACACCTACGGCCCCCCTCCGGTATTACCGCTACTCACTGGTTGAAGAGGGAACCCCTCGCCTGCGCCAGCATTCGGGGAATGTCACCCGAGCTCTGTTAGAAGTCGATGCGCATGACGGCGCGGCGGAGGGTTGGGCGGCTGACCTCTGCGAAGCCGGCGGCGGTGAAGATGCTGACGTGGCCGACGTTGAGCTCGCCCCATTGAACGTCCTTCCCACGCTCGGGGATCATCGAATAGCCCTCCAGGGCACGGGCTCCGCGCTCGCGTGCGAAGTCCACGGCGGCGCCTGCAAGCGCGTAGCTGAGACCGCGGCGACGGAACCCTGAGCGGGTGATAAAGCACGGCACGGCCCAGATGCTCGCGTCGCTTCTGTCCTCTTCTCGCTTCCGCCAAGGCACGCTCCGCAGATACGGGAAAGCGGTGCGCGGCTCCACGTTGCACCACCCCGCCGGCTCACCATCGAGATAGGCGACAAGACCGCTTGTCGTGGCCGATTTTGGATGCCCGCAATCGGTCTGCTCGCGCAGCATGTGCGCGCGATCGAGCGCCTCGCCGGGCCACTCAGTCCCATGCACCTTGAAGCGCTGGCAGTAGCAGCGTCCCCCGTGACAGCTGGCGCCCGCGAGGATTGCCTCTAGGTCATCCCAGGATGCCTTGTTGGCCGGGACGATCCTCGCCCCCAACGCCGAATCCCTCACGCCGACATCCTGCCTCAAGGCAGGTGGCGAGACCAAAGTCGATCCCGATCCGACGCTCGGCTGCGCGAGCGTCCTCTCCCTAGGTCTGGGTAGTCGGGTATTACCACTACTCCGTAGCTACCGATTCGAGTCTCTGCGGACAGCCGAGCAAGCGGCGGCCCCGTACCGTCCACCGGACCAACTGTGTTAGATGCAGCTATGACGCAGGCGCAGCCGGGTTCAGAGCACAGCGCCGCTGCAGACGAAGCGCCTCCAGTTCCGATGTCGCCGTCCGATCTCGATCAGGAGCGGCGTACGTCGATGGCTGCGGAGCGCACCTGGCTGGCGTGGTGGCGCACCGCGCTGGGCGCCACCGCCGGGGCGCTCGCTGTGGGCCGGTTCGCCCCTCAACTGCTCGACGTCGCCCCATGGCCGTACATCCTGCTCGGCTGCGGCTACGCGTCTCTCGCGGTCGGGCTCTCGATCGTCGGCGCACAACGCCAGCGCGAGTTGGAGCATGCGCTGCGAACCGGTGGCCACGTACCACTGCGGTTCCGCACTGTCGCGCTGTTCACCGTCGGCGGAGTCGCGCTTGCCGTGATGACCGTCGTACTCGTGGTCGCGCAGACCTGACGCTGTCTCAGCCCGAGCCGGCTGATGCTGGTCGATCGGAGGCTTCGCGTTGATCGTTGCTGCAGCCGTCCTTCTCGAGTCTTCGCTGCGGGAATTGCGTCGCGTGTCGGGCCAGCAGCGATTGCCGACCTGGAGTGAGAGGTCACGCTGCGGACGTACGTCCATCTGCTCGCGGAGGACCTGCCGGAGACGTCCTTCCTCGATGCTCTGACCGTGGGGGGTGGCCGGGCACATTCGCAAAGAGAAGCCCCGCCTTCCGGCGGGGCGTTTTTGTAAGTGGGTCAGGTTTTGCGCAGGTCTGACGGAGAGGCGTCGGCGCCCCCCTCCCGAAGATGTCCGCTTACCAGCCCTGGCCGTATCCGCCGGAACCGCTGGATGCGGGCGCTTTCGGTTCGATCGGTCGGCCGTTCGCGGCGATGACGGTCCACTCCGCGCCGAAGTCGGTCAAGCCCTCGCCCTTGGTCTGTCCGGGCTTGCTGTCGGCGATGAAGGTGTAGAGCGGGTGTCCGGCGTAGGTCACCTGCCGGCCCCCGTCGGCACGCTTCGTCACTCCGAGCAGGGACGCGCGTACGCCGACGCCCGCTCGAGGCTTGGGTGTGCTGCGGACCGCCGGCCAGTACGCGGCGCAGGCGCCGTCGCACGAGCTCATGCCCCTCTTGTCTTTCTTGAACAGGTAGAGCGTGTGCCCTCTGGCATCTGCGAGGACTCTGCCGAGCGACGTCTTGTGGATGGAGATGAGCGTCCCCTTCGACGCCTTCTGAGTGGCCGCGGACGACATGTCGCCGAAGATCGCCGCCAGTAGCGTCGCCGCTGACAGCGCGACCGCAACGAACAGCACCTGGATCTTGATCACGGGTGACTCCTTCTCTGTTGTCGAGGCGCGAAGCGTGGTGGGTCTTGGGCCTCGCGCGTATCGCTCTGCAATACGGGGCCGCGGCTTCGATCGGAGGTTCGGTTTGCACTACTCATCCGTTCGGCGTGCATCCGAATGTTGAGCGGGGACTTAAGTGGCGCTCTCGACCTTCTGACCTGTGATCGAATCGGGTCGTGGCGACGTTCGAGGAGCTCCTTGAGCGGTGGGACGGCGAGCAGGCGGTCATCAGCCACGATCGGGCGAGCGGCGCCTGGATGTTCGTCTGCATCGACTCGACGCGGCTCGGTCCCGCGGGCGGCGGGACGCGCATGAAGGTGTACGAGACGCCGGCCGAGGGCCTCGCCGACGCGATGCGGCTGTCCGGCGCGATGACGGCGAAGCTCGCCCTCGCGGGGCTGCCGCTCGGCGGTGGGAAAGGCGTGCTCGCGGTGCCCGAGCTCCCGACGGGCGAGGCGCGGCGCCGGCTCCTCCTACGGTACGGCGAGCTCGTCGAGTCTCTCGGCGGGACGTACCGGACGAGCTCCGACGTCAACACGGGCGAGGCGGACATGGACGTGATCGCGGAGCGAACGCGCCACGTCTTCGGCTGCTCGAAAGCGAAGGGCGGGTCCGGCAGCCCGGCGCCGCCGACGGCGCGCGGCGTCTATCACGGCATTCAGGCGAGCGTCGCGCACGCCCTCGGGTCGGACGGCCTCGCCGGCGTGCGCGTCTTGATCCAGGGTGCCGGGAACGTGGGCTCGCGGCTCGCGGAGCTGATCGCCGCGGACGGCGCCGACGTGCTCGTGGCCGACATCGACGATGAGCGTGCCCGTGCGGTCGCGGATCGCGTCGGCGGGGCGTCGGTCGCCGCGACCGACGTCTACGGCACGCCCTGCGACGTCTACGCCCCGTGCGCGCTCGGCGGCACGCTCAGCGGCGAGACGGTGCCGAGGCTCCGGTGCCGCATCGTCGCCGGCTCCGCGAACAACCAGCTCGCGGAGCCCGAAGCGGCAGACCTTCTGCTGCAGCGCGGATCCTCTATGCGCCCGACTACGTGATCAACGCGGGCGGTGCGATCGGGATCGTCGGTCTCGAGCAGCTCGGGTGGAACGACGGCGACGTCGAGGCCGCCCTCGCGCGCATCGGCGAGACGCTGCGCGAGATCTACACCCGGGCGGACGCCGGCGGCATGACGACTGCTGTCGCCGCAGACGCCCTGGTCGCGGCGCGACTTGCAGCCGCCTGACGCTTCCCCGTTGATTTTTACAAGGGGGGTTCAGCGAACTGCGCCACGCCTGGAGCCATCAGCGAGGCAGTCGTCAACAACAGGCCGGCGTGCACGTCGGCGCTGAGCTTCGTGCTGTTCCAAGGGCCGTTCCACTCGACGGCGAGCTTGTCCGTCGCCGCGTCGTAGCTCGGTCCGCGAGCACTCCGTCAAGCGAGGGGCCCGGCCACCGCCGGGCCCCTCTCGGCGATGCTGTGGGTTCGGAAAGTCGGTCACGCCGCCTAGCTGTATTCGCTTGTGATGTGGAGCGTGAACTGATGGGACAGGGACCCGCCGCAGGTTATGTTGCCGCTCTGGTCGAACCCCGTGACCGCGTCGTGCTCGCACTGCTGGCCGGCAGGGCTCCGGCTCGATTGCCCGGGCCGCAAGGGCCGCCGAGCTCGTGACGTGAAGATCGCTCACCGTCGGCACTGCTGCAGATGATGTTGCCGTTCGGGTCGAACACGATTGAGCAGTGGGTCGGACGGAATGCAGACCAGAGCCCGAGTGCTAACTGCGCGGTGACCGTCCAGGCGCTCGAGTGGAGATATCGACCTGATCGGCGGAACGGCGGGTGTCGACTCGTGGACGCTCGTCTCCAAGACGGGCTGGATCAGCGCCACCCTCAGCGTGCAGCAACCGATCTGCAGGGGTTCGGCGCACTTCCGTCGGTCTCCAACAACCGGCCGACGTGCACGAACGCGTCGACGGCCCTCGAGTCCGGCCATTCGGAGGACGCGCTCATCGTCAACGTCAACTAACGGGGAGGTCGAAGGGCGGGCGGGCTCGTGCGGGGCTCGCCCGCCGGCGGCGTCGATCCTCAGTGGAAAGGAAACGCCTCCCGCACTCTTTCGCGCTCGAGGCCGTCGATGCCCGAGGGCCCGTCCGGGGTGAGCTCGATCTCGAAGCTTCCCGGCTCGGCTGGACCGTCCGGGAGTCGCCTTTCGGCAAGCGCGCGCAGCAGGGGAAGCGGCTCGAAGTCGAAGCGGACGACCCGCACCTGGTCGTCGGCGAGGGTCGCAGCGACTGCCCGCTCGAACTCGAGGACGTTCGCGAGATGCGGCACCCGAAGGTCGATTCGCTCCAGGTAGTCGGCGAACGCGTCTGCCTCGAGCGAGCCGTACATCTGCGGCGGGACATTCGACCAGTAGTCGGCGAGGATCGTCCTGAAGACGGTCGGCCCGAGCGCGAGCATGATGAACCGCGAGGTCAGGGGCAGCACGCCCACGATCAGCGACGCTCGAAACTCGTGGATGAGCCCCTCGACCACGTGGACGCCCGGATCCTCGGCCAGCTCCTCCCCGCAACCATCGTCGGCCGGCTGGCCGGTGACGAGCTTGCCGAGCGCGCGCTCCCACACCTCCGGTGACGCCGTTCCCGGGGCGTCGACGACGAGGCGAAGAGGCGCCCGGCCGTCGCTGTCCATCGGGACGTCGTTGCCGTCACTGCGCAGATCCCAGAGAGCGCGGAGCCGCTCGAGCTGCTCTTCGACGAGCTCGAGGCCGACCTCGGGCACGAACGAAGGAAAGATCTCGAAGACGATCGCACCGAGGTTCGGCAGTCGCGGGATCACCTGCTCGCAGATCGCATAGAGAGGGTCCGGGATCGCGCCCGAGTGCGCGTCGAGCCAGAAGCCCTCGAGCTCCATGCCGCCCGCCAGGTGAACCTCCCACACCCGCTCGAGCGGCAACTGCTCGAGGTACTCGCTCACGGGCTGCCTGCCGTTGAGGCCGTTGCTGAAGATGTTGTGGAGATCCAGGAGGAGGCCGCAGTCGGCTGCCCCCACGACACGGGAGACGAACTCGCCGTCGGGGAGCTCGTCCGCCCGCGGCCGGAGGTAGTTGACGCCTGTCTCGACCGCGATCGGGACCGGCAGCGCGTCCTGCAGATCGCGGATCGAGCTCGTGACGGTCTCGATCCCCGCGACGGTCTGGCGCGGCGGAAGGAAGAAGCCCGTGGCGAACTCGGGCGTCTGGTTGAAGCTCAGGTGGTCGCTCGCCCACGGTGCCTCGAAGCGGCGAATCGTCTCGCGGAGGAGAACGAGCTGCGCGGGCTCCGGCCGAACGGTTCCGCCCGACCGGAGTGCCGACGCTGTGCACGAGCTTCCGCCCGGGCAGGGAGAGGAGGTGCTCGACCAGCTCCTCGTCCGCGCGGTACGGCCGGTCGGGGTCGCGCGTCTTGAGCCAGGTCGTCTGCGGCTCGATCTCCAGCACCTGGACCAGATCAGGTCGGCGCTCGAGTAGAGGCTCGATCGCGCTCGAGTATGTGATCCCGACGCCGAGCGCCGGCGGCTTAACGGAAGCGGCCGAAGCCTCTGGCATTCACCTTGTCGTCGAAGGCGATCAGATCGAGCTCGTTCTGAAAGATGATGTCGAAGCCCGAGCAGCAAGCCTGGCAGCCGAGCTTCCCGAGCGTCGTCGCCAGCGCCTTCTGGATCGACTTGAGGTTGTTGTTGACCTTCTCCGGGATCGCGACGTGCACGGTGCCGATCTCGGCGCGCGGCGGTAGAGGCTGCGGGTTCAGCGCGACGTCGTCGCCGATCGTGAAGTCGCGCTCGACCTGGAGAAACAACGTGTCACAGCCGGTGGCGCATGACGGGTGGCCGAGCCGCTCGGCGAGCGATTTCAAGCTCTGCTCGAGCGCTCCGATGTCGTTCGCCACCTTCGCCGAAAGCGTGAGGCGCACCGCGCCACCTTGGCGCGCGAGCTTGACCGGGACCGGAGGCATCTCTGCTCCTTTCGTGGGCGAGCGACCCGGCCGCAGTCCGCCGGACGCCGGCGGCAAGCCTCACGCGATACCTATTCGCAACGAGGTTAGAACATCGTGCCGAGGGATGGAAGGGCGAGCCCTGAGTCGCTTCTCGGGCCCTTTCAGGCGTCGACGCGGACGGCCATCATCGTCGTCAGGAGCGTTGCCACGGTCGTCTCGGCCCCGTCGGCGATTGCCACGGCGTCGCCGCTGCACACGGTCAGCGTCCTCCCCGGCCGCAGGACTCGGCCACGCGCCAGCAACCTCTCTCCGGTCGCGGGCGCAAGGAGGTTGACCTTCAGCTCGACAGTCAGCACCTCCGCTTCCTCCTCCATCAAGGTCAGCGCCGCGTAACCGCACGCGCTGTCGATTGCGGCGATCACGGCGCCTGCATGCAAGAAGCCGTGCTGTTGGGTCAGGCGCGGGTGGGTGGGAAGCTCGATGTCCACCTCTCCGGGCACGACGCGGACGAGCTCGGCGCCGATCGTGGTCATGAATTGCTGGGACGTGAAGCTCTCCCGCACCTTCGACTCGAAACCCGGATAGCGCGCCGAGAGCTCCAAGGCTGCAATCTGGCGTCTCGCCGAGCGTGTCGTCAACCCGGAGGCGCCGGGTTTGAACGACTTCGAGTCTCTCCTCAACGTTTAGGGTCGCGGCATGAAGGCGCGCACCCTCGTCCTCGGAGCGGGTTTCGGCGGCCTCGAGCTTGCGACGCTCCTGTCCGACGCCCTCGGTGACGACGCGGAAGTGACCGTGATCGACAAGGGCGACGCGTTCGTCTTCGGGTATTCGAAGCTCGACGTGATGTTCAGCCGGTTGGCGCTCGAGGACGTCGCGATTCCCTACGCGAGCTTCGCCAAGCCCGGCGTGCGCTTCGTCCGGGAGACGATCACCGCGATCGACCCGGAGGCGCGGCGCGTGACGACCGACGCGGGCGTCCACGAGGCGGACGTGCTCGTCGTCGCGCTCGGCGCCGACTACGACGTCGCCGGGACGCCCGGGCTCGACGCCGCAAACGAGTTCTACTCCGTCACCGGAGCGGAGCGGCTCCGAGACGTGCTGCCGGGCTTCACCAGCGGACGCGCGGTCGTCGGGGTCTGCGATGCGCCGTTCAAGTGCCCGCCGGCGCCGAGCGAGGCGGCGCTGCTGTTGCACGAGTACCTGTCGGAGCGGGGTGTGCGCGGCGACTGCGAGATCTTGCTCGCCATGCCGTTCGGCACGCCGGTGCCGCCGTCACCGGACACCTCCGCCGCGCTGCTCGCCGCCTTCGCGGAGCGGGGGATCGAGTTCGTCGCGGGCCGCCGCGTGGCGTCGCTGGATCCGGGACGGGGCGTCGCGGTGCTCGAGGACGGCACGGAGCTGCCGTACGACCTCTTCCTCGGCGTGCCGAAGCATCGGGCGCCCGATGTCGTCCTGGCAAGCGGGATGGCGGAGAACGGCTACGTGCCGGTCGACTCGCACACGCTCGCGACCCGGTTCCCCGGCGTGTACGCGGTCGGGGACGTGGCCACCGTCGGCGTCCCGAAGGCGGGCGTGTTCTCCGAGGGAGCGGCGCGCGTCGTGGCCGCATCCGTGCTCGCGCAGCTCCGGGGAGGCGACCAGCCCGCTGCGTTCGACGGGCGCGGCGCGTGCTACGTCGAGTTCGGAGCGGGCCGCGTCGGCCGCGTCGACGTCGACTTCCTCTCCGGGCCGACGCCCACGGGCACGTTCCAGGAGCCGTCGGACGCTCTCGTCGCCGAGAAGGAGCACTTCGGCTCGAGCCGCCGCGCCCGCTGGTTCGGCTGAGTCAGGCCTCGACGTAGCGGGCGCCGAGCGTCGTCGCGAGCGTTCGGTGCGCGGCGCTCGTTCCGATCAGGCTCGAGCGCGCCGGGTCCACGCCGTGCGCCCGGGCGAACGCGAGCGGGAGACCCGGCAGCGGCGGGCGGCACCAGCACGTCGGCGGGCCGGCGGGATGTGCGCACAGCGCGCTCTCGACAGGCCCTCCGACCTGTTCCGCCAGCCGGGCTGCGGCCGGCGCGAGGGGCTCGGCCGAGCCGTCGGGTCGCCAGTCGAAGAGCAGGTGCGGCGCATCCGGGTCGGCCGCGCGGAGCGCCTCGTCCAGCCCGGGGCGATCGAGCGCCGCCGCGGCGACGAACACGCCGGTCCGCTTCCGGTCGCTCGGCGCGCGTTCGAACGGCACCTGCTCCACGGCCGCGAACCCCTCGTCGGCCGACGGCGGCTCGAGCTCGCGCAGCGTGCGCATCTGCGAGGTCGGCGGGAGCAGACCGACCTCCCGCCGGGCGAGCCCTTTCAGCTCCTCGGGGGTCGGGAGCGAGCCGAGGCGCTCGAGAATCCGCTCGACCATGTTGACCTGGGCCTGCGCGAGCGGCGTATCGAGCCAGATACACCGCGCCGCGGCGCCGTGCCGGCTTGCTGCCTCGACCACGTGGCTGCGCACTGCCCGGGTCAGGAACGTGTTGTCGAGGACGACCGGCCGCGTGCCGGACACCAGGTGGTCGTCGAGCGCCTCGGCGAGCTCGCGTAACGACCCGCCGCGCTCGTCCCGGTTGAGACGGACGTAGCCGCGCGCCACGTACTCCTCCGCGATGCGACTCTTTCCGGCTCCGGGGATGCCCATCACGAGGACGACGTCCACGTCGGCGCGAACGCGCCGCCGCGCGGGGCTCGGCCGCCCGCTGCCCAGGGCTTCACGGTCACGGTCCTCGAGCCGGAGGGTCGCGGCGCGTGCGGCCGATCGCGCGGTCTCGGGCCGCCGGGCGCCCGGGATCGCGACGACGGCGGGAGAGAGCCCCAGCAGCCACGCGAGCGCGACCTCGGCCGGGGACGCTCCGTGCGCCTCGGCGACGTCGGCCAGACCCGGCCGACGCGCGAGCCCACCGACCCGGCGCGGCCCTCCCAGCGGCGAGTGCGCGATCAGCGCGATCCCCTCCGCGTCGCAGCGCTCGAGGACGCCTCCCCGAAGCGCGCGGTCGTCGTAGGGGCTGAGCGCGACCTGGACGGCCGCGATCGGCGCGAGCTCCAGCGCCTCGTCCAGCTGGCGGCGGTTGACGTTCGAGACGCCGACCCGGGCGACCATGCCGTCGTCGACGATCCGGGCGAGTGCGCGCACCGAGGTCCGCCACGGCGTCCGCGAATCGGGCGCGTGGACGAGGTAGAGGTCGATCGGCAGCCCGTCGAGCGCGGCCAGGCTCGCCTCGCAGTCGGCGCGAATCGCCCGCGCGCGGCCGTCGGGGATCCAGCCGCCGTCGGTTCGCGTCATGCCGCCCTTGGTCACGATCCGGGCGCTCGGGCCGGCGCCGCAGCGGCGGAGCGCGCGGGCGAGCAGCCGCTCGTTGTGGCCGAGCTCGGCCTCGCCGTGCCCATACGCGTGCGCCGTGTCGAAGACGGTCACGCCTGCCTCGGCGGCGGCCGCGATCGTCGCGAGCGCGAGCTCCTCGTCGCGGTCGTCGTCGGTGGAGAGCCGCATGCAGCCGAGGCCGACGCGGAGCTCCGAGGCGGAAAGCCAGGCAGGGCGACTCAGGAGAGGGAGGCTATGCGGCAGGAGGCCCTCTGGGGCCGTCGAAGCAGCGCGGGTGCGTCGCCTGCTCGCAATCGCGGTTGCCGCGTCCGTCCTGGTCGTGGTCGGATCCGCAAGCGGCGCGGCCGCCGATCGGCCGCGACCGGATCCGAACGTGGCGGGCTTGCAGACGGCGCTCGCCCTCAAGGGCCTCTACCGGGGACCGATCGACGGCATCCACGGGCCGAGAACGACGGCCGCCTTGCGGGAGCTGCAACGCCGCCTCCGGCTGCCGGCGAGCGACCTGGCGGGCCGCCGCACGCTCTCGGCGCTCGGGGCGCTGGGCAAGCCTCGCTACGGAACGCGCGCGCTCAGTCGCGGGATGGTCGGGCTCGACGTCGCGGCGCTCCAGTTCGAGCTTCGCTACCACGGGTTCCCGAACGACGAGCGCGGCGCGTTTGGCCCGCACACGTCCCTCGCGCTGGAGCGCTTCCAGCGCTACGCGGGCGTGCCGCCGGACGGCGTTGCCGGCCGCGGGACCTACGCCGCCCTTGCCAAGCGGCCGCCCGTCGCGCCGAAGCTGAGGCCGCCGCTGGCCCTCGTGCAGCGGACGACGGCCGTCGGGACCGCGGTCGAGCTCTCGTGCCCCTACGCGACGCCGGTCGCGGCGTCCGCGGGCGGCACAGTCGTCGTGGCCGCCAACCGGCCGCGCGGCTACGGCTACACGGTCGTCACGCGCGACGCGAAGGGGTTCGAGATCCTCTACGCGCACCTGGCCCGGGTCGACGTCCGGGTGGGGCAGCGTGTCGTCCCGGGTGCGCTCGTCGGTCTTGCCGGCTGGACGGGCAAGAGCAAGGCGAGGACCAGCCTCCGGGTCGAGCTCCGGCTGCGCGGCGCAAGGCTCGACGCCGCCGCTGCGTTCCGCTGAGACTTAGAGTTCTCAGTGCGACCCGTTCGCGATCGCGACGGCCTCCAGCCGCGAGTGCGCCCCGACCGCACGCAGCAGGTTCCGGACGTGGTTCCGGACGGTCTCGAGGCTGAGATGGAGCTCCTCGGCGATCTGCTTCGTCGAGCGGCCGCGCTCGAGGAGGTCGAGAATCTCCATCTGGCGCGGCGTGAGCGGAAGGTCGGGATGGGCATGCGGTTCCTCCACGAGGTCCGAGACCTGCCCGAAGACACCGACCACGTGCTCGCCGTGCACGAGGGGCACCGAGCTGATCTCGACCGCCTGTCGGGTGCCGTCCGCCTCCAAGATCACGACCCCTGAGTCGGTGACCTGTGCGCCCCCGACGATCTTGCGCGCGAACAGCTCACGCGCTCGGCGCGTCTCCTCGGGAGCGACGACGGAGGTGAACTGGCGCCCCTGGACGTCACCGACGAGCTTCCGGCCGGCCGCGTTCACCCAGCGGATGACCCCGCTCGAGTCGAGGATGTAGCTCGGCACGTTGACGTGCTCGAGCACGTCGTTGATCCCCATGGATTCCAGAGCTGAGACCGGCAACCGGGTCAGTCTGCGTCGAAACGGGCAGGCACGTCAATCCGCCTCGGGCGGTCGGCGGTCCTCGTAGAGCGCTGCGTTCAGCTCCGCGGAGAAGACCATCAGCCGGCCGACGAGGACGAGCGAGAAGAGCAACGCGGTCGCGATCCCGAGGGCGCCGTAGGTGTCGGATCGACCCTCGACGAGGCGCGTCGTGACGTAGATGTTGAAGAGGTTGACGAAGAACATCCCGACACCGAAAAGGGCCGCGCCCGGAACGAGCGCCGTCCAGCGGACGCCGCGGTGCGGCAGGTGCGTGGAGACGACGAGCCATGCGCCGCCGGCGAAGACGAGGTAGACGGCAGCGCCGCGATCCCGCCAAATCGATCCTGATGCCGGAACCAGCCGACGATCAAGACGGCGAAGAGCTGCAGGAGCAGTGCCAGGGCGAACAGGCCGAATCCCTTCGGCGTGATGCGGACGCCGCGGCCCGAACCGTGCCACGCAAGCCCGTGGACCTTCGCGACCGCGCGGTAGAGCGTGAAAGTGGCGTAGAGGACGACCGGGAGCATCAGGAAGAAGACGACCACCCGGGCGCCGCCCGAGGCGGTCGACGCCACCTCCGAGGCGATCAGACCGCCCAGGCCGGCCTCCCCGACGACCTCGGACGTGCTCTTGTCGGCGGCGTCGGCGTACAGGCCGAGGCCGGAGACGAGCAAGAGCGTCGTCGGTAGCAGCAGGACGAACAGCCGGTATGCGAGCGCACCTGCGAGCAGGCCGCCCCCGATCGCCGAGTCGCGCTCGACGAGCTCGAAGCCCAGGTCGATCGAATGGTGGCGGGCGCGCGCGGCCTCGACCCGGGCTCGGAGGATCCTGCCCTGCTCCATCCAGCGTGCCAACCGCGCGGCCGCCGTCGGTTGCACGTCGAGCTCGACCTCGTGCTCGTCGGGTGGTTCCGGGCCGGCCATCCGGGTCAGCTCGAGAGCTCGATCTCGGCGGGGAGCTCCAGCGGCTCGCGCTCGCCCTCGAGCTCGTCCGCGACTCTCCGGTCGAAGTAGACGTAGGTGGTCGTGATCGCGACGAGCGGCATCGTCAGCGAGTAGATGATGGCCGCGACGACGTTGACGAGCCAGAACGGCGCGTCCGTCCCGAGAATCAGCAGCACGCCGACGATCGGCCCGATCACGAACGCGAGCGCGCCGCCGGCGACGATCAGCGTCGCGACCTTCAGCCACTTCCCGCGGACGAGCCGCCTGCTCCGGCGCAGGCCTCCGATCGCGGTGAGCGTCTCCAGCTCGATGCTGGGGGCGATCAGAGCCCAGCGACCGGCGAGCCAGACTGCGATCGGGATCAGGTACAGGGAGCTCGCGAGCAGCGAGACGACGGCGACGGCGATGAGCAGGGCGCCGAGCAGCGGCCGGATGCTGTCGCGCGCGAGCCCGTACGCGCGGAGAGGCCCGATCGTCCGACCCTGGTCGACCTCGACGAGCGCGCGCGCGGTCGCCGCCTGGACGAGGCCGAGCCCGAGCAGCGTCAGGGCGGTCCCGATCGCCAGCACGAAAAAGGCCATCAGACCGTTGCTTTCGGCGCCCGTCTCGACACCGAGGATGCTCGTCCCCTTCAGCACGAGGGTCTGGAGAAGGGCAATGACCAGCCCGATGGGAATGAACAGGATGCCGATCCCGATCACCAGGCGCAGGTTCGCGAAGTACATCCGGACCGACGCCGCGAGCGTCTGGCCCCACGCGCGCCGGTGCGCGAGGCGGCGGGTCGCCACGGGGCGCCAGGAGGTTCGCGACAGCGCGAAGAGGAGGAGCAGGGCGAGCCCTGCGAGCACGAGCGTGAACGCGGCCGGGTTGGCGACCAGCCGCACCAGCGCCCTCGATCCCCTTCCGACCACGCCGCAGAAGGAGTCGGTGGCCGTCGTCCCGAACGCGCCCCCGGCCGGGACGCTGAAGCTCCGCTCCCGCCAGTCCTGGGCCCAGACGATCGGCTCCGTCCACTGGGTCTTGAGGTTCGGCCCCGTCGGCCCGTTGAAGAACGCCGGTCGCAGCTCTCCCCAGCGGCCCTGGAACGAGATCCAGGGAAACTCCGTGCGGGCCTGGGACGCAGCGCTCGGGATCGTGGCTACCGCCGGGCGCAGGTCCCGGTGCGGCCCCCTCGTGTCGTCGCAGCCCACGCCCTGAGAGGCCGAGCTGCCGAGGAACAGCCCTTCGTCGTAGAAGTTCGCGTGCGAGCCTGCGGCGGGATAGACGACGGGATGGGTGCCGCCGACGAGCTCGAGCTTGTCCCCGCCCCAGTCCGCCTGCTCCGCCCCTTCGTGCTGGCTGTAGCCGACGGTCGTCGGCGCCTTCGCGAGCGCCTCGGCGGGGCTCCCCGCGTCGAAGACGAGCTGGATCATCTCCCAGTCGCCTTCGTGGAGGTTGTTCCAGTCGTTGTAGGCGTAGAAGAGCCAGTACTGCAGCGCAAGCCGGCCCGGGTGGCCGGGATCGGACGCGACGTGCGCGTAGACCGTCGGCTCGTGTCCTTCTGTGATCCGCCGCGCCCAGCGCTCGTAGTCGCACCCCGGCTCGAGTGCGTTCCCGGGAAAGTCGAGGTGGTACTCGTAGAGACCGCGGGCGAGATCGTCGGCGGTCGGCCCGATCTTGACGAGGTCGTTCGGGCTCCACGGCCCGCGGAGCGCGACCGTGGGCTCGCCGAACAGCGTGTCGACGTCCATCGGCTCGTACGGCTCGCCGTGACCGCACTCCTCCTTCTGCTCCACGAGCCTCACGACCGGCGCGTAGCGCTCGGCGAGCGCCCGCTCGTCGACGAGGCTCGCCGGCGCGGCCGCCGCGAGGCCGAGCGCGGCCAGTGCGAGCAGCGACACGAGCCCGAGGCGGGTCGTCGCGCTCAGCCGGCTGCCCCGCTCACGCGACGGGCTCGGAGACGAAGAGGTCCAGGCCGAGCCGGCGGGACAGGAATGCAGCCGCCAGTTGTCCCCGCACGCTGTTCCCGGCGGCGTCCAGCGGCGGCGCGAAGGTCCCGAAGCCGCCCTTGCCGGGGGCGACCGTGACGATCCCGCCGCCAATGCCGCTCTTGCCCGGCAGCCCGATGTCGTAGAGCCAGTCTCCGGATGTCTCGTACAGCCCGGCCGTGGCCATCACGGCCAGCGCGTGGCGGCAGGTCGTCTCGTCGACCACGCGCTCTCCCGTCAACGGATTGACCCCGCCGTCCGCGAGCGTCGCGGCCATGGCAGCGAGGTCCTCGCGCTGACGTTCAGGGAGCACTGCCGCGTGTACAGGTCGACCGCCTCGGCCGGGTCGCTGAAGATGCGGTCTCGGCTCTGGAGCAGACGCGCGATGCTTCGGTTCCGGTCGTTCGTCGCCGACGCGGACGCGTAGACCTCGTCGTTCAGCGGCAGCGTACGGCCGGCGAACCGGGAGAGGCCGTCGTGGATGAAGCGTCCATTTGCTCTCCGCGCTCCCACCCGGCACGAGGCTCGTGGTTGCGATCGCCCCGGAGTTCACCATCGGGTTCGTCCGGCCGTCGCCTTGCTCGACCGCCGTCAGCGAGTTGAACGGCAGCCCCGTGCTGTTCACGCCGAGTCTGTCACGCGCCGTCTCAGGCCCCAAGAGCTGGCAGACCAGGGCGAACACGAACGGCTTCGAGACGCTCATGATCGAGAACTCGACCTCTGAGTCGCCCGCGGCGTAGACGTTGCCGCTGGTCCCGGCCACGCAGAGGCCGAACAGGCCGGCGGGCACGCGCGCCAGGGCCGGGTAGACGTCGGAGGTCGCCCCCTCGGCGTTCGCCCGGTAGCGCTCGTGCGCCTCCTCCACGAGCGCCTGCACCTCATCCGGCGGCGGGAGGTGCCCGGTCGAGACGTACGTGTCCTGCAACGTCATGCGCCCTCCTCTCAGGACGACCAGAACACCGGCACCAGCAGGGCGAGCACGATGAAGGTGATCGTCTGGTCGTTCACGTCGGTCGGTCGCCCTCGGGGACGGGCGCCGAACTAGGTGTGCACGGGCGACCCGGGGCCGAGCGGTATCCCGATCAGGTACCAGACGACGAAGAACAGCGTCCAGGCGATCGACAGCACGACGACGAACGGCAGCATCAGCGAGACGACCGTTCCGATTCCCGCGTCCTTCTTGTAGCGCTTGGTGAACACGACGATGAGCGGGAAGTAGGCCATCAGCGGCGTGATCACGTTGAACGGCGAGTCGCCGACGCGATACGCGGCGAGCACGGTCTGCGGCGCGATGCCGAGCCGGATGAAGAGCGGGATGAAGATCGGCGCGAGCAGGGCCCACTTCGCGATCGCCGCCGGGATGATCAGGTCGACGACGAACGTAATCAGGATCAGGCCGATCAGGAGCCAGACGGCCCCGATGTTCGCGCGCTCGAGGGCGTCGCCGAGCTTGACCGCCAGGACCTCGGCAATGTTGCTGAAATTGAAGTAGGCGATGAACTGGGCGATCAGCAGGAAGAGGAAGAGCAGGCTCGCGAGGCTCGCCCACGACTTCGTGATCGTGCCGAGGACCTCGGAGCTCGTCCTGACCGTCCTCGCCCCTCGCCCGAACGCAAGGCCGGCCGCGAAGAAGATGAGCATGATGATCACGATCAGGCTGTTCATGAACGGCGAGTCGCCGATGATCTTCCCGGTGTCCGGATTGCGGAGCGGCGCTCCCGGAATGAACGTGAGCAGGGCGATCGCTCCGAGCACGGCGAGGGTCGCCCACATCGCGTAGCGCATGCCTCGCGCTTCGTCCTCGGGGGGAATCTCGGGGCCCTCGTCGGCGGTCTGAGGCCCTTCGCCCGCGTCGGCGGGGTTCCACTCGCCGAGGCGGCGCTCGACGAGCCACGCCGAGATGACGGTCAGGACGATCGCGACGAAGATCGTCGAGCCGATTCCGAAGTAGAGGTTCGCCGCCAGGTCGATGTGATCGGCGCCGCTGCCTGCGGCGTCGTTCGTGATCTCCGTGAGGACGCCGTCGAGCGGGGTGATCAGGAAGTTCACGCCGAAGCCGGCGGCGACGCCTGCGAACGCCGCGGCGATCCCGGCTAACGGGTTCCGGCCGACGCTCTTGAACGCGGCCGCGCCGAGCGGGATCAGGACGAGGTAGCCGGCGTCCGAGGCGATGCTCGAGATGATCCCGAGCAGGACGATGATGAACGTCAGCGTGCTCCGCGACGAGACGCCGACGAGCTTGCGTATCAGCGCGCCGATCAGCCCGGCCGCCTCCGCGAGGCCGACGCCGATCATCACGACCAGGATGATCGTGACCGCCGAGAAGTTCCTGAAGTTGTCGACGAACGACGTGAACAGGTAGCGGACGCCCTCGCCGGTGAGCAGGCCCTTGACCTTGGCCGTCTCCGTGACGACGTGGTACTCGTTCGCGGGCTCGGCCTCCGTCGGCCCGACATCGGTGGGCTCGCTCGAGCCGCCGATGTACTGCTGCTCGGTGGGCACGGGTGGCGGCTTGACGACCTCGAAGGTCGCCTTGACGTCGAACCAGTAGAGGATCTGCGAGACGACGATCACCGCCCCGCAGAGGACGAGGAAGAGAATCGCCGGGTCGGGCATCTTGTTGCCCGCGCGCTCGATCCCGTCGAGGATCCGCTCGAGGAACGTGTGCTCGCGCTCGTCGGGCGCGACCGGCGTCGCCGCGTCGCTCATGTTCCTGACGCTCCGAAGCGGCCGAAGAACTCGGTCTCGGCCGCGACCGCCTTCTCGAACTCGTCGACGAGGACGCGCTCGTTCGGCCCGTGGATGTTCGCGTACCCGTCGGTCGTACCGACGAGAAGCGCCTCGGTGTCGGGGAGAGCGCCGGCAAGCGCGCTGACGATCGGGATGGAGCCGCCGCTGCCGGCCATCAGCACGTCGGCGCTCCACGCCTGCGACCAGGCGGCGCGTGCCGCCCCGTACGCGGGCCCCGAGGTGGCGGCGGAGAAGCCTTGGCCGGTCGGCCCGGGCTGCACGTCGAGCTCGATTCCGAACGGCCGTGCGTGGCGCAGGTGCTTCATCACGGCTTCCTGCGCCTCGACGGCGTCCTGCTCGGGATGGACGCGCACGTTCAGCACGGCGCGTGCGTACGGCGAGACGGCGTTGATGGCACCGTCGACCGACGGGACGTCGATGCCGATGACGGTGATCGCGGGGCCCGACCAGACGCGCGAGCCGAGCCCGCCCGTCCCGATGAGCGGCATCCCTTCCAGCACTGTCCCGAGCCCGCGGAACTGCGCCTCGCTCTGTACCGGCCCGTCCCATTCGTTGCGCCGCAACCCTTCAACAGCGACATCCCCGTGCTCGTCATGCAGCGACGCGAGCCCACGCAGCAGCGCGAGCAGCGCATCGGGAGCCGCTCCGCCGTACTGGCCGCTGTGCTTCCCGGATTCGAGCGTCCGGACCGAGACGACGATGTTGGCCATGCCGCGCAACGCCGTCGTGAGCGTCGGGACTCCTGGGCTGATGCTGCCCATGTCGCCGATCACGAGCGCGTCGGCGCGAAAGAGATCCGGGTCGTTGGGCGGGTAGGCGGGCAGTGCTCCGCTGCCGATCTCCTCGTAGCCCTCGATGCAGATCTTGATCCCGACCGGCGGCTTCCCCTCCCAGGCACGGAGGGCCCCGATGTGCATGAGGATGTTCGACTTCGTGTCGGCGGCGCCGCGCCCGTAGATCGCTCCGTCCCGCTCGGTCGCCTCGAACGGCGGCGAGTCCCACTCGGACTCGTCCCCGGCCGCCACCACGTCGTAGTGGCTGTAGAGCAGCACCGTCGGCGCACCGGGCGGCGGCTCGATGCCGCCGACGACGACCGGCGCGGTGTCGGGCAGATCCAGCCGCCCGACCTCGACGCCCGCGTCCGCGAACAGGCGCGCGACCTGGTCGTGGGCCTCCAAGAGCGGCTCGTCGATCCGGCCCGGGACCGACACCGACTCGATCGCGACCAGCCGCGCCAGGTCAGACTTCAGCTCCGGCATCAGGGAGGCGGCGCTCCGCGGCACGGACACGGCGTGAATCTGCACATCGCGGACGCAATCGGCGTCATCCCGGCGGGATGATGCGACCTAGGTCCAGGCGACGGGCAGCGCGGCGAGCGCGCGGAAGAGCGGCACGGGACGCCACGACAGCTCCTCGCGCGACGCCGCGAGCCGCAGCCCGGGCAGTCGCCGGAGGAGCGTGGCCAGCGCGATCTCGCCCTCGAGCCGCGCGAGCGGCGCGCCCAGGCAGTAGTGGCTTCCGCGGCCGAAGGCGAGGTGCTTCGTGTCCTCGCGGTCGACGTCGAGGACGTCCGGCTCCGGGAAGCGCACCGGGTCGCGATTGGCCGAGCCGAGGATCGTGATCACGGTGTCGCCACGCCGGATCGTCTGGCCGCCGACCTCGACGTCCTCGGTCGCCCAGCGGTTCAGCGTCCGCTCGACCGGGCCGTCGAACCGGAGGCATTCCTCGATCGCCGCCGGGACGCGCGCCGGATCCTCCTGCAGATCCGCAAGCTGGTCCGGATGCTCGAGCAGCACGAGCACCGCGTTCGCGATCAGGTTCACGGTCGTCTCGTGGCCGGCGACGATCAGCAGGACGACCATGCTGAAGAGCTCCTGCTCACTGAGCGCGTCGCCGCCGTCGCGCACCTGCAAGAGCGCGCTGACGAGGTCGTCGGCCGGCTCGGCGCGGCGCCGCTCGAACAGCCCGCGCAGGTAGGCGACGAAATCCGTCATCAGCCCGCCGAACTCGGACATCGCGTCCGGGGTCAGCGCCGGCGTGACGATCGCGTTCGACCAGCGTCGGAAGCGGTCTCGGTCGGCGGCCGGGATCCCGAGCAGCTCCGCGATCACCGTGATCGGCAGCGGGAAGGCGTACTCCTCGACGAGATCCATCTCGCCGCGTCCCTCGACCGCGTCGAGCAGGTCGTCGGCGATCTCCTGGATCCGCGGGCGCAGCAGCTCGACCATTCGCGGCGTGAAGGCCTTGGTCACGAGCCGGCGCAGCCGACGGTGGTCGTTGCCGTCGCGGTTGAGCATGTGCTGGTCGATGAACGCGAACGACTCCGGCAGGCCGGTCGACCACGCCTCCAGCTGCTCCGGCGTGAGCGCGAGCGCCGGGTCGCGGACGAACCGCTCGTCGTCGAGAAGCACCGACACGACGTCGTCATGTCGGCTGACGAACCAGATCATCGTCTCGCCGTCGATGCCGGGCTGGCAGAAGACAGGGTCGTCTGCGCGCATCCGCTCGAACGTCTCGTAGGTCGCCCGCCGGAAGTCGTCGCTATAGAGGTCGTACTTGCGCGTCGCGGCCATAGGTCGTCATCCTGAGCCGCGACGTGAGCCTGTTCAAGGACCGGATCGGCCCCGCGATCGCGGAGTTCCTCGGCGAGCGCTCCGAGCCCGAGTTCGGGCCGCACCGCCGTTCGGTGCTCGAGCACGCGCGCGGGCGCGTCCTCGAGATCGGCGCGGGCGTCGGCTTCAACGTGCGCCACTACCCGGCCGACGTCGAGGGGATCGTGATCACCGAGCCCGGCGCCGGCCTGCTCCGCCGGGCAGAGCGGCGCGCCGCCGAGGCCGGTCGGGAGGTGCGCGCGGTCCGGGCCCCGGCCGAGCAGCTGCCCTTCGAAGACGGCTCGTTCGACACGGTCGTCTCGACCCTCGTGCTCTGCTCCGTGCGCGACCAGGACGGGGCACTGGCGGAGGTCCGCCGCGTGCTTAAGCCGGGCGGCAGGCTCCTCTTCATCGAGCACGTCCGCGCCGACGACCCGAAGATCGCGCGCCGGCAGGACCGCCTCGACCGGCCGTGGAGCATCGTCGCGATGGGCTGCCACGCGAACCGCGCCACGCTCGAGCGGATCGAGGCGGCCGGCTTCGACGTCGAGGAGCTCCGGCACGGCGATCTGCCGAAGAGCCCGTCGATCATCCGGCCGATGATCCTCGGCCGCGCGCTCTCGCCGGGCGTGTAACGCGTGCGCGTGCGGCGCGACCGTTCGGCGATGGAGGGCGGGTGCGCGTGCGGTGAGCTGCGGTACCGACTCAGATGGCCGCCACTCTTCGTCCACTGCTGTCATTGCCTCAACTGTCAGCGCCAGACGGGCAGCGCGTTTGTGATCAACGTGCTGATTGAGAGCGATCGCGTCGAATTGCTCGCGGGCGCGCCCGAGCGCGTGCCAGTTCCCCGTTCCGGGTCGAAGCGGCAGCAGGTCTATCGCTGCCCGGCATGCGAGACGGCGGTTTGGAGCACGTACACCCGCAAGAGTGTGCTGTTCGTTCGCGCCGGAACGCTCGATGATCCGTCTGTTGTCGAACCGGATGTGCACATCTTCACGCGGTCGAAGGTCCCCTGGCTCACCTTGCCGGAGTCGACCCCGGCGTTCACGACGTACTACGACACGCAGAAGCTGTGGCCGGCTACGAGCCTCGAGCGTCTCGAGGCGTTCCAGTCACGCTGAACGCACGACACAGAGGAGACTCCGGCGCTCCGAAAGTCATCGCCCGACTACCGAACCCTCCCACCAGTCGCGCTGGCCATCGACGTCTTCGCGCGGATCCTCGCCGAGGTTGGGCGCGCCGATGACGAGGATCTCGAGGCCCTCCGGCCCGGCCTCGTAGCCTCGCCACATACCGGGCGGGACGCGCACCGCGTCCCATTCCTTGAGCTCGACGATCTCGTCGTCGACTTTCATCCGCCCGCTCCCGCGCAGGACCACGTACACCTCCTCTTGCTTCGATGTGCGTGTGGCCGTACGGAAAGCGATAGCCGGGCGGGACGCGCTGGTAGCTCAGGGCGGACTTCTCGAGCTGGAGCGCCTTGGTCGCAGCGCGGAACTCCAGGTCCGGCGCGCCGTCGAACCTGGGGCCGATGTCTTCCAGATCTTCCTTGATGTTCGTGAGCGTGAACGGCACGGCGCAATCCTAGGGCGTCATCCGGGAACACTGGCTCAACCAAGCGTTCTCTCCTCAACTACGGAGTAGCGGCATCCCTCCGAGCTCACCTACCCGTCCGCGTGTGAAGCCGCCGAGGTGGAACGGCTTAACGCTCAGCGGCACACCACCCCCCGCCTGGCGCTCCAGCATTTCGAGGACGGCGTTGCTCGGCATCCCGAACACCTGGATGCTGGTCGTAGCCTCGACCGTCTCGGCGTAGACGTTCCCGGCGCGGCGCGTCGGCGATGGCGCCCGCCGGCACTGCGACGAGACGGCGTCGCGTCGACGCGTCACCGCCGTTTTGGCCGAGCTCCGTCGACCGTCCTGCCCGGCGTTCGCCAACGCGCGGCGAGTCCTCCGCCGGCAGGCCCTCTGCCTCTGGTCGTGATCGTCATGGCCGGATGTTGCCGGACCGTCGTGGACCTGTCCGGGACGACGACGACCTCATCCCGCCGGGGTGCGATGCGTGACTACTGAGTAGCGGCAATACCCGACTACCGACCCAGGGAGAGGACGCTCGCGCGGGCCAACGCCCGCATAAGGTCTTAGCGCCGGACGGTCCCGTTGGGGGGCCGGGGCAGAGAGGCTGCGACCGAGCCTCGAGTCCTCGCCCGCGCAGGCCGGCGTACGCCTTGGTGCCTCCGGGGAAGGGCGTCTGGCCCGGCCCGCAACCAGGGGACATTCCCGAACGCTGGCCCAGGTGACTGTCAGGTCCCGAGGTGTGCATAACGTCTTTGGCTGGCGATGGAGGAGCTGGAGATTCTGGTGGATGGGGCTGCTCTTGCGGCAAGCTATTCGCCGGCTGGCGAAACCGCGGTCGTGGCTCTCCACGGTGCGAGCGCAGGGACGCGTGACCATCCGCTCTACACCCACCTGCACGAGCTGCTCCCGCGGGCTGGGATCGGGGTCGTCACCTTCGACCGGCGTGGCGAGGGTGAGTCCACCGGCGAGCCGACAGGTGGTCGCTTCGAGCTCCAAGTCGACGATGCATTGGCGGTACTCGCCTCAATCGAGGCGAACCGGGTCGGGCTGTGGGGCTTTAGCCAGGGCGGCTGGATTGGCCCGCTCGCCGCGGCTCGGTCGAAAGAGGTCGCGTTCCTCGCCCTGATTGCGTCGACCGGGGTCAAGCCTTCCGAGCAGATGATGTACGCGGTCGAGTGCCAACTCCGGCTCGCCGGCTATGGGGACGACGTGGTCGCCCGCGCCCTCAACCTGCGACAGCGATTCGACGACTGGGTGCATAAGAGGCCCAGCGAACGGGACGAGGCACTCGCCGCTGAGCTTGCGGCCGTGATCGAGAAGCCGTGGTGCTCACACCTATGGCTACCACCGACGCTGCTCGACGAGGACAGCCGACGTCTATGGATCGAGGAAATGGACTTCGACCCGCGCCCGATCTTTGCGCGCGTCCGCGTGCCGACACTGCTCTTCTACGGTCAGGCCGATTCCTGGACGCCGGTTGAGACGAGCATTGCCGCCTGGCGCGCAGCCCGCGGCGAAGAAGTCGAGATCGTCGTCATCCCCGATGCTGAGCACGACCTGACGCTGTCCGACGGAAGCCTCTCGGCCGACTACCAACGCATCCTCATGAACTGGCTCGACGGACACTCGTGATCGCTGGCCGAGGCGAGGGTTCCCTCTTCAACTACGGAGTAGCGGTAATACCTGACTAGCTTGGATCGAGGGGGAGGACCCTGGCGCAGGCGAGGCGAAGGCTCTCCGGCGCTAGCCGGGGAGGAGGCCGAGTTGGCCGAGGAAGTCCATCTGGTCAAAGAACAGGTGCTCGGACTTCAGCGTGTCGCCCTCGGTGACGTAAACCGCCGCCCACCGGAGCGCCATGGCTCGTCCTGTCGGCGCGACATCGCCGTTCGGCGTGTGGAAGACACCATCATGGGTGCCGGTCATGATCCCTTCGGCCGCTGCGGCCGGCCCGTCGGTGAGGAGCTCCTCGATCTCGAGGCGTAGGTCCGGGAACGCTTCCTGGAACACGTCGATGAAACCGATGACGTTGTCGCGGCCGCTGACCTGGGCACCCGGCGCGGTGAACTCCGCATCGGCGGCCCACGGGTCGGCGTCGCTGTCACGGCCGTTGAACGCGTCGATGTGCTTGAGGATCACGTCTCTGGCGTCGGGCATCTGCTCTCCGAATGTCGTTGGGAGTGCCATCCTCTCAGAAGCGAGACGTGCGCCTCAGACGAAAAGCAGGGTCGCCGTCAGGCGTCATTGCGGAACACTGGCGCAGTCTGGAGTTCTCTCGCCAACTACAGAGTTGTCTTTATCCCCGACTTCCCGCTCTCTTTAGCGACAGTACGCTCGCGCCCCTCAGGCCGCTACTGCCTGATCGTCACACACCTGGCTCGGGTAGGATCGGCCACCACCGACAAGGGGACACCATGGCGACGACAGATGCCACCGCAACAGAGCAGGCGGCGATCGAGCAGGCGATCCAGCTCTACATCGACGGCGCCTCGAAGGGTGACGCCGCGAAGTTGAAGGAGACGTTTCACGAAGCGGCCTGGATGCTTGGGTCGATCGGCGGCCAGCGGTTCGACATGCCGATCGCCCAGATGATCGAGACGCTCGCTGCTCAGCCGCTCGACAGCAACGGCGAGTTCAGCGCCCGGCTCACTGCCATCGAGCAGGTCGGCGACGCTGCCACTGTGCGACTGGAGGAAGATGGCTGCTGGGGCAACATCTCCTTCGTCGACTTCTTCACCCTGGCAAAGATCGACGGCGCGTGGAAGATCGTCAACAAGACATTCGCCCACACGGGCGGGGAGATGCCGACGGGCTAGCTCAAGAATCTCCTTCAAAAGGCATTCCTGAACGCTGGCCCAGCCCGGTGTCCTGCCGCTGACGGCACAGAAGATCCTCAACTACCGCACCGCGCACGGCCTCGGGTCCATCCACGTACTCAACTAAGCAGCGTGGATCAATAGGACAGAACAGAGGATTGGATCGATGACGCCGGCGCTAGTGCGTTGCTGACTGATCGCCGAGTGTCACGTGTGGAGACGACGACCGGGCGCTATGAGACGGCGATGGCTGCGATGGAGATTCGCATGCCCTTCGGGCTGATCGGGAGCTTTGCCCCCTGTCGTGCGGGCGGATTCGTCGGGAACCAGCGATTCCATTCCTCGTTCATTCCGGCGAAGTCGGATTCGTCGAGGAGGATGAACGTGGCTTGGACGACGTCGTCCATCGTGGATCCCGCGGCCTTCAGGATCGCTTCCACGTTCCGCAGGCACTGCCGCGTCTGCTCCTCGATGGTCTCTCCGACAACGTCTCCGGTCGCTGGATCGAACGGGCCTTGGCCCGACACAAACACCACGCCCTTCGCTCTGATCGCCTGGCTGTAGCCTGCGAATCCCCCGGGCGCCTCGGAGGTGCTGATGACCTCCTTGGCCACGACGGCGATGCTAACAGCGTGCGCTCGGACGCCAAGGCCGCGTCACTGAGTAGCGTGGGTCGAGAGAGAGGACGCTCGCCCTCGTCTCCGTCCTAGGCCGTGAGCAGTTTCCAGTGCCCCTCGGAGACGACGTCGACGGTCCCGTCGACCACTTTGATGGCGGTCTCGTCGTTGATCGCGTACGCCGGACCCGGCAAGCCGCCTGCCCAGCGTTCTGCGTTGGCCATCGTGTTCCACGGCAGGTCCTCGTTATCCACGTGCGGGAAGATCGAGAAGTCGACGACTCCGAGCGTTTCGTCGCCGCCGGTGGGCGGCTTCCAGCCGACGAAGTCGTCCCCGATCCTGGGGGTCATCACCATGCTCCCGGCGCTCAGCCCCACCCAGACCGTCTCGTCCAGCGACGGCAGCAGGTCTGCCAGCCCGGACTGCCGCATCCAGTGGCACAGGTACAGGGCATCGCCGCCTGAGGCGAGCAGGACGTCGGTTTCCTGGACCAGGGGAACCCAGCGTTCTTCGTCGATGCTGGGTAGCGCGGTCAGCTCCAGCACTCCCAAGGACTTCCAGCCCAGCTCGCACATCGGGCAGCTGGGTTCTTGTCCACTGATGAACTGCCACGCCTTCTCGCCGGGACCGACCCAGGGGTGCCCGTACATCGCGGTGGGGATGCAGAGGGCGCTGGACTCGCTGATCGGTTTGCCCAGCAGGTCGACCAGCGCGTCGTGGATGCTCGCGTTCTTGATGCCAGCGGACGTGAGAAGAAGCTTCAAGTTGCCTCCCGAATTCGTTGATGTGGGCGAGAACGTTCTGGGCGCCTACGGATCCGTACGCGGTGGAGACCGGCAGGCCAGCGAAAACTCATCGGTTCCCCGCCAGATCAAGCGTCACTTCTTCAGAGACATTCCCGAACACTTGCGCACGCGAGGGATCCGTCCCAGGCACTCCTCCCCAGGGAGCCGAGCCGCTGCCCTCGCAGCTCTTGCGCCTTCCTATGCTCAGCGTGGGTCTGGAGCGCGTGACGCGAAGAAGCGCTCGACAGTGTCGAGCGGCTCGATGCTTCGTTGAGCGCGAGCGAGTAACGACCTCCTCCCAAACAGCGAGATCCATCCTCTCGACGCCGGTCACTTCGCGTGGGAGCAAGCAGCGGACGAATACGGCCGCCTTGTCGTCGATTGGGTCAGCGGCGGATATCGGCGCGTCGCGGCCTAGGCGACAACAGACCGCTCAAGAGACATTCCCGCACACTCGGGCAGCCGAGCGTTCTCTCCTCAACTACAGAGTTGTCTCTATTCCCGATTGCCTTCGCGCGACGACTCCTGAGCCTGGATCTTGCCGCCGGCGCTCAGGAAAGAACGCGCACGAGCGCAACGCGATCCGTCGGCTCGCCGTGCGCGGGCAGTACGAGCTCGACCGGCAGGTCGAGCAGCGGACGGAGCCGTTGGACGACATCGTCGCGCGTCACGTGCTTGCGATCGCCGATCCAGATGTCCAGTCCATCGCCGAAGTCGGAGAGCGAGTCGCCGGTGACGATCGCGCCGATCGACGGGAGCCACAGGATGAGATCGTTGTCCTCGCGGCCCGCGTAGGCAGTGATGCCGAACGGCCACGCTCCGGGGCCGTGAAAGTGCCCTTCGCCTCTGCCCGCGCGCAGCCAGGCAAGGTCCTCGCTCTCCATGCCGCGCACGCGGTCGGGGTCGATGCCGAACTTCTCGACCCAGTCCTGCCAGGTGTCTGCCGGCGGCGTATGCACCGGGAGGCCGAGCCGACGTGCATCGCGTTCGTGGTAGGGCGCCGTCAGGACGACGGCGGTCGCGCGCTCACGTAGCTCGTCGGGAACGGCGAGCGGATCGAACAACACGAAGTCGTTGCCGAGCTCGATCCCATACGACGAGACAGCCTCGGGCCACTCCTCCTCCTCGTTCCAGCCGGGATGCGGCGATTGCCAATGCCAGACACCCGGGCGCAGCTCACGCATGAGCACAGCCTCTCACTACTACGTGGACGCCGGGCCTGGCCAGGTGAGGTGCCAGGCGTGGCCGAGTTCGGAGGCACGTGGCTCGTCGTGCCGCCGAGCGGCAAGCTCGTGCGGTAAGCCGGCTCGTCAGAGTACGGCACCGGTGGTGCCGTATCGTCTCTCAAAGCGCCTGTTCGACAAGCTCCTCGCCGGCGCGTTGCTGTTCGTCCTCTCCCCGATCATGCTGATCGTGCTGGCGGCGATGGGGCTCGACATGCTCGTCGCCCCGCGCGACCGAGGGACGTTCCTCTATCGCGAGCCGCGCATCTCCCGGGGCCGGACGTTCGACTTGCTCAAGTTCCGGACGCTCCGGCGCGACGCGCTCGCGCGGGGAGGAGGCCATGCGCGGCTGCTCGAGGCCGATCCCGGGAACCTCACGTGGGCGGGCCGCCGGATCCTCAAGCCGTGGTACCTGGACGAGCTGCCGCAGCTCCTCAACGTCCTCCGCGGCGACATCAGCCTCGTCGGCCCGCGTCCGTGGCCGCCGGAGCTCGTCGAGCGGCAGGTGGCGGAGGGGCAGGACTACCGCCTGAGGATCGTCGCGGGCCTGTCGGGGCCGGCGCAGGTCAGCAAGGGCGGAGACCAGCTCTACGCCGACCTCGACGAGCGCTACGTGGCGGCCTACAACAGGCTCGGCGCCTGGGCGCTCGTGCGCCACGACCTCGGCATCCTCCGGCAGACCGTGCGCGTGCTCGCCCGCGGCGAGGGGCTCAGCTACTGAGCCTCGAGCCAGTCGCGACCTATCGCGACGGCAGCTCCGGCGTCCGACGACCCGCCCACCTGTGCGCGGGAGCGGCTGCGAGCGGCGCGGCCTGGCCGCCGTCGTCACCGGCTCCGTGGACGTACAGGGGACGGGGGCGTCGGCGTCACCCCAGGAGCGCAGGACGAGCGGCCGGCCGCCGAGCTCCACCGTCCTTGTCCGTTCGGTCATCGTATGGAGATCATGCGGCTGCTCCCCGGCCAGTACGCCTCGTATGACGCCCCCTCGACGGAGTGGATCGCGCGCTACGCCGGCCTGCCACCCGAGGACGTCGTCCGGTACGACGGCAACACGAGCCCGCGCCCGCCCGCGTACGCGCGCCCGGAGCCGCTGCTGGAGGAGTTGGCCCGGATCCACACGTACCCGCACGGGGGCTATCCGCGGATCGCCGAGGCGATCGCCGCGTACGCGGGCGTCTCGCCGGAGAACGTCGTTCTCGGGGCAGGCGCCGACGACGTGATCCTGCTCGTCGTGCGCTCGTTCGCGGGGCGCGGCGACCGCGTCGCGATCGCGAACGACCCGACCTACCCGCTCTTCCGGATCGCGGTCTTCCTTGCCGGCGCCGACGTCGGGGAAGACGATCCGGCCCTGACGATCTGCTGCCGCCCGAACAACCCGACGGGCGAGGTCGGCGAGCTCCCAGGTGCGCGGCCGCTGCTCGTCGACGAGGCGTACTTCGAGTACTGCGGCGTCACGGCGGCCGATCGGATCGAGGACGGCGTGGTCGTCGTCCGCACGTTCTCGAAGTCGTTCGGCCTCGCCGGCGCGCGGGTGGGCTACGCGCTCGCCGGCCGCGAGGTGGCGGAGGAGCTCAACCGCCGCCAGGCGCCGGCGCCGATCTCGACGCTCTCCGTCGCGCTCGCGCTCGCGGGGCTCGAGGACCCGCCGGACGTCCGCCCGATCGTCGAGGAGCGGGAGCGCTTCGCCGGCGAGCTGCGCCGGATCGGCCTCGACCCGTGGCGATCGGAGGGCAACTTCCTGTACGTCCCGCTCGAGGGAGCTGACGAGGTGGCCGACCGGCTCCTCCGGCAGGGCCTCGCCGTTCGGCGGCTTCCCGACGCGATGCGGATCACCGTCCGCGAGCGCGAGGACGACGACCGGCTCGTCGCGGCGCTCCGGTCAGGGTGACGGACGTCGCGGTCCGTCCGGCGCGGCTCGAGGACGCCGAGGCCTTCACGCGTGCGCACGAGGCCGCGTGGGACGCGACGCTCGCCCCGATTGCCGGCCGCCCGCTCGATGAGCTCGTGCCCTTCGAGGAACGGGTCGAGCGGCTCCGCGCAACGCTCGCCGAGCTGCCGCCGGACGCCTCCGTCCTCGTCGCGGAGCGGGGCGGCGAGATCGTCGGCGAGGCGGTGCGTGTCGGCTCCGAGCTCCGCGACCTCTACGTCGTCCCGGCGGCGTGGGGAACCGGTGCCGCACAGGAGCTCACGGAGGCGGTCCTCGCCGAGATCCGCGCGAGCGGCGCGACGGTGGCGACGCTGTGGGTCGTCGAGGCGAACACCCGCGCGCGCCGCTTCTACGAGCGCGAGGGCTGGGAGACGACCGGCGAGACGCGGGCGAGCCAGCTCGGGCCGGCCGAGCTGCAGTACGCCCGCAAGCTGCCGATGTAGATCCGGGCGACTCGGCAAGATCCAAGCTGCACCCGCTCGTTCGCCCGTAAAGGAGACCTCTTGGCTACGCCCGAGCTCGACCCCCGCCGCTGGCTCGCCCTCGCCGTCGTCGGGACGGCGTTCTTCATGACGATCCTCGACGTGTCGATCGTGAACGTCGCCCTGCCGACGATCCTGCAAGACCTGAACTTCTCGCGCGAGAACATCCAGTGGGTCGTCACTGCCTACGCGCTCACGTTCGGCGGCTTCCTGCTGCTCGGCGGCCGGGCAGCCGACCTGCTCGGCCGGCGCCGCGTCTTCATGGTCGGCGTCGTGTTGTTCTCGCTCGCCTCGCTCGTCTGCGGGCTCGCGAACTCGGAAGGCGTGCTGATCGCCGCCCGCGCGGTGCAGGGCGTCGGCGGCGCGATCATCTCGCCGGCCGCGCTCTCGATCGTCTCGTCGACGTTCACGGAGGGGGCGGAGCGGAACAAGGCGCTCGGGATCTGGGGCGCCCTGGGCGGGAGCGGCGCGGCCGCGGGCGTCCTCCTCGGCGGCGTGCTGACGAAGTACGCCGGCTGGGAGTGGATCTTCTTCGTCAACGTCCCGGTCGGGGCCCTCGTGCTCGTGGCGGCGCCTCGGATCGTCCGCGAGAGCCGGGTGCAGGGCGCCGGGCGGCAGTTCGACCCGTTCGGCGCAATCACGATCACCGCGGGTCTCGCGCTGTTCGTCTACACGCTCTCGCGCGCGCCGTTCGTGGGTTGGGACTCGGCACGGACGATCATCCTGCTGATCGTCTCCGTGGGTCTCGTTGCGGCGTTCCTCGTGATCGAGCGGACAGTCGAGTCGCCGCTGATGCCGTTCCGGATCTTCCGGGTGCGGACCGTTGCCGGGGCGAACGTGGTGGCAACGCTGCTGGGCGGGGTCATCTTCGCGAACTTCTTCCTGCTGACCCTGTACGTGCAAGGCGTCCTCCACTTCTCCGCGCTCAAGGCCGGCCTCACGTTCCTCGCGACGGCCGGGACGGCGGTGCTGGCGGCCGGCGTCGCCCAGGCGCTCGTGACGCGCGTCGGCGTGAAGCCGATCCTCGCCGTCGGCCTCGCGCTGCTGACGACCGGGATGGTCTGGTACACGCAGATCCCGGTCGACGGGAGCTATGCCACCGATCTCCTGCCCGGCTACCTCTTCGTCGGCGTCGGGATCGCGTTCTCCTTCGTGCCGGTCACGATCGCGGCCCTGGCCGGGGTCGCGGAGCGGGAGGCGGGGCTCGCCTCGGGCCTGATCAACACGTCGCAGCAGATCGGCGGCGCGGTCGGAGTCGCCCTCGTCTCGACGGTGTTCACGAGCCACATCGGCAGTGGGCAGCCGACGCTGCAAACCCTGACTGACGGCTACGCCCTCGCCTTCTGGGTGCTCGCCGCGCTGGGCGCCGCCGCCTTCGTCGCGAACCTTCTCCTCATCCGCCGCGGAGAGATGACGGAGGAAACGCCGGCCGCCTCGATGGCTGGTTGAGCGTGGGGGGAACCACGGGTTCCCCCCACGCTAGTCGGCGAGCGCGTCGTCCACGGTCTCGTGGACGACGAAGTGGCGGTCGAGGCCTGCGATCTCGAGCGCGCGCCGGGTCTCGAGACCGGGTCCCGCCAGCAGGAAGGCGTTCCGGTTCGAGAGCCTCGACCGTGCCTCGATCAGGACTCCGAGCGCCGTCGAGTCGACGAACTCGACCTCGGAGAGGTCGACGACGACCTTCTCCGGTCGCTCCGCGGACGCCTGGAGCAACGCGTCGCGCACCGTCGGGGCGTTGTAGAGATCGAGCTCCCCGCCGAGGCGCACGACGGCTGCGTCCTCCGTGGTGTCGACGGACAGCACGGCGGCCTTGCGCAGGCCGGGAGCAGCGCTCCCGTCGTCGGACCGGTCTCCGTTGCTCAAGCCTCCTCCTCGTTGTCCCAGGGGACGAGCGCCGCACGGCGGGGTCTTGGCGACCGGCGCCCACCGATTAGACCATCGGGGGACGAGGCTCCGCAACCGTGGCCTCCGGTTGACGCGGCCGCGCCCGAACGGTGATCTTTCGGCATGGACGTCGTGACGGTCGCCCGGCGCGCGCGGACGGAGAACTTCCCGGTCGCGTCGCTGCTCTTTCCTCGCCGGCTGCGGCCGCACCTCCGCGCTCTCTACGGCTTCGCCCGCCTCGTGGACATCCTCGGCGACGAGATCGAAGATGACCGCCTCGCCGCCCTGGACGAGCTCGAGCGCGAGGTCGAGGCCTGCTACGACGGCGAGCCGACGTGGCCGGTCATGCGCGTGCTCCAGCCGACGATCCGCGAGTTCGACCTGCCGCGCGAGCCGTTCCTGCGCCTGATCGAGGCGAACCGGATGGACCAGCGGATCGCGTCCTACGAGACCTGGTCCGACCTGAAGCACTACTGCCGCCACTCGGCCGATCCGGTCGGCAGGCTCGTGCTGGGGCTGCTCCGGCGCGCCGACGAGCCCGAGCTCGTGGGCGCGAGCGACGACGTGTGCACGGGGCTCCAGCTCGTCAACTTCCTCCAGGACGTGCCGCGCGACCTCGGCCTCGGCCGGATCTACCTGCCCGCGGAAGACCGCCGCCGCTTCGACGTCACGGCGCTCGACCGGCCGTCGCCCGAGCTGCGTGGGCTGCTCGAGCTCGAGGCGGAGCGGGCGCGCGCCCTGCTGGCGGCGGGCCGGACGCTGCAGGCGCTGATCGGCGGGCGTGTGGGCCGGGCGGTCGGGCTGTTCGCCCGCGGAGGGCTGGCGGCGCTCGAGGCGCTCGAGCGCGCGGACTGGGACGTGTTCACGCAACGTCCCCGCCCGTCGCGGACACGCCTCGCTCTGGCAGCCTTCGCACGGTGACGGCCAGCCAGGCCTACGCCGAGGTCGAGCGACTGACGCGCCGGCGGGCGCGCAACTTCGCTTACGGGATCATGGTGCTCCCGCGCGAGAAGCGCCGCGCCATCGCCGCGATCTACGCGTTCGCGCGGCGCGTTGACGACATCGCCGACGGCGACCTGCCGACCGCGGAGAAGCGCAGCGGGCTCGAGCGAGCTCGGCGGGGCGCTCGACGGACCGCCCGGGGACGACTCGACCCTCGTCGCGCTCGCGGACGCTCGCGGGCGCTTCCCGATCCCCGACTCGGCGCTGCACGCGCTCGTGGCCGGCGGGCTCCAGGACCTCGACCAGACGCGCTACGCGAGCTTCGACGAGCTCGTCGGCTACTGCCGCAAGGTCGCAGGAGCCGTCGGGATCGCGTGCGTCGCCGTCTACGGCTCGGACGACGTCGTGCGCGCGGAGACGCTCGGCATCGCGCTGCAGCTGATCAACATCATCCGCGACGTCCCGGAGGACTGGGAGCTCGGCCGCGTCTACCTGCCGCAGGACGAGCTCGCGTCGTTCGGCGTGACCGAGTCGGACATCGCCGAGGGCGACGCGACCGACGCCTGGCGGGCGCTGATGACGTTCCAGTCCGAGCGCGCCCGGGTCTACCTCCAGGACGGGCTGGGGCTCCTGCGATCGCTCGACTCGCGGAGCAGCCTCTGCGTCTCCACCTTCGCCGGCCTCTACCGCGCGACGCTCGACCGGATCGAGGCGAACGGCTTCGACGTCTTCGACGGGCCGCCGCAGCTCTCGACGCTGACCAAGCTCCGCATCGTCGGACAGGGCCTCTGGTGAGGGTCGCGGTCGTCGGCGGCGGCCTGGCCGGGCTCGCCGCCGCGCTGGAGCTCGTGGACGCCGGCGTCGAGGTGACGCTCTACGAAGCGCGCCCGACCCTCGGCGGGAAGGTGCAGACGCTGCCGGCGCGCGAGGGCGACCCCGAGCCGCCGCCCGACAACGGCCAGCACATCGCGCTCGGCTGCTTCGAGGAGTACCTCGCCTTCCTGGAGCGGATCGGCAGCTCGGGCGGCGTGCGGAGGATGCGCCTGCGGCTGCCGGTGATCGACGAGCGGGGGCGGGTGGCGACGATCGGCTACGGGCTCGTCCCGCTGCTCCGCTACCGGCACATTTCCCTCCGCGACCGTCTGCGCGTGCTCGGCCTGCTCGCGCGCGTCGACCGCCTGGAGCCGCGCGGACGGACCTTCGGCCGGCTGCTGCGCGACGCCGGCCAGAGCGACGTCGCGATCGACCGGTTCTGGGACGTCTTCGTCCGGCCGGCGCTGAACCTGCGCACCGACGAGGTCGACGCCGAGGCCGCGCTGTTCACGGTGCGCACGGCGCTTCGGTCCGGCCGGGCGGCGAGCGATGTCGTGCTCCCGATCGCGCCGCTCGCCGAGCTCCACGGCGAGGCCGCGCACCGGGCGCTCGAGGACGCGGGCGCCGACGTGCGAACGGGCGTGCGGATCGAGGAGGTCGGAGCGTTGGCGGCCGACGCCGTGGTCGTCGCCGTGACGCCGGACGAGGCCGGCCGGCTGCTCGGCGAGACCTGGGCGTTCGAGCCGTCGCCGATCGTGAGCGCTCACCTGCTCTTCGACCGCCGGATTTTGGAGCACGAGCTCGCCGCGCTGCTCGGGAGCCCGGCGCACTGGGTCTTCGATCGCGGCCGGTTGACGGGGCACGCGCCAGAACGAGGCCAGTACCTCACCGTCGTGTCGAGCGGTGCGCCGGAGCTGATGGAGTTGCGCGGCCGGGAGCTGGTCGAGCTGCTCGCCGGGGCGCTGACCGAGCGGCTGGGCAGCGCCGACTTGCTCTGGTCGCGCGTCAGCCGCGAGCCCGAGGCGACGATCGCGCTGCGGCCGGGCCTTCAACGCCCGGAGCCGGGGACGGTCGCCGGCGCGTGGACGGCCGGCTGGCCGCCGACGATGGAGCAGGCGGTCCGCAGCGGCCGCGCAGCCGCGAGGGCGGTCCTGGCCGGTGTGCCGGCCCGGGTGGCCGCATGACGATCGCACCGGAGCTGACCGCCCTCGATCGCGCGGTGGAGCGCGGCGCCGCGCGCCTGCTCGAGCTGCAGCATCCGGAGGGCTGGTGGAAGGGCGAGCTCGAGTCGAACGCGACGATGATCGCGCAGCACCTCTTCTGGCACCACTTCCTCGGGCTGCGCACGCCGGAGCTCGACCGGAAGATCGCGAACGAGCTGCTCGCGCGGCAGCGGGCCGACGGCACCTGGGCGATCTGGTTCGAGGGGCCGGGCGACCTGGACACGACGATCGAGGCGTACACCGCCCTGCGGCTCGCCGGAATCGACCCGGGCCCCGCTGCCCGCGACTTCATCCGCAGCCGCGGCGGGATCCCGCGCGCCCGGATCTTCACGAAGTGCTTCCTCGCGCTGCTCGGCCAGTGGCCGTGGCAGCGGATCCCGCCCGTGCCGGTGGAGATGATCCTCCTGCCGGCGGAGGCGCCGTTCTCCGTCTACGACTTCTCCTGCTGGGCGCGCGGGACGATGGTGCCGCTCGCGGTCGTGCAGGCACTGCGTCCCGTGCGCGCGAGCGACCTCGACCTGCGCGACCTCGGCGCCCGGCCGGGCGAGACGCGCGCGCCGGCGCGGCCGTCGGCGACGCGGCGTCGGGCGCTGGCCGTCGCCGAGCGCTGGGTGCGCGAGCGGCAGGAGGCGGACGGCTCCTGGGGCGGGATCCAGCCGCCGTGGGTCTGGGCGATCGTGATGCTGGCCTCGCTCGGGCACGGCCTCGAGGACGAGACGTTCCGCCGCGCGGTCGAGGGCTGGCAGGGATTCACGATCGACGAGGGCGACCGGCTTCGCCCCGAGGCGTGCCAGTCGCCCGTGTGGGACACGGGGCTCGCGGTCGTCGCGCTCCTCGCCGCCGGCGTGTCTCCCGACGACGAGGCGCTGCAGCGGGCCGGCCGGTGGCTGCTCGGCGAGGAGGTGGCGGTCGGAGGCGACTGGTCGCTTCGCCGCCGCGATCTCGCGCCCGGCGGCTGGGCGTTCGAGTTCGAGAACGACGTCTATCCCGACGTCGACGACACGACGATCGTCGCGATGGCGCTGCGCGGGCTCGGTATCGGCGAGGACGCCGTCCGCCGCGGTCTCGACTGGACGGTCGGCATGCAGTCGCGGAGCGGCGGCTGGGGCGCGTTCGACGTCGACAACGAGGCGCACTGGCTCTACCGCCTGCCGATCGTCGACTTCGGCAAGGTCACCGACGAGCCGTCGGCGGACGTGACCGCGCATGCGCTCGAGGTGCTCGCCGCCGACGGGGCCTACGAGGGCTCGGTGCGCCGCGGTCTCGACTGGCTCCTGGCCGAGCAGGAGAAGGACGGCTCCTGGTTCGGGCGCTGGGGCGTCAACCACGTCTACGGCACCGCCGCCGCCCTGCCGGCGCTCGAGGCGTGCGGGATGCCCGCCGGGCACAAGGTCATGCGTCGCGCGGTCGAGTGGCTCGACTCGGTGCAGCAGCCGAGCGGCGGCTTCGGCGAGGACATCCTCTCGTACGACGATCCGGCCTGGCGGGGCCGCGGCCCGGCGACGCCGTCCCAGACCGCATGGGCGCTGATGAGTTACGTTGCCGCGGGAGACTCGGATCGCTTGTCCACTCGGAGGGCGGCCGAGTATCTTTGCCGCATCCAGCGTCCGGACGGCGACTGGGACGAGCAGCACTTCACTGGCACGGGGTTTCCGCTCGACTTCATGATCCGTTACCACCTCTACCGCCTCACCTTTCCGGTGCTGGCACTTGGAAGGCTGAGAGAAAGGCTGTCTGGATGAAGTTCCCGCTTCGCTCGACGGTTCAGATCGGGAAGTACGTCGCGCAACAGCAGCGGAAGGGCGAGCGCTACCCGCTCGTCCTCATGCTCGAGCCGACGCTCGCGTGCAACATCGCCTGCATCGGGTGCGGGAAGATCCGTGAGTACGAGTCGAACAAGGCGCGGCTCACGGTGGAGGAGTGCGTCGACGCCGGCGCCCAGTGCCCGGCGCCGGTCGTGTCGATCTGCGGCGGCGAGCCGCTGGTCTACAAGGGGATCGAGGACGTCGTCGCCGGGATGCTCGAGCTCGGCAAGAACATCGACCTCTGCACGAACGCGCTCCGGCTCGAGCAGTACCTCGAGGCCTTCGAGCCGAGCCACCGGCTGACCTTCGTCGTCCACCTCGACGGCATGCGCGAGATCCACGACTACATCTGCGACTACCCCGGGCCTGTGGGACGTCGCCGTCGACGCGATCAGGAAGGCGCGCGCAGCGGGCTTCCGCGTGACGACGAACACGACCGTCTTCAAGGAGACGTCCGTGGACGACGTGCTCGAGATGATGGGCTACCTCACGAACGACGTCGGCATCGACGGGATGCTGATCGCGCCCGGCTACCAGTACTCCCAGATCGACCCCGCGCTGACGATGACCCGCGCCGAGCACGAGGAGAAGTTCCGGATCATCCGCAAGGTCGCCCGGCAGCGCGGCTACCGCTGGCTGGCGACCCCGATCTACCAGGAGTTCCTCACCGGCGAGCGGAAGCTGGCGTGCGCGCCGTGGGGGTCGATCACCCGCAACCCGTACGGCTGGAAGGGCCCCTGCTACCTGCTCACGGACGGCATCTTCCCGACGTACGACGCGCTGCTCGACGGAATCGAGTGGGAGGAGTACGGCCCGGGCAACGACCCGCGCTGCGAGCACTGCGGCATCCACAGCGGCTTCGAGCCGTCGGCGGCGTACGAGGCCGCGTCGTCTCTGAAGGAGAGCGCCAGGAGCATGGCGTGGACGCTGTCGGGCTGACCTCCGTGACCTTCGCTTGCGCGATGACGGTGGAGGAGCGGATCGCCCGGCGGCTCGGGCCGACGGCTCTCGTCGGGCTCGGCGCCTCGAACGGAGTCCCGACGGCCGAACGGCTGGTCTCGTTCGGGATCGCGGGCGCGCTGCGCGGCGACTTCCCGATCGGGACGGTGATCGACGCGACGCGCGTGGTCGACGAGTCCGGCGTCGTGCTCTGGGAGGGCGGCCCGCTCGGGGTGTCTCCGGCCCGGCCGGGGACGATCCTCGGCGCCTCCCGGATCGTCGACGACCCGGCGGAGCGCGCGCGGCTCCACGCGGAGACCGGCGCGGACGCCGTCGACATGGAGTCGGGCGCGCTGGCGCGCAGCGGCCGGCTCGCCGGCTGCATCCGGGCGATCAGCGACACCCCCACGCGCCGCCTGGGCGGCGTCGCCCGGGGCGCGAGGCCGAACGGGGAGGTCGACGCGCTCGGGTTCCTCCGTGGGTTCCTGCGCGAGCCGCTCGTGACCGGCCGTGCCGCGCTCGGGGCACGGCGGGCGCTGAAGGGCCTGGAGGCGATCGCGTGAGTGCCGTGACCAAGCGTGTCCTGCTGGCCGCTCCTCGGTCGTTCTGCGCCGGAGTCGACCGCGCGATCGAGATCGTCGAGCGCCTCCTCGCCGAGCACGGACCGCCGATCTACGTGCGGCACCAGATCGTCCACAACGACCACGTCGTCCGGCGCCTCGAGCGGCTCGGGGCCGTCTTCGTCGACTCGGAGGACGAGGTGCCGTCCGGCGAGATCTGCGTCCTGTCCGCGCATGGAGTCGCGCCCGCGGTGCGCGAGAACTGCGAGCAGCGCGGGCTGCGGGTCGTCGACGCCGTGTGCCCGCTCGTCTCCAAGGTGCACGCCGAGGCTCGCCGCTACGCCGACTCCGGCCACCTGGTGGCGCTCGTCGGCCACGCGGACCACGTCGAGGTGATCGGGACGCGCGGCGAGCGGCCGGAGGCGACCGTCGTCGTCGAGTCCCCGGAGGAGGCGGCGAAGCTCGACTCCGGCGGCAGGCCGATCGCCGTGATCAGCCAGACGACGCTCTCGCTCGATGACGTGCGCACGACCGTCGAGGCCCTGGAGCGGCGGTTCGGTACGCTCCGCCGGCCGGCAGCTGATGACATCTGTTACGCGACCCAGAATCGCCAGGACGCCGTCAAGCGCCTCGCACAGGAGGCGACTCTCATCCTCGTGATCGGGTCGCCGACGAGCTCGAACGCGCAGCGGCTGGTCGAGGTTGCCCGCAACGCCGGCGCGACCGCGGAGCTGATCGACGGGGAGAGCGAGCTCGACCGCGACCTGATCGACGGCCACACCACGGTCGGGCTCACGGCCGGCGCGTCGACGCCCGAGGAGCTCGTGGAGGCGACGCTCGCCGGCCTCGCCGCGCTCGGCTACAGCCACGAGGAGATCACGGTCGCGCGCGAGGACGTCCACTTCCGGCTGCCGCGCGAGGTCGCCGCCTCGTGACGTCGGTCGAGATCCCCGTCTCGATCGCGGCGGCTCTGCCCGCCCTGACGGTGCTGGACATCACGAACGACGTCCGGCGCGAGGTCGCCGATGCGGGCGGCAGCGGGATCGCGTACGTCTCGCCGAACGGCGACCCGTCGCTCGTGCGCGTGCAGGAGCGCGAAAGCGGGTTCTTCGAGGATCTCGAGTGCCTGCTCGAGCGACTCGTCCCCAGCGAGGCGTCGGAGCGCTCGCGGCTCGTCTCCCTGCTGCTCGGGCCGCGGTCGGAGCAGATCCCGTACGTCGACGGAAGCCTGGCCCTCGGGCACTACCAGCGGATCTTCCTGGTCGGCTTCGAGGACAGCTGCAGCGACGATTTCCTCGTCACGCTGATCAGATGACATTGGCGTTTGACCAGCCTGTGACGCGGCGATCACACTGTTGAGGTGGACACGGCTCGGCGGCATCAGCGGCTCCTTGCGCGGCTGGCGCTCGGGCTGCTCGCGCTTGTCGCCGAGCTGACGGGGCGCAGCCTCGCGCACCGGCTCGACGTCGGGAGCCACGTCGAGTCGCCTGTGTCGTCCGGCGCCGACTACTACCCGATCCTCCTGATCTGCGTGAAGGTCGGGGTCGCGCTCATGCTTGCGCGGGTCGCCTGGCGCTTCGGGCGCGCCCACGCGGTTGCGCGCGCCGGGCGACGCCGGCTCGCTGCTCTGGGCACCGCCGGCCCGAGCGCGCCGCGGGTCCGGATCCAGTTGTCCCCGCGGCTCTGGATGCTCGCGTTCCTCTCGACCTCCTCGATCTACCTCGTGCAGACCGACGCCGAGGGAATCACCGCCGGCCGCTGGCCGCTGCTCGGCCCGTGGCTGCACACGTCCGCGCTGCCGGTCTTCGCCGTCCTCGCCGTCGCGGTCGCGCTCGTCTACGGCGCGGTGTCCGACTGGCTCGCCGACTGGGAGAGCTACGCCCGAGAGACCGCGGCCCGGGCGTCGCGCCTGGTCCACGGCACACGCCTCCTGCCGCGTCCGGCGGCCGACGCCGTCGCGACTCCACGCAGCATCTTCGGCCTGGCTTTCGAGAGCCGGCCGCCGCCGCTCGCCGCCTAGTCCGCGGACACGACACGCGTCCGCGGGGCCTGCCCGACCCTGTCCGTTCGACCTCGGGAGGAGGCCGTGAACGCCGAACTCGTCAGCGAACTCGAAGCACGTCGAACCCGATCGATCCGCGCCCGCGCCGTCTCGGTGCTCGGCCCGCTGACGGTCACGGCCGGCTTCGTGTGGGCGCTCCTGCAGCCGTACCGCGTGACGCTGCTGCATCCCGGCGGCGAGAGCTTCTGGTGGCTCGCCGTCGAGCCGCCGCTGCTCGTGATCGCCGTCGGATTGCTGTTCCACTTCCTCGTGCTGCCGGGGCTGATCGAGGACCTCGACGGAGACGACGGAGACGATGCAGCCGCCCGCTGAGCACGTCCACTGGCTCTTCGGGACCGGCTTCCTGATTCTCGGACTGCTGTTGCTCGCGGAGGCGATCGTGGGAACCGAGGTCTGGCGGCGCCGCCCCTGGCGCGCCTACCTCTTCCCGGGGACGTTCTTCCTGATGGGCCTCCTTATGTGGCCCGTGATGACGTTCTTCACGAGCTCGACCATCCACATGCTCGCGCACGGCGCCTGGGCCGAGGTGATGATGGCCGCGGGCGCCGCGGAGCTCGCGCTCGTGCGCGGGAAGGTGCAGAGCCCGCTCTGGCGGCTCACGTTCGCGGTCACGTTCCTCGTCTCCGGCGCGGCGTTCCTGATCCACGAGCAGAACCCGTGGTTCTACCAGCGCTCGGCGTTCCTCCACCACGCGCTCGGCTGGCTCCTCGTCGGCGCGGCCGTCGTGCCGTTCGCTCGCGCGCTCCGGCCTCGCTCGGTGCCGGTCGCGAGCGCGTTCGCGCTCGTGTTCGTGGTGATCGCCGTGCTTCTCTACTCAGACCGCGACGTGGCACCGGTCTTCGGCCACCTGTCGCCGAAGGCGGGAGTTCCGCGCCGGTGAGGCGACTCGCCGTCATCGCCGTTGCGGCGGCCGCCACCCTCGTTGCGCCGGCCGTGGCTTACGCGCACGCCACGCTCGAGCACGCCGTGCCCTCGTTCCGCCAGCGCCTCGCCACGGCGCCGGCGGTCGTCAAGTTGCGGTTCAGCGAGAGCGTCGACCCGGTCGCGCTCTCGGTCCGCGTCTACTCGGCCCGCGGCCGGATCCTCTCCCGCCGCCCACATCTCGCCGCGGGCGGGCGCCTGGTCGAGACGCCGCTGAGGCCGCTGCGGCGCGGCGCCTACACGATCCGCTGGCACGTGCTCGCCAACGACGGCCACGTCACGTCCGGCGTGTTCACCTTCGGCGTGGGCGTGCCCGCCCCGCCGCCGACGGAGGCGTTCGGCGCGTCCGGCCCGACGAGGACGGAGGACGTCGTCCGGTGGGCGTACTTCCTCTCGCTCGCGTTGCTTCTCGGTGGGATGGCATTCCGGCTGATCGTCCTGCGCGGGCCGCTCCCCGCGCGGGTGGAGCGGCGCTCGCTCCTCGTCAGCGCTCTCGGCGCGGTGGCGGCGATCCACATCGGCGTGCTCGCGTTCATCCTCCGTGCCGAGGACGCGCTGCAGCTGCCGTTCGACCGGCTCCTGTACGGCGACCTCGCCCCGATCGCCACCGGCACGCGCTTCGGGACGGCGTTCATCGCGATGACGCTCGGCTACGCGCTCGTCACCGCCTTCCTGTTCCTCTCCTGGCTGACCGACCGCATCGCCCTGCTCTGGGTGGCGTTCGTGCTCGGCCTCGGGTTTGCCTCCGGGCTGTCGCTGTCGGGCCACTCGGCGGTCGACGCCGGAGCGTCGTGGAAGTCGCAGGCCGCCGACTGGGCGCACCTCTCGGCCGCGATGCTCTGGATCGGCGGGCTCGTCCAGCTCGGCGCCGTCGTCTGGCCGCTCGCACCGGAGCTGCGCCGGCGCGCCTTCCTGGGCTTCTCTCGTCTCGCGACGATCCTGATCGGCGTGCTCCTCCTGGCCGGGATCTACCTGAGCATCCTGCGCCTGCCCCGGGTCGCCGATCTCTGGCAGACGGGCTACGGCCACGTGCTGCTCGTGAAGCTCGCTCTCGTCGGGCTCGCGCTCGCGTGGGGCGCGGCACACAGGTTCCTGGCGGCGCCGCGCGTCTCGGCCGGAAGCGGCCGGCTCCGCCGTAGCCTGGTCGGGGAGAGCCTCGTCGGAATGGCCGTGCTGCTCGCGGCCGCCGTCCTCGTCGACTCCCAGCCGCCCGTGCAGGCGCCGCCGGAGCCGCCTCGCGCGGTCTCCCGCTAGAGCGCGCTCGACCTCAGCGCCAGCACGTTGGCGACGAAGACCTTCGACTCGGCGAGGACTCCGAGCTTCCGCACCGAGGCGGGACCCTGGTACCAGGCCGCGAGCGCCTTCCGTTCGTTGCCGCCGAACTCGCGCAGGAGCTGGCGCAGGAAGACGACGCCGACCCGGATGTTCCCGGAGGCCGTGCGCGGCACGTCGGCGCCGATCAGCACTGTCTCGACGTAGTTCCAGGTGACGGGGAGGATCTGCATCACGCCCCACGCGCCGGCGGACGACGTGAGGTTCGTCTGGTACCCCGACTCCATCCAGGCGAGGGCGCGGACGAGCTTGCGGTCGACGCCGTAGTGCCCCGACCAGTAGTCGAGCAGTGCGCGCACGCGGTTGGCAGGCGTCGTCGAGGTCGCCTTGACGAGGACGGGCTTGACGGCGGTCGGGGCACGCCGCCGGAACGATGCGAGTGTGTGCGAGCCCGCGACGCCGTCGGCCGCGAGCTGCCGTGAGCGCTGGAAGCGCCGCAGCGCCCGCTCGGTGCGGGCGTCGAAGTAGCCGTCGACGGGTACCAGCTCGCCGCGGCGCGCCAGCAGGAACTGCAGGACGGAGACGTCCCAGCCGAAGAGCCCTCGGCGCATCGTCCGCCTGCCGAAGAGTGGGGTGCCGAGCGGCCCGAACGCTCGACGGGTGGCGGCCCCGGCCTTGCCGTCCGGCGGCAGGCCGACCCGGCGCTGGAACCGGACGACGCCTCGTTTCGTCCCCGGCCCGGCGATTCCGTCGATCGGCCCCGTGTAGACGCCGAACGCGCGCAGCGCGACCTGGAGCCCGGCGACCTGCGGGTCGACGCGCGCTGACGCCACCGGTGCCAGCCAGAGCACGGGCAGGGCGAAGCCGATCACGAGTAGGCGCCGCATGGGACCAAACCTTTTCGCCGCGGAGGCTCGACTCCTCCCAGTAACGTGGCGCCGATGCGTTGGGCGATCTCCGGCGGGGCCGGGTTCCTCGGTCTCCACCTCGCGCGCCGCCTGCTCGCCGACGGGCACGACGTGCGCACCCTCGACGTCGTCCCGCTGGACGATTCCGCGCTCGAGCGGTCGGTCGAGGAGCTGCGCGGCGACGTCCGCGACCTCGACGCGATTGGGAGGCTCTGCGCGGACGCCGACGTCGTCGTCCACGCCGCCGCGGCGCTGCCGATCCAGGCCTCGCGGGACTCGATCCGGAGCGTCAACGTCGGCGGCACCGAGAACGTCCTCGTCGCCGCTCGCGACGCGGGCGTCGGCCGTGTCCTGTTCGTCTCCTCCACCGCGGTGTACGGCGTGCCGGAGAAGCATCCGATCGAGGAGGACGATCCGCTCGTCGGCGTCGGCTCGTACGGCGAGTCGAAGATCGACGCGGAAGGGCTCTGCCGCGTCGCGGCCGTGGACACGACGATCATCCGGCCGAAGACCTTCATCGGGCCCGAGCGCCTCGGCGTCTTCGAGATCCTGTTCGACTGGATCCGCGAGGGCCGCCGGATCTACATCCTCGGGAAGGGGCACAACCGCTACCAGCTGCTGGCCGTCGAGGATCTCGTCGACGCGCTCGTTCGCGCGGCCGAGACGCCCGCCGCTGCCGGCGAGACCTTGAACGTCGGCGCAACGGACTTCGGGACCGTGCGTTCCGACCTGCAGTCGCTGATCGACCACGCCGGCTCCTCGTCCAGGCTGCGGCCCGTGCCGGTCAAGCCGGCGGAGCTGACCCTGGGCGCGCTCGAGCGGCTGCGCCTCTCCCCGCTGGCCGAATGGCACTACAAGACGGCGCACCGCGACTCCTTCGTCGACGTGTCGAAGGCGCAGCGCATCCTGGGCTGGCAGCCGCGGCTCTCGAACGAGCGCGCGCTGATCGAGACCTACGACTGGTACCTGGCCAACCGCGGACGCGTCGGGGCCGCCGGCGTCACGCACCGGGTGCCGTGGAACCAGCAGGCGCTCGGCCTGCTGAAGCGCATCTCCTGATGCTGGTCCTCTCCCAGTCCGACGTGCGCGAGCTGCTCGACCTCGACCGGCTCGTGGACGCGCTCGCCGATGCGCACGCGGAGCTCAGCGCAGGCGCCGCCTCGATGCCGCCGCGCATCGCGTCGCTCGTCCCCGAGCAGGAGGGGCTGCTGGGCGTCATGCCCGCGTACCTCCCCTCCGCCGGCCTCGCCTGCAAGCTCGTGACCCTCTTCCCGCACAATCGCGACCGGGAGACGCACCAGGCGGCGATCCTCGTCTTCGACCCCGCGAACGGCTCGCCGCTGGCGCTGATGGACGGGACGTACATCACCGCGACGCGCACCGCGGCGGGCTCGGCGCTCGCGACGCGGCTGCTGGCGCGTGAGGACGCGCACGTCCTGGCGTTGATCGGTACCGGCGTCCAGGCGCGGACGCACGGCCGCGCGATCCCGCGCGTCCGGCCGATCGACGAGATCCGCGTCGCCGGCCGCGACCCCGCGAAGGCGGCTGCCCTGGCGGAGGAGCTCGGCCCGTCGGCGCGAGCGGTCGAGTCGTTCGAGGAGGCGATCCGCGGCGCCGACGTCGTCGCCGCCGCCACGCACGCCGTCGAGCCGGTCGTGCGCCGCGAATGGCTCGACCCGGGCACGCACGTGAACTCGGTCGGCCTCAACCCGTCCGGACGCGAGCTCGACGCGGCCACCGTCGACGAGGCGACGCTGGTCGTCGAGTCACGCGACTCGGCGCTCGCGCCGCCGCCGGCGGGCGCGCCTGAGCTCGTCGGCGTCGATCCGGCCGATGTCCATGCCGACCTCGGCGAGCTCGTCAGCGGGGCGAGGCCGGGCCGGACCTCGCGGGACGAGCTGACGCTGTACAAATCCGTTGGCGTGGCGGTCCAGGACGCGGCCGCCGCGGCACTCGTGCTTTCGGCCGCCCGCGAACGGGGAACAGGCCGGGAGGTCGACTTGGAAGGAGCGCAATGAGCAACGCGAACACCGAGGTCGTCAGGCCGGGGCTCGAGGGCGTCGTCGCCTTCGAGACGGAGATCGCCGAGCCCGACCGCGAAGGCGGCGCGCTGCGCTACCGCGGGGTCGACATCGAGGAGCTCGTGGGGCACGTACCGTTCGAGCAGGTCTGGGGCCTGCTCGTGGACGAGTCCCTCGAGCCCGGGCTCCCGGCCGCTCACGTCGAGCTGCCCGTGCGCACCGGCGGGTACATGAGCGACCTGCAGGCGGCGCTGGCGATCTTCTCGGGCGAGTGGGGCCTGAAGCAGCAGATCGACATCGACCCGGAGCAGGCCCGCGTCGACCTGGCGCGCCTCTCGGCGGCCGTGCTCTCCGTTGTCGCCCAGTCGGCCCGAGGAGACGCGGCGCCGGTCCCTGAGGGCGAGGTGCTGCAGGGGAAGACGGCGGCCGAGCGCTTCCTGCTCGCCTGGCGCGGCGAGGTCGACGAGCGCCATGCAACGGCGATCGACACCTACTGGATCTGCACTGCGGAGCACGGTCTGAACGCCTCGACCTTCACGGCGCGGATCGTCGCGTCGACCGCGGCGGACTGCGGCGCGGTGCTGGCCTCGGCCGTGGGCGCCCTCTCGGGGCCGCTGCACGGCGGCGCACCCGCGCGCGTCCTGCCGATGCTCGACGCCGTCGCCGAGACGGGCGACGCCGAGAAGTGGGTCCGGGACGCGCTGGACCGCGGCGAGCGGATCATGGGTTTCGGCCACCGCGTCTACCGCGCGGAGGACCCCCGCTCGCGCGTGCTGCGGCGAACCGCCAAGGAGCTCGGCTCGCCGCGCGTCGAGGTCGCGGAGGCGCTCGAGGAGGCGGCGCACCAGGCGATCGCGGAGCGGCACCCGGACCACTCGTACACGAACGTGGAGTTCTGGTCGGCGGTCGTCCTCGACGTCGCGGACGTGCCGCCGGCACTCGCGCCGGCGATGTTCGCGTGCTCCCGCTGCGCCGGCTGGTCGGCGCACGTCCTCGAGCAGAAGCGCACGGGCCGCCTGATCCGCCCGAGCGCGAAGTACATCGGCCCCGGGGAACGGCCGCTGAGCTCGCTCGAGGGTCGCTGAGTCCCGCCAGCCGCCGTCACGCTTCCGCCACGGAGTTGGCACCCACGCGTGCGCCGGAGACGGATAGCGTTCCGGTAGGGGTCTCGCACATCCCCCCACGGGGGCTGCGGTGGAAGCGTTCGAAGTAGGCTCCGCCCCGCCATGGAGCTCACGGCCTACCGCGACCGGTTCCCGATCCTCGAGCACACGACGTACCTGATCAACCACTCGCTCGGCGCGATGCCGCGGGCGGTCGAGGAGCGGCTGGCCGACTACGCCGGCACGTGGCGCGAGCGGGGGATCCGCGCCTGGGGCGAGGGGTGGTGGACGATGCCGCTCACCGTCGGCGACCAGATCGCCCGCATCATCGGCGCGCCGACTGGATCCACGGTCATGCACCAGAACGTCGCAGTGGCCGAGGCGATCGTCCTCTCCTGCTTCCAGCCGGTCGACCCGCGCCGCAACCGTGTCGTCTACGAGGAGGGGAACTTCCCCTCCGTGCGCTACCTCTACCAGGCGCAGCGGGAGCTCGAGGTCGTGGTCGTGGCCGACGACGAAGCGATCGTCGAGACGATCGACGAGCGCACGCTGCTCGTGCCGATCAGCCACGTCCTCTTCAAGACCGGCGAGATCCAGGACGTGGCCGCGATCGTCCGGCGCGCGCATGAGGTCGGCGCGCACGTCGTCCTCGACGCGTACCAGTCCGCCGGGATCGTGCCGCTCGACGTGACTGCTCTCGACGTCGACTTCGCGGTCGGCGGGAGCGTGAAGTGGCTCTGCGGCGGGCCGGGGAACGGCTGGCTCTACGTCAGGCCCGACCTCGCCGACGTGCTCGAGCCGACCTTCATGGGCTGGCAGGCGCATGCGCGCCCGTTCGGCTTCGAGCCTGAGCTCGAGTACGCGGAGGGGGTCGCGCGCTTCCTCACCGGCACGCCGAACGTCCCGGCGCTCTACGCGGCGACGCCCGGGTACGACCTGATCGAGGAGATCGGCGTCGACCGGATTCGCGCGAACTCCATGCGGCAGACCGACCTGCTGATCGGGCTCCTCGACGACGCCGGCTTCGAGGTCGGCAGCCCGCGCGACCCTGCGCGGCGCGGCGGCACGGTCACCGTCCGGACGCCGGAGTTCGAGGCCGTTCACAAGGAGCTCGGCGAGCGGCAGGTCATCTGCGACTTCCGTCCCGACGCGGGCCTCCGTCTCGGCCCCCACTACTACAACACGGACGACGAGCTCCGCGGCGTGGTGAGCGAGATCACGGAGATCGTCGAGTCAGGCGCCCATTTGCGCCACCTGGGGGCGACCGCGCGCTTCTAACCCCTCGAACGAGGGAAGGCGGAAAACAGCTAAAACACGAGATCTACTGGAGGGGATGATGCGCCGTTTCATCACGCTCGCAGCCGCGCTCGGTGTCGTCCTCACGTTCGCCGGCGCCGCGGCCGGATCGCAGCTGATCGATCGGAACCCGAGTGGTGTCCAGCTCGCGGTGAACGCGAAGGGCGAGGCCCTCCTCACCTACCGGGCGCACGGCCGCACGCAGCACGTGCTCGCCTGGGGCGCGGTCGACGCGCTGCCGTCGACGTCCGGCAGGCCGCAGGTGCGGTTCAAGAAGGACTACGCGGGCGGCTGGGGCAGGTACGGCACCCAGTACTGGAGCACGTTCAGGAACGCCTGCCACCGCTACGACGGGCCCACGCTCGCGTTCATGGTCACCGCCTGCGGAGCCCCTGACGGCTCCTACTGGGCGGTCCAGAGCTGGCAGACGCCGCTGCCGGACCTCGGGATGGCGCCGTGGCTCCCCGTGCAGCGGGCATGGGAGCTGCACCTGTCTCACTGGCGCGGCCCGATCGCACAGCTGGACGCATGGAGCAACTGGGTCTACAGCGGCCGCTTCCACGAGCTGTTCGGCCGCCTCACGTACAAGGGCCAGCCGGTCTACGGCTTTGGCACGACGCGCATGGGTGCACCGACCGACGGCTACGGCCGGCTCGTCTACCTGGACACGTTCAACTCCAGGTACGGCAGAGGCTGGAAGCGCGAGAACTCCTTCGTCACCCACAAGGGCACGGGGATCTGGTGCTACGGCTTCTTCCAGTTCGACCCGACGAAGGGCTACCCGCACCCGAAAGGCTTCCCGAGCACGCCGCGTGGGCCCGGCACAGGCGAGAAGTACCGCCTGACGGTGAACGGGCCAGGGGTGACGCCCGACGTCTCGATCGTCGTACCCGGGCTACACGACTACAACCCGCGGAACCCGGCCGACGCCGAGTACGAACGGACGTACGACGCGCTGCTCTTCTCGATGCTCGGCCCCGACAAGGTGTGCCGCCACCATTAGGTGCCGAGCGAACGCTGCGCGTTCGCTCGGGTTCTGGATACGCCGCTCAGCGCGGGCCTATACGCCCCGTGCTACGAGCGTCCGAAGGCGGTCGGCATAAGCGGGCGCGGTCGGCTCGTCCTCGTGGCGGAAGTAGGCGTAGACCGGCTCGGCGACGGCGCGTAGGCGCGTCGCCCACCCCTCGAGCTCCCCTTCCGTATACGGCGGGTCGCGGAACCGGACGTAGCGGAACGACGCGTCCGTCTCGAGGTCGTTGACGCGCACGGCGCCGGCTTCGGCGAGCCGGGGCTCGACGCCGTCCCACGTCGGGTCCGCGAGGTCGAACGCGAGCCGCAGACCCGGATCGAGCGAGCCGAGGAGCAGCTCGAGCATCCCGTCGTCGCGCGGGGTGATCAGCTGGACACGCACCGGCCCGAGCCGGTCGCCGAGCGCGCGCACGCGCTCGGAGAACTCCGCGACCATGCGTGGGCGGTTGCCGGCGAGCTTCGGGGCGAACGTGAAGCCAACCGGCGCCTGCTCGGCCCAGCGTCGGAACTGCTCTTCGCCGGAAAGCCGGTAGCCGGTCGTGTTGAGCTCCACCGTCGTGAACTGCGACGCGTAGTGGCGGAGGAACTCCTTCGCGTCGGTGCCGGCCGGGTAGAACGCCGGCTTCCACGACGGGTACGACCACCCAGAGGTGCCGACGTGGAGCTCAGGCAAGGCACTGGAACGCCGAACCACTCCCTCCGGGGCGGGCACTAGACTCGATGTTGGGTGGCCACGATCGACAGAGTCATAGCCGACGACGCGATCCGCGTCCTCGACCACGGGTTCGTACGCCTCGACGGCTCGATGGCGACCGACCTCTCGGTCGTGAACGCCGCGCGCGTCAGCTTCGCCCGCCGCAAGGAGGAGATGGACGAGTCCGACGAGGGCCTGATCCGGTTCCTGATGCGCGACCGTCATGGCACGCCCTTCGAGCACAACTCCTTCCGCTTCCACATCCGCGCGCCGATCTTCGTCGCCCGCGAGTGGTTCCGGCATCGCGTCGGCTCGTTCAACGAGTTCAGCATGCGGTACGCGAAGGCGACGGACGACTTCTATGTCCCCGAGCCGGAGGACGTCCGCTCGCAGGTCGGCAAGCCGGGCGCCTACTCGTTCGAGCCGGTCGACGACGCGCTTGCCGAGCGCACGCGGGACGAGCTGCGCGAGGTGTACGAGCACGCCTTCGAGACCTACGAGCGGCTGGTCGAGGCCGGCGTCGCGCGCGAGCTCGCCCGCAGCGTGATGCCCGTCGGCGCCTACACCGAGTTCTTCTGGACGGTCAACGCGCGCGCGCTGATGAACTTCGTCTCCCTCCGCGCGGCCGACACCGCGCAGCGCGAGATCCGCCGCTACGCCGATGCGGTCGAGCAGCTCTTCGCCGAGAAGATGCCGGTGACGCACGCGGCGTTCGTCGCCGCGGGGCGCGTCGCGCCCTAGCCCTAGGCCGCGCCGGACGCCCCGGAGGGCTTGAGGACGATGTCCGTCGGCTCGTGGTTCGGCGGGACCTGCCGCGTCACCACCCAGCCGTTCTTGTCGAAGTGCTCGAGCGCGTAGGCGGCCGTGAAGCGGACGGTCACCTGGCCGCGGCTGATGTTGAAGCTGCCGCACAGCGCCACGGGCTTTCCACCGCGCGTGAGGTAGAGGTCGTAGTACCCGTCCTCGGGCAGTGTCTTCAGCCCCGACGCGTGCAGGATCATCGGCCAGTTCCCGTCGCGGTCCTGGCCGCCGAGCTCGAGCGTCGCAAGCGCGCCGCGGTTGAGCTCGGTGCCGCGCAGGTTCACGACCCGCTGCACGTCGAACGAGCCGGTCGAGTCGCCGCCGGTCGCCTGGCCGAGCAGGAAGGCCGCCGCAGCGACGGTGACGACCGCCGCGGCGATCAGGAACGGCGATCGCTTCTTCTCCTTCGTCCGCCGCGTCAGGCCGAGCGGCGCCAGCGCGTCCTCGGGCCACTGGACCGCCTCGAACTCGGGCGACAGCTCCGGCGGCGGTCCTGCCGCCACGAGCAGCTCGTGGACGTTGCGCAGGCGGTCGCGCTCGTCGGGTGTCACGTCGTCGCCGACCAGCTCGTCGAATTCCGGGGGCCGCTTGCTCACCTGAGCTCCCCTTCGAGCATCGCCGCAAGCCGGTGGAGGCCCGATCGCGTCCGCGTCTTCACGGTGCCGAGCGGGATGCCGAGGAACTGAGCGACCTCGCTCTGGGAAAGCTCGGCGTAGTAGGCGAGCTCGAGCACCTCGCGCTCGTTCGACGGGAGGCCGGACAGTGCGCGGTGCACACGCCACGAGAGGTACGAGGCCTCGGCGCGCTCGTCCGGGCCGGGCTCCGTGGAGGGGGCGTCGGGCACCTCGCCGGGAGGCTCCTGGCGGCCGCGGGCACGGTCGACGATCGCGTTGCGCGCGACGGCATAGAGCCACGGGGCGCCGGGCCCACGGTCGCGCTTGTAGGTCCTGGCGGAGCGCCACACGGCCGCGAAGGTCTCCTGCACGGCGTCCTCGGCCCGCATCCGGTCGCCGAGGCGTCGGAGCGCGAGCCCGAAGACCGACCGGACGTACCGGTGGTACAGAGCTTCGAATGCGTTTGAGTCACCAAGCGCGACACGCTCAATCAGTTCTCCGTCCGTAGTTTCGTCGCCCTCCATGTCCTCGGATCGTGTCTCCGCCGCAGCGCTGGGCGGGACGGCCGCCGAGTAGGCGAGTGTCAGTCCCATCTTCTCAGGCTCTTTACGCGAATCCACGCTCCCTGGATTGGAGCAGACGGGATGCCCTGCCGACAAGCCGTACGAATCGCTAACGAACTTCTTACGTGACCCGGGCGTCGGAACGTGATAGACGGGGAACTCGAACGCGGACGGAGGGGGTATTCCGATGCGCAGGCTCTTTCTCGGGTTGGCGGCCGCCGTGGCGCTTGTCGTTGCGGCGCCGGCGGCGACCGCGCCCACCGCAACCGTGGCGGTCAACATCAAGCGCGCCGGGTTCTCGCCCGGGACCGTCACGATCAACGCGAACGACGCCGTCACCTGGAAGAACACCGACACGATCGAGCACCAGGTGGTCGCGAACGGGGGCTCGTTCGCGTCGGCGATCCTCGGCGCGGGCAAGACGTACACACGCACGTTCAAGAGCGGCGGGACTTTCCGCTATCACGACGCCCTGCACCCGTCGTTGAAGGGCACCGTGGTCGTGAAGGGCCCCCCGCCGCAGGTCACGCTGGCGGCCTCGGCGGCCGTGGTCAAGTTCGGGACGCCGGTCACGCTGACCGGCACCGTCTCGAACAAGAAGGCCGGCGAGACGGTGACGCTGGTGCAGCTGCCGACCGGCCAGACGACCAAGCAGGTGATCGCGACGCTGCAGACGACGACTAACGGCGTGTTCTCGTTCAACGTCACGCCGCAGATCAACACGACCTACCAGGCTCAGTGGAAGAACCTCTCCGAGAGCTCGGTGATCGTGCAGGTTGCGCCGCTGATCAAACTGCCGTTCGTCTCACGCAGCGGCTACTTCCACTTCTACGTGACGGCGGCGCGCTCGTTCGCCGGTCGCCAGGTCTTCCTGCAGCGGTTCACGCTCGCGCACCAGTGGGTGAACATCCGGGGGATGCCGCTGGGGACGAAGTCGGGCCGCATCATGTCGCTCGCCTTCGTGCGTTCGGCGGTCCCGCGCGGCCGCTGGTCGGTCCGCATCTTCATGCCGGCCACCGAGATGGGGGACGGCTACCTCGACTCGGCGAGCGGGACGCAACCGATCGTCAAGCACTGACTCCTCGAAGCGACGCGGAGGGGGCTGCGACGGCTCCCTCCGCGTGGGTCCCTTAGTTGCCGCCGGCCGCGTCGTACCGCTGCTGGACGGCGTCCCAGTTGACGACGTTCCACCACGCCGCCAGGTAGTCGGGCCGCCGGTTCTGGTACTTGAGGTAGTAGGCGTGCTCCCAGACGTCGATCCCGAGGATCGGCGTCTGCCCGCTCGAGATGGGCGAGTCCTGGTTCGGTGTCGAGACGACCGCGAGGCCGGTGCCGTCGTGGACGAGCCACGTCCACCCGGAACCGAAGCGCTTGACACCGGCGTCGTTGACCTGCTCCATCAGCTGGTCGAGCCCGCCGAACGTCGACGAGATCGCAGCCCCCAGAGACCCGCCCGGCTCGCCGCCTCCGTCGGGGCCCATGATCTCCCAGAAGAGCGAGTGGTTGGCGTGGCCGCCGGCGTTGTTGCGGACGGCTGCCTGCTTGTCCTCCGGGACGATCTCGAGGTTGGCGAGGACTGCCTCGACGGGGCGGTCGGCCCACTCGGTTCCGTCCAGCGCCTTGTTCGCGTTGTCGACGTACGCCTGGTGGTGCTTGTCGTGGTGGACGCGCATGGTCTGCTCGTCGATGTGGGGCTCGAGCGCGTTGTAGTCGTACGGCAGCGGTGGGACCTCATAGGCCATTTCGGTCGCTCCTTTGTCGGCTTCAGGGGCGAGGATATGCTCCCCGCGCCCGGCTAGTCGAGAGGAGACGGATGGCTACGCTCGCCTTCAAGTTCGAGGAGATCGCCCCGCGGGAGCTGAAGCCCGAGCTGTACGAGCTCGACGGCATCTCGCGCGCGACGATCGAGGCGCACTACAAGCTGTACGAGGGGTACGTCAACAAGCGGAACGAGATCCTGGGCAAGCTCGCCGAAGTCGACACCGGCACGGCGAACCAGGTCTACTCCGACGTCCGGGCGCTCAAGGTCGACCTCACGTTCGCGATCGGCGGGATCAAGAACCACGAGATCTATTTCGAGCATCTCGGCGGGGGCGGTGGCGATCCCGACGGCCTCATCCGCGGCCTGATCGAGCGCGACTTCGGCTCCGTCTCCGACTGGCGAGCAGACCTCAAGGCAACGGGCATGGGGGGCCGCGGCTGGGCCTGGACGGCGTACGACTGGGACGAGGGTCGCCTGTTCAACTACATCGGCGACGCGCAGAACACGTTCCCGATCTGGAACGCGACGCCGCTGGTGGCGCTCGACGTCTACGAGCACGCCTACTTCCTCGACTACCAGACCGACCGCGCGTCGTACATCAACGCCTTCTTCGACAACCTCGACTGGTCGACGGTCAACGACTGGGTGTCGAGGTACCAGATCGAGACATAAGCACGCTCGTTGCCGTCGCCGCCGGCTACGTCGCCGGCTCCATCCCGACCGGGTACTGGCTCGTCGCGGCGATCAAGCGCACGGACATCCGGCGCCACGGCAGCGGCAACATCGGCGGCACCAACGTCTGGCGGGTCTTCGGCTGGCGGCTCGGCGTGCCGGTGATCGTGATCGACACGGCGAAAGGCTTCGTGCCGGCGCTGCTCGCCACGATCTTCATCGGCAAGGGCGCAGGCGTGCTGGCGGGCGGCGCGGCGATGCTCGGGCACTGGCGGCCGATGTTCCTGCGCTGGCAGCGCGGCGGGAAGATGGTCGCGACGTGCGGCGGCGCGTTCCTCGGCGTTGCCCCGATCGTCGGCGGCGTCGCCGCGGCCTGCTGGATCGTCACGTTCGTGATCCTGCGCTATGCGTCGGTGGCGTCGATGGTCGCGGCGGTGTCGCTGCCCGTCGCCGCCGTCCTGCTCGGGGAGCCGTGGCCCGTGATCGTTTTCGCCGCCGCCGCCACGGTCGGGGTGATCGTCCTCCACCGTGCCAACATCTCCCGGCTGCGGGCCGGCACGGAGAGCCGGTTCCACTTCCGCCGCGCGGCGAGCGTCTAGGGCCCTCGGCGGGCACCCGACCGCGGCGACCGCCTTAGAGGTACACACGCGCGCGCCCCCACGGGGGGGATGCGGGACCCCCTGAGGTCACGGTACCGGGGAGATCTGCGCGCGTGGGTGACCGCTTCGTGCCGGAACCGTGACGGCCGCGGTCAGGCGGCGAGCCAGTCGCGCAGCTCGGTATGGCGCCCGTCGGGCTCGCCGGACTCGAGCTCCGCGCGCAGCTCCCCGACCGTCCCGTTGCGCTCGGCCAGCACCTCGTGGTTGTGGATCGTCTCGAAGTTGACCTGGCGGGCGAGGAGGAAGTCCCCGTCGTCCAGACCGTCGTAGCGATCGAGCGTCGACTTGAGCGAGACGCGCACCGAGTCCTCCACGAACCGCGGCTGCAGATGTGCGTGCTCGACGACGAACACCTCGTCGGGGCGCTTCAGGAGCTCGTAGATCGGCGAGCTCATCGAGCCCTCCACGATCGCGACGAGATCCTCCGCGTTCACGCGCTGATCCGTCCCGAGGAAGAGCGTCCCGCGCCCGCGCTGGTTGTGCGTCGCAATCGGGACCAGCTCGAGGATTCGCTCGACGTCCGTACCGGTAAAGCCGGCCTCGAGCAGCCGCTCGCCCGCGCGGCCGCGGACGAGCCCCTGCGCGCACGGGCAGGCGTTGATCCCCGTCGCCTCGACGCCGACGACGCGGCGCACGCGCTGCTCCGACGCGGCGGCCACGCCGATCAGGGAGACCATCTCCTGCGTCGCCAGCCCCGTCACCGGCGTCCGGCGCTCGAGCGGATACCGGGCGGCGATGCGCACCTCGGCGCGGCACGCCTCCTGGCGCTCGACGATGTGCCGAGCGATGTGGTCGGCCAGCTCCTCCACCAGGAAGGCCTCGCGAAGCACGACCTCCTCGATCGCCTCCTCGAACAGCTCCGGGAACCGCGACATGTGGACGCCCTTCTGCGCCGGGTCCAGGTCGACCGTGCACTCGATCTCCGCGGCGACGAGCCGCTCGACGTCGCCCCACCGCAGCCGGATCGCCTTGCTGAGACCGCGGACGCCGGCGCGCGACAGCCCGAGCTGGACCTCCGGCGTCGACGCCTGGAGATCGTCGAAGAGGTGTCGCGATTGGGCCACGGGGACAGGTTAGTGTCAGGCGTCCAGTGCGGCCTCCCGACACATCCTTCTCACGTCTCGTCTCGCTCGCCGCGCACGACCTGCGCACGCCGCTCGCGACGATCAACGGCTTCGCGCAGACGCTCCTCCGCATGGGCGACCTCCAGCCGCCGAACGACCGCTACACCGACATGATCGTCCAGGCGTCCGGCCAGCTCGCCGAGCTCCTCGACGAGCTCGCGCTCGCCGCGAGGATCGAAGGTGACCGGTACGAGCCGAACCTGCAGCCGATCGACACGCTCGAGCTGGCCCGCGCCGCGCAGGAGGAGCTGGGGGAGGACCGGGTCAACGTCACTGGCGACGGCGGTGAGGTCATCGTCGACGTCGACGCGACCCGGCGCGGCGTCGCGGCGCTCACGCAGGCTGCGCTCCGGCACGGCGGCCTTGACCAGGTCGACGTTGCCGCGCAGGGTAAGACGATCGCGATCCGGCCCGTGACGGACTCGTCAGGCCCGGTCGTCATCGGCGCCGACCTCCGCGACCTCGGTGCCGCGGTCGCCGTTCGCCTCATCGAGGCGCTGGGCGGCTCGGTCGAGGTCGACGGCGACGCCGCGGTCGTGCGACTGCCCGCGTGAACCGCGCCGCCGCCGTCAGCCTCCGGCGCTGGCTGCGGCGGCAGCTCGCCCAGCCGATCCCTGCGCGCGAGCGACTCGAGGCAGCGGTCGAGCACGACGACCCGGCCGAGGTCAGGCGCCTGCTCGCCGAGGTCCCGTTCACGCCGGAGCAGCGGCGGCACGTCGACGGCCTGCTCGACGCGTGGGAGGAGGAGGCCGGGCGCTAGTCGGTTGCGCCGTGCTCCTCGAGGAGCTCGCGCAGGCGCGCGTCCTTGTTCTGGTCGGCCTCCATGAGCGGAGTGAAATCTCCCTCCTGGCGCGCGTTCGGATCGGCTCCGTGCTCGAGCAGGATCTTTGCGATCTCGTACCGGGTATCGGCGTCCCGGGCCGCGCATGCGCTGTGGAGCGGCATGACCCCCATGTTGTTCCGGGAGGCCGAGTTGACTTCTGCGCCGCGCTCGGCCAGGAGCCGGGCTGCCCCCGGATGTCCGAAGAAGGAGGCGAGCCCGAGCGGCTGGAAGCCGTCGTTCGCCCACGCGTTTGCAAGCTCGGGGTCGTCGTCCAGGAGCTCACCGAGGCGGTCGACTCGGCCCGTCGCCGCGGCTTCGAATACGTCCAGATCCGGATTGCCCGCCAGGATCTCGTCGGCGGCAGCCTTGTCGCCGCGGTAGATGGCAAGCAGCAGTTCAGATGCCATGTCATCCTCCTCTCGTGATACTGTTTAGTTAGGCTAACTAAATGAGTATCAGGAAGTCAAGCACGGACGAGGCTGCCGACAAGCTGCACTCGGCGTCGATTCACGTGCTCCGCCGGGTCGCCCGCGAGGATCCGGTCAGCGGGCTCAGCGCCGCGCGCCTGTCCGCGCTTTCCGTCCTGGTCTTCGGCGGCCCCCACACTCTCGGCGAGCTCGCCGCCGCCGAGCGCGTGCGGCCGCCGACGATGACGAGCATCGTCCGCGGCCTCGAGCGGGCCGGGCTCGCGCGCCGGGAGGCCGACCCGACCGACGGCCGCGTCGCGCGGATCCACGTGACTGCCGAGGGCGAGCGTGTCCTCCAGCAGGCACGTCAGCGGCGAATCGCGAACCTCACGGACCGCCTCGGGACGCTGAGCCCGGACGAGGTCGCGCGTGTGCGCGAAGCCGCCGAGCTCGTCGAGCGGGCACTAGCGGAGTAGCCGCGACATCCGCCGATCCTTGAGCACGCGCCCGCCGGTCTGGCACTCCGGGCAGTAGTAGACGGTGTGCTCCTCGTAGTCCACGCGCGCGATCGGCGCGCCGCAGACGTGGCACGGCTGGCCGAGCTTGTTGTGGACGCGGTACGTCCGCGCATCGTTCGCGCCCTGCTCGCGCAGCTCCAGCCCGCGGCTGAGCTCCTCGTCGATCCCGGCCGCGAGCCGGTCGATCTCGCCGGGGTCGAGGTCGCGCGACAGCGCGAAGGGGGAGAGCTGCGCGTGGTGGAGGATCTCGTTCGCCCAGGCGCGGCCGATCCCGGCGATCACTCGCTGGTCTCGGAGGAGCGAGTGCAGCCTGCGGGACTCGCCGGTGACGATCTCCCCGAGCCGCTCGGCGTCGAGCCCGAGCGCCTCCGGCCCGAGATGCGCCAGCTCACGCTCGGCCTCCTCGCGCGTGAGCAGCCAGACGCCCGCGCGCTTCTTCGAGCCGGCCTCGGTGAGAACGAGCCGTGAGCCGCCCTCGAACACGAGCTGGAACGCCGGCGTCTTCGGGCCCTTGTCCCCGAGCTGCAGGATCTTCAGGCGGCCCGCAGTCATCAGGTGGACGAGCAGGACGAGGTCGTCCTCCTCGGTCGGGAAGAGCAGCCGCTTGGCGCGGCGCTCAGCGCCCGCGAGCTTCCGGCCCTCGAGCGCCGACAGCGGCGGGTCGAAGGTCTTCAGCGTCGCGATGTGAGCAGGGCCGGCCTTCACGATCGGGGACGCCGAGACGGGATCGTTCAGCTGGCGGCGCCAGGCCTCCATCTCGGGCAGCTCGGGCATGCCCGTGACGGTAGCGCCGGCGGCGCTACACGTCGACGGCTGCCGGGCCCGGCTCCCGCAGAATGGGAGCGGGCTCGATCACGCCGCCGGCCATCTCGGCCTGCGCCGCGGTGGGCTCCGCGACCGGCTTCGGCATCTCGCGGATGCTGCGCACCGGGGACAGAAGCACCGGGAGGAACGTGAACAAGGATCCGATCGCGCCGACCCAGAGCGCGGCGCGCAGGCTGTAGGCGGAGGCGATCGCGCCGCCCGCCAGTTGGCCGAGCGGAAGCGTGCCCCAGACGATCCAGCGCATCGACGCGTTCATCCGCCCCTGCAGGCGCTCCGGCGTGATCGACTGCCGGAGGCTCACCTGGGTGATGTTGTACGCGGTCGCGCCGTAGCCGAACAGCAAGCCTCCGACTACGAGCAGCGGCACAGGGTTGCCCTCGGGTGCGAGCGGGAACGCGAGCGGCGCGGCTGCCGAGAGCGTGATCGGCAGGACGATGGCCGGGCCGACGCCGATCCTTGCCTGCACGCGGCTCGCGAGCAGCGCACCCACGATTGAGCCTGCGCCGAACATTGCGAACACGACACCGACCACGGAGGACGACAGGTGCAGCGTGCGGACGAAGTAGAGGAGCGCGATCGTCGTTGCGATCGAGCCGAAGAAGTTCGCGCTTCCGGTGCACACCGCGATCGGGCGGAGGTACCGATGGCGCACGACGAACGCGAGGCCCTCCTTCAACTCCGGGAGCATCTTCGGCTTCGGAACACCCTCGGCCCGCTCGGGCAGGATCTCCGGCCGCCGGATCACCACCATGAACGCCGTCGAGACGACGAACGAGATCGCGTCGAGCACGATCGCGTACGGCGCCGTCATCAAGGCGATCAGCGCCCCGGCGAGACCCGGCCCGGCGACCAGCGCGATCGAGACCGTCAGCTGCAGCTTCGCGTTCCCGTCCACGAGGTCATCGCGCTCGACTAGAGACGGCAGGTACGACTGGTACGCGACGTCGAAGAACACAGTGAAGACGCCGACGACGAACTGGATCACCAGCAGGTGCCAGATGTCGAGGACTCCGAACGCCCACAGCACCGGGACCAGCCCGAGCAAGACGGCTCGCGAGGCGTCGCCGACGATGAGGATCGGCTTGCGGCGGAGCCGGTCGACCCATACGCCGGCGGGGAGGGCTACGAGGATGAACGGCAGGAAGCCGAGCACGCCGAGCAGCGCGAACTCGAACGGGCTGGCATTCAGCTCCACAGCCGCGAGCCACGGGATCGCGAGGCCCGAGATCTGGGAGCCGAACTCGCTGATCGACTGGCCGGTCCAGAGCTTCAGGAAGTCGGCATGGCCCCAGAGCCCCCCGCGCGGACGGAGGCTACGCATCGGGAGGCTCCGCTGGCCAGAAGCCGGAGACGAGTGCGTGAGCGGCGCCCTCCGGCGACTCCGCGGCCCGGAAGTCGTCGATCAACCGCTTGACGCGGCGTTCGAATCGCTTCGCGTCCGCAGACGTGAGACGAGCTCGGACGAACCCGAAGCCCGCCCGATCTGATGCGCGCTCGAGCTCGAAGGCGGCCTGTCGCAGCGCCGCCGCTCCGAGCGCCCGGGCGTCGGCGTTGTCCTCCACCTCCCAGAGGAACAGCCGCGCGCTGCGACCGTAGAACTTCTCCGTGACGGCTCGAACCTTGCGCGTGCGGACGACCCGGATCAGGCCCGCGTGCTCGAGCACCTTCACGTGATGGCCGACCGTGCCCTTCGGCAGGCCGAGCTCCCGGGAGAGCTCCTGCGTCGACTTGGCCCGATCCCGGATGAGCGAGACGATCTTCGTCCGCACGTCGTCGGCGATCGCCCGCAGCTGTTCGCGGTCGGACACGAGCAAGGTGTCTGGCGCTTCATAGTCGGGGCCGACTCGGCTCTCCTGAATGGTCGACATATCCCGACCATACGGAAAATGTCGCCCGTTCGCAAGGACGTTACGGTTCGGCGGTGGATCCGATCCTGGTGGAGGTGCGTCGCGGCGGCGTGGTCGAGGCACGCCATCTCGTGCACGCCGTCGCGGTCGAGGACGGTGCCGTCGTCGCCGAGGCCGGAGACCCCCTGCTCGTCGCCTTCATGCGCTCCTCCTCGAAGCCGCTGCAGGCGATCGCAGCCGCCCGGGCCCGCGACGATCTCGACGACCGCGACCTCGCGATCGCGTCCGCGTCACACCTCGCCGACGAGGCTCAGCTCGCTGCGGTGCGGGCTCTGCTCGCCAAGGCGCCCGCGCAGGAGGACGAGCTCGAGTGCGGCGCCGAGGGTGAGCCGCCGTCGAGGCTGAAGCACAACTGCTCGGGCAAGCACGCCGGCATGCTCGCCCTGTGCCGCGCCCGCGGCTGGCGGAGCGAGGGCTACCGGCTCGAGGGGCACCGGGCGCAGCGCGAGATGCTCGCGATCCACGCCGAGGCGGCGGAGGTGCGGGAGGACGAGCTCCCGACCGCGGTCGACGGCTGCGGGGTCGTCACCTTCGCCCTGCCGCTCGAGCGGATGGCGTTCGCGTTCTCGCGGCTCGAGCGGCTCGAGGGAGGCGACCGCGTCGCGGCTGCGATGCAGGCCCATCCCGACCTGATCCGGGGCCCGAAAGGAACGGACACGATCCTGATGAAGGCGCTGCCGGGCTGGATCGCCAAGGGCGGAGCGGAGGGTCTCCTGTGCGCGGCCGGAGACGGCCTCGGGATCGCGCTCAAGGCCCAGGACGGCAACAGTCGCGCCCTCGGGCCGGCGGCGGCGTCGCTCCTCGCCCGCCTCGGGCGGCCGGTGCCGGAGCTCGAGGTGTTGAGGCTGGAGAACAGTCGCGGCGAGCCCATCGGGGCCATCTGTTCCACTGGCTGAAACGACCACTTCACCTTTTCCGACACGTGTGTAATATCGGGCGCGGAGAGCGGGTGAGCCGGGCGACGAGTGCCGGCTCTTTCGCGTTTGTAGGTCGATCGAGTCCCCATCCACCTTCAAGCCGGGAGGTCAGCCGAGTTGCTCACCGTCGATATCTCTCTGCCGGACGTCGAGGAGCTGCACAAGCTCGTCCAGGACGGTCTCGAGAAGGGCTTCCTCAACTACGACGAGATCGCGACCGGGCTCGACGACGTCGAGCTGTCGAAAGAGCAGATCGAGGACTTCTACACCTACCTGATCGACCACGGGGTCGAGCTCGTCGAGGGCGAGACCCACAAGCACCCGCCGCACGAGCAGCAGCCGCCGGAGGAGGACGTGAAGACACCGAAGCTCGACCTGACCGTCGAGCCCTCCCTCGACTCGCTGCGGCTCTACCTGCGCGAGATCGGGAAGGTGCCGCTCCTGACCGCCGACCAGGAGGTCTACCTGGCGAAGCGGATCGAACGCGGCGACATGTCCGCGAAGACTCAGATGATCGAGGCGAACCTCCGGCTCGTCGTCTCGATCGCGAAGTCGTACCTCGGGCGCGGCCTCTCCTTCCTCGACCTGATCCAGGAGGGCTCGCTCGGGCTGATCCGCGCGGTCGAGAAGTTCGACTACCGCAAGGGCTACAAGTTCTCGACGTACGCGACGTGGTGGATCCGGCAGGCGGTCACGCGCGCGATCGCGGACAAGGCCCGCACGATCCGGATCCCCGTGCACATGGTCGAGAAGCTGAACAAGGTCGTCCACATCGAGCGCCAGCTCGTCCAGCGCCTCGGGCGCGAGCCGCGGCCCGACGAGATCGCGGAGGAGCTCGAGATGACGACCGAGGAGGTGCGCGAGATCCTGCGCATGTCGCAGCTCCCGGTCTCGCTCGAGAAGCCGATCGGCGAGGAAGAGGAGTCGGAGCTCGGCGACTTCGTCGAGGACGAGTCGGCCGAGTCCCCGTTCGACACCGCCACGCTGTCGCTCCGGCGCGAGGACGTCGAGCACGCGCTCTCGGCCCTGCCCGAGCGCGAGCGTCAGGTGATCGAGCTGCGCTTCGGCCTCCGCGGCACCCAGCCGTGCACGCTGGAGGAGGTCGGCCGCGCGTTCGGCGTCACCCGCGAGCGCATCCGCCAGATCGAGAACAACACGCTCAAGAAGCTCGAGAGCCTCCCAGAGGCCCAAGGCCTCAAAGACTGCGTCTAGCTTCTAGGCGGCAGGCTTGGCCCGCGCGGCGGGCACGAACAGCCTGCAATGGGGGCACTTGAAGCCGCGGTGGCGCTCGGTGTCGCCGTGGATCAGCTCCGCCTCGAATGGCTTCTTGCAGTGTGGGCAGACGACCTCGTGGATGTCTTGCGCGGCGCCCTCGCTCACGCCGCCAGCGTAGCTACGGGAGGAAGGTCGAGAACGCGTCGAGGAGGGCGCGCTCGGGCGGCGGCGGCTCTCCGCGGGGCGTGCCGAGGTGGATGAGACCGAGGAAGCGCTCCCCCTGCGGGAGCCCGACGGCGTCGCGGCCGGCCTTCGTCCGGAGCACGCGCGGCGTGCGCCAGTACGACGCGAGGCCGCGCGCCTGCGCGCCCAGCAGCACCGCGTAGATCGCGCAGGCGGTCGCGCAGAGATCCTCCTCGTCCTGGATCAGGTCGCCGCCGAGCACGGCGGACGCGACGACGAGCGTGGGCGCCCGGTCGAGCTTCGGTGCCTCCGCCGGGCCCGCAGCCTCCTTCAGGCGGGCGAGCGTCTCCGGCCCCAGCACCCTGAACCGCCACGGGCTGGTGCGATGGTGGTTCGGCGCCCAGCGGGCGAGCTCGAACAGCTCCTCCAGGGTCGCCGGCGGCACGGGGTCGGGCCCGAACGACTTGTGCGTCCGCCGGGACCGGATCGCGTCGTCGACGGCACCCATCCGCCCAGCCTATGTGTGCCCAGCGCCGCTTACGGCTATAAACGCGTGCATGCCGACTCGAAGCGACGTGTTGCTCGAGAACCTCGGGCGGCTCAACGAGGACCTGCGGGCGCTCTGGCGCGGGCTCACGCGCGACCCGGAGACCGAGCTCCGGAAGCAGCGGGCGTGGGCCGCCCTCTCCGGAGCCTTCGCCGCCGTCGCGGCCATTGCCGCGCGCCGCGTGGCGACGAAGGCCTGGGGGATTCTCACCGGTGAGCTGCCGCCGGTCGGGAGGTATGCCGGCGGCCCGTCCGGCAGTGGTCAGAATCCGCGCCAGGATGCGGCCGCGGCCCCGCCGGACCCGGAGCGCGACCACACCGCGACCCCCGCGTAGCACGTCCGCACTCGCGCGGGGCCGTCCGACGCGACAGACTTGCGCGGCGCATGCGGCTCGGTCTCATCTCCGACATCCACGGGAACCTCCTCGCGCTCGACGCCGTCCTCGCCGAGCTCGAGCGGGAGGCGCCCGACCGGCTGATCTGCCTCGGCGACGTCGTCGCCGGCCCGCGCGCGAACGAGGCGGTCGCGCGGATCCGCGAGCTCGGCTGCCCCGTGATCATCGGGAACTGGGACGCGTGGTCGATCGACGGCATGCCGGAGCCGTCCAACCGAATCGAGGAGCGGCTCTACGACCTCGGCTCCTTCTGGGCCGAGCGCCTAGGCGACGACGACCGCGACTTCATCCGGACGTTCGTGCCGACGATCGAGCTCGACCTCGACGGCACGAAGCTGCTCTGCTTCCACGGCTCACCGAGGTCGTACGACGACTGGGTCGCCGCGACGACGCCCGACGAAGAGGTCGCGGAGATGCTGGACGGGGTCGCTGCACCGGTGCTCGTCGGCGGGCACACGCATCTCCAGATGGTGCGGCGCTACGCCGGCTCGCTGCTCGTGAACCCGGGCAGCGTCGGGCAACCCTTCGCCCTGTGGGCGCCGGGGGAGGTGCGGATTGCGCCTCGGGCGGAGTACGCGATCCTCACCGCGGAGGGCGGCCGGTTCGCGGTCGACCTCCGCCGCACGACCTACGACGTCGGCGCGCACGTGCGTCGTGGCCTCGAGAGTGGCATGCCGCACGCCGAGTGGTGGGCTGCCGCGTGGCAACGCCCGACCGCCTAGGGCCGGTCGACACGCCCGCACCCGGACGTACACTCGATTTATGGCGGTTTGCGCAAGTTGCGGCCAAGAAAACCCCGCAATCGCGAAGTTTTGCCTGGCGTGCGGGTCGCCGCTGGCGGAGCCGGAGGCGCCCAGCGAAGAACGGCGGCTGATCACCGCCGTGTTCACGGACGTCGTCGGCTCGACCGCGACGGCCGAGAGCATGGACCCCGAGGACGTCCACAATCGCCTCCAGCCGTACTTCGAGCTCGTCCGCCGCGAGCTGCAGCACTACGGCGGGACGCTCGAGAAGTACATCGGCGACGCGGTCGTCGCCATGTTCGGTGCGCCCGTCGCGCACGAGGACGACCCCGAGCGGGCCGTCCGGGCCGCGCTGGCGATCCGCGACCGCATCCATGACCTGAACGAGAGCGACAACTGGCTCGAGCTCTCGATCCGGATCGGCGTGAACACGGGCGAGGCGCTGCTGGTGATGGGCTCGAACCCGAGCCTCGAGTACGGGATGGCCGCCGGCGACGCGATCAACACGGCGGCGCGGATCCAGTCGGCCGCCCCCGTCGACGGGGTCATGGTCGGCGAGCTGACCTACCAGGCGACGCGCGAGGTGATCGAGTACGAGGACGCGGAGCCGATCGCCGCGAAGGGCAAGTCGGAGCCGGTGCCCGTCTGGGTGGCGGTGCGGCCGCTGGAGGTGGCGGAGCGCGGGCGCGCCGTCGAGGGCCACCTCGTCGGCCGCGAGGCAGAGCTCGCGCGCCTGCTGGAGGTCTGGGAGGCCGTCTGCCGGGATCGCCTGCCGGGGCTCGCCTTCGTCACCGGGCTCCCGGGCATCGGCAAGTCGGGCCTCCTGCACGAGCTCGCCGCTCGAATCGCGGAGGAGGGCGACACGCACTGGGGAGGCTGCCTCCCGTACGGCGAGGGCATCACCTACTGGCCGATCATGGAGATCGTCAAGGACGCCGCCGGGATCCTCCAGAGCGACGACGCGACGGCGATCGCGGCCCGGCTCGGCGCGCTGCTCGAGACTTTCGGCGTCGACGACCTGGGCGAGCTGCGGACGATGGCAGCGGCCGTCTCGAACCTCCTCGGCGTCGCGACGACGCCGCGCGGCACGTACCAGGCGGCGCAGATCACGCAGGCCGAGCTCCACTGGGGCATCCGCCGCATCCTCCAGCTGCTCGCGCGCGACCGGCCCGTCGTGCTGATGCTCGAGGACCTGCACTGGGCCGAGCCGACGCTGATCGAGCTCCTCCTGTTCGTGCTGGAGGAGCACGCCGGCGTGCCGATGCTCGTGGTCGCCTCGGCGCGTCCCGAGGCGGTGGAGGCCAACCCGGGGCTCGTGCGCGAGGGCCCGCGGGCGTGCTCGCTCCGACTCGAGGGCCTGAGCGAGGAGGGCGCGCGGGCGCTGCTGCGCGACCTGCTCGGGTCCGAGGAGCTCGCCGACGCCCCCGCCGCGGACACCCTGCTGCGGACGGCCGGCGGCAACCCGCTCTTCCTCGAGGAGACCGTGCAGGCGCTCCGCGACGCAGGAATGGTCGACGAGGAGGGCTGGCACCTTCCGGACGACACGGACGAGCTGCCGACGCCGACGAGCCTCCAGGGGCTGATCGGGTCGCGCCTCGACCAGCTCGCGCGCCCGGAGAAGCGGCTGGCGCAGAACGCGTCGGTCGTCGGCACGGTCTTCTGGCCGGGCGCCGTCGTGCACCTCCAGGGCGAGGAGGCCGCGGTCGAGGACGCCGAGCTCGTCGGCCGGCTGCGCTCGCTCGAGCAGCGCGACCTCGTGCGCGAGCACGACCTGTCGAGCGTCGCCGGCGAGCGTGAGTTCGCGTTCAAGCACATCCTCATCCGCGACGTCGCCTACGGCCAGCTTCCGAAGGGCCGCCGGATGGCGCTGCACATGCGCTTCGCCGAGTGGGTGCGCGCCCTGCCGACCGAGGAGTTCATCGAGATCGTCGCCTGGCACCTCGAGCGCTCGTGCCGGCTCGCGGCCGAGGTCGCCCGGACGCCCGTCGATCCGCCGATCGTCGAGGCCGTCGCCGCGCTCTCGGCCGCCGCGGACAAGGCGGAGCGGCGCGAGGGCTGGCGGGAGGCGGAGCGCTACTACGCACGGGCGCTCGACCTCGTCGAGCCCACCGACGAGCTCGGGCTCGAGCTCCGGCTGCGGCGCAGCCGTGCGCTGCTCGGGATCGGCAAGGTGCAGCAGTCGCTCGAGCTCGTCCTGCCGATCGACGACGAGGCGAGACAGCTCGGGCGGAACGACCTTGCCGCAGAAGCGCTGATCACCCAGTACAACGTCGCCTATCGCCAGGGGCGGGCAGCCGACGCGCGCGCGCTCGTCGACGAGCTGCGGACGCTCTCGGCCGACATCGACGACGATCGGCTCCAGATCAGGGCCGACTTCTCGTCCGCGGCGGTCAGGGCGGACATGGAGGGCGACTTCGACGCGGCGCTCGCGGAGCTCGCGCGCGCGGTTTCGATCGCCGAGGTGGTCGGCGACACTGCGCTCCTCGTCGAGGGCAAGCTCCGGCGCGGATTCATCCTCTACAACCAGGGCGACCTGGCGGGCGCCGAGGGGGAGCTCGCCCAGTGCTCGGCGCTCGCGGCCGAGCTCGGTAGTGCGCGCGACGAGGCGCGCGCCTCCTACCTGCTCGCGCTGATCAGGTACCTCCGAGGAGACGTCGATGAGGCGGAGGACATCGCACTCCAGACGAGGGCGGCGCTCGAGCGGACGGGGGAGACGTTCTTCCAGATCCAGAACCTGATCGGGTTGGCGCAATTCGCCATCTCCCGCGGTGACCTGACGATTGCCGAGCAGCGTCTCCGGGACGCTCTGCCGATCGCGCTCGACGAGTCGAGCTGGTCCGTCGCGGAGATCTACCGCCTCCTGACGGAGGCGCTCGTCGGCCTCGGGCGCATCGACGACGCGGCCCGGCTGTCCGAGTTCGCCGGCCGTGGAGTGGAGGGAGAGGATCCGTACTCCCAGGCAGCAGTGCACCTCGGCGAGGCCACACTCGCGGCCGGGCGCGGCGACGTGGCCACATCGAAGGAGCGGTACGACGCCGCGATCGCCGTCCTCGACGAGCTCGGGCTGCCGATCGAGGCGACCCAGGCGCGCATCGCCTACGGCCGCACGCTCAAGGACGCCGGTGAGCCGGAGGCCGCGCGGGCGCAGTTCGAGGCCGCCAGGGCGGCGTGCGAGCAGATGGGCGCGACCGGGCTGCTCGCCGAGATCGAGCAGGAGCTCGCCGGCAGCGCCGACGGCCGAGACGTAGACGGGGCCGGCATGCGCCGGCCCCGTCGTATCGACCCCGGTCAGCCTGCTGCTAGCAGAGCTGCATCACCGTCGCTTCGTTCGATGTAGCGCCCTCGTCCTCGTCATCGCTCGACTGAGCGGTGTTCGCGGCACCATCACCGCACTCGGTCGGCGTGTACGTCCCGAAGACGTTGACCGTCACGTCAGTGTCCGGACTCACGTCGCCGAGGGTCCAGGTGACGGTGTGGTTGTCGGAGTTGTAACTGCATCCCTGGCCGGTGCAGTCTGAGAAGACGATCGTCGACGGCAGGACGTCGCTGACCACCACATCGTGTGCCGTCCCGTCCCCGATGTTCGAGTACGTGATCTGGAACTCGATCAGATCACCGGTGCCGGCGAACGTAGTGCTCGAGAACTCGTTGTCGGACTGCGAGTCGTTTCGCACGGCCTTCCTGACCTCGGAATCGGGTGAGCCCGGGAACTGCAGGATCGGGTCCGAGGCCGTGCAGCCGTCGACGTTGCACGACGTCTGCAGCACGAGGAACACGCACGGCGACTGGGACGCATGGTTGTCCGCCGAGTCGATGTTGCTGGCGGCGCCCTGCGTGATGTCGCAGCTGCCGTTCGGCGAGACGCTCTCGCCGATCAGCGCGGAGTTCTGCACGGCGTTCTTCTCGCTCGCATCCTGAGCCGTGCCCTGACCGATCGTCTCCGCGTTGGTCGCGTTGCCGCCGGCCTGGCTGCCGACACCGCAGCATCGTGCGGGATCGAATTGCGTCTGCGACGACCCAGGCGCTGCCAGAGCGCTCTGGATCTTGTTCTGGTTGGCCTGGTTGTAGTTGGTCGCCGCAGGCCCGGTCTCCTGATGGATCTTCCCGTCGACGCCACCGGTCGGAATGCCCTGGATCTGCGTGGCGACCCGGCCGGTCGTGGCCTTCTCGACCAGCTTCTGGAACAGGATGTTCGTGTTGTCGCCGCCGGAGGCCGTCTGCGAGACGTTCGCGCAGAGGTTCGGCGTCGACGGCTCAGCACCGGGGTAGCAGTCGCCGATCGAGCCCGGCTGCGTGTTCTGGCGCTGGGTCGTGCCGCCCGTGGCGCCCTGCCGGCTGTTCTGGTTGACGTTGGCGATGTTCTGCCCCGTGCCGGTGGCCGACTGGACGAGGTCCGCCCGCGCCCAGCCGTCCTGCATCAGGGTCAGAGCCCCGGAGGCGTCCTGGGCGATCGACTGCGTGATGTTCGCCCGGTTCGTCCCGGTCGCGCCGCTCTGGTTGACGATCGCAGTCTGACTTGCGCTCTGCGTTGTCCCGTTCGAGCCGTTCTGCTGGTTGACGTTCGCGGTGTTGTTCCGCCCGACCTGCGTGATCTTGCAGAACTGGACCGCGGTGGCCGAGTCGGTGTGCTCGGTGCACGTCGCGGTGTTCGAGCCGTTCGGGTTGGTCTGCATCAGCTCGCAGCTCTGGTTGCCGCCCGAGTTCGACGACGAGACCACCGACGCGGCCGGCGTGCACTGGAAGACGTTGTTGCTGCCGGCCTGCAGCACGCGCTTGGCGTTGGTGCAGTTCCAGCGCTTGCCCGGGCAATTCGGCCCGGCGTAGTTCCGCTTGCCGGTCTGGACCACGACGGTCCGTGGATCGAGACCGACCGACCGCAGGTACTGCCGGATCTTCCCCGTCGCCGCCGGCCCGGTGCCGACCGACGCGAGGCTGATCCCGGTGTGCACGGACACGCCCGGCGTACTCGCCGCAGTGCCCGCGCCCGCGAGAACCATGAGTGCCATCGCAGCCGCAGCAATCACGACAAGCGTCGGCATCAAGCTCCTCAGTCGCATGGTTGTCATGCCCTCCCCTCTGGCGCCGCAGTTGGAAGGCGGCAGGCTGGGCGCCCTCGTTTTCCTCGACCGGTTCTATCGCTTTGCATACGAAAATTCAACGAGGCAACCGGAGTCAACGGACATTCGCGGAGAAAACGCCCGGAAACCTCCCTAGAAGGCCAGGATCAGACCGCGAGCACCTGGTTGGCGCTGAGGAAGTCCTCGGTCACGTAGAAGGCCTCGCGCGTGAGCGCGCGCGTCTTCCGGCTGAAGATGACGGCGAGCTCCCGTCGTGCCGTCGAGGTAGTGGAGGAAGACCTTGATCGTCGTCGCGTCGACGTGCACCTCGTTCCACGACGGCGGTGTGCGGCCGCGCAGCCGCCTCGTCCCCGCCGTGCCCGAGCTGCAGAGGAGCATCCCGTTCAGCCCCCAGAAGAACGGGACGTGCTTGTGGCCGCACAGGATCAGGTCGACGTCCATCCGCGTCAGCGTCAGGAGGAGGTCGCCCGCGTCGTGGACGATGTTCCGCTCGCGCCCGGTTCCCGGGATCGGGATCAGGTGGTGATGGACGGCGACGATCTTGATGTCGCCTGGCTCGTCGAAGCTGGTCCCGGATCCAGGGGTAGCGCTCCTCGCCGACCCGGCCCTCGTCGAGGTCGGGCTCCGACGAGTCGAGCGCGGCGACCGTGTACCCGGTCGCGCGCAGCCGCTCGGCCCGGTCGGGCTCGAAGGCGGCCCGGTGGCGCGAGTACGGATCGCCGAAGAGTCGGCGGAAGTGAACGCGCCCGACGTTCCGGCCGTCGTGGTTGCCGGGAATGACGATCTGCGGGAACTCGATCGCACGGAGCCATTCCGCGGCTTCCTCGTACTCCCACTCGTAGCCGGTGTACGTCAGGTCGCCCGCGACGACGACGACGTCGGGGTCGATCCGCCGGACGTCCTCGGCGACGCGCTCCATCGTGTCGGAGGGAAGGCTGAGGGCGCCGCCGAAGTGGAGGTCGCTGATCTGGGCGATCCGGAGCGGGATGTGCGAGATCGTCGTCATGGTCCTGATTACACTCGAAGCAGGGTCGGCAGGAGGGTAGATGTAGTGCGCGTCACGCATAGCCTCGTCGGCGCCTTGCGCGCAGTCCCGGGCCTGAGCGGCCTCGACGACCGGACGCTGCTGACGATCGTCGGGGACTCCGCGAACCTCTTCTGGCGCGCCGGCTCGCTCGTGTTCGAGAAGGGCACCCCGGCTGACGGCCTCTACATCGTCGTCTCGGGCTCCGTTCGCGTCGACGGCGATGGCGGGGCGGTGCTGAACGTCCTCCGCCCCGGCGACTTCTTCGGCGAGCTCTCCCTCCTCGACGGCAGCGACCATGGGCACACGGTCTTCGCCGTCGAGGACAGCGAGCTGCTCGTCGTCGCGAAGGAGCGCTTCGACGACCTCCTGGCGGACGACCCGGAGCTCCGCCGCAGGGTCGAGGAGACCGCCGAGGAGCGTCGCGCGGCGAGCGAGAAGGCCGCCGCGCCGACGTCCTAGGCGCTGCTCGCGCCCTCGGCTCCCTCGAGCCGCTCCTTGAGCACGCGCATCTGCTCGCGCGTGTTCTTGTTGATGTACTCCTCCGCCTGCTCGTCGTTCGCGGGCGCCTCCGGCTTCATCGAGAAGTCCTGGACCCAGCGCATCTTCGTCCCGTCCTCGGCCTGCTCGAAGAACCACTGGATGTCCATGTGCTCGAAGTGGCCGGTCTCGATCCGGTGCGCCTTCACGCTGTGCGTGTCCGGGTCGACGGTCCGCTCGGAGACCCAGCTCCAGACCTGCCCGTCGTACTCGGGATCCGGGTGCGTCGTCAGGCGGAAGCGGCACGGTGTTCCCTTCCCGCTCGAGGATCTCGGCGCTCGCGTACTCGCTGAACAGGTTCGGCCAGTTCTCGACGTCGTTCATCCGCTCCCACACCTCGGCGAGCGGCGCGTTGATGACGACCTCGTTGTCGGTGTGCGCGGCCATCGCTACGCCTGCTCCTGCAGACGGCCGTTCGTGTAGTCGATCGCGTCCTGCATCGTGTGGATGCCCTGGGCGTCCTCGTCCGGGATCGAGAAGCCGTACTGCTGCTGGACGGCGAGCTGGATCTCGACGAACGCGAGCGAGTCGAGCCCGAGATCGTCGAACGAGACGTTCGGGTCGTCCCCGACCGCGTCTGCCGGAAGCCCGACGCGGTTGACGAGGATGTCTTTCATGTCGGCCATGCTGAACTGCTCCTGCGTCGCCATTCGGCCTCCTTCTAGGTCTGACGAGCGGCCCTCTGCGGTCGGGCCAGGCTGTGGAGCAACGCTAGTTGGTCGCGCGCGGCCTGTCGACCGGCCTGGCGGAAGAGATCTGCGAGATGGAAGTCCCGCCACGAGGCGGGGCCGAAGCGGGGGGACACGACGACGTCCGCGAGCTCGGCGTGGCGGATGCTCGACTCGAGCTGCGAGAGGTCCATCACCTCGAGCATCGTGTCCAGCATCATCGAGCCGCGTGTGGGCGGCGGCGGCTCCGGGAGATCGGCGTCGCCCGGCCAGGCGTCGAGCGTGTCGCGGTTGAGGATGTTCACCGACAGCGTCACGTCGGCGCCGAGCTCGACCGCGGCGCCCGTCGGGACGGGAACGAGTGCGAGCCCGTCCACGAGCCGCTGCCCGTCGCGCTCGTAGGGCGGGTACATGCCTGCGAGCGCCGTCGCGGCGAGCAGGGCCTCCCACAGCGGCCCCGCCGAGATCGGGGCGGGCCGACGGCTGACGAGGTCGACGGTCATGACGCTGAGCGGGATGACGAGGTCGTCGAAGGTCGCGTCGTCGGTCGCCTCGCGGAACGCCTCGCCGACGAGCTCGGTCGGCGCGCCGCTGAAGCCGAGCTTGAACATCCGCTCGACGCGCTCGGGGCTGAAGGCGCGCCCGAGGCGCGCGTCGATCTCGCCCGCGTCCAGGCCGAGAGCGAGCAGTGCGCCGACGATCGCCCCGATGCTGGCGCCGGCGACGCAGTCGACGACGTAGCCCGCCTCCTCGAGCACCTCCAGCGTGCCGACGTGCGCGTAGCCCTTCGCGCCGCCGGCGCCGAGCGCGAGGCCGAGCTTCGTTCCCGCGAGGTGGCGACCGAGCCACGCGACATCGCGATGCCGCCCGTCCAGCAGGTCGCCGACGGTCACGACCCGGCTCGCCTGGTCCAGGACGGCGGCGGCCGGCCTTGCGCGAACGAGCGCGAGGCCTCCGGCGGCGACGACGGCTTCGATCGCTTCCGGCCCGTGTCCGTCGACGAGCGTCACCGGCCGCGGGCTCGCGGCTTCCGTCGCGGCGACGATCTCCGGCAGGAGGCCCCCGTTGTCGTCGTCGAGGAGCAGCGCGACCGCCTCACCGTGGTCGCGACGCTGCTGGCGGCGCGTACGGGCGAGCCTGCGGCTGACGATCCGGCCGACGTTGGCGGCGAGGAGCGGCCTGCGCGGGAGGAGCTCCGCGAACGCGAGCTGGTCGAGCTCGAGCGCCTTGGTCGGCGCGGCCGCCAGCACCGTCGCCGACCGTGCCTCGCCGCTGACGACCGCCATCTCGCCGATCACGTCGCCGGGGCGGAGGCGCACCTCCGTGCCCTCGCCGCCGGGGTGGAGGACGTCGGCGAGCCCCTCGACGAGCACGAACAGCGTCGTGCCCGGCTCGCCCTCCCGGCAGATGGCGTCGCCGGCGTCGAAGCTCACCGCGCGCATCGAGGCGACCACGTCGTCGACGTCCTCGGCCGAGAGGCCCTCGAACAGCGGGCTGCGGCCGAGCGGGAGGGCCGAGCTCATGCGATCGATCCGGCCGTCGGCTCCTGGGCCGCGCGTGCGGCGAGGGCGAGCCGGTCGGGCTTCCCCGTGCCGAGGAGCGGCAGCTCGTCCACGACCCGGATCCCGTACGGGAGCTTGTAGTCGGCGATCTTGCCGCGGGCGAACTGCAGCAGCGCGGCCGGGGTCAGCTCCGCGCCTTCCCGCGGGACGACGAACGCCTGGAGCACCTCCCCGATCTGCTCGTGCGGCGCTCCGACGACCGCCGCCTGCGCGACGTCGGGATGGGTGAGGAGGAACCCCTCGATCTCGGCCGGGAAGACGCTGAAGCCGGCGACCTGCACGACCTCCTTGGCCCGGCCGGTGATCGCGAGGCGGCCGTCCTCGTCGATCCGGCCGAGGTCGCCCGTGCGGAACCAGCCGTCCGCGAACGCCTCTGCCGTCTCCTCCGGGCGCCGGAAGTAGCCCGGCGTCACCCACGGGCCGCGGACGAGCAGCTCGCCGCCGTCCACGCGCCATTCGAAGCCGGGCAGCGGGAACCCAGCAGTCCCGTATCGGGCCTCCGGCGGGTCGTCGAGGCGGCAGCACGACGCTGCGCCGAGCTCGGTCATCCCGTAGAGGTTGAGCGCCGTCGTGCCGGCGTCGTCGAGGCGCTCGATCAGCCCGGGAGGCGACGGTGCTCCGGCCACGAATCCGGCGCGCACGCTCCCGATGCTCGTCGGGTGCGGCCTTGAGGGCGGAAAGGAACAGCGCCGGAGAGCCGTGCAGGACGGTGACCCGGTGCCGCTGGAGCGCGTCGAGCAGCGGCCGCACCGTCGCGGCGGAGTCGCCGAGGACGATGCGCGCGCCGGCCGTCAGTGCGGTGACGAGACAGGTGAGCCCGAACGCGTGCGCGATCGGGACCACCTGCGCACAGACGTCGTCCGGCGTCAGCTCGAGCACGGCCGACAGCGCCGCGCCGACGCCGAGCTCCCGCTCGTGCGCGACGAGCGCGCCCTTCGGAGCGCCGGTCGTCCCCGACGTGTAGAGCAACGCGCCGATCTCGGGGCCGAGCGTGTCATCCGTCTCGTTCGCCGTTTCGGCGACGGCGCCTCGCGTGGCCGAGCCGAGCTCGTCGACGCACGAGCCGGGCGACCGGCGCGAGGCGCTCCAGCAGCTCGACGAAGGAGTAACCGACGGTACGCCGGCACCGTGACGACGGCCGCCGGCTCCGCGTCGCGCAGGATCGCCGTCAGCTCGAACTCCCGCAGGCGGGCGCCGAGCGGGACCGCGACGGCGCCCAGCGCGCCACGCCGCGAACATGCCGACGACGAGGGCGGGCACGTTCGGGCGCGATCACGGCCACGCGTCTGCCGTGGACGGACGGCGCGAGCTCGCCGAGCCGTCGCGCGAGCCGGTCGACGGCTGCGTCGAGCTCCCCGTAGCTCAGGACCTCGTCGCCGAAGCACAGAGCGGGGCCGTCCGGCCGGCGGTCGGTAGCGGCGCGGAGCAGCGAGTCGATGCTGCCGCCGGCCCCGGTCGCCACGAGCGCTACCCCGTGCCGTCGAAGCGGCGCACCACGAGCGCCGCGTTGAAGCCGCCGTAGCCGCGCGCGTTGACCAGTGCGGTGTCGACCTTCGCCTCGCGGGCTTCGCCGGTGACGAAGTCGAGGTCGCACCCCTCGGCGGGCTCGTCGAGGTTGATCGTCGGCGGGATCACGCCGTCGCGCATGGCGAGCAGCGCCGCCGCCACGTCGAGCGACGCCCCGCCCGCGTAGAGGCGGCCGACCATCGTCTTCGGCGCGGTCACCGGCACCTCCGTCGCCCGGTTGCCGAACACGTCCTTGATCGCCTTGGCCTCGATCGCGTCGTCCTCGGGCACGCCCGCGGCGTCGGCGAAGACGACGTCGACGTCCTCCGGGCCGATGCCCGGCGTCCTCGAGCGCCAGCGCATCGCCCGCGCGAACTGGCGTCCGTCGGGCGCCGGCTTGCCGTAGTGGTAGGCGTCGTTCGTGGCGCCGTAGCCGGCGATCTCGCCGTAGATCTGCGGCGCGCCGCGCTCCTGCGCCCGTGCTCGAGGCTCTCGACGAGGAGGATCGCGCCGCCCTCGCCGGGCACGTAGCCGTTCGCGCCGCGTCGAACGGCCGGTAGGCGCGGCCGGGTCGTCGGCGGAGCTCAGGCGGCCGTTCGCGCAGCTGGCAGGTCAGCGCGTACGGGCCGATCGGCGCCTCGAGTGCCGCCGCTGACGACCGTGTCGATGCCGCGTCGGATCGCGCGCCGCGACGTGCGCGAGCGCCTCGAGGCCGCCGGCGCCCTCGGCGACGACGACGCCGGACGGGCCCTTCATCCCGTGCCTGATCGAGATCTGGCCGGTCGTCGCGGCGTAGAACCAGGCGATCGACTGGTAGGCGCCGACGAAGAGCGGGCCCTTGCCCCAGAGGTTCTGGATCTCCCTCTGGCCGAACTCGTTGCCGCCCGAGCTGCTGGCGGTGATCACGCTCATCGAGTACGGGTCGTGCGCCGCCGGGTCGAAGTCGCGCGTCGTCGAGCGCCATCTGGGCCGCCGCCAGCGCCATCCACGTCCAGCGGTCGGTCTGGACGACGAGCCGCTGCTCGATGAACTCGTCGGGTCGAAGCCGTCGACCTCGCCGGCGAGGCTGCGTGTCGTACTTCGAGGCGTCGAAGCGCGTCGATCGGCCTGATCCCGGCTCGCCCCTGCTTCGTCGCCTCCCACCAGGCCTCGGTGCCGATGCCCGTCGGCGCGACCACGCCGATGCCGGTGAAGACGACACGCCGGTCGGCCGAGGGGACGGAGGTGCTCATCGAGCCGCCCTCCACGAGCTCCTTCGGCCGGGCGAAGACCATCGCCGACTGGAAGCCGCCGAACCCGCTGCCCGTCGAGAGCGCGACGTCGACGTGCTTCTCGCGCGCGACCTTGGGCGTGTAGTCGAGGTCGCACTCGGGGTCGGGGTTCTCCCAGTTCGCCGTCGGCGGCACCACGCCGTGCTCGATCGCCAGCGCGCAGGCGGCCATCTCGATCGCGCCGATCGCGCCGAGCGAGTGGCCGACCATCGACTTGATCGAGCTGACCGGGATGTTGTAGGCGTGGTCGCCGAGCGAGCCCTTGTACGCGGCCGTCTCGTGCCGGTCGTTCTGCTTGGTGCCCGAGCCGTGCGCGTTGATGTAGTCGACGTCCTCGGGGTCGAACGCCGGCCTGGCGCAGCGCGTCGGAGATCGCCTCGGCCATCTCCAGGCCGTCGGGCTTCAGGCCGGTCATGTGGTACGCGTTGCCGCGGCTGGCGAAGCCGGCGACCTCGCAGTAGACGTGCGCGCCGCGCGCCAGCGCGCTCTCCAGCTCCTCCAGGACCAGCACCGCGCCGCCCTCGCCCATCACGAACCCGTCGCGGTCGCGGTCGAACGGGCGCGAGGCGTGCTCCGGGTCGTCGTTGCGGGGGGAGGTGGCCTTGATCGGGTCGAAGCAGGCCATCGAGATCGGGGAGATCGGCGACTCCGACGCGCCGGCGATGACGATGTCGGCCTCGCCGTCCTGGATCAGGTGGTGGGCGTAGCCGATCGCGTCGATCCCCGAGGTGCAGCCGGTCGAGACGACCACCGCCGGGCCGTGCGCGCCGAACTTCAGCGCGACCTCGGCCGCGAGGCTGCTCGGGATCAGCGCCGGGTAGAGGAAGGGGCGGGCGTAGTCGGGGTCGACGAGCCACTTCTCGCCGCGGTTGCTGACGGCGACGTAGTCGTCCTCCAGGTGGATCGTGCCGCCGACCGCGGTGCCGAGCGCGACGGCCATGCGGTCGCCGTCGACCGCCTCGAGGTCGAGGCCGCAGTCCGCGACCGCCTCGATGCCCGCCGCGGCCGCGAACTGGACGTAGCGGTCCATGCGCGCGATCTCCTGGCCGGTCAGCCCGGCGGCGAGCGGGTCGAAGTCGGACTCGGCGGCGATCTGCGAGCGGAAGCCCGGACGGGTCGAAGAAGGTGATGTTCCGGGTCGCCGTCCGGCCGGCGGTGATCAGCTCCCAGAACGCGTCGCGGGTCACGCCGCCGGGCGCGACGACGCCGATCCCGGTGACAGCGCTGCGTCTCAACGCTCGACTACGGGGTGGCCGCAGCCGCGGGCTGCCGCTGTTCCGTGTCGACGTGCCCCATCGGCGGCCGCGGCGCGAGCGGGGAGCAGGTGGAAGACGAGCAGCGCGTCCTCGTCGCCCTCGTTCTTCAGGCGATGGCGGACGTTGATCGGGACGAAGAGCGCCGTCCGCGCCGGCAGCTCGTGCCGCTCGCCGTCGAGCTCGGCGACGAGCGTGCCGCTCGCGACGTAGATGAACTCCTCGGAGTAGGGGTGGTAGTGCTCCGCGATCCAGTCGCCGGGAGCGATCGTCGCCACGCCCATGTACGCAGCCGTGCAGCCGACCGACTTCGGGCTCAGCAGCGTCCGGATGTCACCGCCCCGGCGGTTGTCGGCCGGAACATCGTCGACGGACCGGAATGCCGGCTGATAGTCGTCTGCCATCTCGCCTCCTGTAGAGGGTGCTTCGCTCGGAGGTTGATGCTGACCCGTGCGGGGGGATCAGTCAAGCGGCGTCGCGCGACCGCTCGCCCAGCGCGAGCGCGATCGCATCGTCCAGCCCGAGCCTCCGGCCGGCGGCGAGCTCGCGCTCGAAGCGCTCGTCGTCGAGCGCGCCCCGGATGCCCGCGAGCCACGCCGACTCGGCTGCCTGCTCGACGGCGGACGGCGACGCGCCCGTCGCCTCCCGCACGCCCTCCGCAGCTCCCCAGAGCCGGGCCGCCCGCGCCGGATCTCCCTGCGCCGCGGCAAGGGCGGCCGCGGTCCGCAGCGACTCGGCCGCGAGCCGCTTGTCGCCGCGACGCCTGACGGCCGCAAGGGCGTCGGCGAGCAGCGTCGCCGCCTGCTCCCGGTCACCGCGTCGAAGGGCGGCGTGCGCGAGCGAGCCGACCGCGACGGAGATGCCCCACGTGTCGTCGAGCTCGCGCGCCAGCGCGAGCCCTTCCTCGAGCACCTCGGTCGCGCGCTCGAGCTCGCCGCGGGCAAGCTCCGTCCGGCCGAGGTTCACCAGCGCGTTGGCGACGTTGCGGCGGTCGCCGACGGCGCGGCGAAGGTCGAGCGCATCCTCGAAGAGCTCGGTCGCGCGGGCGAGGTCGCCGGACGCGAGCGCCACCTCGGCGAGGTTGCTCAGCGCCACCGACGCCGTGCGCTTGTCGTCCAGCCCGCGCGCAATCCCGAGGCTCTGCTCGGACAGCGCCGTCGCGAGCTCGGCGGCGCCGCGGGCGACGAGCAACCACCCCTGCTGGGCGAGCGAGACGGCCATGCCCCGCTCGTCGCCGAGGTCGCGGAAAAGCGCGAGGCTCTCCGCGAAGCGCGCGTCGGCCTGGGCGTAGTCGCCCTGGCCGAGGGCGGCGTAGCCGGACGCGTACAGCGCCTTCGCGCGCACGGCCGGCTCGACCGCGCCGTCACGCGCGAGCCCGAGGTCGAGCCATCTCCGCCCTTCGGTCATGTGGCCGCGGATGCTCCAGAAACGCGTGAGCGCGCCGGCGATGCGGAGGCCGAGCTCGAGCCGGCCGCTCTCGAGCGACCAGTCGAGGGCCGCCCGCACGTTCCCGGTCTCCTCTTCGAGGCGCCGCGCCCACCGCTCCTGGTCGGGGCCGACGAGCTCGGGCTCGGCCTCCTCGACGAGCTCGAGGAAGTGCTCCGCGTGGCGGCTCCGCAGTTCCTCCAGCTCGCCGCGCTCGACCAGCCGGTAGAGGGCGTACTCGTGGATCGTCTGGAGCATCGTGATTCGAGAGCGCCCGTCGGCGCCCACATGGCGGCGGACGAGGCTCTTGTCGGCGAGGGAGCCGAGCGCCTCCAGCACGTGTGTGCCCTCTCCGGCGATCGCGTCCGCAGACTCGAGCGCGCAGCCGTCCGTGAAGACGCCGAGCCGGGCGAAGACGCGCTGCTCGTCCGGCTCGAGCAGGTCGTAGCTCCAACCGATCGCCTCCCGCAGCGTCTGGTGGCGGGAGGGGAGGTCGAGCGCGCCGCCGGTGAGCAGCTCGAGGCGCTGCTCGAGCCGGCCGAGGATCTCCGCGGGCGAGAGGAGCCGGACCCGTGCGGCCGCCAGCTCGATCGCGAGCGGGAGCCCGTCCAGCCGTGCGCAGATGTCCGAGACCGTCGCGGCGTTCTCGTCGGTCAGGTCGAACGCCGGGTCGACCGCCCGGGCGCTCTCCACGAAGAGGGCGACGGCCGCCGAGCCCAGCGCGGCGGCCGGATCGGCGGCGTCCTCGGCGCTGGGGAGCGGGAGGGGCGCCAGCGGGTACTCGCGCTCGCCCCGCAGCCGCAGCGAGCCGCGGCTGGTGGCCAGCACCTTCGACCCCGGCCCCGCCGCCAGCAGGTCGGCGACGACGGGCGCCGCCGGCAGGACCTGCTCGAAGTTGTCGAGGACGAGCAGCAGCCGATCGTTCTGCAGGCGGGCCTGGAGCGCCTCGAGCACGCTGCCGACCGCCGGCCGCCTGCTCCTCAACGCCGAGCGCCTCGGCGATGCGCGGCAGGACGAGGGCCGGGTCGACGAGCGGCGCGAGGTCGACGAAGAACAACCCGTGCGGGAACTCGCCGCCGAGCCCGGAGGCGGCCTCGGTCGCCAGCCGGGTCTTGCCGGTGCCGCCGGCGCCGGTGAGCGTCACGAGGCGGGTGTCCTCCCGGAGGATCAGCTCGCGCACCGCCACGAGCTCCTCCTGCCGGCCGACGAACGGCGTCGCGTGCAGCGGCAATGTCGAGGGCGCCGGCGCCGAGACCGGTTCCCTCGCCTCCGTCTCGCGGGGACGAGGCGTCGCCGGCGCGATCGTCGGCGCTCGACGGCCGCCGAGCGCGGCACGCGCGTCGGCGGCGAGATCGCCGGAGGTCGCGTAGCGGTCGTCGGCCGACTTTGCGAGCGCCCTGGCGACGACATCGTCCAGCCCGGCCGGCAGCTCGGGCCGGGCCGCGGTCACGGCCGGAGGCGGCTCGAGCAGGTGCGCGTGCACGACCGCGACGTCTGTCTCCTTCTCGAACGGCGGCCTCCCGGTGAGCGATTCGTACAGGAGACAGCCGAGCCCGTAGACGTCGACGGGCGGCCCGACCGGCTTCCCCTCGATCTGCTCGGGCGCCGCGTAGTCGACGGTCCCGAGGAATAGGCCCGCGCCGCTCAGCCCCTGGCCTTTCAGCCGCTTCGCGAGCCCGAAGTCGGTGAGGAAAACGCGCTGCGTGTCCGCCTCCACGAGGACGTTCGCCGGCTTGACGTCCCGGTGGACGAGGTCGCGCGCGTGGGCGGCGTCGAGCGCGTCGGCGACCTGCTCGACGATGCCGACGGCGCGCTCGGAGTCGAGGCCGCCCTCGCGCTCGAGCATCGCCTCCAGGTCGTCGCCCTCGACGTAGCGCATCGCGATGTAGAGCAGCCCGTCGGCCTCGCCGGCGTCGTAGATCGGGATGATGTTCGGGTGGTCGATCGCGGCGAGGAGCTGCGACTCCCGCACGAACCGCTCCCGGAACGCCTCGTCCTGCGTCAGATGCGGCGCGAGGACCTTCAGCGCGAGCTTGCGCCCGAGCTGGACGTGCACCGCCTCGTAGACGCGGCCCATCCCGCCGCGGCCGAGCTCGCGCTCGATCCGATAGCCGGCCACGCGACTGGGGATGTCGAACCCCGAGGTCAATACGCTCGGGCTACGAGGTCAGCGGGCGCGCGGCGACCTGGATCATCGTCGCGTAGGCCGTCGCGGTCGGAGGACGGCGCGCCGGGTCCTTCTCCAGCGCCTGCAGGACCGCCCACGAGAGCTCCGGCGTCCAGAGGTCGCGCTCGGCACCCGGGTCCGCGGGCTCCTCGTCGAGGTGGGCCAGACCGACCTGGAGCAGCGTCTTGTGGCCGAAAGGCGTCTTGCCGGCGACGCACTCGTAGATCGTGCAGCCGAACCCGTAGATGTCGCTCGCAGGCGTGCCCGGCTCCCCTCTGATCAGCTCCGGGGCGAGGTAGTCGAGCGTTCCGACCACCTGCCCGGGCCGCGTGAGCGCCGTGTAGGCCCGGCCCTTGGCCAGGCCGAAGTCGGTCAGGAGCGTCCTCCCCTCCTCGTCGATGAGGAGGTTCGACGCCTTGATGTCCCGGTGGACGACGCCGTGCTGGTGCAGGGCGTCGAGGCCGGATGCGATCTCGGTCGCGAGCCGGAGCACGTCCGGCAGGGGCAACGGCCCGCCCGCCTGGATCCGCTGCTCGAGGGTCTCGCCGCGGACGTAGCGCACCGCCAGGTAGTAGCGGCCGTCGAGCTCCCCCGCGTCGAGGATCGGGACGAGATGCGCGTGCGTGACCTCGGCGGCGCTCCTCGCCTCGTGGGTGAACCGACGCCGGTACGTGTCGTCCTCCGACAGCTCGGCCTTCAGCACCTTCAGAGCGACCTCGCCGCCGTCGTTCTCGTTGACGGCCCTGAAGACGAGCCCCATCCCGCCCTCGCCGAGCAGCTCCTCGAGCCGGTACGGACCGAGCATGTCTCCGACTCCCAGCTCGCCCGAGCCGGTGGGTGCACGCCAGCTCATGGGCGGTAAGCGTAGCCCGCTCCGGGGCACGACTTGAAAAGCATCGGTCCTCGGGACTATCGTCGCCGGGTGGGCGCGGAGGCCACGGCACCGGCCGATGCGGCGAATCAGGCGGAAAGGCCGTTCCCCGCCCGGCGCGTCGTCCTTGGGTACGTCGTCGTGCTCGCGTTCCTCGCTGTGGCGGTCATCATCTCGCTGATCCTCGGGCACAAGGAGGATGCGAAGCCCGCGATCGCGGGCTCGTACGCCTCGTCGCACCCCTGCCTGAAGGCGTTCGACCTCAAGCAGTCGGGCCAGTTCGTCGACGTCAGCGGGTCCGGCAGCACCGCGGGGAAGCTGACGCTCGAACACGGCCGCCTCACGGGGGACGTCACGTGCGAGGACGGGACGACGCAGCCGCTCGCGCTGACGGTCCCCGGCCCTCCGCCGGCGACGTACAGCGGCACGCTCGGCGGGCAGCCGATCGAGGCGAAGTTCACCGCGGCGCCGCCCGCACCGGGCGCAAGCGCGAAGCCTCCTCCCAAGCGGTCGGCCGAGGACACGTTCGGCCGGCTGATGCTGGCGATCGCGGCCGTCATCCTCGCGGCGCGACTCCTCGGGACCGCTCTGGCGAAGGTCGGCCAGCCGCGCGTGATGGGCGAGGTCCTCGCCGGCATCCTGCTCGGGCCGACCCTGCCTGGGGGCGGTCTGGCCGGAGGCGAAGGACTACCTCTTCCCGCCCGACATCATCCCGCTCCTCGCAGGCGGCTGCGCAGATCGGGCTCGCCTTCTACCTCTTCCTCGTCGGGATGGAGCTCGACCCGCGGCTGCTCCGCACGAACGCCACGCGGGCCGCCTTCGTCTCCAACACCAGCGTCGCCTTCCCGATGGCGCTCGGCCTGCTCGATCGCGCCCGTGATCTACCGCGTGCTTGGGCCGGACAAGGACTACCTCCCGTTCGCGCTGTTCATGGGCGTCTCGATGTCGATCACCGCGTTCCCGGTGCTGGCGCGCATCCTCGTCGAGCGCCGGATGCTCAAACGCCCGGTGGGGGCGCTCGCCATGGCGAGCGCCGCGATCGACGACGTGACCGCGTGGACACTGCTCGCGTTCGCGACGGCCGTGGCGAGCGCCGGCTCGGGGCTCGAGTGGCTGCGGGTCATCGGCCTCGCGACGGCGTTCACCCTCGGCCTCGTCCTCCTCGTCCGCCCGGTGCTGGCGCGCGTCGCGGTCGCGTACGACGAGGTCGGCTACGTCCCGCAGCTCTGGCTGGGCTTCATCTTCGTCGGCGTCCTGCTCTCGGCCTACATCTCCCGCGAGATCGGGATCGCCGCGATCTTCGGCGCCTTCCTGATGGGCCTGATCATGCCGCGGCACGCCGGTCTCACCGCCGACGTGAACCGGCGCCTGGAGGACTTCGTCACGACCGTGCTCCTGCCGCTCTTCTTCGTCGTCACGGGTCTCAAGACGCAGGTGGGCTCGCTCAACCGCTGGGACCTGTGGCTCATCTGCCTTCTGCTGATCGCGGTCGCAGTCATCGGGAAGTGGGTCGGGGCGATGGGCGCCGCGCGCTGGGGCGGGATGAGCTGGCGCGACTCGTCCGCGTTCGGCGCGCTGATGAACACCCGCGGCCTGACCGAGCTGATCGTGCTCAACATCGGGCTCGACCTCGGGCTTGATCTCGCAGAGCCTCTTCACGATGCTCGTGCTGATGGCGCTCGTCACGACGTTCATGGCCGGGCCGGCGCTGCGCCTGCTCGATCCGAAGGAAGAGCTGTCGGCGCCGCCGGAGGAGGAGTTCCGGCGCGCGCTCCTGGAGGCGCCGACGCCCGCCCCGCTCGCTCCCCAACGTGCGCTCATCGTCGCGCCGCAGGACGACACGAGCGTGGACGCGCTGCTGGCGCTGGCCGAGCCGCTCGCACGGTCGCAGCCGCCACGCGAGGTCATCCTGGTCCGCCTGCTCCACCCGCAGTCGCTCTCGACGGGAGTCGGGCGCGAGGATCGATTGATGGAGCGCGCCGCCGACGACCTGAACGAGCGGCGGGAGCTCCTGCTCGAGCACGGCGTGCAGAGCCGCGCCGTCGCGTTCACTTCCCCCGACGCTGGCTCCGACCTGGTCCGCCTGTCCGCGGAGCAGGACGTCGACCTCGTGCTTCTCAACGGCCGCCGGCCGTTGATCGGCGAGGCGGTCCCGCGCGGGGACGTGGGGACGGTGCTGGAGAAGGCGACGTGTGACGTGGCCGTGCTCGTCGAGCGCGAGGGCATCCCCACCATCGACGCCGACCACCCGGTCTTCGTCCCCTTCGGCGGCGCCGAGCACGACTGGGCGGCGCTCGAGCTGGCCGCGTGGATCGCGTCCGTCCAGGGGGCGCCGCTCAGGCTGCTCGGCGCGGCGCACAACGGCACGTCCCAGGCAGACGGCGACGGCTCGGGCGAGCAGCGCGACGCGAGCCGCCTGATCGCGAACGCCTCGCTCGTGGTCCAGCAGCTGGCGGGCATCGCAGCCGAGCCGGTGCTCGTCGAGCCGGGCCCGCAGCTGGTCGCGGCGGCCAAGGGCGCGGGGCTGCTCGTGATCGGCGTGTCGGAGCGGTGGCGCGACGAGGGCCTCGGGCCCGTGCGCTCGGAGATCGCGAAGACCGCCCCGGCGCCGACGCTGTTCGTCCGGCGCGGCCAGCGCCCGGGCGCGCTCGCGCCGAAGGACAACATGACCCGCTTCCGCTGGTCGTCGGCCGGGGAGCCGCTCTCGAGGTAGCCGGATGTCGGTCGCGTTCCTCTTCCCGGGGCAGGGATCCCAGAAGGTCGGCATGGGCGCGGAGCTGCGCGCCAGCGACGCCGAGCTCTACGAGCGCTACCTCTCGGCGGCCGAGGAGGCGTCAGGTCTGCCGATCCGCACCCTCTCGCTCGAGGGACCGACCGAGGACTTGACCCGGACGGACGTCGCTCAGCCGGCGCTGTTCGCGCTGTCGCTCGCGGTGGCGGAGGTCGCCCGGGCGAGGGGGCTCCGGCCCGACTACGTCGCGGGCCACAGCCTCGGCGAGTACACGGCCGCGACGGCCGCGGGCGCCGTCTCGACCGAGGACGGGATGCGTCTCGTCAGCCTCCGAGGCCGGCTCATGGCGGAGATCCAGTCCGAGCAGCCGGGCGCGATGGCGGCGGTGATCGGGCTCCCCGCGGAGCAGCTGGAGGAGCTGTGCGGGCGTGCGTCCTCGGCCGCCGGCGGGCAGGTCGCGCTCGCGAACCTGAACTCGCCGACCCAGATCGTCGTCTCCGGTGACGCGGCCGCGGTCGAGTCGGCGATGGAGCTCGCGCAGGACGCGGGCGCGGCGAAGGTCGTCCGCCTGCAGGTCGGCGCCGCCTTCCACAGCGAGCTGATGCGGCCGGTGCAGCAGCGGATGGCCGAGGCGATGGGCGACGTCGCCTGGAGCGACCCGGAGGTGCCGCTCGTGTCGAACGCCTCCGGCGCCGCGGTGCGGACGGCCGACGAGGCGCGTGAGGCGCTCGTCGCGCAGATCGCCAGCCCGGTGCGCTGGGTCGACTGCGTCCGGACGCTCACGGACGCCGGCTGCAGCACCTTCCTGGAGCTCGGCCCCGGCCGCGTCCTCGGGGGGCTCGTCCGCCAGATCCTCGGCCCCGACGCGAAGACGTTCGCGGCCGACTCGGCGGAGAAGATCGACGAGTTCGCGTCCGGCTAGAGCCGGTACGACATCCGGGAGGTCACGACCGCGTCCGCGAGCTTCGCGTAGAGCTGCGCGTTGTCGATCGCGATCGCGGCCTGGTTCGCGAGCGCGCCGGCGAGGTCCTGGTCGGTCTGCGTGAAGGCGCCCTCGCGCTTGTTGATCACCTCGACGACGCCGACGGTGCGGTCGCGCACCTTCAGCGGCAGCGCGAGGATGTTCCGCGTCTCGAAGCCGGTCGCCTCGTCCATCCCGGCGAAGAAGCGCTCGTCCTCGCGCGGGCTCTCGACCACGGCGGTCTCGCCTTTCTCCATCACCCAGCCGGCGATGCCCTTCCCGGCCGGGACGCGCTGCTGCGAGACCTGCTCGCCCGACTCGCCGCTGGCGACGTGGATGATCAGGTCGCCCGCGTCCTCGTCGTGGAGGAGGAGGGAGCTCGTCTCGGCCTTCAACAGGTCGGCGGCCGAGTTCATGATCAGCTGCAGGAGCTCGTCGAGATTGAGCGTCGAGTTGAGCAGCCCCGTGATCTCGATGATCCGGCGGAGCGCCTGAACCTCGTCTTGCCCGTTGGACGGCATGGTCGCTTCCTCCCTCCTAGCCGGCGGCTGCGGCGGCCGCGGCCTCCTGGGACATCATCTGCTCGACGAAGTCGGTCGTGACGTCGCCGGAGCGGAACTGCGGGTGGTCGAGGACGCGCTGGTGGAACGGGATCGTCGTCTTGACGCCCCGTCCCGAGATCTCGAACTCGGACAGCGCGCGCTGCATCCGGTCGATCGCCTTGTCGCGGTCGGGCGCCCAGACGATCAGCTTCGCGATCAGCGAGTCGTAGAACGGCGCGATCGTCCAGCCGGGGTAGCAGTGCGAGTCGACGCGCGTCCACGGGCCGCCGGGCGGCACGTACGTGTCGAGCTTCCCGGCCGCCGGGGCGAAGTTGTTGTCCGGGTCCTCGGCGTTGATCCGGCACTCGATCGCGTGGCCGTGCAGCGGGAGGACGTCCTCCTGCTCGACCGAGAGCTTCTCGCCTGCGCCGACGCGGATCTGCTCCTGGATCAGGTCGGTGCTCGTGACCAGCTCGCGAGACCGGGTGCTCGACCTGGATCCGCGCGTTCATCTCCATGAAGTAGAGGTTGCCGTCGAGGTCGAGCAGGAACTCCATCGTTCCCGCGCCCGTGTAGCCGACGGAGAGGGCGCCGCGGACGGCGGCCTCGCCGACCTCGCGGCGGGTCTCCTCGGACAGGTGGATCGACGGCGCCTCCTCGATCAGCTTCTGGTGGCGGCGCTGGACCGAGCAGTCGCGCTCGCCGAAGTAGACGCCGTTGCCGTGCGGGTCGCAGACGAGCTGGATCTCGGTGTGGCGGGAGGTCTCGAGGTAGCGCTCGATGTAGACGGCGCTGTCCTTGAAGACCGCCTGCGCGGTCGCGCGGGTCGTCTGGTACAGCGACGCGAGCTCGTCGGCGCGGTGGACGACGCTCATGCCGCGCCCGCCGCCGCCCGCGACCGCCTTGATGATCACCGGGTAGCCGATCTCGCCCGCGACGTCGTGCGCCTCGTCGAGCGTGTTGACCGGCTCGACCGTGCCGGGCAGGAGCGGCAGGCCGGCCGCGGACATCAGCTGGCGCGCCGTCGCCTTGTCGCCGACCTTCTCCATCACGTCCGGCTTCGGGCCGATGAACGTGATCCCCTCGTCCGCGCAGATCTCGGCGAAGTACGGGTCCTCGGAGAGGAAGCCGTAGCCGGGATGGATCGCGTCGGCGCCGGTCTTCAGCGCCGCGCCGATGATGCTCGGGATGTGGAGGTAGCTCCGGCCGACGGCGGGGGGCCCGATCTGCACCGCCTCGTCGGCGAACTTGACCACCGCCGACTCCGCGTCGGCGGTCGAGTAGACGGCGACCGACTTGATCCCGAGCTCGCGGCACGCGCGCGCGACCCGCAGGGCGATCTCGCCGCGGTTCGCGATCAGGACCTTCTCGAACAACCGCTACTCCTCCGGCTCTTCGAGGTACATCAGCACCTGCTCGAACTCGACCCACTCGCCGTCTTCGGCGAGGATCTCGGCGACCTTCCCGGCGCGGTCGGCCTGCGACCTGGTTCATCAGCTTCATCGCCTCGACGATCGCGATCGTCTGGCCCTCGTCGACGGTGTCGCCCTCCTCGACGAACGGCTTCGGACCCGGGCTGCGACGCCCGGTAGAAGGTCCCGACGAGCGGCGCCGGGATCGGGTGGCGCCCGTCGACGCTCGCGGCGCGCCGGCGCCCGTCGTCGGCGGCGGCCACGCCGGCCGCAGCGGGCGGCCGGCCCGGCGACGACGCCTGCGGGCATCCCGCGCTCGATCTCGATCTTCGTGTCGCCCGCCTCGACCGAGAAGCGCTGGACCGTGCTGCCCTCGAGCCGCTTGATCAGGTCGCGCGCCTCCTCCCAGACGGCGCGGATCAGGGTCTCGTTCGCTTGGCTCTTCGGGTCAGTCATTCTCCTCCTCCAGTCTCGGCAGTACCGGCTGGCGTCCGGCCGTGCCGAACATGCGGAAGCGCTCGTACCGCTTCGCCAGCAGCTCGTCCGGCGCGAGCGGGAAGAGCTCCTCGAAGCACGACACGATCGCCGTCTTGAGGTTCTGCGCGGCCGCGAGGTGGTCGGTGTGCGCGCCGCCCTCGGGCTCGGGCACGATGGCGTCCATGATCCTGAGGCGCAGCAGATCCGGCGCCGTCACCCGCAGCGCGGCCGCCGCGCGCGGCGCCTGCGCCGCGTCCTTGAAGAGGATCGTCGAGCAGCCCTCGGGGCTGATCACCGAGTAGTACGAGTTCTCCAGCATCAGCACCCGGTCGCCGACCGCGAGCGCGAGCGCGCCGCCGCTGCCGCCCTCGCCGGTGACGACGGTGACGATCGGGACCGGGAAGCGCGACATCTCCATGATGCTCTGCGCGATCGCGATCGACTGGCCGCGCTCCTCGGCGCCGAGGCCCGGGTACGCGCCCGGCGTGTCGACGAGCGTGACGATCGGCAGCCCGAACTTCGCCGCGTAGCGCATCAGCCGCAGCGCCTTGCGGTAGCCCTCGGGGTTCGGCATGCCGAAGTTGCGCTCCATCATCTCGGCCGTCGTGTGGCCCTTCTGGTGGCCGACGACCATCACCGTCACGCCGCCGAGCCGCGCGAGCCCGCCGACGATCGCGGCGTCCTCGTCGAAGAGGCGGTCGCCGTGGAGCTCCTGGAAGTCGTCGAAGACGAGGCTCGACGTACTCGAGCGTGTTCGGGCGGTCGATGTGGCGCGCGAGCTGCACGACCTCCCACGGGTCGCGGCCCTCCAGCGGCTCGGGGTCCGTCGAGCGGCGCCGCGCCGTCCGTCGCCGGCAGGCCGTCGCGTCCCGCCCGCGCGCCGCGTGCATGCGCCAGGATCTTGCGGAGCGTGCTGCGCAGGTTCTCGCGCGGCTCGACCAGGTCGAGCTGCCCGTGGTCGAGCAGGAACTCCGCGGTCTGGAAGCCCTCGGGCAGCTTCTGGCGGATCGTCTGCTCGATCACCTTCGGGCCGGCGAAGCCGATGTAGCTCCCCGGCTCGGAGACGAGCAGGTCGCCGAGCGTCGCGAACGAGGCGCTGACGCCGCCGTAGGTGGGATCGGTGAGCAGCGAGATGAAGAGGAGCCCTCCTCGTGCAGCCGGGCGATCGCCTGGCTCGTCTTCGCCATCTGCATCAGCGAGACGCAGCCCTCCTGCATGCGCGCGCCGCCGGACGCGGAGATCACGAGCAGGGGCAGGCGCCGCTCGAGCGCGAGCTCGGCCGCGCGCGTGATCGCCTCGCCCACGCCGCCGCCCATGCTGCCGCCGATGAAGGCGAAGTTCATGATCGCGACGACGAGCGGGTTCCCGTCGATCGTCGCGGCGCCGTAGAGGGCGCCCTCGCGGCTGCCGGTCTTCTTCTGCGCCTCCGCGAGCCGCTGCGGGTACGGCTTGGAGTCGGCGAACGACGAGCGGGTCGACCGGCTCGATGTCGCCGCTCAGATCCTCGAAGCTGCCCTCGTCGAGCAGCTGCGTCGAGCCGCTCCGTGACGCCGAGGCGGAAGTGGTAGTTGCACTCCGGGCAGACGCCGAGGTTCCGCTTGAGCCGCTTGTGGTAGACGAACGCGTCGCAGGACGGGCAGCGCGTCCACTGGACGTCCTGCGCCGGCCGGGGCGGTGCCGCCACCTCAGAAGACAAGGCTCTCCTCCTCGTGCAGCCGGCGATGCTCGGCGCGCGAGGCGGCGAGCGCCTCGTCGATCTCCTCGCGCGGCGGCGCCGGCCGGTCGGCGGCACCGAACACCTGCGCGACGACGTACGCGAGCACGTCGGTCGTGCGGCCCATCCGGTCGATCCGCGTCGCCTCGATCGCGAGGTCGAGCGCGCGCCGCCAGCGCTCGCGCCGGATCTCGGCCTCGATCATCCCGTGGATGGCGTAGATCTCGTGCTCCGGGTCGTCGTCGATCTTGCGGAGACGGGCGAAGGCCGAGGAGGCGTCGACCGGATGGTCGAGGGTGAGGTACAGCTCGGCCACGTCGAGGGCGGCAAGCGCGTCGTCGGGGTCGGACTCCACGAGCTCCTCCGCCGCGGCGAGCGCGTCCTCCGGGCGCTTTGCCGCGCGGTAGATCTCGAGCAGCGCCCGCCGGGCGCCGAGGCTGTTCGGATCGCGCTCGACCGCCTGGCGCACGGCGCCGATCGCGTCTTCCGGGTCACCGGCCGCATAGGCGGTGTGCGCGAGCTGGACGAGCGCACCGACGTCGTTCGGCCGCAGCTCGACCGTCTGCCGGAACGCCTTCGTCGCCTCATCGAGGCGGTGCTCGAACAGGAGCACCTCGCCGAGGTCGCGCCACGCGTCGGCGTTCTCGGGCTCGAGCTCCACCGCCCGCTCGAGGTGGCCGATCGCGTCGTCGCGTCCGAGCTCGGCGCTCGCGCGTCCGGCCACGCGGAGGAGCGCCACGTCGTCGGGATGCTCCTCGAGGCCGCGCAGCGCAGCGTCGCGCGACTGCTCGAACTCGCCGGCGTCGAACAGGGACTTGGCGTCGGTCGCCTCGATCACTCCGTCCCCCTCAGGACGAGTCCGCATCCCAGCTGTAGAACTCCCGCGCCGTCGCGTCCTTCGGCGATCGCCAGGTCTCGGGGTCGTACGGCGAGATGTGGTCGTCGAGCTTCGTGCTGATCTCCTTGAAGAGGGGGTGCTCCCGGATCTCGTCGACCGCCGCCTCGAAGTCCTCGGCCGTCTCGACGTAGTGGACGTAGATGTCGTCCAGGACGAAGAGGCTGCGATGCTTGACGCCGGCGAGTTGCGGGAGCGCGCTCTCGTCCGACTCGGCGAAGATCTGCGCGACCGCCTCCTCGGATCCCGGCTTGATCCGCGCCACGATCAAGCCCCGTTTGACGCCCCGTCCAGTCATCGAATTGGCCGCCCAGCTTATGGGGTTTGTCTGGGAGAGTCTAGGAGCAGCCGCGCACGCTTCCGCGCCGCGCGGCCGACGTGACAGGGCTCCGGCGCCGCCATATGATCGGCCGATCCGCGAACGAAGGAGCCGCAACGTGAAAGGACGCGTCGTCTTCCATCTCCGCCTCAAACCGGGCCGGGAGAACGACTTCCTGCACGCCTACGAGTCCATTCGGCACGAGGTGGCGCAGGGGGTCCCTGGACACATCGTCGACCAGGTGTGCCAGTCGGTCGAGGATCCGCTCGACTGGCTGATCACGAGCGAGTGGGAGAGCCTCGACGCCTTCGTCGAGTGGGAGCGTACGGAGGAGCACCGCGACCTCGTCAAGCCGATGCGCGAGTGCTGGGATCAGGCGAAGTCCTACAAGTTCGAGGTGAAGGTCGAGACCGGGCAGGAGCGCGAGCCTGCCGGCGCCGGCGCGTCCGCGGAGGCCGGCGATGTCTGAGTTCTACGCAGTCATGTGGACGGTGAAGCCCGGGACAGAGGACGACGTGCGCGAGCTCTTCAGCAACTACGGCCGGCCGGACCCGGTCGTCAAGGGAGAGGACGGCGAGGTGAAGGGGCGCCTGCTCGGCACGCAGGTCTACATGAAGGACAACACCGTCGTCCGCGTGATGGAGTTCGAGGGGGAGCCACGCGCGATCTTCTCGCATCTCCAGCGCCAGGAGGCCGTGCGCAGCCTCGAGGAGAAGCTGAACGAGTACCTCGAGAACCCGCGCGACATGTCCAACCCGGAGGCGGCCCAGAAGTTCTTCCGCGAGACCGGCATGCAGTGCCTGCTCGCCCGGCGGCACGACGAGTAGCCGGCTCGCCGTGAGCGACCAGCGGATCGGCTTCATCGGCCTCGGCAACATGGGCGGCGGCATGGCCTCGCGCCTCGCCGAGTCGGGGTACGAGATCGCCGTCTTCAACCGCAGCCGGGAGAAGAGCGAGGCCGTCGGCGAGCTCGGAGCGCGGGTCGCCGACTCGGCCGCGGACGCGGCAAGAGACGCGGACGTCCTGATGCTGAGCCTGGCCGACCAGAACGTCGTCACGTCGATGCTGTTCGGGCCGGGCGGGGCGCTCGAGAGCCTGCGCCAGGGGGCCCACGTCGTCGACATGAGCACGGTCACGCCGGCCTTCGCGCGCGACCTCGCGACGAAGGCGTCGGAGGCCGGTTATCGGGCGCTCGACGCCTGCGTCCTGGGCGCGCCGATGCACGCGCGCAGCGGCGAGCTGCGCGTGATGGTCGGCGCGAGCGAGGAGGACTTCCGTGCCGTCGAGCCGATCCTCAACACGATCGGCAAAGAGGTCACCTACCTCGGCGAGAACGGAATGGGGGCGACGATGAAGCTCGTCCTCAACATGCTCATGGGCGTGCAGATGCCCGCGCTCGCGGAGGCCGTCGTCTTCGGGGAGAAGGCGGGGCTCCCGCGGGACAAGATCCTGGAGATGATCGCGAACAGCGGCTACAGCTCACCGGTGATGACCTTCCGCTGCAAGATGATGGGCGAGCGGGCGTTCCGGCGGGCCGCCTTCAAGCTCGGGCTGATGCGCAAGGACATGATGCTCGTCCTGTCCGAGTCGCAGGCCCTCGGCGTCCCGATGCCGGTCGCGGAGAGCGCCTACTCGATGCTCACGGCTGCGTACCAGCAGGGGCTGGGCGACCTGGACGTCGCGGCGATGCTCGCCTTCCAGGAGCGGCTCTCCGGCGTCGACGACTACCCGTGGCCGCTCGACGGCGGCGGAGGGCCACCCGCAGGAGCGGGAGGCAAGCCGCCGGGAGCGGGCGGCAAGCCGCCGGAGGGCGCGAAGCCGTAGGGGCTCTAGGTCTCAGTCGTCGTGCTGCCGGTGCAGGACGAGGCGCATGCCCGACCGGTGGAAGAACGCGCGTGCGCCCTCGGGGTTGCTGAGGTCGCGCGGCTCCGCGAGGTACTCCTCGATCTTCCCCTCGAAGTCCTTGACCTCCGGTTGCTGGCTGATGTGCGCGGCGACCCCGCGGATGTCGCCCTCGACCTCGATCACGCGTACCGCTGCCTCCTCGCCGACGAAGACCATCGTCCTCAGGAGCCGTCCGACCGGCGCGCCGTCCTCGCCGCGGACGTCGTGGTCGGGCCGCCCGGACTGCTGGAAGATCTCCGTCACGGCCTCCCGGTTGCCGGGCTCGAGCTTGTAGAGAAGCGCCAACCACTCCGACATCGGGTCTTCCTTTCGATCGGGGCTTACGGGACGGGGGGCGAGCGTACGAGACGGCGACGCCGGGTGCAACGGCGGCTAGTAGACGATCGTCCCGCGGATCCGCGGGTGCCCGACGGTCGGGTTCGCCGGCTCCTGCCCGCTCACGAACCTGAACGATCCCCTCGCGCCGGCGAACTCGCCCGTCCCGCCGTCGATCTTGCCGGTGCCGACGAGGTCGACCGTCTTGTTGGGCTGCGGCCTCGCCTCGCCCTTGAGGGTCGCGTCGATCCGGCCGCCCTCGAACCGGAACGTCATCGTGCTCCTGAACGGGACCGGCGTGCCCTTCGTGAGGTCGCCGCGCAGCTGGAGGTGCCCGAGGACGAGCCCGTCGCCGCCGGGAGACTGGTGGACCGTTCCGGCGAACGCCACTCCCGCCGGGCCACGCTCGAGGAGCGCCGTGGTCAGGTTGGAGCTGAGCTGGTGAGCCTCCGCCTCGTCGCCGCCGCCGTCGAAGGCGAGAACGAGCAGGACTGCGACGAGTGCCGCGACGGCTGCGGCACCGACGGCAACCGCGCGCCTCGCGTTCATCCTGCCGCTCCTTTCTCCCCGCCGTTCGAGCCTATGGCATTCGCGCGGCTAGGAATAGGGTCGCTCCGATGACCGGCTATCGCCGCCCGCGGCTGCGGCGTATGGCTCCGCTGCTCGCGGCGGTGCCGATCGTCGTGACGACCGCGATCGCGGGCACGATCACGAACCCCTCGAGGGTCCGTCCCTGCGCGGTGGAGTACTCGAAGGGGGTCGGCGGCAGCCCGCTCCACCTGGCCCTCGGGCCGGACGGCGACCTCTACGCGACCGACGCCTTCGACGACAGCATCATCCGCTTCGACCCCAGGACGCACGACGCCGAGCGGTTCCCCGTCCCGGCGAACACCGGCCCGCACGACATCGTCGCCGGGCCGGACGGGAACATGTGGTTCGGCGGCACGAACGACCGGATCGGGATGCTCGACCTGAAGACGGGCTACCCGACGCTCTACCCCGGGATCACGAAGGGCAGCGAGGTCCACGACCTCGCCTGGCTCGGCGGCAAGCTCTACTTCGCCGAGATGGTGGCCGGACGGCTGGGCTGGCTCGACCCGCAGACTCGCGAGATTCGGGAGGGAACGTTCGGGCTCCCGCCGGACAGTCTCGTCCACAGCCTCATCGCTCACGACGGCTACCTCTGGGCCACGCTGTCCAACGCGAACAAGCTCGCCCGCTTCAACCCGAGGACGACGCGCTTCGACAAGTTCGTGGAGATGCCCATCCCGGACTCGGGCCCGCGAGATCTGATCTACATCCGGTCCAGGAACTCGATCTACCTGACGCTCTACGCCGCCAACGAGTTCGCGAGCTACGACCTCTCGTCGGGAAAGGTGGCCCTGTACCCGACCGCAGTGGAGCCACTCTCGCTGGCGGCCGCGAACGACCTGACGAAGCGGGTCGAGAAGGTCTCGTTCATCGAGAAGGACGCGAACGAGACGGCGGTCTACGGCGGCACGTTCGCCGCGGAGCTCGTCCGGCTCGACCTGAAGACGAACAAGGTCACGACCGTGCACTGCGGGATCACGTTCCCGTCCGGGACGTCCGGCATGGCGCGGGACGCGCAGGGCCGGCTGTGGTTCAACGAGGCCTTTCCGGGCCGGATCGCGCGCCTTCGACCCTAGGTCCCGGCGACGAGATACGCCTTCGCCCGGTTCCGCCAGACTCGCTTCGGCGTCGCCTTGTAGAACACGAGGTCGCGGAACTTGCAGGCGATCGGGTTCTCGAAGTGGACGAACGTGCCGACGAAACCCGCCTCCTTCACGACCTTGGAGGTTTCCGGGATGCGCTGCTGCTCGTACGACCGGAGCGCGTCGGCGACCGTCGCGGAGTCGCCGAACGAGGCCGTGATCGCCGCGAGGCGCTCGGCCACGACGACTCCGTCGAGCATCGCATGGCTCCCGCCCTGCCCGGTGTTCGGCGTCGTCGCGTGCGCGGCGTCGCCGAGGAGCGTGACCCGCCCGTCTCCCCACCGGTCGACCGGTGGACGGTCGTAGATGTCGGCGCGGATGATCGACTCCTCGGGCGTCGCCTCGATCACCTCCCGGACCCACTCCGGCGTCCCGGCGAACGTCTGGCGGACGTCCTCCTTCCGCCCCCCGGCGCCGTCGCCGAGACCGGCCTCCATCTTTCGTGACGAGAACCAGTAGATCCGGTTGTCGGAGAGCCCGAACGCCCCCCAGGTGCGGCCGCGGCCGCCGACCTGCTTGCCGAGACCGGGCGGCAGGGGCGGCGGGTCCATCCGCGCCACGCCGCGCCACCCGCTGTAGCCGGCGTACCTCGGCGAGTCGCCGCGCAGCTGGGCGCGGATCGTGGAGCGGATCCCGTCGGATCCGAGCAGCACGGCGCCGCGCTCCTCGCGGCCGTCCTCGAACCTGACCGTCACGCCTTGCTCGTCCTGCTCGAAGCCGACGCACGCCGCGCCGAGCTCGACGATCTCGTCACCGAGGTCGCGGTACATGCCCAGCTGCATGTCCGAGCGGAGGACGATGAAGGTGCGCGTCCCCAGCTCCTTGGCGACGTCGGAGATCGGCATCTGCGCGAGGTACTTGCCCTGCGAGTCCAGGTACTCGAGCCGGACGACGGGCACGCAGACTTCCTCGACGAGGTCGCCGAGCCCGTTTCGCTCGAGCGCGCGCGCGGCGCTCGCCATCACGCTGACGACGGCTCCCGCGGGCAGGAGCTCCTTCGTCCGCTCGAAGACGCGCACCGGCACGCCCGCATTCCGCAGCGCGGTGGCCGCGACGAGCCCCGCCAGCCCTCCGCCGACGATGACGACTCGGTCCTCGGCCATCACTCGATCATCGCCGCGCTCAGGCCGACGGCACGGGACGCGGCGGTGGGCCGGACGGGACGCGGCCGAACCGGAGCGCCACGAGCGTGTCGCGGAGCCCTGCCACGGCGGCGTCGGCCTCGGCGACCGTCAATCCGGTCCCGTCGAAGACCCCGTCCTCGTCCCAGCGCTCGGGATGGAGGCTGATCGCGTACGGGTTGATCGTCGCGTCCGGATCGAGCGACTGGCCGGGCAGTTGTCCCACCGCCTCGTCGAAGTAGACGACCGCGGCGGCCTCCAGCATCTTCCGGTTCTTCGTGATGTGCGCCATCACCGCGTCGGCGTCGAGCGGCGGCGTGCTCGCGCTCTGTGAGGTGGCCAGGAACTCGTCGTGCAGGCCGCCGGCCGCAGGCTGGATGGGGCGGACGTGCAGCGGCGGCACCTCGGGGTTCTCCAGCTCGCCCCAGTCGTTCACGAGGCGGGTCACGCGCGGGACGAGGCGCAGGACGCGGTCGAGCTCCTCCTGCGCGTCGGCGAGGAAGTCGAGGTCGGCCGTTCGATTCTCGTAGAAGAGCGGGACGAAGATCCCGAAGTAGACGGACGCGTACCACCCGAAGCGCACCGTGGTCAGGAGGACGTTGTCGAACAGGGGGTAGAGGTCCTGGTAGTGCGCCAGCCAGGCCTCGAAGTAGCGCAGGTAGTAGTCGTTGGCGAGCTCGATCCGGTCTGCGACGGGCTCTCCGGCGAGGTCGGCCAGGATCAGGCTCGTGATCAGCGAGTTGCTCGTGCCGATGAAGTCGGAGCCGGGTGAGAAGAGCGGGTCGAGGAAGGCGCCCGCGTCTCCCGTCAGGCACCACCGGTCCGGCGAGTACACGCGCTCGGCGCCGTGTGAGTAGTGGTGCACCCTGAGGAAGTCGACGACCTGGTCGCGCTTCTCGTCGAGAACGCCCGCGAGCTGCGGCTCGTGCTCCCGGAGCCAGTCGAAGGCGTCGTCCAGCGTGTCGATCTGCTCGGCGGGGTGAATGCGCGGGTCGGCCACGATCCCGATCGACGTCGAGCCCGAGGACAGAGGGATCAGCCAGACCCAGTAGCCCTTGTCGAGCAGGTGGTTCGTGCTGAGCCAGCGCAGGCCGCGCTCGCCCATCCGTGCGTGGAAGGCCTCGTCGTCGCTCCACTCCTCGAGGTCGAGCCGCTCCGAGAGCCGGAACCACGACGAGTTGATGTCGTGCGGCGCGTCCTTCTCGAGGCCGAGCCGACGCTTGAGGAACGACGCCCGGCCTGCGGCGTCGACGACCCACCGCGCCGTGAAGGTCGACGACTCGCCGTCGCGCCCGACCTGCACCCGGTGCCCGTCCGGGGAGAGCTCGACCTCCTCCGCGGCGCACCCGTCGAAGAGGTCGACGCCGGCGTCGAGGCAGCGGCGCGCGAGCTCGTTCTCGAGCCTGCCGCGGTCGAACTGGTACGTCGGCAGTTGCGGCCGGAACGGCGGCCCGTACTCGCACCGCTGCGCGATGTCGCCGTTGTCGCCGGCGGGGAAGAAGAAGCGCACGCCCATCTTCGGGAACTGGTCGGCCTCGATGTGGTCCAGCAGCCCGAGCACCCGCGCGAAGTAGTGCGCGCCGATCTCGAGCGACGACTCGCCGACCTTGAACGCGGCCTCCGGCGCCGGGCCCTTGCGCTTCTCGCCGACGAAGACCCGCGCGTCCGGGCGCGCCTGCTTCAGCTGGAGACCCAGCGACAGGCCCGCGAGCCCGCCGCCGAGGATCGCGACGTCGTACTCGTCCTGCGGTTGTCGATCCGAGGTCGTCGCCACGGTCGCTCACCTCCCTCCGCACGTGCTTCGTTCCTGCCACGGGCAACCCTATTCTTCGTTCGCCCGAGCGGCAACGTCGTTGCCCGTTCCCAGGTGATGTGAGAAAGTGGAGCGGCGGCCGCCCTCTGGTCGGCCTGAAGAACGACCCGCACGCGCATGGTCGCTGAGACATTCTCGAAGCGTTTTCCCGATCTGGCTGCGGCGCTTTCAGGCGAGGAGCGCGCTGCCCTCGTCGACGCGCTGGAGGTGCGAGACGCAGAGGCCGGGGAGGCGCTCGTCGCCGAGGGCGCGCCCTCGAGCGACCTCTTCCTCGTCCTCGACGGCGAGCTCGACATCGTCGTCGGCCCGCCGGGAGGGTCGCGCCGCGTCGCGGGCGTCGGCCCGGGCTCGTACCTCGGCGAGGTCTCGCTGCTCGATCCCGGCCCGGCCGGCGCGACGGTCGTGACCGAGCAGGGCTGCGCCGCGCTCCAGCTCAGCCGCGAGCGCTTCGACGAGCTCGCGCGCACGCGGCCGGCCGCCGCGGCCGCGCTCCTGCGGGAGGTGCTGGGCTCGCTGGCGGAGCGCGTACGCGGCGCGAGCACGCTCGCCGGCACGAGGGCCCCGGTCGACACGGTCGACGTGGAGGGCGACGACGAGGCCGCCGTCGCGGCGGCGCTCGAGGCCGGAGCGGCGCTCGCGCGCAGCTTCCGCGACGTGACGAGCACGGTGCGCGGTCGCGCGGCAGAGGTCACGAGCGAGTCGGCGGTCAAGGAGTACGACGTCGTCGTGATCGGCGCCGGCCCGCACGCGCTCGCCTACGCGACGTGGATCAAGCAGGACCGGCCGGAGACGCGCATCGCCCTCGTCGACAAGCGGCTCGCGCCGGGCTTCAAGATCGGGGAGAGCACCCTGGGCCCCGTCGTCCGCGCGGCCATGTCGCTCGGAGTCCCCCTCCCGACCATGCGCCGCCTGTTCAACAACAAGATCGGGCTGCACTTCTGGTGGATGGGCGAGGAGTCGCGCGACCTGCACATGCAGGTCGACCAGGTGATCGAGGAGACGTACCAGCTCGAGCGCCGCGTGTGGGAGCTGATGATGATCAACGTCGCGCGCCGGGCCGGGGTGGACGTCTACCAGGGCACGAAGGCGCTGATCGACGAGAGCACGATCAACGGGCAGCCGAAGGAGCTCGTCTGCGAGACCGCGTCGGGCGACGTGCTGCGGCTCCGCTCGAGCATCCTCTGCGACGCGAGCGGCCCCGCCGCCGTGATCGGCCGCCACCTCGGCATCCGCCGGAAGTACGCCGACTTCAACACGAGCGCCTACTGGGGCTACTTCCTGAAGAAGTCCGACCCCGGCATCCCCGAGTGGGACGTCGCGGCGACGCGGCACCTCTGCTTCCCCGAGGGCTGGGTCTGGTTCATCGAGCTCGCGTCGTGGGAGCGTGCGCCGGACGACAAGCTCAACGCGATGATCGACCACCTGCTCGACCTCGGCGACGACGAGGCGAGCTACCCCACCCGGTTCGAGCTCGCCGAGCAGTTCGACTGCGCGCTCGACCAGTGGCCGGTCAGCATCGGCGTCGTCCCGCGCACCGACATCGACAGCGCGGCCGACCTCCCGTTCGAGGAGCGGTTCCAGCACTACGTCGACCGCTACCCCGCCTTCAAGCGGATCATGGACGGCCACGAGCTGATCGAGGCGCCGTACGAGGGCCATCCCTCGTACATCTCCTTCACCGAGATCACGCAGCACTCGGATCGCTACGCGGGCGACGGCTGGCTCCTGATCGGCGACGCCGCCTACTTCGTGAACCCGCTCTACTCGCCCGGCCTCACCTACGGCCACTCACTCGCGAGCTTCGCCGCCGCCGAGACGGTGAAGCTCCTCGACTCGGGCGACTTCTCGGAGGAAGCTCTGAAACGGTTCGACGAGGGCGCGCGCGGCCTCTTCCACGCGCTCGAGTCGGAGTGCGAGGCGTGGTACCGGGCGTTCCGCCACGTCGACGCCTACGAGCGTCTCCTCCTGTTCAGGGTCGCGTTCTTCATCGGGATGCAGCACGAGCGGATCCTCCAGTTCGGCGGCCCGAGCGCGATGCGGTTCATGCGGCCGATCCGGCCGATGGGGCCGGCGGCCGAGCCGATCACGAACCCGCGCTACACGCAGATCCTCCGCGAGACGATCGACGCCATGCGGGCGGTCGAGGAACGAGGCGCCGAGCCGGCGGAGACCGGGCGCGTCGTGAAGGCGATCCTCGACCCGATCATCGACGAGATCCGCGCGATCGAGGGCGTGCGGGCATTGCACCTCGGCGCCGCCTTCCAGCAGTACGACGACGCGCTCGAGCGCGTGCCGCGGAAGGAGCCGTGGGACTCCCTCGTCCCGACCTGGACGTGCCCCCGGTGCGTGAACAGGAATCCGGTCGAGTTCGCGGAGTGCTACGTGTGCGGCGACCCGCCGCCGCCCGGAACCCGCCTCGCGGCACCGCCGCCTGAGCGTGCCGGGCCGCCGGTGCCGGTCCCGGGAGGGGATGCTCCGTAGCCTCGAGCCGACAAGACGTCGCGATCATGGGCGGAGGGCTCGCCGGCCTGACCCTCGCGCTGCAGCTCAAGCGGACGCGTCCCGAGACGTCCGTCGCCGTGCTCGAGCGACGGAAGGGGCCTGCGCCGCTCGCCGCGTTCAAGGTCGGCGAGTCGACGCTCGAGATCGGCGCCTACTACTTCACGGACGTCTGCGGGCTGCGCGACCACCTGGACGAGCAGCACCTCTGGAAGCCCGGCCTGCGCTACTTCTTCACCGCGGGGGACAACCGCGACGTGACCCGGCGCGTGGAGTGGGGGCCGCCGGGCGGGCGCGCGTTCAACCTCAAGACCTTCCAGATCGACCGCGGGCTGTTCGAGAACGAGATCGCCGACCGCTGCCGCGCGGCCGGCGTCGACCTGCGGGACGGTGCCGCCGTGAAGGAGATCGCGCTCGGGAGCGGCGGCGACGACCACCAGGTCACGTACGCGGCCGGCGACGAGGAGGAGACGGTGTCGGCCCGCTGGCTCGTCGACGCCTCCGGGCGGGGGTCCCTGCTCAAGCGCAAGCTCGGCCTCGAGCGGCCGGTCGACCATGCGATCAACTCGGCGTGGCTTCGGCTCAGGGGCGGGCTCACGCTCGACGAGTGGTCCGACGACCCGAAGTGGCAGGCACGGATGTGGCAGCCGCACCTGCGCTGGCTGTACACGAACCACCTGATGGGGGCCGGCTACTGGGTCTGGCTGATCCCGCTCTCGTCGGACGCGATCAGCATCGGCATCGTCGCCGACCCGCGCATCCATCCGTTCGAGCGCATCAGCACGCTCGAGGCGGCGCTCGACTGGCTCGACGAGTTCGAGCCGATGGTGGCGGACGCCGTCCGCAGCCGGCCCGACGACGTCCAGGACTTCCTCAGGATCGAGAACTACCCCTTCGGCGTCGAGCGCGTCTACTCCACCGACCGCTGGTGTCTCACCGGCGACGCGGGCGCGTTCTCCGACCCGTTCTACTCACCGGGGTCGGACTACATCGGCCTCGCCAACGGCTGCATCACCGAGCTCGTGACGCGCGACCTGGACGGCGAGCCCGTCGACGAGCGGGTCGAGGCGCTCAATGCGATCTTCCTGCGCGAGTTCCACCGGCTCCTGCACAACTACACCTGGCAGTACGAGCTCTTCGGCAATCCCCAGGTGATGTCGGTGAAGCTCTGCTGGGACGTCTTCTTCTACTGGTCGTTCTCCTGCCTGCGCTACATCCACGGCGTCTGGCACGACCCGGAGTTCGACGAGGCGGTCCGGAGCTCCGTCGACCGTGCGCACGAGCTCAACCAGCGGATGCAGGTCTTCTTCCGCGAGTGGCACGCGATCGACGACCGCGAGCTCGACGACGCCTTCATGCCGCTGGTCCCGTTCACGGCGCTCGCGCAGGCGAAGTTCGCGCTCGAGTTCCCGCTCGAGCCCGACGCGGTGAAGGAGCAGCTGGCGGCGAACCTCGAGAAGCTGGAGGCCTTCGCGGTCGTCGTGTTCCACAAGGCGGCCGAGCGGCTGCCCGACGAAGCGGTCGACCCGGATCGGCCGGTGAACGCCTACGCGATCGGCCTGTCTCCCGACCGCTGGAAGGATGACGGTCTCTTCGCCGACGGCGGGCCGACGCTCGAGCAGGCGCGCGAGAAGGTGCCCGGCGTCGACACGATCTGGGTCGACGACCTCGTCGGCGTGACCCAGGTGGTGCCGCAGCCGGCGGGGCCGCCCGGGGGAGGACCACCCGGCGGAGGACCGCCCGGCGGAGGACCGCCCGGCGGCGGTCCGGGACCGCCTGGCCCGCCGGGATCCGGACCTCCCGGGCCTCCGGGGCCATAGTGCGCCGCTTCGGCCGGCGAGCTGTACTCGTCTTCGCACTGCTCCCGATCTTCATCGCCACCGCCGTCGCGGGGACGATCACCGCGCCCTGGAAGACGCGGCCGTGCGTGACCGAGTACTCGAAAGGGATCTCGGGCGGGCCGCTCCATCTCACGCTGGGAGCCGACGGCAAGCTCTACGCGACCCAGGCCCTGACCAACGGGATCATCCAGTTCGATCCGGACACGCACGCGACGCGCGTGTTCCAGCTCCCGAACGGCACGCTCCCTCACGACATCATCACCGGGCCGGACGGGGACCTCTGGTACTCGGCGCTCTCCGGTGAGTTCGGCAAGCTCGACCCGAAGACCGGGGACTACGTGAGGTGGTGGCTGCGCCCCGACAGCGAGCCCCACGACATCGTCTGGTCGCGCGGGATTCTCTACATCGCCGAGCTGCGGCTCGGCCGCCTCGCGCGCTTCGACCCCAAGACCGAGTCGATTCGCGACGGCGCCTGGGGCCTGCCGCCGAACAACCAGATCCACACGCTGATCGCCCTGCCGAACGGCGACGTGTGGGCGGCGCTGTCGAACGCCAACAAGCTCGCGCGCTTCAACCCCGCCAAGGGCCGCTTCGACAAGTTCGTCGAGATGCCGATCCCGAACAGCGGCCCGCGCGGGATCGTCTACATCCGCTCACAGGACACTCTGTACATCAGCCTGTTCGCGGCCAACAAGTTTGCGAGCTACAACCTGAGGACGGGGAGGATCAAGATCTTCCCGACAGGGATGGAGCCGGTCTCGATCGCCGTCGCGAACAACACCGTAGCCCGGAACGAGAAGCTGACGTTCGTCCTGGCGGACGCGCCTCAGCGCTACATCTGGGGCTCCACGTTCGCAGGCGAGCTGTTCCGGCTCGACCTGCGCACGCACGAGGTGAAGAAGGTCTTCTGCGGGATCACGTTCCCGGCAGGAACGTCGGGATTCGCGCTGGACCGCCACGGCCGGCTCTGGGTCAACGAGGCCTTCCCCGGCCGGATCGGCCGGATCGACCAGTGACGTCGCGCACGCCCGTTCGCATCGCGCTGGCGCTCGGAGCCGCGGTCGTGGTTGCGCTCGCCGTCTATCTCCCGGCGTCGGCGAGGAGCTCTGCGTCGGCGTCATTGATCGACGTGCCGATCCGATTCACCGTGCGCGACGTGAACCGGACCCCGCTGCACTGCCCCACCTCCGGTCGCACGTACACGGTGGAGGGCCGCCTGGTGGCCCCGGCGTCGGGCGTCGGATCCGCCACGACCCTGTACCTGTCAGGCGTGATCTTCTCGGGCCTGTTCGAGTTCCACAACGACCTCGTGCCGGGCTACAACTTCACGCGCGAGATGGCGAGGCTGGGGCACACGTCGGTCGTGATCGACCGCCTCGGCTACGGCAAGACGCGGCCCTATCCCAGCGACGGCAGGAGCGTGTGCCTGGGAGCGCTCGCCGACAGCGTGCACCAGGTGATCAACGCCCTCCGCACCGGCCGGTACTCGGTCGTCCGGGCTGCCGGGGCCGATCCGAAGCGGTTCAAGCGCGTCGCCGTCGGCGCGTACTCGCTCGGCGGCGTGATCGCCGAGCTCGAGCAGGCGTCCTTCAGGGACCAGAGCGCCCTCGCCCTGATCAGCTGGGCCGACCAGGGATTCAGCAGGTACGGGACGCCCCCGCAGTACGTCCTCGCGAGCTGCTCGCCGGGCCGTCCGAAGTCGCCCGGGGGCGGGAGGGGCTACCTGCGGGTGCTCCCGCCGCAGAAGGTGCCGCCACTCCTCTCGCCGGCAGCCGACCCGCGGGTCATCGCGACGTTCGCAAAGCACGAGGAGCTGGACCCGTGCGGCCAGCAGCTGACCGGCTACAAGTGGTTCACCGGGCTCGCCCAGCTGGCGTATCCGCGAATCACGATCCCGGTCCTCGTCATCTACGGCCACTACGACGTGCTGTTCACGCCCGGCGCCTGGCTGCCGCAGTGGGCTCACTTCACGGGGACGAGCGACCGGACGCTGATCGGGATCCCGGACGGGCAGATGCTGATGCTCGACCGACACGTGCCGCTGACCAGGCGACTGCTGGCCGACTGGCTCGCCCTCCACGGGCTCTAGGAGAGCTGCTAGCTGCTCCGCTCGGCGTTCCGGAGGCCGGACGCCGCCCACAATGCCGCGAGCACGATCAGGCCGGCCTCGATCCCGAACGCGATCGCGACGCTGACCGGATGCCCGGCGAGCAGGCCGCGGCCCGCTTCGAGGAACGGCGTCACGGGATTGACGTCCGCGATCGAGCGGAGCCAGCTCGTCAGCAGGTGTCGCGGGACGAGGCTCGGCGCGAAGAACAACGGCAGCACGAGCGGCATCATCATGAGGGCGCCCGCCTGGGTCGACTTCATGCGGAGCGCGAGCCCGGACGACCAGAGCGTCGCGACGACGTTGTACATCCCCGCCAGGACGAAGAGGCCGAGCACCTCGCCGGGGTTGCCCCTGATCGGCATCCCGACGGCCAACGCGACGACGAACGTCACCACCGCGATCGCAAGGCCCTGCCACAGCCCGGACGTGACGTAGCCGACGAGGAGCGCGACGCGAAGGCGCGTCGACAGGAGCATGCGGCGGGCGAATCCGCTCTCGAAGTCCTGGGCGACCGCGACGCCGGTCTGCACGCCCGCCATCGCCGAGCCCAGGAAGAGGACGTAGACGAAGATGAACGCCGTGTAGTTGTAGTAGGCGAAGCCGGGCGTCTTGGAGACCGACGAGCCTCCGCCCGCGAACGCGGCGAAGATCATCAGCGGGAACAGCAGGACCGGCATGAACAGGTGCGGCGTCTTCACCGTCCGCGTGACGTGCCGCCTCGCTGCGGCCAGTCCGACGCTGATGCCGTCGGGGTACGTCATCGACGGACCGACTGCTCACGCATGGACGACGCCGTCAGCACCAGAGCGCCGAGGAGGATCGCCGCCGAGACCGCGACTCCGAGGACCAGCGCCTGGGCGTCCCAGCCGGAGACGAGCAGGCTGCGCGGCGCCTCGATCAGGTACGAGAGCGGGTTGTACGTGGCGACGACCCGGAACCAGCCGGCCTGGACCAGGTCCCGCGGCAGCATCAGCGAGGCCATGAACAGGAGGGACATGAGGATCGGCAGCATCCCCTGCACGGCCTGGCCCGAGCCGGTCCGCAGCGCGATTGCGACGCCGATCGCGCCGAGAGCAGCGGCGTTGAGCGCCGCGAGTCCGACGAGCAGGACGACGCCTCCGGGCCCAGCTTCGACGTGCGCGCCCACGGCGAAGCCGACCGCGAGGAAGAGCACCGCCTGGCAGACGGCGAACACGACCACGCCCGCGAGCTGCCCGGTGAGGACGACGAAGGAGCTCGTCGCCGTCAGGCTCAGCCGCCGGATGAAGCCGGTCTGGACGTCTTCCCCGAGCTGGCCACCCGCGACGATCACCGCGTAGATGCCGATGAAGGCGAAGAGCAGACCGAGCGCGAACGTGACGTAGGAGCTCGTCGGGAAGCCGGGCAGCTTGACCGCCGTCTTGCCGAGCGCGCCGCTGACGAAGGCGAAGATGAGCAGCGGGAACAGGATTCCCGGCAGGACGACCTGCGGCTGGCGCACCGTCCGGAAGATCGACCGCGCCGCGAGCGGCGCCCCCTGCTCGAGGGCGACGATCATCCGGCCACCGCGTCGCCGCCGTGGTGCGACGGCAGCGGCGGGACCTCCATGATCTGGCTGTCCCGCCGCACCTGCTCCTCGAGCGACCGACCCGTCTTCAGCAGGAAGACGTCGTCGAGCGTCGGTGCGTAGAGCGCGAGGTTCGCGATCTTGAGGCCCTCGCCGTCGAGAGCGCGGATGACGTCGGCCAGGAGCTCGGGGCCGCCGTTCAGCCGGACCGCGACGCCCTGCGTCGACACGGCCGGCTCCCCGAAACGCGCGAGGACGGCGGCCGTGCGCGCCTCGTCGGCTGGGTCCTGCGGGATTACCTCCGCCGTCGGCCGTCCGATCTCGGCCTTGAGCGCCGCCGGCGTCCCCTCGGCGACGAGGTGTCCGCGGTCGATGATCCCGATCCGGTTGGCGAGCACGTCCGCCTCCTCGAGGTACTGCGTCGTCAGGAAGACCGTCGCCCCCTCGTCCTTGGCGAGGTGCGCCACCTCCTCCCACAGATCGGAGCGGCTCTTCGGGTCGAGACCCGTCGTCGGCTCGTCGAGGAAGATGATCTGTGGCCGGTGGACGAGCGCGAGCGCCAGATCGAGGCGCCGCTTCTGGCCGCCGGAGTACGAGCCGACCCGGCGGTCGGCGAACTCGGTCAGCCGCACGCGCTCGAGCAGCTCGTCGGACCGCTTCTGACGCTCCGCGCGCGGCACGCGCTGCATCGCGCACTGGAGGCGCATGTGCTCGTGCGCGTTCAACAGCGGATCGAGCGACGCCTCCTGGAGCGCGACGCCGATCGAGGCGCGCACCCCCGCTCCGTCCGTGACGACGTCGTGACCGGCGACGAGCGCCTTCCCCGACGTCGGCGGAAGCAAGGTCGTCAGCATGTGGACGGTGGTCGACTTTCCGGCGCCGTTCGGGCCGAGGAAGCCGTAGATCTCGCCCGGGGCGACCTCGAGGTTCAGCTCGTCGACGGCGCGGTAGCCGCCGGCGAACTCGCGGACGAGGTTCTCGACCAGGATGCTGTTCGCACGGGCCGGCGCCTCGCTGATGATCGTGACGTGCCGGGTGACCGCAGCGCGCTCGACGTCGGTGACGACCTCGAGCACGGTCGTGCCGACCTTGATCCGGTCGCCCGACACGAGGCGCTGCTCGGTGTCGACCAGGGCGTCGTTGACGAACGTCCCGTTCGTCGAGCCGAGATCGATGACGCTGGCGGTCGAGTCCCGGAGCGTGAGCAGGCTGTGACGCCGCGAGACCTGGTCGTCCTCGACGACGAGGTCCGACGACGGATCGCGCCCGAGCACCGCGGTCCCGTCCAGCGTGAAGATATGGCCGGCGTCGGGCCCTTGTAGGACGCGGAGCCGGACCTCCGACATGCGGCGAGTCTAACCCCGTCCGCCGCTGTGACCTAGCTGGGCGCGTACGGGTACTGGGCGCGGAATCCGAGCACGCGCCCGACGGGCGCGAGCACCGACATCGCGAACCGCTGGTACGACTTGGCTGCGGACGTCTCGTTCTTGTACTCGTCGTAGATCACCGCGAGCTGGAGCGGGTTCTTCGGCAGCCCGGTGTTTCGCACCTTGCCCTGCTGGGCCAGCGCGAAGCTCGTCTCGAACAGCGTCGCCGTCTTGAGCGCCGGGCGGAACTCGACCACCAGGTGCGCCTCCTCGTCGCCCGCGTTCCACCAGGCGTGCGGCGTGCCGGGCTGGTTCACGATCACCGTCCCGGCCTCGGCGGTGCGCGCATCGCCGGCGATCACTCCCTCCATGCGCCCGGACACGACCTCGAAGCGCTCCTCCTGTACCGGGTGCAGATGCTCGTGGAGGACGTGCGTCGCAGGCTTCACGAAGAAGTCGAAGCGCAGGAGCTCGCCGTTCGTCTCGGTCGCCGTCTCGAGGAACACGATTCGCGCTCCCATCGCCGGGTTCTCGATCACGTCGCCCGCCTTCGCCATCGGCGTCCTAGTCCTCTCGGAGGAAGCCGTACCGGCCCCCGTGGAACATCAACGGCGAGAAGTCCGTCTCGAATCCGATGGCGAGCACCTCGCCGATGAAGATCACGTGATCGCCGGCCTCGTGCTCGTCCACGACGCGGCAGTCGAGGAACGCCCCGGCCCCCTCGAGGACAGGTGAGCCCGTCGCCGCCAGGAGGTGCGGAACGCTCGAGAACGCCGCCTGGCCGCCCGGCCGGTCGCGCGAGGAGAAGTAGCGCGAGATCGGCTCCTGCTGCGCGGACAGGATGTTCACGGCGAAGACCCCGTTGTTCGAGATCGTCTCGGCGCCCTTCGTGCCGCGAATGACGCAGACGAGCACCAGCGGCGGGTCGAGCGAGACCGACGAGAACGCGTTCGCGGTCATCCCGTAGGTGTCGTGCTCGCCGTGCGTCGTCACGACCGTCACACCCGTCGCGAAGGCTCCGAGCGTGCGGCGGAACTCGTCGCCGCTGAACTCGCTGCGCACGTCGGCGGCGGAGACGGCGTTTCCGGTCGCCGTCATCGCCTCAACTGGCCTCGTGGATGCCGATCTCCTCGAGCCGCTTCTGGATGACGCGGTCGAAGTCCTGGGTGGTGCCCATCGACTGGGCCACGAGTCCCTGGAACGACTGTCGCTCCATGGCGAACAGCGTCGTCGGCGCCACGGCCTTCACGGTCGCCATCCGCGGCATGTCACGCAGGATCGCGATCTCGCCGAAGAACTGGCCGCGCTTGAGGGTCGCGACCGTGCGGGTCTCGCCGTCGTCCTCGCGAACCACTTCGACCTCGCCGTCGACGATGATGAAGAACTTGTCGGCGGGCGCTCCCTGCCGCACGATCACGTCGCCGGACGCCGCCTCGACCGTCTGCATCTGCGCGGCGACGTTCTCAGCCTCCTGCTCCGGGAGGTCACGGAAGACGCTGTAGACGACGTCGCGCGGGAAGTCGGTGCCGCCGCCTCCGCCCGACTTGGTATCGATGAACTGGAGCTCGGTCGGGCTCAGGCGGAAGATCGAGATGTTGGACGCCAGCGAGCCGGCGAGGGGCGGGTACTTCTGCTCGAAGAGCTGGACCACGCGGGTCAGCTCCGACGGGTCGAGGACGACGTTGCACTCGCCCGATCCCTGGATGCCCCGGATCTCCTGCCAGTCCGAGCTGAAGCGGTCGATCGCGAACGCCGCCAGCGGGTTCTGCTCCATGTGCCGCGCGGTCGTCGTCTCCGGCCGCGTCCAGACGTAGAGCGCCGGCCCCTCGTTCACGTACGTGAACGTCGCCGCCCAAGGGATTCCGCGCTGCGATGCCGTCGCCAGCGTCAGCGTCTGCTGCTCGCCGAGGTAGTCGAGAACGTGCTGCGGAACCTCGAGTGCCGTTTCGGTCCCCATCATCCTCCTCCTTGACGAGCGCCTGGACTGCGTGCCGCGTAGAGCATAACCCCGTCCATTCCGCTACCCGAGCTTGCGGTCGAGGTAGACCGCGGAGCTGATCAGCGCCAGGTGCGTGAAGGCCTGCGGGAAGTTCCCGAGCTGCTCGCCGGTCCGCCCGATCTGCTCCGCGTAGAGCCCGAGGTGGTTGGCGTAGGTGAGCATCTTCTCGAACGCGAGGCGCGCCTCGTCGACCCGGCCGGCCATCGCCATTGCCTCGACGTACCAGTACGTGCAGATCGAGAACGTCCCCTCCTCGCCCTCCAGCCCGTCGGGCGAGGCCTCGACGTTGTAGCGGTAGACGAGGCTGTCGCTGACGAGCTCGTCGCTGATCGCGTCCAGCGTCGAGAGCCAGCGCGGATCGGTCGGGGCGATGAACTTCACGAGCGGCATCAGCAGGACGCTCGCGTCGAGCACGTCGGTCTCGTAGTGCTGGACGAACGCCTGCCGCTCGTCGTGCCAGCCCCTCGCCATGATCTCCGTGTAGATGTCGTCGCGCTTCGAGCGCCAGCGGCGGACGTCGGCGGGGAGCCCTCGGGCGGCCGCGACGCGGATCGCGCGTTCGAGCGCGACCCAGGACATCAGCCGTGAGTAGGTGAAGTGCTGCCGGCCGCCGCGCACCTCCCAGACGCCCTCGTCGGCCTGGTCCCAGTTCTCGCAGACCCATTCGACGACGCGCGTCAGGTCCATCCACGCGTCGTGGTGGATCGGCGACCCGTACTTGTTGAAGAGGTAGACCGAGTCGATCAGCTCGCCGTAGATGTCGAGCTGGAGCTGCGTCGCGGCGCCGTTGCCGATCCGTACCGGCGCCGAGCCGCGGTAGCCCTCCCAGTGACCGAGCTCTTCCTCCGTCAGCTCGGAGCGGCCGTCGATCCCGTACATGATCTGGAGCGGGCCGATCTCGGCCGGCGGCGGCTCTCGGAACCGCTCCGTCAGCCACTCCATGAACGACGCCGCCTCCTCCGTGAACCCGAGCCGCAGGAGCGCGTAGAGCGAGAACGCGGCGTCGCGGATCCACGTGTACCGGTAGTCCCAGTTGCGGCCGCCGCCGAGCAGCTCGGGCAGGCTCGTCGTCGGCGCCGCCACGATCGCGCCCGTCGGCTTGTAGGTCATCAGCTTCAGGGTCAGCGCCGAGCGATGGAGCATCTCGCGCCAGCGGCCCTGGTAGCGCGACGACGACAGCCAGCGGCGCCAGTACTCGACGGTCTGGTCGAACGCCTCGCGTGTCTCCGCCTCGGAGTACGGACGCGGCACGTACGTCTCCGGCACCTGCTCGAGCACGAAGGTGGCGGTGTCGCCCGGCCGCAGGATGAACTCGCCGTAGGCGCCGCCCGCGTGGAAGGAGAGCGGGACCGCCGTCTCGACCGCGACCGTGAGGTCGGGCGAGTGGAAGACGACGCCGTTCTCGTGGAACACCGTCTCGTGCGCGTCGCGCCCGTAGTTGAACCGCGGCTGGACGTCGACCCGGAAGCGCATCTCTCCGCGCACGCCGAGCGCGCGCCGGATCAGCCGGTGCCGGTGCTCGGCAGCGCCGGACTGGATCGGCATGAAGTCCTGGACCTCGGCGACGCCGTCCGGCGCGAGGAAGCGCGTGATCAGGACGTTCGTGTCGGGGAGGTAGAGCTGCTTGGGGTTCCACTCCTCGATCGACGGCTGGATGCGGTAGAAGCCGCCGAGCCCCTTGTCGAGGATCGCGCCGAAGATGCTCGGCGAGTCGAAGCGGGGGCAGCAGTACCAGTCGATCCGCCCGTCGGTGCCGACGAGGGCGATGCTGTGGAGGTCGCCGATGATCCCGTGCTCGGCGATCGGGAGATAGTCGACCAGGGAGGCCGACGGGGCCCCGCTCATGACCCTGTCAGTCGTCGTCACTCAGATCCGGAGCTCGTCGGTGGTCCGGAGTCTCCGAGCCTCCGCCTGCAGCATCCGGAACATCACGCGCGGGTTCGCGACGAGGAAGCCCTCGACGTCCTCGGGCTTGACGAACAGGCACTGCAGCGGCGTGCGGGCGATGATGTCCGCCACCGTCGGCTCGCCGAGCAGCGCCGAGATCTCGCCGAAGAAGCTTCCCTTCGACAGGGCCGCCAGCTCGTCTCCCTCGAGGACGACCGAGACCTCGCCCTCGACGATGATGTTCAGCCCGACATCCACCTCGCCGCGGCGGACGACCCACTGGCCCTCGTGATAGAGGACCTCCTCGACCATCGGCAGGAGCTCCTCGATCTCCGGGTAGTCGAGGTCGGCAAACAGTGCCAGCCGCGACACGCTCTCGACAAGGGCCAGATCTACGCTCACCGCACTGAGAAACGTAACCCGCTCTGGACGGCAACGGAAGCATTATGGGATTCCGGCCTCGTGGCTGATAATGCGCGGAAGCTCAGGGCGACCCGGACGGAGGCGAGATGGCGACTGCGACTGAATCGGCAGGACAGGTGCTCACGGCCGATGAGATCGAGCTGATCGATCGCTATTGGCGTGCGGCCAACTACCTGTCGGTCGGTCAGATCTACCTGATGGACAACCCGCTCCTGCGGGAGCCGCTCGCGATCGAGCACGTCAAGCCGCGCCTCCTGGGCCACTGGGGCACGACGCCGGGCCTGAACTTCATCTACGTCCACCTGAACCGTGTGATCAAGGCGCACGACCTCGACGTGGTCTACATCTGCGGCCCCGGCCACGGCGGCCCCGCGCTCGTCGCGAACACGTACCTCGAGGGCACGTACAACGAGCTCTACCCGAACATCACCGAGGACCTCGAGGGCATGCAGAAGCTGTTCAAGCAGTTTTCGTTCCCGGGCGGGGTCCCGAGCCACGCCGCCGCCGAGGTGCCGGGCTCGATGCACGAGGGAGGAGAGCTCGGCTACGCCGTCTCGCACGCGTTCGGCGCCGCGCTGGACAACCCGAACCTGCTCGTCGCCTGCGTCGTCGGCGACGGCGAGGCGGAGACCGGGCCGCTGGCGACGTCCTGGCACTCCAACAAGTTCCTGAACCCCGCCACGGACGGCGCCGTCCTGCCGATCCTCCACCTGAACGGCTACAAGATCGCCAACCCGACCGTGTTGGCCCGGATGCCGCACGACGAGGTCGAGTCCCTGTTCGTCGGCTACGGCTACAAGCCGTACTGGGTCGAGGGGAGCGAGCCGGCCGAGGTCCACCAGACGATGGCGGCGACGCTCGACACGGTCATCGCCGAGATCGGCGAGATCCAGCACGAGGCGCGCGAGAGCGCGAAGGTCCAGCGGCCGCAGTGGCCCATGATCATCATGCGGACGCCGAAGGGTTGGACCGGCCCCAAGGAGATCGACGGCAAGAAGGTCGAGGACTTCTGGCGGTCGCACCAGGTCCCGTTCGCGGACGTCGCGTCACGGCCCGACGGCCTGACGCTGCTCGAGGACTGGCTGCGGAGCTACCGCGCCGAAGAGCTCTTCGACGAGGACGGCAGGCTGATGCCGGAGCTGCGCGAGCTCGCGCCGACCGGGACGCGCCGGATGGGCGCCAACCCGCACTCGAACGGCGGCATGCTCATGCGCCAGCTGCGGATGCCGGACTTCCGCGACTTCGCCGTCGCCTGCCCGGAGCCCGGTGCGTCGATCGCCGAGGCGACGAGGGTGCTGGGCGACTTCCTCCGCGAGATCATGAAGCTCAACCTCGAGGCCCGGAACTTCCGGGTCTTCGCGCCGGACGAGCTCGCCTCGAACCGGCTCAGCGCGCTGTTCGACGTCACCGACCGGATGTGGCTCGACGACACGATCCCCGAGGACGACCACCTCTCGCCCGACGGGCGCGTGATGGAGATCCTCAGCGAGCACACGTGCCAGGGCTGGCTGGAGGGCTACCTCCTCACCGGCCGCCACGGGTGGTTCACGACCTACGAGGCATTCGTCCACATCGTCGACTCGATGTTCAACCAGCACGCGAAGTGGCTGAAGACGCTCGACCACCTCGAGTGGCGGCGGCCGATCGCGTCGCTGAACTACCTGCTCACGTCGCACGTATGGCGACAGGATCACAACGGCTTCTCCCACCAGGACCCGGGCTTCATCGACCACGTGGTCAACAAGAAGGCCGAGGTGATCCGCGTCTACCTGCCGCCGGACGCGAACACTCTGCTGGCGGTCGCCGACCAGTGCCTGCGCATGCGCAACACGGTCAACGTGATCGTGGCGGGCAAGCAGCCGTCGCTCCAGTACCTCGACATGGACAAGGCCGTCAAGCACGTCACCGCCGGCATCGGGATCTGGGAGTGGGCCAGCAACGACGAGGACGACGAGCCGGACGCCGTGCTCGCCTGCGCGGGAGACGTGCCGACGCTGGAGACGCTCGCGGCCGTCGACTTCCTGCACGAGGAGTTCCCCGACATGAAGCTCCGCGTCGTCAACGTGGTCGACCTGATGAAGCTACAGCCGCAGAAGGAGCACCCGCACGGCCTGTCGGACGACGAGTTCGACCTCCTGTTCACGACGAACAAGCCGATCATCTTCGCCTTCCACGGCTACCCCTGGCTGATCCACAGGCTCACGTACCGGCGGCGGAACCACCGCAACCTGCATGTGCGCGGCTACAAGGAAGAGGGGACGACCACGACCCCGTTCGACATGGTCGTCCGGAACGACCTCGACCGGTACCACCTGGCCGAGGACGTGATCGACCGCGTACCGGGGCTCGGCTCCCGCCGCGCCTACGTGAAGCAGAGGATCCGCGACCGCCTCATCGACCACCAGCAGTACATCAGCATGTACGGCGACGACCTGCCGGACGTGAAGGACTGGTCGTGGAAAGGCGCCGGCAGCGACATCTCGGCGCCCGACGCGGCCGCGCAGACCAGCGCAGACTGAGTCATCCGCGTGATGCGGGCGGAGACGCTCGGCGTCCCAGCCCGCATCAGCCACAGCATCGTTCTCGGCTCAGCGGATGACGGCTTCGGCCTCCTCGACGACGACCGGGCCGTAGTGGTCGCGGAACCGGTCGAGGATCCCCGAGGCGAGCAGTCGCTCCCGCGCGGCCTCGGCGTCCGCGAGGGATGCGTACTCGACCTGGACGAAGACCTCGCCGGGGTTCGCCTTGCTCCGGAAGAGCTTCCAGCCCTTCGCCCGGTCCCTGGCGCGGGGCGGGTCCTCGTCGAAGATCGGCTTCCAGGCGTCGTAGTCGCCGACGTCCACGCGAGTCATCAGCAGCGTCATCACTGACCTCCTTCTCATTTGACTACTCTTTATGAGTAATCAATTCAGCGGTAGGATACGGAATGATGAGTAGGCCCGTCAAGCGCCGTCGCCCGTACGACTCGCCGCGCCGACGGCAGCAGGCCGAGGCCACCCGCGCCGAGATCCTCGGGGCCGCGCAGCGGCTCTTCGAGCGAGACGGATACGCCGCGACCTCGATGGCCGCAGTCGCCGCCGAGGCAGGGGTCGCGCTGAAGACGGTGTACGTCGCGTTCGCGACCAAGCGCGGCCTGCTGCTCGCCCTGTGGCATCTGCTGCTGCGCGGGGACGAGGAGCCGTCGCCGGTTGGGGAGCGTCCCTGGTTCCGTGAGATCGTCGACGAGCCGGATCCGCAGCGGAAGCTGCGGCTGCTCGCGCACAGCGCTCGCCTCATCAAGGAACGCGTCGCGGGAATCTGGCTGATCCTGCGCGACGCGGCGCCCACGGACGCGGAGATCGCGGACCTGTGGGCCCGTATCCAGCAGGAGTTCCACGCGCACCAGGGTCTGATCGTGGAGTCGATCCCCAAGCGGGCGCTCCGACGCGGCGTCGACGCCGGCCGTGCGACCGACCTCCTGTGGACGCTCAACCACCCGAGTCTCTGGTGGCTCCTCGTCGGAGAGCGGAAGTGGACGCCGGACGAGTACGAGACGTGGCTCGCGGACGCCTTCTGCGAGCAGTTGCTGAGACCTACGCCGGCGTCTGCTGCGCCTGGATCGCCGTGATCGCGACGGTGTTGACGATGTCCGTCACCGAGCAGCCGCGGCTGAGGTCGTTGACCGGCTTGCGCAGGCCCTGCAGGACGGGCCCGACCGCGATCGCGTTGGCCGCCCGCTGCACTGCCTTGTAGGCGACGTTCCCGGCCTCGAGGTCGGGGAAGATGAAGACCGTCGCACGCCCGGCGACGTCGCTGTCCGGCAGCTTCAGCGCCGCCACGCCCGCGTCGATCGCCGCGTCGTACTGGATCGGGCCCTCGACCGGGAGGTCGGGCCGGCGCTCGCGTACCGCCTCGGTCGCCTCCCGGACCACGTCGACGTTCGGGCCCTTCCCCGATGTGCCCGTCGAGTAGGAGAGCATTGCGATCCTCGGCTCGATTCCGAAGCTGCGGGCGGTCTCGGCGGAGCTGATCGCGATGTCGGCGAGCTGCTCGGCGTTCGGCTGCGGATTGACGGCGCAGTCGCCGTAGACGAGGACGCCGTCGGCGAGGCACATGAAGAAGACGCTCGAGACGACTGACACTCCCTCGCGTGACCTGATGATCTCGAAGGCCGGCCGGATCGTGTCCGCGGTCGTGTGCACGGCGCCGGAGACCATCCCGTCGACGGTCCCATCGGCCACGAGCATCGTCCCGAAGTAGCTCGGGGTCGCGACGACGTCGAACGCGGTCTCCTCCGTCATGCCCCGAGCTTTCCGCAGCTCGTAGTAGCGCGAAGCGAACTCCTGACGGAGGGGCGTGGTCGCCGGATCGACGACCTCGGCGCCGCCCAGGTCGAGACCCGCCGCCGAGGCCCGCGCCGACACGTCACCGGGGTCTCCCAGGATCGTGAGGTCGACGACCCCGCGCCTGAGCAGGATCTCGGCCGCGCGCAGCACGCGGTCGTCGCTCCCTTCGGGCAGGACGATGTGCTTGCGGTCGGCCTTTGCCCGCTCGATCAGCTCGTACTCGAACATGATCGGCGTCATCCGGGACGGCCGCTCGAGCGCGATCCGGCGGCCGAGCTCGCCGGTGTCGACCGCCGACTCGAAGACGCCGAGCGCCGTCGCGATCTTGCGCTCGTTGTCGGGGCGCAGGGCGGGCCGCAGCGACTGGACGGCGCCGGCGGCGACGTGCAGGGGCTGCTGGGCCTCCAGCACCGCGAACGGCGCGCTCTCGAGCAGGCGCCGGACCGTGTCGCTCATCGGATACCCGCCCGTCACGAGCACCCCGGCCACCGTCGGGATCGCGGGCGAGACGGTGGAGGCGAGGCTCGCCACGAGGATGTCGGGCCGGTCGCCCGGAACGACGACGAGCGTCCCTTCCACGAGGTCGTCGACGAAGTGCTCGACGCTCATCCCGGCGACGCGGACGTCGCGCACGTCGCGCTGCAGCGCGTCCTCGGCGGAGCCGGAGAGGACCTCCGCGTCGAGCGCGACGGCGACCTCGCCGACGGTCGCGAACGCGAGCTCGGGGAGCTCGGGGAGGACGTAGACGGGCCCTTCACCGTCCTGCGAGCTCAGTGTCCGAGCCAGCTCGTCGACGCGCTCCGGCGGCACGCGGTTGACCACGACGCCGAAGATCGTGCAGCCCTTGTGGGCAAGCGAGTTCCGCGCTGCGCGAACCGCGGCCTCCGTCTCCTCGGCGCCGCCGCCGCGGACGACGACGAGGACGGGCGCCCCGACCTCGTTGGCGAGATCGGCGTTGAGGCCGTAGTCGAGCGCCGACGTCGCGCTCGTGAAGTCGGTCCCCTCGCAGAGGACGAAGTCGCAGTCCTGCTCGAGCCGCCTGTAAGCGGCGACGACCTGCTTGCGGAGCTCCTCGTACACGGGGATCGCCGCGGCCTCGTCCTCCGTGAGCGCATGCATCTCCTCGTACGGCGCCGCGAGCTGGTAGCGGCGGCGGATCAGCTCGATCTGCGGGTCGGGCTCCGCTGATGCCGGGATGATCGGCCGGAAGAAGCCGAGCCGCTCGACGCGTGCGGAGAGCAGCTCCATCAGGCCCAGCGCCACCACGGACTTGCCGCTCTGCGGCTCCATCGCGGTCACGTAGAGCTTCCGAGCCATGGGGCCGGAGCGTATCGCGGTGACGCCGTTTAGGATCGCCGCCCATGGACGCTCACGCTAGGCGCCCCGTCGAGCTCGCGGCGCGACGGTAGCGGCGTGGCAGCGGTCGAGGAGCTGCTCCGCGCGAACGCCGCCTACGCGGCCGAGTTCTCGAAGGGCGAGCTCGAAGCTCCGCCGCGCCAGCGCTTCGCCGTCGTCACGTGCATGGATGCCCGGCTCGTCCCGGCGCGCGCGCTCGGGCTGCAGGAGGGCGACGCGCACGTCATCCGCAACGCGGGCGGGCTCGTCACGGACGACGTTCTGCGCTCCCTCGCGATCTCGCACTGGGAGCTCGGGACGGCGGAGGTGGTCGTGATCGCGCACACGCGCTGCGGGCTCCTTACCCTGGAGGAGAGCGAGCTCCGCGGCAAGATCCGCAGCGAGGTCGGACGCGGCTCGACCCGCGTCGACTTCCTTCCGTTCCGCGACCTCGAGACGAGCGTCCGCGACGGCGTGCGCCGCGTGCGCGAGTCGCCGCTCCTGCCGGATTCCTTCGGCGCCTCCGGGATGATCTACGACGTCGAGACCGGCGCGCTGCGGGTTGTCGAGGGGCCGTAGGCGCCGCGCGGACGCGGCGCCTACGCGATCCGCTCAGCCGGCGAGCGGCTTGCCGGTCTCGAGCAGCGTCTTCAGGCCGCTGAGGACGTAGCTCCAACCGCCTGCGACGCTCTCCGCCGACTTCGGCGCCTCCTCGAGGCGGTCGTGGACGACGGTCAGCTTCGAGAAGCCGCCGTCCTGCGGCTCGATCTCCCACGACACGCGGCTGTGGGGCTCGACCGCCGTCTCGGGGTCATAGAGCGCGCGCCACGTGTGGACGAGGCGCCGCGGCGGGTCGGACTCCAGCACCTCGCCGTCGACGAGCTCCTGTGACTCGTCCTCCGCGGAGACACCGCGGTAGCCCCCGCCGGGCCGCAGGTCGAAGTGCGCCCGCGACCCGTAGAAGTACTTCTCGGTGAAGTCGGGGTTCGTGATCCCCTCCCAGATCTGCTCCGGCGTCGCCTTGATGAACACCGCGTAGACCTGGATCGTCGTGTTGGTCTCGATCATCGTCGTCATGCCGTTTCCTCCAGCTCGCTCTTGAGGTCTGCGAGCGCCGACACCTGGCGCTCCGTGTACTTGTCGATCCACCGGTCGTGGATCAGCCGGATCGGGACAGGGTTGAGGAAGTGCAGCTTCTCCCTGCCCGAGCGGCGCGTGACGACGAGACCGCCTTCCTCGAGCACCCGGAGGTGCTTCATCACGCCGAAGCGGGTCATCTCCAGCTCGGACTCGAGCTCCGTGAGCGTGCGGCCGTCACGTTCGAAGAGCCGGTCGAGCAGCAGCCGGCGAGTGGGATCCGCCAGAGCCTTGAAGACGCGGTCGTCGTTCACAGGCGAAAGAATAGGTGACTAAATAGTCACATGTCAAGTAGACGCTCGCACGCGCCCGGCTCCCTCCGCGGATCACTTCAGGTCGCGCTCGAGCGGGCCCAGATGTTGATGCCGGCCTCGGTCGCGTGCGCCTCGATCTCGGCGAGCTCCTCGTCGTCGAAGTCGAGGCGGTCGAGCGCGGCCACGTTCGCCTCGAGCTGCTCGACGCTGCTGACGCCGACGAGTGTCGACGTCACGCGCGGATCGCGCAGCGTCCAGGCCAGTGCCATCTGCGCCAGGGTCTGGCCCCGCCGCGACGCGACCTCGTTCAGGCCTCGGATCTTCGCGAGCGTCTCGTCGTTGAGGAGGGAGGGCGAGAGCGACCCGTCCTGGCTCGCCCGCGACCCCTCCGGGATCCCGTCCAGGTACTTGTCCGTCAGCATCCCCTGCGCGAGCGGAGAGAACGTGATGCAGCCGATCCCCTCGTCCCCGAGCACGTCGAGGAGGTCGGGCTCGATCCAGCGGTTGAGCAGCGAGTAGGACGGCTGGTGGATGAGCAGCGGCGTGCCGAGGTCGCGCAGGATCGCCGCCGCCTGCGCGGTGTGCTGCGCCGAGTACGAGGAGATGCCGGCGTAGAGCGCCTTCCCCTGCCGCACGGCCGTGTCCAGCGCCCCCATCGTCTCCTCGAGCGGGGTCTCGGGATCGAAGCGGTGCGAGTAGAAGATGTCCACGTACTCCAGGCCCATCCGCCGCAGGCTCTGGTCGAGGCTTGCCAGCAGGTACTTGCGCGAGCCCCACTCCCCGTACGGCCCGGGCCACATGTCGTACCCCGCCTTCGTCGAGATCACGAGCTCGTCCCGGTACGGCCGGAGGTCGTCGCGGAGGATCAAGCCGAAGCTCTCCTCGGCCGACCCGTACGGAGGCCCGTAGTTGTTGGCGAGGTCGAAGTGGGTGATCCCGAGGTCGAACGCCCGGCGCACGATCGCGCGGCTCGACTCGAGCGGGCGCTCGTGGCCGAAGTTCTGCCAGAGCCCGAGCGACACCGTCGGCAGCTGGAGACCGCTCCGGCCGCAGCGGCGGTATGTCATGCGCTCGTAGCGGTCGCCCGCCGGGACGTAGGTCACCTGCGGATCGTCTCACGACTCGGAGCTACAGTTCGCAACCAGTGACGCAGAAGAAGTCCGTGCAGCTCTCCGGGATCGTCGTCGCCCAGACGGAGCTCTGCTCGATCGACCCGGAGCGCGGGATCCTCATGTACCGCGGCTACGACATCGCCGACCTCGCGGAGCACGCGAGCTACGAGGAGGTCGCGTACCTGCTGCTCGAGGGCGAGGTCCCCGGCGGCGACCGGCCGGCGGCGTTCGAGGACGAGCTGGCGCAGCGTGACCTGCCTCGCGCCGTCGAGGAGCTGATCGACCGGAACGCGCGCGACGCGACGCCGATGGAGATGCTTCGGACAGCCGCCTCGATGCTCTCGTTCTCCGATCCCGCGGAGGCGGCGATCGACCGCGCGGCGGAGCGGCGCAAAGCGGCGCAGCTGATCGCGCAGCTGCCGACGATCGTCGCGCGAAACCACCGGCTCGCGGCCGGGGAGGAGCCCGTCGCCCCGGACGCCTCGCTCTCCTACGCGGAGAACTTCCTGACGATGCTGCGCGGCGAGTCGCCGGCGGCGGACGAGGTGCGCGCCTTCGAGATCGCGATGATCCTCCACGCCGAGCACGAGCTGAACGCGTCGACCTTCACGGCGCGCGTCGTCGCGGGGACGCAGGCCGACCTGCACTCGGCGATCGTCGGCGCGATCTGCGCGCTCAAGGGCCCGTCGCACGGCGGCGCGAACGAGGCGGCGATGCGCATGGTCGAGGGGTTCGGCTCGGTGGCGGGCGTGCCCGGCGGGGTGCGCGCGAGGCTCGAGGCTGGGGAGACCCTGTTCGGCTTCGGCCATCCCGTCTACGTGACCATGGATCCGCGGGCGCGGATCCTCAAGCACCTGGGCGAGGAGTTCTCGCGGGACGCGGGCGAGCCGAACTGGTACGCGCTGACCGAGGCGACCGAACGCGAGGTGATGGAGCAGAAGGGCCTGTGGCCGAACGTCGACCTGTACTCGGGCCCGCTCTACCGCTACCTCGGGATCCCGAACGAGCTCTTCACGCCGATCTTCGAGTGCAGCCGCGTCGCCGGCCAGGCGGCGCACGTGCTCGAGCAGCACGCGGACAACAAGATCATCAGGCCGGCCGCGGAGTACATCGGACCGAAGCCCCGGCCGTACCCCGTTCCCGCCCGCTCCTAGGAATCCGGCGCCCGTCCGCCGCCCAGGCAAAAGCAGAGCGTCGCCAACGTGAGCTCCTGCTTGTGGCGATGGGGTGGTCGGTGATGTGGGACACGATCGCCTGCGAGGACTGCGGGCCCCTGCTTGAGCTGGATCTCGACGCCGCCCGTGGGATGGCCGTCGCTGCGCCGGGCCTCGCGGAGCAGCCCGCGTGATGAAAGGTCTTGAAGCTCGGGATTGAGGTGGAGCGGCCCGGCTGGGCCCCCGAGCCAGGCCAGCACGACGATCGCGCATTCGGCGTTGTCGCTGTGGAGGCCGACGAAGTCGCCCTGGCCGTAGTAGATGTAGCTGCAGAACGTCGGACGGACGGCAAGGCGCGCCAGCCGGCGCAGCCCGGCGGCGAGCTCACGCGACCGGTGGAGCGTCGTCAGCGCGGAGCCCGGGTTTGCGATCCATTGCCGGCTCGGAGCGAGCGCCCTGCCGTCCGGGGCCGCGCAGAAGGCTTCGTTGACCTCCCGTTGGGCGAACCGGCGCTCGACACGCGCCTCCGCCAACAGGCGCGCGCGGTCCTCCGGCGAGATCAGCCCGCCGGCGAGGACGTAGCCCTCCCGGCCGAGCAGCGGAGCCGCTGTCACGCTCATCAGGTCGACGTCCGGACGCCGGCGCCGGCCGGAGCTTCGATCTCGGCCAGTAACGCGTGAAGGGATCCGACCGCAGCCGCGGTGGTCACCAGGCAGCGGTTGTCGACGTATGTCCCCTGACCCAGCCGTCGGATCGGTGCCCCGAGCCAGCGGCCCGTCGGCTGTTGGAGCTCGATCAGAGCCTCCGCGGCACGAAAGCTCCGCGGCTCGAGCGGGCCGCCAGCGGCGATCCACCCGCCGAGCCACGACGCGAGCGCGAGTGGCTCCGCCGGAACCGCCGCCGAGCGTAGAAACAGGAGGGCGCGCGAGCGGGAGGCAGCCAGGCGAGCGTCGCCCTCCGTGTGCCCGTCGTCGACGCACGCTCTCAGCCCGAAGAGCGCGTGCCACGTGGCGACCACATCGTCCGCCCACGACGCGGAGGCCCAGCTTCCGTCGGGTGCCTGCCGGGCAAGGAGAGCATCGAGGGTGCCGTCGACGTTCGCGCCGTCGGGGTCGAGGAACGCGACCTCCGAGCGTGGCTCGTCCTCTGCGGGGAGCATCGCGCCGACGTAGGCAGTCACGAATCGCCGTGACGACTCCCCGTCGCCGGCCTCGAGCTCGTAGTCGTCCCAGCCGTCGTCGTCGCGCATCGACCGCAGGTACTCCATTCCTCGCTCGATCGCCGACCGCACATCTGTCGTGAAGCGGGCACGTCGATCTTCCGGCCCGAGCCGTCTTGATGCGCGCGGCTCGGGCAGGGGCGCCGGCCACAGGTAGAAGCCGGCGGACGGTGCGCCGTTCTCGGCCCCGACGGCGACGAGCGCCACGCTCAGCCCGAAGCCGCGCTCCGCAGCGGCTTCGGAGCACGCCTCGATCGGGCTCACGTCGAGCCCCAGCTCGCGCCCGACGAAGCGCAGGAGCTGCTCCTGACGGCTGGGCCCGGTCCATCCCCACGCGGGCGACAGGAACACGAGCCGCTGGTGAAGGTCGGCGTCGACGCTCGTCTGGAGGGCCAGGGAACGCTCCGGAAGCGCCGAAGCGCCCTCGCGATGTGCGTCGAACAGGACTTGCGCCGGAGCGAGGTCCGGATGCCTCCCGACTGCGTCGGCGAACGTCGCTCCTTCGTCGACGAGCACCCAGGCGTAGGCCTTCGATCGGAGCGGCGCCCCTCGGGCGAAGTCGTAGCCGATCACCTCGACGCCGCCCGCGACCGGGCTGCCGTACGTCCGGTACGCCTCGGCGAGAGCCGACGCCTCCGCCGGGAATCTGCGGATCAGCCCGGGAGCGTCCAGCCAGCCGGTCCTGAAGTACAGCGAACCTCGGCGCCAGCCGGCTGGGCCGAAGCCGATGCCGTGCATCATGCGTGAAGGGAAGGCCGGCGGCACGCCGTTCAACGCCCGCTGGCAGAGAGACCAGAGGTCGGAATCCTTCGCGCCCTTGTCGGCGGCGACCGTCGACGCGTACGCGAGATAGCGGCTCCAGTTCCGCCGGAGGTCGCCCTGATAGTCGGTGACGTCGATCGTGCAGCGAATCTCGGCGCCTCGCGGCCCCCCGAGCTTGACGGAGAGCTCTACGGGCAGGCCGAGATCGGTCAGGAACGAAGGCCACACCGGATGGCGTGTGTACAGGTCGACCGGGTCCCGGATTGCGGGCAGCACTTCGGCGGCGACCTCCTCGGGAGCCGCACAGACATCGAGCCGGACGGCCGCGTCACCGACGAGGGCCGCCAGGCGCTCTGCGAGCTCAGACACGAGTCGGAGTCTCGCGGCGGCGGCCCTTCGCGACCTCGAGGTGAGTCCGGATCGGCTGGGCCGCGAGGACGGGATCCTCGATCAGGCACAGGTGGCCGAGGCCCGGCAGGTCGACGCGTTCGCACGCCGGCAGCCACTGCCGGAGCAGGCTCGCCGACTCCTTCGACATCGCCAGATCGTTCTCGCCGACGAGGACGAGTGTCTCGGCCTCGACTCGTCCGAGCTCCTCCCTCGTCTGCGTGTGCGTGACGAGCGTTCGCAGCGATCCATCGGCGAGCTCGGTCCAGGCGTGCCGGTCGATCACCCGGCGGAGCCGTTCAGCGACGTGAGGGCGCCCCTCGACGCCCTTGAAGACGTCCGGCGGCGACTTCATCCACAGCGACGTCAGCCGAGGGCCTGGACCGATCGCGGGGTAAGCCATCGCGACCTCGACGTAGCGACGACCGACGGCGTCGTCTTGCGGGCCGCCCGCGATCGCAGGCGCCGCCAGCACGACGGAGTCGAACACGCCCGGCTGCTCGATCGCCAGCTGCAGGGCCACGAGAGTGCCGAACGAGAGCGCGACCAGATGGCGGACGTCGTGCCCCCGGGCCAGCGAGCCCAGGCTCCGCGCGAGGTGAGGAAGCTCCTCGCCCGGACGAATCGGACGGGAGCCGCCGTGCCCCGGGAGGTCGACCCCGATGTGGGAGTACTCCGGGAGGTTCTCCCAGGCGTCGACCCAGATACTCGAGTCCATCGTGTAGCCGTGGAGCCACAGGACGGCGTCCCCGTCCTCCCCCGCGACTCTCGCAACGATGCCGTCTCCGAGCTCCACGAGGCGGTCGGGTGCTCCGCCGTCGCTACGCAACGAAGCGCTCGCAAAAGGAGCGGAAGGCGATCACGGGGCGGTCGCTCCGGTCGTAGTTCGCCGGCGCGCCCGGCACCAGGTGCTCCCAGACGACCAGGTCCTGCTCGAACGCCCTCCGGCTGTCCTGCAGCAAGCCGACGACGCTTTCCTCCGGCGGCGGCCCGCCGTCCGGCCCGGGGGCCATCGCCAGCGAGACGCGGATCATGCACGCGCCGTTCGCGGTGGGGGTTGCGGAGGTGAAGACCACGTGCGCGTTGTCCGCGTCCCCCAACTCGCTGGCGACGAGCGTCGGGCTGAAGACGTGCGCGCAGAAGCGGGTCTTCCCGGCCCCGTTCGGGCCGCTGCCTTGCCACTCCCTCGCGCCGGGCGTCTCGAAGACGGCTTCGACGGTGAGCTCCCCCGTCGCGGCGTCGTGCACCTCGAGCTTCGGGCGGGAGGCGAGGCCGTGGACGGCGGTGAAGTGGTCGGTATCGAAGACGTTCTCGATCACGAATTCGGCCGCGACGTTGCAGCTGAGGAGGAACCCGCTCACGAAGTAGTGGGACGGCGCGAGGCGCTCGAGAAAGGCGGTGAGCCCGTTCTCGTGTTCGTCTGACAGGAGCACGAAGACCGAGCCGCCGACGTCGAGCGTCTGGTACTGGCGGACGCAGTAGGGCCGGTTCGAGTCTTCGCCGAGGCCGATGCGCCGCCCGTGGAAGGGGCACACGATGACGCCGCCGTCGAGCCTGCCGCCGTAGCCGAGATGTGCTCCGCGGTGGGGGCAAACGGCGTCGAAGGCGCCGATACCGTCGGGCGTCTTGACGAGGACGAGCGGCAGAGATCCGATCTCGGCGGGGGAGACCTCCTCCGTCGCGTCAGGAGTGAACGCGACCCGATACCAGCCGGCATACATGGAGCAGCGGCGCCTCGAGCCGCGGAGGATACAGCGGTGGAAAGCGCACGAGCAAGGGCGCGGACGCCGTCTTGACCGCACTCGGAAACCGGCGTAGAGTCGAGCCGCCGTCGACTCGGGTCGTAGGCGCGAGCCTACGTTCACGGGAAGGAGGGGGTGCCTTTCGCGAACACTCTGCGCCCGAAGCCTGTTGACGGCTTTCTGCGGCCGGCGCCGATTCTTCTATTGACCCGTATGGGAAGGAGTGCGATCGATGGCACGACAGCGGGCAACGCCGCTCGCCGCGCGGGAGCTCCGCAAGGTCTCGGAGATCAAGGAGCTCGGGGCCGCCAATCTGAAGATGGCGACACCGAAGGTGAAGCAGCTGCAGGTGAAGGATCTCGAAGACCTCGCACGCCGCTTCCACGGCGTCGATGTGGAGAACTCGAAGCTCGACAAGCTTCAGTTCGCGGACTTCCAGAGCCTGGAGAACGTCTTCCAGGGCTACAAGCACAAGGCGCTCGAGGACGCTGCGCGCGCTCGGCCGGCAAAGGCGCCGGTCAAGTCCGGAAACGGTGGCGGTGGCGGTTGCGGCACCGCCGGTAGCTGCGGCGTCAACGTCTGCTGTTGCTGCACCCCGTGCTGCTGCTGCGCGGCCGCGGCGGTGGATCCCTTCGCGTCCGAGGAGGCGCTCGCCGTCGGCGCGTAGTGCGCGCCACCAACCTACGACCGAGACCGGTCAGCTAACGCCTACGTGAAGTCACGCGGCGTCCACATCATCCACCTCCCGGACGGGCGGGTCGTACTCAAGCGCGGGATGCGTGAACTGCTCCTGTCGGGCGAGAGCGCGACGTCGGCGGTCGAACGGCTCCTGACCCTCCTCGACGACGGCAGGACGCCGGACGAGATCGGCGGCGAGTTTCCGGCATCGATGCGACCGCAGGTGGACGCACTGCTCGAGATGCTGACGCAGGCCGCTGCCGCCGATGACGGTGCCGACGGTCTGAGGAGAAGGGCGTTCTACGAGAGCTTCGGTGTCGCCGCCGACGCGGCAGACGCCGCCGTCGCGTCGGCCACGGCCGTCGTCTTCGGCGTCAACCTCATCTCGCGCGCGCTGGTGCGGAGCCTGCTCGAGGAGGGGATCGGCCGTGTCGTGCTCGTCGAGCACCCGGTCCTGGACGACGAGGGCGCGTCAGCGGACTGGCTGGACGGTCTTGCGGACTCCGGGGATCGACTGCACGTGGTGGACGACGCGGGCGTGGCGATCGCGGAGGACTGCTCCATTCTCTGCGCGACCTGCGACTTCGGTGAGGCGGAGGTGCTGCTCGAGCTGAATCGGCTCGCGCTCGACGCGGACGTCGTGTTCCTGCCGGCCTGGATCGACGACATGGTCGGCTCGGTCGGGCCGCTCGTCCACCCCTACGAGACGGCGTGTCTCCGTTGCTACCGCCTGCGGGCGGACGCGAACGACCCGGGCTATGACGTCGAGCTGCACGTTCGGGCGCACGTGACCACCGATCCGGAGGCGCGGCGCGGCGTGGGCATGCTCGCTCCGATGACTGCGGTCCTGGGCGAGATCGCCGCGATGGAGGTCCTGAAGGCGTTGGCGCAATTCGCGCCGACCGACACGGTCGGCCGTCTGATCGAGATCAACCTCGTCTCGTTTGCCTCCACGGCGCGGCGAGTGCTGAAGCTGCCCCGCTGTCCGGATTGCAGCGACACGATGCGCCGGTCCGCCGTCAACGTGACGGTCGGCCCGCACATCCCGTACCGCGAGACACACGACCACTAGTGGCGCTGCCCGGGACCGACGCGATCGCTGTTACGGCAGCCGGCGCCCGCGACCGCGAGCTCGAGCGCCGTCGGCTTGCACGGCTGCTCGGCCTCTTCGATCACCTCGTCGACCCGCGCGTCGGAGTGATCGGCGATGTCTACGAGCTGGTCACGGATGACGACGAGCCGAGCCTGTTCCACTACCTGACGACGGTCTCGGACACCGGTCGGTTCACGGCGATGACGAATTTCCGGACGACCGGCGGTGTCTCGACGACCCGCTACGGTGCGATCGCGAAGGCGATCGGCGAGGCCGTCGAACGGTACTGCTCCGCGATCTTCGATCACCACGATCTCGTTTACGACACCGCGGAAGCGCTAGGGGACATCGCTGCGCCGCCCGAGGCGTTCACGATCTACCGTCCCGAGCAGTTCGAGTCGGAGACGTTCCCGTGGCAGCCGTTCACGCGGACCACGCCCCTCGCCTGGACCACGGGGACGTCGCTCGTCTCGGGCCGCCGCGTGATGGTGCCGGCGGCACTGGTCTACGTTCCATTCCACTACATCCGCTCCCGGCCGGACACGCCGATTTCCCAGCCGATCTCGACCGGCCTGGCCTCGCATTGCTCCTTCGCCGAGGCGGCGGTGTCGGGGCTGTGCGAGGTGATCGAGCGCGACGCGTTCACGATCACCTGGCAGGCCGGCCTGGTCCGCCCGCGGATCACGGCGGAGACGCTCCCGGAGTCCGCTCAGGAGCTGCTGCGGCGCTTCACGGAGGTCGGGCTCGCCGTCGAGGTGATCGACATTTCGGGCGACATCGACGTCCCGACCGTGCTGACGATCGCCCTGACCGATGCGACGACGTCGCCCGCCGTCACGGTCGCGGCGGCGGCGGATCCCTCGCCCGAGCAGGCGGTCGTCAAGAGCCTGGAGGAGCTCGCCCACACGCGGAAATTCGCCCGCCAGCTGATGCAGTACACGCCCGAGTTGCCCGTGGACGTCGAGGGCGGTCATCCGCTCGTCCAGACACAGGACCACCACCTCAGGTTCTACTGCCCTCAGCACACGAAGCCGTTTGTCGAGTTCGCCTGGTCCTCCGAGGAGGTGCGCCCGTTCCCCGATGCGCCGGCGGGTGCGGCTGCCGCTCCCGAGGCTCAGCTCGAGTGGATCGTCGAGGAGCTCGATCGCGCGGGGCTGGACGTGATCGCGTTCGACCTGACGACGCCGGACATCGCCGCCTGCGGTCTCTCCGTCGTGCGCGTCGTCGTGCCGGGGGCGCATCCACTCTTCATGGGCTACGAGAATCGCGCGCTCGGCTGCGACCGCCTGTACTCGGTACCGCAGAAGCTCGGCTACCGGGGGCTCGAGCCCGGACAGCCTGACAACCCGTACCCCCACCCGTTTCCATAGGGGGCCGGTGGCGCTCGATCCCGTTGACCGGCACCTTCTCGCCCAGGGCGAGACCGCGCTGTGGGAGCTCTTCCACGAGAACTCGAAGCTGAGCCGGTACGAGCGGCATCCGATCTACGGCGTCCATCCGACCGACCACGCAGTCGTCGAGGTGATGACGCAGCTCCGAAGGGTGAAGCCGTTCGCCGACGCGCCGAAGGTCGCGTTGCCCACGCAGCTCCCGCCGTCGCGGCGCGACTTCGACGAGGTGCTCCAGTCCCGGACGACGGCACGCGCCTTCGGCCCGGGCGCCGTCGAGCTCGCCCAGCTCGCGAAGGTCCTCTTCATGAGCTATGCCGTCACCCGGACCAACGAGGGGACGCACTTCCCGCGGCCGTTTCGCATCGTCCCATCGGGCGGCGCGCTCTACCCGCTCGAGCTGTACGTCCATGCGGCTCGCGTCGAGGGGCTGGACGCGGGCCTCTACCACTATGACCCCGAAGACCACCTGCTCGACGCGCTCCGCATCGGCGACGACACCGACCGGATCTCGCAGTCCTTCTTCCAGCCCGAGCTGTCCGCCGGCGCGGCGGCGATCGTGTTCGTGTCCGCGATCTTCTACAGGTCGGAGTTCAAGTACGGCGACCGGGCCTATCGCTTCGTCTTCCTCGAGGCGGGGCATCTCGGGCAGAACGCACTGTTGTGCGCCCAGGAGATGGGCCTCGCGGCCGCGCCGATCGGAGGCTTCCTCGACCGCGACATCGATCGCTACCTCGGCTTCGACGGCCTGAGCGAATCGACGATCTACGTTGTCCTGATCGGCCGGCCCGGCGAGCTGGACGGCGGCTCCGGGCCGCCACCGTCCTCCGGCGTCGACGGCACCGGGCGCGGCTGACGATGCCGCGACTCCCAGCTGCTCGATGAGCGAGGCGGAGGCGAGTCGCCTCACGGCGGAGCTGTTCTCCGCTGACGGCCGAACCGATCCCTATCGGATCTACGACCGGCTCCGAGAGCTCGATCCCGTCCACTTCAACCCGTTCGTGCGGATGTGGTTCCTCACGCGCCACGCGGACTGCGTGACCGTCCTCCGCGACCGGCGTTTCTCGGCCGAGCTCGGGCAGGGCCTGCGCCGGCGCGACGAGAAGCTGCCCCGCTCGATGCTGACGACCGATCCGCCGGAGCACACCCGCCTGCGCAAGCCGGCGAACGATGCGTTCGCCACACGGAACCTCGAGCCGCTACGAACCCGCCTGCCCGCGCTCGCAACCGAGTCGCTCGATCCGATCGCAGAGGGCGATTCCGCTGACCTCATGTCGACCTTCGCGCGGACGTATGCCGCGAGGGTGCTCGCAGAGCTGCTGGAGGTCCCGAGCGGGGACTTCGAGCGCTTCGCCGAGCTGACGTACGCAACGGCCGCGAATCTCGACCCGCTCGCGCCCGAGGATGAGCAGCAGCGCGCTTCGGCGGCCGCACGTGCCCTTGGCGTGTACTTCCACGGACGGCTTGCCGGCGCGGATCCCAGGGACGTCGGCGGTTTGCTCGGCGACCTGCTCGCCGCCCGTGATCGTGCAGAGCTTGCGACGGAGGAGCTCGTCAGCCTGTGCGTTCTCTGCGTCGTCGGCGGACACGAGCCGCTTGCCGGGCTGGTCGTCAACGGCCTGCTGACGCTCCTCCGCCATCCCGGAGAGCTCGCACGCGTCCGTGACGACGGGGCGCTCGACGCGGCAGTTGTCGACGAGGTTCTCCGCTTCGAGTCCCCGATTCAGTTCGTGGCGCGGGTCGCGCAGGAAGACGTCATGGTGGACGGGCGGACGATTCACAGCGGCGAGCCTGTCCTGGCGCTGCTCGGAGCGGCGAATCGCGACCCGGCTGTCTTCGCGAACGGCGGACACGTGGATGTCGGGCGGCCGGCGCACCCGCATCTGGCCTTCGGCGCCGGCGTCCACCGCTGTCTCGGGGCGGCCGTCACCGAGCTCGCGGCGCGGGCGGCGATCGGCGGTGTCGTCCGGCGCTTCCCCCGACTCGAGCTCGCGGCCGACGAGGTTCAGTGGCGGACCTCGCTCGTGCCGCGCGCGCCGGAGTCCCTGCCGGTGCGGCTCTGAGGGAGGCAGATGGACGCCGACGTCATCGTCATCGGAGCAGGCGCGAGCGGGCTCGCCTGCGCGCGCTCCCTCGCCCGGGCGGGGATCGACGTGATCGTCGTCGAGGCACGTGACCGCGTCGGTGGACGGATCCGCACGCTTCGGAAGGACGGCGAGGTCATCGAGGTCGGGGCACACGTCGTCCACGGTGCGAACGCGTCGACGCACCGGATTCTCGACGGGGCCGGTCTCGGAGTAACGCCGCTCGAACAGGCGGAGACCGTCGTGTGGGTCGACGGCCGGGCGTACGGCATCCGCGACCTCGCCGCGGCCGGTGTCATTCCGCCCTGGAGCCTCGAGGAGTTCGTGGTCCTTGCCGATGCGGCCGAGGGCTCGGTCGCGGACCTCCTCGACGCGCTCCCGCTCGGCGCGCTCGAGCGCCGGGTCGGCGAGGACTGGCTCCTCCAGACTTGGGGTGCACCTCCGGCCCAGCTGAGTGCGGCAGGGCTCGCGCAGGCAAGGCGCGCCTGGACCGCCGGTGACGGCCAGTTCGTCGTCGTCGACGGGTACGACCGGTTGGCGGCCGAGCTGGAGCGCGGGCTGGAGGTACGAACCGGCGTCATCGCGCGGCGCGTCGTGAGCGGCGCCGGATCTGTGGAGGTGGTGGCACAAGACGGCGAGGCGTTTCGTGCGACCGCCGTCGTCGTCACCGTCCCACCCGCCGTGGTCGCGGAGGGCGCGCTGCGGTTCGATCCTCCGCTACCACGGGAAAAGGCGCGGGCAGCCCTAGCGCTGCCGCTCGCGGACGCCGTCGTGGTCGTCCTCCTGCTCGCGACCGAGGCCGAACGCTCGTCGTGGGACTTCGTCGTCGGTCCACTGAGCGGGTTCTGGCAGACGCGCGAGGGATCACGGGCCGTCGTGGGCGTCGTCAAGGGCCCGCCGGCGCGCCGTGTGCGGGAGCTCGTGGCCTCGGCGCCTCCGGCGGAGTCTCTTGCGGCGCTGCTGCCCAGACTCGAGTCGGCCGGCGCGGAGGACGCCGAGATCGTCGACTGGGGCGCGGATCCGTATGCCCTGGGCGCGTACGGCTACCCCGGTCTCCGGGCTGCCGACGCGGCGCGCAGCTGGGCGCTGCCCGTGGGATCGAGTCTCTTCTTCGCCGGCGATGCGACCTGCTGGGAGCGCCATCGCGGGATGGTGCACGGCGCGATCGAGAGCGGGCTCCGGTGCGCGGACGAGCTCCGCGCCTCCGTCGGCGGAGGGCAGCCGGTGGTGGGGCCTCGATGACGAGCGGGATGGGGACACCGAGGCGGGAGCGAGCGACCTTCGGCTATCCGGACCTCCGCGAACGAGGGGACACGGTTCCCGGGCAATTGGTCGTCCGTGTTCACGCCGATGCGGTCCGTCCGGCACTCGGACCGGGCTCGCTCACCCTCGAGCGGGCCGAGGCCGCGCCACTGCCGCAGGCCGTTGCTGATCCGCTCGACTTCCTTCACCGCGAAGCCGGCGTGCGGGCCGCGACGCCGCTCTTCTCCACCGCCGCTGGTCGCATCGAGCGGGCCGGGCTCGTAGGCGCCACCGCCCATCGCGTTGCTCTCCTCTCGAGCGTGGCCCACGGCGACGACGACGAGCTCGCGGGCACGACCGTCGTCTCTCTCTCCGTCCCGAGGCTCGAACCACGCGTGCTGAAGACGCTCGAGTCGGCTGCCGCGATCGACTACGTCGAGTACATGCCGCTCCGCTGGCTCAGCACCGCAACCGCGCCGGATCCACTGCGAAACGCCCAGTGGGGGTTGCGAGCCGTTCGCTGGTTCCAGGCGAAGAGGCCGGACGTGGCGGACGTGCGGGTTGGAGTCATCGACACAGGCGTCGACGCGACTCATCCGGACCTGCGAGAGATCGAGATCGACTACCGGCACCGAGGCCTGTCCGCCCGCGACCTCATCGGCCATGGGACTCACGTGTCAGGCATCATCGCCGCCGTCGCGAACAACGACGTCGGCATCACCGGGGTCGCCCGGACGGCGCTCGTCGTCTGGAAGGTCTTTCCGGACGAGCCGGAGAACGGCGACTTCTTCATCGACCACCTCCGCTACCTCCGCGCGCTCCATGCCGTCCCGATGTCGGGAGTGAGCGTGGTGAACGTCAGCGCCGGCGGGGTCGCCTCCTCGGAGACGGAAGCACGGCTCTTTCGCCGGCTCGAGCGATCGGGCATCACGGCGGTCGCGGCGATGGGCAACGGCTTCCTCGCCGGAAATCTGCCCGAGTTCCCCGGGGCCTACGATCACGTGCTCGCGGTCGGCGCGGTGTCCGAGTCGCTGGAGCGATCTCCCTTCTCGAACACGGGCGCGCACATCGGGCTCGTCGCGCCCGGGTCAAACATCCTCTCGACGCTGCCCGTCCGACGTTCCCGTTTCCGCCCGGAAACCGAGTACGCCGCGTGGAGCGGTACGTCGATGGCGGCGCCGCACGTGGCGGCTGCCGCCAGCCTCGTCGCCGCTGCTCGTCCCGACTCGACGCCGAGACAGATCAGGGACCAGCTCATCGCCACCGCCAGGTCGGTGCCCGCGATGAAGAAGAGAGCGGAGACGACCGAGTACGGAAGCGGTCTCCTCGACGTCGAGGCAGCGCTGGGCCGGGCTCACTCCCCGCGCCCTCGGCGGCGCAGACCGTCGTAGATCAGGTCGCCGTCGCTCCGGCTTCCTCGAAAGTGCCGCCACCGCGACGGATACCCCCACGGGACGGCGGTGAACACGAATCCCCAGAACGCGTAGATCGCCGCTGTAGCGGCGAGCTCGCGGGCCCAGCCGTGGCTGACCAAGGCTGCGGCGCCTAGCCCGACGGCGAGCGCAAGCGACGTCAGCGGACCAACCGCAGCGACGACGACCCCGGCTCGCGGGCCGAGATCCTGCTCCCACGTCGTCGTCCCGACCCAGGGCGGCCAGGGCTTGAGGCGGAACGTGATCATTCCGATCGAGAAGCTCAGCAGAGGGGGGTCGGCGCCGACGCGGACGGTCACTCCGTGTGCGTCGTACGCCCTCGCCGCCAGCCCGTGCGAGAGCTCGTGTAGGAGCGTGTGACATGGCGACACGACCACGAGCACCCAGGCCGTGAGGCCGACGACTTCGAGGGCGACGCGCAAGAGCGTCCAAGTGTGTCACGCCGGAGACGGGAGTCCCGGTGCCTTCGAGGCCGTCACGGGAACGACGGTCGATATTCCGCTACGACGGTTCTCCCTTCTCGAGCCACTCCGTGCGGAAGCTCGGGCTCACGTGGATGTCGATCTGTCGGAGGCGCCCATCACCCGAGCTCACGAAACCGTGCGGCTGACCGGGAGGGATGAGGACGACGTCCCCGGCGCCGACCTCCCGTCGGCCCTCGCCGTCGTCGAGCGTCGCCCGTCCTTCGAGGATGATCAGGACCTCCTCGTACGGGTGCGTGTGCAGCGACGGGCCGCGCCCGGGCTCGGCGTCGACGAAGATGACGCAGAGGCCGCTGTCGTGGTCGGCGCCGACGAGCTCGTGAGCGATGACGCTCCATGGAAGCTCGTCCTGGTTGACCACGCGGATGCTCAGGGCCGCGTGTCCCCCGAGTCGAGCAGGCGCAGGACGCTCGGGCCCGGCTTGATCTCCGGTCGCAGCCCCGGCGAGGGCTCCGGCGGGCCGTACCGGGTCACGATCGGGACGACGCCGGCCCAGGTGTCGAGCTCGGCGTCCGGCGTGTCGTCGTCGTCCGGCGGCCCCGTGCGCACCTTCGCGGACGCCTCGTCGATCGTGAGAGCGAGGATCAGCGTCGCCTTCAGCTCCTTCCGGTTCGGCGGGCGGATCTCGGCCCAGCGGCCCGGCAGGAGCTTCTCGGTGAACGCCTCGTACGCGGTGATCCGGTCGTCCGGATCGCCTACCTCTTCGAAGCGTCCGAACAGCACGGCCGACTCGTAGTTCGCCGAGTGCTCGTACGCGGAGCGGGCGAGCACGAGACCGTGCACGAGCGTAACCGTGAGGCAGGCCGGCGCCCCCGCTGCCAGTGTCCGCATCGTGCGGCTCGCCGTCGACCCGTGCACGTAGACGCGGTCGCCGACGCGCGCGTACAGCATCGGGATGCAGCACGGCTGCCCGCCGTCGGCGAACGCGACGTGGGCGACAAGCCCGCCGTCGAGGACGGCGTCGATCGTCGCGCGGTCGTACCGGCCCTTCTCAGGGGCCCGCCGCACCCGCACCCGGTCCGGCGCTCGCTCCGTCATCGGCCGAGCCGCGTGCGGCGCCTGATCCCCAGCCGGGCCTGGACAGCTCGATCCTCCTGGCCGTCCTTGACGGCCGCCCAGACGAACAGGGCGCCGACCACGACGGTCGGTACGACGACGATGAGGATCACGGCGAGGGCGACCTCCACGGCCTCAGGCCGCCCGCGCGTGCTGCTCGGGCTCGAGCGCAGGCAGCCGCTCGATCTCGGCCACCGCTGCGCGGCGCCGGCGTGCGACGAGGTTGCTCGCCACGAGCGCGGCGATCGTGATCGCGGCGCCCGCGAGCTCGACGGCGTTCGGCCGGTACCCGCGGACGATCTCGATCGCGAAGGTGGTCACCGGGATCAGGTTGACGAACAGCACGGCGTTCTGCGGCCCGATCATGCCGATCGCGGCGTTCCACGTCAGCACGGCCATGAACGCACCCGGGATCGTCAGGTACGCGATCTGCGGCGCGACCGACCAGACCTCGTGGACGGACGGGAGCGCCACCAGCCCGGCCGCGGTCGCGACTGCCGTGGCGCCCGCGAGCGTCAACCACCCGAGCCCCGACGTCAGCGCCGTGTAGCGGAGCGGCGAGAAGGCCGGCAGCTCGGCGGCGCCGAGCCCGTAGAGGACGAAGCTGAAGACGCCCGCGAGCACGAGCCCGTCCCCCCAGCCGATCGACCCGCTCACGATCGTCGTCGGGTGGCCGCCGCTGATCACGAGGCTGACCCCGGCCAGGGCCACTCCGAGCAAGGCGAAGGTCGTAGCGGATGGGCGCACGCGGGTGCGGCGCCAGAGCACGAGCGCGGTCAGGAGCGGGGCGAGCGCGACGATCAGCGAGGCGCTCTGAGGTCGCGCGTGGGCGAGGCCGGTGTAGGCGAGCAGGTTGAACCCCGCGAACCCGAGCGACCCGAGCACGAACAAGCGCCGCCCACGCCCGTCGAAGCGGAGCGCGCCGCGGCCCTCCACGGCGACGAGGACCAGGAGCCAGAGCAGCGAGGCGATCGCGTACCGGATCGTCGAGAGGGGGAAGGCGGAGAGCGTCCCGAGCGCGGACTTGCCGACGACGAACTGACCGCCCCAGGCAACGGCGGTCGCGGTCGCGAAGGCCGCCCCCAACGCTGTCGTCCTCGTTCGCATGCTCCTCGTTCAACGAGGCGCCTTCGGCTCGTATTTCGCCCGACTGCCGTGGTCGCGGTTTGGAGCCAATCTCGGCTACTGTTGGAGAGAGCTAGAGCGAGTTCGGTTGCGCGCAGGCGCCTTCCTTGCCCGTTCCTGAGGCAAGGGAGGTTGTTTTGCTTGGCAATGAAGTGTTCAGCCGGCTCGGCTCCCGACGGTCCCCGGATTGATCGCGTTCCTCGTCGGCGCCGCGGTCGCGGCCGTCGCCCTGGCAGCGTGGGCCGTCGTCCGGTGGCGCGCGAGCCGCGCGGCCGGCGGACGCCGCTGGTGAGGTGGCCAGCGTGTTTCGCGACCACCCCGTCGATCAGCCCGCTGAGGAGGAAGACATGAACGGAAAGATGCTCTGGTTCAACGAGGCGAAGAACCTGGGGGTCGTCCTCACGGACGACGGCGAGCGCCTCTCGGTCGACCGCGATGGCTTCGTGGGGCGGGCGGCCCCTGTCGGCCGCTGCGCCTCGATGCCCGTGCGCCTGACCGTGAGCGAGCGCGGCGGCGAGCGCGTCGCCGTCGACGTGTCGCTCGTCGATGCTGACAATCCACGTCGGGCCCGACGCCGGTCGTCGGCAACCCGGTCCTCGTGGGCCTGACGCCCGCGAAGCGCCCTCGGCTTGTGTAGCGCGCCTGTGAGCGCTTACGCTGCCGAGAGAAAAACGCGGGGTTTGGAAGGAGAAGCTCGCATGGCTCTGCAGATCGGCGACACGGCACCTGACTTCGAGGCCGACAGCACGGAAGGGCGCATTTCCTTCCACGACTGGATCGGCGACTCGTGGGCGGTGCTGTTCTCGCATCCGAAGGACTTCACGCCCGTGTGTACGACCGAGCTCGGGTACATGGCGAAGATCAAGCCGGACTTCGACGAGCGCAACGTGAAGGTGATCGGCCTCTCCGTCGATCCGACCGGCAAGCATGAGGAATGGGCGCGCGACATCGAGGAGACCCAGGGTGTGGCACCCAACTACCCGATCATCGGCGACGCGGACTTCAACGTGTCCAAGCTCTACGGGATGCTGTCGTCCGAGACATCCGGCGATCCGGCCGATCGGACGCCCGCGGACAACCAGACGGTCCGCAACGTGTTCGTGATCGGCCCGGACAAGAAGGTCAAGCTGGTCCTCGTCTATCCGATGACCACCGGACGCAACTTCGACGAGGTGCTCCGCGTGATCGACTCCCTGCAGCTGACGGCGAAGCACAAGGTCGCGACGCCGGTCAACTGGCAGCAGGGCGATGATGTGATCATCGCGGGCTCGGTCTCGGAGGACGAGGCGAAGGAGACGTATCCGGAGGGCTGGGACTCGCCGCGGCCCTACATCCGGATCGTCCCGCAGCCGCGCGAGACCGTCAGGGCTTAGCTGGAGGCGTCGGGGCGCGCGCGATCGCGTGCGCCCCGCGCATCACGGGGATGGACGTGGCTCTGCGGGAGGCGACGCTCGACGACGTCGAGCTCGTCAAGTGGGCGCTCTACGAGGCGGTCGCATGGAATCCCGACCGGCGCCTGCCGCCGTTCGAGGAGACGGTCGAGCACCCGGAGCTCGCGCGCTACCACCGTGGCTGGGGGCGGCCCGGCGACCTCGGCGTGATCGCGACCATCGGCGGCGAGATCGCCGGTGTCGTGCTCTGCCGGCTCTTCACGGAGGAGGATCACGGCCACGGCTACGTCGACGACGAGACGCCCGAGGTCGCCATCGCGGTGGCCGCGCCCTTCCGGCGGGAGGGCCTGGGCATGCGGTTGATGAACGAGCTCGAGCGCGTCGCCCGCGCGGCCGGCATCGAGCGTCTCGGCGTCAGCATCGACACGGAGAATCCGGCCGCCCGGCTCGCCGAGCGTTTCGGCTACCGGGAGCTCTCCCACGACGAGGGCGGCCGGCGCATGATCAAGGACCTCTAGGCGCGCGGCTTCGGCGGCGCGAGCTCGCGCTCGACCTCGGCGATCAGGTCGAGGTGGAGCTCGAGCAGCCTGCGCAGGAAGTCGATCACGAGCAGCAGGTATTTCTGCCGGTGCGGGAGCTGCTCGGCCGTCTCCACGCTCTCGTCGAGCCGGGCCGACAGGTCGGCGATGTCCTCGCGCAGGGCGATCAGACTCTCGCGCGTGACCGCCTCGCCGACGAGGTCGGCGAGCAGGAGGCGGAGCAGGGGGTCGCTCTTCAGCGGCGTGAAACGAGCGGGAGTCCGGGCGTACTCGCGCAGCGCCTTGAGGCCCTTCTCGGTCAGCGAGTACACCGTTCGCTCGCGGGTCTTGCCCGGCTCCTTCCGCGCGGCGAGGTAGCCGAGCCGCGCGAGCCGCTTCGGCTCGACGTAGTACTGGCTCTCGCCCGCCCAGTCGAGCATCCGGCCGCGGCGCGCGAGGCGCAGCAGGTCGTGGGCGCCGGCGCCCGTCCGGCCGACGAGGCCGAGGATCTCGTACGAGAAGAGGCTCAGTTCGTCACTTGACAAAGCTACGCTCCATAGGTATGAAACTATGAATCGTAGTCTAGCGGGAGGAGCGGACGATGTCGGCTTCGGCGACGACTGGAACGGCGGAGCGGTGGGGGCCGCTCTGGGGGGCGTATGCGACGGACTGGGCGGTGGTGGAGGAGCAGCAGATCGAGACGTACGAGGAGGCAATCAGGCGGCTGGGCATCTGGGCAGGTCGGCGTGTGCTCGACATCGGCTGCGGCTCGGGGGTCTTCCTGCGCGCGGCGGCCGACCGCGGCGCCGACGTCTCGGGGATCGACGCGTCGGAGGAGTTGATCGCGATCGCCCGCGGGCGTGTGCCGGAAGGCGAGCTGCGCGTCGGCGAGCTGCAGTCCCTGCCGTACGACGACGACGCGTTCGACGTCGTCACCGGCTTCAACTCGTTCTTCTTCGCCGCCGACATGGTCGCGGCGCTGCGCGAGGCCGGACGCGTGGCCGCTCCGGGCGCTCCGGTCCTGATCCAGGTCTGGGGCCGGCCCGACCGCTGCGACCTCGACGCGATCCACCCGGTGCTCGGGCGGTTCCTTCCGCCCCCGGACCCGAACGCCGTGCGCGGCTCGGCCCTGTGGGAGCCGGGCCTGCTCGAGCAACTCGCCGGGGAGGCTGGGCTGGAGCCGGAGGGGACCTTCGACGTGTCGTGGGCATACGGGTTTGCCGACGACGAGGCGCTCTACCTGGCCCTGACGTCCGCCGGGGGAGTGAGGCATGCGATCGGGCCTGAGCGCGGGGACGAGGCCTTGCGCACGCTCGTCGACGCGCTGGCGCACCGCCGCGACGCAGGCGGCGCGTATCGCCTCGAGAACGAGTGGCACTACCTGGTCGCGCGGGCTCCCGACTGACTCAGAAGTGGCCGATCGCCACCAGCGCGAAGTCCTGCGGGCCCCGCGGGACGTTCGAGCCGACGACGTCGACCGTCCACGAGCCGGAGACAGGCTCGTCGACGTGGACGAGCTCGACGTTGTTCGTCGTGTCGAAGGCTGGCTGCGCACCGCTGCGCTGGTTCCCGACGAGCTTGCTGCCGTCGGGTGCCGTCACGATCAGGTTGAGGTTGTTCACGATCGTCGGCCCCGGCGCGTCCGACCACACGAGGGCGATCCGCAGCGGGTGCGCGCTCGACCGGATCTTCAGCTGGCGCGAGTCGATCCCGCCCGTCTCGAGTCCCGGCGCCACCTCGACGAACTGGGCTGACGTCGGCTTCGGCGGTGCGATCACGCCGTCGAGGTTCACGCGGCCGTAGCCCTGGTGGTTGTCGACGACCGCGCCCTCCGGAGCGTAGCCGGGCAGCCTCGTGGCGCTCGCGATCAGCGCGGCTTTCAGCAGCGCGGCGGTGGGGCTCTTCAGCCCCTGCTGCTTCCGTAGGTACTCGCGCAGGACGGCCACCGCCCCGGAGACGAGCGGGGTCGCCATGCTGGTGCCGCCCATGAAGAAGTAGAGCTTGCTCGGCGTGAACGCGGCCCACGCCTTGTTGTTCGGCGCGATCATCCGCGAGCGCGTCGAGAGGACGAACGTCCCCGGCGCGATCACGTCCGGCTTGAAGCGGCCGTCCTTCGTCGGTCCGCGGCTGCTGAAGGCGACGACCTGGTCCGGGTCGTCCGCCATCGGCTGGGCCTTGAACGGAGAGACGGGGAAGTCGTCAGGCCACCACTCGCCGTACTTCTCGTTGTCGAAGCTGGGCCGGTTGTTCTCGCACGCTCCGACCGTGATGCAGTTCTTCGCGGGCGCCGGCGAGCTGACGCTCATCGGGTTGATCTCGCCGTCGCCGTCCTTGTCCGTGCCGTCGTTGCCGGCAGCGGCGACGACGCAGAAGTCCTTGTTGTCGCGGACGAACTGGTCGAGCTGGCGGCACTGGTCGTCGTACGAGCCGGGATCGCCGCCGCCCCACGAGTTCGAGTGGATCCGCACGCCCTGCTTGTAGGCGTCCCCGAAGAGCACGTTCAGGTCGCCCGGTATGCCGGCGAGCAGGAAGCGGCCGAACCGCTCGACGTCGGCCGGGTTCTTCCACTTGCACTCCTGCTCGACCGCCTGGAAGACGAGCTTCGCCCCGTGCGCCAGGCCACGGATAGGCCCGCTCGTGCCGGAGAGCTCCGCCGAGGAGGCGCCGCTGCCGACGGCGGAGCCGGAGGTGTGGGTGCCGTGGCCGCTGTCGAGATCGGCCGGCCCGTCGTCACCGCCGGGGTTCCGCACCTGCCGGGCGAAGTCGGGCGTGATCGGGTAGCTCTTGATCCACGCGATCCTGCCCTTGAAGTCGGGGTGGATCGTGTCAGGGTCGCCAGTGTCGAGGCCGGTGTCGCAGACGCCGACCGTCTCGCCGGCGCCGCTCAGGCCGAGGCCCGGATTGCCGAGGGAGACCGCCGACGCCATCACGCCGGCGGCGACGTCGTTGCTCGCCCGCTTGATCGCGCGCGGGCGGATCCGCCGGACCGCGTGGACGGCAGCCAGTCCCCTCAGCTGCTTCGCCCGCTCGGCCTTACGGGGGCTCGCCTCGACAACGACCAGCCGCGCCTTCGGCTCGTCGCTGAGGATCTTCAGGCCCAGGCGCCGGATCTTCGGGCGCGCCTGCGGCATGTCCTTCGCGCCGAAGAACTCGACCGTGTACACCTGCGGCAGCAGCTTCGTGCGGGGCAGCGTCGTGACGTCCTCGCCGGCGAGCTCCTCCCTGACCGAGCTCGAGAGCCGCTCCTCGTGGGGCAGGTGCCCCGTCCAGCGCACGTACGGGAGCGCTGCGATCTTCGCGATTGTCGCGTCGTCGGCGCGGACGATGTAGACGAAGTCGCTCCAGAGCCCGCGCGGCTCGCCGCCCGCCCGCTTGACCCCGCGCAGCCAGCTCTGCTTGATCGGGCCCACGAACTGGACGAGGTAGTGGTGCGGGCCCGACGTCAGCTTGGCGCCGCGGCGGTACGCCGGGTGCGACCGCGTCTCGCCCTGGGCGTCGATCCGTGGCTTCGAGGTGTCGACCGTCCCGCCGCCGAGCGTGATCTGGAACTGGTCGGTGATGTCCTCCGTCAGGTGCTCGCGGGTGATCCGCTTCGCTGCTGCGGGCGCCGCTTCCGCGAGGACGAAGGCGTCGTACCGCTCGAGCACGTTTGCCTGCTCCGCGAGCCGGTCCTGATCGTCGCCCTGGACGAATACCTTGAGGACGCGTTCCATCCGGACATACCGTCCCATCCCCGCGGCGCAGGATCAAGGCCGGCACGTAGCATGGTCCCGGTGGAGGACTCCCAGCTCGCGACCCGAGCCCCGTCGCAGGAGGTCGAGCTCGAGCAGTACCGCGGTGAGCTGACGGCGTACTGCTACCGCATGCTCGCCTCGCCGTTCGAGGCCGAGGATGCCGTCCAGGAGACGATGGTCCGGGCCTGGCGCGCACTCGACCGCTTCGAGGGGCGGTCGGCGCTCCGCTCCTGGCTCTACCGGATCGCGACGAACGTCTGCCTCGACCTGCTCGACGGGCGCGAGCGCCGCGCGCGGCCGATGGACCTCGGCCCCGCCCGAGAGCCGGTCGAGGCGAACCTCAATGCGCTCCCCGAGGTGACGTGGATCGAGCCCGTGCCGGACGCGCTCGTGCTGGCGACCGAAGGGGATCCCGCCGAGGTCGCGGTCGCCCGCGAGACGATCCGCCTGGCGTTCGTGGCCGCGCTCCAGCACCTCCCGGCGCGCCAGCGCGCCGTCCTGATCCTGTGCGAGGTGCTGCGGTGGAAGGCATCTGAGGTCGCGGAGCTGCTGGAGACGAGCGTCGCGTCGGTCAACAGCGCGCTCCAGCGCGCCCGGGCGACTCTGGAGGCGACCGACCTGAGCCCGGCCGACGCTGCGCCGGAGCTGGACGAGCCCGACCGCGAGCTCCTCGCGCGCTACGTGGAGGCGTTCGAGCGCTACGACATCGAGGCGCTCACCAAGGTGATCCGGGAGGACGCGACCCAGTCGATGCCGCCCTTCGACCTCTGGCTGCGCGGCCGCGATGACATCTTCAGCTGGTGGTTCGGGCCTGGGATCGGCTGCCGGGGGTCCCGGGTGATCCCGACGGCGACCGCGAACGGATCGCCGGCGTTCGGGCAGTACAAGCCGAGCCCGGAGGGCGGTTACGACCCCTGGGCCCTCCAGGTCGTCAAGGTGTCAGGGGGTGGGATCGTCGAGCTGACGTTCTTCCTCGACACCGAGTCGCTGTTCCCGCTGTTCGGGCTGCCGCCCAGGCTCGACGCGTAGCGCGTCGTCCAGCCCGGCGAATGCGATCAGCGCGAGCAGCTCGTCCGATGCGCCGTGGAGGCGCAGCCGCCGGCCGCGCCGGCGCGCGGCGAGCTGGAAGCGGGCGAGAGCGTCGATCGTTCCCAGATCAGATGCGAACGCGCCCACGTCGAGGACGATCGTGGTCGACCCGGAGGGGGCCATCGAACGAAGGACCGGGAGGCCGGGCCAAATTCATCGGTGAGCGGGCGATGAATTCCGGCGATCGGGCAGGTCTTATCCCACGAGAACCAGGGAAAGGACTTCAGATCCCATGACCATGACTGCCAGAAAGCGCTGGCTCGCGCTCTACGTCCTCTGCGTCGGCGACCTGATGATCGTGCTCGACTCGACGATCGTGAACGTCGCGCTCCCGTCCATCCGCGACGACCTCGGCTTCAGCGAGACGTCGCTCGCCTGGGTGGTGAACGCCTACCTCCTCACCTTCGGCGGCTTCCTGCTGCTCGGCGGCCGCCTCGGCGACCTCTACGGGCACCGCCGCCTGTTCATCATCGGGATCGGCCTGTTCACCGTCGCGTCGCTCGCGTGCGGGCTTTCGACCACGCAGGGGATGCTCGTCGGAGCGCGCGCCGTGCAGGGGCTCGGCGGCGCGATCGTCTCGGCCGTGGCGCTCTCGCTGATCATGGTGCTGTTCACGGAGCCGGCCGAGCGCGCGAAGGCCATGGGCGTCTTCGGCTTCGTCCTCTCCGGAGGGGGCACCGCCGGCGTGCTTCTCGGCGGCATCCTCACCGACCTCTTCAGCTGGCACTGGATCTTCCTCGTCAACATCCCGATCGGCATCGGCGTCGTGATCGTGGCGATGTCGCTGCTGCCGTCCGAGCGCGGGCCGGCCGCGACCGGGCGCCTCGACGTGGCGGGCGCGGTCACGATCACGGGCGCGCTGATGCTCGCGGTCTACGCGATCGTCAACGGAAACGACGCGGGGTGGACATCTGCGCAGACGCTCGGCCTGCTCGGCGGCGCCGTCGCGCTGCTGATCGCCTTCGTCCTGATCGAGAGCCGCGTCAGCTCACCGCTCGTGCGCCTCGGGCTGTTCCGGCTGCGCAACGTCGCGGCGGCCAACGTCGTCGGCATCCTGATGGCGGCCGGGCTGTTCGCGATGTTCTTCTTCTCCGCCCTCTACCTGCAGCTGGTGCTGGGCTACAGCCCGCTCCAGGTGGGGCTCGCCTACCTGCCGTCGACGATCATCTGGGGGGCGACGTCCCTCTTCCTTTCGGACAAGGCGGTGATGCGGTTCGGGATCAAGCCGCCGCTCGTCGGCGGCCTGCTGATCATGACCGCCGGCGTCCTCCTCTTCGCACGTGCGCCTGTCGACGGCAACTTCGTCGTCGACATCCTCCCGACGATGCTGCTGCAGGGCTTCGGCGCCGGGATCGCCTTCAACCCGATCCTGCTGGCGGCCATGAGCGACGTCGAGCCGCAGGAGGCCGGGCTCGCCTCGGGCGTCGTCAACACCTCGTTCATGATGGGCGGCGCGCTCGGCCTCGCGATCCTCGCGAGCCTCGCCACGTTGCGGACGGACAGCCTCATCGACGCCGGCCACAGCGACCTCTCCGCGCTCACCGGCGGCTACCACCTGGCGTTCCTCGTCGGCGCGCTGTTCGCGAGCGCGGCTGCGGTCGTCGGCGCCGTCCTGCTGCGTCCGGGGCTGCCGGCTGCGGCGCACGGAGCGGAGCCGTCGGCGGTCCCGGCCACGGCCGAAGGCGACTGAGCGATGACGACGGCGGTGGCACCGGCCCGCCACCTGCTCAGGGCGAAGGATCTCGTCGACGCCCGCTACCGCGAGCCGCTCGACGTGCCCGCGCTGGCGCGGGCTGCGCACCTCTCGCCCGCGCACTTCAGCCGCGAGTTCCGGCGCACCTTCGGCGAGACGCCGCACCAGTACCTCCTGACGCGTCGGCTCGAGCGGGCGGCGGCGCTGCTGCGGAATACCGACCGCACCGTCGCGTACGTCTGCGCCGCGGTCGGCCTGCAGAGCGTCGGCTCGTTCACGACGAGCTTCGGCCGCGTGTTCGGCATGTCCCCGACGGCCTACCGCGACGCCCATCCGGCGGCGGCGACCCGGGCGCGGATCCCGACCTGCGTGCTCCAGGCCTACGCGCGCCCGTACTCCGGCAGCTTTCGAGAAGACGGGGCCCGCGACCCGGGCTAACGTCGAGACACCTTCGACGACAAAGGAGACCGACCATGTTGAAGCTCGCCACGGTGCAGGTGTGGGTCCACGACCAGGACGAGGCGCTCGCTTTCTACGCCGACAAGCTCGGCTTCGAGGTGCGCGAGGACGTCACCGTCCCGGAGATGGGCAACTTCCGCTGGCTGACCGTCGCGCCTCCGGGGCAGGACGTCGCGATCGTCCTGATGGCGATCCCCGGGCCGCCCGTCTTCGACGAGGAGACGCGCAAGAAGATCCAGGACCTGCTCGCCAGGGGCGCGGCCGGCGGCCTCTTCTTCACGACCGACGACGCCCGGGCGACGTACGAGGAGCTGAAGAGCCGCGGCGTCGAGTTCCAGCAGGAGCCGACGGAGCAGCCGTACGGGATCGACGCCGGGTTCCGCGACCCGTCGGGCAACTCGGCCCGGATGGTGCAGCGGGCCTGAGCTACAGGCGGTAGAGCGAGGGCGTTGTCGCGCTGGATCGCGCGGCCGGCGTCCTCGGCCGTCAGAGACCGGGGCGAAGCAAGAGGCGCGACAGCAGCTCGGCCCGCACCGGGATCGAGCCGAGCCGCAGATGCTCGTCCGGCGCGTGCGCTCCGGCTCCTTCGGCTCCGAGGCCGTCGAGGACCGGGACGCCGACGGCGCCGATGAGGTTCCCGTCCGAGCCCCCGCCGCTCGATTCCGCCTGGAGCTCGAGCCCGAGCGCGCGGCCGTGCTCGCGCGCCGCCTCGAACAGCCGCTCGGCCCCCGCCGACGGCTCGAGCGGCGGACGCGTCCAGCCGCCGCCGACGGTGAGGGTCGCGCCGTCGAGCCGCGGCTGGAGGGCGGCCAGCGTCTGCTCCATCCGCTCGCGGTCCTCCCAGGTGCGGACGCGGACATCCACGTCGGCCTCGGCCTGCGCGGCCACGACGTTCTCGGACGTGCCTCCGCGGACGACGCCGACGTTGACCGACACGCCGCGGGCGTCGTCGTTCAGCTCGTGGAGGGCCAGGATCTGGTGCGCGAGCTCCTCGACGGCGCTGATGCCCTCGGTCCGGTTCGTGCCGGCGTGCGCGGGGCGGCCGGCGATCGTGAGGCGGAAGCGGCCCAGCCCCTTCCGCGCCGTCTTGAGGTTGCCGGTCGCGCCGGGCGGCTCGACGACGAACGCCGCGGCGCAGCCTCCGGCCGCCTCCTCCAGGTGCGGGCGCGCGGTGCGGCTGCCCATCTCCTCGTCGGCAGTGAGGAAGACTCGGACCGCCCGGGTGCGGCCGGGGCCCGCGAGGCGGATCGCCTCGAGCATGACGACGAGGCAGCCCTTCATGTCGTAGACGCCCGGTCCGTAGGCGGTGTCGCCGTCGACGCTGAACGGCATCGTCGCCAGCGTCCCTTCCGGCCAGACCGTGTCGGCGTGGCCGCTGAGGAGGAGTGGCGGCCCCTCGCCGTCGAGCTCGGCTACGAGATGGTCGCCGTCGAGGAACGTCGTCCGGGCGCCGAGCGCGTCGAGCTCGCGGGCGCAGACCTCCGCGACCCGGCGGACGCCGGGCGAGTACGTCGGCGACTCGATCTCGACGAGCTCCCGCAGAAGCTCGAGCGCTTCCATGCGCGAAGCGTAATCAGACGCTGGCGCGGAGGAGCTCCCGGAGCAGCGGCTCGAAGCGCTGCCCGCGGGTCGTCAGCCGGTACTCGACCGCCGGCGGCCGCGTGTCGAGGACGCGCCGCTCCAGCAGCCCAGCGTCGACGAGCTCGTTCAGCCTCGCCGTCAGCGTCGCCGGCGGCACGCGCCCGACCGAGGCGCGGAACTCGTTGAATCGGACCGCGCCCTCGACCGACGCGTAGAGGATCGACAGCGTCCAGCGCCGCTCGAGGAGGCCCGCCGCGCGGCGGACCTCCTCGGGAACGGGGTTACACCGCCTGCAGCGCACGATCCTGAGCCGGCTCGAGCGCGAGCTCGAGCACCTCGCCGACGCCCATCACGGGATGGAACGTCATCGCCTCGCGCACGTCCGCCGGGACGTCCTCGAGGTCGGCGCGGTTCCGCTCCGGGATCACGACCTCCGTGAGGCCGGCCGCGTGCGCGGCGAGCACCTTCTGCTTGAGCCCGCCGATCGGGAGGACGCGCCCCTGCAACGTCACCTCGCCCGTCATGCCGACGGTGTGCTTGACCGGCCGGCCCGTCAGGAGGGACGCGAGCGCGGTCGTCATCGTGACGCCGGCGCTCGGGCCGTCCTTCGGGATCGCGCCCGCCGGGACGTGCACGTGGAACGACTTGCGCTCCAGGTCCTCGCGCGGGACCTCCAGCTCGTCCGAGTGCGCGCGCACCCACGAGAGGGCGATCTGGGCCGACTCCTTCATCACGTCGCCGAGCTGCCCCGTGAGGACGAGCCGGTCGTCGCCGTCCATCCGGGTCGCCTCGACGAACAGGACGTCGCCGCCCGTGCCCGTGACGGCCAGGCCGGTCGCGACGCCGGGGACGGCGGTTCGCTCGGCGGCCTCCTGCCAGAACTTCTGGCGTCCGAGGCCGTCGCGGACGTCGTCGAGGTCGATCGTGATCGGCGCCTCGGCCTCGCCGGAGGCGACCCGCGTGGCGGTCTTCCGCAGCAGCTTCCCGAGCTCGCGCTCGAGCTGGCGGACGCCCGCCTCGCGCGTGTACTCGGCCACGATCGTCTCCAGCAGCTCGTCCGAGATCTCGACCTCGTCCTCCCGGAGGCCGTTCCGCTCGTGCTGGCGCGGCCAGAGGTAGCCGCGCGCGATCGCGACCTTCTCATCGACCGTGTAGCCGTCGAAGCGGATTACCTCCATGCGGTCGAGCAGCGGCCCGGGGATCGTCTCGGCGACGTTGGCAGTCGCGATGAACACGACCTGCGACAGGTCGAGCTCGACGTCGAGGTAGTGATCGCGGAACGAGTGGTTCTGCGCCGGGTCGAGCACCTCGAGCAGCGCGGCCGACGGGTCGCCGCGCCAGTCGGCGCCGACCTTGTCGACCTCGTCGAGCATGATCACCGGGTTCATCGTCCCTGCGTCGCGCAGCGCGCGGACGAGGCGGCCGGGGAGCGCGCCGATGTAGGTGCGCCGGTGGCCGCGAATCTCCGCCTCGTCGCGGACGCCGCCGAGCGACATCCGGACGAACTCCCGGTTGAGCGCGCGCGCGATCGACTCGCCGATCGACGTCTTGCCGGTGCCGGGCGGGCCGATCAGCGTCAGGATCGCGCCGGAGCGCCTGTCCTCGGCGATGCCCCGCTCCTGCCGGAGCTTGCGGACGGCGAGGTACTCGACGATGCGCTCCTTCACGTCATCGAGGCCGGCGTGGTCGGCGTCGAGAATCTCGCGCGCGAGCTTCGGGTCTAGGCGCTCGTCCGAGGCCTTGCCCCACGGCACGGCGAGCAGCCAGTCGAGGTAGCTGCGGATCATCGACGCCTCGCCGGACGCGTCGCCCATGCGCTCGAGCCGGCCCAGCTCCCGCTCGGCCTGCTCGCGCACCTCGTCGGGCATGCCGGCCTCGTCGATCTTCGTGCGGTACTCGTCGATCACCGAGCCGTCGTCCTCGCCGAGCTCCTTCCGGATCGAGTCCATCTGCTTGCGCAGGAAGTACTCGCGCTGCTGCGCCTGCGCGCCGGACTCGACGTCGTCGCGGATCCGGCGGCGCACCTGGAGCTCCGCGAGCCGGTCGCGTTGCAGCGAGAGCGCGAGCTCGAGCCGCTCGACGACGTCCAACGTCTCGAGCAGCTCGACGCGCCGCTCGAAGCTCAGGTCCGGGGAGTAGGCGCAGGTGTCGGCGAGCGCGCCGGGGTCGCTCACCGAACGGAGGAACTCGCCGATGCGCGGATCGGCGTCGCGCAGCTCGAGGATCTCCTCGACCACGGCGCGGTACTCGGTCTCGAGCTCGCGCGTCTTGACGGGTGGCGGCGTCTCGTCGGGTCGCTCGTCGACCTCGACGTAGAGGCGGCCGTCGCGTCCGGTCTCGGCCGCGCCGAGCAGGGCGCGCCGGCGGCCCGCCACCGTTGCGATCTCGGCGCCGCCCGGCAGGACGCCGGTCTCGACGACGTCGGCGATCGTGCCGACCTTCGCGTAGGTGCCCTCGTGCCGCGGCACGAGCAGCACGGTGCTCGCGTCGCCCGCGTCGAGCGGCAGCGTCACCGTCATGTTCGGGAGGACGACCGTGTCGTCCAGCGGGATGAGTAGGAACTTCTCCACGTTCGGCTTCACGCTCCTGAGTAGGTCTGAACGCCATAGTAGCTTCAACTATTGAAGTTATGCTGGGATCGCAGCGCGCGTTGACACCGCCCCGCGAGCCTTCTAGGTTCGGGCCGCCGTCGAGCCCTGCGAGGAGGGACCAGGATGACCGAGCCGCGCCGACCCAACAGCTTCGAGCTTTCCGGTGACTACGGCATCGAGGTGAGGTACGACGAGACGAGCATCACCGGCCGCCCCCGCCTGACGTACAAGGATGCGGATCGAGACGTCTCCGTCGAAGGCGACGAGATCCGGCGCGAGGAGACGAGCATCGGCGCTCTCGTGTCAGCGCACGTGGAATCCATCCCTGACGCCCGGGTGGTGGACGTCAGCCTGCTGCTTCCGACCGTCAACCTCGGGGACGGCGACGCCGAGATCGAGGCACTGCTGATCGAGACGACGGCTCGCACCAGCATCGGCGGACCGGCGCTGGTCACGGGCGCCATCCAGTCCTACCGTGCCCACGCCGTTCGCGGGACGGCTCGCCTGGTCCAGTTCTAGCCGGGAGCCCTGCGGCCGCGCTAGTCGACCAGCGCCGGGACGCGGGCCCTGCGGTCCGGAGCGACCCGCTCCGCCTGGCGCTGCTTCGGCGCTTCCGGCTCGACCGGCTGCGCCGCTTCTCGCACGGCCGGATCGGGACGCAGGACGAGCGTCTCGCTCGGCGCGTTCGTGAGCATCCAGAGCAGCTCCTTGGGCGCAAACCCCGGCTCGCGCCCGGTTGGGGCGGGGACGACGATGCGGTCGAAGTGCTCCACCGCCCAGAGCCGCTCGAGGGCGTGGATCGGAGTGCGCCCGCTCTCGACGCGCGCGTCGACCGGAATGCCTTCCCGCGACGCCGCGCGCTCCACCGCCTCCAGCAGCGGGATCGCCAGCGCGCACTCCTGGCTCATCGGTGCGTCCAGCGACAGTTCGAGCGGGATCAGGATCAGATAGGCGGGGACGAGCGTCGCCTCCTCGGCGCGCGCGATCCGGATCGCCGCGGCGAGCACGGTCGGCTCGAGGTGGCCGCGCGTGAACGGGACGAGGATGCGCCGAGAGCCGGGCGGTCGACGGCGGCCGTGGCGCAGGAAACGGGCGAGGCGCGCGAGCGCCCGCACGGTCGCCGTCCACGCGGCGTGCAAGCGCAGGAGCACGCTCATCGCGGCGGCTCCTCCTTCAGCGAGCGGTCGGCGATGACGCGGATGTCGATGCCCGGGATCTCGCGCACCATGCGCGAGAGCAGCGAGCCGCCGAAGATCTCGCGGCGGCGCGACTCGTCGGGGGTGCCGACGAAGATGTAGGTGGAGCCGCGCTCCTCTGCGACCCGTCGAACTGTCTCGACCAGGTCGTCGCCGCGCTCCTCGAGGAAGTGGATTCCGAGGAGGCTCGCCACGCGGCGGAGGGCTGCCAGCTGGGTCTGCTCCTCCGGCGTCGGCTCGCGCCCGTCAGGCCGCATCCAGAGCGCGTCGATCTCGGCGCCGAGCCGCTGGGACGATCGCCAGGCCCTGCGGAGGATCCGCTGCGACTTCGGCTGCGGCTCGACCAGCGCGAGCATGCGCTCGGCGACCGCCTGCCGGCTCAGCGGCTCGAGCGCCTGCGTATGCCTGCGGGCGCCGACGTCCTCCGCCACCTCGCGCAGCACCAGCTCGCGCAGGGTTGCGAGGTTCTCGTGCCGGAAGAAGTTCTGCAGCGCGACCTCTGCGCGCTCCTTCGGGTACACCTTCCCGGCGCGCAGCCGGTCCTGCAGCTCCTCGGGCGTGAGATCGACGAGCACGACCTCGTCCGCCTCGTCGAGGATCCGGTCGGGGAACGTCTCGCGTACGCGGACGCCGGTGAGCTCGAAGACGGCGTCGTTGAGGCTCTCCAGATGCTGGACGTTCACGGTCGAGATCACGCCGATGCCCGCGTCGAGGATCTCGTCGATGTCCTGGTAGCGCTTCTCGTTCCGCGTCCCGGCGGCGTTCGTGTGGGCCAGCTCGTCGACCAGCGCGAGCTCGGGAGCGCGCGCGATCACGGCGTCGACGTCCATCTCGGCGAGCTCGAGGCCGCCGTGAGCCGCTCGCAGGCGCGGCACCGCCTCGAGCCCGACCGCCAGCGCGGTCGTCTCGGGACGTTCGTGCGGCTCGAGGTAGCCGATCACGACGTCGTGGCCGTCGTCCCGTGCCTGACGGCCCTCCTGGAGCATGCGGTAGGTCTTGCCGACCCCAGCGGCCATCCCGAGCAGGATCCGGTAGTGACCACGCGCCATCTCACCTCACGCACCGAACAGGTTATGGATGACGAGGTCGATCAGCTTGATGCCGATGAAGGGCAGGATCATGCCGCCGAGCCCGTAGATGAGCAGGTTGCGGCGCAGCAGTGCGGTGGCGCCGATCGCGCGGTAGCGCACGCCCCTGAGTGCGAGCGGCACGAGCGCAGGGATGATCAGCGCGTTGAAGATGATCGCGGAGACGATCGCGCTCTTCGGCGTGCCGAGCTGCATGACGTTCAGCGAGTCGAGCGGGCCGCGCTCGCCCGGCCGGCTCGCGTACGTGAAGGCGAACATCGCCGGCAGGATCGCGAAGTACTTGGCGACGTCATTGGCGATCGAGAAGGTCGTCAGCGCGCCGCGGGTGATCAGCTGCTGCTTGGCGACCTCGACGATCTCGATCAGCTTGGTCGGGTTGTTGTCGAGGTCGACCATGTTGCCGGCCTCCTTGGCGGCCGACGTGCCGGCGTTCATCGCCACGCCGACGTCTGACTGAGCGAGCGCCGGCGCGTCGTTCGTGCCGTCGCCGGTCATCGCGACCATCCGCCCCTTGGCCTGCTCCTCCTTGATCAAGGCCATCTTCGCCTCGGGCGTGGCCTCGGCGAGGAAGTCGTCGACGCCGCTCTCCTGGGCGATCACGGCGGCGGTGACGCGGTTGTCGCCCGTGATCATGACGGTGCGAATCCCCATCTTGCGGAGCTCGTCGAAGCGCTCACCCATGCCGCCCTTGACGACGTCCTTGAGGTGGATGACGCCAAGCACGAAGTTGTCCTGAGCGACGACGAGCGGCGTGCCGCCGGCTCGGGCGATCCGATCGACCTCCTCGTCGAGGCGAGCGGGCGCGCGGCCGCCGTTCTCCGCGACAAAGGTCTTCACGGCCTCGGCCGCTCCCTTGCGGAGCTTGTTGCCGTTCATGTCGACCCCGCTCATGCGCGTGGTCGCCGAGAACGGGATGAACGTGGCCTCGTGCTCGCCGAGCTCCCGCCCGCGCAGCCCGTACTTCTCCTTCGCGAGCACGACGATCGAGCGGCCCTCGGGGGTCTCGTCCGCCAGAGAGGAGAGCTGCGCCGCCTCGGCGAGCTCCTCCGGGGTGACGCCGTCGACGGGGATGAACTCCGTCGCCTGCCGATTGCCGAGCGTGATCGTCCCCGTCTTGTCCAGGAGGAGGACGTCGACGTCGCCGGCCGCCTCGACCGCGCGGCCCGACATCGCGAGCACGTTCCGCTGCACCATCCGGTCCATCCCGGCGATGCCGATCGCGGACAACAGTGCCCCGATCGTCGTCGGGATCAGCGCAATGAGTAGCGCGATCAGCACCGTCTGCGAAGTCGGCGTGCCGGCGTAGATCGCGAACGGGCGCAGGGTCACGACCGCGGCCAGGAACGTGATCGTCAGGCCGGCGAGCAGGATGTTGAGCGCGATCTCGTTCGGCGTCTTCCGCCGTTCGGCGCCCTCCACCAGCGCGATCATCCGGTCGAGGAACGACTTGCCGGGCTCCTGAGTGACCTGGATGACCAGCTGGTCGGAGAGGAGCTTCGTCCCGCCGGTGACCGCGGAGCGGTCGCCGCCCGACTCGCGGATCACCGGCGCCGACTCGCCCGTGATCGCCGACTCGTCCACCGAGCCGACGCCCTCGATGATCTCGCCGTCCGCGGGGATGACCTCGCCCGCCGAGACCACGACGACGTCGCCCCGCTGCAGGTCCGGGGCCGGCACGTCCTCGAGCGCGCCGCTCTCCAGGCGCCTGTGCGCCGTCGTCGTCGTGCGGGTCGCGCGAAGAGCGTTCGCCTGCGCCTTGCCGCGGCCTTCCGCGACGGCCTCGGCGAAGTTGGCGAACAGCACCGTCAGCCACAGCCAGAAGGCGATCACGCCGGTGAACCAGAGGTCGCCGTAGTGCCCGCGGCCGAGCTGGATGAAGAAGATCACGGTCGTGACGACGCTGCCGAGCTCGACGATGAACATCACCGGGTTGCGCACCTGGAGGCGCGGGTCGAGCTTCGGGAACGAGTCGCGGATCGCCCCCAGGACGATCTCGCGCGAGAACACGCTTGCCGACTTGCGGGCCATTAGCTGCCTTGCTCCCTGTCGAGTGCGAGGTTGAGCTGGAGCACGTTCACGCCGGGCTCGCCGAGGAAGCCGAGCGACCGGCCGTCGGTGTTCTCGTCGATCAACCGCTCGACGGTGGCGAGCGGCAGCTTCCGCACGGCTGCGACCCGCGGCGCCTGCAGCTGGGCGTAGGCGGGCGAGATGTCGGGGTCGATCCCGGACCCGGAGGTGGTGACCGCGTCGACGGGAATGTCGTGGACCCTCAGGCCCGGGTTGTACGGGCGCTCGAGCTTGAGGATCGCCGCTGCCTGTTGCCTCACGGCCTTGGCGAGGTCCGGGTTGGTGGGGCCGAGATTCGCGAACGTCGTCGCGCCGGCGTTGTAGGGCGGGCTTGTCGCGGACGGCCGCGGGTGGAAGTACTGCGGCTTGGCGAACGCCTGAGCCGCGAGGCGCGAGCCGACGACCTTCCCGTCGACCTTGATCAGGCTGCCCTTCGCCTGGCTCGGGAACGCGACCTGCGCGAAGCCGGTGAAGAGCGCCGGGATCCCGAGCCCGAAGACGAGCGTGATCACGACCACGGCGATCACGGATGACTTCAGATCGCGGAGCATCAGTGCGACAGCCCCTCGACGATCGGCCCGAGCGTCAGCGCCGGGAAGACCATCAGCCCGGCGGTGAGGATGATGACGCCGACGAGCAGCACCGCGAACGTGGGCCCGTCCGTGCGGAACGTTCCCGCAGAGGCCGGTGCAGTCTTCTTGCCGGCGAGCGCGCCGCCGAGGGCCAGCGCGGCCAGCAGCGGCGCGAAGCGGCCCAGGATGAGGGCGACGGTCCCGAGGTCGGCGGAGAAGTTGGTGGCGCCGTAGCCGGCGAAGGCGCTGCCGTTGTTGTTCGACTGCGAGGTGTAGGCGTACAGCGCTTCACTGAACCCGTGCGCGCCCGGGTTGAAGACCGAGGCGAGTCCGGAATCCGTCACGACCGAGATCGCGGTCAGGGTCAACACCATCGTCGGCACGAACAGCGCGCCGACCGCCGCGTACTTGATCTCCCGTGCCTCGATCTTCTTGCCGAGGTATTCGGGCGTACGGCCGACCATCAGCCCCGCGATGAAGACCGCGATCACGATGTAGAAGAACATCCCGTACAGGCCCGAGCCGACCCCGCCGAAGATCACCTCGCCGAAGAACATGTTCACGATCGGCACGACGCCGCCGAAGGCGGTGAGCGCATCGTGGCCGCCGTTGACGGACCCGTTCGACGCCTCGGTGGTGACCGTTGCCCACAGGGCCGTGTTGGCGATGCCGAAGCGCACCTCCTTGTCGGACATGTTGCCGCCGCTCTGCCCGTTCCCCTGCGTGATGTTCACGCCCGAGTCGCGCAGCACCTGCGAGCCGTGCTGCTCGGCCGGAAGCGCGAGCCCGATTCCGAGCACGAACACCGTGAACATCGCCGCGAAGACCATCCAGGCGTGGCGCCGCGCGAGCACCATCTTCCCGAACATGAACACCTGCGCCGCCGGGATCAGCAGGATCGAGATCTCCTCGAGGAAGTTCGTCAGCCCGTTCGGGTTCTCGAACGGCACGGCGGAGTTCGAGTTGTAGAACCCGCCGCCGTTCGTGCCCAGCTGCTTGATCGCGATCATCAGGGCGACGGGGCCGCGGGCGATCGTCTGCGCGACTCCCTCGAGCGTCTTCGCCGTGGCGTGTCCCGAGAAGGTCTGCGGCACCCCCTGCGAGAGCAGGATCAGGCCGAGGATGAGGGCGAGCGGCAGCAGGATGTACGTCATCGAGCGGTAGAGGTCGACCCAGAAGTTGCCGAGCTCCTTCGACGACCGGCGGCTGAGCCCGCGGATGACCGCAGCGAGGACGGCCATTCCGACGGCGGCCGAGACGAACTGCTGCACCGCCAGGCCGGCCATCTGGGTCAGATAGGACATCGTGTACTCGCCGCCGTAGTACTGCCAGTTCGTGTTCGTGACGAAGCTGGCCGTCGTGTTCAGGGCGATGTGCGGCTGCACGGCCGGCAGGTGATCCGGGTTCAGGAACAGGTGCGCCTGAAGGCGCTGGAGCGTGTAGAGCAGGCCGAAGAAGACGATCGAGAAGACGAGGACGGTCTTCGAGTAGCCCTTCCAGTCCTGCTCCTTCGTCCGGTCGGTGCGCACGATGCGGTAGAAGCCGCCCTCGAGCCCGGAGAGCCAGCGCACGCGGAAGGCGGGCGCGTAGACCCGAGCCATGTACAGGCCGAGGGGGTACCCGAGCGCGACCAGCACGACCGCGTAAGACCAGGATCTGACTGATGCCCTGACCGCTCATCTAGAGCCGCTCTCCGCGGAACAGGGCGTAGACGAGGTAGCAGAACACTGCAATCGAGATCGCCAGCCCGAAGGCGTCGGCGGCCGACATCAGACCCGTCCCAGCACGTAGAGGAGTACGAAGGCGAAGGCGAAGCAGGCGACGGCGATCGCGATCGCGGCGAGGTCGAACATCAGTGAGTCCCGCCGTCCTTTCCTGACAGAGCGTCGATGCAGGCGAGCAGGGTCGCCTCCAGCTCACCGGCGCGCGCGCGGTCGTACAGGGGGCTGTCCGGTCTCGTCAGCAGATCCTCGATCTGCAGGACGGCACGCGGGTCGGCGGACACGTCGACTGCTGCGATCCGCTCGGCGAGCTCGTGAAAGAGCTGCGCGTGCGGCCGCGCGGCGACGCGGTTGAGCGGCGACGCACCCGGCAGCGTGGCGGCCGAGAGGTCGTGCTCCGTGTGGGCGACCGCGCGGGCGAGCGAGCGGCGGTGCCGCTCGGACGTCAGCTCGGCCGAGCGCCACGAGACGCGGGCCGACGAGATGTAGTGCTTGCGCCGCCGCCGGAGCTCGTCGTCGGCGGCTCGCCGGAGCCCCGCGAGCTCGCTGTACGCGAGCGAGGACCGCAGTGCGCCGGCAAGGAGGAAGATCCCGGCGAACACGAGGCCCGAGAGCGGACGGATCAGCCCGCCGGCGCCGAGCGCGAGCGGAACGACGCCGAGCACGCCGAGCCCCAGTCCTGCTTGCAGGGGGTGGGGCACGTCGAAGCCGGGATGCTCGGCGCGCCGGCGGTGGAGCGAAACCTCCATGCCTCCAAGCTAGGGAGCTGCGGCTCAGGGAGGCCTGAAGGTTTCGGGGCTCAGCCTGAAGAAAGTCTGAAGATCTCTAGGATCTCCTGGTAGCGGGGTTGACGAGTCTGTAGCCCGCGCCCGGCTCGGTCAGGAGGTAGCGCGGCCGCGCGCGTTCGGGCTCGATCTTTCGCCGCAGCTGCGAGACGTTCACGTGGAGGAGGTTGGCCGCTCCGTCGTAGCCGGGCCCCCAGACCTCCCGAAGGAGCGTGCGGTGCGTCAACAGCTTTCCCTCGTTGAGGGCAAGGAGGCGCAGCAGCTCGTACTGGTGCGGTGTCAGATGGACGGGCTCGCCCAGCGAGGCTGACCGCGCGCTTCTCCAGGTCGACCGTGAGGTCGCCGACCGTGATCACCGGCTCCCCCGAAGGCGACCTGCGCCGCAGGACTGCACGCAGCCGCGCGAGGAGCTCGTCGATTCCAACGGGTTTGGTGACGTAGTCGTCGGCGCCGGCGTCGAGCGCCGCGACCTTCTCCTTCTCCTCGCCGATGGCCGAGAGCACGATCACGGGCGCGTTCGTCCAGGTGCGGAGCTCACGGGCCACGTCCGTGCCCGTTCCGTCGGGAAGCAGGAGGTCGAGGATGACGGCGTCCGGCGGCCGCATGGCGGCGGCCGCCAGCGCCCCCTCCGCAGTCTCGGCGGTCTCGACCTCGTACCCGGCGCCGCGCAGGCTCGTGCGCAGCGCACGCAGGATCTGCTGCTCGTCGTCGACGACGAGAATCCGCGCTGCGCTCATGTCCTCGGTAGGGCGAGAACGAAGGCCGCACCCTGCTCCGCCCGCGACTCGACCCAGACCCGGCCGCCGTTTCCCTCGGCGAAACCGTGCGCGATCGCGAGACCGAGGCCCGCTCCGCCGGCGGCCCCGGTGCCCGCGCCGCGCTGAAACGCCTCGAAGATCCGCTCGCGGTCGCCGGCCGCGACGCCGGGGCCACGATCGACGACGCGGATCAGGACGTCTGTCGGCGTCGTCGTCACCTGGACGTGCACCGGCTCGGAGGGTGGAGAGTACTTGAGCGCATTCTCCAGCAGGTTCACGAGCGCTCGGTCGATCTGGTGCGCATCCGTACGCACGACCGGCGACTCCTCCGGAAGCGAGACCTCGACCCGCTGTCCGGCCTCGCCGAGCTCGTCCAGCGCCCGGACGACGAGATCGTCCACCGACCATGTCTCCTGCTCGGGCTGCGCCGCCCCGGCCTGCAGCCGCGAGAGGTCGAGCAGGTTCGCCACGAGCCGGTCGAGGCGCTCGGCCTCACCGAGGATCGTCACCTCGAGCTCGCGTCGATCGTCGGGGCCGAGCTCGAGGTCCTCGCGCGCGAGCGCGCTCGCGGAGGTCAGGATCGCCATCAGCGGCGTCCGCAGGTCGTGGCTCACCGCGCGCAGGAGCGCCGTCTTCATCGCGTCGCTCCGCCGCAGCGCCTCCGCGTCCACGGCCTCGCGGGCGAGCCGTTCCCGGTCGATTGCCACGCCGAGCAGCGACGCGAGGGCGGGGAGGAGGCGGCGCCGCGCCGCTGCGCCGAACTGTCGCACCCCTTCGAGGTAGATCGTGCCCACGCGACGGCCTTCGACCGCGAGCGGGAAGGGCTCGGCGGCGTCGGTCGCTGGTGCGGCGTCTCCACCGAGCTCGATCCGCGCGTGCTCGACCTGAAGCGCCTGCGCCGCCTGGGCCGCGATCCGGTCGAGCTCCCGGCTGACGTCGCCTCGCCGGAGCAGCGAGGTCGCGATCTCCGCCAGCAGGGCCGACTCCCGTGCCTGGCGCCGCGCCCGTGCGGCGAGCTCGCTGACCACGATCGCCGTGACCACGAACACGGCCAGAGCGAACCAGTTCCGCGAATCCGCCAGCGTGAGCGTGTACAGCGGCGGCAGGAAGAAGAAGTTGAACGCGAGCATGCTCGCGATCGCGACCGGCACCGCGTAGGCCAGGCCCCACACGATCGCGACCGGGAGAACGGCGAAGACGTAGAGGGCGCCGAGACTGAGCACCGGGACGTGTGGCTTCAGCAGCTCGATCGCGCCGGTCACGGCCGCGACCAGGGCGACGCTCGCCACCAGGCCGCTGAGGCGGTGACGTACCTCCACGGCACGCCGCAACCGGCTCGGTGGAGCCGAGGTCACCGAGTGTCGGAGCGTGGCCACGTGAGCATCATGGCAACGCGGGCACGGGCCGCTGCCTATTTGAAGATGTTCGCGGCCCGGGCGGTCACGAGCAGGATCGTCAGTGCCGAGAGCGAGTATTCGAACAGCATCAGCAGCCTCGCTCTGCGGCTGAGCGGCATCGCGTCGGTTGGGCTGAACGCGAGCGCGTTCATGAACGAGACGTCGACCTAGTCGACCAGGTGCGGCCGGTCAGTTCGGCGAGGCAAGCGGGTTTCTCCATCTACGCCGTGCAGATGGCAAACGCCTGCACGGTGCCCGAGTTCGCTGCGTTGATCGCGACCGCGACAACGCCGATTACCTGCCACTGGGTCGTGGACAGCGGTCGAGACGACTGCAGCACCACCCGCTGGTTGCCCTGCGTACTCGTGGCCGATCCGCCGCCGCCGAGTAGGAGCTTGGTGGCCGGGCAGGTGACCGTGGCGGTGATCTGAGCGCCCACGGCAAGTGCCCCATTCATGGTCACGGCCGTGCCCGTGGCTACCTGGACGTCGTGGGGCCGGTGGCGCCGGTCGCCCCGGTCGCGCCGGTGGGGCCGGCGGGGCCTTGTGGGCCCGGTCGCGCCAGCGGGCCCGGCGGCTCCTGTCGCGCCGGTGGCGCCGGTCGCGCCAGCCGGCCCTGTCGCGCCGGTCGCGCCGGTCGCGCCCGTATTGCCGATCGGCCCCTGAGGGCCGGTCGGGCCCTGGATCCCCTGCGGTCCGGTGGCGCCGGTCGCGCCCGCAGTCCCGGTGGCGCCCGTCGAGCCGGCCGCTCCCGTTGCGCCGGTAGCTCCGGCGGCGCCGGTGTTCCCGATCGGTCCCTGCGGGCCGGTCGGCCCTTGGATGCCCTGCGGGCCGGTCGCGCCCGTCGCTCCGGTAGCTCCTGTCGCTCCAGTCGCGCCGGTGGCTCCGGTTGGCTCCGGTGACCGTGTCGCCGATGGGGCCTTGTGGCCCGGTTGGCCCCTGGATGCCCTGCGGGCCCGTCGCTCCGGTCGCTCCCGTGGCGCCCGTCGCGCCGGTGGCGGCCCGCTGGCTCCTGTCGCCCCGGTTGCGCCGGTTGGCCCGGTGTCGCCGATCGGCCCCTGCGGCCCGGTGGCCCGTCGCGCCCGTGGCGCCGTCGCCCCGTGGCTCCTGTGCGCCGTCGCCCGGTGGCTCCTGTGGCGCCCGTGGCTCCTGTGGCGCCTGTTGCTCCGGTTGCTCCGGTCGCCCGGTCGCCCTGCCCTCCCGGTTGCTCCTGTCGCTCCGGTCGCCCCGGTGTCGCCGATCGGTCCCTGCGGCCCGGTCGGCCCTTGGATGCCCTGCGGGCCGGTCGCTCCCGTCGCTCCGGTGGCGCCTGTGGCACCGGTTGCGCCTGTCGGCCCCGTCTCGCCGGTCGCGCCGGTGGCTCCTGTCGCGCCCGTGCTCCCGTTGCGCCGGTCGGCCCGGTGTCGCCCGTCGAACCAGTCGAACCAGTTGCGCCCGTCGCGCCGGTCGGGCCGGTCGGGCCGGTGTCACCGATCGGGCCTTGAGGCCCCGTCGGTCCCTGGATGCCTTGCGGTCCGGTTGCTCCCGTGCGCGCCCGTCTGCGCCGGTCGCGCCTGTCGCCCCGGTCGCGCCCGTGTCGCCCGTCGCTCCGGTGGCTCCGGTCGCTCCTGTCGCCCGGTGGCTCCGTGTCGCCCGTCGCGCCCGTGGCTCCGGTCGCTCCGTGTCGCCCGGTGGCGCCCGTGGCACCGGTCGCGCCGGTTGGCGCCGGTCGTCGCCGGTCGCGCCAGTCGGCTCCCGTCGGGCCGGTGGCGCCGGTCGGCCCCTGAATGCCCTGAGGCCCTGTCGCTCCGGTCGCTCCGGTCGCTCCGGTGTCACCGGTCGCGCCCGTGGCGCCCGTCGCTCCGGTCGCCCCCGTGTCACCGGTCGCGCCCGTGGCCCCCGTCGCTCCGGTCGCTCCGGTGTCACCGGTCGCGCCCGTGGCGCCGGTAGCTCCCGTCGGGCCGGTATCGCCGATCGGCCCCTGCGGCCCGGTGGGCCCCTGGATGCCCTGCGGGCCGGAGGCTCCGGTCGCGCCGGTATCGCCCGTCGCGCCGGCGGGCCCCGAGGCTCCGGTCGCGCCCGTGTCGCCCGTCGCGCCGGCAGGCCCCGTAGCGCCCGTCGCGCCCGCGGGACCGGTGGCCCCGATCGGGCCTTGCGGGCCGCTCGGGCCCTGCGGGCCGGTCGTTCCTCCAGGCCCGGCGGGGCCGGGTGCTCCGGGTGCGCCTGCGGGCCCGGCAGGTCCCGGCGGCCCGGCAGGGCCGGGTCCGCTCGAGGAGCCGGACCCCGGCGGCCCAGCGGGGCCTGTCGGCCCGGCGGGGCCCGTCGGCCCGGTGGGGCCGGTCCCCCCGCCGCCCTCGACCTGGGGCCAGCTGCGCCGGAACTCGGTCAGCCGACAGGCCTGCAGCGCGAACACCAGGCGGGCCACGTGCGTCTTCCGGCTCGTGCACGCGTGGAGATCCTGGAACTGGCCCGCCCCGGCAAACCCGAGCCAGCTCAGCCTTGTGGTGCCGCTGCCGCACGCGCGGTTGGTCTGGAAGAGGAGGAGCGTGCCGTTGCGGCGGACGCAGCCGTAGACGGTACGCCGAGCGTTGTCGTCCTGCTCGGGCCACGCAACCTCGACCTGCGCCGCGGTGCAGCGGCCGGCCGCCGGACGGACGAGCATGATGTGAGCTCCCCGCGTCGGGACACAGGCGAAGACGACCTCGCCCTGCGTCGCGGCCCCCCGGGCACTCGGAGTAGCGATTGCCGCGAGGGCAACCAGCAGCGTGACCCCCTGCAGCAACCGAGGCACCGCCCTCGGCTGGACATTCACGGGCGCTCAGTCTACGGAAACAAGCCGACGTTCACGACCCCCGCGGCGGCGCGGACTACGCTCCGGCTGCCGTGACCATGGTGCAGGCATGGGTCGTGTTCCCGCTCGTGCTGGGCGCTCTCTCGCTCGGCCTGGGACTGCTGGTGGAGCGGATCGCTGGCTCGCGCCTGCCGTGGCCGCTGCTGCTTCCGGTCGGCTCGGCGGCGATGGTCGTGACCTCGTCGCTGGTCGTCATGTCCCCCTGGCCCAGGCTCGTCACGCCGCTCGTGGCCGGGTTGGCCGCCTTCGGGCTCGTCCTCGGCATCCTGCGCCGGGTCGACGGCTGGGCGCTGGGAGCGGCCGTGGCCGTGTTCGGCTGCTTTGGGCTCCCCGTGCTCGCGACCGGGACGCCGACCTTCGCCGGTTTCATCAAGCTGGACGACACCGCGACCTTCCTCGCCCTGGCCGACCGCGCGATCGACCACGGCCGGAGCCTCGCCGGCCTCGCCCCCTCGAGCTACGAGGCGGCGCTCTCGGGCTATCTGGCCGGCGGCTACCCGCTCGGATCGGTGCTCCCGCTCGGCGTCGGGCACACACTCGTGCGCGCGGACATCGCCTGGCTCTTCCAGCCGTGGCTCGCCTTCAACGCGGCGATGCTGGCCCTCTGCCTCTATCAGCTCGCCATGCCGCTCATCGCGCGCAAGGCGATCCGCGCGGCCGTCGCGGTCGTGGCCGCTCAGCCGGCGCTGCTCTACGGCTACGCGCTCTGGGGAGGCGTCAAGGAACTCGTCGCGGTGGCGTCGCTCGCGACCGCGGTTGCGCTCGCGGCAGAGCTGAAGCCGCCGTACCGGATCCTGCGAGCCTTGCCGCTCGCGATCGCCTGCGCGGCCGTCCTCGACGCCTTCAGCGTCAGCGGCGCCGTCTGGCTGGTGCCACTGGTGCCGGTCATCCTCGTCCCTCTCGCACGCGAGGCGCCGAAGGCTGCGGCCGCCTGCGCCGGCGCGGTCGTCGTGCTGGCGGTGCCGGCGCTCGCCGCCGCGTCGGATCTGTACCGCGGTGCGACCCGCAACACGCTCACGGAAGCAACCGAGCTCGGCAACCTGATCCGTCCGCTGAACTTCCTGCAGGTGCTCGGGGTCTGGCCGAACGGCGACTTCCGGCTCCACCCGAGCGCACACCTCGCGAGCTCCGTCCTGTTGCTGGTCCTCACGGCCGCCGCGCTGGTCGGGATCCTGCTCGCGCTCCGCGAGAGGGCGGTCGGGCTGCTGCTCGGCGTGGCGAGCGGTCTGACGGGCGCGATCGTCTTCGTGCTCTTCGGGTCGCCCTGGGTCGGCGGCAAGGCGCTCGCGATCGGGTCGCCGTTCGTGCTGCTCGCGGCGGCCGTCGGCTGCGTCGGCCTGGTCACGCAGCGAGGCCTGCTCCCGCGGGCGTCACCGCTCGCAATCGGCGTCGGTGCCGCGGCAGGCCTGGCGGTCCTCGGTGGCGTCGCCTGGTCGAACGCGCTCGCGTACCACGACGCCGACCTCGCGCCCTACTCGCAGCTCGCGGAGCTCGAGCGCATCGGCTCCCGTTTCGCAGGCGACGGCCCCACGCTGATGACGGAGTACCAGCCGTACGCGGTGCGGCACTTCCTCCGGCGCCTCGACCCCGAGGGCAGCTCCGAGCTCCGGCGCCGCCCTGTCTTCCTCCGCGACGGGCTGACCGCCACGAAGGGCGAGTACGTCGACCTCGACCGGGTGCGGCTGGCGGACCTCCTCGTGTACCGGACGCTCGTCCTGCGCAAGTCCCCGACCGAATCTCGCCCGCCGGCGCCGTACCGGCTCGTCCTGGGACGGCCGCTGGTATCAGGTCTGGCAGCGGTCGCCGCAGCCCGAGGTGCTGGAGCACGCCTCGCTCGGGGACTCGCTGGAGCCGGGCGCGCGCGCTCGGTGCGCGCTCGTCGACCGCCTGGCCGACGCCGGCCGGGTCGCGGCGTACCCGCGGCAGACGAATCTGGCCTGGTCCCTCGCCGTCCCCGAGCTCCCGCGCGGGTGGACGCCGCTTCAGGGCGGCAGCGTCCTCCCGATGCGGAGCGGCAAGGTCTCGCTGGACATCGCGGTGCCGCGAACCGCGCGGTACCGGGTCTGGGTGGGAGGGTCGATTCGCGGCCGGCTCGCGGTCGCGGTCGACGGTGCGCGGGTCGGGAGCGTCGAGCGGCAGCTCCAGGGAGCGGGGCAGTGGCTCCAGCTCGGCGTCGCGACGATCCCGGCCGGGCGCCGCCGGGTCGAGGTGGCCGTCGACCTGCCTGCCCTCGCTCCGGGAACGGGCGGCGGCATCTTCCCGCTCGGGCCGCTCCTGCTCCAGCCGGAAGGCTCGAACCGGCTGCTCGAGCCGTCGTCCGCGCGAGCCCTGTGCGGTCGCAATCTCGACTGGGTGGAGGCCCTCGGCGTCACGGCGGGTTGACACGATGTCCAGCGCGATCTGCTACGACCTCCCGAGATGACGTCCGAATCCGAGTCCGAGCCCGCGTCCCCGGCTCCGCGCACCGGCCGCTCGCGGCTCGTGATCGCGGTCGTCGCCGCGGTCGTCGTGTTCGCCGCCGCCGCGATCGCCGTGTGGCAGCTCAACTCGGACGACGGCTCGAGCAGCGCGTCGTCGACGACGGTCTCGACCGTTCCGACCACGCCGCCGGGCGTGCCCGGCGCGCATCGTCACGACGGCGCAGCTACGCACGTTCGCGACAGCGCTGGGGCGGCCGGTGTACTGGGCCGGGAACCGGCGCGGCGCGAGGATGGAGTACACGCAGGCCTCCGAACGGCAGCTCGTACGTCCGCTACCTGACCGGCTCGGCCGCGGTCGGCGACAAGCACCCCGACTTCGTCGTCGTCGCCACCTACCCCCAGCCCGACGCATTCGCGCGCGTGCGCAAGGCGGCGCGAACGAATCACTACGAGGTCGAGCAGCTCTCCGGCGGCGCGATCGCCGTCACGGAGCCGCGGACGCCGAAGAACATCCACATCGTCTCGCCCGGTCAGCCGTACCAGGTCGAGGTCTTTGCCCCGACCGCCGCGCAGGCGCGGAACATCGTCCTCAGCGGCGGGGTCGTCCCGGTCGCGTAGCGCTCAGCCCGAGACGTCCCAGAGGCGTTCCGAGAGCGACGAAAACATGACCTCGAAGTCGACGCTCTCCTGGACCTCGACCCGTGCGACGGCGGTCACCTTGTCGAGGAACTGCATCCGCGTCGTCCAGTTCCGCCGGGCGACCTCCTCGCTCGCCCAGAACGTGAGGCCGAACGTCTCGCCCTCGCGGGACAGCACCAGGAGCCCCTCGAAGCCGTCGATCTCGCGCAGCCAGCGCGTCATCTCCTCGGCGACGATCGCCGCGTTCTCGATCGGCTCCTCCGAGGTCGCCACCCGGGTCATGGTCACGAACATGCCGATTGGATTCCTACTTGAAGATGTTCACCGCGCGCGCGGCGACCAGCAGGATCGTCAGCGACGAGAGCGCCGACTCGGACAGCATCAGCAGCTTCGCGCGGTGGCTGAGCGGCATCGCGTCGGTCGGGCTGAAGGCGAGCGCGTTGGTGAAGGACACGTAGACGTAGTCGACCAGGTGCGGTCGCCACCCGGGCTCCGCGAGATCGGGGTTCTCCATCTGCGGGAACTGGAAGTCCGGCGCGGCCGGACTCGAGCGCAGGCGCCGGACCGGCCCGCCGCCGTCGACCATCCAGTACCCGAGGCCGAAGGTGACGACGTTCGTCGCCCAGACCGTCACCGCCTTCAGCAGGAGCTGCGACCCGCTGCGCTCGTCGCCGCGAAGGAGCGAGGCGATCACACCCAGCACGAGCACCGCGTTCGTCACCCCGAGAAGGCAGAGCAACACGAGCTCGACCTCCCGGCGCACGCCCATCTGCTCGAGCCGGTGCCTCGGCTTGTGCCACGCGAGCGCGACGAGCAGTAGGAGCTCGGGGACGATCGGCACAAGCCATACCCACCACGAGAAGTGCCAGAACGTCCACGACTGCTCCCGGCTCGCCAGCGCCAGCAGGATCTGGAGGGCGATGACGAAAGCGACCGCCGGCGCCGCCTCCCGCTGCGACTCGCGCCCGGCCTCGCGCACCGAATCGCTGGTCATTCAGCCTCACCCTGACAGCCGCCCCGGTCGAAGCCGCCTCGCGGTGAGAGGATTCATCCGTATGCCGAGCGGCGAGGGAGCGAGGCCGGTCAGCCGGATCGCACGGGCCTATCCCGACCGGGTCGAGGTGCGCGGGCACGACCTCACCGGCGGCCTGATGGGCCGGCTGTCGTTCACCGAGTACTTCCACCTCCTCCTCACCGGCCGCGAGCCGACGGAGGAGCAGCGCTTCTTCCTCGACCTCCTGCTCGTCGCGATCGCCGAGCACGGCCTGATGCCGACCAACGTCGCCGCCCGGATGACGCTCGCGGCCGACCCGGGCTCGCTGCAGGGCGCGGTCGCCGCCGGGATCCTCGGTTGCGGGCCCGTGATCCTCGGCACCGCGGAGGAGTGCGCCCGGTTGCTCGAGGAGCTGCGCGCCACGGGACGCGACCCGCTCGAGGTCGCGCGCGAGCTGCACTCGTCCGGCGCCAAGGTGCCCGGCTTCGGCCACCCGGTGCACAGGCCCGTGGATCCCCGTGCCGAGCGGATCCTCGAGCTCGCCGACGCGCGCGGCGTCAGCGGCGCCCACGTCGCCCTCGCGCGAAGCCTGCGCGACGGCGTCGCCGAGGTGTGGGGGAGACCGCTGACCATGAACGTGTCGATGCCGATCGCGGCCGTGATGCTCGACCTCGGCTTCGACCCGGCGGCGGTCAAGTCCGTCCCGATCCTCGCGCGCACCGCGAGCGTGCTCGCCCATCTCGCCGAGGAGCGCGAGCGCCCGGTCGGGCTCCTGCTCGCGGCCGCCGCGGAGGAAGCGGTCGAGTACGAGCCCGGTGATCCTGGATCCTGAGGTCGAGACCCGTCCGTGGGCGGAGCAGCTCGCCCTCGACGACGCGGCCTACCGGGAGCAGCTCGCGTACCTCTTCGAGCGGTCGGCGCTCTACCGCGACAAGCTCGGCGCGGCGGGCTTCGGCTCGGCGGCCGACGCGGGCGCGCTCGCGGAGATCGCGCAGCTGCCGCTGACGACCAAGGACGAGCTGAGGGCGACCCGCACGCCCGGAAGCCCGATCGGCGCCCACCTCTGCGCGCCCCGCTCCGAGCTCGTCCGGATCTACTCGACGAGCGGCACGACCGGCGCGCCGACGTACATCCCGCTGACCGCCTCCGATCTCGAGAACTGGGTGACCGGATCCGCACGCAGCTATGCCGCCTCGGGCGTCGCCCCGGGCCAGCGGATCGTCTCCACCTACAACGCCGGCCCGTTCGTCGCCGGCGCCGCCCTGGCGTCCTTCGACCGGATCGGCCTCAGCCACGTCCCGGTCGGCACGGGGAACACCGAGCGCCTCCTGCGCGCGATCGAGGAGCTCTCGCCCGAGGCGGTCGTGACCACGCCGTCCTACGCCGCGCATCTCGTCGAGCGGGCGGCCGAGCGCGGGCTCGACCTTGCGGGGTCGAGCGTCGAGCGCGTGCTCGTCGCGGGCGAGCCGGGCGGCGGCGAGGCCGCCTTCCGCGCGCAGCTCGAGGCGGGGTGGGGCGCGAAGGTGACCGAGGCGATGGGGATCGGCGACATCGGCGTCTCCCTCTGGGGCGAGTGCGAGGAGCAGGACGGAATGCATCTCGGCGCGCGCGGCTTCGCCCACGCCGAGTTGATCGACCCCGATTCCGGGGCGGCGCTCCCGCTCGAGGACGGCGCGGCCGGCGAGCTCGTGCTCACGCACCTCCGTCACCGCGCCGCGCCGCTGCTGCGCTTCCGGACGCGCGACCACGTCGAGGTGCGGGCCGGCACGTGCCGGTGCGGGCGGACGGGCCCGCGCATCCGCTGCGTCGGCCGCACCGACGACATGCTGATCGTCCGCGGCGTGAACCTCTTCCCTTCTGCGCTGCGCGAGGTCGTCGGCGGCTTCGCGCCGGACGTGAGCGGCCAGATCCTCGTCAAGCCGCAAGCAGCCGGCGTCAAGCAGGAGCCGCCGCTCCCCGTCGCGGTCGAGCTCGCCCAGGGAGGAACCGCGGACGCGGCGCTCGCTGAGGCGATCCGTGAGAGAGTGCGCGACGTGCTCGTCGTCCAGACGCGGGTGGAGCTCGTGCCGTGGGGGACCCTGCGGCGCAGCGAGTACAAGTCGAAGCTCGTCGAGCGCTGACCCGCCTCGACCGTGCCTGACTCCCTCCTCACGACGGTCGTCGGGAGCTACCCGCAGCCCGACTGGCTGATCGACCGCGAGCGGCTCGGGGCCCGGCTGCCGCCGCGGGTGCGGGCCCGCGAGCTCTGGCGCGTGGAGGAGTCGCTGCTCGAGGAGGCGCAGGACGACGCGACCCGACTGGCCGTCCGGGACATGGAGCGCGCCGGCGTGGACGTGATCACCGACGGCGAGATGCGGCGGGAGAGCTACTCCAACCGCTTCGCGACCGCGCTCGACGGCGTCGACCTCGACAACCCCGGCGTCGCCCTCGACCGCACCGGCCACGAGAACCCGGTGCCGAGGGTCGTGGGCCCGATCCGGCGGACGCGGCCCGTCGAGGTGCGCGACGTCGAGTTCCTCCGCGGGCTCACCGACCGGCGGATCAAGATCACCGTCCCCGGGCCGTTCACGATGACGCAGCAGGCGCAGAACGACCACTACGCGGACGAGCGCAGCCTCGCGCTCGCCTACGCGGAGGCGGTCAACGAGGAGCTCCACGACCTCAAGGCGGCCGGCGCCGACATCGTCCAGATCGACGAGCCGTACCTCCAGGCGCGCCCGGAGCCTGCGCGGCAGTACGCGGTCGAGGCGATCAACCGCGCGCTGGACGGGATCGACGGCGAGACGGTCCTCCACACCTGCTTTGGATACGCGCACATCGTCCACACGCGGCCCAGCGGCTACCCGTTCCTCAGCGAGCTGGACGACTGCGCAGCGACGCACGTCTCGCTCGAGGCGGCGCAGCCGGGGCTCGACCCGGAGGTGCTGCGCGGGATCCCGGGCAAGACGATCGTCCTGGGGGTGCTCGACCTGGGCGCGGAGGAGGTCGAGACGCCCGAGGTCGTCGCAGGACGGATTCGCCGCGCGCTCGACGTCGTGCCGCGGGAGCGACTCGTCGCCGCCCCCGACTGCGGCATGAAGTACCTGCCGCGCGAGCGGGCGTTCCGGAAGCTCGAGGCCCTGGTTGCGGGTGCGCGCCTCGTCCGGGAAGATCTCGACCCCTGATGCGGAAACTCCAGAGCCAGGGCGTCCACCACATCACGCTCGTCGGGGCCGACCGTCAGACGTCGATCGACTTCTGGGAAGGCGTGCTCGGGATGCCGTTCGTCTTCGAGCAGCCGAACCTCGACAACGAGGCCGAGAGCCACCTCTACTTCGACCCGGGCGACGGGCGCCTGATCACGGTGTTCACCGACGAGGGGCGGGCCACGGATCGCGGACGTGCGGCGGCGATCCGCGAGGGCAAAGAGGCGGGGCACGTCCACCACATCGCCTTCGCGCTGTCGCAGGCGACCTTCTACCAGGCGGTGCAGCGTCTCGACGAGCGCGGGATCAGGCACAGCGGCGTCAAGGACCGCGGCTTCATGGACTCGATCTACTTCGAGGATCCGCTCGGGATGCTGGTCGAGCTCGCCTCGTACCGGTTCGAGCCGCCGTTCGGCTACACGCACGCGGACGTCCTGCTCGAGGCGCACGGGCTGCGTGTCGAGCGCGGCGACTACAACATCGACCGGGAGCACCTCGCGGACGCGATCGAGCGGCTGGTCGAGCGCTCACGCGGGTCGCTGTCCGACGACCGGTCTCCGAAGAACCCCTACCAGTAGAGCGGAGGAGCAATGGCTGCGAACACGCTGAACATCCTCAAGCCGAGCGTCAACAACCTGACCGTCCGCATCTTCGTGCGGGCGGCCGACCTCGACTACGACGAGGTCGACGTCTGGGGACAGACCACGGGCCCGGATTACGTGCAGAAGTACCCGGCCCACCTCACGCCGACGCTCGAGGCGGAGGGGCTCCCGCGCGGCGTGGTCGGCGAGAGCTGCGCGATCATGGCCTACCTCTGCAACAAGCACGGCCTCGACCAGTTCTACCCGAGCGATCCCGGCCGGCGGGCGATGGTCGACAACGCGATGTTCTACTTGATCGGCACGTTCTATCCGCTCGTCACGCGCGCGACGTACCCAGCGCTCGGGTTCCCGCAGTACCCGGGCGAGGTCGGCTACATCGGACGCCGACGACGCGATGAAGGCGAAGGCGCAGCAGGACGCCGAGGCGGCGCTCGCCGACCCGCTCGAGGTCTACAACACGTTCTTCCTGGACGGAAGCTCGTTCATCGGCGGCGACTCGCCGTCGATCGCGGACATCCGGCTCGCCGCCACGCTCGAGTTCCTGCGGGCGATCGACTACCCGTTCCCGGACTGGGCCGAGGAGTACATGTCCCGCATGGAGGAGACGCTCGGCGACGCGTACTCGGAGCCCGTGGGCGACGTGCGCGGCTACATCGCCTCGGTGAAGTCCTAACGGGCGAGACGCGCACCACTCCCGCCGATATCACGGCCGCCGTCGTCTCGAGCTTCGACGGTGGCGCCGACGAGCGCCTGCGCGCGATCGCGCAGAGCCTCGTGCGCCATCTGCATGCGTTCGCCGCCGACGTCGGCCTGACCCAGGAGGAGTGGGAAGCAGGCATCCGGATCCTCACCGAGACAGGGGAGATCACCGACGAGCGGCGGCAGGAGTTCATCCTCTGGTCCGACACCCTGGGCGTGTCGATGCTCGTGGACGCGCTCGCGCACGCCCTGCCCGAGGGCGCCACGGAGTCGACCGTGCTCGGACCGTTCTACGTGCCGGGCGCGGAGCTGCGCGAGTACGGCGCCGCGATCGCGGAGCAACCCGCCGGCGATCCCGTCTGGGTGCACGGGACGGTGTCCGACGTCGGCGGCCGGCCGATCGCCGGCGCGGAGCTCGACGTCTGGCAGAACGGCGACAACCGCCTCTACGCCGTGCAGGACACCGAGGCGCCGGAGGACCACCTGCGCGGCCGGTTCCTCACGCGCGAGGACGGGACGTACGCCTTCGTGGCCGTCCGGCCCGTGCCCTACACGATCCCGCACGACGGGCCGGTCGGCCGCATGCTCGCTGCGACCGGGCGCCATCCCTGGCGGCCCGCCCACATCCACATGATCGTCCGCGCGGCGGGACACATGACGATCGCGACGCACATCTTCGACGCCGCCAGCGACTACCTCGGCTCCGACGCCGTCTTCGCCGTGAAGCCCTCGCTGCTGCGCGAGCTCGTTCGCCGCCGCGCCGACGACCCGGAGCGGCCGGCCGGCGTCGACGGGGAGTGGTACTCGGTCGAGAACGACCTCGTGCTCGTTCCGACCGCGTCGCTAGCTTCGGCGCCCTCTCGCGACCATCACCGAGGATAGGGGTTCAGATGCTTTCGGACCAACAACGGGCGCATGTCTTCGGCGTCCTCTTTCTCATCACTTTCGTCACGTCGATCCCCGCGTTGTTGCTCTACCAGCCGGTGCTCGACGACCCCGTTGGCTACATCGCCGGCGGCGGGCAGAACAACCAGATCTTGTTCGGGGTGCTCCTGGAGCTGTTGCTCATCATCGCGAACATCGGGACCGCCGTGGTGATCTTCCCGATCGTCAGGCGACAGAACGAGGAGCTCGCGCTGGGGTATGTGACCGCCCGCCTCTTCGAGTGCACGTTCATCCTCGTCGGCATCGTCGCCGTCCTGGGGATCGTCACGCTGCAGCAGGACGTCGCGGGCGCAGCCGAAGGCACGCTCGCCTACACGCTCGCCGCGATCAAGGACTGGACGTTCCTCCTCGGACCGGGCTGGGTCGTCGGCTGGGGCAACGGGCTGATCCTCGGCTACCTCATGTACAGCTCGGGCCTCGTGCCGCGAAAGATGACCTGGCTTGGTCTCGTCGGCGGACCGCTCATCATCCTGTCGGGCACCCTCGTCTTGTTCGACGTCGCAGACGCCGGTGGAGCCCTGCAGGGCATCGCGACGATCCCCGAGGGCCTCTGGGAACTGTCGCTCGGCGTCTACTGCGCGGTGAAGGGGTTCCGGCCGTCCGCTCCGATCCTTCAAGCCGCTAACTGACAATCGACAGGAGGAGCGGATGCATCGTTTGAACTTCCTCGAAGACGAGCCCTGGGACGAAGTGGACGACGACGAGCGGACGCGCCGCCGCTGGTTCGGGCACCCCTTCGGGGCGGACATGCTCGGCGCGTCTCTGACCGAGCTTCTGCCCGGGTCGCCGGACAGTCCTCTGCACATGCACTACGGGGTGGAGGAGATGTTCTTCGTCCTCAGCGGAACCCCCACCGTCCGGACTCCGGAAGGCGAGGAGCAGCTCACGCCGGGAGAGGTCGTCTACTTCCCCGAAGGGCCGGACGGGCTGCACACGTTCTCGAATCCGACGGACGAGCCGGTGCGTCTGCTCGGCATCTCGACCAAGCGATTCCCCGACGTGGTTGCCTACCCGGAGCGGGGGGTCGCCTGGGTGGCTACGCGCCATCCAGAACGCCCGGTGCCGGAAGGCGGCGACGAGGGAATCATCGCCCGCTTCGACCTGCCTCGCGACGACTGAGCCTCGGTGTCCGACCCTGTGAGCGACCGCGGGCAGAGGCGGCCGGGAACGTGGAGCGCGACATCGTTTCCCGAGCTGAACGATCTCCTGGCCGGCTTCGTTGGACGCGTCCGGTCGGTCCTGGACGCGACTCTGGTCGGGGTCTACCTCGTGGGCTCCTTCGCGCTCGGCAGTGGCGACGCCGCAAGCGACTGCGACTTCCTCGTCGTCACTTCCGGCCGTGTGGAGGGTGAACACGAGCAAGCGCTCCGTCAGCTGCACGAGGAGATTCCCGCCTGGCCGAGCTACTGGGCGCACAACCTCGAAGGCTCGTACGCGCCGCAGGCCAACCTTCAGACGCTGGCTGCGCTCGGGCGACAGTGGCTGTACGTCGACCGCGGCAGACGCGAGATGGAGTGGTCGACCCACTGCAACACGGAGGATGTCCGTTGGGTGCTTCGCGAACGGCCACTGATCCTCGAGGGAGCCGATCCGCGCGACTTCGCGCACGAGGTCCCCGCGATCGCCTTGCGGAGGAGGATGCGTCCTCAGATCGCGAACTTCCTCGACGACCTCCTGACCTGGACAACCTTTGAGATCTCCTGGACGCAGCGCTACGCGGTCGAAGCCGGTGCACGCATGCTCTACACCCTCGAACGCGGCGAGGTGATCTCGAAGCGGGATGCGCTCGACTGGGCCACAGTGGCAATGCCCGCCGAATGGCGCGACTTGATCGACCAGGTTCGGCAGGATCGGTTCGTTCGGTGGAACGACCCGCCGCGGCCGGGATCGGTCGAGCGGACACTGGCGTTCGTCGAGTACGTGCAGGAACGCGCCCGCGCGGGCAACGAACGGTGTAGCGGGTGGAAGACAAGGGTCCTTTTGACCGAGGCAGTCAGAGTGGGGCTGGTTGCGGGGGCGACGCGCGGCGCCGGTCGTGCGATCGCGGTCGAGCTTGCCCGTGCGGGCTTTTACGTCTACGCGACCGGTCGCAGTAGTCGGACGACCGGGCCCTCCGAGATTGGCAGGCCCGAGACGATCGAGGAGACCGGGGACCTGATCGCGGCGGCGGGAGGCGCGGGGTCGGCCGCTGGTGGTCGATCACGAGGACCCCGCCTCGGTTGCCGAGCTCGTCTCGGCGATCGAGGGCGACCATGGGCGGCTCGACGTGCTCGTCAACGACATCTTCGGTGGCGACAGGTACATGGAATGGGACAAGCCGCTCTGGGAGCACGACTGGGCCGGCGGGCTGCGGATGCTGCAGATGGGCGTGCACACGCACCTGATCACCTGTCGTGCCGCCATCCCGCTCATGCTGCGCGCCGCCGAGGCCCTCGGCACGCGCGGCCTCGTCGTGGAGATGACGGACGGCACCTCGCAGGCGAACGCCGAGTTCAGGCGGAATGTCGGCTTCTACTACGACCTCGTCAAGGCCAACGTCGAGCGGATCGTCAAGGGCCTGAACGCCGAGCTCGAGGACAGTCCCGTGACGGCCGTCGGCGTGACTCCCGGCTGGCTGCGCTCGGAGAAGATGCTGGAGAACTTCGGCGTCACCGAGGCGAACTGGCGGGACGCCTGCCGCGAGCGTCCCGGGTTCGGGATCTCCGAGTCGCCTACCTATGTGGCCAGAGGCGTTGCTGCACTCGCCGGGGCCGCAGACGCCGAGCGATGGGCAGGCACGATCGTCAGCGCTCGCCACCTCGCCGACGCCTACGGCGTCACAGACACCGACGGAAGCCGGCCGGACTGCTGGGGCTATCACGCCACCTACGGGTGGGAGCCGGAAGACAGCCGCGGCATCGACGAGTTCCGGTAAATCCGCGCAAGCGAGGTCTCGCTCGACTCAGTCTTTGAGAGGGTCGTGCAGCGGCTGCCGATCTGTCTTCGAAGTGAGCATAGGATCGCCGCGTTGAGACCGATCGAAGTCCGGTCAGCGGCTGCAGATGACTTGCCGAAGGTGGCGGCGGTGCTGGCGGATGCGTTCATCAACGACCCCGTGTTCACGTTCCTTCTGCCGGGCAGTCACGCGACGGCTACGAAGGCTGTTTGCGGTTGAGATGGAGCAGTACGTGCTGCCGAACGGGGGGACCGTGTGGACGACTTCCGGGTACGACGGCGCGGTGGCCGAGCTGCCACCCGGCGCCTGGGAGATGCCGAAGTCCATGACGGGGAGGGAGGCACTCAAGTGGGTGTGGGCGTTCAGGACGCGGATGCCGCGCGCGATAAGAGTGCAGAAGGCGATGGAGAAGCGACACCTACGTGAGGCCCACTTCTACGTCCGAACGGTCGGGGTGCGCACCGCTCTGCAGGGACAGGGCGTGGGATCGGCACTGATGCAGCCGACGCTGGAGAGAGCCGATTCGGCCGGGCTACCGGCGTACATCGAGGCCAGCACCGAGCGTAGCGCGGCACTGTACGAGCGGCTCGGCTTCCTGCACATGGGTGTGCTTGAACTGCCAGAAGGCGGCCCGTCGGTTTGGCTGATGCGTAGGCCTCCGGCAGGGGCTCGTGCCGGTCCTCACGGTTGAGTAGATCGGCGGTCAGACGCTCGCCCAAGTGAGCGCTCTCGGCCTTCAGCGCAACCGGCCAGTTGACGGGGCACCGATGACCTCCAGCACCGCCTCCCGCAACGGGATCGTCGAGCTGCAGTACCGGCGGCACCGCCAACCGAGCGGCGGGGATC